>CP070674.1:0-7989 GCA_020351995.1 Candidatus Zixiibacteriota bacterium
ACCAGGTGGATGTGTTCCGGCATAATGACATAACCGTAGATTCTAATGCCATCCTCCCGCCTGATCTTCTCGAGGTTCACTATGACTGAATTTCGCGCATAATCATCAGCCCAAGTAGGTCGAAACCCCTGAGCATCGGTCCCCGCCCTCAGCGGGGCCGAGCGTGGTTTCGACACAATTCACTATTCACCAAACTCTCCAACAAAATCCATCTCCCGCGATATCCCCCAACCCCGGGCATAATAGCCCCGCTCATAATAATCATGAATCGAGCTGTACTTCCACTGAAACGGATCCCCAACTAAACCATGTTTCACCGGGTTATAATGAATATAATCAATATGTCGATTCATATCATCCCTATCACGAATCACATGATCCCAATACCGGTTCTGCCACACGCGACCACCGTACAAACCCACCCGGCCTCGATAAAGTCCCGAAAACGAAAGCTTCACGCGACGCATAAGAAGCGAAAGATCCTCGTCACCAGGGTCTATCAAAAGATGCATGTGATCGGGCAATATGACCCAGGCTGACAGGTCGAACGATGATGTTTGTGATATTCTCTCAATCGCTTGCCACACAAGGTCATTATGGTCAACAAGTAGCGGAGCGCGTTTGTACGTGACATGCGTCAGAAAGTATACATTACCCTTCTTATAATATCTGCGAATGTTTGTCATCCATACTCGAGAATCTATGTCGAAACCTCCCCCGCGAAGCGGGTGACCTGCCGGCAGGGGTTTCGACCTACTTGCTACTTGCTGAAAGTTATTTTCAACCCCAATCAACCTCCCGCTTTGTCCGCCCCTTACCTAATAAACGCCTTACGGTACATAAATGTCAAATGATCTGTCGACCGTGAATTCGACCGCATTTTCTCTACAACCTTTCCCCTGATCGACAGGATGCACCCTTTCGTAGGGGTTCAAAATTCTGAACCCCTACGAAGTGGTAGGTCGAAACCCTGAATCCTGGACTTTGAAGGACTGCTCGACAGAGTCACGGCCGAGCGGCGAGGTTTCGACACCAAAGTAAAAAATGACGAAACGAACCCAAATCGCTCTAAGCACTACGACAACATACTCATACAAAGAAATAGAACAGGCTAAGCCTATCCCCCTGATAAGGGGGATTGAGGGGGTTTCTTTCTTAAACCAGAGAGCAGGTAGGCCTATGTACGGAAACCGTCAACCAGCAAACTACCGGGGTCACCCACGACAAATCTAGCTACGCTAGTCTTTCATCGAGGCGAGGAACTTCTTGTTGCCCTTGGTCTTTTTCAGACGGTCCAGAAGGAACTCCATCGCCTCAATCGGGTTCATCTCCGCCAGGAACTTGCGCAGAATCCAGATTTTGTTGAGCGTCTCGGCGTCGATAAGCAGCTCTTCCTTACGCGTCGAGGATCGGTTGATATCCATGGCCGGGAAAATACGACGGTCGGACAGGCGACGGTCAAGAACCATTTCCATGTTACCGGTTCCCTTGAACTCTTCGAAAATAACCTCGTCCATACGCGAACCCGTTTCGATCAGCGCCGTGGCCACGATAGTCAGCGACCCGCCTTCCTCGATATTGCGCGCCGCGCCGAAGAACCGTTTCGGCTTGTGAAGGGCGTTGGAGTCCACACCGCCGGAGAGAATCTTGCCCGAGTGCGGTACCACCGCGTTATGCGCCCGCGCCAGGCGGGTGATGGAATCCAGAAGGATAACCACGTCACGGCCGCGCTCGACCAGGCGCTTGGATTTCTCCAGCACCATGTTAGCCACCTGAACGTGACGTTCTGCCGGTTCGTCGAAAGTCGACGAGACCACTTCACCTTTCACCGAGCGTTTCATATCGGTGACTTCCTCCGGACGTTCATCGATCAGAAGCACGATCAGCACGACATCAGGGTGGTTGGCGGTAATGGCCTGGGCGATCTTCTGAAGAATAATCGTTTTGCCGGCCTTGGGTGGCGAGGTAATCAAAGCTCTCTGGCCCTTGCCAATGGGGCACATCAGGTCGATAATTCGCGTTGTGAGTTCCTCCGCATCAAGCTCGGTCAGAAACGGCACGTTCGGATACAGCGGCGTGAGGTTGTCAAACAGCGTTTTGTGTTTGGCCTGCTCCGGATCTTCATTCGTAACCGCCTCGATCTTAAGCAGAGCGAAATACCGTTCGTTATCCTTCGGCGGGCGCACCTGGCCGGAGATAATATCGCCCGTCTTCAGATCAAAGCGTTTGATCTGCGAGGGCGAGACATAGATGTCGTCCTGCCCGGGAAGGTAGTTGTAGTCGGGCGAGCGAAGGAACCCGTACCCTTCTTCCAGGATTTCGAGCACACCCTCGGCCAGGATATTGCCTTCGCTCGACGAGGCATGCTCCATGATTTTGTAGATCAACTCCGATTTCCGAAGTCCCGATACCCCGGGGATATCGAGCTCTTCGGCCATCTTGAGGAGATCCGCGATGGTTTTTGCTTTTAAGTCACTCAGCTCTGTTGCCATAGCTTCATCCTTTTATTTAAACGTTATATTTGTTTTTCAGAATCTATCAGTTATCGCTAAGTTCTTCGACCGGGGCGTCACCCCACAGTTTTTCGAGAGCGTAGAAGCGCCGGGTCGGTTCGAGAAAAACGTGGATGACCACGTCGATATAATCAAGCAGGATCCAGTTGCCTTCTTTCATCCCTTCGCTGTGATACGGCTTGTAGCCGGCTTCATGAAGCCCGTCGAGAATCGCGTTCCCGAGTGCCTTGGCGTGCACGTCCGCTTCACCGGATACAATAACGAAGTAGTCACACACCGACGATATCGATTCGAGTTTGAGGATTTTGACATCGAAGCCCTTTTTCGAGAGAGCCAGTTGGCCGGCCTTTCGAGCCAGTGCGAGGGGTGATAACTTCTTTTTCTTCAACGTGCCTGTCATCTACTCCTTGTCTGAAGCCTGTGGCAGCATGGTCGCGACATAGTCCTCTCCAAGCACGAGGGTCGCCGAAACCTGCCGGTAATTATTCTCGAGGTGTTTATAGGTCACTTCCGAGCTTTCGATTCCCATCAGTCGCGCCAGGTACTCAGCGGCGGACTTGTCTTTATTCCGGGAGACCACGAAGGTTCGGGACACCTTGCGCAGGTCGAAATCACCGGTACCGATGACAATGATTTCCAGCTCTGAGTCCTTGAAGTCCGACAGAATCCCTGCCGCCTCGCCGGCAATCCCGGACCGGGAGCAACCGTTGAGGATTTCCAGTCGCATGACCCGTTTGGGCGTCTCTTCGGTACGGCTTACGCCCCTGGTAACCTTCACCGCCATCGACATGACCAATGCTACGGTGATAATGAAAACGAGGGCCAGGCCGAGCGATGCTAATAACTTGAAATCAAGTCGTTTCTTTAAACTCTGTGCCGACATCAAAAAAATCTATTGTCACTACTTTATGAGGGAATTTGCCATACAATCATTATTGCGGGCAGAGGGCGGGAAACGCGGGATTACTGTGCTATAATTTCCTCGCTGTTTAGGGTGCCACTGGATAGTCCCAGTAAGCCGGCCGGTAATAATAATAATAAGGGACATACCCGCTGTAGGTCTGAACTCCGATACTCATGCGGAAACTATTCGACGGGTGGTAATCAAGTATGAAGCCCGGCAATAACGAGGCATTGCTGCTACCATCGCCCCAGATTGCGCCGGTGTTATGGACTACACCGAGGTTCAGTGAAAGCGAAAGCTTGGATGAAAGATCATAAAACATGGTTGTCCTAAAGAGCCCGACCGATCCTGAATAATTGCCGCCGGAGAAGAACGATACCGAGTAGCTGTTCGACCATCTTACTCTTGACAGGTCAATAAGGGAAAAAGGTGACACCGCGGGTTTGATTCCAAAGGAGCTGGACCGATTGTAATCATCTAGAGCCGCTTCATCAGAAAGCTGCCCCCAGGCCGGGAACGCTAGCCCCAGCACCATAAGCATCACCAGTGTCTTTTTCATAGTCTCTCCCTATCTAACCTAACAGTAGTAATTTAGCTCCAAAGCGGCCTGCGGTCAATATAAAAATCCCGTACTGCAATTATCGACCGTAACCGCGCACCATGTTACTCTTATAACAAATACGTCCCAATCCCGGTTTTAGAAATATTTGCATTCTTACGTTTTGTTCTCGAACTTCCGCGCCAGTTCCTCCAGTTGTTCGGCCGAGTTCACTCCCAGCCCCTCATCGGCGTTGGCGGCCTTCACCACGGATACCCGAAAGCCTTTGTTATATAGAACCTTAACGCAATCTGTAAGGTAATATTCCCCCTGCAGGTTGTCATTGTCGATCTGGGTGAGGGTCTCAAACAGCAGCCGGTTGTCAAAACAGAAAGTACCGGTATTTATCTCTTTAATCCGCAGGGTCTCTTCGGAAGCATCTCGGTGCTCCACAATCGCTTTCAAAACGTTGCTGTCACCGTCCCGCATAATTCGTCCGTAGCCAGCCGGGTTATCGAGAACCACCGATAAACAGGTAGCCTTAGCCCCCGTTCGATTATGGGTGTCGATCAAGCTTTCAATAGTGACGGCCGACAGAAACGGCACATCGCCGAGGGCCACCAAGGTAACCCCGTCAAAATCAGCCAGGGTGCCCCGGGCCATCATCACGGCGTGGCCTGTACCAAGCTGTTCCCGTTGCCAGACAATGTCCACGGGACAGCCTTGCAATTCCTCCTCAACCATTTCTCCCTTGAAGCCCACCACTACGACGATCTTATTGAATCTAAGAGTCGTCAGGGTGTCAACCACCATCCGGATCATGGAACGGCCGTGGATACGGTGCAGCACTTTGGGGATGTCGGATTTCATGCGCTTGCCTTTGCCTGCCGCAAGGACAATGGCTGCTTTCGTCTGGGGCACTTAGAATACTCCTGTCTTTAGAATTTTCTTTTGGCGGAAGGATCAGGATCAATTGTCTGCAGGCTTATTATTCTTGTCGACATGAACGACCGCCGGCTTGTAGCCCGCCGCTTTGTCCTTTTCGAGATGACCGTAGGCAATGATGATGACAAGATCGCCGATGTTGCCTTTTCTGGCAGCGGCACCGTTAAGTGCAATCACACCGCTGCCGGCTTTGCCTTCGATGACATAGGTCTCAAATCGTTCACCGTTGCTGATATTGGCCACCTGGACCTTTTCGTAAGGAATCAGATCGGCCCGTTTTATCAGGTCGGCGTCAATAGTAATCGAGCCAACATAGTCCAGATTGGCATCCGTGACGGTTGCCCGATGGATTTTCGATTTGCAGACGGTGATTAACATTTAGTGCCTACGCTCCTCTAATCAGGGAGAAAATATAGTCATTTCTACATATTTGGCAAGCATTTTGGGCACCCGGTGCCTCTTTGCTGCCATCGTCTATTAACCGTATACGTAGCAGAAAGTTCCAGTGTTTCAAGCCGGTTTGCCCCGGTATTCACAATCGACCGGTCCGGGTTTCTCAGGGCGTAATCTGGACCCAGTTACGGGCCGGGAATATCTCCAGCTCATTGGCGATATTATCGATGGCGTGCACCAGATTGTTCCAGCTGACAAGGTGCCGGGCTTTTCCAGCCGGTAACCACCGGTACTCGGAATTCTCCGGCGATAAGTTGACTTCGGCATCTTCGGGAACGACTGCCACGATCAGCGGAAGAATCCAGATGGCGTCGAACTCCGGTTCATAGAACTGAACCAGGTACTCCGAGGCCCAGATACTGTCGGGATCGAGACCCGTCTCCTCTTTCAGTTCCCGGACGACCACCTGAGCGACAGATTCACTTCCTTTCTTACCGCCGGTCATAAATCCCCAGTAGCCGCCATAGGATTCTCCCTCGGCGCGTTTCAGGATAAGGAATTTCCACCCGTCATAATCTTTCTTCACAACCGCGACATTCACGCCGGGCGATTCAATTTTTATATTCGTGTGTTCTGGCATCCAGCATAATCCTCACATCATTCAATTTTCCGGCTAATAAACGCAAGACGGCCGTAAGGTCAATACCTAATCGGCGCGGCGGGCACTTTTTTCGGGGACGTTCAGTCCCAGGTTGTCAATCAGTCGCACGCCATGCACCTTGACGGCCAGGGAACACACGCACTGGGCTTTGATTATCCTGACAGGCTTCAGAGTATGGAAGTCGGTGAAGGCAATATAGTCGATCTCGGCCGTTGGGGAGGCGGCTTTGATAACGGCTCGCATCTCCTTTTCGATCTTTTTGCAGTCGGTGACGCCCGATCTGACCATCTCACGGGCCGTGCGCAGGGAAAAATATAGACAGAGCGCTTCCGGGCGTTGCTCAGGAGTGAAGTACCTGTTGCGGGACGACATGGCCAGGCCATCTTTTTCCCTCACCGTAGGCGATATGATAAATCTGATCGGGTAGCCAAGATCTTTTGTCATCCGGCGCAAGACCTCAGCCTGCTGGTAGTCTTTCATTCCAAACACGACCACATCGGGGCGAGTAATGTTGAAGAGCTTGGCTACGATGGTTGTCACACCGCGGAAATGGGTCGGGCGTGAAGCGCCCTCGAGCACTTTCGTAAGCTTTTCGACATCAACGAAGGTTTCGAAGTCCTCGGGGTAAATGTCGGTCGCTTTCGGAATGAAGACAATATCGCCGCCCGCTGCCTTGATCTTTTTCAGGTCTCCCTTCTCGTCGCGCGGATATTTTTTAAGGTCCTCGTGAGGGCCAAACTGAGCCGGATTGACAAATATGGTTACAATGACAACATCAGAATATTTCCGCGCCCGCCTTATGAGCGACAGGTGACCTTCGTGCAGGAAGCCCATGGTAGGCACCAGACCAATCCGTTTGCCTCTCGCCGCCAGTTCGCGGCTGATATTCTGCATAGTTTTTATCGATCGAACCGTTCTCATACGTTCTCCCGGCATCCGAAGACCCACCTGACCACCGCGTCGGCGTAGCCCTCTATTTCCTGTCCTGATGGTACATCGCCGCCTTTTATCTTACACGCGGCATAAAGAACAAGGCAATCGCCTACGGCCAGGTTACGAATATGCGGCTCCAGATCAGACGCGACCGACTTATGGGCATCGGCCGGGTTGGACTCGTGCACGTGGTCAAAGTCAGGGGCCAGTTCGTGAGCGATGTAGTTGCGGGAATGCTTGGCTTTGTAAAGAGTCTGCACCAGTTCCAGGGGTGATTCAAGATCGTTGGCGAATTCCTTTACGTGCTTGAAGACGATCTTGCCCTGCATGCGATGGCACAATTCTCCGAGCGTCTGGTCGTCGACCATCAGGTGCGCGCTTCCCTTTAATTTGACCAGGGTACCCAGTTCGCGGCAGTTGCGTTCGAAGCGGGTGGCGATATACAGGGCGCGGCCGATAACGCCGTACACCTCATCGAGTTCACCGCAGCGATCGTTGAAATGGAAAAGCGGATGTGACATAGTTACTTCCCGTCAATATACGTCGAAACATAGCCCCGGACAACCGATTTTAAGCGGCCTCAAGTATTTGTTGCATCTGTGCCAGAGACATGACTGTATATACATTGAAAACGATATCCTCACATCCTCACAGCCTGACATGAGCACAATAAGCTTGAGGAGGGCAGAGTGATAACAAGACTCCCCAGCTTTGTTGTCAAGTTGCTTCCATTGCTGGTCCTTGTGTTTGCCGTCGAAACCATTTCGGCGGGATGTGGCACGTTTTGTCGCGGAAAGCCGCTCGACTCATGCCAGTCATTCTGGGTGCTCGAGAGCGGTTTTCTAGCCCGCCTCGGTGATTCCGATGTGCGCGAAAAAGACGGCCGCGCGTCTGTGTTTCTCGAATTGGGTCACATGAAAAACATCACCAGCAACTCAGCGGTGGGCGCTTCTGTCTACTGTAGCGGCGTTGGCGGCGACCTGTTCGGTATCAAGGGGCGGTATCGCAACTGGCTGAGCCGGAAAACTTCGCTCGATTTTTCACCCGGGATTATCCTGGGGGGAAGTTACGAAAAGGCCGATCTCACCTTCCCGGGTTTCGT
>CP070674.1:8089-10676 GCA_020351995.1 Candidatus Zixiibacteriota bacterium
AGGCTGATGTTGGCCACGATCAATAAGGCTATCATTCCCGACAACAATTTCAGTTTTCATCCTCTTAGCCAGAAGCATAAGCCACACCACGCAAATAAACCAGGCAATGCCTGTTCATATGCTCTTAATCCTGTGGCCGGGCTAAGGTTGTTGTCGCCGGCTCAAAAGGCGACAGTAATAGCCTGCGGGAAGAAACTTCAGCAGCTAAAACTAAAGGCCGGCTCGAAATCCATTGTCGACCAGAAGGGGCCGTGGGAGTTATCCGGCGAGTGGTGGAAATACGGTTTTGACCGTTTGTATTACGAAGTACAGACCAATGACCATCAGTTTTACCTGCTCTATTTTGACCGTCAGGCTTCGCACTGGTACGTGCAGGGCGTGTTTGACTGAGTCCGGGCGGTTATCCCATGAAATATGTTGAGCTGCATTGCCATTCGAATTTCTCTTTTCTCGATGGCGCCAGTCATCCGGAAACACTGGTCGAACAGGCGCATCAGTTGGGGTATGAAGCGCTGGCCCTTACCGATACCAACGGCCTGTACGGTATAGTCCGGTTCAACCAGGCGGCCCTGGAGAAGGGAATCAGGCCGATTTTCGGCAGTGAAATTACTTTAGAGAACGACCATCATTTGCTTTTGCTGATAAAGAACGATACCGGTTACGCCAACCTGTGTCAGCTTATCAGCGAAGCCAAACTGGAAGGCAGAAAAGATGAGACGAAAATCAAAAAGACCCGCCTCGCGTCTTATGCCGACGGCCTGATAGCTCTTTCGGGTTGCCCGGAGGGAGAGATACCCTCGGCCATACTCAAGAAGGATTGGGCAACGGCACACAGGCTGGCCGCTGAATATAACGAGTTATTCGGGCGGGGTAATTTCTACCTTGAAATGCAACATCATAATCTTCCCCGGCACGAAACCCTCGGTGAGGGTCTCATTCATTTAGGGCGAGAGTTGGCGATTCCGGTGGTCGCCACCAACAATGTTCATTATGCCATGCCCGAAGACAGGCAGCTTCAGGATATTCTGACATGCATCAAAAACCACGTCACGCTTGATAACGCCAACAGCCTTTTGTACCCGAACGCCGAACGTTATTTGAAACCCGTCGATAAAATCATCCGGCGTTTTTCGCGTTATCCCGAAGCTGTCGAAAACACTGTCCGTATTGCCGAACAGTGCCAATTTTCATTTGACAACCTGCCTACTTCCCTTCCCGATTTCCCCGTTCCCGAAGACGAGACCGTCCACAGCTACCTGAGAAAGCTTACTTACGAAGGGGCAAAACGGCGGTATGGTGATTTAACCGATAAAGTAGTTCGCCAGCTCGAGCACGAATTGACCATTATCGCGAAGCTTAACCTGTCGGGATATTTTTTGATTGTCTGGGATATCGCCCATTTTTGTAAGGACAATGGCATTCTTTGCCAGGGGCGCGGTTCGGCAGCCAATTCGGCCGTTTGTTTTTGTCTTGAGATTACCGCTGTCGATCCTATCAAACTGGACCTTCTGTTCGAGCGATTCGTTTCCGAAAACCGCAAGGAGCCGCCCGATATTGATATCGATATCGCCAACAACCGTCGCGAGGAAGTCATCCAGTATGTTTACAACAAGTATGGCCGTCAGCACGCCGCCATGGTATGCGAGGTTATCACCTACCGGGGACGGTCGGCCACGCGGGAGGTGGGTAAGGCGTTAGGGTTTGCGTTAGACGAGGTTGACAAGCTGTCCAAGCATCTGGACCATTTTTCCGATGCTGAAGAAATCGCCGAACGTTTGAAGGATATTAATTTCAAGACCGACAGCAGGCGGGTTAGACTTCTGGTTGACATGTGCCGTCGCATACGGAAATTCCCGCGGCATCTGGGCATTCATGTCGGCGGGATGATTATAACCAAAATCCCTTTAACCCAAGTAACCCCGGTAGAAAACGCCACCATGCCCGACCGGAGTGTGATCCAGTGGGATAAAGATGATGCCGCCGATGCCGGGATGGTTAAGATTGACCTACTGGGGCTGGGGATGCTTTCGCTTATCGATATCGCTTTCAAGCTGATTAAGAAGCATCGCGGTATCGAGATCGATCCCGCCCGCCTGTCTTATGATGATCCTAAAGTTTATGCCCTGCTCAGCAGCGCCGATACCATCGGGGTTTTCCAGGTTGAGTCGCGCGCCCAGATGGCCACCCTTCCCCGCCATCGGCCCAATTGTTTCTATGATCTGGTGGTCGAGGTGGCTTTGATAAGGCCGGGGCCGATTCAGGGAGATATGGTACACCCGTACCTTCGGCGAAGAAACGGCGAAGAAGAGGTAACTTACCCGCACCCCTGCCTGGAGCCTATTTTGAAAAAGACTCTCGGGGTTCCTCTGTTTCAGGAGCAGGGGATGAAAGTGGCGGTGGTCGCGGCCGGGTTTTCGGCCAGTGAGGCCGACGAGCTTCGCCGGGCCATGGGTCACAAACGCTCGTGGGAAAAGATGGAAGCTATCAGCGAACGGCTGATTCTGGGGATGGTTAAAAACGGCATCAAGTTTCAGGACGCGGAGAAGATTTATAAGCAGCTTGCCGCATTTTCCGATTTCGGGTTTGC
>CP070674.1:10776-16964 GCA_020351995.1 Candidatus Zixiibacteriota bacterium
ATCGGAATCAATTTGTAACCTTTCCAGAAAACCCATATGTCGTCGGTGTAATCATAAGGCGTCCCACCGTCATTGCTGAGCATCACGCTCAGCGGGCGCCCGCCGGTGTTGGCGGCGCCGAAAATAGCGATGTCAACCCCAATCTTGGCAACTTTCCTACTTCGGTAGTCACCCGTGAAGATCGACTCGTTACCTATCTCGGTCCGAAGGAGGGGAGCGGCCGAGTCGAGACACCCGAACTTACCGCAGGTCGCGTGCAGGAAGGCACCCGGATTTCCTCCCTTGGCTTCGATGAATTCGATGCGGTTGTGCGGGTTGCCAAAAAAGCTCCAGCCGCCCACGTTGGAATGCTTATCGAATGTTTCGACGAAAATCGGCTCGCCGGGCGCGGCGGCTACAACAGCCTGCGAAACGTTGCTGTCAGTAATACCGAGCGAACTGTCGCGTGAGCAGCCGGGGCCGATCAGCAGAATCGCCAGCGCCACAATCACTACCAGCACAGCCATACAAGAGTTGCTTTTCACAGAGGTCTCCTAGCTATTGATTATCTTAAGAATCTAAATGTTCTGCATTTGCTTGTTTTCTCAGACTAACTGACGCTGCCGTCCCAAAGATCGTTCACCGGGGCGCACATACTGCCAGTAGGTCCTGGAGTCTTCGATTCAAATGTTCTCTTTCTATTCCTCCCAGCTAATCCTCGGATTATCCAGCCCCAGGTCAAAACTCTGAAGGATGTAGTACAGGAGCGGATCGCCAAACAAGAACTCGACATACGACACGTTCTGCATTAGTCTGGTCCAGGAACCGCTGGGCATTTCTGCGCCCACCTGGAACAGGCGAATGAACGACCAGCCTTCCGGAAGTTCACTGCCTTGCGACGCGATCTCGAAATCATAAGACACCCAGCCGGGCTCGTTGTCTGTCTCGCTCGTCGAGGTTAACCAGGCAACGTATTTCGACGGCAGATGCACATCGCTGAAAACATAAGCCCCCCAGTCGTCCTCAGTCTCAAACGGCGTGCCGTTGTCATTCATCAACATGAGTGTCAGGTATCGCGTGGTAATGTCCCACTCATAATCAATACATCTCAGGTCGATGCCGACAGACGTAATCTTTCTTGCCCGGTAATCGCCGGTAAAGATTGACTCCTCGCCCAACGCTGTTCCCGGCTTGGGCGCGAATGTCACCACGTGATCATCATGCAGGTAACCCCCCGGATTGCCGCCAGCACTTTCGATTGTCGGCCTGTGAGTAGTAAAGAAGGACCATCCACCCACGTTGCGCCGGCTGTCAAATGTCTCCACGAAAGTCGTGGGCTCCTCAGGACGTGAAAGGGCCTCCACCTGATTGGCCTCAAAGGCCGGGTCGGTATTCACAGGATTCACTGAACCCCCATCGGAACAGCCCGAACCGATCAGCATAATGATCGGAATCAGCAAGACAGTCACTGTCCATAGCACAGTCTGCTTCATTGAAAGTCTCCTTATATTGATGTTCTGCGTGCTCTGTCACATCTGGTCGCCGGGGCGATAGGCTTTCGGCTCGCCGCTGCCGAAACGTATTTCTAACGCTTTCGCCTACCGTATTTCAAGGCCTGTCAGGGCCGGGTAAGTACTCTGAGTGCGGCCTAAAAACCGCGCAAGTTGCTGCTAAGCAACCGTATATATACAACAATATCTGTCTTTGTCAAGAGATTAAGGCGCGGACGCAAAGATTATCATCGGCACGGAATTCAATTAGCGAATCAGATACTGCTTGACCGTATCGTGAAGAGCGGCGCGATAGTGAAGACCGCCAATCGGCTGTTCGCGCATGATTCGTGAGAATTCCTCAAATTCCGACAGATCGGCCAGCCTCACCTCTTTTATCTCTCTGGTGTCGGTAAAATCAAAATCACCGGAAATGTATCTGGCCTGAAAAACGTATGAGATCCAGTCGATAGCGCGCCCATCACGGGGAACCAGCTCAAAAGCCACCTTGCTGATCAAAAGAAATTTCTCCAGCTCTATCTCGCAGCCCGTCTCTTCCCTCGCCTCCCGTTTGGCGCCGTCGATGAATGTCTCTCCCGGCGCGATTCCACCCGAGGGTGCCCGGTACATGTCCGGCGGATAGTTGTGTTTGGCAATAACAACGATCTGTCCATCTTTGATGATGTACAGCGTAACATCATGGTTACGGTCGTCCTTCTGCGAAGCTTTTATGCGCTCGAACTCTTTCAGGTCAACCGGAATCCGAAACTCTGCCCGCTCAGGTTGACCGAACTGCTCAATTAATTGTCCGATTATCTCGCGACTGATATACATATCAAAAGAGCGCCACTATCTCGGTCTGCAGCGGCAGGGTGGTTATTTCTACGCCATCGTGCCCGATCAGCACATTGATTTCCGTGCGAAAGCCGACATCGGCCATGTAGATACCCGGTTCTATCGAAAACAAATGCCCCTTCTGAAGTTTACGGGTATCTTCGGTTTCCAGGTTATCGATATTCGGTCCCGGCCCGTGTCCTTCGCCCGTGATAGAATGGCCCGTCCGATGCGTGAAATACTCGCCATACCCGGCATCAGCGATAACTTTTCGACAGGCATCGTCAACATCGGCCCCGAACACCGGACGATTGCCAATGTGTTCACGAAGATAGGCCACGGCGGCATCACGGGCTTCCGCCACAATCCCGAACAGACTGCGATACTGTGCTGGCATTTCATCGGCCGTTCCGGCATAGGCCATCCAGGTGATGTCGGCATATACGCCGTCCGGATGTTTTAACTTACCCCACAGATCCAGAAGTATCAGATCCCCTTTGTTGATAACCGCCGACTTTTCCGCCTTCGGCTCATAGTGCGGATTACCGGCGTTGCCATTGACGCCACAGATGGGGGAGTCATGCGTTTCCATATCATACTTCTCGAACTGATCAAGCACGAATCGGGCGACATCGTATTCCGTGATGGTCTTGCCCGCCGTCAACTGTTCTTTGATGAAACCAAAAGCGCTATCTTTGATTTCGATCACATTGTTAGCAGCGATTCGATGCGCGGCTATCTGTTCGGGCGAAAGCCGGGCAAGAAAATTAGCCACTATGTCGGCGGAACTAACAATGTCAACGTCGAAACTCTTCACCAGCTCGAGCGTGCCGTAGTCGACCAGACCGATATACGGCAGCCGGCCCATCGATGAATATTCCATGGCGATTCGGTTGCATCCTTGAAGGATTCTCTCCAGTTCACTCTCAAGCTGAAGATAGCCCTGGTACGGGATGACCTTTCCCGGCACGCCCTCGAATTTGCTCTTCTCGATAATATTGACCAGCGCTATCGGCTCACCCATGGAGGGTATGAAATAAAACGACCGCCGGGTAATCATTCCCGGTAATCTGAGCATATCAACAGCAACATTGTTGCGGGCGTGAAAGTCTGCCATCAGCCAGCCATCGAGCCTATGCTCCACCAGGTATTGTTGTATTTTCTGTATATCCATGTGGGCCTTTTTGTCATTCTGCCTATTTACGAAAAGATAAGCGTTATGATGAGGCGTGTCAGGGGATAAATTGAAGCTCGAAATGCACCCGCTGGATGGGCACCCCGGCGATGACCACATAAAATTACCTTGTTCGTGGGAGTTAAAAATCTTGAACCCCTATGAATATTCAGGAGTTGGCCACAGGATGAGGGGGTTGACAAATCGCGGAATTGTGGGTATACTTAGCAATATTGACATCTCGCGCCTGCATTGGATAGTGTCCGTAGCGGGTTCATCCGTGTTATTCATCACTGAATCTTCTTATCGAATCATACCCGCATAAATATTGGCAGTTTTGTTGGAGGCTTACTTGGAAACCACAACCTGCCGGCCGCCGGTGAGCCGCTGAACGCGCCCTCGACTACTTCTGGTTTCACCGATGGGTCAGGTGGTGTCTTTAGTACTCCGTTGCAAGCGGATCTTCGAATTTAACCACGATGCCTGAGTGTCTGAACAACAGGTTCGACGGTATCAACAGCACGTTAGGAGGTGTTTCGTGTTAAAATCGTTTATTTTAAGTGTTGCATTCTTGCTGGCTTTCGCCTGTACGGCCTCTGGGGAGACCCCGCTTTTTGCCGACCCGTTTTATTATACCGCGGGCGGGTCCCCCAGGTCGGTTTTCCTGACCGATTTTGACGGTGACGGTGATGCCGATTTAGCCGTGGCTAATGCCTGGGATGACAACGTCTCAATCCTGAAAAACAATGGCGACGGCGTGTTTGCCACTGCCGTCAACTATGCGGCCGGGGATTGTCCCGTATCTGTTTTCGCTTCTGACCTTGACGGGGACGGTGACGCCGATCTGGCCGCGGTCAATTTATGGGATGACAACGTCTCAATCCTGAAAAATAACGGCGACGGGACCTTCGCCGCCGCGGTAAATTATGCGACCGGGGTTGGTCCTCAATCCGTTTTCGCCTCTGATTTTGACAACGATGGTGACGCTGATCTCACAGTGGCCAATGGTGTTTCCGGCGATGTTTCAATCCTGGAAAACAACGGGAATGGCACCTTTGTGCCCAAGGTCAACTACCCGGCTGGGGATTATCCTTGTTCTGTCTTTGCCTCTGACCTTGACGATGACGGCGACACGGATCTGGCGGTGGCCAATACTGCCTCCAACAACGTCTCCGTCCTAAAAAACAACGGGAATGGAACCTTTGCCCCCAAGGTCAACTACGCGGCCGGGGACGAGCCTCAGTCTGTCTTTGCATCTGACCTTGACGGCGATGGAGATGCTGATTTGGCTGTGGCTAATAATGATTCCTATGATGTCTCCATTCTGAAAAACAACGGCGACGGAACCTTCGTCGCTGCGGTCACTTACGCGGCAGGGGATAGTCCTCGTTCTGTCTTTGCCGCCGACCTTGACCGCGATGGCGACTTTGATTTGGCCGTGCCGAGTGAGTATCCTGCCAGCGTCTCCATCCTGACAAACAACGGCGACGGGACTTTTGCCCCCGAGGTTGACTATGCGGCCGGAGATTCCCCCTATTCTGTTTTCGCCTCTGATCTTGACGGTGATGAGTACGCTGATTTGGCCGTGGGCCATGTTGGCTCCAACAAGGTTTCCATTTTGTTCAACCTTTCTGGGCAGACCCCCGTAGAGTATGACCCCTCGGCGGAATTGCCAACGGGCTTCGCTCTGAGCCAGAACCACCCCAACCCGTTCAACCCGAACACAACCTTCAAAATCAGCCTGCTTTGCAGATCGCACGCTCAGATCGAGATATTCGATATCGTTGGCAGAAAGGTAAAGACTCTTCACGAGGGCGAACTCGCCGCCGGAACATATACCGTCACCTGGGATGGTCGTGATGACAGTGATCACCCGGTAGCCTCCGGCGTTTACCTGTACCGTCTCAAAACCGACTCCTTTATCGAATCCAAAAAGATGGTGTTGGTGAAGTAATACCCGGGTGAGAGTCCGAGTTTAAAAGAGTAAAGCTCCGGCAAATCACCGCCGGAGCTTTTTCTATTTTGCGTCACTCTTTTGGCTTAGAATCATTTGCTTCCCACGGCCCCGCGGGGCGGGACGACCCGCCGATCGATTCCGTCTATCAGAAAGTAAACAAAGCCTGTCGGTTCAGGTGCTGTCACGTGTCCTCACCTGACAGCATGACAAGAGAGAATTAATCATACCCCGGCTGTCAGGCGTTTATTAGCTGGACTTGATGTCCCGCTATCAGGTATTTTGCCCTTACCTGCAAATCGGACGAGGAAGGATTTTGTGAAAAAGCCTATCGCGCCATTAGGTCTGATTGTATTCGCATCTCTCCTGTTGCCTGTTAACACTAAGCCTCAACAACAGGCTCACTCGGCCCCTCTCACCGGGCCAAAGCTCAGCGTGAAATTCACCGGCTACAACCGGACCACCGGTGAACTGAAAATGGCTGTCCGCTGTGCTCCCACCGAACCCTGCACCAAAATGACTGTCCGTCTTTCACCATGGAACGGAACGCAAATCCACGGTGATACCGTCATGCACGAAGACCTGACCGGTCGCAAGGAACTCTCCTTTGTCAAAGAACTGACTATTTCCCCCGGCGATACCTCCGGGATTGTTGTCAGAGTGTCAGACACGCAAGAAGTCATGGATGCGGGGTTGGGTCGCTTTGGGATAACGGAATTCCGCCGGTTCTTCGTCACCACCGGTGATTCTCTTGAGG
>CP070674.1:17064-32031 GCA_020351995.1 Candidatus Zixiibacteriota bacterium
CGCGGAATGGTTCATGGCCGACGTTATGAATAGAAAGAACTTCTCTTCATCGCGAAAGAGTTTGGAGTTGACCACCAGCGCCTGGTAAAAGTACATGATGCGGTCACGCGCGAGAACCGCCGTTTCCGCGGCCTTGATTTCCGCCACCCATTTACCCAGGTAATCGTCGAAAACGAGAATGGCAAATTCCAGCAGATGCGTCTTTGACGGGAAGTACTGAAAAAACGAACCCTTGGATATACCGGATTCATCGCACAGTTGGTCAATCGCCAGGCCGTCATAACCATACTCCCCGAACAGTTTGACGGCCATCCGGTAAATCCGGCTCTTCTTGTCCGGCCCGAGCCTGCGGAAGGTATCGGTAACCACGCCCCGGCCAACGAGTTCAGATATGAGGTTTTCATCGAGAGGGATGGCGACCACGGTTACTCCATAATATGACTAGATAGTCATATTATATTGACTATTGATATATTATGTCAATAAGTATTTGACACTGCTGCGGGCGGGTCTTTATTTCGAGACAAAGGTCACTTTTTAAACCGCCAAAGAAAGGATTCATACTGATGGGTAAAGTGAGAGTTGCCATAATCGGTGTCGGCAACTGCGCCTCTTCACTGGTGCAGGGTGTCGAATTCTATAAGAAGGCCAAGGATGATGACTTTGTCCCCGGCCTGATGCACGTCAACCTGGGCGGCTATCATATCCGCGATATCGAGTTTTCAGCCGCCATAGATATCGATAAGAACAAAGTCGGCAAAGACCTCTCTGAAGCTATCTACACCAAGCCGAACAACACTTACGTCTTCTGCAAAGTGCCCAAGAGCGGTGTGACGGTGCAACGGGGCATGACTCACGACGGTCTGGGGCACTATCTGTCACAGATTATTGAAAAGGCCCCCGGCGATACGGTTGACATTGTCAAGCTGCTGAAGGATACGAAAACCGACGTGGTCGTAAGTTATCTCCCGGTTGGGTCCGAGGAAGCCACCAAGTGGTATGTCGAACAGATTCTTGAGGCCGGCTGCGGATTCATCAATTGCATTCCGGTATTCATCGCCCGTGAGCCGTACTGGCAAAAGCGCTTCAAGGAAAAAGGTCTCCCGGTCATCGGCGACGATATCAAATCACAGGTGGGTGCCACGATTACCCATCGCATTCTCACCCGGCTCTTCCTGGATCGGGGCGTTCGGCTGGAGCGGACCAGTCAATTGAATGTTGGTGGTAATACCGACTTCTTGAACATGCTCGAGCGCTCCCGATTGGAGTCGAAGAAGATCTCCAAGACCTCAGCCGTCACCAGCCAGCTCCATTACGACATCGGGGCCGGTAATATCCATATCGGACCGTCCGACTATGTCAGCTGGCTCGATGATCGCAAGTGGGCGTATATCCGTATGGAAGGCCGGACCTTCGGTGATGTCCCTCTCAACATTGAAATGAAAATGGAAGTCTGGGATTCACCCAATTCGGCCGGCGTTGTGATCGACGCCATTCGCTGCTGCAAGCTGGCCCTTGATAATGGACTTTCCGGAGCTCTCATTGAGCCCTCGGCCTATTTCAAGAAGTCGCCACCGGTTCAATATACTGACGATGAGGCACACCGGCTTACCGAAGAGTTCATTACGAAGTACGGGTGGAAGCACACCGCTGCTCGCCCCGAACGGAGAACCCGGGTGGCCGCCAAAAAGCCCCGAAAAGCAAAACCGGCCGTGACGTCCAGGACTCGAAAGACGGCCAAAACCACCACTAAAAAGCGGGTGGTGCGTAAGAAAAAATAGTTTTTTGACAACATTGTTTTAGCTAACTTAACCGGCGGTAGCAATATCGCCGGTTTTTTTCAGTAGAGTGAAGGTTTAGCCGACGTGGCCGGGAAAAAGGAAAAGCCTCTGTTCGTTACGTTTGAAGGCATTGACGGTTGTGGAAAAAGCACTCAGGCCGTAATGACTTACCAGTACCTGCTTTCCCAGAAATACAAAGTCAAGTTGCTCCGCGAGCCCGGTTCTACTGTGGTGGCAGAGAAAATAAGGGAAATCCTGCTCAACAGGAGACTCCGCATGGCCCATATTACCGAACTCTTGCTTTACGAGGCCGCGCGCACGGAAATCACCGCCAAGGAAATTGCGCCGGCTCTGGCCAATGGCACTATTGTCCTGTGTGACCGGTTTTACGATAGCACCACCGCCTACCAGGGCTACGGCCGAAAACTCGATATTCGTATGGTCAAAGGGCTTCATAAGGTGGCCGTGGGAACGGTGCTACCCGATCTTACGTTCCTGTTTGATGTGGATTTGAAAACGGCTTTTGCCCGCCGGGGCAACAAGCCGGACCGACTGGAATCACAGTCAAAGGCTTTCCACAACCGGGTTCGCCTCGGTTTTCTCGAAATTGCCCGAAAGGAACGCCGCCGGGTGAAAGTGATAGATGCCACCGGACCCGCCGATGAAATTTTCCAGAGCGTTAAGAAGATCCTGCTCAGAAGATTGAGCCGATGAATCGATCGCCGATGCTGGACAAGAGGTCGCTGTTTCTCTCAGCGCTGTTTATGGTGATGATCGTGATTATCGCCGGAGGTATGGCTATTTACGTGCTTTCCGACCCGGCCATAAGTGACGCGTTGTCGCTCACCGCGGCGGCTTTCAGGATCGACCAAGTGTATCATGATGAGGTGCAGTGGCAGACGGCCATAAAAGGTGCCCGCGGCGCCATCTTTGAAAAACTCGACCGATACTCTGCCTACCTCGAACGCGAAGATCTGAAGAACCTCGATGACGAGCTGGAGGGCAGCTATTCGGGTATCGGTGTGAGCATCGTTTTTCATGAGCAGGGTCTGCTGATTATGTCCGTGCGCGAGAGCGGTCCGGCCGCTGAGGTCGGCCTGCTTTCAGGGGATATTATTGTCGCGGTCGATTCGGTGTCGTTGCGGAATCTTGAAGGAGAAGAAGCTATCTGGTTGCTGCGCGGTGAAGAGGGAACCGAGGCTCGCCTCAAGATCGACCGCCCGGCAACAGATGAATCGTTCGAGGTCGTGGTTACCCGCCGCCGGCTTACCCTGATGCATATCCCGTTCGCCGGATATACTCCCGACAGCATGATTTACATACGCCTTCTGGACTTCGACGCCGGTGCCACCGACGACGTGAGGGTGGCCGTGGACAGCCTTCTTGCCGCCCGGGAAACAACCCCGAAGGGAATCATTCTTGATTTGCGCGGTAACCCGGGAGGATTCCTTGCCGAAGGTTATCGTACCGCTGACCTGTTTCTGAACGAAGGTATCTTCATGGTCGGCACCGACGGTCGCTCGCGGTGGAACAACCAAAAACACTATTCTACGGGACAAGATGTATCGGATGGTCTGCCGATGGCGATTATAGTGGACGGGGGAACGGCTTCAGCGGGCGAAATAGCCGCCGGTGCTCTGCAGGCGGCCGATCGCGCCGTACTCATTGGTGACACGACTTTCGGCAAAGGTCTGGTGCAGGGATATGTTAGGTTTCCTGATGGCGATGGTCTCAGGTTGACGGTCTCGCGCTATTATTTTGAAGGACCGGTTTATCTGAATGAGTTCGACTCGACCCTGCACGAAATTGGCCATGGGTTAACTCCCGATTTCTACTTTGACGCAAGCCGGAGTAACCCTTTCCGACGTGAGCTGGAAAATTCCCTCCTCCTGGGGCAGTTCGCCGCAAGGAATGAGGACGAGATTGTTTATTCGATGCTTGTGGGTGCCGTCGGCGATAGCCTGGTGGACCGCTTTATAGCTTACGCGCGCGAAAACGGATTCAGCTATACATCACCACGTACGCTTCTGGCCGAGCAGCTAAAGGAAGTGGCTGAGGTAGAGGCCGGTTTCGCGGCGACTTTCGACCGTATCGATGCAATCATCCGGTCTTCCAAAAAGGAAGATGACGCCACCCCCGGCAAGGAAAGAGATTATATCAGGCAGCGCCTGCTTCAGATAGCTTATGAGCGGAAATACGGCTTATATCACACCTACAAAGATATTCTGATACAATCCCGACCCGAGATCGCCTACGCATCGCGGATTTTGCTTGAAGGACACTGATGTTCGAGCAGCTTCTCTATATACTTTGTGGTCTGTCGGCAGGACTTCTGGGTGGTTACCTGGGTCTCGGCGGGGGGATTATCATGGTCCCGTTCTTGACCGTGGTGGCTGGCGTGGATATAAAGATTGCCGTTCCTATCTCAATCACAGCTATCGTCGTCAATTCATTCTCGGCCTCAAACGAATATCTGAAGAAGGGGATGGTGGATCTCGAACTCGTTATCATTCTCTCTGTGTTCATGGTCCTGGGCAACATAACTGGAAGTTTCCTGAGCAGTTACATTCCGTCGACGTATGTCAGTTTGATACTCACGGTTATTCTCCTGTATGCCGCTTTTTCGCTTCTGAAAGGCAGAAAGCCCGTTGAACGGATGACATTCAAAGACAATCGAACAAGGTACCTGTTAGTATGTACCGTGCTGTCATACCTCACGGGTGCCGTGGGAGCTCTGGTCGGAATCGGGGGGTGCGTGATAATAATTCCGGTGCTTTATCTTATTATCGGGTTGCCGTTGTCCACGGCCCGGGGAACATGTTCACTAATGCTCGGATTCTCGGCAGCGGCGGCTTCGACCGTCTATTTTCTAAACGGCCAGATTGATGTTTCCATCCTCCCGGGTGTGGTGCTCGGGATAATCCTGGGCGCCAAGTTCGGAGGTTATCTCGGTACCATGGCAAAGCCGCTGGTGGTCAAGATATTATTCTTTATAATCATGCTGTACCTGGCCTACCGATTATCCTATCAACCGATACAGGAGTTGTTGTGAGAGAGAAAGTCTTCAATGTCGAACTGCTGATCAAGGTCCAGAGGGTTACTTGGTACCTGGTGCTTATATACTTTGCCGTCGTATACGCTTTGTTTTTGCTTGATTTCGCCGGGGCTTCTGACCTGGTTGCCTACGGCATCGTCTTGATACTGGCGGCTACCGCCGCCAAACTGGTCGTTATGGCCGAGCAGTTCCGCAAGGCTGGCTTGCTCCGATTCTCGATTCTGGCCTATGTTCTGGTCTTGATGCTGGCTGCAATCGTTGTTCAGAGATATTTCTTATGAAAACTGCTGTATTCTGTGATTTCGACGGAACCATCACACGCCGCGACGTCGGCTATTCAATCTTCCATCACTTTTCGGGCGGCAAAAACGATGACCTGCTTCCCGACTGGAAGGCGGGCCGTATGACCACCCGGACCTGCCTTACGCTGGAAGCTGGGATGGTGAAAGCTTCCGCCGAAGAAATATATCGTTTTATCGATCAATTTGAGCTGGACGAGGGTTTTGTCGAATTCGTGTCGCTTTGTGAAAAGAATACCGCGCCGGTATTTGTTGCCTCCGACGGCCTTGACTTCTATATCAAGTACATTCTGGGTAAGTACAACCTCGACCATCTGGAGCTCAAAACCAATGTCGGTCGCCCGGAAAACGGAGGCCTGACAGTGGAATTCCCTTACCAGAATGTCTCCTGCCGGCATTGCGGGGTGTGCAAGGGGGAGAGAATCCAGCAGTTCCGCGAAAGCGCCGAAGGGAAATACCGTGTGGTTTTTGTGGGTGACGGGTACTCGGATGCCTGTGCCACCAGAGAAGCCGACCTTATTTTTGCCAAAAAAGACCTTGAACGATACTGCCTCGCCAATGATATTGCATATGTTAAATACAACAGTTTCCATGATGTGTCTCGTATTTTGGTCGAGCAGGGTTACCTGTCGAGATAGAAGCAACTAACAGGTAAGGGAAGCTTTAATGAGAGCGATCATAATGGCTGGGGGTTTCGGAACCCGGTTGCGGCCGCTTACCATCAACATACCCAAACCAATGGTCCCCATCGCCAACGTGCCGATTATGGAGCACGTTGTGACGCTTTTGAAAAGACATGGCATTACCGAAATGACCGCCCTCCTGTATTTCCAGCCGGAAATAATTCAAGACTATTTCAAAGATGGCTCGGCCTTCGGCGTCAAAATGGACTATGTCAAACCGGACGATGACTACGGCACCGCCGGCGCCGTCCGTTACGCTCTCGATAACGTCAACGAGCCGGCAATTGTTATCTCCGGCGACCTGATTACCGACTTTGATCTGGGCGGGGCCATCGAATGGCACACCGAAAAGAAATCCGAGGCGACCATTCTTCTGACACGCATGGAGAATCCCCTCGCTTACGGTATTGTAATCACCGACCAGGAAGGGCGGATTGTCCGCTTTCTGGAAAAACCGTCCTGGGGAGAAGCCTTTTCCGACACCATAAATACGGGCATATATATTCTTCAGCCATCGGCGGTCAAGCTTATCCCCCCTAAAACGAACTTCGACTTTTCCCAGAACCTGTATCCCCTGATGCTCTCCAAGCGCATGGAACTCTACGGTAAAATCATGACCGGCTACTGGAAAGATATAGGCAACGTCGATGAATATCAGCGGGTGCACGTGGATTTCTTCGATCGAAATCTCAATCTGGACTTGAATGCCCGGCTGGAGAAATCCGACCAAGACGAGATTTTTACCGGCAACAATGTCCAGCTTGGAAAAGACATCGAGTTCTCCGGCAGGGTCGTTTTGGGCAACGATGTTTCGATAGACGACGGGGCCAGGCTCCGTAACTGCGTTATTGGAAACCGCAGCCAGGTGGGTGCCGGCACGGAGCTCAACGACACCGTCCTGTGGAACGACATTCACATCGGGCGCGAGAGCGTCGTCAACACGTCCATTATATGCAGTCGTTCCCGAATCGGCAATTACGTACAGCTGCTTGACAAGGTCATCGTATCCGACGACTGCACTATCGGCAACTCCGCTACCGTCAAGGCCAACTGTAAAATCTGGCCGGGGAAGACGGTCGACGACGGCGCTATTGTATCATCTTCCCTCGTTTGGGGAGAAAAGTGGAATCGGGAGCTGTTTACCAACGCCAAAATTACCGGACTGGCCCTGACCGAGATAACCCCGGAGATGGCCCTCAAGGTCGGGGCCGCTTTCGGCGCCTATGCCGGGCAAAAAAGCATGGTTGTGGTCAGCCGCGACGCTTCGGATACCTCGCGTCTTCTCAAACGCAGCCTTATTTCCGGATTGCTGGCCTCCGGGGCCAATGTGGCCGATATCGAAACCCTGCCCGTGCCGGTAGTTCGCTACGTACTTCAAAAAGGAGGCTACTCGGCTGGGATCTACGTCAGGCACAATCCCCTCGATTTCCGAGAGATCGACATGATCTTCTTCGATGGTAGCGGACTGGATTTGCCCACCGCCAAGTCGAAGAAAGTCGAACGGATGTATTTCGGTGAGGACTTCGAACGGGCCTCCCTCGATGATATCGGACATCTCGATCTTCCCCAGCATGTCCTCGATGATTATCGCAAGGATTTCATGGCCAACATCCATAGCGATATCATTAACCAGGCCGGGTTCAAGATTGTCATTGACCATAGTAACGGCTCCTCCAGCGAGATTTTCCCAACGCTCTTCACCCGGCTGGGCATTTCCGCCACCGAGCTTAACGCCAGCCTCAACCCGCGCAAGTTCTCCACCTCGCCCGAAGAAAACGCCCAGGCCATTGTACAGCTGGCGTCTATCGTCAAATCACTCAATGCCGATATCGGTTTTCTGATAAATCCTGCCGCCGAAAAGCTGGTCACCGTTGATGAAACCGGACAGCCGGTCGATAATCACTTGCTACTGCTGGTGGTTGCCGATCTGTACCTGCAGACACATAAGAGCCGCAAAATCGCCGTCCCGGTCGGGGCGTCGATGGGTGTCGAAGATATCGCCCAACAGCACGGTGTCGAAGTAATCCGGGTTGCCAACGACCATCTTTCGATGATGGAGGTATTCCGTCGGGGCGAGGTCGATTTTGTGGGCGGAACTCGCGGAGGCTTTATTTTCCCCGGCTTCCAGATGGGCTCGGACGCGATATTTATTACCGTCAAAATCCTGGAAATGATGGCACGGACCAAAACCCGCTTCGGAAGGATTCGTAAGAAATTCGAGTATCTTAACCGGGCCTCTGCCACCGTACCTTGCCCGTGGTCCAAAAAAGGTACCGTCATGCGGCAGTTGATTATCAACTCCGAGGATAAGAACCGGCAACTGATCGACGGCGTCCGGATCTTCGAGGACGGCGGATGGGTGTTGGTCACGCCCGACCGAACCACGGCGGCTTTCAATATCTTCGCGGAATCGAAAAACAAAGAGGACGCGTCACGTCTGCTGCAACAGTACCGAGAGTTCGTCGAACAATATCAGCTCGCCTGATCAATTCATCAATCTGACAAACAATCCTTCGAGCATATCGCACTGACGGTGTGACGAATATTTGGCGATCACGTCCCGCCTGGCCTGCCGCGCGAGACCACGGGCAAATTCGCCCTCAGTCAGTATGCGAGTGATTGCCCCGGCCAAATGCCCGGCGTCATACGGCCTGACCAGAAGTCCGTTGTGCGCGTCGTCAATGATATCCCGCGTACCGCCTGCGGCCGTGCCAATAACAGGCAAAGTTGACGCCATGGCTTCCAGGGTTACCATCCCATAAGTTTCGGATTTTGACGTCAGCGTGAATATGTCCATAGCCGCATAGGCGTATTCAATATCATCCATATGGGGTCGGAAATGCACGAAGTCTTGAAGCTCGTGGTCGCGCGTTAATTGCTGAAGTTGCTCGGCGTACCCCGTCTCTTCGCTGGCAGTCTTGTCGCCGACCAAGAGTACGTGCAGATCGTGCCCCTCCTGACGCACCTGGTGGCAGGCCTCAATCAGTATGTGCTGGCCTTTCTTCGGATCCAGCCTCCCCACAACACCAGCCACCGGAACATCAGCCGGGAGATTCAAACGGAGGCGCGCTTCGGCCCGGTCAGGTTTGCTGTCTGTGAAACATTCCACCTCGATCCCAAGAGGGATGACTTCGATTTTGTGCGGCGGAAGCTTGATCTTTTGCCCCAGAATAGTCTTGAAACCCGGAAGCGGCGCTATCCAGCAGTCGAGCTTGCCGTACTCCCAGTTATGAAACCAGTCCTTCTTGGTACCGCCAACATGCATGTGCTGCATATACACGAACTTAAACGGGCGCCTCGCGATTATCTTGGCCAGTGTTGTTAGCAGAAAATTCCTGTTCAGGTGCAGGACCACTATATCGACTTCGTCCTGCCTGACCATGCGGGCGAGAACAAAAGCGAGGAATATATCCCGAAACTTTGATCGAGAGATTACCGACCTCACCCGTATATTTTCCGACTGGAGCTTCTGATACAGAATTGACAGAGGGTTGCCGTACAGAACCACCCGGTAACCGCGCCGTTTAAGACGTACGGCCAGCCGGTGAACGTTCATCTCCAGCCCGCCCCACGATGTGGAGGGGCACACAAAACCGATTGTATAGCCGGTCATGTGAATTAGACTCCCGGTCTTTAATGGATAGCTTTGAGCATTATAATGCGCCTGTCGGGACTGAGCAACGTAAAATTCAAAGGGCCAATTAGGCCGCGCATTCTGAGCTCCGAGCGGAAAATGGTAAAAATGGCATATAGAAAACGCGGCCTGACACGTTTTGTATATGGAGACTGAAATGGGATCAAAATCAAACATGCGTTCAAGTCCGCGGAAATGTGCCCTTACAACAGCTCTCTCGATGATCTGGGGGGCTACCTTTCTGACTGTCTTTGGGCTATCGTGTGGCGAGGGCCGCAAGACTCCCTTT
Organism: Candidatus Zixiibacteriota bacterium; assembly: GCA_020351995.1. Lineage (GTDB taxonomy): Bacteria > Zixibacteria > MSB-5A5 > GN15 > FEB-12. The sequence goes on from CP070674.1 coordinate 26,806, forward strand.
GACAATACACCGGTAGACGAAGTTGAGTACGAGTATTCCGTGCCGGTCGCGACTGATGATGGCTGGGATACCGCCCATTGCGACAGTGTCGGCATCGACCACACTCTCATCGAGAATCTGGTCAACGAGATCTCCAACGAAACCATGCCCGATTTGAACAGCATCCTTATCGTTCGCGATGGCAAACTGGTCTTCGAGGAGTACTTCAACGGGTGGCCGCCGGACAGCCTGCACATGCTCATGTCGTGTACCAAGAGCGTTACTTCGGCGCTCGTCGGTATTGCCATCAACGAGGGCTATCTCAGCGGAATCGATACCGGTATTTACAGTTTCTTCCCCGAGTATGATGAGTTCCGTACGCCAAGAAAAGACAGCATGCTTCTCAGACATACCATAACCATGACCGGCGGTCTGAAATGGGATCAAAGCTCCTATGAATACGATGACCCGGCTAACAGCCTTTATCAGCTCTGGGCCTGTGGGTGTAACTGGATAAGCTACATCCTCGCCCTGGACGATCTCTATACACCGGGAACGGAGTGGGAGTATAGCGACGCTATGGCGCTCACCACCGGCGAGGTTCTCTGCCGGGCGGTGGGCATGCCCGTAACTAAGTGGGCCGAACAGAAACTGTTCATGCCGTTGGAGATCGACCGCGTGGAATGGCGTCACACCAACGGTTCTTACACTAACACCGGGTATGGTTTGTATATGCGTTCGCGTGATATGGCCAAGTTCGGTCAGATGTATCTGGACGGCGGGCAGTGGAAAGGCCAGCAGGTGGTATCGCAAGCCTGGGTCAATGAGTCAACAGCCGAGGCAGTCCCGCTGAGCGCGGCCGCTGGATACGGCTATTACTGGTGGCGCGTGAGATACCGGCTGGACGATGACTCGTACGTGAACACTGTTTTCGCAATGGGCAACCAGGGCCAGATGATTTATCTCGTGCCCTCATCAAACGCCGTGGTCGTATTCACCATGACTCGTCCCAGCAATAAGGGATACGATGAAGCCCGCTGGGCCATGGTCAATCATATCTTTCCGGCCCTGCAGTGAGAGCCGGGTGCCCCACCCTTCGGGTGGGTTTCTCGACTTACTGCACCGCTTTCAACAACACCGGTTGCACGGCGTTTTCCACGAGCAACTTCTCTTGCTTGCTGACCAGGTCGTAGATGTAAATACCTCCGCCGCGATAAAAGAGAATACGGTTGTCATCACACCAACTAAAACTCCCGCCTTCAATACGTCCCACCTCGGCCTGGCTGGAAACCGATATCACAACGGCCTCGTTGCCCGCGATGAAACTTATCAAGCTGTCGCCGTAGCTCCAGGCGGCTCCCGCATATGCGGATGGAACAGTCGCGGACGGATAAATCCTCGTGAGTGAATCTGTTTCAAGATCCAGGATGTGAAACTGGTGGATCGTTCCCGGCTGGCTCGACTCGGACCACCTCAGGCCGATGTACCTCTTATTGTGCGACATACAGAAACCCCTGATTGTCTTTTTTCGGGCTACTATCCTATCCTCTCCGGTCGCGATATTGCGGATGTGCAGGCGGTCATGAGAAGTCGGCCCAAGGCCGGAATCCGTGGTGTACATCATCAGGGACCAATCATCGGTGAACTCTCCGAAAAACAGGCGATATCCCCATTGATCGTCATTGTGGTCAAGGCGGGACTTGCTCGTGACTTCGTAAGTACCGAAACCAGCCAGATCGAATCCCGATGACCAGCAGTAGATCAGCTTATCAAAGGCAACCCACTGGCCCATTTCCGGCCATTCACCACCGGGCGGGATTTCAGTCAGGATCTCCGCCGACATGGGATCCATCACGACGAGTCCGAAAACTTCAAACTCTGACCAATCAGCATCGACGCTCCTGATGAAAGCCAGATAATCTAAATTGGGAGAAAAGCTGAATTCCTTTACTTTCCCTCCGGTGTGCGTGACAGCGGTGGTATCGGTGCCATCGATATTGGCTACGTACACATCGCCGCTTCTCAGGAAAGCTATCTTGCCATCGAGGCTGCCCGCGGAAGTCTCCTGCCCCCCGGCGTTAACAGCGCTTATAACAAAGGCGATACAAAGCAAGGCAACAGTTTTTGACGTTGTGAGCTTCATATCTAACTCCCCTCACTAAAGGTTCCTAACTTTCCATTTTGACTCAAGTTATAGTCATGCTAAAAGTCGCTCGTTTGAAAATCAACAAGTTGTTCGAGTTAGATTAGTCTTCGTAAGGCAGAACTCGGCAGCAGTTCTGCCGCAATGTCTTTTTTCGTCCCCCTGATAAGGGGGACTGAGGGGGTTTCTTCCATGACCTCATGCCTCCAGTGCTGAGGCGGGTGGCCCATCCTGCGGGTGGGTTTCTCCCGCCAGCTGGGCCGAGCCGGGTTTCGACATCCTCTTGTCCTACTACAATATTCTAACCTTTTCGCCATCATTTCGAAAATTATGGGAAAAAGTCGGTATGCAATCGAAACACAAGAAGCAGAACCGCGTAACATGAGTTCAAGGTTCAACGAAAGGAGAGATATACGTGACAACAGTGAAGCTACTAATTACGGCATCGATGGTGATGCTGATTTTCGTGGCCGCAACCAGTGCCCAGTCCCTTGAAAATCGTCATCAAATAGGACTTCGCCTCGGTATGTGGAACATGGTGACCGACGTTAGAACCTCTGTTAACACCGACGGTGTGTCGACCTCGGTTGGAAGTAACGGATTCATCGGTGGTGTGGGTTATAACTACTGGCTGAAAGAAAATGTTGCCCTGGATATCAGCGTTGGGGGCATGATGACCGACGTTGATACCGATATCGATTTCACCGGCGTATCGACATCGACCGCCACTATCGGCCAGCTACTTTTCGGTGTGAAATACTACTTGCCCGTCTCTACCTCCGCTACTTCGGTGAGACCTTACGCGATGCTGGGCGTGGGGCCGTATATCGGAGAACAGACTGAAACGAAGATCGGTACCACGGTAGCGGTAGAGTCCGCATCAGAGTACGCTTTGGGCGGCAAGCTGGCCGCCGGCGTCGATTTTCCCTTAAGCCGGCACTTTATGGTCGGTGTGGCCGCCGGGTATAATTTCATGAACGATTTCGACCAGCCGATTGGCGGTAGTGATAATTACAGCGGTCCCGAGTTTCTTATCGGGTTCGGTTATCTTTTCGGCTCGGGCGTGAATTAGAGATTGGATATCGAAACCTCCGCTTTCCTGAACGGTATAGCGGGGGTTTCGACCTACTTGGGCCTCGAACTGGTGAAAAACCTGCGCCACCACAATGCCATTGAGACCAACCCCAGTACAATATAATCTCCGTAGGGCAGAATTCGGCAGCAGTTCTGCCGTAAAGTCTTTCTTCCTCCCCCTGATAAGGGGGACATAGGGGGTTTCTTCTTCCCAAATCGCATCGATATACTTTGTCTACGATTTGGGCTGCCCGCTGTTAAAAAACCTTCGCCACCACAATACTACCGATGCTAATCCTAGAACAATGTAGACAGTAGCCGTAACGACGGAACCCTGACTTGATGGCAGGAGGATCTTCCCGAATCCTACCAGCAGCAGGTAAACTGACAGGCTGACCGTAACCGTGAGGTAAGCGCCGCTGGTAAATCTCCTGATAGGCTTGTTCACATCCATCCCCGCCTTTTGAGATGTCCTCCTCCAAAAACCCGGAGGCTCCACCTGACGGTAGAACTTGAGCAGAATAGATTCCTCAGTAGGCTTGGTCAACAGGGTCACCGTGACAACGACAACCGTCGAGATTGTAGCCATCAGCAACAACCGCAACCACTCGTCGTCAACCGTGAACAGGATTATAGGCGCCAGCACCAGCGACGTAATGATAGCTGCTATTTCCGAATAAAGGTTAATCCTCTCCCAGAGCCATCGAAGCACAAGGACTGCGCCTGTCCCGGCACCAAAGAGCAGGGTAATGTACCAGGCCGTCTGAATCGAACCCAGGTTAGCCATGATTAACAGGGCAACTATGAGGATGAGGACGTTGGAGAGCCGCGCTACAACAACAAGTTCCTTTTCGGAGGGCTCGCGCTTGAGCCAGGCTTTACTGATGATTCGCTTATATATGTCATTGCTCCAGTAGCTTGCTCCCCAGGTCAGATGGGTATCGATAGTCGAGGCCAGGGCGGCCAGTAACCCGGTGAGCACAAGGCCAATCACTCCGGGTGGAAGTAACTCTTTTATACCGGACGCGAAAAGCAGCTCGCGCTCGGCGATGAACTCTTCGGTAAGCGGTGTGCCCGGTAAGTATGGGAACAGCACCAACAGACCGACTCCAATGATGAGCCAGACGAGACTTCTGAGTAGTATCTGAAGCCAGGTAAACACGAAAGCGGCCACTCTGGCGTCCCGGTCCGTCTTACACGCCATCATTCGCTGGGCGAAATAGCCGGTGCCATCGGAATTTCGTTCAAAGAACCACTGCAGGCTCACGATCACCAAAAACGGGCCCAAAGCTTCAACGTTGCGTGGACTAAACGACAGGATCTGCTGGGCGCTGGCCTGACCATACAGTTGGTACAGGCTGTCGATTATCTGGCCCAGACCGCCGGCCTTGACAATGACCACTACCGCATAAATGATGGTGCCGATCATTGCCAGGCTGAACTGAACGGTGTCGGTAGCGATAACTGAGCGCAGCCCGCCGGTTGTTGAATAAAGTCCCGTGAAAGCCAGGATAAGAAGGATACTTATAAGGTTGTTGGTCGTGGCCACATATGCTTCAAGGCCCGTGGCCGATGTGGCGAGGGGCACTCCCACTGACTGAACCAGATTGAATATCGGCTGGTAAATGCTCGCGGGCAACCATTCGTGCCAGAACAGGAAAACCTCGCTTATGCGCGATGCCGCGACGAGCACCATGGCCAGGATGGTACAGTTCATCACCGTTCCGTAATAAACTGCTTTCAATCCGCGCAGGGCCAATACACCCCGACCGCTGTAGCGAATCTCGGTGAATTCCGCGTCGGTCAAAACCTTTGCCTTACGCCAGGCCCGACCCAGCAGAAAGCCGATCATCAGAAAACCGAGTCCGTAAATCCAGAGCCGCCAGAGCATGAATATGCCCCCGGTAGCGATTAGACCCGTTACCAGCAGGGGAGTATCGGCGGCGTACTGGGTGGCCGCCAGGCTGAATCCCGCGCGCCAGCCCTTTATGGTGCGGCCGGCAAGAAAATATTCTTCGAGATTCCGGGAG
>CP070674.1:32131-36725 GCA_020351995.1 Candidatus Zixiibacteriota bacterium
CAGTGTTGGAAATCAGGAGCTTAAATGTGTCAGAAAAAACACACCGGGCTGCCCCCAAAAATATCTTGTGGTCGGCATTTGAGCCGGGTTAATTGTATAAGTGGTTGGAGGTCACAATCTTGTTCCGATTCAAATACCATCTGCTGATTCTCGCCGCCGTTGTGGTCAGTGCTTCCGTGGCTTCGGTTTCCGCCGAGAGCCTGAAGTGCGAGATCCTTCAGTACAAGCTCGGGCGGCTGTACTTCGATGCCGGTGAAGAAAAGTATATCTATCCCGGTTGTGGCGTCGTGCTCACCCAAAACAATGACACCTTGTACACAGGTCAGATAGAGTATTCATATCCAGGTATAAGTGTAAGCCGACCCACCTCCGGCTTGGCGGACACTCTGGGCTTTGCAGAACTCACAGCCGTTATTGAACCCGCAGCAGTCGATAGTAGTTCCCGGATTAAGTTAGGATCCTACGGGCTGGTTTCGGAGCAGATAGTCAGAGACCTCCCGGGAACGATAAATGCCTACCGTGACTCAGGGAACACAGGTCTTGGCCTAGCTTATACGGATATCGGCAATGAGATCAGCATCAGCTCATCACCCGCACCACCCGGCGCAATCTGGGACTATCACACCGGCCAATTCGATGGCTTCTTCTCCGCGTCGATGCCTCCCCCGCCGATAGCCAGCCCCGACCGCGTTATATCCTCGCCGGCGCCGTTCATCGCCGTTCTTGTTCCGAACCTTTCGAAGAAGTTTAATGAAGAGGGTCTTATCACGACCTCGCTGTATTATCGTTTCAGTGTTCCTAAACTCTGGTCGACATTTTTTCAGGGTGCAGCTCCTGCCCCCATGAATCGACTCTACCTGTCCGACAGACACACGGCCCGGTCATACCCCTATGACCCGGACAAAGGTCAACTGCTGTTGAAGAAGTATCGCGATCGACCTCGAAAACTCAGCATCGGTTTGCTGAGCCCGAGACTGAAGGAAGTAGGCGACTTTTTTGCAGACATTCTCTCCCGTGAAAAGATCAAAGTTGAAGTCAATGGCAGGCAACATAAAGATATCCTGCTCGCGTTCTGTCCGGTTGACCTGTCCCGTCCGGCGATGTCTTTAAGGTATGTCTACAACCTGATACCGGCGATGAACCCGGAGAGCGACGAGATCAAAGAGATCCTCGAGATATTGAACAACCAGGTTTCCGCCGCGGAAAACGCTACCGATGACGACACGCGGTTGTATTACTGCCAACTGGCCGACCGCACCTTGCAGAGCGACCTGGGCGTCTTTCCGCTGTTCAGACCCACTATTTATTTTGTCGCGGAGAAGAATCTCAAGAATGCCCGTTTTGATGAAAGCGGCTATCTCGACTTTTCAGCGCTCACCAAGCTGATTCTCCCCGCACCGGAATGGGAGGAGCAGAAATGACCTTCTCCGGGCGCATACGGCTCTCCCTTGTCGCCGCGGCGGTGCTGCCGACGCTGCTGATTATGCTGGTGATCTATTTCCATTTCGAACGCCAGGTAGCCCTGGCCGATGAGCAACGCGGCGACGAGTGCGCGCGCAAGTATGCCGTGTTCAACCGGATATTCCAGGTGGAACTGGTTTCCAACGTGGAGAAGCTCATACAGTCCTCGGAATTCAGCCGGGCCCTGGCCAATGTTCAATCGGGGCGAACCGGTCGGCTCGAGGTTGATCCGCGCGCGTTCGAGCTCGACTTCCTCGAACTGATCGACAGCACTAATACCGTCCTGGCCACTTATCATCGCCCCGGATTGCTCGGCCAGAAGATCGAGATCCCCGAATACGAGATATGGGAAGATACCGCCGGGACTCTGGAAAAGGTCGAGTACGACCTTAACGGTGCACACGCGGCGTTCGTGCACCGGGCTCCGGTCAGTAACCAGGTGGCTATCTACACTGGCAAATACATGCACGAATCTCTGATGGCACAACTGTCACTGTTTCTGGACGCCAGTGTGAAGGTGTTTATTCCTCCCGACTCGTACATGGTTGCACCGGACGTGCCTGATGCCTTGTACCCTGAAGAGGGCCTGCATTATCTCACGCTCGACGGCGGCGAATACAGCGACTTCATACTGGGCGCGTCTTTTCCACTCAATTCGGCCAGGCCTACTTTTATCACGCTGTTCAGTCTGACGGGTCTGGTGGCGATTGTGGCGGTCATGCTATCCGTCATTGTCGGTTTCTACATCACCGGCAGGGCCAAGCGCGAGGTTGACAATCTTGTTTCGGCAACTGCGCGGGTAGCCGCAGGTGACTTCAACACTCCGGTCATGGCCTATGAAGAAGGCGAGTTCTCAGAGTTAGCCGATTCGTTCAGCGAGATGATGCTCAAGCTGAAACAAACCCAGAAACAACTGGCCACCACAGAAAAAATCGCCGCCTGGCAAACAGTCGGGCGCAAGATAGCCCACGAGATTAAAAACCCGCTCACGCCGATTGCCATCAGTGTCGATGACCTTCGCCGCTCTCACAGCGAAAGGCTTCCGGAGTTCGACAAGGTTCTCAATGAAACCACGCGCACGATCAAAAGCGAACTGGACCGGCTTATTAAGCTTCTGGATGAGTTCGTGCGCTTCGCCCGCATGAAAGCGCCGGAAATCCGCGAGGTCAAAGCCGCGCAGTTCGTTGACGAACTTCGAACACTCTACAAAGCCGATATCGACTCCGGGCGAGTGAGCATAGATAACAAAAGCACTCGGGCAACTTTCCAGATCGATCCGGAAGCTGTCAAACAGGTGTTGATAAATCTGATCAAGAACGGTCTCGAATCATCAAGCGACTCTACCGCCTCGGTGACCATAGCCGATATCGATAAAGGCATCAAGGTCACGGTCGAAGACACTGGGCCGGGCTTCACCGAGGATAAGTTAGTGAATAGCTTTGAGCCATACGTATCCACCAAGGAAGGCGGTTCAGGGCTAGGGCTGGTGATATGCCATCGTATTGTCCACGACCACGGTGGCGCGATGGAACTGTACAACAAACCGGACAAAGGCGCGGGGGTGCGGATAATACTGCCACAATAAATTTTGTGGGCGGTCCCGCGTTTCGCGGGATCCTGATCTGCCACCTGAGAACGGAGGGAGAAGCAAATGAAGCAACTTACTTGCGTCACGCTTATGAGCTTTTTAATTGCTGCTGCGGCTGCAGCACCAACGCAGGCAGGCAGCAATGTGCAAGTCGGGCCGATATTCGCACTGAACGAGTCCAGGTTCTTCGGTGAAGATGTTGATGTGGCTCTTGGTGACCATGTCAAATTTCCCCTGAAGACCACTACCGGCGGTGCGTTCGTGCGCTACAACTTAAGCAGGAAATTCTCTGTTGTACCCCAACTGATCTATGCCAAAAGAGGAGACAGATTTTTCCATAACGAAGCATCCAACGATACGCTGTCAACCTATACCTTCATTGTCCGCCTGAACTATATTGACATCCCCGTCCTCCTGCGTTTCACACCGCCGCTTCATAAAAACCTGAACCCTTACATCATAGCCGGCCCTTCAATCGCCCTGGCAGTCTCCGGCGACGTTGAATTTAGACTCGCACAGACAAGTGATGGTGAAACTATCACAGAGGGCTACACCCTGGACCGTCTGGATATCTACAATGTTGCTGACATTCAAGTGGGAATGGTCGTCGGTGTCGGTCTTGAAATCCAGATTGGACGTTATGGATTCCTTGTGGAGGTGCGCTACTCTGGCCATCTCAACAACGCTTTCTCCGACGTTTCGGGATACGATGAATCCCCCGAAGGTCAAGAGGTGCTTGCCCACAGTGACGGTGAGGCATTTCAATTGAGGAACGGAGCTGGCTCGCTTATGTTTAGCTTAAGCTACGCACTAGGGATTTGAGAGCGGAAACATTACAATGCCACGAATACTGATCATAGATGATGAGCAGAATATCCGGTCGTCGCTTAAGTCGGCGCTCGAAAGACGCGGGCACGATGTAGTGACGGCGGAGAATCTCAAACAGGGACGCGAGTATGTCTCAGCCGGGTTCGATGTTATCCTTCTCGATATCATTCTCCCCGATGGCAACGGCCTAGACCTGCTCAAGGAACTTCTCGAACGCGACAGCCGACAGATTGTGGTCATGATCTCCGGTCATGCCGACATCGACACCGCGGTACAGGCGATTCGCGCCGGTGCTTACGATTTCATCGAGAAGCCGCTCTCGCTCGACCGGGTCACAATCACTATCGACAACGCCACCCGTACTTCGGGCCTCATCGCCGAAAAAGAACGATTGTCATCGGCGGTGTACGGCCTGTTCATCGGCAAGGATGAAGCTATTATCAGATTGATCGGCGAGGTACAGAAGTCGGCCCCGAAAGCCTCCCGCTTTCTGATCCTCGGCGAAAACGGCACCGGCAAGGAACTCATCGCTCACATGATTCACCGTCACAGCCGATTCGCGCACGGTCCGTTCGTGGCTGTCAACTGCGCCGCGTTGCCATCAGAACTGGTCGAGGCCGAGCTGTTCGGCCACAGTGCCGGGGCTTTTACGGGCGCGGTAAAGGCCCGCAAGGGCAAATTTGTCGAAGCCCATGGCGGGACGATCTTCCTCGATGA
>CP070674.1:36825-52731 GCA_020351995.1 Candidatus Zixiibacteriota bacterium
ATTATGGGATGTTGCTGTGGCTGATGGGAAGAATATTAGAAGCAGACGAGCAGCACCGGCGTGCGGTTGAACTTGCCCCTTATAGTGCCGAAGCGAATCGGGCCTATGGTCATTTTCTGGGGTATGGTATTGGGAAGTATGAGCAGGGGCTGGAATATCTTAACAAGGCCGTAAAGCTTAATCCCCGGGACTATCGCGCTTACAACAGTCTTTCCATGACGGCGGCGCTTACCGGAGATTTTGACCGAGCCCTGTGGGCATCTGGTAAAGCGATCGAAATGTCCCCGAACGACCCTTTTCCTTATCGTCGTCGTTCGTACGTTCTCGCTCTTGCAGGAATGCTCGATAGTGCGGTCGTCTCATATAAAGAGTGTCTGGCGAAATTCCCGCACTATGAAGATGCCCTGAGCGGACTGGGCGATGTTTACACCGTGCTGCGCAAGTACGAACAGGCCGACAGTGTGTACGCGCTTCTGGCGGTACACCCTGACTCGGTTGTCCGGGACGGGGCCTGGGATTACCGCACAAAAACCCTCCGCCATCAGGGCAGGTTTCGGGAAGCCATGGAGCAGATGGAGGCGGTGCGGAGAGAAGTAGAAGCCGGCGGCGGTTATGCAAACGTGTCGTACCGGACACGCAGGCGTCAGGGCGATCTTTACATTTCAATTTTAGACGATCCGCATTCAGCGCTCATCCAGGTTGATTCGGCTGCGTATGTGCTGGATCTCCTGCCGATAAAAACGCCGCTTGAGTGCGCCACAATAGAGGGATTCCGGGCCTGGGCCATCGCCGCCATGGGCGATATCCAGAAAGGCAAGACGATGCTCGAGTCCTTCATAAGCAAGTTGGATCCCTCCGAAACCAATCGGCTCAGAACATATAACCTTTTCCTTGCGCAAGTTTACCGGTACGCCGGAGAGTATGACCGCGCCTGCCAGTTTATGGAGCGACGGCTTGAATACAATCCGGATTTCTCGGCGCGCATGTATGCCGGTGTCAGCTATCTTGGCGCCGGGCGCGTCGGCGAGGCCGTGTCCATGCTTGAGGCGGCCGTGTCAACGTATGATTATAATCGATTCACTTATCTGGATGAGGCCGTGCTGGCTCGCTACTATTTAGGGCAGGCGTATGAGGCCGCGGGGCGCAAGGCGGATGCCATCAAGCAGTATGAGACATTCCTGGATATCTGGAAAAACGCCGACGAGGGATTGAAGTCAGTCGAGGACGCGAAGCAGCGGCTGGAGAATCTGAAACAGAAAATTTAAGCCCTGCCCCAAGGCCCCAACGGGTCTGTAATATATGACGGGGCAGGTTCTGTTCACCTGCGCCGGTAAGGGGGGCGCGATATCAGAACAACAATTGAAAGGAGACCAAAAATGAGACACTATGTCTCGCTTATCTTCATTCTATTGATTTTCATCTCGTGTACTGCGAAACAGGAAGTTCCCGGCCAGGAGGCCGTCGAACAAGCCATTCTGGCTATGGAGCGCCAGGCGCTCGATCGCTGGTCGGCGGGAGATCCGGTTGGTTTTGCCGAAAACGCCGCAGATGATATTACCTACTACGATGATATCGCCGCCCAAACCAGACTGGACGGACTCGAAGAGTTGCGGAGCTACCTGACATCTCTTGAAGGGCAGATTCCGGCCCATGATTACGAGTTACTGGACACCAGGGTGCAGGTATACGGTGACATAGCCATCTCCACACTGCACTACCAACCGAACGTCGATGGTGAGCCAGGCCCACTATGGAAAGCAACAGATGTATACCGGTTTAGCAACGGTGAATGGCGGATGGTTCACGCGCACTGGTCGCTCGTGAAGCAGGAATAGCGCCGGATGCCGGGTTGCCGATGACCGAAAGCAGGTGCACGTTTCACTTTTATCGCCACGCGATGGCGGTTATTTCTCTTGGCGGGGTCCGGATGCTGGTTGATCCTATGAATCAGAAAGCGGGCCGACTTCCACCAGTGCCTTCAGTAATGGATTTTCGGTGGAATCCCATTCAGGAATTAACTTTGCCTTTCCCCCGCCTTACCAGCAACGACATACTGCTTATTACGCATCACCACTTCGACCATTTCGACCGGGCCGCGTCGCTTGAGATTGACAAAACAATCCCGGTCGTCACGCCCGAAAACGGGGTCAGAAGATTGCAGCGATGGGGTTTCAAAAATATTCATCCGCTCCGGCCGCTCCAAAGGACAACAATCGGCGAAATTGAAATCGAGGCTGTGCCGGTCAAACACACGGAGCGACTGGGGAAGCTTCTGTATAAACCGGGCGTGGGTTATCTTATCGGCGCGAACAACAAGACCGTATACATTTCCGGAGATACCATACTGTTTGACGGATTACTGAATTGCCTGAAGGATGTGAGGATAGATCTCGCCGTTCTCTACGGTGGCGGAGCGCGGATTCCTCTACTGGGGCGTCATACTCTCTCGCACAGAGAGATTATTTCGATGGTGAGGAGTATCAAACCCGGTCTTGCGGTTGTGACGCATCTCGACTGTCTTAATCATTGCCCGGAAACAAGCGATCAGCTAAGCGAGATGTTAAACAAGGATGCCAGCGACTTGCCCATACGGATTGCTGAGCCCGGTCGCGAATACAGTTTTTAGCTTGGTCGGTCTTATTGGCTGTTGTCTGTTTGCCTGGCCAGGTTTCTCAGTTTGAATAACCGCTGCAGGGCAGTGGTGTTAGAAAAGATGGCCAGAAACCACACGCCGGATGCCACAATAAGATTGGGCATGGCGCCTTCAAGCGATTCCCAATGCGACGCCAGCCAACTCTTTAGATAGGGATCAAGGAAGCTGAACCCCATGACAATACAAAGCACCGTGACACGTTCCTGTCGTCTCAAAAAGCCCGTTCGAAAATCCAGCCCGTGTGATTTGCCCACCGCCTTGATATAGCTGGTCATGAAAGCGCCGATAAGGGCGATGATTGCCACCAGCGCGGACGCCGGATGATCGTTTCGGTAGTAGTTGATAGCCAGCGCTACGTAAATAACCGTATCGGAGTAACGGTCAAGTACCGAGTCAAAGATGGCGCCGAACAGGGTTATCCGGTTGGTCCGCGCGGCCACCTTTCCGTCGACGTAATCAAAGATACCCCCGATAATGATAAAGGCGAGAGCGTGATAATACTTTCCGTCTAACAAGAAATAACCGGCGAACGTGGTCAGAAGAAAACCGCTAAAGGTTATCCAGTTGGGATTGACCCGTCCCGCGGACAGGGACGCCATAACTGGGGTCACCGAAAGATGAAAGAGCCGATCGAGCCAGTCCGGTATCATGCCCAACACGAAAAGGCTGTCGCGCGACGGTTTATCCCGGTCAATGCTTTTTAGGCTGCTATTTGTTTTCAACGCGTGTCTCCTTTAGTCATTGCACATTGGCTGCATAATATTCAGGTGATGCTCACCAATGGAGCAGGTAAGCGGAAGTTGACCGATGTTCTCGCCATCGGCGAATACTTTCTGGTCAGTTTCCGAGGTTATTGTAACAGCTTTCGCTGACAGAGAAATTACATTCGGGTGTTGGGTATGTTTGCCCTTGAAGACTCCGGGGAACTCCTTAAGCATGGTCCACTTCCCTGTTCTGCGGACGATACACAAATTCAGCCGGCCGTCCTCCATGTTTGCTTTCGGGGCTATCTTCATTCCGCCGCCGTAACTGGGTCCGTTGGCGATCGCAGCCATCATAATGGTACTGTGCCACACGTGCCCGTCGAGCGTAACGGTCACATCGAAGGGCTCAAAGTGTCTCATGGCTTTGAGCGTGGCATAAACAAACGCGGACCGTCCGGGAAAATACTTGACAGGTTTGTTGGCCAGTTCATTTATGCGGGCGTCAAGGCCCAGGCAGGCTATCGATCCAAAAGGTCTCCCGTTGGCCGCTGGTATGTCGATGGAGCGTATCTCCGGCCGATCGGGGTACACTGCGGCGTGAAGGGGGTTGAGCGGAAGCCCGGCGTTGCGCACAAAGTCGTTTCCTCTTCCGCACGGAATAACACCCAAAGGCAGGCCGGTGCTCAACAATGCCGGCAGGGCGCTGGAAACGGTGCCATCGCCACCAACCAGTATCACTCCATCGATACCGGACTGGGCCGCATCGGCAATGACCGCCTGCATTTCGTCCGAAGATTGCGTGACTCTCCAATCGAAAGTGTGGTTGGTGCGAGCGACAATACTCTGTAACCGTGGCAGGAGCTTGAGAGCCCTACCCCTGGAGGCAAACGGATTTATGATCGAGAGGAATCTCACTTTCGGCCTTTCCTGTGTTCTTTCCAATTTCTTGACATGGTCAGGAAGCTTTCCAACTCCTCCCGCCGGAGTTCGTCATTCCGCCCGTCGAACTGAAGATTCAGAATCGGCAGTCCATTCAGGTCATTAGACAGTCTCTGTGAGAGAGTCTCATAGATCGTGCCGGCCAGGCATCCGAAAGGCGCTACCTGAATAATACCATCGATGCCTTTCTGAAAATAGTCAACCGTTCTTCCAACAGAGATAATGGTCTCCCCTTCGAACACGGGCGGGACATACCCCGACGCCAGCGCGAAGATCTTCTTAACACTCGGCTCTTTCATACCGGACCGGATTCTCTTGACAGCTCGGTGGAGGCGGTATGACTGCAGTTTTTGAAAGAGATTGACCAGATGCATCCTGTAATACCGCCGATAGTTTTTGTCGTACAGGCAATGGAGGCGAGCCGTCCAATTGGTGTAGAAAATCCACTCCGTAAGGTTGGGAAGTACCACGCCTGCCCCCAGATTTTCTAATTGCTCAATCACCTGCTGGTTGGCGGCCGGGTTACACCTGACAAAGTTCTCGCCAATAACAGCGATGGTTACCTCCGGATTCTGTCGACAGATTTTGACGCTGTCAAAGTCTTTCATCGAGCGCCGGAGTTGCGTGACCAGCGTCTTATCATCGCTGACGCTGTCACTCACAGCCTTGACCGCCTGCCGGTATATACGGTCAAGGTGTTCAATATCATCCGTCAGAGGACGAAGCTGGCGCAGACGGGCATTGAGCAGGTCGATGGCGACCGAGCCGATCCAGAATCGCTTTTTGAATTCCGATGACACAATGTCCAGCCTGGTGTAGAAAGATACATCCTGGCTCATGTCCACAATCGGTATGTGTTCGTGGCCTCTCTCGTCGAGGATTTTTCTCAACAGGTAGGTGTACTGACCAAGACGGCACGGTCCGTCGCCGGAAATCATGAAGAACGCGGTCGGTTCATTACCATTGTTGTTGAGATGATTAAGCATGTCGCCGGCCAGCATGGAGCAGGGCAAACACTCGCCCTCGTTGACGACCGACTTGCCGCACGACATCGCCCGTGAACAGGTAAGTGGCATAACTTCGGCGTTATAGCCAAAGGAATTAAGGGCCGAAGCGCAGACAAAGGCATGATCAGACATCCGGGGAATGAGGATTCGGCGCCCCTTGAGATCGAGTGGCGAATCTTTGCGGCGCCTTACTGCACCAACGTTCACACGCCTGTCTTTCCTGAGAGAATGATAGAACGCTTCCAGGCGGGTGCGAAGTCCGGTGAAGTCGCAATGCTGGTCGATCTCCAGTTCAAGGAAGGGTATATCGCCCATAGCGTCGCGGAGCAAGTGAATCAACAGGGTATCGGTTCCGCATCCGTAGGTTGAGATGAAGATAGCCGTGGGGTTATTCAGCGATTTCATTGACCGCACTGCCTGAAGGTATCGCTTACCGTAGTACCAGTACATACCGTCTAGCTCATGCGAATAGAGGGGCGTAGCCGGTAACATGTCAAACGGTACGGCGGTCACATTGAGGCTGTTCAGTATCGGTTGGAGTCGGGAGGTAATCTGATAATCAGAAAAGGTATACGGTCGGGCAAAGATAACCGCCTGAGTATTGTCACACCCCTCGACTATATCGCTGCCCGCCGCATGTAAGGCGTGGTACATATCGCTCTGGGCCTTCAGGGCTGTTTCGAACGCGCGGCGCACCTTGCGCTCGTCATACCCCAGGGATTTTCCGAATTTGAGAATGTCCGCCCTGAAGGTGTGAGGCAAAGCCATGCGGACGGTTGGCCCGATTATTTCGGTATCCTTTGAAAGCAGCGAGGCAGCGGTGTAGGGCCAGGCCTGCGCCGCCGGACATATGTGGCTCAGCCGCTCGGACTTTGTATTGAACGACATGTTGTTCAATGATGGTACGAATAGCTTCTTTACGCCCAGTTGCTGAAGATACAGGCAGTGTCCGTAGGCGATTTTCAAGGGGAGGCAACTGCTTGATGGGGATATGTCGCCGCCCGCTCGCATCATCTCCCTGCTGGTTGGCGGGGATATGACGAATTTCGCGCCCAGTGATTTCAGGAAGGTCGTCCAGAAAGGGAGCAACTCGGTGAAGTGCATGGCCAGGGGAATGCCGAGAGTATTGCCGGCAATATCATTCTCACCGTCGTGTGAATAAGTCTTCAGCAGGTCTCTGCGAATAGCCAAAGGTGAGGTACGGTCTACGGTACCATTGATCCTGCCTTCATCGTATCTGTCGCAAATACCCCCGAAGTACAATCGGCGGTTATCGTCGGTCTGAATGTAGTTAATGGAGCAGCAGTTACCGCACTTGCGGCAAGAGAACGATTCGTGACTCGGGATGATCTTTTTTGTCGACGCGAACCCGACGAACCGTGATGACGCACTTGTCTCTTTGTTGGCAATAATCGCGGCACCGATCGCGCCCGCCATTTCATGATAGGGGTGCACAACTACCCGCTGATTGAGAACCCGCTCGAGGGCAGCTACTACCGCCCGGTTGCCGGCTACGCCTCCTTGAAAGGAAACATTTTTCCCGATTCTATGTCGGCCTACAACGCGCGAGAGGTAGTTGCTGATTACCGAGTAGGCGAGACCGGCAGCGATATCGGACGTTGGAAAGCCTTGATTTTGTCGTTGCGCCAGTTCTGAACTCATAAAGACGGTGCATCGGTCCCCCAGATCGAGAGGGGTCTTCGCCTGCAGGGCTCGCTCGGCAAAGTCCGTCCGAACATCAAGGCCCAGGAGCGCCGCCGTTTCCTCTAAAAACGATCCGGTTCCGGCGGAACAGACTTTGTTCATCTCGAATTGTGTCACATGACCATTATCGATCCTGATAAACTTGGAGTCCTGTCCCCCGATATCGATGACGGTATCGATTTGGGGATCAAAATTCATCGCGGCCTCGGCATGGGCGGTGATTTCATTGACGGTGATATCGGCCTTGATAATATCGCCGATATATTTCCTTCCTGAGCCGGTGACGCCGACCGCGCCGGGGAGCCGTCCGTTAGCTGTCATCTCCATCCGGCGAAATGCTTCCCGGACCGCGTCAAGCGGCCGGCCTCTGGTCGGGGTGGAATAGCTCTCCATTATCGCCCCCGTGCGATCTAAACATACCACTTTGGTATTGGTGGAACCGATATCGATTCCGAGCAGATACTCACCGGTCTTTTCGCCGGTCCCAGCCGTACTGTCGGCGCAGATATCAAGGGGGGTTTTCTCTTCGAGCGGTTCAAGCAGCCCTACACTGTGTCTGCCGCGGCGATATTCGACGCTGATTTTCTCTACGGCCTCTTTGAGAGGAAAGGTTGTTATGGAACCGTTTGAGATAGAAGACCGATAAGCCCCGATCGCGCTGGCATAAACGGCGTCGGACGGTACAACCAGGGAACCGGCATCAAGGTCGAGGATCTGCCGGAGCATGGAGCAAACGGCCTGGTTTTGAGCGACTCCGCCTATAAAAACCATCGGAACGTCATAAGCGACTTTCTTGATCAACTCTCCGGCGATGTTGCGGGCAATCATCTGACATATAGCCCCGGTGATATCGCTAAGTTGTGCACCATTCTGATGTCGGTGGATGATATCGGTCTTGGCGAACACGGTGCATCGTCCCGAAATAACGGGCGGATGTGACGATTGCAGAGCGAGATTGACCAGTTGTTCATGCGATATATTGAGTCGGCCCGCTTCCTGCTCGATAAACATGCCTGAGCCGGACGAACAGCGTGAACTGCGCATGGAGTCTCTAAGGATACGACATCCCGTGGAAGGGTCTTCCATAAGCCGGATGAAGAAGGCTCGCATACCGCCGACAGAGAGAATCGATCCAGCCCCGGGTACGAGATGGGTGGCGCCCGCTACAGCGGCCGCGATTTCGTTAACGGGTGTTAGCCCCATACTCGCCGCGGCGATACCGGCTTCCGAGCCGGTTACAGCAGCGATAAAACACCTGTGGGATAGATAGGTATCCCCGAGATTGGATAGCAAATTCGTCAGACAATTGGGAAGATTTCCCTCAATGCGCTCGGTGCGTAAGAGCACCGGTTTGCCCGAGGCATCGAATACCACGGCTTTTACCGATATCGATCCGACATCAAGCGATATGTATCGATTCTCACTCACGACATTCTCCACTCGTTTGTCGAGGGAATACCAGGAAATCCTCGATGACGAGAGCGTCCAATCCACATTTTAAGAAGCAATTGAGGGCGTCTTTCGGGGAACATACAATGGGCTCGCCGGCCCGATTAAAGGAAGTGTTCAATACCATCGGTATTCCGGTGATCTCATGAAACTCTCTGAGCAACCGGTAGAAACGATAGTTGCTCGATTCTGTCACGGTCTGAAGCCGGGAGGTACCATCGACATGTATGACCGCGGGAATCAGGCGCTGCTTGTCTTGCCGTACGGGAACGGTGGTAATCATGAATGGGTCCGGCCCCGAGCCATTAAGGCAGAAATAGTGTTGGGCCTGCTCTTCGAGAGCGGCGGGAGCGAATGGCCGAAACGATTCGCGCTCCTTGATTTTCGAGTTGAGCCGATCACGATACGCTCTCTTGCGCGGGTCACTCAAAATGCTGCGCGCCCCCAGTGCACGCGGTCCCATTTCCATCCGCCCCTGAAACCAGCCGACCAGTCGGCCCTTCGCCAACAACCTGGCCGTGGCGGGAACAACGTCATGTTCTCGTTGCCATTCGATATCGCCGCAGGCCCGCAAGACATTTTCAATCTGTTCGTGGCTGTATTGCGGTCCCCAGTAGGTGTGGGTTATGGGTTTGCTGACGCTTCTACGTGAGAGCCGCCGATCAATATATAGAGCCGCGCCCAGACTGGCTCCGTCGTCACCCGCGGCCGGCTGAATATATACCTGCTCAAAAAGACCGGAGCGCTTGATCATGCCGTTGGCGGTGGCGTTGAGAGCCACTCCACCAGAAAGACAGAGATTGTTCAGATGGTACTTCTTGCAATAATGAGAAAGCACGTGCAGAAGAGTTGTCTCGAGAGTATCCTGCAGGGCGGCGGCGATATCGGCCGCCTTCTGTGAGAAACCGTTATGCCAACTTACATCTCCAAAGTAGCTTTTCAGAGTGTGACTGAGATTAGGCGACGTGATTTTCGACATCGCGTACCTGCCGTCGTCTTTCAGCTCTACAAAGTCACGGAAAGCCTGGCGGTACCGGTTTCTGTCACCATAGGAACTAAGGCCCATGACTTTGTATTCGTCGCCGTACAACCGGAATCCGAGAAACACGGTAATTACTTGATAAAGCAGACCGAGCGAGGTGGGTAGTTCGGTCCAATCGATGATGTCGATGGTACGTTCTCCTCCGCGGGCCACGAGCGAGCTTTCGAATTCGCCAAAACCGTCAAGGGTCAGGATCAGGGCGTTGTCAAATCCCGAACTGTAGAATGCTCCGGCGGCGTGGGCCAGGTGATGTCGCACCGGGATAAACCGGCTTCTGTCGATGGGAAACCCCGCAACCTGCGTAAGTTGCCGCAAGAGCACTTCCCTGCTGAGACAACTTTCATAAACGTCGAACGACTGGTCTTTGAGCAGCTGAAGGCGATCACCGTTGAGTTCATTAGAAAGCATAGACATTCGATTGTGCACCGCCGGCACGTTGAAATCACAGAAATGCGCGATGTAATCAATATCTTTCCAGGTTACCCCGGCCTGACTCAGACAGTATTGTATGGCGGCCCGCGGTAATACCGTTTTTCCAGCCAGGTTCAGACCGTGTTTGATTCGCGAGAAACGTTCTTCGGCGGCGAATGCAATCAGCTCACCGTCGATCAGCAGGGCGGCAGAGCAGTCGTGGCCGATCAGATGCAGAGGGAAATACTGGGGCGGAAGGTAATTGTAGCCAAAGTTGAGCAGATCGTTACGTGAATCGGCTCGGTGCCTTAACGCATACGTCGCCGACGATCCTCTTATATCCTCAAACCCGCTGATTCCCAGGATAACCATTTCTTAACTCGTCTTTCTTGTACCCGACACAAAATAATATTCCGGCTTGATCAGGTAATCGATTGCCAGCAGCTGTTCGTCAGGTGTCAGCCCGCGGAATTCCTTGAGCAGCAGGGGTGACGATGTATGCGATTCCAGTTGGGTCGATATGCCCAGCCATTTGTCGAAACGGATTCCGTTGCCGTGAAAGAGGTCGAGTATTTCCCGCATCGTGTAGCAGTGCTCATATGGCGGAATCATCTGGTCGGTCAGCCATTGCTTATGAGCCAGTAGCCAGTTAAGGCCCTCGGTGCCGTCACCATGAGGAGTGTAAAAACCGGAATTGACAACGTGTTGCTGGCCGAGTTGGTTGACGAACTCCACGGCTATTCGCTCCCGTTCATCAAGCGATTTCCGCTGCGTTAAAAGATCAAGGAAGGCCTGATTGAGGTTGTGGCGCGTCCGGCCGTATCGACCATAGAGCCATAATATCATGGTCCCGCTATTCCTGATTAAGCTGACCAGATTCGCGAAAGCCCTTCCGCTGTCCTTGATGTGATGCTGAACACCGGCACAGATAGCGAGATCGAATGAATCGGACGGTAAGCTGCCGCGGTCACGGATATCTCCCTGATGGAAATCGATATTACGCAAACCGGCTTCCTCCGCGCCATCCTGGGCCTTCCGAATGGACGCCGCCGACAGGTCCAGGCCGACAAAATCCACTTCGGGGAAATGCCTGGCGATGGCGATGGTTCCGTGCCCCGTACCGCAGCCGACATCCACGACCCTTTTTCTTCCTGACGGACTACTGTTCAGCACCTCATTTAGATACCTCATAAGAATCAGGCCTTCTCGTCCGCCGAAGGAAACATCGGGAAAGGGCCATTTTTCATAGTGTTCCCTGACCCGGTCAGTGTCTTTATGTGACCTTCTGTTCAACTGTTTACCTCTCTCTTTCATTGCCGTGCCTCACAGTTACGATAAATCATACAAAGAATCCCGATTTTTCCGAAAAACGTTCGGCCATGATGAAGTATCGATGCAGCCGATCGCCATAGACCGGATCTTCGACATCAGTCGCCTTGATCTCGCCGCTGATAATGTTGACCAGCATGGCGGCGTCGGAATCGCGCTGGCTGTAAAAATTCGGCATCAGTCTGAAAAAGAAGTCCAGTCGTTTTTCGGAGAAGAAAAACTTGCGGATAGCCTCGCGTTTCAATTCTTCCAGACGTTCCCTCGAAAAATCGTAAGGCCCTTCTCGGACGCTTACATAATCGTCCTCCAGACGAAGATCCAGGCTGAACATGTCCGTCAGTTCATGGGCCAGTTCGTACAGGGGCGTCCCGGGAAAATACAGGACGGTGAAAAACATGCCTGTAACCAGATCGCTCGAGGTGGCGAAGTCTATTGTCATCCTTACTTCTTCCTCAGTCTCAGTAGGAAAGCCGAACATGAAGAACCCGCGTGTGACAATACCCTTAGCGGTGCTCATCGTGATGGCTTCTTTGATTCTGTCCAGCTTGAGATTCTTGCGAATGAGGGTTTGTATTCTGGGAGAGCCGCTTTCGACGGCGTAGGCCATGTAACGTACGCCGCCCTCCCACATGGCCTCGACCACTTCCTTATCGATAATGTCACCCCGAACCCCGTTAGGGAACGAGAAGGTGACTTTCATGTTGCTTTTGACGATGCGATCGAAGAAGTCCAGGGCCCGTTTCCTGTGAAGATTGAAGATATCATCGACAATCTGGAATGACCTGATTCCGTGATTTTCATACAGACTTTTCACTTCTTCAAACACGCGTTCGGCGGAATGAAAGCGGAATTTCTTACCGAAAACATGATGGCAGTATATGCACTTGTAAGGACATCCCCGCGATGTGAACAGGTTGGCATGAGGGACATTGTAGCGAAACGAAAAATCGACGTGGCCCTTGTTAATTGCCTCAAAGTCAGTCGCGCTGTGGTCCGGCGGAGGTAGCGTGTCAAGATCGGTAATAAGCGGCCGCGGGGGCGTTAGCCTGATACCTTTGTCGCTTCGGACGGCCAGTCCTTCAATCGTTTCGAAGGTCTCGTTGTTCATGTAAGCGCGCACTATTTCCACTACGGTTTTTTCGCCTTCACCCAGCGAAGCCAGATCGAACGATTTGTTTTCCATGACATCAAACGGTGAATCGGTCGCGTGCGGTCCGCCGGCGATAACCAGCGGAACTTTCAGTCGTTCTTTGGCGACGTGCGCTATCTGGTGAAGTATGCCCTTGCCCATGGTGAGGCTTCTCAGACCCAGTATGTCGGGCCGGAATTCGCGAATCCAGTTCTCGACGTCGCTGTCGCCGTGCCGGCGATGGTCATAGGATACGATTCTGGTTTCGACCTCATTTCCGAAGGCCTTTTCAAGTGATGATGCCAGATAGAGCAATCCGATGGGATACTCAAGCATATCGCGCGAGGTGTCGAGGCTAATCCGGTTGATGTCGATCAACATTATGCGACATTTACTCATGAGCACTCTCCCCTGTAATGGTTAGCCATTTTGGAATAAAAGGCTTCTTACGGCTGCTACCCGCGAATAACGATATACCGTTGCCATCTTCCCCAAGATAGGCCAACCCGCTGAGCTTATAGAGCATGAGCATTTTTCGGTTGCGATCCCGCTCCCTGTAACAGGCTTCGAAAGTTTTGGCGCCATGCTTGTTAGCCTCATATCTGACCATATTTAAGAATACATTGCTTATTCCTCGACTGAGAACACGGCAGGAAACACAAAATGAAATGAGCCGCCAGCGATCGCGATGACGCTTACATATGGCAACACCGATTTTCCCGTAATCGACGAAGCGATCCTTCAACATAGCGATGTAGACGATATATTTGGGGTCGGACAGGAAATATCGAACCTGCTCCGGGCGATACACTTTTCCGGTCGCGTTGAGCTGACTGGTCCGATTCATCAATTCCATGATCCGTTCGAGGTCCGTATCGCAGGCGGTTCCGAAGGTGAGTGCGGTCCGGGTCCATTGCAGGAAGTCGGTGCGGTTCATGTGGGAAGCTTTTTCGGCGGTGGCGCGGCGTTCGGTCTGAAGATACATTTCCCGCCGGCGTTTCGACTCGTCAGTCAGAAAGGAAGGGTTGAATTCGGGAAGCTCGATCAGTTTCCGGTATTCATCGGCGCGGTAGGTTCTGACATCGGGTAGCAGCATCTGCACCTGGGCCCGCTCGAATGGCTCATCGTCGATAAAGCCAATAGTATCGAGCGAAATGCCGAGATGTTTGGCGATAGCGCGAATATTCTTGGCCTTGTTATCCCAGTTGATCCGCGGGTGGATGAAATAACGGGAGACTCTGGATTTCTTCAGCTGGGCGATTGCGGGTTGCTCGTCATTGGCACTGGCGATCGACAGCAAGATCCCACGACTATCCAGCGACCTGAGAACTGTGGTGACACCTGTTTTCAGATGGCAGGAATCTTCCTCGGCCAGTGTGCCGTCCCAGATGGTATTATCGAGATCCCATACCAGGCATTTGATCTGTCGCTCAGTTTTCATCGCTACCCTTCCCCCAGTTGGCCTTCTGGGCCAGGTTGAGTCTCAGGGCGAACAGCCCCATCCCCCAGCCGAGCTTGCGTGTGGCCTGCAAGGATGTCTTCAGGATATTCTGGTACGAATAGAACTCTTTCTGCGCCCAGATAACGCCTTCATTCAACCTTTCCGGAGACATCATCCTGGGTGCGAAGCAGACGTTGGGGCTGATATACTTTGACAAGTCACTCTCTATCAGGCGGTCTTCTCGTTTCAATCTCTCGTGCACCGGGGTACCCGGGTACGGAACGAGACAACTGAAGTTGACCAGATTGGCACCTCCATCCAGCACCACCTGTAGCGATCGCTCAAAGACCGACTCGTCGTCCTCATCGAGACCGAAAACAAACGCCGCCACCACGGCGATGCCATGGTCGACTATGTTCTTGATCGCGTTGACATAGATTTCTTCGGCCTTCCCGACCTGTGGTACTTTTCTTAACCTGTGGCGGTTATTGATCGAGTCGAAGCCCACAAACAGGCCGATACAGCCGCTCTGCCGCGCCAGTTTCAGTATTTCGTTATCGTATGCGATGTGCCAGGTGGCTTCGGCCGCCCAGCGCTTATTTAGGGGCGCGAGGTTCTTGAGAAGCTGTTCGGTGTAGGCGGGGTCGCTATACAAGTTATCGTCAGCGAAAATAAAGTTGTCTGACGGCAGTTCGGCCAACTCGTCAATCACCGAAGGAACGAGCCGGTAGCGCGGCGGTTGACCGACGTAAGCGTGAAGCGAACAGAAATCGCATCCATACGGACAGCCTTTGCTTGCCTGAACCACGTGGGGGATGAAGTACCGGTCGGTCTTGAGCAGGTCTCTCCTGGGGATAGGGCTGCGCTCCAGCTCGGCCAGTGACCTGGCGCGGTATAGCTTTTTTAACTGTCCGCTGTTATAATCCTGAAGCAGTCCGGGCCAGGTCAGTTCCGCCTCACCGACCACAACGGCGTCGGCATGAGGTAAAGCCTCTTCGGTATTAAGGGAGACATGGATACCGCCAAGAATCACTGTGGTGCCGTTATTTCTGAATTGAGCGGCGAGCCTGTAAGCGTATGGCGCGGTTGGCGCCTGAACCGTTATGCCGACCATGTCAGGATGGTAGTCAAAATCTATATCTTCAACTGACTCGTCGATATAGCGGACCTCCACGTCCTCCGGTGTCAGAGCCGCCACGGTGAGCAGACCGAGACCCGGGTAACCGATACCCTGCCGGAGCTTTGTTCGCTCGGTTACCGAAACCGTCTCGGCGGTTGTGACCGGGTCTATCAGCAACAGTTTCATGTGTCGTTGCTCCTTGTGACAGAACTGTTTGCGAGCTGCCTTTTTTGTTCGACGAATCGTCCAATTAGTTCAATCGTGGCAAAGTTCTCGGGGAACAGTTCGTCGTCGGTGATCCGGATGCCATAACATGTTTCCAAATGCAACACCAGGGTTATGGCACCGGCAGAGTCAATAATTCCGCCCTCGAACAGCAGGTCTGTGTCTTTCAGACCATTGGTGTGGTCGTCCAGCAGGAACTCCGCGGCGATAAACCGACGAATCTCTTCCACGATTCCGTTAGAGGATTCAATCTTGCTCATATTTATATCTCCTCGCAAGTCGACCCTGTTTGCCTTTTGACTGACTGCCGTAAAGGTTGTGATCCCGGTACCATTGTATCGTTTCGCGGGCACCACCCAGAAGAGTGTACTGTGGCTGGAAACCGAGCACCCTTCTGGCCTTGTCGATGCTGCAACCCCAGTACTTGCGCTGCGGATTGCCACGGCATGCGTTCCCTGGAGTGTCCGCGTCTTCATCGAATATTCTCTTAAAGATGAAGTTATTTTCTTTGCCCTCGGGGTAAACTTCACTGACTATGCTGCCCAGGATTTCGTGTATCTGTTTCCAGGTATATACATTTGGATCCGAGATGTTGAAGATTTCGCCGGAAGAGACGGGTTTTGTCAGAGCCGCTAAACAGGCCGAGACCAGGTCCGAAACGTAGCATAAACTGGCTGTTTCTATTAAGCGAAACGATATCAACTCGTCCTGCTCGGA
The DNA here is from genome assembly GCA_020351995.1 of Candidatus Zixiibacteriota bacterium. Classification (GTDB taxonomy): domain Bacteria; phylum Zixibacteria; class MSB-5A5; order GN15; family FEB-12. The sequence continues at coordinate 52,696 of CP070674.1, forward strand.
CAACAGTTTCAGGGAATTCAAACCCCGCACATCGCC
>CP070674.1:52831-72352 GCA_020351995.1 Candidatus Zixiibacteriota bacterium
CCTTTGCGCGGGAGGAGCTATCTTGAAACGTTTCCTTTTTCTGCTATGCGCCGCCGGGGTCTGTATCTGGTCTTGTTCGGATGACCTTGCCGTCAGCCCGTCCAACGGCAAAATCTCCCCGGATAGTATTCCCATCGGCATCGACTCAGTCACCCGCATATGGGGTGGTCATATTAACTTACCATATTTCATCGCGACGATCTATTGCACCGTACCCAGCTCGTGCTGGAGGTATTCACATGCAGAGAGCTGGGGCGAGCGCGATGAATACTGGGTCAAGGTCTATATCGTCCGCGATAGCGGCGCTCTCTGCCCTGCCGATACGGCAGCCATGATTGAACATAGCAAGGTGGATATGGACTGGCACTATGGCGATACGACACTATTACATTTCTGGCAGAGCGGGGAAACTTATCTGGATACGGCTGTTCGATTCGATATTGTATAAGAAATGGGGACTGGCGAGGGGATGTGCCAGTCCCCAGGATATGAACTGTACCGGATGATGCAGTTCGTCGGTGTGGGGCGTGAAGTGCTATCTCAGTCCCTGATACTCTCATCGTCTTTTGCCCTGTCAACTTCTGGCAGTGGCGTTTTATATTTTTGAAGAAAGATCATCTTTTTGCTGTGCTTTTTTTGAGCAGGGTTAACGGGTTGCATTGGGCGCGCTATAGCATTACCTTTCGGTTTGTCATAGTGAATCGGGGCTAAACAAGCCGCGAGGTTTCCATAAGCGAAAGGAATACCATGAAATACGGCGCGAGAAATGAAATAATCGGCAAAGTAACGAGTATTAAAAGAGGGGACATTATGTGCCAGGTTAAGCTGGATATCCCCGCCGGGTCCAAAATGCAGTCGGTTTTCACCACTGAGTCACTTGACCACCTGGGGATAGCCGAAGGCGACTCGGTCAAGATTGTCGTGAAAGCCGTTCATGTCTTGCTGGTGAAAGAGTAGAATCGCCGGCAGGATCACAGGGATCCTGCCCTACTTCTGCTAGGTCGTTTCCCGGCTAGCTCTTCCTGAAACGGATTGCCCGCCTGCCAGCCGGTTTTGCCGGTACTACGGAAACGTTCCAAACGGCGGATCGTTATCTCGGCAAAAATCGGATCGATGTCAACAGTAACGCATCTTCGATTGGTGCGCTCACAGGCTATGAGAGTTGTGCCGGAATGGGCGAAGAAGTCGGTGACCAGTTCTCCCTCTTTCGACGAAGCCTCAATAATACGTTGAATGGCCCTAAGGGCCTTCTGGCCATAACATCCGTTGACGTTCTCTTCCATCCGGTAGAACACCTGTTGAATGTCAACCCAGATATTGCCGGGGCGGATATTCGGCGATTTCCCCCGCTCCAAATTCTCCGTTACCGTCCCGTTGACTTCCTTGTAGTAGCCGCGAAGTATTTTCGGTATATCGGTGTATTGAACCTCGAAAGTCGGCTCGCCTTTAGTGTAATACAGAAGCTCCTGCCTGACCGCCATCCAGTTTTTCCGCGTACCGTATCCGCGCTGGTTTCGCACGCTGATAAACGACCGCGCCGCAAATGGCGTTTCGGACATCATAAGCATAAACTGAGGCAACGGCTGGAAATTGTCATTCTGGTCAGCACCCAGCCAGACATACAGCGAAGCATCATCGGTCAGAATGTCGTACGTGATAGCGATCCACTCGCGGCACCAGTCGATGTATTCCTCGACCGATTGCTTCTCGAACATCACCAGATTATAAGGAGGATCGTTAATGGCAAGGGTGGCGCGTTCGGAGGAAAATAAACCGCGAACAAACTCGCCGTCCGCGGCATCACCGCAGGCTACAATATGACCACGATCATGGTCGCGCCACGATTCGCCGGGTTTCAGGCGGCAGTGCGGGAGCAGTTTTTCGCGAATCCCGTCGGCGTCAACATCCAACCGGGGTAACCTGTGCTTCTCCATACCGCCAAGCAATAAAACCCACCGCGCGAATCAACAAAAAACCGGACCCCGTGTATGAGGCCCGGTGAAACATTGCGAGCTTTTCTTAGAAAGCCACCGCTGATACGGTGATAATCCACTGGGCATGATTGTAATCGAAAAAGGCGTCACTCGTCTTACCGAATGAAACGCTGCTGTACACCTGGACATGCCGCGTGAACTCGTAACCGCCGCCGAAAAGAAGGCCAGCGCCAAGGTCAGGGTTTTCCCAGTCTTCCTCAAGTGACATCCAATCCTGGAAACCGATGCCTGCGGTAACGAAGAAAGCCTTACCCACAGGGCCGAAATAGTGGTAGTAGCCAACACCACTGAAGCCCTGCGCCATATTGATTTTGTCTCGGAAAACGACGTCGCCCCAGGTGAGTTCGATGGTCTCCGAGTAGATAGCTCCGTCGCGCAGGAAAACAATCATGTTGCGCTCATCCCAGGCGTATCCGATGAGAAAATTAACGCCGAGGCCCTGCTTTTCATATTTTCCTTCAAGTCCATCGATAGATGTATTCGCCACCGGCGCAAATCCCAGACCTCCGCCCAGCACAAAGCCTTTGCGCATGCCGTCGAATGCCGAAGCACTCGAGGCCAACAACACAACCAGCAGAACAACTGCCAGCACTCTGGTCGATTTCACGTTCCCTCCATTACTTTAAAAGGTTAACCAGTGTACTTTATTAAGTATCGACCATGAGAGGACATAACTGTAAGGTTAAAATCAGGAAATTACTGCGTTCTCCAGAACGATTAATACAATAATCCCGTTATGGTGAACACTATCTGTGAGTGACGGTACTCATCATCGTAGCAGTTGTGCGTAAGGCCAAATGAGTAGCTTCCGCTGATCTGGAAGTGCTTGACGAATTCGTATCCGGCCCCGAGCAAGAAACCGGGTCCTTTATGACAACTAAAGCGTTCGTTGGCGATCCACAACTGAAGACCTAAACCAGCCGTGAGATAAAACGACGGAGCGTCGGGGAGCAGGTAGTGCCGATACACAACCCCGTTAAAACCCTGAGTACACTGAATCTCGTTCTGGTGTATCAGCGCCCCATAGAAGTAAACGTTCAGAGTGTCCTCATAGACACCGGCATTAACCAGAAAGAGAACCATGTTGCGATCGTTCCAGGCATATCCGGTAATAAAATCGACGGCGTAGCCCGACTTCCTGTCAAACTCGAGAGTCCCCTCATCGCTCGAGCCCGTCATCAGCGGCGTGAAACCCGCCCCGACCCCGATCACGAAGCCCTTTCTCTCATAATCAAAGGCATAACTACTTACAGTCAGCAGAACAATTAACGCTGTTGTTGATAAGACCCCGGCGAATTTCATTACTCCTCCCTCTCAATGCTGAAGGTGCTGCTGCGTTTAGCGATAATATAACAGCCTGCCGGGCCGCAAATCAATCATTTATCCGGGGGTTTCTGCCAACTGTCTATCCAGGTCTCCAGGGTAGTAGTGTTGGCGCCCAGAATCCGGTTGGCCTCGGTCGGATCAACATCCTCTTCATTGGTGTTGAAATACTCGAAAAACGGAATGGCCTTCCTTAAATCTTTCATCCCGGGTAGATGCGACAAAAATTTTGCCTTGCCGAACGAAACCGTCTCCGGTTTCAGGTCAGGATAATGGCGCCCGCAGAATTTCGTCAGAGCCTCCATCATGGTCAACTTCTTCGGGCCGAGGTTGTAGAAGCACTTGTTGGCGGCCTCGTCCTTCTGAAAGGCCACTGAAACCTGGCGGGCATAATCGGATACCGCCAGCCAGTTTCTTTTTATCGGCTGTTCGCCGAGGATGGCCGCCCGGCCCTTCTGGATGAACTTGGGCAATGACTCGAAGAACCATGACGGTCGCATGATGGTGTATGGTACAGTGGAAGCGATAACGGCTCGCTCGGCTTTTACCTTCGCATCAAGATAGACCACGCCGCCGATCTCACCCTTCGATGACGCCCCGGTAATCATGACGATACGCTTGATACCGGTGGCGAAGGCTACCGCGGCCACGTAAGCCGTGCCTTCGACTTCGATTGACTGATACTTGTTAGGGTCCAACTCAGAGTTCAGGTTTATGTAAACGAAGTCTTTTCCATCCATAGGTGCCTTTAGCGATTCAACGCGAGTGACATCACCTTCAACGATATCGAAACGATCCCCGAGCATGCCTTTCGCGCGTTCAACATTCGATGACATGATCGTGACTTCGAAGCCGTCCAGTTTCAACCTTTCGGCCACGGGCAATCCAAGCATCCCCGTTCCACCGATCACCAGTACTTTTGAGGGCATAATTTTACTCCCGGTTGAACCTCCGTGAATGATTCGTGTGTAATTCAATCAATGTTAGATATTTATGAAATGACCTTGATAATATCAAGCGAAAACCGACTCAAGACTATAGAAACCCTAAGTTAACGCATTGATTTCCAACATTTTACACAGACACACCAAAAACACCCCATATTAATTTGATAATCCGCTAATATTTTGTATTATATGGCGTTATGGATGACAAGATCCTCTGGGCTCCGTGGCGAGCGAAGTTTATCCTGGCAGAAAAAGAGAAGGGATGCATCTTCTGCAAACGGCTGAAGATGAAAGATTCGGTCAAGAATCTTATCGTTTACCGCGGTGAAAAGACCTTTGTCATTCTCAACAAGTTCCCATATAACTCCGGACACGCACTGATCGTGCCCAATCGTCACGTGGGGCAGATTGAAAAACTGAATAATGAGGAAGCGCGAGAGTTTTTTGAGCTGACGCAGAAGACCGTAAGGGCGATCAAGCGCGTGCTGAAGCCGTCGTCGATGAATCTCGGAATGAATCTCGGCCGTGTTTCGGGTGCGGGGATCCCCAATCACGTGCACATGCATGTCGTGCCGCGCTGGCACGGTGACACCAACTTCATGCCCGTCATCGGCCGGACAAACATCGTCTCGGTTCCTCTCGAACCGGTGTACAAGGCTTTGAAAAAGGAATTTTCCAGGTTATGAGTCCGCGCAGGAAGATGCCGACCAAGGCTGAACTGATTCGGCTTCAGAAGCTTTACAAAACCGATGAGAAGATCGGTGAGCGTCTGGGTGGTGTTCCCGGATATCTCGTAGCCTACTGGCGACGCAAGAAGAATGTGCCCAAACATTCCCTGCCCAAGTTCTCCGAAAAGGAGATCCGCGATCTGTGGGAGCGTTTCGGTGATGACGACAAGTGCGGACTGGAACTGGGGATTTCGAAGGCGGCCTTCTACAACTGGCGTCGACGCTATGGCATACGGGAGAAACCGGCCTTCCTTAAACTCGAGCAGCTTGAGTTGAATTTCCCGGGCATAAAACTGCACCCGGCCACCAATTCTCTTTACGGCAAGAAGACCCTCTCAGGTAAGATCATCGCCCGGGCGGCCCAGCTGGAGAAAATCGAAGTCGGTGAGACAGTCGAAGTAGAACCGGACCTCGTCGTTTCGCACGGTAACGCCGGAAGAGTGATCGAGGTATTCCGCAAACACGGTGCCGAATTGGTCTGGAATCCCAACAAGATCGCTATCGCGCTGGCCAACTGTTTCTCCGAAGAGGCCGGTGACAATCTCCCCGAGACTCATCAGAAGATTCGTGACTTTGCCAAGCGCCAAGGGATCAGGGCCTTCTATGACGTCGCCGAGGGGGCGTGTCACCAGGTCGCCCTTGAAAAGGGTCAGGTGCTCCCGGGACAATTGATCCTTGGCACCGACCGTTACACGGCCACATTCGGATGCATAAGCGCGGCGGCGGCTCGTATCGATGTTGAGCAGGCGGCATCAATATGGGCCACGGGCAAAGTGAACGTACCGGTGCAACCGACGATTCGAATAGATATTAACGGACGTCGTGCCCGCGGTGTTTATAGCCGGGATGTCGCCCACTCGGTCATCCGCCAGTTAGCGGCGGTCGATGTAAACGACAAAGCTCTTGAGTTTTACGGCAGTGTCGTCTCCCGCATGACTATCAGCGAGCGTTTTACGCTTACCAATCTAACGATCGACACCGGGGCTTCCTCGGCCATATGCGGTTTCGACTCTACTACTCGACGGTATTTGACCGGGCGCACCGGCGTTCAGTACACTCCCCTGGTGGCCGACAAGAACGCCGAGTATGAACAGATATATCAGATCAATATCGATCATCTCACACCGCAACTGGCCCGTCCGTCCAGCAGTATTGACATAAAACCCGTTGCCGAAAGCGAGGGACTTCCGGTGGGTCTCGTGATTCTGGGTACGGGAAGTAATGGCCGGTTTGATGACCTTCGCATCGCCGCCGAGGTATTGAAGGGCCGGCAGATTAATCGAGAATGCCGTTTGTTGATTTATCCCGCCTCCCGCTCGGTATACCTTGAGGCTCTCAAGAAGGGCCTGGTCAGGGTGCTTGTTGAGGCCGGGGCAGTGATCATGTACCCCGGTTTCTGGGACTGCCCGGGAACGGGCGAGCGTATCGTTGCCAGGGGCGAGCGCGTGCTGGCGACATCCAACAATCGACTAGTAAACCGTCTCAACGTCGAGGATGCTGACGTGTACCTGTGTTCCCCGGCCACGGCGGCGGCGTCGGCGCTCAACGGTTCCATTACGGACCCGGCCCGTTACGTAAAGTAGCCCGGCCCCGGTCACCATATTTCCTGCGAACTTTTCCCCTCTGATCCTGTTATTGGTTACACGCACGGCTAATGTCAACTCTTACGAAAGGATCAGTCATGGAACGTGACAATGTATACAAGATCAAGGGCAAGCCGGTTACGCTGGTCGGCCCGCAACTGAAGGTCGGGGACAAAGCACCCGATTTCACCCTGCTCGATAACAGCCTCAACATCGTCAGATTATCTGACTCCAAAGGCAAACCGCGCCTTATCTCGGTCGTTACTTCACTCGACACCGACACCTGCAACATTCAGACCCGGACATTTAACCAGGAACTCGAAAAGCTTGGCGACCAGGCTACGGTTTACACTATCTCGGCCGACCTTCCTTTCGCCCAGAATCGCTACGCCGTAGAGAACGACATAAAGACGGTCAAAATCCTATCCGATCACCGCACAACTTCCTTCGGCAACGATTACGGACTGCTTATCAAGGACCTGCGTCTCTTAGCCCGGGCCGTCATCGTAGTTGACAAAAACGACACCATCACGCATATGCAGATCGTTCCTGAGGGTACCGAGGAACCCAATTACACCACAGCCCTTGAAGCTCTCAAGCAGGCTATCGGCTAGTCTGATCATCATCAGTTGGACATAAAGTGGGAAAACACCCCTCGTGGGTGTTTTTTTATTGGGCAGGACTGTCTTTTTCGTCTGGCTCTTCAGTCTCTTCCTCCGCTACCGGGCCGGGGCGAGTCTCGATATAGCGGGTCAGGGGCGTGAACAGAAACAAAAAGAGTAGAAGGCCCGGCAAAAATATAGGAATGTAGCGCACCCACATGGGTACGTCGACACTGGGTTCATCTGGAGGTGGTGTCCGAGGATGACCGTGTTCAACCCATCCCCCGCTACCATCGGGAACCCAGCAGTCCTCACCCGACCATAAACCGTACGAGGGACCGTAGATTCCCTGAAGAATCAGCGACGGGACCAAGTACAGAAGCACTACCGCGAAGAGAAAAATAACCTTGTTTCGCATAACGTATTTATGCCTTTTAAACGGCAAATGTCAATGGGCATCCGCGGCTTTCCACCGGGTTTTTAGTTTGCTTAGCCGCGTCGGACGGCTTATAATCCGGTGATCCGAAAAATGGAGGTACCATGGGCAACCCGTGGCATGATGTAAACCCTGGAAGGAATATTGAGGAATCGTTCCTGGCGGTTATCGAGATCCCCAAAGGCTCCAAGAACAAGTATGAGCTCGATAAGAAGACCGGTCTGTTGATTGCCGACCGCGTTTTGTATAGCTCTGTCCACTATCCGGCCAATTACGGCTTTATACCACAGAGTTATTGCGAGGATGGCGACCCGCTCGACGTGCTGGTATTGTGCCAGGAACCGATAACACCGCTGTGCATAGTGGAGTGTCTGCCTATCGGCGTCATAACGATGACCGACGAAAAGGGCCAGGATGACAAGATTATCGCGGTACATGCCAACGACCCGGCCTATAACGGCTATCACGACATATCCGCGTTGCCGCCCCACGTGATCAAGGAGCTTCAACGCTTTTTCCAGGACTACAAAATACTGGAGCACAAGGAAGTCAAGGTCGATACCCTGCGTGGCCGAATTGACGCTGTCAACAGTATCAAGGACGCTCTTGCGTTGTACCGGCGCATGGCTGAACAACTCAAGCAGACATAAGCCGCGCGCAATCGCCGTGGATAAGAAGGAGAAACAATAATGCCGGATAAAAAAGAGATTTTTCCCGCTCAGCCTTCACTGGTTGGCAAGAATGTTTTTCTGCGCGCCGCCAAGTCTGATGATATTGTCAACGCTTACCATTGGTTTATTGTGTCTGAACCACAGTATCTGAGCTGCCAACCCGTGCCCTTTCAAACCCCGTCGCAAAGAGCCGAGTTGCGCAAGCAGAATCCGAATCCTGAATGCCAGCTTCTCACTATCGTGCGAAAGGCAGATAAGGTCCCGGTCGGCCAGTTATCGTTTTATGATTACAACCCACTCAACCAGTCGGTCGCCATGGGCGCTATTATAGACCCCGACCAGCGTCGGAACGGATACGCCCGTGAGGCCGTACGAATCCTTATCAAGTATCTGTTCAAGTATCGCAATATTAACAAGGTGTATGCCGAGACAGCCGAGTTCAATACCGAAGCGGTGGCACTTTTAGAGTCGGTCGGTTTCAAAAAGGATGGCACTCTGCGACAGCATTACTTCTACGAGGGCGGTTTTCACGACAAAGTGGTGTATTCGTTCCTGCGTTTTGAATTGGATTGGTAGATGGTGACGACCATCGTGGCGCCGGCCACACTCAATTCGAGCTAATCCGGATCCGATCAATCGTTGCGATTGAAGTTTCTATTATGGCGGTTGCCCCGATTGTCACGGTAGTTGCCGCCGCGATAGTTACGATTGTTATCTCGCCGACGGAAGTCCTTGCGCGGTTGATGGCTGCCCTGCGGCTGGCCACGGTCCTGCTGACCATCCGGCCGATCCCCCTCCGCCGGAGGCTGCGATTCCTCCTTCTTTTTCATGAACGGCAAGTCGGGTATGGGCGGAAGTTTCCATTCTTTCTTGGGAGGATCAGTTCCGGATTCGGGCGAACTTTCTGGCGGGCTTTCGGGCGAGCTTTCCTCCAGCGGTTGCGAAGCTATATCCAGCTTTATCTCACCGGTTCGCAAAGCATTCACGGTATCATTCAGTTTCTGCAGTTCATCACGCGCCTTCTGGGCATAATCGCTTTCGGCAGAAGCATAGAGAACCGAACGACAAACATTGATGACGGCGATCTTCTGGAAATTATCGGTCCCAAAAACGGCGGCTTTCTCCAGGGAACCTCCCTGCGCGCCTACACCGGGAATCAGAAGCGGCATATTGCCGGCTATATCGCGAAGTTCCTTGAGATGATCAGGTTGGGTGGCGCCCACCACCAGTCCGCAATTGTTGTCCTTGTTCCAGTACGACACCTTTTCAGCCACCACCCGGTAAAGCGGCTTACCGTCCACAATCAGATGCTGGAAGTCCTTGGAACCGGTGTTGGAGGTCAGGCAGAGCACGAAGATTCCCTTGTCTTCGTATTCGAGGAAGGGTCGCATGGAATCGTACCCCATGTATGGGCTGAGGGTCACCCAATCGGCCTTCCACTGGCGATACATGGCCTCGGCATAGAATGAGGCGGTGTTGCCGATATCGCCCCGCTTGCCATCGAGAATGATGACAACTTCTTCAGGCATGTGCTCGACGATAGACGTGAGCAGGGACATTCCCTCTGCTCCTTTATTCTCATAGAAGGCGAGATTCGGCTTATAAGCGCAGACCATATCCGAGGTAGCCTCGATTATGGTCATGACGAAATCATACATCGCTTTGATGCTCTTGGTATAATCCTGGGGCATCCTTTTGGGATCCAGGTCCAGACCGAGACAAATGATAGATTTATTCTTGCTCTGTATCTGTTGAAGTTTTTCGACAGCACTCATCAGTATTTCCTTACTTTGCCAATAAGGTCCCTTATTGAACCCTGTTTCTTCTTCTTAAGGTACTCTTTCAGGCCGCGGATCATTTTCACTGGAAGATCCGGTTCCACGAACAGCGAGGTGCCAATCTGGATGGCCGTGGCGCCACACAGGAAAAATTCCACGGCGTCACTCGCACAAGCTATGCCGCCGATCCCGATGATAGGAAGGCGACACTTTTCATACACGGCGTTGACCATAGCAAGCGCTACCGGTTTGATGGCCGGACCGGTCAGACCGCCCTTGTTGTTGGTCAGCCGGGGCTGCCAGGTATCAACGTCAATCGTGGTACCAACCAGCGAGTTGATAACCGAGAAGGCGTCGGCGCCGCCCTGCTGGGCGGCCATCGCGATTTCGGTGATCGAGGTAACATTGGGTGAGAGCTTGGCGATCACAGGTCGCGGAAAGACACTCTTCACCGCCGCGATCGATTTCTCCGTCAGGGTGGGGTCGGACCCAAACTCCATGCCCCCTTCGTCAACATTGGGACAACTGATATTTACCTCGACCATATCGACCCGCTCAACGTCGGCCAGCCGGCGGCACACCTCGACATACTCGGCCAATCTCGCGCCGGCGACGTTCACGATTATCTTCGTTTTCTGTTTTTCGAGAAACGGGATTTTCTCCGTTATAAAGCGGTCAACTCCGACATTGGCCAGGCCAATCGCGTTGAGCATGCCCGACGCGGTCTCCGCGGTGCGGGGCGGGGGATGCCCCAGGCGGGGATTGAGCGTAATCGACTTGGTTACCAGAGCGCCGAGTTTAGCGAGCGGAAAGACCGTGGCCAGTTCCTCGCCGTAACCACAACAGCCCGACGCGGTCATAATCGGATTCTCGAATTCGACTCCCGCGATATTGACTCTCAGGTCGGGACTCATAGGGCCACCTCACCGATATCGAATACCGGACCTTCACGGCAGACCCGGGCGTGACCTCCCCTAGTTAGAGGAACCACACAGCCCAGGCACACACCGATACCGCAGGGCATCGGTGCTTCGAGCGAAATCTGTCCGGGAATACCGAACTTTATCGCAAGGTCATTAACAGCTTTCAGCATACCTTCAGGTCCACAGCCGTAAAGGCGAATTCGAGTCCCCCTGTTATTGTTGAGGAACGCCTCCACCGGTTTTGTTACCAGGCCTTTATGACCCAGTGATCCATCCTCGGTCACTGGATGGAAATTCACTTTTAGTTTCTTGATACGGGTACGCTCGATCAGGTCGGTCGATGACCGCCCGCCGTAAAAGAACTCTATCGCCCTGGGGTCACGACCGGCTTTAACCATCTCGGTAACCAGGTACATTAGCGGTGGGAAACCCACACCTCCGGCCACAACTAGCGTAGTTTCATTTTTCCTCGGCCAGCGGAAAGCCTCTCCCAGGGGGCCGAGCAGGTTTATCCGGTCGTTTTCATGGAGGTCTCCCAGCAGGTGGGTACCCCGTCCGACAACTTTGAAAATCACTTCGATCTCGCGGCGCTTGACCGATACGCCCGCCACTGACATGGCGCGACGAAAATACACGTCACTGCACGGGATTTGAATATGAACGAATTGACCCGGCCGGCAGCGATCAACCCGGGAGTAGGTCCGAAAAACGGCCGAATAGTAATTGTTCTTCAGGTTTCGTTTCTTTATCAGATACGTGTCTTCACACGTCAGCCTGGTCATCGCAAGTGGTCCGGTCTTCTAACTTGAAACTTGTAAACCATGTACTTTCCCTGCTGCTCCTGCGGAATCCTGAGGGGATCGAATACCATCGAAGCCACCGCCTTGCTTGCCTCACGGTTGATTTCTTCACTTTCGCAGCGAATCTTCAAGACATAATCAGTAACTTCACCCGAAAAATCAAGGAGGATTTGGAAATACAGGGCTCCCTCCCACTCCAGATTGTAGGCTTCCACCGGGTAGATAAACTCCTCGCGTATTTCAACAGGTTCAATCGGGCAGTTATAAATGGAATCACCGTTCGGCCAGATGTAAACAGCCACCAGGGGATCGAGCGACAACGTGGTATCCTTCTCAGCCTCGGCCTCACCCCCAAAAAGAAAGTCTTCTTCGGCCCGTCTGGGCACTTCATCGTCAACTACGTCGGTAGTATCCCCCGATCCTTCCGTGGCAGACCCGGACCCATCAGCGGCCACGATTTTTTCAGCTTCGGCGGCCCAGGGGTTGCCGGGGTAGGCATCAATGAAATCGAGATAAGCGTAATAAGTAGATGAATCCCCCGGATTAGTGTAGGTTTCAGTGATCCAGATAAGGGCCAGTTCCGCCTGAGGAGCGTATTTGGAATCAGGATAATTGTCCACGATGAACCTGTAGTAGGAACGCGCGGAGTCAATATTTTGCTCGTCAGCCAGGAAATACTCTGCTTTATCGAGATAGATTCGGGCGTATCCGGTGTCGAGTGAGCCGCCTTTCATCTCAAGTGCCTCGAGCGCCTCGGGGAGGTAATCCGAGTTCGGGTAGAGTTTCGGGACACTCTTGAGCATATCATACGAGGTATAAGGGTCTTCTTTATGCTCCATGTACATTTGCGACAGGGCGATCATGGCTTTGGCCGCGTATCGGGAATTGGGGAAGGAGTCGATAACGTATTGCATCTCAGTCATAGCTGAGTCGGGCTTACCAAGTTTTGACCAGTATAACTCGGCTAACTGGTACTGGGTATAGGCGGCTTCATCAATCATTTCCTGGGTGGTGGTCGAGTCCATCGTGAGAGTTCTCTTGAAGGTTTCGATTTTGCCGATGTCCGCTGATCGGGTGAGGGCATCCTGACCGAATTCCGAAGCGCGGCTCAGTTTGACGGTCTGGTCGTAGAATTCTTTCGCCTGCGGAAGGTCATCATACTCAAACTGGTACATCAAACCCAGACGGTAGGCGGCTTCGGCGGCAACCTTTGAGTTGGCCTCCTGTTCGAGGACCTCCCTATAGATGTCCTCGGCAAGAAGCATGTCCTCATCGTACTCGTATCCCTCGGCCATGCGCAGCCGGATCACGCCGACTGAGTCAAAATACACCTCGTCCCCGGCAAGCGTGCGCAGGTAGTCCAGACCGTCTTCGATCTTCATCAGTCGAAACGAAGACATGGCGGCCCCATAGAGAGCACTGTATTTCTGCTTTTTGTCCGGCTCCATTCCCAGCATCTGCAGATAGCTACCAAGGGCGTCGCTGAACTTGAAATCATTGAAATAGCTGTCGGCTATCATTTGCTGTGCGGCGCACTTATCCCGGTCGTCGCCCAGAGAATCCCTCAACGCCTGGAAAAATGTTCTGGCCTGGCCGAAATTCCCGTTCTCGAAATGATAGTTGCCGAGAGCAACCGCCGCCTCACCTTTAAAAGACTTCTTGAAATCAGCTCCAAAAACTCTTTCAAAAATCGCCATGGCCTCTTCTTCATCCTGCCGTTCCAGCTTGACCTTAGCCAGATACAATTCGGCTTCTTTGGCGTATTCGGAGTCCCCGTAATTGGCCAGCAGTTCCCTGAGCCGCCGTTCGGAGGCAACGTACCGTTTCAGATAGAAGTAGGAGGCACCTAATACGAACAGGGCATCGTCATAGTACTTCGAGTTGGGGTAGTGCTCAACCACTTTCAGAGATTTATCGATAGCCTTTTCATACAGGTCGGTCTTGACGCGCCCGGCACCGAAACTCGCGGCCTTGCGCCATTTTTCGGCCTCGTTAAAGGCTTTTTTGGCGTTGTAAAAGGTATTCCAATAGACACACCCGGCGGTAAGCCACAGGGCGACGCCCAGAAGCGCCGTTATTAGCAGTCTGCCGTTTCTATTCTCAACCAAATGTACACCTATCCTGCTGACGGCTGTATACTTATACGAGCCATACCGGTTGCGGATGCAACTATCCTGGTTCAGTCTTTCCCTTCAACGCCGCTACCAGCCGCGGCAGGAATTCTCCCGATTTCTCCCGGACCTGAAAATCAGCCAGGAAGCTGATCGGGGTTTCCTCGACGTTAACCTCTACCAGCGTGGCGCCACTGCGCTTTGCCAGCGGAGGCAACGAAGCAGCCGGGTAAATTATGGCCGAGGTACCCACCGAAAAGAAGATGTCAGCTTGTTCTGATTCCTGAAAAGCCTGATTAATGACCACAGGATCAAGCATTTCACCGAACCAGACCACATCCGGTCTGATCTTTCCGCCGCAGTGCTCACACGTGGGAATATTATCCGGGTCAATTGACAGTGACGATTCACAGGGCTTGTTGCAGTCGACACACTTATTGTGATGAATATTCCCGTGTAGTTCCAGAATACTCTGTGTCCCCGCTACCCGGTGCAAATTGTCAACGTTCTGGGTAATCAGCACAAAGTTGTCACACAGAGTCTCCAGCTCCCTGATGGCATGATGCCCGGAATTGGGCTGCACTTTGGACATCAAGTCGCGGCGCCAGTTGTACCACTCCCATACGATTTTAGAGTTATCAAGAAATGCCTCCATGGTGGCCAGTTCCTCAGCACGGAATTTCCTCCACAGGCCATCTTTACCACGGAACGTCGGAACGCCCGATTCAGCTGACATTCCCGCCCCGGTAAGAACCACACATCGGCGGCAATTCGCCATAATCTCGGCTATATCGCTTACCATACGGCCAAGATATGAATCGCCCCGGGAAAAGACAAAAGAAATATTGGAAACCAGCGTCGGTAGTCCCGGAATCACCGGAGGTATTTGACTCCAAGGGTCTTAGAGATGAAAAGTCTACGCCAATCCTGCCGTCTCGGTTTCGACGGGACCGGTTCTCAAAATAAGCCTGACCGTTGCCGGTTCGCGGTTCAGTCTAAACGAGAAACGGTTAACGAAGGTGGTTCCCTGGTACACCTTCTCAAACCCACCTTCGGAAAGCGAGACGGTAAATATCGGTAAATGCCAGATATCGCAAGGTATATCCGATGACATTACCAGGGCCAGATTTCGGGATTTGTCAACCATTGCCCAGGATTTCGCTCCAACATGAGCCGCGGCGGCATCAAGATAGAAATCTTTCGGGCGCTTACCGTCGATAAGCATATACCGACTGTCGTGATGACCGGCCTGCATGTTAAAACTGTTTTCAATCGCGAAGTTGATATCGGCCGTCTTGTCAGATGGCCCCAAAACGGTGTACACAACTTCTATCGCGCTGCTGTCCGGATGAAATATAAACTGTTTAGTCAGTTTTATGTCAACGACACCTTCGGCGCGCCACAAATGCCCCTCACGGACAAGGTCGAGGCGGCCGGCCGTCTCGTCGAAACGCCCCAGATAGGGTTCGAGGACGAAGTCACCATCCTCACGGAAGACACCGCTGCGGAAAATGTCAAAATCGACCTCGCCGTCGAAAAGGTGATCTATGAAACAGCGTTTTAGATACCAGTCCTCGACCAGAAGCTCTTTAAGTCCTGCTTCCTTGGCCACCACCAGGTCGTGTATTGACTCTGTTTTGTTCGCCTGGCCGGGAGCGACGGCCCGATCCAATTTCAGATGGTATCCTTCTTTCCGACGCGTGAGAGTGTCGGTGACTGAAAAGTGGTAGTTTTTCAAAGACAACTCCACGAGGTTGCCACCGCGAGACGGTTTGAAAAGCGCCGATAAGTGCCGATTACTTATCAGCATTTCATCATAACCGTCAGCATCGAAGTCTCTGACGGTGCAGACTATTTTCCCTTCGTCGGACAGACCATCAATAATGGCTTCGGCCTCGACAAGATTCTGATAAATCGCCTGTCGAATGTGTGGCAGATAGAGCCCTCCGAAAACACCGTGCCAGTAAGGGCAATTGCACTGGCCGGCGTAAAGGCGATCCCGGGCGACTTTCACCTGTTTGTTTCTCTTGTGCTTCGCTTCAGCATCGGCCAGTTTTTCCGAAACGTGAAGCATCTTCTTATGCATAAGATTGGCCTCATCATACTTGGCCAGGAAACCTCGCCAGTGACCGCCACGTACAAAGCGGCCAAACTGTTCCAGCTTGCCGTGCTTTTTGAGGTAGGTTTCGAATTCCTCGTAGTCCACAAACGCTTTCGGAGGTAATGACCAGTGGAGCATCTCGGCGTACGAGGCTGAGGGAAGGTACGCCCGTCCGGCGGCATCAGACACCGCCGCCTCGCCAAGAGTGATAACGTCCAGCCAGTCGCTGTTTTCCTCAAGGGCCTCAAAGAACTTCGACAACCATTTATCTTCGTAACAGTGCTCGTGTGTCTGGGGCCAACTGCCGAATTTCTCGCCATCATCGGCATATATGACCATCCCGGAAGGATCTTTATCCGCGAGCGATTTCAACTCATTGATAACCTCCTCGATCGTACCGAAAGGTATCAGGTATCTGAGCCGTTTAGATATGGGCAGCAGTGTAACCCGGTAGTTCTCGTGTTCCGTGACGAAAGGCCCGGTTAACTGGCTGTGCTCAAACCCGGCATAAATGAAGTGCGTGTCGTCGACCGGCAGGAATTTGACACCGGCGAGGGCCAGTAGTTTGGGAAGGTGCGGCTCCCATATTCTCTCGGCCAGCCACAGCCCCTCCGGAGTAACATCAAATTTCTTCTCGATATAGGTGCTGAGCTGTTTTATCTGTCCCGCCGCGTCGCGTTCCGGAATCGATGTCAGGATCGGCTCATAGAAACCACCGGTCATCAACTCCAACCGTCCCTGTCGTACCAGTCGGTTGATCAAATCGAGATACTCCGGGTGGTTCTTCTGCTGCCACTCCCAGAGAATGCCGGATTGATGCAGCGATATGCGCAGGTTATGTTTTTCGAATACTTCAAGAAAGGATCGGTAAGCTTTATCATGGGCATATTCAAAGACATGATCGAAATTGCCCACCGGCTGGTGATTATGAAGTCCGAAAGCCAGTCTGTACTTGGCCATTGACTAAAATAACTCCAGCTTCAGATTAATATATTTTCCGGGGTTGGCGCGGATATCGGTCACCAGGTCATCGATATTGTCAGCCGTGCGCCTCAGATCATCGTACAGTCTGCGATCTTCGATAAGAAGTTGCAGAGTCCCGTCGGGATTTTCCAGTTGCCGGGCGAATTGCCGGAACGAATGCGACAGGCTATCAAGTTGTCCGACGAAATCCTCCATTTTGACCGTAATGCGGTCCACCCTCGCGGTAGCCGAATCCATCTTGGGTGAGTTCTGTGAGAGCATCCGGTTAAGCTCTTGAGAAGCCCGGTAGAAATTGTCGGCGGTTCTGTCGAGACGGCTTTCATTGCGTTTCATGTAGTCGGCCAGCGACGATGACACCGATTCAAGATTGGCCACGGTGTTGTTGAATTTCGCAAGCGATGAGTCTGAACCAATCGTTTTCTTGAACGATCCGACCAGGGAGCGCAGTTCGACGATCATTTCGCCCATCAGCCCCATTACTTCGGGAAGACCCGTGTCATAGGTGCCGTCAGCGACAATCGATGCGTCGAACAAAGCGGTATCCCGCCCCGGTTCAATCGAAATAAAGCGTTCACCCATTAACCCCAGGTTTCTGATAGCGATAACGGCATCGCGTTTAAGAACAACCTCTCGGGAAAGCAGTAACTCGACCTCTACCCCGCCTTCGGCCAGCTTCAGATCGCTGACTTTCCCGGCCCGGACGCCGGATACGGTGACCTTGTCGCCTACTTCGAGAGTACCAACATCGGCAAAGCGGACCCGTATAACCTGCGCGTTACGCTCCAACTGGTAGTCACGCAGCCAGTAAAGGGACCCACCCAGCATGATAATACCGATAATGATGATAATCCCGACTCTAAACTCTATGTCTCTTGAAGCCATACTCTACTGTTATCGGTAAGCCCTTATGAATTGTTAACTTAACCGCCGAATATAGTTAAATTGACTCCGCGATGGCAACATAATTCTCCCAGCGAAATCGGTGGATTTCCCCTTCTTCAAGGGCTTTTTTGACAGCGCAATCGGGCTCATGGATGTGGCTGCATGGACTAAAACGACACCCGTGCTGAAAAGGTTCAAAATCAGGATAATAAGCCGTCAAGTCCTCTTTGCTGACGTCCCACAATCCCATCACTTTCAGCCCCGGCGAATCAACCAAGTATCCTCCCGAGGGCAACTCGAAAAGCTCAATTGCGGTAGTGGCATGTTTGCCCCGGTTGCTGAAGGACGAAATCTCCCTGGTTTTGAGATCCAGGCCGGGAATAAGCTCATTGAGAATCGACGATTTCCCCACCCCGGAGTGACCGGCGAAAAGTGTCCGGTGGTCGATAAGGCTCTTTTTCAAGTCATCGATGCCTTCGCCGGTTATGGCCGACACCGTGAACACTTCATAGCCAAGCGCGCGATAGGCCGGCACGACCGTGTCGACCTCACCAGTATGTCCGAGATCGATCTTGTTTATGACTACAAACGGCGACATCTGCCCGGCATGGCCGGCTATGATAGCCCGGTCAATCAGACCTGTTTTCAACGGCGGTGATTTCACTGAGGAGACTATCGCCAGCCGGTCGAGATTGGCGGCGATAATCTGCAGTTTCCCTTCCATTCCCTTCGCGGGACGCCCGAAAGCCGTACGGCGCTCGAGAACCTCTTCGATAACACCTCTTTTGTGAGTCCGGCTGAAAAGAACATCGTCACCCACCGCCACCGGGGTGGTCGCGTCGGCGCGGGCCTTGACACTTCCCCTTACTTCGCATTTAAGATGCGAACCATCTTCAGCCCTGATCTCAAAGAGTCTCCCCCGTGTCGCGACCACGATTCCTCGTTCCATTTCGCTCATACGCAGTTGAATCTACGCCCGCCGGAATTGTATATCAAGCGGAATATGCGGCCTTTCTCTCAACTTTGTCACTGTAGAAAGCCGTTATTGCCTTTAAATCAAAAATTTCGTATCCTCAAATAGCCCGAAATGTATAACTCTCTGGATAAAAAATGATTGGCAAATTAATTACAAAAATATTCGGCACCAAACACGAGCGAGATATCAAGAAGATGATGCCGCTCGTGGAAGAAATAAACCAGTTCTACGAAAAACTTCAAGACCTGTCCGACGACGACCTGAAAGCCAAAACCGACGAGTTCAAACAGCGCCTTGAGGCCGGAGAGACCCTCGACGATATCATGACCGAGGCATTCGCGGCGGTCAAGCAAGTCTGCCGGCGCCTGCTCGGACTGAGATGGGATGTGGTCGGCCAGCCCACCGAATGGAACATGGTTCCGTTCGATGTACAGCTCATGGGCGGTATCGCCCTGCACCAGGGCAAGATCGCCGAAATGGCCACCGGTGAAGGCAAAACCCTTGTCGCTACCATGCCCACTTATCTGAACGCCCTGTCGGGAAAAGGCGTCCATATCGTTACCGTAAATGATTATCTCGCCCGTCGTGACCGTGAGTGGATGGGCAAAATATATGAATTCATGGGATTGAACACCGGCGTAATCCAGAACCAGATGACCAACGCTGAACGCCGCGAGATGTA
>CP070674.1:72452-126522 GCA_020351995.1 Candidatus Zixiibacteriota bacterium
AGGTCCTTATCCCCGTCGCCGTCAAGGTCACCGGAGTACACCGATGAAGGATACAGTCCGACTACATAATCAACCGGCTCGCTGAATTCAATCTCACCGCTGCTGAGCTTGATGACAAAACCATCGTTATTCCCTGCGAGCGAATCCTGGTAAGGGTTGTGAGTCGGGAAATCGGTGGAGATTGTCTCGCCTGTTACATAAACCGCTCCTGTCGTATCTATGGCGATGTCGCGGGGCATGTCACGGTCGCTTCCGCCAAGGTAGGTACTGAACACCGGGCTACTGCCCGATACGTTCATCCTTACAACAGCGGCATCCACGCCACCATGATATGCGCCCTGGTAAGGATTGAAGGTCGGGAAATCGGTAGAATAAGTATAGGCAATCACATAAGCCGACCCGGAATCATCCACTGTGATACTGTAGGGCTGTTCGTCACTGCTTCCCCCCAGGTAGGTGCTGTAGGCAAGATCATTTCCGGCACTGTTGAATTTTGTTATGAAGGCATCGGCACTCCCCTGATGTGTCTGGTACGGTACCGCCGTCGGGAAATCGGTGGAGAACGTGGTCCCGGTCACATACGCTTCCCCGGAGGCGTCCACTGCAATGCCATAGCCGTAGTCGGCGAGACTTCCTCCGAGATAGGTGCTATAGACAAGGCTGTTTCCGGCACTGCTCAATTTTGACACAAAAGCATCGGGTGCGCCGTTATTCGCGTTCTGGTATGCATCCAATGTCGGGAAATCAGTTGAATAAGTAAATCCGACTACATAGGCCGCGCCGGATGCATCCACGGCAAGGCCATGAGCAGCACCCTCCTGGCCACTTCCCCCTAGATATGTACTGTAGACCAGGCTGTTGCCGCCGCTACTCAGTTTGGTGACGAAAGCGTCATCACCTCCCTGGTCCGTTTGGAACGGGTTAAAGGTCGGAAAATTGGATGAGGCGGTGAAACCCGCAATATACATTGCCCCCGTCTCATCCACGACAATATGGTAGGCGTCGTCCCGAGCGTCCCCGCCCAAATAGGTACTGTAAAGCAGTGAGCCACCATCACTACTAAGCTTGGCTACAAAGCCGTCGAGGGCCGAACCTACCTTCGATGCCTGATACGGATCAACCATTGGGAAATTGAACGATGCTGTAATTCCCGTTAAGTACACTTCCCCGGCAGTGCTAACAGCGATATCAATGCCGACATCTTGGTTGCTTCCCCCCAGATATGTACTGAATACCAGGCTGTTGTCGGTAGCACTAAACTTGGTTACGAAAACGTCGCTGCCTCCCTGATCCGACTGGTACGCGTCAAGCACCGGGAAATCAGTAGAGTATGTCTCTCCTGTCACATATATTGCGCCGGAAGCATCTACCGTAATGCCATAACCATAGTCGTCGCCGCTTCCACCAAGATACGTGCCGAACGACAACACCGGGTCTATCACTACCGCTAATATGGGATCGTAATCGGAATCCAGACAAAACCCGAAACATTTCTCGCCGACAAGCCGGTATTGACCATCAAGGGCCACCCGCTCTCCGTCGCGAAGCTGATATACCACTGGTGTCCGCTCGATTACCTGTCCCCATTCGGTCTGGACTACCAATTCACCGACCTCGTTGACAAACACCGACTCTGCGCCGTCATACTCGATCACTACCTTTGACGGATCGCCGCCTGGTGAAACAATGAAGTCGTATTCCATTTCCCTGCCGTTGCCGTAATACTTCAGATCGATACCGGGATATAGGTCCTCGTAAACAACGGCGCTGTAGTTCGTAACATTGGTACGCCACCGCGCCTGGTCGTCACCAATGAAGTAGTTGCATTTATATCCCAGCGGGTTCTCACCACGGATGCTCGGTTCTGGGTCGGCCCCTACAAACGAAGCCTTGATCATAACCGTTTCCACACTATCCAGCTCCATCATGGACAAGGGGTTGAATGGTCCACACTCGGAGGCTCGAACATGTCGTGTGAATTGGTAAAATGCACCATCGGTGGTAAACCACATAGTGGCTCCACCGGCGTTAGACCGAAAGAGCACCTGTTCATCCCACTGCCCCTGGTTCTCCGTGAAAGCCAGCGGTACTGACGCGAGGTCGTTCGTGATAGCGGACTGAAGCTGGCCAGAGCTCACAGCGCTTGTTAGAATCAGTACTGACAATGCAACAAAAACATGCAGTCGTGCCATCAGATACCTCCCTATTACGATTCAGATGTAGTCGGTGATGTAAAGCAGAAAGTAGATACAACTATATATTTTAATATAGGCAAGACGAAGCGGTTCCGTCAAGGAAATATCGATAACTACCGCCACGATAGAAGATTTTATCAGTGTTATTTTGTTGAGATAAGACCGATGCCATTCGCATCATCAGATGGTCTGCTTGAGCCTGGCGACTCTCTCTTTAGCGTCACCGAGAAGGCGCAATTCCGGGTCGGCGTTCTCCCAGTATAAGAGAAATTCCTCATACTGGGGTATCGCCTTCTCCGGCTGCCCATCGGCCTCATAAGCCCGGCCAAGATAATAGTGAAGCTTTACCGTCTCAAGAGGGAGAGCTAACTTACCATAACTGTACATATTGGCCAGTTCGCTCATGATCTCTATTGCTCGATCGTGTTTTTCAAATTCAAAAAGCGTCCGCCCGAGCCAATAACTATACTGGAAATAAGTCCAGGTCCGTCGAAGCTCCACGAAACTCAATGACGAGTCAAAGAGATTTGCCGCCATCTGAAAGTTTCCCCTCGCGTACTCGACAGCGGCTTGAGCGGCGATATGAGTATGGTCCGACGTAAATCCATCTCGTGCCTCCCAGGTCTTGAGCATATCCTCCGCATCGTCCGGCGCCCCTGCTTCAACAAGGCTGAGTATGGCCCACAGGTGTGGGTATTGATAGGTTGGCATCCAGCGACCAGGCATCAGCTCATTTGAAAGATCGAATACGCCGTTCCAGCGCGCAACTATCGAATCCGCATCGCCTGTTATTCCCGAATACAACACTGCTTGCCACAGTCTTTTGTCCCAGGGGCCTACACCGTCCGCCACGTCGTCCAGCTCCGCCTCATAAAACCGATCGAGAGCCTGCCGTACCCGTCCCTGCAGGGCTAGCTCTGTGCACATATACGAGCGCCCCCGGCTGCGGTGATAGTCATACTCGCTGGTTACCTTCCTCTGAAAGTAGATCTCCGCCGAATCATACTTGCGTTCCAGCGCGAAGATCTCGCCCAATCGGTCAATCGAGTAACCGAAATCGGGAGAAATCTCAAGCGCCCTCGCGAACGCTTGCTTGGCTTCATCAAGCTGTCCCTGGAGAGCCAGCAATTCACCTTTCGTGTCATAAGGATTGGGGTCTCCCGGGGCGAGCTGGATATTCTTATCGATAGCTTGAATTGAACTCTCGTATTGGCCCTGCCGATCATACCAGTAAGCCAGACGGTTGAAAGGTTCCTCCCAGAAGGGATCAAGCTGGATGACTTGCTCCAGGCAGATTATTCCTGAATCCATATGCCCGCGTTGCGCGTACACCACTCCAAGATCATACCACGCTTCCTTCTCGTCAGGATACGATTTGACGAATCGCCGGAGAACCCCTTCTGCTGTGCCAAAGTCATAGCGACTGAGATGATACCGGGCCAGTATATGTAGCCTTTCTTTCTCGGTTGCCTTGTCGCGCAACTTCATAGCCGCCTCGAGCGCCTTTAAACCTTCGTTTCCTTCGCTCAACCACCCCAGTCGACACAAGGCCATGGCAAACGTCGAATCCAATTCCACTGCCCTGAGGAAGTGTCCTCTGGCCTCTGTGAGTTCGTGCTTATTTTGAAACTCCAGACCTTCCATATAATACCGATAGGCTTCCTCGGAACTGGTGGTGAGCTCAGCCACTGGCCTGTCACGTTCACCGGCCACTCCCACGGGGATATCCAGGTCTTTTCGAACTTCTGCCGTAAGCAGGTCAACAAAGTCGTGGACGGCCATTCCCACCCGTCCCTCCACACGCTGGGAAGCGACTGTCAAACCGCTGCTGACATCGACCAGGTGCGAGGTTACCAGCAGGGTCGGTTCTGTCTGAAGAATCGCCCCGGTTATCATTGAACGGCAGTGAGCTTTACGGGCAACCTCAAAGGCGGCATCGCGGTCTATTGTTTTCTGGCCCTCGCGACCCACCTGCTTGAGAATATCCCAGAGGCGCTGACTGGACATAACCTTTACGCGCTGCGACTCGGACAGGTCGGTAATCAGGAGCGCGGTAATAATCTCACCCAACTTCCCCGTGTCAGCCGGGTCTGCCATGTTTTCAAAATACATGATCGCGAGCAGATTTTCCCCGGCCATAGCGTTCTGGGAAGACATAAGACCAAATTTCCATGTGGTCAGTACCAAAACCGCAATGATTACTATTGCCGCCACCGACGTGGGCAGCAGGTACTTGCGCCTGCGGCGTGCGGCCGCGATTCGCGCGCTGGGTGTTTTCATGCCCGCTGCCTGAGAGATGCGCTTAAGGTCGGCAATTACCCCGGAAGCCGTTTGATACCTGAGTTCAGCGTCTTTCTCGAGCAGTTTGAAAACCAGCGTCTCGATATCTGGAACGACGCTGGGGCGCAGACTGCGGATGGTCGGCGGCTCCTCACTGGTTATAGCATAGACAACGGCAGCTTCGTATTCTCCCGTAAACGGCAGCTCCCCTGTCAGCATCTGGTAGAGAACTATGCCGAATGAGAAGAGATCAGATGTTGCCCTAACCTTGCCACCCTGGATCTGTTCCGGTGACATATACTGAATCGTTCCCATGGTTGAGTGGCTCTTGGTCAGTTGCTCGCCACCTGTTATCGCCGCCAGACCGAAATCCACGATCTTGGGACGTCCATAGGTATCGATAAGAATGTTCGAAGGTTTGATGTCCCGATGGATTACACCTTTTTCATGGGCCGCATTTAGTCCGTCAAGAACCTGAATGGCCAGTTGAACCACCCGTTCAATATCCACCGGACCCGACTTGATGAGTTCTCTGAGACTCTGTCCCTCGACGTGTTCCATCGCGAAGAAAGGACGTCCCCGGAATTCATCCACCTCGTAGATTGTGACTATATTGGGGTGATTCAGCTTGGCGGCCGCCTCCGCTTCCCTGATAAAACGCCGCCGGAACTCCTCGTCCTGGCAGCAGTTGGCCGGCAGAAGTTTTAATGCGGCCTGCCGGTGAAGTTTGGTATCTTCTGCCAGATACACTTCACCCATCCCGCCGGCGCCGATCTTTCGGATAATTTTGTAATGTGAAACAAGGGTGCCCGCAGACAGCGCTATATATGTCCGCGTACTGTCATCTTCCATGCAAGTTAACGCCCGATATCAAAATCAAGTAACGCTGACAACCCCGCTGTGTCAACGATAAAACATTTGAGCCAGGTAGCCACCGGTGACTGGTAAAACTTCTAGGAACTCTAATTTAGCGGCCTTCAGTCTCTTGCCACTGCCTATTCTGCACAGATGCCGTACCCGGCACGTCATTTTACTAACTTCCTGACCAAAGTGCGGAAGGGGACCTGGCCTTGGAGAACGTCGCCATCAAAGGAGATACTTGGCAATGTTTTCATCAGTAGTTGTTTCGTCGCTTCTGCTCGTTTCCGCGCAAT
The DNA here is from genome assembly GCA_020351995.1 of Candidatus Zixiibacteriota bacterium. GTDB lineage: Bacteria > Zixibacteria > MSB-5A5 > GN15 > FEB-12. Next base: position 78,082 of record CP070674.1, read on the forward strand.
CTTCGTCGCGGCTGCCGGATTCAGCTCTGGTGGAAATCACCCGGCGATTCGCTGTTGCTCAGGAACTTGTACCTGAGTGCGTAGAAGATGAGTGGGATAGAGACACTACCGCCGAACATCCATGGTCGACAATCTGGATGACCAACGTTGAGTCTGATCACCATGAGATAAACTGCATTCCGTAGGCTCGTGCCCGAGGGTCTGCTTCTATAATGTCGAAATCCTTACATTTGCGTCTTATACATGAAGTAATCGCCGGAATTCTCGGCACAGAAAGTCCGGGCCGTATATCCCCAGTCCGCAATCTCACCGGCCAGCCTCAGGTATGGCCCCACGCGACGCGAACTGTGAAATGGCACCACCATCTTCGGATTAAGCTGTTCCATGCAATAGCGGGCCACGGCGTTGTCCCCTTCGGACTGAGCGGCGGGGAGAAAAGCAATGTCGACCGGTCCGACTTGATTCTTCAGGCCTTCAATATCCTTCTTGAATTTCTCGAAATCCTCGGGCGGCCAGCCGGGATAAAAAATTGTCAATCCGTCAACTTTCATAAAATAAGCCAGCGCCGGATTGCTCTCCGTTACCATGAAAGGAAATAATTCGATACCGCCATGTGTCCCATTCTCTCCGGGACCCACGTACACTGTGTTCTTACAGCCTTCCCACGCATCCAATTTACTCTGTACGTATAGAACCTGCTTCAACGAATCTTCGATCTCGTGAATAAAGGCCGGCTCTCCCGGTCTTCCATGATATGTGGAATAAATGGCCACCACATTCTGGTCTTTCAGTTCCGATGGCACCAGGCAGCCATTGTTAAGCGACGGCTCATCCGGTCGGACCGTCCCGAACTCTTCGGCGTCCATAACTATAAAATGATCCCGGGTCTTGATGGACCATCCCCGGTGAAGGAGGCATCGGATTACGGCGTCGCTGCCGGCGTCGGTTCCGGCCAATTCAGCCGGTGCTCCAAAGCTCTCATCCCAGTCACCCGGTTTCACGCCGCTGTTTTCGAACAGTAGTTCCGCGATCATTTTATGTCCGTACTTGACGGCATAGAACATCGGGGTATTACCGTCCGCGTCGTTGGCACTTACGTCCAGCCCCTTCTCTACCAGCGCCACCGCTATGTCTCGATATCCTCGCTGTGCTGCGATGTGGAGCAGTGTCTGGCCGGAGGCGGCATCAACGAAGTCCACTTTCGCCCCGGCTTTCAGCAATATCTCCACGATTTCCAGAAAGCCTCGCTCCACCGCTGCCTTGATAGGTGGATTACCCTCGCTGTCAGGCATGTCAGGCGTGGCTCCGCGTTCTACCAGCAGGCTTACAATCTCGATCGCTCCGCACAGAGCCGCGAAGCCGAGCTCGGTCTTGCCGCGCCCGTCACTGATCGCGTTGACATCGGCACCCAGCCCGATAACCAGTTTCGCCATATCGGTATTCTTGAAAGTTGACGCCAAATTAAGCATGGTCACACCCATCACCTGGGCATTGGGGTCAAACGGCACGCCCTGGGCCAGCATATATTCCGTCAGTCCGGACTTGCCTCTTATGCATTCCTGCCAGTAGCCTAGCGTGATAGCGCTGCCGAAAACCGGATGCTCGGCCCGCAGATTGGCCCCCCGGTGCCCCAGAAGTTCGACCATTTCTTTCTGGTTGCCCATACATGCTCTCAACAGCGGGGTGAAAGCGTTGCCGTCTAACGCTTCGACGTGTGCGCCGTTATCCAGAAGAAGTTTGGCCATGGCCATATCCCCCCTGCCCGCCGCGATGTGCAGCGGCATCGCCCCGGACTCGCTTCCAGAGTTAACCAGGCTCGCGTCATTTGTGATAAGTTCTTTGACCAGCTCCAGGTCGCTGTCCTTGACCGCGTCGTGAATCTCCGCACCGTAAGCGATAGAAACCGTAATAAGTATCGGGATTATTAGTACGAAGAGCGGCTTGAATCGAGACATGCTGCTTCCTCCTTTCCTGCTGAGTTCTGCAAGTTATTCTGTTATACGTCCGGCCCTCCGTTTTGTTCTCACAAGCCGGGATACAAAAAGCCCCCAGTTTCATCAACTGAAGGCACCCGTATAACTTACCTTGTCTGCGACATTAAGAACACGGCACCGGCGCCGGACCGGACCGGAAAAGCCAGTCTATGATATAATCGATATCCAGTATATCCGGTTGACCATTGGCGTCGACATCAGCCTCTTCTCTGCAGATCGGAGCCGGCCCGCCGCGGAAAAGCCAACCTACAAGATAATCCGCGTCCAGCAGATTGGTGTGCCCGCTGCGGTCAACATCACCGCTGATCAGGCAACAATCACAACCTATTCCGAACGCTCCCATCAACGTGCCACAATCGTTATTCTCCGGTAAGCAGGGAGAGCTTCCCGATAGTGTGAAATCTCCTGCGGCCGGGTCACAAAAAAGCGGATCCTCGGAGATATTGTCATACACATCGCCCGGTCCGACCCCCACATTGTGAAAATCCTCGATCTGGTTACCGTAAGCGTCGTTGCAGCGAACCGCCACCTCACCCGCCCACACATGCGAAACGAAACCATATTGAGTATTGAAAGCCGAGATACAGTTCTCGACGATGGAGGTATCGATCGCTGCCGATGTCTCAGCTAAGTTGGCTTTGGGGAAATTCCAGTCGTACGTGAAACCGGTGACATTCAACGCGAAAGTGCAATTGCGAACGTGAAATGTCCCACTGCCGATCATGAGATAGACACCGATTCCGTAGTTGCTTCGTACAAGACAGTCGACCATATCGAAACGGTGTCCGTACCACTGGGCGTTCCAGAAAACACCGTCGAGTGCGTTGGAAGTAATCTCGCAGCCGCTAATGACCGCCGGAGCTTCATCCACCCGCACGCCCGAGCCGGAATTATCCCGGACGATACAGTCATACATCAAAAGCTGCCCCTGATTGACCCTCACCCCGTTACCGACATTGTTTTCAATAACGCAGTTGATGAGTTTTGGCGAGGCACCCTCGATGAGCACGGCTGCATTGTCCCATTCCGGTGCATAGGCGTTGATTATCGTAAAGCCGTCGATAACCGCCGTGGAGTCCTCACCGCTGTGCAGCCAGAATCCCCGGTGCGGCTCACTTTCGGTCCCCTCGCAATTGAGAAAGACTCCCAGCGGTCCGAGTTCCGATAGCGCCAGACGAATATTCTTCCCATGGAAATCTAAATCCCGGTTCCCGTCTCCGCTGTACTCGCTCGGTTCGACCAGGACGGTATCGCCAGGCAAGGCGACATCAATCCCGGCCTGGATGGTCGACTGGTCACCCGGAACATTGATTACGGTTGCGTGTGCGGGGGAGAGCATCAGAAGAAAAGCGAGTGTAACGGCTACTCTATTCATATTATCCCCTATGCAGGAATGATCTGATAAGTACTTACTGCAAGTTAGCGACGATACGGCTGTCTGTCAAACAATCCTTCCGGCCCCGGTGCCACACCGCCCTGTCCTGAACTTTCAGGAATTGCTGCGGGATCATCACGACACAAACAACAAAACCCCCCGGGCCAATCGCCTGAGGTTTTCTTCTGTCTTAATGCGGAAGGCGGGATTTGAACCCGCACGACTGCTCATATTTTTCAACGACTTACATCGAAAAACCCACGTCAATTGATGTCAATCTGAAAAGAATCCGGAGAAAATTTGGAAAAAAGCTCAGTGCCTAATAGGTCGGGTTCCGGATGAGCTTTGGGAAGAAGAAACCCGACATCACCGCATGATCGAATCATCGATGAGGACTTTCAGCTCGCCGGTTTCGCCATCCCGGGGTTTCGTTCCTGACCATCCTTTGTTGAATGCTGATAACGACGAACTCGGCCGGTTTCCTCACGGCGAAACCGACTTCAACAGTCAAACTGCCTTTGAGGATATCTCTGCGGCTCATCCTTGCTCAGTCGCGCCTTTGGCGGAGATTTTCCTAATCGCACGGCCAGACCCGGTCCAGGAATAAAGCCCACCCATACATGTCATAGTCGGGCGGCGGGCTAAAACGTGTTTTGCCCCTGGCTTCCTGCGTTTTCGGCCTCATCCGCTGATCATTTGGTTCAAAGACAGCCTACCGGGTGCCTTTCCGCATCGATCTCTCGATAAACAGGAATCGGCGGCAAAACGGAACGTATTTCAATTCCTGGTGGGCTGGATCTTTGTAATGGTGTCATCATCCGCAACATCCCACGCGTACCACCATCGCGGCAATCGACGGGATCGGCGAACACGTTGAATCCACTTACTTTGGTGAATCCTATGCCGAGCAGAGGCTTCGACTTACCGGCCTAACCGTAAATGTAGAAGTGGCCTGATTTGTCAGGGAGAGCAATCGTGCGGAGGCGTCTTAGACCGGCCAGCTCGAAAAGACGCGTCTGACGAGTATCGTCGCTGTTCGATCGGAAGGATACCGACGAGAACTGCCACTCTCGCCCGAACCAGTCAATCAGCGAACCAAGCAACCGCTTGTCCAGGTCATCATCGAGCCGCTTCTGCCTGACCCAGAAAGACACCACGGCCGCCCGCGCATCGACCGATTCGATCGCGCCGACCTCGGCACCCAGATTAGTGAGTAAAGCTCTGAGGGGGCGAATGTAAACGCACCCCAGGCAGGTCGATTCGGCAGGGTTCATGACCGTATAGGTAAAAGCGACCCGGTCTATGTGCTCGGATTCGTGACGGATCAGGTCATCAAGATTCTGCCTCAGCGTAAAGTCTTCGGCGGGCCAGTCGCTTCTACCCCACATCAACAACATCTCACGGCTGGACATGACCGCATCGTAGTCACGGTCGTTGTGGATAGAGCGAAGCGGACGCAGGATGAATTCCGGAGTAGTTAGCCCGGCCGGTATCTCGATATCCTCGGGATAGAGAGTCATGCAGGTTTTCCTTTCACTTCATATAGACGGACCACGTTGCAGAATGTTTCGGGCAGGTCGAAGCTCACGGCGTGCGTTTGGCGACGCGGCGAAGGAAATCAAGTTTGCTGCGCTGGCGGCGTTTGGTGTCATCGGGAATCAAATTGTAATAGTCCTCAACAGGGCGCGCTGCCAGGATCGCTAGCTCGTCCAGATCCAGTTTATCGTAACATCGGTTCAGGTTGTAATCACACTCGATAAGATTTCGGTAATTCCCCGGAGACTCGGCCAGTTTCTTGCGCAATGCCTGATAAGTCTCGGCGGCAAGATCGTACCTTTCCGTTTTGAAATAAGCTTCGGCCAGCGGCCACAGGTACACTTTGCCGTGAGGAAACTTCTCAAGCATCGCCTGGCATATTGTCACTACCGAATCGTATTCCTTCTTGTCCAGCCAGATCCAGATCAGGGCGTTGCGCGCCATCTGCGACGACACCAGCGAGGAATCGACAGCCAGGCGAAGTTCGGCAATGCCTTTGTCTTTCTCGTTCTTGAAAAGACCGATCCATCTGAGAACGCCGGCCTTGGCCGATTTCCAATAGTGAAACATCCCCAGCCCGGCGTAGAGGTCGTACAACGTGATGTCGGCACTCAGCCCGTCCTCGTAGCACGACCGGGCTTCAAACGCCTGTTTGAGGGCCGAGGTGAAAGATCCAAAGCGCGACTCCCAGAGGGCATTGTTGGCGTGGGCATGGCCTTCGGACAGTTTCATCCAGGCAACTTCGTGAGGGGAATCCGCTTTCTCGAGGCCAACCGACGATAACGAAACGGTGGCATCGATCAGTGTCTTGAATTCATGGGGATACAGGTTCTCCTCGGCGTCGGTCATTTCGGCCATGTACACCGCGGCCTTGTACATGTAACCGAGAGGGTCATCGGGGTAATCCGACACCAGCGAATCAAGAATGGCTTGCGCGGACGCGAATTCACCGTTGAGCATTTGCTCCTGCGCGGCCATGAGTCTGCTTCGTTTGTCGCTGGTCAGATATTCATCGGTATTTTGATCAGACGCGACCAGAACGCCCAATGGCCAGCAACATGCGAGGATGAAGAGCACAGCGTGTGCCAACACGACCGTTCGGAAGGTGTGGTTCGCTCGCGTAATCTCAAACAGCATGAACATGCGTTCCATGATTGAGAAAAAAGAGCAGAGTTATCCGTTCAGGCAATAATAAAATCGAAAGCGAGGTGCTTATATAATTGATTGCTCGGGGACGAAGTTGTACAGGTCGAGTTCGCGGTCGGTCGAGGCCGTTATCACTACCAGCGATCCGGCCCGATGATACACCAGTCGGCATCCCCGGCAGTTATGATCGAAGAAAACGATACCGCCCTTAACAATCCGGGTTTCCTGCAGATCCGAGCTGATTTCAAACTGATCGGCCGGAACCAGGAACACTGATACAAAACCGTCGTCGTTGGTGTAAACCAGGTGATTCATCCGGGCACCCATGATTTCTCTGGTACCTCCCCCGATCATGCGGTAGTCCATTAGCTCGGGGGCGAGATCGAGCCGGTGATTCTGCTGGATATCGGCGAGAATGGCCGATGTTACGGGACTGTTCTGGAATTCGTTGGGATTTTCCTCAGCCGACCAGTGGGCCCGTTCAAGGGGCTTATACAGGTCATTGTGCCGATAGAAGGCGGCTATCATGAAGCTTGCGCCGATAAGAATGACCAGTGACGCCGCCGCGACCAGCGTCCTGGTCGACAGCCTAAAAAAACTTGTTTCTCGCTTGTTGGGATTCTCCCGGTCAATCTCATCAAGTCGAGATATAATTTTAGCCTTGAGTTCGTCAACTTTGGGCGTATCGAAACTGTTTTGAACTCTTTCGTTAATCAGGTCCTGGACCGACTGCTCGAGGCGATAAACCTCGAAACAATCGCGGCAGTTATCCAGATGCTCTTTGACTCGCTGAGCATCAATTTCCGAAGCTTCTCTGTCTATTATATCGTAGAGCAAATCGAGGGCGTCTTGACAGTTCATTTTGCTTTATCCTTGACGTAGCCGTTCTTGATTGCGTATTCAAACAGTTCTTTCTGTAGCAGTTTGCGACCGCGATGAAGACGCGATTTTACGGTTCCTAATTGTAAATCGGCAATCTCTGCAATCTCCTGATACGAGAACCCTTCCAGAAAAGAAAGCACTACCACCAGTCGAAAATCGTCCGGAAGGTTTTCAATAGCTTTCTTAACATCGTCATCAAAAATCTTTGAAAAGAGATGCTGTTCGGGATTATCCTCACCGCCGACCGTGGCCAGCTGACCGTAAAGGAAGTTGTCGTCGACTTCGTCAACGTTTACCGCCATCGGCGAGCGAGATTTGGAGCGGTAATCGTTAATGAAGATGTTGGTCATGATCTTAAACAACCATGCCCGACAATTTGAGCCCGGCTCGAACTTGTCCCAGAAACGATACGCTTTGACGAAGGTTTCCTGGACAAGATCCTCAGCATCACCTTCATTCCTGGTCATTCGAAGAGCTGTGCGCAAAAGGGCGTCCATGTGAGGCAAGGCCTCTGCCTCGAAAGCTTTCCTTTTCGCCAGGTCTTCTTTTTTCCGGTCAGCCATAAGAGTAATTACTTTCCTCTACAACGACCGGACAACATAACCTATTTATATAGCCTAAAACAAGTTCGCCGGTCGTCAAGTTCCCCTCGGACGAACAAATGGGAACATTCTCGATGATTTTCGCTTCCCCCGCGGCCCTTGCGAGAGACGCAAGCCTCATGGCTCATATTTTGTGATTTCCACAGCCATCAATATAATAATGGCCGGTGGAGTAGACCACAAGCCTTTTCAGTCAGAATCCTCGAAAGCGGTTGTTACTTAACGCACTTCGACAAGAGAACTCTCGGCCTTCTGTGTTTGTTATACTTCGCATGGGCCAGTATCATTTAATATACGACGACAATTGTCCTATTTGCCGAAAAAGTATCAGCACGGTTCGTAACCTCGATCGTCTTGGGCTCGTCAACTGCGTGCCTCTTTCCACTGTTACCGACCAACCCCGCCGCGGCACGCTGGTGAAAGGTAAACTGGCCGAAGAGATTCACCTGATTACCCCCGAAGGAAAAGTCTACCGAGGCGCGGAGGCTGTCGGTGTGCTGGCTTCGCTTTTCCCCCGCTCAAAGTATCTGGGTGCTTTTATTTTGCTGCCTGGTGTTCGTGCTCTTGCCCGTCGTGCCTACCGCCGCGTTGCACGGCGACGCCTGATGATCTCACGGCTGCTATCACTGAATTGATGCGACTAGGTTCCCTCGGGGATCTCAACTGAGGGTTCGATATTAAATATATTCTTGATTGCGAGCCCGAGACAGACCAGGAACATGGGTTCAGTAAGAAAGCGGAAACGATTGTTCTCGCCGAGTTCGAAGGCGTTTCCCACAACGGTAATGTAAACCAGGTTAAACCATATAAATAGTAGTGTTACCGTATTGGCGGCCGTCGCATCTCGGCCCGAAATCGACTTTCGTATCAGAACGAAACCGTAAATAATGGCGAAGATGTATCCCAACCACAAAAACAGGCCGGTGTGGAAAAACGTCTTCCGCTCCGTCACCTTTTCTTCATAGTCAAACTGTCCGAACAACATCAGGTTGTAAGCTTTATCGAGTCGGGAAATGTGCCGGCGGTTTTTCTCAAGGAAGTAGTATGAACTCGATGGCATACAGTAAATTTGAGAGGATTCGAGCAGACTCTTAACGTATGTACCGGGGTAATGGGTGAGCACGTACCAGGCGTCGCGGGCATATTGCCGGCTTATGTCGAGGTAGGTGCTGTTGTTTAGATTGGGCGCTCCCGAGGATTTCAGGGTTTCGTCCAGCACGGCATGACCGGTCTTTGGGGCCAGTGAGAAATCGATCCTGCGCTGATAGATTTCAAGCGGTTGAAATGGGTCCACCAGAGAAAACCGAGAGAGTTTTCCCTCTTCAACTAATCGGAATCGCTCATTATACGGGAGTTTCTGGGTGGTCAGCCGGTTGAAGTTCATACCGAACCAGCTACTTGCGGAGAAAGTCCCGAATGAATAAGCGTTCTTGACGTACAGCGAAAGACAAACCGCAACACACAGGGCTCCAGTGATTGTAATGCTTCTCCATTGCGCCTTTCTGAAGTAGACCAGTATCAGAAAAACTGCTGTCAGCCAGACGAGATGAAACAAACTGCGAGTTAATACCAGACATAACATCAGGACGGAAAATATGATCAGCGACCGGATTTTCCCGAATTGAAGGTAACTGTGCAGGACCAATGCAAGAAGACACAGCAGGGTGGCAACCGGGTAAGAATAAAACAGGAAGTTTTCATAGAGGATGCATGCGGGACTGATTAAGAATAAGCCGACCAGAACCAAACTCAGCCTATTACCCAATCCCAGACGGATCATCAGGATATACAAAGACAGGTTCAGGATGAGCCCCATCAGCAGATAAGCTAGGTGGAAAGCCATGACTTCATTACCCGCGAAGAGCTTGAGGACGGTTCCTATAAACAGGTTAAAAAGAGGCGGTTGGCTGTGGAGATAGAAAACGCTTTGAAGAAGATCGGTTCTGAGCAGCTCCGGGTCGATATACTGCCAGTAATATGTTAATGGCTCTATGTCGAACCGTATTCCCAGAAGATAGTAGATGATTCGAGATAGAATGAAAATAGCGGCCAGAATGATAGTGGGCCCATATCCTGGATTATAGCTGCGTTGATTCATGCCTCTTTCCGCTAACGTGAGACTCAACTCCACCCATAGTGTGGATATACTTTACCTCAGTTTTCTTGTCAAGTTGGAAAAGACAGTGGACGTAGTCAGATTCTACGGCAAGGGTACCGAGGCCTTGCGCTGAGCCATCCCTGCTAGCCGACTATCTTAAGCCTGGCGTACTTCACCATAATTTTCTTCTTCCCCACTCCGGTAAACACAATCTCGAGGGTGAGTGATTCTCCGTATCCTTCCACCGAGGTTATTTTTCCTCTGCCGAAGGTAGGGTGCTGAACGATCCGTCCCACGCGCATAAGTTCGGAATCCTCGTAATCGTAGTGCACGCCGGTCGCTTTCGGGGCGCGGGTCCTCCCGGCCGGGAAGAACCCGGTGGTTTGATAGGTTCCGCTTTCGTGGTCAAACCGTCGTTGCGTACGCCGTTCATGTCTTTCTAAGAGAGCTTCGGGGATTTCTTTTATGAACCTTGATGGTATCGACTCGACCTCGCCGAAGCGATAGCGTGACGTGGCGCTCGCCAGATACAGTTTTCTTTTTGCCCTGGTGGCACCGACATAAAACAGCCGTCGTTCCTCCTCCAGTTCCATGGGTTCAGATATGGCCCGGGCCAGCGGAAAAAGACCCTCCTCAAGACCCACGATAAAGACCGTGTCAAACTCGAGACCCTTGGCCGAGTGCAGCGTCATCATGGTGAGCTTGTCCTCAATCTCGCTGTAGGTGTCAATGTCGGTGAAGAGCGATATATCGGCCAGGTAGTTTTCCAGTGACGCCTCACCATTGTGTTCGGCATACTCGGCCATACCCTCGATGAAGGCTTCGATATTTTCAATTTTGGTTTGCGCGACAATCTCATCTTCCCGTCTCAACTCTTCAAGAAACCGTACGTCCTCGACCAGATCCTGCGCCAGGAGGTCAATTGGGACGGACTCTTTTTCCTGTCGGTATTTTTCAATCAACTCGATGAACGGTTTGATTCGCCTGGTTTTTGCGGATAACTCCGGGTAGTCGTCGATCTTCAGCAGTAATTCATAGCCCGAAATGCCCCGGCTGTGGGCCAGACTGAGAATGTTATCCAGCGATCTGGTACCGATACCACGCTTCGGGTAATTGATTATTCTCTGGAAGGAGATATCGTCTTTCACGTTCACAATCAGCTTCAGGTAAGCCAGCAGGTCTTTGATTTCTTTGCGCTGATAGAAAGCAATACCGCCAACAATCTGATAAGGGATATTCTCCCTCCTGAGATGTTCCTCAAAGGGACGTGACTGGGCGTTGGTACGATAAAGAACAGCTATCTCTTTGAGGCCGCAGGAATCCTGTTCCCGCTGTATGAAATCAACCACGGCGACAGCTTCTTCGTCGGCCGAGTCTACCAGCAGCAGTTGAAGTTTGTCTCCGCCCTCGCGGTCGGTCCAGAGTTTTTTTGCCTTGCGTGCCTCGTTGTTGCGGATCACACCCGAGGCGGCATCGAGGATGATCGGGGTTGAGCGGTAGTTCTGTTCCAGTTTTATTATCCGGGCGCCGGGGAAATCTTTTTCGAATTCAAGGATGTTCCGGATATCGGCCCCGCGCCAACCGTATATGGATTGGTCCTCATCTCCAACCACACAGATGTTGTTGTGCCGGCCAAGTAGACTTTTTAAGAGCAGGTATTGAACGTGATTGGTGTCCTGATACTCGTCGACCAGAATATATTTGAACCTTTCCCGGTATCGGTCTCCTATCTCAGCGTCGCTCCCAAGCAGTAATACGGAGTTGAAGAGCAGATCATCGAAATCCATGGCATTGCATCGGCGCAGTCGTTCCTGATACAGCGAGTATATTTGCGCGGTAGTTTTCTCAAAGTATCCTGATGCTCTTTTAGCATAATCCTCGGCTCCGACGAGCTTATTCTTGGCGGTTGATATTTTGCGAAGTTGAGCCCTGGGTGAGAATTGACTACCGGCTAGGTTTAGTTCCTTGATGCAGTTTTTGGCCAGCGTTTCGGAATCGCTCTCGTCGAATATGGTGTAATTCGTGTCGTACCCAAGAACACCTCCCTCCCGGCGAAGGAAACGGGCACAGAAGGAGTGAAAGGTGGATACGCTCAGGGATGGTATCTCACCACCGAGGAGGGAGTTGACTCTTTCTTTCATCTCGGAGGCGGCCTTGTTGGTAAAGGTAACAGCCAGTAACTGGTGTGGCTGAGCCAGGCGTTCATAGAGGATGTAGGCCAAACGTCGGGTGAGCACACGAGTCTTACCAGACCCGGCTCCGGCAACGACCAGTAACGGCCCCTCAGTTGTCGTTACGGCCTCAAGCTGGTCCTTATTGAGGTCTTTGAGAAGTCTGCTCATAATGGTACCGGTGAATATATGTCACATGGTGTTCAACGCAATCCCTTTTGTCGGGCGATTTCACTCGAATGCAATAGAAAAAGGTTGTTGAACTCATTCAACAACCTTCAAACTCGTCGCCGAGGCTTAGCTCAGGCCTGTACTTCCGCTTGATAAACGGAAACTCGCTTGCCGTCGCGGCCGACTCTCTCATACCGTACAATGCCGTCAACCTTGGCAAACAAAGTGCAGTCTTTGCCGATACCCACGTTCATACCGGGCTTGATAGGGGTACCGCACTGGCGGACAAGAATCGAACCGGCGGTGACCTTCTCGCCGCCGAACACTTTAGTGCCCCGCCGCTGGCCTTGCGAGTCACGGCCGTTTTTCGATGATCCAACACCTTTTTTATGTGCCATTATCTACCTCGTCAGAACTTTCATTATCAACATTGTCGCCGGAAAAGCCCGGCGCAAGGGCCTACAATTATAATCAATCCCTATAGAAATGCAACCAAAAATAGTAACTTCCTGGTATTCAATATATTAGCCGGGCGGCTTACCCTAGAAAGAGAACAGCTGGATCGATATCCAGCCGCATTCTTTTCCAATTCGGCCAGCGGGTCGTTCTATTTGGTCACTTTCGCCTGTTTTGACTCCTTGTCCTTGTTGTCGTTAAACGTGAATATAAGTTTTTCACCGTCGGCGCCAATTATGAGATCGCAGTCACCGGCGTACTGGCCGCGCAGAATTTCTTCAGCAAGGGGATCCTCCAGATATTTCTGAAGGGCGCGCTTAAGCGGCCGGGCGCCGTAGGCGGGTTCATAACCCTTGTCGGTCAAAAACTCCTTGGCGTCATCGTCCAGCGTGAAACTGATTCCTTTCTCGGCCATTCTCTGGGCGATATCGGTCACGAGGATTTCGATGATGTCTTTGATGTGATTTCTTTCCAAAGCATGGAAAATAATCGTCTCGTCAATACGGTTCAAAAGCTCGGGATTGAACAGCTTCTTGAGCTCGTCGAGGATGCGTTTCTTCATGGTCTCAAACGAGCCATCGACGGCCTCGGAATCGAACCCGACTGTTTTGGAATCCCGGATCTGGCGAGTTCCGATATTGGAGGTCATGATCAAGACGGTGTTTCTGAAATCCACTTTACGTCCAAAAGAATCGGTCAGAGAGCCGTCATCCATCAATTGAAGGAGGATGTTGAACACATCCGGATGGGCCTTTTCAATTTCATCGAGCAGCACCACGGAATAGGGTTTCCGCCGGACTTTCTCCGTCAGCTGGCCGCCCTCTTCATAGCCTACATAGCCGGGAGGGGCACCGATCAAACGGGATACAGCGAATTTTTCCATGTACTCCGACATATCGATTCGAATCAGTGAGTCCGAATCCTCGAACAGGAATTTTGCCAGTGTCCGAGCCAGCTCGGTTTTACCAACACCAGTGGGGCCGAGAAAGATGAAGGTGCCGATCGGCCGTCGCGGATCGGACAGACCGGCCCGGGCGCGACGAATCGACTGGGAGATGATCCTGATGGCGTCGTCCTGGCCCACGATAGTTTTGCGGAGTTCGTCCTCCATCCGGATCAGACGTTTCGACTCGCTTTCTTCGAGGCGGAAAAGTGGGATTCCCGTCATCTTGGCCAGCACCGTGGCAACGTCGTCAGCGGTCAGCACCACTTTCTCGTTATTGCGTGACTCTTCCCAACTTTTCTGGAGTTCGGCGAGCTTTTCCTTTTTCATCTTGATTTCGTCGCGAAGCTGAGCGGCAGTCTCGAAGGCTTGATTCTTGACAGCCTTTTCCTTTTTCTCCTGAAGTTCCGTGATCTCGCCCTCGATTACCGCGAATTCCTCGGGCCGGGTATAGGTAGCCAGATGAGCCCGCGAGCCGGCCTCGTCGATCAGGTCGATGGCCTTATCGGGCTGGAACTTTCCGGAGACATAGCGATTAGACAGCTTCACAGCGGCATCAATCGCCTCGTCGGATATAATCAGCTTGTGATGTTCTTCATACTTCGAGCGCAGTCCCCTGAGGATCGCGATGGTATCCTCTTCGGACGGCGGGTCTACCATAACCGTCTGGAAACGACGATCGAGGGCACCATCTTTTTCGATGTACTTACGATACTCGTTCATGGTCGTTGCGCCGATACACCGCAACTCACCGCGCGAGAGCGATGGCTTGAAGATATTGGAGGCGTCGAGGGAACCTTCGGCTCCGCCGGCGCCGACAATGGTATGGATTTCATCGATAAAGATGATAACATCGCTGGCGTTGATAATCTCATTCATGACAGCCTTGAGCCGTTCCTCAAACTGTCCGCGATACTTGGTGCCGGCCACAAGGGAAGCCATATCCAGAGTTACAACCCGTTTGTTTTCCAGCGTCTGAGGAACTTTGTTGTCGACGATGCGCTGGGCCAGGCCTTCGGCGATGGCAGTTTTCCCGACACCTGGTTCACCGATGAGGACCGGGTTATTCTTCTTGCGACGGGAAAGGATCTGGGCCACGCGTTCGATTTCATCCTCGCGACCGATGATGGGATCGAGTTTGCCGCGGCGGGCCAACTCGGTCAGGTCACGGCCGAAATGATCGAGGGCCGGTGTTTTGGATTTTTTGCGTTTCTTTTTGAATGAGGATGGTTTCCCACCCTGTATATTCTTGAGTTCCTCGTAAGCTTCCTTATAATCAATCTCGTAGGTCGAGAGCACCTGTGAGGCAACTCCTTCCTCATCCTTGAGCAGAGCCAGCAGAATGTGCTCGGTATCGATATCCTTGGACTTCAGAGCCCGCGCTTCCTGACCGGATACCTCGAGAGTCTTTTTGGCCCGGGCTGTCAGCGGCAACTGACCCATAGTCATGGTTCCACCGGACGGCTGCACAACCTCTTCGATGGAAGCTTTTAAATCGGCTGTCTCGAGCCCGAGATTCATGATGATCTCGATAGCGCGACCTTCGCCAAGCCGGATAAGCCCCAGCAGGAGATGCTCCGTACCAATGTAGTCGTGCCTCAGGCGGGCCGCTTCATCACGGGCATATTCAATCGCCTTTCGCGCACCTTCGGTAAACATCTCATTCATGGTCTGTCATCCTTTATGTTATTATTGCGTCTCTTCTCATAAACAATATACGCGGGATTTTGTTCAACTAAGGTCTGGTATGCTCCCTTAGCTTCTCCCGCACCATCTGCGCCCTGACAAAATCGCGACGGTTAGAGTCCATCTCTGAGCCGTAATATTTCTGGAGATGAGCCGGCTGAGATAGGAGCAAGATGTCATTTATCAGCGCCACGTTCAAAAAGTCGATAATTTTCATGGCGTGACCCAAACGCACCGCTGAAAGCAGGTTCATAACCTCATCTGAGGTCAATACCCGGGCGTTCTGCAGGATTCCGTAAGCGCGCCATATTTTGTCCTGAATCATATCTTCAGCTTCATCCATAAGTCGCTTGCGGGCCGCGGCTTCTTTCTCAATTATCTCTTTGGTCGTTTTTTCAATCTGAACCAGGATTTCTTCTTCGGTTAATCCCAGCGCGTTTTGATTGGAGATTTGGAAAAGATTACCCAGAACATCGGATCCCTCGCCGTAAAAGCCGCGGACAACCAGGCCGCTCCGGGTGATGTGCGAGATGACCTTATCGATCTCACGGGTAAGTACCAATCCCGGCAGGTGAATCAGCATCGAAGCCCGCATACCGGTACCTGCGTTGGTCGGGCAGGCGGTTAGATAGCCGAAGTCACGGTCATAATCGTACTCGAGATAGCGGCCAATCTCGGATTCGTATTCAACCGCCTTAGAGTAAGAACCCTGAGTATCCATCCCGGACGAGAGAGCCTGAACGCGAAGGTGGTCCTCTTCGTTGACCATCACCGATACTTGGCCCCCAGTGTCGATGAACAGGGCCTTAAACGATTCTCCATTAAGAAAGGCCGGTGAGATGAGATGCCGTTCAATCAGGAAACTCTGGTCGAGCTTATCAATGTCGGAAGCTTTGTAATAAGAGCCCGCAGAGAGCATTTTTGATCGAGCCAGACAGGAGTCAAAATAGTTTATAATGCGCTTGCGGGTCTCATCGTCGGCCGATTCGGGAAACCTGCATCCAGCGATATTCCTGGCCAGACGCACGCGCGTCGACAGAACGACCGTGGATTCGTTGCCCTCTCCCGAGAGCCACGCCGCCGGAGATTTGGCCATATCTTCAAACATTGTACTCAATTCTCAACCTCTTATTTTGTTTTTTGCAGCGATTCGCGCAATGTCTTAAGCTTGTCTCTCAATTCGGCGGCCCGCTCGAAATCTTCGCCTTCAATGGCTCTCTTCAATTCCGTTTCGAGGCGCTCCTCTTCTCTGACCGACACCGTTTCCTCGGTCTCCTCGGCGCCTTCAGGAAGAATCGGCCCGCGACCCCTGTGTAACGAGGCGCCGTGGATTTTTCTCATTATAGGCTCAAGACGATTACGAAACGCATTGTAACATTCACCGCAGCCGAACCTTCCCTGACGGGTGAAGTCTTCAAACGTCAATCCGCAAAAGGAACAGGTAATGGTTTCCTCGGGTGAGGTTTTGGTGGCGGCGGGCAAATTGGCCGCCATACCTGACAGA
Source organism: Candidatus Zixiibacteriota bacterium (assembly GCA_020351995.1). GTDB lineage: Bacteria > Zixibacteria > MSB-5A5 > GN15 > FEB-12. The sequence goes on from CP070674.1 coordinate 94,646, forward strand.
ATATCAGCCAGAGGGAACGGTACATTGTCGAGAGGTGAGTGAAAACCGCGGGCAGCCGCGCATTCCTTACACAGCGATAGTGAGGCTTTCTCGTTGTTGACTATCTGTGTAAGATGAATCTGGGCTTCTCTTTTCTTGCAGTCCTGACAAAGCATATCTAATTCACCTTGCTATTTCGTTCTCTACTATAAGGCCGTCGACAATCGACATCTTTCGTGCGCAGCTTCCGGCCAGTTCCTGGTTGTGAGTCGCAATCAGGAAAGTGACGCCCTGAGATGCGTTGAGTTCAAAGAGCAACTCGTGTAGCTTGCGTCCCGTAGCTGTGTCGAGATTTCCCGACGGTTCATCGGCAAGGACAATCTCGGGATCGTTGGCCAGAGCCCGGGCCACAGCCAGGCGCTGTTGTTCCCCTCCGGACAGCTGATTTGGTCTATGCTCCATTCTATCCTTTAAACCCACCATACCCAAAAGCAGTTCCGCTTTACCGGCGGCCTCGCTTTTCCTTTTGCCGGCCACCAACATAGGAATCATAGTGTTTTCCCGGGCGTCGAAATCTTCGAGCAAATAGTGAAACTGAAAAACGAAACCGACCCTCTCATTGCGAAACATCGCCAGAGATTTCTCGGACTGGTTGCTCAGAGTCACTCCCTTGATTCTTACTTCACCCCTGGTGGGGCGGTCCAAGCCGCCCAGAATATGCAAGAGAGTTGATTTGCCGACCCCTGAGGCGCCGGTTACAGCCACTGTTTCACGGCTGCTGATCTCGAGGTTTACTCCCTTGAGCACATGCAGCACCGCACTGGCAGTGCGAAACTCTCGGTGTATGTCCTTGGCTGATAAAATGTTGTTTTCGGCGCCAATCAAGATTGTCGGACTCCTATTTCCCTAACTTCCTATCACACTTGCCATATATACTATTTTCGCCAAATAACTTTAAATTTTTAGCGAATTTGGCTCCATACAGTAGCGCTATTTTCTCAACACCTCTATCACCGACACTCGTGCCGCCTGATAGGCCGGATACAGAGCGGCAAAAAAGCAAATAATGAAAGTCGCGATGCCGGTTCCCACGAAATCTAACCAGTGGACCTCAATCGGTAAATAACTAATGAAATATATATCAGGCGGCAGCGATATTAGTTCGAACCGGTTCTGAATGTAAGCTGCTGTTAGGGCAATAACCCAACCTCCAAGTACACCGAACAGCCCGATAGTTAATCCTTTGAATACAAATATCTTACGCACGGACGCCGGGGTCGAGCCAATTGTTTTCAGGATACCTATTTCGGCCCGCTTCTGCATAGTCAGCATAACCAGCGTGGAGATAATCGAAAAGGCCGCCACCAGCACAATCAAGATAAACCCTAGAAACAGGATGAGTTTCTCAAAAGCGATCCACCCAAAAAGGTTCTGGTGTAATACATTCCAGGGCACAACATCGTAGCGGAACTCCAGAGCCGAGTCAATGATCGGCGTCATCGTTTCGGCCATAAATATATCTTGAAGTTTTAGATGTACCGCCGTTACGGCATCACCTGTTTTAAAAAGGTTCTGGGCTGCAGGTAACGAGATGTAAGCCATCTGGACATCGAACTCATACAGTCCGGTTTCAAATAGTGCCGCGATATAAAACTTGGCCACTCTGGGTCGTGCTCTTCGATGAATATCTTCCCCCATGATCGAATACATAACGATCGACTCGCCGGGATACACACTTAGCCTCTCGGCTAAGGTGGCACCGATGATCATTCCCGGAATGGTGTCTTCTTCGAAAATGACTTCTTTAAATTCGTATTTCCCGGCCGTGATGTCATTGAGGATGTTTGACGTCTTGCTTTCCATTTCCGGGTCAATTCCTCGAACGATGATGCCGTCGCCCTCGGTGGCGGAGGCAATAGCTGCCTTGTAATATATGAACGGCGAGGCCGCCACCACACCGTCGATAGTCTCAAGTTTTTCAACCAGTTCGCGGTACTCCGATATAAGTTGTCCCCGAAGCGGAAAGACGGAAATGTGAGAGGTGGTGCCGAGAAGGCGGGCGCGAATTTCGGATTCGAAGCCATTGTGCATGGACATTACAAAGCAGACAACAGCCACGCCGAGGGTTACACCGAGGATGGTAATCCAGGTTGATACGGACACAAAGAACCGTCCGGACCTGAGGTACCGGCGGGCTATAAACGATTCATATCGCACCGAGGCATTATACACGCGAAGGAGTGGCAAAATCAACTATAATCGGGGGTTATGTGAACTCGGATGGAAGGACCCTCGCGACAGAGTTATCATCGCGCTATCTTTGACTGACCATGCCTATCACAAGAGATATCCTTATTGAAGACCTTGTAGACGAGTTGCCCGAAGCGGTCAAATATATGCTGAACCACGGTATTCTATGTATCCTCTGCGGTGAACCGATCTGGGGCACACTTGAGGAGGCAGCTGGAAACAAGGGTTACGGAGATGAGGATATCAAGAAAGTCGTTGATGAACTGAACAGTTTGTTATTCTGACAGTGAACATTTCCGTTCCCGAACACACTCTTATTGTGTACCTTCCCCCCAACAATATGGACTGGTATCTCTACCCGCTTGTCATCGCGGCCGGGTTTCTGGCCGGATTTATCAATACTTTCGCCGGGAGCGGTTCACTTATCACGCTCCCCATGCTGATTTTCCTCGGTCTGCCCGCCAATATCGCCAATGGCACTAACAGGATCGCGATTATAATGCAGAACGCGGTCGCGGTCGGAAGTTTCAAACAACAGAAGGTCCTCGACTCACGTCGGGGTTTAATCCTGGCGATACCTGCCGTAATCGGCGCTCTTGTCGGTGCCCAGATAGCGGTGAGTCTGGATGAAGTGGTGATGCGGCGTGTGATTGGCGCGTTGATGCTGATAATGCTGGTAATCGTACTGGCACGTCCCCGCCGGTGGCTGGAAGGCCGACCGGAACGCCTCGTCGGCCGCCCCGGGTGGCACCAGTGGCTTATCTTCTTCGCTATCGGTATCCACGGAGGGTTCATTCAAGCCGGGGTAGGTATCTTCCTGCTTGCCGGGCTGGTTCTAAGCGCCGGGTACGATCTGGTTCGCGCCAACGCCGTTAAACTTCTTATCGTGCTCTGTTTCACTCCCATCGCATTAGCGGTTTTTATCTACAACGGTCACGTTCAATGGTACGCCGGGTTGATCCTCGGGATAGGCAATATGCTCGGAGCCTGGGTAGCCTCACGCATGGCGGTCAGACGCGGAGCGTTATTCGCCCGCTGGGTGCTGATTGCGGTGCTTATTATCGCCTCGGCTTTCCTTCTCGGCGTGCGGGACTTAATTGGCCTGTAACAGCTGTACTCACTCAATCTCTCACGAAGAGCCATTTCGCGCCAAGGTACGCTTGATAGAAGACCCATCCCACGGGACCGGGCCTGGGTCCGGGTGATGTACGCACAGTCATCTTCACGTATTCGATCATGTGTTCCATGCGGTTGAGCTTGCCCTGAAGATAATCGATTTCGTTATTGAGACGGTCGAGTTCTCGCTCAATCTTGAGGATGTCCTCTACGTTGATTGCTTTTTCGAGCAACTCGAGATACCGCACACGAGATTTCTTGGCATTTTCGAGGCGAATCTTAAAATCATAGTGTTGGTCAGTGACATCCTCTCCAATGACCTTCTTGTCAACCACCTTACCCAGATGTTCTACCCTGGCGGTGGCCTCATCCAGTTTCGCGGCGGGGACTCTAATCACGGTCTGATCGGTACCGCTCTCCAGAACAAAGCCACCCATATTCAGAGCCATCTCGGTTACAGCCAGGTGAACGGAGTCGGGGTGGGCGGTCGATATCCGAAAATAGGCGTGATAGATCATGCTCCGGTCTTGAGGGTCGTCAGATGTATCGTTGAATGCCTTGCCATCCTGCCAATCGCGCACGCATATCTCGACGTCCCGGAGCCCCATATCCTGCACTTTAGGGTCTTCGTAGACGAATTCATCGGCGACTCTCTCGGGGTGTATCCGGTTGCCCCCGCATCCGGCTAATGTGAGAATTGCAAGTAGGGAAAAAAGCCTCCACCTCATGGTATCCTCCTGAAGGTCTGGTACGGTTTAGTTGTTCAGCGTCTGTTATCTCCGATACAGCCGGCGCGGGTATTTCTTCCCATGTATCACAAGAGTTTTCCGGCGGTTGCGGGCCGAAAGCGTTACTTGACTTAGTTTTTACCGGCCCCTATATTGTCACGCTGAACTGCGAAAGTGGCGGAACTGGCAGACGCGCTGGATTTAGGATCCAGTGCCGCAAGGCATGGGGGTTCAAATCCCCCCTTTCGCACCAGCACGGCTGGACAGCAGTATCCGTAGTCCTGCAACCGGCCTTGTCTATTAGACTTAGCGGCCGCTGTCGGCGCTAAATGGAGTGGCTTGTGAAAGCGGAAATCAAACAGGTTGAACAATTAGTCAGAGAACTATCGGTCGAGGTCCCGGCGGAAACGGTCAGCGCCAAAATGGAAGAAAAGCTCAGGGATGTAAGGCGTAATGCCTCACTCAAGGGCTTCCGCAAGGGCAAGGCCCCGATGAATATGATCCGGTCCATCTACACCGATCAGGTAAAACTGGATGTGGCAGAGGAGATAATAAAGTCTACGTATCCCGAAGTCGTCCGGGAGCACACATTGAAGGTGGCTTCCTATCCTGAAGTCAAGGAACTCAAGTATGAAGACGACGGTCGTTTCACTTACACGGCCACGGTTGAGGTTTTTCCCGAAATTGAGAAGGTTAACTATGAGAACCTGACCCTCGTCGGGGATGAGATCGAGGTCAAGGACGAAGAGGTTGATGAGGTCGTGGAGATGATACGGAAACGAGCCGCCGAGGTGCGCGAAGTTGACCGTGAAGCAGGCCTGAGTGACCTGGTCGCCATGGACATTGATGTCCTTTCTGATCCGGGTAAAGTCCTCGACACAGATCGCTTCATCGACTCTGAGGTTGACCTGAGTAATAAGTTGACTGTAAAGGAATTCCTCGAGCATATCCCCGGTCTTAAGGCAGGTGACGTGAAAGAGTTCGACGTCAAGTATGACGATGACTATCCGGATAAGGTCTTTGCGGGAGCCGAGCTGAAATACCGGGTTACGGTCAAGGCCGTTAAGGAACGCATACTGCCGATGGTCACGGATGAATTCGCCAGGACTACCGGGCAAGGCGAAACCGTCCTTGAGTTACGGATGAAGATCCGCGAACAGCTTACCAACCAGAAGACTGATGAGCGGAACCGCGGCTTCAAGAACCAGGTTATACAGCAGGTATGCGAAAAGAACGCCGTTCCCATTCCTAAAGCGATGGTGAGCGAGTATCTCAACAATGTCGTTGAGAACTTCAAGAAGCAATATGGAGATGAAGTCGGCGAGGCTGAGATAAGAAAAAACTACGAGGCGATGGGCGTTATGAATATCCGCTGGAATATGCTTATGCACCATCTGGCCCGTCAAGAAAACATTGAAGTTTTACAATCAGATACCGAAAACCTGATTAACAGGTTTGCCGAAAACTATAAGACGACTCCGGAGAAAGCCAGAGAGGCACTGGCTAAATCAGGCAACATCGCCGACTTGAAGGAGTCCATACTCGAGGACAAAGTAATCGATTTCCTGGTCGGTAAAGCGTCTGTGACAAAACCTGAAAAGTGACCGTCAGAATCGAATGTCCGGCTGATAGAGAAGAACAAAACAAGGATGTAAAGGTTAAATGAGCGACAAGATTAGTTCCAATTTCCTGGTGCCCATGGTGGTCGAACAGACCGGCCGGGGCGAACGCGCCTACGACATATTTTCGCGCCTTCTGAAGGACCGTATCATTTTCATCGGTTCTCCTCTCGATGACAACGTGGCAAATTTAGTTATTGCGCAGATGCTTTTCCTGCAGGCTGAAGACCCCGAGAAAGACATCTTCGTATATATCAATTCTCCGGGTGGGTCGGTAACGGCCGGCATGGCAATATATGACACGATGCAGTTTGTTCAGCCCGATGTAGCTACTACCTGCATGGGAATCGCCGCCTCGATGGGTGCCTTCCTGCTCGCCGCGGGCACCAAAGGCAAAAGAGCGGCACTGCCCAACAGCCGCATTATGATCCATCAACCGATGGCCGGAACGCAGGGGCAGGTATCCGATATCGTCATTATGACCGAGGAGTTTGCCAAGACCAAGAAACGGCTCAACGAACTGCTGGTCAAGCATACCGGGCAGTCAATGGATACGATCGAAAAAGACACCGATCGCAACTTCTTTATGTCACCCGATGAGGCCCAGAAATACGGTATCATCGATAAGGTGTACGACGCCAAGAAGGCGAGCAAGAAATAGAGGTATGACGTCGCGCTAGACCGGCGTCCGGGGAAAAAGATGTTCAAGGGTTAGGATAAGGGTTATGTCACGCGATCGCGAATTACCAAGAATCCCGCATCGATGCTCATTCTGCGGCAAAGCCGCAGGTCAAGTGAAGCGTCTGTTCTCGGGTCACGAATCATTCATTTGTGATGAGTGTGTCGAGTTGTGTTATGACCTGATCCAGAACGCCCCGGATGTTGAGCAGCCAGCCGAAATTACGGAACTGCCCACGCCAGCCGAAATCAAGCAGTTTCTCGACCAGTACGTGATCGGCCAGGAAAAGGCCAAGCGCACTGTAGCGGTGGCGGTTTACAATCATTACAAGAGAATCAACGATCAGATTCAGGGCGGTGTGAACGGCTCAGCAAAGCGGAGTGACGATGTCGAGCTGGAAAAATCCAACATTCTCCTGCTGGGTCCGACCGGCACCGGTAAGACCCTGATCGCCCGGTCGCTGGCCAAGTACCTGAAGGTTCCGTTCACTATTGCCGACGCCACCGTGTTGACCGAAGCGGGATATGTGGGTGAGGATGTTGAGAACATCCTCGTTCGCCTCTACCAGGCCTCTGGTTTTAACCAGCAGAAGACCGAGCGCGGCATTATCTATATTGATGAACTGGATAAGATCTCGCGCAAGGACGGCAATCCATCCATAACGCGCGACGTTTCGGGTGAAGGGGTACAGCAGGGCTTGCTTAAAATTCTCGAAGGTACGGTAGCAAATATACCGCCGAAAGGCGGCCGCAAGCACCCGGAACAGTCGTTTGTCCAGATCAACACGACCAATATACTCTTTATTTGTGGTGGCGCCTTTGATGGTCTTGAGAAGATCATCGCCCGCCGGGTGGGTAAAAAGACAGTAGGGTTTGAGGCTGAGACCATCCATATTAACGAACATTCCGAAGAGATTTTCGAGCATGTCATGCCTGCAGATCTGATGAACTACGGTCTGATTCCGGAGCTGGTCGGACGTATTCCGGTGACGGCCGCGCTTCATGCGCTGGACGAGGAAGCCCTGTTGTCAATTCTAACAGAACCCAAGAACGCTCTGACCAAACAGTACACCCGCCTGCTGCAAATGGAAGGCGTGACACTTCGTTTTGAGCCTAAGGCTCTTAAGGCGGCCGTAAGAATCGCTCAGGAGCGCAAAACCGGCGCTCGTGCTTTACGCTCTATCTTTGAGAGAGCCATGCTGGATGTTATGTACGACATTCCTTCGATGAACGATGTCGCCGAGGTAGTTGTCACCGAGCGCACTATCACCAAAGGAGAAAAACCAAAGATACGCACCAGCCGTGGGGCCAAGAAAGCCAGCTAAAGATAATCTTATTTGACACTTTGAGATCTATTGAGCGTCCACATAGTCGGGCGTTTTTTTATACCGTACGGGCGCTGTGAATCTGCTTGACATTCCCCCCGGAGTTTGTGAGGTTTGTCTCAACGTAGTTTAGCCTGTCCTGATTAAGCAACGAATGGAGTAGAATATGTCCGATAAGGTCAAGAAATTCAAGGAAGAACGGGAAAGACTCAACGCCCATATTCTTTCTCGTGAAAACGTCAACATAAAGCGTTTTTTCGGAATTGACTCCGCGGTTTATCGTGACAACGTTCTGGATGCCAAAACCAAGGAGCTCCTTGGCCTGGTGGCTTCCGTTGTTTTGAGATGTGATGACTGCATATCCTATCACGCCATACGATCCAAGGAGAACGGCGTGACCGATGAAGAATTTGACGAGGTTATGTCGATTGGTCTGGTGATCGGGGGTTCCATCACCGTACCCCACATTCGCAGGGCCTACGATTTCTGGCGAGAACTCAACAATTGAACGGCATAGACGTTTCACCTTACGAGGGTAAACCGGTATGCCAGCCGACCGCAGGCAGGTACCGGCCCAATAAAATGGTTGTCCCACCGTCGGGAAATCTCTAAGTTTAAGGTAAAGCGAAACCGGAACACCCCCGCCGGACATCGCCGACATTAAGACTTTCGATATACTTGGGCATACCACGACACGAGGTCGATCAAACTTGAACTACCTGAGCAACATTGTCTGGCCAACGTCCAGCTCGGATGCGATCAGAATGCAGGAGGATATGGCCGGCAAAATCGAGCTTCTGGGTAATTTTGATGAGCTGAAACTGATCGCGGCGGTGGACACGGCCTACGGCAAAAACGCTGGCACTGTTTATGCCTCGGTGGTACTTATGTCGTTCCCTGAGATCCAGGAGATTGAACGGGTTTTCCAGTACGATCAGGTCACGTTTCCGTATATTCCGGGGCTTTTCTTCTATCGGGAAGGGCCCACCATCTTGAAAGCTCTGTCAAAGCTGGAATCCGAACCTGACGTGGTTATTGTCCATGGACACGGCATAGCCCACCCCAGGCGTTGCGGCATTGCCAGCCAGGTCGGCGTTGTCCTGTCCAAGCCGACCATCGGGTGCGCCCGCAGGATGTTGTGTGGATATCATCGCCCGGTGGCCCCGTCCAAAGGCAGCTTTCAGCCGATGACTCTGAAATCCAAAGAGATCGGCCTGGTGTATCGCAGCAAAGAGAACGTGAAACCTATTTTCATTTCGCCGGGGCACATGTGCAACCTGCAACAGGCTCGCGATATTGTGGTAAGGAGTCTTCGCGGATACCGGCTGCCGGAGCCGCTCAGATTGGCTCATCTTTTCGCCAACAAGTTCCGGCGCCGGATTGAGTCCAAAAAAGATTCTCAGCACTCATCGAATGGTAAAATTGTTTAGATTATAACAGGCGTAAAGGCAAGATGAATATATCCCCGGAATTGAAAGAGCGCATGCTCGCCGCTGTGAGGAAAAATCTGCCCGTACAGGTTAAATGGCGGCGTCACTTTCACCAGTTTCCCGAATTGTCGATGCTGGAATTTAAGACTACATCGTTCATAAAAGAGCAGGTCAAAAAGATCGGTCTTCGGGTGCTTCCGCTCAAGATGAAAACGGGGCTCCTGGCGGAGCTCAAAGGATCACGCTCCGGAAAAACAGTCGCCATCCGAACCGATATCGACGCACTTCCGGTGACGGAGTTGACCGGGTTGCCGTTCAAGTCGAAAGTAGAGGGGTGTATGCATGCCTGTGGTCACGACGTGCACATGGCGGTGGCCCTGGGAACGGCTGCCACCCTGAAGCAGCTTCGGTCGGAGTGGCGCGGTAGCGTCAGGTTCATATTTCAACCGGGCGAGGAACAGCCGCCGGGCGGAGCTCGCCCGATGATAGCCGCCGGGGCTTTAAAGAATGTCTCGATGATTTTCGCCCTGCATGTCGATCCCCTTTTGCCCACCGGCAAAATCAGTCTTCGCGATGGCGTGGTGATGGGTTCGGTAACCGACTTCGACCTGATTATCCACGGTAAGGGTGGTCATGCGGCGCGTCCCCACGAAGCCGTCGACGCCATCGCGGCGGCGGCCGAGGTCGTGGAGTCAATTCAGAAGGTCGTGTCACGCGAAATGGACCCAATCGATCCGGTCGTTGTAACGTTTGGCAAGATCGAAGGAGGAACAGCTCGAAACACAGTTTGCGACAGGGTGAAATTGACGGGCACGGCCCGTGCTTTATCTGCGCACGCGACCAGGAAATTGAAGACCCTCATCAAAAGGACCGCGACCAACGTTTGCCGGGCCCGCGGGGCGAGAGCCGAACTTACGCTGGTGGCCAATTACCCGGTGATGGCCAACGACCCGACCGCCAACAGGATTCTCGCTGACAGTTTTGGGACCCTGTTTTCCAGCCGCCTGATTGAAGAGACCAAGCAGGTCCTGGGAGGAGAGGATTTTGCCTGTTATTTACAGAAGATTCCCGGTGCCATGTTCAGGCTCGGGGTAATGAACAAACGTCTGGGAGCCGACCAGCCCTGGCATTCTCCCAAATTCATGGTCGATGAGAGCGCGATCTACTATGGTACGGCCCTGATGACGGCAGCGGCCGTGGCCTATCTCGGAGAAAACCGCCGGTGAAACGAATACTACTGTCAGTCCTCCTGTCGTCCTTCATGGCGGCAGCCCCCCAGTCCGCGATGCCTGCAACCAGCGAAGCAGAGACAGTGACTTACTCGGACTTCGCGTGGGTCAACTACATCACAACTTCGATGACGCATGTATATTTCGCGACCACCGAGGGCATTATTCGTTTCAACCGGATCGAAATGCGATGGGAGGAGCCACTGACAGGGGCGCAAGGAATCGATCATCGCGATATCCAGCGCATCTGGGTCGATATGTTCGACGAGAAATTATACGCTCGCACCTCGGCTACCTCATATGAATTCGATCTGCTTTTCCGGGAATGGTTTTCAATTATGGAAATCCCCCGATTGAATGTCAATTATGTCCACATCAAGCCACCCTCGATGATGTTCGCTCCATCTGGTTTCACTTATGACCCGGCCGGATTCATCACCGACTGGCATGGCCGTAATTTCCCCTTCAGCGATATGATCGATGATCGGTCGGGTAATTTCTGGATCGGTATCTGGGGCCTGGGAGCGGCCACCGCCGGGAGCCCCTCGTCGGTCATTGAGTTACTACCTTTCGGACTCATCCAGAACCGGGTTGACGCCATATACAATGACAACGGAGTGCTGTGGGTGTCAGGCTCCAGCCTGGGAGCTATCCGCTCCGGGATATCCGTTTTCGATGTGGAAAATAATTCGTTTTCTCACATTGAGTCCGGTACCGGCGATGACTTGCGGCAGGCCAACATTCACTCTATTGACGGAAACGACAAGTACATATACCTCGGCAGTGACGACGGACTCTTTGTGCTTGATCGGGACAACCTGCGGGTTAAAAAGACATTGGGTTATCGCAGTGGTCTGCCTGATGACAATGTTATGTCTCTTCTGGCTGTCGGTGACTCGCTCTTTGTCGGTACTGAATCCGGCGCGTGCCTGCTGACTTCCGAAGCTGACTCGATCCGGATAATCAGGCCCGGCCAGTTCGTGAACACTGCGATTTACGATCTCGAGCTCGGCGATAGTGCGATCTGGATCGCGTCGTCCGCGGGTGGATTCAAACTTCATCTTGGCTCTGACCGTCTTCAAAGATTCCAGGACCCTCATAACATCGCTTTCGGACACGTCTCGAACATCGAATTATTCGAGGATCAGGTCTGGATGGTGTCGGACGCAGGTCTGGTAAACATAGACCTTTCCACAGGTGAAACGCATCCTTATATCTCGACTTTCAGAAGTTTCGGCAAGCGCGCCCTGGCGGTTAACGACCAGATTGCGGCTGTGGCTTCGGATCGAGGCCTGCTGGTGTATCTTCTCGAGTATGACCCGCCGATTGAGCGAGAATTCACCTCTCTGGACGGCCTGCCGTCAGAGAACATCTACGAGCTTATGCTCGACGGTGACTACCTGTGGATCGGCAGTGATCGAGGTCTGACCCGTTTTCTGTGGAATGACCCGGACCGCATTGACTAGATACGCCTATCTTATTATAAGTTGCCTGTTTTAACATCATTTATTACACTATGGCTGAATGTTAAATATGCCCGGTCATCGGCTTTGCCGTAAATTATGATTAAAGTACTTGATCATTTTTGGTTGAAGATCACTGCGCTGGCCCTCGGACTCCTGCTGTGGTTCCACGTGGCCACCGAGAAGACCTACAATTACCGGCTTCAGCTTCCAGTAGAGGAAGTCGTGCTGGACGAAGGCCTGGCTCTATCAGAGTCACCGCCGGAGTCGCTCACGGTAACCGTATCGGCTACGGGCAAGCAACTACTTCGACAGAAGTGGCGCGATCGGGGTCTGAAGATAATCGCTTCCCAGCTGAGGCAGGGTGAAAGGCAATTGCCTCTGAACACGTCAAACACATTCCTGATTTCCCCGTCGCCAGATGTCAGTCTCGACGAGGTAGTATCGCCGTCGAGCGTCACTTTTAAAATTGACCGGCTCGCCAGGACAACCGTTCATGTAATACCGGATATCATCTTCGAACCCGACGAGGGTTTCGCGGTCGCGGGCATGTCAAAGACGACTCCGACCGAGGTCACCCTGTCCGGTCCACGTTCGGTTATCAGCAGTATCAACGCCGTATTTACAGTCAACAAGGAGCTCGTAGGTTTACGCAATAGTCTGGATTTAAGTTTGCCACTGGCGCTTCCCGATGGCTACGGAGTGAGCCTGGAGCCCGATTCGGTGATGGTTGCGGTCCGGGTCGTTCCAGTGAAAACCCGAGTATTTGAAAACGTGCCGGTTGTAATATATAACAGTCCACCCAACCAGACTGTGGTAGCGGACCCGGCGGCAATAAGAATCGAATTGACCGGGCCTCCCCAGGAGATCGATCTTCTGAATATTAACGCGCTTATTGCCTCGACCGACTTCTCAAAATCCAATGAGGCGGGGCGGTCAGCGTTGAAAATCGACTGTCCAACCAAGTTTCGGGTTAAGAATTCCTCAGCTGACTCGGTCACACTTACCATTCAGTAGCTATGCTTACTCTTGGTATTGAGACATCGTGCGACGAAACCTCTGTCGCCGTAGTGCGAGATGGTAACACCATTTTGTCTAACGTCATTCTGACTCAGGTTGTGCACAGCAAATTTGGGGGAGTTGTACCCGAGGTGGCCAGCCGGGCGCATCTGAAAACCATTATTCCCATTTACGATCAGGCTCTTGAGCAGGCCGGTGTTGGCCTTGGCGACATCGACCTGGTTGCCGCTACCATGGGGCCTGGCCTGGTCGGCCCCCTTCTCGTTGGCCTCACCTTCGCCAAAGGCCTCGCCTTCGGCGCCTCCAAACCTTTTGTAGCTGTCAACCACATGGAGGGCCACCTGGCAGCCAACATACTGGAGCACGCCGACCTCGATCAATCGCACCTGTGCCTGATTGTTTCGGGGGGCCACACTATGCTGGCCGAGGTAAAGAGGTTTGGAGAATATGAGATCCTCGGAGGCACCCGAGACGACGCGGTCGGAGAAGCTTTCGATAAGGTAGCCAAGATTATGGGCTTGGGTTATCCCGGTGGTCACAGGCTGGATGGGTTGGCTCAGAGCGGTAACCCTGATTACGTCAGGTTTCCTCGCGCCATGATGGGCCAGAAGAATTACACCTTTTCCTACTCAGGTGTCAAAACGGCAGTGGCCTTATACCTGGAAAAACTGGAGCAGGGCGAATTAGAGAGACATAAAGCCGATATAGCCGCCTCCTTTCAGGAAGCCGCGGTGGAGGTCTTAGTCGAGAAAACGCTCAGGGCCGCACGAGAAAAAAGGCTTTATCATATTGCCCTCGCCGGTGGTGTGGCTGCGAATACGCGGCTGCGCAAGATGTTTCAAGAGCGTCTTAATAACAAGAAGTATCGGCTGTTCTGGCCTTGCGTAGAATTGTGCACGGACAATGCCGCCATGATCGCCGCCGCCGGATACTACCGATTTCAAAGAGACGGGCCCAGCGACCTTACTGTCAACGCCGTTCCCTACCTGCGACTGACCCAGGCTTAGTCGACTACTTGTTGAGCATCTTAAGCTGTTCCAACCGATCCTGTATGAGAGAGGAATCCAATCCCTTGGAAATAGCCAGACGGTATTGAGTTTCGGCATCGCGATACATGCGGCGGGCCATCAGCACGTCTGCCAGCCGCGAGTGAATTACGGCCGGGGCATCGGGGTGGGCGGCCGTCCTGGCCAGCATTTCATTGTGCTTTTGAATTTGTCCGGTTGTCCAATACAGTTCGAGAAGCCCCAGGTAGACATTAAGATTACGATTATCAATTGTGAGCGCCCGCTGAAAATGTTCTTCGGCCGCCATGTAATCTCCCCGCAGACGTAAAGTGTATGCTTGCTCCAGAATTATGGCGGCACTGTTAGGATTAATCCCATCAGCAATTGCCAGCATGGTTGCGGCGCTGTCATACATACCCACCTGACGGTAGCACTCGGCCAGCGCGGCATAGGTTGGAGCGTGCATCGGATTCTCTTTCATCGCCTTCCGAAAGTAGGGTATTGCCTCTGAGTACCGACCGGCCATTTTAAGCTGTACCGCCTGATCGTTGAAAGCCCTTTCAGGGTAATTTCGCTGCCACTGCTGTTCGATCTGCAGCGCCTTCTCCTGATCGCCCTTTTCCTGGAAACGGTCCCGAATGAGCCAGATTATGTTCTTATTTTTCTTTACATCCAACTGAATGTAATTCTCGACATGCCGCACCTCGATATCCCCTAACGCGCGACCCACTGCCCTCGGGATCAAAACCGCGAAACCAAGAAAGATCGCCATTACGGTCATTACGGTGGCGGAACGTGAGATTTTTCCCCCACCAAGCACGACATAGTAGCCCGGTACGGCCAGGGACACGCCGAAGAAGGCAAATAAATCCCAGTCGCGAGGCATACCCAGCTTGGGATCAAACAGGACCACAGCAACGAGCGTCGAAAGCGTCAGTATCAGGAGAAAAACCACCTCGCGCTGAATGGGCTGTCGCTTCAGAATAGTGAATCCGGCCGCAGCCAGAAGCGGAAAAGGCGGTAGAAGAACAAAACACAGATTAATGATATCGACGATGTGGTTTAAAGAAAACAGAGTGTAGTGCTCGATAGTGAAGCGGTTCTCAACGATTGGCACCAATGCCAGACGGAAAAATAACGAGTCGAGGTAGAAGTACAAAAAGGCCACTATGAGCAAGATAGCCACACCGGCAGAAATCGAGATTCTCGAACGAAAACTCAAACGCTTCCACCCAGACTCCAGCGACGTGCCCGAAGCTAACAAGAAGAGAGCCGACGGTATTAGCATCACCCCAAAGGTGTGCGTGGCCGTAGCCAGAACCAGGGGGATCAGAATATACCATCGCTTGAGCCATCCCGTTAATATCAGCACTCCCATCAGAGTATAGATAGCTACGGCTGTCACGAATATGGAGTAATTCTCAACATACCCGAAGAACAACAGCATGTACCCGGACGACGTCATACCGAGAAAGAACAGAATTCGCCTGGCATTGTTTTCAAACAGCAGACGGGTCGCCGCCGCGACCGAAACGAGAAATACCAATCCCGACGCGTACGATACAACTTGATAACTGAGAAGAGAACGAGCCGACTCTTCCCCACTCAGGAGACTGTAGACTAACTTGTGAATTACCTCCTCTCCCAGATTCCTGATCTTTATCCACGGGTTTACGGTTGGGAGATTCCCCAGCAGCAGATAACCGTCTCCAAGGAAATGGGTCCGAGCTCGGAGCAGATAAAAAGATATCAGGTAAACCGCGATAAGCAGGGTCACCCAGAGTATGAATTTCCTGACCGGCGAAACCTCATCGGCTGTGCCGATACCGGCAACGGTCTCGGAGCCGGCTCGGATAGATCTAATGATGATCGGTAATATAGCGCCCGCGACGAACAGGCCGATGGCCACGGACGGCGGATAATAGGCCCAGTGATTGAGCCCCCAGACGCGGATATGCGGCACGAAAGCCGCCGCCAGTATTAGTCCAAGAGTCAGGTAGTAGAGAAGATAACAGACTATAGAGTTTTGGATGGATGCCGGTTCGGCCGCTCGTGCTTCATATTTATCTGCTTTATGTTTGGCCATTACTCAAATGAAATCTCTGGTTACGCTAAATCAACTTATAACTGAAGCTCGGGATATTTGGTTTTGAGCATCTCTATCCGCGAACTATCCATACCTTTTTCCGCGGCCAGGCGGAGGGTTTCAGAGGCCTTTTCATACTCGCCCCTGCGATAATACAGTGCCGCCAAATCTTCCAGGCTGCTCACGGGCACATCGGGAAAAGTGGACGCTTTAATAAGGCAGGCCATACACTCGTCAACCCGCCGGGTGGTCCAGTATAGCATACCGAGAGACAGGTAAGACGACAACATGGTAGAGTCCAGGCTAAGTGCCTCAAGCAGATATTTCTCAGAGTTCTCATAATCACCTGTGTAAAAGCAGGCGCTTCCCAGGTTGTTTAGCACGGCCGGGCTGTATGGATTCATGCCGTTTGCTATCTTCAGGTAAGCTCTGGCACTATCATACTGTCCCAGCTTTAGATAGGTTGTCCCCAAATTAGAGTAAACGGCCCCAAAAGAAGGATTCAACTCGATGGCCCTCCTGAAATGGGCCAGCGCCTGATGGAAATCACCTGATTCAAGAAGGCGCTTTCCTCGCCGATTAATTGCCCACTCCGGAAAGGTGGTATCCCACTCGGCTACCTCATTTTTCCAGGCGGTGATATCTCCTATCGACCGGTAATAATCCAATAGTATGTTCAGGGCGCGACGAGTTCGCTGCGGGTCAAGACTGACATAACTTTTCAACCTTTTTATTGAAACCTCGCTGTCCACTTGGCTGTAAGCTCTGGAAAACAGGGACAAGAAACTCAGGCCGATGGCTAGCATGGCGACCGCCCGGTACAAGGGAATCCGGCGACCATGTTCAACAACATAGTAATAAGCCAGAATCGCCAGGGGAACTCCACAGAAAGCCAAAAGGTCCCAGTCACGGGGCATTCCAAGCTTGGGATCGAATATAAAGGCGGCACCTAAGGTTGACACCGCCACGATAATTAAGAACAGTACCGACGCCCGGTTTTCACCGGGTTTGGGGCGGCAACACAGGAATCCGGCTACCAGAATCGGCAGTCCTGGCACCAGAATCACAACAAGATTTACCAGATCGAGCAGGTGGCGGCCCGATAAAAGAGTGTAATGATCAACGGTGAACCGGTTTTCCACAATCGGCATGAGGGCGAAACGTATGAAAAGATCGGTACTGTGAAAATAGTAAAACGTGACCGCAACGAATATTACAGCGATTCCGGTGATAAACCACTTTCGTCTGTGTCTAAGCTTCCGACCGATCCAGTCTGCCCCTGAGTGCGCCAGCAACGCGAAAACCGCGGCGGGGATCAGCGTGACGCCAAATACGTGAAGAAAAATTGACAGGGCCAGCGCAGGTATGACCCACCAGCGACTGATCTTTTGCGTCATAGCCTGTACACCCACCACCGTGAAAAGGGCTACTGAAACGACAAACATGGAGTAATGTTCCGCATAGCCAAAGAACTGCAGCGAATAACCGCCACCAACCAGACCCAGGGCAAAAAGAAGGCGATCGCTTGCCTTTTCAAACAGAATCCGAGCCGAACTGAAGGCGATAGCGCAAAGTCCCAGACCGCTCGCAATCGAGACGGTTCTATAGACCGTAAGCGCGTGCTCACCACCCTGACCCGGAAGCCACTTATAGAGTAACATATGCGTCATCATGACACCAATATTTCGCAACTTGATTATAGGTTGTTCGGAGGCCAGGTTGGCTATCAGGGTGTAGCCGTCGCCCAGAAAGTGGGTCCTGGCCCGTAACAGATAAAAGGTTGTGCCCAGAGCAACCGTCAGTATGATGGCAACCATCCAGTAGTTGGCGAGCGAAGACCGGTATGCGAGGTATTTCTGAGTCGACATGTTCGACCGCGCAACACGCCAGAGTGTGACCACGGGGAACAATAAACCGGTTCCAAACAGGGCTAGCCTCAAATAATTGGAGAAGTAACTCCAGTGACCAAAGCCCCAAAAACGCTGTTCGGGGAGATAGGAGGCCGCAAGAAAGAACAATAGCATTAAGTAGTAAATGACTACCGGCACGATAAGCTTTGGCTCTTTGGGCAGGAATGTAAACATTACGATTCCAAAAGATTTCCGTTGAAGGTTAGCCAGAATATAACATTCAACTCTGCTCCTTCCAAGCATTGATAGCTCCGGGTATCTCGCGCGGGCTAATAGCCGAAAGACAACCGTTAAAGGAAATTTCCCTGCAAGCCCATAGGCAGACCGAGGGTGCCCTTACTGCCATGTGTTTCGGTGCACGCAGCCAAGAACCATACCGGTCATGATTTGACCACTTAGATGTTGCAGAGAATCGGCATAGGAGTTATCTTAATTGTGACATTCAATTACAAGTAAATCAGAATATTGCAGAATAAGCAACAACTTGTAGCCAACAGTGTGCTCTTGGCGACTCTGGTGGTGTTTGGCGTCGCCTCGGTACTACCTTACCAGTCAATCTGGGGTCTGAACCATCTTCGCTTTCTCGGAAATGGGGTGCTCTATGTCTATTTTGCGGTCCTGGCAATTGCAGTGCTTGTGTTTGTCGGCTGGCTGCCAACTCACCGCATAGATGCGTTCGCAAGTGCTCTTGACCGTCACCTTTTTGGCAGTAAGAACTGGCCACGAATATCGTTGGCGTTAGCTTGCATGGTCCTGTTCTATCTGTTCAGAGCTCGCACCTGCCTTCTCGGAGACGGCTGTGCCTGGCTTGACAATTTCGGGCAGGGTCAAACATATATTCATAAGTGGACCGAGCCGGGTTCAATATACCTTATACGGTGGCTTCAGTCGCTGCAGGGCGATTTCTCAAGGCAAACAGCGACAACCGCCTTTCACATAATATCGATCGTATCCGGTGGCATTTTTGTTTACAACGTCACGGCCGTTGTCAAACAACTTTGCCAGGATAAGTACGCGCGGCTTCTGGCCCTGATCACCACACTGCTGTCTGGAGCAATCCTTCTATTTTTCGGGTACATCGAATTTTACGCTCTGTCATGGGCAAT
Organism: Candidatus Zixiibacteriota bacterium; assembly: GCA_020351995.1. Lineage (GTDB taxonomy): Bacteria > Zixibacteria > MSB-5A5 > GN15 > FEB-12. The sequence goes on from CP070674.1 coordinate 113,592, forward strand.
TGCGGCATTGTTCATAAACCTGTCCCTGCGCTTCATCAGTAACTCCCGGGTGTGGTGGGGGCTGTTGCTGTCGTGGGGTTTGGGTGTAATGATGCACCTTCAGGCGCTATATTTTCTTCCGGGTTTGATCTATCTGTTTCTTAGAAAGATAAAGAAGCCCGAATTACGCAAGGCAGGTTATTACGGAGTTGGCGGGGCGGCGCTGATCGCTATCGGTTTAATTTGCTGGCTGTACCAGACGAGAATCGAGGTGGCTCTCTTGATGCTTCCCTCAATTGAGAGTCGTCCTGCAGCGCCCGGCTACACGATGTTTAGCCCGCTCCACCTTCGCGACCTGGCCAATTTGATTCTATTGGTGTTCCCCGGCGCAGCCGCGGTTATGACGTTGTGGTTCTTTGGCCGTAACAAAAGCTGGCGGACGACTATCCCGGCGTATCTCACGGTGCTTTCGGCCGGGTCGGTAGCGTTCTTGTGCCTGTTTGGGGCAGCCATTACCATGGGCCGCGACTGGGATATTATGTCATTGAGTCTGCTGCCCCCGGCTCTGCTGGCGTTGTACCACATCGATCGCGGTAAGATACCGATCCCTTCCCGAACGCTGGCCATATATGTTATCACGGTCGCCTTTATGACAATTTCATATGTTGCGGTATCGGTCAAGACGGTGTCGGCCGAACAGCGGGCTTATAGCCTCCTTAACGACTACAACCGAAACGCATGGCTGAATTACGGACGATACTATTATGTCAAGGGGGATACTGCGACATACCAGGCGATTGTCAACGAAACCATGGAACGCTTCCCCGACTACGCCACCTTCCGCAGCCTGAACGACTACCTTGCGAGGGGAGAACACAGGAGAGCCATGGCCCTGGCCCAGGAGATAACCGACCGGGATCCGTACAACCCCGAGTACCTGTGGGTACTGGCAGCTATGCATGCAACGTATGGAAACCACAACAAAGCCTGCGAGTGTTATGCCTTGGCCGCAAAGCTGAAACCGTATGACGTGAGTTTGAATTTTCAGGCAGGACAGTACTTTATTCGAATGAGAAAGTTTGACAAGGCAGTGCCACTTCTGAAGAAATCCCACCGGCTGTCACCCGATGATGCTGGCATCACTGAAAATCTTGCCATCGCGCTGGCGAATATGAATCGTCTGAACGAAGCTCGGCTCCTTGCGGATTCGTTGTTTATGAGAGACAGGGATTCGCCAGGGGCACATTTGATTATGCTAATGATCGCTGTTGATCCTTTGAATTTGCCGGTCGCCCGGCATCATTATCGTGAGTACCTTGAGCACGGCACCGAGCGACCTGAATATGAGGCCGTCAAAGATAACTACAAACAGCTGGCAACGCCTTAGAATCGATATGGTTCATTGATCGCAGTTCGATTTCCAGCGCATGTCAGGCGCATCACTCCCGCAAACAGAAAAGGGTGGCCAGATTGACCACCCAGAATCTTAATGCAGATCCCGACAACGTCTAACCATAGACCTCGGATGCGTTACACTTGCACACGCCGACATTCTGGGCGCGGAACTTCCACGCACCGTTGTCACCTTTGACTGCCTTGACATGTTTGACGAATTGAATCGCCTCCTGGCAGGTAGGGCAGGTCATCGTGTGTGCCTTCTTGGCTGACTTATCGGCAAAGCTCTGTTTCTTAGCCATTAGGAAAAACCTCCTCGATGTCTAACCTCTCATGATTCATCGGCCGAGCCAACTGCTCCTTAACCGCTACCAGCAACCGGGTTGTTTCCAGCAGGATACCGAACTCCCGATTACCCCGGTAATGGTGGGCAGCGCTCTCAAAATGCTCGACAGCCGCCCCATAATTCTTTTGCTTCAGGGCCAGAAGCGCGGCACAGTAAGCTTTCTCGGGGCCGCTAAGCATCTAACGTACCTCTACCCTGGATTGTTTCGGCCTCTCTGAGCTTCTTGACGTATGGCTCAACCTTGTAACCGTTTTGCTTGAGGTAATATATGACAAAGGCGGACAAAATCAAGGCATCTTTGTTACCCTGCACTTTGGCAGCTCTCAGGAGATCCTCAGCCACCGACAGAATATGTTGTTTGCCATGGCAGGCATCCTTGAAGACCGCCGTCAGCCTGGTCAACTTCCTGTCAAACAGAGCTATAGTATCCTTATCAGCGGTGTCCACGGGCCCTCTTGCTTCGGGCCCCCGTTTGAGAACCAGTGTCTGGGACACCTTCTGCCCGGTCTGCCCCCAACGGTCGATTTCCTTGTGTATTTTGTCCTCGGCGGGCGATGACCCGGGTCCGGGACGCAGTCGGTCCTTGAACTGACTGAGTATGCTGTTGATTCGCTCAATATCGGCCGTTCGCAGACTATTGTCAGTCAGCCAGCGGTTGTGACCGGCAAACCAGTCCCCAACCCTGTCGGTGACATCGACTCCTGCTGATGACTGGCGGGCGATATCGTCAAGCCGGTTGATACCCTCCAACACGGACAGTCTCTGTTCCTTCAACTGGACGACTCGTTCCAGGAACGATTCCAGAAGCGACTCAAGCGATTCCAGGCTTTCCCGTCGACTCAATTCTCTATCTCCAGAAAAGTGCTCTTCAGTCTTGATTCAGGTATCGTCGGCCTGCGGCCCGATTTCTCCGTGAGATATTCCTCAAGAAGATTGGCAAGGTTGCCAACCATCTTTTCCAGGCTGGCAGACGAGTTATCTTCCTTCAACTCAGTCTTCGTAATAAGTCCTGCCAGTTTGAGCTGAGCAAGTTTTTTCAGGGTCTCATGGCGGTCGATCGGACTTGCCTTACAAATCTCACCGATGGAGCGATGACCATCCACCAGGGCCATGATGTTCCATTCTTTGGCCTGAAGGCTGACATCCCGGGTCCGTCCTCCCTGAGCGGCCGAGATGGTGTAGACCTCGGCCATGTCCGGAAGGTTTTCCTTGACCAGATTCATCTCATCGATTCGCCGGAGGCCCTCTAAGATAACATTCTCCACCGATAACCGGACGGTGATCTCCTCGTCGGTGGGAAACTGGTTTTCGTAGAATTTGAATGAGCCGGTCTGCCATGACAGGAGAGAATAGAGCAGTTCTTCCACCTGCTTTTGGATAACCGCTTCCAGATCCGCCCGGTCGATGAACCCGCGCGAAGTCATTATTTCTCCCAAGCGCTTGCTGTTTTCAGTCCGCGCCTGAATCCTTACAGCCTGTTCGAGCTGCTCTTCCGTGATGATCTTTTTTTCTTTTAGAAGTTGGCCTAAATGAAAGGTTTGACGGGGACCATAGCCATAAATTATCTCCCCCTCCTTGAAATAGACCATGATAATTGAATCGTCTCTTTGGATTCCCAGCGTTCCCGATTTGCGAGATGAGGCAATCAATTGAAAGATCTCGGGCAAGGTGAACTTTTCAATATTTCCCTGTAATCCTAACTCCATTTTAGCTCCCTGAATTGCGCTCTCCGGTATGTATTAGAATATCCCGTTTTTACTCATTGTAAGACAAACAAATAAGGGAAAACTGTTTTTCTCGATTCCAAAAGTTGCTTAGCAGTAATAGTTTACCCAATTCCCTTCAGTCAGGCGTATAATACCACTCCCCGGGCCGAATGTCAACCATGATTTATGGTCTTATACCCTGAATAATCTCTTCCGCTGACCGACAGGCAGTTTAAAGTTGTCTTTAGTCCCCTAATAGCGTTAATAACTTATTATTGAGACAGAGACCGATATTTGTTCAAGTGGGTGACGGACAATGAGTAGCCAGATCAAAATAGTCAAACTCGGCCGGAGCGGAAACAGGGTCACCATCACGCTTTCGAACCAGGACCGACCGCTGGTAGTGTCTGAGGAAACCGTCCACCGGTATCGGCTGGTCGATGGAGTGGTGCTCACTCATTCCCAGCTCGAGCAACTCAGGCGGGAATCAGAACTCTACCTGTGCGACGGCGAATCGGCCCGACTACTCACCTTGCGGGAGCACTCCATCGGTGAGCTCCGCACGAAGCTGAAACGGAAGGACTTCTCTTCCGAAGTCATCGAGAATACCATCAGCAAGTACCGGAAGCGAGGACTTCTTGACGACGCCCAATACGCTTACAAGCTCTCCATGAGGCTAATCGAAAACCGCCCTTGCGGGCTGTCATACCTGACTGCTCACCTGCAGCGGAAAATGATTGCCCGCGACCTGGCCGAGAAGACGGCACAAATTGTGTTGTCGAATGTTGATGAGAAGGAGCAGGCGGTTCGCGCGCTGCGAAAGAAGTGGTCGCAGCTGGCCCAGTTTGAACTTGAGGAGGCCCGTAATAAATCTTATAATTACCTCGCTCGCCGGGGATTCAGCTATGATGCGGCCAGAAAGGCGTTCGAACAACTGATAACCGAGCAACAAAAGGACTTCCAAGATTAAAACAGCAGAGATAAGAAAATCGTTTCTGGACTATTTTGCGAGGTATGACCATCGCATCGTTCCGTCCTCCCCCGTCATTCCATTTGACGATCCGACCATCCTGTTCACCAATGCCGGGATGAATCAGTTCAAGGATGTGTTCACAGGACGGCGCAAAGTGGATTACGGGCGAGCGGCAAGTTGCCAGAAGTGTATTCGTGCCGGCGGCAAGCACAACGATCTTGACAACGTTGGCTTTACGGCGCGTCACCATACCTTTTTCGAGATGCTCGGCAATTTTTCCTTCGGCGATTATTTCAAAGAGGAAGCCATTTACTACGCCTGGGAATGGGTGACAAAAGAACTCGGTTTGTCTGCCGACAGGCTCTACGCCACGGTTTATGAAACCGATGATGAAGCGTTTGATCTCTGGGAAAAAATAGCCCCCGAATTGAAGAATGGCCGTGTACTTCGCTTCGGCAAAAAAGACAACTATTGGTCGATGGGCGAGGTCGGGCCAGCCGGACCGTGCAGCGAGGTGCATTTTGATCGCGGTGAGAAATACGGTACCGGCCCGGACGATGTCATCAACGGCGATACGGAACGGTTCGTCGAGATATGGAATCTCGTTTTCATGCAGTATGATCAACAGCCCGAAGGTTCTGTCGTGGACCTGCCTAAGCCCTCGGTTGATACCGGTGCGGGTCTCGAAAGAATCGCGGCTATTATGCAGAATGTCGAGTCCAATTACGAAATCGACGTGTTCAAATGTATTATCAAGGCCATTTCCGATATAACCAAAGCCAAGTATGCCGATCATATTTCCTCACATCATGTCATTGCCGACCACCTTCGCGCGCTTGCCTTTGCCATAGCCGATGGCGCGGGTATCTCTAATGAAGGTCAGGGGTATGTTTTAAGGCGCATCCTTCGCCGGGCCGCCCGTCACGGCCGTCTTCTGGGGGCGCATGAACCGTTCATGTTCAGACTCGTTCCGCAATTGGTGAAGAAGATGGGCGAGGCTTACCCGGAACTTGAGGAAAAACAGACCCATATCGAAAACGTAATCAAAGTCGAGGAAGAGTCATTCGGACGTACGCTTGAGACCGGGCTTGAGCATTTCGAAAGGATCGCGCCCAAAGCTGTGGACAGGGTGATTCCAGGCGAAGAAGTTTTTCGGCTATACGATACTTACGGCTTCCCTTACGACCTTACGGAAATCATGGCCGCGGAAAAGGGGCTTGCCCTTGATCAGGAGGGTTTTGAGAAAGCGATGCATCGTCAGCGCGAACAATCCCGGGCCGCGGCGACATTTGAAAATCACTCCACTGAGATCGCCTGTCTCTACGATGAGAAACCTATCAAGGCTGCGGCCACCGAATTTGTTCGAGGCAACCTGTCTCTCGAGGCTGCCATAGAAGATGTGCGCCAGGTACAGAACGGCGATCAACCGACTTACGCTGTCGTTCTGGATCGAACACCTTTCTACGCTGAGTCCGGTGGACAACTAGGCGACACCGGCAAGATCTTCACCGATACCTTTGTGCTTACCGTGGGAGCCCTTTACCAACATCAAGACCATTACATTCACGAGGGCATTCTAACCGAAGGAAACGCGGATGCTGTAAAGAACGGCATAACAGTCACGGCCGAGGTAGATTTTGAGCGTCGCTGGGATATTCAACGTAACCACACTGTTACTCATCTGACCCATGCGGCACTGCGGCGAGTGCTTGGGACGCATATCAGGCAATCCGGTTCCTATGTCGGGCCTGACCGGATGCGTTTCGACTTCTCGCATCACCAGCCGATGTCCCGCGATGAGATTCGCGCGGTAGAGGAAATCGTTAACAACGAGATTATCAGGGGCACGGCCGTCTCCACCGAGGTAATGGATATCGAGAGCGCCAAAAGTTCCGGAGCCATGGCCCTCTTTGGCGAGAAGTACGAGGACAAGGTGCGCGTGGTGTCGGTAGGCGACTTCTCAAAAGAACTGTGCGGTGGTACGCACGTAGCCGATATCAGTCAGATCGGACCGTTTTTTATTGTACTTGAAACCGGTATCGCTTCCGGAGTTCGGAGATTGGAGGCTATTACCGGGCGCGAAGCTATCAATTATATGCTCGAGACCAAGAAATATCGTCAGGATATCGCCTCCATCGTTGGTCGTCCTGAAATCGATTCCCTCGCGGGCGTCAGGCAACTCAAAGAAGAACACAATCTGCTCCAGAAGGAAGTCAAGCGAGTCAAAGCGGAGATGTTCTCCGGAAAGGGTCCGGCCATTGGCACCGAAAGCAAGCTCGGGAAGATCGTCTTCGTTACTCACAATTTCGAGCAGACCGACCGCGATACCATGGCCGGGTGGATTGACACCCAGAAAGCCCGCTCGGAGCCGCTGGTAGCGGTGGCTCTCGGCCATGTCAACGGCAAAGTTACTTACATGGCGGCGGCCAGCAACAAAGCTACAACAGAACAGAAAATTGACATCGGAGGTCTTACAAAAGAACTGCTGCCTAAATTTGGTGGGCGCGGCGGCGGAAAGGTCTCCTTCGCCCAGGGAACAGTTGCCGACGATACAGCTGCTGAGCAACTGTTTAAGGACGCCAAAACACTGATTGCCGGCAAGAAGGAATAGCGCGATGCAGAGCTCCGCCGTATATGACGACCTAATCCGTACCAGAGACAACTTAGGCGCCGGTTTTCTGTTGCTGATCGACCCTGATAAGAATCCGGTGAGCGATTTCCTGCCAATGGTTGAGGCCGCCCGTGACTGCGGCGTTGACGCCATCCTTGTCGGTACGTCCTTCACTCTTTATTCCGATTTTGGCCGGGCCGTTAAGGAGATTAAGAGTGTCTCGACTGTACCCGTTATAATTTTCCCCGGTTCTTTTGCCCAGATCACACCCGATGCCGACGCCATTCTGTTCACGTCGCTCATTTCGGGGAGAAATCCATCCTACCTGATCGAGGAGCAGGTCAAGGGGGCGCCGTTTGTCAAAAAGTTCGGTCTGGAGCCGATACCCACCGGTTACATGTTAATCGAGTCGGGCCCTCTTACGTCGGTGCAGTATCTTTCCAACTCCATGCCTATCCCCCGCAGCAAACATGACATTGCCTGTGCCCATGCTCTGGCGGCGCAATATCTTGGCATGAGACTGGTGTATCTCGAGGCCGGATCAGGTGCTGCCAAGCCGGTGCCGGTCGAGATGGTACGGGCAGTCAGCTCCTATGTTAATACCCCGGTGGTGGTGGGCGGGGGACTATGCACCCCGGAAGATTGCGCCGCGCGCATTGAAGCGGGAGCGTCTTTCGTTGTGATCGGTAATCATCTCGAAGGGGACGGGAGCTTTGGCCAACTTCGGGAGTTGACGGCCGCCACCCACACAAAGGATTCGATAAGAATATGAACAGGGAAGAACAACTCAATCGCCTCAGAAAACTGGCTGAGGAGACAACCTTACTGCGCAAGTCGGTCATCGAACAACTCGGAGCCGGTATTCTTGACCTCGCAGCGGTGATTTCGGGCGTAATTGGCACCGGCGGGAAAATTCTGGTGGCAGGCAACGGTGGTTCGGCGGCCGATGCTTCCCATTTCGCTGCCGAGATGGTCGTTCGCTTGACATCGGACAGGAACCGCCAGTCGTTGCCAGCCATTGCCCTCAATACTGATTCGGCCGTGATGACGGCGGCGGCAAATGATTTCGGGTTCGAGAACGTTTTTGCCCGCCAGGTTGAAGGTCTCGGCCAGAAGGGCGACATGCTGTTTGTCATTTCCACCTCCGGTAACTCCGCCAACCTCATAAAAGCCGCGCAGACAGCCCGTGATAAAGGGATGATTTCCGTGGGTCTGCTGGGAGGAGGAGGAGGAAAACTCGCTCCGCTGGTGGATCGGGCCCTGATCGTGCCTCACCCCTCGACCCAGCGCATCCAGGAAGAGCACAGCTTTATCATTCACATGCTCGTGGAATTGGTCGAAAGCGATCTTTTCTAAATGCTATATCAACAGCAAAAACTCTTAAATGATCTTCTGTTCGGATCGTTTGCCCTCTTCATATTCGGCTCCACTTTTTCTATCGCCCTGGCCCAGGTAGCGCTAGGCTTGTCGCTGATACTGTTCATCATCGTTGCCATCGGCACACGCTACAACCCGTTTGTCGCGGAACTGAAATGGTTTTACATATTCACTGGACTGTATATCGTCTGGATGTTCATCGCCTCGCTGCTTGGAGACACGCCCGTAGAATCCCTCCTTATTATGAAAGAGGAATGGCTTTTCAGCGCAATTCCGATTGGCATCTACCTGATGTCCAGGGACAACTACCGCCGCACGCTGCTGACCGCCTTTGCCGTGGGGATAGGCGTTTTCACCCTTTACGGGTTGCTTCAGTTTTTCACCGGCGTGCACTGGACCAAACCGGTACCACCCAACCCCGGGCGGGAATTCGGATATGTCATCAAAGGCAACTTCCCCAGCCCGATGACTTTCGGCAACTTTTTCGGCACGGCCGGAGCTTTCTTTGCCGGTTATGTATTAGGGCAGTGGTCAAAGCTGGATAACACGAGTAAAGTCCTTTACGGGGGCGCGGCTCTCACAGCGATCCTGGGCACTATTGGCTCCTACAACCGGGGAGCGATTGTCGGTTTGTTTGTCGGTTTCGTTGTTTTGAGCCTCCTTCTGCGTAATCGCAAGATACTACTGGGCACCGGGGCCATAGTCGCATTGGTGGTTGTATTGGTCATTATTTTTCCGGGTCCCCGTCAGCGGCTATCCGAGCACTTCGAGCTCCAACTAAGCCCGGCCTATGAAGGCGGCCGGGTCTTTATCTGGAACAACTCACTTAAGATCGTCGCCGAGCATCCCGTATTCGGTGTCGGTCAGGGGAATTTCCGTTACGAGTACCTCAAGCTTCTGCGACCGGACATACCGGACAGGCGAAAACGGGTCCACGCCCATAATGATTTCATTAACGTAGCCACTATCGCCGGGGTACCGGGGATGCTGTTTTTCGCCGGAATCTGGATAGCTGTCTTTTGCTACGTTCGGCGACAAATAAAGACAGCTGAAAACCGCGCGAGTCCTTTACTTGTGGCCGCCCTCACCGGTTCGGTGGTCTTTCTGGTCAGTTCGTTGACCGAGTCGACCTTTGCCGACGAGGAGGTGCGGCAAATGCTGATGTTTATCTGGGCCACGGGGCTTTTTGCCATGTATCCCCGGCTCGGAAACTCGGCGGGAACCTCCGAACAACCCGGGAGTAAAAGCTCTTGACAATTAGCCCATTAACCCGTTATATGACCTGAGCTATGGCCACCAAAGCGAAAAAGAACACCGACGGAAACTCCGAAGTGACCAAGTGGCCCTATGGGAAGAACAATTACATAGTCTTTGCCCTGGCCCTGCTGGTGATTATTCTCGGTTTCTATACCCTTTCGACGGGTTCGATAACGCTGGCACCGATACTGCTGGTGCTCGGCTATTGTGTTCTGCTCCCGATTGCCTTGATTATCAAAGCGAATCCGGAGGAGGACCGGTCTCCTCAGGCGGATCAGTCCTGACGAATTGCCTGCTATACACAACTATGGCCACCTTTTCGAGGTGGTTTTTTTGTGGCTGGTTGGTGGTCTCATTGCGAAGATGTCGAAACCTCCCCCGCGCGCCGGGGGATTCTGCCGAGCAGTCCTTCAGGGTTCAGGATTTGGGATTTCGACCTACCTCTGGAACCAGGATCTGACTGTCGCTTGTGCCCGTTATGCTTACGCCAGTTTGGGTTCGTTTCGTCATTTTTTATTTTTCCTTTCAGATTCCATCTTTCGATATTTGATGTGGATGGAGGGCCTCCCGGTTTTTCTGTCTCACTAACAGGTACGAGGTAAACATCACGTGAAAGTCTGTATAGAAATTGCCGCCCAGAAACCCACCATAAATGGTGGGGTGCCCAAGTCAATGGAGATCAATGGAAAGAGAAATCAAAGCGAAATTTGCTGACAGTATGCTCGATGAGACGGCCAGAAAATTTGGCACCGTCGTTGATCGCCTCAAATTTGTTTCCGATTCAGAGAGCTTTGTCTTCGAGTATGAAAAAGACAACCGGCTCTATATCATGAGAATTACTCATGACTCGCATCGGTCCTATGGCCAAATCCTGACCGAACTGGACTGGCTCGCCTACCTGTCCTCCAACGGTGTCAGCGTATCAGTACCGGTACCATCTGCCGACAACAATATTATTGAAATTGTCCCGGCCGACAGTTCGTGTTTTCTGGCATCAGTATTCAAGAAAGCGGAGGGCGAAGAAGTGAAGCCCGATGACTGGACCGATGACTTCTTTTACGCATGGGGCCATTATGTCGGGCGCCTGCATGCGCTGGCCAGAGAATACCGACCGCCAGAGGGCGCCGATGAACGGCCGCGATGGGACGAAGAATACAACGTGTGTATGGCCGAATCAGTTCTGGCTGATCAGCCCGATGTACTGTCAAAACAACGCGAGTTGTTCGCTTCCCTGAAAGAATTGCCCACCTGCCCGGATGCCTACGGTCTCATCCATTCGGACCTCGAAGATGAGAATTTTTTCATAGAGAACGGTCGCATCACCGCTTTTGACTTCGATGAGTGTCAGTACAACTGGTTCGTTTATGACCTGGCGGCTATCCTGCGCGAGTCAACCTGGCGAATCCCTATTTCCCCACGTCACGATAGAACCGGGCAGATAGTGAATTTCTGGTCGGTCTTTTCGCGAGGCTACCTGACCGCCAACGTTCTGGATCCGTTCTGGATCGAACAGATGCCGGTCTTTCTCAGATGGCGGGAAATATGCATGTACGTTTATGCCTGTGGTAAATGCGAAATTGGTCCTGATGACGAAAAAATAATGAGTGCAGTCAAGAACCGTATCATCAATGAAATTCCGTTGCCGGATATTGATGGAAAAGCACTGCGCTTGTGTTTTACAGCGGATTAGGGGCAGATGTCGGGTTTCTCACAATTATATTTTAGTGGAATCCTTCGAAAACGCAGGATAAAGTCGGAACCCGACCTACTTCGGCCGGCTGTGAGGTAAGTACATGACTTCCGGTAATGAAGACTCTATTACGGGAGAGGATAAAATGTCAACTAGTCAACATCAGTTTGTAATCGACGGTGGAAGTGGGAAGAAAGCGATTTTCGATTCTCCCAGCCTGGGAGATGGTGGATTGATAGAACGTTATCGTTTGACATTAGAATCCCCGCGGATGACCGCCGCCACGGATGTCGATAACCCGACCTGGTGTCAACAACTGAGCGAGTACTTTCGCGATCTGGCTGATCACTGGAAAGGCTGGGACGGTAGCAAGCGATGGCAGGCCGGGGAAGGTGAATTCTCAATTGACAGCGCGATGTCAAAGCAAGGACATGTTTTCGTGAGAATCACTGTGAATGTGTACGGAAGCCCAAGTGACTGGATAGCGATGGCTGAGCTGGACATCGAGTCCAGCCAACTGGACCATATTGCTCGCGCGGCCAGCAGGTTTTTTGGCCCAAGTAAATCGGGTTCCGGGTGAGCGTTTGGAGATAACCCGGTGAATAAATTAGTAGAAATCAATCGTGGTCACTATGGAAAACGGGCGATACTAAAGGGCCCATGGAAAGCCGACTACAAGCACCTGATAATTGACAACCAGGTTGTCGAGATATTGCTAAACGGTGCCAAGGGTTGGCGCGGTAAGGACGTGGATTTCCTGACAGAATTGCCTCACCTGTTGAGCATTGAAATTATATCATCCCTTCAAAATGACCATGCCATAAACGAGCTAAGAGAACTGAGGGCAATCCATATTGAATCTCCCGCAAAGACTGAGATCGATTTCCTGAATTTCCCAAAGATCGAGAAAATCGCCGTCTACTGGCGACCCGGACTCAGGAACCTGTTTCGATGCGAAACCGTACGAAACCTGTGGTTGTACAAATACCCGGGCAACTCCCTGTCTGATTTCGCATCACTGAAGAATCTTCAAAGGTTGGAACTCAAGAATTCTCGATCACTGGATCAGATAGGAGAAGTATCAGGACTAAGGAAGCTCGAAATGCTGGGTATCTACCTGGCTCCGAAGCTGTTGTCGCTTACGGGGGTGCAGGCTCTGAAGAATCTGAGAACACTGGAGATTGATACGTGCCGCAAGATAAAAGATATCTCGCCAGTCAGAGACCTCATAAAACTGCGTCGGTTCATGTTTGTGGACGGAGCAAAAATCGAATCTATCAAAGCGCTGCGTAACCTTGAACAGCTCGAAGAGTTCTTCTTTTACGGGTCCACGAATATTTCTGACGGTGACTTATCGGTCTTGAGCGAAATGCCAAATTTGAAAGAGGTCGCCTTTCAACAACGAAGGCATTATAACAGAAATTGGAGTGACTTTGAGTCAACGCGAGATTGAGCAAAGATGTCGAAACATCGCTCTTTGACAACTTTTCTAACAGACTTTTCGGCAGAACTACTGCCGAGTTCTGCCCTATGAAGACTGAACGAAGATGTCGAAACCTCCCCTTACAACGGGGACCCTCACGGGCAGGGGTTTCGA
>CP070674.1:126622-130299 GCA_020351995.1 Candidatus Zixiibacteriota bacterium
CCAATAGCTCGAGGTCATCGCTGTTGGTAACGCAGTCACCGGTAATGTCGGCCGTCACCAACTCCGAACGGCAATATGGCGGCCAGATTTCAATACGGTCGAACCATACCGTACCTGAGCCGCCGGGAGTCTTGCTGTCTTGCCCACCCTGCGGTCCGCCGAAGCCTATATGTACCTTGGCGATATTCGACAGGCTGACGTCGCAGGCATCGAAGATGCCTAAGTCGATACTCCACTCTTGGTAGTTTTCTTTTTTTACATCGTTCGGGTCGCCGTCATATCTCGCGACACCTTTGTTACTGCTTGTATCTTCCAGCTCGACCCACATCCTGTCCTCAGTGGTGGCGCTATTGCCCGGCTCACCGGCAAAGACCAGCCACAGTGCTTTGGCGCCGCCGGCGGTCCAGTCCGAGCCGACATCCAAATCAATGGTGTCGGCGTCGATTCGAGAGCCTATTTGCTTGCCTGCAAACGTGTAAGTATTGAGGTAGTCGAACCTCAGCGAGTTGCCTTCGTAAACAAGGTCCGCGTCCTTCTCAATGAATATTTCTGAGCCGGTACTGTTGGTCCAGTAGTCGTCCCAGACATCCCAGAGAGCACTTGTGTTTACGTACGAGTCAAAGTCGTCCACTACCAGATGGTCGGTCGTGGTGAAGCTCCAGACATCACCGGCCCAGACGTTAACGTCGGCGGCCAGGTTCACCTCATCCACCGCCCAGTAGTAGGTCGTCTCGAATTGAATGGCACCGGGGTCGTAGCTGTTGGCTCCCGGCGTTACCGGAGTGATAAGCCGGTCGTTGACGTCATTAAAATCAGTGCTGAAATATAGCTTGTGTGAAACCGCCTCGATTCCCGGCGTCCAGCTAAGGACCAATAAAGGAGGCACCTCTGTGGCTCCATCGGCAGGGAAGGGACTGGTCGCTGCTCCCGGGGCCACCTTGAAGTTCCAGATGATGCCTTTCCACTCGGCTACATCGGAAGCATTGACCTCATCAATTCTCCAATAGTAAGCTGTGTCCAATATAAGAGGTTCGCCGGGGCTGTAGCTGTTGGTGTCCAGGTTGTCTATAAATGTTCCGCCGGTGCCGTTGTTAACATCGTTGAAGCTGCTTCCGAAGTACAAGTCGTGCGAGGCTGCATTATCTCCGGGCGACCAGCTAAGGGTAATTATTTGTGGCTGCCAGGTTGAGCCGCTTGATGGCTTTTCGTTCCAGGCGAGATTCGGGTCGCATGTCATGGCTGATAAAGTAGTCTTGCCGGGGTTGGTTACATCATAGTCAACTTTTACTACAGCCCGCAGATCGGCCTGGGCCGGATAGTTGACGTCGTCTGTAATAATCTCGCCGTGGTTGACATCATACGCTGTTATTATGCCCTTGCTGATAAGTATGGGTACGGTTCCCGTCCAGGATTCTGCATCTTCGTGGGCATCGACGCCAGGATTAAACAGATAACCGTTGGGCACCGTCAAATCCGCATCCGCAATGAAAACGCCATCGGTGATGTCAAGGGAGCAATTGCCTTCGCCGCCGATCCAAAGGTTTTCGGCGTACATAGTGCCTCCATGCAGCTTTACGTCTCCGGTCCCTATCGGGGTATCGCCCCATGTGTTACCGATATGTAACTCATAGATATTGGCCTCGCCGCCGGTCATATTGAAAAATGAAGGATTCGACTGGTAGAACCCGACATAAATCTGGTCAGCGACCTCGATATAACCGTCGCTCATGTTGAAGGTGCCGGTAGCGGTGTCGTACTCTCCTATCTGAAGGTCCTCGCCGATGATAATCGTACCGCCGCTCATATTGACAACGCCGGTGCCCCCGCCATAATCCGCGACGTAGAGGTCTCCGCCTGTGGTCACATCGCCGCCGCTGATATCAAATCGATAGTTACCTCCCACAAAACCAAACCCGATGTAAGCATCAGCATTCAGCTTTCCACCTGTCATGGTTACGACGGAATTGCCCTCTGCCGGCGGCTCATTCCAGCCGGTGGTCAGCCACTCACATGTTGCGTCTGTATTAGCATCGATAATCAGGCCGTTGTCCTCATCAACATAGTAGGCCTCAAGTTCCGCCCAGTCGCCTGTAGTAGGCACTCCATTGGGGTCCCAGTTGTTGGCGTCATTCCAGGATCGGTTGCCGGTGCCTTTGTTATTGTCCCAGAGGTAGTCAGCCGCCAGGGCGTTGCCGGCCAGAAACAGCAGCAAAACAACAGAAATTAGGAATAGTAGTCTTTTAGACATGGTACTCCTCCTTTGAAATAAAAAATGTTAAAGTGTCATTTGGCTACAAGCCAAAACAGTTTTTTTCAACGAACACACAACTCCTTAGAATTGATACCCACCTCCCTGTGGCTCCGCCAGCACAAACACTTCAAAAACTGGTTTTTAGGACATGCGCCTCCTCTATAAAAAAATTCTAATTTTTGCTCTTATCTTACGATATCTTATCAAACTGTTAATACTCCGGGTATTTTGCCATCCATCGCGGCCATACGGGCGTCTGGTCCGTTTTGAATCCACGGCTCCACTTCAGCCGCCATAATTCCTTAAGTCCTATCTCCCTGACACTCATATCGGAAAACAGCCCGTTAATGTCGCCGCTGTGCCGGTCGATACAGAATATCTTCATCGCATTTTGGGCCCAACATGCGCTGCCACCGTCGTACTGGTCCGGATACTCGGGAGGCTCATCCACGTGCAGGGGAAAGCCATCGACGTAAATGCAGTCCGCAAAGATGGGTATGTTACCTCCACCCCTGACGTCCGGCGTCCTCCACGCATACTCGCTCGGAAAGCCCCAATATCTGCCGTCTGGGGTTTCAGGTGGATTGGAACACCACTCGTTTATCCCGTAGCTGCCCATCGCACGAGTGTCCCACCACGCGCCGGTCGCGTCAAAAGGCCCCCAGGCCGAGAACGTCGTGCCCGGGCACCTGTTACACATGTCGGGGTTCAGGGATTTTGCGGCCATCGGACAAAGGAAAAGGTCGCGGGCTTTTGAAGTCTTGCCCTTCTCTATCCCGAGATACGGCAGCATTCCTACCATCCAGTAATCTTCCGGACTGCTAATACTCGCCGGGAAATAGCCCTCATTGTCGTGTGCAAACAGTTGAAAGGCAAGGCCCCATTCGTGCAGGTTCTTCTGACAGATGACGCCCTTCGCCTGTTTCCGCGCCCCAGCCAATGCCGGCATCAATATCGACATCAGAAGCGCAATAATGGCAATCACAACCAGCAGCTCGACCAACGTAAAAGCTGCGCGGCTGTCTCTATACGGGGTGTGTGGACTTTTTCCCACAGGGGCGCTCATACGTCTGTTCACGCCTTAAACATCGCTATATACCATATTATTCTACACTACCGGCAAAATACTGTCAAGAGGTTTTTCGCGGTTGGCGGGCTGGCCGGGCCCGGCAGGCCAAGCTGACGTATGTCATTGTAAAATAAGAACTTGTAGAACTCGCAGGGGCATTGGCACGGACCGCCCAGCGACGGCTGCACAACCGTTTCTGTTGTGAGGGGAGCGCTTATCGGATATAATTCGGTTTTTGACCTTGAGGCATTTTGCGCTGGTACGGCCCTGTTAACGAACTCACACCCAGCTAATATGAACTGAAAATCGAATAAATCCAGATTTATTTAGGAGAGCCAATAAGATGAAATTGCGAAC
>CP070674.1:130399-136272 GCA_020351995.1 Candidatus Zixiibacteriota bacterium
ATGGAAATGCCCCCCCAGCTTAACTTTATCGATGTTCTCCGGGCCCCGGCCAGAGCCCTCTCAGCCAAAAGAATCTTCGTCATGACCTTTTTCCTCCTGCTGGGTCTGGCCGTCTATGACATCTTCACCTATATCGCCCTTGCTGTCGATGGCGAGCGCCTCGGCCTCATCTGGTCAGTATACGGGCTGCTTCCGTTTTACAAACTGGCCTACGGCAATATCATCGCCCAGATAATCTTCGGCATTGGCGTGCTCTTTATGGTCCTGTCGATGATGATGGGGATGTTCGGTGTGTCGGCCATCGAGGTCGAATCTGTCCGCGGCAACCGCTTTTTCGGACCGTTCGAAGCCATCCGCTTCAGTTTCCGCCGCCTCGGGCAATTATTCCTGTCCGAACTGGCCATTGCCGTGTTTCTGATTTTCATCGTGGTCCTGTTTGCCATCTTCGGACTCATCTGCCGCATTCCGTTTGTCTGTGTCTGGCTGTATACCATCTTCTTTTTTATCCCCAACTTCATCATAGCCATATTCACCGTTTTCATCTTTTTCGTGATGACCCTATCGGTCCTGCTCCTCCCGGCTGTAGCGGCCACCGAGCGTCGCGGCGAGGCCTTTACTTCGATACTTGAAACCTTCTCGACTATTATCCGCCAGCCCGTCCGATGGACTCTATACACTGCTTATGCCGTGGTCGCGGCAAAACTGTTCAGCTTTGTCTACGCTTATTTCTGTTTCCGTTCGGTGCAGTTTATCGGCTGGGCCTCCAAGATCGGCGGAGGGGAGAAGATGGATCAACTGATCCGCTCCGGCCTTTCGCACCTTCCCCTTAAATCCGACCTCGCCCGGGAGACTTTCAACATCTTTCCCGGGATTGACTGGAGTATCGAGCTGGCCCGATGGGCCCGTGGTGGTGGCGACCAGGCCGCCGGTCACCTGATGGCCTTCATGCTCTTTATCATTTTTGCCACTATACTTGGCTACTTCCTCGCCACTGTAGCTGTGGGTCAGGCCCGCGGTTACGTGGTTATTCGCTATATCAAGGACGACTACAACATCGCCGAGGAGAAACCTCTCTTTTTCGAGGACGAGAACCTCAACCCCCCGATTGAACCCGAACCACCCGAATAACCTGATAGGGGGAGGCCGATGAACAACAACTCAACATAACCCCATCGGGAGGCAACATGAAAAAAACATTACTGATCACCATCATCCTCATCATCGCCCTCGCCGCCACGACTTCGGCTGAGGAAATCACTCTCAAGCACTACTTCTTCGGTGGATGGAAATACTCCGTCGACGGCCACAGATATCAAGGCGTCGGCTGGGATGGCGGTAAACTGAAAGCCCGGATGGCGGGTAACGATGCCGCGGTGGCGGAAATGAATAAGGTCAAGAGTCGAAAAACCCTCTCGATGGTGACCGGGATTCCCGGCGGGTTCTGCCTGGGCTGGACTCTGGGCGAAGCCATCTGGGGCGAATGGGATTCCACCGACGATGTCTTGCTGGCTATCGGGATTCCTCTGACACTTGTTTCAATGGTCGCCGACGCGTCCGCCAACAAACACATGAAAGAGGCTGTCAAGATTTTCAACGGCGAGGAACAGGCCCTGATGCTGGACATTAACTACAAGACATCATCGCTCACCGGCAGCAACAACCTGACCCTGGCCCTTAATTTTACGTTTTAGCGATAACTGTTGGGCGGGATCCCCACGTCCTGAACTTTGAAGGGCTACGTCCTGAACTTTGAAGGATTCGATCCCGCCATCGACTGTAAACACAAAACCGTCTCAGGACGTCTTGTTTTGGAAGGGAGGATTGTCGTGAGAGCTCAAACCGGCCTGCTACCGTTCTTGGCTCTGCTGATTATTGCCGTAGTCACAGAGAGTCGTTCGCAGGTGCCTGCCGATACCACATCGGAAGACGATGCGGTCGAGTATGTAATCACCGTCTCACCCGATCTGAAATACGCCGTCCTGAGAACGACCAGCTGGGACGCCCGAGGTGTGCTGGTTCATGAGCGGCCAAAAGTGCGCCGCCACCGTCTGGTCAGAGTACTGGATATCAGACAGGGACTGTTTGAGACTATTCGCGAGTTGCCGACTGAATACAATGATGTCAAGTTTTGTGATACGGTTACCATTTTAGTCACCGTGTACAGCAAGTCCGGCTACGATCAACATCTGCAAAAATTGATGCTGTACAGGCTTCTTGAGAGTGATTCCATGACAGTTTTGTACGAAAGGGGCGTATCTGATAGTTCTCTCACGACCTTCTCCGAGGAGTCGGGAGCAGGCTTCACCTTTAAAGATTCAACCTTGGCCTATTTCATCATTGTTGAGGACACAGCCTCGGAGGGGCCCGGGATTGATTTCAGCGTGATTATTCGAAGATTTGCCCCCGACGGTTCCTTTCCCATCGTCAGAGAAATACCGCATGCCGCTATGCCAAATTTTTCACAGGACGGGTCACAGGTATTGTATACGTACATGGACCTGACCGATAGTTCACATAACCTCGGGGTATATAGCATCGCTGGGGATTCAATAGCCCGATACCCACAAGTCAAGCCGGCTCTTTCGGCCCAGCGACTAACCGCGAATTCTCCCATTTATTACCTGTCCCTATCAGCTGGAGCTGATATAAGACATCTCGATCCTCTGACTGGAACGGACACGTCTCTGACCAATGTGGTTGTCGGTGGGTCGCATGTGCACTGGTTTGCCCTGACCGGCGACTCGATCGCTTACGAAATTGAGACTTGGGATAAAGAGCAATCAGAGCATCATTTAAGGACGCTAAAACTGAAACCCGTTTTCAACCCTTCTCCTCCCCCTGATAAGGGGGACTGAGGGGGTTTATTGATATGTCATCTCCACGTTGCGCGACATCGACCTCAACAGCTCTTAGCGCCACGGCGCTGAGTCATTCCCGCGAAAGCGGGAATCCAGAGAACGAAAGAGTGCTATATTGTCATGACTGACGGAATAATCAAACGAGTCAAATACTCACGGACATGGCGGCCCGTGATGATCCTCTCGGCGATCTTTGGCGCCGTACTTTATGCTGCTATAATCGTTCTCTGGTACAGGGGGAGCTTCGACACCTATCAGGCGATTGTCCTCCTGGTGATGGGATCTGTGTTTCCATATGCCATAATCGACGCCATAAGATTCGAGCTTATCCTTACCGAGCAATATATCGAAAGGCGAGGAGTAAGGCGCAAACGTCTTTACTACCATGATATCGGCTACGCTTCTGTGGAGCGAAACTCTCTTGCGGGACGTGACAGTCTCGTGGTCAGAACGAGCAGATTCAACGCGATACAGGTAACTGTCGAAACCGACGAGATAGAGGAAATCATAATCGAAATCCTGACGCGCACCCGCAACAACCCCGGCCTTACAATCGGCGGCGACAAGCGCGTTGTCGAAGATTACCTCGAAATCGCGCGCCTGAGGCAGAAATAGCGCCAGGATTCGTAGGGCAGAACCCGGCAGTGGTTCTGCCTTATCTCTTCATTAACCCCCTTTTCCGCCCTGATAAGAAGGACCTGGCGGGTTTCTCGTCGTCACATTTTCCCTACAAAACCTCCGCAATTCACCACTCTATCCCATTAATGACAGGACAATCCGTAACCGGATGACAAACTCATAAACCGAAAAACCAAAAAATGACGAAACGAACCCAAATCGCTCTAAGCGCCACGAAAACATACTCATACAAAGAAATAGAACAGGCTAAGCCTGTCCCGCTGACAAGGGGACTGAAGGGGTTTCTTTCTTGGAGCAGAGAGGAGGTAGGCTTATGTACGGAAACCGTCAACCGGCAAACTATGGGGGTTACCCTCGACAAATACCACACAAAGTGTGGAAACGAACCCAAATCGCTGTAAGCGTCACGAAAGCATACTCCTACAGAGAAACAAAACAGGCTAAGCCTGTCCCCCTGACAAGGGGGATTCAGGGGGTTTCTTCATTGGGCTCCAGCCTTAAACTCGGAGATTACTGAAAATGACGAAACGAACCCAAAGGGCTACAAGGCCCGATCAATCAATACGTTACGGCGATTATAACATGGCCATAAATATCAATCTTGTAATAATACCGTCTAACAATTAGCTTAAAACCCATGAGCCGAGTCGCCAAAATCAAAGAACTCCTCCGCTTCACCTACAACTGGAAAATCCGCAAAAGGACCATCGTCCGCCATTTGCCGCTCGAAGTCTCTATTGAACCGACCAACGTGTGCAATTTCAAATGCGCCTTCTGTAACCAGTCCGACCCGGCCCATTTCCAGCGTGTGGCCAAGACATATCTAACCCCGGAAAACCTTCAGATCATCCTCAAGAAACTCCGCGAGTTCGGTTACGACAAAACCCTGCTGCACTGGACCCTCGATGGCGAGCCGTTTCTAAACAACGCTTTCGATGAACTCTGCGCATTGGCCAGAGAATCTGGCTTTACCGATCAATACTTCGCCACCAATTGCTTGCTTCTTACCTGGACCAGAGCGCGAACCCTGCCCAAAGGCGTCAATTTCACTTTCACGGTTGATTACTGCGCCGATGAAAAGTATTTCGAGAAAGTCCGTGGGACCAAAGGCTCGTGGGAGAAGATTCGCGACAATATCACGCAAATTCTTCTCGATGACTCCCTGTCGAACCTCAAGTTCATCCTGTATGACATTTCGACATTCGAAACTTCCGATACCTCGCTGGTCAAACAGAACGCGGGGGAGATGCGCAGGCTTTTCCCGACTAATGGGCACATAAAATTCCTGTCCAAGACTTTTCATAACGCCACCGGGTATCTCGGTCCGGGCGCTTCCGGGGAGCAAGTTAGCGGCTACAACCTGTGTCCTTATCCGTGGTCTAGTCTGACTATCGCCTCCAACGGCGAGGTCGTTGCCTGTTGTCGTGACCTTGAGCACAAGACTGTTCTGGGGAATATATTCGAGGCCTCGCTAAGCGACATCTGGAACGACAAAGCTTTTCAGAAACTTCGTCAGAACCTTCTGAACAAAACCCCCGAGAAGAGTGCCGCCTGCGCCCAGTGCGACATGCCATATGACCAGAGCAAATTCACCGCGAAGAATATCGTCAGCAGTCTCCTCAACCGCCCGCAACTTCTCAGGGGGGCCTTGCTGTGATGATCATAAAACGACGTAGGTCGAAACCCCTGCCGTCAGGTCCCCCGCCTCGCGGGGGAGGTTTCGACAACTGTTCTGCGAAGTCGAGATTGCCGCGCTTCGCTCGCAATGACTCAACGCGGTGGGCGTTGAGATTCCTCCCCCTGATAAGGGGGACAGAGGGGGTTTATTAAGATATAAGGCAGAACCACTGTCGGGTTTTGCCCTACGAGTCTTGAGGCCGTTTAAAATCGGTTGTCCGATACCATGTTTCGGCGTATATTGAGCGCAAGTGACTATGTTACACCCGCTTTTCCATTTCAACGAACGATGCGGTGAACTTGATGAGGTTTACGGCGTTATCGGCCGTGCTTTATTTATCGCGACCCGCTTCGAACGCAACTGCCGCGAACTGGGTACTCTGGTCAAATTAAAGGGTAGCGCGCACCTGATGGTCGATGACCAGACTCTCGGAGAATTGTGCCATCGCATGCAGGGCAAGATCGTCTTCAAGCACGTCAAAGATTTTGCCAACAACCTCGAATCACCCCTGGAACTGGTGCAGACTCTTTACAAAGCCAAGCACTCCCGTAACTACATCGCCCACGAGCTGGCCCCCGACTTTGACCACGTGCATGAGTCCAGCCCCGCCGATGCCCATAAGCTGATCGCAGCGGATCTGGAACCTCACATTCGCAACCTGGCCGTAGGCGATTGCCTTGTTCTTTATGCCGCGTGTA
>CP070674.1:136372-203262 GCA_020351995.1 Candidatus Zixiibacteriota bacterium
CACGGGTGAGATTTATTCACCGGATACCTCGGTACTGTATGGGGGAATTCCTTTACAGGAAGGTGTTTACTATTATTTGCGTATCCGGGTAAACGACGGTGTCTCGTGGTGCGACTGGTGGGTAACATCCTTCAGATTGAATACGCCTTCATCGATTCCCGAGTTGATATATCCGATTGGCGGTGAAGCAGTCAACGTCAATGGAGTACGGCTAAGCCTGAACAACTCGACGGATAACGAGGGCGATACCCGGACTTACGATTTCGAGATTTACAGCGATCCAGGTCTGACCACACTTTTCGATAGTGATATCGGGGTTTCGGAACAAGAGAGCACAACATTCTCGAAGTTTTTCACGGGTTTCACTCTGGGTGCGCAGTACTGGTGGCGGGCCAGGTCATATGACGGCTACGAGTATTCGAATTGGACGGCACCTGACTACTTTGTCACGGAACAGGGGCTCTCTCTCTACGTTCCCACGAATTATCCCACTATCCAGTCGGCTATAGCCGCGGCATCTGACGGCGATAATATCGTGGTCCTGCCCGGCACCTATGTAGAGAACATAAGTTTTGACGGTAAGGCAGTTGTCGTCATCAGCTCGGACGGTCCGGAAGTTACGACGATTCAAGGGGCGGCCTATGCTTCGTCGGTAGACGTCCCCAGTGAGGTAGATAGCTCGGGTACTTCATCAACGGATCCCGGTACCGATGCCCTCTTAGCCACGGTGAGCTTTGTCAGTGGTGAACCGAAGGGGGCCGTTCTGTCCGGCTTTACCGTGACCGGGGGTATGCAATCCGGAATTTACTGCGTTAATTCGTCTCCGACCATCGTGAATAATGTTATTACCGGCAACGCGAGTGGCGGTGAGAATTTCGGTGGTGGTCTTTCGTTACGGGGGACGGCCGGTGCGGTGGTAAGAGGTAATACGTTTTACGGCAATTTAGCAACTTACGGAGCAGCTATCCATTTAGGGGAACACGGATATACTAATACCGATGACACTATTTGTTACAATGTTATGTATGAGAACAGTGGTATTGGTGAGATACGGGCACTGGGGGGTCTGGTCAATCCGGTAGTTCACAATAATACCGCAATTTCGACAACCTGGAGTGGATTTCTCAATCAAAGTAGTGGTCCTGTTATCGCCAAGAACAACATTATCGTTTTTGGTGATCCATACGGTATGCAGGGTGACTTTACAGCAACGTATAATTGTACATTTGAGTGTGTTTCGGACTACAACTTCCCTCCCGGGGTGGGCAACATATCCGAAGATCCTATGTTCGTGGATTCAGTCAATAACGATTATCATCTCGATGCGGAATCGCCCTGTGTTGATGCCGGTGATCCCGATCCCTTCTACAACGACCCCGACGGCACACGTAATGATATGGGAGCGTACTACTATTCCAGCGGTGCTATTGTCGGCTCAGTCACTGCCAATGAAGTTGGACTGATGGGAGTAAAGATTGACCTTTACGACCAAGCCAGCCAGATGATTTCCTCTACGGTCACGTCGGAGGATGGCTTTTATGCATTCAGTGGCCTTGAGAGCGACACTTATGTAGTTTCAGTGCTGAGTCCGCTCGGGTTCTTCACCGATCAGGAAACGCGGATTGTTGAACTTACTGGTCCGATATACGAAGTAAACTTTGAGATGACAGCTTCGGAAACGGAAGAATCTCAAAGAACTCGTGGTTTCTGGGCGCACCAAGTATCGGTGGCTATGTCTGAGGTGGATGGCTCCCAGATTTATCGGGATGAATTGTGCGAATACCTCGAGAAAGTGAGGGTTCATTTCAATGAAAACCTGGCTTATCCTATTACAGCATACCAGGTGACGTCGGAAGCCAACTGCACGGAGCGACTGCAAGAGCTTTATCTAACAATAGCGCCTCAAGTGAGTGAAGGATTTACAGATGCTGCAACAGCCCAGTTTACAGCCCTGCTTTTGAATATTGCTTCGGACAAGCTCGGACAATGGACTAATGTCAGTGAAGACAATGCGTCGGTCTCGCAGGCGGTGACATACTGCGATTTGCTATTGACCGATGAGGAGCCCGTCAACGATACGTTGGCACAGATTATCGCCGAGACCATCAACAAGGGGCAGATCGTGGCCGCCGGCGTAATAGATCTGGCAACACCACAAATAATGTACAAGGAACTGGAGAGTAATGGGCTGCCTAAGGAATTCACACTGAGCCAGAACTATCCAAATCCGTTTAATCCAGGCACCCAGATTAGCTTCGCGTTGCCTGAAGCCGCGCGGGTTCGGATTGACGTGTTCAACATTCTGGGGCAACGGGTTGTGCGCCTTGTGGACAGGGAACTGGAGGCTGGATACCATAGTGTGAGTTTTGACGGAAGCCGGTTTGCGAGTGGGATCTACCTGTATCGAATAGAGGCTGGTGATTTCGTAGCAAACAAGAAAATGCTTCTTGTCAAATAGTAATCGAGCGGAGTGGAGGCCGGGGTCAAGGATGGCAACGGTTAAGGCAGGATCCTGAAAGGCTCGAACTTCTGGTTAAGGGGTTGAGTGATCGTCGTGTCGGGTATGTTGGTGCCGGAGGCCGGACTCGAACCGGCACGATGTTGCCATCGGGGGATTTTGAGTCCCCTGCGTCTACCAGTTTCACCACTCCGGCACAGATAGATCATGGCCAGCAAATGGCCGATGAGAATGTATGAACCGCAGGCCGAATTGTCAAGATTTAGAAATATCTGACCCAGGCAGGGCAAAAATGGGGGCAGAAATCAGTTTGAGAGTGACGCTCTCCGTCAAAAATGAACCCGCTCCTCAGTAGTATCTTCCGGGATCAAATCATCCTGTTTGGCGGCGGCGGGATTGTAGCGACCGGCTCCCGGATGGATATGGCACGTCGCGGTCGGCTCGGTGCCCTCAATGAAGACTTCGTTGCGTACGTTGATACATCGATCAGTGGCAATCTCGCCCGACTCCAGGCAAACATCCTCGTGGATAATACCCTCGGGTTCCTCGAAATCGACCGCCGCCAGAGAGTCATGAGCGGCGATCATAAATTCGGTCCAGATGGGAACGCCATTCTTGGCACCATCCTGGTTTCTTCCCAGCGAGACTTTTTCGTCGAAGCCGACCCAGCCACCGGCGGTGATTTGCGGCGTGTAGCCAATAAACCAGTTATCGCAGAAGTTGTTCGAGGTTCCGGTCTTGCCACCGGCCGGGCGAGTGAAACCCATCCATCGGGCCCGGCGCCCGGTACCGTCATCAACTACCGAACGCATCAAGCTGACCATGATATGAGCCGTCTGGGCCGAAAGAACTTCCTCTTTACGTACCGCCATGTTTTCCTCGAGCACACGCCCATATCGGTCAACGATACGGTAAATAAAACGATAGGGAATGTGTATACCCTGATTGGGGAAAACCGAAAAAGCAGACACCAGTTCTGTCAACCGCACGGGTTCGGTGCCCAGGGCCAACGAGGCCACCGGCGACAGGGGAGTGGTAATGCCCATTCGTCGGGCATAAAAGATGGCCTGCTCGGGGTTGATGCTCAGCAGTAGTCGGATGGCGACCAGGTTTCGTGACAGACGGATGCCGTCACGAAGCGTAATCGGTCCCATGAATTTGCTGTCAAAATTGTGGGGGCGCCATTGTTTGGCGCCGGGGATATCGAGCACAATGGGGTTGTCGTCTATAATATCGGTAGTCTTGTAACCGTTATCGATGCAGGCCGTGTACACGAAGGGTTTAAAAGCCGAGCCGGGCTGAAGCAGGGCCTGATAGGCCCGGTTGAATTTGCTTTCCTCGAAGGAACGTCCGCCCACCATGGCCAGGATGTCCCCGTTGCTGTTGTCGATGGCGACGAAAGCGCCCTGCACCGGACGAATCATTACGATAGAGTCACCATACTGGTCGACGGTGTCCGGCATAAACTGGGTGTAAACTTTGTTGTCCAGGCCGTAGGTTCGCTCGATGCGGGCCCTCAATGAATCCACTTTCCGGGCCACGGCCTGTTCAGCGGCGCGCTGGAGATCAACATCGAGCGATGTAAAAACCTGCAGTCCGCCCGAATAGAGAATACTCTCGCCAAACTTTTCGTAGATGTGCTGGCGGATCGTTTCGGTGAAGTAAGGCGCGGTGCCCATCTTTTCTTCAGGGGGAGTTACCACCAGGGGGACGTTTTTAAGAGAATCATATTCCTCCCGGGTCACGCCGCCGACCTGATAATAGGAATAAAGGACCCTGTTGCGGGCCTGAAGAGACTTGTCAAGGTTGTTAAAGGGTGAATTTATGTTGGGGCCTTTGAGTAACCCGATCAGGACCGCGCATTCTTCAGTGTTCAATTCCGGTACCGACTTCGAAAAATACGTCCGGGCCGCCGCCGCAATACCATAAGCGCCGCGCCCGAAGTAGTACTGGTTGAGATACATCTGCAGGATTTCCTGCTTGGAGTAGGTGCGCTCGAGTTTTATAGCGGTGAGGGCTTCTTTGAGTTTTCTTTCGAGCGTTCTTGTTCGCGTAAGAAACAGCATCCGTGAAAGCTGCTGGGTTATAGTAGATGCGCCGGCCGTGATTTTCCATTTCAACAGATTATTGGTGGCGACGATAAAGATGCGTCTCAAGTCGATTCCCCAGTGATCATAGAAAGCCCGGTCCTCAGAGGCCACCAGCATCTCTCGCAGGGGCACGGGAATATCCCGGTAGGGCGTCAGAACCCGGTTCTCGCTGTAGAACTCCTTTAGCAGAACGCCGTTTCGGTCGTAGATTTTGGTCTTGAGGCTCGGTTCGATATTGTGAAGCTGTTCAAAGGACGGTAATTCAGACTGGTAAAC
This sequence comes from Candidatus Zixiibacteriota bacterium, assembly GCA_020351995.1. GTDB lineage: Bacteria > Zixibacteria > MSB-5A5 > GN15 > FEB-12. Next base: position 141,197 of record CP070674.1, read on the forward strand.
CCGGTATGTCTTGTAAGAGACGATAAAGGCAAAGATAAGACAGAGGACTACCAGGATTATAATCGAGTTTCTCAGGCGCCGTTTCTTCGGCCGGGGTTTGTTAAAAGGAACCGTCATGACTCATTTATTTGCAGGTTTTACCTCGCGCAAGTCAAGTTAAAACACGGCAATTCCACGTTCTACTGTGTTACAATCGGCGGGGTTTTTTGTTTCCTTTTTATGTTTGTTTGTGTTATTATAAGCGCTTACAGGATTGGCGGTTGTGATTCAACCGACGGAGCTGAACTGCCGATAGTTTCTCATAGGAGATTAGCAGTGCCAAAATTCGCAGGTCCCGATCTGAAAAAAGAGTTCGACCATCAGTGGGAAGTCATCTCGCGAGGGGCGGTGGACCTGCTTCCCGAAGGTGAGTTTGAAGACAGGCTTCGGGAGTCTATCAAGGAAAACAGACCCTTGAGGATCAAACAGGGATTCGATCCTACCTCTCCCGATATTCATATCGGCCACACAGTGGGCATCAGGAAGCTAAGGCAGTTTCAGGACCTGGGCCATAAGATCGTCCTTATCGTGGGCGATTACACCGCCATGATAGGTGATCCATCGGGGCAATCGGCCACCCGCCCGCGGCTTACATACAGCGATATTATGAAAAACGCCGAAACTTACCAGGCACAGTTTTTTAAAGTCCTGGATAAGTCGAAAACGGAGGTTCATTTCAACGGAGAATGGTTCAATGGTATGAGTTTCGTGGACATAATGGAGCTGGCCACGAAGTTCACGGTGGCACGCATGCTGGAGCGTGACGATTTCACCAATCGCATGGCGCGCCAGGCCCCGATTTCTATCCATGAACTTTTTTATCCCCTGATGCAGGGATATGATTCGGTTGCCATCAAGGCCGATGTTGAAATCGGTGGTACCGATCAGAAATTCAACCTGCTGGTCGGTCGGACTATCCAGGAAGCTTACAACGTCGGGCCGCAGCTTGTGCTGACCATGCCTCTTTTAGTGGGTCTGGATGGTGAGGCGAAGATGTCCAAATCGCTGGGCAACCATATCGGAATCGATGAGCCGGCGCGGGAGATATTCGGTAAGGCCATGTCAATTCCCGACGAATTGATCTACACCTATTTCGAGCTCGCCACCGATTTAGATCAGAGACAGCTTGGTGAGATCAAAGAGCGGTTGTCGCGCCCAGACATTAATCCCATGGCTCTGAAAAAGGAATTGGGGGAGACGCTGGTCGACATGTACCATCCCGACGGTTCGGGCAAACAGGCCCGTGAGGAATTCGAACGCGTATTCTCGAAGAAGCAGCTTCCGGATGAAATTCCGGAGGTAAGCGCCGAGGATCTTAAGCGGATGGGAATCGACCGGTCGAAGATATACCTCGTTAACCTGATTACCAAGAATAACCTGGCCAAGTCGAACTCAGAAGCCCGGAAACTTATACAGGGGGGTGGGGTATCAATTAACGGTAAAAAGATTACCGATCCTGATTACGAATTCAATCTATCGGCCGAGATAGTCTTAAAGGTCGGTAAAAGGCGGTTTTTGAAGGTTCTCCCTTAACGATAACCGGACTGCAACCGTTCGCCGTTGACGATGTTATGATAATAGAGAGAGTAATCGAAACGTGAAGAAGTCAATAGTCCTATTTTCGATATTGCTGTTGCTGGGCAGTCTGGTCTTCGGCGGCGGCTGCTCATCGAAGTCCGTGGCCGAGAAAGTCATGGAGGTCAGGGCGGAACAGCCTCAACTGAAAGCGACAGTTTTAGATCATCCGCCCATTTATGATCGGCTTAATGATTCGCTGGCGTTCAACTATTATAGCAACGGGCTCATCCTCGACGCGGCGGGAAACCTTCCCCGAGCGGCCGGAAGCTATAAGACGGCCCTGAAGTATTTTCCTGAGTCATATGAAATTCGGTACTCGCTGGCCAACGCCTATTTCCGTCTTCGTCAATACGATCAGACCCTGGCGACGCTTGACAGTATCAGTCCGGTAGATGAGAGCGTGCTTATTCTCAGGGCGGCATCATACTCGGAATTGGGTAAAGCGAATATGGCCAAATCGGCTTATCTGCAGCTGATCGAGCTGGAACCGAACAACAGTATGGCCTACCCACACCTGGCTGGATTCTATCGCCAGGAAGGCAAGATTGATTCGCTTATCTGGGCGTACGGGAACATGGCCCGGCTGCGTCCAGGCAACGAGCGAATCTGGAGGGAATTAGGACGTCTTCAGGCTCAAAACGGAGACTACCAGAAGGCCCGGGATTCTTTTCGGCACTCGATAGAGGTGCGGGGTGATCAGACCAACGTACTTTCTTACCTGGGGCTGGCCGAGCTTTATGTAATTGATCAGAACACCGACTCGGCAAAGATAATGTATAAACAGACACTTGAGTTAGACCCGTTTAATATGGTGGCTAACAGAGAATTAGCAGCCATTATGGTTCGTGCGGATTCGCTGGGAGCAGCGATCCCATACGCCCGGAAAGTGGTTGAGGCGACACCGCTGGACCGGGACGCCGTGAGAAGATTGGGAGTATTGTATTTCAGTGTCGATTCTTTACAGGTGGCCGATTCGATTTTCAATTATCTGATCACATCCGGTGAACGCAACTCGGTCAACCATTACTATTTGGGGCGAATCAGGATTCTGAATGAGGACTATGAGGGGGCGGTTGAGCAGTTCACGGTGCTCACGCAGTTGGCGGATTCGCTATTTGAGAGTTGGCTTGACCTTGGCTATGCTTACGGCAGGATGGGTGAGCCGGAAAAGGAAATTCTCACTTATCAGACGGGCCTGAACTACGTTCGGGATCAACAGGGTGAGTTGAAGCTATTGTTCGCGATGGGGGCGGCCTATGAGCAAAGCGACCAGGTGACTGAGGCGGTAGGCGTTTTTGAAGAGATTATCGCGAAGTCGCCCGACCACGCTCAGGCACTCAACTATCTTGGATATATGCTGGCCGATCGCGGTCAACAGCTCGAATATGCCCGGGAGCTGATTGAGAAAGCCGTTCGTATAGCGCCGGACAACGCGGCTTATCTTGATAGCTACGGCTGGGTTTTCTACCGGCTGGAGGAATATGACAAGGCACTGGAATTTCTGAAAAAAGCGGTTACGCTGGGAAATGACCCGGTGATATTTGATCACCTTGGTGACGCTTATCGAGCGGTCGGTGACCTTGATAGTGCCCGGGTCTGGTGGCGTAAGGCTCTGGAACTGGAGCCGGACAACGAACCGATAAAGGAGAAACTTGGCGCCGAGCAGTAAAATGGATTTTACCGGGCCGATCACCAATCGGCGATTGTCGACAGGTCTAATTATCCCCCTAACGCTCATTCTAATCAGTTGCGCAGAGATTGGGCCACCTCCCGGTGGGCCGGAGGATAAAACCGGGCCGTTCATTCTGTATTCAACACCCGCTACGGGATCGACGAATGTGGAACCCGGCAACTCAGTTACGATTCAATTTTCAGAAAGAGTGGAGAGACCGGGGGGTAAAAAGGCGGTCTTCATTTCTCCGCGTCCGTCGAAAGAGCCGAAACTGAAATGGAAATCGGACCGCCTGATCATCAATTTCGCGGACAGTTTCGCTCTCAACCAGACTTATATTATCTCGCTGAGCACGGACATAGTCGATCTGAGGCGGAATCGTCTTGACAGCGCCACCGGGGTGGCCTTTTCTACGGGACCCTCGCTCGACTCGGGCAGTATTTCAGGCGCAGTATTTGACGGTGAGAGACCCTCGGCGGGGGTACTGGTGGCCCTTTATGATTCCGCATGGTTTTCAGACGGCCGGCCTATCGATTCGATCTATGGCAACTACCTTACGCAGACAAGCGCGGGAGGAACCTTTGCTTTCGATTATCTGCCCCGGAGTTACTTTTACCTGATTGCCTTTGAGGATCGCAATCGCGACGAACGCTTCAATCCGGGAAGAGAAAGATTCGCGGTGCCGGATCGGGAAGTAAGTGTTAGCGGCCAGGCACTTCTGGATAGTCTTAGCCTGACGCTCACGAACCGGGATACAGCCGATCTCAGGATAGTTTCTGCGGCATACAGCCCCGAAAGTATTGTTCGTATACGCTTATCTTCGGAGATAGACATACGAGCTCTCGTGCGTCATCCCGGCCGGGTACTGCTACGCCCGGTTACTGATACTCTTACCGAGATTGGCGGTCAGGCATTGTTGTGGCGGGAGGGACAGCTTTATGATTCTGAATTCGGCATTTATGCCGGAATTCTCAATGAGGGAGTGTATGTACTCGATGTTGTCTATGATGACGGTGCTCCAGGTCTTCGGTTCGACAGCCTGAGGGTGAAGGTACGGGAGGACAAGGATCCTCCAACGGTGGTTTTCCGACCGGACGCCAGACCACAGTTTCTGAAGAAGTTGAATATGCGGGCAACGTTTTCCGAACCCCTCGATAGCGCCAAATTGACCGACGCTACATTCCAATTGTTTGACGATGCGGATAAGAGGCTTTCTCTCAGCTGGATCTGGTCCGATCCCCTTCACGTCAATTTCATATCCGGGGAGATTACATCCGGCGCCCGATATCGGCTTAAGATCACCGAGTTCGAAATAGCCGATTTGTCCGGTAATACGCTGGGGGACAGTCTTCGGGAATACCCGATTACGACTCTTGACCCGGATTCCACCGGGACTATCAGCGGAGTGACCAATATCGGTCTGGTTGGTCGTGAGCAGGCACCGGTTGCCCTGAGTTTTACGAAAATCGAGAATCAGCAGACTTTTGACTTGCCCGTTGAAGGCCGCGATTTTAAGATAGAACTACCGACCGGTAAGTACACGGTTAGGGGGTTCATTGATGTCGATTCAAATAGGGTCCGCGACCTGGGGGCGGCCGTTCCCTACCGGCTTGCCGAGTCGGCGATGATACACCCGGACACGATTGCCGTGCGGGCGCGATTTGAGACATCCGGTGTGGAATTGAAATTCAAATAAGGACAATGATTAACCTCTTAGAAAATATCCCGGTATCACCGTTGCTACAAAAATTCATCGGTGTTGCTGCCATAATTGTCGGTACGATATTTGTAGCCTTCCTGGTGCGGTACATCATCTCGGGCATAGGACTCAGGATTGCGGCGCGAACCAAGACAGAACTGGACGACAAACTGCTTGCAGCGGCAAACAGGTTACTGTTTCTGCTGGTCCTGCTGTTCGGCCTGTCGGTTCTCCTCAATTATCTCGAGTCGATTCTCGTTGAGACACTCGGGCTGAAGCTATTTGAGGTTTTTGACGGTGTTCTTTATGCCCTGGGTGTGCTGCTGGTAGCTACGACTGTTGTCAGGGTTCTTTCGGTTACTTTTCGCTGGTATGGGTCAGCCGTTGCAGCCCGGACCGAAACTCAGCTTGACGATGAATTCGTGCCGCTGCTGGACCGGGCGGTTAAAGTAATCATCTATGTCCTGGCGATACTGATTATCCTCGATCATTTTAGCGTTGATATCAAGGGGCTGATCACGGTGCTGGGTGTTGGGTCGCTGGCCATAGCTCTGGCCGCACAGGAGACCATCGCCAACATGATCGGGGGCTTTGTTATCATGGTCGACCGTCCGTTTCGCGTCGGTGACTGGTTGAGGCTCTCGGATGGAACCACCTGCCGTGTTCACCAGATAGGGGTACGCTCGACGAAGTTTCTTACTTTTGAAAACACGCTGATCATCATTCCCAATGCTGAACTGATGAAATCCACAGTCCACAATATTACCTATCCGTATCCGGAATCGCGGGTCAGGATTGACGTTGGGGTATCATATGAATCCGATATGACCCTGGTACGCCAGGTAATGCTGGATGAGGCCTCCAAACATCCCCAGGTTCTTAGCGAACCGGCTCCATTTTTCCGTTTTCTCGAATTTGCCGACAGCAGTCTGAATGTGTCCATGTTCTGCAGAGTTCCGGATGTGCTCGACCAGTGGCTGGTCGGCAGCGAGCTGCGGCAGCAAATTCTCGAGCGGTTCCGCAAAGAGGGTATCGAGATTCCATTCCCGCAGAGGGTCGTAACCATGATCGAGCCTGAAAAGCGTCGGGAACCCGGACAGTGAAGTCCCGGTTACTTCTGGTAAAAGGGTTATCGCAATTAACTTATGGTGAAAAGAGTCTTTATTCTATTTTTGGTATCGCTGGTGCTGATTGGCGGTTGTTCCAAGCGCCGCACACGTCAGTTCATAGCGGCCGATGCCAAAACGGACCTTCTCAAAGCCGGCTCCTGGGTGATTTCGACTCCCTCAGTCATAGCCTTTAAAGATGTTGTTGATCTGAAAGGCATTGCTGACACGACGATGTTCTGGATAAGTATGCGAGCCGCGCGGCCCAGGGATGATGTATCGGATTCAGCCACAGATATTGAGATCGATTCCTTAAAGGTGTCGCTTCTTCCCGACGGGGGAGAGTACTGGCGAAAACCGACTCGATCGGCAGCATACGGTTCGCCAGACGAAAAGTATCTGCGCAAGGCATTTGACTTTTTTGGTGATCAGGGTATCGTTATCCCCGCCGAGATATGGAATATAACGGTGCAGTTTGTAGCCGTGGCCAAGGATGAGAGTGGTGATCATGTTGGAGAGTATCCACTTGAGATTCACATGATCCGTGACGAAAAAGCGCTGAAAGTACCGCTTCTTCAGCAGTAGCACAACAGATTCGTTTATCCACAAAAAGGCGGGACGAATGTCCCGCCTTTATTCATTGACACATCGAGGAATCTGTTACAGTTCGCCCCAGATCGTCACGGATACACGACGGTTCCGGGAGGAAGCATTTTGTTCATCGGGCATGGCGACCGGTTTATCCTCACCATAAGAGATGGTGAACATTCTATACAGGGAGATGCCGAATCGGGAGGCCAGATAGCGCTTGGCGGCGTCGGCCCGATACTGACCCAGTAAGTGGTTGTACTTGGAAGTGCCAGTGCGATCGGTATGGCCGGCAACCATGAGGATCGAGCCGGGGTTTTCTTCCATTTTCTCGCCGGCTTCGTTGAGGATTGCCTCGGCAGTAGCAGTGATCAGGTATTGGTCGAAATCAAAATTGATTTCACCCTGCCAGATGATCTGGTAGTTTTCGTACCCTTTGGCCTTGTTGATAGCCTCGTCGGCCTTGTCGGAAATCTGCTGGGCGAGAGCCTGCAGACTGGAGATGTCGGTAGCATTCGCATCGGTCTTCTCGCTAAGGGCGGACATGTCAGCGGTGGTCTTGGCCTCGGACGCCGCAATCTGCTCCGCGACATAACCCTTGGTAGCGCAACCGGCAAATACCAGCGGCAGGATTAGTGCAAAGATCAACAAACTACGCATTGTTTTACTACCTCTTAAATATGTTTAAATTAGAGTTGAACCCTCGATATTTTAGCGGTATGAAAACAATTATTATCAGGCCACGCAACTAAAAAAGCACAATTATTTCTATTGTTTTATGGCACCGGAGGTTATGCCGGAAACGATGTGACGCTGCATAATGACGAACAAAATCAGCACCGGAATCACCGCAATTGTGGAACCGGCCATCAGATGCTGCCAGTCTATGGCCTGGTGGCCCTGGTAAAGGGCCAGAGCGACCGGCAAAACGCGGATTTGCTCGCTCTGGGTCAAAATGAACGGAAAAAGAAAGGCATTCCAATTGGTGAAAAAGACCTGGATGGCCAGTACGGCCAGGGCCGGTTTGCAGAGAGGCATTATAACCCTGAACAGGATGCGCATCTCGCCCGCGCCGTCAATTCTGGCCGCTTCTTCCATGGAAGGGGGAATGGTTTCGATATACTGTTTGACCAGGAAGATCCCTATAGGATTGACCAGCCAGGGCAGAATCAGGGCCCAATATGTATCATACATACCGGTTTTCACCATCAGAACGTAGAGCGGTATTATGATGATGTGGGCGGGGATCATCAATATAAGGATTACCGTAATAAAAAGCAGCTTGTTGATGATATACCGGTAGCGGGCGAGAGTGTAAGCTACCATGAAGCAGAACAATATGTTGCCCAGCGTTACCGTCAGACCAACGAAGGCTGAGTTGAATAGAAACCGGCCGATATTGCCGGTTCGGAACAGGTCAGTGTAGTTCTGCAAGGTGAATTCCATGTCGAGAAAGCTGGAAATACCCAGAGAGCTCCCCGGAACGGCTAAGGAGACAACAAACATCCACAGCAGGGGGGCCACCATTATTACCAGCAGGGCTATCAGAAGCAGGTACTTTACGCTCTTGCTCATAATGCGGGTCACCATGCTACTTGCTTCCTTCTGAACAGCAGGAACTGGGCCAGGGCAAAGACCCCAATTATGACGAATAGCACATAGGCTGCCGCGGAGGCGTACCCGAACTCAAACTTGGTGGTCAGGCCGGTTTCGTAGATGAAATACACCATGGTGGAAGTCTCGAATTTCCCTTTGGTCATGACGAATATCTCAACAAACACTTGAAACGACTTGATTGAGTTCACGACGAGAATAAACAGGGCCACCGGTTTGAGCAGGGGGAGGGTGATGGAGAAAAACTGTCTGATCTTGCCGGCTCCGTTGATTTCAGCCGACTCGTAGAGTTCACGTGGTATGGATTTCAGCCCGGCCAAGAATATTAGCATGTAGTAACCCACCGCCATCCACACATCCATGGCCATGATGGAGAACAGAGCAGTTTCGCCTGAATAGAGAAACCCGTGCTCGGGAGGGGAGAGGCCGATCATTTCGGACAGCAAGGCGATATATCCGCCCCGTTGATAAAGGTTGGTGAATATAAGCGCTATTACGACCATTGAGGTGATCGACGGCAGGAAGAAGCCCGAGCGAAAAAGGCCCCGCCCCGGAAACTGCTTATCGATAAGAAGGGCCATTCCCAGCGCTATTACTGTTGTGAGGGGAATGGTTCCCAACACAAAGATGAAAGTGTTTTTCAGGGACTTAAGAAAATCCGGGTCGCTCAGCAGGGCGCGGTAATTGTCAAATCCGACCCACTGAGTGTCGGCCGCAAGCAGTTGCTGGTCGGTGAAGCCGATTATGAACGAATAGATAATCGGAAACAGCCAGAATATGCCGAACGTAAGCAGCCACGGAAGCGCCAGGGCAAGCGCTCCGGCCTTGGACCATTTCATTGCGCTTTGATCTTTTCGATCTTCTTGCGGGCTTCGTAAAGCGAGTGGGCTACCAGTCCGCTCCTGAACAGGGCGTTTTCCACCGCTTCCTCGATAGCCTGTTCTATATATACCCAGTCCGGGTCGACCGGCGGGTGATTGGCGAATTTTATCTGCCTTATAAAGGTCTGGAGATGAATGCTGGAACTGAAGTAGTCATCTTTCTGGGCCTCAAGACTGGATGGGTTGGCCGACCGATTGGCCACGCAGAATTTAACCTGATTCTCCGGCGAAGTGATAAATTGGATAAAACGCATGGCTTCCCGGGGATGTTTCGACGCGGTGTTGACGGCGAGAAATTCTCCACCCTGAAAGGACTTGCCCAGCAGTTTTGTGCCGGGTATGAACGAGGACAGAAGATTTATTTTTCGATTTTCCAGTTCAATACGCTTGAGAAGCCAGTCGCCGCTGATGATAAAGCCGATTTTGCCTTCGAGGAAAGCATCTTCGATACCACGCTGGTCGGCTACGAATCCGCAAGAATCGTGAAGCTCTTTATAGACTTTCAGCGCCTTAATACTGCTGTCGGATGCCAGCAGGCACATTGAGCCATCATCGGAAAACAGCTTAGCCCCATGAGACCAGAAAAAGGGCAGGAATTTCTTGTAAAGGCGGTGTTTCTCCGGCGCGTTGGAACCCCAGCCGTAAATGCTCGGACTCAGAGCCTGTATTTTTTTGGTGGCTTCGTTAAGTTGTTCGAAAGTGAGCGGGATGAAATTCTCTTTGTAGCCGGCTTGTGTCAACAGGTCCCGGTTGGCAAACAGGACCCGGGTACCGAGAATCCAAGGGCGAGCGAAGACCTTTCCATCATAAGTGGCCATACCCCAGCCCTCATAATCGGCACTGTCCGATGCGACCTGTGTCGACATGTCCATAAGCAGGTTGTTGGCCGCGAACTCGGCAATCCAATCGGAGCCCAATTCAACGATGTCCGGTCCGGTTTTGGAGCCGAAAGCGATGACGATCTTCTCGTGGCCGTTGGCCCAGGTTAAATCGGTCAGTTGTATATCGATGTCCGGGTTGGCCTGTTCAAACTCCGTTACCATCTTTTCGATGACGGGTTTGATATTCGGATCGGTCCAGAATTGCCACCAGGTGATGGTCGTTTTGGCCTGAGCAAGGCCACATAGAATTACAGTAATGATAACAGCGAACAAAATTCTTTTATTCATCAATCGAACCTCGAGAATTTTTTGGGCCGGTAAAATCGTGCTGAAAATTATAACGCAGGCGACATATGCGCAAATAAAAAATTCTTTTTGTTGCCAACGACTTACGGTGTCTGAATCTTATCCCTTGTGATTCAATACGCAATCGCAATAAGTGCTGTGGCGCTCCCGAGCTGGTTCAACGCAGAAACCTTGGCCACGTTGCTGGCTTCAATCATTTCTATTCTCATCGTGGTTTATACTACTTATTACCGTCGAAAGGACCGTGAGTTCAGAGTTCGTACGATTTCCGGGTTGAGCGCGGTAGAGGACGCAATCGGACGGGCGACCGAAATGGCGCGGCCGGTGCTTTACACGCCAGGCTGGGGTGGCGACATACAGCGGCCGACTACAATCGCGTCGATGAATATCCTGAGTCACGTCGCCGAGAAAACGGCGGGTTACGACTGCCGTCTGGTTTATCCAACTCACGACCCGGTGATCATGGCTGTGGCGCAGGAAGTGGTGAAAGAAAGTTACACCCGGGTCGGTTTTCCGGATCGTTATCGGTCAGACGATATCTCGTATGTGTCTTCGTCCCAGTTCGGATACGCCGCGGCGGTGGATGGTCTGATCAGTAGATTGAAGCCGGCATCGATATTCCTGCTCGGTACATTTGAGGCAGAATCGTTGATCCTGGCCGAAACCGGCAATTCCATCAACGCAATCCAAATCGCCGGTACCGATTCGACGATACAGCTGTCATTCTTTATTGTCGCCTGTGATTATACCCTGATCGGTGAGGAGGTCTTCGCAGCATCGGGCTATCTTTCGGGTGACCGGTCAATATTGGCTTCAGTCAAGGCTCAAGATATTATGAAAGTCCTGATAGCGCTGTTTGTTTTAGCCGCCGTGGTCTGGAGCACAGTAGAAACCCTGGCCGGTCAATCCCTGTCTGAATGGTGGGTATTCTGATGGGGCGCAAGTTTCCATTGGCGGTCTGTTTTCTGTTCGGCGTGGTAATGTTTATTCAGTATTTCTCGCAGAGCACGGCCGCGAGGAATCTCAATCAGACTATTCTTGACTACTGGCAGATAGTCTTCGCCTTTACTTTGATAGTCGGTGTATTCAGCTTTTTCAAAAACAACGTAACGCATATAAGCAGGGGTGCCGACCGGCCATACCGCGTGGTGGGCTTGATTGGTTTCTGTTCGATGCCAATTCTGGCGCTAATATGGGGTATCAAGGCCGACACGCCGTTTATGTGGATGTTCGAAAATGTACAGGCACCGATGCAGTCCACGGTTTTCGCGTTGCTAGCGTTTTTCGTTGCCTCGGCGTCGTTCAGGGGATTCAGGGCACGTTCGTTGCCGGCAGCGGTGCTGCTTATTTCGGCGCTTTTGATGCTGTTGAGCCGTTCTAATATCGGTGGCTATTTCTCTTCCGGCTTGCCGGAAGTAGCCAACTGGGTTCGCGACTATCCGTCGATGGCTGCCCGCCGAGCTATTTTGATAGGGATAGGGCTTGGCTCACTGACAACGTCGCTTCGCGTAATCATCGGGATTGAACGCACGTGGTTGGGAGGGGAAAAGTGAAGAAGCTTGAAGCCCGTCACTTCGCTTTCCTGGGATTATTCCTGGTCGTCACGCTCACCATGCTGCTCAATATAAAGCTGGATATGAAAGCCTCACCTTACACACAGGCGCTTTATAACTATATAGAGTTTCTACCGGAGGGTTCTACCCTGATTGTCTCTTTTGACCATGAGGCATCATCGTTGCCGGAAATTCGCCCTATCGCGACAGCGGTGCTGCGTCACGCGTTTCGGAAGAAGCATAAGCTTATCGGGGTGTCGTTGCTGGCCGAGGGCACGCTTATCGGATACCGGCTGATGAGAGAAACCGCCGGGGAACATGGGGCTGAATACGGCACCGACTACGTGTACCTGGGTTTTCGTCCGCAGTATATCGCGGCAATTCTCGCGATGGGGGAGTCCATCGAGAAAACTTATCCGCAGGATTATCTGGGCAATCCGTATGGACAGTTTGAGCTGCTCAAAGGGGTACAAAATTATGATGATATAGCTGCCGTAGTCTCGATTGCCGACGGGTCACTGACCACGCACTGGATCGAATACGGGCAGGCGCGATACGGAGTGAGGGTAGTCGGCGCGGTAACGGCGGCAATGGTGACTACATATGATCCGTATCTTGCCTCGGGGCAGATGTACGCCATGATGGGTGGGTTGCGGGGCGCGGCAGAGTACGAAAAGCTTATAGGCAAGGACGGGGGAGGGGCGAGGGGAATGCTGGCTCAGTCCAGCGCTCACATATATGTGATTCTGCTTATCGTGCTGGGCAATATCGCCTACTTCTCATCCCGAAGAACAAAGGGTTCAGGCTGATGGAAATGGGTACAATCATAGCCGGAATATTGACTCTGGCTATTTTGTCGTTCCTATACCGGGACAACCCGATCTACAAGATGGCCGAGTATCTTCTGATCGGCGTATCTATCGGTTATGTTCTGGTTATCACCTGGACCAACACTCTGATGTCGCTGTTGTTTGTACCGCTGTTCGCGGGGTCTGACCTGTGGTTAATAATACCGCTGATTCTGGGCCTTTTGATGTGGGCTCGTTTTCACAAGAACATCGCGTCGCTGTCGCGCATACCGATCGGGTTCATGATTGGCTCGGGCGCCGGGGTGGCAATCCCGGCCATGCTCTATGGACGGACTTTGAGGCAGTTGTCGGCCTCGGTAACACCGTTAGTTGACTCGTCGGGTGTTCCAAATATATCGGGTATAGTGGTAATAGCGGGATTACTGACGACCCTTTCATATTTCTATTTTAGCCGCGAGCATAAAGGGCATTTTGGCAGGCTGGCAAAAGTGGGGACATTTTTCCTGATGGTATTTTTCGGTACCACTTTCGGGTATACAGTTATGTCGCGGATGTCGACTTTTATCGGGCGGATGGAGTTTTTGCTGACAGATTTTCTGAGGCTGGCGAACTGAGGCGAGTTATGAAATGTCCCAGATGTAAGTCGGCTATGAAAGAGCAGAAACGTTCCTTTCACAAGCAGAGGAAATGGATCTGTCCCTCCTGCGGCTTCGTGCGATTCCAGCGGCCGAGAGACCAGAAGAAAAAGTGATTCTTTTTGGTAACCGGCTGAATAATATTCCGTATAGCGAGTATTGATTACAATGAGCAGAAGCTTAGAATCATGGGCGAGGCGAAGGCTGATATAAGGATCGGGACATCGGGGTATAGTTTCGACGACTGGAAAGGTCGGTTCTACCCCGATAAGGTGGCCAAGGGGAAAATGCTCGACTACTATGTGAGGTTCTTTCCGACGGTTGAGATTAACTCTACCTATTATCGTATTCCGCATCCGGCTGTGATGGCCAATATAGTCAAGAAGGCCCCTGACAAGTTTGATTTTATGGTTAAAGTGCCGCAGACATTCACCCACCGAAGAAGCGACTTGAAGAAGGATGTGGATAATTTCCGAATGGCTCTTCAGCCGGTGGAAGACTCGGGTAAGCTGTCGGGCCTTTTGGCGCAGTTTCCGTATTCATTCAAATTCAGCAATGACAATCTTGATTACCTGGCTATTTGCCGGGACGCGGTTTCACCCAACCCGCTTTTCGTGGAGTTTCGTCACAACGGCTGGGTCAACCGGGAGATGTACGACCGGCTGAAAGCCGAGCGAATAGGCTATGTATGTGTTGACGAGCCGGACTTGCCGGGACTTCTCCAGCCGGATATGTTCGCCACCACCGAGACCGCCTATCTCAGACTTCATGGGCGTAACAAAGAGAAATGGTGGGACGGGGGCGCGCTTCGGTATGACTACAGCTATTCAGACCAAGAGCTGCAGGAGTGGAAGGAGAAATTGCTCAAGATCAGGGGAAAAGTTAAGAGAATATACATTTATTTCAATAATTGTCACCTTGGTCAGGCCGCCGGTGACGCCAGGCAGTTTATGGGAATGCTTGGTCTGTGAGGGCTTCTGGCGGTTTTTGTTGACGTTTCGGCCTGGTGAAATTTATTGAGAGGACCATTATAAGGGTACATGCATGTTTCTGAAACTGGATCGCATTCGAAAAGAGTTCAATGGAAAAGTAGCGGTCGATGACTTATCGCTGGAGGTGCCGCGAGGCGTCATCTACGGCATCATCGGCCCGAACGGTGCCGGTAAGACAACGACTATCCGGATGATTATGAATATTACCATCCCTGATTCGGGGTCGATTACGCTGGAGGGGGCCCGGGTAGGGAAGGGGTTCACCAACCGCGTGGGGTATTTGCCCGAAGAGCGCGGGCTCTATAAGAAGATGACTCTGCAGGAAATCATGATATATCTGGCGGAGTTGAAGGGTATGGCGGCGTCGGAGTCGAGCAAGAAGCTGGATTACTGGCTCGAAAGAATCGGTTTGATGGAGTATAAGAACAAGAAGGTCGAGGAATTGTCCAAAGGGATGCAACAGAAACTTCAGTTCGTAACCACCATTCTCCATGATCCGGATATTCTCATCCTCGACGAGATTTTTTCGGGTCTTGATCCGCTAAATATCGAACTAATCAAAGATATCATCATGGAAATGAAACGGGCAGAGAAGACAATCCTGTTTTCCACCCACGTAATGGAGCAGGCTGAAAAGCTGTGCGACCACCTGTGTATGATATCCGGAGGTAAGAAAGTTATTGATGGGACCCTCACCGATGTCAAGTCGCAGTTCGGCAAGAATTCCATCCAGATCGATATTGAAGGAGACGGCGGTTTCATATCATCACTACCCGGCGTGAAGAAGATGACGGAGTTCAATAATTATATTGAGCTTCACATCGAGGACGGCACTGATACGAACGGTTTGCTGAAGGCTATTGCCGATAAAGTGCTTATCCGGCGCTTCGACATAGTGGAACCATCCCTGTATGACATTTTTATTGATATGGCAAAGATCGATCCTTTGGAGCTGGAGCGTGAAGGGGAGGTGGCCAATGTCTAAGTTCTGGGTAGTTTTTAAGCGTGAATACGCGCAAGTGGTTAAGAAAAAGTCCTTCCTGTTCGGGATATTCTTTATGCCCCTGTTCATGGCTGGAATTATGCTCCTCCCAGCGATGCTGGCCGATACAAAGGCATCCACAACCGAGAAACTGGCTGTGATCGACCAGAGCGAAGTCGGGGTGGGGGAAGGCTTCAAGGAAAGTCTGAAGCGGTATACTCTCAACGATTCCGAGACACCATATTATGAAGTCGTAGAAGTGTTTGAATTGAGTGGGGCCGACAGCGCGCGTTTTACCGAGATTGAGGACTCCCTCCGACAGACAATTATCGACCGGGAGTTGAAGTATTTCCTGGTTGTAAAACCTGGCGCCCACCTTTGCGATACGTGCCTTTACCTGGTGACAAATTCCGATAATATCCGCTCGATGAATCGTTTTGAATACCGGCTGTCGGACATCCTGTCATCGGTTCGGCTGGGGATTTCGAACGTGAACATCGGTGTCGATTCCGTCCTCAGTCTCACTCGCCGCATAAATCTTCCCACGCGCGACGCTAAAGGTCAATCACTTCCGTTTTTGATTAAGTACATGGGTGCGTTAGTCTTTGTCATGCTCATGTTCGGTATGATACTGGGTTATGGTCAAATGGTTATGAGGTCGGTGCTGGAGGAGAAGAATTCCCGGATTATGGAAGTGCTCGTTTCGTCGGTGACGCCGTTCCAGTTGATGCTGGGCAAGATTATGGGACTGGGGGCGGCTACCTTCACGCAGGCGGCAATCTGGGTAATTCTCGGAGCGGGAATTTACATGGGCCGGGGTACTTTCAATATCGATAGCTCGATTGACCGGCTGGTGTTCAATCCGGCGATAATCGTGTTCTTTGTGTTGTTCCTTGTCAGTGGCTATTTGCTTTACTCGACAATTTTCGCTCTGATCGGGTCAATTGTGGCGAGTGAGAAAGAAGCCCAGAATTTCGTGTTCCCGGTCACGATGTCGCTCATTCTACCGGTTATGATCGGCATTTATATTATCCAGGAACCCAATTCGACGGTGTCGCTAATTCTCTCTATGATACCATTTTTCACGCCGACGATGATGTCGATGCGGGTAGTTTTTCTGGCCCCGACCCTGGAAAGCTACTCAGTTTTTAGTGGAATTATCGCGCAGGCCATTATAGGTTTTATAATAGTGGTTCTAACGATTGTAGGGATGGTTTGGCTGACCAGCAAGATATTCCGAATCGGAATTCTGATGTATGGCAAGCGGCCGACTTTGCCGGAAATCGTAAAGTGGGTGAGATACTAACAACGACCGCGGGTTGACATGATTACAAGAAAGACACTTCCCAGAGTGCTTCTGTTCTTAGCCGCCTTTGTGTTTTTCTCGGCTAATACTATATATATGCTGGAGGCGGATACCGCCTATCTGCGGACCGCTATTAATAAGACATACCATTTCGACTTCGACCATGTACGGGAAGGTCCTTACCTGAATCTGAAATCAGCATTGTTGGTCAACTACGATAACGGAGAGGTGCTTTATGCCAAGAATGCCGATGAGGTTCGGCCGGTGGCTTCTCTGACCAAACTTGTTACGGCTATGGTGATTCTGGATAAGAACATTGATATGAAGCTTACCGAGAAGATCATCAAGGAGGATGCCCGGAGGTCATCGCGCTCGCGGCTCAGGGTGGGTTATGAGCTGACCGTGCGCGACCTGATGCACGCCATGCTGATGAACTCCGACAACCGGGCCGCCCGGGCGCTGGCCAGGTTGGTTTCGGGGTCAACGGCAAGGTTCGCCGTGGAAATGAACCGGAAAATAAAGAAGCTGGGGTTGAAGAACACTGTTTTCTTCGAACCCAGCGGGCTTGACTCTAGAAATGTTTCCACTGCCCACGAGATAGCCAAGATACTGCATTACGCTCATGACTACGATGTCATCCGACAGATTACCGCCAAGAAAAAGTACCGCGTGAAGGTTCAAAACCGCAAGAACACATACCTTCAGATGGCCAACACTAATCTTCTAATTCACTCTCGCTACAAGGTGCTCAGCGGAAAAACGGGGTACATCCGGGCCGCCGATTACTGCCTGACCAGCCTGATTCGGAACGGGCAAGGGGAAAACCTCACGCTGGTGGTCCTGGGAGCGCCAGGGGACAGGCTACGGTTTAAGGAAGCCCGGCGACTGGCCGACTGGGGATTCAAGCAGATCGGCTAATATTTCTTAGGTAATTCCCGATTCTCACTTATATTGGTAATACTGTAGCAGATAGCCTGCTACTGTTTTGGTATTATTGACAGGTTGCGACTAAGAACAGATATGGAGTCAGCAGCATGATAAAGACGGTTATGGTTACCGGATCATCGGGAACGGTCGGTACGGCATTGGTTCAAGAGCTGATGGCGAAGAAATATGATGTTATTCCACTCGATATCAGGCACTCTTACTGGGATCCGCGGATCGAACGCAAAACGGTATTCCACGATTTACGCAGGCCCCTTGACAATCTGAAGCTTAGAAAAAAGCCTGATCTTATAGTTCACCTGGCATCCAACGCCCGTGTTCACGATCTGGTGGTGGATCCGCAAAAGGCTCTGGACAACTATGTGATGACCCACAATGTCCTCGAGTTTGCCCGCATGAAGGGTATCAAGCGGTTTGTGTTCGCATCGTCGCGGGAGGTTTACGGTGAGTCGCGGTTGCATGAAAAGCGCAGGGAAGAGTCCACCCACGTGACGAAAATAAAGTCGCCTTATACGGCTTCGAAATTTGCCTCCGAGGCCCTGATTCATGCCTACGACGAGTGCTACGGCATCAAACCGGTCATCGTGCGGCTATCAAATGTGTATGGAAGGTTCGATGTGTCGGAAAGGGCCGTGCCGCTTTTCATTTATTATGCTGTCAGGAACCGGGATATCAGCATTTTCGGCAGAGAAAAGAAGCTGGATTTTACCTACACCGATGACGCTATCGACGGCCTGGTTCTAATTGTACGCAAGTTTGACCGGGTTGCTCCGAATACGCTCAACCTGACCGCAGGTAAGGCTGCGCGGATTATCGATGTAGCGCGGCTGATAATTGATAGGGTCGCGTCTAAGTCGAGAATTCTGCTCGGGAAAAAGCGCACCGGGGAAATATCGACCTTCGTGGCTGATATTTCCCGCGCCCGAAGACTGCTGGGTTATAGACCTAAAGTATCACTTGAAGTCGGAATTGAACGGAATATCGAGTGGTATCTCGAGGCTATAAAGACACGCAAAGTCTATGAGGCTCAGCGCCGGGATCTGATGCGGCGGGGGTGGGCTTGAGCCTTAGCGGCTCCTGAAGAGATTGTACTTGAGAATACACCAGATAGCCTTGAGGCCGTCTTTCCAGCCAATTTTCTTGCCTTCATTATAAGTTCGGCCGTAGTAGGAAATACCGATTTCGTAGATCCGAACCTTTCTTTTGGCCACTTTGGCGGTTATTTCCGGCTCAAATCCGAAGCGGGGCTCCTCAATATTTATGGACTGGATTAAGTCCCGCCTAAAGGCCTTGTAGCAGGTCTCCATATCGGTCAAGTTTATGTTGGTGCACATGTTAGACAGGAGCGTGAGGAGCTTGTTGCCGACATAGTGCCAGTAGTAAACCACCCGATGGGGCCCGGCGCCCATAAAGCGTGAGCCGTATACGACATCGGCCTTGTCTTCGACGATCGGCCTGATCATCTCCGGATACTGATTGGGGTCATATTCGAGGTCGGCGTCCTGGATAATGACGATATCGCCTGTAGCATGCTCAAAACCGGCCTTGAGGGCGTAGCCTTTGCCATAGTTGCGGTCCTGAAGGATAATCTTGTCAACTTGATGCTTTAGCTTCGACTCCAGGAGGTCTCTGGTTCCATCAGTGGAGAAGTCATCGACGAGGATTATCTCTTTGTCCTCAATCGGGGCTTCCCGGACCCTGGAGACGATCTCCTCGATAGTGGAGAGCTCATTATAGATTGGAATTACGATTGAGAGTTTCATTTCTGGTTGGAATTGTGTCCCATAAGATATATTATGTTAACTTACATGCAGGCTAATTTCTATATATTCGCAACCACTTAGCCTTTAACCACGATATTCAGGATTCGTCCCTTTACGTAGATCTTCTTAATGATATCCTTGTTTTCGGTAAACCTTACAACTTTTGGACTTTCAAAGGCAGCCCTCTCCACGTCTTCCTGACCCGCGTCGGCGGCTACCGACACGGAGTCACGCAACTTCCCGTTGACCTGCACCGCAATCTCGATTGTGTCGCCGATTACCGCATTCGGGTCGTGAGCCGGCCAGTCAGACCTGAACACCGAGTCCTCAAATCCCGCCTGACGCCACATTTCCTCGCTCATGTGCGGAATCATTGGCGCCGCCAACTGTATGGCTTTCAATATCACATAGTCATTGAGGGCTTCATTAGAAACCTTCTCAGGCTCGAAATCGCGTGTGAGCTCCATTAGCGCCGAAATAGCGGTATTAAACTGGAGTTTTTCGACTGAATCCGAGGCCTTCTTGACGGTCTGATTTAGTTTAATGTAAAGTTTCCACTCATCGGCGCTCAATTTGTCACGGTTAAAGTATTGCTTTAAGTCTGGTTGGGATCCGCGAAGGCAGTTAACCAACGGATAGAACTTATTGATAGCGAATTTCTCGACGCCAGTAAGTGTATCGTTGCTCCACAGGACTTCTTTGTCGGAGGGAGCTACGAAGAACATCCCTAGCCGGGTGACATCGACTCCATGGTTCGCGACCAGCTCCATAGGCGAGATAACGTTTCCCTTTGACTTGGACATGACTTCACCTTTGGAATCCATGACCATACCGTGGTTGAACAGGCGCTGAGCCGGTTCTGGAGTGGTAACCCAACCGATATCCTTAAGGAACTTGTGGAAGAACCGGAAATAAATGAGATGGCCGGTAGCGTGGGTTATACCCCCGATGTACAGGTCAATCGGCATCCATCTGAGAGCTTTGTCCTTGTCAAAAGGTTCGGAATCATTGTGGGCGTCGATGTAGCGCAGGTAATACCAGGATGAACACACGAAAGTGTCCATGGTATCCGGGTCTCTTTCAGCCTCTCCCCCGCACCCGGGGCATTTCACGTTTATGAATTCCGGGAGATCAGCCAGCGGCGAGCGGCCTTTCGGGGTGTAATCCTTGACTTTGGGCAGCAGCACTGGCAACTGATCTTCCGGAACAGGTACCAAACCGCATGTAGCGCAATGGATTATGGGAATCGGACAGCCCCAGTATCGCTGTCGTGAAATGGACCAATCCTTCAGCTTGAAATTTATCTTGGACCGACCAAAGCCTTGACTCTCAGCATATTGGGTCACTTTGCCGATGGCCTCTTTACCGGCCAACCCGTCAAAATGAGCTGAATTGACCATAGGACCGTAGTCGACAAAGGCATCTTCCATCTGATCGACATCCAGCGCGGTATTCTTGTCCGGGTGGATTACGACTTTAATGGGAATGCCGTATTTTTTGGCAAAGGCAAAATCGCGGGTATCATGAGCGGGTACGGCCATAACAGCGCCGGTACCGTATCCGGCGAGCACATAGTCCGCTACCCAGAGCTGGATTCTCTCGCCGTTGAAGGGGTTTATGGCGTACTTGCCGGTAAAGACACCATCTTTATCCTCGGTCACGGCGGCTCTTTCGATATCTGAGCGAGCCAGGGCTTTCTGACGGTATTGCTCAACCTGTTCCTTGTATTCGCCGCCGAGATTGAGCCGGTCAACAATCTCGGCCTCCGGCGCGATAGCCATAAAGGTCACTCCGTAAATGGTGTCCGGTCGAGTGGTAAAGACGGGTAGCTTCTCCCCCGTTTCTTCGATCTCAAAATCGATCTCGGCCCCGAAAGACCGCCCGATCCATTCGCGCTGCATGGTTTTGACATTTTCCGGCCAGCCCGGGAGATCATCCAGATCATCAATGAGACGGTCGGCATAGTGAGTGATCTTGAAATACCACTGCTCCTGGTCTTTTTTTATAACCGGGGTGTGGCAGCGTTCACACTTGCCGTCTTTAACCTGTTCGTTGGCCAGCACCGTCTTGTCTTCGGGGCACCAGTTGACAAAACCGCGCTTACGATAAGCGAGTTTGTTTTTAAACAACTGGATAAACATCCACTGTGTCCATTTATAATAGTCGGGAAGGCTCGAGGTGACTTCCCTTGACCAGTCGAATGAAATGCCGGCTTTCTTGAGTGTGTCGCGCGATACACTGATGTTCTTAAGGGTCCATTCCTGGGGGTGAATCCCGCGCTGGATGGCTGCTCGTTCGGCTGGAAGTCCAAAGGCGTCCCAGCCAAAGGGGTGCAGGACATCACGCCCAAGCATCATTTGCTGGCGGGCGACAGCATCGCCAATTATATAGTTGCGGAAATGCCCCATATGAATATCGCCCGAGGGATAGGCGAACATCACGAGCATATAGAATTTATTGTGTGGATCAGGTGAGTCCGCGGCTCTGTAGAGCTCGACTTCATCCCATATCCTCTGCCACTTGTCTTCTATTTCTTTGAAGTTGTACTTTTGAGTTTTGGTTGCCATTTCTAATCTCTGTCGGAAATAATCAGGTGAAAATAATACTAAAAAAACTTCAGAATGCAAGATTTTACTAAGAAGGAAGTTGGTGTATGGCAACAGGGTGTATCAGCGGCCGGTGAACCAGCGATATATGCCTGTTCCCCGCGAGAGCCGGTTGGTAAGACCAGCTTTCATTTTCTCCACACTGTATAGAGGTCCCCCCGAGATTTTCTGGCGCATGGAAAAGAGAGTATCGAAGCCGTAGACGGGTAGCCGGCCGATTGCCAGCGGGTTGTCAGCCGAGGTTGGGAAATGCATAGTGAAGCCGTTTAAATAACCTGCCTCTCCGGCTGCCTGGACCACGGCGCGGTTAAAACTGCCGAAGGGATAACTTATTTTAGTGACCGGTCGGCTGGTGATATCTTCCAGAATCTTTCGCGATGTTTCTAACTCGTCGCACAGCTTTCGCCCGGATAGCCTTATAAGAGGCCGGTGGCTGTGGCTGTGACTGCCGAATTCGACTCCAAGATCGGCCAGTTCTCTGATCGAGGTGAGATCAAGGTGGCAGCAAGTCTGAAACACATAAGAGTAGTCCCACTTGTTTGGCTGCCCGATATAGGCGGTCGGTACAAACACGGTAGGCGTGATCGCGTAGTTCTCCATCAAGGCGGGAAGCCGTTCACGCAGATGGTCGTAACCATCATCGAAAGTAAGACCGATCCTGTTCGCATGAGGGTCGGCCAAGACGTCGTCGACCGATGCCAGGGAGTAGTCTTCCTGGGTCAAATACGCAAGAAGCTTCGCGAGCCGGCGCGGCGAGAAGTTTGTGGAACTATAGCTGAACCTGAACTGAGATTTGTGAAATACGAGGATTTTTGGGACGGCGGCCTTAGTAGTCATCCGTGGGCTGGATTTCTTATCAGAAGACATCCCTGATAGTGCTCTTGGTGGCGGCGCCCAGCGTGGCCAGGGCCAGTTGGGAATGATCGAAAACTCGATTGGCGAGGCCGAGTATTGCTGTCGAATCGACCTTGTCAATGGCTTTTAGAGTATCTTTGAGCGAGTAGTAGTTTCCGGTCATTAGTTCCATACGGGCCAGTCGATTCATTCGTCCATATGTGGATTCCATGCCGAGCGTCAATTGCCCTTTGAGTTGTGCTTTGATGAGATCCAGCTTCTGGGTGGGCAAACGTCTTTTCTTAAGCCGATCGAGTTCCTTGACCGTGATCTGTACGCATGACTTGAGATTCTTACGGTCAGCGGCTATGTAAGTGCCCGTCAGGCCGGCGTCGCGATAGAATTCATTAAAGGTGTATACCGAATAGGCCAGGCCCTTCTCCTCCCGGATCTTCTGAAATAGCACAGAGGACATGCCACCCCCGAGGTATGCCTGCATCACCAGAGCGGTGATTTTTTCCGTGTTGGCGTATTCCACGCTGGGGTAGCCCAGGCAGAGATGAATCTGGTTATTGTTGTTGGTCTCGAAGATAATATTGCGCGGCGTCGCGCGCCGGGCCTGCAGGAATGGTTGTGGGATGCCTTCATTGAAACAGAATTTGTCCCTGACCAAACGGATCAGTTTACGATGGGAAAGGGACCCGGCCGCGGCGATCACAATAGCGCCGGTGCGATAGTTTGACTTGATGTAACTGAGGACGGCCGATCGCTTGATTTTCGCCAGTGTCGAGGTTTTACCCATGATCGGACGACCGAGAGGATGATCTCCCCAGTATGCCCGGGCGAAGATATCATGAATATGCTCGGAGGGCGTATCCTGAACCTCCTTGATCTCCTCGTTGATTACCATTTTCTCCCGGCCGATATTAAGCGGCGTCAGGCTGGCATTACAGACCAGATCGGCCAGGACATCGATAGCCATTTCGAGGTGTTCGTCAAGGATACGGGCGTTATAACAGGTTTGTTCCTTGGACGTAAAAGCGTTGAGCGAGCCGCCAATGGACTCCAGTGAGGCCGCAATTTCGCGCGCGGTTCTGTTCCTGGTGCCCTTGAAAACGGCGTGTTCGATCAGATGCGTAATGCCGCCTTCCGGATCGGACTCATTACGAGAGCCGACATCAATCCAGACCCCCAGAGAAATGGAACGGACCGAGGGCATTCTTTCAGTAATTACCCTCAGCCCGGATTTCAATGTCGTTTTCTCGTATAAGGCTGTATCGCTAACAGTGCGCCTCTTAGCCATTAACGTTGTCTCGATTTATTTCGGTCCCTGCGGTCACCACGGTTACCGCCGTTATCGAGTAAGGCCCGGCGTGAAAGGCGAATCTTACCCTCGGGATCGATGTCAATGACTTTGACTTTGAGACGGTCACCAACCTTGCAGATATCCTCGACACGGTTCACCCGACTGGTATCCAGCTCGGAGATATGCACCAGACCGTCGGTACCGGGGATGATCTCGACAAAGGCGCCAAAATTAGTAATACGGCGGACCACTCCGTCGTATGTTTTACCTATCTCGGCCTCTTCGACAAGAGCTTCGATTCTTTCCTTGGCGCGTTTCCCGGCCTCGCCGTCGATAGTGGCAATTAACACGGTGCCATCGTCATCGATGTCGATCTTGGCTCCGGTCTCTTCGATGATAGCGCGGATGATTTTTCCTCCGGGACCGATAACGTCACCGATTTTGGATTGCGGGATCTTCAGTGTGATAATACGCGGCGCGAACTCGGAGAGCTGGTCACGATGTTTCGGAATGGTCTGAATCATATGTTCAATGATTTTCAACCGGGCAGTTCGTGCCTTTTCCACAGCCATCCGCATAGTCTCGATATCCAATCCGGAGATTTTTATGTCCATCTGAATAGCCGTGATACCTTCGGCGGTGCCGGCGACCTTGAAGTCCATATCACCAAAATGATCCTCGTCACCAAGAATATCGGTCAAGATGATGACTTTGTCGCCTTCTTTGATAAGTCCCATGGCGATACCGCCCACCGCGGCTTTAACGGGTACGCCGGCATCCATCATGGCAAGCGATCCGCCGCAGACCGAGGCCATCGAAGACGAGCCATTTGATTCGAGTATGTCGGAGACAATACGGATGGTGTAAGGGAAGCTGTCCTCTACGGGAATGATGGGAAGCAGGGCCCGCTCAGCCAAAGCGCCGTGACCGACCTCTCTGCGACTGGTGCCCCTGATTGGCTTGGTTTCGCCTGTCGAAAAGGGCGGGAAGTTATAATGCAGCATATAACTTTTGGTCGATTCGCCCTCAAGCTCATCGAGGCGCTGCTCATCAATCTTGGTGCCGAGCGTCACGGCTACCAGAGCCTGCGTCTGTCCACGGGTGAACAGGGCCGAACCATGGGCACGAGGAAGCAGGCCGACTTCGGAGGTGAGCTGCCGGATGTCATCGGGCTGGCGGCCGTCGATGCGCTGGTTTTCTTCTACGATCATTTTTCGCATAACAGCGGCGTCGTGATCGTGGATAAGCTCCTTAATGGTCCCTTCACTGTCCTCGAATTCCTCACTTAGGGCCTCGAGGATCTCATCTTGCATCTTTTTCTTTTCAGTTTTCCGGGTTTCCTTATCGGCGATGCGGTTATACTGGTTGAGACGGTCACCGATCAATTCGGCAACCTTGGCCTTGAGGGTTTCATCAACGACGACCGGGGTGTATTCGAATTTGGGTTTCCCGGCCATACCGCGAAGCTCCTCAATCTTATCGACGATCATCTTTATGTGGTCATGAGCAAACATCAGAGCATCGACCAGCTCATTTTCCGGGATCTCACGGCCTCCCCCCTCCACCATAGTAATGGCATCCTTAGAACCGGATATGGTAATATTGATATCGCTCTGTTCGATCTGCTCGATAGTCGGGTTAACGACAAACTGGCCGTCGACTCGACCAACCCGAACACCGGCAATAGTCTTCTCAATGGGGACGTCGGAGACCGCGATGGCGGCGGAGGTCCCGTTGAGGGCCATGATGTCGGTGTCGTTCTGCTGATCGTGTGAAATAACGTAATTGATGCACTGGGTCTCGCCCTGGAAATCTTCCGGAAACAGGGGCCTGATAGTGCGATCGATAATGCGGGCCGAGAGGATTTCTTTCTCCGAGGGTCGACCTTCGCGTTTGAAGAATCCTCCGGGGATCTTACCGGCGGCGTATGATTTTTCACGGTATTCGACCGTGAGTGGGAAAAAGTCGAAACCCTCTTTTGGTTCGGTTTCGGCACAGACGGTCGCGATAATCATCGAATCGCCGTATCTTATGGTGGCGGCGCCGTTGGCCTGGGCGGCAAGCCTGCCGCTCTCAATTACCATCGTTCGCCCACCGAGTTCGAATTCAACCTTGTGTGACATAAAAATCAAATATTCTCCTATCGACGCAGACCAAGTTCAGAAATAACCTGGCGATAACTTTCAATATCGCGGTCCTTAAGGTAATCCAGCAGCCGGCGACGTTTTCCTACCAGTTTGAGCAAGCCAAGGCGACTATGGAAATCTTTCTTGTGCGATTTCATGTGCTCGGTGAGGTGATTAATGCGTTCCGATAACAGAGCAATCTGCACCTCCGGCGAACCGGTATCTTTGTCGTGTAAGCGATGCTCAGATACAATTTGTGCTTTTTGCGCCTTGCTTCTCGGCATTTTTACTCTCCTTTTCTAATATTCTTAAAACATCATTTTTGTCTATCGCGAGTTGCTCCACCAGTTTATCAGTGGACTCGAATTTACGATTCCCGCGGACATACTGTGTCGGAAACACGAGAATTTCTTCATCATATATATCGCGGTCAAAATCAAAGATATTGGCTTCTACGGAGATCCGGTCCTGGGGATTAAAATGGTTTTTGCCTATGAACATCATGCCCGATTTACATTCTCCCGCCGCCGAAACGTAGCAGGAATAGACACCGTCGCGCGGCAGCAATTTTCGTGGGCCGTAGCGGACGTTGGCGGTCGGGTAGCCAATGCGCCGTCCCAGGCCTATGCCGCGCTCAACGGTTCCAGAGATGGCGTAATGATGTCCCAGCATCTCCAGGGCACCGGAAAAATCATCATCACGCATGGCTGACCTTATACGCGACGACGAGACAGGCTTGCCAGCATGCATAACCGGGCCGACAACCTGGGTCGTGAAACCATACTTCTTTCCCAGGTCAGACAGTTCGGCTATGGTACCGCTGCGGTTTTTGCCAAAGGCGTGGTCATAACCGACAATGACTTTCTGAGCCGTCAGGGTCTCCACGACAACCTTTCGGACAAACTCATCGGCACTCATGTTCATCAGTTCATCGTTGAACTCGAGGACCAGGACCGTGCCATCAAAGAAATGCGGAATGAACTTCTCCTTTTCTTCCATGCTCGTCAGCAGCAGCGGTATACTCTCTGGTGAAACGACCACTCTCGGGTGCGGGTTGAACGTTACCAGGACGGGTGCCAGATCGCTCTTCTCACTCACGGTCCGGAGCGCTTTGAGAATCTCCTGGTGACCCCGGTGGATACCGTCAAAGGTGCCGATAGTCACAGCCGTGCGGCACTTTTCTTTGCGATTATATTCAGCCAGTCCTCTAACGAACTTTACGCTCAATTCAATACCCTCACGTAATTGAACAAACTGTTCTGTTGAGCGCTGCCGGAAATACTATCCGACGCCACGCCGGCTATGCCCACGGCCAGAACCGACCCGCGGTCGTCTTTGAGAAGGATCCGATCGCCGGGCCTAAAAGCGCCTTCGATGCCAAGGATGTCGGTGTTGCGCGGCTGACGGCCCGACTCCACAAACTGGCGGAACTCGTCTCGGATAAGGATCGCGCCATAATCCAGAACATCGTCGTAATCCAGAAGGTGG
Organism: Candidatus Zixiibacteriota bacterium; assembly: GCA_020351995.1. Lineage (GTDB taxonomy): Bacteria > Zixibacteria > MSB-5A5 > GN15 > FEB-12. The sequence continues at coordinate 168,906 of CP070674.1, forward strand.
TTGGCCAACGTCCCGTTATCCCGATGATTCGCTATTTGCTCAAGGGTCAAGGCGTCGTTTACATTCAGGTGGCCGATGTTCAGTCGCTCCAGGTCAGCGAGATAACCTCCACACTCGAGTCTCCGGCCGATATCATGAGCCAGCGAACGAATGTACGTGCCCTTGGTACATGACACCTGTATACGCAAGTGCGGAGGAGAAAAATCCATTATCTCTATTCGCTTGATCTCTATTTCCCGTTCAGGGATATCGGTAGATATCCCTTTTCTGGCCAGTTTGTACAGTCTTTTTCCGCCTATTCGTACTGCCGAAAATACCGGTACTTTCTGCCTGATAACTCCGACAAACTCGGACAGCAGCAGTTCCAGTTCGCTTTGGCTTACGTGAGGTACCGTCTGTTCGGGCTGGTTAGCGTCAACGCCCTCCGCGTCGTAGGTCTTTGAGGTACGGCCCAGCCTGATATCGGCTTCATAAGTCTTATCCATGTCGGAAACAAAGCGCGCTATTTTGGTGGCGCTGCCAAGGCAGACGGCCAACAACCCGGTGGCCATCGGGTCGAGGGTGCCGGTATGGCCGACGCGCCTCTGCCCTATCAGTTTTCGGATTCGCTGTACGACATCGTGACTGGTCATTCCAGCCGACTTGTTAACCAGTAACACACCGTTGAGAATAGACTTATTGGTGACCATCCATCTCCTCTTCGAATATTCTCAGCAGTTTCTGTTTCGTATCCTTGATGGGAACGTCGAAGATGCACCCCGACGCATTGAAATGACCGCCGCCGCCGAACCGTCCGGCAATAGAGGCCACATTGATGCCGTCTTTGGAGCGAAAGGATACTTTTGTTTTGCCGCCATCTATCTCCTTGAGGAGAGCCCCGGCACGCACGCCGGCGTTGAAAAGGGCATAATCAACCAGGCCGTCGGATTCCGATTCATCAGCGCCGGTTTGCTCAAGCATTTCCCTGGTCAGAAAGAGCAGGCAAACCTGTCCCCCGTGATGAAACTCGATGCTGTTGAGGACCTTCCCGATGAGCTTCATAGTCGAGGGCTGCAGATTATAGTAGACCCGGTCGCATATTGCCTGCGGATCGGCCCCGGCTTCGATAAGGTTGCCGGCGATGTGCATGGCGCGAGGAGAAGTTGACCGGTACCGAAACCGGCCGGTATCGGTCAAAATGGCCGTGTAAAGCTGCTCCGCTACTTCCCCATCGATTTTAAAGCCGGTTCCTTCGAACAGCTCATAAACCATTTCCCCGACCGAGGAAGCGCCGGCGTTGATCCAGTTTACCTTGCCGAACAATCCGTTGTCCTGATGGTGGTCGATATTGATTACCCTGATGCCGCCGTTTAGAAGCTTGCTGGCTCTGCCGATGCGCTCGATATTCGGGCACTCGAGAATGACTGCGGCATCGAAGACCTGATCCGCGCGGTAGTCATCTACAAGAGGAATCCTGTCTATTCCCGGGAGGAAGCGATATTTGAAGGGGATATCGTTATCCCGGACAAGGAAAACCTCTTTACCGAGGTGCTCCAGAAATGCGGCGACTGCAAGCTGGGTGCCCAGGGCATCGCCATCAGGGTCAACATGCGAGGCCACCAGAACGCTGGCGCTGCCGTTGAGGATGGCCATTATCTCATCAACCGGAGGGGTGCTATCGGTAAATACGCTATTTGTCTTGTGAGTCACTTTTGATTTCATCTAATAGCCGTTCAATTCTAATACCTTCCCGGACCGACGGGTCATACTTGAAACTGAATTCCGGGATGTATCTGAGGTGCAGGTTTTTGCCAACCAGATGACGGATTCGCTTCTTTTCTTTTTCAAGAAAGTCGGCCACCTGGCGCTGCTGATCATCCTGCCCTAGGCAGGAATAATAGACGGTAGCATACCTGAGATCGTCGGTCACGCGGACGTGGGTAAAAGTAATCATCCCGGGGGTTTCATCAACCATTTCCGTGCCGACCAGCCGGGATATGTCCCGAAGAACCTGTTCACCTATTCTGGCAGATCGTTTAAATTGTCTCATATCAATAGACCTCGGTACTGTAATCCGCTATTAACACATCAGGCGAGGCCTCAATCTTATTTACCACTTTCGAGATTACCTGATGTCCGAAACTGCTGTTATTGGAAACTACGGCCGCCCCGATGGTCGCTGATCGCAAAACGTCGTTATTACCTACTTCAGCAATCGAAATATTAAAGTCATTCCTCAGTTTTGTTATTAGTGATTTAAGTATCCGTCTTTTTTCTTTCAGCGACCCTATACCCGGAATGTCCAGGCGAATTGTAAGTATTACGGTAACCAACGAGAATCAGCTCAAAGTCCGCGCCGTTTCAATGAGTTCAAAAGCCTCAATGATATCGCCGACTTTGATATCGTTGAAGTTTTCCAGGCCGATTCCACATTCAAATCCCTCTTTTACCTCGCGCGCGTCCTCTTTGAATCTTTTCAGGGATATGATGTTGCCGTCGAATATGATCTTACCGTCACGGCTCAGGCGGACTTTATCTTTGCGATTGAAGCGGCCTTCTTTAACATAGCAACCGGCGATGACGCCGACCTTGGGGATCTTGAAAATATCACGAACCTCCGCCATGCCGACGAATTTTTCGCTGACTTCAGGACTCAACATTCCTTCGAGGGCACGCTTGATATCATTTTCAGCTTCATATATGACATTATACAGGCGAATATCGACTTTCTCCTGTTTGGACAGGTCACGCGCCCGGCTGTCTACGGTTATGTTGAAGCCAATAATCACGGCGTCCGAGGCCGTGGCCAACAGCACGTCGGATTCTGAAACGGCACCAACGGCACTGTGAATTATGTTGGTCTTGACCTCCTCGGTGGCGATTTTACCGAGAGTATCAGTCAGAACCTCGACAGAACCGTCAACGTCGGCCTTGATAATCAGTCGCAGTTCCTTAATTTGACCTTCTTTGATGCGGTCAAAGACGCGGTCCAGAGACATACGCCCCAGGGTCCGACGGGCTTCCTGCTCGCGTTTTATCTGGCTGCGTTTAAGGCCGATCTCCTTGGCTTCCTGGTCGTTCTTGACGGTGATGAAAGAATCGCCGGCCTGCGGGACACCGTTCAGTCCGGTAATGCGTGCAGGGGTGGATGGTCCAATGGAGCGGATTTTTTCCTCACGGTCGTTGGTGATGGTTCTAATACGTCCACAATAGGTCCCTGCGACAATCGAGTCACCAACCGCGCAACTACCCTTTTGAATCATCACGGTCACAACCGGGCCCAATCCCTTCTCGAGCTTGGAATCGACCACAACGCCCTGGGCGCGGATGGTCGGATCGGCCTGAAGATCCATGACTTCGGCCTGCAGGAGAATCATCTCAAGTAGTTTGTCGATGCCGGTTCCAGCCTTAGCGGAAACCTCTACCATAATCGTTTTGCCGCCCCATTCTTCGGCAACAAGGTTGAGTTTGGACAATTGCGTACGGACATTATCAGAATTAGCGTTGGGTTTGTCGACTTTGTTTATGGCAACGATAATGGGGACGTTGGCGGCTTTGGCGTGGTCGATGGCCTCGATGGTCTGGGGCCTGACACCGTCATCGGCGGCAACAACGAGCACTACGATATCAGTGATTTGCGTACCCCTGGCACGCATAGCTGTGAAAGCTTCGTGGCCGGGAGTATCGAGAAAGGCAATCCGATCGCTGTTGTATTCTACTTCATAAGCCCCGATATGCTGGGTAATGGCTCCAGCCTCACCGGCAACGACGCTGGTTTTGCGGATATAATCCAGCAGTGATGTCTTACCATGATCGACATGGCCCATGACAGTGACTACTGGAGCGCGTTTAACCAGCTTTTCTTCGTGTTCGAGTTCCTTGGCATATTCGCCTACCTCGGCGACTTTGGCGATCTCGAAGCCGTATTCGCTCGAGACCATTTCGATGGTATCCATATCGAGGCGCTGGTTGATGGTGGCCATCATGCCCATCTGGAAGAGCTTGGTGATAATTTCCGCGGGTTTGATATCGAGCAGCTTGGCCAGTTCGGCAACAGAGATGAACTCGTTAACTTCAATCACATTGGAATCTTCGATAGCCTCGGCATGCTGTGATTGCGGGCTCCGGCGATATCTTTTCTTGCCCTTCACCCCTGACAGACCGGCCATCGTGCTCTTAAAACTCTTGGCCACCTCGACCTTGTCGACAGCCTTGCGGGCTTTTTTCTTACGCCGATCCTTCTGACGCTGTTTCTTTTCGATCTTGCGCACGATTCCGGCTATCTTGGATTTGCCGTCGGAGATCTGGACGCTGCCGATGTTGGTTTTCTTGCGGACGGCGGCCTTGATCTGCTCCTGGTGCTCCATTTCCTTTTTGGCCGCCTGTTTCTGCTCGGTAAATTTATTCTTAATAGCCGTAATCATTTCATCGGTCGCCACCGACATATGCGACTTGGGCTCGAACTTGAGTTCCCGAAGAATAGCCAGCATGGCATTCGACGATAACTTGTATTCCTTAGCTAACTCGTATATTCTCTTCTTCGTCATATGGAACTCACCTCCTCTGCTCGTAACCCGGGCTTACGCGCGAGCACAAACGGCAGTTATTCGGGCTCTTCTTCGGTTTCTTCCTTCTGCTCGTCTTCTTCCGGGCCCTGGCTCTCTTCTTCCTCTTCTTCCTCTTCCTCGTCTTCCTCGAATTCGGGGGCGTCAGCTGTCTTTATTTCGTCCTCTTCGGTTACATATTCCTCATCCTCATGGAAGACATCGTCGACCGTCAGTTTTTCCTCTTCCGGCTCTTCTTCCATTTCCTGCTCGGCCAATTCTTTTTGCTTGCGTTCGTACTCAGCTTCCAGTTCCGCCACGAACGCTTTGGCTTTTTCGATGAGCTTCTCGGCAGTCTTCTGACCCAGGCCCTCAATCTTCACCAGCGTTTCGACCGAGCTGTTAGCCAGCCTCTGAACCGAGCCGATATCGGCGTCGGCCAGACGCTCCGACAGCTTGGCGCCGACACCGTCCAACTGTCCGACCGGTACCAGAAGTTCAGCCTCGCGCTTCTTGCTTTCGTTGTACTCGGTTTCGGACATGATATTTACTTTCCAGCCAGTAAGTTTCGAGGCTAACCGGGCATTCTGACCGTTGCGGCCTATGGCCAGGGACAGTTTTTCGTCCTCGACAGCCACCGTCATCTTGGCGTCGTCGTAATACATATCGATATAGACTACTTTGGCCGGAGCGAGGGCACGGGTGACAAACATTTCCGGGTTGGAGGAATACGGCACGATATCAATACGCTCGTTATTCAGCTCGCGAACGATCGACTGGACCCTTACGCCTTTAATGCCGACACAGGCACCTACCGGGTCGATACGGTCATCAGACGAATAAACCGCGATCTTGGCTCTCTCACCGGGTTCGCGCGCGATAGCCTTAATCTCGATGACCTTCTCGTAGATCTCCGGGACCTCCAGCGCAAACAGTGAGCGCAGGAACTCGTTGTTGACACGCGAAAGGATAACCTGCGGGCCCTTCATCGACTTCTGAACATCCAGGATATAAGCTCTGACCCGGTCACCCTGGCGGAACTTCTCACGCGGGATCTGCTCTTTGATAGGCAGGATACCTTCGCCACGTCCGAGATTGACAATCACGTTGCCTTTATCGATTTGCTGCACCACACCTGAGGCCAGGGTGCCGACTTTGTCGATGTATTCTTCGTAGATGCGATCCCGTTCCGCTTCGCGAACCTTCTGTATAAGGATCTGCTTGGCGGTCAGGATGGCGTTGCGGCCGAACTCCACCTCATAGTCGATGTATTCATCAATTTCGTCGCCGACCTCAGCTTCCGGGTCAATTTCCTGAGCATCCTTGAGTGATATTTCCACGTTGGGGTCGACGACTTCTTTGACCACCTGTTTCGTGATCATCATGGTCAATTCGTTGTTCTTCCGGTCAAACTTGAAACTGATGTTATCGGTGTAGGTGTACTTCTTCTTGGCGGCGGCAAGAAGACTCCCTTTCAGGGTCTCCAGCACAGCGTCAAACTCTATGTTTTTTTCTCGGGCGATTAGCGTCATTGCCTCAATCATATCAAACGCCATTTATACCCTCACAACTAAAAGATTATTTTTGCTCGCTCAATCTCGCCCAGGCCGATTTTATACTGCCCGGACTCATCCTCGAACTCAACCTCGTCGCCGGCCACACCCACGATTTCAGCCGTGAGTTTTTTTCGAGCATGGTCGACGAATTCAACTTTTACTTTCTCTCCTACGCGGAACCTGAAATCCTGTGCTGTCTTAAGAGGGCGCTCCAACCCCGGAGACGACACCTCTAAAGTATAACCCGACTCAAACAGATCGGTTCCATCAAGCAGGTTGCCTACGATGCGTGACAGACGGGCACACTCGTCAATGGTGGTGCCGTTTTGACAATAAACAAACAACCGCAAGGTGGTGTTGTGTTTGTACTTCGATATCACTACCTCGGCGATCTCGCAATTCTCGTCCAGAAGCGGCGGCGTAAGCAGCTCGCTTATTTGTGCCTTCAATTCGTCCAGCATTTCGCACCATAAATCAAAGAGTGGGCTCGAGCCCACTCAAGCTGATAAATATATTGAAAACCCCCCGATCAGGCAACAAAATTATTATCAGTTAAGCCTTTCGGCCAGTTCCCTGATCGCCGCCACGACCTTATCCACATCGACCAGTTCAACTTTGTCCTCGCTGCGGGCCTTCAGCTCTATCTTGCCCTGTTTCAGCGACTTGTCACCGATGGTGACGCGCATTGGCAGGCCAATCAAGTCGGCATCATTGAACTTGACGCCCGGGCGTTCGTCGCGGTCGTCCACAAGGACCTCAATACCAGCCTCGGTAAGCTCTTTGTAAAGCCGCTCGGCGGTGTCCACCTGGGCCTGGTTTTCCACGCTAAGCGGAATAATTTCAACAAGATAAGGGGCGATGCTCTGGGGCCAGATAATCCCCTTTTCATCGTGGTACTTTTCAAGGACCGCCTGCGGCGTTCGAGTAATACCTATGCCATACGAGCCCATGATGATCGGCTGCTCTTTGCCCTCAGCATCCAGGAATTTCGCACCCAGAGAGTCGGAATACTTGGTGCCTAATTGGAAGGTATTGCCGACCTCGATGGCATTCTTGGCATCAAGGGTGGCATTGCACTTCGGGCAACCGTCGCCGCCCCGGGCCAGGCTAATATCAACCACTTTGGTGGCTTTGAAATCACGGTCGAGGTTGACGTTGATGATATGCTTTTCGTTGGCATTGGCACCTACGATGAAGTTTCTGAGTTTGGCCACCAGCGGGTCGACGATGAGCGGGACGTTCTTGAGGCCTACGGGGCCAGCGAAACCGACCGGGGCGCCGGTGTACTCTTCAATCTGGGTTGGAGTAGCCAGTTCGACTTCGATAGCCCCCAATGTATTCTTCAGCTTGATTTCATTTACATCGCGATCACCGCGAACAAGGGCCGCCACCGGTTTCTGGTCGGCCATGTATAGCAGGGTCTTGACCAGTTGATGAGCTTTCACGTTCAGGAAAGCGGTAACCTCTTCAATAGTGGCTGCGCCGGGGGTGTCGACCGTTTCCATAGCCTTCATTTCGGCTTTGGTATCTATCTTGACGGTGTCGCGGAATTCGGCTTTCTCGACGTTGGCGGCATACCCGCACTTGTCGCAGATCAGGACGATCTCCTCCCCGGCGTTGGTATCGACCAGAAACATAAACTCGTGAGCCGCCCGGCCGCCCATAGCCCCGGTGTCGGATTCGACTTTGACCGTGTCCATACCGGCTCGCTTGAAAATGCGATAGTAGGCGTCGACCATCTTACCATAGGATTCATCGAACGATTCCTGGGTGGCGTCGAAAGTATAGGCGTCTTTCATGATGAATTCACGCCCGCGCATCAGGCCAAACCGAGGGCGGATCTCGTCACGGAACTTGACCTGAATCTGGTATAGGTTCATGGGCAACTGGCGATAGCTTTTGACCTCGCCTTTGATCAAGGTAGTGACGGTTTCCTCGTGAGTGCCGCACATGACGAATTCGTGGTCGTGGCGGTCTTTCATGCGCATCTGTTCTTTGCCGACGCTCAGATAGCGGCCGGTGGCCTGCCAGATTTCGGCCGGGCAGAGAACGGACATGTGGATTTCGATGGCGCCCTTGGCGTTCATTTCTTCGCGGACAATATCGGCGAACTTATCGATTACGCGCTGCATGAGAGGCAGGTAGAGATAGATTCCGGAGGCCAGTTTTCGGATGTATCCGCCACGAAGGAGAAGCTGGTGAGAGATGAGTTCGGCTTCGGTTTGCCTTTGCCTGAGGGTGGGGATGTATGTTTGCGTCCAGCGCATATGCTTATTCCTTATTGGTCAAGAAGTTATCGTCTATTTACGGGGCCTTTTTGTCGGCCGAATATGAGAAGTTAAAATAGTCATTCTGGGCTTTAAAGCAACCTAAAAACTGTCCAGACGGCCGAACCGCGTCGGCCGTCATTCTCATTGCCTTCTGTCACCCCTGCGAAGGCAGGGGTCCATCTTCCGGACAAGGCTTCACCCTCTCCCCTGCCACTTCCCTATTGATTTTGGGGTTGAGTTACCGTATTTATATGCTTGGCCTGAATGCGGGAGGGCCCCGCTCGTATCGGGCCAAGATTTTGTGGGTGACTCACAGCTTGCCGTGGGATCTTGACATGATGGAAGGCACCTGCAAAAGACAGACGAGTCTGTGCCCCCGTGGTGTAACGGATAACGCATCGGCCTCCGGAGCCGGTAATCCAGGTTCGATTCCTGGCGGGGGTATTATGTGATCAGGGCCGTCGGACCGCATTTTGCTGATGCAAAATAGGACCTGACTTTTGGACCCTGTCATCAGGTTACGCTGAGATGTTTCATGATACAAGATTGGTTGAGGATAATCCTTATAGCAGTGCTCACGGTGGTGGGTTTGTGGGGACTTGTTACTGGCGTTAAGTCTCGTAAGTCACCACCAGGCGGCATGCGGTTCTACGGAATCTATCTGAGGATAGGTCTGCTAATCGGTGCCATAGCCTGCCTCATTGCGGCCGTGGTGCTGACCGAGAACTTCTTGGCTGGTTAATCGCATCTAAGCCGCTCCCCCTCACGAAGTAATTTTGTATTAATCGAAACCCCATGTTCGGGTGTCTAAGTTTATGAGCAAGGGAGGATTCAATGAAATATCTGCCAGTATTAGTGTTGCTCTTCGGTGCATGCCTGCTCTCGTGCGCGGACAAGCCCTGTTGCAGTGATGGTGAGTATGGGGTGTTCTACGCCAGCCCGCTTGGTACCGGGCAATACGATCAAATGACTTATTTGCATTACTGGAGCGAGGTGAACCTCAAGAGTGGCGTTGAGGTGAAACTGATGTCGATTACTCCGAAGGTGTTTCTCTGCGGTGGCGACTGTTATTTCGAAATCTATTTAATGAACAGCGACGGCGATACCATGTCACGCGCAGTCTCTATCCAAGAGGGCACCGATTTGGAGGCGTATTTCGAGCCGAATATCAAGCTGGATCCAGATAGTTGGTACATGCTGAACATGCACATCTGGAGCACCAAGTCCGTTGGAATTTACACTTCCGGCCTTACGCCCGATGACCGATTGGACGATTTTGAGGTGATTTCTGCCCGGTCAGACACGTGGGACGACCATTACGTCCGCGGTTCGGTGGCGTTCAAGCTGTTGGGTAAGTACAGGTAGCTACCGCGCATGGATTTTTGCTCGCGCCGCCTGTACGTAGTCCAACCCACTATTGCGCCATAATCTTGTCAATAATGTCGTCGTCGTCCGGAAGCAAATCCGCCTTTACCAACCGCGGTACCAGCACCCGCCAGTGTTCATCTACCCCGAATACCTGTTTGAACAACGGGAGTGATTCGTTCACCTGTCCGGCTGTTACGAGTGTGGCCGCGTGCCAGAACAGAATCTCGGGATTGCCGGGAGCCATCGAGGCCGCTTTGGCGTATTCCTTGTTGGCGTTTTCGAAATCGTTCAGGGCAATGTACTCATCTCCCTTGTTCATGTGATCGTAGGCGCGGGTGATGTTCAGCAGTCGCCGGAGTTCCTTCAACGGTTCGGGTGAATCATCGACGCGAATATCAACCAGCCTGTCGACCCAGGGCCGCCCGGTTGGCTCACCAGACACCACCACCATTGCCGCCGACTGTTTGCCCCGGATGTCTCCCCCCTCGGCCTGGGCGGCCTCGAGCGCGGCCATCATCTTGTCGGCCAGGTCACCTTTGGTTGTCTCGAAGGCCGTGGCCATGGCGTTCCAGACGGTGTTACTTTCCATCAGGTTGGCCTGTACGGAGTAGTTTTTGCCGATTTTATGCCCGGCTTCGGCGATGCATTTGTCACCGGTGTAAGCAGCAATGACGAGGTTCTTGTCAATCATGGCTACCTGACGGACAGCATTCTGCGGGTCGCTGGCCAACAGGCCCTCCAACGCCTGTTTGGCCGACTTGCCGTTCTTCATCATCTCCAGGCCCAGTGGTCCATAAGAAAATTCGACGAGAGATTGTGTGGCCACCGCTCCGACGCCCGGCTCCAGCCAGATCACGTCGGCGACTTTGAACCAGTGTGACTGGACGGCGGCTCCGAATTGTTCAGTCAAGGTATCATAGGCGACAATGGAATAGGTGTTGACCGGGTGAAGTGGTGTAACCGGTTTCTCCGCCGCGGCTACCGAGATAGCGAGTACGGCCAGAATCATAATGACAAGATTCTTGAACATGGTTTACCCCCAAAAGTATTTTAGTTATCTGCGTTTGCTATAAAACATGGCGTGCATGCTTTAGATTATATACGAAGCTATCAGGGCAATCCAGACAATTGCGACGGCAATAGAGCCGGACTTCCGTCCGCTCGAAACAATCAGGGCCAGGGCCGAGAAGACCAGAGCGATACCGAACTTAGCGGTCCATCTGCTCAGGTGCGCTATTTGGAAGGCGTCGGCCAGAAGAAGAACGCCAGCCAGAAGCAGCGCTATGTAAATGAGCCAGAACGGTTCCTTTTTCTTTGGCTTGACTGTTTTAGATTGCCGGTCATCGGTTGTTGTCATGATAGCGCTCCAGGAATTGATCAATCCCCTTCGTTATCGCTTTGGCGACCTTCTTGCGGAACTTGTCGGTCTTTATCATGGCTTCCTGCTCAGGTATTATTATGAAAGCGCATTCGACCAGGACAGCCGGGTATTGCGTAGGCCGGTTCACAGCCAGGTTGCCATGGTAGAGACCGAAATCGGGAAGGTCGAGTTCATCGAGCATCTCACGATGAATAGCGCGAGCCAGATCGATTGAATGGGGATGATAATAGTATATGGATGTGCCACTGTTGTCGAAAGGATTGACGCCATCGGGCAGGGCGTTGTTGTGAATCGAGACAAAGAGGTCGGCGTCGGTGAGTTTGGCGATAACGGGGCGTTCGTATAGGTCAACGTGACTGTCGTCATCGCGGGTCATTATCACGGTTGCGCCTTTGTCCTGAAGCTCGTCCCTCACGGCCAGTGCGATGTGCAGGTTAGCTTCAGCTTCGGTGTAACCGGTCGGGCCGATGGCCCCTTTGTCGCTGGAATGTCCGGGATCAATGACTACGCGCTTGCCGCGCCAATTCTTGATATCCTCCGGCGGTTTGTTTATCTTCAAAAAGAAGGTGTTCCCCTGATAATAGGAATCGTATCCCCAGATATCCTGTGTGAGGGACAGTGTGAATTCCCATACTCCTTCTTCGGGTTGTGACCACGAGGTCAGGTCGATCAAGTCGCTATTGAAGTCGTACCGAATCCAGTCGGTGTTCGAAGTTACCCCGAATAATTGTACTCGTATGTTGCGGCGATCGTCCTCATACACCCGGAACGGGTGTTTCCCGGTGAGCGGGAATTCGAAAAGCAGATGATCGTGTTCGTCGTAGGAGCGCACCGATTTTATGTAAGATGATGGTGGGAGGATCCCTTTCGGGAGTGCCTCGACTGACTGCATGGCAGCCCAGGCGAACTGGTTTTTCGAAAGCTGTATACGGTACCAGTCACCCTCTCCCCCGACAGCCAGAGCCTCGACGCCTTCCGGCTGAAAGATCGAGAAATAACCTTTGAGAGGCCCATAACGAAGCACCTGGACGGAATCAGTAAAACGAACCGTGAACGGGAATTCCGGGCTGTTTATAGTCACAGCATATGAACTGATGGTATCAAGCCTTGCTGTATCGCCCCATCCGAACGGTCGCAGTGGTCCCCAGAAGTCGGATGAATCGAGCAGAATGAAGTTCTCTTTAATGGCGCGGTCGTACATTTCAAAATGCGGCAGCGGAGCGAGATGATATTGAATGTGAATGGAATCACAGCTTACATCGCGTGGAATATCATAAAAACCGGAATATATTCCCTCGATTTTAAGGGAATCCGGAACGGCGCCGGCCCCAAACACAGCTTCGCCCCAGTAAAGCTGTTCCATGGGCGAGGTTTCGGACATAGGAACCGAGTCAGCTACCCCTGGAATAGAAAACCAGGCCTTTCGCCACGGGGTACCGCGGAAACTAACGGCCAGCCTGTCCCCTTTACTCAGGACAAGAGGCCCTGACGGAGGTCTTATCTCGCGGTCGAACAGAGTGGAATCCATCGTCAAGGGAAGCAGAGGCTCGGGGATATAGACTGTCATCGCTTCCGTGAGAGTGCGTTTTATGTAGAGAGAAGGAATGTCCGAGATAGTATTCGCCGATGTCAGATCGGTGAAACGGTCTTTGTCAACAAGGAACGCGTCGAGGCGGAACTCAAAAAAGCCGGGGGTGACAGGCAGGAAGGCAATAAAGCCACCGTCCTCGTGCGCTGAAACGTAATGGTCGTTTATGAACAGTCGATACGCCAGGTCTTCGCTGGCGGCGGGCACGTTGCCCAGGATAAAGGTTGAGTCGACAGCGGAAACTATCTGGTCGGGCTTGGGATAAACGATTTTTATCCTGGCTCCGGGGTCATTTATACCGTCCGGCTTTAACGTGTCCGAAGCCATTGCCGGTGCGGCGATTACTAAGGTGCTTATGATAACGAGCAGCTTACTCAGAAATGTACTTTTGCATAACATCGCGTTTTAGCTTGGGGCCGCCGATTATCTCCCGGTCAACCTCAATTGACTCCCTGTCATATCTGATTCCATCTGCGATATCGTCCGCCAGAAGCAGCGCTCCGTCAAGATCGAAATAATCCGCCTTGGATGACATATATACGGATTGGGCGATGCCTACCGATGACTCGACCATACATCCGAGCATGACTTTTTTGCCGTCGGCCTGAGCTTCATCGGCGATCTTCACAGCCTCGAGAATTCCGCCGCTTTTTTCCATCTTGATGTTTACTCCATCGATATAGTCGGCGTGATCCCGGTACTCATCGACGGTATTGAGCCCCTCATCGAGGATCAGCTCGACATCATCCAATTTGCCCTTCAGGTGTTTCCACTCCTGAACATACTCGATGTCGGTGGGCTGTTCAATAATCTTAATCCCCTTACGAGCCAGGTGAAAAATCATCTCTTCGGCTTTGGCGCACGACCAGGCACCGTTAACGTCAACTCTGATTTCCTTATCCTTGACCGTGTCAAGAGCATCAAGGATCATGATATCCTCTTCATTGCCCATCTTGATCTTTACGATAGGGTATTCACTATTCTTGAGAGCCTCGATCATTTCCGAGGGCCTGTCGATGCTGATAGTAATAGAGCTTTTTATGCCGACCGGTGAACCGAGAGTCAGAACTTCCCAGGGGTAGCGGCGGGTTTCGCCCGAGACGTAATTGAGAAGCATGGCGACCAGGGCCGAGCGGGCTATTGGGTTGATATCAAAAACGCTGACTTCTTCGAGCGTTTCGACAGTGATCTTTTCCAGCTTGCTGATCTTCTTGAGCCCCTTTTTGATGTCGCGTTCGATTTCGTCGATGGACGGGCCATAGTGAACCGACCCCGAAGCCTCACCGTTATACCGGTTATTCATGACGGTAAGAACATTTGTCTTAACATCGGTTTCACCTTTGGAGACGACGAATTTTCTCTTGAGCGGAAGCGAAACTCTGACGCTGTCTAACTGGAACATAGCAGTCTCCTCGCCTGGTTGAAGTCTCGGTCGAGATCCTCGCGATAGTCGTTATCGCCCCTGGTAAGACTATTTATGCGAACACCTCCGCCCCCTACCGAGCTGTGAATCACCTTATTCTTTCCGATTGCGAATCCAACATGTCTTTCAAAGAACAGCAGGTCGCCAGTCTTTATACAATTGCGTTCAACTTTTTCACCGACAAGAATCTGGTCTTTGGTGTCGCGCGGGACCTTTATGCCAAATCTTGACAGCACGGTTTGTACGAGGCCGGAGCAATCAAAGCCGACCGAAGTTACGCCTCCCCAGAGGTAAGGAACCCCCAGAAACCTGGAAGCTTCTTTTATCAGGTCTCTGCCGGTTACTTGCCGCGCGTTTGCCCTATTAATCGGCACAAGATTACTCTTCTTAATTGAAAGGGTCGAATTATCAGGTAGAATAATGCGGGCCATACCTGATTCTGTTTTGCGGATGAACAGTTGGTTTCCGTAGTACAGATGAAACGGTTCGATAATGGTCTTGCCGTGCCGGTCATACAGCGCGGCAGAAGCGGATTTTACGCAACTGTTGAACTTGCCGGTATACCGGTTATATGCTGTTCTGCTGATTGTTCGAATGTATCGACAATCGACCCATCCGGTGTACCCATCGTGTAATTCCACAAAGTAGTGTCCGGTCTTTTCGCGGTGTATTCTAAGCGGCCGGGCAAAGAAGAGCTGGCTGGCCCGTTCGGTATTGAACTGAGGTTTTGTCCACAGATCGACAAGGTTGCTGCTGACCCATCCGTACTTCATGGCTCTATATTATATTGCCGGACGGTCGCAATCAAACAAAAAAAGCTCCCGGTGGCATCCGCGGGTATCGGTCGAGCCCGCAGCTAACTTTTGAAGTTCTTCGGGAACGCTCTATAGGAGATGTTAGTCTCACAAATGTCGTGTGAGCTTGTCGACCTTAGCATTGTTCGACAGTTGATACACATGGGTTCTGAGTATTTCACCCAACATTTCGACAGTACGGATTTTGGCAGTCATGCGATCCTGATCCAGGGCCATATCCTGGTTGAGGTCGTCCAGTTTCTCGAAAAGCTGGACCACCTCGGGCAGCAATTGATTCAATTGTGTGATATAATTGCTCATAGCCGCCATCTTCTGCATGATTGCGCTGACCTCGTGAAGCGTAATCACAGCTGTTCTCCTACCCTTATAGAGGCTTTGCCGGAAGTTGCCCGGAACCCGGGCCGGTCCGCGGGACGAGGCTAAGCCAGCCCCGTCATCGCGGCGGCTCGCAGCGCTCTCGTGCTATACCAGTCTTGTATTGGGATAACAGCGGGGGGCTGTCCTGACAACTTTGCTCTGGTTGTTTCCACGCCTTCAATTTAGGGCATTTAACGTGGGCGTCAATAAGGGTAATATGCGTATTTGGTGCGTATGTTTGGGGAGGGCGGGATGCGGGGATCCCGCCGATTCATTGAGCTTAATGAGTGCTTCGGGCTCAAACCTGCTTTACGCCGGCGAGGACTTTCCAGATACGGTCAAGGGCTTCCTTTATGTTTTCCACCGAGTTAGCGTATGAAAACCGTACATACCCCTGCCCGGCGCTGCCGAAACAAGTCCCGGCCAGACAGGCCACCCCGGCTTCCTCAAGCATGATATCAGCGAACTTCTCGGAAGTCAGCCCGGTGCCGGTGATGTTCGGGAAGACATAAAAGGCCCCGACGGGATTGAGGCAAGTGATGCCATTGATCTTGTTGAGACCGTCCACAATAACCGCGCGGCGGCGCTTGAACTCGGCGACCATTTTATGAACCGCACCCTGCGGACCGGTGAGAGCTTCGATGAGGGCATACTGGGCAAAGGTGCAAGTCCCGGAGAAGTTGTTTACGGCCATGGTGAAGAGGTAATCGGCCAACTTTTTGGGCATGATGCCATAACCCAGCCGCCAGCCGGTCATAGCATAGGTTTTGGACATGCCATCGACAATAATGGTTCGCTCCATAGCTCCCGGGATCGCTCCAACTGACTGGAATTTCTCGTCATAAACGATGCGGGAATAAATCTCATCGGTCAGAATCCAAAGGTCGTGCTTGTCGGCCAATTCGTGGATAGCCTCAAGGTCCTCGCGGGTAAGCATCCCGCCGGTCGGGTTTTCGGGCGAGTTTATGACGATCATGCGCGTTTTGGGGGTGATGAGGCTCTTGAGTTCCTCAACCTCGAAGCGGAAGTCCTTTTTCTCCAGTAGATTGACGAATACCGGCTTCGCCCCCAAATAGTTGACTACCGATTCGTAAGTGGGATAGCCGGGATTAGGTATAATCACCTCGTCCCCTTCATTGATGGTAGCGCAAAGGGCCGTGTATATGACTGGCTTAGCCCCGGGCATGATGATGACATTATGTGGGCCGATATCCATCTGGCGCTCGCTGCAGTAATATTCAGCTACGGCTTTTCGGGCAGCCGGAACGCCGCCGGATGGACTATAGTGGGTTTCGCCGTCCCGGAGGGCCTTCATCCCGGCTTCGGAAATGTTGTCAGGGGTGTCAAAGTCGGGTTCGCCTATCTGCAGATGGATGATTGAGTGCCCTTCGGCCTCCATAGCCTTGGCCTTGGCAAGGACGGCGAAAGCACCCTCGGTTCCCAGTTTGGTGATTCTGTTAGAGTATTGCATAACGGTATTCCTTACTATCTATAAACTTAGTAAATTTCTTGCTCTTTCGGCTATGTGCTCAGCCGCCAATCCAAATTTCTTGATAAGCTGCCAGGGTTGGCCAGACTCGCCAAAGGCATCCTTTACACCAATCATAGCGAATGGAGCCGGTTTGACATCTCTACCTGGGCTCTCAGCCATGACAGCGGCCACCAGATTTCCCAAACCGCCGACCTGATGTTCTTCGGCGGTAATAACAGCCCTGGTTTCGGTCATGGCCCGAATGACGGCCTCTCGGTCAAGCGGTTTGACGGTGTGCATGTTTATAACACGGGTCTCGATTTTGAAGTCCGTTTTGAGTATCCACGCTGCCCTGAGCGCCTCCGCTGTTTCGGGGCCGCAGGATATGATGGTGAGATCCTCGTTTTCATTCCGGTACTCGGGCGAGAGGATAATCTCAAAAGCATCAACGAAATTGTCGGCTTCCCCGCGGAAGCGATGGATATTGGCTATACCAAACTTTAGCGGAGAATCCGGCTTAGTCACGATAGGCGTAGCTTCGCGGGCAAAACGCAGATACTTCGGTCCTATGACGTCAAACAGAAGAATCCGGGTCAACCTTTCGGTTTCGATTGAGTCACACGGTACGGCAACCCGCATGTTGGGCAGGCCTGTCATTTGAAACAGAGCTTCAAGCTCCTGATGCGTGGCTCCGTCAGGCCCAACCGACACACCCCCGTGGGCACCGACTACAAAAACGTTGAAGTCCCCGTAGCAGACAGATACCCGAAGTTGATCGAGATTTCGGGCTGATGAAAACACACCGTAAGTTCCGAATACCGGCAGCTTACCCTCTTTGGCCAGACCGGCGGCTATGGTGGTGGCATTCTGCTCGGCCACACCCACGGAAATGAAGCGTGATTTGCGTTCGGGATGCTTTTTGTAGAAATCCGAGATGGTTATCGAGTCGGAGATATCGGCACCGATACAGGTTATTCGCTCGTCATCGCCATACTTGTCAAGTGCTCTTCCCATACCCTTGCGGGTAGGGTCCATCTCGACTTTCATATTGTCGGACTCGTTCCACCAGAAATTCCGGCTGAATTTCGGCAGGGCTTTATCGAGCTGGGTCTCGACTTTCTTTTGATATTCCGCGCCGTAGGCGATTAGTTTATCGGCGTCGATAAGGTCGGTCAAATTAAGCTCTTCGAGAGCCTGATCGAGCTGTTCCCTGTTGGGCGGCTTGCCGTGCCAGCCTACCACATTCTCCATAAACGACACACCCCGGCCCTTAATGGTGTGGCAGATAAGCGCCACCGGTTTGCCGGAATCGTTTTGGTTGCGGGCCCAGTCGAGTTTCTTGACGATATCTTCCATGCAGTGACCATCGACTTCCCGCACAGTCCATCCGAAAGCCTCATACTTGTCAACGAGCGAGTCGATGTTCATGACATCTTTGGTCTCGCCGTCAATCTGGAGCCGGTTCTTGTCGATGATCAGAATCAAGTTATCAAGCCTATACTGGGCCGCCGCCATAGCCGCTTCCCACATCGAACCTTCCTGCTGCTCGCCATCGGAGGCAATTACGAAAACCCGGTAGTCTTTCTTGTTCAGTTTAGCCGCCAGCGCCACACCGGTGGCCACCGAGAAACCCTGGCCCAGCGAACCTGACGATATTTCAACACCCGCGAGGTCTTTGCGGTGGGGGTGCCCCTGGAAAGGCGAACCGAGCATGCGAAGTTTCATTAGTTCTCGCTCGGGGAAATAACCCGATAGAGCCAGCGAGGTATACAACGCCGGAGCTTTATGGCCGGCCGACCAGATTATGCGATCGCGATCATCCCAGTCAGGGTTGGATGGGTCGTGATGGGCTATTTTAAGATACAGGGCGGCGCAGATATCCATTATACCCAGCGTTCCGCCGGAGTGGCCGGAGTTGGCCGAACAGAGAGCAGTCAGGTTGAGACCGCGCATATAGTTGGCAGTGGCTCTAAGTTTATCGATCGTGTAGCTGTCGGCGGTACCTTTGGGCGAGCCGGCTACTGTCATGCTTGAAACCTCTTCTCAGTGACTGGCACGTAAGACAAAAGTAGCAAATTTTGGCTATAAATCAACCGTTTTGCGCTGGAGACCGGACAGAAGCCGCTTGAGTTTGGCCTTTAGATCGGATACTGTCTTGTTGTTCAGGATAACATGGTTCGCCCTCTTACATTGCTGTCGGTAACTTAGTTGCCGGCGTTGACGAGCCAGGGCATCCCGTCGCGTAATGCCCCTCTTCTCAAGTCTGGCCAGCCTGGTTGATTCGGAAGCATGGATGAGGACAATTGTGTCAAGAATATGGTTGAGATCCCACTCGAGAAGCAAGGCTGCGTCGATAACGATCAACCGATGGCGTGAGCGGACTGCCCTGACCTGCTGTTTAAGCTCTTTGAGCAGGTAGGGATGTACAAGACGGTTCAGTGTCTGTCGCGATTTCTCGTTTTCGAAGGCGAGCTCCGCGAGTTTCTTGCGATTGAGCCTCCCGGTTCGACCAAGAATTCCTCGCCCAAACTGCTTTACGAGACTGCGCAGCAGGGCCGGATTATCGTTGACGACCTCACGGCCAATACGGTCGGCATCGATGACCACTGCTCCAAGAAACCTCAAGATCTCCGCAGCGGTGGATTTGCCGGAGCCTATTTGCCCTGTAATTCCAATAATCATAGGCTGAAAGAAACGACAAAAAGACAGTTATAACAAGCCGAAGTTTTTCCAGAATGGTGTGCACAAAGAAGGCCCGGCCAAAACCGGGCCATTATAACTACTTATGCGACAGCATGATTTAATCGCCGCTTAAATTGATGCTGTAAGTCAAGCCGAGCGATAAGAGGGTCTTGTAGTGGTCGAATCCAAAGGGTACCATCCGATACTGGCCGTCAGCACTGTAATAATCGCCCCAGTCCAGGCTGGAATATATCCGGTGCGATACCTCGCCGAAAAGAGATACCGACGAATCTATCAGAACCTTGATCCCAATGGCGCCGGTAAAATCATAAAAGCCGCCGGAGGGGGTCCGGGCAGTGACGTACCGCGAGTTGGAGAGAACCTGCGAGCCCGGCGCACTAATATCAGCTATATCGCTTGTGTTTTCCGTATAGCCGAACCCGCCAGTCAGGGTCGCGTACGGTCGAAAGATACCGCCGATGCTGGCATCGGCATAGGGGGCAATAGAGAATCGCAGCGAGTAATTCTGGTTTTCGAGGATCTGGGGATCACCAGAGAGCACGTCGATCTTTGACACCGACGTATTATAGAGATTTCTCACGTATCCGACTGAAGCCCGGAGGGCAAAATGGCGCGAGAAATAGAAATCCCCAGCCAGGGCTCCGCCGAGAAGCCGGCTGTCGGAGTCAATGGCGCGGGTTTCATCGAGATTTATCAGTACCATCGGGGAAATGTCGAGTTTTTTCAGACCCGCGGATACCGACACCGGTACTACAGCAACAATTATGAGAAGCGTCAATAGTTTTTTCATATACACCTCACTATCTATATATATAACGAAAAAACGATTGTCAAAGTTTAACCTCAGGTGAGCCTGGCAGACTTTGTGCCGGCGGTTTACTTGGCATCCAGCCAGTTGTCGCCGACGCCGAGATCAATCACCACGGGGACTTTCAGCTTTATCGCTTTCTCCATACCCTCGGATACAACTTTCTTCAGACCGTCCAGCTCTTCCTTGTGGGTGTCAAATATCAGTTCGTCGTGCACCTGAAGAACCATCTTAGAGCGCATGCCTTTCATTTTTTTATGAATCTTGATCATAGCGACCTTGATCATGTCAGCGGCGGTACCCTGAATGGGGGTGTTTATAGCGATTCGTTCGGCAAACTGGCGAACGTTGAAATTCTTGCTGTGTATTTCGGGCAGGTAACGGCGACGGTTGAACAGAGTAGTCACATAACCGGTATCGCGGGCAGTCTGTTTCATGGTATCCATGTACTCTCTGATACCGGGATATCGCTCGAAATACGTGTCAATGAACTCCCTGGATTCGTCGAGAGTCAGTTCGGACTGCTGCGACAGGCCGAACGCGGAGACACCGTATATGACCGCGAAATTGGCCGTTTTGGCTGCCCGGCGCATTTCCGGCGTAACCTTCTTAATGTCGACGCCGTAAACCTCGGCAGCCGTGCGGGCATGTATGTCTTCCATGCCACGGAATGCCTTTATCAGGCTTTTGTCGTCGGAATAGTGAGCGAGAATCCGAAGTTCAATCTGGGAATAGTCAGCCACAAGCAGGACGTGGTCTCTGTCCCTCGGGATAAAAGCCTTGCGAATCTCTCTCCCCTCCTCGGTTCGGACGGGTATATTTTGGAGGTTTGGATCGGTAGATGAAAGTCGACCGGTGGCGGCGATGGTCTGGTTGAATGATGTATGGACCCTACCCGTGGCCGGTCGCACCAGTTTAGGTATAGCATCGATATAGGTATTCGTAAGCTTGGTAAGTTGCCGGTAGTCAAGGATCAGTTTCGGGAACGGGTGAAGTTCAGCCAATTCCTCAAGAACTTTGACATCCGTCGAGTAACCGGTTTTCTTGGCGGTTTTGCCCTTTGTGGGAAGATTCAATTTTTCGAAGAGAATGTGCGACAGTTGTTGAGTCGAATTGATGTTGAACTCGGTACCGGCGATTTTAAAAATCTCCTTTATCAGCTTATCGAGTTTACCCTGCATCTTCTCCGATAGTTTGCCGAGAAAATCGGTGTCGACCCTTATACCCTCACGCTCCATATCAGCCAACACTCGCACGAGCGGTAATTCGATATTGTAGTACAGGTTGTTCATTTCGAACTGGTCAATCAAAGGCGCAAACTTACCGCGCAGGCGATAGGTAAAATCCGCGTCTTCAGCCGCGTAAAAGGTGGCTTTGTCGATTGGGACGGTATCAAAGGTTGTCTGGTTTCGGCCGCTGCCGATCAGGTCGGAGATAGGCTGCATCTGGTAGTCGAAATGTTTCATGGCCAGAAAGTTCAGGGATTTGTCCCTGGCCGATGGATCCAGAACATAGGCCGCCAGCATGGTGTCGAAACCGATTGGCTCAATATCGATGCCGCAGTTGCGCAACACGTGGAGGTCATATTTGATATTCTGGCCGAACTTCTGGACCTTTTTGTTTTCAAACAGCTTCTTGATCTCTTTGAGGGCCGGCTTGAGCGGCAGGTTTTGTTCACTGTCGACAGTGTGGGCCAGCGGGATGTAATGAGACTCCCGGGCCCGGTCGCACAAAGATATTCCCACCAGTTTGGCCTCAAGCGGATCGAGGGAGGTTGTTTCGGTATCTACCGCGACTTCCTTCGCCTTCAAAAGTTCTTCCAGCAGGGACTTCAGCTGGTCAAGGTCTTTTACCTGCGTATACCGCGCGTCCGATGTTGTAGGTTCTTTATCGGCGACCTGCGCGGCATCGGAATCCGGCAGCAGTTGTTTCAAGAGACGATTGAATTCGAGCTCCAGGAAGAGTTTCTTGGCGAGCTCAAAGTTCGGTTCACGCGCCTGAATATCTTTCATTTCGAATTCAAGCGGAACATCGGTTCGGATGATAACGAGTTCTCGCGACAGCTTTGCACTGTCGATATTCTCGGCTATCTTCGTACGGGTACCTCTGGCTTTGATTGAATCGTAACCGGTCAGAATTTTGTCCAGGGTGCCGAACTGTTCGAGAAGCGCGTCGGCTGTCTTGGGACCGATTCCCGGAACGCCGGGTACATTGTCCGAGGTGTCGCCCATAAGGGCAAGTTTGTCGATGACACGCTCGGGATAGACTCCAAACTTGTCCTTGACCTCCTCCGGCCCGTACTTGTCGGGTTCCCCCGATGAGCCTCTGGGGTTGTAGATTCCGATACTGGGCGAGACCAGCTGGAAAAAATCTTTATCGCCGGTAACGCACCACACCTTGTGACCCTGGCGTTCGGCCACCCGCGCCATGGTGCCGATTATGTCATCAGCCTCATAACCTTCCAATTCGAAAGAAGGTATGTTGAGTGCCTCGACCGCCTGTCTTATGCGTGGCAGTTGTTCTACGAGTTCATCAGGCATCTTTGCCCGGGTAGACTTGTACTCGCCATACATCTCGTGGCGGAACGTCGGTTGTGGTGTGTCGAAAGCAACGGCTATGAAGTCGGGCTTTTCATCATTGATGATTTTGAACAGGGAGTTGACAAAGCCGAAGGTGGCGGAAGTGTTTTCACCTTTGGAGTTAATAAGCGGGTTGCGTATAAAGGCGAAATAAGCCCGGTAAAACAGAGCCGAACCATCCACAAGATAAACATTTTTTTTCGCCGGCGTCATCGGTACAGACCTCTCGTCACAATATAATCATATACGCTTGGGTCGAGCCACCGGATTAGTTCATTTCGCTGTGCTCCCTCGCTTATAAGACTTCTAATCCTGCTCGAGGAAATATCGACGGGGGTAGTTTCGATGTACTCAATTCTCGCGGCCAACGGTCCTGAGGCCTGCTCGGGTGAAAAGGCAGGTCTGGTGCCGGCAATGATACTCAACTCGTCGAGAATCTCCTCCGGCTTGTGCCAGGAGCCCATCTGGGTGATGTTGTCGGCGCCGACCAGGAAGTAGAAAGTGACGCCGGGATATCGCTTCTTAATGGCCCGGACCGTGTCAAGGGTATACCCGGAGAGATTCAGTTCTTTCTCGATCTCATCGATACGGACGCGTTCCAACTCACAAACCGCGAGTTTAAGCATAGCCAGGCGGTTGTCATAGGAAGCCACAGCCTGTTCGCTCTTCAAGGGGTGTTTATGGGCGGGTATGAGAAGAGTCCCATCCAGCGGTTTCTTCAGTTGTATGTTGCGGACGAGAGTTAGGTGACCACGATGGATTGGATCGAAAGTGCCCCCAAGGATACCCCAGTGTTCTCCTTTCTCAGGAGTTGGCATTTTCCTCTGTGACCTCAGCGGGTGCCGGTTGCCGGATCCGGCCGAGCAACACCCGCGCATCGTTTACTTTGTCGTGGTTAGGGTAGGTCTGGATATAGTTTTCCAACCGCTCGACAGCGAGTCCGTATTCTCCTTGCTTGTAGGCGGACTCGCCGCTTTTAAAAGCCGCTTTCGGCGCCCGTTCTTTGGCTTTTTCAGTCAGTTCGTGGTCGGGGAAGACGGTCATGAAGCCCTCGAACCCCTGCCGGGCCTCTTCGTAACGACGCTGTTTATAAGCCATTTCAGCGATGTAGTAGGTGGCCATGGGCGCGAACTCGGTGTCGGTGTAATCGTCTATGACCTTCTGGTAGTATATTTCCGCGGACTCATAAGCGCCCATACGATGATAGACGACAGCACTATTATAGGACTTCTTAGCCATCCGAGTCCTGGCTCTATTCAGATATTCGTTTGCCTGTGGCAGGAGTTCGGATTCCGGATAGTCAATAATAAAGTCCTCGAATTGACTGATCGAGGTTTGCAGATCGGTTTGATCAAGACCGTAATGGTGAGGCGTACCCTCGTAAAAACTCACCGCTTTCATAAACATGGCGTGCTGGAAATACACCGATGAAGGATAATTCAGGATCAGACGGTTGAATTCCACCTGGGCGAGTTCGTATTCCTTGGCACCGAAATAAGCTAGCCCCAAATAGTACTGAGCGGTGTCTATTATTGACTCGCCCGGATAATTGTAGACAACAGCCTGAAAGTATTCAAGGGCACGAAGGTATTTCTTATTATTGTATTCTTCCTTCCCTCGTTCAAAGAGCTCCTGTGCCGAAAGGTTGGTCAGGACAGGACGTTTACCGCAACCAACGAATGAGCATAACACGGAGATTAGTAGAAGCAGAAGAATGGCGGTGATGGCAGTCTGTTTCAAATTTGATATGTCTCCTTGAGCATCTTGTAGTTTTCCAAAACCCTGTTCAGATAAGCTTTGGGCAAAGGCCTGTTCTCACGTATCATTCCTCTTAACCTGGCCTCTCCCATATTATATGCCAGAAGGGCTTTTTTGATGTCGCCGAACTTCAGTATTTGCTCAAATAAGTGGAAAGTCCCCAACTTGATATTGGTCTCTGGCTCAAAGAGAGACTGAGAGCCATCCCAGCCTACGCCGGTTCGGTTCGCGACGTCTTGGCCCACGAACGGCACCACTTGCATGAGGCCGCGTGCGCCCTTATTTGATACCTGTCCCCTTTTAAACGAGGATTCGGTGAGGATAACGGCCAGAACAAACATCGGGTCGTAGTGATATCTTTTGCTTTCACTGTAGATCACGTCTGTCAACTGTTGAACCTCGTCCTCCTCAAAACCAATCTGGAAGTCATCAATAGCTTTGAAAATCTGAAGTTTCTCCTCCAGCTCACCGATCCTCTTCTGCTGGAATGAGATCTGCTTCTCCAGATCGAATTTGTCTTTTATCAGATAGACGAGCAACCCCGACTGAATAAGATAAATGAAGACCAGCACTACGGCTATCGGCTTCGATAGAAAAATCCCCAATTTATCCATCTGTATCATAGGTTATCCCTCAACTACGGTTCCCTCAAGGTCATAGCCTTTTGAAGCTGTTATCTCAACCTGATATATACGACCTATCTGTAACTGAACGCCTTTGACGAAAATTTCCTGATCGATTTCAGGGCAATCCGCCCAGGTACGCCCGAGCGCCGAACCATCCTCCTGAATAGCATCTATGATAACATCTCGCCTCTGGCCTATCAAGGAGTTATTTTTGGCGAAGGCAATGTCCTGCTGAGCTGTCATCAACTGATCCATCCGGTGATACCTTACTTCGGTTTTAACATGATTCGGCATTTCGGCCGCCCTGGTCCCTTCTTCCGGTGAGTAGCTGAATACGCCCATGCGGTCAAACTCATTCGCTACCACGAAATCAAATAGTTCCTGAAAGTGTGCTTCAGTTTCACCGGGTAAACCGACTATAAAAGTAGTCCTGATGGTGGTCTGATCAGAGGCGGCCCTGATGGTGTCGATTAACTGTTGGATCGCCGGTTTGTCAACTCTGCGACCCATAGCGGACAAAATATCACAGCTGATATGCTGGAGAGGGACATCGAAGTACGGCAGGGCCTTGTTTCCAACAGTCATGTACTCAATCAATTCACGAGTCAGCCCGGCCGGATGGAGATACAGAAGTCGAATCCAGCTAATCGAGCTGATCTGCTCAAGCTGACGTAACAGGGTCAACAGATCCCGGCCGATATCGTGGCCGTAGTAGGTGGCATCCTGCGAAACAAGGATGAGTTCTTTCTTTCCTCTGTCAGCCAGATACTCAGCCTCATTCAGAATTGACTCGACACTCCGGCTGCGGTAGTCCCCGCGTATGTTCGGAATGGAACAATAGGCGCACCGTCGGTCGCAGCCATCGGATATTTTCAAATAGGCGTAGGGAGTGGAATCGTCCACGTAACGCGTTTTCCAATCAATGTAACATAACTGCCCGGAATCGGTCATCAGGCAATTCGTAAACTTCTCGTTATGGGCTACGGCTCGTGCTATAGCATCGAGTTCACCGATACCAAAGGCGCCATCCAGCTCAGGGATGCCCTTAAGAAGCTCGTCGCCGTGGCGCTGGGACAAGCATCCTACAGCGTATACAGTGCTGACCTGACCGGGGCCTTTGAAGCGACATAAACGGAGAAGTTCGTGAATTGATTCTTCCTTGGCCGGAAGGATAAAACCGCAGGTGTTCACCAAGACCGAATCAGCGTCTTCCGGTGTGGCCACCAGTTTGTGACCGTCGGCTATCAGTCTCGACGTCAGGTAGTCAGCGTCGACATCATTCTTGGGACAGCCCAGTTTATGAATGTAGAATCTCATACTACAGCCTTATGACTTCGGCACTGTCGGGATACTCCAGATGGAAACGATTGGTGTCACAGGGCTCTTCATACAGGTATTTCAGAAAGACAATCCGGTTGAGTTCTTCGTTGATATCCAGGTATTCCATCTGTTTGAGTTCGTCGGCGACGGTGTCGATCACTATATAAAGTGAGTCCGGGTAAGCTGTGGCGGTGCTGTCAATTCTCATCAGGCGGTAAGTGTCCTGGGTGGCCGAAGATTCAGTTTTATAGGTTTCGTCCAAACGGAGAATGAAAGCGATCTCCTCACCTACCGAGCCGGTCCCTTCGATCTTCTCAATAATTACCTGGCCGGAGGTTTCAGAATAGGTGTACATGTTTTTCAAATCGTAAACGTAATGTTCATCGGCGACGCTAATACTGTAACGTCCGTCCGGGGCGATGTAAGCAGTTCCGGATGCGGTGTCAACCTCGTCAAAAATATCGGACTCGATAATACTGTAAAACTCGAAGTAGTGACAGCCTGACCGGGCCAGCCTGATTTTCACCCGGTCAAAACCGTCGGCTACGGCGACGGCGCCTCCCAGTATCAGGCACACAAGTCCAAATGCCACTATGGTTTTCATACAGCTATTATACATCCAAATAGCGAATCAGTTGTTTCCTGAATTTATGTGCGACCTTTTGTCCGGATTGGTGAAGATTGTCTCAAGATAGGTTTTGTCGACCAGTACCTCCCGGGCCTTGGAACCGTCGAACGACGAAACCACGCCGGCCTGCTCCAGTTTGTCGATTAGCCGGGCCGCCCTCTGATAGCCGATGCCGAGCCGCCGCTGCAGCAGAGAGACCGAGCCCTGCTTGTGCCTGATCACAACCTCGCATGCCTCTTTAAAGAGCGGATCCCCGAAATCCACGTCAGTTTCCACAGCTTCTCCCGTCGCCTGCGTTATACTCTCGAGAGTCATTGGCTCCAGCCCCTGTTGTTTAATGAATTCCACAACGGTTTCAGTTTCCTCGCTGGAAATGAAAGCGCCGTGAATGCGCATTGGTTCCGGCTGGCCGGTCTGAAGAAAGAGCATATCTCCGTTGCCAAGCAGCTTTTCGGCTCCGTTAGCGTCAATAATGGTCCGAGAATCAACTTTCGATGATACCTGGAAGGCTATACGAGCAGGGAAATTCGCCTTTATCAGACCGGTTATGACATCAACCGACGGTCTTTGAGTGGCCAGAATAAGATGTATGCCGACCGCCCGGGACATCTGCGCCAGCCGGGTGATAAGCATTTCGGTTCTCGACGAAGTAGCTGACATCATCATGTCAGCCAACTCGTCGACACAAATCACGATATACGGCAGCTTATCTTCTTCCCGGTCCTGCTTGCTGTTATAGTCGACGATGTTCCTGACCGAAGCATTGGCCAGCTTGCGATAGCGTTTCTCCATTTCTTGAACAGTATCAGCCAGAACCTTCTCGGCTCGTTTAGGGTTAGTTACGACCGGCCGTCCCATATGAGGAATGCCGGTATACACGGACAGTTCAAGCATCTTGGGGTCGATAAAAATCAAGCGAAGCTGATGTGGATGGAGTCGGTACAAGAGCGATGTAATCATCACATTAAGACATACAGATTTCCCCGAACCGGTAGCGCCGGCTATTAGCAAATGCGGCATCTTGGTGAGGTCAGCTGCGTACGACCTGCCGGACGTCGTTTTCCCCAGAGCCAGCGGCAGCCTGAGGGAAGGATTCAGATACTGTTCAGAGTCCAGAATATCTCTCAGGAAAACCGTGTAGGCATGCCGGTTGGGAATTTCCACCCCGACGGCCGCCTTACCGGGGATTGGGGCTATTATTCTTATCCGCTTGGCTTTCAGGGCCAGCGCGAGATCGTCGGAAAGATTGATTATCTGGTTGACCTTAATGCCGGATCCGGGTTTAAATTCGAATCTTGTTATGACCGGGCCAGGGTAGTGGTTTATGCCGCCTTCGATATGGATGCCGAAGGTCTCCAGGGTATCTTTCAGCATACGGGCAGTGTGGTCAAGTTCATCACGGTCTGCTGATGTAGTGTCGCTCTCAGGGTTCTGGTTTAGCAAATCCAGCGAAGGGTAGTTATAATCGACGGATTTGAGTTGAAGCTGCTCGGCCTTTCTGGTTTTCCTGGTCGGGCGCAACTTGCCCGTCCCGGCACCCTCAGCAGTCAATTCTTCCTGGCTGATTTCTTCCGACGGCTCCTCTTCCTGCGACCCAGTTTCGTATATTTCCTCGTGATCCGCTTCGTCCTCTATCTCTTGCTCTGCGCTGCTTTCGAACAGGCTCATAAGCCAACCGAACCGGAAGAAGGTCCCAAGCGCGGAAACAGTAGATGCATATATATTCTTGATTGTCCGGGTACCGATTGTGGGGAGCCTGATCGACAGCACCGGGGTAATCGAGGTGAAGAGTATAAGCAGCACTAAGATAATGCCACCCAATAAAATATATGACCCTATCTCGCCTGCTACTTTAACAGCAACGAAGGTGAGTTTATCGCCCACTATTCCCCCGGCCGGCTGAGTTTCCACACCAAGCCGCTGAGCCGCCAGGAGGTGGACATTATATATCATGGTGGACACCAGGCAGATGACAAAGATAATGAAGCTGTTGACCTTCATTTTTTCGGCCTTTTCAGACGAGAACAACTTAAGCGACCACAGCACAAGCCCGAAGGGAATGAAGAAGGCCAACCAACCCATCAGAGCCAGAGCGAGATATGACAGGAAAGCCCCCAACCTGCCGGCCTGGTTGCGGTATTGGAGTTCAAACAGTCCGGCCTGCTGGTCGGCCTCACCGTTGATTCTGGCATCATCAAGACTGTGATGCGTGACCAGCGAAACGAGAATAAGCAACCCCAGAAGAAAGAGTAGCACTCCAAACGCTTTACGCCGTCGCTCTTTAGTTTGTGCTGTTTTCCTTCGTGCCATAACCGCAGTCAAATTGGAGAATTTAACCCCAAAAATCAATTAAAAATCAATGTAAAAGGCAGGGCCTTAGTGCCCTGCCTTGTTCTCACTAATCAGCGATAGTAGTCTTATCTTTTAATTTCTTCCTTGAGGTGTTTACCTGCCTTAAAAACTGGCACTCTCGTAGCTGGAATATTGATAGTGTCGCCAGTCTGCGGGTTTCTGCCCGTACGAGCTTTGCGCTCGGATACGGAAAAGGTGCCAAAGCCCGAGAAGCTGACTTTGTTGCCCTTCTTAAGCTGTGTGGTGATGCCTGTCATGAAGGCTTCGAGAGCCTCGGTCGCCTGCTTTTTGCTTATGGTCGCCTGTTCGGCCATCAAGGCAATCATCTCATCCTTTGTCATAATTGTTCTCCATTGAGTAGACGGTTGCAGCACTCTATTATTTCCCTGCTATTAAAGGGGCGCCGAGTCCGATGTCAACTAAAATCGAGAAAAAAAGCCCGAAAAATGCCCTAAAATCAAGGCTTTTTGGCTATCGCTGGATGGACTGCAGGAATGAATCGTGATTGCTGTCGATCTTGATTTCCGGTATGGCGGTAACGAATAACTTGAAGCCAAAGCCGCGGTTAGAGCCGATCGGCCCCCAGTATATGCTGCCACTCCAGCAATGTATCTGTTTAACTATATTCACGCTATTGTTTACGGTTATACCTTTTACGAGATCGAAATACTGGTAGTAGGTGATCGAGGTGGTCGGGGTTAGATTAAACCTTAGATTGAAGCTT
Source organism: Candidatus Zixiibacteriota bacterium (assembly GCA_020351995.1). Classification (GTDB taxonomy): domain Bacteria; phylum Zixibacteria; class MSB-5A5; order GN15; family FEB-12. The sequence goes on from CP070674.1 coordinate 199,156, forward strand.
ATCGTGCTGCGCTTGTTCCATGCTGTTCCGCGACCTGACTCACTGTAACTATAATTAGCGGACAGACTCCAACCTTTGCCACGTCTACCTGAAACAGGCGTTGGGGGCGCCGGTGCCAGCGGATCCAGCTGGCTCAATGAGTCTGGGCCCCGCGGTATGGACACGGGATCGTCAAATATGAAATTCTGTCCGGCAATTGAGAATCCGGCTCTGATATCAAAACTCAGCAGATGAGGCGCCCAGAAGTCGAGTTCGCCAGATTCTGGACTATAGAAGCTATGGGTCAGGCTTCCGTTAAGACTGGATATAATGGGTAGGGCCGTGGACTGAAAGGTAGTCCGAAGATTCCCGAGCGGCTGCGTTTCTTTTTCAAAGTCATAGCTGAAAGTGGAGTTCACAGTTAGCAGCTCCAGGTTACTTTCCTGCTCGTCTCTTCTTATTTTCGCTTGAAAGAGGTGCCGCAGTCCAAAAGTAAGGGCCGAGCTTTTCTTGCTTCCATAGCCTCTCGCTCCCGCGTAACTTCGTACCTCCGGATGACGGTCAATCTCAGGGGAATACCTATAACTTACCGACGGGGTCATCACGTGCCGGAGTCCAACAAGGCCGTACAGATTGGGATACACCGTTCCATAAAGAGTCGTGTTCGCCCCGACACTGCCGCTCCATGTGTACATCCGGTAAATTTTAGAGGCATCGATTCCGGCGGTATCGGACTGGTCGGTCTGGTAGACCTTTATCCAGGCTTCAGAGTACCGTATAGCAGGAATGATATTCATGTAGTTGCCCAGCTTCAGGGTGGGCAGATTCAACTGCGGATTATGAGTAATTCTGGTGTACTCTTTACGACTGCGATATGACAGGGTATCAGTCAAGACGGTGGTGTCGGGCGGCACCACCGTATCGTCGATAAGGGTATCTACCCAGGGAACGTTAACCGTTATCCGGCTGGAGTAATTTAGCATGCTCGGCGAATAGCGCAGGGAGAACTTCTGGTACCATTTCTGCTCCGTCCGGCCCTGTTCGTTCTTCGAAGCGCTCCCGAAGGGGTAAATGGTCGGTAGCGAAAGCGACAGGCTGGGCATTTCATCAGTACGCGACTCGCGCACCTGGTCCACGGTGTGGGTTACATTGCCCGAAAGCGACACTTGCTTGCCGAACTTCTTAGAAAAGGAAACTTGCGATTTGGCGCTGTTCTGGTTGAGACGATCGGCAAGGTTCTGAGAGTAGTCGCTGTAATAGGTTTTATCTGACTGAAAATCGGCGTTGGCCCTTACGGAAAACGACGGTGTGACTGTGTGATCATAGGTGGCCCTTAAAGTCCAGCGGTTGCGCCGGGTTTCCTCGGCAAGTGACTGGTTGAAACCGGTCTCACGGGCGTAGGTCCCCGATGCATTGGCCTTGAGGACATATCGCTTCGTGAAGTTGATTCGGCTGTTAAACACAAGCGTACGAGCAATTTCGTGGTAGTCGAAAGACCCCAGCCAGTCCCAATAATCAGAGGCTGCCCAATAATAGCCGACATTGCGGACATAGCGCTCACCCTGTTGGAATTTGCCGAAGGTAAAGGGTAAGAATCCGGAGTGACGGCCTCTTTTGAGTGGAAACACGTAATAAGGCAGCGCGAATATAGGAATTCTTTCGATATAGAAAACCACCGGCCGGGCGATTAGCTTATCTCCCTCGATCAGCTTCATGCCGCTGGAATGGAAGTGAAAGTGCGGCTCTCCGGCATCGCAGGTAGTGTAGCGTCCGTCATCAACATAAAAGATATGCCTGTCCTCACGGTAAAGCTTCTTACCATAGTATAGACCGGCTTCATAGTCGGATTTGGATTGCACAATTCTGCCTTTTTCGGTATCGATCGAGTATAAAAGGTAATCTCCATAAACTTCCTCGGTGCGGTCGCGCAGGATAACAGGGATAGAATGCGGCTGAAGCTGAGCCGATACGCTGTAGCGGGTGCCAATGGTGTCTGTATCCAGAAAAGCGGAGAAAGCCTCGATAATGTTGGCGCGGGTATCGAAGCGTATATCGTAGGCGTCAAGCGACATCGCCCCCGACTGTACGTGAGAAGCCCGGCTGAGAGTTATCAGGGAATCCCTGATATGATATTCGATGAAACGCGAGTTGTAGTCGACCGTATCAACCTGTTCGGTAAACAGGGAGTCTCTCAGAACAGTTTTGCTGCTGATGTAACGGCCGATTGCGCCGCCGATGACATCCACCTTTCGTAACTCCTCATTGTCAATTGTGAAGCGGATGGTGTCGCCGGAGACACTATTCTCATGCTTCTCGGAACCGTCTCTGGGCGAAGGATAGTACCACGAATAGGCCTGGCCGAAGCACACAATCGAGCTCAACTCTCCCTCATCGAAATCGAGGATGATCCGATCGCCGGATAGTATCGATTCGTCGAAAAAAGTGCTGTCAGGGTCGGTCGGCTCCCTAAACTCTCCCCTTGCAGAATCCACCACATCGATCATGGTCAGCAGTTCGTCCTCGATCTCGATCAGGATCACGCTGCCGGATATGACCGACTCGCCCCTCTGGACGGACGGTTGTTCGAACAGTTCAACCGAATTACCTTCGGTATCCATTATCGCCCGTTCGGATACGGACGAGAAATCCTTGGAGGATATTTTCACGTCACCGGTGGCATTGGCGAGTTTCTGGGAAGCGTCGTACTCGACAATATCGGCAATCACTTCTATCATAGTGGCGGTATCGGGGTAACCTATGTAGAGCACCGGTCTTCGTTTCATAATAAAATATTCGGTTGAGTCGTTATAAAAGGCATGTTGCCCAACAGCGTAAAGAGAATCATCGTAGGACCAGAGTTCGACTCGCCTTCCGAGAGCCAGGGCTTCATCGGTGCCGATGTCGAAAAACGCAGAATCACATTCAAGTCGATATTCGACATCGTCGAACAGGACGTTTCCGTTGAGTTTGACGTTTTCGCCTTTAAGCCAGCGGGCCGAATCACAGTAGATATGACCGGTCTCAGTGCGGAAATCGACATTACCGACTACGTAGGTGACGTATTTATCCCCGACCAGAATAACTTCGAACTGATCAGCGTGATCCAGGATGAGTTTCTCGGTTTTCTGAGCATCTGCCCCGCTGACCGGGACCAGAAGGGCAAGAGTCATGAACGTTATCAGCGTCCGTTTACTCATTGCTCAAGAAATCCCGTATAATGGTAGAGTATTCATCGCGCCGGTCCCAACTTGCACCTCCAAGCTGGGCTTGCCGGGCACTACCGCCGCCTTTGAGTCCGGCTTTAGCGGACAGTTCAGCGGCAATGTTGCGAGCGTCCAATCCGCATGACTCGGCCGCTGAAATAATCAGGCGTCCATCAAGGTAGATCACCGCCACACCGCCCATTTGATCAGCTACCGTGGAACTGAGCGAATTGACCAACTTCTGATCATAATTTTCGACTTTGTCAAAGACAAGACGGGTTTTTGACACCGAGATCGCTGAGGCCGCGAGTTGCTCGGCCTGGACAGGCAGCATCTCTTTTTGTACCCGGGTGAGTTCCATTTTCAGTGCACGGTTCTCATGCTGTATCTTGTCGAACCGTTCCGGTAGGTCATTAACATGGCAGGTGAGAGTGCGCGACAGCACGTCGGTAACATCGAATCGCATGTCATAGTCAGAGGCTACCTGGCGCCCGGCCAGAAACTTGATCAGCGCGTGCCCGCGGATTTTCTCGGCGCCGGTGATCCTGATCAGTCCAACCTCGGCTGTGGTCCGGCAGTGAGTTCCCCCGCAGGCGGACCAGTCCAGTTCGCCGACCTTAATGACACGAATGGGGCCACTTCTTTTCGTTTCCCGGCGCAGGGGCACCGTGTCTATTTCGTCAGCTTCAACCGTAAGAATTTCCACCGGTACGTTTTCCTCGACTATACGCCGGGCATGGGCCTGAACTTCCATCAACTGTTCCGGTGTGATCGCGCCGGCATCGATCTCGATAGCCCCATAATCTTCGCCCAGATGGACCGAAACGGTGGCGAAATCAAAGAGTTTTACTAGAGTGTGACTGAGAATGTGTTGCGCGGTGTGTTGCTGCTGATGGCGCCGCCTCCGCTCGCGATCTATTGTTCC
>CP070674.1:203362-230227 GCA_020351995.1 Candidatus Zixiibacteriota bacterium
GCCAGACGCTTTCAAGAAGGATTACCCATAGGAAACTGGTGTATCCCTCGACAGGTCTAAACGGGGGCGCATTCCAGGTATACCCGTGTCCAAGGATACTGTTGCTGACATAGCGGAAGGCGATGAAGGCGTCATCGGTCAGAAACCAGAACTTCCTCCACCCGATATACAGACCAATCCCGGCCAGGAGAAGGAGCAGAATGAGAATGTGCCTATCGCGTATTTTGGTCAAGTCTGTGCCCTGACGTTCTTCGCAAGCTCTCGTAGGTCGGGCATCGATCATCAAAGAACACTATTGCCATAAACCCGACCATTTGTTCTAATATGCGATCAAAATAAAAATCTCACTGTAATAAGTCAATCAGTGCGGTATCGCACTTTTCCTACAGACCCTCCGCAAATTCTCACCCCGCCCACATAGGTAGGACCGGACCGGGAGAGATCCAGTCTTCCCTCCCCCTGATAAGGGGGATTGAGGGGGTTTCTTCTCTATAGGAGATGACACAAACTGGGATACATCGAAAAATGACAAAACGAACCCAAATCGCCGCAAGCCGATATATAATAAGCTCGTACAGGCAAATGAGATGTTAGAAAGAACAAAACAGGCTAAGCCTGTCACCCAGATAAGGGGGATTGAGGGGGTTTCTCTCTTGACGCAGATAGAGGGTAGGCTTATGTACGGAAACCGTCAACCGGCAAACCACCGGGGTTACCCTCGACAAATACCACACAAAGTGTGGAAACGAACCCAAATCGCTGTAACCCTAACCGGGATAATATAATGAGAGACTAATGGGGGTTGAAGATGGATTCCTGCCTTCGCAGGAATGACATGAGGAGAAGCAGCGACGACTGACCAGAGGCTCAGTTCACCGGCTTGACAACGCTGATAATGGCCTGGCCGGGTTTGGGCGAGGGTGCGGTGGCGGCGGTGCAAACAGTCAGCTTGCCCGACTCGCTGATAACAAAAAGCGGCAGGGCCTGCTCGCCATACTTGACGATGAACGAATCGTAACCGAACTCCTCGGTCATGGAGTTCTTCTTGAGTATCGCCCCCCGCTCGAACAGCGTCGACAGATACGTGAAATTAGCTTCCGGATTGAAAAGGAAACGTCCGCGCAAATGCTTGGGCATGTCGTCCGGCTTGGCCGACTTCCCGGTGGTCACCGGAGGCAACTGATAAACCTCGGATGACCCGAAAATATCATCGAAATGCAGCGCCGCCAGCGAATTCACCTCGTCGTTGGGCGTCACCGCGAGCAATCGCCCGATACCGTCAAGCTGAAGGTTATACATCAGCTCTTCCGAGAGCACATTGCCATAGTGGGCGGTCAGCCCCATCCGGCGGCACTCGGCGATATTGTCGTAGTTGGAATCGACCAGCGCGACTTCGTAGCCGTTCTTTTTCAGAATAGCCGCCATCTCGCGCGCCCAGTTTTGCGCCCCGGCGAACAACACCCCCTGTGGATCACGCTGCGAAACTTTAAGCCGCCTGGCGACCCGAGGCGCGCTCAAACCATAGACGGCGACTGTCACGATGATAACCTGGAAGGTGAGCGTGACCAACTTGGCGGCATCCGGATGACCGACTTCACCAAGCCTGATAGCGAACACCGACGCCACCGCCGCGGCGACAATACCGCGAGGAGCCATCCAGGCAAGAAAATGCCGTTCTGATTTCTTGAGACCGGCGTCAAAGGTCGAGGCCCATACCGCCGCTGGACGAACGAGAAAGATCAGCATAGCCACGAACAGCCAGTTAAGCGGACTGGCCAGCATAAGCTGGGCGGCATCGAGACGGGCGGCAAGGATAATAAACAGGCTGGCGATCAGCAAAACACGGAGATTCTCTTTGAACTCGAGAATATGACGGATCGAAACATACTTCTGGTTGGTCAGAGCCACACCCATGACAGTTACCGCCAGAAGTCCCGATTCCGTCTGGATAGCGTTAGATACAACATAGCAGATCACCACCAGCATCAACGACACGGGGTTCTGAAGAAAATCCGGCACGAGGTAACGCTTGAGAAATATCACGATAACCGCCGCGCCGAGAAGACCGATTATGCTTCCAAGCAGAAAAGCCTTTAGCACACCACCGATGACGACGCCGGTGCTGGCCCCGCCGCTGATGATGACCTCGAAGACCAGGACGGCCAGGATAGCGCCGATGGGATCGTTTACGATACCTTCCCACTTGACTATTGAACCGATATGCCCCCTCGGTTTGACCTGGCGAAGCAAAGGGATGATCACGGTTGGGCCGGACACCACCAGCAAAGCACCGATAAGAAGCGCGGTTTCCAACTGCAGCCCGGCGATCAGGTATGCCGCGGTCGCCGTGAGAAGCCAGGTGACCAGAATACCGATCGTCACGAGATTTCGGATAACCGCTCCGCCTTTTCGAAGCTCACTGAGCTTAAGGCTCAGGCCACCCTCAAAAAGAATGATAGCGACTGAAACGGAAACCAGCGGGAAAAGGGTTTCGCCGAAAACAAGATCCGGCTTGAGAATACCGGTGACCGGACCGGCGATTATACCGAAGACCAGAAGTAACAGGATTGCGGGAAGATGCAGGCGCCAGGCCAGCCACTGGGCGAGAATACCCAGCACGATAATACTGGCCAGGCCTATCAGCAAATGTTCGCTCAAGGGTCTCCCCTGTCGGCCGCTACTCGACCGTCACCGATTTTGCCAGATTCCTGGGCTGATCAACATGACAGCCGCGCATCACCGCGATATGGTATGCGAGAAGCTGCAGCGGGATAATCGACAGAAGCGGCGTGAGCAGACGGTATGTATCCGGAACGTAGATGACGTGATTAACCTTCTCGGCAATCTCTTTATCACCCTCGGTGGCGATAGCAATCACGTTGCCGTTGCGCGCCTTGACCTCGGCGATATTCGACATCACCTTGTCGTAAACCGGGTCCTTCAGGGCGATAACCACAACCGGCATGTTCTCGTCGATCAGGGCGATCGGGCCGTGTTTCATCTCCGCCGCCGGGTAACCTTCGGCGTGAATATAAGAAATTTCCTTCAGCTTCAGCGCGCCCTCGAGCGCCACCGGGTAATTTATCCCACGCCCGAGATACAGGAAGTTGTTCGATTTATAGTATTCAGCCGCGATTTTTTCGACCTGATCGGAAGCCTTGAGAATTCGCTCGACCTGGTCAGGAATCTTTTGCATGGCTTCGATAATTTCCTGACCGGTCTGCACCGACATATCACGCATCCTGGCCAGCAGAGTCATTATCAGGCTAAGGACCATTACCTGCGAGGTAAAGGCTTTCGTCGAAGCTACACCGATCTCCGGTCCGGCGTGGATATACACGCCACCATCGGTCTCACGGGCCATTGTCGAACCCACCACGTTTACGATACCCAGGCAGGTGATGCCGCGCTTCTTGGCCTCGCGCATAGCCGCCAGGGTATCCGTCGTCTCACCCGACTGACTGATTGCGAAGAGAATATCATCCTTGCCTATGATAGGCGAGCGGTAACGGAATTCCGACGCGTACTCAACATCGACCGAAACCCGCGCCAGTTCTTCAATCATGTACTTGCCTATCAACCCGGCGTGCCACGAGGTTCCGCAGGCGGTGATGATAATCTTCTGGATCTTGCGCAATTGCTCGTACTGGAGATTGAGCCCGTTCAACCGGGCCATACCTTCGTCGAAATTAAGCCGTCCCCGAATGGCGTTGCGAAGAGTTGTCGGCTGTTCGTGAATCTCCTTGAGCATGAAGTGGTCATAGCCGCCTTTTTCAATCTCGTCGAGTGTCCACGTGACCTCTTCTATCTGGGGAGTGATGTGCACATTCTGAATGGTGGTGACGCTGTAATCGTCAGGGGTTATGGTGGCAATCTCTCCGTCCTCCAGATACACGACCTTGTTGGTGTGTTCGAGCATGGCCGAAACATCGGAGGCCACAAAATTCTCATTCTTGCCAATCCCGATCACCAGCGGCGAACCCATTCGGGCTGCGACAATGACGCCCGGGTGCAAAGACGACATCACCGCTATACCATAAGTACCCTCGACCTGGTTAAGGGCGGTGCGAACGGCCTCGGTCAGGCAACCCCGGTAGTTGAAGCGAATCAGATGAACCAGGATTTCCGTGTCTGTCTCGGTCTTGATCTTATAATCCCTCTGGACGAGGAACTCTTTGAGGGTTCGATAATTCTCGATAATGCCGTTGTGAACGAGGGCTATTTCCTCACGCTCATCGGTGTGAGGATGGGCATTAAGCTCTGTCGGCTCACCGTGGGTCGCCCAGCGCGTATGAGCTATGCCGTGGGTGCTCTTGATATTATTGCCGGCCAGAAGTTCTTCGAGCTTCTTTATCTTCCCCGCCGACTTGGCCACCATCAGGCCGTTACCGGTAACCATGGCGATACCGGCCGAGTCATACCCGCGGTATTCCAGGCGCTTGAGTCCCTGCACCAAGAGCGGTACGGCCTTTTTCGGTCCCACATATCCGACTATTCCACACATGTTATGATCCTGTTCCTAAGTGAAAAACTGTTTTACCTGGCGCGACAGCCTGCTCGTCAACGCTTTGCTGTTGGTCTCAACAATCAGACGATAGATTGGTTCCGTATTGGAAGACCTTATTTGCAGCCATCCCTGCTCGAAATCGAACCTCAGTCCATCACGCCGGTCAACTTTGAACTTACCCACAAGGTTATGGGCCCGCCTCTCAAACTGCTTCAGTTTGGAGGCGAAGTTGCTCTTGAGCTGACCTTTCGTTTTTATATTATAATATTTCGGAAAAGTCTCCACCTGCTCCGACAATGTACGACCCGATGCCGCCAGATGCGACAGAACCAGAGCCGCGGCTATCAGGGCATCACGCCCGGCGTGAAAGGCGGGATAAATCACGCCGCCGTTACCCTCGCCACCAATAACACCGCGCCTGGCACGCATCATCTCCACAACGTTGGATTCACCCACTTTGGAGTAATGCACTTTCGACCCCAGCGACTCGGCCACATCGTGCGTCACTTTCGACGTGGAGAGATTTATAACGGTGGGTCCGGGTTTAGCGCTGAGTACCGCCGCCACGGCCATCGCGAGGGTAAGTTCTTCGCCAATGGCCCTGCCCTTCTCATCAACGAGGGCCAGACGGTCAGCGTCGGGATCGCAAGCCATCCCCAGGTCCGCTTTGTGCTTTTTGACGACTCCAATGAGTCGACTCAAATTCTTCGCCACCGGTTCCGGACCGCGAGTGAAATTTCCATCACTGTTGCAATTAATCTTAATTACCTTTGCTCCCAGCTTATCAAGCAACAGTGGCAATGCCTCCGAACCGGCACCGTTAACCGCGTCGACCACAACCCTGAACTTCCGTTTGCGAATCGCGGCCCGCTTGATAATCTTGACCGCCAGGGTTTTCCTGACATGCTCCGCGGCCCATCCGGGCCGGGATATAACCGATCCCAGTTTGTTGTGCGGCTTGAAGCCAGCCGCTTTGCTGTTAAACATCTTATCGAGCTGTCGATACTGCTTTGGTGTTATGAATTCGCCCTGATTGTTAAAAAACTTCAGTGCGTTCCATTCTGCTGGATTGTGCGAGGCTGTAATACATATACCCCCTCTGGCCTTAAGTTGTTTGATGGCAATTTCAACCGTTGGAGTGGGTACGATCCCTATATCTATTACATCTACTCCAACCGATACGAGTCCAGAGGTAACAGCTCGCACGAACATAGATCCCGAAGGTCGGGTGTCCCGGCCCACGACGACTTTTCCGCCGCCGAGCAAGGTGCCAAACGCGGCCGCATACTCGGTCGCCAGAGCCGGCTCTAGACCGCGGCCAACTAAGCCTCTTATTCCGGAGGTGGATTTTACCAGTAGTTTTTCAGTGCTCTTCATTCTGCGTCGCTATTCGGTCGGGCCAGCATAAGAGACGGCGCCACAATAAGTTGCCGTTGCCCGGTGATCTAAAAGGGTGGTGTCGATTACTGGTTTTCCCTGCGAACTTACTCCTTGTACAGTCAAAACTTATTCAGTCATTAAACACCGCCAAACCCCCTTCTGTTCCTATCCAAATATTGCCGAACGAGTCCAGCTGAACCGACCGTACAACATTGTCGGGAAGGGAGCTGTTCTGTGTGGTGTAAGTTGTCCAATTCGTTCCATCGAACCGACATAAACCATTGAGCGTCCCGAACCATTTAATACCGCTGGGTTCAACAGCCACGCAAAAGACCAGGTCATGGGCCAACCCGCTGTTGGAGGAATTGTAGTTGACCCAGCTGGATCCGGATAGGCTAAAAACACCGATCTCCGAGCCAAACCACATCGTGGTTTGCCCGGCGGCGATCGAGGTCACCTGACTGGCCGACAGCGCACCACTGGCGTCGTAATGCTCAAAATTCACTCCGTCGAACTTATCAATTCCGCCAAGGTCAAAGCCGATCCACAGGTTACCATCATCGTCGAAGGAGATAGCATTGATTATGTTCGAATGGATATCACTGTTGCCGGTACGATAGTCCGTCCAGATGTTGCCATCGAATTGACACAACCCCCCTCCCACCGTTCCAAACCAGACATCATCCACCGCATCGACAGCTATTCCCCTTATAGCGTTCGATGTCAGCCCGCTATTGGTGCTGGTCAGGCTGTCAAAAACAGCACCGTCGAAAGAGCTGACTCCGGCATTTCGTGAACCAATCCACTTTATACCGCTGCCGTCTATCGCCACGGTCATGAGGTCGTTGCTGATAATATCACTGCCGGATGTATCGTATACGCTCCAGTCGGTGCCGTCTAAATGCGCCAATCCCAGCGCGGTGGCCAGGTATCGCTCCGTATACAGCTCGATGGCGATATCGTTGATTGTATCGGACGGGAGCTCGCTATTGAGGGTTGTATACACCGTCCAGTTTCCGGCCAGATGTGTTCTGGCGCTGGCCACGTTTGACGTACCTGACCAGTTAGGAACTTCATCGGCCGCGCGAATTGCGAAATAATAAATTGTATTGGAGTTCAGGCCGCCAACGGTGAACGACTGCTGCGCTCCGCCCACGGTAGGCTCTGGCGGTGAGCCCACGGCGGTAGCTGATTCCCAGTTATCGTCGGTAATCGAAAAAGTGGCGTAACGAATATCATAATGGTCGGCCTCGGCAATATCGCCGTCATCGCCGGGCGCGGTCCAGGTTAATGTAATTGTGGTTCCAGTCGGCTGTCCGGCGGTCAGATCCGTAATCGTCGATGGCGCCACGGTATCGTCGTTCGGGGGAGGTGTGACCGGGTTATCATCGTCCGAGCAGGACGCAACAAAAAGTGTTAATGCCCCCACTAATATTACCCAATACTTTGATGACATGTTTGCCTCTCCTCGTAGCTGAGCCTGTACCTAAGATATATTTCGACCGGGTGTCTTCAATACTAAAGGCGACGCTTCTTTCCCGTCAGCACGGCCATCATGGCGCTGTGAATCAGCCCGTTGCTGGCGAGAACCTGTTTGTCAAATATCGAGAAATCCTTTCCGTCAATTCGCGTCACTTTCCCCCCGGCCTCTTTGACAATCACGATAGCCGCGGCGGTATCCCACGGATGCAGATAATATTCCCAGAATCCATCGAACCTTCCGGCGGCCAGCCAGCACAGGTCAAGAGCCGCCGAGCCGAGCCTTCTGACCGCCTGGGCGTGTTTCATCATCCGTGAGAACATGCCCAGATTGTTCCGTCGGGCCTTACCAATATTATATGCGAACCCCGTAGCCAGGAGCGATTTTTTTAAATCGCGCTGAGTGGTTACGGTGATTCTCTTCTTATTTAGAAACGCACCGATACCCCTGGCTGCTGAATACATTTCTTGCCGCTCGGGATCGTAAACCACGCCCACCACACTCTGTCCGGCATACTGGAGCGCAATTGACACCGAATATACCGGAAAACCGTGGGCATAGTTTACCGTGCCGTCGAGCGGGTCGATTACCCATCGGAACATCGAGGTCCGGGTCCGATCAGAGCCTTCTTCGGTCAGAACGGAGTGCTCGCGGTATTTTCGGGTTACTCGGGAGACGACATACTTTTCCGAGCGCAAATCAAACTGGGTTACGGGGTTGATTTCGCCTTTGTAGCTGACCCGTTTCTTCCTGTGAAATCCGCTTGATAAGATCTTTCCCGCCTCCAAAGCCGTAATTTCGGCGAAAGCGAGATACTGTTTGAGCTCGGACTTTTTTAACGTCATCCTCTATCCACCGGCAATGGCTGCCCGCGAGTCGGTCGATATATCCTGTCTCCGGTACTGCAGCTGGTACAATCTATGGTATATACCTCGCTTTTTCAACAATTCTTCGTGCTTGCCCATTTCGCGGAGTTCACCATGGTGGAGAACGATAATCCGGTCGGCTTTCTCTATCGTTGATAAGCGGTGGGCTATGACAATGGAGGTCCGCCCCCTCATAAGTTCATCGAGCGCTTTTTGAATGAGCAGCTCTGTCTCGGTATCGACCGAACTGGTGGCCTCATCGAGAATAAGGATCTTCGGGTCGAAGGCGAGGGCCCGGGCAAATGACAGAAGCTGTTTCTGGCCCGTCGAGAGTGTCGCGCCCCGTTCTCTGACTTGGGTGTGAATGCCGTCCGGCCGATTATTCAGAAAGCGGTCAAAGCCTACCCGACTTAGAGCCGATCTTACGGCATCATCGGAGATTTCCGGCTGTCGGAGACGGACGTTACGGGAGTAGTCGCCGCTGAAAATAAACACGTCCTGCAGCACCAACCCCATGTTTGAGCGAAGCTCGTCGAGGCGGTAGTCCCTGATGTCGGCGCCATCGATAGTCAGAGAGCCTTTTTGATAATCGTAGAAGCGAAACAGCAGCGACACCAGTGAGGTTTTCCCGGCCCCGGTAGCCCCCACGATGGCTATCTTCTCGCCGGGAGCAACCGAGAAAGATACGTCACGAAGAACCCAGTCTTCTCTGTTGTACGCGAACCACAGGTTCTTGAATTCAATAGCACCCTTGAGTTGGCCGTGTTGCCTGGTCGGAACGTTGCCGATCACCTGCGGCTCGGTATCGAGAAGATTGAAGATTCGTTCCGATGACGCCATTGATGCCTGAAGAATATTGTACTTTTCCGAGAGATCCCGAATCGGGTAGAAGAATCGTTCGACCAGATAAATGAACAGTACCAGTTCGCCGTAGGTCAATGTACCGATATTTATCATTCGACCCCCGTAATAGAACAACAAGCCGACTGACCGGGCCCCGATGATTTCGACTACCGGATAGAAAACAGCATAGTACAACACAGATCTGAAGTGGGCGGCGCGAAGGTCGGTGTTTATGGTGTCGAACTTGCCGAAGATACCTGATTCGCGCACAAAAAGCTGCACCAGGCCCATGCCGGTGATGTGTTCCTGCACGAACGAGTTTAAACGGGCCAGTTTCAATCGCACCATCCGGTATGCGTCACGAGCCTTGGCCCTGAAAACGAAGGTTACCACGAGAAGCAACGGTAGTGAAATAAAAGTAATGAGAGCCAGCTTCCAGTTAACATATACCAGTGCGCCGACGAAGAATATCAGCATGAGTACGTCACCGATGATGTTGACCACGCCCGATGAAAATAGTTCGTTGAGAGTGTTTACATCGTTGGTGACCCGGGTGACCAGCCGGCCTACCGGATTCTTATCGTAGTACCTAAGATGAAGGTGCTGCAGGTGCCGGAATACCTGCATGCGGATATCGTGCTGTACTTTCTGCCCCAGCCACATGGTCACGAAGATCTGAGTATAACCGGCAAACATTAGGAACAAAATGATTCCCAGATAAGCCAGTGCGATCCGGCTGAATCCCTCCGTCCGGCCGGGCATGATATAGTCATCGATACCGGTTTTGGTTATGAAGGCCAGCGAGGTACCGAGCAATCCACTTACAATAAGAATAACAACGGCCAGAGCTATGACTCCCCGGTAAGGACGGGTATAGGTGAGAAGGCGCTTCATTAACCGGGCATCGTAGGCTTTGCCCAGCACGTCTTCCTCATGATAACCGGCGGCGCTCATAATTGCTCCAGCTCCATTTCCAACAACTGCGAGCGGTACAGCTCGGCGTAGCTGCCGTTGAGCTTAAGAAGTTCTTCATGGGAACCTTGCTCCGCGATCTTGCCGTCTTCCAGGTAGAGTATGAAGTCGGCATCCTTCACAGAGGAAACCCGGTGCGAGATTATTATCGAGGTACGCTGAGTCAGGACCTGTTTGATGCGCTCGTTAATCTGATGTTCGGTTTCGGTATCGACAGCGGAAGTAACGTCATCGAATATCAGTATTCGCGGTTTGCCGAGGATAGCGCGGGCGATGGCCGTCCGTTGTTTCTGTCCACCCGAAAGGGTGATGCCCCGTTCACCAACAATCGTCTCGTAGCGGTCACGGAATGACTCAACATCTTTGGCCAGAGCGGCTATGCCGGCAGCTTTTTCGATACTGTCGGCTTCGATGCCGTCGCGTCCGAAGCGGATATTCTCCCGGAGGGTGTCGGAGAAGAGAAACGGTTCCTGGGTAGCAAAACCTATCTGACGCCGCAGGGAGGACAGCTTCCAATCGTTGATATCGACATCATCGATGAACACTTTCCCGCGCTCGACAGCATATAACCGGGCCAGGATAGAAACGAGGGTTGTCTTTCCGGATCCTGTCATACCTACCAGGCCAACGGTTTGCCCGGAGTCGACTTTAAGGTTTATGTTCTTCAGAACCTGGTGGCCATTATAGGCAAAACTTAGATTCCTGAATTCAATCGCACCGCACATGGGCTGGTCGTACTTGAGCTCGTCGCCGTCGCTCACCTCCGGCTGAGTGAAGAGTACCCGATTAATTCTTTCCAGTGAGGCTTTCCCGCGCTGGTACAGAGAAGTAACCCAGCCAATAGCCACCATCGGCCATAGAATCATCGCCAGGTAAGCAAAGAAAGCCACGATATCACCAAGACTGAGTTCATTCCGGATGATTCCGAGGCCTCCAAAATAGAAGACAATCAGGTACGAAATCGACGCGAGCAGTCTCATCGATGGCATGAATAATCCCTGCAGTTTCGCCAGCGCCATGTTAAGACCGATATATTCGGTGGAAAGCCGGCCGAAATACTCTATCTCCCGCTCTTCCTGCTCATATGCTTTGACCACCCGTATGCCCGAGAGATTTTCCTGGGCCGTTGCTGTCAGCTCGGAGAATTTTTCCTGTACTCTCATGGAACGACGATGGAGAAGATTGCCGATCTTGTTAACCGCCAGGGGGAGGATTATCAACGGTATCACGGCATACCCCGTAAGCCTGGGAGAGAGATAAATCATGACGGCGAAAGATACAATGAGCTTTACGATGGTATCACTTATATACATGATGCCGGGGCCTATCATCTGACGCACCGCTTCCAGATCGTTGGTCATGCGGGCCATAAGGTCTCCGGTGCGATTAACATGATAGAACGGCGGAGAGAGTCTCAACAGGTGAGCGAAAATCTCGCCCCTCAGGTCGTACTCGATATGGCGTGACATCCAGATAATCGTGCGACGCATCGTAAACCGAAACACGCCCGACAACAGAGCCAGCGCGAATGCGAGCACGACATACTTCAGAATTACAGAATCGGGCTGACCGGCTTCGAGGGCGTCAAAGACCAGCTTGGATACATAGGGGACAACCAGGATCAGCGCGTTGGCCATAATGACCGCCAGGCCACCGACAACGAGATAGCGACGGTATTGGAGGAGGTATTTGGTGACGGTGGAAAACCGCGGTTTGATCTGGGTTGATTTCTCGGAATATGCGGTCATTGTCGATTATACGCTGTCTTTGCCGATGTTATGAGGATTATAACACGCCGGCAGGCTAATAGTTCAGGAGATTGGCAAACAGATGAATAGCATCAATATCCAGTCGGGTCACCATCTCCAGCAGGGGCAGGCCGCAGAAAATTATTTGTCCGTCACCTATGCGAGAGACCGACAGCAACGTGGCCTCTTTCGGTGTCAAAAGAACCTTTTCAGCCGGTGAGATTACCGCCGGCGACGCCTGTTGTTTTCTGAAAAACAGTGACAGCAAGTTCTTTTGCGAAATCGAATAGGGCCGGCCGAGAACCCTCGCTTCCGGAATACGATTCGTGATCTCATCCTGAGTCAGAACTTCCGAAGTCGGAACAAAAGAAACCGGCAAAATTTCACCGGGCCAATCTTCAGGCTGGCCAAACAGAACCAACGAGCCTCCCTGCCTGAGGTAGTCCTCGAATCTGCCCTTCATTAGCCTGAGAGACGCGTAATCTCTGTGCGACCCGGAGCCGATCAATATCACGTTATAGGCTTCGAGATCAGCTGTTATCAGAGACCGATCCGTAAGGGGGCGGTAGGTCGCCTCGGTCATGCGCAGGACATCCTCGAGAAGACCGAGCGAATCAGGCAAGAACCCGACTTTCACTGTATCCGGTATATCACATGAGGCTACCCTGATGTAGCCGGTGTCAGCGGCCACCAGTTTCTTGTCTATCAGCAATTCAATTGTCTGTGTCTGAATACCCAACTCAAAAAGATTGGAAATGGTAAACGGGATACGAACCGTCTCTGTCAACATCCCTTTCTCCAGCTGGACATCCGTACGATAGGCGCCGGCGAACAGACCGGTGGGAGTTTGCAGGTTCAACTGCGCCACACCGGAATAATCATAGGGTTTAGTTATAACAGCTTTCAGATTGAGATTGGACACCACCCGATCGACTTCCAGTCCGGGGAACGGCTTCACAAAATGAAAATCAGGTTCGAAATTGATTGAAAGGTTCGGTGATTGCCAGATCGGCAGTTCGCTTGTAAATGTAAGAGGAATACCTCCGTAGGCGACCTGAACGGAAAACTCAAGAGAAGCCGGGGTCTCGCCCGACAGATAAGAACGGTCAATATCAACCAGGAATTCCTTGGTAAAAGACTGATGAGGCGCGATCATTATCGGCGAACTCTCAAGCGCAACCGATACTGTATCCCAGTATGGATGGAAATAGAACCCGTTTAACTCCACTTCCCTGGGACCGTCGGCTGACACCGACGCAACGAATTTGAGCCTTGGCCCGTGGGGCGAATCGCGGAGAATAATCTCTCCCTCCCAGCTAACACCAACGGCTCCAAGAGCGGCTCGCTCGGCTCTCGCCAGAAGTCTCCGAAGGTAAGCCTGAAACTCCGGCATATCAGCTATGACCCGTTCGTGTCGGTTCAACTGAGTGAGTTCCCGGTATCCATCGACAATGAAAGTCACCTGTCTCTGACCAAATGACAGCCGCGAGGCGTTGAAATAGGAAATGAATTTCTTAGCCTGCTGGAGCAGGGTCGATTTCATCGGGCCGGGTTCCAGGAGACTGTCTATTAACTCGGCTACCCGCAGCGGACTTAGCCCGGAAAGGAAATTGTCATCGGCTACGACAGTGTCCAGAACGTTTTCCAGGAGTCTGTAACGTATGATTCTCTCTACTTTGTAGTCGCCCGGGTCGAAGCGCGGAAACAACGACGGCAATTCGAGAGCCATGCGGTCCCGATACCGTTTCTGAAGTTCTCGGCCGTTAAGGACAACGTGCCCCCGAGAATCACCCGGATCGCTACCCGGGTCAAACTTGCGATAGACTTTCAGGATATTGAACAGTCTTTGCTCGGGCCCGGTCAGTTGGAGAAGGCCGGTTTTCACGACATTCAAAAGCGGGTCGGCGCCATCATCGCCGAAGATAACTATATCCGGCAAGCGCTCGAAGAATAATTCCTTCAGCAAAGTGAGAGCCGCAGAGGAATCACTCCCGGGCAGACACAAAGTATGACTATACAGTTCTCTGGTGTCGAGCCCCTGGCTGACTGTCTCAACGCGAGAGCGTTCTTCGGCTGTCACGAGATCAACGCGGCAACCGAACATGTCGTTAAGATAGTAGACTGCCGGCCAGTCAACTGTCCGAGGGTCTTCGTAGATGTAAACGACCCGAACATCGCACAGAGCGTACTTGACCGCGTTCCCGGCAATAGCGGTCACAGGCAGCAACATCAACAAAACGGTGCTGACAACAGCGAATCGCAACGCCTTTCTAAGACCGGCAAACCTCGGGAAGCTGTTTTCCATATCTCAATTATATCGGAATTCTCAACTTGATGTCAATTTTTAAACTGCTATTGAAGGCGAGGTCCTGGCGATAGAATGGGCTTTCAACGGACACACATCAATCGATTAGATCTTCATCTTCCGCCCTCCAGGCCGGGTCGACTATACAGAGAAACTCAAGATCGGATTCTCCGGTATTGGCGATCCATTGGACCGAGCCCGGTGGAATGTCAATCGCATCAGCTGCCTCTACCGAAGCACTCTCGTCGTTGATATGCATCTGGCCCGAGCCCGCCAGAATGTAATACACCTCATCTGACGTGAGAAAATGTTTCTCTGAACTCTGTCCCGGCCCAAGTACGGCATGGGCCAGCGAATAGCGGCCCGAGAACGGATAATCCCGATCAGGATGGAGGAGTTCTCGTAGGATCGTTTTGTCGCCGGCGACGATTTCGGGACAGTTTTTGAGCTTACGTATGTGCATGACGGTGATTTTTGGCCCATAATCAGAAAAGCCGCCTTCAGGCGGCTTTTTCAGTTTACAGGATCTGGTTTTCTCTCAGTTTATTGAAAAGCTTGTCGGCGATTTCCTGAGGCGTCTCGCCCTCGATAATCTCCCCTTTCGGTCGAGGAGGTGGTGGTGACACTTTAACCACCTTCGTCATAGAGTTGGCACCGATACCGGCTCCGTCGAGCCCGAGGTCGGCGGCATTCCACCTGACAATTTCCTTTTTCTTGGCGGCCATTTTGCCTTTGAGCGAGGGAAGTCGCGGTTCGTTGATCTCCTTGACCACGGAAACCACCGCGGGCAGGGTCATCTCGACAATATCGTAACCGTCTTCAGTGGTGCGAAAGACTGTTGCCTTGCCACCATCAACCGATTCGACTTTCTTGACAAAGAGGGCCTGGGGGAGCTTGAGATTAGCGGCCACGGCGGCCGGTACCTGGGCGGCGTCGGAATCGATAGCCTGTTTTCCTGCGAATATCAGGTCATACTCCCCGAGTTTCTTCAGCCCGGCAGCGAGAATCTTACCCAGCGCCTGCTGATCGGAGTTCTGAAACTTCTCGTCGCACAACAAGTAGGCATCGTCCACGCCCAGAGCCAGACAGGCGCGGAGGGCTGAGTCAGTCCGTTCGGTCCCTACCGACATCACCGATACTTTCCCGCCATGTTTCTCTTTGAGACGAAGACCTTCTTCTACGGCATATTCATCGAATGGATTTACCGTGCCCGGACCTTGCGGCAAAACCACCTCGTTGGCCGCTTCATCTACTTTGATCAGGGCAATTTCCGGAACCTGCTTTATCAAAACCACTATATTCATAACCACTCCTGTAATCTTTCAGCACGATTAGAATTTCAGCGACATGTTCGTCGAATATTATACAAACCCTGTTGATTGTCAAGTATCCCCGGAACGATACGCTTCCAGCGCCATGGCTGCTGCTTTCTGTTCCGCTTCCTTCTTTGACAGACCTATCCCGGTGCCGATACTCTTGGTGCCCACAAAGACAACGACTTTGAATTGCTTCTCGTGATCGGGACCTTTCTCCCATACGACATCGTAACGGGGCATACCGTCACCTTTTGCCTGGATCAGTTCGAGCAGCTCTCCCTTGTAGTTCTTCTGCGTTTCATCCGAAGTTATTTTTTCCTTCCTCCGGTAAATATGGCGCAGGACAAGGCGGCGGGCCGGTTCCAGGCCGCCATCGAGATAAACGGCCCCGATTACAGATTCAAAGGCATCAGAGATGATCGACGCGCGATCACGGCCTCCCAGGCGTTCCTCTTCGGGCGACATCAGAATATGGTCACTGAGTTTGATCTCTTTACCTATGGTAGAGAGAGTCGTCTCATTGACCAGCATGGCCTTGATTTTGGTAAGCTGCCCCTCACGCAGCCGGGGATAATCATTATAAAGCTGGTCGGCAATGATCAGGCCCAGAACCGAGTCTCCCAGGTACTCGAGTCTTTCGTTAGAAGGGCGATAGATATCGGTTTGTCGGTGATAGGACCGATGGGTCAGGGCCAGCTCAAGCAGTGATTCATCACGAAAGCGATACCCCACGATATGCTGCACCTTTTCCATATTGGTCAGAGGAGGCGCGTCGTTCTGAATTCTGAAAAGATTCTTTAATTGTCTCCAGAAACTCATTTAACCAGTGCTGTTGACCGTGCCGACAACCAGCGTGACATTATGTCCGCCGAATCCGAATGAGTTGGAGATTGCGTTTCTAATGGTGCATTGACGTTTTTCGTTAGGAACGTAATCCAGATCGCACTCGGGATCGGGATTGTCGAGGTTAGTCGTAGGGTGAAGCATTTGCTCCTGAATCGACTTGACCGTAACCACCAATTCGATGGCCCCGGCAGAGCCCAGGAGGTGTCCTATCATGGATTTGGTGGAATTGGCCGGGATCTTGTAAGCTCTCTCTCCCAGGACGTCCTTTATGGCCTTGGTCTCAGCGATATCACCAAGTCCGGTGGAGGTGCCGTGAGTATTGATATAGTCAACTTCATCACCTGATATCCCGGCGTCTTTCAACGCCAGTTCGATGGATCTGCGTGCCCCGTAACCTTCCGGATGCGGTGCCGTCATGTGATAGGCGTCGGCGGTCTGGCCGGCACCCTTCATTTCGGCGTAAATCCTCGCACCCCGCGAAAGGGCATGCTCGAGCGACTCCAGCACCATAATAGCGGAACCCTCGCCCATAACAAACCCATCGCGGTTCTTGTCAAAAGGACGCGAGGCTTTCTCGGGTTCGTCGTTCCTCGTCGAGAGTGCCTTGGCCTGACAAAAACCGGCCAGGGCCGTCGGCGTTATGGTCGCTTCGGACCCGCCGGCTATCATCACATCCGCCTCATTTCGCTGTATAATGCGGTAGGCATCGACAATGGCATGAGCCGATGACGCGCAGGCCGAGACGGTGGCATAGTTGGGGCCGCGAAAACCGTACCGGATAGAAACCAGGCCGGCACACATGTCGATTATCATCATGGGGATAAAGAATGGTGACACTCTTCCGGGGCCCGAGTTCTCCAGCAGGTTATGCTGTTTCTCGAACGTATTTATGCCACCAATACCTGAGCCGATGACCACTCCGCATCGGTCAAGATCGATAGATTTCACATCGAGACCGGCATCCTGTATGGCCTGCTCGGTGGATGCCATGGCATACTGTTCCGACAGGTCCATACGCCGGGCGTCCTTCTTATCCATGTACCGGGAGGGGTCGAAATCCTTCACCTCACCCACGATGCGCGTGGGATAGGCCGAAGCGTCAAAGCGCGTCAGAGTACCGATCCCGGACTTTCCCTCAAGCAGGGCATTCCAGAACTCGTCCAGGGTACCGCCCAGCGGCGACACCTGTCCCATCCCGGTGATGACAACTCTCTTATTCATATGTGTTTTTCTATTTAGTGCTGCACGCCAGCAGCTGATTATTTGCCCTCGGAATGCGTGGTAATGTAATTTATGGCATCGCCCACCGAAACGATTTTCTCGGCGTCTTCGTCGGGTATTTCAATCGAGAATTCCTCTTCGAGAGCCATGACCAACTCGACGGTATCCAGTGAATCAGCCCCGAGATCTTCCACGAATTTAGCCCGTTCCGTAACCTGAGCAGCCTCAACACCAAGCTGTTCTACGATGATTTCCTTAACTCTCTCTTCAACTGACATTGAAAAACTCCTTTTAAGTATTATTACGACTATGCTATTGTCAATCCGCCGTCAACGGCCAGTACCTGACCGGTAATATACGAGGCTTCATCCGAGGCCAGAAACAACACCGCCGAAGCCACATCGTCAGGCTCTCCGGGACGCTTTATGAGAACCCGGTCGAGAAAGGCGTTCTTAGCCTGCTCCGGCATGGCATCGGTCATCTCGGTGGCGATAAACCCGGGCGCTACAGCGTTGACTGTAACCCCTCGAGCCGCCAACTCCTTAGCTGCCGACTTTGTCAGTCCGATTATGCCTGCTTTGGATGCGGAATAATTAGCCTGACCGGCATTGCCATTGATGCCAACTATCGAGCTAATGTTAATTATGCGTCCGTACCGCTGCTTCATCATTGCGCGGGCAGCGGTTTTGGTGACAAGAAAAGTTCCTTTGAGATTTATGTCAAGTACCATATCCCAATCTTTCTCGTCCATGCGAACCATAAGGGTGTCACGGGTTATGCCGGCATTATTAACGACTATATCAACCCGGCCGAACCTCGCCGCGGCCTTTTCAAGCAGGTTCTCGACATCGCTGACCACAGTCACATCGGCTTTGACCCCAATGGTCTCTCCTCCGATTTCGGAGGCCACCTGATCAACCTGTTTCTGGTCGAGGTCCGATACCACAACCCGGGCTTTCAGGGCCGCAAACTTCTCGGCTATGGAACGACCGATGCCCCGCCCCGAGCCCGTTACAATTACCGTCTTACCTTCAAAACTCATCAGTTCAATACTCATCCGTTCCCGGCGATATAAGCCTTTATATCTGCCTCGGTGTCGAGGTTGATTATGGTTTCAGGTTTCATATCGCGTTTGGCCAGACCGCTGAGAACTTTGCCCGGGCCAATCTCAATAACCGTCGTAACGCCGTTATCCACAAGGTAATTCATCGTCTGTGACCATCTTACCGGTCTGGTAACCTGCTCGACGAGCAATTCCCTGATATCGTCTGCCTTCAGAACAGACTCGGCGGTAACGTTAGCCACTACCGGCACCTGTGGATCTGCAATGGGCAACTGTTCAAGATACTGGGCCAGCCCGACCTTGGCCGGCTCCATAAGCGGCGAATGAAACGCCCCACCGACCTCAAGTATGACTGCCCGCTTGGCTTTCTCCTGTTTTGCCAGTTCCACCGCCTCTTCGACCGAAGCCACTGCCCCGGAAATGGCAATCTGTATGGCAGAATTGAAATTGGCGGGAATAACCACGCCCTTTACTGAGGCTCGCTGGCATATATCTTCAACCTGCCCCGAATCGAGCCCCATAATGGCGGCCATCGTACCGGGGTTGGCCTGACAGGCCTCTTCCATCAATGTTGCTCTTCTAACCACGGCTTTGATGGCGTTCTCAAAGGTCATGGCCCCGGTCACGGCCAGAGCAGCGTATTCGCCGAGGGAATGTCCGCAGGCGTAATCGAAAGGCGGCAACCTGTCACCAAGGACAGTCAACACTGACAGGGCGTGCAGCAAGATGGCCGGCTGGGTGAATCTGGTGCGTTTCAACTCCTCAGCCGGTCCCTCGAAGGAAATTTGTGCTATGTCGGCTCCAAGTTCACTGGAGGCAAGATCATATAAGGAACGCGCCCGGTCGGACAAATCATAAAGATCTTTGCCCATACCAACGTACTGGGAGGCCTGACCGGGGAAAAAGAGTACTGTCTTGCTCATGCTACCACCTCACTAGCGCTGACCCCCAGATCAGTCCTCCGCCAAACGCGACCATAAGGACATAATCTCCGCTTTTTAGCATACCCGCCCGATTCGCCTCATCAAGTGCCAGCGGGATCGAGGCGGCCGAGGTATTGCCATACTTATCTATGTTTATGTAAACTCGTTCAGGGTCAACCGAGAGCCGTTTGGCCAGCGCATCGATAATTCTGATATTCGCCTGATGCGGTACCACCATGGCTAACTGGGAAGGATCGACACCAGCGTCTTCCAACACAGCCTGTGCCGCACGGGCCATCTCGCGGACCGCCACCTTGAAGACATCGGAGCCGTTCATCATGATCTTATCGCGACCATTGTAAGTAAAATCCGGGCTGTAGGGATTGACCGCTCCCCCGACCTCCGCCCACAGCAATTCGCGCATGCGACCGTCCGACTTCATGAAGGTCGAAATGATTCCGCTCTCGCCTTCCTCACCGCTAACAACGGCTGCGCCGGCGGCGTCACCAAATAGGACGCAGGTATTTCGATCCTGATAATTAGTGAAGCTCGACAGCAACTCGGCCCCGACCACGACGGCTTTCTTATACCGGCCGGACTCAATCTGAGGTGCGACAATCGACAGGCCGTTGATGAACCCGGTACAGGCCGAGGCGATATCATAGCCGACCGCGTTGGGCAACCCCATTTTCTCCTGGATAACGCATGCTGTTGACGGCAGGCGATAGTCGGGGGTAACGGTGCCCACCACCAGCAGTTCGATTTCCTCACGGGAGCATCCTGCCATATCCAGCGCCCTGCCGATCGCCTCGACGGCCATATCCGAACATGACACACCCTTATCGGCAATATGTCGCTCCTTTATGCCGGTGCGAGAGGTGATCCACTCGTCGGAAGTGTCGACCATCTTCTCGAAATCAGCGTTCGTCAGTATTCTCGGTGGGACAAAGGACCCCGTCCCGATTATTTTCGCCCTTACTTTGTGATCCATCATTTTGTCCGAAGTGATTCGTTATGAGCTCATCGTGAATGCGTTTCTTGATTTCCTTGGCGGCCATGCGATGGGCGACGGCGATAGCGTTTGAGATTGCCTTGGCGTTCGAAGAACCGTGGCATATGACAACGATACCGTTAACCCCGAGCAAGGGGGCGCCGCCGGATTCAGCGTAGTCGAAAGTATTCCGCATCCTTTTCAAAAACGGCAACAGCAACATCGCCCCCATCCGCGAGAAGACATTGGTTTGAATCTGCCGCTGCACCGACTTTACCAGCATCGGTTTGATTGACTCGGCAAATTTCAAAAGTATGTTCCCGGTAAATCCATCGGTTATGGCAACATCTATTTTCCCGGATAATATGTCACGGCCCTCGATGTTTCCAACAAAATTTATTTTCGATTGTTTAAGAAGATTCTGGGCGTTGAAGATCAGTTCGTTGCCCTTACTTCGTTCTTCGCCTATCGAGAGCAATCCCACCCGGGGATGTTCCTTTTTGGAGACAACCGAGGCGTACACAGAACCCATAACCGCAAACTGCGACAGGTGTTGTGGTT
The DNA here is from genome assembly GCA_020351995.1 of Candidatus Zixiibacteriota bacterium. Lineage (GTDB taxonomy): Bacteria > Zixibacteria > MSB-5A5 > GN15 > FEB-12. The sequence continues at coordinate 224,385 of CP070674.1, forward strand.
TACAGTCGGCATTAGCACCTACATCGAGTACCACGGTCGGCTTACCGGCCGAGGTCGGGAAAAGAGCCGTTATTGCCGGGCGGCTGACACCCTCGATTCTTCCCAGCGTTAGCAGGGCCGTAGCCATGACCGCCCCGGTGTTCCCCGGAGAAACAAAGGCGTCGGCGCCGTTGTTTTTCAGCAATCGCAACCCAACCGCCACCGAGCTGTTGCGCATACGCGCACCGTCGGTAGCTGAAACGTGCATTGGCACCGTATCACCGGCATGCTCCACAGAGAGGTTGTCGGGAAGATTTTCCGGCACCGAGAGGGTTTCATTGATCAGCTTGCTGTCGCCGACAAAAACGACATGCAGTTGTTTACCTATCCTGCGCGCCGCATCAATGCCCCCCTGTATGATGCACTCGGCGCCGCTGTCGGCGCCCATTACGTCCAGGACAACAGTGTATTTCTTTTCAGCCGTCATAACAGGCATTAAATCTGTTATCCGTAAGAATGGTTCCCGGGGATATTATACTTCCTTGACCCCAATTATCTTCCTGCCGTTGTAATAACCGCAACTGGTGCAGATGTGATGGGGCAGCTTGGGGTGGTGGCATTGTGGACATTCCGTGACATTTGGAGGAGTCAGTTTCCAGTGGGTCCGACGTTTCCGCCCTCGAGTACGAGAATGCCTTCTTTTTGGCAGAGGCATCAGTGATTCCTTTGGTTTGCTAAGTTAATCCCGATAATTTTCTGAGCGCTTCCCAGCGCTCATCAGTCTTTTTAACCTGACACTGGCACGATTCTTCGTTGCGGTTGGCCCCACAGCTCGGGCACAGTCCCCGGCAGTCTTCTCTGCACAGCGGCTTAAGCGAAATCGATATGATCACGGCCTGCCGCAACACATCGGTCAAATCCGCCTGAAGCTCGCCGCCCTGGAAGAAAACATAATCTTCGTTATCCTTAATACCGCGGTGACTCTTGTGCCACTCCTGGGAGCAGACGATAAAATCAGTGCTGTTAGTCAACTCGAAATCGAATTCCTCCAGACACCTCGCGCAAGTCAGTCTGACGGAGGCCCGGGCGTTGCCCTGACAGTAGAACTCCTCGCCTGATTTCTGAATATCCAGGTCGAGCCCGGCGCTATTGACGCCCACGACGCTGTCGTAATCGATAGAAATCGCTTCCGGTTCCGCCGCCAGTTTGACGTGGATCGGAAAGGTTTCGAATTGACTCAAGTCCAATATCATAGCCTAAGAGTTTAAGAAAACCGCCCTCAAAAGTCAAGCAGAAAAGGCCCCGCAAGTAATATGATTTACAACGACTTATGCGGAATCAAAGGGTATCTGTCAGGGGGCCGGGGAATTACGGCAAAACAGGCCGCCGGACTTCTTCGACTATTAGTCCTTTCGTAGCCTTGTCAGCCGGCTGATGTTTTCTATTTGTGTGTATCCCGATAGATCTTCAGACGATTAGCGGCTCGTTCCAAAGCCATTTGCAGCGCTTTGACCTCGATCTCCAATAGTTTTTCCTCACCAGCGGATGCCAATGCGTCTTTCGCCTTTTGATGAGCCGCTTTAGCGCGTTCCAGATCGATATCTTCCGCGAACTCGGCCGCCTCGACCAGCAAGTTAGCTTTGTTACGCGAGACTTCCAGAAATCCGTTCGATACCGCCAAAACATGAAGCTTGTCCTCGCCGTCACGAAATTGAAGTTTCCCGGGTTTAAGAGTCGTGATAAGTGGGGCGTGATCGGTCAACACCCCCAAATACCCCTCGCTTCCGGGCAGAATAAGCGACTTAACCTCGGCCTCGTAGAAAACCTTTTCCGGCGTGACTATCGACAGATGGAACATTGTCATCGACCCTTGGATTTGTCGTAGTTTTCCATAACTTCGTCAAGGCCGCCGACCATAAAGAACATCTGCTCCGGTATGTGGTCGAGATTGCCCGAGATCAACTCGTCGAAGCCCTTGATGGTGTCTTCAATCTTGACGTACTTGCCGGACTTGTTGGTGAACTGCTCGGCCACAAAGAACGGCTGGGATAAAAAGCGCTGAATCTTGCGCGCTCTCTGCACAATGAGCTTATCTTCCTCGGAGAGTTCATCCATACCGAGAATCGCGATAATATCCTGAAGATCTTTATAGCGCTGGAGAATCTTCTGAACGCCGCGCGCCACCCGGTAATGATCCTCGCCCACGATATTCGGGTCGAGAATACGCGAAGTGGAGTCAAGCGGGTCAACGGCCGGATAGATGCCGAGCGAGGCAATCTGACGCGAAAGCACGGTAGTGGCGTCAAGGTGAGAAAATGTCGTCGCCGGGGCCGGGTCGGTCAGGTCGTCCGCCGGCACATAAATGGCCTGCACAGAGGTAATAGACCCTGACGTGGTCGATGTAATTCTCTCCTGTAAGTCACCCATCTCGGTACCAAGTGTCGGTTGGTAACCCACCGCCGACGGCATACGCCCCAGAAGAGCCGAAACTTCCGAGCCGGCCTGAACGAAACGGAAGATATTGTCAATGAACAAGAGCACGTCCTGATTTTCTTCGTCGCGGAAATACTCGGCCATGGTCAGGCCGGACAATCCCACTCTCAGACGCGCGCCGGGCGGTTCATTCATTTGACCGAAAACCATGGCGGTTTTTTCAATCACGCCGGATCCGGTCATCTCCAGCCAGAGGTCGTTTCCTTCACGAGTACGCTCACCCACGCCGCAGAAGACAGAATAACCGCCATGCTCGGTAGCGATATTGTGAATCAACTCCTGGATAACGACGGTCTTGCCGACACCGGCGCCGCCGAACAGACCCACTTTTCCACCCTTGGAGTAAGGCTCGAGAAGGTCAATAACCTTGATACCGGTCTCGAACATTTCCTGTTCGGTGGATTGTTCTTCGAAGGTTGGGGCCTCCCGGTGAATTGGTAACCGCTTGACATCGGCAGGCAGGGGCCCCTTAAGGTCGATCGGCTCGCCCAGAAGATTGAATATCCGGCCCAGCGCGACCTTTCCGACCGGTACCGAGATTGTTGTCCCGGTGTCAACCGCCTCCATGCCGCGTACCAACCCATCGGTCGAGGCCAGGGCCACACAGCGCACGATGTTGTCACCGATATGCATGGCGACTTCAACCGTCAGATTGATGTTTTTCTGCTTATCAACAATCTTGATAGCGTTCAGAATATTCGGAAGAGAATCGGCCGCGAACCGACAGTCCACGGTGGGTCCAATTACCTGTACTACCTTTCCAATATTTTCAGCCATTGAGTGAACTCCAATTTATGTAAAATATTCTTTTTCAGATTCTTTTTATCCGCTCAGCGCTTCGGCGCCGGAAACTACCTCGAGCAATTCCTTGGTAATCTGAGCCTGCCGGGCCTTATTGTACTGTAAGGTCAACGTATCGACCATCTCTTCGGCGTTCGAAGTCGCGTTGCCCATCGCAATCATACGGCTGCCGTGCTCGGACGCGAACGACTCCGCCAGGGCGATTATCAACTTTGAGGTGGTGTAGTTGGGCAGAATCGAACTGTATATAGCTTCCGCCGATGGCTCGAAGATATAGTCAATGTTGTAGCCAACTTCTTCTTCCTTTTCCTCTGGCCGGGCCACGGGCAGATAACGGTCAATTGTCAGTCGGTACCTAACGGTCGAAATGAAAGCCGTATACAACAGATTAATCTCGTCCGTCTCGCCATGGATAAAGCGCCACGTCAGAAAACGAGCGATTTCCTTGGCTTTTTCATAGTCGATAGATCCACCCCAATCACCGTAGAACTCCACCACCGGCCATTTGCGACGCTTGAAGAAGTCATTGCCCTTCTTGCCGATAGTGACCAATTCACACTCGAACTCTTTGTTCTCTTCCAGCCAATGGGCCGCCCGACGGATAGCGTTGCCATTATACGAACCACAAAGGCCCCTGTCGGAGGTAATGACCACTAGGGTTTTCTTCTTTATCTCGCGTTCCTCAAAAAACGGGTGAGTGATCTCATCAGTCGAAGCCGCCGCCAGGTGACTGAGCAACTGCTCCAGGACCCGATTATACGGGCGTGACTGTTCGACACGCTGCTGGGCTCTGCGCAGGTTCGCCGCCGCAACCATCTCCATGGCCTTGGTGATGCGCTTGGTCGACTCGACCGTCCGAATTCGCTTTTTTACTTCTCTAAGTGTTGGCATATATTCCGTTCATGCTAATAATAACACTCACTCATCTGTTGCTCACCAAATCGCTAACCCCAAAGTCACTAACAGAGCATTGGTTTTGACATCCAGATTCAATGGTATTTCCGGGTTATCGGGATCAAAATCGTCCGGCGTCCAGTCGTCATCATTCTCGAATGCATCTGACAATCCCAGTGAATACCTGACGTCCAATATAAAGCCAAATCTGTCGGCGCCGATTCGAGCGCGACCACCGAAAACCAAACCCCATGAAGTATTCACATTCGATATGCTTCTGCCGGCTCCTCGCTGCGAATTAACATTGAATGCCAGCCACGGACCCGCGAACAGAGCGGGTTGAATATTATGTCCTCGTCTAAAATCCAGGCTGATGAGCGACGCGATATCGATATAGTCAACCTCGAAGTTAAGTTCTATTTCCTCGAAATCGTCCGGGATGATAACCACAACATTCTCCCCTTTTTGCGTGTAGGCGACGTCAGGTTGAAGGGAGAAATGAGATGAGATAGGGATCCTGGCGTAACCCCCCAGGGTAAACCCTTTCCGTGAATCGGCGTCCGGATTGTGATCCGTTCCGACAAATCTAGCCCAACTTACGCCACCTCTAAGGCCGATTTCCAGCTTCTGGTTAACTACGCCGTCAGGTGCCTGAGCATAGCTGACCGACATTGACAGCAGAATCACCACCACAAGCATCCCCATGGCCTTGGTGATGCGCCTGGTCGACCCAACCGTTCGAATTCGTTTTTTTACTTCTCTAAGTGTTATCATACCTGTCTACTGTTATTATCTCTACAATATCTTCTTGCTCGATTCAGCCGATGCTACTCGACCCCTACATGAAAATCACCCCGGCTGTGATAGAAAGCATGTGGCCTTTCACGCTTAGCTCATCTATGGTCGGCGCGACCGGGGTGTCCCCCACCGGCTCCTCAAAACCCACCCCGAGCAGATCAAAAGCGCTTGTCAGGCCGAGGGAACCCCTTATGTCGATGAAGACGGGTAACTTTGTATTGAAAACCACCCCTCCTCCCACATCAATTCCGAAGGTTACTTTCTTGGTGTTCGGGATATCATAATAGTCATCATCCAGGCCCTGTCTGGCGCGGATATTGAAATCGACCCGGGGACCTGCCAGCAGGAAAGGCAGCACAATGCCTTGACTGACAGGCTGAAACCGCACCATCGAACTAATCGAGATATAGTCCAGCTTACGACTGAGCACCCCTTCGGCGTATCCGTCCGGATAATACGGTGACGTGAGAACTACGTAGTATGAGTGTCCGTAGTGCTTCAACATTATTTCCGGCTGAAAGGCAAACCGCGAAGAAACAGGAAATGCCCAGAACGCACCTGCGGTAAAAGCTCTGCGGCTATCTGCCGCCCAAGCGCCGAATTCCCCAGTTACAAGCTCAGCCCAGCTAATACCGCCCCTGAAACCAAACCTGAAGTGGTCACCGAACAGCTTGCCCGGTGACTGCGCCGAGACAACGGAACACATCAGCGCCGCGGCGACCATCAATAAGACGACAAAGCCGATTCTCCGAAATATTAAGGTGCGTCTCATACCTTGTTACTCCTCATTGTCCGATGTTTCGCGGCCGGTGCACAGTTGTGCTCGAATAATCCTTTCGCCTATAGTTTAAACCCGATCCCCACGCCTATCGATACAA
>CP070674.1:230327-257160 GCA_020351995.1 Candidatus Zixiibacteriota bacterium
ACACATCGGGATCCTCTACCTGGATTTCTGTAACATCTCAGATGCCACGCCACTGGTTTCAGGAACAATCTTTTCCTGCGGGGACATTCTCAGTATAATGTACAACCCGCTTGACGCAACGTCGTGCAGCGACCCTGCGCTTGGTTTGCCGGCCTTGACAGCCAGGGGAGTTGTGGTAAATGCGAATTGCGGAGGTACGCTCCGCCGCTGACCGCACCAGAGTAAACAGCCCTGATAAAAAGAGCCGGGCTCCAGTAAAGGAGCCCGGCTTTGTATTGACTATAGCTATACGAGTCTATTACTGCTCTTCCAGAATAATAGATTCAGCCACGGTCGCTATATAAGGTTGTTCGGTGTCGATTTCACCCTGCCCGCCTTTCATGAGAAAGACGAAAAACAACCACGGGAAAAAGCCTTTCTTTCCGCCTTCGTCAGTAACCGGTCCCGTAAGCTTAATCGGCGAACCATCCGTTGACCGGAAACTCCCCGTGGCATTGAGCTCAACGAATTCCACCGTGATCTTTCCTGGCTTGCCACCACGTCCGGCCTTCTTTACCTCCGTAACAACGGCTGTTCCCGTAGCGCCTTTATCGACAATAATTTTGCCGCCGATCTCGATGGGCTCGGCCAGTTCGAAAAGTAACTTGGTTCCTTCAGGTATCTTGCCGGATGAGATCTTGGTGGTTGCCGGAAATTTTACAGTGACAGTCGTACCTTCTGGAACCTGCACCTTGCCGGCGTGAGCCGTGAGGGCAAACACAAACATAACGGACACCGCCAGAACCAGCGCGATCCGTACCGCGTTAATATTTATCACCCTGCCCATAGTCTCGTACTCCTTTTTCGACCAACTAATCCCTGGTCAGTTTCACTTTTTAAGACGTGGCAAGCTTTCTCTCAACTCTGGCCTAAAGCTGATGCTTATCTGCTTGCCCAGGTTCTCGAATTTTATATCACCCTCCAGCTCGAAGAGGGCCGTTTTGGCTCTCAGCACTTTGTTGTCACTGGGATTCTTACCCCAGCTGCAGGGGTGCTTCAGCTCATCGAAGGCAATATGAATGTCGTCGCCCAGCTTCCACTCGAAAGTATATTCATCCCCCGCAAAGATCTGGGTTTCCCAGCTCCAGGTCGGATCACCGCCGTTCGGCACCACTTCGATATGTATGTGACCGTTGTCCGGGACAGACTCGACACGATAGGTGAACGTCTTCCGCGTATTCCACCGGTCGGCATCGCGCAGGTAGCGATTAATAGCGCTGATTCCCTCCGCATCCGTGTCGGGGTTCAGATCCGACCTCAGCCTCTGGAGCCGTTCAACGGCGCGTACCAGACGATATTCGGGGTCGTTGTTTCCGTTGATTTCCGATATCAGGTCGTCCAGCTCAACGCTGGCTTTCTGGGCAATTTCTTTCTTTTCCTGAATAGCCGCGCGGACTTTCAACTTGGCCGCGAAAGTTGTTCCCAATTTCTCCTCGGGCGCGCTCAATTCGGTCCCGTGAGTCCTTGAATTGAAATCAACCTGCTCCAAAATTTTAGACGCCATAGCGGTATCGAAACGCCCGGCAATGTACTGTGTGAACAGATCCCAGTAATTAAGCACCCTGTCCGAGCGCATGAACAGAACCGATGTCTCGTCATCTCCGGTATGGTACTCCTGGATATCAGCGACGAGTTTTTCCAGCTCCGGTGTCACCTGCAATGAATCGGTGGCCGGATTGAGCTTCGGCCACAGGGTTGAGTCGGCAACTATGATGTCCAGCCGACCTATCAGCTTGTCCAGCTTCTTTACCGCTTCAGATATATCAAAATCCCTGTAGAACTGACGAATCTTGCCGGATGGAGCCTGAAACTTCTGGAAAAACCAGCTCACGAGCTTTGAGTTTTCGTAGCGACTGTAAGCGATCTGAACTTTGCGACGCTCATCATTCGACGCCGTGAAGACATTCCCGGAATTGGCTTTTAGAATCTCCTGCTCGACCTGCTGCGTCCGATCCAGCAGGAACGCGAAATGGTACAGAAACGGCAGTGACCAGAGTATCGCGAAGAGAAGGCAAATTACGGCCACCTTCCTGCCGATCGATCGCAGCCGCGAAATCTTCCGGTTGCGCAATATCCCGTGCAGCAACCAGTAGAACGGCTCTTTGACTCCTTCAGCGTGGATCTTGGCCGGCGGCTTGTATATGGACCGACCCACATCGGTGCCAATCTTCTCGGGCGTTTCCCCGGTCGAAGAAACGAAAAATATCTGGAAATTCAAGGTCCGGCCAACGACCACCCTTAGAAAATCGCTCAACCTGACAAGCACGTTGCGCACCGTTCCGGTCCATGTCGGATGAGTCGCGACACGCTCACTCACCAGAATTTTATTTAGGAACAGATCGAAATCTTCTGAAAGCAGGTGTTCGTCATCCGAACTGATCAGAACGCTCTGCTGGTCGCCCTTGAACCCCGGAAGTACATCGGCTTTCGTAACCACCAGCGCCACCGGGATAGGTAGCTGCCTGTGGTGCGGGGCCAGCTTCTCGAGCATACTCACGAATGAAGCAACGTGGCCCTGGCTCTCGACCTCGGAACCCATCACCTTCGGATCGTAAAAGAAAAGAATGCCATCACATCCGGTCATGAAGTCGAGGACTTTGTCCTTTCTCTCATCATCACCCGCGATCGAAACACTGTTGCCCGGGTAATCATAAGTAACAACCGATACCTTCTTGTCTCCGTCGAGAATCGCGTTGAAGAGAAGCAACTTGTCGCGAACGGATGGTTCCGGAAATTTCTGCTCACCTTTCAGATCGACGACCGTCCCGACGTCCGATGTTGTACCCAACCCCCAGATGAAGCGACGGTTAGCCAGAAATTCGGACGACGTGGCATTGTCTATAACTGATATCTGCAGGTCTCTCGATATCTTGCACTCTTCATTGAGAACCGTGAAATATACCGTCTTGCCGGAATTCTGGTGACCGTAAACACCTACGCGAATACCCGGGGGCCAGTCAAAGGCGGGGGCTCCCTTCTCCTTACCCTTGGAACGCGCCGCAACGCCTTTCTTACCAGCCTTGAAAATCTTTTTAATCAGTTTCACCGATCGTTAACTCCATCCGATGCTGTGCTACGGTTTACTCAATTCGTGCAGTTCCGTGGCTCTGTTCTGGAATTCCTCCAGTTTCTTCTCTTCATAACTCTTCCAGAACTGAATCGTACCCAGGGCAATACCGAGAAAAATTATTATCAGCAACGTATATGTAAGGTAAGCTAACTTTCGTTGTGTGCTCAAAAGCCGGAAATAGCCAAAGCTCTGGAAGGCTCCCCTGAACTTGGCCCCGAGGTCCCTTAGCCACTCGCCGAACCTGGCCCAGATACTGGTACGAGCCAGATAGCTCCACTCGGTCAGGTAATGGTCATACAGGCGGCCCTTGGCGCCAATTCGGTTGAAGGTCGCAACACGTTGCAGGTGAAACTCAAGGGTAGTGCGGTCCTTTACCAGATGCGCACCCAGCGCCAGACGACGCCGCTGCAGTTCCAGCATCTTAAGCGAATCACTCAGGCCGTCGAACTCCTCCGGGTTCATGTCGGACTTGACACTCTTGCCGTACTTGTTTATATAGCCCGCCATCTCCCGCAAGAGAAAGGCATTCAACCGGAAATTGTTATTGAGGCTGCCTTCGGTAAACAGCAGTTGAGCCAGGTTTCTTTCAAAAAACGGCACATCCTGTTTCACCGGTCTGAGATTTCGGCAGTAGCTGTACGCCTGGTTGGACCGGCCATCGGTATCGACTTCCGATTCGAACCTGGTGATAAGGGTCTGTACAGCCAATTGGCGGAGATCCGAACTCGTAAGCGGATGCAGCTTGATCTTGTCCAGAAAATAATAATCAACTTCTACCGCCTGGTTGCGGTCCCCACGCAGAGTCTGGTACACCGTGACTATGCCGTTGTATGTCTGTAGAAAGGCCTCCGTCTCGAATTGCGAGTAGTTGCTCTCGTAGGTGTCTATATACTTGAAAAGATCGTCAATGTACGACTTCATTTCGGTCCAACTCTCTCCGCCAACTTACCTGTCATAACGCGTAAATAATCAAGTCTGTCTTACCCAGGCTGGCAAGTTTCTCGGCCTCTCCGGCTCCCCGAAAGATCAGGGTTATCTGGTTAACCTGCGACGATTTCATCATATCCTGCGGACAAAGGGCCACCTTGTTTCCGAAGGTTGACGTATCCACCGTAACCGGATCAGTCTCTCCCAGACCACGGGCCTGATTTAAACCGAGCCGAACCTGCATATTCGACCACGTCCGCTCGGGGAAAAGATCCTTGCTCATCAGTATCGCCGCGTCCGACATCGGAATCGGCTGGGTTATCTCCAAAAGCAAATAATTCAACTCGCCGACTTTCTCCAGCCGACAGCTGCTGTAATCGGCAAGACTATATGTTTTACCCTGATAGGTCATGGTCTGGGTCGCCATCGCCTGCGGACCAAGCTGATCTTTTCTCACCTCGGCGAAGAATCCGAGTAGCTCTCGCAAAGTGGCAAACAGGTCATCTATGGCGGTTATGTGACCGCCCAAATTGTTGTGATTGTACTCTGAAAGCAAGAAACTATCAATAGATGACATGTACCGATTTATGTCAGTACTTGTCTGCTTGGCAAAGAAGCGCTCATTTATATAGTCCTTCAGACCCGGATGCAAATTCATCAGAGTCGAAAACACCCGAAAAAGCCGCTTGAAGTGAATAAACAACATCAACGGGTGCGAGGCATTCCGTCCCGCAATAAGCTGATCCTGTGACGACGCCAGGTGCTGCACAAACCGGCCGACCGTCTCTCGGAAATCGGACTGAAGCGATGTCCCCGATGCGGAATCCTCGGTCGATATCCCCATGTAAGCCTGGGAAGACAGCGTAATCAGTTTCTCTAGCCGGTTCTTGAAGTCATTTACCTTTTGATTGAGTCTCTCGTCCGCATGAAGCGACAGGCATGGCGGATAATAGTTGTCCGAGTAAGTTACCTCGCCTTCTGAAACCTTCAACTCAGCAAGTTTGATATATTGGCCTTCGGCGAACTTTGGCTTGTCCCCGACATGAAGAACGTAATCATAGTTCAGGAAAGGAACCCGGGGAATGTCTTCACCGGGATCGGCCTCCCCTACCTGGGCTTTGCGGCCGTCTTCCAGACCTATATACACCGAGACGAGTCCCTCGGTAACGTCGGCCTCCGCTTTCACCTTCTTTTCCGCGGACTCGGTTATCTCGATATAATGCCCATCGGGGGTGACAGCCTGGCAACGATCTACCTCCACCGACAACCGGCGGCCGCTCAGCAGCAAGTTAAGGCTGAGTGCAGGTTTGGCCGTCAGAGACTTCTTAACTAGACCGTAAAAATCACCAACATTTATCGAGTGCCAGCGAATTAAGTCCTCAAAGTACTTTTCCTGATCTTTGAGATTCTGCTGTGTAACCAGCATCCCATCTTGCCAGTTAACTGAATATAAGCTCAAGTCACCCATAGTTTTGCCTCAATCAATAAGGACTCGTCAGGAATCTATAACCACGATATATTAAAGTCAAGGTAAATGTGTCCGCGGTCTTCCATCAAGCTCCAATGTATGAAGTGTATCCTAAATAATTTCTCTGTTCTTTTCTTCCTATAGCTACCTTCGACTTGCGCGTTTTCACCCTGATCCGGTGTTCAAGATTATTGGGCATAAAAATCGACAGCGCCTTTTCGATTTTGGTGCGCTTTTTCCCACCCGGTAACAGCTCCGGAACGTCTTCCACCGAAACCCCGCTGATAATCACTTCATAACCGGAATCATAATCGGTGAACGACTTTCCTAACACCAATCCCTTCCCGAGCCGGTCAGAAGCACCCGCCAGAGTCGCCCGGCAGGACTTGGGGATTTCGTGGCGCGATGGTGTATTCTCGCGGATACGAAATTCGTATCCGAAGAGCGCTCGAAGCACCCGGCATACCAGAGTAGGATTACCCGACCAGTCACTAAAAGCAGGAAAAACCGACGCCCATACAACGGCTTCCCGCACATCCGACGCATGATCTTCCAGCGAAAAATCAAAAAGCTCCAGGAATCGGCGAAGATCAGCGATCTCCGCCAGACCCAGATTACTCTGCAGATCCCGGAGTTTAGCCAGGGCGTAATGCCTGATAACAGCCGCGTCAAAGGGTGCCATAAGATTTCGCGCCGCATCTTCCCAGGCTCCGGTCGAAGGCGTGATCCCGTGCAGACCATAGAAAAATTGGTAGGGCATGCTATCAACGGCGCTCGGGAAACCAACGTTCAGCGTAACTCGCGTGGTCGGTCCCAGTGCTTCTCCCGCGGCCGGCTCCTGCGACAGAATCTCCCCTTTGTAATTGGAGTACTCCCCGACCGCCAGGATATCGACCCGGTCAAGTTCAACACCCATCTTGACTAACGTGTTGAGGGCCGTGGCAAAATGAAAAGGGGCCCTCCGATTGGTGAGATCGGGCATCACTTTCGCCTTGGCCGCACTCATTTCTTAATAATCTCCACCTGGAAACGGGAATTCACCGGGGCCCGCGACTTGAGAAAATGTTTCAGCCGTTGCTTGAGCAGGGCGGTTTCATCTTCCGAATAAAGCTCCTCGGCACCAACACGGATTTTTACCAGGATGCACCTGCGAACGCCGCGCGCCGCTCTCTCGACGCTGTTCTCACAAACGGCGTCTTGTATGCGGGGATCAAAAGTTTTCGCCCAGGCCCCTACTTCATGGAAACTAAGGGCCCTGTCGCGGTTGCGAAGTCTTGTCGAGATTTCTGTTATGATCTGTTTCTCGGTCTTAGCCGGAACAGCCCCTCGCACAGAGGATATATTCACCGCCTCGGACACACCGGGGTGTTTCTCATAAAGATCGTTGATCTGCCCGATCTCGATACCATTCGCCGCCACCCCGGCCGTGACCGTGTAATAGACCGTAATATAATCGGGTGGGCTATCCAGTTGCGCCGAGTAGTCAAACCACAGCACCAGCTTGTTGTCGCGTTCCTCCACGGAATACGTCTGCTCAGAAAAGTCTTCCCTCACCCGATAACGCGGCACATACTCAGTACGATTGGAGTCGACCACATCGGTGATTTCGAGAATAGTATCCAGAGGATCGGGAATCTCAACCTCAACCAGCCGGTTACCGCCCGTGTATTTGTATGTTGACAGACCGTTCTTGTTGGTAGCCACGAAACAGTTGAAATACACCTGGAAGCTCTCTTTGAATCGGGTTTTGTCGCCGCCGGAAGGCAGATCAACCCTTATCCAGTAAAGCTCTTCGTTCCCCAGGCCGAACTTCACTTCCTCGTCTTCTATATGCTCAACGAGATCACGATTGACCGGACCTGACTCCCACGTTGAGGTGAATATCTCTGAAAGAACGACGAAATTGTTCTCAAGCGACTCAAAAAGATCCGCGCTCGACCTCAGCCCGCCCCAACTGACCGGTTCGTTGCCATCGGTGAACAAATCCTCCGCGGTTGAAGTTACCCCGGGACAGAATGCGGAATCTTCATAGAATTCTCCATCCGTCGACCCCGGATACCAGTAACCCCAGCGCAGTTGCCTGAGGACAGTCTCCACCCCCTGAAGGCACAGCTTGGCCCGTTTAAGTCCCGTGGGCATGCCGCTGTACTCGACCCCGATATAAACCTGGCCTGACCCTTTGCCCTTAAGCTGCGCATCAGATACCGGGGGCTGCGATTGATCACCCGAGACGCCGGGAGAAAGGTCAAAAACGACATCCTCAAACCGGGCGAATAAGCGCTTGACTTTGGCCGCCACCAGCTTCTCTTTCTTCTGGGACGAAAAGAAGAACGTCCGTCCTCCCTCGCGCTTCTCTTTGTAAAAGAAACGGGTATGAGGGTCTATCTCCACCACCGGATCGGCTGGCTCGCACTTCATTATGGTATAAGCCGGAATCGGCCAGCGCTGGCTTTCGGGCGCCAGAGCTCTCATCAGCGAGTTAACCGCTGTCGCCCAGGTCTGATCAATACGCTTGTCGATCTGCTCCAGTTGATGTGCGTACAGTTGAAGAAGCATCTTCAACACCGGGTCGAGACGGTCCACCGATTCCGGAACATCGGGGTTCCACTTGCGCATCTCGCGGTGCATCTCGGCGAAAATCTTCTCTTTGCTTTTCGATTTCTCGGTAGGCATGTAGTCCCGCCAGCTATGAGCCTCAACCCAATACGTATTTGGCCTGAAACTCCTTTTCTTCGTCATCTTCTTTATAATTTCCGCTTACGCTCACCGCCAGACCCAGCGCGTGCGGGGCGGCATCATCCACATTTACGAATGATATGGAAACGCCATACAACCGGTTTTCGTGCTTATCTATAGTGTTTCTCAGGCTGGCGAGAATATCGGCCCTGTTGGCGGCGTAAAGGTCGGAATACTCCATGTCCCAGATATCACAACCGTAATCGGGCCGAAACTTCATCATACCCAGACGCGTGCTCAACAGAAGACCGACACAGTAGGTAATAGATTCCCGCAGCGATGCCCGGTCAAATTGGCCATCTCTGAGAACAAGGGGTAAAGCCAAACTTTCCATAGTCGCGTCAATTCAGGTTGATAATGGCGCCCTTGACGACACACTGGGCGCTGGCTTCAACGTTCAGGTTTGCCCCGGCCTTGTTTTTCATATTGGCCGTGGCCTCCAGATTAAGATCACCGCCGGCCTTGACATCGGTCGCAGCATCACTCTCAATCTTGATGTTTTTGCCTTTGATGCTGAGATCACCGGTGCTCTCGATGCTCACATCACCCTTGCTGGTGATACTGATTGAGGGCTTTTTCATGCTCAGGACGATAGAGTTCTCGCCATCCTTGGTGCTTACCTTGATCTCCTCCTCACCGTCCTTATCGGTCAGCCGGATTTCGTTGCCGCCCCTGGTCAGGAATACTTTTACCTCGTTCTTGTCGTCCGGCGTCACCGGGAGCGTATCCGTGCCGGAATAAATCGATCCCAGCGCTACGGGTAGATCGGGATTTCCGTTCTCCCAGCCCACCAGAACCTCGTCATCGAGCTCAGGCATGGTCACCCAGCCGTGGTTATTGCCCGAGTGCGGCCACATATAGCGAACCCATAAGGTCTCTATACCCAGAGCCGGAATTTTAACTTTAATACGACCCTTCGCATCGGGATCCTCGAGACTGGTGACAATACCGCTCTGAAGATTGGTCAGCGATGGACGGGAAGCTGTCCGCGATGGGAAAGATATATCCAGCGGCGAACATACGAATTCGTTGTGGTACTTGCCACTCTCATCAAAGATATGGGTCACTTCATTAACCCAGTACAGACCGTCGATTTGACTCATACCGGTGATCTTGACACAATGTCCAACCTTGACAGTGGGAACGATGGACTCACCAGAACAACGTACCATCTGACCAATCTGACTTTCAACTCTCTTGGCCAGCGACGCGTCCACACTGGCCTGATCGGCGGCCTGGTCGGTTGGATGATACTCTGCCCGGCTGAACACTTTTTTAGAAGCATCAATGGAAACTTTGGTCAGGTCCGATGGAGCCGATCGCAGAACACTCGTGTCAGCCTGACCCTCCAGGGCTGTCTTGGCCCCATATTCCCAGGATTTGGATTGGTACTTGCTCGATGCCGTGCCGAGACCCAGTGAAAACACACCCAGACTATGCCGCCAGGTCAGCTCCACCGACGACGAGCCATTTGCTTTCTGCGCAATGAATTCCTTACCGTCATAGTAAGCAAACATCCCGGCCCCTTGAGAAAGCCGCTTGACATACTGCCAGTCCGTCTCCCGATATTGGACAGTGTACTTGATGGTAGACCCACTTGATTCAATGTTACCCCGACTGATGGGGAAATTGCCGACGATGGCGCTGATGATATCGCTGGCCGATTGATCCTGAAAAAAGGTAACCTGCTTGGCCCCATCGAGTGTCACCGTTGGGCTCTTGGCAAGGATAAGAACGGTATTGAGCCCATCGATACTGTTTTCAAGCTTCACCTCGGTAACCAGACCAATGAATTCCAGTTCCAGACTGCTGTCAAGAATATCTCCGGTCGGTGTGATCGAAAGAGCAATCGACTTCCCCAGAAAACCGGTGAAATTGGCCGGGTCATCAAAATCCCTCTCCGCCGTAGTTTTTCCAATCTGCTTGATTCTAACCTGAAGATCGTGATGATCGTCAAGCTGCTGTTTGAGCTGAACCGATGATACGGTGTGCTTTATCTCCTTGTTGTCGATCTTGATCGTACAAGTACAGGATGTTTCAATTTTAGCCATAACAATGGACGAAACTTAACTGGTTCAAACAAGCGGCCGGACAGGAAAGCGTAAGGCGCTCCCCCGTCCGGCCATTTACTGTCTTCTATTCCTCCCAGCGATTATCTATGCTGGCGCCACCAATAGTCAGCCTGTGGCAGGAGATCTCAAAATACTCAAACACCTGATCATCCGGCTTGTTCTTGATGTGGGGAATTCTTTCCTCAAAGCGGGTAATGAATCCCTCTTCCCAGGAAAGCACCTTCATCTCCGAATCATCGGGCTTCTTAAAGGTCACTGAACCGGCCTTCCAGTTGGGTTGGCTGGAATCCATCGCCCAAGCGGCAATAGCGTCCGTTTCATCAGATTCCCTGAGCACTTTGATGGTCCCGGCATGGGCCCTGTCGGACGGACGTCCCGTCTCGTCCGAGGCGGTGTAGAGTTCATACGAAACTTCGTACACGTTCTTGTACTTTACACCGTCAATTTCAAGAACTGGTCTGCGAGCCATTTAGGCATCCTCCATCTAAAGTCGGTTAAAAGTTTATTACGGTTCTATACATTTTCGTAAGCCGAACAATGCCGGCCACTATTTTACTCCAATTGCCCGAACGGGCGATTAATCCCCCGATCCCGTCGACTCGGTCCATTGACTATATATTTCTGTACCCTTATCATCCACAACAATCCTGCTACACGAGATTTCAAAGTACTCCATAACCTGATCATCCCTCTTAGACTTCGTGTTCGGCACCCGCTCCTCATAACGGGCAACGAAACCTTTCTCAAAAGAGATTTTCTTCGTCTTCTGGTCGTCATAGTACTTAATATAAATGTTCCCGGATTTCAGGTCTAACCCCCCGCCGGCGGCCCAGCGGGCGATATCCCCCGAAGAATCCGACTCCCTGAGGACTTTAATCAACCCCATTCGAGCTATGTCAGATGGACGTCCCGTTTCATCATAGGGCGTTTTGATTTCATATGTAATCTCGTACACGTTCTTGTAAGTAACGCCGTCGATTTCAAGAACTGGTCTGCGAGCCATTTAGGTATCCTCCACCTAAAAGTCGGTTACAGGTTTGTGGCTCCACTGGTCCCGGTCGGTTGGATGGCGAGCCCACAGAAGAACCCGCCCCGCCTTAGCCGGGCCAACGTTACTTATCCTTGACGTTCGTCTGGTCGCCCTCGCCCCAGGCCACGAACTCAATGTTGAATGTCCGGGCCGGGTACTTCGGATTCAGACTCACCTTAACGTCAACTTCCTGACGCTTACGCATCTCCTCATCAGCAAAAATCTCGACCTTGTAGTCCTGAAGGATATTATCTCCGCCGGATATAGCCGTCATGAACTTGTCGATATCTTTGCGCATGGTATCGATGAAACGCTGGTCAATGACCGAAAACGTCTGCTTGTTGAGATAATTGCGCAGCGTCTTATAAACATAGTCGTAGGTGCGCCGGATCGAATATACGTTAAACGTCTCCTTCGTAAAAAGCGTCGAGGCGCCCATTGCCACTGCCGTACCCTCGAAGCTGACCATCGGGTTAACGCCTTTTTCGTTGATCTTGCTGGCATCGGGCTGGTTGGCCTTGAACCGAAGGTACTTGGCGTCGGCGATCTTGCCGTGCTTGAAACCGGCCATCGGCTGCTGCATACCAACCGTGGTGTCACCCTGGTACATTTTGCCGGCTACCGCCGCTGACGGGGGGATCCACATATCGTCATCTTCGTACTGGTTGGCTCCCCGCGCCATAATGTAGTTAGCGAAGACCGACACATACTGTTTGTAGTTATCGATTCCGGGCAGATTGGCATAGGTTGGATCGTCGAGCATGTCCATGACCTCTTCGAACTTCTCGAAATTGGGAAGGTCAGTCATGACATGGACCTTGTTTGGCAACCCCAGTTGTCGGGCCACCGTGTCGATATTTTCAACACTACCAAGATATCCCGGCACGACGAACATGGCGTAGGCGTCCTTCACGCTCCACTCGCGGAACAGATCCGATACCGCCTTGGCCAGTTGCTCGAACTTCTCACGATCGTTAGGATCGGTCAGTTCTTCCGGGCTCACGTTGGCAAAGTACGCGTTCACTTTCTCGTCGGGCTCTTGTTGCGCGTTGGCGAAAAACTTGTCCACCGCGCGATAAGTTGTCTCGAGGTCACGGGCAGCCCGGTGAACCTTCTTCATATTCTTCTCCAGGTTGGCCTCGAGCTTGGCCGCCTGCTCATTGAGAGTCTTACGAATATCGTCGGGGCTGCCTTCCCTGGTCAGATTCTCCGCCCACAGCTTCAGGCGCTGCGCCACCAGCTGCCTTTGCTTGGCAAAGTCCGGCTTGGTCAAGAATTCCTTGCGCTGAAAATCCTTCTTGGGATCGAGCCATTCCACGCCGCGCACGAGATCACCATCGGCCGTCTTGAACGATGGTAACAGGGCGGCCAGTTTGCTGAAATCACCGAACGATTCACCCAGCAAAGTGGCAAATTCTTCTTCAGAGACCTTCTCTACTGGAGCTGCTTCCGGCTGTGCCGGAGCTGCTTCGGCGGGCTGAGCCTGTGGTTCTCTTTTTTCTTCTTCACCCATTATGTTCACCTCTCTTTTACTCGCTCAGCAGGTCAATGTAATAACGCGCCACCTTGAGCAAGGCATCTTTCTTTTCCTTATCAGCCAAAGTCTTCTTGAGCGCGTTGTTCTTCTTGAGTTGCTTGTCCAGATCGGCCAGCATCTCTTTGCTGTAGTAGGTCTGCCGCAATTGGTCGTTCTTCTCGATTAGCTCCTTCGAGGTAAAATCGTTCATCGACTTGACCTCAAAGTGAGCCGTTGCCCCCTGACCTTCCGGGTCCTCAAGTTCAGCCTCAAATGACGGCCGGAACTTCTCGAACACTTCCTTGAGATTGTTGCACCTCATTGGGGTGGGGTCCGCGTCTTCATCGCTGTTCAGCTTGGCAGCGTACAAGAGC
Source organism: Candidatus Zixiibacteriota bacterium (assembly GCA_020351995.1). Taxonomy (GTDB): domain Bacteria; phylum Zixibacteria; class MSB-5A5; order GN15; family FEB-12. Next base: position 243,560 of record CP070674.1, read on the forward strand.
TTGTTGGACGGCAACAATTCAACCGGAATTGAGTCATCTTTCTTGACCCGCTCGGTTGCTCCAAGTATGAATTTAGCCATCTAAATCCTCCGATTAGTTTGTTTAAAATGAATCCACTCTATTTCTTCTTTGTAAATACATAGGCGTCGTCTTTTACCTCGACCAGCACTTCGTCGCCGGGCGAGACATCGCCCATGATAATATCAACCGACAGGCGGTTGATGATATCCTTCTCAATGATTCGTTGAATGGGGCGGGCCCCAAGCTCGATTGTGTACCCATCTTTGGCTAGTTTCTTCCGCGCTTCGTCGGTCAACTCGGCTTTGATATCCTGATCCTTCAACAATTCACAGAGATTATTGAACTCCAGGCCCGCGATAACCTCCACCTGTTCCTGGGTAAAAGAATGATAGATGATGATATCATTGAGACGATTAAGAAATTCCGGACGGAACTTGGAGAAGATAAAACCGCGAACTTCCTCCATGTCTACTTCGCGACCCTCGCGGTCAGCGTCGAGGATCTTGTCAGCCGCGTAATTCGAGGTCAGCACAACCAGGGTATTGGAAAAGTCAACTGTCCGACTCTGACCATCGGTCAGCCGACCGTCGTCGAGAAGCTGAAGTAGCAGGTTGAACACATCGGGATGAGCCTTTTCCACCTCATCGAATAGCACTATACTGAAAGGTTTACGCCGCACGGCCTCGGTCAAAACGCCTCCCTCTTCATAGCCGACATACCCGGGCGGAGCGCCGATCATCTTGGCCACCGAGTGCTTCTCCATGTACTCGGACATATCCAGTCGCACCATCGCGTTCTTGTCGTCGAACAAAAACTCGGCCAGCAATTTTGGCAAATGGGTCTTGCCAGTGCCGGTCGGTCCGAGGAACAAGAATGACCCGACAGGTCGATGCGGAAGTTTCAAGCCCGCCCGCGACTTGCGAATCGCATTGGCAATAGCCGTGATCGCTTTCTCCTGACCAACGATTTTCTTCTTGAGGAAAGACTCCATGTTTATCAAGCGGTCTTTCTCGGCCGTCAGCATCTTGGCCACCGGAATCCCCGTCCGGCGCGCCACTACCGCGGCAATCTCGGCGGCGTCTATCTTGTCCTCGAGAGTTTCCACTACCGATTTAAGAGCCTTGAACTGCCCGGCCCGCTCGGCAAAATCCTTCTCGGCTAATTCAATATCGAACTTGGTTTTCATTTTTTGGCTCCTGACTGGACCTCGAGGCGATGTCCCCAGAATCCGTGAAGACGTTCAAAGTTTCGGCTGAACTCATCATAGGCAGTCTCGAGCTGCTGGAATTCTTCAGGGTGTTTCTCGGAACTCTTACCCTTGCACTGCTTGAACAACTTCTCCAGCTCGGCAATTTGCTTTTCCAGGGCCGGGACTTTAACCGCCGAGAACTCTTTCTTTACGTGATACTCCGATGCCGCCTCGTCGATTATGTCAAGTGCGATGTCCGGCAGGTTGCGTTCACTCAGATACCTCTGCGAGTACTTGACCGCCCCGCTGACAGCTTCGTCGGTATACACGATCTTGTGATGCTCCTGGTACTTGGGAATAACACCGCGAGCGATGCGCACGGCGTCGTCATAATTCGGCTCTTCTACCTTCACTTTTTCGAACCGGCGGTCGAGGGCCTTGTCTTTCTCCAGATGCTTGGTGTACTCGTCTTCGGTGGTCGCACCAATGAGCCTTATCTGCCCGCGAGCCAGGGCCGGCTTAATGAGATTTCCGGCATCCATACCACCTCCGCCACCGGCTGCCGCGATGGTATGTATTTCATCTATGAACAAGATCATCTTCCCGCCTGATTTTACCACTTCGCCGATGAGAGTCTTGAAGCGTTCCTCGAATTCGCCCTTGTACTTGGCGCCAGCCACCAGCGAACCCATATCAAGCGACATGACCTTGACACCACTGAGAGCCTTGGGAACCTGATCATCAATAACCGCTTGCGCGAACCCTTCAACTATGGCAGATTTGCCTACCCCGGCGCCACCAACTAATACGGGGCTATTCTTGCGACGACGTAGAAGAATTTGAATTACCTGCTGAAGTTCCGGTTCGCGGCCAATCATGGGATCGAATTCCCCGGCCGCGGCCTGGTTGGTCATATCGATGCAGTAGCGAAGTGTGCCCGATACTTCTTTCTTACCTTCTGCCACAGCAGCTTCCCCGGCGGGCGCTGAAGGGGTGGAAGCTATCTCCTCAACGGCCTTACTTTCGGCAATAGCCTTATAGATGTCTTCCTTGGTGATACCCAGCTTCTCCCGGAGGTACGGCGAGAGAGCCGACTTGGGATCGAATATCGCTATCAGAATATGCTCCGGCTCAACCAGAGCGTCATAGAGCTTCGCCTTCTCGTCAATGGCCTGAGTCAGCACCGCTTGCGTCGATGGCGACGCCGTCAGATTTTCCCTGGCCGTCGCACGGCTCGACTGCTCTTTCAAGTGGGCCTCTGTCAGCGATGCTACGCCGCTCGGGTTCTTTCCTAACTGTGTCAGGATCGATTCGACTTCCGTCCCTTCCTGTCGCACAGTAGCGACCAGAAGGTGTTCGACCTCAATCTCGGCGTGCTTGAACTCGGCCGCTACCTCCTTCGCGATTTTTATAACCGCGCGTGAGTCAGATGAATAGCTGGCAATGTCCATAAGTGACCTATAATTTTAAACCATGATTCCCCTGCTAATCCGGCTCGCAGTGGTCGTTGTTAAGCCTCGGTAAGATAACTATTTATATTACACCTACCATATGTCGAAGTCAAGCGGTTTTGCCTTCCATTTTTTGACCGTGGCCCGGCTCCGGAATTTAATCTACTCCTGCTCAGCCTCCCAGACCTTCTGCTGATCCAGGTACACCTCCTTGAGCTTGTCTCGGCTGTCAACAACTACCGCAACATTGTTGATTCCCGGTTCAAAAGGCACCCGGTCGGGCCCCCATTGGATTTCTCCGGGCCAGCCCTCATATACGTTACCGCCGTCCTCCTGCCGGAAGAAATGAAACTTCAGGAACATCAACTCTGTCGGCTGGCGTTCATCAGAAGGGTTCACCTTTTTCTTTTCGAACCTACCATCACCTGAGCGCTTCCACACATTCGAGGACGAGATTGTCGGAACGAGCATTCTGTCACACAGGTATTTTATCTCAGGATACTTGCGAAATATTCTTTTGATTCTGCGTATGAGCCAATTACCTTTGCCGGCGCCGCGGACCAGAGAGAGAACGGAAAATCGGTCGTTGTCCCCGTACTCCACCCGCAGACTCTCCACATCCGTAAACGGTTTACTGCGTTTCTTGCTATCGCGAATAATCGTACCCACCGTTTCCTGATCGCTGACACCACGTGATACCGTATGGAAGGAAAAGTAAGCATCCTTTTTCTTGCTTCTACGAAAATCTGTAACAACGTCCACGCCCCAGTACTCGTACAATTGCTTTACAACGCTCTTGTTACCTGTCTTTGCGTCGGCTCTGGCACCACCGCCCGGCGGCGGGTTATACCCCCACTCAGGAAGATCCTTATCAAGGCTCTTGTCCGTCTTCAGCTCTACTCTTATAGGTACCCGACACGCAATTGCTTTCTCTTTCCCTATTCCAGCTGTCTCCGCACACTCGTGAAACTTAAAACATAAACCGGCGTCAATATTGAAATTCATAGATAGCCACGGAAAACATTTTCTGACTGAGTAGACCTGCTCCCGCGGTGTGTCACCCTGAGCCTTGGTTTCTCCTGTCAGGAATTCAAGTGCCTCCTCGAGCATTCTCACGCTTAATGCGGTCGCCGCCTTTATGTGGTCATTGAAATCATCCGGACCGACCAGAAACGCCTCGTCCTCCCCCAGTTGCTTCTTACTCGGCATCACAGTCTTGAGGTAGTTCCTGAATGACATATGCGAGCGGACCTTACTGTCAAGCCAGTACCAGACCCGGCAGTACTCGTATGGGCAACCTGCTTTTTCATAGTTCTGCCTGCCGCCATAATTCTGTCCATAGAAACGGTCTATGGTTTCCCCGATAAAGCGAAAATCCCTTTTCTTGCGCAGATGTAGCGCGGCCATGCTGCCGAAGGCCATGGCTCTAAACGAACTTTCTCCGGCATAGTGATTCTCCAGGACATACCTGTCCTGATACTGCTCAACTACGTTGTGCAGGGTCCAGATCTTGGGAGGTGAACCGCCCCTGAAATTCTTGAATTTCTTTTTAAGCAGCTTGTTGGCACCGGCGCGACTGTTGACAAACGGATGAACGGTAATGTCGGCGGCGATATGCGTTATGTGCCCCAGCCAGTAGGACAGCTTACACATCCACAGCATCTCATCTGTTTTCGTTAGTTCCTTGCTCATCTGTTCCTTAAGCAGTATCAAGCCGTATATCGCCGGTGCCCCCGTGGTGTTGTGGTGCATGAGGGTCGATAGCGTGTTGGTTGCCAGGTTTCTATTCAGAAGAGTCGGGGGAACGAAGAACATATCGGGACCGTTTGATCCCAGGTATCCATAGCTGGCCAGGGTCGCGTAGCCCGTTTTCTTGGCCTTAGATATCTGCGTGAGGGCATTTCCAAGGTTCGACCAGCTCTTGGCTAAGCTCTGCAAAATGGATTTCAGGCTGGGCTTATCACTACCTCCATCCGCAAAGCCCATCCCGATCTGCAGTCGATTGGCGAAGTCGCTCAGTAGCTGGCTATTCCCCCGCTTTTCCTTACAGATTTTTTCAATGGCTTTTTCATAGATGTGAAAATGAGTGAGTGCGTTTGGCATGCCATTATCTCCAAAGCCTTAAACAGAGTCCCGTCATTATTCGAATGGTCACCGGCAACAATGCATATCCGGAACCCATCCTAACTTACCTCTGGCTGCAGTCTATTTCGTACATATGAACGCGCGCCGGATCGTCGCCGCCACATGGATAAAGCCCGGCCAGAAGCAGCAATCTGGACCGGGACGCTTCATAAAATACGGATGGTACCAGGACCATGCTGGTGTCACCATCGATAAAGGGGCAAAAGTCTTTTATCCTAATTGGGCTGTCACTGACAGTATTGGCGTTCGAATCAAGTAGCAGTATTTCTATTGACCCGGCCGGATTGTAGAAAACCGCCACGAATGCACTTCCGCCCTCATCTATGGCGGGGCCTGTTGACAGGCTGATCAATTTATGGGACGGGTCAACATCCTCCGGCTCATACCAGGATAGCTGGCCACCACTAAAGAAGCCGAATTGCCGGTTACCACGGTCGTAGAAACAAAGAATCGATTGACCGTCAGCCTTGACACCCGGCGCCAGGGCCACGAACTCACTATCGGCACGCTGAGCCAAAATCGAACGCTGTATGCGTTCGGAACTGACGGATAAGGCGTAAACGCAATCACCGCCGTGCGCAAAAATAATCTCATCTCGCCCGTCCGCGTCAACGTCAGCGGCAGCGATAACCGTCTGATCCGCCAGGTCCGGTTTGACCCTGGCAATCTGATGGAGAATCTTACGCGACAGGTCATACACACAGATGGAACCATTCTCGCGCACAAAGGCCAATCTTTTTGCCCCCGATTGGGCTGTCGCCATCACCACCGACGATATCGATGGCGGGTCCAATTCCATGGGAAGCCCTGGCAACGGCTGCCCGGGAAACTGATACGCGTGAACGGCACCCACCGCTTCAATATAAGGGGCAGCCTCGCTCACAAACGACAATATCGGGCGACTACCGTCGCCAAAAGTCGCCACTGCCGGGCGACGACGGATAATCGTCTCCAACACCGGGTGAGTCACCATCCCGTCTACCGCCCTCCCTTCGTAACGAAAAACCCGCAGTTGACCATCGGCATCAATAACAATAAGCTCGTTCTCTCCGTCTCCGTCCCAGTCGCCGACAGTTACCGCGTCTCCTTCGTAAACCTCGAAACCTTTCAAGGTCGTCAGTAGCAAAGACTCGGCGCTTCCGCGAAGAAGTTGAATCACTGTTACCGAACCATCCTGCTCAAGGTCGAACTCCGTGGTCACAATACCCCAGATCCAGTCCGACTCGCCATCTTCCGAAGCCATTTGCCTCCAGAATAAGGGCGATGCCAGCAATCCCCCTTCAACTTCCTTGTCGATTAACAGCTTGGCGGATTGATTGACTTGCTCCACTCTTTTATCCTCTAAATACCCGGTTCATCACTGGTCCGGCGGAATTTCAATTTCGCATTTGCCCGGGGGAATTCCTTCGACCCGGGCGAAACCATCCTTGTCCAGCTTACCTTTCTTCTCGGTACCGTCGGGTAGCTTAATGATATAATCACGGTTGGCCATCGGTTCACCCGTCGGCTCCTCGCCGGCAATTTCGAGCCAGTCTTTGAAGACCAGCAGCTTGGATTCCTGTTTCTTCCCAAATACCTGGTCATATATTTCGATAGTGAAGAAATACTCGGGCGGGTTGTACTTACCACCGTACTGGTCCAGTTCCTCCTGAGTGGCAATTTCATCGGTGTCCTCATGATACTCGTATTCCCAGTTTACACTCACTTCCTTATCCTTGACCAGGCCCGGAATCTCGGTTATCCTGTCGTGAGCACTGTCTTGGTCGTACTCGTATATTGTCAGTAGCACCTCGGTGTCGTCACGCACATTGTCTATGTCAGCCGAAAGAGTAAGGATATCGCCGCGCCCGGCTTCTTTGGCACTCCACTTCATATTCGATACTCGAATAGGGAGGGTTACCGGAATTTCCTCTGACTTCCCTGACAGTGAATTATCCGGCAAATCCACTTCAAAAAAAACCCGGTCGCCCATCTCAATGTCTTCCGGAATATCCAGCATGCCCACAAACATGTTGGAGCGCACTTTTCCCTTAAGCTTGCCGAGTTTCTTGCCCTTTTTACTCTTGCCGGTTACCTCAACCGTGGCTCCATCACCGACCAACGATGTTCCCACCGCCACGGTGACTTTTCCCCCTGCCGTAGCTACCCCGGATCTCCACTCGGTATACACCAGACTTGAGTCCAGTTTGATTTCCTCTTCACTGTCCGTCGACTTGTTGAATTTCAGCTCCGCCATGATCGCCTACCCGGTCGGGTCCGGACTGAAACCGTTAATCATCTCATCCACCTGAAGACCGATCGTCTTGATCGTCTGTTTGGTAAATTCGGCCGAGAAGGTGAAACCGACACCGTCAACGATCAGGTACACCTTCTTCACGAAAATTATCTTGTCATCCACCGGAATCCACTTGATCACCGCTTCGACCGCCTCGTTGCCGTTGGGCAGGTTCTTTTTCTCCTGCTTGAGAATCTCCATTCCGGGTGTCGCACCTACCACCGCGTCAATTCTCTCCTGCGCAAACAGGTCAAGATCATCCTCCGGCAGCGCGTTGTCAATCACCAGCGTCAGATTGTGCTTGAATCCCCCCGACTCGGGCCCGTCGAAAATATACGTTGATTGGTCTGCCCAGCCTTCTGGCAGTGACATCCGAAAACGATTATTGGTATTCTCATCCGCCATCGAAATTCCCCTCGCGCTATTCAGCCTTCAATGACTGAAGATACGATTTTGCCTCGGCTATTTCCTCGTCGCTGTACACCTTAGAGTCGCTGATTTCAAAAGAGAAAGGTTGCTCGCACAGTTCCCCTATCAGATTGACGGCCGCATCGCACACCCGGGCGAATCTGGCCTGAGGCTCGCTTTTTCGGCTTATAAGATGCGCCCTGCCCAGATCGTCGAGAGCAGGCAGAATTCGTGGCGCCAAGCCCCTGTCGCCGATGTAGCGCAAGTCTTCAAAGCCCTTGCGTCTGGTTTCGGAATCCGGGACGTCCATCTGCGCTGCGAACAATTCCTTCATCTCTGCATCGCCGAGTTTGGCCAGCGCCAGTTTGAGGTCGCGCCGCACCAGTTCGCTCTGCTCGATCTCGAGGCGATTACGAACACTCTCGGCCGGTTCGGCCTCTTCGGCATAGCCCAGCAGCAAGGCGACGCCAGCTCGGACTTCAACATCCTCATTATCGAGATTAGCCACTAAATCGCCGGCGACGCGCGCAGCATCTGAGCCTTCCAGCGAACCCAGAGCATAATGGCGATTATCCTCATCTTCGTCAGCGAGCGCTTCAGCCAGAATCTTGGCAGTATTCGGATCCGTAATCATAGTGACACAATTTAATGCCAGTTCCCGGATATCCGGATCCTCGTTCTGACATAGCTTCGACAGCAGGGATACTGCCTCGCCGGGCCGAGCCATTGTATCGACTATATTGAGAGCATCCCAGTTCTTCGCAAGCACCGCCTGTTCAAGTTCCTCTAATACCATATCGCCAGTCCCACCCATTTCAGTGTTTGACTTTTCTTTTTTTGCGCATCCCGCCAGTGTCAGCACCACTACCGCCGCCCATATGGCAATCGCACCAGCCGTGCTTCCTGACCATCTCATTTTGACCTCCTGTGCCAGGGTCACTTGCAGTATGTGCGACTACCCTTGGACATCCATACCCTTGCATTGTACGCTTCATTATCAGTGGGGTCACTCGGCAGATTTCTTATAGTCACTTTTCCACCGCTCCGCTTATAGCGGAAACCCAGATTATAAGGTCGATTGTGCTGTGCCCACGAATACATCAGCTTGGCCACCGTCCAGAGATCCGTCTTCTTATTGTTGGAATTAGGATCGTCGTCGGCGTGGACCCAGTCGGTCGAACTAATACAGTTAGCCCATGTTACGAAGTGACCAATTTCGTGAGCCATGACCCATGCCGTGCGAAGCACTCCCTCGGCATCTTTCATCATGACAACCCCGTTTGGCCACGAGGAATCACAGGCGTCCCAGCATTCCCCCAGAGCGTCCTCAATCTGATTAAACACCAGCACGTTAAGTTTCTTTTTGATCGATGTATCGCTCGCGGCTATAGCATTGATGGTTGTGGTAAATTCGGGTCTCAAATCGTTGCCCACTTCACTGAGTCGTCCTGCCTTCGACAATGTTACGGTCTTGGAAGCGTCCCTAAGGAAATGTAGGAAAATGCCATAGTGACGCAGGATGTGGCGCGCAAGCACCTTGGCCATCCCGAATTCACGCCTGTATTTGGCCAGTGCCTTCGTGTGGGCCTTGTTTGTCGAATTCTCCGGTGTTCCGGCAGGAGTAATTGAAGAACCGGTTGAGTCTTTCACAGTGATATAGTGCACCTGTACCTTGAGATATTTCCGTGGCATCACGATCACCTGCAAGGAACCTATCTCGGTTTCCGTATTGCCCCTTTTGTACTTGATTTTCACCGAGGTCGCTTTAGGCTTCCGCCCGGGGTCTTTTGATTCCATCTCGAGTATAAACTTCTCCGCTTTAGGAAGCGGCATGCGCGATTTGATTTCCACCAGATTCGTATCGTCGCTGCTCGCCACCAGCGTGGCGTCTTCCGCCACAAACTCACGGATCACCTTTACTCGAAAGAGAGCTTTCCTCTCAACCGAAACTACCGGCCCGTGCAGGTCAATTCCCGCCGACTTGACCTTTACAAAGCCTCTGTCATCAACCATCGGTGCCCGCTTCTTCGGCCAACCATGGTAAAGTTTAGGGTTCTTTGAGCTTGGTGCCCAGTCGAACCGAACCAGTGTCCGACGAGATATGTAAATGCTTCCGCTCTTGTTCTTCTTTTCTACAATATCATCGAGTTTCTTCCTCGTCTTCGCCCCGGGGTCACCGTCAGTGCGCAGCTTGTTGTCGGCCTGAAAACCCAGCACGCCGTATTCAGTCCCTTTTCCCTTTTTCTTATCCACCTGCCCGCCATAGTAACCCAGCATCTGAAGTCTTCTTTGAGTACCGTCCAGTTTGGTCTTGCTCCCGGGCATCTTCCAGTTGGTGATTGCGAAGACTCCATCGGGTGCCGTTTCCAGTTCATCCTTTTCCTGATAGCAAACCATATAATCCGTCCCGAGCAGCTGCATAGTGACCACAGAAGCGGTTACCGTCGTATCCGCCTCCATCTTTAACCCGTAGTAACCCTTGCCCTGCGGTTTTATCTTCGTCGTCGTGCCTTTGATAGTAGCCTCACCGGCGTTAATAATGCTATCACTATCAACACCGGGCCTGGTCTGGAATGCTACAAGAACGTCGGCCGTGGTGGCGTTGATCTTCTGAGTCATTTAGCTCTGGTCCTACCTCGGAAGTTTGTTAGCCTTTGCCTGGTTTGGAAAAACCACCTGGTTTTGGGTAGGAGGGACGTCTTTCTCGGTTGCCTTACCGCTGGAATCAAGTTTTCCCTTGCGCACTTCACCGTTGGCCAGGTAAACCACGTACTCTTCATCGGCAATCGCATTACCCCGGTCGTCCTTAAGCTCTATTTCGAGATCGTCCGTGATCTGCAGTGTTCCTGACGTTGCCTTGGCATCCTCGATTGTAACGGTAAAATAGAAACTCGGATATGAGTAGCGTCCCGTGCCTCTGTGCCCCAGCTCGGGATCGTCTTCCCCCTCACGGTATTCATACTGCCAGTCAACTTCGACCTTATCACCGCTCACGGCCACGTCACCCATCGTGTCCACCGGCCTGTCGGCCCGGTTGGAGTCTCGACGAAACACCTGGAAGGTTGCCTTGGCGCTGGAATCGAACCCCACCACCTCGGCAATCATCTTGACCTTATCGCTCTGCTTGGCTTTCTTCGTGGACCATTTAGCGTTCTTTATGGCCGCCAGCGTCACTTCGTACTGCCCCTGACTGACACCGCTCTTTTTTATCCTCCCCGCCAGCGTCCCCTGAATTTCATTGCCGTCCGGATCCTTCAGCTTGTACTGCACCCCCGAGATAGGTTTGCCCCCTTTATCCACGAACTTGACATCGATGTAAGGTTGCTCTGTGGCATCGGTGGAAGTCGAAGTAGCGGTCGTACCCGAACCTCCCCCGGTCTGACCGGCCCCGCCGCCGCCGGCACTGCCTTCACCGATCAGCACAGTAGTACAGCCCATCGCGATCGAATCGGGAGGCCCCGTGCACGTACACATATCACCCACTCTGGCCGCCATCATACCTGCGATCATCACCGTGGGGCTGCCGAGCGTGATAGGCCCGCCTACATGTGGAATTGGAGGAGTTCCGGGAGTTTGCATAGGGCAGGTGTGCATGTCTCCAACCCGCGCGGCTGGTGCCCCGCCGATCATTACCGTAGGTTCTCCCTTGGTAATAACACCCCCGTGGGTGGTCTGGTCGCCCATCCTGGCTGCTGGCTTGCCCATTTATCTTGCTCCTGCGTAACGGTATATTCCGAAAATAAAGAACCGGGCTCCCATAATCAAGTAGCTCCCATCAAAATATCTGCCCACCGGTTCTTTTCATCTTACCATAGATAGCATCAAAGCAACACTGTAACCTGGAGCTTCTGCCCCCGGATGGCGGGTAAAAAACCTCCTCGCACTGTAAAAAAATATATCAAAAGTTCTATCACAGGGGCAAGCGATTAAATCCCAGCGGTCCCCATTGCGCTACGCGCCAGAATGCGAAGGTCGCCTAAGACGTTCAATCAAAACCGATTACGCCGAACGGGCCTGGCTGCGTCAACTGCCTTTCGCGGCATACCGACGAACTGGACTCTTGTGTCCGCCGACCGTTTGACATATAATAGAACAGCCAAAAAACATTGAATCTACCCGGCTGTCTGCGCTATCGGGCAGCTTTCGGGAGGAATCCAATGAAAAAATCTCTGGGCGCAAAAACCCTTATCTATCCCACCCCGGTCTGGGTCATCGGAACCTATGACAAAGATGGCAAGCCTAACGTGATGACTGCGGCCTGGGGAGGCGTATGCTGCTCTCAGCCCCCGTGTGTCGGCGTATCCCTCCGCAAGGCAACTTACAGTTTTGCCAGTATCATCGAACGCCGGGCCTTCACCGTGAACGTTCCTTCGGACGCCCATGTGCGGGAAGCCGACTACTTTGGCATCGCCTCCGGTCGTGATTCCGACAAATTCTCGGTCTCGGGCCTGACGCCGGTTAAGAGCGAACTGGTCGACGCGCCTTATGTTGACGAGTTCCCGATGGTATTGGAGTGCAAACTCATCCACACCTTCGAACTCGGCCTTCACACCCAGTTTGTCGGCGAGATCCTCGATGTCAAGGCCGATGAATCGGTGATGGGTAAGGGTGGTTTGCCGGACATGCTGAAAGTCCGCCCGATGGTTTTCGCCCCGACCGTGCGCAAATATTACAGCATCGGCAAAAACATCGGCAAGGGCTACTCAGTCGGCAAAGACATGTAAAAGGGACGCCATCCCATTGTCTGGTGGGCGTCCCTGCGCACATTTCTATAGTTACTGTTCCACAAACTTCTTAAGCAAATCCGTCACCGCGTCCTTATGCACCGCGAATTCCATCATCTTCAAACGCACATAATCATCGCGATAAAACATGTACCCTACGTGCTTGCCCCAGTGACCGCGGCTGGATGATTCTTTGACCAGATACCAGTCCCGTCCGTCGATTTCAGTACAACCGATAACATGCACCCCGTGGTCATCAGTCGTGGTCTTATTGAACATCCGGTACTCACGGGAACTCTGGTTGATATAATCCTGAGGTAGATCAAAATCGGGAACGTAGGCGGCGTCCTCAAGTCCATTCAGGCCCGCTTCGGAAATATCGCCGCCAATCGCCACCGTGTAGCCATTCATCACGGCACTCTTAAAGCCCGCATACCACTCATCGAGAGGAATGTTGTAGTAGCTGCTGTCATACCACCAGTTGTCCGGTACGTCGAACGGTCCTAACGCGTAAAAAGGAAACTCCAGCGTGGACATGATACACACGTAGTCATCGATATTGAGCCGCATCACGTCGCTCAAGAATTCCTGCGGTGTGTAAGTTTTGCCTTCATAGTCGAACGACGACGGAGGTTTGCCGATATGCTTATCAAGAATCAGGGCAACCGACTCCGCCACAAAATCTTCGTCCCACACATCTTCATCCTCAACGTACTCAAGATACTCCTCGATCTCATCATCCAGTTCCCCGTGATTGTGCCGGGGATCATCGATATATCCCGGGTAAGCTTCCAGCGGCACCGCGCCATACTTTTTCATGATTCGGAAGACAGCGTTGGACTCGGAGCCGGGCGAAGTCCTGGACTTACCTCTTTCCCTGACAAACCGTCGTGCTTTCTCCAGCCACTCGTAGTAAACGGTGTGCATCTCTGACAGGCGAATCTTCTTGCCCTGAATGCGGTAAATCTCAGATTCGAGAAACGAGGTGGTTGAGAAACTCCAGCAGGTCCCGGTCCAGTATTGCCTAACCGGAGGAAAGTGAAACTGCGACTCGAAGGCCTCCGGCGACTCCGGTTTTACGATATTCGAGAGGTCACACTTTATCCATCTGCGATTGAGCCTCTCGTACTCCTCGCGCGCTTCCTGCCGATCCTCTATGGCGCCGGTAACGCTGTCGCGGTAGTCCTCCCTTTCTTCACTGAGCTTCCGTAGTTCCTCGTTCACCGGATCGAGATATTTGGGAACATATTTCACCGTATCGGTCTGCCCCCAAACCGGCGCTGACATAAACACCAGCGCCAAAACGAACGTGATTTTCTTGCCCATCTTTTACACTCCTGTCATGACCTTCTGATGTATTTCAATCAACTAATTTCCAGTCGGCCGTA
>CP070674.1:257260-448187 GCA_020351995.1 Candidatus Zixiibacteriota bacterium
ATCGCGGCCTGGCCGTGGGGGAAATACCTGGGTGAGGGCGCGCTTGAAAACGGTGTCTCGGTCTGCTTTTCATCGTGGAATCGCATTGCCCCGAATACCATGCCGGCGATGGCCAAGGCGGGAGGTAACTACATGAACAGCCAACTGGTGAAGATGGAAGCCGTGGCGCACGGATACGTGGAAGGTATCGCGCTCGATGTTAACGGCAATGTTTCCGAAGGTTCGGCGGAGAACATCTTCCTGGTGCGCAAGGGTTCGCTGGTAACGCCAACTTTCGCGGCCTCGATTCTTCCCGGTATTACCCGCAGTTCCGTTATTAAACTGGCCGAGGATATGGGCATCAGAGTTATCGAACGGAATGTCCCGCGCGAGGCGGTTTACCTTTCTGATGAAGTATTCTTTACGGGCTCCGCCGCGGAAATAACACCAATCTCCAAGGTTGACAATATTCAGATTGGTGAAGGTAAGCGCGGGCCGATCACCAAGGCCCTTCAGGATGCTTTCTTTGGTGTTATCGATGGAAGCGCCGAAGACAAGTACGGCTGGCTTACCCCGGTACCCAAGTATAAAGGAGTAACAGTCGGTTGAGAATAGCTCTGGGATGCGATCATGCCGGGCTGGAGTGGAAAGAGAAGGTCAAGTCGATTCTGCTCGGGCTCGGCCATGAGGTTCTCGATTTCGGCACCGATTCCAAGGAGTCGGTTGATTACCCGGATTTCGGTCTGAAAGTGGCGCGGGCGGTAGCCGACGGCGAAGTGGATTACGGCATGACCGTTTGCTGGACGGGCAACGGCATGAATATCGCGGCCAACAAAGTCAAAGGCATCCGGGCCGGTATGGCGGTTAATCCGGAGATGGCTCACTTGACGCGACTTCACAACAACGCCAACATGCTTACGTTATCGCAGAAGTACACGCCCGAGGATCAGCTTGAGGGGATCATCAAGCAGTTTCTTACCACACCCTTCGAAGGCGGGCGCCACATCCCGCGTTTGGAGAAAATCCGCGAGGCTGAAGAAGGGTAGGGCGGTAATCAGGTCGCGTATAATTTTCCGCGCAGATATTCTTTCCGCCCCGTCCTTGACCGGTCGGGGCTTTTTTCATACCTTTGCGGGAGCTGTCATTTTAGGTAATAGTAGCCGCACTACATGCAGACATTCAAGATTTTTACGGCAACACGGAATAAGGGGTTCCTCCATGAAAAGATTCGCCGTTCTTATGACAACGGTGGTGGTGGTCGCGCTTGCGGCCGCAGCACCACTGTACGCTGGTAACGAATTCAACGCCCTGATTGAGGGGCAGCAGATCGCCGACTTCAAACTAAAAACCATCTACGAGAACGAAACCGGGGACGCCGTCGGTGTGCAGTTTCGCCACGTGCCGTCGGGATTCGTGCTTGATATCCTTCGCATTCAATCAATCCCGCAGGGTTTTATCTGGGTGAACACACCGCCGCCGACGGACATGGGCGAGCCCCACACGCTGGAGCACCTCGTGCTCGGAAAGGGTCCCAAGGCGCAGTGGGTAGCCTCGTTCGAAGATATGTCACTCAGCAGCAGTTCAGCCGGCACAGGTCAGCTCACTACCGGTTACCACTACCATACCGCCGCCGGTACGGAAGTCTTCTTCAAGCTGATGGAAGTCAAGCTAGACGCCTTGCTTCACCCGGATTACACCGATGAGGAAATCCGGCGCGAGATGTGTAACCTCGGTTACAGCATTGACCCAAGCGACAGCTCCGTTGGGCTCGAAGAAAAAGGTTCGGTGTATACCGAGATGGTCAGTGCATACGAAGGGGCGTGGTCAAACCTCGCCCTGAAACTGGATGACATGATGTATGGTTCGGATCACCCGCTTTCCAACTCCTCGGGAGGATATCCACCGGCCATTAGAGAGGCCACCGCTGAGGACCTCAAGAAGTTCCATGGTGAGCATTACCATCTTAATAACATGGGGATGATCCTCTCTATCGGTGACGAAATAGGCCTTGGGGAGTGTCTTACCCGTACCAGCGAGATTTTCGCACGCCTCGAACCGGACGCCCGGCCGGGCCAGGACCCGACCAAGGCACGTGAGAACTTTACGGCTCCCGACATGGCGCCCTTTGGCACTGTGGCTATTGCCGACTTTCCACATAACAACGAAAAAGAACCAGGCCTGATGATAATGGCGTGGCCTCCAGTGCTGGAATACGACTGGTACGAAGCCTTCCTGCGTGAACGGTTTATGGCAAGCCTGGCCAGCGGCGAAAGTGCAAACCTGTATAAGAGATTCATTGATTCGCAGACGCGGTTGCTGGATATAGGAGCCAGCGCGGTGTATGGATGGAGCAGTGATGACCAGGGTTGCCCGTTCTACGTGGGATTTTTCAATATCAGCCAGGATGCCGTGAACGCAGAAATGCTTGACTCCGTGCGGGGGCTGGTGATGGCGGAAATCGAGGCCGTGGCTAACTATGCCGACGACTCCGACGAGTTGAAAGAGTTCAATGAGCGCGTAACCAACAGTATCGTACGGATGCGACGACAGTTGCGGGCCAACCTGAATAAACCGCCAGGCTTCGGGTATCGCGGAGCGAGCTGGTGGTGGCCGGGTCACCTTCAGGCGTTGTACCGCATTGACGATTTCCGCAAAAACCTTACCATTCCCGGCCGGTTGGAGTTCGTCGAAAAGCTGCTGGCATCAGGCAAAAATTTCTGGAAAGAATACATCGAAAAGTGGAGAGTGCTGGAGAATGAGCCCTACGTTGTGGCGGCCCGTCCCAATCCGAAAATGATCAGCCGGATGGAACAGGATAGAAACACGCGTATTGAAGGATACACCGCCGAGCTGAAGAAAAAATACGGCGTCAGAAGTGAAGAGGTGGCTATCGAGAAGTTCGTCGCGGAATATGACGAGAAAACCGCGGAAATAGACGCCAGGGCGGCTTCGATTGAAACTCCGAGTTTTATCGATAATCCCCCGTTGAGTCTCGACCCGCTTCTTGACTACCGCGTGGAGACACTCCCCGGCGGTGGGGATAACGTAGTGGGTACATTCGACAATATCACCAGCGCCGAGATCGCGCTGTACCTTGACATGACCGTGGTGCCGGAATCACTGCTGGTATATGTATCGGCTCTGCCGACGATGCTGACGGAGGTCGGTGTTATCAGGGACGGCCAACCGCTGGCGTACGACGAGACCAAGGAGATGATTCGCAAGGAGATCCTTGGCGTCGGTGCTTCCTACGACATAAACTACGCTACCGAACGGGTGGAATTGCGTCTGAAGGGATCGGGAAGCACCCTCGAAGAATCTCTGAAAGCGATGGAGTGGCTGGCCACGTTTCTGTATGACGCTGACTGGCGTGAGGAAAACCTTCCCCGGATGAGAGATGCCATTGATATTAGTCTCATGGCCGCCCGCAACGGGATGAAAGGCTCCGAAGAGTCGTGGGTCCAGAGACCAGCTAACGCCTATTGGAAGCAGACTAACCCGCTGGTGATGTCGGCGGGATGTTTCCTGGCCAAACAGCACAGCCTGTTGCGGGTAAAGTGGCTGCTAAAGAAAACCATTGACCCGGGAGTTCAAACTGAGTTTGACGCTTTCATGACACGGTTGGCGGACTACGGGACGCAAGCTGACCGAGCGCAGCTTGAGGCCCTGGCCGGGCGCATTTCATCCGGTCAGTCAATAGAAGGTGAGAGTCAACCCGATCAGAGCCTCGTCGAGGCGTTTGAAGCATTGTCTGAGCCGGCGAACGAACTGGCAAAAGTAGCTTCCCGTGACCTGCTTCAGTGTCTGAGTAGTCTGCCGGACGGCAGCCTTGCGGAAGATTGGAAATATCTATGTCAGACCATGAGCGCGGACCTTGCCACACCGCCAACTCTGGCTCTGGATAACTTCATTTATCTGATGGAGCTGATGCGTAAACAGGACAACGTGCGGGGTTACATGGTCGGCAGTCAGGCCAGCCAGGAAGCCCTGCTTCCGCTCCAGAAAGAACTTGTAGAGAAGTTCTCCGATGAGCCTTCCGCGAAACAGTCGTATTCGAGTACGCCTATTGTCTACAGTCGGCTTCGCGCTCGGACCTCGGCGGATATCACTCCGCTCTATGTTGGTCTGATCAACGAAAGCACGCGCAATGGCGTGTTTATAAACACGGCTCCCTGTGCCAGCTTTGCCGATACGGATTCTGAACAGCTGCTTGATTTCCTCGCGGCCCGTCTGTATGGCGGCGGTGGTGCACACTCGATGTTCATGAAGACCTGGGCGGCGGGTTTGGCATATTCAAATGGTTTGAGAAGCAATCAGTTCAGTGGTCGCCTGATGTACTACGCGGAGCGCTGCCCCAGCCTGGTGCAAACCATGCAGTTTGTAATAAACGAACTAAAGAGCGCCGAACCGGATAGCTCCCTGACCGACTACGCGGTGGCGCAGGCGTTCGGCTCCGGACGTGGGGGCTCTAGTTACGAAAACCGCACCGAGAGCATGGCAGATAATCTTGCCGATGGTTTGCCACCGGAAAAGGTTGGGACATTCAGAAAAGCCGTTCTGGAACTCCGTCAAAGGCCGGACCTCTATGACGAGCTGACTTCGCGCATGCTCAAGGTCTACGGGGCTGTTCTTCCCGGCCTAGAGCCGTCGGGCCGTGGGGTGGAAGGGGCCAACTACTTCATGATCGGCCCGGAGATGCAGTTTGAGTCGTTTGAGCAGTATCTCAAGACGGTTGAGGGGGACGATATCGTGCTGTATCGTTTGTATCCACGAGATTTTTGGGTTACGGCCAGCAATTAAAGTAATACTTGAAGTATGATCTCGCGGCGGTCGCCAGTCTTGTGGTGGCCGCCGCTTTTGTAAGGGGAGAGTCATTCCGGTTGCGCACGCCTTGCCTCAGACCGGGTTAGACACTATATTGGCGCGAAACATTCACGTTAATGTGTGCGTATGTAAGTTCATATGTCACTTAACCTAATCTTCCGGCTCGAGAAAAAAAGGAAAGCTCCAATGAAGAAATCAATGCTGTGGGTCGCATTCTCGCTATTGCTGGCGGCAGTGATCTGGCCGTCGGTCAGCGCTAACGAATTCGCGTCCCTAAATGAAAATCAGCAAATAGCTGACTTCCGGCTTACGACCATTTACGAAAACGAGTACGGTGACCCGGTGGGAGCGGAGTTCAGGCACGTCCCGTCCGGTTTCATTCTCGACGTACTCAGGATACAATCTATTCCTCAGGCCTTTGCGTGGGTTAATACTCCGTGCACCAGTGATAAGGGACAGCCGCACACGCTGGAACACCTTGTTCTCGGTAAAGGGACCAAGGGACAGTGGGTCAAATCGTTCGAGGATATGTCAATTAGCAATAGTTCGGCGCACACCGGGCAGTTGCGCACGGTGTATCATTTTCACAGCGCGGCCGGTAAGGAAATCTTCTACAAGTATATGGAGGCGAAGATTGACGCCCTGATTAACCCGGACTATTCTGACGAAGAAATTCGTCGCGAGATGTGTGACCTCGGTTATTCGATCAATCCTGAAGACAGCTCTGTTCAGTTAGAAGAGAAAGGTACGATCTATACCGAGATGATCACCTATTTTGAAGGTGACTGGGTTAGTCTCTGGTTCAAGATGCTGGAAATGTTGTACGGAGAGGAGCACCCGTTGTCGTATTCCGCCGGTGGTTATCCGCGCGCTATAAGGGAGGCGACGGTAAAAGATCTGCGCGATTTTCATGAGGCTACCTATCATCTGAACAATATGGGGATGGTTGTTTCCATTGGTGACGAGTTTGAGCTGCAGGAGTTCCTGGAGCGCACGAGCGAGATTTTCGCGAGGATCGAGCCCGATGCCGAGGCAGGAGAGGACCCGGCCAGTCTCGAGAAACGTCTTCCGCCCCCACAGATGGCGCCCTTTGGACAAATCGCCTACGCGGAGTATCCGCATCAGAACCCCGATGAACCGGCATCGCTGGCCTTTGTCTGGCCGGCTGTTCTGGAATATGAACCGAACGAGGCTTTCCTGAGGGAGTGTCTTGTTGACAACCTTCAGAGCGGAGAGAGCTCGAATCTGTATAAGAAGTTCATCGATTCGCAGACGCGCTTAATGGATATCGGCGCGAGCAATCTATTCGGCTGGTCGAGTGACAATCCCGGATGTCCGGTTACCATCGGATTCTCCAATGTGAGGCAGGAGTTTCTGACTGAGACCATGATCGACTCTATACGAAGCCTGGTGATGGATGAAATCAAGAAAGTGGCGGCGTACGCGGATGGTTCAGAAGAACTCAAGGAGTTCAACCAGCGAGTTGCCAACCGGGTAATCCAGGTTCGGCGAGGTCTTCGCGACAATCTCAACAAGCCGCCGCGGTTTGGATATCGCGGAACGGGGGATTTTTGGAAAGATCATCTTAACTCCCTGAGGCGAACGGAGGGGTTCCGCAAGACGCTGACGGAGAACAACAAGCTGGAGTTCGTTGAAGGCCTGCTGGCCTCAGACAACAACTTCTGGAAAAAGTATATCGACCAATGGAAGTTGCTGGCCAATCTGCCGTACGCAGTGGCAACTAGACCCAATCCTGACGCGACCAGTGCATTTGAAGCCGCCCGTCAGGAGCGAATCAAGGCCTACCTTGGCGACTTGAAAAGAAGGTACGGGGTGGAGGATGGCGCCTCGGCTCTGGCTAAATTCGTTGCCGATTATGGCGCCAAGACCGACGTCATCGAAGCAAAGTCGGCATCAGTAGAAATGCCGGGCTTCATCGACAACCCGCCACTGGTGCTGGATGAACAGCTTGATTACCGGGTGGAGAAGTTTCCCGGTGGCGGTGACAATGTTATTTCGACCTTCGGGAATGTTACCAACGCCCAGTTCGGGCTTTACCTTGATATGAACGTGGTTCCTGAGTCGCTTTTGGTCTACACCTCAGCCCTGCCGACACTGCTGTCCGATGTCGGTGTTATAAAAGACGGCAAACCCATCCCATCGGATGAGATGTTCGAGCGACTGCGCCAGGAAATCTTAAATCTCTTTGTACATTATGACATCAACCACCGGACGGAGAGAGTGGAACTGGCTTTTGTAGCGGCGGGTAGTATTCTGGATGAATCGGTTACTGCGGTTGACTGGCTGTCGAGTGTGCTGTACAATCCTGACTGGCGTGAAGAGAATCTGCCGAGAATACGTGATGCCATTGATGCCTCGCTGACAGGGGCTCGTAACGGTATGAGGAGCTGGGAAGAATACTGGATAGACAATCCTACGTCGGCATACTGGCGGCAAACCAATCCGCTTATTCTGTCAGCTAACTCGTTTCTGACCCAACAGCATTCGTTGTGGCGAATCAAGTGGATGCTTAAGGAAGCGGAATCATCTGAATCGCAACAGGAATTCGAATCCTATATGACGGTACTCGCCGGGCTGGGTTTGACATCGGATCGCGACAAGCTCAGGGCGACGGCCACGAGACTGGCTACGGGCACGGAGTCGGAGAGCGATTCACTTGTCGACGCAGATATGCTGGTTGCTTATGATAAGCTGCCTGAATCAGCAGCCGCTTTGGTCAAAGCCGCAGCGGGCGATCTTACACAGATGATCTCCGGACTTCCGGATAACAGTCTTATAGCGGACTGGCAATATCTCTGTCATCAGATGCCCAAAGATTTAGCCGTGAAACCGGGGACGGTGCTCGATGGGTTCCGAGCCATTATGGAAGCCGTTCGCAAGAAGGACAATGTTCGAGGCTATATGGTGGGAAGTCCGTCGAGTCAGGAGAAATTGATACCTCTTCTTAACGGTGTGGTGGCTGTGCTGAGTGATACTCCGCGTACGCCTCAGACATATAGCGACGCGCCGATAGTGCATAACCGGATCGAGGCGAGGTATGCTGTCCCGATCAACCCGATCTACGCCGGTCTCATTAATGAAAATACTCGCAACGGTCTGGTTAATTTCACCGCGCCGATAGTGAGCTATTACGAAGCAGATAACGAAGCCCTTCTGGACTACCTGGCGTCGCGCCTGTATGGCGGCGGTGGCCCCCATGGTCTGTTTATGAAGACGTGGCAAGCGGGTATGGCATACTCCAATGGTCCGGGTGTGAATCTCAGTAGCGGGCGATTCCGCTACTATGCCGAGAGGTGCCCCAGCATAGTGCAGACGGTCCAGTTTGTGATAAATGAATTAAACAAAGCCGAGCCAGATGAGAATCTGATTGACTATGCTATCGCTCAGGCATTTAGCTCCGGTCGAGCCGGTTCCACGTATGAGGACAGGGCCAGTTCTATGGCCTCCGATCTGGCCGACGGACTCACACCTGACAAAGTCAAGAAATTCAGACAAGCACTTATTGAGCTTAAGAGCGATCCGAATCTCTTCGAAAAGCTGAAAACAAGGATGCTTCGTGTTTACGGCACCGTTCTGCCGGGCCTTAACCCAAAAGGCAGCGAGGTGGCAGGAAGCAGCTACCTGGCGGTCGGTCCAGAGACACAGCTGGCGCCTTTCGACGAGTATCTCAAGTCGGTTGAAAGTGACGACATTACGCTGTACCGTGTGTATCCGCGCGATTTCTGGATAGTGACAAGTAACTAAGCGCAGCTGGCGTATCCGCAGCATTGGAGCGGCGGCCTCTTCGGAGGTCGCCGTTTCTGTATGGTCGCAACCTTGCCGGCGGAGCTCCGTATATAACGATATCAATAGATGAGTTATCAGTGGGTTTTATCCGCAATTGATGTAGAATGGGAGATCATACATGACGAGTTTATGGAGGCTTTCCAATGTGGCCGGACTGCTGATTCTTCTGGCCACCAGCACCTTCGCGCACCGGGGCGGCGTGATTACTGAGACGTTTGACGCCAAGGACAAGATCACAATCTCGACCACCAGCGGCGATTGCACCATCAAAAAATCCGATAACGGGAAAATCGAGGTGCGGGTTGATGTTGATGCCGACCCGGAAGACGCCATCGACGCGATAATACGCGAACGCACCAAATCCCTGAGATTACAGGAGAAAATTTTTGGTTCCTGTCGCGGCGGTTCATTCTGGGAGATTTCTGTTCCTGACGGCACCCGTATCCAGTTCAGTTCGGCTTCAGGGGAGTTCCTTGCCGAAAACGTTTCCGGTGAATTTGAGGTCAACACGGCCTCGGGTGATATCGAGTTTATCGACTGCAAAGGTGAATTCGATTTGAACTCCGCTTCCGGCACTGTTTCGGCGGAGAATTGCAGCGGGTACTTTCATATGTCAACCGCGTCCGGTTATGTTGAGGCGTCCGGTGTCAAGTTAGATTTCGCCAGTGAATTCTCAACAGCTTCCGGGCGGGTCAGGGTCATCCTCGCCGAGAGCCCGACCGTTGACCTCGATGTATCCACAGCTTCCGGCCGGGCGGTTCTCGACTATGACGGCAATCCTCTGTCCGGTAATTTCGAATTTGTATGTAGAGAAAGGAAGGGGAGAATGTCCTCCCCCGTGGATTTTGAAACCGAAGAAAAGTTTCGTCGGCATGGTGAGAGATATATAGCCCGAACCTTCACCAAAGGCTCCGATACACCACAAATATCGCTGGGAACGGCGACCGGGAGCGTCACGCTCAAAGACTAGTAACTGTCCAATCGCAGCAGGTCTTTATTCTCGAAGGCGGATCCACATCGGGTCCGCCTTTCTCAATAAGGCTGGGCAGGTCAGTCAGGTGCCGGAGAAAAGACTCTAAACGCCGTTGACCGCACAGGCTATTTTGCTTACATTCTGTGAAAATCTTGAATAGTTGGAGATGTGATATGTCCAGTCTTAAGCATGTTGATCCGGAAATATTTGACGCGATAATGGGTGAAACCAATCGTCAGCAATCGAAGCTTGAACTGATCGCATCGGAGAATTTCGTTTCCGAGGCTGTTTTAGAGGCCGCCGGCGGCGTGATGACCAACAAGTACGCCGAAGGCTATCCGGGCAAGAGATATTATGGCGGGTGCGAGTTCGTCGACGTCGCCGAAGACCTCGCCCGTCAAAGACTGAAAGCGCTCTTTAATTGCGAGCACGCCAATGTTCAGCCGCATTCCGGCTCACAAGCCAACATGGCGGTATATTTCACGGTTTTGAAACCCGGTGATAAGGTTATGGGGCTGGACCTGTCCCATGGCGGGCATCTGACCCACGGCCATCCCATCAATTTCTCGGGCTTTCTTTATGATTTCGAAGGCTACCAGGTTGATAGGGAGACTGAAGTTATCGACTACGATAGGCTGATCGATCGGGCCAGAGAGGTTAAGCCGAAGATGATTGTGGCCGGAGCTTCGGCCTATCCCAGGTTCTGGGATTTCGAGAAGATTCGTGCGGCCTGCGACGCCTGCGGGGCTTATATGATGGTCGATATCGCCCACATCGCCGGTCTGATCTCAGCCGGTCTTCATCCGTCACCGATACCGACCGCGGATTTTGTGACTTCCACGACCCACAAAACGCTGCGCGGTCCTCGAGGTGGAGTGGTTATGTGCAAGGAACAGTATGCCGCGGATCTTGACCGGATGGTCATGCCGGGTATTCAGGGTGGGCCGTTGATGCATATTATAGCAGCCAAGGCCGTCGCATTTAAAGAGGCCGCCACCGATGAGTTCAAGGCCTATCAGAAACGCATTATCGAGAATGCCGTTACTTTAGCCGAATGTCTCAAGGAAAAAGGACACCGGCTGGTCGCCGGCGGTACCGATACCCATCTTATGCTGGTATCTTTCATCGATGTTCCCAAGGTGACGGGCAAGAAAGTTGAAAACGCTCTTGATAAGGCCGGTATAACAGTGAATAAGAACACGGTTCCGTTCGATCCGGAGAAACCGTTTGTTACGTCGGGTATCAGAATCGGCACGCCCGCCGTGACCACGCGCGGTATGGGAATCGAAGAAATGAAGCAGATAGCCGACTTTATCGATCGCGGGATTAAAAATCGTCGCAAGGACGAGGTTCTGGAGGAGATCTCAAAAGAGGTGGCGGTGTTCTGCGAGAAGTTCCCGCTTTACCGTGAAAGATCCGAACCCACGACGGCATAATACAAGCTTATGACCAAAGCACCGAAAAGCCGCGGAGCCAACTCGGTACTGGATACCGTGTGGCCCTATGCGGCTTTTCTATTACTGGTCGCGTTGTATAGCTTGCTTACGCTGGCGCATGGATTTAACGCCACCGATGAAGGGTACTTGTTGAGTATCGGTGCCCGGATTGCCGAAGGTGAAGCACCATATACCGATTTCTACTTTTTTCGTACACCGTTATCCATCTATATACAGGCCGCTTTGATAAGCGTCCTCGGCGACAGCTACACCGTGCTTGTTTCCCGGTGGGTGTGGACTCTTCAGATGTGCCTGGTGGCGGTCTTGATTTCGCTTTTATATCGGCGCTTTGTCCGGCCGTGGGAATTGTTGCTGCTTCTGGTGACGACTTTTACAGTGTCATCGTTGCTGCTGATTTTCCCCTGGTATAGCTATGATGCACTTCTGTTCGCGGTCCTGATGGCTGTTTTCGTTCATTTCAGACAATACGAATTGTCCGGCGTGGCGGCGTTCCTTGCGTTCATGTGCAAGCAGAACTACGGCATATTAATTCCAGGCTTTCTCGTAGCGGCTCTGATTATTCAGCGTATCTGGCCACAGCTCAGGGTGCTCACGCTGAAACAGGGAATACGCATGCTTATCGGGGCCGTGGTGCCGCTTGGGGCCTATCTGATATATTTGTATTTCAACGATACCCTGGGGGCTTTCTGGGACAATGTCTTTGTTTATCCACGTATGGCCAGCCAGGTGTCAGTGTGGTTCGTTCTATTTCAGAATCATCATGAGGTCATATACCTTGGTCTCCCGGCCATGATGGCAGCAGTGTTCGGTTTTTATCTTAGACCCGGTCGTACCGTCATTGTTGCGGTTGCGGCGCTGGCCACACTGGTGTCGCTGGTGCTCATATTCAAGATTCACCATAATTATATCTATTCGCTGGTCTATGTGAATCTTGCGCTTTCGTTTGCGATTGTGGTTCGCCTGATCAAGAGTAAGCAGGCTCGTGAAAGCGATGTGGGAGCAAGGCTACTACCGGCGCTGATCATTGGCGTGATAATCCAGTATGCGGCGGGCTTCAATTATACGGGCGTAGTGTTGTCCTACATGGGCAGCGGTCTATTGCTGGGCATATTATATGTGATGTACCGCGAATTGAGTCAGGCGCGGCGCAGGCGCTACATCGCGTTAGGCCTGGTTGTGGTATTACTGGCAGGTGGACTGTATCACAAGTACACTTATGTGTATCGTGATGTAGCCCGGGGAGAAAAAACGAGCGAGTTTAGAACCGCCAAGCTCGCCGGGATAAGGTCAGGTCAGCGAAATGTTCGGCAGATAGAAAGCCTGATCGAAGCGATTGACCAGCGCAGCGAGCGCGCAGATTACATCTTCATGTTCCCCGATATGCCGATAATGTATTATCTGGCTGATCGCAGGAACCCCACTCCGGTGGGATGGTATGTTCAACTCGAATACGGTAACTGGCTTATGGACGAGATATTGGCATCGCTGGAGGCAAACCGACCGAAAGTCGTATTCGCTCAACGCTATTTTGAGGTGGATTTTGAACGGGCCGGAGCTTTGGTTGATTATCGAGGTATCCCGCGCTATATTCCGATTGCCAACTTCATTAACGCCAATTATAATCCTCAGGGGATGGTTGGTGACGTATTTATGTTCCTGCCCAAAGAGTAGGCGGGCAGGCTCAAAGCCGGAGGTGTTTCAATGCTGTTTCAGTTGACCATGTTTCCGACCGATCGACGCTCGGCATCGATAAGTAAAGATGTGGCGAAAGTTATCGATATTATTGATAAGTCGGGATTTCCCTATAAATTGACAGCTATGAGCACGATCATTGAAGGGGAGTGGGAACCGGTGATGAAACTGATTAACAAGGGCCGGATGGCTTTACGGCGTGCCGGGCATGACCGAATCTACATCGCCATCACCGTTGACGACCGCAAGCAGGCCAGAAAGCGGCTTACGGGAAAAGTAAATTCGATAGAGAAACGCTTACGCAGGGAGATAAGGAAGTAATGGAACATGTACGCATCGCTATGGTAACCATCCCGCGGGATGAAGCAACGAGTCTGGCCAAAGGACTGGTGGAAGCGCGCCTGGCGGCGTGTGTCAATATGGTGCCGAAAGTCGAGTCGATCTTCTGGTGGGACGACAAGATTCAGCATGACGAGGAGTCTTTGCTGATTATCAAGACGACCCAGTTGAAGGTTGAGGCGATGATAAAATTCGTGCAGGAACACCATCCTTACGACGTTCCGGAGATTATCACACTCAGCCTGGCCGAAGGCCTGCCGGACTATCTCAACTGGGTCATTGACGAGATGGCCAAGCAGTCATAAGGTTACCGTCGACAATATGTCGCCCGAGCCATGAAATGCCCTGCCTGTGGACATGAGGAAGATAAGGTGGTTGACAGCCGGCCGTCGCAGGATGGTCGCGCCGTGCGCCGTCGCCGCGAGTGTATGCAATGCCACGAGCGGTTTACCACCTACGAGTATGTTGAGCAGGGAACGCTGACGGTGGTCAAGTCGGACGGCAGGCGGGAACCCTATGACCGCTACAAGCTGCTATACGGCATTAAGCTCGCCTGCAACAAACGCCCGGTAACCTCCAAAGAAATAGAAGCCATAGTGGATGACCTGGAAAATCAGATAAAAGGCAAGTTCAAGACCGAGGTTTCCAGCCAGGAAGTAGGGGAGATGGTCATGGAAAAGCTGCGCGCGACTGATGAAATCGCCTATGTCCGTTTCGCCTCGGTTTACCGCAAATTCAAAGATAAGGCCGAGTTTCTCGAGGAGATGAAGAAACTATTGGAATAGCCTGTGTGTCCA
The DNA here is from genome assembly GCA_020351995.1 of Candidatus Zixiibacteriota bacterium. Classification (GTDB taxonomy): domain Bacteria; phylum Zixibacteria; class MSB-5A5; order GN15; family FEB-12. Next base: position 271,129 of record CP070674.1, read on the forward strand.
CCCGAGCCCGGCAAGCCCGAGATTATAAAAATTTGACAAAACAGCCGTTTTTTGACAATTTCCCGCTATGACCGACGAACCTATTGAAACCCAGGAACAGGAAGTAGGCGGCTCGATGCCGTTTCTGCAGCATCTGGAAGAACTCCGGTGGCGGTTGTTCAAATCACTGATCGCCATCGTGGTGATGTCGCTGGTGGCGTTCTATTTTGCCGAACACCTGATTGGCTTCATCAAAATCCCTTTCGGAGATACCAACAAGCTCTATAATATTCAAGTCACCGGCACCTTCTACGCCTATCTCAAAGTGTCTCTATTCGCCGGAATTATCGCGGCTCTGCCTATAGTTTTCTATCAACTCTGGGCATTCATATCGCCCGGCCTATACAAACGGGAGAAGGCGGTAATCCTGCCGATGGTGGCAATTTCTACCATCCTGTTTCTTGTCGGGGCCGGTTTCTGTTTTAAGGTGGTTCTGCCCATTTCGTTCAGGTTTCTGATGGGTTTCGCCGGTGAGTACATTGAGAATATCATTACTATCGGAAGTTACATTGACTTCGTCGGCTTACTGATGCTGGCATTTGGCGCGGGTTTCCAGATGCCAGTCATAGCCTACTTCCTCGGGAAGCTGGGCATTATTACGCCTTCGTTTCTGGGGAAAGGCCGCCGATACGCCATTCCTATCCTGCTGATTGTGGGAGCAATTATCACCCCCCCGGACATATTCACGCAGGTCCTGTTGGCCGCGCCGCTTTATTTGCTCTACGAGATTTCAATCATTGTGGTGAGAGTTACGCAGCGCAAGAAGGCTGAGGAAGCGGCATCGGGGGCCGATTAATTCGCCCCGCAGCAGCGGCCGACTACCCACCTTTAAAGTCCCGTTGACAAGCCAAACACCGTAACGTAAATTTAACCACAGTTAAGCGGGCGTAATTCAGTGGTAGAATGCAAGCTTCCCAAGCTTGACGTCGTGGGTTCGAGCCCCATCGCCCGCTCTTTTTTATGGGTAAAAATATGCGCGTCAAATCGGTCGACCCCCAATCACCCCTATTCGGATATATCCGCCCCGGCTATACGGTGAAATCCATCAACGGCCAGTCGGTATTAGATGCCATCGATTTTCAATTCCGAACGGCCGGTGAAGAGGTGGCTATTGTCTTTGTCGGGCCGCGAGGTAAGGAGACAAGCTTCACCCTCGACACCGACGCCGGTGACCCAGGGCTTACGTTTGAAGATGATCGCGTGCTGGTCTGTCGCAACAAGTGTATTTTCTGTTTTGTACATCAACAACCCAACAGCATGAGACGAGCTCTGTACGTTAAGGATGAGGACTACCGGTTATCGTTCACGCATGGTAATTTCGTTACTCTGTCCCATATAGGGGAAAGCGAGATTAAGCGAATCATATCGCAGCGATTGTCACCGCTTTACGTATCTGTGCATGCTACGGATGACCAGCTCCGCGGGCGGATGCTTGGCAGCCGTAGCGCAAGGGCGATTTTGCCGCTGCTCAGGCGTCTGGTCGAGGGAGGCATTAACATTCACACTCAGGTCGTATTGTGTCCGGGAATCAACGACGGCGATCATCTTCGGCAGACAATCGACGCTCTGGCAGAGTTGTATCCGGGAGTGGGTAGCCTGGCGGTGGTGCCGGTGGGTCTGACGAAATACCGCAAGAATTTGCCCAAGCTTCGAAAGTATAAACCATCCGAGACGCTGGCAATTTTAGTTGAGCTCAAGGGACACCAGCGCAAGTTTCTTAAACAACTCGGCAGCCGCTTTATCTGGCCTGCGGATGAGTTCTATGTTGAGACTAACCGACCGTTTCCTACCAAGGGTTCTTATGAGGATATGCCGCAATTCGAGAACGGAGTGGGTATGGCCCGGGAGTTTATAACGACTTTCAATCGGCGACGCAGCTCTCTGCGTGGTCTGAAGTCCGGGCGCCGGGTTCTTTTCCTTACCGGTCGAGCAGCCTATCCGTTCTTAAAGTCCGAGATTTTTCCTTATGTCAGGCAGACCCTGGGACTTAAATTGGATTTACAAGCGGTTGACAACCGGTTCTGGGGAGCCATGGTAACTGTTTCGGGGCTGTTGACGGGGAAAGACCTGTTGCGAGAGGCCCGATATCACGGCAATCATTTCCATTTCGTGGTACTTCCCCCGAACTGTCTTAATCAAGATGGGCTGTTTCTTGACGATATGTCGATTGACGAGTTTCGTCGCCGGTTGCCAAAGCCGGTGGTAGTTGGCAAGTACGACCTTGCCGAAACGCTGAAAGAAGTGTTTGTATGAGACTTCCGACGGTTGCCATAGTGGGTCGCCCGAACGTGGGGAAGTCCTCGCTGTTCAATCGTTTCTTGCGAAAGAATCTGGCTGTTGTCGATGAACAGCCGGGAGTGACCCGGGATCGCAACTATGCCGTGTGCGAGTGGAGCGGGGCATCGTTCTATCTGATTGATACCGGGGGAATCGTCCCGAATGCCAGCGATCTGATGGAAAAGGCGATAACAGACCAGACAGATTTTGCGATCCATGAATCTGATCTGGTCATTTTCGTGGTTGATGCCCGGGTTGGGGCCGACGAGGTGGATTTACGGGTCGCTCGCAGCTTAAATCGCAGCGGTAAACCGTGTCTGCTGGTAGCCAACAAGTCTGACAACGAACAGATTGAAATGGAGATCTATGACTTTCTAAAGCTCGGTCTGGGCGATCCGATACCGGTTGCCGCTACGGTAGGCCGCAATATAGGCGAACTTCTGGACAAGATAGTCAGTATGTTGCCGGAACCGGAGGCTGTGGATGTCGCATCCGAAGGCTCGATACGGGTGGCCCTGGTGGGCAGGCCTAACGTTGGTAAATCGTCGTTTATAAATAAGCTCGTCGGCAGTGAGAGACTTCTGGTTACTCCCATTGCGGGCACCACCCGGGATGCGGTAGATACGCCGTTTGAGTTTGAGGGCCAGCATTTCGTCCTGATCGATACCGCAGGTCTGAGGAGAAAGTATAAAGTGCATGAAAATATCGAATTCTATACCAATCTCAGGGCCGACCGGGCCATTGAGAGTTGCGATGTGGCGGTCGTGTTAATAGACGCAACGGAGGGTGTCTCGGTTCAGGATCAGCGGATAATGGCAAAAGTCATTTCAGTTCGCCGGCCCGCAGTGCTGGCTGTCAATAAGTGGGATCTCGTCGAAAAGGACCAGAAGGCGGTTGAGGAGTTCGGCCGATCACTGAAGGAGTTACTCAAGCGATTTGCGCGCATGCCGGTGGTCTACGTTTCGGCTCTCACAGGGAAGGGAGTTACGAAAGTGTTGCCTGTCGTCAGGAAAGTGTACGCTGAGAACCGGCGCCGTGTCGCGACCACGGATCTGAATGATTTTCTTCAAGCTGCCGTGGCGCGCAAGCACCCGCCAGCCAGACAAGGGAAATTCATCAAGCTTTATTATCTTACCCAATCCGAGATTGCCCCGCCGACTTTCGTGTTCTTCTGTAATTATCCTGATTTAATAGACAAGACCTACATCACTTACCTCAACAATCAATTGAGAGCCAGTTTCGGTTTTGACGGGGTGCCTATCCGGTTGAAATTCAAAAAGAAGTGATTATTTGCGGGGCAGGTTTCTTTAGCCGCCGAAAATCAGCCGACCAAGCGCTAAGTACCAATAAAATCAGGCAGTTTGGGGCAGCACTCTCAGATTTCCTCAGCAGTTGCCGATATTGAGGGAATATGGTGCCGGTCGCGAAGATAAAAGACCATATTGATGAGTTGGAAGCCCGGCTGGAGGCCAAGCGGGCTGATCTGAAGGACCTGGCCACCATGGGGGCGGTGGTGACTTCTATTCACGAAATCAACGCTGTTCTCTCGGTGGCGATGGACATGGCTCTCCGTCTGGTTAACGGTGAGGTAGGCACGATTTTGCTTGAGAGCGAGGGGACCCTCAAAAGAAAAATATCCTGGGGGGTTGAAGAAGAGTTCGCGGTGGCTCTGACCTTCCATGATGACCAGAATCTGCCCGCCTATGTTTACCAGAAGCGGGAGCCGGTCGTGTTAACAGATCTGGGCATGGTCACCGAGGAGGGAATTCACATCAAGTCTCTGATGTGTTTACCGGTACATACGGCCCAGAAGTGTTTTGGCGTGCTGCTGGTGTTCAATAAGACCGATGACAGCAACTACGGTCCCGAAGACCGTGAGATGCTGGAAATGTTAATGAGTTTTGTGGCCGTGGCTATCGATAACTCGTTGCTTGTAAAGGACAAATTGAAGCGTCAGAAGGTCGAACAGGAGATGGCTATTGCGCGCCAGGTCCAGGAGACGATTCTTCCCCAGGATATCGACAATATCGAAGGGGTCGAGATAGGCGCCGTGTATTTTCCAGCGCTGGATGTTGGCGGTGATTTCTATGACATCATCAGAATCAACGAAGAACAATTCCTGGTGGTACTCGGTGACGTATCCAACAAAGGAGTCGCGGCGGCGCTGGTGATGTCGGCGGCAGCCGGCATAATCAAGTCGGCTATAAACGCGCAACCGGATATTACCGTGTCGGAACTGGCGGCGAAAACCAACGACCTGCTGGCCAGCGGAATTATCAAACATCGCGATATGTTTGTAACCCTATTCTTCTGCAAGTACGATCTGCGAGAGCGCACTCTGACGTACTGTAACGCCGGCCATGTCCCGGGTCTTTTCTGGGATGAGAAGTCGAAGACCATTGAGGAGCTGTCCGAAGGCGGACCGATTGTGGGGCAATTTCCCGGCACAGTCTATAAGGAGGGTAGTAGGTCTCTAGGAAAGGGCGACCGGTTGTTTCTGTTCACCGACGGTCTTACCGAAGCCGCCGATCGAAGCGGACAGCTTTTCGGCCGGGAACGGGTGGAACAGGTCTTCACGGTAGAAAGGGAAGAACCCCCCAAAGATTTCTGTCTGAAGGTGAAAGCGTGTATAGACCGTTTTACCGAGGGATGCAGTGAGGAAAGTGTTGACGACTTCACCATTTTGCAGGTGAGGGTCGAGTGGCCATGACGCATTACGAATTTACATATCCTTCTGTTCTGAACTCGGAATGCAGTATGCTCAGGGATCTGGTCGGGGTTCTCGATGAGCATTCGGTGACCGGATTCCCAAAACACAGCATCCTGGTAGTCATATCCGAGGCCTTTACGAACGCACTCCTGCACGGGAATCGGTTGGACCCCAACAAGAAGATAAAAATTGTTATCGAAATAAACAAAAGTGAAATGATTGCCGATATTATTGATGAAGGACAAGGCGGTTTACGAAAGATAAGAAAAAGACCACCATCCCATCAGTGGGCGGAAGGCGGTCGCGGAATCGGGATAATCGGACATTATGCCAGTTCCGTGGATTTCGCGCAGACTGAAAGGGGGGGGCTCAGAGTAACGATCAAATTCGCCCGCCGTGATAAAAGAGAGTATAAGAAAGCTTAAGTAGTGTTGCGGAGGAAATATGGAAATTGTGATGAGGGAAGAAGGAGCAGCGACGATCCTTAATCTGAAAGGGCGTTTGGACCTCGCCAGCGGCTCCGGTCTCAAGGATGAAGTCAAGGCGTTGCTGAGCAAGGAAAGAACTCTGCTTCATTTGAATCTGGGCGAGGTTGACTTCATCAACAGTTCCGGGCTCGGCGTTCTGGTCTCGATAATGAAGGAAGTCAGGCTCCACAAGGGGCGTCTTACCCTATCGAATCTAGCGACGTATGTAGAAGAGATCTTCGAGATAACCCAGTTATCCCACATCTTTGAGATTTATAAGACCGAGGCGGAGGCGTTGGACTCGTATGAATCGGTCAAGGCAGAATAAAGAAGTAAGGGAACATAGTTCTAACCGAGGATTGTCTCTGTGTTGGTTTTTGGAGGTTACTGACAGCCATTGGGCCCGCTTCCGAAAACTGAAATGCGAACAGGAAACATGAAATGAATCAGCATTCAATCTTAGTGGTAGACGACGAGCTGTTGATTCGCGATTTGCTCTACGATTTCTTCACCGAACAGGGCTGGGATATCTCTGTGGCCGAAAGCGGAGAGAAAGCCCTTCAGATTCTTCGTTCCCGCAAGTTCGATCTGGTGCTGACGGATCTGAAAATGCCTGTTATGGACGGACTCGCTCTTACCTCTCAGGTCAAAGAAGAATACCCCGGGCTTCCCGTGGTCATCATGACCGGATACCCATCCGTAGATTCTGCCGTGTCGGCGCTCCGCCAAAAAGTGGCAGACTATATCATAAAGCCGTTCAATATAAACCAACTGTACAAGGTCGTCGAAGAAAAGATAAACGAACATCAGGACTGATACGAATATGACGCGGGCTGGAGAACGAAAACGGATTCTCATTGCCGAGCCCGACCCCAGCATTTCCGAAGCTCTTCGGGAGTTCCTCGAGCATGTCGGATACGATGCCGAGGTGGCCGACAATCAAGAGGACATTGTTGCCGTAATAAAAAAGGGTGGTACCGGTGTTGTCATTATCGATTTTCTTCTTAATGCCACGGGTGACGGCGACCTGCTCGGGAATATTCATGCCATAGATCCGACGGTTTGTGCGGTTATGCTCCTGAGTTTCCCGCTGGCTGAATATGTTGTCAGCGCTTTTCGCAAGGGGGCTTTTGACGTGGTCATCAAGCCGGTGGACCTGTTCGAGCTGGATGAGATCGCTAAAAGGGCTTTCAAGCGCTATGAATTGAACAAAGCCTACCATTTTGTTTCGCAGAATCTCGAAAAAATCAATGAGCTTGCTCGGAGGGGCGTGCTGGTCACGCAAGAGCTTCTATCGGACCCCGTTTCCTGACCCCGGTCATAACGTTTTATCTGCGTAAAAGCCGGGTTCCGCGGCTTTTTTCACAAAGTTTTTGTTGAAAAGGGGGGTCACGTGGCCTTACATGCTTTAATTGGAGGATTGTATCAGGGCATGGATGACAAATCCAAAACGGGCGTTGACACTATTGAAGGTAAAGAAGACGCGCAGGACATTTCCCGTTTTGCCGATTCTTATGCCTCTTTCAGCCGTATCATAAATTCCCTGCAGCGGAAGTATATCGAGCTGAAAGATGAATTTAGCGCTCAGAACGCGGAGTTGTCGGAGGCTAATCGAAAGCTTGTCGACCTGAGCAGGAAGAATATCACCGCCACGGAATTCCTCAACGGCATCCTCAATTCAATCTCGGCCGGAGTTGTCGCTATTGACCTCAACGGTTGTATTACCCATTTCAATCCAGCGGCCTCGGTCATCCTGGGGATTCCGGTCAGGGAGCCGCTGGGTAAAGCGTATCGTGATGTCATTCCACCGGGGACCCCGGTTGGTGCCAACGCTTTGAGAACTGCCGAGTCCGGTCGCGAGGTGGATTCGGTGGAGAAGCGAATTGAGCTGGGTGACGGCACGCGGCTTCAACTGTCCGTTTCTACCGCTGTCCTCAGGGACGACGCCGGGGGTGTTGTCGGGGCCGTGGAGGTATTTCAGGATCTGACCAAATTCAGAAAAATGGAGCGCGAAATAGCCCGGCTTAACACGCTGGCGGCGCTGGGGGAGATGGCAGCTACGGTGGCTCATGAGGTGCGAAATCCGCTGGCCGGTATCGGAGGCTTCGCCGGGCTGCTCGAACGTGATCTGGAAGATGGAGATTCCCGCAAGGAATTGGTCAGGAAGATAATCCGAGGTGTTAGCAGCCTCAACGAAACGGTAGAAACACTGCTGAATTATACGCGCTTTGAGGAAGTCAATCGCGTTGAGGTCGACTACGAGGACTTCCTGAAAACCACCATTGAACAATTTATGACCGACAACCAACCGAAACTCGATGATATCATCATTGAATACGTTGCAGTCGGGTCGCAGGTGAGAGAGGCGGTGTCGGTTTGCCTGGACAAGATGCTCTTTCGTCAGATTCTGTTTAACATCCTGTGTAACTCGGTGGAGGCCTGCCGCGGCGAAGGGATCATCACTGTTAGTATGCAGAAGCTACCTCGCCAGACAGCGTTGTCACGTTATTCAGATCGCCTGATGCTGGCGATAAACGAGACTGTTGTGGAGACTGCCGTGACCGATGACGGTTGCGGAATCGAGCAGGAACACATAGACCGTCTTTTCGCTCCTTTTTTCACGACCAAGAGCGAAGGGAACGGCCTGGGTCTGGCTGTAGCGTGGAAAATTATGAAAGCTCACGGAGGCGAGATTTTCGTTGAAAACAATAAGGATAGTAAGGGAGCAACTTTCTACCTGTTGATGCCGGTTCCGATCAACGGTGGGTGTATGGAGTAACAGACATGAACTATACCGTGCTTGTAGTTGATGATGATAAGCTCGTCAATGAATTCCTCGTCGAAACGCTTCAACGCTGCGGCTACGATTGTTGCGCGGTCTATTCCGGAGAAGAGGCTCTGACCCTGCTCAAGAAGCGTCAATTCGACATTATCCTGGCCGATCTGAAAATGAAAGAGATTGACGGCATTACCCTTCTGAAGCATGCCAGAGAGCTATATCCCGATGTGGTTTACATCATCATGACGGCTTACGGTACCGTCGAGACGGCGGTAAAGGCCATAAAACTGGGGGCCTATGATTTTCTGCTCAAACCGGTTCTTCCCGAAACCATAGAGCATATCCTCAACCGGGTCACGGAAATGCTGAAGCTGAGATCCGACAACGAGATTATGCGCAAGGACCTGGCGGATCGCTTTCATAACCTGATCGGTAAATCCAAGGCGATGAAGGAAGTCTTCGATCTGATAACTTCGGTGGCGGACGCCCGGTCAACGGTGATGATTACGGGGGCTTCGGGTACCGGTAAAGAACTGGTCGCCCGTGCCATACATTATGCCTCCAACCGGAAAGATCAGCCCTTTATCAAGCTGAACTGCGCCGCCCTGCCCGAGAATCTGGTCGAGGCGGAACTTTTCGGGTACGAAAAAGGCGCTTTCACCGATGCCAAGAAAACCAATCGCGGGCGTTTCGAACTAGCTGATGGCGGTACCCTGCTGTTGGATGAAATTTCGGAAATGCCCATGAATCTTCAGTCGAAGCTGCTGCGAGTAATTCAGGAACGGGAATTCGAGCGGATCGGGTCAAGCACGACTATCGCAGTAGACGTGAGGATTATCGCGACCTCCAACCGGAACCTCAAGGAATATATTTCGGCCGGTAATTTCCGTGAGGATCTGTTCTATCGGCTCAATGTGATTCCGATTCATCTGTGTCCTCTGCAGGAGAAGAAAGAAGATATCCCGCTGTTGGTTCAGCACTTCATCAAGAGGTTCAACGAGGACAATAATCGCGATGTTGAGAGAATCAGCAACGATGTGCTTAACCTGTTTATGAATTACCACTGGCCCGGAAATGTTCGCGAGCTGGAGAACCTGATTGAACGCGCGGTGGTGACCTCGAAGAACAAGGTCCTGACTGAAGACGATTTTCCGACCGATCTGATATTGGGCCCGGTAGGCGACGAGCTTCCCAGCCTGAAAGTGCCGATGAAACTCGAGGAAGGAAGTAAGTATCTTATCCTGAAGACACTCGAGAAATACAACGGCAATAAGACAAAAGCCGCGGAGGCTCTGGGAATAACCACCCGGACGATACGCAACAAGCTGGCTGAGTACAAAATGCAGGACTAGCCCGGCTTCCGACCGCCAAATCAGCCATTCTTTAGGGCATTACAGCCCGATTTGCCCTTTAATAAACCGGTTTTGTGCCGATAATCCCACAGAAGAGGTAGAAACATACCTGAGCGCAGAAATGCGCGATAAAAAGGCATTTTTTGCTGATCGTATAATATGGATTTTGCCACAATACTCGGCTTACTCGTGGCGTTGGGCGCTATTGGCGGCTCATTTGTTCTCGAAGGCGGGCATGTGAGTTCCATCTTTCTGATGGCCCCGATGCTCATCGTAATCGGCGGCACTCTTGGCGCGACGACCATCACTACTTCGATGGAGACGGTGCTAAAGGTACCAACCTTCTTGCGGCTTGCTTTCTCCGGAAAGTCGTATCATTTCAACGATACCATTGAGCAAATAGTGAGGTTATCGGAAAAGGCCCGCCGGGAAGGTATACTTGGTTTGGAGACTAATCTGGCCCGGATAAACAGCCCGTTTTTCCGTAAAGCCATCCAGCTGGTTATTGACGGCACCGAGGTTACGGCTCTAAGAGAAATCTTGGAGACGGAAATCGCCTATGTCGAAGAGAGACACAAAAAGGGAATAACCTTCTTCCAGAAGGCGGGGGGGTTTTCGCCAACTATGGGCATACTGGGAACAGTATTGGGCTTGATACATACACTCAGCAATACCTCTGATGCGTCCCGCATGGCCGCCGCTATCGCGGCAGCCTTCATCGCCACTTTGTGGGGTGTCGGTCTGGCCAATCTTTTCTTCCTGCCGGTATCCGACAAACTTCGCATGCGTCACGAGGAAGAGATTGCTCACCTGGAACTGATAATGGAAGGTGTCCTGTGGCTGCAGTCCGGTGAAAATCCGCGCAATATCCGCACCCGCCTGCTGGCCTTTATAGCTCCCAGGCACCGCAAACACGAGTTATAAACCTTGCGTCGCAAAAGAAAAAAAGATGACGGCCACGAGAATCTGGAGCGATGGCTACTCACTTACGCTGACCTTATCACGCTCCTTCTGGCATTCTTCATCGTGATGTACTCGATGTCTCGGATCGACGCCAAGCGGTTCGGCAAAATGGCGGAAGCTCTCAATGGTGTTCTGAAAGGTGGCACAACCGTATTCAAGCACCTCAACGATGAAGATGTCCTCAAGGGTCACGGTCTTCTGAAGCTCGGTGATCTGCAGATGATTCAAAAGCAAATCGAGGAACGATTCGAGAACCTGCAGCGGCCGGAGGAAGTGCGGACCGAAATTACCGAGCGCGGTTTGGTCGTTCACATTATGGAATCGGCCCTGTTCAGGGAAGGGTCGGCGCATCTTGAACCGCGGGCGATGGACATTATGGATGTTGTTTACGAGAAAATCGCCGGCCTGCCCAATCATATCCGGGTTGAAGGACACACCGACGACCGTCCCATTAATACGCCGGTGTACCCGTCGAATTGGGAGTTGTCGACCGCCCGGGCGACCCAGGTGGTCCGCTATTTTATTGAGAATTACGGGATGGCTCCTGATCGAGTTTCGGCCCTCGGTTACGGTGAGTATCGCCCGGTGCTTCCAAACAACTCTATTGAAAACCGGGCCCAGAATCGCCGGGTAGATATTGTGATCCTGACCATGGAACTGTCGATGAAGGAACCCTCCTCGCAACTGTACTATATTGCCGACAGCAAGTAATTTCTTCATCCGGCCCGGGAAAATATTTCCCCAAGAAGCCTGGCAAAAATAGTCCCGGGATACAGCCCTACTCACTTAATCTGTTATATATCAATGTCTTAGTCGGCCGATGTGATGGTTGGCACTGCCCTTGCTTTGCCGGAAGGTGAGAACGTCTAATTTTTCGGAGATTATGGAAAACAAGATCGCCCAGTTTCTATTTAATCGATCCGGAGTTCCTAATTTCAAGAAGTACCTGGATCTTTCTTCCTTTCGGCACAAGCTGATCGGGGGGAATATCGCAAATGTGTCAACTCCCGGCTTCAAGAGTCAGGATGTCAATTTTCATCAGGAATTCAATCGTATCACAAAGAACTCCAATCGATTAGAGGGAACTACCACCCATACGGCGCATATTCCCACCGGTAATTCTGAGGCGCGGGCACCTCGCCCGGCGGAGGAAAAGGTTGAGGGAGATGAGCTTAACTCGGTTGATATCGATAAAGAGGTGTCAAATCTGGCCCAGAACGAGCTTTTGTTTACGGTGGGTGCGACGCTCCTTCAGCGCAAGTTTGAAGGAATCCGGAAGGCGATTCAGAGCAAATAGGAGTTTAAGTCATGGCAGGCATTCTTAACGCTATCGAGATTTCTTCACAAGGTCTTTCGATCCAGCGGGCAAAGATGAATACGGTTGCTAAGAATATCGCCAACGCCGAGACTACTCGAACGGAAGAGGGCGGTCCTTACCGCCGTGAGCGGGTAGTGGTCAGTGAAGACAAAGTAAAAGGCAACTTCAGCTCCCATCTCAAGCGAGCCGGATTGGAACTCAGCCGTACTCATGACGGTCATATCCCGGCCAAGGCCAGGACCCTCAAGGGTGATGCCGAGTTTGCCAGCGTCGACGGTGATGTGGTTACGGATAAGGAATCGGGTTATAAGCTGGTTCACGATCCCAACCATCCCGATGCTGACGAAGAAGGATATGTCAAGTACCCGGATATTGAAATCGTCAACGAAATGGTAGATATGATGGCCGCCGCCCGGGCCTACGAGGCCAATACCGTGGCCATATCGACGGCCAAGAAGATGGCCGAGGAATCACTGGACATTTAATAGGATAACAGGGAATAAACAATGAAGATCAACCCAATAGCAATTCAGTCGTACCAGCAGGCCGTCAGGCGGGACGAAAAGCCGGCGCTTCAGACGCAAAACAACGATCAGGCTGCTACAGCCCCGGCGAAGGTGAAGATTGCCCCGCAGAATGAAGGGGCCGAGTCGAGAGTCGCGGTGCGGGCCCATGTAGGAAACTACGCGGACATTCTGACCCCTGAAGAGAAGAATGCCCTTGACCTTCTCTTCAGTAAGTTTCGTGATGCCGAGCGCTTCGGTCCCGGATACCGCGTTGGTGACATCGTGGAGGACGACGATAGTCTGCTGGGTGGGATAATCGACCTGAAGGTGTAATCATGAGTGAAGGTATCGGCAACGTAAACCGCCTTGTCCCGGGACTGATCGAGCGTGTAGATGTCAGTTCCCCGGAAAAAGGAGCTCCCGATAAGAAGGCGGAGGGAAGTTTTACGGAAGTGTTCTCCAACATGATTAATCAGGTTAATGAGCTTCAAAAAGAAGCCGCTCAGATTCAGGAGGCTTTCATGTCAGGTGAACCGGTTGAGCTTCATCAGGTGATGATCAAAGCTCAGGAGGCTGGGATTGCCATGGATTTGCTCCTGGAAGTCAGAAACAAGCTGGTCGATGCCTATAATGAGTTAATGCGTATGCCACTTTAACAATACAACCATAGTGATGCCAGCCATGGACGGCTGTGTAGACACCCTTAAATAGGATTTACAATGGGAAGGATTGGAGCATATTTTAAGAATTTAATGGGATATGTCGGCCAGATGACACCGAGTCAGGTGATGATGCTGCTGGGTGTCGTGGCCGGATCAATCGTAGGTATTGTGCTGGTCGTGAGCTGGCTCAGCAGTGTTACCTACTCCAGGCTTTATTCCAACCTGGACGAGGCGGAAGCCGGCGAGGTTGCCGCCTACCTCAACGACAACAAAATTCCTTACCAGCTGGCCGATGGCGGTTCGACGATAGAGGTACCATCGGGGGACGTCTACAAGACCCGCATCGCCCTGGCCAGCGAGGGTCTTCCCAGATCGGGCAACATGGGTTATTCGATCTTCGATGAGAATAACCTGGGTATGACCGACTTTTTGCAGAACCTCAATTTCCGGAGAGCTCTTGAGGGCGAGTTAACCCGGACGATTATGCAGCTGAACGAAGTTCAAGCCGCCCGTGTTCATATCGTTATGCCCAAAGAAAGGCTGTTTGCCCGGGATCAGAAGGAAGCCACGGCATCGGTGGTGGTCAAGCTAAAGGGGAATACCGAGCTTACCTCGAGGCAGATGAAGGGCATCACCCATCTGGTAGCCTCCTCCGTGGAAGGCCTCAAGCCGAGCAACATTTCCATTGTTGATTATAACGGTAACCTGTTGTCATCGAACAGCGAGATCGACCCGCTTGCCGGGCTGTCGTCGTCGCAACTGGAGGTCCGTAAGCAAGTGGAGAATTACTTGGAGGACAAGGCCCAGTCGATGATGGATGACGTTCTGGGACCGAAGGAATCGGTAATCCGGGTCACGGCGGATTTGAATTTCCAGCAAATTGAGAGAACCTCGGAGACATTCGATCCCAATGCCCCATCGGTGCGAAGTGAAGAGAGGGTGAAGACCACGCTTTCGTCCAGCGACAAGGCGGCCGAGACTTCGGAAACCAAGCAGGATGACAACAGCGAAACGACCATCACCAACTACGAGCTGAATAAGACAGTTGAACACATTATAAATGCCGTCGGTACGATTGACCGACTGTCGGTGGCGGTTCTGGTCGATGGCGTATATGCTCCGATTGAAGGCGGTGAAGGCGGTTCAGAGATGATTTATCAGCCTCGTCCGCAGGAGGAACTGGATCGTCTGGCCGCAATCGTCAAGAACGCGGTCGGTTTCGACCCGCAGAGAAACGATCAGATTGAGATGGTCAATATCGCTTTTGACCGGCAGAACCTCGAACAGGACCAGCAGGCGCTGGACCAGATGTATATGCGGGATTTCTATATGGATATTGCTCGTAAGGTGGGGTTAGTACTCCTGGCAGTCTTCCTGTTCTGGTGGGGTCGAAAAAGGGCGTCCAAACTTTTTGCGGCTCTGGGTCGTCTGGCTCCACCTTCGACAAGGTCGTCGGTAGCGAGTTCGCCCCGATCCCCGCAGACGGCGCCGGGTGAATTCAGTCCCTTAGAGCAACCCGAACCGGAGCCGGTCTTGCCGGAAATACGACAACCCAAGTTGGTTGATAAGATGCAGAGAACAGCCAAAGAACAGCCGGAAGAAATAGCCAAAGTCATTAAAACCATGATGGTCGAGTAGATTACCTATGAGATTCGAAGAAATGACCCCGATGCAGAAAGCCGCCGTGGCTCTGGTAGCCTTCGGCTCTGAGGTTTCGGCTCTTGTGCTCAAGGGAATGAGTGAGCAAGACCTGGAAAGTGTCACGGTCGAGATTGCCAATCTTCGCGATGTTCCTCCGGAAATCGAGGAGAAAGTTATCGAAGAATGCCACCAGGTATTCATGGCGAGACAGTATATATCGCAGGGCGGGATTGATTTCGCGCAGCAGATTCTGGAGAAAGCGGTGGGTGCCAAGAAAGCCAGAGAGATTATGCACCGCCTGGAGTCATCGATTCACTCCAAAGGTTTCTCTCTTTTGAAGGATATCGACCCTAAACAGTTGACCAGCTTTCTCCAGAATGAGCACCCGCAGACAATCTCTCTTATCCTGACCCAGCTCAATCCGCAGCACGCCGCATCGGTTCTGTCAGAGCTGACGCCGGAACTTCAGGGAGAGGTCGCGCTGCGCATCGCCACCATGGAGAAAATCGCTCCCGAGATTCTACAGGAAATCGAGCAGACGCTGGAAGGTCATTTTGAGCGAACAGCGGGTGGGGAGATGTCGTCATCGGGCGGAGCCAAGGCTATTGCTGAAGTCCTCAACCTGATAGATACGACCGCCGAAAAGAATATTCTGCAGTCACTTGAAGCCGAAGACGCTGATCTGGCCGCTGAGATAAAGAATATGATGTTTGTCTTTGACGATCTGGTTCTGCTGGATGACCGCTCGATCCAGCGCCTGCTAAAGGAGATCGAGACCAAGGATATCGCTGTTGCTTTGAAGGCAACGTCGGACGAGGTCAAAAAGAAAATATTCGCGAATGTCTCCGAGCGTGTGGCCGTGATGATCCAGGAAGAAATGGAGTTTATGGGGCCGACCCGCCTATCGGATGTGGAAGCCGCCCAGACCCGCATTGTCGAGGCGGTCCGTCGTCTTGAGGAGGAAGGTCAGGTTATCATCTCCGGCCGAGGCGGGAAAGAGGAAATCATTGTCTAAGGTAATTCGAACTACGGTTCAAGCTCCAGCCGTCTTCATCGGTGAAAGACATCTCGACTTCGAACTCGAGTCAAAGGCTGAAGAGAAGCTCAGCCGGATATTTCCGGTTGTGTCGGTAATTACCGATGCCGATGGCGCCAAGTTAATTCCCATACAGGAAGTTTTCAAGATCGAGAGTACTCTCGCTGAGGAGTTGCACAAAGCCCATGATAAGGGCTATGAATCGGGTTATAAGGCCGGGCTGGATAAAGGTCTTGAGGAAGCGACCAAAGTCCTGAAAGAGTTTGATGGTGCCATCAAGGAGGCAGTAACCCAGCGCGAAACGCTGCTGGATGAGGCTCGTGAGAAAATCCTGGAGCTGGTGGTCGAGATAAGTCGTAAGGTTACTTTCGACGCAATCGAGGCCGACCCGGAACGAACCCTGGACATGATAAACGGTGTTATCAATACCCTGATTGACCGGTCCCGGCTCAAGATAAAAGTCAATCCGAATCATCATCCGATTATCGAGCAAAACATCGATCGTTTTCTGACCGGTTCGACCACGATCAAGGAAATCGCCATTGAGCCGGATCCCAGAGTGCGATACGGTGGCTGTTTCATTGAAACCCCCAGTGGCGATATCGATGCCCGTCTGGAGTCACAGTTCGAGGTCATCAAGGAAGTTCTTGTCGCGGGGGACGAGGAACAGTGATAACGATTCCCTATGACACGTATGCCGAGCGCATCAGCAGCGCCCGAACCGTCAAGCATTTCGGCAAGGTAACCCAGGTTGTTGGTCTGGTCATAGAATCGATGGGTCCGGCCATCTCCATCGGAAAAATCTGCAACATCGAGAATATTGATGACGGGCGCCGGGTTAAGGCGGAAGTGGTCGGGTTTCGTGATGACCGGATTTTGCTGATGCCGCTCGGGCCCATAACGGGAATAACGCCCGGGGCAATAGTGACGTCGACATCAGAGCAGTTGCGAGTGCCGGTGGGTCCGGAGTTAATTGGCCGGGTAGTCGGGGGGCTAGGTCAGCCAATCGACGGTAAGGGCATGCTGGTTACAACTAGCACGAGGTCAATCAACGCGAATCCCATTCCCGCCTTAAGTCGCAAACGAATCAGGAACAGGTTGATGACAGGTATAAAAGCCATTGACCTGACAGCCACTGTCGGCAAGGGGCAGAGGATGGGTATCTTTGCCGGTTCGGGCGTTGGTAAGTCGATCATGCTGGGTATGATGGCGCGTGGTTCTTCGGCCGACGTGAATGTGGTGGCCCTGGTCGGCGAGCGCGGCAGAGAAGTGCGCGAGTTTATCGAAAAAGACCTCGGGCCGGAGGGAATGCGAAATACGATTGTGGTGGCGGTGACTTCCGATCAACCAGCCTTGATACGAATCAAGGGGGCCCTCGTGGCCACGACTATTGCTGAGTATTTCCGGGATCAGGGCAAAGATGTCATGTTGCTGATGGATTCCCTTACCCGGATTGCCATGGCTCAGCGAGAGATCGGCATTGCCGTCGGTGAACCGCCGACAAGCAAGGGTTATACCCCTTCGGTGTTCGCTCTGCTGCCCAAGATTCTCGAACGCGCCGGCAACAAAGAGGAGGGTTCCATAACGGGACTGTATGCGGTGTTGGTCGAGGGGGACGATATGAATGAACCTGTCAGTGATGCTGTCAGGTCGATTCTGGACGGCCACGTGTCACTTTCGCGGCGGCTGGCGGCCATGAACCTTTATCCGGCGGTGGATGTGCTGGATTCGATTAGCCGGCTGATGATCGAGGTGGTGTCGGAAGAAGCTATCAACGCGGCGGCAAAGGTGCGGGAGATTGTCTCGGTTTACCGTGAGGCGGAGGACCTGATTAATATCGGTGCCTATGTCAAAGGTTCGAATCAAAAGATCGACCACGCTATTGAAAAAATCGATCAGATCAACAACTTCTTCCGCCAGGGCATTATGGAGAAGAGCGATTACGATGAGTCGCTTCAACAGCTGCGGGCGATTCTCGAAGGATAGGGTCACTGGCCATGAAAAGATTCCGATACCGTCTTCAAGCCTTGCTGAAAATGAAAGAGCATATTGAAAAGGAAAGACAGAAAGAACTGGCCGCCTCCAGCCAGCAAGTCCGCTCCAAGGAGGAAGAGTTGGACCTGGTGCAGAAAAACCGCGATCGCACTTTCGAATTTCAGCGCAACGAGATCCTACAATCCTTTACGGTGGCTGAGATGCTGGTCATATCGCGCTATCTTCACAAGCTGAAACGGGAGACGGTAGTGGGAAAAGAACTATTGAGAGTTCTCAAAGTCGAGGAAGAGAAAAGAAGACGGAAACTTCTGGATGCCTCACGCGAGCGTAAGAAGTATGAAAAACTCAAAGAAAAGCAGCAACAGAAGCACTACGATAATGCCCGGTCAGCCATTACGAAAGAGATGGACGAGACAGCCGTAAGTACTTATCGACAAAAGGCTAAAGGCCGCCGTTCAACTGTCGGCCCCTGAGAAGAAAATTTTTCCCGTTTTTTCAAGTAATCAATTCCATTTCAGAACCTTCAGGCCAAACGACCCCTCGCATAACTTATTGATTTTTAAGCGAATAGAGGGGGGGCTGTGGGTTGGCACAGCCTATGCTTCGTAAATCAGAGGAGGAAAACGTGATAAAAGGAATATTTACGTCTGCTTCGGGGATGGTGCCCCGAATCAAGAAGCAGGAGCTAACCGCCAATAATCTGGCCAACGCTTCGACGCCCGGTTTCAAGAAGGACGCCATTTTCACGAAGGAGTTGACCAGAGCGCAGGAGAAGCTCCGACCGCGCAAGTCGGACTGGGAGCGCCCAATGGTCGACGAGATCTATACCAATTTCGCGCCGGGGGTATTCGACAAGACCGGCAATCCTCTTGACCTGGCCATCGATGGCGACGGGTTTTTTACTTTGGAACTGGCGGATGGTTCGCGCGCGCTTACACGAGCGGGAGCTTTTGAGGTCAACCGCGAAGGTTTAATAGCTTTCCCGGGTGGTGCTCTCCTGCTTGCCGAAGGTGGTCCCGTTGAGGTCGGCAGCGGTCAGGTCAGCGTTTCTCTTGCGGGAGATGTTCAGGTGGATGGTGCCACGGTGGGCAGAATAACACCCGTTACGGTGGCCAATCTGGAGGAACTTGATAAGATTGGAAGCGCGATGTTTTTCGTGCCGGAAGGCGTGGAACTTACGCCGGTCAGAACGTCAACCATACAACAGGGATTCCTCGAAACATCCAACGTGGATATAGTTCGCGAGATGATCGACATGATTATCTCTTTCAGGCAATATGAAGCCGACTCCAAGGCGATCCAGGTACAGGACCAATCGCTGGATCATTTATTTAACCGGGTCGGCTCTAGAGGATAGGAAGCTCGAGTTATATAGGAGGATATCATGATCAAAGCGATGAGAACTGCCGCGACAGGTATGATCGCGCAGCAGATGAATGTTGACAACATCGCTAATAACCTGGCTAACGTGAACACCACCGGCTTCAAAAAGAGTAAGGTGGAATTCCAGGATGTTCTGTACCAGAATATCCACAAAGCGGGAGGTGCGTCATCGACTACCACGCAACGACCAACCGGGCTATCGGTTGGGTACGGTACCAAGGCCGTGGCGACACACCGCCAGTTTACCGAGGGAGACCTCATGTTGACCGGCAACCCGCTGGATATGGCGATAGCGGGTGACGGGTTCTTCCAGGTGGGCTATCCCGATGGTTCGACCGTTTACACTCGTGACGGTGCCTTCAAGATGTCGGCTGACGGCAGAGTAGTAACCTCGGAGGGCTATCCGCTGTTGCCCGAGATCACCATCCCCGAAGACGCGACCTCGATATCAATCGGCGGTGACGGGACTGTTGAAGTGCTACAGTTTGGAGACGATACACCGGCCCAGATCGGGCAAATTGAGCTCGCCCGTTTCGTGAATCCGTCGGGTCTTTCGGCGATCGGACACAATCTCCTCGTCGAGACCGGGGCTTCAGGTGATCCTATCACTGATGTCCCGACGCAGAACGGCCTGGGCCAGATTGACCAGGGCTATCTGGAAATGTCCAATGTCGCGGTGGTCGACGAGATGGTTAACATGATCGTCGCTCAGCGGGCTTACGAGATGAATTCAAAGGCCATTCAGACGGCCGATGATATGGCCCAGATTGCCAATAACCTTAAGAGATAATCGAAGAAGATGCTAAAGAAACTTCTGGCTATAATCGTTTTTCTTCTGCTGTCCACACCGGTCATGGCGGCGGAAGAGATAAGCAATGACATCATCATCCATGAGATGATGACGGTACTCGGGCTCGATGGCGAGACTCACAAGATCGAGGTTCTCTCCAACCACCTGGGCGACCAGAGAATTGACGACTGCAATCTGAACATACGTCCGCTGACACAGAAGAAGCCAGTCGGTCTGTATTCGGTCCTGGTTACGGCAACGCGGGGAGAAGAAGTTGTCGCAACCGGACAGGTGCGGGTGAGGATACGTGTGTTTGCGGAAGTTGTGATCGCCAATGACCGGATAAATCGCAGCAGCTTGATGGATCCGTCAAGGTTCACAGTGGCGAGGATGGAGGTGACCAATCTCGTGGAACAGCCTATCACCTCGCTCGACGACCTGGCCGGATTTCGTGCCAAGCGCAATCTGAAAAAGGGAACGATCGTTACAACGGGCGCCCTGGAACCTATTCCGGATGTCGAACGTGGCCACGAGACCCTGATTGTATATAACGATGGGTTGTGTCGGGTGACCGCTCCGGGGCAGGCGCTTCAGTCCGGTTTGACAGGCGAATATATAAAAGTGAAAAACAAGGCTACCAACAAAGTTATCGTCGCTCGCATTGTCGACGACAACGTGGTGGCAGTTGACCCATAGGAATAATTGGAAGAGGGCAACATGAACGTGAAAAGGATTTTACTGATACTGGCGGTGCTGCTATTGCTGCCTTTCTCTTTGAAGGTCTGGGGCGGTGACTTCGGCCAGGCCAAATCGCTGTTCACCGATATCAAAGCCAACCGGGTGGGAGATATTTTAACCGTGCTCATTTATGAGCAGGCCCAGGCTTCGACCAAAGTGGAAGCCAAGACCGAAAAGTCCACGAAGGCTTCCGTGTCGGGGGGGCCCGGAATCGGATCGCTCGGCTTCATACCTCTTTTCGGTGCCGACGGCGAAAACAGCAACACTTTTGACGGTAAAGGCGAAAATAAGCGTGATGGTACCCTTCGAGCGAAGATGTCGGTGACCGTGATCGAGGTAAGAGACAACGGTGACCTCATTATTGAGGGATCGCGCACTATCGGAATCTCCGGAGATCGGGAAACACTCACCCTCACCGGAGTCGTCCGTCAGAAAGACATATCACCGGATAACACCATCGATTCTTACCTGATTGCCGATGCAGAAATTCATTATACCGGCAAGGGAAATAACAACACGGCGTCGCGTCCAGGTTTTGTGACGCGGCTAATCAACTGGCTCTTTTAGGAGTTAATCATGTTTACCGCACTTGTTAATAGACTGGCCACGCCAACGGGGGCGATACTCCTTCTGAGCCTTATCCTGATGTTGTACTCACCGGCCGAAGGTCAGAAAGTGAGAATCAAGGACATCTGCGAGTTTCAAGACAAGCAGGAGGTTGAGCTGATCGGGTACGGCTTGGTTATCGGGCTGGACGGAAGCGGGGACGGAAGCGGCACTCAGTTCACGATTCAATCCCTGTCGAACATGATGGAGCGCATGGGACTGACGGTAGATGCCGATAAAGTCAAAGTTAAAAACGTCGCGGCGGTGCTGGTGACGGCGAGAATCTCGAGTGTACTCAAAGAAGGTACATACTTTGACGTTACGGTGTCATCAATCGGTGATGCCAAATCGCTTCAGGGAGGGACTCTGCTCATGACACCGCTCTCCGACGGTGATGGGATTGTCCGCGCCGTGGCCCAGGGTCCGGTGTCAATCGGAGGTTTTAACGTTTCAGTGGACGACGGGAATCGCATCGTAAATAACTACACCCTTGTGGGCCGGGTCCCCGGAGGGGCCAAGATTACCAATGGCCTGGAGGATCCCGGTGAGGAAGAGAGAGAAGTGTACCTGGCACTCCGGGACCCTGACTTCACCACGGCTCATCGAATTGCCGAGAGAATAAACATAAAATATGGAATGACGGCTTATGCAATCAGCAGTGGCAGTGTAAGGGTGGTCATACCCGATTCCCTGATGCATCCGCTTGAGCGAACCGAGTTTATTTCGGACGTCAGTCAGCTTTCGGTAGTTCCGGATAACCCGGCCCGGGTAGTTATTAATGAGAAAACGGGAACAATCGTTGCGGGCGAACATGTGACGATCGAACCGGTAGCCATAGCTCACGGCACGATTACGGTCAATATTCAGTCAGTGCCGGTTATATCCCAGCCTCAGCCGTTCAGCACGGGCGAAACGATATATACACAGGAATCGCGCATAAATGTCGACGACGAATCAGCCAGGGTCGTACACCTGCAGCGCTCCGTATACCTGGCCGATATTGCCAATGCTCTCAACAAGATCGGCGCCACGCCGCGTGATATAATCGCCATCTTCCAGGCTCTTAAACAGGCCGGCGCGTTACGATCGGAACTCGTGATTCTATAATGTCGATTTCGGGCGCCAAAATCGCATCGATTTCCTTTCCGTCATCGGATATCGAAAGGCTCAAGGGGAAATCTGCTCCGAACCTCGAAGGCGAGAAAGCGAGGTTGAAGAAGGCTACCGAGGCCTTCGAGTCTTTCTTTATGTACCAGATACTTAAGACGATGCGACAGACTATCCCGAAATCCAGTTTTAGCGAAGGCGGTCCGTTTTCGAGCAGCACCAGCAAAGACATCTTCACCGAGATATTTGACATGGAACTGGCCAATAAGATGGTCAATGGTGACCGGCGCTCGATTTCAGCGATCCTGTATGATTCGCTGGTCAAGCTTCTGGAAGCCAAGCACCAGGGGGATGGACAGGTTCTCGAGATTAAACCTCTGAAAACGGAAGAAACTAGTGGGATTCCTGTCGAACACAATGCGTTTGAGGAGATCCCCGCGACAGAGCCGGAGATGGAAATCGCGCCGCAGCGTGAGCCGTTCCTCCCGATGGCGATACGACCGAAAACAGTTAAGACCGACCCGATTCTTTCAAATTACGGCCGCTATATAGAAAGGGCGGCCAGACTTACAGACCTGGACCCGGCCCTTATAATCTCGGTCATAAAAGTTGAGTCTAACGGTAATCCCAGGGCGGTGTCTTCGGCCGGAGCCAAGGGACTGATGCAGTTAATCGATTCTACGGCGGCCGACTACGGGGTGAGGGAAGTCTTTGACCCGGAACAGAATATCGAAGCCGGAAGTCGCTATTTGAAAGCCCAGCTCGAACGCTTTGGCTCATTGCGACTGGCCCTGGCGGCCTATAACGCCGGTCCGGAGAATGTGAAGAAACATGGCGGAGTTCCGCCGTTCAAGGAAACTCAGGCCTACGTGGAAAAGGTCATTGACACCCTGGGCATGGTCAGCCGTATTGGACCAAATGCGACCATTAAAGGCCTCAAGTGAAAAGTCGATAAGATAAATGTAGGACAATCTAGGGAAATATAGGACATGATAAACAAGCTGATTGAGATAATTGGCAGGGAAGCCACCATCTTCGAAGCCTTCCTCGAATTACTCGAACAGCAGCAGAAGATGCTGGTCACGAACGATGTGGACGGGCTCAACCGTATCACCGATCTGCAGCGTGAGAAACTGGTCGAGAGTCAACTGCTCAACAAGAAACGCCAGGAATTGATCCAGCAAATCAAAGTGGCCAACGACATCGAGGGTGATCTCAACGTGTCACGCCTGCTTGAAATCGTTGACGAAGGCCAGGCCGACAGGTTACAACGACTTCAAAGAGTCATCCTGAGTCTCAATGACAAGATTACCGAGACCCGTAACCAGAATGCCATGCTGCTGAATCGGTCACGTGAATACATTCTCAAGACCATGGAAATGCTTTCAAAGATAAACAGTCCGGATTCGACCTATTCCGCGCCCGGAAAAAAGACCGCCAGGGAACTGAATGTGGCGGTGGACAGGAGGGCATGATGCCAGGATTGATTCAGGGATTGGAAATCGGACGACGGGCGCTGATGACACATCAGCTATCGCTGACCACTACCGGCCACAATATCGCCAATGTTGATACGCCGGGGTACACTCGTCAGCGGGTCATGGTTTCGGCGACAATGCCGGAGATCAATCCAATTGGCATGATAGGTACCGGAATACAGGTTGAAGACATCAAACATGTGAGAGACCTGTTTCTCGGACAGCAGTTTCGGCAGGAAAACAAGTCTCTCGGACAATGGTCATACCGGGAAAAGGTTCTGACTGAAATCGAAACCATGTTTAGCGAGCCCAATGAGAACACTCTATCCGACATTCTCAACGAATTCTGGGATTCGTGGTCGGCTCTTTCGACCTACGATGGGACGCGCTCCAACGTTTTGGCTGTGGCCGATCATCTGGCCGCCAGTTTTCATCAGTTATCGGAGGAACTGACCCGTCTGAGACAGTCGATCGACGAGGACATTCAGAATGTGACCAAGGAAGTCAACCGACTCACAGCCGAAATCGCTCAAGTCAATCTGGAGGTTGTCTCCCAGGAAATAGGTGACACCAGCGCCAACGATCTCAGGGATAGACGCGATTACCTGGTCGATCAACTCTCAACCCTGATCGACGTCAATACCAGAGAACAGGAGAACGGCGAACTCACCGTGTACGTAGGGGCCCTGGCGATTGTCAATGGACCGGAGTCGATGGAAATCGATGTCCGGGAGACGAACGTCGACGGGCACCCGATTCATGACCTGGTATGGAAAGGAACGGCGATAACCCTGACAAATCTCAACGGCCAATTGAAAGGTCTGACCGACGCCCGCGACAAGATAATTCCCAGATATCTGGATGAGCTCAATACTCTTGCGCGAACACTGGTGGAACAGGTCAATGCCATTCATGTGACCGGCTACGGTCTGA
The DNA here is from genome assembly GCA_020351995.1 of Candidatus Zixiibacteriota bacterium. Lineage (GTDB taxonomy): Bacteria > Zixibacteria > MSB-5A5 > GN15 > FEB-12. Next base: position 295,909 of record CP070674.1, read on the forward strand.
ACGGTAGTACCGGAGTATCGTTCTTCGATCCGTTCTGCCTGGAGGCTTCAAACATAAGGGTCAACAGGGATTTAATGAACGATCCTTCGAAGATTGCCACATCGGCAGGCGGCGAGGTAGGCGATCAGGAGATAGCCGTCGCGATCAGCAAGCTCAGGGACGCACGTGTCTTAGACGGCGACTCATTAACGATAAACGATTATTACAACGCCCTTATAGGGACGATGGGTGTTGAGGCAAACGAAGCACGTTCCTTTACCAGTAACTTCGAGTTGCTGGTTCAACAAATAGATTACGCCCGGCAGTCGGTTCAGGGTGTTTCGCTGGACGAGGAGATGACCAACATGGTCAAGTTCCAGCAAGCCTACGATGCCGCTGCCCGGTTTATTACAGCAATGGATCAGGCGCTTGAAACGGTGATCTCTGACATGGGAATAGTCGGTCGTTAACCGACCGGCGCTGGTATGAAAATCGTTTCAGCCTGGCAACACCAAGGAGGGTTGCGTGCTGATTTTGACAAGGAAGTTGGGTGAATCCATAAATATCGGTGAGGATATCAGGATATCGGTATTAGGGATTCATGGCCGACAGGTCAGGATTGGGATCGATGCCCCGCTTGATGTAGTGGTGCACCGAGAAGAGATTTATGTCAAGATTCAAGAGGAGAACCGTAAAGCTCAGAAATCGATACCGACTGACTTGAAGGGCATGGTACGGCTGATCAAAGGGAAAATTAAAGGCGAAAAGAAATCAGAGACTTCGCCTCCCGCTATAGACTACAAGGATCAGCGCAAGAAAGGTAACGACTCTGAGACTCGCCGGCCACGGCGATGAATTAGGAGAGACTGGACCGAGGAATCACATATGCGGGTCACTAACAAGATGATGGCCGACCGCGTGTTATTCAACGCGCAGTCCGCCCTGAGAAGATTCATTGAGATGCAAACCCAGATGTCATCGGGGCGAAGGATTAATAAACCTTCGGATGACCCTCTGGGGATACAACGTGATCTCGACTATCGGTCGGAACTTTCCAGAAATAGTCAGTTTCTGAAAAACGTGGATAGGGCGCAGGATTGGGCCGGTAACTACGACAGTCTTCTCTCAGAAACAGGCATACTACTAAGTTCAACCCGCGAGCTGGCTATCTTCATGGCTAATGAAGTAGCGGATGACGACGGTACATCGCGCAAGGCTGCGGCCGTTGAGATTCAGCAAATGTTCGATCAGATAGTCCAGCTGGCCAATTCCAAGATCGAGGACAAGTACATATTCAGCGGCTTTCGTACCGATAACCAGGCTTTCATCGCCTCGGCAAATGGTGTTCGATATGACGGAGACAGCGGGCAAATCAAGTTCCAGATCGACCCCTCTACCGACATGATGGTCAACCTGATTGGCTCTGATGTGTTTCTCGAACAGCTTTCAATTCTGGGCGAAAACGCCGATCTGAATGTTGCCGTAACGGCCGGTACTTTGCTCAGCAATCTTCACAACGGTGACGGGGTTAACCTGACACCCGGCACGATAACCATTACTGATCAGAATCTTGGCATTACGGTAAACGTTAACCTGAGCACCGCCACTACGGTGCAGGATGTCCTGCTGATGCTCAACATCGCTTTCTCCGGCGGCGGCATCACCAACCTGGTGGCGAAAATAGGGCATGAACAGAATAATATCCTCCTGGATGCAACCGAGAACGGCCTGATATCAGATGTTACCTCACTTGAGGTAATAAATGGTGGCAACGGTGTGGACCTCTCGGTGGGGAAAATACGGCTTACCGACAACAGTACGATTGACATCCAGATTGATTTCAGTGGTTGCGAGACTATCGGTGATATCATAACCGCCTTCAATACTCAGGTCGCCGGGGCAGGAATCGCAAATGTCAATATGGGGATCAACGCGGCCGGAACGGGTTTCGAAATAGTCGACAGTAACGGGGTCTCTCTCGGCCTGTCTATCGCCGAAATCGATGTTTTCAACACGGTGGCCTCCAGTCTCGGTATCGACGGGCAGATAAACCCGATCCTTGTAGGTGACGATCTCAATCCGACAGTCAGTTTTCTGGTGGAGGATGTCGGTGGGACGACCGCAGCCGAACTGGGCATAGCCGGTGAATTCTTTGCGGATTTCCCGGGTTCAGATCTGGATCCACTCCTTCTGCCGACTTCGCTTATCGCCGACCTCAATAACGGGATTGGTTATGAACTTGGCGAAATCCGGCTTTCACAGGGGGAACGCACGCATATCATGAATCTGGGGAGTCCGACTCTGATCACGGTACAGGATATGCTGGATGCTTTCAACACCTGCGGCCTTGATATCACGGCCTCAATCAACCCGGACGGACGGGGAATACAAATTGAAAATAATGACCCCACGCGTTCTTTCACAATAGAGGACATCGGAGACGGCAGGACATCCAAATTGATGGATATCTTCGGGTCAAGCGACGTGTTAGGTTCTTATCTGGTACTCATAAGCGCCCTTCAGAGAGATGACCAGGAAGGGGTAGGTCTGCTCCTGGGTAATTTCGAGGAGGCTATATCGCGAATGCTGGATCATCGTTCGAGCGTTGGAGCCCGGGCTATCAGGCTCGAAGCGACTCAGAGCCGGCTGCTTGACCGCGAATTGTCATTCACCAAACGCCTTTCAGAGATTGAGGATGCAGATATTACGAAGTTGATTACGCAACTGTCAACTTTTGAGAATAACTATCAGGCGGCGCTGCTGGCCAGTGCCAAGATAATTCAACCCTCACTATTAGATTTCATGAGATAGTCATAAAAGGATAGGACCTATGATTGTAAGAAGCCTGCGACTGGGACAGCTTGAGATACCGGACAATAAGATTATCAAGACGGAAAAACCGATCCTCGGTTTCGAGCATCTGTCGCGCTATTGCCTTATCGACGTCGATGAACTGCGGCCATTCCTGTGGATGCAGTCCGCTGATGATCCGGCGGTAGCATTTCTTATTGTTAATCCCCGGGTGTTCTTCCCTGACTACAAGATCGAGGTTAATTCGAAAGAGATAGCCGAGCTCAAGGTCGACCGGGTGGAATCAGTAGAGACTTACGTAATCGTGACTCTGCCGGAAGACCCGAGTGAGATGTCGGTCAATCTTCAGGGGCCGATACTGATCAATACCGAAAACAACAAGGCCAAACAGCTTATTCTGGTTAACTCGGATTATCGTATCGCTCATCGAATTCTCGACACCTTACCGGAGGAATCGGAAGAGACGGCTGCAAAGGAATTGGAATCGGTTACGGTGTGAGCCAACGACGGCCAGTCTTACTGGCAGTCATCAGCAGACACACCACCCAAATAGGAGTATGGGATGGCACATCAGGATGTAGTTGAGCTTCGTGAAAATCTCGCCCGAGGTCAATTGACCGCAGAAGAAGTCACGAGTATCGCTAATGAATATCTCGATAAGAACGAACTCGAAGAGGCCTATCCAATAATCTCGCTTCTTACGGAAGCCCCTGAAGCGTCGAATCATACCAGAATCACCGCCGGAATGCTGGCCCTCGCGCTATCGAAACCTGATGACGCGGCCGCGTTTTTTGAGCAGGTACTTGAAAACGATACCGATCACTTTGACGCTAATTATAACTTGGTACTGCTCGACATGGAGCAGGGACGGCTTGAACGGGCCGCTGAGCGACTTGGCAAACTCGTAGCGGCCAACCCTGACAATGCTTCGCTGTTAAGCGATATGGCAGTGATCTGTCACGACAGGGGAGACGTCAAAACGGCCATTGAGTACTGGCAAAAGGCTTTGACAATCGATCCCAACCTCGCTATTGCCCGCAACAACGCTATGGAAGTGTGCGTGGAGAAGAATCTGGTAACAGAAGGCAAACATCTATTAATGCTGAACGCCAAAACTCCCGGGGTTTCTTCCGGGTCAATACGAGAAATTCAGAGTTGGGCCGAGCGCCTCACGAATGTGTCCGGGCAACCATCGGCAACCGATGACGGGGTCCAGCATATCACGTCCGCGGAAAGCGGCATTCGCGGCAAGAAGATAGCCGTGTTCGCTGCATTCGATACATTTCTGAAAGATATCGTCGGTCACCTATCGAAGGGCAACGAAACCCGGACTTTTCGGAAGGGTACCGCAGACAGGATGCAACTGCTTCTGGAATGGGCTGACATTGCCTGGTTCGAGTGGTGTGACAGTTATCTCGTGGAGGCTACCAAGCTTCCCAAGACCTGTCCGATAGTGTGCCGTCTGCACAGCTACGAAGCCTTTTCGGAATTGCCGTCTATGGTAGACTGGACCAAGGTTGACCTGTTGATATTAGTAAACGATTCCGTAAAGCAGGTGCTCGAAAACCGCATTGAAATTCCAACCCGGCAAATAGTGATCCACAACGCCGTCGACGGCTCACGGTTCACAATTCCGGACTCCAAGGTCTATGGAAAGAAGATCGCCTCAGTGGGGTACATTAATTATCGTAAGAACCCTGGTTTACTTCTGTACTGCTTCAAGAAAATCCATCAGTACGACCCGGAATACAGTCTGCACATCGCCGGAGAACATCAAGGTCCCCGCCTCCAGTTGTATTTCGACCATTTCCTGAAAGAGAACCCGTTGCCGGTCTACTATGACGGCTGGGTCGATGATATGGCGGCATGGTACGCCGACAAGGATTACGTTATATCGACTTCATTGTTCGAGTCTTTCCACTATTCCATAGCCGAGGGGATGGCGTGTGGACTGATACCGCTAATTCATAATTGGTATGGTGCTGCCAATTTATACCCAAACGATTTTCTGTTCAATGACCCCGATGAATGCCTTGAAATTCTTAAGAGTATGGAAGGTCGTGACAGAGCCGGGTTGGGTCGGCAGAACCGACAGTTCATTCTGGATAGGTACAATCCTGACGATAAAATGGCGGCTATAAGCGCCGAACTTCAACGTCTGGTAGAGTCAACCGTAGCGGAAGGGCAAACGCCAGCATAGAGTTCTATATGGCCAAGAAGAAACTTCGCAAGAAAAGCAGAGCTGAACGAGGAAGATACAGTTCGTCAACGAAAGCGGGGAAACCGGAGTTCTCGGTAGCCGGACTGCTGAAGCAGATCGAGTTAAATCCCCGCGAAGTTGCCTTGCGCCTGACGCTGGCCGAATACTATCTCCGGCACGGGAGCGAGGAAAAGATCCTCGACACTTTGTCACCTGTGAAAGATGATTATCCCTTCGATGACACCGTTAACAGCAGGTTGTACAACCGTCTCCTGGCGTTTGGATACGCCAATCAAGACAAGCTGATCGAAGCGGACGGTATCTGCAATCGCGGTTTGGAGGAAGAACCGAACAGCCTGGATTATCATTTTATCCAGTGCTTCATTGCTCTCAGGTTGCGCGAATACAAAGCCGCCATCGAGCATGGTCAGAAGTATCTTTCGCTGGCGAAAGAATCCTCAGGCGGGGATTTGCCAGCCCTTGATTTTTCAGCGACCGATTCACATTTGAGTATGCTTCACAACCTGGTGGGCGCAGCGCATTATGAGATGTCACAATGGAGCGAGGCCCAGGCGGCGTTTGAGGCGGCGCTGCAATTCGACCCGGGTAATTATTTGCCGTATATAAACTTAGCAAAGATAGCCCGTCACCAGAGAGACATTAAAAAGGCTCGCGCGATAATTGCCGAAGGACTCAGCAAATGTCGTGACATTCAGGAACTGCGACTTCTGGACCATTCTCTGGAACAGAGTGCTACCATATCGGTCTGCATGATCGTCAAGAACGAGGAGAAACTTCTGCCGGGTTGTCTGGAATCCGTTCGAGACTGGGTTGATGAAATTGTTATCGTTGATACCGGCTCTACCGATCGCACCGTGGAGATAGCGGAATCATTCGGTGCCAGGATTTTTCACCAGCTGTGGGAAGGGAATTTTTCCAAACATCGCAACTACTCGCTTGAGCAGGCCACCTGCGACTGGGTCTTCATTATTGACGCGGACGAACGGTTCGTGCAGGAGGATATCGCGGAAATTCGGCGCCTGATTAATCAGGACGAGGTAGGAATAATATCGATCAATGTGTACAACGTCTATGGCACCAATGAGGAGCTTCAAACCTTTCTGCCGTCGGTAAGATTCTGGAGAAGGCACCTGGATCTACGTTATGAGGGTATCGTGCACAACCTGTTGGAGCTCGGCATGGAGCACCCCGTGACTCGCTCCCGGGCCAGAATTAAGCACCTCGGGTACGATCTGGACAAGCAGAAGATGTCGCAGAAATTTGAGCGAACGAAGACCCTTCTGGAGAAACAGCTCGAAGAAAATCCGGATAATTACTTTGCCCTTTTCAATTACGCGCAACTGCTGAAGAGCGAAGGTGGCGTGTTTTCAGCGAAGAATGCGCCTAAGGTGCTCGAGTCCGCCAAACGAGCGATAGAATTGACCGATCCCGATGACCGGAGCCAGCGACATATTCACCTGATGTGTCTGGATCAGGTGGCCTCGGCCAGTTTCTATCTTGGGGACTGTGACACGGCCCTTGAGTACGCACAGCGGGCCCTTGAGCTAAAGCCAAACTATCTGGACTCGCTGATGGTGAAAGCGTACGTATACGCCCAACGGGAAGATTGGGAGCGTGCCCGCGAGGCCTACCAGGAATATCTTGACGTTCAGGAGCGCTACGATCCGTCGACCGAGAAGGATTGCCTGATTCTAAGTCACGTGAACAATCGCGCCAGCGCCCACTACGGCCTGGCCCTTATAGCGGAAATTCAGGGCGACCTTGAAACAGCCCGACAGCAATTGGAGAAGACCCTTGAGGAACGGCCCACATATCTTGAAGCTAATCTGCGGTTAGGAAACATCTTCCTTAAGGAAGGCGACTGTGAGAAGGCTCGTGAGCTTTTCTGCCGACAGTTGAGCCTGCCTTCGGGCAGAATGGATGCCGCTCTTGGTATGGCTATCGCCTTCGAGAGAGCCGGGGAATTGGATAAGTCGGAAGAATTTTATAGCAAGGCGGTGGAACTAAGTGACGGCAAACCGGAGGCTCATCTTAAGTATGGTGGTTTCTTGATTAATCAGGGTCGTAGCGATGAAGCCGCGGAGCAATTTGACAAGGCAGTAAGTCTCGGCGGGGATTCGCGGTCAGTTCGACAAAAGCTGGCGGACCTGTATTTTGACGCGAGACAGTATTCTAAAGCCTGCGAAACCTATCTCGCCATTCTAGACCACCACGGCGCGGATGCGGAGACTCTGAACAATTTAGGTAATTCTTACTTCAGCCTGGGCCAATTTGAGCGGGCGGAAGAATATTACGCCAAGGCCCTTGATGTCGAGAAACCGCTCAATCTGACCTATCGCAATCTCGGTCTGGCCCAGGCCAGGCTCGAGAAATACGCCGAAGCTGTCTCGGCCCTTTCACAATATGCCGCCAACCTCGACCAGGAGCCTGAGATTGTCAAGGTTCTGGCAGAATTACACGCTAAGACCGGGGACTACCCGGCAGCTCTGAGCCATTATGAGCAGTTTTTGAGTCGCTGCCCCTCGGATGTAAACGCTCTTTTTGGCCTATCCGAATGCTATCTCCATATGGGACATAGGGATTCGGCCACGCTCGGGTACAAGCGGGTGCTTGAGCTTGATCCGGATTTTGCCCCCGCCCAGAGTCGTCTCCAGAGCCTGCTTGAGCCTGTCGGCAAGGCTTGATCCTGCCATTGATTTCCATCCTGCAAGGTCATGATTGGCAGTAAAGTTGTCACACTTTATGCCGATTTAAATGGTAAGGAAAAATAACAGCTAAGAAAGGAGCTAATCCAACGCAACACTGAGTAAGGAGGATTAAATAACCGCTTACTGGACAGAGGCATTGATTGCCGAGTCTGTCGTTAAGAAGTTCACATGGGAAGTGATTCATTGTGTCGAACAAAGAAAACCAATGAAATACAAAACGGGGAAAGGAAACCCCACAATCTTCAAGGAGGAGATGACACATGTCACTTCGCATTAACCACAACCTCGCAGCGCTCAACGCGAATCGTAATTTAAACGAGACGAATAGTGCGCTGACGAAGTCGATGCAGAGGTTGTCATCCGGTTACCGGATCAACCAGGGTGCCGATGACCCTGCCGGTCTGGTTATTTCCGAGCAGTTCCGGGCTCAGATTGCCGGTCTGAACCGCGCGATTGCCAACTCGGAAGGATCGATCTCCATGATCCAGACCGCTGAAGGGGCGATCACCGAAATCAACAACCTGTTGGTCTCGATGAGAGAACTGGCCATCCATGCCGCCAACGAAGGCTTCAACGATGCCGATCAGCTGGCTGCCGACCAGGCAGAAATCGACAATGCGATTACCACTATTGATCGTATTGCGAAGAATACCCAGTTCGGCAGAAAGCCGCTTCTGGACGGCTCCAAGGACAATATCGCCACCATTACGTCGGCTAACAGTTCCGGCGTGACCATCAAGAGATCATACCTCAGCGACGGTCAGCATTCGATCACGGCCACCAAGACGGCCGATCCGAGTGCCAAGCTGAACACGACCTCGCTGGGTCTCTCGCTGGCCAATACCGATGGCGATCCCTACAACCTGTCGGAAGGCATTCACTCGATCAATGTCCTTCAGGCTTCAAATTCAGCGATGAAGACGTCCGACGCAGTCGCGATGTCGGATGCCTGGGGTAACGGTCTTGAGATTGCCGCAGCCGCTACGGTGGCCGTGGTATCCTCATCCGCTTTGGCTGCCGCTACGGCAACCAACGTGGGAACCTACTCCATCATTCTGAACTATCAGGAAAACGGCGAGTCCCCGACTGGTGACCAGACCCTCACGGTTGCTGTAGAACTCGGTGACAACACCTCCGACGTAGCCGCAAAAGTTCAGGCTCAGATAAACCTGAATTCGGCGCTGGCCGGAAAGGTTGTCTGCTCTGGAACCGACGGTAGCTTTCTGAACTTCAAGACGGCTAATCAGGGTGCCCAGTACTCGATTCAGTCGAAGGCTTCGTCCACCACGGCGACTGATGCTCAGTTCACTGTTGGCGTTGCCAACGACCGCGGCGCCTCAGCCAACATTATTGAAATGACCGTAAATACGGCCACCAATAGCGCGGCTGCGCGGATAGTTACCATGAACGCTTCCGTGTACAGCAACCTGGCTGACCTGGTGACCCGTCTCGACGAGGCTCTGGACACCGCTTTCGGCAAGGTTCAGGGTGACGCTACGATATCCGACGTTGATGCCATGGTATGGAACGACAACATGATTCGGATGTACACCAACGATGAAGGTTCAGCGTACTCGGTGCAGGTCACCGCTGGTGCCGCCGGAACCGGTAACGTTCTCAACGTTCTGAATCTGACCGTTGATACTCTGGCCAACACCGGAACCGACGCTTTGATCGCGTTCGACGGCTATACCAATACTGTCGATATGGTCAAGTACGGTTCGACTTCCGATATCAGCTTGATCAACGCTTCTGACGGTGAAGCGGGACAGGGCAGAGTGGAGCTGACGGTGGCTACCGCTCCTAACGGTATCAATCTCGGCAACCTGTTGCTCGACGTATCGGCGGCCCGGTTTGACGTCCGTCTGGACGGCGGCCCGGCTAACTCAGTGATTGCCGGTATCGAAAGCACGATCTACAATGCTGATCGTTCTGAGTCCCTCAGGTTGCTCTATGACCTGACCTCTCAGGGCGGCACTGAGACGATCTATAACGTCGACCAGTCACTGGTCTTCCAGATCGGCGCCAACGTCGGTCAGACGGCCAGCATCGGCCTGCGTAACATGTCAGCCTCATCGCTCGGTACGGGCCTGGCTGAGAACATGTTCCGCTCGCTGGCTGATATCGATGTTACGACCGTTCAGGGCGCCCAGGATGCTCAGTCGGTTATCGACGCGGCTATTAATGAGGTATCCACCACTCGTGGTACTCTGGGAAGCTTCCAGAAGAATACTCTGGAGTCCAACCTGAGAAACCTCAGGATCGCCGCTCAGAACCTGACGGCTTCCGAGTCGCAGATTCGTGACACTGATATGGCATGGGAGATGTCAGAATTCAACTAGTACCAGATTCTGGTTCAGGCCGGCTCAGCTATGTTGGCCCTGTCCTATCAGGTCCCGCTGGTGGTTCTGTCACTCTTGTAAGTCGTGATAGATAATTCGGGGGAGGCGTCAGCCTCCCCCGAATACGATAAACAGTTCGAGTAATGATTGGACATTGATGTCACCGTATACAGGAGTATTGAATGCCAGCCGCTAACTCCATCACCGGGCTTAATTCCGGTATCGACTACACTCAAATCATAGATGCGACCATAGAGTTCGAACGCACGAACGCCGTTCTGCTTGAATTGGAGCAGGCCGAAAAGCAGTCGATTATAACGGCCTATCAAGCTTTGCAGGCTAAGTTCCTGGCTCTGAGCGCGGAACTAAAGAAGCTCGCCAGGGTGAGCACGTTTGAGAAGGGTTCGGTAAACGTCTCAGACGAATCGGTTCTGAGCGCCACCTCCAGCGGAAGGCTTGGCGACGGATCATATAATGTACAAGTTTTATCGCTGGCCCGAAATCACCAGCTTGCCAGCCAGGGCTTTACGGATTCGGCGGTGTCTTCTTTCGGTACCGGTACTATCAGTATCCGGGTTGGCGATGGCTCGGTGCGGACAGTGACAATAGACTCGTCCAACAACTCACTGGTGGGAATCAAGAAGGCCATCAATGACGCCGAGGTGGGTGTAACAGCATCGATAATAAACGATGGTTCCGAATCCAATCCCTATCGTCTGATAATTACCGGTGACAGCACTGGCGCGGCCAACCGGGTGACAATCGAAGCGGATCTTACAGGTGGTAGCAATCTCGATTTCACAAATTCTCACTTCGACGTACCCGAGACCCTGATGATGAGTTCCGGTTCGACTTCTCAGGTCTCGCTCGGTTCGATGGCGGCATATACAGGCGCGGAAAACAAAATTTACACGTTTACGGTTGCCGGCACCGGGGCTCAGACAATCGGCACCGATAACATTACGATTGACTGGACCGACGGCACTAACTCAGGGTCGATTGTCGTTACGCAGGCGGATACGGAAGTCGAGCTTGTTGGCGACGGTGCTGATGGCCTCACCCTGTCATTTTCGGCGGGTGTACTGACAGCTGGTGATACTTTTCAGATAGGCACTTTTTCTCCGCTCTTACAGCAAGCCTCGGATGCCAAAATAACACTCGGCTCCACTGGTGGCACAGGTTCGCCGATAACGGTCACCTCGGATACCAACAGCTTCGAAGACTTGATCGGCGGGATTTCCCTTAACGTTTTCAAGGAAACGGCCCCGGGAGAGAGCGTTACCATAAGTACCGGTATCGATATCACCAGTATCAAGGCACAGATTCAGACCTTTATCGATCGTTATAACGACGTCACGGAATACATCGACAATCAGAACAAGTATGATCAGGATGCCAGCAATGCCGGCGTTTTGTTCGGAGACGCCACCGTCTGGAGTATGCAAAACTCGCTTCGTTACGCGGCGGGCTCGACGATACCGGGGATCAGCGGTCAGTTCAACCAGCTTTATTCAATCGGTATTCGCACAAATGCCAGTGGCAAGCTGGTTATAGCCGACCCATCTCGACTCGACAATGCGCTGGAGAATAATCTTGATGATGTTATCAGCCTTTTTGCCAGCGACGGTAGTTCTACCAGCTCTTTTATTGAATTCATATCTTCCACCGAGAAGACAGTCACCGGCACGGGATTTCAGGTCGACATAACGCAGGCGGCGAGTCATGGGGCCTTTCAGGGCGCGGGCATAACCGACCCGGCAACATCGCCCATAAACCTCACGACCACCAATAACCGACTCCGGTTAACGGTCGACGGTCTGACCTCCGATGAGATCATTCTAAGCACCGGTACTTATAGCACCACCGAGACACTGATTCGGGAAATTCAGGCGCAAATAGACAATGATTCCAAGCTGGGCAATCGTGACGTGACAGTCGAGTGGGTGTCAACGGGAGCGGAAACCGGTTATATCAACATAGTAAGTTCGACCTACGGCTCAAGCTCAAAGGTGGAGTTGGTGACCGAACAAACCAACAACGCGTACGCCATACTGGGGCTCTCCGGCGGCTCGACGATTGAAGGTCTTGACGTAGCCGGAACCATCAACGGCGAGGAAGCCGAAGGCACCGGCCAGACGTTGACGGGTAAAGAGGGTAACGCCACTACCGACGGCCTGAAAATCCTGGTCACGCTTGACGAGTCACAGGTTATCTCCGGTGTCGATGCCACCATTACTATCACAAAGGGCATCGCGGCCCGGATGGCCGAATATGTGGACAGCGTGACCATGACCGGTGACGGTACCTTTGACCGCCGGATCAGGTCCTACCAGAACCAGATTGACGCCTTGACGGAACGAATTGCCGATATCGACGAACTACTCGAGCTGCGGCGCCAAGCCCTGTATGAGCAGTTTTACCAGATGGAGCTTATCCTGGGCGAACTGAACGCCCAGAGTCAGTATCTCACGACACAGTTAAATTCTTTGAATATGAATTGGAAGTTCAACCAGAAGGACTAACCCGATATAGGAGATCGTATGAAGGAAGGTTTAGCGGCTTACCAAGAGACCGACATGCTCGGGAAATCTCAGCTTGATCTGGTAATTAAAGTCTACGATGGGGCTATCGAGGCCTACCGGGCTGCCCGCAAGGCGTACGAAGAAGAGGATAATGACAGTGGCTATGAGCAGCTTCAGAGAGCCAAGAGGTTCATAACTCACCTGTATACTACTCTAAATATGGAAGAGGGTGGCGCTATAGCAGAGCAGCTTGGTCGCATATACGCGTTTGTGATAAACCAGACCAGCGTGATCGAGGCCACCAAAGATCTGAAACAGATTGACGATAACGTAAATATACTGAATAATCTCCGTCTGGGTTGGGTGGGGCTAAAGGAACAGGCGCAGAACAACCAGGATTCTCAGCGATCCGAGGCCGACGAGGTCAAAGAACCGCTGGCAACAACCGGATGACCATGGAACCAACGAACCAGAACGCTATCACACTGCTGGAAAAAGAACTCGTGGCAGTTCTCAAAGAGGAGTACTCCTTTTACCAGTCGCTGTATGTCTTGCTCGACAAACAGAGAGACCTGATTCGATACGAAAAAGACGATAAGCTGCTGGATCTATTCGCTGAGGTAGAGCGCTGTCATCTGCGCATCCGGCAATCCGAAGAAAAGATTCGGGCCCTGCAGCAAAAGCACCCGCGGCTTTTTAAGTTGGCGGCCGTATCGCCGGATATCAGAAAGATCGTCAACAGTATTGTCACGCTGGTCAAGAAGAGCGCGGCACTGGTTGCTGAGAATGAAGAGTATATGAGAAACCGGCACGACCGGATTAAGGTCGAGCTCGATGAACTCAAGAACAGCCATAAGATAATGCAATACATTCAGACCGGGACGCCGTCGGCTCAGTTTGTCGATGGCAAGAGATAGGAGTAAAGAGAGGTTCAGGCAAGGTAAGAAATTGTTGGTTGGATAATATAGGAATTAAGGAAGGTGCAGTGATGGAAATAGGACCTATCAACAATGCTAAAACGGCCGGTAGCAGGCCGGAAAGCCCGAAGGAAAAAGATAGACTAGCCAAAGCAGGAAATCAACCGGCGGATGACGTCAGGATCTCCACCGAGGCGCGGGAGCGCCTTCAGGACCAGAGAACGGACGAGAAATCTGCCCTGGAGCAAGAAAGACCTGTAAAAGATAGCGTCGAGTGCTGGCCCGATATGGTGGGGCTAATTCAAGAAAGGATCGATTCCGGTTTCTACGAAAGAGCTTCTGTTAAGAGCGTAACACTGGAAAAGATGATTGACGAAATGCTGGAAAATATAAACCAATTTTATAAATAGTAAGTACCATGATAACAGCGGAAATAGACAACAAGGTCAAGAGAGTAGTCTCTAACATTAGGAATCTCCCCACCCCTCCGATAGTCTTTCATCAGATTCAAAAGGTCATCAACGACCCGGACGTCAGTGCCGTGAAGGTTGCTTCAATCCTGTCCGAAGATCCGGCTATGTCGGCCAAGGTTCTCAGGCTAACAAACTCGGCCTTCTACGGACTTGCCAAGGAGATTGAGTCGGTAAGGCAGGCGGTGGTTATAATCGGCTTCGAAGCTGTCAAGAACCTGGTGCTGTCAGCCTCGGTCCTTGATATGTTCAAAGGGAAAAACCTGGATGAAGAATACCAGGAGAAATACTGGCGGCACTCCCTGTCGACGGCTTTTGCCTGTCGTTTGTTGGCAAGAAGGATTCGCTCCCGGGGCATCGTCGATCCGGATGCTGCGTTTTCCACGGGACTATTGCACGACGTCGGTAAAATGGTAATCTGTTGCTACCTGCCCGAAGAGCATAAGCAATTGATGGCGGAGCGAAGCCGGGACCAGGAATCGTCCGATTGTACCATTGAAGAACGCCTTTTCGGTTATGACCACACCCATATCGGGGCTTTTCTCGGAGAGCAATGGAAAATCCCTCATAAGCTGATACAGGGTATACAGTTTCATCACTCCCCGCAGGATGGCGAGGAGACTGATCCTATAGCCTATATTGTCTGCCTGGCTGACTACGTTGCCAAGAAAGCCTTCTACGATGAAGAAGAGCAGCATCTGGTCGGTGATCTGAACGAAGCTGTGGCCGGTTATCTGGATGTTACCGAGGATGATATCGTGTCTTTCGGCGAGGACCTAAAGGAAGAGTACAATAAGGCCGAGACGTTTATGCAGATCGCCGGTATTTCCTGAGCGACTCAAACAGGGCGGGCACACTATCTTTTGGCTTCATAGTGTAAGCCGTAACTTATTGATACCCAATCAGGTTTATTTGCTGTCGGCAAATAATAAGTCTTGACTTTAAGATTACGTAATATATAATAGGACACTGTGTTAGGCCGTTTGGCCTATGTATGCGTTTGTTTCTGGATGGGCGATTAGCTCAGATGGTTAGAGTACTTGCTTGACATGCAAGGGGTCACTGGTTCGATTCCAGTATCGCCCACCATGTAATTGCCGATTAAGCGGTGGGTTACAAACGACTGTAACCCGCTTTTGGTATTAAAGTGCAGAATTGTTATGGGACTGATTCAGGTAAATTTTCCGGACGGTTCGGTGCGCGATTTCAAGTCGGGAACAACCGGTTATGATATAGCTCAGGCGGTTTCCCCGCGTCTGGCCAAGGAGGCCATCGCCGTCAAGGTTAACGGGGTCGTGACTGATCTGAACGCGCCTATTGAGAGCGGAGCCCCGGTTGAGATTCTGACTTTTGACCACGCAGAGGGCCGGCAGGTATTCTGGCATTCCAGTTCGCACATAATGGCCCAGGCGGTTCTGGAGTTATTCCCGGGTGCCAAGCTTGCCATTGGTCCTCCGATCGATGAAGGCTGGTACTATGACTTTGAAGTCGAGACGCCGTTTTCCCCCGAGGATCTGGAGAAGATAGAGCTTAAGATGAAGGAGATCATAGATGAGGACGCCCCGTTTAGCCGTGAGGTAAAAACCCGTAAGGAAGCTATTGACTACTACCGTAGTAAGGGCGCAAACTACAAAGTCGAAATGCTCGAAGATATGGAGGGTGATGAGGTTACTTTCTATTACCACTCGCGCTTTGAAGATTTGTGTCGTGGGCCACATATTCCGCGGACCGGGCTGATAAAGGCGTTTAAGCTAACCTCGACTTCGGGCGCGTACTGGCGAGGAGATGAAAAGCGCACCATGCTGCAGCGCATCTATGGTGTTTCCTATCCCAAAAAGTCGATGCTGGATGATTACCTCAAGCGCCTGGAGGAGGCCAAGAAGCGAGACCATCGGCTGCTAGGGAAACAGCTTGAGCTTTACACTTTTTCGGATATGGTTGGTCCCGGTCTGGTGCTGTGGCTGCCGCGAGGCGCCAGAATCAGAAATGAGATCGAGAATTTCTGGCGTGAGGAACATCTCCGGCACGGTTACGAGCTGGTTTTCACACCCCATATAGCCAATTTCGATTTATGGCGGCAGAGTGGTCACACCAGCTTCTACAAAGAGGATATGTTCGGAACCATCGAGGCCGAGGGACGCGACTACCAGATCAGGCCGATGAACTGCCCTTTCCACATAGCCATGTTCAAATCCAGGTTGTGGTCATATCGTGACTTGCCTCAGCGATGGGCTGAGTTAGGTACCGTTTACAGATATGAAAGGGGCGGTGTTCTGCACGGTCTTATGCGGGTTAGAGGGCTCACCCAGGATGATGCTCACCACTTTGTGGCACAGGAGAAGATGGAAGAGGAATTGGCGTGGTTGCTCGATTTTTGTTTGCACATTCTGAGGTCATTCGGATTCAGCGAATTCGACACCTTTCTTTCGACTCGCCCGGAGAAGGCTATTGGCGAAGTTGCCGACTGGCGTCGTGCCGAAGAGGGGCTGCGCCAGGTTCTCGAGAATTCGGGACTGAATTATGATGTTGATGAGGGCGGAGGTGCTTTTTACGGACCGAAAATCGACATCAAAATCAAGGATGCCCTGGGCCGCAGCTGGCAATGCTCGACCATCCAGTTCGATTTTTCCTTGCCCGAAAGGTTTGACCTCTATTATATTGACTCGGACGGGCAGCAGAAGCGCCCCTACATGATACACCGGGCGTTGTTAGGCGCTATCGAGCGGTTTTTCGGCGTGCTCATCGAGTTTTACGCCGGGGATTTTCCGCTGTGGTTGGCGCCTGTTCAAGCAAAAGTCTTGCCCATTACAGATAGCATCAACGACTACGCGCGACAGGTCGTTGAGAAGCTCCGGGAGCATCGTATCCGAGCCGAGCTTGACGACCGGTCGGAAAAAGTGGGTGCTAAAATCAGGGACGCGGAACTACTCAAGGTGCCTTACATGTTTATTGTGGGTGCCAAGGAAGTGGATTCGCAAACCGTTTCGATTAGAAAACATGGGGCCGGTGATATCGGAAGCCAGTCAATAGACGGCGCCATCGGCCTGCTAAATGACGAAATTGAGTCAAAAGGTCTGACGAAAAGATAAAGACCCGAGCATAGGAGGAGTTCATAGTAAGTAAGGACCTTCGGATCAATGGCCAGATCAGGATCTCGCCGGTACGCCTCATTGGCCCGGGCGGTGATCAACTGGGCATTGTTCCTACTGACCAGGCGCTCGAACGGGCCCGTGAATACGGGCTGGATTTGGTTGAGGTAGCGCCTAACAGTCGTCCCCCGGTGTGCCGCATCCTGGATTATGGCAAGTTCAAGTACGAGCTGGCCAAGAAGGATAAGCTGGCCAAGAAGAAGCAGCATTCTTTTCAGTTGAAAGAGATGCGGTACCGGCCGAAGATTGACCACCATGATTTTGAATTCAAGACCAAGCATGTGCGAGAGTTTCTGGAGGCTGGTGCCAAGGTCAAAGTATTCGTAATGTTCCGGGGGCGCGAGATGGCCCACACGGAATTCGGTCGGAAGATTCTCGACCGGGTGGCCGAGGAATTGAATGAGATTTCACAGATAGAAGTCGAGCCGAAGCTTGAGGGGCGCACGATGACAATGATACTGGGTCCCAGTCCCGAGCTTCTAAAGAAAATGCGGGACGCCAAACTGGCCAAGCTGGCTGAAGATAAACACAAGAAAGAACTGACAACACCGGACTCTCACGAGCCTGAAGAAGAACGCGAAGAAGGAACAACGACAGATGCCGAAGATGAAAACCAATAAGGGCGCCGCGAAACGCTTCAGAAAGACGGCTACCGGCAAGATCAAACGGAATAAAGCCTTCAAAACACATATTCTGACAAAGATGAGCCCAAAGCGCAAGAGGCAGTTGAGAAAAGCTACTCTAGTTTCTGATGCTGACATTAAAAGAGTAAGACGAATGATTCCGTCGTAGACGGGTTTTGGAAGGTTAAGGAGAAATCGAAAAATGCCACGCTCTAAAAATAATGTCGCCGCGCATAAGCGGCACAAGAAAGTTATGGATAGAGCCCGCGGTAATTATAACGCCAGGTCTAAACTCTACCGGACTGCCCTTGAAACGGTACACAAGGGCTTGAAATACGCTTATCGGGACCGGCGCAACAAGAAGCGCGTCTTTCGGTCTTTGTGGATAGTCCGTATCTCGGCTGCCGCGAGGATGAACGGCACTAATTATTCAACCTTTATGGCCGGGATCAAAAAGGCCGGAGTTAACCTCGATCGCAAAGTGCTGGCGGATATCGCGGCCAGAGACGAGGCAACATTCTCGAATCTGGTGAAGATGGCAACCGGAAACTAACGCCGAAGTGCCTCTTTATGTCCCTTCTTGACGACGTCAATAGACTAAAACAGGAAGCGCTGCAACTAATCAGTAAGGCTGATTCGCTCGAGCGCCTCGGTGAAATTCATGTAAAATATCTCGGCCGCAAAGGGGCTATTACATCTATTCTCAAGGGGCTGAAAGATCTCTCCCTGGAGGCCAAGAAGTCGGTCGGGGCTGCGGCTAACACCGCCAGGGCCGAGCTGGAAGAAAACCTCGCAGCCGCCAAAGAAAGATTCGGCAAAACAACAGCCACGGTCAGTTTCGATCCCACCCTGCCCGGTACCAGTTCTCGTATCGGCGTCATCCATCTGGCCAAGCAGGTCATTGAGGAGATGTGCCAGATCTTTTATGGTATGGGCTTTGCTATTGCCCGTGGCCCGGATATTGAATCAGATTATTACAATTTCGAGGCGCTCAATTTCCCTCCCGACCATCCCGCCCGAGACATGCAGGATACCTTTTTCGTGGAGGGTAACCGGGTTCTGAGAACGCACACTACACCGCTACAGGCCCGCGTCCTCGAGCAGCAGCAGCCCCCCATCAAGATTATCACGCCCGGCCTGTGTTTCCGCAACGAGGCCATCTCCTCGCGAGCCCACGTCGCTTTCCATCAGGTAGATGGCTTTCTCGTGGACGAAGGGGTGTCAATGGCGGACCTTAAGGGCGCCCTGGTGGCTTTCTGCAAAGCATTTTATGGCGAAGCCGTGAAGCTTCGGTTCCGTCCGTCATTCTTTCCGTTCACGGAGCCGTCGGCAGAGGTTGATATCTCATGTCTTCTTTGCGGAGGGACCGGGTGTCAACTGTGTCAGCAGACAGGATGGTTGGAAATTCTCGGCTGTGGTATGATCGACCCGAACGTTCTGGATATGGCCGGCATTGATTCGGAGAAATACACGGGTTATGCGTTTGGGATCGGTGTCGAGCGCACCACTATGCTGAAATACCGGATTAACGATATTCGCCTGTTCTTTAACAACGACATTCGTTTTCTGAGGCAGTTTAAGTAAAAGATGATAGTTTCATATAAATGGCTCAAAGAATTGACCGGTCTTGAATGGTCGGCACAGGAGATGGGAGAGCGGCTGACCATGTGTGGCACGGCTTGCGAAAAAATCGAAGCCGCCGACCGCTTCATGGACCGAATCGTGATCGGCAAAGTAACCGACCTGAAAGCCGTTGAAGGCGCGACCAAAATTAAGCTTGCCTCGGTTAAACTGGGAAAAACCACCCAGGATGTAATTTGTGGCGCTCCGAATGTCGCTGTCGGCCAGACAGTACCGGTGGCCCTGGAAGGTGCCCGCCTGGACGGCGACATCGTTATCAAGAAGGTTAAGATCCGGGGCGTGGAATCCTCGGCGATGATTTGTTCCGAGCGTGAACTGGGGATATCCGATGATCACAGCGGCATAATGGTGCTTGATGATGATCTTGAGCCGGGTGCGCCTTTTGCGAAGCAACTCGGTTTCGATGATTTCATACTGTCGTTCGAACTCACTCCCAACCGGGCCGATTCGATGTCGGCCATCGGGATAGCCAGGGATCTTGCCGCCCTCGCCGGTGTGAAGCTTAACAGACCGCCTGTCGAGTTGAGCGAGTCCGGCGAAGAGGCTTCCTCGGTGGCCGCAGTGGCCATAGATGACCCTGTCGGCTGTCCGCGCTATGCCGCCCGCATAATCAAGAATGTCAAAATCGGCCCGTCTCCGTGGTGGCTGAAAAGAAGGCTCCTGATGTCCGGTGTGAGGCCCATCTCAAACATCGTGGACATCACCAATCTGGTCATGCTGGAGACGGGACACCCCCTCCATGCTTTCGACCTCGAACGATTCGGCTCACGTGAGGTGGTGGTCAGGCGCGCCCGTAATAAAGAAAAATTCGTTACGCTTGACGGCAATGAACATGAGCTGAGTCCCGAAGTTCTGCTTATCACCAACGGCAAAACGGGTGTGGCCGCCGGCGGTATCATGGGCGGGCTGGATTCGGAAATAGAACATGATACGAGTAACATCCTTCTGGAGGCAGCTTATTTCAACCCTGCGGTTATTCGCCGGGGACGCAAGGAACTGGGGCTGGTCACAGAATCGTCGGCCCGATTTGAGAAGGGAGCTGATCCCAATGGTATCCCCTTCGCCATCGACCGTGCCGCCGCCTTAATGCAGCAGTTAGCCGGGGGAGAGGTTCTCCGGGGAATAATCGACTGCTACCCCGAGCGTATAAAACCAAGGAAAGTGATTCTTCGCCCGGAACGCTGCCGCTACGTTCTTGGAGCGGATTTCTCTAACGATACGATGAAGGATGTTCTTACCGGGCTGGAGTTTGAGGTCAGTGGTGACGACCCGCTGGAGGTACTGGTGCCAACCTTTCGACCGGATATTGAGCGCGAGATTGATCTGATTGAGGAGGTGGCCAGGATCGGCGGATACGACAAGATACCCGACGCCACCGAGAACATCGGCCCGCTCTTGACGGCAGTACAGTATGAAGACCGGTTCAATCAGCAAGCCAAGCGCATTCTTACCGGAGCCGGTTTCGATGAAATGGTCCATCATGGTCTGGTCGACGGTCGTCTCACCAGTCGTTTGTATCCCGACTCGCCTCAGGTTAAGATCATCAACCCGGTGTCCGAAGACCTCAATGCCATGCGTATATCACTTCTGCAGACGACAATGAATACAATCGGCCATAATATTGCTCATCGGAATCTGGACCTCTGCCTTTTCGAGATTGGCAAGGTTTACCTGCCGGCGGGGGATGAGTGCGTTGAGGAACGGCGCCTTGGGCTGGCGGTGACTGGAGAGACCGTCCATACCTGGCGCGACCAGCCCCGCCCGTATGACTTTTATGATATTGCCGGGGTTCTGACCGAGTTGAATGAGCATTTTCGCTGGGGAGCCGTCCAATACATTCCGGCGCCCCACCCTCTATTTGACGAGACAGTGTGCTTCGAGGTAGTTTGCGGAGGTCGCGCGGTCGGCTGGGCCGGGCGAATCAACGCGGCCGTTGCCAATCGATTCGACATCAAGCAGGACATTCATTACGCCGAGATTAATTTGGAAGCCCTGATGGTTCCGGGGCAGAGCATGAGCGAGTTTCGCCCGCTGCCGGTCTACCCCGCCGCTCCGCGCGACATTGCCATAGTGGTAGATGACGACGTTAAGGCGGGTGACCTTGTCGAAGCCGTGAAAGTAACAGCCGGAGAATTGGCCGAATCGGTACATATTTTTGACTTATATCGCGGTAAACAGATTGAGAGCGGCAGGAAATCAATTGCTATTTCGATAAATTACCGGTCGCGCGAAGGCAGCCTGTCAAGTGAACAGGTTGACCAGAAGCAGCAGGCAGTAGTTGAAGTACTTAAGCGAGATTTCAAGGCGCAAATCAGGGATAATTAAAAATGGCTAACAAACTCGACCTCCTTTCCAGTAAGGTTGACCTCGTGGTAAAGCGAATTGAGGCTTTGAGCGAGGAGAACAAATCCTTAAAGCAAGCCAACGTGGAACTTAGAAAGGAGCTGACAAAGCTCCGCAAAGAACACGACAGGCTGAGGCTTAGCACGGCCGATAAGTCGGAAACGGCAAAGACCAAGCTTATCGGCATTCTGGACCGGCTTGATCAGCTTCAAAGCCTGGCTGAATGATTTTTTACTTGACATTAACCGCCGTAACGCTATAAATTGTTGTAGGTTAGTAGGATAAGAAATAAGCGGATTTAGTATTTATAAACCAATGGCAGATTCTTCAACTTCGAAAAAGGTGATGGTAAATATCTACGGTGAAGAGTATCCCATCACCGGTGGAGGCAATCCGGCGCATATATCGCGGATAGCTAAATACGTTGATGCCAAAATGAGAGAGGCAGCCAAGGACAGTCGTGTCGTAGCCCGTGATAAAGTGGCCATACTGGCAGCTATGTCTATTGCTTCCGAATTGCATGGGGAAAAAGAAACTCGGGAGCATTCGGGGGAGCAATATGACGCTCGGATAGATGATATCCTGGCGCGACTCGACAAGGCCCTTTTGTAGGTGCCGTAGTCTCGATAAACGAATACTTTCTTCAATCCGCTCGTTCTTCATCCGTCATTTTTAATAGATCGATCATTCGGTGTTGCCGCCGGATGGGAGGAGAACATGAACGACGCTATCATTATCGTTGTCATAGGAATTGTCGTCGCGATTGCTTCTTATTTCCTTGCCAGTTTTCTGGCTCGCCGGGCCATACAGAAAGAGCGCGATCACGCCCGCGAGGAATCGAAAAAGATAATCGCCGAAGCAGAGAATGAAGCTAAGATAAAGAAGAAAGAAGCTGTTCTAGAAGCCCGCGAAGAATGGCTTAAGCTGAAAGGTGAATTTGAGCGGGAAGCCGAAAGCAAACGTCGCGAACTCGACAGCGCCGAGAAGAAACTGGAAAGTCAGCAGGCTTCGGTACAGAAGAAACTGGAGTTTCTCGAGGTTCGCGAGAGAGAGTTGTCCAACCGCGAAAAGAACCTTCAGGCCAGAGACAAAGGTATATCGCTAAGAGAGAAACAGCTCGATGACATAATCAATGCTCAGAACGAAAAGTTGCAGAAAATTGCCCAAATGACTCCCGATGAGGCCAAGAAGCAACTGATGGACAATATGGTCAACGCGGCCAAGATGGAAGCTGCCGCGCACATAAAAGAAATTAAGGAAAAGGCCGAGCAAGACGCCGAGAAAGAAGTCAAGGAGATTATCATATCATCCATTTACCGGTGCGCCGCTGATCACACCGTTGAATCGACCGTATCGGTCGTTAATCTTCCCAGCGATGAGATGAAGGGGCGCATCATAGGACGGGAGGGTCGTAATATACGCTCCTTCGAAACCGCCACGGGTATTGACGTTATAGTTGACGATACTCCGGAAGCTGTAATTCTCTCCGGATATGACCCGGTCAGGCGCGAAATAGCGCGGATGGCGCTTGAGAAGCTTATCTCTGACGGGCGGATACACCCTACCCGAATCGAGGAAGTCGTCGAAAGGGCCCAGAAGGAGATGGAAGTCATAGTGCGGGAGGCGGGAGAGCAGGCCTGTTTTGAGCTGGGTGTTCACGGCCTTCACCCGGATGTTGTGTATCAACTGGGCAAACTCAACTTCCGTACCTCCTACGGACAGAACGTCCTTTCGCACGCGAAAGAAGTCGCCGTGCTGGCCGGATTGATGGCGGCTGAGCTGGAGCTCGACGATGTTTTGGCCAAGAGATGTGGTTTACTGCACGATATTGGAAAGGCCATTGACCGGGAGACGGAAGGTACCCATACCGCTATCGGTGCGGACTTCGTTCGCCGTTACAAGGAAAACGAAATCCTGGTGAATGCGATCGAGTCTCATCATGGTGACGTGCCCATGAACAGTCCTTACCCGATCCTGGTCCAGGCGGCTGACGCCATTTCCGGGGCGCGCCCGGGTGCCCGCAGGGAACCGCTCGAGGCGTATATTAAACGACTGCAACAGCTGGAAGAGCTTGCCGACAGCTTCAAGGGCGTATCCAAGGCTTACGCTATTCAGGCCGGCCGGGAGGTCCGCGTAATTGTGGAGAATGAATCCCTTGACGATCTGGCCTGTTCGATTCTCGCCGGCGATCTGGCTGAGAAGATCGAGAAGGAAATGCAGTATCCGGGACAAATCAAAGTTACGGTTATAAGAGAGACGCGCGCCACCGAGTTCGCCAAATAATTGCTTGTATCGGGTGTCCGCCACCCGTTATATACATAATGCCGGCTGATTGCGGCGGAGACAGCCGGCTCTTGCCCTCGCTCCGCCTTAGAAAGATTTACTTAATGACGCCGTTTACGATTCTCTTTATCGCTGACATCTGCGGTAAAGCCGGACGTCAGGCTGCCGCGCATCTGACCAAACCGCTGCGCGAGAGATTCCAGGCCGACTATGTAATTGCCAATGTGGAAAACGCCGCCGGGGGATTCGGCATAACGACGGAAATGTCGCGCAAGATTTTCAGTTACGGGGTGGACGTACAAACCTCCGGAAACCATATCTGGGACAGGATGGATATCGTTAAGTACCTTGACACCCGGCCCCGTTTGCTGCGCCCGGCCAACTATCCACCCACAGCGCCGGGTATGGGCTCGTTTATCGACAGCGTCGATGATGTGAAAATCGGTATCCTCAACCTGATGGGCAGAACCTACATGAAAGATATCGACTGCCCCTTCAAGGTCGCTGATCGTGAACTGACTGCTATGCGTAAACATACCAACGTCATCTTCGTAGATTTCCATGCCGAGGCAACCTCCGAAAAGCAGGCCCTGACTTATTACCTCGATGGTTTGGTCTCGGCCATCATAGGCACTCACACTCACGTTCAGACCGCCGATGAAAAGATAACGCGGCGGGGGACAGCCTATATCACAGACGCGGGTATGACTGGTCCTCACGAGTCGGTTATAGGTATGGAAGTCAAGCCGTCGGTGGAACGGTTTCTGACCGGAATGCCCATTCGCTTTTCTACGGCCAGTGAAGACGTCAAGATTTCCGGGGTAGTTGTCAAGATAGACCGCCAGACCGGGGAGGCGCTGTCGATCGAGAGATTCAAAGAGGACTTCGACCTCGAAGCCTTCCAGAATAAGAACCATAACGACGAACCAGAAGATTAAAGTATAACATTAGATGTGATGGCACAAATAATTGAAGGCAGGGAAGTTGCGAAAAAGATTAAGCGGGAACTAAAACCCCGTATCGCGGCTCTTAAAGATGCCGGCACAACGCCGGGGTTGGCTACGGTGCTGGTCGGAGATGACCCGGCGTCAGAAACGTATGTCAATAGCAAGGCCCGTACGTGCGAGAAACTGGGCATGTACTCTCAGGTCATTCGCAGGGAAGCGGGTATCAGACAGGATGAACTGGAGGATATTGTTCGCTCGCTTAACGAGAACCCTGATATACACGGCATACTGGTTCAGTCCCCACTGCCGTCGCATATGGACGAATTAGCGGTCACACTGACGATCATTCCGGAGAAAGACGTTGATGGATTTCATCCTTACAACGTGGGTATGATGCTGATCGGCCGCGGTGACTTGTTACCCTGTACTCCCTACGGGATAATCAAACTTCTCGAGTACTATGGGATCGACCCGTCCGGGAAGGAAGTGGTGGTCGTGGGCCGATCCAATATAGTCGGGAAGCCGGTCGCGGCATTGCTTATGCAGAAGGCTAAGATGGCCAACGCGACGGTTACAGTGGCACATTCACGGAGTCACAATCTTCCCGAGATAACGCGTCGGGCAGACATACTCATTGCCGCGATTGGAAAGCCTGAGTTCATTTCCGGCGACATGGTGAAGGACGGTGTTGTCATCATCGATGTTGGGGTTAATCGAGTCGACGATCCCGGTTCCGAGAAAGGCTACCGCCTGGTGGGAGATGTGCAGTTCGACCAGTGTAGCCAGCGGGCATCCTATATAACTCCTGTTCCGGGGGGAATTGGGCCTATGACAATCGCCATGTTAATGTCTAATACAGTCACGGCGGCTGAGAGGCTAAGCCGAAGGGGGTAAAATCTGGCACTCCTGCAAAGCCGGTGAATAATAGTGCAACCTATTACATACTCATAGATTACTTCTGGCAGCAGGTAGCCCGTGGAGCCGGGCACCAAAGATTTTTCGGTTCTTTTTCGGTTTTGTAAGTTATATTTTAGTAGAAGATTAGCTATTACTACATGCCTTCTGGAGGGGGAACAATTTTCCCTTCCCATTTTGACATATGGCCCGGCCTGAGGCATAAGGTTTGCTTTTTTTAGGTCGGGTTACTATAGCGCTTTCAGTCTGATAAGGAATACCGTTACCCGATGAGACGTTTTCAGTTGGTTTTTCTCATATTCTTTGCTCTTGTAGCATTATTGCCCACTCAGACCCGCGCCCAGGCAGGTGATCTTTCCCTGATTTCCGACCTTGATTCTTTGCTCGCCACTCTCGGGGTGGCGGAAACGGGGGCCGATGAGAATCTCATTGATCTCGTTGTTACCCCCGATGTTTCCGTAGCCGGTGTTGCAACCGCCTACCGGATTGACTTCAAAATAGAGCAGTTCACATACGACTTGATAAAAAACGGAGGCCTGAAATTCGCCTTTCCGGAGGGGTTCGATCTCAGCTTGATTCAGGTGATAGAGATATCTGATAATTATGAGCCGCTCGAATTGGAGGTGGAACGCTTTAGCATCGACGGACAGCTTCTGACAATCCATCTTCAGCAGATCCATCAGGATGATATAATCTTCTCTGATGACCTCACCTATATTGATGTTGTTCTGAATATCTCGAATATCGGTAACCCGGTAGTAGCTGGTGACTATCAGATCGCGGCCGTTGCGTTCAAACAGAGTAACGCTATTATTGCCGGTCCGACTTTTTCTGAGCCGTTTAGTATAGAGTCGAGCAACCTCCAGTCAATAGTTGTCAGCCCGTCGGCTGATACGACTCTGATCGCAGGCGACGATCTTACCTTTGCTGCTGAGGGTTTCGACGCCTTCGGTAACGAGATTGTTGATCTGGTTTTCTCCTGGTCGCTCGATTGCGGCGACTGTATAGGAACCCTTAATGGTTCCACACTCCTTGCGACCACCCCCGGACAAGCTCGCGTTCAGGCGACAGTGGGGGACATTACCGGAACATCCGGCTTAATCACGGTTCTGACGGGCGCTCTTGACCGCATGGATCTGGTTATTGACCCGACTCAGTTTGTGGGACATCCCTTTCGCGGCTCGGGCTCGATTGCCCTGTATGACGCCTTTGACAACCCCGTAATCGACTATTCGCTTTCACAGGAACCGATTTCGCTAGTGTCTTCGATCGGATCGTTGTCTCCCGATGTGCTGGCAGATGACGCCCTGTTAAGCGATAACATAGTCCAGTTGCTACCGGCCGGGATTGTCTATAACGGTCTGTCGGGCGCGGTGAATATTCGCGCGGAGAATGCCCAGATATTGTCAAACCCGGTTTTGGTCTCGTTTAACGGCTATGATATCCTTGACGCGCTTGATAACACCGGTGAAACAATCAGCTCCGTGTACGCCGACGGGTGGTCGATCACGAATCTTGTCAATGTGGTAATACACCGGCAGGGTGATGTGGCACCTTCGGGATTCGTCCGGGTGCGCACACGCTTTCTGTCGCACCCGCAGTCAGTGGAACTGGGATTCGAGGCCAACCAGCTGAATTACGGAGTTGATACCGTTGAATCAACATTGCCCGCTATTGAACATCCCTCCAGTACGGATACAATTCTCGTGGTAGTTGAGGCCGAGTTCGAGTTCGACGGCACCACTTATGGCACGGTCGACTCATCGTTGTTCCCGGTGACCGTAGTGTCGCTTGACGCGTTCAGTTTTGTTCCGGGCTCGTTCAAGCCCGATTCGATCATTGAAGAAATCCCGTTCCCGATTTCTTTCGATGTGTTCTCCCAAGGATTCGCACTCCCCATCGATAGCGCTTCTGTGACGGTCCGGTTACTGGATGCCCCGGCTCCATACGGAACCACACTGGCGACGCTCTACAACGGACCGGCAGCACCGACCCTGGTTGGAGTTGGTACGGTGAGGTTTGAAGACCTTATTGGGGTACTGCCGCAATCAGTAGTCGAAATCAATGACTACTATTTCGTGGACGCCACGCCAACCATGTTCTCAGGCGCCACGGTGCTTACGGTTGAGGAGTTTCTGGTTGACTCGCTGTATGTACTGCGGCGGCCGCAACTTTCGGTTGATCCGGCGACACTGATTCCCACCACGGTTTCGGCGGGGTCGATAGTCTCGTTCAGGTTTTCCCTCTTCGCCGATAGCGAAATACCGCTGGATTTCGTTTCCGAAGGCTCATCATTCACGGTCATAGGCGCAGGCTTTTCCACCAGCACCAGCCTGAATCTGCCAGGTAGTCGAATCAACCCCGGCATAAATGAATTCACCACCGAAGGAGTCTTCATACCACAATCCCAGTTGGGTAGCGCTCTGAATACGGCGGCCGAAATTCGATACAGCATACCCGGAGTTTCGGGAGAATTTTCTTTAGAAACCGATTTTGATCAGATATCGATAACAGTTACAGCGCTTCCAGCCATTAAAGTCATTGCCGTTGAGGCTATTGCTCCGAATGCGCCAAAGGTAAATACCGGGCAGCAATTCCAGATATCGGCAGTAGTGGGTAATGTCAGTCCGACCCCGGTTTCCGCTCTGGGGGTGCTGGCTGCCAGTGACGGGTCATCGGAATTCGACCCGGCTCCCATCTTTGTAAACCTCGGGGCTTTTGAAACCACGGAAGTCGTATGGGATGTGACCGCGGCTGATCTGCCCAACCCGGCCGAGATCTTCGTGATTAGTGTCGAACATAGCGGTATAATTCTTCTGCCACCTGACGATAACGTCGCTTTAGTCACTATTCAGACTCCAGCCGACCTGGACCTCACTTACAGTGTCTTTGGGGCCGAGAATGGTCTTATCGATTACGGTAACGACCTGTCCCTGACAGTAGAGTTGGTCAATTACGGATCCGCCGAGGTCGCCAGCACGGAGTACATACTCGCTGCAGAAGGTTTTGATCTCGACGGACCCGATACCCTTCGCGGGGGAGTTAGTGTTGACAAGCATATTGACTTCTCGTTCGTGGCTCCGCAGCGAGACACAACACTTACCCTGTCTTTCACCCTGACTGCGGTACCGGTCGATCAAAATTCGGGGGCCAGAGCACTCATCGGAGACACTTCATTTTCGGTATCGGTCACAGTGATATCGGCGGAGGCAAGTCTCTTTATCGAGGTTTCGCAACTCGGGACGAGCCTGATTCTGCCCGGCACACAAAAAGATATATTCCAGCTCGATCTTATGAATACCGGAATATCCTCAGCGACGACGTTCCAGATAAACGGACTAACGCTGGTTGTGAAGGACTCGCAAGGGAGACCACTTCAGGCCGCGGAGGTATTCGAGATCGGCAACACGGCTTTCTATGAGGGGGGGTTGCGAATTTCCACGGAGGAGGTCCTGGATAGCGCTCTCGTTTTTACGTTTGACAATTTCATTGTTGAGCCACAGGCGGAACGGACAATTGTCCTGAAAGCTGAATTCCGAACAAGCACCGTCCCCGCCATTATTCTGGAGATGCCCCGGGACGGACTGGATGCGAAGTTTATTTATCCGCCCAATTCCGGGATGTCCCCGGAGGTCGCCTCCAACGTCGAGGAAGGTGAGTCCCTGCTCACTGAGGCGCTGACAGTTACCAGCGCCAACTTCGAGGGCTCGTTCATGATTCAAAATAATCCCTACAATCCAGAGGATCTCGACAGTGAGCGGGCTACGGCACGCTTCGCCTATGTGTTAATGGAAGACGCCAATATTGAATTCCGAATCTTCACTCTGACGGGTGAGGAAGTGTACTCGGCCGATTACGCCGCCGGTAGCGAGGAAGGTATGGGAAATCCGGACGATCCCAACGAGATAGAGTGGAACGGTCGGAACAATGATGGCCGGATAGTTATGAACGGAGTCTATATTGCCCTGATAAAGAACGTGGATAGTGGTGAGACGGCAACCGTAAAGATAGCGGTGGTGAAGTGATGCGCTGGATCGGATATGCCATATTGCCGTGTTTGGTCATTCTGGCCACTTCGCCCCTGTATGCCAGCGACGCCGGCCAGGAGTCCCCGTTTTCAGTCGGTATCGGAGCCCGTGCTCTGGCTCTGGGCGGAGGCTTCACGTCACTGGCCGACGATGCGACCACGATATATTACAATCCCGCCGGACTGCCCCTTCTTGAATTCCAGGAAATTTCGCTGATGCACATGGACCTGGTCGAAGGTACCATTTACGATTACGCCGGATGGGTGTATCCGGATATGAAGCTGGGTGGTTTCGGTATTGCTTATATGCGTATCGGGACCGGCGACATTATTCGCCGGGATAATTATGCCCCCCAAGGGACGTTTGACTACGCTCACTGGCAGCTTCTAATTGGATACGGTCAGCGACTGCAGGGTGGTCTGGCCGTTGGGCTGAACTTCAAACTGGTAAATCAGACACTTGATGACCTGTCAGACTACGGCTTTGGCTTTGATGTGGGCATGCTGGCCCGCTTCAGCAAGCATATTTCGGCGGGGGTGACTGTTCGCGACATGGTTCCTCCGGAGTTGGAACTTAGTCAAACCTCGGAGATAACACCTATCACGGTGGCCGGCGGCTTGTCAGTCAGGGATATAACTGTCGGAGGTCCTGTACACGTTACTGGGAACCTTGAGATGGAAAAAATAGAGAATCGTGATATGCGCATTCACGGGGGAACAGAGCTGGTAATAAGCGGTAACTACGCTCTGCGGGCCGGCTATGACAGGGACAATTTCTCGGCGGGAGCGGGCCTCAAGGTGGGGCGCCTGAAGGTGGACTACGCTTACAAGATTCTGGATTACCTCGGTGACAGCCAACGGTTTTCACTGTCATTCCTTCTGGGAGCTTCCATTACGGAGCAGCGTGAAAGAGCAGCTCTTGAGCAGCAGCAACAGGGCACGGTACTCCTGGAGGACGAGCGGCAACGCCAATTCGAATTCTATAGGGAGAAGGCCGAAGATTTCTATTCCCGCTTCCGCCTGGATTCGGCCCTGGCCTACTACCAGAGAGCCCTGGCATTCGATGAGGATAATGAGGAAATTATCGGTCTGATCGCGGCCATCGAGAATTCCATGACGGTTCAGCTCGAGCAGCAGCGTAGAATCCGGCAGACGAGGATGGAACTGCAGAAATCCATTGAGAACTACTATGCTCAGGCGCAGACTTTCTTCTCGAAGAAATACTACCAGGCGGCTCTGGATATGCTGGAGCTGATATTCGATATCAACCCGGACCATGTTGATGCCGTTGACCTGAAACGATCAATCGAGCAGGCTATCACAAAGGATATCGCCGAGATGTTCGAAAGCGCCGAACGGGCGGAAAGAGACGGGAATACCGTGCGGGCGCTGGAAGCCTATGGTCGGATTCTCGAATTAGAACCGGCGAACGCCGAGGCGATTGCTGCCCGCGACAGGCTGGCCGAGAGCCTGGACATTGCCCAGCAACTCAACAAGGGCATCGAATATTACAACGCTAACGATTTCCACAGAGCCAGGACGGCCTTCTCCGCTGTGCTGATTAGTGACCGACAGAATCCGGTGGCACTTGAATATCTAAAGAAGATGGCGGTTGACAGCGAGCAGGCTACCACCCTTGAGGATCTGCAGAAGGATAAAGAAATCTGGCAGGTGTATCTGGATGGACTCCGGTTTATGCGGAATAACGAGTATCAGAAAGCCATAGATGCCTGGAACCGGGTTCTGGAGGTCTACCCGAACAACGTCAACACACTGGAGAATATCGAGCAGGCGCAACTTCGTATGCAATCCGAGGAGTCCCGATAAGCGGTGGCTTTCCGTTTTTAAATGGACGGCTCGGCGCTTCCCGATTACTTTCTTTATTATGTTCCGTCGTCCTATCAAAGAAATAAACGCGGAGTTCATAGCCGAGGAAAAATACCTCGATAGTATCCAGAAGACCGTCAGGGAAAGCTGTGTCGCCGCCTCTATGTCGCGCAAAGATATCGCGTCAGTATTGCTGGCCATAGAGGAAGGGGCCACCAACGTAATACGACACGCTTATCTGTATGAGAAGGGTATCATAAGGCTACGCGTTGTCATCTACCCGAAACTGGTAGTCTTTTCTCTTATCGATTACGGGCGCTCCTTCCAGCCCGAGGGGTCCGGAACGCTCGACCTGGAGCGTCTGGTGGAATCGGGGCGCAAGGGTGGGCTGGGATTCTACATGATCCAGAAGATCATGGACTCTGTGGAATACATTTCCACCGCCGGCTTCAACGAACTGAGGATGATAAAGCACATTAGCGAGCCCTCCCCGGTGGGGCGCACATTCCTCAGGCGGCTGTTCACCCTGCGGGTAAAGTTCTCGATCTGGACATTCTTCATCATGCTCATTATCATCGGGGTGTCCATCTACTACTTCGATTACCGAACGTCGGAGCAGATGTATAAGCACAAGCATGAGACTGTTCGTGCCCTGGCCGAAACTATCGCCGACCAGGCAGCCGGTTACTTCATCAATCGCCGGTCCGATGTTGAGTTTGACGAGCTTATTGTCAGCTATCGGCGCGCCAATCCGGAATTGCAGCTGGTGGTCCTGACCGATGGCGACGGGATAATACGGGCCCATTCGGACGATATCCTCAATATACGGAAGCCGTATGTTGCGCCCGACCAGGTGAGCGACTCGATAATCGGTGTACCACAAACGTTCAGAAGCGAACATCGTGTCTGGAGTTATCTGGTCACGCCGATTATGACCGGGGAGAGGCTGCTTGGCAATGTTCATGTGACATATTCAACCGCGGGGATATATCTGCAGCTGACCGAATCCCGGAAGAAGATCTTTTTTCTGACGGTGATCCTCGTCCTTTTCGGCATCCTTGGAATATATCTTTTGTCGAACTACTTTGTCAGTCCCATCCTCAATATTACCAGGCGTGTGCGAAGGTTTACCTCGGGTGACCTCGAAGCTGAACTGCCCCTGACCGGTGCCGAGGAATTTTTCGAGATATCTCGAGCCTTCAATCAGATGATGACTCGGCTCAGCCAGGATCGCAGGAATATTGTCGAGCGCGAGAAGATGGCCAAGGAAATTGAAGTGGCCTCTCAAATCCAGCAAACCCTGCTACCCCGGCAGCTTCCATCTTTGCCGCATCTGGAGATTGAGGCTTTCTACCGAGCGGCCTCGATGATCGGAGGCGATCTGTACAATGTCTTCAGGATCGGCGACCACCGGTACTGCCTCGCGGTGGCCGACGTATCGGGGAAAGGGGTACCGGCCTCGATGATGATGTCGATTTTGCGAACGGTCATTCAGATTCAGGCCTCGGAGCAGGTGTCGGCCAAGAAGGTTCTCTCAAAAGTCAATGACTACCTTGTGGATAACATGCCTCGGGGGATGTTTATAACTGTCTTTCTGGTGATTTATAACGCTCGCTCACACAAGATCAACTTTGTATCCGCGGGCCATAACCCGATGCTGTTTTTCAGGGCTGATAAACAGGAGATAATGAAGTTCAACCCCAAAGGCATGCCACTGGGAATTCCTAGCACGAATAATGTGTCGTTTGATGACAGTCTTGAAGAAATAGCCTTGACGCTGCGTCAGGACGATCTATTCTTTCTTTTTACGGACGGTGTTACGGAGGCTCGCGATCGTGACAATAATCAGTACGGGTTGGACCGGCTGACCAACTTCCTGCAGAACTACCTGCTCGAGAAAAGCAAGGTAGAAGTTTCCGAATTGTCGAAAGCGATTGTGAGCGAGCTCGATGATTTTACCGGTTTTCTCAAGACAGCCGACGACGTTACGTTCATTCTGGCCCGCTGCGATCTGTCGGAGAAACAACCTTCCCAAGAAGCCAATACGGGAGTCGAGGTGAAGCACATGCAGGATGAACACCCGGCTGACTCCCCTGATAGAACCTGACCCGCTGCGGTCAGACCCTTGGCAAACGGACCCGGAAGTTTTTGCTTGCCTCCCCCGATTTTAATCACTTAAATTTCGTATTGTTTACCGGAGTACCGGCTAAAAAGATTGTGCACAATGGATAATATCTCGATATCACTTCAGGAAGGCAGCCGCAAAGAGGTTTCGGAAGTAAGAGTTGACGGAGTCATCGATACCCTTACCGCTGGCGAGCTGGAAGAAGTTCTGGACTCGCTTCTCAAGCGTGATCGCTTCAACATAGTCGTGGACCTGGCCGGGGTGGACTATATTTCTTCGGCCGGTTGGGGCATTTTCATCTCCCATATCAAAGAAGTCCGGGCTAATGGGGGCGACATCAAGCTGGCGAATATGATATCGAATGTGTACGAAATTTATGAACTGTTAGAGTTCGACAATGTTCTCACCGCCTACCCGTCATTAGACGAGGCCCGTGACGCTTTCGAGGGGCAACTACCCCCGGGCGAAAAAAAAAAGCGCCGAAGCTGACACGGGTAACCGTTCTTGACACCGGGGCTGAGCCACAAGGGCTTGTCTCAGCTGCGTCTCGACCAACTCACACCAGTCTTCCGCCAGATCTCGAAGCAGCCGTAATCCGAATAGTCGAACAGGATCCTTTCGCTTCGATAAGTGAGATCAGGACCGAAATCAACAACCGGCCCGGAACTCTAACCACCACCTGGTGGCAGGTTTTCTCTATTCTCAGACAACGCAAACTGTTGACCAAGCGATCGCGGTTCAAGTACATACTGGGTCGCAGATAGCCGTTTTTGGTTGACTCTTAAAGATTTAAATCTATATTAAAATAGGTATAATTTTCCCTGATTGGGTATCGGTTATGGTTATCCAGAACATTTTAGTGCTCTTGCTGGCTGCCCTTTGCGCCTTGCTGATGTTTTTGTTGATTTCCCGAATCCGCAGGGAAAAGATGCAGACGGCCGCCATCAGAAAGATGCGTCTGGAGGACTTCTCTGACTTCCTTCTCTCCAACACCATTGGCGGAGGGATTGTGGATGTCGCCCGCAAGGTATCCAATCTGCTGATTACCGCCTTTGGCTGCGACCGCATCGTGTTTTTGAGAAAGAAGCGGGGAGGACTGGAACTCAATTATTACCACGGCATTCGCGGTTTCAGCAGGGCTGATTTCCATCTCAAATACAGCGAGGAACTGGCGGAGCTTTTAAAAGGAGACTTCTTGCCGCGGAACACCGATAGTCTCAGACACCTCCTTCCGGACCGTTTTGTGTCCCGCCTCGACCAGTACGGCGTGGATATGTTCTTCCCCATTTTCTGGCGAGAGAACCTTTACGGAATCTATTTCATAAGGAGTAATATTGAGACGCGATCGCCATCATTTGTACTCCTTGTGGCCAGCCTGGCCCAGTCACTATCGGCGGCCTACCACATTAAATGGCACGAGTCGAGAATAGAAGCAC
Source organism: Candidatus Zixiibacteriota bacterium (assembly GCA_020351995.1). Lineage (GTDB taxonomy): Bacteria > Zixibacteria > MSB-5A5 > GN15 > FEB-12. The sequence goes on from CP070674.1 coordinate 331,195, forward strand.
TCCAGAAACAGCTGGACAGTTCGCAGAAACCAAATGTGGCTGATAACCAGGAGCCCCCGCAGGAAACCCGCTTTCTAAAACTGGTCCGTCACCGCAACACCGAAGTGATTGTGTCAAGACTGATGGAGTCCTTCAGAGAAGCCGCCAACGTCGATCGGTTCGCCTTCGTCTACGCGTCCAGGACTGAAGGCGGCGAACCGCGGAACCTCAGACATGGTGTTGATGGGCTGGTGGAGATTGTCGACAACGCCTCACTCAGCGAAATAATTCAAACCATCAGTGACCGACCCTATGTGCCCGTGGGTCAACTGAAGACAACCACTGCCGAGACACGCCGCTGGCTCGAGGACCTGAAGGGTAAGGGGCTTCACTACGTGGCTTCTTTTCCGCTTACCCCCCAGCGCGGCGGGGTACTTGCGTGGGCCGGGGCCGGGAATGCCGGGGCGGTGGAAAAACAGCTCCAGCTTTTCAAGGCCCACACCTTCCATCTCGTCGACAATGCCGAGTCATTTGAGAGGATCGAAGAGATGTCTTATACCGATAACCTCACCGGTCTGGCTAACCAGCGGTATTTTTTCCGCCGTTTGTATGAGGAAATCAACCGGGCCAAACGGTACAACCGTAGCCTGGCCCTGATTATTTTCGACCTGGATGACCTTAAATACACCAATGACACCTATGGTCATCTAGCCGGTGATTCGGTGTTGAAGCAGATGGGGGATATCTTACGGGGGTCGATTCGTGCTATCGACGTGGTGGCTCGTTACGGGGGTGACGAGTTCTGCATCATTATGCCGGAGGCTGACGGCAGTATGTGCCTGAAGTTTATGGAGCGACTTCAGAACGAGATCATCAACGCTCGGTTCATGGTGGAGGGCATTAGTGAACCGCTGCTGTGCACCGTGTCCATGGGGGGCGCGGTTTATCCTGACCATGCCGATGACTCGAAAAAGCTCATTTTTGCGGCCGACATGGCTCTGCTAAAGGCCAAGGAAATGGGGCGGAACCGGTCACTTCTATTTGCCCCGAGCATCTAAAGGCGGGCTAATCGGGGGCCTTGCGGGGCCAAAATCTTAAATAAGACCAAAAGATTTGTCGTAAAACGTGCAGGCTCACTGAAAGTTGAAACTATTGGGCTTTTTAGTTGTTTTAGGAACATTGTCGGATAATTCTTACCGTAAAAGGAGAGACAGAGAACTATGGGGAAATTAACATACTACATGGTCTTCGCGATAGTCTTCATTGGCTGCGCAGCCGCAGGATACGCGGCCGAGGGGTATCGGATCGGGGCCGGAGACATGTTGGAAGTGCGTTTCTGGCAGGACGCCAGCCTGAATGTCGATGTGCGAGTGGGACAGGACGGTATGATCAATATCGACATTATTGGGCAGGTTATGGCAGCCGGCAAGACCGCTTCCGAGCTGCAGGACGATATCGTGCGCCAGATGTCGAGACTGAATACCCGTATCTCGCAGGCTGTTGTCAGGGTAATCGAGTATCAATACCAGTACGTGTTCGTTAAAGGGCAGGTACTGACACCCGGTAAGCTAACCTTCGAGGAAATACCCGACCTGTGGACGGTTATCAACGAGGCCGGGGGTATAACCGAGATCGGGGATCTTACCCGGGTGACCATCATTCGTGGCGGCAAGGATGCCGGGAAAGTAGAGGTGGTGAACGTTATCGAGGCCATAGAATCCGGCAATTTGGACAAACTGCCTCAAGTCCGCCGACAGGACACCATAGAAATCCCGCGCACTCCGGCCGGAATCCCTTCCGCGGACATAAGTCAGCGGGTGACACGCAAAAACGTTATCTATGTGATCGGCGCCGTTACCACACCGGGTCCGATAACCTTTCAGGAAGATGTCGATGTACTGGAAGCGCTGGCCCTTGCCGGCGGGCCGGTCTTTGAGGCCGACTTAAAGAAAGCGAGGGTTATCACCAAAGACGGCTTCTATGCGCAGGCAATCGAGGTTGATCTGGAGGAATACACGAAAACCGGCACACCTGCGCGCTATATAATGAAGAAAGAGGACACCTTTGTCCTGCCGTATCGGCGCGATGGCTTCCTCGGGGTGGGTCTTGGAACGGCGGCGACTTTTCTCGGTATTATCACTTCCGCTGTCATAATCTACGACATTATTTCAACTCCGGACGGCGGTATCGGAGGCGGTGGAGGCTAAAGGGGATGTCGACCATGACCAAGCCTAAATCTACCAAGCAGATAGACCTTCGAGAGGTTTTGGCCATTGTGCGGAGGCGTAAATGGCTGGTGATATTGCCGCTGGTGATCATCACCGCCGTGTCCTTTGCCAGCACTTATTTTCTCGAGCCCAAATACCAGTCGTTCACGGTTATCTGGATTGACAAGCCATCGAGTGTCTCGCGGGAACTGCTGAGTATTGTGGGAGAACGCCGGGAAACACATGACGAAATGCAAAGCCGCACGCTGGCCCTTCAGACTGAAATAACCTCGAAGAATTTTCTGGAGCAGTTGATCCGGGATTTGAAGCTTGACGACGACCCTGAGATAACGCGCCAGGCCTATAAAATGCGGGAATCCACGCCGGAATACAGCCTGGAACAGATCCGCAACAGTATTCTCGTTGAAAAACTACGCGGGCAGATCTCTGTAGCCTTTCATGGCTGGGATCAGATCCGGATTACGGTGGAGTCGAATGACCCGGTCAAGGCAAGGGATATGGCCGATCGGTTGGCCGAGATCCTTGAGCGAGAGAAGGCCAAATACGAGATGGAGAAGATTCTGGACAATCAGTCTTTCACTGACCAGCAGCTTGAGAAAACCGAGTACTATTATCAGTTGGCCCTTGACTCCTTGAATTCCGCCAGGGCCCGTCTATCTCGCCTCCAGTTGCCGGACAATATCGCGGCTGAAGGAAATCAGGCGGCTATCTCGGCCAGTCTGGATAGGACGAGGTTGGACAGGGAAGATGCCGAACGTGATCTGGCGTCTCTCAGAGCCCGGCTCGACGAATTCAGCCTGGGCGGGGCGAGGCTGCGGTATACCGATACCATCGTGGAACTTCGCACGACTATCGACGGTCTGATTTCCACTTACGGAAGTATGACGGAACAATATGGTTGGAACGAGCAGAATGTAATCGATGTCAATATTAGAATAAACAACAATGTCAGGCAGCTGGAACAGATAATTGGCGCCGCTGTGGCCAGACAGTATGCGTCCTACCCCACCAACCAGCAGGAACTGCTCACGCGTTACTTTGTCGTCCAAGAGAATGTTGACATCCTGACCTCCAAGGAGAAACGTCTCAGGCAGCCGCTGGTCGAGTTGGAGCAGAGAATTGTTATTATTCCAAGGCTGGAATCGGAGATTCTGGAGCTGGAGAACAGGGTTGAGAATGCCCGGCGATACCGCGATGCCTTTCGTTCGGAGGAACGCACCGCCGGCATTTTATCCGAGCAGGTTAAAGACAGAGTCAAGTACAAGGTCATCGAACCGGCCCAGCTTCCTCTGTCGCCTTTCTGGCCGGACAAGAAGAAAATCATTGTGATTGGATTCGTACTCGGTCTGGCCCTTGGAGCTGTTTTCGTCTTTTTGACGGAACTGTTCGACAACTCCTTCCGGAAGGTTGAGGATGTTGAGGAGGTGCTGGGAGTGAAAGTCCTGGCCACGATACCGAGAATTGACAAACTGAGGGTGATGCGATAAGTATGGAAACATATCGCCTTAGCAGCCGATTGGTGGAGAATGACCGCGAGTATCTGATTCAGACGAGTAATGATGTTGCTCTTGGCAGTGTATCGTCTGAGGTTTTTATCAACGGCGCCCTGGCCGATTCCGTCAAGGTGCCGCATCCTGAGCAGATGCGTGCGGAGGAGGTGTTAACTTTTGTCGAGAGTGCTCACGACGAAACCAAGAAAGAAATTGAGTCCCTTCTTAAGGCTTATCGTGAGGCAATTGAAAGCGCCAATGGCGACATGATGTATCATCTGGCTCTGTCGTTCTTCTACAAACGATTTTACGCCGAAGCCAGAACTTTGCTCAACACAGCGGTTGGCATCAACCCGGATTATCATGAGGCTTACAATGTTCTCGGGCAGGCGGAACTATCGCTGGGGCACCCGAAGGAGGCCGTGGCAGCCGCCCAGACCGCAGTGAACAAAAGGCCGGAGTATGCGGATTATCGCAACAACCTTGGCGAGGCCCTGTTGGCGTCCCGCGCACTTAAGCTGGCCGCGAAAGAGTTCGATAAGGCGATAGAAATCAATCTGTATTACAGTGATGCCTATTTCAACTATGGCCTGGCCATGATTCTGGAAGCTCTTAAAGAAGATAGTGGTCCGGTCAAGCCCAATCTTGTGTCCAAGGCTCAGGAGTACTTCACCAAAGCGGTACTGACTTATCCGGACTATAAGACAGCGGGCTATGCCCGTGGCCTGGAATCGCTCCAGTCAGGTGACCTGAGGCCAGCCTTTAGCACGCTTGCAAAAGTAAGGGAAGAGAAGAAATTCCAGCACGGCCGCAGGTATTCCCAGTATCATATGAGGTTTGCCCTGTACCCGCAGTGGGTCACCGAAAAAGCACTCGTCGACCGGATATCGTTTCTTCAGGAAGAGATTGCGAAAAATCCGGGTTATGTCGATTTGCACATAGAGTTGTCGCGCTGCTACTTGGAACAGGCGCAGGTGATCTGGAGGAAAGCGATAGACAGCTACAGGAAGACGCTGGATATAAACCCTTCTCTAGGTGAGCTGGCGGCGAACGTCGATAGAGCTGAAGACGCCTATGAAGTTATCGTGCAGACAATTCAAAAAGTATCGGAACGAGGATAGAACCTTATGGCAGCCGCCCCATTTTCGATTGTAAACGTTTTTGATCTCGAAGCACCGTATGTGACCGAGTATCGCCGCCTACTGCACAAAATACTAGCCGCCGGCTCGCATAGTGATATAAAATCCATTATGGTTACGTCGGCCATGATAGCCGAAGGTAAATCGACTATCTGTTCTTTCATGGCCCTGACCGCGGCTGTCAAGAGGGGACTCAAGACGCTGATAATTGATGCCGACCTGCGTCTTCCCTCGATTCACAAATTGTTCGGTTTGCCTGAAGCCCCGGGACTGGTTGAAGTGTTGACGGACGGGGTTAGTCCGAAAGATGCTATGAGAAAGACCTCCGTAGAGAACCTGGATATCCTGCCTTCGGGTCGGCAGAGTGACAACCCAACCGAGATTTTCGACGCCGAGGCCGTCGGTAATATCGTTGAAGAATTGAAGTTTTATTATGATTTGATATTGATTGACTGTGCTCCGTTGTTGCCGGTGTCAGACCCGATGCTTCTGGCGTCGCGGGTTGACGGTACGATTCTCGTGATCAAAGCAGGAACGACACAGAGGGAACTGGTCGAGCGCGCGGTGGGTATTCTGAATCCTCCTCAGAACAATGTTCTGGGTGTGGTGCTTAATAATATGAATCATATCCTGCCATACTACTACGATTATGATTACTATTCTTATGATTACCGCCAATCTCCACAAGGCCCGACGAAGATCATCAAGAAACCCGCACCAGCGCGCCGTCCCAAGAATAAGCCTGCAGAGAAGGATCCGACGCTCAAAGACAATATAGGGCACAGTTAGCAGTGGAGCGGGCTGTAAAGGGGGCAAAAATTACGGTTCTGATCCCGTCGAATGTTCACCCAGGATTACCTGTTTGAGCAGTTTCCAGGTCTGGGCGCAAGTTGCTCCGGTCGGATAGGAGTCCGAGTCGCCGGCCCGGTCGTTGATGACAATCGGCGGTGTTACCGGCCAAGATTTGGGAAGATTAACCTTGAATTCAGTTAAGAACATTTTCAGTGTTGACCTCGAAGAATGGTACGTGGTCGAGGCTCTGGCCAGCCGTTACGCCAGGGACGATTGGGCCTCGCTACCATCAGCCGTTGTCAGGAACAGCCTTAAGTTGCTTGAATTGCTGAACCGTCACAATGTCAAGGCGACCTGGTTTGTATTAGGCTGGTGCGCTGACCGTTTCCCGGACCTGATTCAGGAAATCTTTGCCTCCGGCCATGAGATCGGTTGTCACAGTTTTTACCATCGCCGGGTGGATTTGATGGGTCCGAACCTGTTTAAGAAGGACACCGAGCAGTCAATCAATGCCATTCTCAAGGCTACCGGCGTCCTGCCGTACGGCTACCGGGCCCCCAGTTGGTCAATCAATGCTTCGACGCCGTGGGCTTTTGAAATACTTGCCGAGATGGGTTTCCTTTACGACAGTTCCGTCTTTCCGATCAAGCACGATATATACGGGTGGCCGGACGGCCCCCGCCACCTGTTCAAGATGGAGTTTGGTAACGGTCGGACCCTTTATGAACTTCCTGCCACAACTTATCGCGCCCTCGGCAGAAATATTCCCGTCGCAGGGGGAGGATACTTCAGACACTCTCCCTACTGGTATTCACGCAAAGTTATCAGGGCGCTCAACGACGCAGGGCATCCGGTGGTTTTCTATATTCATCCCTGGGAGATTGATCCTCAACTGCCGCGCGTGGACGGTCTCTCGGCCATCCAGAAGTTCCGCACTTATGGTTCCACTGATATTCTTCGCATCAAAATTGAGCGACTATTAGAGGATTTCTCTTTCACTACCGCCAGTAATCACATGCAACTTTTCAAGAAGAGAAGAATCGGCTTCGAATAAAACAGCCGTTCTATTCTAACACTCTGGATGCGGGGCGTGGTGTGACTACTGGTCCGTGCTCTTTCTCATATCAATCTCGTTATCAGAATGGATTTCTGAAATTTATGCTTGACTAGGCACGCTGGAGTGTAAAACATTAAGAATGTGCTTACGTGCTAAGACGAGAGAGGAGAAGGTCATGCGAAGAGTCTTAATTATGACACTGATGGGGGTGCTAGTTTGCGCCGCTGTAGATGCCAGACGTCCCAGAGATCGAGCCGGGAAGATCAAAGACGGTGTCTATGAGGACAAGACGCACGGATTTCAGTTGAAACTCAATCCGGACTGGAAGACCAAGATCGGCGACAACGACAAGCACTACAGGTTGACTTTGTCGCAGAATTCCTGGGAACCCCCTCCACACTACGCAGATGCCAAGGATTACACCAAAATTCCGCGCACAGTGGTATACGCGGATACAACATCCTTGAGTGTTTCCGACTTCATTGACTCACTCATGAGCGAAACCTATGAGTCGAAGCAGAAGAAGGAGATTTTTAAGGAATTCGAAATCCTTAACAAGCAGTCCGGGGGAAGCGGTATGACCAGGGAAGATCTGGTGCCCCGCCAGCGTAAACCAATGGATTTGGCCGGTGAAAGGGGATACTTCTGGTCGGGTAAGGTCAAGTACCGCAATGAGATAGCAACAACAATGACTTCGGCGGGGGGGAGACGGGTGTATGGCGGATACTATGGCTGTATAATAGGCGTCAAGAAGGATAAGACGATCATTTTGTTACACACTATCTGTGAGGAAGAGTTCGCGGAGGTGGTTACTCAAGAAGCTCTTCGGCTGGCCTCCAGCCTTGAGTGGGCCAAGTAAAATTACATAAAAAGTTATTGTTTTGCCGGGGGAGTTGTGCCATTTTAAGTGGCTTTCGTTAGAGACATTACCTTAACCGGCGGTTAGACTTCTGGCCGCAGACCGGGAGGTCTTATGTGGGCGCTTAGGGCGATTCTGATTGCCCTGTTACTCATTCTTGTGGTGGGCTTTGCGTACTACAACCTGTATCCATCCCAGACGGTCGATATTAACCTCATATTCGCCGAGCGTTTTGACGTTCCGCTTCTAACGGTGGTTTTCTGGTCGTTTGTAGCGGGAGTCCTGGTTTCTCTGGTACTGTTTGTTTCCGTGTATATCAGGATGTCGGTTCAAATGCGGGCGGCGACCAAACGTATAGCCGCTCTGGAAGGTGAAGTGGCCGTCCTCCGTAACAGACCGATTGAGGAATCGGCGGATCTGCTTAAGGGCGCCGACGAACAACTGAAAACGGAATCCCCATTCCCGTCCGAAGGTGAATGAACATGCCTGAATATTTCTTCGCCTTTGTAATACTGCTGATTATCGCAGCCATATTCTACATGTTGTATGACAGGTATCTCAACAAGCCGGTCAAGAGCGAGTCCGAACTCTATGTCGAGGCCCTGCGGGATTTGCTTGACGGTCGGCAGGAGAGCGCCTTTACCAAGCTCAGGCAAGTTGTGATTGACGATTCGAACAACATTGACGCCTATATTCGTCTGGGCCAGATCTTGCGGGAGAACCGTAAGCCCGACCGCGCCCTGCAGGTTCACAAGGATCTTACCCTTCGCTCGGGGCTAAACCAGGACGAGAAGGCGGAGATACTCAGGCAATTGTACGCGGATTATCTCGCCCTGAACGATCTTGATATGGCCCAGGCCGCCCTGAAGGAACTCGTTACTGTCAAATCGAGAGACCGCTGGGCATATACCAGGCTTCTGGAGATCCAGAAGAAGGCCGAGACCTGGGATGAAGCTTATGATACGGCTGTGATGCTGCTCAAGATCGAAAGCAACAAGTCCAAAAAACCTCTGGCGGCTTTCAAATACCATATGGGGGAGACACTCTACAAGAAGCGCGAGTACCATAAGGCCCGGGTTCTGTTTAAGGAGGCCCTTGGATTCGACCCGACGTACGTACCCGCTTATCTGTCGATTGGCGATTCCTATCACGAAGAGAAAAGGTACGAAGACGCCGTGAATTTCTGGAGCAAGCTGATATCCGCCGTGCCCGACGAGGGACACCTTGTCATTGAGCGTCTCAAAAGGACGCTTTTCGACCTGGGCAGGTATGGTGAGATTCATGGAATCTGCGAGGATATTTTAAAAGACTCCCCAGGAAACCTCGAAGCGCGCATGTGTCTGGCTGAGTTCCACGAGAAAAAAGGTGACAGCGATCTGGCCCAACAGATACTTGAGGGCGTGGTGGACGACTACCCGAACGAGCTCAAGGCCGTCGCCGAACTGATTCGTATCTATCTCAACAAGAGTGAGCGAGACAAGATTCAGAAACTCGTGCGCAATCTGGAGCAAAAGAGACAGAAACTGCAGTTTCACGTATCCAGCCCGGTCGCTGATACGTCTCTAATCGGAATTTCGAAGAAATAAGATTTGGCCGTGGTAGACCGGTTTATGAAGAAGGTCATTGTATTATTATCTGTACTGATTTCTGTCTTCGTTCAGGATGCCTGCGCCGACAGGATATATTCCTTGATAAGGCAAGGGCGTCTTCGTGAAGCAGCCGATTCACTGTCGGGCGTCTCAACGGCATCTACCCGTGACGGTAACAAGCTTTTCTTCTCAAGTTTGCTTGAGCAGGACGCGGTCAAATCAGCCCGCCTGATGGAAGCTGCTCTGGAGGCCTCGGTGTCCGCGGTTTACAGGCAGGAAATCTATTATCGCCTGGCCCAATACCATTTTCTGCGCGGCGATTATGTTCGGCTGGGACAGCTCGTTAGTGAGTATCTGGCTTTTTGGGAGACGGGCAAATACCGGCCGGAGATGATGCGTTTTTCGATAATACTTGATGAGGCTAACGGCGCTTATGACTCGGCCGTACGGCAGAGCGATAGATATCTCCTGGAGTATAACTCGGGCTCGGCCAGCCACTGGGGGCTTATTGACAAATCGCGAGTGCTGAGCCGGTACAACAAAACGGTCGGCGCGCAAAATATCCTCAAGAGACTGTCTCGCGAGAAATCGGGTCCCGGCGTACCGCAGGCCCTTTACATGCTCGGTCAGGAGGCCATCCGGGACAAGCACACTGACGATGCGGTGTTCTATTACAATCTTCTTCGGGAAGCGTACCCGCGCGCTGTCGGCTTGGACGCGTTGCTGGAGCACATGGGCGGTCTGGCCTCGAACTACGCCGGCGACGGCCGTGCCGAGAAGATCACCGGTACATATTATTCGGTTCAGGTAGGGGTGTTTTCAGTCAAAGGCAACGCCCGCCGTCAAGCCGACACCTTCAAAGCATATGACCGGGAAGTTGAGATAGGCAAAAAAGATATCTCCGGTGTGCTATACCATGTCGTATACGTGGGTCGTTTCTCCGATTACGAATCGGCTCGCGAGTTCAAAGAGACACTTCAGGCCAACCACGGGGAAGTCTACCAGGTCGTTGCCCGATGAAGCGGACTTCGGATAAATCCTCGGCACTTACTCCCTTGATGCGGCAATACTATGCCGTAAAAGAGAAACATCCCGACAAAATCCTCTTTTTTCGCATGGGTGATTTTTACGAAATGTTCGGCGATGACGCTGTCCGGGCTGCCCCGATACTGGGTATAGCCCTGACTTCCCGCTCTCATGGGACGGGTGAGTCCGTGCCTCTGGCCGGTGTACCGCATCACTCGGCGGATAAGTATCTGGCGAGGCTGCTCGCCTCAGGGGAAAAGGTGGTGGTGGTCGAGCAGGTCGAGGACCCGAAAACCGCGAAAGGAATCGTTAAACGAGAAATCGTGGAGATACTCACCCCTGGTACGGCTACCGTGGAAGCCGGCTTGTACGAGGCTAAGTCGCTGTGTCTGGCATCCATTTTTGAGAGCGGCAGAAACAGGATGGGCATGGCATCACTGGATCTTTCAACCGGGGCGTTCATTGTTTATGAAGGTATGACCAATGAAGTCCTGGAACGCCTGAGGGTAATGGAACCGTCTGAGGTACTTTATCCGGCCGACAGGGAAAGGGATGAAATAGCACAGATGGTCGGTCTGGGCAATGGCACTCAGCGATTAACATCCTTCGGTGAGTGGAATTTCGATTTTGGGGCCGCCGAAAGGGACCTTAATCAGCACTTCGGAACCGCCACCCTCGAGGGTTTTGGTGTCAGGGACCAGCGTCTTGCGGTGTCCGCCGCCGGGGCGATCTTGCGATACTTGAAAGAAAATCACCGCGACCGCCTCACCCATGTCGATAAGCTCTCGACGTTCGATGATAGTGAGTACATGGTTCTGGATTTCAGTACAGTGCGTAACCTGGAACTTCTGAGGAATCTTTCGTCGTCATCCGAGGAAAACAGCCTTTTTTCAGTCGTGAACCGGTGTCAGACGGCAGCCGGAGCCCGCCGACTCAAGAACGCTCTTATTAGACCTTTTCGGGGCGTCTCCAAAATCGAACTGCGCCTTTCGGGCGTGACGGAGTTGGTGAAAAACCGCGAACTCGCCTATCAACTGCGTCGTCATACCAGGATTCTTCCCGATCTCGAGAGACTTTCCGGGCGACTTGGCATAGGCAAGCTCAATCCGCGACAGATGAAAAGTATAGCTGACGCCCTGATTATCGCGCTGGAGATAAAGTCGTTGCTTCGTGCGGCGGTCAGCCCGCTTTTGAAAACATTATCCGACCAGCTGCCCGAATTGACGGTCGTGATTGAAAAACTGTCTACGGCTCTCACAGACGAACCTCCGCTCGCCGTAAATAAAGGTGATATTTTCAAGCGCGGATATTCAACGCAACTTGATGAGTTGAATGATTCTATTCGCGATGCCCGGCAGTACATTGGAAACCTGCAGAAGGTTGAACGCGAGCGAACGGGCATCAACAATTTGAAAGTTGGCTTCAACAAAGTTTTTGGCTACTACATTGAAGTCACCAAGGCCAATCTGTCCTCGGTTCCCGAAGATTACATCCGTAAGCAAACGCTGGTTAGCGCCGAGCGCTACATTACACCGGCTCTGAAGGAGAAAGAAGAGCTGATTCTAAATGCCGAGGAGAAGATCTTCAAGCTGGAATCCGAGCTCTATCTCGAATTGATGGAATTTGTCGGCAATTACATAGGTGACCTCAAGCTGTGTGCCGACTTGCTGGCCGAGATCGACCTTGTATCCGGTCTGTCTGAAGTCGCTGTTGAGAAAGGGTATTGTCGGCCGGATATCGTCGAGGATACCGGTTTGCATGTTTTGAATGGACGTCATCCGGTAATTGAGTCGGTCCTGCCGCCGGGCTCATTTGTGGCTAATGACCTGCATTTGACGGCCGACGATGACCTGATTCACATTCTCACCGGCCCCAATATGTCGGGCAAGTCGACCTATCTACGGCAGATCGGCCTGATCGTGATATTGGCCCAGGCTGGCTCTTACGTTCCGGCGGATAAAGCCGAGATAGGTCTGATCGATCGAGTGTTTACCCGGGTCGGTGCTCTGGACAATCTGGCCCGTGGTCAGTCTACCTTTCTGGTGGAAATGATCGAGACGGCGAACATTCTCAACAACGCCACCTCACGGTCACTGGTGCTGCTTGATGAGGTGGGACGGGGAACATCGACTTTCGACGGTCTCTCGGTAGCCTGGGCGGTTGTGGAACATATCAACGAGAAATCCAAATCGCTCACGATATTCGCTACTCACTATCATGAGCTGACCGGGCTGGCGGAGATTTATGATAAAGTCCATAATTTTCAGGTGGCCGTCAAAAAGTGGGAAAACAAGGTAATCTTCCTCCACCAGATTATTCCGGGGGGCTGCGACGACTCCTATGGCATTGAAGTAGCGAAACTGGCCGGGCTGCCCCGATCGGCCCTTACCCGTGCCCGTCAAATTCTTCGTCTTCTCGAGTCGGGCAAGTTCACCCAGAGTGAATTGGGCAAAAGCATTTATCGTGACAAAGTTCAACCCAACCTTTTTGATGCTCCGCGCTCGGAAGTGGAAAAGAGAGTCAGGGAGATGGATCTCGATCAGTTGACTCCGATTGAAGCGCTCAACCTGCTGCGCGACCTGAAGGAAAGCCTGGAGTAATCGGACTTGGCAAAACCCCGGGGAAATTTCATACGACCTTTACCGGAACGCGTCATCAATAAGATAGCCGCCGGAGAGGTCATCGAGCGGCCGGCCGCCGTGGTGAAGGAACTTGTCGAAAACTCCATTGATGCCGGGGCGACCAAGATCGACATAGTGATTGAAAAATCCGGGAGCAAGCTCATAAAGGTGATTGACAACGGGTGTGGGATTGCTGAAGATCAGGTCGAGATAGCTTTCTCTCGCCACGCGACATCGAAAATCGCGAGTTTCGATGATCTGAACGCTCTGTATTCATATGGATTCAGGGGAGAGGCCCTGCCCTCTATCGCGTCGATTTCACGGCTGCGAATGGTCACGCGTACCCGCGATTCCCGTATCGGAACCGAGATTATCTACGAGGGAGGGGTTCTTCAATCGAGACAGCCGGTAGCGGCCTCGCCGGGTACCACTATTGAGGTTGAAAATCTCTTCTACAACACACCCGCCCGGCGCAAGTTTCTCAAGGCGGAATCTACCGAGGCCAGGCATATTTCCCGGACAGCAATGGCACTGGCAATTGGCCGGCCCGATGTCGGAGTTTCGTACTCTCTCAATGACCGCAGGATTTTCACGGTTCCGCCGGACTCGGTACTGAAAGACCGGGTGACGGAGATGATCGGCGCGGGAAAAACACTGGTGCGAATCAAGGGAGATGCGGGACCGGTGAAGGTAACGGGGTATATCGGGACTCCCGATATGGTTCAGAACAACCGCTATGGACAATTCCTGTTCATCAACAGTCGTTACATATATTCACCTTCACTGGCGCACGCTCTGGCGGCGGGATATGGGGACCTGATACCAAGGGGCACGTACCCGGTGGGGGCGTTGCTCCTGACCGTCGACGCGGCCGAAGTGGATGTTAATGTTCATCCAACCAAAGCGGAGGTGCGGTTGTCGGGCGAACGAGATGTTCACGATGCTGTATATCGAATCGTGAAAGAGTCGCTTCAGCAAGACGGGATTGTCCCGAGCCTCAAGAGTTCGTCCCTGAAACCTTCGGCACATAATCTCGGAGGCAGCACTCTTCGGGGAAGAGCGTCTCCCTCCGGACAGGGCTATATCCCGGGAATAACCCGTGGCTCCGGCCTGGATATGGATGCTCTGGCCGACATTCACAACGTGCCCCGCGTGCCACAGCCATCCGAGTCGAAGGATATTATTCGGGTTGACCGTAACACCGGCGAAATTATGGAAACGGCGGAAGCTCAGGATGGGGCGGCTTCAGTATCTTCTGGTTTCAGTCTGATCGGGAGATTCTCGGACCTTTACCTTTTGCTGCGGTCGGGTGATGATCTCTACATCGTTGACCAGCACACGGCCCATGAGCGAGTGCTCTACGAGGAGACCCTGGTCAAACTGGAAAATAGCGCCGTCGAGGCGCAAACTCTTCTCTTCCCGAACCAGGTCGAACTGAACCCGGAGCAGATGACCCTGTTCGATGAAATCAAGGATATGCTCAACGGTTCTGGTTTTGGAGTGTCCCATTTTGGCGGCCGGACGGTCAATATTGAAGCCATACCTTCGGTCTTATCCCACAAGTCTTCCGAGAAGGTTTTTCTGAAAGTTCTTGATGACCTTGCTTCAGAGAAAAGAGCAGGAGGTGACTTGAAGAAGGCGATGGCGCAGTCGATCGCATGCCGGTCGGCGGTGATGGCCGGCGACAGCATGACCGATCGGGAAGCAGTACATCTTGTCACGCGACTTCTGCGGTGTGACAATAAATACTCCTGTCCCCACGGCCGCCCAACGTTTGTGAAGATTACCCGCGAAGATCTGGATAAACAGTTTGGCCGAACCTGATAGAATAATCATACCTATAATTTGTGGCCCGACCGGTTCGGGCAAAACCAGTGCCGCCGTAAAGCTGTCCAGTCTGTTTGCTGTCGACATCATATCGGCCGACTCGCGGCAGATAATACGGCATCTTGATATCGGTACTGCGAAGCCCGGTGCGGATGAACAGAAGGCTGTCAACTTCCGTCTCATTGATATTATTGAACCCGGCGAGAGGTACTCGGCTTATCGCTTCATAGAAGACGCCAACCGGGCCATAGATTTGACCTTGACGGCCGGTCGTACTCCTGTTGTCGTCGGAGGGACCGGTTTGTATTTGCGGGCACTGAGCGAAGGAGTGGTGGAAATCGAAAACGAGGATCCGTCAATTAGAAAGCGTCTTGAGGACGAACTGGATGCGATCGGTCCCACGAAAATGCATGAAAGACTCAGAAGCGTAGATCCGTTCGAGGCCGATCGTATTCACCCCCACAACAAGGCGCGCCTGATAAGGGCGCTGGAGATCTATCACTTGACAGGGAAGCCGAAGTCTGAGCTTGTGGCCGAGGGCAAATACCGGAAGGGGGATCATACTTACAATTATTTCTGCCTGATACCTCCTAGGGAAGTGCTTTACCGGCAAATAGATGACCGGGTAGACGAGATGATTTCTGCCGGCCTGGTGCGGGAAGTGGAGACACTGGTGGGTCAGGGCCTCAAGGACAAAATCCGAAAATCGAATGTGATCGGCTACAACGAAATTCTTGACTATCTTGATGGAAACCTTTCACTGGTTACCGTTGTAGATACTATTAAAATGAACAGTCGCCGGTACGCGAAAAGGCAATTGACCTGGTTTAGAAGACAAACCGAAGCCAGGTATTTCGAATCCGAAGAGCCACTGATTGAAGCGGTTGGGGAGCTCTGTTCACACTGGCCGGAAAGGCCCATATAAAACTTGACACTATCTGAGCCGGGTCGTTAAATGTCAACGGGTTAGGGTATTTTGAGGTAAACTGCAGGAAATTTTCTCCGATAATACAGAGAAAGGATAGGAAATCCATCATGGACGAAATAAGCTTGCGGATAACAAGACTCACACTCCTTACCGCCTTCTTATGTTTTATCGGAATGCTTGTAGTAGGCTGTTCCGGGAAAAGCTCTATGAGTTCGCCTCAGCTCTACGGCAGCAAATCCGTATCCCCCTCCGACACCAGTCAAAATACAGATGAAACCGCGACTGATACCGTTTCTCAATCGACGGACAGGACACTTTATGATGCTCTGTTAAACGGCAAAGACTCGTCGCTGTACGGAGGCTTGGAGGATGACTCCGACACGGGTACATCCGCTCTGGAAAGCGATCCGGACGACTATGAGCTGATCGAGGATGTCTTTTATGGCACTGTTGATGTTCAAGACTCCGCTTCGGCGGTCGATGACGACCTGTGGCGCCAATTCGATCTGGCCGAGGAATACCACGCCATGGGCGTAATCGCCAACCGCGAGGCCAGCTGGGAAGAAGCTCAATATTACTTCGAAAAATCACTCAAAATTCTGGCCAACATCGATGTGGAGGCTGACTCCAGCTTAACACCCGAGGCCACCAAATACACGTTGTTGCTGGAGGACGTGATAGCGGACTACCGGGTTACGCTCAGGTCACTGGGGAATCTTGATGCCGATGTTTCGCCTTCCGTGCTTATCGAGCGATTCGGCGATCTTGCGGATCGACTTGGCGCTGATACGATGCGGGTGTACCGCAGCGAAGAAGTACCTGTCACCTATGACATACCGATCGTGGTGAACGACCGGGTGAAAAGCTCGATTGTGTACTATCAGACGGTGGGTCGGGACGTTTTCAATAAGTTCCTTCGCCGCTCCAAAAGATACGCTCCCATGATGACGAAGATTTTGGCCGAATACAGTCTTCCCCGGGACCTCGTATACCTGTCTATGGTAGAGTCGGGATACAATCCGCACGCCTATTCCTGGGCTCGCGCTATGGGCCTGTGGCAGTTCATATCGTCCACGGGACGACGGTATAAGCTCTACCGCAACTGGTGGGTTGATGAACGGAAGGACCCCGTGAAGTCTACTCACGCGGCCTGTCAGTTTCTCCGAGACCTGTATAACCAGTTCGGTTCCTGGGAACTGGCCATGGCTGCTTACAATGGAGGTCCGGGTCGCGTCAGCCGCCAGATAAAACGACAGAATACCATTGATTTCTGGAAACTCAAACTCAAGCGGCAAACGATGGACTATGTGCCTCTTATCATGGCTGCGACGATCATCGCCAAGAATCCCGAAAAATATGGTTTCTACAATATCGAGTTTGAAGACGAAATTCTGTGGGAAGAAGTCGAGATAAATAAGTGTCTTGAGTTGTCGGTCGTGGCCAAGAAGATCGGGTGTTCGCTGAAGGAACTGAGGGATCTGAATCCGGAACTTTTACGCAAATATACACCACCTAACGAAAAGAAGTACAAACTCAAAATACCACCGGGCACGACGCAGAGATTCTGGGCGGCCTACGAGGACATGCCGTCACCGAAAGAGACGAGCTGGGTCAAGCATAAGATCCGCAGAGGTGAGACTGTCAGCACTATCGCCGCCAGGTATGGCGTATCGCAGTATGCGATTTTTGAGGCCAATGATCTGAGCCGTCGGTCAAAAATATACGCGGGTAAGACACTGATCGTGCCGGTTCCTCTAGATAGCGACTATTCGGGTGGTTCGCGCCGGTCGCGGAACAGAGAATATACCGCGAAGAACTCGATTTACGTGGTGCGTTCGGGAGACACGATGTGGGACATCGCCCGTGCTTTTGGAACTTCCGTCGATGCTCTCAGGCGGCTGAACTACATAGGTCGCAGTTCGCGCATATATGTCGGGCAGAAACTAAAGATTCCTTCGAACGCCACCTTTTTAGGAGAAAAGAATACCGTCGACCGGTCTTCCGGATATGTATCTACTGGCAGTTCCGGTGGGAGCTCCAGAAGCGGATCGAGCGGCCAGATTAGCAAGCACACCGTAAAATCCGGTGATACCGTCTGGGATATCGCCCGCAGATACGGGACCACCACCGGAAAGATTCGCAGTTTCAACGGCCTGGGAAGGTCTAGCCGGATATATCCGGGTCAGATTCTCCAAATTCCCACGGGAGACGTTCAGTACATTGTTCATAAAGTCAGACGCGGGGAGACCCTGGAGTCTATCGCGAGGAAATACCGGACTACGATCGCCAGGATACGCGCCAACAACAACATCGACGATCCGGATATGCTGATGATCGGGGAACGGCTAAAAATTTACTTGAATTGACAGGGAAGTTATGGCAAAGAAAAGAGACGTAATCATAGGTGTCATCATTGTTGTCGCCGTCATCGGGGCTCTCGGCTTTTTTAGTCTCACCTTCGTGGGCCTGGTGACACAGGATGGTGACATTGAATTCAGCGGCCTGGGGGGAAACGTCGGGGTCGTGGAAGTCTTCGGCGTCATTGACGAAGCAATGGGGCGCAGTGCTATCAGACAGATTGACAAATGGTCCGAGAGCGGCTCCATCAAGGCCATAGTCATTCACGTGAACTCTCCGGGTGGCGGCGCGGCCATTTCACAGGAAATCTACGACGCCATTGGCCGTGCCCGTGAGGAGAAACCGGTGGTCGCATCGATGGCCTCGGTAGCCGCTTCCGGAGGTTATTATATCGCCTGTGCCTCGGATCGAATCGTGGCGAACCCGAGTACACTCACCGGTTCAATCGGAGTCATTTTCCAGTTTCACACCTTCGAAGGACTGATGGATAAGGTGGGTATCGGGACGGAGACAGTGAAGTCAGGCGAACTTAAGGATGTCGGGGCTTATAACCGAGAAATGACCGAGGAAGAGGAGTTGATGCTCAAATCGGTCGTTATGGACACCTACGAGCAGTTTGTCAGGGCGGTGGCGGAAGGAAGGGGAAAAGACGTAGAAGATATTTACCCGTTTGCCGATGGCTCCATCTACACTGGTTTGCAGGCCTATAATCTGGGTCTGGTGGACACTCTGGGAGGTCTTAACGAGGCCCTTGAAATCGCCGCCGAGTTAGCCGGACTGGAGGAGGAGCCGGAACCAGTCCGCCGTTACGAACGGAAGAAAATCAGTATTTTTGACCTCTTGGGCAGCGTGGGGGATGTACTCAGCCGGCCGATCGAAGGCACCGTTTATGGTCCGGAACTGATGTTTTTGTACAAATAAGCTCGGATTTTTTATCCAAAAGCTCAAAAAAAGTGTTGATAATCAAATAATTTTCCTTTTCTTTTGGCCGGGTATTAGGTATCTTTTCCTGTCCCAAAGAGTTATATCCTTCGCTTGTCGGCGTGAGGTTGTCTCGGGGCTTGAAAGGGAAATTAACAGTAATCTGTAAATATACGATTTGTCATGGGAGGACGCCGTGACCAAAGCTGATTTAGTCGAAAAAGTTGCCGAGAAAACAGGCCTTACTAGGACCGATGTGGCCGTAGTTGTCGACTCTTTCCTCGATACGGTGAAGAAGTCACTAGAAAACGGGCACAATATCGAAATTCGTGGCTTCGGTACCTTTAAGGTCAAACTCCGTAAGGCCCGCAAGGCCCGTAACCCTCGCACCGGTGAAGTCGTACCAGTGCCAGATCGTAAGGTACCCGTTTTTAAACCGTCCAACGAGTTTAAAAACATGATCACTAAGCTGGCCATTTAGTTCGGCTTGTTTCATGACCTAAGATGGAGGATTGATGCCCAGCGGGAAAAAGCGGAAACGCCACAAAATCAAGACTCACAAACGGAAAAAACGCAGACGCGCCAACCGCCATAAAAAGAAACTGAGATAGCTTTCTGAAATTGGGAACTATTGTTTCTGCTATTTCGGAATAAATTTCCGGACTTACGAGCATAGTATATTTTGACGCCGCGCACGGCTTTGGTGCGCGGCGCCTAATTTGTTATCTTGTAGCGGCTTACGGCCCACCTGAAATTATCGGGGCCCGCCTGGTTGGCGGGCATTTTTATTGCCATGGCCCCCGGTAGTGATTGGTCGTAATCCTACAATTGCCATACTGGTTTTTCTTTTACTGATCGTCTGGTCGACCTCCGCCGCCGTGGAAAGGACCGACTTCCTGGTAAACGATGATGGTGGCCTTACGGCCCAAAACGACCCTCGGATAGCTGTAGCGGGTGGTAAGGGTTTCGCTATCGTATGGGTGGACCGTCGCAACGGCAACAGTGACATTTACCTCCAGCGCTTTGATGTCGATGGTTACCCGATCGGGTCCAACACCAGAGTGAATGATGACGTCAACCACTCCTATCAGTTTGAACCCGCGGTGTCCGCCAGTCTCACCGGAGAATATGCGCTGGTCTGGAAAGACTATCGCAACAGTATATACCCGTTTAAGCCGGACATTTATCTTCAAAATCTGGACAGTTCGGTTGCCCCATCCGGCGTAAATGTCAACCTGACCTTAGATGCGCCTGATTCTACCAAGGAATCTCCCGACGTGGCCCTGGCTGAGTGGGGTGGCGGCGTTGTTGTCTGGGCTGATTATCGTAACCGGAATTGGGACATATATGGACAACTGATCGATACTGACGGCACTCTGATCGGACCTAATTTCCGGGTAAACACCGACGTTGAACTAGCTCAACAACACGCGCCGAGAGTTGCGGTATCGCCGCTGGGATGGTTTGTCGTGGCGTGGTATGACAATCGACTGGGAAATGACGACATCTTTGTCCAACGATTCGATTCTGCGGGCAACCCCATCGGGACTAACATCCGAATTAACTCTGATAGCCAGGGCGCCCGCCAGGCCTTTCCTGATGTTGCCACAGACGGCGCGGGATGCTTTACGGTTGTCTGGGTCGACTGGCGAAACGGTACCTACCCGGCCAATTCCGACATCTACTCAAGAAAATACGATACCTTGATGACCCCGCTAACCGATGAGATCCGGGTTAACACTGACGCCACTATTCACACTCAAAAGGAACCCGCCATTCACGCCGACCGCATGGGTAATATCGCGATTGTCTGGGCCGATTCAACCTCGACTTCATGGGACGTGTGCGGGCAAATGATCGATGTAGACGGTGTCGTCAGAGAAGCCAACTTCGTAGCCAACGCTGAAGCTTCTGGTAATCAGTTAACACCCGACGTATCCCTCGATGGAGTTTATCGCTATATTGCCTGGGTCGACAACCGCAATGGCAACTGGGACATTTACGCTTCGATACAGAAGTATAACAGTGTTTCCCTGACGGTAGAACCAACGACTTTGAGTTTTGATCTGGTCTCGGGACAGGGACTGCCACAGGCGCAGACGGTTATCGTAAGCCATCTCGGTTACAATCCCCAGGACTTCGAGGCGTCCACTGGGGCGGATTGGCTGACAGTGAGTCCGGCGTCTGGAACCACACCCGAGAATGTGAATGTCAGTGTTAATAGCAGTCTTCCGGGGCCGGGCGCGTATAGTGCGTCTGTCACGTTCGCTGGCGCCGCCGGGGATTCTCCGGTTGTGGTCCCGGTACATCTTGATGTTCTCGGTGATCTTGGCGACACGGACGACACTCTGTTTATCAATTCAGCATTGGTGGAACCTTGGCAGTCGGCGCAAACGTCGATTGTTGCCCGTATGGTCAGCGACGTTAACCGGATTTCGTATCCGGTCGGGTATGATGTATCGGCCCTGTCGATTGACTCGGTCGTCATCAACCCCGCCCTGTCATCAATGGTGAATTTTCAAAGTGTAATCGACGGTGTAGGAGGATTGATCCGGATGGAGTGGACCCTTGCTGACCCCGGCGAGTGTTTCCTTCGCGGGGAAACCTATCTGGGTGAGATATTCTTCACGGCCGCCGGCATAGTCACAACCACGTACTTAGAAGCGGTCAACAATGATACTCTTGAACTACTGGTGGCCACGACTGACAGTCGCGGGACACCGGTAGCGGTCGCGGGTGAGATCACAATTTCGCCCAGCACATCCGTTCCCCAGGAAGACAGCGGAGTTCAGACTCTTTTTGAGCTCGAACAAAACCGTCCGAATCCATTTAACTCCAGCACATTGATTTCTTATAACTTACCGCAAGCTGCTAAAGTAACACTTGAGATTTACAATGTAATCGGAGAGAGGGTTATTTCACTCGTCACGGCTCACCAGCCGGCGGGAACCTATTCTATTGCCTGGGATGGGCGACTTCATAATGGTAAGTCAGCCGCCTCGGGTATTTACTTCTACAGGCTTCAGGCTGGTTCCGTTGCCATCGTACGAAGAATGATCTTATTGAAGTAACGCCTTCAAACCACACCTTTTGCGCTCCCACTGCCGCACACTTTGGAAAGCAACTTCTCGGGTCCGGCTACGTAAAAGAACTCTAAAGGAAGCAAATTAGTGATTGGAGGTTCCATGAGCAGGGTGGGAGCATTTTTACTGACTTTGGTCTTCACGTTGGGCCTTGCCTTGACGGCTCAGGCTTCTGACCGTATCTACGGGGTGATAACCACTGTAGACGGCGATCAGTTTGAAGGGTTGATTCGCTGGGACAAGAACGAGGGAAGTTGGGTGGATGTTCTGGACGGGGAAAAGGAGTTACCCCGCAAGAACTTGCGAAAATCCTCACGCCAGAGATATCGCGATCGGTCTAAAACTTCTATCAAGATTTTCGGAATCGACATCGGTGGCGGCGATAAATACTGGTATGATATTGGGTCAGCTCAATCCGGGATCCGTTTCGGGCACCTCAGATCCATGGAAATCATTGATGACGATGCGGTATTGCTTGTGACAAAGTCGGGTCTCGAATTCGAGATGGAGAACGGCTCGACTGACATCGGCGATGAAATCAGGGAAATCGTCATTGAGGACGAGGAGGAAGGTGAAATAGAGTTGGTATGGGATGATATCGAGAGGATCGATTTCAAGGATACGCCGGGGAGGGTTGAATCCGACTTCGGCAAGCGACTGTACGGTACGCTCACGACTCGTCGCGGAGAGGAATACACCGGGTATGTTTGTTGGGACATAGACGAGTTGTTCGAGGAAGATATTCTCGACGGTAACGAGAGGCGTCGGAAACGCAAAGTGCCGTTCGGAGACATCGCATCGATAGAACGGTACAGCTCAAACGGAGCCACTGTGGTATTGAAATCAGGCGAAGATCTTCTCCTGCGCGAAACCAACGATGTTAATGACGGAAACCGCGGGATCATCATCTCCGATCTCGGTTTCGGTCAGGTCAGGGTGAGTTGGGACGAATTTGAGAAACTCGAATTCAAAGAAGTTTCCAGGGCCGTAAGCTTTGATGATTTTGATGGCGGACGCCGGCTGTACGGTACCGTGACGACCGAGGACGGCGATACCTATACCGGCGAAGTCAGATGGGATAATGATGAAGAGTACTCCTGGGAGATCCTCGATGGTGAGCATCAGGACGTCCAGTTTGACGTTGAGTTCGGTCTGATCAAGCAGATAGAAAGGAAAGGCTACCGTGCCTGTATCGTGACGGTGTTGGACGGCCGGGAATTTCGTCTGAGGGGTTCTAATGATGTTGATGAAGATAACAAAGGAGTTTTCGTGACGCTGGATGATGGTGAAGAAGTCGAAGTTGAGTGGGATGACTTTGAGCTAGTAACCTTCGAAAAGCGATGATAGAGATGATAGATTAGTAAGACTTGCTCTTTAGTTGCCATACTTATTTCCGCATTGCCGCCAGGCCCCCCTCCCCCTGGCGGCATTTTCTTGCTTTTTGACCAGATATCTTTTATGGCAAAAGAAATGCCCCGGGCATCTGACTGCGCGGGGCAACTGGTTACTTACTTGTTAAGGGAGCTACTGAAGGTTCGCTTTCTCCTTTGCCTCCTGCAGGTCCTTTACGTGGTTTTCGGCAACACCCACATCTTTCTTTGCCCGGGGATACTTCTTGCCGACCTTAATGAAATTCTGCCAGTTGGCTATATTCGTATCATAGTCTTCCGGGTTCAGTGTTTCCACGGCAACGGCATAATTGTAGAAGGCTTTGTACTTGCTGGCATCGGCCCGCATGGCCGCCCTGAAAGCGCTGGCTGCAGAACGATACTTCTCTTGCCCCAGGTAAATGGTGCCCAGAGCGGAATGGGCGTTGTAGTTATCTTCCTTAAGCCCCACCGACTTATCGAGAGCGGCAATGGCCTGGTCGGTAGCGTTGGTTTTGTCATAAGCTTTGCCGAGCATGTAGTAGGTGGTGTGGTCACCCGCTCCCAACTCGTGACACTTCGAAAGTGCTGTCACCACTTCCGGGTAGTTTTTCTTCTTATAGTAGACTTTACCAAGTTCCCGGTAGTAATCCGCCGCGTTTGGATTGAGATCGGTTGCCTTCTTGAGAGAAATTTCGGCCTCAGCATATTTTCTCAGGGCGTACTGAACCCGACCCAGATTGGCGAAGGCGTCGGCGTTCTGGGCGTCCTTCTCGGTGGCGGTTTTAAGTGCCTGAAGAGCCTGGTCAAAATTCTTCTGGCGGAAATGAACTGCCCCCAGGTTGATATAGGCGTCTACGAAATTGGCGTCCTCGGAGATCGCCGCCTCATATGACTGAACTGCGGACGTGAGATCACCGGACTGTTCCGACGTTAGGCCGGCGTTTAAATGTTCTTTGGCCTTTTCCGAATCGGCCGTTGCGCTGGAAAAGCTCAACAACGCCAGCACAACAAAAATAACCAGTGAGTACAGGGGGGTGGTTGAGTTTTTTCGTAAAATCATACACGCTCCTTAACTTCTCTTTTTATGTTTTACAATATCAGTTTCAA
Source organism: Candidatus Zixiibacteriota bacterium (assembly GCA_020351995.1). Lineage (GTDB taxonomy): Bacteria > Zixibacteria > MSB-5A5 > GN15 > FEB-12. The sequence continues at coordinate 355,569 of CP070674.1, forward strand.
TTTGATCCAGTCTTGTTACAGCGATTTCCTGTGCCTCTCAACAGCCTCTCTGACTTTGTCATGTTTGAGTGCCAGGATTCTTGCCGCCAGCACCGCAGCGTTTTTCGCTCCGGGCGAGCCGATTGCCACTGCCGCCACCGGGATTCCAGGGGGCATTTGCGTCACGGACAAGAGCGAGTCAAGTCCCCCTACGGCCGCTGGCAGAGGGACACCGATCACGGGCAAATTGCTATGGGCGGCCACTGCGCCGGGCAGTGCTGCGGACAGTCCGGCCATTGCTATTATAACCTCGTAACCTTTGGACCCCGCCTCTGAGGCCAGGTTGGCGGTGCGCTCGGGATGACGATGCGCGGATGAAACTTCAATAGAGCTGTCTATCCCCAACTCCGCCAGTTGCCTCTGACATGTCTCAGCGAATTCCATGTCTGACTTAGAGCCAATCATTATCAGGACTCTGCCCATATTAAACAATCCTACTTATTAATAGGTTTCACCGGGCGGGAGCCTATATCTCGCCTGAACATGGCCCCCTCAAACTTGATACGAGAGATATGGCGATAGGCCCGATTTATTGCCAGTTTCAGGTCCGAATCCAAACCGGTAATTCCCAGCACTCGTCCCCCGGAGGTTACCAGTCGATCCCCCTTTCGTTCGGTTCCGGCATGGAATACGAATACGTTGTCATCTTTGATATTCTCCAGGCCCCCGATCTTCACTCCCGTGGTATACTTTCCGGGATATCCGCGTGAGGCCATCACGACGCACGCCGCTGCGCCATTGCGCCAATCCAGTTTACTGAAGGAACTTAGTTTCTGGTTAACCACGGCGGTCATGAGTTCGTAGAGATCAGTCTTGAGGAGCGGCAACACAGCCTGAGTCTCGGGGTCGCCAAAACGACAATTGAACTCTAACACCTTCGGGCCGGTTTCAGTCAACATCAGTCCCGCGTACAATACTCCCTTGTAGGTGATGTTTTCCTTGATCAGCCCATTAATGGTTGGGATTAGGATGTGTTCCTCGATCTGGCGCATGACTTCCGGTGAGAGAAAAGGAACCGGACAGTATGCGCCCATTCCGCCCGTGTTGGGACCGCGGTCGCCATCGTAGGCCTGCTTGTGGTCCTGGCTCGGCAGCAGGGGAACGATGGTTTTGCCGTCGGCCAGAGCCATGATGGAAACCTCCTGACCGACAAGAAAGGACTCGATGACGATACGGTCGCCGGCGTCGCCGAAGATTTTCTTCAGCATAATGTCTTCAATGATGGACGAGGCCTGCTCGAGGTCTCTGACAATGACTGCTCCCTTTCCGGCGGCAAGTCCATCAGCCTTGATGACGGCTGGAAATTGAACCGACTTGCAAAAACCGATGGCTTCGGCTGCCGAGGAGAAAACGCGGAACGAAGCCGTGGGTATATGATGTCTCCTCATGAATTCCTTGGAGAAGACCTTGCTGCTCTCGAGTTGCGCGCCTTTCTTGTCCGGTCCGAATATCTTAAGTTTTCTCCGCTGGAATTCATCCACTATCCCCCTGGCGAGGGGCGCCTCGGGGCCAACTACAGAAAGGTTTATCTTGTTTCGAAAAGCGAAATCGGCCAGTCCTTTGATGTTGTCCGCCTTGATGTTAACACATTTCGCCTGGCGGTAGATTCCTCCGTTTCCCGGAGCGCAAAATATCTTGGCGACCTTCTTGGAGCCCTTCAATTTCCAAACCAGGGTATGCTCTCTACCGCCGGAACCAACTACTAAGACTTTCATACGTTTCCCTGGATTATATGCTTATCCATCGGCTTAAAGCCGAAATTATAAGGTATACAACTCCAAAATCAAACCTTTTTTTAGGTCGAGAAGATGCGCCGACTATTTGCTGGTTATGAGACGTTTGCCCGAGTAATTTTGGCCTACACTTTTATACAGAAGCGTGACAAATGTCGGTCACCACAACTACAAACAACTTCTCGAAGCTACTGGGAGAAAGATGTTTACTAATCAGAAAATTAATGTATCTTATGGCAGGCTGTACATACCGATTGCTGTTTACGTCGAAACTACTTCCTATAGGTTCAAGGAGGCTCTATGTTCCGCATATTTGTTCTTGTCTCATTAGTAATAATACTGGCTTTCTTCTCAATCAACGCTCAACCGACGCAGGAGATTATATCTCAGATCAAGCTGAACCCTATGACGAAAGAGCAGTATCTTGAAGTTCGCAAAGCCGGTTTTGACATATTGGAGACTCCCGCCCCGGACCTTACCATTTTTGCCACGCAGGCAGACATGGACCGGCTGTCTGAGATGGGCGTTGGGTATATGATTATTCACCGAAACCTGGCCGGATACTATACGGCGCGAAATACCGACGCTGTGCCGTTCGGAGGTTTTGAGACATTTATAGAAATCGTGGCTCATATTGATATGCTCGCCTCCACATATCCGGATATTATGACCGAGAAGTTCTCAATTGGTCAGACAGTCGAGAACAATGAGATGTGGGTATTCAAGATATCGGATAACCCGGACGTCGACGAGGACGAACCAGAGATCTTCTTCAATTCTCTTATACACGCGCGAGAGCCCGCGGCGGCGGCCTCTCTAATTTATTTTGTTGAGTATCTTCTTACCAATTACGGTACGGACCCGGAAGTGACCGATATCATTGACAACCGCGAACTGTACTTTTTGCCGGTCTACAACCCTGATGGCTACCTCTTCAATGAGTACATTGCTCCGGATGGCGGCGGTATGTGGAGAAAGAATCGTCGCTACAATGGTGATGGGACATACGGCATTGACCTGAATCGAAACCACTCTTTCGAGTGGGGGTTTGACGATATCGGTTCCAGTCCGCAAACCTGGTCCGAAACTTACCGCGGCCTGGGGCCGTTCTCCGAGGTCGAGACGCAGAATGTTCGGGATTTTATCTTATCGCGCGATTTTACAATCATCCATAATTTTCACTGTTATTCCAACTTGGAGATATGGGCCCCGAGTTACAACAGGATCTACGGAAATGAGGAAGATTTCTACTGCAACCTTGGTGACTCTCTTACGCAGTACAACAACTATACGCCTTATGTCGGCTGGACCCTCTATCCATCTAACGGTGGTGCCAATGATTGGGCCTGGTGTGACTCTATTTCCAAGCCCAAAATCATTTCGCTGACAGTGGAGATCGGTAGCAGCACCGATGGGTTCTGGCCCAACCCCGCCCGGATTCCAATCCTATGCGAGGAAAACGTTTTCCCGAATCTGTTCCTGGCCAAGATCGCGGACAACCCTTATTCAATCGCACCGCCGAAGACACCCACGATCACGAGTCCGGTATCGGCCGAGGACGAGTTCCAGGTGCAGTGGGACCTTGAGGATGATATCAATCCCGCCGCCACATACCGCCTGATGGAGTATACCGGTAAGCAGCTGGTTACAGACGACGCCGAAGCCGATTATGATTACTGGGAGACGTTCAACATGAGTCTTTCGACGGCCCGTGCTTACTCCGGCGTTTCCAGCTGGCACACTCAGAGCCAGTACAGGGAACGACACTGGCTGGTGTCGAAGACGCCTTATGAAGTGAAACCGAACGACAAGTTGAGATTCAAAGCTTGGTATGATATCGAAGAGCATTATGATTACTTTTACGCTCAGATATCCACCGATGGTGGTTTCGATTTCCAGAATATGCCCTGTGAATGGACGACCAACGACGACCCCAACAACATAAATCTCGGCAACGGCATGACCGGCACTTCCGGCGGATGGCTACCGTTGGAATTCGATCTGTCGGCATACGATGGGGAGCAGGTCATTTTCCGATTGGCTTATTTCACCGATGATTACACCTTGCTCGAAGGCGTTTATATCGACGATGTTGAGAATGTTGATTTTTTCCAGACATCGACGGAGATATCTTCTTCGATAACGGATACTTTCTATACATTTACATCCAAACCCGACGGCGACTACTGGTACCGGGTAGCCGCCACCGACGCTCAGGGTCAGGAAGGCCGTCTGTCGAATATCACATATACCGAGGTCCTGAATCCACTCTGCTGTGAAGTTGGAGGCGACGTCAATCTGAATGGTATAGTCGAACTGCTGGACTGCGATTATATGGTGACCTGGCTATGGCGTGATGGACCGGCGCCGGTGTGTATGGAAGAGGCCGATGCCAATGGCGACCTTTCTATCGATATTCTTGATATCGACTATACCATCACCTACCTGTTCAGAGGCGGCCCCCACCCGGTTGCCTGTCATCCCCTGTAAGTGTATGAGCCACGGAATGCTGGCGCCCCGGATCGACAATCACCGGGGCGCTCTTTCATGTGCACCTGCGTCGGACACTGGCTCCAATCGTGTCATGCGAGGAAAAGAAGCGGTTAAGGCCACTCGGAGGAAAACGGCCAAGGCCCTTTTTTCGGGTTATTGATTAGATATATTCGGTTGACAAAGCGTCCTATAATTGTTTATTTCTGTTTTTCGCCGCCGCTCTGTGGGTAACAGCGGCGAAGCCGCTATCTTGAGTACAAAGAAAGGCTTTTGAGGATATCAACATGAAAAAATCATTAATCCTGCTCTCGGCATTGTTGTTGTTGGTCTTAAACCTGACCGCGGTGGCTCAGGAAGATATTGAGGAAATTGAGGAAGTTGAACGTGATGTCCTGGAAATAGTTCTGTTCGGCGGTGTTGATTCGCCGGTCGGCAAGATGCTGGAATGGAAAGACACTTTGGGGGCAAAAGTCGGCTACGACTTCGGGTTCGATCTGGGCTATTTCATTACCGAGTCATTGGTCGGCGGGCTTGGCTTTCGGTTTTCTGAGTATTCAATTGATGCTTCTGAAGACGATAACGCAGCGGGCAATCTCAAACACCGGTCTTACAGTCCGAATCTCTATCTGAAGTACTATCTCCTGCCGGTGTCCAACTTTTCACCATACGCCAAGGCCAATGTTGGTCTTACCTTTCTTAAGTTCACTACCTGGGTAGAGAATGAAAACGGGGACCGCTACCGTCAAATATCCTATGACCCGGCCACCACTTTCGGCTTCGGCGGCGGCTTCTTTCTCTATACGGCCAACTATGGCGGCTTCTTCGTTGAGAGCAACTACTACTTGATCAACTCCAAGAACATTGAGGCCGTATACGAAGGAGATACTTACCTTTTCGGCGACAATGTATCAGCCTGGGATGTCCGGGGAGGCATTCGCATTCTGATAGGATCGGGCGAATAAATAAGACTTCAGGCCACAAGAGCCCGTCGCAAGACGGGTTTTTTTGTTTGCGAAATTAGCCGCGCAAATCTAAGTTTCTATTAATGAGAGAGTTGAAGCTACTCATAGTCGACGACGAGCAGAGTCAGCGGGACCTTCTCTCCGGCTTTCTGAAAAAGAACGGTTTCGAGGTGTTTGTGGCCAAAAGTGGCGAAGAAGCACTCGAGAATTACCACAAGATGTTCACTCCGCTGGCCCTGGTGGATATGAAGATGCCCGGCATTGATGGCATTGAACTACTCAGGCGACTTAAAGACATCAATCCCTTCATACAGGTTATCGTCCTGACGGCTTTTGGCTCGGTCGAGACGGCTGTGAAGGCTATGAAAGCCGGCGCCTTCGATTATCTAACCAAGCCGGTCGAGGATCTGGACGAACTGATCTTGAAGCTCAACCGGGCGGCTGAACAAAACCGCCTGGTAGTCGAACATGCGGTCATGAGCGAAAGACTCGCTGAGATATTTCCCGCGTCCGAAATAATCGGTGAGTCAGAGGCGATCAAAGAAGTGAAGCGGATGATTTCACTGGTGGCCCCCAAGGAAGCGACTGTCCTCATCACCGGTCCATCCGGTACCGGGAAGGAGCTGGTGGCCAGAGCCATACACGCGCTTTCGCCCCGGGCAGAAAAGAAACTGGCCGCTATCAATTGCGCGGCGTTTCCGGAGAACCTATTAGAGTCCGAGCTATTCGGTTATGAAAAAGGAGCCTTTACCGGCGCCGACAAAGCCAAGCAGGGACGATTCGAACTTGCTGATGGCGGGACCCTCTTTCTCGATGAAATAGGTGAGATGCCCGTTACCATGCAAGTCAAACTGTTGCGCGTTCTCGAAGAGAGGAAGATTGAGCGCCTCGGGTCGGTGAAAGAGATCCCTCTCGATATCAGGATCATTGCCGCGACTAATCGAGACCTGGATCGCCTGGTCAAGGAGCAGAAGTTTCGGGAAGATCTTTTTTATCGATTGAATGTTATCCGCATACATCTGCCGCCGCTGAAGGAACGGTCAGGAGACATACTGCTGTTAGCCGACCAGTTCATTCACAAATACGCTCGCAAGATCGGTAAAGAAATCAAGGGAATCGACCCGGATGGTGCCGAACTACTGGTTACCTACCCCTGGCCGGGTAACGTCCGGGAGTTAGAGAATATTATCGAACGTGCGGTAGTTCTCACTAACTCCGATTACATTACCAAGGGGGATCTCACCGGCTTGTCGGCAAGAGATACCACCGTCGCCGGCACTTCCCACCTTACTAGCCTGGCGGAACTGGAGAAGCGTCATATCAAGGCCGCTCTGGACCGTCTGGGGTGGAACATGACGCTTACGGCTGAAAAGCTTGGTATCCATCGAAATACGCTTCGAGCAAAAATCAAAGAATATCATCTCTCCCCAAAAGACCAATAATCGTGCGCCTGGATCTGGATTGTGCACAAAAAATGTGCACTATGACCACTGGCGTGGCTGGGGTTGTGCATTTAAAATGTTTTGAGGCAGGCACTTACGAATTCAGGCACGCTCTTTGATTAAGTATTAGTCGAACTTGATGAAAGAGGTTAGGAGAAAAGCCATGATTAAGAAGTTTCTCACCATAATGATTGCCCTGTCAGCAGCCTTTTTTGTGGGGTGCGAGGATGATGACCCAATTCTTATTGATATGGCTCCTGCGGCCCCCCAGGGAGTTTATTCCGTAACCGGGGACCATGAGGTTTACATCTATTGGTACGGACCTTACGAAAGTGATATCGAAGGTTACATAATCTGGCGTTCATTCGAGCCTATTCACAATTACCAGCAGGTTGGATATGTTGATGCGGTTTCGAATCCAAACCTGGACCTTCTCATTTACGAATACATTGATCGGGCTGTGGTTAATGGAGCTACGTATTATTACGCTGTTTCTTCGGTGGATAAGGCCGGTCAGGTTTCCGAGCTCTCGGCGGAGAACGTTTTTGATACTCCCCGGCCCGACGGCGCTGTAACGCTGGCCGATTCCGGTTCGATAATGAATCAATCCGGTTATAATTTCGCGGCACAGGCTGTTGTGAGCGCGACCAGCGAGGTCGCTGACGTATTTATCGACATGTTTGACGGTATATTTTATCTGAATGCCCGCGACATTTTCACGGACATTCAGGACATGGGTTATACGGAGAGTTTTGACGACATCGGCTGGGCTCCTCCGGATGGCTGGTCAGAGGTCGGCTGGATGGAGATTATTCAAGATCATACCTATGTGATCTGGACCCGCGATAATCACTTCGCTAAACTGCGGGTGGAATCGATCAATTCAATTACGGTTGATTTTCTCTGGGCCTATCAGACGGTTGACGGCCTTCAGGAATTGAAGCCGGTCGTGATGGAGAAACCGGTTCACGGCCCGGAGTATTTGATAAAGAGCTTTTAATAACTTGTCTGGAAGATTTGAAAGGAAGGTGAATAAAATGACGCGCTCAATCAAAAAGATACTTGGCCTGACGGCTCTTATGGCTGTCATACTTCCGCCAGTGTCGATGGCGCTGGATACGGAGGAATTCGATCAGAACTTCTATGATAGGATCAAAATCGACCGTTACCTTGACGTCGAAATCTGGACGAACCACTCCGACAACGAGTTTTACGAGGGTGATAACATTGTCCTGAATTTCAGGGCCAACCAGGACGCCTTCGTGGCCATCTATTCAATCGATAGTCGCGGACGGGTAAATCTCTTGTTCCCGATGGTCGAGGATGGTGATAATTTCGTACAGGGCGGCGTTAATTATCGGCTGCCCGATGGGGGCGATGATTTCGATCTGGTGGTAACCGGCCCCGAGGGCGTGGAGAATATCCAGATTATCGCTTCTCGTGACAGATTCCCGATTCCCGATTGGTACCCTACCTCCGGTTTGGAGTGCGATTGGGACGACCGGCTCGATTTTATGGACTATCTTAACAACCACTATTTTGTTCGCTATGACGGTCAGCGTTTTGCTTTCGATCGGACGTCCATCTATATCAACGAGTGGGAACCCAGCTACTTCCGGCCGATTTATTATCCGTACTATCCGTCCTGGACGGTCTGCGGTAATGCCTACATCGACTATCCGTGGGGTGCTACCGTGTATATTAACGGTATCTATTGGGGTATTACTCCTCTATATATCCCGCACATATATGTTGGTTGGCACACCTTCACGATCTATGACGAGTTTGGCTACTGCTGGGAGCACCCGGTTCATATCACCAGGTACAATACGGTCGTACTCGACAGGACAATTGTCGTGACGTCATCGACGGTGGTTTCGAAGTACAAGGATGTGCGGGTTATTGGTTATCGTGACCCGGTCCTCCACGGTTACCCGAGCTTCAAGACCAAGAAGGTTCTTACGACGACGAAACCGGGGGTTGCTTCCAAGAAATCCACAAAGGTCGCAGTGGATACTGATAAGTTGGCCAAGAAGTACGTTCGTGGTTCCGGAAAGCTTGTCAAAGGCGATCGCGGCTTTGAAACCGTCGGCCTGCCGTCTAAGACGATGGTCAAAGGCAAGGCCGACAATGTCTCCGGATCGTCGAAAGGGCGGTCATCGACTATCACCAAGTCGGGAAGCTCAGGCAAGTCGGATTCGGGTGGGTCTTCTTCTGCTCGCTATAAATCTTCGGGTCGCAGCTCGACTTCCGGTAAGTCGAGCAGCGGCTCGAAGGCTACCAAGCAGGGTAGCTCAGGTAAATCTTCCGGTTATTACCAGAAGAAGTCCGGTTCCAGTGGCTGGGATAAAGCGAGCAAGTCAGGTAAGTCGAGCTCTTCGAAAAGCAGCAAGAGCACGATAAAGAAGCGGAGCTCGGCCCCGAAAGCCCAACCGTCAAGTCGTGGTAAGTCTTCGTCATCGGGGAAGTCCAGCAAGGGAAGCAGCTCTTCAAGCAAGAAGTCTTCTTCGTCCGACAAGGGGAAGTCTTCCAGCAGTAAGAGTAAGACCAAGACAAAACCGTAGCTATGGCAGAATTTTAATTGCCACGAGAGGCTTATGCCCTTAGATTAAAAGAGAGGTTATGAAATAATGAAGAAACTGGTGACATATACGGTAGCATTGCTGTTTCTGCTCTCCGCCGGTGATAATCTCTGGGCTGTGAACAAGAAGAACAAGACCACTCCTGCGGCGACTATAATCAAGAAGAAAGAGAAGCAACAGGAAGAAACAAAGAAAGACCCGGAGCCGAAAAAGGACCAACAGCAACCAAAGTCCGACGAAAAGAAGTACGATGACTTTGTGGACGCGAATAACAACGGCATCGATGATCGAAGAGAGAACCTGAAACAGAAATCGACCGACGACGACAAGCCGAAAGACAAGAAGACCAAACCGTAAGGTTAGACATCCGGTCTTCACCAAGATAATTGGAAAGCCCGCCTGGAAAGGCGGGCTTTTTTTCGTGTGTATTCCGGGGGGCCGGCCATCAGACAACGAGAACTTAGCTGCTTCTGGCTCTGCGGTGTTTTCGCTGCCCTTTATGTTCTGTGGTACAATAGCTTACGCCTGTTAAAAGGTCGTTTAAGACCCCCGCCGACCACAAAAAAAGAAATATAGCTCAAAATAACTTGACTTCATCGTGAAACATATGTTAGCTAACATGCGTAAGGTAACATATGTTATGTAACTTTTGGTCAGGAGTAAGAAAATATGCCCCCTAAAACGAAGTATGACAGAGAAGACGTGATAAGAGCAGCGCTGGAGGTTGTGGAAGAAGAGGGATTCAGCAGACTAACGGCTCGCCGGGTAGCCGCCAGACTGGGGTCATCAACTGCCCCCATTTATCAGCATTTTGCGACCATAGATGAGCTGGCGATGACGATGATCGGCGAGACCAAAAAGATGATTCTAGACTATACCTCGCGGCCCTATACCGACAGGATTTTTCTCAATATGGGAACGGGCCTGGCTATGTTCGCTTGCCAGCACCGGGAACTCTACCGGGCGCTCCTTCTTGAAGGAGACAGCTATGGCGGCGTCGTAGGCGAGGTCCTCGAGGCGCTGGAGAAGAAGCTCCCGGAAGATAAGAGATTCACGTCGCTCTCACAAAACGAAAGGCGCGTGTTGCTCAACAAGATGTGGATGTTCACACACGGGTTCGCGTCGCTGATATGCGTTGGGTTAATCAAGGATTGTGGACAGAAACAGATCATTGACACGTTGCTGGATGTTGGCTCCGATGTCATCGGTGCGACATTGGCAAAACGCGTGAATGACAACAACACTCGAAAACGATAGAGGTGAATACAATGAGACAGATGAGCTTATTAAAAAGGTTACTTCCGCCAATAATCCTGGTATTAACTTCGATCCTGGCAAGCCCTTTGACCTGCCAGGCCCAGACCGGACCGTCGGCATCAATTACCTATGACTTCTTACCGCACCAGGATATTGATGAACCAATTAGACTTGAGGATGGCAGCATCATCGACAATGCCGGGGTACGGTTGGCCCGATTTCGCGCCACTCTTACTTACACCATTGTCTTCTCCGAAGGGCGGACGGTTCTGGTTAATGATCTTTCGTATCAGTTGATCGATTTCGAATACAGGAACTGGGATTATCCATTGAAGCGGCTCCACGCCGCCAGCTATACCCTGATGCTACAACACCGTTTTTCCCGGAAATGGTCGGTCTGGGCTCTCGGCACACCCTCCATGGCTACCGATCTCAAGGCTGAAGTTTCCGAGAACGATTTCAATTTTCAGGCAGCAACCGTAATCATCAGGCATTTTAGCGAACGGTTTTCGATTGGGGTTGGTGCCGTTTTCGCAACCCGGTTCGGCAGCGGCAAAGCACTGCCCATATTGGCTGTCGACTGGAACAATGGCAAAAACCTAATGGCAAAGGCGATTCTCCCGGCCAGCGTTGAGTTCTGGTATCGCACCTGTCCGAGGCTCGATCTGGGATTGCTGGTAAGCGGTGATGGGAACAACTTCCGTGGTGATCCCGCTATTTACCGGGTCATCGAACCCGGGTTGAGGTATACCATGTTGACCGTGGGGCCGGCCTTAAGGATAAATCTCAGCGGAGATATGCGTATTAATGTCGAGGGAGGATTAATTGGGCTGCATCGTTTTGAGTTTTTTGATGGCGACCGGGAAACCGCTTCTTATGATCTCAAACCCAGCCAGTACCTCCGGGTCAGCGCCCAATACGGCGGGTGACCAACCACAATCACTGATTTAGAGGAGTTAAAAGTGCGCCTTTCACACACAATCATCCTTCTGCTGGTGATCGGTCTTTTTTGGAGCATCGACTCTCTGGCGAACCCAATAACCCAGGAGCAGTTTCTTAAACAACTGAAAGACAGCCACCCCCTGTTCGAAAAGGAAAAGCTGACACCTCAGATTGAGAATGCCGAGCGTAACAGTCTGCAGGGCGATCAGGATTGGCGGGTGCGGTCGTCGATGTTCTTCTCTCATGAAGAGCCGGCTATCGCAATCTCTGGGCCTGAGAAAAGCGATGCTCTTGTGTTTTTTGGGGGCGTAGAGCGCCGTTTCTGGAGTACGGGCGGAAGTCTTTCTGCCTCGTTTACGTCGACATATGCCAGCCTTGAGGCCGAACCTTTCTTGGGCCTCCCCGAATCGTACTTCCAGAACGGGTTTACCGTAACCTACACCCACCCGTTACTGCGTAACAATAAGGGTAAACTCGACCGGCTCGCCTACGAGTTGAAGCAATTTGACATTGATATATCGGAAATTATTGCGCTTGAAAACGAGGAACAGTTTTTGGCACGAGCCGCATCAAGATTCCTCGATTGGGTCTTGTTGACGGCTCAACATGAGATCATAACCGAGCGTTTGCGGCTGAGTGAGGAGGAGCTGTCCCGAGCCAGGGAAAAGCGGGAGGCTAACCTCATTGATGAGGTCGATGTTATTCGAGCCGAGGACGCGGTCCGTGTCGCCCGGCAGAATCTTCTGCTGGTCGAGTCTCAATGGAACGCTGTGCAGTCGGAGCTCGCGGTTCTGCTTCAGGACACAAGTCTGCACCACGCGGCTCCGGTTTACGACCTGTATAAGACCGAAGGTCCCTTTCAACTGAATCAGGCCTTGAGTCAGCTGAACTCTGAATCGCGGTTATTGCAAACCCTTAGCGTCCGCATTGACCAGCTAAAGAAAATACGTTCCGGCTTTCGGGAACAGGGGAAGGCGGATTTATCCCTGGTGGGCCAGGTAGGCCTGAAGAATGCCGAGATAGCCTTTGGCAATTCTCTAACCATGGATAAGCCGGATGCGCGCATCGGCCTGCAGTTGAGCTTTCCAGTCGGCAAGAGAACGGCAAAGGGCAAAGTCGCGCAAACCGACCTTCAAATCATGCAGGTTGAAAAACAACTGGACGAGTTGAGTCTCGAATTGTCGTCCGCGGTCGCCAACGTGCTCACCCAGGCCAGTGAACTCGAATCGGTTTTGAAATTGAACCAGGAGCAGATAGAGTCGGCCAGGAGAAAAACTCAGGAGGAGTTGAAATTGTATGACCGGGGTAGGGGCGAATTGACATTTGTGATTCAAAGCCGCGATAGCGAACAGACAGCTAAACTCACTTATGCTTTAAACGCCCTGACTTACCAGAAACTTTTGTTAGAGTATCGTGCTCTGATGGATCAACTCCATCGGTAAGCCGGCCCGGGAGAAACGTGATGAAATCATTTTTCCGATTTTTTGCCGAGCGCCATAAACTGGCAACACTCATTACTATCATGACCATAATGCTTGGTCTGAGCACTCTTGTGAGTATCAAGCGTGACATTTACCCCCGGGTCGACTTCGGTATGATGACCATTATAACCCGGTACCCCGGCGCCTCGCCGGAGGACGTCGAACTCAACGTGACCAACAAGATTGAGGAAGAGCTGAAGTCAGTAACTGACATAGATAAGACAACTTCCGTATCGGTTGAGAACGTCTCGGTTATCATAGTGACTATCGATATTGATGCCAGCGATCAGGATGACGTCAAAAACAAGATTCGTGAGGCAGTTGGCCGCGTAACGGATTTTCCGCCGGAAGTTACCGAGTCGCCGCGTGTGACTGAACTGAACAGCGGCATAATGGATGTAATCGAAGTTGGTCTGTCGGGAGACGTTCCGTACCGCCAATTGCGAGAAGAGGCCCGGATTCTGGAAAAGAAACTCAGAAACGTTCCGGGCGTGTCGCGCTTGGAAAAATTCGGCTACCGGGCCAGAGAAATCAAAATCGAAGTATCGCCGGAAGCAGCCAGAAACTACCAGATACCCCTTCGTGAGATCATCGGGGCTATCCGAGGCCGTAACATTCGAGGGACAACCGGCTCCTTCGAATCCTATACCAGTGAAAAGAACCTCGTTACATTGGCCCAATTTCAGGACCCCCTGGAAGTGAGCAACGTGATCGTTCGCTCTACCTTCGATGGACCGGTGATAAAGGTCAGTGACCTGGCCGCGGTGAGCGATGACTTCGAGGATGAAAGAGTCACCTCCCGGATGAACGGTAAGGAAGCTATTTCGTTTCTCGTCTTCATAAGTGAAACGGCAGATGCTATCCGGACTTGCGACGCTGTGAAGGAACTTGTTGCCCGGGAACGTGAGACCCTCGGTGAAGGAATCGAGATCCTGCACGTCAATGACGAGTCTCGATATGTTCGCGACAGCTTTGATGTCGTCCTTTCCAATGGTTGGATCGGCCTTCTGCTGGTGCTGATTCTGTTGACCATCTTCCTCAACTTTCGAACGGCTTTCTGGGTGGCACTGGGCATCCCCGTTGCATTGCTCGGGACAATCTTCTTTCTGCCGGTTTTTGGAATGTATCTCGACACCATTACTCTGTCCGGTATGATTCTGGTCATAGGCATTATTGTGGACGATGCCATTATCATCGCGGAGAACATCGCCCGGCGTCGAGAAAAAGGAGATTCTCCTATGGATGCCGCCGTGGAAGGAATCCGCGAGGTGTTCCGTCCGGTCGTCACTACTGTCCTGACCACCTTCCTGGTCTTTGCCCCGATGTTCTTCATGCCCGGTCTCTTCGGCAAATATATCATTCCTATCCCCCTGGCTATCAGTGTGGCTTTGTTCATTTCCCTCGGAGAGGCCATGGTCGCCCTGCCGGCCCACCTGGTACCGGGACTCAGGCGGCAGGGGTTAAAATCCGCCGGCAACGGCTGGTTCAAAACCGTGCGAATGAACTTTCAATCGGCGATGACAAAGGTGCTGAGATTCCGTTACCTCCTGGTACCGGTATTTGTCATAGCCCTGGCGGGCTCTGTGTGGTACGCCGGGAATTATATCAAGTTTGTCCTGTTCCCCTCGGACCAGGCTGATACATTCTACATGTTGATCGAGCTTCCTACCGGCACGACGCTGGAAGCTACTTCCGACAAAGTTCGAGAGATAGAGGCCATCGTTGCCGATCTGCCTCCGGAAGAACTGGCCTCATTCAACACGCGTATCGGCACCAATTACTCCGAGATTTTCGTTATGGCCGAAAGTGAGAACTATGCCGCCCTGCGAGTCCGCCTCACGCCATACTCCGAGCGCTCCCGAAACGCGAACCAGATAGTCGAGGATCTTCGCCGTAAAACCGACCAGGTGGAGGGCATTGACGAAATTGTCTATGGAACCGAATCCGGAGGTCCACCGGTGGGCAAACCGGTGAACATACGCCTCGTCGGTTCGGATGACGCTCTGCGCCAAAAACTGACCGACTCAGTCGAGGCTTTCCTGGCGTCGATGTCGGGCGTTAAAGATATCAGCCGCGACGACAAGCCCGGCAAAGACCAGGTTGAAATCCAGATCAACTATGACAGGCTATCCCGGCTGGGATTGACTGTGGCCGACGTCGCCCAGAACGTTCGCATCGCTTATGACGGCGAGGTCGTTACCAGCGTTCGTTATGGTGACGAGGAGGTCGATTTCCGAATAATGATGGAGGAAAGGGCCCGCAGGCGTCTTGACTATCTCACCGAGCTGACCATCCCTAACCGGCAGGGAAGATTGATACCGTTGAGTGAAATAGCCCGGCTGGATCTCGGACCCGGACCATCTGATTATCGTCACTATGATGGTGAACGTACGGTTACTATTGAGGCCGATGTCGACGTTGATGTCATAACTCCATTGGAAGTTACGGATGCCGTTTTTGAACAGTTCGATGTAGATCGTGATTGGCCCGGCATGCAAATTGGTATTGGCGGCGAAGCCTTCGAGACCGAGGAATCCATGGCCGGCCTTTTCAGAACTTTCCTTATCGCAGTCATTGCCATCTACTTCCTTCTGGTGATTCTGTTCAACTCGTTCACACAGCCGTTCTTGGTCATGGTAGCGATTCCTTTCGGGATAACGGGAGTGATCGTTGCTTTCGGATTACACGGAGAGCCGTTCAGCTTCCTGGCTATCCTGGGGATAATCGGTTTGTCCGGCGTTGTGGTGAACGATTCGCTGGTAATGGTCAGTCATATCAACGATCTGAAACAGCAGCGAAAAGATGTCAGTATCCGCGACATAGTGGCCGAGGGAACCGCCGATCGATTGCGGGCGGTAATATTGACCACGCTCACCACCGTCGTCGCTCTTTTACCTCTGGCTTACGGAATTGGCGGCACGGCGGTGTTCATGGCTCCCATGGCCCTTTCACTTGGTTGGGGATTGTTTTTTGCCACACCTCTAACGCTGATACTGGTCCCTTGTCTTTATGTAATCGGGCAAGATGTGGGCGGGTTATTCAAAAGAGGAGATAAATGCTGAATTTACATAGTAGGGACGGTAATCGAGACTCTTCGTGGGTCCGGGTGCTTCGGCACGATTCATTGAAGTCACACGCCGACGAGTCATACGACCGATCAAACGCACGCTGTTGATGGCTTTATAAATAATATAAAGCGGGCATGGATGGTACCGGGTAATCCGGCTGGCGTGAATCAATTATCCTTGACTTTTGTTATAATATTTGTAATTTATTAGCACTCTGCCAGTGGTGCTGCCAAAATGGCAGGTCATGTCAAGGGTGAAGCGATGGCTTTTGAAAACCTGACAAAACGCGAAAGAGAAATTCTCGCCAACCTCATCGATTACTATGTGGCTACCGCCGATCCGGTGGGTTCACGGGTCATTGCCAACAAGTATCGTATGGGTATATCCTCAGCCACTATCCGAAACACACTTCAGGACCTCGAGGAGTTGGGGCTGGTGAAACAGCCGCACACCTCAGCTGGACGCGTTCCGACCGATTTGGGTTATCGCGTGTATGTTGATTTTCTGCTCAAGCCCGAAAATCTTACCGATGACGAAAAGCAGTTCATCAAAAACTCCATTATCAAAGAAGGTCGGGGTATCAATGAGATCCTCGGTCAGACCTGTCGGGTATTGGGCGACATTACCAACCAGTTGGGGGTATCAATAGCTCCCCGCTTTGAGCAGGGTGTTCTGAGGGCCATCAGCCTCATTCCGATAACCGGCGAGCGGCTTATGGTGATCGTTGTCGTTCAGTCCGGACTGGCTCGCAGTGTCATCATCGAGATTGAAGCGGACATACCTGATAAGGTGCGCAGGGAAGTCGAGGTTGTATTGAACGAACGGCTTGCCGGGCTGACGCTGGGCGAAATACGAGACACTATTTCAAAGCGGTTGGCCGACGTCTCAGGTCACGGGAAACTGATTAAGCTTATCATTGACTCCAAGGACCGCATCTGGACCGAGGGACGCTCTGAGGATATCCATATTTCCGGCGCAGACCATCTGGTTCAACAACCCGAATTTGCTGACCTGCGCAAGGTTTCCGACTTGATAAAGATCTTAGAGGATGGGAAAGTCCTTTCGGATTTCCTCACTCAGGCGGTCGAGGAAGGGCTGATTATTACGATTGGCAAAGAGAACAAGTTTAATCAGATAATGAACTGTTCTCTGGTGACATCGAGCTATCGTGTGGGAAAGGTCTCCGGCACCATCGGCATTATCGGCCCTACCCGCATGGCATATAGCAAGCTCGTGTCGGTGGTGGAATATACTGCTCGAACGATCAGCGAGGTTCTTTCCGGAATAGATAAGCACAGGAAAAAGTAGGGTATGAGAAAGAAGCACAAGAGCGAACCTGAAGCAGAAAAAGTCATACCGGTGGAAGACAAGGCCGGAGAGGATCAACCTGTTACCGAACAGGTTCAGGATGGCGGGCCCACCGAAGAAACTAAGGAGCTCTGCGCGGAAGACAGGCTCAGAATAGAGATCAAAGAGCTGGAGGACAAACTACTTCGTACGGCAGCGGAGTTCGAGAATTATAAGAAGCGGGTAGCCCGTCAATATGAGGACGTTGTACGTTCCGCCAATGACTCAATTATAACTGAACTGTTGGATATAGTGGACAATTTCGAGCGGGCGCTCAATCACGATCACGAGAACACCGACCTGGAATCCTTCCGAAAAGGCACCGAGCTGATTTTTACTCAGATGATGAATCTGCTCAAGAAGTATGATATTGAACCCATTGACGCGGTTGGGCAACCTTTTGACCCAAACATCCACGATGCCATGCTGCAAATAGACACCGATGAGTACGATGAGGGTATCGTTGCGCTGGAGATGGCAAAGGGATATCGTCAGGGACAGCGTGTCATCCGTCACAGCCGGGTTGGTGTCAGTACAGGAAAGAAAAAAGAAGATTGATCTATAAAGAAGGAGTATAGAACAAATGGGAAAAGTTATCGGAATTGACCTGGGGACCACGAACTCGTGCGTGGCGATTCTCGAGGGAAAGGACGCTGCTGTTATCCCAAACCAGGAAGGTTCTCGCACCACTCCATCGGTGGTGGCTTTTACCAAGGATGGCGAGCGACTGGTGGGGGCCGCGGCCAAACGTCAGGCCGTCACCAATCCGGAAAATACCGTTTTCTCAGTCAAGCGATTCATGGGGCGACTGCACAGCGAAGTAGGTAGCGAGGAAAAGTTGGTTCCATATAAGGTTACGGAAAATGAGAAGGGCGCCGTTTTGATCGAAGCTGGTGGGAAAACCTATCCACCACCGGAAATCTCGGCTATGATTTTACAGGGCCTCAAAAAGGCGGCCGAAAGCTACCTGGGACAGGAGGTTACCCAGGCTGTCATAACTGTACCGGCCTACTTCAATGATTCTCAGCGTCAGGCTACCAAGGACGCCGGACGTATCGCCGGTCTTGAGGTACTGCGCATAATCAACGAGCCGACGGCTGCCTCGCTGGCCTATGGTCTTCAGAAAAAAGAAAATCAGAAGATCGCCGTTTTTGACCTCGGTGGCGGAACTTTCGATATCTCGATTCTGGAAATCGGCGACGGTGTGTTCGAGGTTCGCTCTACTAACGGTGACACTCACCTGGGCGGTGATGATTTCGATCAGACCGTGATTGACTGGATGGCTGAGGAGTTTCTTAAGAGTCAGGGTATCGACCTGCGAAAAGACCGGATGGCCCTTCAGCGTCTGAAGGAAGCGGCTGAAAAGGCCAAGATTGAGCTGTCGTCGACCCTTCAGACAAACATCAACCTGCCGTTCATAACTGCGGATCAGTCGGGTCCAAAGCACCTCGACTTGACACTCAGCCGTTCGAAGTTCGAGCAGTTGACTGATCATCTCATTCAGCGTACCGTTCAGCCCTGCAAATCAGCGCTTTCCGATGCCAGGCTGTCCGCTTCGGAAATCGATGAGGTGGTTCTGGTAGGTGGTATGACGCGCATGCCGAAGGTAATCGAGGTTGTAAAAGAGATTTTTGGGCGCGATCCGCATAAGGGCGTCAATCCGGATGAAGTTGTTGCTGTCGGGGCCGCCATCCAGGGCGGAGTGCTGGCGGGCGATATGAAGGATATCGTACTCCTTGATGTGACGCCACTGTCGTTGGGGATTGAAACCCTCGGTGGCGTTATGACGACCCTAATTGAACGCAATACAACCATTCCAACCAAAAAGTCCCAGATCTTCTCCACTGCCGCCGACAACCAGCCGGCGGTTTCAATCCATGTTCTTCAGGGCGAGCGCAAGATGGCCATTGATAATCGGACGCTGGGGAAGTTCGACCTGGTGGGAATCCCTCCGGCTCCGCGCGGCATTCCGCAGATCGAAGTGTCGTTTGACATTGATGCCAACGGCATCGTGCATGTCCATGCCAAAGATATGGCTACGGGTAAAGAGCAATCAATCCGCATAGAAGTATCATCGGGTCTGTCCGAACAGGAAATTGACCGGATGGTTCAGGACGCTGATAAATTCTCTGAAGAGGACAAGAAAAAAGCGGACTTGATTCAGGCGCGGAACGAAGCCGATCACCTTGTTTATACAACCGAGAAAACTCTCAAGGAGCTTGGTGATAAAGTGTCCGACGATGAGAAAAAGAAAGTCGAGGATGCTATCGCAAAGGTGAAAGAGGCAATCTCGAGTGACTCGGTAGAGACAATCAATAAAGCCAAGGAAGAATTGATGCAGTCGTCTCACAAGATAGCGGAAGAACTGTACAAGCAGGCTCAGGCTCAACAGGCTGCGGGCCAGGCTGCGGGAGACGCGGCCGGGGCGGGACCAACAGGCGGTGACGAGCAGGCCGGTGACGATTCTGACAAAGGCGACGGAGCTGTAGACGCCGATTTTGAGGTTGTGGATGACGACAAGACCTGATAAAGGTAATCATGGCTAAACCAGATTACTACGAGATACTCGGTGTAGATCGTGGCGCCGGCGAGAGTGAGGTCAAATCCGCTTATCGCAAACTGGCCATGAAATATCATCCCGACCGTAACCCAGGGGACAAACAGGCCGAGGATAATTTCAAGGAGGCTACCGAGGCTTACGAAGTTCTAAAGGACCCGCAGAAGCGCCAAGCTTATGACCAGTTTGGCCATGCTGGCCTGGGCCAGGGGGCCGGCTTTGGCGGTGGTTTCGGCGGCTTTGAAGGGTTTGACCTCGGTGACGCGCTACGGGCCTTCATGCGTGACTTTGGCGGAGGCTCCATTTTCGATGATTTCTTCGGCATGGGCACCGGTGGCCGGCGTCGTCAGAACAAGGGGGAAGATCTTCGTATTCGAATTCCCTTGACTCTCGAAGAAATCGCGACCGGGGTGGATAAATCTGTAAAGGTCAAAAGGCTTGTTGGTTGCGAGACATGCGGTGGTTCCGGCGTTGCCGCAGGGTCTTCCAAGAAGACATGTCCCCAGTGCAAGGGAGCCGGCCAGGTTCGAACCATCTCAAGAACATTTCTTGGTACTGTACAGCAGGTAACAACGTGTAACATGTGTCGCGGGGCGGGCGAGATTATCGCCGATGCCTGCCAGACCTGCCGGGGGGAAGGCAGGATACGCGGAACCTCGACGGTCTCTATTCACATACCGGCCGGTGTCTCAAGCGGAAACTACATGACGGTTGAGAGTATGGGAAATGTTGCCCCCAACAACGGGCAGCCGGGCGATCTGTTTACTGTCTTTGAGGAAAAGGAGCACGAGCATTTTACCAGACATGGTGACAATATCGTGTGTGAACTGCCTGTGTCGTTTACTACCGCCACCCTGGGTGGCACTGTCTCGGTTCCCACTCTGAACGGCCACGCCAAAATCAAGATTCCATCGGGCACACAACCCGGTAAGGTCCTCAAAATGCGCGGTCAGGGGATACCTCACCTTCATTCGTCCGGTAAAGGTGACCAGCTCGTTCGGGTTGTCGTGTGGGTACCGACCAAACTCAGCAGCGAGGACAAGCAGCTTCTGGAAAAACTGTCACAATCTGAGTCTCTAAAACCTCCGCCGGCCAACAAGTCTTTCTTTGAGAAGCTCAGAGAAACACTGGGGGTATAGTGGCCTCGCCGGGGAATCCCCACTCTTATATCGAGGTCAGGGTGGAGGTGCCTCGAAATCTTTCCGATGCTGTCTGCAATTTCATTATCGAGAATATCTGTTCCGGTCTGGTGCTTGATGAGGAAGATGGCAGCGATATTGTCGGAATAAAATTCTATCTCCCTGAAAATGCCCGCAACGACTACGACCAGAAACTGTCCACCTATCTGTCCAGCTTGATAAGTATGGGCGAGAGCCTGTCCACGATCCCGCCGATTGTCGAAAAAGCTGTCAGGAGTGTCGAGTGGGAACAGGAATACAGGGATTCAATCCAGGCTGTCGTTGTCGCCGGTGATGTGTCGGTCAGGCCGCCGTGGAAGGAAATGCCCGGCAGCACCCGCCATGACATAATTATCGAACCCAAAATGGCATTCGGAACCGGGAGCCACGAGTCAACGCGGGGGTGTATAGCGGCTGTCCGGAAATGGTTCAGGCCGGATATGCGTTTTTTGGATCTGGGCTGTGGATCAGGTATACTTTGCATACTGGCGGATAAAATGGGAGCCGGTTACATAAAGGCTGTCGACTACGATCAGTTAGCCATTGAAAATTGCGGTGAAAATTTTATCGTCAACCAGATTGGAGCCGCTCATGATATCGTTCACGGCTCGATCGACAGCTGTCAGAATGACCGCGCTTACGATTTTGTTTGCGCCAATATAATCAAGAGCACTATCCTGGACATGCTTGACGATCTCAAACGTCTTACAAAGCCTGGCGGGTATCTGGTTCTGGCCGGGCTGCTTGAACAGGACGAGATGGAGGTGTCGGAGAAATTGCTGAAGCTGGGTCTTGACAGCTTCGAGGTTTTTGAGGACAACGAATGGCGAACCTTCGTTGTTAGAGGGGTATGAGTGTGAACGCACCGATCTTTTTTGCTGAAGCTTCAAGCATCAGCGATAACAGCATCAGATTATCGAAAACCGAGAGTCATCATGCCTCACGCGTCCTCAGGTTGAAAGTCGGTGATATAGCCGTTGTCGTGGACGGGCTGGGCAATGCCTACCGTGGAGAGATGACGAAGGTGCCTCGCAGCGGCCAGGTGGAGATGAGAATCCACAGCCACACCCGCAATTACGGAGAGCCCAACGTTATTCTGTCTCTGGCCAGCGGGCTCTCGGCGGGACATAAATTCGATCACGTTATCGAGAAAGGTACTGAGCTGGGCGTCAAGCGCTTTGTTCCGCTTATCACGGAGAAGGCGAAAGTGAAGATGGATGACCCCAAGCGTACCCGAAGCCGCCTTAACCGATATGAAAAGGTGGCTTTGGCCGCGATGAAGCAATGTCGGCGTTCCTACCGCCCGGATATATCAGCCCCGATACTTTTCACCGATTACCTGAACGAAATTGACCCGGACTCGGTGAATCTTCTCTTTCACCCCGGATCACAGTCAAAGCCTCTTGATGAGATCACATTGCCGGCCGGACCGAAGCGGGTCAACCTCATGGTCGGTTCCGAATCAGGGTTCAGTGCCGATGAGGTCGATCTCGCTCGATCCAGGGGGATTACCATTGCGTCACTGGGCAAACGAATCCTGCGCGCTGAGACGGCCGGTCCGGTGGTCTGCGCCCTAATCATGGGCAAACTGGGTGAATTGAGATAATCCAGAATCTGCCGATAATAATCATGATATGGAGATTATTACCTTCACAACGGTAGGCCTGATCGGTCTGTCTATCGGCTCGTTTCTCAATGTTGTAATTTATCGCTTACCGCGTAAGATCAGGTTCTTTCTGGAAAGATCGGTCTGCCCGGCATGTTCGGCAAAGCTGAAATGGTATCACAACATCCCGGTGGTGAGCTACCTTGCGCTACGCGGAAAGTGTGCCTTTTGCGGCAGCCGCATATCGCTTCGGTATCCGCTTGTGGAGATAATCAACGCTATTCTGTATCTCTATTTTTACTGGCAGTCAGGGTTGTCCACCGAGTTTTTCATCTACGCTTTTCTGTCTTCCGCACTCATCGCAGTGTTTTTCATTGATCTCGATTTGATGATCATACCGCATTCCATTTCTCTGCCGGGAATCGTGATCGGTTTTGCGGTTTCGTTCGTCCCGGGAGGTATTGACTGGCTCAATTCGCTGATTGGTCTCCTGGTCGGGGGTGGTTCTCTCTGGCTGGTGGCTGAGCTGGGGGAATGGCTGTTTAAGAAAGAATCGATGGGTGGTGGTGATATTAAGCTGGCGGCTATGCTAGGGGCTTTTCTGGGATGGCAGAAAGTTCTGCTCATCTTCATCAGCTCGGCCTTTATTGGGCTGATCGTCTCGCTGGTCGTGATGAGCTTTTCCTCGAAACTGAGAAAAGAGCGCCTGATTCCTTTTGGTCCGTTCCTGGCCCTTGCGGCGGTTCTGTCAATCTGCTACGGTGACCAGATTATCCGGTACTACGTCAGTAATTTCCTTCGCGGTTAGCCTTTCCGGACTGTCTCAACTGTCATAATTTATTGCCGATATATGGCTTAGAGCCATGAAGATCAACAAGAGTAAATTCCAGACCGGGGTTCACCTGGGCCTGCTGGTTATTATCTTCATTTTGTTACTGATGAACTTCCGGTCGAATTTGACTATCTACCACGCCGGTGTAGCCGAGAGAAGAACTGTCAGCGTCGAACTCAATAACGCTGCCCTTTCCATCAGTCGGACCATCCAAAAAGAGGACATTGGGAATTTGGCGAAGGATCAGAAGCAGGAGTTTCAGGAAAAGCACAATCTGATCAATCTCATCTTTCTGTCGAGCCACTTACCGGGGGAATCCGGAGGGTCAACAGAATTCTTACTCAAACAGGCTACGGACTCTATGCGCTCGGCCACCGGTAAGGCTGATATCGTTGCCCTGAAGCGTTCAGATCTGAAACAATTGATCAGGGCACACGACTCGGAGTATTATTATCTTTTCCCCCTTTCCGGTGGTAATCGTCTATTGATGCTTTCTCGCGCAGCTCCTGAGCTGGCCTATCTGGAGGAATCGAGCAGGACGCTGATTTTGGTGAATGTTGTGGTGGTGATCTTAATTGTGGTTTTGTATTTGCTGGTTTTTCGAATCATCTTATCCCCATTCAGGAAAATTAAGCATCAGGCCATGAAAGCCGGTCGCGAATTGGCCGGTGGCCCTGACGAGGTTGAGGCACTGGTTGATGACTACCGACAGATTGTTACGGAGTTGAAGGAAAAAGAAGCGCAGTTGCTTGAGCTTAACAGGAGCATACAGGATAAAGCCGATCGATTGGAGTTGTTCAACGAGTACCTCCTGCGTTCGATGTCCTCCGGGATCATTATCTTTGATGCCAGCGGTCGTGTCCTGTCGGTAAACCGGGCGGCCGGGCAAATAATTGGCGTCGACGCGGAAAGATGTATCGGCCAGCGCTATGATGAATTACCGGGATTTGACGCGGGGGTTTTCGAAACGGTGCGGATGATGCTTGATACCGACGCGAATCAGTCTTATCAGGAGCACAAGGTCAGGACAACCGATGGAAAGGAGCTGAACCTGGGTGTTACGGTTTCGTCCATTCACGACTATACTTCCAATCGCGTTGGCGTTTCTATCCTGATCAATGATTTGACTGAAATAAGCAATTTGCGCAGTGAAATAGAGGGACGGAACCGCTTGGCCGCGCTGGGAGAGATGGCCAGCGGATTGGCGCATCAGCTTCGGAACTCCATCGGGGCGATGGCGGGATATGCTCATCTTGTGAAAAAACGGATGGTAAAAAGTGAACTCGAAACAGACTCCATAGTAGCCCTTGAAGATGAAACCCGAGAGGCGGAACGTCTGGTCGATCGCTTTTTAAGCTTCGCTCGCCCTTTCCAATTTCGCGCCGAGACAACCAACGTCCTCGAGCTAGTGAAGGATGTTCTCGAGACCTTCCGGGTCAGACCGGAGAACAAGCATATCCGGTTACAGGTTGAGAACAACCTCGGAGAGAACATGTCGGCCAAAATAGACGGCCTTCTGGTCAAGCAGGCTCTTGCCAATATTATAGAGAACGCTATCAACGCTTACGATGGGTCTCCCGGTCGCATCATAGTCCGGCTGTCCGTAGCTTCCGGCATGTTTGAGATACAAATTCAGGATTACGGATGCGGCATCGACGAAGAAGACCGCGGCAAAATATTCACGCCTTTTTTCTCTTCCCGTCCTTCAGGAACGGGGCTGGGCTTACCCCTGGCCAAGAAGATAATTGACCTTCACCAGGGCAGACTGACCGTTGATTCCAAGCTCGGTGAGGGGGCTATGTTTACTATTTACCTGCCCGGTGAGCGTATCTCTGAAAGTACACCCAGCCCGGAAACAAGTGCTCAGCGTCTGTAAAAAATCGCTTGGGTTACTTTGCCATTTTATTATATTTGGGGCGATTTTCTTACAGGAGGAGATATGTATTCGCCGTCTGACTTTCGAAAAGGATTGAGGATAATCGTTGATGATGAGCCCTACTATGTTGTAGAATATCAACATTTCAAGATGGGCCGCGGCAAAGCCAATATTCGCACCAAGCTCAAACATATTAAAACCGGTGCGGTCGTCGAGAAGGTCTTCTCGAGCAATGATTCTTTCAAGCCTCCTGACATGGAAGAGAAGAAGATGCAATATCTTTACGAGAATACCGGCGAGTTCACGTTTATGGACAGTAAGACTTTCGAGCAGATTGCCATACCTGTAGACAATCTTGGTGACGCCCGCTGGTACCTGCTTGAGAACGAAGAATACCGCGTGCTTTTTCTCGATAATCAGGCCATCTCAGTTGAGCTTCCGGCATCGGTAATTTTAGATGTTGTTGAAACCGAGCCATCAGCGCGGGGTGACACGGTCACGAATATAACCAAGCCGGCCAAGCTGGTCACCGGACTGGTCGTGAAGGTGCCTCCTTTTGTTAAAGAAGGGGATAAAGTTAAGGTAGATACTCGCACCGGTGAGTACCTGGAACGAGCCAACTGATCTATGAAGAACCCCCATCGGGTGATTGGAGTTGATGAGTCGGGTAAGGGAGACTTCTTCGGTCCGCTGGTGATAGCCTCGTTTCTCGCCGACGATTCCGACCTGGTACTGCTAAAAGCCCTGGGTGTCCGCGACGGCAAATCAATCTCCGATAAGAGAATTCTGGAAATAGATGGCGACCTTCGTGCCGATTTTTCCCACTCAGTCATAGTAGTCCCGCCGAAGGAATATAACCGTCGGTATAAGAAGACAAAGAATCTCAATAAGCTGTTGGCCGACGGGCACGCCGAGGCGATCGACAGATTGCTGTCCATCCACCCCGCCGAGATGGCTATTTCAGACAAGTTTGGCAAGACGGAATTGGTGGAAAATGCCCTCAAGCATAAGCGGCGCAGCGTCAAACTCGAACAAATCGTCCGCGGTGAGAGCATCCCCCAGGTAGCTGCCGCCTCGATCCTGGCGCGGGCCCGCTTTATCCAGGAGATGGACGGTCTCTCCGCGAAATACGGCATGGCTCTGCCCCGGGGGGCGGCCGCGGTTGTGGATCAAGCTGGAAGGGAACTCGTCAGGTTATTCGGCGCTGACGTTCTCATGGATGCTGCCAAGATCCATTTCAAGAACTATCATCGAATCGTCAATCCGACTCTCTTTTAGGAATAAAAAAAACCGGACTCAAAGTCCGGTTTCCTTATCGTTTCAAGGGGATACTCAACGGCCAAAATCTATCAGTTCGCCGACTACATCACCTCGCGGATAGCTGCCATCCGTGGTGCCGATGATGTACTTGACTAAACCGACGCCCGCGGCATACCAGTAATAGTTCTTTTTGCCGGGGGTGGAGCCTTCGTTGTAGATCTTGATCGTATTACTCAGATACAGCCCGTTGCTGAGCTCGAGCTGTTCTTCCCCGATTACGGTCATGGTGTTCCCACCGGTCGTCGGAATTGTCTTGGCCGACGTATCATCAAAGATCGACGAGTCATCGTCATCAACTATTCCCGTGATGATGTCGGTGAAGCCTTCGTCATCATAAGTGTCGGAGAATCTTTCCCAACTGTTTCCGGCGATTAACGGAAAGCCGAGAATCTTTTCCGGATCGGCATCGACGCCATCGTAGAAGAACGCGGCATCCGTTGTCATTACGACATACCCCGTGTCATAAAAGGCGCCGTCGTCAGAAAACCATTCATAGGCCGTAACCGCGCCATTCTGGACCTGCCGACCTATGGTGAGGGTGATGGTCTGGTTGCCACCCGCGGCATGGCTGACCAGATAGACAGTGCTGAAACCCTCGGCCACTGGCAGGAAGTAGCCTGTCTCTGTTGGCAGGTTGAAGTCGTCCTCCGATATAACGGTCTCTATGGAATTGTCGGAGCAACCCAACCAGCAGCAGGCCACGAGACAGAAAACTGCCAAGGTTGCGATACTTGCGAATCGGGATATCATAGAGGCACCTCCCTTAAAGGTTCTGGGGATTGCAAATTGTTTCGTTCTTGGTAGAGCAATCGCAATGCCGGGAAGCGGAGGCGCTATAATTGATTGTAGTCCCGTCGGTTACGGATTACATATAATGTAACACATTAGGTTGAAAGTTAAGAAACTATTGGGCTCAACCAACATAGAAGCGGTGGCGGCCAATATGGCTGCGGCCTAACGAATACATACGCTTGTGCCGATAATTTAGATAATAGTATTGAGTTACCTGGTTCAGGAGGGTTCGGCATATGCACCTTTTCGATTTTGCCGGGGCCGTTGTCTTCCTTCTGGCTCTGATAGCTGTTTCAAGATTCAGCAGATACATTACGGCCCAGGACCGAGAAGCCTACAATCATGTCGTTACCGGACTGGTGATTTTGGCCATCATTTCACTGTCCAAGATATATAGTGATGCAGGACTGTTCGGTCGGACTCCATTTGTGTCCGAGCCGCTTTTTTTCAAGTTACTGTTCTGGATCGGCATGATTACCGGGCTGGTTTTTCTCATCAGCGGTGTCACCAACTGGGTGCCGCTGTCACGCTCATATCGCAAGTACAACAAAGAACGGATACAGAAGCTTGAACTGATCAAGAGAGTAGAGCAGTTACTGCGGGTGGAGAGCAGACTGCCGGTGGTGTTGAAGAAGACACTCGACCATATGGTCAGTTCATATGATCTTTCCCGGGGCGCGATCTATCTGTACTCGAGGAAACGCAACGCAATGGTCTGGCTCGGTTCGTCAGACGGCGGTCACGTCGTTTCGGACTTGACGAAAGTGGCCTTTGACATAGAGGCCGTAAAGGATTTGCCATTGAATCGCCATCAGAGCCCTGAGAACCTCATTGCCGAATTGCCCCGGGATACATCAATGCCGGAACTTGCCGTGCCGGTCATTACTGGTGACTATCTCATCGGCTTCTTTCTGCTCTGGACCAAGCCGTCGGGCTCAATAGATGACGATGACAGAGTCAACATGAGAATTATCGGGGATATTATCGGACATGAGGTATGCCATGAATTTCTGCAGCTGAAGCAGGATTTTCATAATGACCTTGATCTCTGGGTCAAAAACCTCAATCTGCAGATAGATTACCGGCGAGGTGCTCAACAGAATGTTACCGCTGTCGCCGAAGCTTTCCGTCGGCAGGTAAATGCGGAGTATTTGAGCCTTGTGATTGTCAAGGAGGAAGGCGCGGCTGTGCGCTTTACGGTCGGTGAGACGGGTGGATTGCTTACCGAGACAAATGTTGATTTTGGGAAGACTCCAGCGGTTGTAAGCACGGTATATCAGCAGGAACAGGCCGTCTATATTGATGATCTCGGTGATCAGGCGGCGATCGAAACAGATGATATGCTCATCCGAAGCGGCAACAAGTCGCTGGCCGTGCTTCCGGTCAAGCACGGTGCGCGCACGGTCGGGGTACTGACTCTCGCCGCCCGACAACCGTTCGCTATAGGTAGAAACCACCGTCGATTCATTGAATCGGCCCTGCCCGCAATTGGGGGTATCGTTGACGCGGAGCAGCACCGTCTGGAACTGAGACGCAACGAGCGCCGCGGATTCATTCTTAACAGGCTCCTGAGCAGGATTGTTGAGGTCGAGAAGGCCGAGGATGTCTTTGCCACGGCAGCCAGCGTCATCAAGGCCGAGCTTCGACCCAGCGCGGTAAGAATCTCCAGTGTCGACAACAGGGGGGCTTTCATGGAGTCGCTCGCTCTCCAGATGACTGAGCCTACAACGACTATGCTGACTCCCGCCCGTGGCACGATGATACTTTCCTTGATGCCCTACCATCGGCTGGTGCTTGAGACGGGGCGGTTGATGATGATTAACCAGCAGAGCACCGATCGGCGCATGACGGAAGCCGAATCTAAGCAGGTATTTGGCGTCAAATTGAATTCCGCGCTTCTGGTTCCCGTAAAGGTCGGTTCGAAAACGGTGGGAATGATAAGCTTGGCCGAAACCAGGCACTGGAATAAACAACGGTTCACCCAGGATGATATTCAATTCGTCACTACCGTGGCGTCGATTCTCTCGGTGGCGCTGCGGTTGGCGAGAGCAAAGCTCGAGACCAGAGAAACTGTCAGGAAAAAACTGGGCAAATTCGACCCTGAGGCCTACGCGCAGGCACGGGCACGGGGCCGCATTAAATCATCGCTTACCGGGATCCTTGGTTCGGTCGAATTTCTCAAAACCCATAAACAGCCCACGGATAACGACCTGGAAAAGTGTCTGGCGATTATTGACAGGTCGGCCAGGCGAATTGGTGAATACGTAACGACTGACACCGGGAGATAGGACTGTATGGGCAACCAGACATATCCAGCCAAGTCCGATCGGGTAGCGGCTAATCAGTCGAGTGACCAGCAATGTTGCACCAGGTGTGGTCACGATGGACTGAAGAATCTTTCGGCGGTGTTTGAGCTTAGAGCCGGGGAATACAAGCTGAGTGAACTGGCCTCCAGGATAGCTGTTTGTGCCCGCAACATATTCTCCGGAGTGGACTTCTCGATCGTTTACCGGGATATCGGGACCGGAGCGTTTCAGCTTAAGGACTGCACCGGCGAGCGTCTTAATGCCGAGCTTGTCCTCAACACGGCCCGGGAACAGATGACTCAGTTGTGTTTGGGCCATGGGCGGTCCGGCGATGTCACGGAAGAATGGATAGCGGTTGGCTCTGATGACAACGCTGAGGATTATTCGGTAATGGTCTTTCACCTCGGAACTACCCGAAAATACGACCTCCTGGTTACAGGCTTCACCAGCGATAACCGTCCCTTTGATTCCTGCGAAAAAGAGATGCTCACGGTCTTCTCTGCTGGTGCCAGGGCCACTTTTGAGGATGCTTTGTTGATTCGGGATGTCAAAAAGGCCAACCGGCTTCTCAAGGAGTCTTCCGACCAGCTGGCCACCGCTGAAACCCTGGCGGCGCTGACTGATATGACCTCCGGAATGGCCCATGATTTCAACAACGTCATAGGTGCTGTCATCGGTCGCGTTCAGTTGATGAAACTAAAGGTGACCGACGAAAAACTAATTAAAGATCTCAACAAGATTGAGAAGATGCTGCTGGAAGGAGCCGGAACCGTCCGTAGCATTCAGGAATTCACGACCTCTACCAAGTATAAGAAGACCCGCACGGTAAACCTGAACCAACTGATAACTGATTATTTCAGCCGTACCGACCATTCGTGGCGGAAACAGGCGGCGGCCAAGAATGTTCAGATTGAATTCAAACCCGCAGTCAGGGATGCCCTGGTCGACGGGTCGCCGCCCGACCTTGCGACCGTTCTGGATAAGCTGGTGGAGAACGCTGTCGAGTACTCACATGATAATATGCCAGTCGAACTCATCCTTGAGCAGACCCGGAAGGATTATCGGTTGAGAGTGGTCAACCGGGGAACTCTGATTAGCCAGGAGGTCGGCAAAAAGGTCTTTTATCCTTTCTTTACCACCAAAGACAGGCGGGGCGCCGGAATGGGTCTGGCCATAGTCCATGGCATTGTTGGGCGTCACAGCGGAAAGATAAGCGTGAATTCCAATGCCGAGAGCGGGACAGTGTTTGAAATCGAGTTGCCCAAAGCTGATGCGACCCGCGAGGATTCGGAAGTCACACACAGGCGTAAGAAAGTCCGCGATCTGCGCATTCTGGTTGTTGATGACGACGAGCAAATCCGAGAAGTTCTGACCGATATGCTGGCCATAAATGGTCATACCATAACCTCCTGTTGCGACGGTTTCTCGGCTCTGGATGCCTTCCGGAAAGCCGATTTTGACATTGTTATTACCGATCTCGGCATGGCAGGAATGTCAGGGCTCGATCTGGCCGGACTAATCCACCAGGAAAAACCGGAAATCCCGGTTGCCTTGATCACCGGCTGGGGCTCGCAGTTAAACCCCGACGAAATGGCCCTGAAGGGGGTTAAGGCGGTCGTTGCCAAGCCTTTCCACCTCGAGGAAATCCACAGCCTGGTCGAAAAGCTAATCGCTAACAACAAGTAAAAAAAGATTTGCCTTTTTCGCTGGAAGGCATATATTTACCTGCAAATTGGATCTTCGGGGCGAGGCGAAATTCCTCGACCGGCGGTTAAAGCCCGCGACCCGGGGTAGCACCCGGCTGAATCTGTGAAATCCAGATGCCGACGGTATAGTCCGGAAGGGAGAAGATTTTCTCAGAGGTGTATCTCTGGCTACGCCCCGAAGCATATTTGGGGTTTTTTTATGGCCGGAAGGCGTGACTCAAATTTCATGAGATATGCTCTTGACCTTGCTGAAAAGGGGCGCGGCAGAACATCCCCCAACCCCATGGTCGGTGCTGTCGTAGTATGCGGCGGGCGAATTGTCGGTGAAGGCTATCATCGAGCGCCAGGTAAGGAACATGCCGAAATCGCCGCGATAAGAATGGCCGGTGACCATGCCCGTGGCGGCACCCTCTATGTGAATCTGGAGCCATGCAGTCATACCGGCAGGACCGGGCCCTGTACTGAAACTATTATAGACGCCGGTATCAAGCGAGTGGTTCTGTCACTAAAGGATCCGAACCCGCTTGTCAATGGTAGAGGTATACGGCGGCTCCGAAAATACGGTATCACTGTCGAGTCGGGGCTGCTCCGGGAAGAAGCCAGACGGCTCAACGACATCTATCTCGGCTACCATGTTAACAAGCGACCGTACGTAATTCTAAAGCTGGCTCAGAGCCTTGACGGCCGAATCGCGACGACCACGGGGGCATCGAAATGGATTTCCTCAGTCCCATCAAGGCGCTTCGCCCACAAGCTCAGAGCCGAAGTTGATGCTGTCGTGGTTGGAGCCGGGACCGTTCGTCGTGACAACCCGACCCTCACCGTGCGACACGTGCGAGGACGCGACCCGTACCGAATCATTCTGTCCGGCTCCCTGGATATACCTGCCGGGTCGCGATTGTTGGTCAATAATGACGATCTGAAGACCGTTGTGGCGACGACCGGGATATCCGTGAACAGGCTAAGGGGAAAGGGTCTGAAGGGCAGTCCGATCCTGTGGACAGTAAAGAACTCCGCCAGGGGGCGTCTGGACCTTCATGACTTCGTCTCCAAGGCCGGAAGTTTCGGCCTCCAGTCGCTGTTAGTGGAAGGTGGTGCTTCTCTGGCCACCTCGTTTTTGCGGGCCGGATTGGTTGACAAATTGGTTGCCATCACGGCTCCCCTGGTTATCGGAGCGGGAATAAACGGCCTGGGAGACCTGGGTATAAATGAGATATCGGAGGCGGTCAGATTCGACTCCGCATATACCGTCCGGAGCGGTCCGGACACGATTTTCACGGGTTATGTGTCGAAAGGCTGAACGATGTTTACGGGTTTAATAGAAACACTCGGTACTCTCGGCCGAATGACCAGACGCGGAAATTACCTGGTCTTGCAGATCGATGCCGGTTTCTCTGACGAGCCAATTCACATTGGAGAATCAGTTTGCTGCGACGGAGCCTGTCTGACCGTAACCTCAGCCAGAGATTCAGTCTTTACGGTGGATGTCTCGCAGGAGTCGCTATCGCGGACTATTGCGTCGGGGTATCGCATCGGCGCTAAGATCAACCTTGAGCGAGCGTTAAAAGCCGGCGACAGATTTGGCGGCCATATGGTCAGCGGGCACATCGACGACATTGGCACTGTCGAGCATGCCAGGAGGATCGGCGACTCGATCGAGCTGGCGGTAGTTTTCGACAGTCGCTACGACGATTTCGTGGTTGAAAAAGGATCGGTAGCGATAAACGGCGTATCGCTGACAGTTAACGATGTTGGCGGCGGAAGGTTAACAGTTAACGTTATACCGCTAACCGCGCAAATGACTAATCTGGGTGAAACGAAAAAAGGCGATAAGGTTAATTTGGAATTTGATATGATCGGAAAATATATAGCCAAAATGACTGATAAAGGTGAGAACACAAATCTTACCATTGAGAAATTAAGAGAAAGTGGATGGTAGATATGAACGACAAATACAAGTTCAACACTATACCCGAGGCGATAGCGGACATTAGAGCCGGCAAGCATGTAATTGTGGTCGATGACGAGGATCGTGAAAACGAAGGCGACCTGATAATGGCCGCTGAAAAAGTGACACCGGAGGCGATCAATTTCTTCGCCACCCACGGTCGAGGATTAATATGCGTGCTTCTGACCGAGGAGAGGATAGAGCAGTTGAAGTTGCATCCAATGGTGGAAAACAATACCGCCAAGCTCGGTACCCGGTTTACAGTGTCGGTTGACGCGGTGAACGGCACTACTACGGGCATCTCCGCTTACGACCGGGCCGTGACCATACAGACCATCGTGGATGACAATAGCCGACCTGAAGACCTGGCCCGCCCGGGGCATATTTTTCCAATCAAGGCTCTGAAGGGAGGGGTTCTGTCACGGGCCGGTCACACTGAGGCCTCAACCGATCTGGCCAGGTTAGCGGGTCTGAAACCGGTCGGTGTGCTGTGTGAAATAATGGATGATGACGGGACCATGAAGCGCGTGCCCCAGTTGATGGAGTTCGCGCGGAAATATGACCTTAAGATAATCACTATCAAGGACCTTATAGCTTATCGCCGGGTAACGGAGAAGCTCGTACAGCTGGTTACCACTGTTAAATTGCCCACGGCATTCGGGGACTTTAAGCTACACCTGTACAAGTCCGATATCGATGACCACCATCATCTTGCCCTGACCAAAGGGGAAGTTGCCGGGAAAAAAGACGTTCTGGTGAGGGTTCATTCGATGTGCCTGACCGGCGACGTATTTGGCTCCAGCCGGTGTGATTGCGGTAACCAGCTTCATGCCGCTATGGAGATGGTGGAGAAAGAAGGCCTGGGTGTCATCCTGTATATGCGACAGGAGGGGCGGGGGATAGGTCTGGCCAACAAGATCCTCGCCTATGAACTTCAGGATAACGGTCGGGATACAGTCGAGGCCAACGAGGAACTGGGATTTGACGCCGATTTGCGCGATTACGGCATCGGGGCGCAGATCCTTGCCGACCTGGGATTATCATCTATAAGGCTTCTGACCAACAATCCCAGGAAGGTAATTGGCCTGAAAGGTTACGGCCTCGAAATCGTCGAGCGAATACCCATTCAGGTCAGGCCCAATAAGATCAATATGGGTTACCTTGAAACCAAGCGCGATAAATTGGGACATTTGTTGAATCTCAAATAGAAACGGAGACGGGTTAATGAAGTACCAAGTCTATGAAGGAAAGCTTGACGCTTCCGGGAAACGGTTCGCTCTGGTGGTGAGCCGCTTTAACAATTTTCTCACCGATAAGCTGGTCGAAGGTGCGGTTGATTGCCTGCGCCGCCATGGTGCCACCGATGACAACATTTCGCTGGCCTATGTGCCGGGGGCGTTCGAGATCCCCTATGTGGCGTCCAAACTGGCCGCGACCCAGGGCAACGATGCGGTTATATGTCTTGGGGCAGTCATAAGGGGTGACACGCCTCATTTTGACTACATCAGCAACGAGGCCTCCAAAGGAATCGCCAGGATAGCCCTCGATAGCGGCAAACCCGTAATCTTCGGGTTGGTAACTGCCGATACGCTTGAGCAGGCTATTGAGCGCTCGGGCACCAAAGCCGGCAATAAGGGATGGGACGCCGCCGAGGCCGCCGTGGAAATGGTCAATCTTTACGCGGCTCTTGAGAAATGACGAGAGAATCATCACGCTCTCGCGCGCGTGAGTTGGTGCTGCAGACATTGTATGCCTGTGAACACGGGGAATCTGAGCCGGATGTGGCATTTGACGACATAACTCGCGAGAATCCTCTCAGTGATAGAAACACCGGATTTGCCAGGAATCTGCTCCATCTGGTCATTGAAAACAGTGCCGCGG
The DNA here is from genome assembly GCA_020351995.1 of Candidatus Zixiibacteriota bacterium. Taxonomy (GTDB): domain Bacteria; phylum Zixibacteria; class MSB-5A5; order GN15; family FEB-12. The sequence continues at coordinate 390,917 of CP070674.1, forward strand.
CCGACAAACATATTGCCGAACTGGCTGAGAACTGGAAACTGGAGAGGATCGCGGCCATTGACCGTAGTATCCTGCGCATGGCCATGACGGAACTGGCGATGATCACAGACACCCCGGTCAAAGTTGTGCTAAACGAGGCTATTGAGCTGGCCAAGAAATACTCGACGCTGGAATCCTCCAAATTTGTGAACGGCATTCTTGATAATTTTGTAAAACAGCAGAGGCAACTAAAATAGTGATACGGGCCATAATCGCCCAGATTAACGCCGATTATTTGATTTGATGTTATTGTGGGAAGGGCTTATATTCGATGAATTGTGGTAATGAAGTCGGCCATCACTATACTTGAACTGATTGGTCCGGGCAGTAAATAAGCTTACGATGTCCAGAGCAGCAAAGAGAATAGACCCAGTCAACGCAACGATTGCCGCCGGTATTTGGCTTGTCGTGATTACTGTCTATTGGTTTACCAAGGCCCCGACGTTGTCTTTATGGGACTGTGGTGAATTTATCGCGGCCAGCTACATCCTCGGTGTGCCACATCCCCCCGGAACCCCCCTGTATGTTCTGATGGGTCGAGTTTTCAGCATCATTCCCGTCTCGGCCGACATCGGGCTCAGGGTGAATCTCCTTTCGGCGGTAGCGTCGTCATTTACGGCGGTTTTTGGATATCTGGCCGGTGTCCGGATTCTTACAGCGTGTTTCAGCGGTGACAAATCTCTGGTGAGCAAAGTCATGATATATGCCGGTGCCGCCGCCGGCGCCTTCCTTGTCGCCTTCGGGCTGACCAACTGGAACAATTCGGTTGAAGCGGAAGTGTACGGAATGTCAATGATGATGTTGATGGCGGTTCTCTGGCTGGCGCTTGTCTATCGCGACCACGCCGGAAGCGCGTTTGGCGAGCGCGTCATGTTGCTCGTTTACTTCATTGCCTTTGCCGGAATAGGGGTTCACATGACGACCTTTCTGGCTCTTCCCGCTCTCTCGCTTCTGTTTATTCTGAAAAAGGATGCAGCCAGGCATGTCTGGTATGCGGTCGTCGCCTTCGTAATCTTCGAACTGTATCTGATTTTTGCACTCTCATCACGGCCGGGCGAAATTCCGTACTATGTTCCCATCCTTATCGTTTTCATTTTCTACCTGTTCTACATTTTCTCCTACGAACGGATACCTTCAATCTATCTTGTCGTGGCAGGGCTTTTTTTACTTTCTGTTCTGCCGGTTGCCGGGCCGGTCCTCAAAGCCGTTCGAGGTGATAGCGGCATACCCGATGAGGATATGGGCTCCGGAGTACTCTCCGGGATAGGACAGGTTTGCTTCGGTGTTTTCATTGTCGTGGCGATTGTCCTGTTCTTTATCTACCTGCGCAAGGAGAAGGACAGCGAGGCGCGACGACACTATCTGGTAACGTCGCTGTTTATACTTGCCTCCGGTTTGATGACACTGGTGCTGATATCCGGTATTAAGGGACACGTGGCGTTTCTGCTGGCCACAGCTTTCCTGGGGTTCGCCTTTGCGGTGGCCCTGCGAAAATACTTGAATTGGCCGGTGTTGGCTGCCACCATTCTGGTTTCGCTTGTTGTTATCGGCGTTGAAGAATTCTTTATCGGTCTTGCTGTTGGGGTTGTTCTGGTGCCGATAATCGGGCTTTTGACGAAACAGAGGAGTTGGAAGAACGCTTTGCTGATCCTTCTGGTGGCTGTACTGGGTTATTCGACTCATGTGTACATTCCAATCAGATCAGCCCAGAATCCGGTAATAAACGAAAACAACCCCTCCCAAAACCTTACTGCCACGATAAACTACATCGAGCGCAAACAGTACGGTTCCCAGTCGATGATTGAACGTATGTTTGAGCGTCGGGCCGAATGGGAAAACCAGTTCGGTAATTTTCGCCGGATGGGCTTCTGGCATTTCTTTCAGCAACAGTACGGACTTAACGGGGTCAGGTTTGTACCTGTATTCATTATTGGCCTGTATGGTTTATGGGAGGTGGTGCGGCGGCGACCCCGGGAAGGGGTACCGTTCCTGGTACTCATCCTGCTGGCCTCGGTCGGTCTGGTGTTATATATGAATTTTGCCGACGGCATGCGACAGCACCCGGTGACGGGGGAAGATTATATTGAGGTTCGTGACCGGGATTATTTTTTCACGCCGGCGTTCATCCTGTTCGCTCTGGCTATCGGAATAGGCATCACCGGCGTGGTGCAGTTCATTAAAGACGCCCTCTGGCGTTCGGGGTCGGCCGTCAAGAAAGGTATGGTCTACCTGTCACTGTTGGTCTTCCTGTTTCCCGTTTACACGCTGGCACAGAATTATTACTATTCCGATCGCTCCAACAACTACATCGCCTACGATTATGCCTGGAACCTGCTCACGTCGGCTGAACCGAATGCTGTATTGATAACGGTGGGTGACAACGACACGTTCCCCTTATGGTGCCTTCAGGAAGCCTATGGTGTTCGCAAAGACGTCGATGTTGTCAATCTTTCCCTGGCCAATGCTCGCTGGTACATAAAACAACTCAAGCATACCCTTGGCATTGACCTGCGCTGGACTGACTCCGATATCGATTCCCTGTTGGTATTGCGAGACCAGAATGGCAATATCTATCGCCTGAAACACCAGGTTGTAGCCGAATTAATAAACTGTTGCTGGGATAGGCGCCCGATAAATTTCGCCGTTACTGTGCTCGGCGGGGACCGAAAATTCATGGGACAGTCTCTTGATTCACTGTTAATCTTGCGGGGTCTGGTCCGCAGCCTCGATACTACGTCACGAGCCGGCAACGTGGATGTTGAGGCCTGTATAGATTTTTATACTAACCCTGATAAAATGCGTTATCGATCAATAGCCGATCCGGCGGTGTACAAAACCGAAACCGGTCTGAGGCTTACACGGAATTACCTCCAGAGCTTCATGGAAGTAACTGATTCGCTGGTGGCCCTTAAAGATTACGAGCGGGCCGAGTGGTTGATGAAGGAAGGGATAAAGCGTATTCCCCACGCAGGTGAAGGCGTGAACTACCTGGCAGCACTTTACGCCGAACAGGGCAAGAGAGATCAGCTACAAGAGTTGATAGAGACTCCGGGTAGGGCCGACCCCAGGTGGTTAAAGATCCTGCTGGGGCGAATGGAAAAGAGGCTGGGGAATCCGGATAAGGCGGAAGAAATATACAGGCAACTACTGGCCGAGAGCCCCCGGTATCGAATTGCTATGGAAGAGTTGGTGCGATTCTACTATGCAAATCGAGCCCTGGGACCGCTGAGACAAATACTCCAAACCTGGGTGGCCTACAACCCGGAAGATCGGGAAATCGTCGATTTGCTAAATGGTATCGAGGAGCAACTAAAGAAACTTGATTCGGCAGCAGCAGCGACCAATGAAAATCCTGGCCCTTAACTGGAACGACTTGAAGAATCCCTACGCTGGCGGCGCTGAAGTGCATCTCGAAGAGCTCCTGCAGCGGCTGGTTACCTATGGGCATGAAGTGACTCTGTTTTGTTCCGGGTTCGATAACTGCGCGCCGGAAGAAACGGTGGCTGGCGTCCGTATTATTCGCAGAGGAAACCGGTACAACTTCAATTTGATCGCGCCGTTTCATCTGAGGAAACTTGTCAGAGATGAAAAATTCGATATCCTCATTGAAGACATCAACAAGATTCCTTTCTACACCCCGTTTTACCTTAAGATCAAGACACTCGTTGTGGTTCCTCACCTGTTTGCCACAACCGTCTTTCATGAGATAAATTTCGTTCTTGGCAGCTACATCTACCTTGCCGAAAAACCGCTGATACCGGTCTACAGGGGACTTAGGTTCAATGTTATCTCCGAATCGACCAGGGACGATATAATAAAACGCGGCATCCCGGAGCAGGACATATCGGTCATTCACTGCGGGATAGATCGCCGAACGTACGCGTATGACCCCGGTGTTTCAAAATATGACCGGCCGACAATTCTCTATCTTGGCCGAATAAAGAAGTACAAGTCCATTCAGGATCTTGTCGGGGCATTCAAGATAGTAAGGACAAAATTGCCCGACGCTCGGCTGATGATTGTCGGTGATGGGGACTATCTGCCCAACCTGAAATCGCTGGCCGACTCGCTTGGTCTGGCGAATTACATCGAGTTTCCCGGTTTCGTGTCCTCAGCCGAGAAGGTTGAGCGGATGCGCAAAGCTCACGTGGCGACTCTGCCATCGCTGAAGGAGGGTTGGGGGCTGACAAATATAGAGGCTAATTCAGTAGGAACAGCGGTTGTAGCCGCCGATTCGCCCGGTCTAAGGGACTCAGTACGGGATGGGGAAACGGGACTGCTTTACGAGTATGGGAATATCGAACAATTTGCGGAGAACCTTCTTAAGATTCTGACCGATAAATCACTAAGAACCAGACTGGAGCAAGGCGGCCTGGAGTGGGCAGAAACCTTCAACTGGGATAGCGCGGCCAGGAAATTCGAGAACCTTCTAATCGACGTAGTTGGAGCAGCGAAATGACGCGCGGACGTCAGAGACTTGTCTATATCGCTATTGGCCTCATTGTGTCGGCGCTGCTGATCTGGATGCTCTTCCGGAATATCGACATGGCCGAGTTGCTCAAAGCTCTCAGAGAGGCCGACTACCTCTGGCTGATTCCGAACATCCTGATGATCTTCCTGACAATGTATCAGCGGGCTTATCGGTGGCGGTTTATGATAGCTCCCATAAAGAGAGTGCCTTTCCCAAATCTCATTGCCGCTACCTGCATAGGCTTCATGGCTAACAACGTCCTGCCGCTGCGCCTGGGGGAATTCGTTCGAGCTTACTCACTTTCTCGCCAGGACAGAGGTGTCACCAAATCGGCGTCGCTGGCCACGATCTTCGTGGAAAGAATGGTCTTTGACGTGGTCGCACTGTTGCTTATTTTTGCAGCCGTACTTACATTTTCGCCGAGCTTACGCGCCCACATTAGCGGCAATATCATAGCGGCAACCAAAGTGGCCATAGTTGTCGCTCTGATTGGCTTGCTAGCGATGATAACGCTGGCCCTTAGACCCAACCAGATTGGCAATATCCTGACGAAATACCTGTTCTTCTTTCCCGAAAAAGCCAATGATTTCATCAAAAGCGTGATCGTTAAGTTCTCGCAGGGACTGGAGTTCTTGAAGGATTGGAAGGCCGTGGTAAATGTCGGCGTTCAGACGCTTCTGATCTGGATTCTGATGGGTATATCCAACTACTTCGTCTTCAAAGCCTTCGGGTTTGACATCCCCCTGGATGCATCTTTTGTGCTTCTGGTGGTGGTATCACTGGCTATTCTTATGCCGTCAACCCCGGGCTATATTGGCGTTTATCACTATGGCGTCTTTTTATCCCTCCAGGTTTATGGGATCACCGATGAACGCGCAGTGTCCTGTGCTCTTGTTCTGCATGCCGCTCAGTACATAGTGGTGACGCTTATGGGCTTTTATTTCCTCAAGAAAGAACACTTGACCCTGAAAGACCTCGGGGAAAGCGTGGGCGACTGATACCAACGCATTTGGCGAGTCCTCGGCGAAAGTTCAAACTTGACACCTCGGCGGTGGGAAAATATCCTGATAAAAAGCGTAAGGATTTCTCCGGATGAAAAAGGTTCTTCTTGTCATTCTTCTGCTGGTTCTGATTGTGGCGGTAAGTTACATCAAGACCGTCCGGGAACATGACCGCAGCCAGGCGGCTTATGAGGATGGAAAGATGGATGCCGCTCGCGAGCTTGACGCTTATCAGAGAGAAACGGATTCCCTAAAGAAGGCGTTCGCCCAGCAGCAGCTGGCCTTCGCCGACTCGCTGGTCCAGAAAGACCTCAGGTATCGAATTGAAGTGGACTCTTCCGAAAATGCGGTTGACAGCATGGGCGACAGAATAAGCACGCTCTCAACTCAGGAGAGTTCCGCGAATAACACTTCCGGGAAGGTGACGGCATCGGACAGCACCCTTTCGAGGCATCAGGAAATTCTCACTTATTACAAGAGACGTTATGCAGATCTCCCGAAAGACCTGTCAGAATACGAAAAGCGAATCGCTATCAATGAGATAAAAGAAGAAACATCTTTGAAATTCTCGATATCGCTTTCCGAACTGAAAAATATACGAGAGAAGTATAAATTGACGTACTGATCAGCAGGGTGGGGAATGGTGCCCGGGAGAAAGACCGAGTTCGCAGAGGTTCTTGTACACAAGCTGTACCTGGAATTATTTTCCGCCGCATCGGGTTACCGCTCCGCCGCCTCAGGCGCCGCTACCCCCGGCATTTCCTTTGAAGAGTTCCGCTCGAAATTGAAAGGACTGATGCGAAGTGAGCTATCCACCCGCCAGAAGCAAGTCTTGGAGTACTCGTTGAGGGGAAAAAGTGAGCGGGAGATTGCCCACGCGTTGGGTATCACGCAGCAGGTCGTGAATATCCATAAGGGTCGGGCGCGCAGGAAGTTACGTCAATGGTGCCTTCCGTGACCGGGTCGACCGAAAGTTTTACTTGACATAAAAATAGAAAAACGACTAATTGGGACTTGCAAGAAAGTATCAAGTTCTTTCTGGATAAAGAAGATACTTTTTGACCTATGGCTCGGGAGGAGGTGGTACCCGCAGTAACTACTACTATTCCCTGCTGTTTTACCGCCATCGCTTGTATGTGTTGAGCAGCTACTTCAGTTTGTTTCTTGGTAGGGGGGAAAACAGATCCAAGGGAGTTATCGCAATGCCGAGAAGAAAAGAAGACGACAACTACGCTGATATTGGAGAAAAGGACTGCTGGCATTCCTATAGTCTACAGGTGCTGACACCATCCAAGTTCTCCTCGGTGGTTGAAAAAATCTTGAGTGGACAGTACACTCTAATACTTACAAAACTCGATAAACCAGTATCATCCAGAGTGAATTAATAAAGATTTCTGGTGAGTCTTTTCTAAAGGGTGGCGGGGTTCGTGTTTGCGGATCCCGTTTGTCTTGCGCCCAATTCAGATTCGTCAATCGTGTCAACCCAATAAAGACCACAGGTGTATAATAGTTCAGGGCGGCCGATAAGAGATCGGCAGTATGACTTTTGGCTTGAAAAAAGCGCTGCCTTTTGTATTTTAGGCTGTTGAATTCGGTTTACTTGATTAACTGGTGCTGATGCAGGAGTTATCGCCCGTGATTTTCAGGCAGATTGTGGTCATTATGGCAATATCGGTTGCCTTCGGAATAGTCAGCAATATCGTTTCCCCAAACAAGATTCCTTTCTTTGGCCATTATCGATCTTTGTCAAGTGGTGATGGTCCGATCGTTCCCCCGACCGCAGAAGAAGGGGACCCGCCTTTTATCGCTATCGATGTGGCCGAGATGGAATTCAGCAATTACGATGCGGTCTTTGTCGATGCCCGGGACCCCGAAGAATTTGAATGCGGGACGATACCGGGCAGTATCAACATACCTTTCGAATATATGCCCGATGAGGGGCTTGAAGCCTACATCGACTCGGCCCTGGGTGACCTTCCCAGGGAGCATCAGCTCATAGTTTTCTGCTCCGGGGAAGAATGCGATCTGTCATTGCATCTGGGGCGGAATCTGATGATGCTGGGCTACACCAACGTCGCCGTCTTTTTTGGCGGATCGAGAGAATGGGAGAAATTTGGCCTGGAGATGGAAAGACAAGTAAGATGCGACGAGTAATAGACAACGACATTCTGACGCTCATGGTCCGTATGGCGATCGGCATCACTTTTATCTATGCCTCTTACTACAAGATTATCGGACCCGGGGACTTTGCCAAATCGATCTGGTACTACCATCTTGTGCCCGGCGCGCTGATCAATCTTATTGCCGTATTCTTACCGTGGATGGAACTACTCTGTGGTCTCTGTTTGATCTTTGGGGTGGGCTACCGGGGCTCACTGTGGCTGGTCACCATCATGACAGTCGTTTTCGTCGTCGCCATTGCCTCGGCTATTGCCCGCGGGATAGATCTTGACTGTGGATGTTTCAAGGCGGCAAAATCATCCAGTGCATCTACCTGGAAACCTCTTCTCTTTGACGTTGGGCTACTGGTCCTGCTGGCTCAGCTATACCTGAGCCGATCCAGGAAGTGGTTTCTCGCCGGACGCTGATCAGGGCATTATCCTGGGTGTGATCAGGATAATGAGATCCGTCGTGCTGGTTTCCTCGGAGGTCGATGTGAAAAGCAGTCTTCCCAGCAGAGGAATATGTCCCAGCAGAGGAACCCTGCGCTCTCTTTTGATCACGTCTTCTTTTAGCAGCCCGCCAAGGGCGGCGGTTTCGCCGTCGTTGACCGTAATACGGGTCCGAATGGAGCGAGATATCGTAATCGGCTTCTGCGCCTCGACCGACCCCGTATAGCCGATGATATCCTCAACTGTTGGCCGCACATCCATCGTAATTCTTCCGTCTTCGTTAATTCTCGGAGTCACGACCACGGAAATGCCGACTTCTTCGTCGTAGAAAGTCATAATATCCTGAGTGGCGGCGCCTTCGGTGAATCTGGTAACGGTTGGAATCGGAATCACCGTGGCCACCTCGATGACGGCTTCGTGATTTTCCAGTGTAGTAACGTGCGGATCGGAGATGAGTTTTGAATTTCCTTTTTCCTCGAGCATGCTCAGAATCATCGACATCTGTGATACCGACAGCGTCCCCCAGGTCCAGGTGCCGGTGTTAAGATTGTAGTCGGCGGCGACATTTTGAAGTTCGGTTGACTGATTTGCGGTGGTGCTTGAGGTGCTCCCCGCGCCGAGCGTGGTTGTGACCGAGGTAGGCCAGGACAGTCCCAGTTGGGACTGGCTGTCAAGATTGGTCTCGATTATCTTTACCTCGATTGAAATCTGACGTTCGGGCTTATCCATCTCGGCGATCAGGGCCATCATTCTGCTGACCACACTGGGATAATCGCTAATGGCGATTCGATTGGCCGCGTACGCATCATCGCCCGCTGCTCCCTCCTGCTCCGCGGTTTTGCTGAGGACGATTATCTTTCCCTTAGATGACTTGATCACTTCCAGGGCGTTCTTGGCCGTTATCGGCTCGATATACTTGAGCGTCACCACTTCGGCCACCAGTTCGCCCACTGCCTCGAACTCGATTGGCTTGACTATGATAACGTCTTCTTTCATGTAGAAGTTGTATCCGTTGGGGTAGAGGATAGCTTCAAGGGCGGTTTCGATATCGACATTTTCGAGTCTCAAGCTAACCTCGCCTTCTACGTTGTCGGCCACCACCAGGTTGAGCGAGTATTGCTGGGCTATCATGTTCAGGACGGTTCGCAAGGCGACCGACTCGAGTTCCATCGATAGCTTGTCGGGATTGTTCAAAAGGGCGGCGGAGGCGAAGGAAAATGAAATCACGGACAGCATCAGGGCGCCGACGATATATCTTAAAGGTCTCATAATTCTATCCTTTGGTAACTGTTAGCGTCATTTTTGAACCATTATATTCAAGCATTACTGATTTCCGGTCTATGCGAAGAACCCTGGCGCTATTGATTGTGTCGCCGGCCTTGACGGGCTTGTTGTTTATTATGGCTACCGGTGCCTGACTGTTATACAGAATTCCAGAGAGTTGCCACTTCGGTTTCTCTGGCGTTCGCTGGGAGTACCGAGCGCTATGCTGTACACGAAAGGGATCTTTGCCCCAGGGCTCCCGCGCTTTTTGCTCAATGTTGACGAGTTTCGGCGCGGTCGGAACTGCCGGAGCCTCTTGAACTGGAGTGCCTGTGTCAACCGTCGGTGTGGCTCCGGACTTGGCCGCAGGGTTCTTCGGCGTTGACTTAAGATTATTGTAACCCCAGATGATGGCAACAATGAGAATCCCGAATATTATCTTTTTTCGCGTACTTTCGCTCATGTTTCCTCTCGCAGGCTTCCCAGCAAGGCCTTAAATCCGAACTGCATCGTAATCTTCGTTTTATCATCGTCCCTGCGGTATACTTTACAGGTGTTTACGCCCCGGAAGTAATTGGCGTGTTCGATTTCCTCTATGAACTGTCCGAATCCGATGAACCCGCCTTCTAGCTTCAGACCGATATTGAGGAATTGGGGTTTGCTTGAGTCTGGAATAATCGTGTTCAGGTAGAGCAGTTCCTCGACCGGCGGCGTGATTTCCACTACATCGACATTTTTCCGGGATGCTTCGAGACGCAAAGCATCGAAAAGCCTCAGTACATCGTTTTTCGTGTAGAGCTTTGAATTCAAGTCAGCCTTCAGGGACAGCAGGTTGTGATGTCTTTCTATAAAGCGGGGCAGTTCGCTTATCGTGTTCTGGAAATCAGCCAGCTGACTCTCGGCTTTCTTGATCTCAGTGGTCATCCGATCATGGTCTTTCTGGTACGGTACATACACGCCGAAAAACCACAGACTGGCCAGGATGACCAGAGTAGCTGAATATGTCAGTACCGTCCTGCTCATACCGCCCCCCGCAGCTGAATTTGAAAGTCAATCTGGAACTTGTTCTTGATCGCTTTCTTGACGTGGCGGACTATCGAAACGTCCTCATAAAACGGCGAGTCGGATAAAACCTCAACATATTCGGCCAGGATTATCTCCGGAGGAATTTCCTTCGACTCAACTATACCATGCAGGTAGATATTCTTCTCGACCGGATCGGGCGTGTAATCCAGGTAGAGGAGAGTTATCGGGTCCGGGGTCAGCCGGGTCAACTCTTTTAAATTGAGGGCCAGGTAACTGGGTGACTGCTTGATCTGGTCAAGGTATGACTGATCCAGCGCAATCTGTCTCTTCACCAGATTGTAGGTGTGAAAGGCTTCGGAGTTCCGGAACTCGACCACCTGGCGATTCAATTCCAGGAGTTTTTTCTCAGCGATATTGGTCCTGTTGCGCAGTGTCAACCATGAAAGCCCCAGGGCAAGAACAATCAGTACCACGGCTACCCTGGCGTATATACCCGTCTTCCCCTGGGCACGGCTCCTTTTTTGATCCGCAGGCAGCAGGTTAGCCAGTGATACATGACAGGATGCTGCCGCCAGAGCGGGCAGGCACACCGGGATAATGTCTATCTGATCATTATCGCGGGTACCGAGACCGCAAAGAGTTGATACCGGCAGTGGCTCCAGTTCGATGCCGCTCTTGGTATTTAACAGTTGCAACAATTCCTCGCTAGATGCGAGATCGCCGTAAACATAGATTTTTTCCTGCAGGGAAGCCGAATATTGCCCGGCGTAGTAATCGAGCGATGTCTGTATTTCGTTGGCGATTGTTTCGGCAAAGTACTCGTAACGGGTCTGCTCCGGAAAAGTCCCCAGCATGGCCGAGCTTACTGCTGTGGCGTGCGAAAACTCCAGCGTGGCGCCCTTGTAAAAGGAGATTTCCGTGGATTTCAGACCAATATTAAGCAGGGTATAGCTCTTACCTTCCGTGAAACCGGCCAGGTGCTTGAGAAATTCACCGATGACATCCTGGGAGTGGTAGATGTTGGACACATTCAGGTCTTGAAACTCAAACGGCTCGAGCTGCTCACGGATGAATCGTTTGGTGGCTGCCTGCAAAGCAACCTTGTAACTTTCCGAACCTTCCCGCGATATCCGATAGATAGGGCGATAATCGTAAGTACAGTCTTCGAAGGGGAAGGGGATCTGTTTCTTTACCTCGAAGCTGACAGCGGTTTCTAACTCGCCGCGCCTGAGTTTCGGCATCAGGAATGTGCGGAATGTCGTTTCCGGTCCCGACACCGCCAGGGAAACGGTTGTGGCATAGCCGCTGTTATCGGCAATGAAGTCGGTAATCTCACGGAGGATAATCTCGTTGCGTGATTTTTGACCTGTGGAATCCTTGGGGAAGTACTCTTTTTTAATATCAAGGAGACGTTTTGATTTCCCCCAGTGACGTACGGCGGCCATCTGCATTGAATGGTTCTCGATGCAAAAGGAGATCGCCGTTCCCAGCTGGTGGGTAGTCTTCGGTCGGATTTTCTCAATAGAAATGGACGGCTGGGTGGCGTCTTTGCCCACGCCGTCTTTGCCGGAAGCTTTTCTCTTCCATTTAAGAAAACCCAACTTGCTCATAAAAACTCCGGCTCAAAAGCCAACTGTGATGGTGTCCGAGCTTCCGACCGACAGGATGCGGCGATTCGACGGCTGGTAGACATAGGCTACATCCCAGGCGTCCTTCAAATAGTTGTCTTCAGTGCTGTCTATGTATGGACCGTTCCATCCCAGACCGGTCAACTGGTTATAAGCGGTCACCGAATCGGGTTTGGTTACCAGATCCTGTAGTGATGACGGAACATACCCCACGTCACCTTCAAAGCCGCGGTCGACGTATTTGCCTCCTGCGACAGCGTCAGGATTGCCCGCGATCGCGACTTTCAAATTTTGTAGCTCTTTCTTGGTAGCGGTGATTTTCGATGAGTCCGAGATATCGCCGAACCTGGGGATAGCAACCGCCGCCAGGATGCCAAGAACGACGATTATCATGACAAGCTCGATCAGGGTGAAACCATCCCGAGCGAGCTTGCCCCCTAATAGTGATGGTTTGGGCGGATGGTTATCCACTACCGTAAAAGTTTTACCAGAGATTCTCGCCAACCGCATCAGAGTTGAGCCAAATCTCGCCATCGTCAACCAAATAAGCCCAGCCGCAGCCTCCGGCAACCACTGTTCCCTTGGTAGCACCGGCGACCACTGAATCAGCCAGTGAATCAACCGCGATATAGGGGTTGTCCGGTATACCCTGGGCCATGATGGCCAGGATGACGCTATCAAGCGGCGGCCAGTGAGCGCTATCCTGAACAGCGTGATTGGCGTAGTAGATGGTGATGGCTGACCGCACCGCACCGAGCGCTCCCCTTGCGGCGGCTTCCTTGGCCTCATCGGAGAGGTCCTGGTATTTGGGGATCGCCACCGCGGCCAATATGCCAAGAATGACAATAATCATGACCAGTTCGATAAGCGTGAATCCCTTTTGGTTTGCTCCGACAAACATACGTCCTCCTTATGAGTTCATGAAGGTTGTGTATTCTAGGTTTATCTTTATAAATCGGTAAAAATCCAGATTATTTTAGCCCTTAACCACCTTTGAAGACTTGGATTAAGTTCCACATTGGCAGGAATATAGCCAGAGCCATTATCAACACGAAAATGGCGACAACAAAGGTCAGAATCGGCTCTAAAATGGCCGTTAGATGTCGCGATGTATATTGGACCTCCTTGCTGTAATGAGCACCCACCTCACCGAGCATGCGCTCCAGCGCGCCGGTCTCAAGGCCGATTGCTATCATCTGTTTTGCCAGGTCCGGAAAGTGGTCGAACTTTTCATCCATCAGGCTGGCGTCCGAACCCTTTCGAAACATTTCTTCCAGCCTCCTTATTTCGCAGCTGACGCGGCTGTTCTTAACAGAATCAGCCAGGATGTTCAAAGATTGAACAATGGGCAGGCCTGCCTTGAAGAGGATACCAAACATCATCGCGAACCTTGCCACATTTCCCTTGAGGACGAGATCGCCCAGGATTGGCATCCGGAGCAGCTTGGTGTCTACCCACAGCTTGCCTTTTTCGTTGGTTAGCACTTTTCTTAACCCGAAGCCTAACGCCACAATTGCACCCAGGATGATTGCCCAATAGCTCGTAACGAAATTGCTCGTACCTATGAGAATCCGGGTGGCCAATGGTAGCTGCGCTCCGAAAGCTCCGTAGAAATCGACAAAGCGTGGGATGACGTAGGTCATTAAGACAACGAAGGCTATCGCTATCACGAGGACGACAATGATGGGATATCTGAGCCCCGACTTTATTTGCCGACCCAATTCCATCTCTTTTTCCATCATAGTCGACAACTCTTCGAGGATGTCCTCGAGCCGTCCTGATTCCTCACCGGCCGCGATGCTGTCGCGATACACCCGGGAGAAAATCTCATCGTAACTCGCCATCGCTTCCGAAAGAGACTTACCAGACTGAATGCTGTATCTTATCTGCTGGATAGCGCGGCTGAATCGACCGTCCTCGGGCCCCACCTTGATAATTGACAACGCCCGTAGGATAGGGATACCTGACCGATACATAGTCGCCAGGTTGTTGGTAAAAATTATCAGGTTCTCGTAATCACGCCGGCTGGTAAGACCGAGAAGAGAGAAGGAGTGCCTGTCACGAACGGCAGTTATCTTGACGGGTATATAATCCTGCGCGGCCAGGTATTCGGCTACCTGGTCCGGGTTCTCGGCTGTCAGGGCGCCCTTTTTCGAGCTACCGTCGGCAGCGAGGGCCTTATATTTGAACTGGGTCGGCATCGACCGGTGTCACTTTCACTTTTTTCTCGGGATCCCGGTAAGTATCAACGTTTGAAGTTTCCTTGAGCAGTTCCTCGAGACATATGTGACCTGCCGTGAGCTTCTCCAGTCCAATCTCGAACAGCGGTATGTAGCCAAACTTATGCGCTTCTTCCTTGATCTGGTTCAGGGAAGCGTTTTTAATGACCAGTTCAGCTATTGAGGGAGACAGCTCTACGAACTCGAAGATTCCGGTCTGGCCCTTGAAGCCGGTCATCTTACAGGCCGGACAGCCAACGCCCCGCTTGAAGTCGATGCAGTCAGCGAGATCGGTGAGCCCGGCCCTCTGTATAATCGGCTCGGGAGGGATGTAGGAAGTGGCGCAGTCGGGACAATTTACCCGTACAAGGCGCTGAGCTAAAACCCCCTTGATAGCCGAAGCGACCAGATAATTCTCGATACCCATGTCAACCAACCGGGTGATTGCCGAAGGAGCGTCGTTGGTGTGGATCGTCGAAAAGACCAGATGACCCGTCAGCGAGGAACGGATGGCCATCTGGGCCGTTTCCGTGTCGCGAATCTCGCCGATCATAATTACGTCCGGGTTCTGGCGCAGGATGGATCGAAGGGTAGAGGGAAAAGTGAGACCGGCTTTCTCGTTGATCTGAATCTGAATTATGAGCGGCAGAGAATACTCCACCGGATCCTCAACCGTGATGATATTCTTTTCGATCGAGTTGATTTCCTGAAGGGCCGCGTAAAGGGTCGAGGTTTTACCGCTCGAGGTAGGACCGGAAATGAGTACCAGCCCCTCCGGTTTATGAATGATGTTTCGCCAGCGTTCCTCGAGCCTGGCTGAGAATCCCAGTTGCGCGAAGGAAAGCCTCAGATTGCGACGGTCCAGTATTCGAATAACGATCTTCTCACCGTGAATTGTCGGTAGTGTCGAAACGCGCAGGTCAACCGTCTGACCGTCGACATTCATGAAGAACCGTCCGTCCTGAGGCAGCCGCTTTTCCGACACGTCAAGATTAGCTGCAATCTTTATGCGCGAAATCAGCTCATTCTGCATGGATTTCGGGGGTGCCGCCTCTTCGCGCATGACGCTGTCGACGCGGTACCTAATGCGCAGCCGGGCTTCCTCCGGCTCAATATGAATATCCGAAGCTTTCTCTTTTACGGCTTTGGCGATTATCAAGTTTACCAGCTTGATAATGGGTGTTTCTGACTGGGGATCGGCCAGGGAAGAGATGCCGTCCAGAATCGGAGTCTGGTCGTCGCCCTTCGAACCCATTATGTGTGACAGTGAATCGCCAACGGAATAGTACTGGTCGATGGAGTCCTTGATCTCGGTTGCGGCGGCGATGACACGTTTTATGTTCAACCCGGTGAGGTACTTTATCTCGTCAATGGCAATAATGTTCAGCGGATCGGCCATCGCGACCGTGAGGGTGTTACCGATTTCGAAGACCGGTATGAGTGTATAGCGACGGGCTACGTCTACGGGAACACGCTGAACGACCTGAGGGTCAATGACCATGGAATTGAGACTTATCTTGGGTATGCTGAGTCGTTCCGACACAGCGTCTATCAGCTGCTCCTCGGTGATATATCCTTTCTCGACCAGTATCTCTCCGAGCCGTTTACCCAGGATGCTCTGATCCCGAAGGCCTTCCTCCAATTGCTGATCGGTAATCAGTCCCTTTTCAACCAGCAAATCGCCAATCTTCTTTTTGGCCATATGCTCCCGAATAGTTCATGGTTAAATAGCAGTTATTATATTATCGGAGCCTTTGTCCATTACCTTAAGAGGGGCATTCGATTCCGGCCGCAAAGCGTCAAGTAATATGTTGATTCATCACGTCTTTGTATTAAATTGAGCAAAATTGGAGCAGCTTTTGAGATTATTACGTCCCCTGAGGATACCCATCGCCTTTGTAATCACCCTCACTCTGTTCGGTGCGGTTTTCGGCTCTGATATGGATTCCAGGCAAACCGATCCGGCATCCGGCATCCAGGTCGAGGGTGTCCAGATAGACTCGGTGGTAATCGAGAACCGCAATATCTATGACACCGGCAACGACGCCTACGACAAGTTTATCTTCAAGCTGGCGAACAAATTACACATCAAGACACGTGCCTATACCGTACGGCGCGAACTGCTCCTCAGAAAAGGCGATCTGTTTTCGCGTGACCTTGCCGAGGAGTCGTCGCGAAATATCAGACAGAACCTGAAGGTATATGACGCCTGGATCGAGACGGAAATGCTGTCAAACGGCAACCTTCTAATGAAGGTCATCACCGTAGATGAGTGGAGTTTGACCGGCGGCATCAATTATACTCGTGAGGGGAACGAGACGAGGTTTAAGATAGGAGCCGAGGAAGAGAATTTCCTGGGTCATAATCAGTATCTCTCATTCTATTATTATGCGCAGTCGGACGATGACAACTTCATCGAAACGAGGTTTTTGGAAAAAAGACTCCTTGGCAGGCGCTATCGCTTGAGGCTGGACTATGTTAATGATCCACTAAACACAACTCGCAGAATCGCTCTCAGTCGACCCTTTTATGATCTCGGACAGAAATACTCGTTCGCCGTGGACGTAAGACAGTTAAGTGGCAGACGCGACATATATGACGACGGCCTGAGAATAGGGGAATCGTTTTTCGACGGCGACGTTGTGGAAAGCGATGTCCTGTACAGGTGGGGCCGATATGACCGGAAAATAACCCTGGAATTCTCGCATGTCTATCGTTACGAACACAGCTTCGACAAGAGAATCCTGATGCTTGATGATATCGATACCGCTCTGGCACTGGCCACTTTCCCCGACGATTCTCTTTATCATAAAACCGGCGTCGGGGTCAGCTTCGCGGACTTCAGTTATGTTAAGCTGAACAATATCGATGGATTTCATTACACGGAAGACTATATTCTGGGTTATTTTGTAGGAGTTGGATACGCCCGAACCTTCCCTTCCAACTTCAAAGGATACCACTTTGACATCGCCGGTGCATCCGTTGGCCGATACTGGTCAAACGGCTCGAATCTGGCCAGGCTGGATTACGGGCACACAGTCTGGTTCAAAGGAAGCGAGATGCTCCGCCATTTTACGACTCTCCGGGCGAAGTACTATCACAGGGCATCGGATAGAATCACGTTTGCCTTCCAAAGCACCTACACTTCCGACTGGAACCGGGAGGGACGTGACAATCTTGTGATCGGTGGTACCAGCGGATTACGAGGGTACGACAAGTTCTTCCGAACCGGTAACAGACGAATCGTTTTTAACGCTGAAGCACGTATATTCACGGATCTGGAACTTCTCTCGGCGTTGTTCGGTGCGGCTGCTTTTGTGGACTGGGGCAACGCATGGAAGTCTGACGAATCGCTGACCTTCAGTGATTTCTACGCCGCGGGTGGGGTTGGCCTGCGAATCGGCTTTGAAAAAACGACCAAGAATGTTGTGAGAATCGACCTGGCATACTCGGAATCTTCCGGGTGGGAATTGTCCATCGGCACCTACCAGTACTTCGCCGCGGCACGCTGAAGCGGCAATAAGGACTGAATCTATCCGCTTGCGGGTATTGAAGACAAATGAGTCTTAGTTTTTTGTTGACACTTTTCCCCGTATCCGATATCAATTAAATTGTTTAGAGCAACTAGCTGAATGTGGCTGACAGGGATGAGTTAGTCCATTCGTGAGAGAGGGGGATTGATGACTGGCGGTTTCGAACCGAAGTTTTTGATCTGCACGGAATGCAACGAGGAATTTGTCTTCACTGTCGCTGCACAGGAATACTTCGCTGAAAGAGGCTACACCGAAGACCCCAAGCGCTGTAAGACCTGTCATACCAAGTATAAGAAGGCACTCCGAGACCAAAAACATAATCATGTTATCGATCACCCACAGTACGAGTTCCCCGAATAAAAAAACCCCGATCATGTAAACCGGGGTTTGGCCGCGTAGGGGAGTACTGCGGACTGACAAAACGTTTTCCTTATTATCGTACTAAAACCATCTTTTTAACCTTCTTTTGCCCGTTGACATTAACCTGGTACAGGTAAATTCCCGAAGCCACTGTGTTGCCGCTACTGTTCGTGCCGTCCCAGACCGTCTCGGTGACACCAGCGTCTACCGTGCCTTCGAATAGTGTTCTCACGCGGTAACCCAGCATATTGATAATATTCACCGACGCGAATCCCGGCTCCGGCGAGTAAAAGGAAATCGTAGTGGCCGGGTTAAAAGGATTGGGGTAGTTCTGTAGCAGGGTCAATCTATCCGGAAGAACATCTTCGCCAATAATACCGCCCGGCTCACCGTCGATGCTTCCGGCCAGCGCAACTCTGAAATCGGCATACATCAGCGGTGCCGGCGACGAGATGTTCTCTATTGCCACCAGTGACGGACCCAGGGTATAGCTGTCGGAAGTGGTGGGTGAGTTGGTGTTAAAGGCATCATTGCCGATCGGCAAGATGTCGCCGGCGTCACCCCCATCAACGGCTAGCTCGAGTTCAAACAAACCGTCACTCTGCTCCAGGGCTACCAGGTAATGACTGGACGGGTTGAGTCCGGGATACCATTCATGGTCGTTTGAAGTCATGTCCTCGTCGATATGCCAGACGAACAATCCTGAGGCCGGGATATAGGTGTCGTAACCGGATTTCTGGCGGTTCTCCACCAGAAAATATTCATCGCCCAACCTTCCAGCCGTCCAGACTCGGAATATATCACCACCATCTTTGACGTCTTCGATCGCCTGCTGGTTGGTGTTGGTCGATACGACTATTGATCGACCGAATCCCAGTTTGATGCGACTCCATGCCGATGGGAGCGATGGCATACCCCCGTCTCCATGCGGACCCAGCCAGCTTCCGTAAGCCATGACACCCCAGGCGCCGATACCGTTCGAACTATAGTCGGTGTCATAAAGATCCGGGACGCCGAAGGCGTGACCGAGTTCGTGCACAAAGACGCCGATGGTCATATCGCCCGGCGAGTGAAGATATTCAGGTTGTATCGTGAATCTCGACACATAGACACCGTCATTGGTAGCCTGGGGATAGATGTTCCACTGGTGAGACCACATGTCGTCATCGGAACCGGTTACTTCCGCGCCCTGACCGGCGTGAATAACCATCAGCACATCGACGAAATCATTGTTGTTGTTGTCGTACGCGGAGAAATCGATCACCGGGTCAATCAGGGACACAAGATCTTCAACCAGTCCTTGAGAGTTTCGAGGGTAACTGTCCGGGTTAACGCCGCTTTCGCCGTTGACATAATAGGAATACGTCTGGGGTGCCATCCGCCATCCCTGAGATGAGGGAAGATTTACGGTGACGATATCGAGCTGGCCAAAGGAGGCGTCGCGGTAGTAATGCCTGACGCTGATGTTGGAAGCATCAAAAAGCATGTTGTCAAAGTAGCTTGCTGATGTCGCTGCCGGTTCATCCGTGAATTGAACGAGAATAGCCAGGACATTAAATTCTCCACTCACCGCCGTAACACCGGTTGCTGGAGACTTGGAGACTCCAAGCTCATCTTCGAAGACGTTAGTGCCGGAGTTGATGCCGGCGCCGCGCAAGTCGTTCATGTTCTTCATGAAAAATGGTCGAGCTGCCTTGCCGGCGGCGGTTTGCTCGAGAAGCCTCGGATGTGGCGGTGCCGCTTCAGCGGTAAGTGCCATAATTAACACGGAAATAAGGACCAGCAGCAGCATGAGTCTGGTCTTGAAGTCGGTTGTAGATACTGATGCCATGCTGGCCCCCTTAATCTTAGAAGTAAAATCCTGTGGTAACGGCGAGGTTCAGGCCCTTCGAAGAGTAGCCCGGGAACGTCATTCCGGTTACCATGGCATAGTCTAAATAGAAATACGAAACGTGGAAGCCGGATCCGAAAGAAAAAGCTGCGTTTCGATTGCCACCCACCGAGTATCCACCGCGGAGAGGAAGGATCCCGATTGGCCACCACTCCACACCCATTGAAAGCCGCGGTTTTGACGACACGCCGGCGGCGCGCTCGAGGCCCTGCTCCCAGTCGATGGCCCACAGCAAATTCCCGGAAGTGTTGGCCACACCCACGTTGAGGAGCGAGGGGAGACTCGTTTTGAAGTCGTCTATCTCGACGGTATAGTCGTCGGTGACGATGTAGTCATCGTCCATATTATCGACGGTCATGGTGTCGAAGCTGAAAATGAAGCCGTGCTCCTCGGTATCATTGTTCCAGGTGATCGAGCTGAGAACGTTTCGCACTCTGGCCCCGACCAGGTAGTGGTCGTTGAGTTTAAGGGCCGCGCCCAGGTCGAGGGCATAGCCGGTTCCCCCGGTTGCGGTACGGGCGACCAGGCATCCTTCACCGGTAAATCCCGTTGCGAAGGTTGCCGCCAGGCCTTCGAGTTCGACCACCTGCTCGACCGCGAAGCCACGCAGATACTTAGCCGTAAAACCGACTGATAGTTCTCGGCTGCCCATTCGATAGATCGAACGGCCGAACGACAGATAGCCGGCCGCATAGGCGACAGCCTCCGAGTAACAGCCAGTAATTTCCACGGTGTCACCGAAGGTGTTCCCGTCGAGCACCAACTCGACGAGATCCCGGTTGAGGTTGATATCTGCTACTCCGTGTCCGGTAACTCCAAACACGAAGGAACCAAGTGATACCGACAGGGCTGAGGCCTCGGCATCGGCATCCACTTTGAGGCCGTCCGGCGATATCTTATCGAGAATGTCTTCCTTGTCTTCATCGGTAAGAAAAGCCCCGGTGTACTTGTTGTAGTCACCAAGCGTGAACGAGTTGTTCGATATATCGGCGCCCACGCCGGCCACTTCGACGCCTCTGACGCGGAACTCCCCGAAGCCGAGATTGGCAGGGTTGTAACGAGCCGCGTCCACACCCTTGGCCAGTGAAATCGCCGCCGAACCCATAGCGACGCTTCTGGCCGAAGAAATCCCTTGCGCGAGGGCGGAGGGTAGCGCGGCCAGACTGATCAGCAAAACCACGATAGTCACCGTCAATGAGCACCGGGAGTGCTGTTCTTGCAGTACTTTTTTGTCCAGGCTATTCATGACGGCCTCCTTTAGAAGTCACCATCAAAGCGGTATACCACCTCAAGGCGACCGCTGATGGTTACGTAATCATTTTCGGTCAATTTCACGCCGGCTGTATCCGACGCGTTCAGAAATAGTTGTGGCCGGAAAAAGAGCGTGTCGTTTTTGAGTATCTGAACATCTTCGTTGTCAAGATATACTTCGCCTGAGCTTACCGCGGCGCTGATGGCTATCCCTGTTGCCAGTGAGACGGGTGCCGGGTCCGCCCGGAGCGTATCGATTTGAAGCAGGGGGGAAGTGAAGAGCGAAGCGGTATCATTGCTCACCGAAATCACGGCCCTTAAGCCCAGCGGAAGATGATTGGTCACGGTATATATGAAACGGGCGTCGATGACATGATCAGTTATGGCATCTATATCATCCTGCTCAATTGCTTCTGACTCAATATCCAGATCGGTTACTTCGGCGTTGTTGATCTTTATCTCCAGCGGGGCGTAGAAGTGAACGCGGGCGAAGACAAAGTCACCTGGAGATATTGTGCCATGATAAAGCCCGTCGCCAAACTGCACCGACCCCGCGACATCGATACCCGTTGGCAGAGGTGTGAGAAAATCAGCTATATCGTTGTTGGAGATTGCCGTGATCAGGGAAGGCTGGTCTCCGCATGGTTCGATATCCCCGGAGATACTGATTTGCTTTCCGTTATCACCGGTGATGGTGATGTCCAGAAATCCCGGGAAATCAACGGCATTGTCAATCTCGACCGTGAGAATCGCTGTTAGTAGTGAGATATTGTCAAATCCTTCCGGTATATCGAGCGACTCATGGATGCCGTCAAACTGTACCAGGCTGTTGCCCATCACACCGGTTACCTGACTGAAGGTCAGATTGGTCAGTTGGGCATCAACCTCCATGTAATCGGTGTCATCAATTGTTATCTGAGCGCCACCGGAGCCCGGTATCTGTGCCGTTACGTTCACGACGATTGAGTCATTATCTGATATCAGTGTGTAACCGGCCAGGTCGGCGTTGATGGGCGCTGTCTCGCCGCTTGCCAGCGTCCTTGTGAATGTCAGGGAATCCCCGCCGAGACATAAGCCGGGGATCGAGATGGCAAGCTGGGCCGACAGCGGTGTGTTATTGACTACAACCAGGCTAATATCACCGGTCTCTAATTGTGCGGAGTCAAGGCTCTCCGATTGATCCAGGTCCAGCCCCACTTTTTCCGAGAAGCATATGTCGTTCAGGGCAGGTATGGCGGCCTGGGCCGAGACTACTTTAACAGGGTCCACGAATGAGGCATCGATGCTTACCTGCTTGCCGTTCGGGTCAACCCGTACTTCGCTGCCAACGTCGGTATGACCAACCACGCTAAACCGAAGATCGTTGCTAATCGTCTCACCGTCTAGCACAAGCACTACCGTGTCAATGTCTCCATCGTCCCACGGTGTATCGAGACTGTCATACTCGATGGTACTACCGTCGGAATTGTCCAGTACGCGAACAACTACGTCGTAAAGCGTAAAGCCTAACTGGTTGTGCACGATCATCTCGAAGCCACCAGTACCGATCTGAGCCCAGGTAAAGGTTTCCATCTGGTGGTTGGCGGCCGCCTCGAGTTCGGTATTAGCCGGGATTATCACGGTGTCGAATCCGGGAACAACCGGGAATCCGGCGATGAGATCGTCAACACTGATGACCTTGGTTACTGGTGCTGGTGCCTGCATCTCCAGCGGGGCGAGAACTTCCGACAGCAGGTAAGAAAGATTGCCGACCGAGAAGTCGGCATCATTGATCTGCACTGTGTCGAGATCCTCCGATACCGCAAAGGCTACATCCCCGGAGGTATCGATGATTATTTCATCTTGGTCGATTGCCCTGACCAGTTCTTCCATATCGTAGGTCCGATTGATGACCGGAACGATGAACGTTGTATTCCATTCCGGTGCCTCTGGTTTCTTGACCGTGCACTGGGTCAGGGTCAGAAAGATCAGTACTACCGCGGCGGCCAAAAGCAAGCGGCTCACAAGCTTGAAAAGACCGGATTGCCAGAAATTTACAGGCTCCTCGGTCGGTTTCCGTCTTCTCTTTGAGCGTCTCTTATCCATGGTACCCTCGTAGGTTGACTGTTTCTATTTGCCCACCCACGGTAAGTGCAAAGCCAGTGCCGCACTTGTCGCCTCGCCATAAATGGTTATTGGCCAATATATTAGACCACACGCTGTACCCGGCACCCCGAGGCGAAATGGGGCAAAACGCAAGACTGTGTGTGGGGGCAGTCCTATATTTGTTTTTCGGAATTTTTCGGCGTATATTGAGGCTTCGGGAGGATGATTAAATGGGCATGAACAAATACGACCGGATGCTCCATATTTTGAACTTGCTCCGGACCAGAAGAAATCTTAACGCTCAAAAGCTGGCCGACGAATGTGGGGTGACGGAGCGCTCAATTTACCGCGACATAATTTCGCTGTCAGAGATGAACGTACCAATCTACTACGACAAAGGCTATAAGCTGGCTTCTGACAATTTCCTGCCGCCGCTCAATTTCACGTTTGAAGAATATCAGCTTTTGAAACTGGCCCTAAAATCGTCCCCGCTGATCAGAACATCAACCTACGAGAACATTTTCAGAAGCGTCAAAGCCAAGATCGAGAGCTGTCTGTCGGAACAGGTGAGACACGAAAAGAAACTAACCCCCGAAACGACACACATCGAGAATCCGCTGCCCGGTGAGCGCGAAAAGGGGGAGAGATTTTACGATACTATTGAAAGCGCAATCAGCACCTGCAATCGGATAAGAGTCGACTACGAATCTATTACCTCCGGCCCTACCCGGCGGGATGTCGATCCCTATTTCATTATCTTTCGTGGTCGAGCTTTCTACTTCGTTGGTTACTGCCATCTTCGACAGGAGTACCGAACTTTTCGCGTCGATCGTGTCACCAATATAGAAATCCTTCCGCAGACTTTTCTGAGGGACAGTAACATCCGCCCGGAAACCTACTTCGAGGGGAGCTGGAGCGTCTTCTCGGGTGAGCCGGTCGATATCGAGATCATCTTCACGGGAACAGCCGCCAGGGTGGTCTCAACATCGAATCATCATCCTGACGAAAAAATAGAGGTCCTTGGTAATGGGGCTGTGAGATATTCTGTTACCACCCGGGGAGTAGAGGAGATCCGTCGCTGGATTCTCGGCTTCGGCCAGGAAGCCGAAGTCGTGGCGCCACTCGGGTTACGTGATGACCTTACCCGGATCAGCCGCAAGCTAACTGAGCGTTATGAAAAATAGTCATTGACATTTTCATCCAAATTCCGTTTTTGAATTCTAATGAACAGCAGGCGAATCAGATTCATATCGACATCGGGGCTCATCGCTGCCGTTTATACACTGCTGGCCCTCGTGTTTATGCCGATTTCATTCGGTGTTTACCAGGTTCGAGTTGCGGAAGCTCTGACAGTGTTGCCTTTTCTAACCGGCGCTGCCGTGCCCGGTTTGTATGTGGGTTGCGTGCTAGCCAATGTAATCGGCGGTATGGGCTGGCTGGATATTGTAATCGGACCGCTCCTCACCCTGGCTGCCGCGATAGCTACCCGGACCATTCGAATCCAGTTCGGGGATACCCGCAAGGGAATGTTATTGGCACCACTTCCACCGGTGATCATTAATGCTTTTGGCGTTTCAATTTATCTGGGTCCCTTACTCGGCTTCGGTTACTGGTTCTGCGTTCAGTGGATCGGCCTCGGGCAGATTGTCGCCTGTTATGTTATTGGGCTGCCGTTGCTTATTTTGCTTCGTAAACGAGGCATTTTCGTTTGACTTTCCTGTCTGCTTAACTTAAAATATCGAGATAATTTCGCCTGAAGTGTCGATTATCGGGCGGGCGATAACTTTTAGCCGGAACATGATTTACAACCAGATTGGGGATATTATATGAGAAAAATCTTCGTCACGGGAGCTGTGGGACAAATCGGCTCTGAGCTTACCATGGAACTTCGTCAAATTTACGGCAACGACAATGTCGTCGCGGGAGGAAACCGCACCAAACCGAGCGCGAAACTGCTCGAATCGGGACCGTTCGAAATATGCAATTGCACCGACATGCAAGCAGTCACTGATGTTGTCAAAAAACACGACGTGGGCGTTATATATCACCTGGCCGCCATCCTGTCAGCCGTAGCCGAGGCCAAACCCGGTCTGGCCTGGGATGTTAATATCAACGGCCTGTACAACATCCTCGAGGCTGCCCGCGAATTCAAGTGTGCCGTAATGGTTCCCAGTTCGATTGGAGCCTTTGGCCCAACCACTCCCCTTGATGACACCCCGCAAGATACCATTCAGCGCCCGACCTCCATGTACGGCGTTACCAAAGTGGCCGGTGAACTTCTTTGTGACTATTATTTTAAACGCTTCGAGGTTGACACCCGTGGCCTTCGTTATCCCGGTATCATCTCGAATGAAACCCTTCCGGGTGGCGGTACCACCGATTACGCTGTGGAAATCTTCTATGAGGCCATCAAGCACAAGAAATACACCTGTCCGCTCGGTGCTGGAACCTTCCTTGACATGATGTACATGCCCGACGCTATAAAAGGCGCGATCGAGTTGATGGAGGCCGACTCGGCCAAACTGAAACACAGAAACGCTTTTAACGTCACCGCCATGTCGTTCGACCCGGAAATACTGGCGGCCGAGGTTAAGAAGCATATCCCCGAATTCACCATGGACTATGACGTCGACCCCGTCAAGCAGGGTATTGCCAACAGCTGGCCGAACAACATGGATGACTCCGCCGCCCGTGAAGAGTGGGGGTGGAAACCGGAATATACTCTGCCGGTCATGGTCAAGGATATGATCGACGTGCTCTCGAAGAAGTTGCTGGACTGAGCCTGAGCACAACCTGACACGTATAATAAAGTCTGAATAAAGAGGAGTAGAAAGCGAAATGGAAAAACTCGATCGCGCGTTGACGGCCGCAGTAAACGATCTCAAACAAAAAGGCACCGCCAAGGGCAAGGAACTGGTAATTACCGGTGTTAAGCCGGCTACCGACACCAACTGTCCTCGTTTTTACGTCGAAGGTTATGGTGACAAAGAGTTCATCAAGATGAATTCAAACTCTTATATGGGGTTGTCGCTTCGCAAGGATATGATTGAGGCCGAGGAAGAGGCCGCCAAGACCTTCGGTGTCGGCCCCGGTGGCGTGCGCTTTATCAGCGGTACGTATAAGGCCCATACCGATCTGGAAGAGAAGCTGGCTAAGTTTTTGGGACGCGAGGCAGCCATGATTTTCAGCTCGGCCTATGTTACCTCACTCGGCGTTCTCGTTCCGCTTTGCACCGCTGAAACTGTATACATCTCCGACGAGCTGAACCACAACTGCATCATCCAGGCCATGCGCCTGTCGCGACCGTCCGGAAAGTTCATCTACAAGCATAACAACATGGCCGATGCCGAAGCCAAGATCAAAGAGGCTATCGGGCATGGCAAGCGCGCCTTGGTGGTAACCGACGGTATCTTCTCCATGCGTGGCGACAACGCCCCGCTCAAAGAACTGATCGACCTGTGCAAAAAGTACAACGGTGAGTTCGAGGAAGGCGTTATCAGCGTGGTCGATGACTCCCACGGTATCGGTGCCTTCGGTCCGACCGGGCGTGGTACCGAAGAATACTGTGGCACGAAGTGCGATGTTATGATCGGCACGCTGGGTAAGGCATTTGGTGTTAACGGTGGCTTTGTGGCGACATCGGCAGCTACGGTTGAGTTTCTCCGTGAAACGGCCCCGATGTATATCTATTCCAACCCGATCACCGTTTCTGAAACCAAAGCCGCTACCAGAGCACTGGAGATTCTGGACAGCGACGAAGGGCGCAAGATTCTCAAGCACGTAGCGGCGATGACGAAGCGTTTTGAGGATGGCATCGTAGCAGCTGGTTATGAAACCATTCCGGGTCCACACCCGGTGGTGCCGCTCATGGTGCGCGACACGGCCCGCACGGCCGATATTGTCAAGTGGCTTACAGAACACGGCGTCCTGGCCACAGGCTTGAACTCTCCAGTAGTGCCAAAGGGAGACGAAGAGATTCGTTTCCAGGTTACCGGCGAGCACAAACCGGCCGATATTGATTACGTTATTGATGTACTGAAGAAGTACAAAGAAGCCCACCCGTAAAAGGTGTCATAGATAATAATCTAACAGGGCAGGGGTCGGCCTCGACTCCTGCCTATTCTTCTGCTCTTTAATTGTCTACCCTGACCCAGTCTACCCACGTCTCATTACTTGAATTATCTGTTATCTGGGTCTGACCGGTTCCGTCAGCATTTATCACGTAGATCTCGGAATCACCGCTGCGGTAGCTTTCAAACGCGATCATCTTGCCGCAGGGGGACCAGGCCGCACGGCGCTTACGAGCCGGATTATCCGTCAGGCAGATTTGCTCGGAGCCATCCGCGTTCATGACAAAGATCTCATTTCGGCCGTAACGATTGCTGTCGAACGCGATCTTTTTCCCGTCAGGAGACCAATCCGGACGTCCGTCATCAGCCTCTTCGCAATTGGTCAGATTTGTTTGCTCGGTCCCGTCGGCATTCATGACATATACCTCAGAGTTGCCGTCACGAGTGCTCAGAAACGCGATCTTTCTGCCATTGGGCGACCAGCAGGGAGCACCATCCGAAGCAGGATTATACGTCAACCGCGTTAGCCCTGTTCCGTCTACGTTTATGACAAATATCTCGTTGTTCTGGTCGGGTGTCTCGTAGTCGTAAAACCCGGCGAACACGATCTTTTCACCGTCTGCGGACCAATGCGGATACCAGGGAAGAAACTCACCCTCCGGTACCAGACAGGTCAACCCGGTTCCATCGGCGTTCTGGATATAGAGCCCCCATTCATCGTCTCGATTGCTTATGAATGCAATCTTCTGGCCACCAGGAGACCAGCAGGGTGCCTCGTCGGGACCCGCATAGTTCGTCACGTTTGTTTGCTCGGTCCCATCGGCATTCATGGTGTAGATTTCAAGGTTGCCATCACGGTTGCTCTTGAACACAATCTTTGTAGGATGTTCAGGTGGTTTCATCGCCAGGGTGGCCTGATCCTGTGTTTGGACCGGTGCCAGTCGATTGTCATTGCAGCCGAAAATCAATAGAAGCCCCAGAATTGATGTGGCTATAATGCGGCAGTTTCGCAGAACCATCATAGAAATACCTCCTTTGAAATAAGGTCTTCGATATGGTGCGACTATAGATTTGCCGGAGAAGCAGATTAAAAGTGCTATGAAAACTTCACAAAAAGAGTACAACTACAACTAAGCCAATTTCGCCCGAAGACGCAATTCATTTGTACACTTTTTGCGGGTATTGCCCAGTGTAGGGGGAGCCTGAGAAGGGCACTGCCCTGTATTCCGGTCTTTGGTAAGCCCAAAGGGTACCCTTACATACGCGGCTCAAAGACCAGCCCGGCTCAAGTGACACACCAGCATAGCCTTATTCATCCACATTACCTTTGACAATTGGAGTGAAAGGCGTTATTTTTGGTATGGTAGCGGGAGTGCTAACTCAACCATCCAAGAATAAGATTGTCCCGAACAATACTCGCTTTAGCAAATAAGTATCAGGAGGACCCCGTCATGAACAAGAACAATGGTCTGGCCGCAGTTTGTATGATTGTCATTGTTATGTTGGCGGCCAGTGTCTCTTCTCAGCCCACCGTTGAGATTGGGCTCAAGACCGGCCTGAGTCAGGGGACTTGGTCAGCAGAGAATACAGGTTTCGTGTCAACTATCCGTTATGCCCTGAGCGACATGGATTTTACCGATGACTTCGCCGCGAGCTCCCGCATGGGGTTTCAGGCGGGTGGATTCGTGGCTGTGAGCATGAGCAAGTATTTCTCGATCCAACCCGAACTGATCCTCATCAAGAAAGGGGTTAGTGTTGAAGGTAGTGCCGTGCGTGAAGCCCCGAGTCCGGATGCTGAAACCCTGACATACATATTGGATGAGAGAATCAGCCTCACGTACCTGGAAATTCCGGTGTTGGCTAAACTGACAATCCCGACCCCGGGTAACGTGAGGCCAAGCGTCTATATCGGACCGGCTTTCGCGTTTAACCTCTCGGGGAGTGATGATGTGTACCTTTCAGTTGCGATAGAATCCGAGTATTCCGATATATTCAATGAATATGAGGGCAATCCAGATATCAGCAATCTCAAGGGATCGGACGTAGGTCTGGTCTTCGGGGGTGACCTGAGGATTCCATCAGGATCGATAAATTGGATTCTGGACGTCAGATATACTATCGGGACGAGTAAGCTTTTCGATGACGTCAATCCGGCCGATATCCCCGAAATTGACGACGAAATACTCCCCACAGAGTTACCGATAGCCAATCATCTTACAGGCACGGCTTCGGATGCGAAGACTCGTGTCCTGTCGGTAATGCTCGGCGTATCTATACCGCTGTAGGCCACTGGCCGAAAACATAGGGCTGGATTAAGGATCAATGAACAGGGGCTGGTCTCTTAAGAGACAGCCCCTCCACCCAGACAACAGTTCCGCAGACAACGCCGCTACTGGCAGGCTGCGTATGACCACGGACAGCCATACTCGGCAGCGGTCGGATTGCAAATACATATGTATTCCGGTAAGGATTGGACCGGGAAATACTTGTACCCGAAGCACTGACCGCAGTTATAGTCCGGTGGTTTTACACAGCAGTCGTCGTTCTTCTTGGCGTGAACCGTGAACGCGAACGCAAACGTAAAGCACACCACCAGCACGAGTAGTAGCTTCAAGTCGGTTCTTCTAAGCACTCTCATTAAGTCACCTCCCTTCAAGTGATGAGTAGTTGGCCGATCGTTGGCCCGAGCCGTTCTACACACGATTTTCAAAGAAGAAGCGCCCGGACATCCTCCTCTTGTAGGCGATTATGAATGACGGCAATAATTACCAGATTACTGTCTACGACGATGTGAAACGGATACATACTGATGCCCAACTCCTTCGAGAAGTCGCGCTCCTGATCGTAAAAGAGAGCGGACGTGAAGTCATATCTGTACAGTATCTCGGTCAGGGTTTCAGATTGCCCGGCGCAAATAAAGAGAATGTTTGCAGCGGAGGTGGTGTCGGACAGGGTCTCGCCGAGCCAGGTCATCTCGTCCAGAGAGGCCCGGCATCCGGCCATGATGAAAATCAGCATCGCTCTTGTTCCAACGAGCTCGGAAAGCATAACCGGGTCGCCGTCGTATGAATCAAGCTGACGGTCGGGCAGTACGAAGCCCGGACGCAGGTGTTCAACGTCGGCCATGGCTTTTGCATGAACGCGGTTCATTGCCCGACTGCTTCGGTAATGGTAATACCGGTCGCCGACGTATGCACCGACCACGTAGGTGACTGTGACGGCCAGGATAACTGCGAGCACCGCATATAACCGACGACGAGATTTCGGTTCGGTCTTCCTGTTCGAGCCATGAGTGTAGCTCATCACGCGGTCCTCCCAAAAAAACCGGGGTAGGGGTACTTATGTGAGGAATAAAGGAAGGTTAAGAAACAGGGAACCTAACGGTCCTTTGTTCTATCAATCTAATCATGTTTAAGACGGATTGTCAATATTTTTTGTGCATAGCGAGTATTGACCTGCTACGTGCAGATTACGCTTGACTAATCCGCCGATGTTGCCTATCATAATACTGTATTACCCTCCGCTGCGTTTAACAGTCCTCACAAACCACATTAATCAGTAGCTATTCTAAATGGGAGGTTACTATGCACAGGTCTGTCATCATGACAATCATCTTGCTGCTGCTTGCCTTGCCCTGTTTGGCGGCACAGCCCAACAACGGTACGTCACAAACCGTTGAATCGGTTTCGGCCGAAGTGGCAAGTTTTTACAACTGGGAATCGCCACCCGGGGAGGCCTATCTGGCACCGCGCGTGGAACTACCTTACAAAGTAACGACATATGTGGGCCAGGAATGCGTCATGCCTCATAACTTTATGCAGCTGTCGGCACCAGTAGTACGATTCGCCTGGGATTACGACTCGGACGGCTGGCTGGATGAGATATGGGATACCTGGGACCCAGCTGTTCACGTATTCGGCTCACCTGGTAAGCGCGACGCCACGCTCTATGCTTTTGACACCTATGGTAATTATGGCAAGGCCACGATAACGGTGACCGTTATGAGCGGAACAGGTGAGAATAAGATCGAGGTGGTGAAAGCCGCCGATAGCTTCCGACAGCACCCCAAGAAGAGCCGTCCCGCTGATCTTGCGGTGGCGCCTGACCCGGAAGAGAGATACTTCCTGCTGATAAACGATAACGACTGCGGTCTATACTATACCATCCAGAGGGCCTATCACCGGCTGGTCGACACCTTCGGTTATCACGACGCCAATATCGTAGTAGTCACCAACTGTACGGAGCATCCCGATGATACCGTGTTCATCGACTATTCTACAAGCGAGATGGACCAGGCTTTCAACTATCTCATAGATCGTATGACTTATAACGATGACCTGCATATTCTGGTCTCGGCTCACGGCAGCGGTTGTTTCGACTCCTCGATAGCCTGGTATGGCGATATCGACAAGGGCCCCGGTTTGTATGCCAGGCCGTTTTATCTCAATTTTGTCGGTTTAGTCTTTACCGAAGATGATGATCCTGAATTTATCGATGACCCGGATCTGTTTTGCACCGAGGACGAGTTTCCGGTCGCCATCCCCCAATGGTGGAACAACGGATACCGTACCAGCATGGTGGGTATGAACCAGTGGATGGCGGATTGGGAACCGGAGTATTGCCGCCGACGTATGGCTGTCTCGCATTTCAATAAGGTCAAATTTTATACTTCGAAACAACCCAAGAGCGATGACGACGAGTTTATCGAGATTTTTGTTCAGTATCTGAAAGGTGACACCAACCACAACTGCAAGATCGAACCGGAACTGGGTGAAGTATGGGACTATGACGGCGATGGTAACCCGCCCATTGACACCACTGAACACGGCTATGTGTACGACGACCAGGATTGGGGCGACCTCGGGTTGCTTGACAATGGCACTCGGTCGGGCTTCTTCCTGCCCAGCATCGCCGTTTTTGATGCCGGTCTGGATGACATCCCCGATGTGTGCTTCACCTACCCTGAGCCACCTTCGCAGCCAATAGTTCACGGCACGGATTGGGACAATGATGGCCTTGTCATAGGCCTGGATGTCAATCGTGATGGAGACTGGCTTGATTCGGCGGGGATAAGCGAAAACATCACCGTTCCGGACAACTACTGGGGTGATTTCCTTGACGCCCTGGAATACCGCTACGTTACGGGCGTATATACTAATTGCTTTTCTGGTGGGGTGATAGACGATATGTCGCGGGCAAACGTGCTCGTAGCCACCGCCACGACGGCCGGGACAGTCGCCTGGGGCTCTACATTCACATCATACTTTTCCCAGGCTCTTACCGGGGGTATTTCTAACAGGGACTTTGACCCCGGCGAAGATCGCCTGGTGACATTTCTGGATGTCTACAACTATCTGGACAGCCTGGATCTCTCGAATCTGGAGGGACGCGTCAGACTTGACGACAACGGTGACCGGGTGGGCCATTTGTTTCCGCTTCCGGACGGCGGCGACGGCGCTCTGGCGGCCGAGCTGACCTGGGGGACACTACCTCCACCAAAACCGCCAGTGGGACCCCCGGTGCTGGTCTGGCCACTTCAGGACGACTGGACCTATGATACAAAGCCGACTCTGATATGGAGTGATACCGCCGCGGCTGATTCATTTTTCGTCCAGTGGGGCAACGAGGACTTTTCGGTTGGAGGCAGCGCCACGACGACTGACACATTTTTCACCTTTGGCTCTTATGTAAATCCCTTACCGTATCATGATCTGTACTGGCATGTCCGCTCGTACAAAGAAGGCCTAACCAATGGTCCTTATTGTGACAGTGTGTCGTTCGATGTTCTGATCGACTATGATTGTTGCATAGGTATGCGCGGGAACCTTGACGGCGATCCTTACGACAGCGTCACCATGGCCGATGCGGACTTCCTGGTGGAATTCCTCTGGCAGGGAGGACCATTACCGGATTGTATTCCGGAAGGAAACGTTGACGGAAGCCCCGGTAACGAAATACCCGATATAATGGATTTGATGTACCTGCAGGCATATCTGACCAGCGGGGGGCCGCCGCCGGCCCAATGCGCGGGTTACCTGTGTGGAGACGCCGACGGGAGCGATCAGATCGATGCTGCCGACGCGGTGTTCTTAAGTGACTATCTTTATCACGGTGGACCCCCTCCTGAACCGATGGACGCCGGCGACATGGATTGTATACCCGGCGTTGATGAAGGCGATCTGGATTGGATCGTCGCATACTTGTGGCAGGGAGGACCTGCTCCTTGTGACTGCGAATAGGCGTCTCTGATTTTGAGATACGGAACGAATATGAGAGCCGTCTTACAGACGGCTCTCTTTATTGCGCTAGATTGTGATGTTCTGTCGCCGCATCAAGTCACCTTCGTGCCGACTTCAGCTAGAATATCCCACTGCCCCCGGAATCCCTGAAAAATGCCCACACGATAGCGATAATCAGCAGCCCGGCCCCAATTAACCCCCAGGCCATACCGGAAATCCCGAGGAATTCAGCCTTCTTTTCTACCTGATTTTCCATAGTTTCCCACCTTATGATTTATTGGACTTACTGGATTAGACCGGATGAACTCGGGCAATGTTGCGGCGATTTTACCACCGCTTCAGGTCGGCGCGCTCGAAGGTCCACTCCGGAGTTCGGATGCGCTCACCAAAATCACAATCGTACCACGGGCTCAAGGTGGCATTGTAGGGGTTTTTCAGAACGTGGATCTCCTGCGCGGGCATGTAGCTCTGGGCCAGCATGAACATCCGTTTGCCACTCGATTTATCTTCGGCTAAATCGACAACGATCACGGCATGGCCGGGAAACCCGCCCTGGATGAAAATGTCGCCAATCTGGATATCACAGGGATCAGTCCTGCGTTTCAGCTCCTTACTTAGCGAAAACGATCCAGCATAGGTAAACACGGTATTGAGATATTCGCGGAAGGTCGCGTACGATGAATCAACAGCGGCGTTTCTGGTCCAGGTGACTTTGTTGCCGTT
Source organism: Candidatus Zixiibacteriota bacterium (assembly GCA_020351995.1). Taxonomy (GTDB): domain Bacteria; phylum Zixibacteria; class MSB-5A5; order GN15; family FEB-12. The sequence continues at coordinate 425,328 of CP070674.1, forward strand.
GACTCTCGGCCGCTTACCTGATATCCAGTCTCTGAAGGTAGCCCTGTCACCGCTGGTGAAGTTGAAGCTGATGCTGTCAAACATGCCTCGCGAATAGAGATACTCGGCGCGAAGGCGAATGACCGCATCGGCGCACTGTTGCAGGTCCTTGTTGCCGACATCGATATTAACCACCGCGCAATGGGCCCATTGGTTCCATTTCTTGTCGCCGTTGTAGAGAAGAACCTTTGCACCGTCTTCTTTTAGTGGAAGGTGTCGAAGCCACTGGGCGAATGAACCCTCTTCGGCCGGTATCCGTTTGTACTTTTCCGGTACGTCGAACCGTGCTTTTATAGTGTTGGTATTGTCATAATGTTGGAGCCACGGGTACTCCTGGCCCAGGGCGGGGCTTATCAGGCATAAACAGACCATAAGAACTGTTATTGATTTCACACGGACCCTCTCCGGAAAGGCTGAGTGCTTTCAATATTTATATACGGGATGATCTCGTCGGTTCCGTGGCTGTCTGATACGAGCCTTGCGATTGCACAATTAGAGCCAGCTATTTTGCTGTCCCCCACACAATATAGAAATCATCTATCCCGGTAACGTCGCCGTAAGCGGAGTTGAAATAGCCGCCCTCACCCCATTTTTCGCCCCAGGAATTGCGGCAAATCCAGTAACCACCGTTCGTAACGGAAGAATCATCACACCATCCGACAATCAGCACCCAGTGACCGCATAAAGCCTCAGACTCACCATCGTATTTGTATACACCGCCCCGGTATCGGTCCAGGTCATCGTAAAGGATTAAATTGGTCGCCACCGGGCCGTTGCGTAGAATGGTTTCCTTTATCCTTAAGATCCGGTCCGCGAGCGACAGTTTGTCAATTGTGAGCGAGTGAACCTCGCCAACAAAATACTTCCCTTCAAGGTCGTCGATACAGGCCGTGTCCTTCTGCAGGTATGGGAAGTCGGATTCCAGCACAATCCCGTGGTCGCGGATATATTTCAAGGCGTCCAGGGCGGCGCATCCCGCATTGCAGCCGCATCCCGGCACGCAGCTTACGACTTGCTGCTCGGATAAATCGACTTCACGGCCGGTTTGCTTCTTAATCAGTGCTTCGGTCAGGGCAACCGCCGCGAATTCGCCACATGACCCACAGTTGCCCTGGTGTTTTACAGGGGTGAAGATGCTTGAATCTCGCCAGTCGAACGATGCTGGCAGGTCGTTTTGGGCAAATGACAGATTGCACATCAGCAGAATGACAAGCGCTGTCAGGGGTAGCTTTTTGGACATGCTAATGTGCTTCTGTTGGATTGATCATAGCATACAATACGAGCTGTGAAGGCTAATGTTGCGGACGGTCACGGCTTCGCTGGTATGCAGTAAAACCAGGCTTCGGTGGTGTCGCGAAACAGGAAGGGCTTGATGAGGGATTCGAGCTCAGTGAATAGGGCAGAGTCGGATAGGTTCAATGTGGCCATGATATCATTCTTCGCAAATAACTGCCATCGGATTGGCTGGTAACGCGACCGATGGATAATATAAAGGTCCGGGCTTCGCTTGCAGAATAACGGTTGGGAGATAAAAATCCGGTCGTTTTCCACAATCTCGGGCAGAAGAAAAGCGTCGGCCTGCGGCAGAAACTGAACCGTTTTCAGGTCGTGTTCAAGGCATGTGGACTCGATGAATTCAGTCACCTTTCTCCGGTCGTATTGCGACAGGTATGGTACACGACCCTCAAAACGCAAATCCCACCACTCCATTCGGAAGGGATACTGATCGATGCTCTTGATGGTACCGCTGTGGTAGTTCCAGTAAACGACCAGAATCGCTGCTAATGTGAACAACGTGTAATTGACGGCACGATGCCGGAGGGCCTTCCGGTCGATGGCGACATTAAAGGCTACGTGCAGAGCTATTACTGACAAACATATCAGGCCGATACCCGAAATTATCTCATACCACATCTCCATTCCGATTCTTTGAATCGACCAGGCCGGGATCGCGAAGGCCAGGACCACGGGAATGTTAATGCCGGCGCGTCTCCGGTAAATGATGGCGGCAACGGTGATGATCAGAACAGGTATTGTCCCGAAGCTTAGAAGCGTGCTGACAATGTCACGCTCTCCCTTTCGCTGGAACTGAAAGGCAAGGTCATCGGCAAAATGCGACCAGTTGCCAGCTATGTATATCAGGTACAATCCCCATAGTACGACCGCGGCGAGCATCCACATCAAGTCGGACCGCGTGAATCCTTTCAAGCCCTGTCCGAATACGCGGGTAAGAACCAGATAAATAACAGCGCCGCCGAGGAAGACAAAACCATTAGGGTGAATTAATGGTGTCATGGCAATAAGAAAGAGACCCTTCCAGGGGTGTTGGCGGTCGATAAACAGAAAGCCTATGAGAATGAAAAAGATCAGCATGGTTTCCGGGCGGGCTACGTTGCCGCTTGCGACAAAAGAGATGTTCAAAAACACGATCCCGGCGATTATCAGCGATACCAGGGCCAGCCGATGCCGTTTAATCAGTACCGATAGAATGAAAAAGGAGAGCAGCAGTAACGCGAAGGAAAAGGACCTTGCAACATCGAGCGAAACCCCGAATACCTTGAAACACAGCCCCAACGCGATAAGGTATCCGGGGGGCAACCAGAAGATGGTACGATCCGGGTTCAGGTGCTCGGAAAAGAGAGTGTTATTCTCCGCGAGACCAACGGCCTGCCACATGAAATGAGATTCATCGGGCCATGGCGTCGGTACGGCATAACCCGCGCGTGTATGCAGCCAGACCTGAAAGGCGAGAAAGACAAAAAAAAGGCCCCAGAACCAGAGGTCCTTTCCGAAAGGTTTAACGAATCTGTACCTGGCAGGATGTTTCACGAACACTCAACTACTTCGCGTTTCCCTTGAAGTTGGGTCAAAATGCAAACCGTACGCTAATATGTCAATTCTAAACATCTCGGCCTTGCTCCATACCGCGCAACATGCTATATTCCGGCACGTGTTCAAGAATGTTCAAATAGATACACCACGGCTCATCCTGCGGCCGTTCACGCTCGACGATATCCCGGCTTTCCATGCTATCCTGTCGCAGCCGGAAGTGATGTACTACCTTCCCGAAGGCGTAATGACGCTCGGCGAAGTGCGGGAAATTGTCGAATGGTATCAAATGTGCTATGAAAAGGACACGCCGGAGAATATCATCAAATGGACGCTGGCGGTGTGGTTGAAGTCCGACGGGACCCCGGAGCAGACTGAGGCACACCCCGAACTAATCGGCTGGGCGGGAGTTGGGCCGCTGGAGTTCGATGAGAGCCAAATCGAGATATTCTACGGTTTGGCCAGGCATCACTGGGGGAGAGGCTACGCCACGGAAGCCGCCAGAGCGGTGCTTGATTACGCCTTCGGTACTATCGGTATAAAGCGTCTGGTTGGGATAGCCAACCCGGAGAACGCTGCATCCGTGAAAGTTCTCGAAAAGATCGGCATGACCTTTGAGAAGAAGCTAGTCGGTCTGCCCGAGAAATTCGCCAACGACGAGGGCTCATATTTCTACTGCAAGCCTGTTTAACATTCGGTAACCCCCTCCAACAATATCCGGTCAGTTTTTCGTACAATAAATGTCTAACCATTATTGGAGAACGCATCATGCCGGATATCAAACATCTCTTAACAATCGAAGCACCTGCAAGCAAAGTATACAAAGCCATCACCGACGAGAAAGGCCTGGCGGGCTGGTGGACAGAAGAAACCAAAGCTGAACCGACGGTCGGCTCAATAGCCGAGTTCAGGTTCGGCGAGCGGTACCTCAATCGCATGCGAATAACGGACCTTGTGCCGCATAAGAAAGTGACCTGGGAATGTATCGAGGGCGACAAGGAGTGGATAGGTACCAGATTCGTCTTCGATCTCGAAGAGCGTGAAGGCAAAACGGTAACTCGGTTTGCCCACGCTGATTGGCGGGCTGATACTGATCTGTATGCGTTGTGCAATTACCACTGGGGAAGGTACATGGTCAGCCTGAAGAACTACTGCGAAACCGGCAAAGGGGCACCGTATCAGGAGCCATAGCGCTCGTGGGCCATTGTCTTTGCGAGAATGCTCTCGTAAGTCGTTCACGGCCTGCGTATAAGGTTTAAGACGCGGGCATACGTTTAAGTAAGCTGTCTTTTTACCATCAATATATGAAACTGGCAATCCCAGTTCGGAGGAAAGCATGTCCAAAGCAATCGTGTCGTCGTTCAGGGTTTTCCTTGTGGCCGGGGCCGTGCTCCTATGCGCTCTGGCTCTGGGGTGTCAGCAGCAACTGGCCGATGCCACCATGGTCGGACAAGCAGCGAAGAGTGTTATGATCAATGTGGCCGAGATTTACAACACGGGTAACGTGGAGTTGGTTGGGGCGGTAATCTCGCCCCAGTATCTGGGCCATTTCTCGCCCTTGGAAGAGCCGGTTATCGGCAGGAAAGGATTTACGGAATGGGTGCTGGTCAATCGCGCCGCTTATTCGGATTTACGGGTTAATATCAACGAGATGGTCGCTGAAAACAATATGATCTGTGTGAAGTGGACTGTCACAGGTACTCACACCGGGAAACTATTCGATATCGAGCCAACCGGAAACTGGGTCAGGGTCGAAGGTTTGACAATGGCCCGGCTGGAAGGAGGGAAGATTATCGAAGAATGGATAATATGGGATGTCCTCGATTTCTACGGGCAATTAGGTGTTGAGATGACACCTGGCCAAATTTAAAGGTAACGGATTTCATTATCCTTACCTGTTCCCAAAAAAAACCGCCCCGATTGGGGCGGTCTTTTTCATGAATTTCAGAAGACGTTAAAGTTTCGCGAGTTCTTCTTCCAGCCGTGTAACAAGACGATCCATATCCTCAACAACGTATGTATAAGTGGCCGGATCGGACATATCGACGCCGGCTTTCAACAGCTGATTCATGGGGTGGTCGTTGCCGCCGGACTTGAGCAGTTCGAGATACCTGCCGATTGCTCTCTCACGGGTTTTTTTGTCGGACGAACGGATATCTCTGAGAATGTTTTCAGCGGCGGCGTGACTGGTCGAATACTGAAAGACATAGAAGGGGGAAACATACAGATGCGGTATTCGACACCAGTTGGAGCCGTACAGGGTGTCGTAAACCATTGCCTCTCCGGCCTGTTCCTTCCATAGGTCGGAGTAAAGAGCGGTAAGGATGTCGGCGGTTATGGGCTGTCCCTGTTCGGCTAAACGGTGCACTTGCAGCTCGTAATCAGCGTACATGGTGCGATTGTAGAAAGTGTATACGAGATCGTCAATAATGCGGACCAGTATTGCGACTCGCTCGTACGGATCTTTCATGTGTTCGAGCAGGTAATCAAAAAACAGAGCCTCGTTGATGGCGGACGCGACTTCAGCTACGAACAGAGAATACTGGCAGGTCGAGATCGGCTGGTGTTTCTGAGCCAGGTAAGTGTGCATGGCGTGGCCCATTTCGTGGGCAAGTACCATGGCCGCGGTGAGAGTATTATTGTAATTCAGAAGGATATAAGGGTGTATCCCGTAGACTTCATCACAGTAACCACCGGTGGATTTGCCCTTAGTTTCATACACGTCGACCCAGCGATTGTCAATTGCCTGCCTGACAATCTGCTGATAATCCTTCCCCAGCGGTGCCACCGACTCACAAACCCATTGGGTGGCTTTGTCGTATTCGACAGTCAACTCAACATCCACGACCGGGATACTGGCGTCATAGGAGTGATATTCGCTGAGCCCGAGAGCCTTCTTTCGGACCTTGTGATAACGGTGTAGAGGCTCCAGGCCGTTCCTGACAGTGTTGATCAAGGTCTCGACGACCTCGACCGGAATGGCATTAGCGTCGAGCGACGCTTCGAGGCATGAGCCGTAGTCTCGGGCCTGTGCGTGAGCCCAGTTGGTTTGCACGACACCATCGTATATGGCAGCGTATGTATTGCGGTTGACATGGTAGGCCTTGTACAGTGCCTCAAAAGCCGCCGCGCGGTCTTGCTGTCCACGATTGGTGGAAGCTATTCTGTCATAGTTGCCCTCGGTTATTGTCACGGTCTCGCCGTCGGAGAGCATTACCGAATTATAGACCATGTCGGAGACTGTGAGATTCTTATAGACTGTATAAGGAATGGCCGATGTAGGGGCAAAGTATGACAGAAGACGCTCTTTATCCTCGTCGAGAACGTGGCTTTGCTGACGGTAAGCGTCTTCAATGGAAAAGCGGTATGGCTCGAGGTTCGGGTATTCATTCAGCCATTGTTGCATCGTATCTCTCGGGAGAGACAACATTTCCGGCGTGAACCACGATAATGCCACTATGAATTTGCTGAAGAGTATCTGAACTCTCTGTAGTCTGGCCGCAACCTCGTTATCTGCATTGTTGAGCGCCAGGGTAAGGCCGGGAAACTTATAGACGCGGTAGGCAAGTTCGGAGAGGTCGTCAGACATTTTGAACGCCCGGTGAATGTTCTCCGGTCCGTCCGACAGGGTGCCTTTGAGAGCGGCGAACCGCGTCGCCAGAGTGTCCAGTTGGGCCAGTTCGATCTCCCAGGCTGTCCAATCGGGATACACGTGGGTCAGATCCCAGGTATATTTGGGGTCAATATCGTTTCGGTTGGGAATACTGCCGGTTTGAGCGAGAGTTGATGCCGCGAGCAGCAGAATCAATGCGGGTAATACAGCTCGGTGAAATTTGCCATTTGGTCCTGGCATGGGACTTCTCCTCTTGAGGTGTGATTGAAAAGCGAGCACAGGGGTTTAGTCCCTGTGCTCGGATATATACGATGCGAGTATCCCCACTGACTCGTACCACTGATTTCATGGTCTCATCAAAGCTTTGCCATTTCCTCCTCGAGCTGGGTCACCAGCCTGTCCATGTGGCGGATGACTGCAGTGTAGGTTTCGGGGTCGGTCATATCTATGCCCGCTTTGCGAAGTTGCTCCGCGGGATAGTCATTCCCACCCGATTTCAGCAGGGTCATGTACTTATCCAGAGCCTGCTCTCGAACTTCCTTATCTTCAGAGCGGATTTCCTCCAGTAGCTTGGCGGCCGCCGCATAGCAGGAAGCATACTGATAAACATAGAAAGGCGCATCGTAGAAGTGGCTGATGCGACACCAGATGGACCCATAGAGTGAGTCGACGGCCCGGGAGTCGCCGGATGCGGCCCTTTCAAGGTCAAAGCTGATCTTGGTCAGTACATCGGCTGTGATCGGCTGGCTCTGTTCTACAAGTCGGTGCGCTTGCAACTCATAGTCGGCGAACTGAGTTTGAAGATAAAATGTACCCTCGAGATCCTGGATGGCCATGAGGAGCATTTCAATGCGTTCCTTCGGGTCGGTGGAGCGCTCCATCAGGTAGTCAAGCAACAGCGCCTCGTTGATTGCCGAGGCAACCTCGGCTACAAATATGGTATATCCGGAGGTGGCAGTAGGTTGATTCTCGTTGGATAGCCAGGTATGGCAGCAGTGGGCAACTTCGTGCGCGAGCGTGAACACCGAAGTCAGGGTGTTATTGTAATTCAGCAGCATGTACGGATGGACACCGTAGACATTGGCCGAGAACGCTCCCGAGTATTTGCCCTGGGCCTCATAGACGTCGATCCAGCGGTTCTCCAGGGATTGCTTGACCACCTCGCGGTACTCCTTACCGAGTGGCTCCACCGACTCGTACGTCCACTTCTTGGCCAGCTCGTAATCGTAGGTCTTGTCCAGTTCTATCAGCGGAATACGGCCGTCATAGCCGTAGTATTCCTCCAGTCCCAGCGTCTTGGCGCGAAGCTTGTGATAGCGCTGGAGCGGTTCATAACCGTTCTTCACAGCGTCGATCAACAGCTCGACAACTTTTACGGGAATGTTGTTCGGGTTGAGAGCGGCCTCTATACACGAACCGTAATTACGCGCCTGAGCTTCGGCCCAGTTGCTCTGCATAATGCTGTTGTAAATTGAGGCATAGGTGTTGCGGTTGGCGTGATAAACGCCGTAAAGAGTCCTGAAGGCTAAGCGGCGGTCGTCTTGATTGTAATTGGTTGCCAGGGTGTTGGAATACTTACCCTCTGTCATAGTGACGGTTTCACCCGTAGAAAGCGCGACATCTTCATACTTGATGTCAGAAGTAGATAGATCGTTATAGATCGACGAGGGCGTTCCGGAGAATGTGGAATAGTACGAAAGCAACTTTTCCTTCTCTTCGTCGAGAACATGCTCCTGCAGACGGTAGGCATTTTCAATGCCAAAACGATAGGGGGTCAGTTTTTCGTTTTCATCCAGCCATTCCTTCATCGTATCCCAGGGAATAGACAGCAGTTCGGGGTTGAACCACGATGTGGCCGTGCCGAATTTGGCCATCAGAAGCTGAACCTGTTGCAGCTTTGCCGAATATTCGTTGTTGGCATTGTCCAGCACCAGGTGCAGATCGGGATACCGGTATACTCGGAACAATAAGGCCGTGAGGTCATCACTCATTTTGTAGGCCTTATAAAGATTATCCGGTCCGCCGGCCAGGGATCCTTTCAGGGCGGCATAGTCGTCCATCAGTTTTTCGAGGTCTTTCAGACCCGCCTCCCAGGTTCCCCAGTCGGGGTAGATGTGGTTCAAATCCCATTTGTACTCGTCATCGATTTCGCTTCGCGGGGTAATGCCGCCGCTCTGGCCCATTACAGAGGCGGATAGAGCCAAAATGGTCAGCAGCGTCACGAGATAACCGATTGTTCTGCGAGTTGTCAACATCGCATCACTCCTTGTGTATTTGATGGAAATGTTAGTATTACGGTTAATTGTTTCATTTACGTATGGTCGCCGGTTTTGTTTAGTCAAAAAACGGCCTAAGTCACTGGTATACAGATAAGGCCATTTTCGCTTGGAGATTGCGGGGATATCACAACTGCGATGTGGGCGTTCTAGCCCCCCTTTTTCGTCAAATAGAGCACGATAATGAGCCCAACAGAGAGTACCAGCGTACACATCACGCTTGCTTCCGGTCGGAATCCCCCTCCACCAGGCACCGGTCTGTTCACTCCGGCTGAGTACCGTGATATCTGGTACCGGAGTATTTGGCAGTTGTCGCTCTGCAATTGTTGCGAGGTGCCTATCTGCAATCTTTCGCGCACGGGGCGATTTTTCGGTGCTGATCTGGCTAAGAAGAGGCAGGAACATGCCCGAACACGCTCCTGCCCGTCAAAGGAGTGTGAAACCATGTGGTCGTGTTGGATTCCGTTTCAAGGAAGCTTCAACCACATATTTTTTCGGTTACAGTCTTCCCAATAACAGCGTGATTTTCATATCGATTGCCTCCGGACCCCGATGACTCAGTTAAAGTATGATAGAATATCCCCATAGCCGGTCGCTTCGAGGTCCAGAAGCTTTCTATATCTTTTCAAGATCCTTTTGAGTTTTTTCGGATCGCAGTCGTTGTCGATGACGCTGGCTATCTCGGTTGCCAGGAATTCGTAGATCAACCCTTGATAGTAAACGCACCCCAGGTAGTGGCTGTTACTCCATAAAGCCTGGTGTACCTCGCAGCCATCTCTGGAGAGAAAGGCCAGCAGGTATTCCTTACCGTCTACAATACCATTAACCCACTGTCCGGGCCACTTTTCGAGGATCGCCTCTCGGTTTGGACCCATAATGACTTCTACTCCCGGCAGCTGACAGGTTTCATAGGTCTTCACGGTTACGCAGACCCCTCTTTCTGCGGCTGACAGAATGTCATCGCGAAGTTGCTCAAGTGCCCACGGGAAAAGGTCGAGCATAGCTACTCGCTGGCACTTGCCGAGCATCTCCCGAAATTTCGAGATTACCAGCTCCCTTGTCTGCAGCTGGTAGATTCGGTTATCCTGCGGAGAAGGTTTGAGCCTCTTCAGCTCGCGGCCAGCCTGATCTCGAAGGCTTTCAAAACGGCGCTGAAAGTTCGCCAACAATTCATCAACCGCCACCGCGCGGCAAAGTCTGGTTCGGCTGTCTTCGATGATTACGGCACCTTTGCTACCCAGAGACTCCAGGGCCTTGTAGGTATTAGCCGCCTGCTTGCCGATTCCCTTGGCAATGCCATATCCGGTGGAGGGCGAGTTTTCCAGCAGATAGGTATAGATCTCCGCCTCGGAATTGGTAAGCCCGAGAGCAACCAGCGGCTCTAGATTTACATTCTGCATTTGTTGTTCCTGGCAAATATTATTGTCTATTAACACTAATATACTCTGAAAGTAGCAAAAAGTTGCGGCCTCGACCAGTTAATTTCGGTTTTTGAAGGGCCATACACTCCGGATAGACCGTAATTGCCAATTGCTCAGCGGTTTACGGAAATGGGCTTAAAATCGGAGTTAATGCTCACGCGCGACTAACCGATAATAGACTTAATGGGAGGAATTTTCCATGAACTTAAACCCGGTGGTAAAATTTGATATTGATTGTCCGGTTCCAGCGGAGCAGGTACGCCAAAGACTGCTCAGTGTTACCGAGGTAAGAAGTCCGCTTATTCCTGATTGGAGTTTTTCCCTCAAGGACGACTCGCGACGGTATGCCGGAAAGATACTCGAGGACAGGTTCAGAATCAGAACTCGCCCCCGGATGTCTCTACAGACTTTCCTGTTTCATACTCATCGTCAGATTGTTATCCAGGGCCGGCTCGAACCTCGTGGGCCGCACAGCCGGTGCCAGGTCTTGATCCGGCCGATGATTGGCGTTCTTGCAGGATGGCTGGCTGTAATGGCCGGATTGATACTGATTCTGGCACGAGTAGTCAATGGCACCGCCGACCTCGTGGATTGGATATTCCTGGCCTTTTTCGCAGTCTGGGTTTACACCTCGGTTCACATATACATCTCAAGCCATATAGTGGAGAAGGCTTTTCTTGAAAAGCTGTTGGGATCGCCTGCTCAGCGCCCGCTGCCGGCGTCGTGGGATACGGCCGCTGGTGAAATACCTTCCAAACGGCGTTCGTGCGAAGCCCGGTGATTATCAACTCGCCGTCGGACCAGGCTAACCGGCGAAATATAGCCCGTGAAGGAGCGTCAAAATAGCATTTGACCCCCATCGGGACACACCCTATATTTGTTCAAAGCTAAAAAATCAATTAATGTTCTTCGTCACAGTTATATCCGATGCTTTTGCAGACGCTATCAGTTTGGAGGTACGGATGTTCAAAGCAACAGTTACACTAACGGTTATGGTGTGTCTTTTGGTCGTTGGCTGCCAGAACCAAAAACCAGTTGTCGGCGACTCCGCGGAGCAGGCCGCGAAAGCGGTCCTTTACCGCTATCTTGAGATCTTCAATGACGGCAACATGGACCTGATCGGGTCCACCATTGACACGGCCTATGTTTGTCACCATCCATCCTATCCTGACGACATTGAAGGGCAAGCCGCCTTCCAGGAGTGGGTGGAAATGAACCGGGGTGCGTTCTCAGATTTCCGCCTGACGCTGGAAGACATTCTCGCCAAGGACAACGATGTATACTGCCGCTGGACCATGACCGGTACGCACGATGGCCCACTGCGCGACCTTCCGCCGACAGGAAAGAAAGTAAGTGTTGCGGGATTGGCGCTCACCCGCATGGTTGACGGTAAAGTTGCCGAAGAATGGGTTATGTTCGACATAGCCAATCTATATCGTCAGCTCGGATATAGATTCGTACCGCCGGAACCATAGTTGGGCCGGCCGCCGGGAATTACGGGAATTAAATGTACCAAAATCAGGGGGATAGAAGATGTTTAGAACAGTCTGCGCACTGATCGTGATGACCTGTCTCTGGGTCTCAGGTTGCCAGCAGCAACAGCAGGTCGTTCAGACCGACGCCATTGAATCAGAGGCCAAAGAAATTCTTAATCGATATCTCGAGATCTTCAACGTCGGCAACATGAATCTGGTTGAGAACACCATCGATTCGGCTCACTTCGTGATGGAGCCTAACTTTCCAGAGAAGATCGTAGGCCGGGATGGCTTCACCCAATGGGTAGAGGGTTATCGGAATACCTTCTCCGATTTCAACCTGGCTATCATCGAAATGCTGGTCAAAGACAGCGTCATAGTGGTTCATTGGACCGTGACGGGAACTCAGGACGGTCCCATGGGTGACCTGCCGCCGACAGGGAAGAAGATAAAAGTCAGCGGTCTGACACTGTTTCGAACCGCTAATGGAAGAATCACCGAGGAGTGGGTCTATTACGATCGTCTCGAGTCCCGAACACAGCTCGGCTTCACGTTGGTTCCTCCAGAGATGTGACAGAATCCGACATCGGAAAAATAGTGATGGATGGGAGCTTCGGCTCTCATCCATTTTTGTTGACTGTCTATTCTATTACACCTAGGATAAACGGATAGCTTTATCGGGAGAAGCCCTATGTATCATACTACGAGACAGGTCGTACTATTTCTTGTTATAATTGTGCTGTTGGTATCATGTGTCGAAACTGAAACCAAGCGAACCACCAGGAAAGTCGATGTCAGCAAAGCCCAGATATATGAAGTGAACCTTCAGCAACCGCGCGTACGAGTTACACTGGCCGTTCCGGAACATATCGAGGTGGACATAGCCAACATGTTTCGTATCGAGATTGACGACGGTGTGAACCGGTATGGCTTCGGTGGGGGTGCTTTCGTCACGGATTCGACTCAACCGCCCGGGCAGTTCTATACACCGTGGATAAATACTCCCGACAGCGGCCAATTGATTATGTCGTTTCAGCTTGCCTATGAAAATGGCGTTGTTCTGATCAGCGACCGAATGAAAGCCAGACTCCGCCCGGAATACTATTGGGAGATTGAAGTCGGCATCACCGATCATAATCCGTGTGCCGATTGGACTCTGGTCGACTTGTGCCGTTCCTACACTCTTCCCCGGGAGATTGAAGCCAGCGGTGACGGTCAGTTGTTTATTGGGTGGCACGAAAATCTGATTGCCGGTTCGGACAATCCGTGATTGCTCGATATCTACTCCCGGTATTAGATCCTTTTTTGGTTGCGCGTGTCCGCAACTACTACGAACATCGCACTACGATGCATTTCGTTTTTCCGTTGTGATTGCGTGCAACAAAATTCCAGGCAGCTAAATTTTGCGCCGGGCCTTTTGACAATTGTTAAAGTGCCGGGCCGAACGTCATTTGGAGTGTTCAGCAGTTTGCTCCCCTCACGGGCTATCCCCTTAGCAAACTGTTGATGTTCTGCATTTGGGCATGTTCGCATGCCTGCGGGGGCCGCCCCTCATTGAAGCGGTCCCCGTATTCCTTTAAAAATAGGTGGCGAGCGGAAAATTGGCTTTGACGGACAAGGATGGCAACAGTATATTCAGCTAATGCCACCAAGCCAGATAATTACTTCACCATATCATAAAACCAATAGGAGAGTAAAGATGCGGACCTCTGCTATACTGTGTTTGCTTATCGCCACATGTCTGTTCGTATTTGGGTGCACCAAGAGCGGGTATAAGGAAGTCCCACAGTACACGATCGAACAGTTCATGGACAAGGTTACTATCTTCGGGGGCTCCCTGTCCCATGATGAGTCGAAAGTGCTGATAGGCACTGACAAATCGGGCGTCTTCAATCTGTACACCATCCCGGTCGAAGGTGGGGAGATGACTCAACTGACATTTTCTGACAGTAATGCCATTTTCCCGGAGTCTTTCTTTAAGGAAGACAATCGAATTCTATTCACAAGCGATAAGGCCGGAAACGAGGTTTATCACATCTACCTGCTGGATGAGGACGGGACGGAAACTGATCTGACTCCGGGCGAGAATGTTCGATCCGTGTTCTATGGCTGGACATACGACTACCAGAGTTTCCTTTACGGTTCCAATAAACGTGACCCGCGGTTCATGGATATATACGAAATGGACATCTCCGATTTCAGCAGTGAGATGATATTCCAGAATGACGAGGGTTATTACCTGGGCGATATTTCCAAAGATAAGCGTTATATGGCTCTCCTGAAGGTGATAACCGAACATAACACCGACGTTTATATCTATGACCGCCAATCAGAGGAGATGAAGCATATCACTCCTCATGAGGGTGACGTAGCCTCGAGCCCGGTCACTTTTAGTATTGATGATAAGAGCCTTTACTATTTGACGGATGAGGCCAGAGAGTTCGATTATCTGGTGCGCTACGATATCGCGACCGGCGAAAAGGAAAAGGCCTTTGAGACCAACTGGGATGTCATGTATGCCTATTTCTCGCGCAACGGAAAGTATCGCGTGATGGGGATAAATGCGGACGCCAAGACAGAGATTCAGGTATTGAATACTGAAACCGGAAAGCTGCTGGAACTGCCGAAGCTTCCGGACGCCGATATTACCTCGGTCGGGATTTCCGACAGTGAAAAACTGATGGTGTTTTATGTGAACGGCTCCCGCTCACCAAACAACCTGTATATCTACAACCTGCAAACGAATGAATACATGCGGCTGACCGATTCCATGACTCCGGAAATCGACCCGGAAAACCTCGTCGATGCACAGAATGTCCGGTATCCCTCATTTGACAATCTGCAGATTCCGGCTCTCCTGTATAAACCGCACCATATCAAGCCAGGCGAGAAGGCCCCGGCCGTGGTATTCGTGCACGGTGGTCCCGGTGGCCAGGCTCGGTTCGGGTACAGCTCCACAATACAATATCTGGTCAACCACGGCTATGTCGTGATCGATGTTAACAATCGCGGTAGTAACGGTTACGGCAAGACGTTTTTCAAGGCCGATGACCGCCGGCATGGAGCTGATGACCTTGACGACTGCGTCTACGCGAAGCATTTTATGGCTACCCTCGGCTACGTGGACACCAATAAAGTCGCTATTTTGGGCGGCAGCTATGGGGGCTACATCACCTTAGCGGCGCTGACTTTTCGCCCCGATGTATTCGCAGCAGGCGTAGATCTGTATGGCATATCTAACTGGTTTCGGACGCTTACGAGTATTCCGCCGTGGTGGGAGGCTTTCCGCGAAGCCCTTTATGTGGAAATGGGCAATCCGGCGACCGACAGTGCCTATCTGTACAGCATTTCGCCGCTCTTTCACGCTGACAGCATTCAGCGCCCGTTGATCGTGCTGCAGGGAGCCAATGACCCGCGCGTGCTTCAGGCGGAGTCCGACGAAATCGTGGCAGCTGCCAAAAGAAATAATGTCCCGGTCGAATACTTGGTTTTCGAGGACGAGGGTCACGGTTTTGCCAAGAAAGAAAACGTTATCGAAAGCCGGAAAGCTATTCTGGATTTTCTGGACAGGTACCTGAAAGGTGAGGGCCTGTAGGCAGGTAGAAAATCCGCCATATATGAGTCCCCAGGGGCTGGCGCTGTGCCAGCCCTCTTTGCTTTCCCGAATGTCTTGCCCGGCATTACGAAATTTTGAAAAATAGAGGTTGACATCTTTGATGGTCTTCCTATATTCGGGCTTTTCTGATCAAGCAACCACGATAAATCGCATCAATAGTGGCCCGCCGACAGCCGTTGGCGGAATCGAATAGTAACATGTAATCTGACCTGGAGGAGGTGAAATCGAATGAAGAAGGTGCTTAGCTGTGCTCTGTTGGGTGTCCTGGTGGCGTCATTCGCGCTGGGTGCTTTTGTGTCAGACGTACAGTCCAAACCATTACCGGGAGTATGTTACGTCATGTGCAATCGCACGACATACCAGCTTTTCGAGTGCTGTCCCTATGTCAAGCACGGAGACATTGACTACAATTGCCGGATGATTGGCTGGTGTTACCCGGGATAACCACAAACCCGGCTTTCTGTATTATTGCGGGGGCTCAAAAGGGCGGGGGGCACGCCAGAGGGGGCTGCCCCGCCTTTGAATATCAGGCAGGTCATAGCGTTAACTCAATAAGAGACGTAAACGTACGTTGACAATTGAGTCCATATGTGTTAGATTCGCGTTGGTTCAAGAGACGGCGTGAAGACATCCAAATTCCTCACGTCCTTACTGTCGCCGCGGTCGCACGAACCACAACCAACAACCAAAAATCGAGGAGGTAGCACCGTATGAAGAAGCTACTCAACATGGTTCTGGTCGCGATTCTCGTGGCCTCTTTTGTGTTCACGGTGATGGCGACCGATAGCCAGGCTAAGGTGGGTGGCGGCTGCCATTACGAATGCCAAGGCATATACTGGATGGAATGCTGCCCGCCCGGGGGGCAAACTAGCCCCGACAAGGGCGGCATACCCTGCGTATGGACAGGTGCATACTGCGCCTAAGGCAAATCGAAACACAGATACAAATACGTTTTGCGGCGGCAGAAACAATACAAGACAGTTTCTGCCGCTCTTGTTTTTGCACAACGAGATTGACAGACCGCTTCCTCTTTCACCGTAAATCAATACTGTTGCCGTCCCCCACTTATAGTTATAATATATCCAGTCATTATCAGGGAGAATCACTATGAGTATCACAATGAATCCGTCTAGATTTGCCGTTCGATTTATCGCCGGAACAGCTGCCGTGGTGTTTATTCTGGGTGCATCGATGGTTTCGGCAGGAACTGGCAAAGCGGCTGCGGTCGCCGAGCGCGACGATATAGTAGCGACCTTTTCTATCGTCGGACACGATCCGAAGACCGGTGAGTTGGGAATCGCGGTAGCGTCACGTTTTTTCACGGTCGGGAACGTCGTCCCGTGGGCCAAGGCCGGGGTCGGTGCAGTGGCCACGCAAGCCTACGCCAACACTTCCTTTGGATGGCGCGGGCTTGAACTTCTGCAAATGGGGTTGACACCTCAAGAAGTGAAAGATGTGCTGATCAGATATGACGATGATCCCACTCGTCGGCAGTTTGGTGTCGTCGATGCGGAAGGTCGTTCAGCAACTTACACTGGCGACGGATGCACTGCCTGGGCCGGTGGTCGAGCCGGGGCTCACTATGCCGTTCAGGGGAATATTCTGGCCGGCGAAGCAGTGGTTATTGCCATGGAGAAGGCTTTTCTGGAAACCGAAGGAACACTGGCTGACCGCCTGTATGCTGCCCTGTTGGCAGGGGAAGCTGCCGGCGGCGATTCAAGAGGGAAGCAGTCAGCGGCTTTGCTGGTGGTCAAAGAAGGCGCCGGTTACGGTGGATATACTGATCGGGCTGTTGACATTCGGGTTGACGATCATCCGGAACCGTTCAAAGAGCTGGGACGAATTCTGAAAATCGGCCAGATGAATTACGCCTGGAACGAAGCCTGGACATTGTTTACCACGGGCAAATGGGCGGAGGCCCTGGCGCCCATGGAGCGCACCGCAAAACTAGCCCCTGATTATGCCGAAGTCTTTTACGATCTGGCCTGTATTCGCCTGGCCAACGACGACCGACCCGGCGCACTCGGAGCACTGGAGAAAGCGCTCGCACTGAATCCAAAGCTGGTCAACCAGGCGTTAAAGGATGACGACCTCAGGGGGCTGCGCGGTGATCCGGAGTTTAACAGAATTACGGGCTCTGCGGGCCACTGAGCACTCGATAGCCCGGAAGGCTAGGTACTGGAAGGAAATATGGTGTAAAATTTGTCCTTGCTTTCAAGGGAATTTTGTCTAACTTGTATTTTAGGGTCGGATTTAGCTCTCTTTGATCCTCACAAACAAACCGCCAGATGGCCTTAAGCGCCAGGAAGCGCAGCAATTTGATGGGAAGGAATCTGTTACATGTCTGAAAAACAAAGCATCGGTGTAAAATCCGCTATTCTGTACGGCATAGCAATAATAGTGGTGGCTTTTATCGGGGTTGTATTGGGCAACTGGTTTGTGGAATGGAGGCGTAGCTCTCAGATGCCACCAAGGCCCGAACTCAAAGACTGGCAGATGGCCAACCGCAGTTCGCTCGAGTTCAATGACCCGTTTCCCAGCGAAGAACTGCTTGATCTTGACAGCAATACTGTCAGCATCGACTCTCTTATTGCTGGAAGGAAAGTTCTGGTGGTCATGATTTCACCGGGCTGCCAACCCTGTGCGATGGCGATTAAATCGTGGAGGAGCCAGTTGGAAACCCTGCCAGCCGATTTCACCCTGCTGGCAATTGCGGGTGATGAGATTGCCGAGATGCGCACCTACCGGGACGAGCACAATGTTCCATTCCCTATTTATTGTGATCCGGCCATGCTGTATACACAGCAGTATGATCTGACGACTTTCCCGACCGTCATAGGGGTCAATGAAGAAGGCAACGTCGCGCTGGTATGGCACGGTTTCGGTGAAAAGTACACTTTGACTGACTTTTACGATGTAATTTCGGGTCCCAACCCACAAGGATAGATATATATACTGATCATTTGGTTACGGATGCCGCTTCCGAACGACAACTCCAGTGTAACCCGTAAAGTTGGTGGAGATCCATGATGAAAAAGCTGGTTAGCGTGCTTGTCTTGCTGGTACTGGTAATTTCGTTTGTTGCAGGAATTATGCTGACCGAGGCCAAGGCGATTCCCCCGGACACTATTGAGTGCATCGATGGAAAACTCTGGCTCTGCACATGGGATATCAGAAACGGCGTGCTGAGATACCATTGTCATTGGGCCGGACCCTGTTAATAGAAGAGGACACAGCACTAAAAGGCTGTGGGAGGATCGGGGTGCTTCGGACATCCGCGACTGGATAATCCGGGTGTCTGACGTGCTCACAACCTGAATGAGGAGGACAATACCGAAATGAAAAAAGGTATTCTGGTAGCAATGCTTTTCGTGCTTGCGATCGCCTTTGCGGTCGGGGCCACGTATTCGCCTGTTGAGGCGAAAGCTGAGAACTGCAGCTTTGAATGTATCGACGGCGTCTGGTGGGAGTGTTGCGAGTGGACCCGCGGTGGCTACGTGGTGTATCGCTGCCACCTGGTGAATCCGGTAACACCGTGCTGAACAGACTTGACAAGTAATCGATAAGATATACCTCACAGATTCGACCAGACGAACCTCACTTGGCGATTACAGGAGTAATTAAAAACACGCCGTTAAGGCGTACTAAGAAGGAGGTAAAGGTCTGTGAAAAAAAGGGTTAGCATCATTCTGGCTGGAATTCTGCTGGTAGCATTCTCATTCGGTGCTATTGCCCCTGCGACCCATGCTGTCATTCCGAAGGTGATTAAATGCTGGCATGAATGCCCCGGAGGGCACTACGTAGAATGCTGCAAGTATGTCGTTCCAGGCGGTGGATCCTGGACCGAATGTGAGGACACCGGTTACCTGTGCGCTTGGTAGGTTAGCTCTGGACAAGCAGAGAATCAATCAAGCGATCGCAACATTGCACGTTAGCAGCCGCGCACAAGCGATATGCGGCTAGGCGTGGCAGCCATAGATACAACTGCTCAAAATGGAGCCAGAATGTCAAGTCTGGCTCCATTGGAGAAGTAAATTCCGAAGTACTTACCTGACGCTGAAATCTGACCTTCCATGTGCTTGACCGAAGCGGGCCACTCGGCCCGGCAGTTAGTCCCGTGACTTCGCTTCGGATAGTAAGGAGGTGAGAGCCTATGAAGAGATACTTCACATTTGTCTTGATCGTCATTCTGGTCATGGCCTTTGCGTACGGATCTATCGCGCACAACCTTTCTGCCGGGCCGCACAAACCGGTGGTCATGTGCGTGACGCCGACCGGATCGGCCTATCATCCATCCGGCATAACAGGAGGCTCGTTCGACTGCTCGGAAGAGCGCTGTTTCGAATTCGACCTTTGTCGCGAAGAAAGCCGAATTTACAGATGTTGTTTCCGATTCGACAATGGTAAATGCAGTTGCCTGTGCTGGGAGAAATACTGGTGTATCCGATAGGCTGTTCTCTGGACGTACCCGGGTGAGCCTTATTCGGATATAATGTATCTCGTATCGACCGTGAAAATTTGAGCGCATCAGCTGCTACAATAGAGTGTTTTCGTGGACACCTGCCGCAATTATGCGTCTTTTGAAAACAAATGGTTGATTAATCGTATCTTAGAGTATTACGGTGCGGCTAATACTTTGACAAACAGTGAGAACTTGCGAAGGAGGTGATTCAGTTTGAGAAAGCTCATTTGTGGTGCCCTGTTAGCAGTGTTCATTCTGTCATTTGTTGCTGGTGCCACCGCGCAGAATTTGGAGCCCCCTCCCTGCTGGAACGGCATTATCGCCTGCGTCTGGAGGTGTCATATGGATAAGGGTGAGCTATATAACTGTTGCGAATTTATTTGCCCCGGAGGCAGCGGCAAGATGTTCTGCACGCTCATCGGTACTTGCTAATAATCCTTGCTGCTGCTCCCAGGCAGTAGTGAGAAATTGCGCGGGAATCACCGTAAGTGATTCCCGCTTCTCTTTGGTGGGAATCTCGCGAATCACTAGACTTTGTCATCCTCTTGTGTTACAGGGCCAGCAGTTGGAAAAGCCGATTCGAACTTGGGCAGTTTTATAGTTGTGAATTACTCTTGAATGCCGTATCTATCATAAACAACCTTCCGGCGGCAATGACATCCCCGGAAGGCGTAACTGTGGATCGAAACATCGGTGCCCGTTGACAATGACGGAACCTCCGGGGCTCCTGAGCGGCGTGTGCTGAGAAAAAAACCTTCCCTTGAGGCATTTAGGAGGTTCTAATGAGTCAGGTCAAAAGCGGCGACAAGATCAAAGTCCACTACACCGGTAAACTCGAGGACGGCACGGTGTTTGATACGTCCGAAGGTCGTGATCCTTTTGAGTTTACGGTTGGCGCGGGAAATGTAATCCCGGGATTTGACCAGGGTGTGATGGGCATGAGTGAAGGGGCCACCAAGACCATCACCGTGCCGCCGGAAGAAGCCTACGGACAATCGCGTGCTGACCTTGTGGCCAAAGTCGATAAGAGTGCCTTTCCCGAGAGTATTGACCCAAAGGTGGGTCAGCAGCTCCAGATGGAGCAGTCCGACGGCGATCCGATAAACGTGGTTGTCTCGAACATTGAAGGTGACACAGTGACGCTTGACGCCAATCACCCTCTGGCGGGTAAGACATTGATTTTTGAAGTTGAACTGGTTTCAATCGGGTAGCTGCGCAGGAGAGTAACGAGCGCGTTAGGGAAACGGAGTTTTCCTGTTTGATCCGGTGTGCTGAGGAGGGAACATGACCATTCTGGGGCTCGGGAGACTGACCATTCATACTCGATTTTCCAGAGCGGAGATTCTGGACCATATCATCAGCTTGAACGATTCTGCGCGAATGCCAACCTGGATGCCGTTCAGGTGGATGGTGGGACGTAAAAATCGCCGTGCCAATCCTGATGCTCGTTTTCAGGGGATTGTTACAGCAGATCGATTCTTCCTGACCCGTGTCGAGCGAGACACCTGGCTACAGTTGGCGGTAATACAGGGCAGAGTGAGAGATTACCTCGGCGGAAGTCTCGTGAGGATCTGGATCAGGCCCAGCCTGCCCACAGCACTTTTGCTGGTAATCTTCTTTGCGGTCACGTGCAACGCTGTCGTGGGTCTGATACCCCAACTGCTTGACAATCGGACACTGGGGAAGGCTCTTTTTGCTATGATCATTCTTGCCCTGCTGTGGGTGTTCCCGATTGTAATATACAACAGGCTGTTCAGGGATGAGAAACGATACTGGCAAGATACGCTCGAGCGCGTCGGACCACCGGGGTAGCCTGACAATTTTGTCAATGTACACTTTATCAGTCCAGTATCGCTCTGCGTCGCGCCCGGAATTTCCTTGACAAAATGAATTGCCGGGTGGATATTGAAAATGTAAGTTCCGCTGCTGGGAATGGAACAAATACAAGAAATGAAATCCTTCCCGCCACTAAAAGCGGCACGCATGCGGAGGGCTTACAAACCATATTCATAAGTTTTTGAAAGCCCCCCTGAGTTTTTTCGGGGGGGTTCAATTTTGGGGGTGTCTGTTTGATGCGAACGCTATTGTTGGGCGGTCTGTTTTTAGTCGTCGCCGTTTTCGGCGCGGTGCTGGCGGCGATTGAAATCGAGTCCGTGCTCCAGTGGCGACAGATCGCCGACTGGCCCAGTGTGGAAGGCACGGTGATTGAATCCGGTATAGCTGGTGATCGGGCCATCCATCCGCACATCGTGTACGAGTATATGGTTGACAGTGTGGTTTATCGGGCGGAATCGAGTTTGCGGGCTCCGATGTTCGGCGGCAAGCGGAAAAAGTATGATGTCGCCAAAGAGCTGGTGTCCGAATATCCCGTTGGCCGAGCGATAAGGGTACATTACAGCCCGGATTCGGCCGCTCATTCGATGATTCTGACGGAAGTCCCCTGGGATGTCTATGGAAAACTGAGCCTGGGGGTAACGCTGTGTCTGATAGGGATGTTCGGCCTCATCTGGCCATTGCGGGCTATTCGAACCGGCTCTTCGGGCGATCGGTCGGGCCTGATTCGGGCCTGATAGCAGGATTTGCCGCCGCCGGTCTGCCACTTGCCAAAATCACGACAACTCCTTTTGCACTCGAATTCGTATTAATTCTGGAAACTTAAAATCGAGTTGGGCCGTTTCACATCTGGCAGAGGACTTCAGCTCTTGACGGCTGGAGGCTAAAGTATTATATTTTACTGCCGATTTACTGAACGCCGAAGAGGCCCGAAGTCGGCTTGAAATCAGACCCTATTAATTCTGCCGAAAAAGTCGAGCATCGTTGATTTTTTGTCAAAAATATGTCTTGACTTTATTTTTTCGGAGACCTATAATTGGGTTCTGCCAAATAATGCTGGCAGATTTTTTTGGCTCAATGTGTTCTTTGACAACTAAATAGCCATTCGAAGACAAGAGTATTCATACTCTTATAATGTCGCGGGCCCAGGATCTGAGAAGATCTTGAGGCTTTTATTCAGTAAATTCTGGACCACGCGTTCCGATGTGAGGTTCAGAGATTCAAACTAGTAAGTATTTACTTGAGATATTTACGGAGAGTTTGATCCTGGCTCAGAACGAACGCTGGCGGCGTGCT
>CP070674.1:448287-502878 GCA_020351995.1 Candidatus Zixiibacteriota bacterium
GTTCTTGCGACTCAAATACATCGTCATCGCCGCCGTCAACGTCGTCTTACCATGATCCACATGACCAATCGTACCCACATTAACATGCGGCTTCGTCCGTTCAAACTTCTGCTTAGCCATGACTCAGGCCATACCTCCAAACAATTCATTATAAGCCCAGAACCGGGATTGAACCGGTGACCTCGTCCTTACCAAGGACGTGCTCTACCGACTGAGCTATCTGGGCCTTTTTAAAACTTCTTTTTTTTCCCAAAAAAAAAGCAGGCTACACCAGCTTTTTAAGCAAGACGCTAAATAAAAACCATGCCCTAAGATTAGTCAAGCTAATTTTTTAGCCAGTTTTTTAAAAAAAATATTTTTCTTTATCCCCGATTTTATCGGTAATCCTTAAAGACTATTTTAGCCAAAATGTTCATTTTTTATACAAAAAGTAGGGTACTGCCCACACACAAGCTGAAATACCACGTCAACTTATTGTCATTTAACAATATAACATTTCGGGTGATCAACTGCTCAAATCCCGTTGCGGGGCCCAGAACCACAAGGCGGACAACAAAAAGCGGGAGACGAGGCTCGAACTCGCGACCAACAGCTTGGAAGGCTGTGACTCTACCAGCTGAGTTACTCCCGCTTAAGCGACATACTTTATTCAATTATACGGCAAATTGCAAGAAAATTCTGTGCGACCTGCTTAAAGAGCCCGGGGAGTATGCCCCCAATGAAGCTTACTTTTCAGGACCTTATAAAAGGTGTTGTCAGGGAATACGATAAACTTAAGGTGATATTCCGCTCTTTTGATAACGACACTAGCTGAGCCCTTGATCGGCAACATCACCTGACCGTCCAGCGCCAGGCCTCCCTTGTGATCCGGTGATACTATTCTTACTTCGAGAACATCGTCCGGCGCGAATATCATAGGTCTGGTGGTCAGGGCGAATGCGGATATTGGAGCGGCTATCATGGCTTCCATCCTTGGATGCATAATCGGTCCTCCCACGGCCAGCGAATATGCCGTGGATCCTGTGGGCGTTGAAATAACCAGACCATCGGCGTTGTAAGTCACTATGTCCTCACCGTTAACGGACAGATTGATATCAATCAGGCGCGAAACCGGTCCGTTGTTTACGACAACGTCGTTGAGAGCATAGGGGCTTTCGGCGTCAGCCATGCCCTCGGTTTCCGCACGAAGGACCATGCGCGGCTCTATCTGATAGTCTCCTTTACAGATAGCGTCGAGAGCAGGCACCAGTTGATGTGGTGTCAACTGGGTCAAGAAACCCAGAGAGCCCAGATTTATCCCCAGAAGGGGCGTGCCGGAGTCGCCCACGGCGCGGGCCGAGGCCAGCAGAGTACCGTCACCACCCATTGAAACGAGGATATCAACCTGCGAGGCTAAGGAATTGCGCGGCACGAACTTAATACCGTCACCCGATACGGCTTTCAGCTCGTCGCATAGTATAACGTTGTTGCCGGATTTGTCAGCCCAACGCAGAAAAGCATCGATGGCCTCACGAGCCCCCACCCTCTTCAAATTTGCCATAAGACCAAAACGCACAATGCTAACCCGACTTACGATTTTTGATGGTTACGCCGCGATCGTCGCCTGGGGCCGGTTTTGACGGCACCTGTCCGTTCCTGCGCGAAAATAGCTTTTGAATCAGTCCGGTACCGTTGGTGGCGTGTCCAGCCAGAGCGACTGTTTCCATGACGATGGTATCAATGTCCAGACCTGTTTCGGTCAGAAGCTGGTCACGATTACCATGGGTTACAAACGAATCCGGCAATCCAAGAGCCTTGAACTTGCCCTGATAGCCTGACGAGAGCAGATAATCGGCCACAGCCTGCCCAAAGCCGCCCCGGAGCTGATTTTCTTCAAGGGTAACTATTACTTTGGCCCTTCCCCGGATGGTGGCCAGCATCTTCTGATCGAATGGTTTGACGAACCGGGCGTTGATGACAGCGACATTCAGGCCCCGGTCTTCAAGTATAACAGCTGACCGCAGCGCCGACATGTACATGGTACCGACGGCCAGAAGGAATACGTCAGCATCCCCTGTGTCACCTTCCCACTCTCCCCAGTCAATCGCGTCGATCTCGTTTTTCATCTCGGTCGGCACGATATCACGCGGATAACGAATAGCCACCGGGCCGGGTAGTTCATTGTCCACGGTGTAGTGTAACATGGCGCGCAGTTCGTTGCCGTCTTTCGGCGCGGCAACGACTATACCCGGTATGGCAGAGAGGTAACTCAAATCGAAAGTACCATGATGGGTAGGACCATCATTGCCGACCAGCCCGCCTCTGTCCATGCATATGACAACCGGCAGTTTCTGCAGGGCAATATCGTGAACGACCTGATCGAAAGCCCGTTGCATGAAAGTCGAATACACCACCAGATACGGCTTCATCTTCTCGGCGGCCAGACCTGCTGCGAAACACCCGGCGTGACCTTCCGCGATACCGACATCGAAGAAGCGTTCGGGAAATTTTTCTGAGAACGGCACCAGCCCGGTGCCGGACGCCATGGCCGCTGTTATGGCCACCACCCTGTTGTCTTTCTCAGCCAGTTCCAGCATAACATCGCCGAATACATCGGTGTAATTGGGCCGGCCATCCTTGCTGGGGGAGAACTCGCCCGTGACCTTGTCGAACTTGCCCACCCCGTGATACTTGAAGGCGTTTTCTTCCGCCGGTTCGTACCCTTTGCCTTTGACGGTAGCTATGTGCAGCATAATCGGGCCGGACAGGTTTTTCAAATCCTGTAAAGTTTTTACCAGAAGTGGGACATCGTGACCGTCAATAGGGCCGAAATAACGGAAGCCAAGTTTTTGAAAGAGCATCCCCGGCACCAGCAGGCCTTTGATGGAATTCTCGATATTGGAGATCGTTTCACGGATCTTATCACGACGTTTGAATCGGCCGGTCAGTTCCCAAATTTCATTGCGAAGCTTGTTGAACTTCTCGTCCGCCATGATACTGGTCAGGTACTTCGAAATCGCGCCCACATTTTTGGAAATCGACCAGGTATTGTCATTGAGTATGACCAGCAGGTCTTTTTTCAAATGGCCGGCGTTATTCAACCCCTCGAAAGCCAGCCCGCCGGTCATGGAGCCGTCGCCAATGACAGCTATGACTTTGTGCTCCAGTCCGGCGTGATCGCGGGCGGTGGCGAAACCGAGCGCGGCCGAGATTGATGTCGAAGCATGCCCGGCGCCATACGGGTCATATTCGCTTTCGTCTCTCTTGGAAAACCCGGCCAGCCCGCCATACTGGCGAATAGTGTTCATGCGGTCGCGTCGGCCAGATAAGATCTTGTGGCCGTAAGTCTGGTGGGACACGTCCCAGATGATCTTATCTTCGGGCAGATTAAAGATGTAGTGGAGCGCCACCGTCAGTTCGACGGCACCCAGGCTGGAAGCCAGGTGCCCGCCGGTTTTCGAGACGGTGGAGATAATCTCGTGCCGAACCTCTTCGGCCAGTTCCGTTAGCTGGTCTACCGAGAGTTTCTTCGTATCCTCAGGCCCTTTTATGTCGTCAAGATAAGCCATTCAAAAACCAGTACGTTCCATTCTAACTCTTGCGTTGCCCTATATAGGCTGCGAGGAGCTTAAGGACATTGTCCTCATACTCGTCAAAAACCGTTATTGCTTCCCGGATCAGCTTGTTCGCGTCCGCGTAAGCCGTTTCGATGCCTACTGCTTCGGGATATGTCGCCTTCTGTTTTCTACTATCAGAGCCGACTTTCTTTCCCATCAATTCCTGGTCCCCCTCAACATCCAGAATATCATCAATTATCTGAAAGGCAAGTCCGATTTTCTCTCCATAAGCCGACAGTCTCTGAAGGGCTGCCTCATCGGCGTCGGCCAGAAGCGCACCCACGCGTACCGAACATCGAATGAGCGCACCGGTTTTACGACGATGAATGTTGATCACGTCCTCGCGAGAGACTTTACGACCCTCCGCCTCAATATCAGCCATCTGTCCGCCAAGCATACCTTCGGTGCCGATAGCCGTGGCCAATTCCGTCACGGCTTGAGGCAGACCGGTCGAGGCCATTAACTCAAAGGCAATGTCGTGCAGGGCATCCCCGGCCAGAACGGCCACCGCTTCGCCGAATTTCTTGTGGCAGGTCGGGATACCGCGACGCAGATCGTCATCGTCCATACAGGGCAGGTCATCGTGAATCAAAGAGTAGGTATGGACAAACTCCAGGGCCGCCATGGCCGGGTAGACAACCGGGGTTTCTTCCTGAAGACTCCCTCCGCAATACTCGTAAGCGGCATAGGCCAGGATCGGCCTGAGACGCTTGCCCCCGGCCATGACCGAATACCGCATGGCCCGGTGGAGTAGCTGTGGTTCCTCATCTTCCCTCGGCAGGTAGCGAACCAGCAGAGCGTCCGTTACCCCTTTCAGCTTGTCCAGATACAGCTTAATGTCGGTGGTTTCAGCCGGCATCATTTTCGACCTCTGTCTCGAAATCCTCTTCTACTAACAACCCGCGAGTCTCAGCGATGATTCTAATCTTCTTCTCCGCTTCAGATAGTTTCTGGGTGCAGAATTTGGCGATTTCCAGCCCCTCGGTATAGAGATCGATTGACTTTTCGAGCGGGTTTTCGCCGGATTCCAGAAGTTCGGTTATCTCCTCGAGCCGATTGAGGGCCGATTCGAAGTCTTTGAATTTTTTCTTCTGAGTCATCGGTTTTTCTTCTTTTCAATATCTTCTACGCGCGATACTAACGTACCGTCGCTCACAATTGTTTCGACTTTATCCCCGACCGACACATCGCGTGTCGAACGAATCAGCGAATGCGCCGGGAGTTTTCGGGCGACAGCATACCCCCGGGCGAGTATTTTCAACGGAGAAAGATTGTCCAGTTTCGAAACCTCTAAAGATAAACGGTTTCTGATTATTTCAAAGCTGTTTTTTCCCGATGCGTAGAGCAGGCGGGCGGCATGGTCAAGTTGCTGCTGTCGCTGCAGCACGATATCCATCGGACGCCGAAAGACCGACCGATTGAGAAGCGAATAAAGCTCATATCGAGCGTCTTCCGCCAACCCTGTCAAAAGCGCCGCCTGCCTTGACACATTGGCGGAAACCTGTTGTAGAAACTCTTTTTTCGACCATACCGCCAGTTCTGAGGCCGCCGACGGTGTCGGAGCACGAAGATCGGCGACCAGATCGGCCAAGGTCGTGTCAATCTCGTGGCCGACCGCCGAGATTACCGGGATACGCGAGGCCGCGATCGCCCGCACGGTGACCTCGGTATTGAAAGGCCACAAATCTTCCAATGACCCTCCCCCACGACCGGTGATAATTACATCGATATCATCGCGGGTATTGAAGTACTCGATCCCGGCGGCAATGGTTTGTTCGGCGCCATCACCCTGGACCGCGGCCGGGAAGATGATAAGCTCCACAGCGTCGTTTCTTCGCCAGGCGATCTGAATTATATCGCGAATCGCGGCTCCGGTGGGCGATGTTACCACCCCTACTCGTCGGGCGTATTGCGGGATTTCCTTTTTCCTTTCATCCTGGAAGAGCCCTTCCGCCGCCAGCTTTTCATATAGCTGGCGGAAGGCCAGCTCCAACTCACCGACGCCGACGGGAACCAGTTTTCGGCAGTTGAGTTGATAGTTCCCGCCCTTTTCATAGACCGTTATGTCACCATATACCAGTACCTTCTGGCCGTTTTCCGGCTCGAATTTAAGGGTCACGCCGACCGAGCGCCAGATAGTGACCTTGATTACGGCACGGTCATCTTTGAGATTCAGATACCGGTGCCCCGAGGAATGATGATGATAATTAGATATCTCGCCTTCCACCCAGATATCATTGAACGATTCTTCCAGGGTTTCCTTGATCATCCGCGTTATTGCGCTGACCGTGTATGCCTGAGGTTTTTCCAGCATGATGGAATAATAAGAGCACCGGGAGCGGCTTGGCAACCGCTATTACGACTTTACCCGTGATTCGTGATTCAACTGTGCCAGTATCTTCTCGGCCAGTTTGATGTTTATCCCCTTAACAGACGAAAGCTCCTTGGCCGAAAGCTCTTTAATTCTGGCCACCGAACCGAACCGGTTCAACAGTGCTGCCCTTTTAACCGGGCCGATACCGGGAATACCGTCCAGACCCGACTTGATGGTGCGTTTGGATCGAACCTTACGACCGTAAGTAATCGCGAAACGATGGGCTTCGTCGCGAACCTGTTTGAGCAATATCAGGCCGGGAGAGCTACGACTGATAGTAACAGGGTCGGGCGCGCCCGGTTTATAGACTTCTTCAAGTTTCTTAGCCAGGGCGATCAACGGCTGGCTGTCCAGACCAAGATATTTGAGTTCGGCTCTGGCCGAAGACAACTGACCTTTGCCTCCATCGACCACCACCAGGTCCGGCGGACTCTGCTTATTCTCCTTCAGTCGATGAAAATATCTGCCGATGATTTCCCGCATCATCTTGAAGTCATCCTGGCCCACAACCCCCTTTATTTTGAAATGCCTGTATTCACTTTTCTTCGGTCGCGCGTTTTCAAAAAAGACACAGGAGCCCACCGTATCTGCCTCGCCGATATTGGAGATATCGAAACATACTATTGTCCGAGGCGACCGCGCCAGGCCCAGCTCATCCTTGAGGCTGGTGACCATCTTACTGGTTCGCTCTGCATACCGCTTTTTCTGAATAAGCATTTCGTCCAGAAGGAGTCTGGCGTTTCTGGCCGCCAGGTCGACAAGCCTCAGCTTCTCGCCGATTCGCGGCGTAACCACCTTGACTCTTGATCCTTTAATTTTTTTCAGCCACCTTTCCAGAAGGGCGACTTCGGGCAGTTCCAGAGGCACTATTACTTCTGAGGGCATGTTGGGTTGATGGTTGTAGTACTGGGTCACAAACGATTCAAGTACCACCTGGTCGGCTTCTTCGGCCTCGGCACCCAGTTGAAAATCCTGGCGTCCGATAAGGACTCCTTCCCGAAGCTGCATGACCACCGCCACGGCATCCTTTTCTTCGCGTGCGATAGAAATGATATCGCGATCGACGAGTTCACCGATATCCACGTGCTGCTTTATCATAACCGAATTTATCGCTTCGATTTGATCTCTGATCCTGGCCGCTTCTTCATATTGTACCCGGGCGCTGGCCCGGTTCATTTTGTCCGTCAACAAAGATATCAACTTCTTGGACTTGCCTGACAACACCATGATAACCGAATCAACCAGTTCCCGGTATTCTTCCTCCGACTGAAAGCCTTCACACGGCCCCCCGCATCTCTGAATGTGATAATCGAGGCAGACCTTGTGTTGCTTCCCGGGAGGGGCCGGGATTACCAGATTACAGGTACGAATCGTAAACAGCCTCGATAAGAACGCCACCGTCTGCCGCATGCCCTTTGACGACGTGTAGGGCCCGAAGTACGTAGCCTGATCCTTCTCCAACCGTCTTACGATTTGGATCCGCGGAAAGGGCTCGTTGGTGATCTTGATATATGGGAAGTGCTTATCATCTTTGAGAGCGACATTGTACCGGGGTTTGTGTTCGTGAACGAGGTTGGCTTCCAGAATTAGCGCCTCGACCTCGCTCGCCGTGACCATCAACTCAAAGTCAGCCGCCCGCGAAATCATTCTTTCGGTTTTGGTGTCGAGATGATTACGGGACTGAAAGTAGGTCCGCACCCGGTTACGCAAATTCTTAGCCTTGCCAATATAGATGATCTTCCCGGAGTTACTCTTGAACATGTAAACCCCGGGCAAGGTCGGCAGATTCTTCAACTTCAGTTTGAGATCCGGCTTAGTCATGGTTACATCTTCTAACGAATGTGGTCGCTGGCAGGTTCGCCGGATTTATTCGAGGATACGGCGGGCACCGGCGTACTTATCGGCCCAGTACTTCTCGCTGAGACCGCTTATGATCACACCGTACGATGTTGAGACGTGGATAAAACGATTCTCACCAACATAAATACCCACGTGTGATATTTTTCTCGGCTGGGTTCTGAAAAAGACCAGGTCACCATACTTGAGATGCTTGTACTGAACCGATTTGCCCTGCCTGTACTGGTCCGCCGCCATACGAGGGAGCTTTATATTATCGAATCTTTTGAAGACGGTCTGCACAAAGTGCGAGCAGTCCAGACCCGCCTCATACTTTGAGCGGCCCTTATAGGGTTTTCCAAGATATCCCCTCATGATGCTGCCCAGCCGAAGCAGGTCATCGGTTGTGTATTTCCCGGTTTTGTGAATTACCTGCTGGGGGCGCTCTTCACCACCGGTGCGATAACGCGGATGAGGGCTGCATCCTACTAATAGACAAATGGCCAGCAGGCAAAGTCGTTTCATCAAGCTAACTCCGGATATGTAATCGCAAATCTCTTACGATAATATATCCGGGTGCTGAATATGATGGCAACTATAAACAGGATATATCCCCAGAAAAAATAGCCTGCCAGCAAGGTGAGTAGCAGAATCGGCAATTTCGCGGCGAACAGCTCATATCGCGTGCCGCGAACGAATAACATGAGTACAGTTGTCACAACAGCTACAAGCGACAGGTACATCAGCAGAATGTGTCCCGAGTAGAACGCCACCCAACCCGAGAGCAACATAAATACAGTAGCTGCGATTACCACCACAACCCGCGGAAAGATGACGGCCGGTGTTTTCTTCCCGATTCTTTCATCCCCTTCCCGGTCGGGAAGAGTTGTGAGAAGATAGATACCGCCAACCGTCAGAAAGAAATAGAAAGGATTGTCCCATCCGAGCAGTCCGGCGTTATGAAAGGAAATATCAGGCATCACCAACATCGGAACCACGAAGCCGATACCAAAAGCGTTGACTGCGAATCCTCCGACCGCCCGGTCCTTAAGCCGCCAAGGCGGTGCCGAATACAGGTACCCCAGCACGAACAATAAGAGCATGATAAAGAAGGTGAGTGCCGATATCAAAGCCGCCGCGCCAGCAGCAATAGCGGAAACGGATACAAACATCACCTTGATGTTCTTTTCGGTAAGGATATCGTTTTGAAGAAAGCCGACTTTACGGTTAACGCGGTCGGATTCGCAGTCATAAACCTGGTTGATGTAGCACGCGGCCGCTCCCATCAGCGTCAGACAGGCCAGAATAAACAAATCCGTCCACAGGAAACGATCCCCGCTGAGCCGGTGGTGGTAATGCAGCGATACCAGGTATATGGACCACACGGGAAGGTGCAGCATGGGGCGGGCGGCGAATATGTAATCGATGATTCTCACAGAACAGTTATGAGCAACCTGTAATAGAACATAAAGGGAGCTGCGAATAGCAGCGAATCGAACCGGTCAAGAGCGCCGCCATGCCCGGGGATAATTGGTGATGAATCCTTTATGCCCAGCGAACGTTTCCACATCGACTCGACGAGGTCGCCGAGCTGGCCGAAGACCGAGCACCCCACCGCCAGAATCAGCACGTGGTACCAGCTCATTGTCTCGAACTTCCAGAAGCACATCAGGACACCGACCGCCACCGCCCCGATTATACCGCCTATGAATCCTTCGATTGTCTTATTTGGCGAAACGGTCGGGGCCAGCTTTCGTTTACCCAGCCACTTTCCGAAACCCATGGCGGCGGTGTCGCCCACCCATAACAAACCGAACAGAAACAGCAGCCAATCTCCCCCACTGATGTGTTCGCTCGCCATTTGCGCGTATGGTCCACTGAGCAGGTATACATACGGGTATAACAGGCCAACATACATAACTCCCCATATCAGACGAGTATGGGACGTAAACAGAATCGCCGGCGACCGTGTCCCGGTCGAGATGATCATGGCGCTCACGAGGAAGAAAACGATTATACCGGTAGTTCCACTGAAAAGAAATTGCAGCCAAAATGTGCTCGATACCGGTTCAAATCGGCTCAGTAGCATCAGGGCCACCACCAGAATGCCGAACCAGAAGTAAAAGCTCCTGTACGTGTACCCTTCGTTAATTAGAAATTCAGATATGGCGAAGAGCGCAAATACGGCTACCATGCCAAAAAGCCACGTCCCACCCTGGTAACAGATCCACAAAATAATAGGGATGGTGACTGCGGCGACTGCGGTGCGAACAATAAGGTTTTTGGTCATCCTATATTCTTTGAGCTGACTTTACCGAAGCGGCGCTCTCGTTTTTGATAGCTAAGAACCGCCTCAAATAACTCCTCGCGGCCGAAATCCGGCCAGAGTGTATCAATAATATATAGTTCTGTGTAACTTGTCTGCCACAAAAGGAAATTCGAGATGCGCATCTCTCCCGAAGTCCGGATCAACAGATCGGGATCGGGCAGACCGGCCGTGTAGAGAAAATCAGAAAACAGCTCGTCATTGATATCGGGAATATCTATTATACCTGCCCTGACGGAGTTGGAGATGGCCTTAACGGCATCGAGAATTTCTGACCTGCCCCCATAATTGAGCGCCAATGTAAGCACCAATCCCTGGTTATTGCGTGTTTTTTCCACGGCATTCTGAAGAACCTTTTGCCGGGAAACCGGAAGACCGGTCATGCGCCCGATTGTCCGAAGCTTTACGTCATTTCTGATTAGCTCGTCAAGTTCGCTACGGGTGGCACGCGCAAGCAGCGACATCAACGCCGACACCTCGCTCCGGGGCCGATTCCAGTTTTCCACGGAGAAAGTATACAGGGTCAAGTACTTGATACCGATCTCAGCGGCCGCCCGAACAACTTTCTTGACGGCTCTTACACCGGCTTCGTGACCGAAAGTGCGAGGCCGGTTGCGCATCTTTGCCCAGCGACCGTTGCCATCCATTATTATGGCCACGTGAACCGGAAGCCGTTCGGGGGAGGCAAGTATTTTCTGTTTCTGCGTATCGGCTTTGCTCTTCATGGTAAGAGAAATTAAGACCGCCAAAGGCAATTATCAAGCCCAATTAGGGCTTTGCGGTCTAACTGTCTGCCGTTTGGCCGCTTGTCAGCGATAGATGGTTATATCGGAAATACCGGTTTCGACGCGAAAGTGCTCCGTTATGAAAACGCCCTGTTTGGCGCTGACCAGCACCAGTGAATCGGCAAAAATGTAACCCTGATGTTCAATCAAGCGAAACGAGCGAGAGAAACGCTTATAGTACTTCTTGTTAGGATAATGAAGATAAAGCTGCTTCAAGAAGAATCTCTCGCGATCAATTACCGTTAACCCGACCGGCAGAGTATCATTGGCATTACGGGTATCGAAGCCAATAGCCAGATCGGCTCCACCAGTATCATTGGGGAAAAAGGAAAACTCGTAATCATCGGCAAACACGTTGTAAAACCACAGATCCACCGGTTTCTGGGAACGTTCCGGTTTAACGATGACCTGTGACGAGTCAAGATCACCAAAGCTGTAATAGTAATCCACAATTCCGGAGTCCAGTCGAGTTACCTCACCCTTGTCGCTGATATTCATATAGTAGGTTCTGGCACGATACGAGAACGTCAGGCCGCGCTCCAGCGGGTCGCGAGTACCGTAGGTTTCCTGCGCCCGGCGGCAATAGAAAGACAGGATCGGATCGGCTTCGTTTTGAGCCATCGCCGATAGCAATAGACCGAGCGTCAGAAACAAAGCCAAACTGAATCCAATATACCTAAATTTCTTTATCATATCGCGGCTCGCCCTCGTATATCGTTTGTGGATGTCAGCCAAACCTAACTCTCGGTCAATCGGTTTCTGACATCACCCCTGTGGACCATTACATAGTAACAAATAGTAACGTTGTAAGTCTACATAATATCCAATTGAGGAGAAGATTATTATGCTGGTGAAAGACTTGCTTAAGGCCAATCCGAAGGACCTGATTTGTGTCCGCGAAACCACTGAAATACTCGAGGCCATGCAACTGCTGATAAAAAACCATATCAGTTGCCTGCTGATTACTGATGGCGAGGGCCACCTGCTCGGTATTGTCAGCGACAAGGATATCTTTAAGGCAGCTTATGAAAGACACTGCGATTTTACTTCCATGCGTATCGCTGACCTGATGACGACGAATGTTATTGTCGGCGTTGAGGACGACGAGTTGAGCTACCTCGGCGGCCTGATGACCAACAATCGGGTGAGGCATATACCCATTGTTGATCAGGACAAACTGGTCGGGCTGGTATCTATCGGCGATGTCGTCAAGGCCGAGATGGCCAATATGGAGGCCCACAACCGTTACCTCTGGCAGTATATCGACGGCACCTATCCGGCCTGAGGCGTGAGCCGCACGCCTGCACCCAAGTAAAAAAACCGGGCTTAAGACCCGGTTTCACTATAACTCTTAATTTTTGATGGACCGGCCTATACTTCCATGACCTCTTTTTCTTTCTTCTCCACCAGTTCATCAATCTTCGTGATGGACTCGTCGGTCAGTTTCTGAACCTCGTCATGCAGATCGGCTTCCTGATCCTCGGAAATCTCTTTATCCTTCTGAGCTTTCTTAGCCTGTTCGTTGGCGTCGCGACGGATATTGCGGACGGCGACCCGCCCTTCCTCGGCGATGTGTTTGCAGTGCCTGGCCAGCTCTTTGCGTCGCTCTTCATTTAGCGGCGGGATGGGGATACGGATAACCTGGCCATCAACCATGGGATTCAAGCCCAGGTCAGCTTTCTGAATGCCCTTGACAATGTCACCGACGGTTGACTTGTCGTATGCCTGGACTACCAGAAGGCGCGGTTCCGGCGCGGTGGCGTTGGCTACCTGGTTCAGCGGCATGACCGATCCGTAAGCCTCGACTTTGACCGTATCGAGAAGATGAACCGATGCCTTACCGGTGCGAACTGAACCCAGCTCCCTCGAAACAGCTTCGATGCTCTTGTGCATCCTGCTTTTTGTCTCTTTCAGTAGTGTCTCCAACATACCTTACACTCCCGGTATTTGAGTATAGCTTTTTTTCATTCTTAAGATATGAGGGTGCCGACCTGTTCCCCCAGCACCACTCGTTTAAGATTCCCCGGTGTATTAAGGTCAATCACCCTTACCGGAATCCGATTATCCTTCAACAGCGAGATGGCGGTTGAATCGATAACCTTCAATTCTTTGGTCAATACATCCATGTATCCCAGTTCAGGATAAAAAACGGCGTCAGCGTGTTTCTTAGGGTCAGCCGAATAAACGCCGTCGACATTGGTAGCCTTAATTAGAATCTCGGCGCCGACTTCCATCGCCCTCAACGAGGCTGCGGTATCGGTGCTGAAATACGGATTGCCGGTACCGGCGGCAAAGATGCACAGTCGACCTTTTTCCATGTGTCGAACCGCGCGGCGACGAATATACGGCTCGGCAAAAGCTTCAATTTTCACGGCCGACATCACCCGTGTAAAGATGCCCATTTCCTCGAGGGTGTCCATCATAGCCAGGGAGTTTATTACCGTTGCCAGCATACCCATATTGTCTGCCGTCACACGGTCCATTCCCTGCGATGAGGCCTGAAGGCCACGGAATATATTCCCGCCGCCGACCACAACGCCGATCTCCAGTCCGAGGTCTTTTATTTCTTTGATTTGCTTGCAGATAGTCTCTATAGTTGCCGCGTCAAGACCGAAATCCCGGGAGCCCATCAGGGCTTCCCCGGATATCTTCAACAATATTCGTTTATAAATCGGTTTACTGCCGTCGGCATCCATAGCTATTCACCCAGGCGGAAGCGGGCAAATCGCCTGATTTGAATATTCTCGCCCAGTGAGGCAATCATGTTTTTGACAAACTCCTCGACGGTGAGATCGTTGTCTTTCACGTAGGGCTGTTCCAGAAGGACTACCTCCGCGAAGCACTTTTCCAGCTTACCGTCAACGATTTTGTCTATTATTTTTTCCGGCTTGCCTTCGTTGATGGCCTGCTGCCGGTATATATCTTTTTCTTTGCCGATCAGTTTCTCGTCAAGCTCGTCTCTTTTCACACAAAGCGGGCTCGAGGCCGCAATATGCATCGCAATATCACGCGAGAAAGCCTTGAAATTGTCGGTCCGGGCCACAAAGTCGGTCTCGCAATTTATCTCGACCATGACACCGAGCTTATCGCCGGTGTGAACATAGGTCGCGATGGCACCTTCGGCCGTGCGCCGACCCTCTTTAGACGACGCTTTGGCGATACCCTGCTCGCGTAGGTGCTCCGCGGCTTTATCGAAGTCTCCCCTGGTTGCCGTGAGAGCTTTTTTACAATCCATCATTCCGGCCCCGGTCTTTTCCCGGAGCTCTTTTACCATCTGTGCTGTAATCTCCATAGGGCTTTATCTTTCTTCTTACTTTTTCTCTTTCGTGTCGTCTTCAGTTGAAGTGGTATATGTGGTCAATTGCGTTTCACGGTCCCCTTCCACAGCCGCTTCGATCATCTCCGGCGAGACGCCGTGCTTTGCCTCAACGGCCGCGTCGACCAGGTGCTTTACCAGTACCCGTATCGACTTGATAGCGTCGTCGTTGCCGGCAATCGGGAAATCAATCGGATCAGGATCAGCGTTGGTATCGACGATACCAATAATCGGAATTTTCAATTTGGCCGCCTCGGCCACCGCGATCTTCTCCTTGCGGGCATCAACCACGATAACCAGTCCGGGAAGGAAGTTCATCTCCTTGATACCGCCAAGAACCTTGGTGAGTTTTTCGGCTTCGTTCTCGAACTGGGCACGCTCCTTCTTGGTGAATTTTTCCAGCGTGCCGTCTTCCTTCATCCGCTCAATATCTTTGAGCTTCTTAATAGAGTTCTTTATGGTATTGAAATTAGTCAACATGCCGCCCAGCCAGCGCTCGGTGACATAGAAAGCACTGCAACGGGCAGCTTCTTCTACGAGCACCTCCCGCGCCTGCTTCTTGGTGCCGACAAAGAGAATCGAGCGGCCTTTGCCGATTACTTCGCGCACCTTGTGCTTGGCTTGCTCCAGAGCGTCGAGCGTCTTGTGAAGATCGATGATGTAAATGCCGTTGCGGGCGCCAAAAATGAAGGGTTTCATTTTGGGGTTCTAGCGGCGGGTCTGATGACCGAAATGGACCCCGGCTTCAAGTAGTTCTTTGATTTGAGGTGAAATCATCGCAACCTTAAGATTAAACGGTTATTCTTTACCCCGGCTTCCACTCTGCTTGAGCCCGAAGATGTGGGACCCTCAAACAGATCGACCGGGACTGTTTATTTCCCTTCCCTATGGGAGGGGATAGAAATCCAAATTCTTATCGCTTCGAATACTGGAAACGTTTCCGGGCTTTGGGCCGACCGTATTTCTTGCGTTCGACCTCGCGCGGATCCCTTGTCAAAAAGCCACCCGACCGCAGGGTCCGGTGGAAATCAGGATTCATTTCATTCAAAGCCCGCGCCACAGCCAGCCGGACGGCTCCAGCCTGACCGGAAAGTCCACCGCCCCGGGTGACACAACGCACGTCCACCTTGCCCATCATCTCGGTAACTTCGAGCGGACGCTGGGCATGATTGACTAATGTCTCGCGGGTCAGATAAGCGGAAATCTGCTTACCATTAATAGTGAACTTGCCCTTCCCCGGTTTCATTTCCACCCGGGCAACCGACTCTTTCCTTCGACCTGTCGCGGAGTAATTCTGCTGTTCCATACTTATCTAATAATCAATCTCAGTTTAGCTTAAGCGGTTCCGGTTTCTGCGCCTTGTGCGGATGCTCCGGTCCTGCATAAACATGAAGTTTCTTGAATATTTTGCGACCCAGGCGGTTCTTCGGAAGCATCCGCCTGACGGCCAGCCGGAAGACCTCTTCCGGATTCTTCTGCATCAACTGCTCGTATGTCGTTTCTTTCAACCCACCCGGATAACCGGAGTAGCGATAGTAGCGAAGGTTTTTCGGGGCATTCTTTCCGGTCACCCTCATCTGTTTGGCATTGATAGCGATAACATGGTCTCCGGTGTCCAGATGAGGCGTAAAAATCGGCTTGGTCTTGCCTCTGAGCACATTGGCTACCTTAACAGCCGCTCGTCCGAGAATGGCGTTCTGAAGGTCAATCACGTACCATTTGCGATTCTGCGGGTCAATTTTCGGTATAAAAGTTTTCATTTGCGAACCTGTAATCTTGTTTTCACTTGCTAAAATAGCTCAAAAAGATAGGGAATTTTTTCATCTTGTCAACACAAACGTTCAAAAAAGTGGCGCGGCCACTGACGTGGTCTAACAGAAGGTATCGACCGATGGTTCAATATATTTAATTTCAGCGAGTTAAGAGATCCCCGCTGACGTTAAAATCGGCCAGCCGAGTCTTATTTCCCGGCATCACGCCGCGGCAAGCACAACGGCCGGTTTCCATTGAACGGCAAAGGATTACACGGATTCTGCGGGCTGGGACAATTGAGCAACCATGGCCACACGCATAACGGCAGGGAACAGAACGGTAAGAGCCAGGAAATAGAACGGCCCACCAAGGGCCCGGCCCAGATAGAATAAGAGGATGAAGATGGCCACAGTCGCAACGTGAAATCCGGCAGGCGACTGGTTGTCATAAATCAGCCGCACAACCAGCAGGACGAGCAAGGGAATCAAAAAGGCCAGGTGGTGTGTTTCTGACAGCGGTGTTATCATCAGTATGGCCACCAAATATAGATGGAAAGTCCAGACCCCCGATGCCTTGCCGCTTCGCCTGACGGCCAGTAAATCAATTACGGATACGGTAGCGGCGACCACCAGCGCCGATATTAGTTTGAGCCATGCCCAGCCCGAAATCGACGGTACGATTTGCGAGACAAACCCCGACAGTGTGAAATATATCTGATCGGGTTTGCCAACTGTCCCGGTCGAAATTTTGCCGAAGAGAAAGTCATGCCAATATTCGCCGTAAATCGTAAGAATGTCCCCGCCCAATGTAATCACCGGCAACAGGCAGAAGATCACAAACAGAATTGCGGCCAACCCGAACATTCTGAACTCGCGTCGTAACACCAGAAACAGAATCAGAAACAACGGCACCAACTTGATAGCGCTTGCCAGGGCCAGACAGATCGATGCCGGAACGACTCTGCTCTCCCTATAGTATTTGAGCGTCAGCACGCACAGGAAAAGGACCAGAAAGTTGGCTTGTCCATTGAGCAGGTTATTCTGAATCACCGGCAGTAAGAGTAATAATGAAAGCACTACCGGCGTGAGAAATTTGCCTTTCCAGTCGGTCAGCAAACTGTTTGAGGATAGCCTGACCACAACTACAATCGACCCGAGCAGGGACGCCACATTGACGGCATACCAAATGAGATTAGCCAGCCAGTAGGGAATGACACTTAGCGGTATGAGCACCAGCGCCAGAAACATGGGATAGATGTATGGAAAGGGTGTGTCGGATTGATAGGGATTCTCTCCGTGAGCCAGAGCACTTGCCGAGAGCAGGTAACTCGTGAAATCATATCCTCCCTCGCGGTACGCTTTGTGAAAAGTCTGCACCAGAAGAACGGCCAGCACCAGGGCCAGAAGCAGAAGAGCTACGACCTTTAAGCTCCGTCGGTCAGAGATAGTCTTGATGAGTTCTCGATTCAACAATTGCTCCGGATACGATAAAAGATGATAAGAATTTGCCGCAACTGGGAAAAGATAAAAAACACCATACGGATATATCCGGTCTCGAGGGCATCCAGTTACGAGAGTACCAAATCCGTCACATTCAGGGCCGGGCCTCGCGGGCAAATTAGAATTTGACAAAGAGTCGTGGGTCTTCGTTCCTTATCTTGGGTGAAGAGAATTGGGAGGATTGGTATGCGCCGCACTTTGGTCTTGCTCTGTGTTTCGTTTTCACTGGTCAGCTTTATCAGCGGTTCGAGTTTGGAGGCCAGGGAGTTCTGGCTCAAAGACGATGTCGAACCGACTTCAGCCACACTATCGCTGGCATCTGCGGCCGATGCCGGGCCTGTTATTTCCAGGCACGATGTGGGCAATATGAAGTTGGCGGTCTACTCCAATGGGCACTGGGGTCGGACCGGGAACCCAAGCTACGATTATTTCACAGGAGAACCCATGACAGTCGGGCACGAGTATCCCAAAGGGTCTTACATATGCCATCTGTGGGGAGCACACTGCTGGATAGGAGGCATACGTGGTTCCGATACCCTTGTCTCAGGGACATCAGGAACGGTTGCCACACTGGAGTGTGGAGAATTTCAGACGACACCCATTGACGGTGTCATCATGGAGAAGATACAGGCGGGTGTCCCGCTATCCGGGAGTGACCAACAAGCTGTTTCACATCAGGACATTATAATAAGATTCACCGACACGGCCATAACTTGCCCCAACGTGGTCGACTATCTCCGCGGAACTTCGCACATACCGCTGAACGTCGAAGTTACCCAAAAGACGTACACCTGGTCGCATGACATCGCGGATGATTTCATACTGTTCGATATCACCATAAAGAACATCGGCAGGGAATTGATCAAAGAGATGTATATCGGCATAGAAACGCGCCCATCGGTAATGGTGGACTTGGAAGGAACGCAGGATGATGGAAGTACTTTTATAGCAGACGGTATAGTTGGCTTTGTCGACGAGACGCCTTCCCGCCATGGGTGTGGCATCGTTGACACCTTAAATATGATGTGGGCCGCAAACTTCAACGGAATGCCGTACGGGGAGGAGTTTATCGACGACCCGTTCTGGATAGAGTACTGGATGTGGTTTAAATCGGCCACCAGTGCGCACGGCGTCTTCTTTCTGGACTACCCGGAACAGGGTGAATCGCGTCCGGTCAAGCTGTCGTACAATTGGTATTGCCGGGGACTGTCCCTCACTCCCGACGTCAGCTTCCTCGACTTCGGTCCCCGTCATCGGGAGGGCTTTCGTGATTTTCTTACCGGCGGTGGCACCGGTATACCGCGGGGAGATGCCAATTCCTATCATGTATTGAGCAATGGGGAAATCGATTATGATGTTCTTCGCACGGCGTCGATTGGCTCCTTTGACCCGATCTGGGTACCGCCCCCGCCCGATTTCGCCAACCAGCTGTCGACAAAGGGCGTTTTGGCGGCTACCAACATGTTATCGGTGGGGCCGTTTGATGTTCCCGCCGGTGCCAGCATCAAGATTCCATATGTATTTGTTTGTGGAGAGAACTTTCACACGGATCCTAACAACCGGTGGAATCTACCCCACGACGTAGATCTTTTTTACGACAATCTGGATTTCTTTGACCTGCTCAAGAACGCCTCGTGGGCACGATGGGTGTATGACAATCCGGGAGTGGATACCGATGGTGATGACTA
The DNA here is from genome assembly GCA_020351995.1 of Candidatus Zixiibacteriota bacterium. GTDB lineage: Bacteria > Zixibacteria > MSB-5A5 > GN15 > FEB-12. The sequence continues at coordinate 467,460 of CP070674.1, forward strand.
TGCCGGAGAGTTTACTGTATGCGACGGTGACACTATTTATACAACCGGTGATGGTATCCCTGACTGGCGCTGCGCCGAGCCTCCTCCCCCGCCCAAAGTGTGGCTTGAACCGACCGTCAACGGTATCCGGGTGCGCTTCAACGGGACCGTGTCGGAAACCGAGAGGGATATCTTCAGCGGAGTCGCGGACTTTGAAGGTTACCGTATATACTGCGGCCTGGACGGACGGGCGACCAGTCTCTCCGTGATGGCGTCATATGACAGGAACGATTACAACAAGTTCGTACTGACCTACGATGGAATCAAATCTGAGTATTACCTGTTCGATATTCCCTTTTCTGTGGACAGCCTCAGATGTCTCTACGGGAGCGGCCCTGACCCGTGTATAGACAGTGTCTTCGACCCCGCCAATTACACACGTACGTTGCCCTATATTCATCCCGATTTCCCTGATTCCATTTTCTATTTCCAGCCTGTCGATTACAATATTTCGACGTTAGGAGGCGAGAACAGTATCGCCAGGGTCTATCCCGACGAACCGGATCCGTCCATCTATCATCCGGATTCGATTCCCGATGAAGCGTATACATCCGACGGGTTGTTGAAATATTACGAGTACGAATTTGAGATCACCAACCTGCTGGCAACCATACCCTACTGGATAAGCGTAACCGCTTTTGACTATGGCTATCCCCAGATGGACATCGAGGGACTGGAATCGTCCCGTACGGCCTGGATACAAAGCGTCTATCCGATGTCGGCGTCAGATGCCGTGGCCGGAGGCAACACCAGAGTCTACGTTTATCCTAACCCGTACCGGGGTGATGCCGATTATCGCGATCTGGGGTTCGAGGGCCGTATGCGGGAGGACCGGCCGGATCACCGGGTGAGAGCCATTCATTTTGCCAACCTGCCGCCGAAGTGCCGGATTTACATCTATTCCCTCGACGGAGATCTTGTCCGGCAGCTGGATCATGATGTAGATCCATCCGACCCGAGCTATAATCATCACGTGTGGAACATGATCACCCGCAATACCCAGATGGTTGTCACGGGCTTGTATTACTGGGTGGTCGAGACCGAGGACGGCACGACGCAGATGGGAAAGTTGGTGATTATCTTTTAGTCCCCGAAATCTATATTAAAGCAGACAACAAAGGATGTGGATCACCCGACTGACGTTCTTAGAACTTGACAGAAACCCGTAGCCCTTCGTTCTTTTCTTAGGGTGATTTGGATTGGGAGGTATGGTATGCGCCGCACTTTGGCTTTTCTGCTCATTTCGGTAGCAATAACCGGCATTACCGACATATCAAATCCACAAGCCAGGGAATTCTGGCGCAAGGACGATATCCAACTGGTATCAGCCCCGCTGTCCGTGGCGTCTTCGGTGGATATCGTGCTTGCCGTTTCCAGGCACGACGTGGGCAATATGAAGTTGACGGTACACTCCGATGGATTATGGGGATGGGGTAACCCCTTTATGATAGAGTACGACTATTTCACGGGAGAGCCGATCGAGGTGGGACACGAGTATCCCAAGGGGTCTTACATTAGCCACCTGTGGGGGGCACATTGCTGGATAGGGGGCATACTCGGTTCCGATACCCTCGTTTCGGGACGGGTATACCTTGACTGCGTAGAATTTCATACGACGCCGATTGACGGCGTTATTATGGAGAAAATCCAGGACGGTGTTCCGCTTTCGGGAAGCGACTGGGAACCCGTGTCACATCAGGATATCATAGTAAGATACGCAGACACGGAAATACTCTGTCCAGGGACCGTCGATTATCTTCGTGGTACCCCGCACATACCTCTCAACGTTGAAGTCACTCAAAAGACTTATGCCTGGTCACATGACATCGCGGATGATTTTATACTCTTCGACATTACCGTGAAGAACATCGGCGATAGATTGATCAAGGAGATGTATTTCGGCGTCGTAACCGACCCGAACGTGATGGTAGACCTGACGGGCACGATGGACGATGGGAGTACTATTGTAGCTGACGGCTTAATCGGCTTTATGGACGAAGCGCCTTCTCATTTAGGCTGCGGCATAGTCGACACCTGGAACATGATGTGGGGAGCACATATCGACGGATATCCGTACGAAGGGGAATTCGTCGATGAGGCGTTTTTCCTGGAAGGTTGGCACTGGTACAAGTCGGCCACCAGCGTGCACGGAGTATTTTTTCTCGACTACCCGGAACAGAGCGAGTCGCAACCGGTCAAGCTGTCGTACAACTGGTATTGTCCGGGGCTAACTTTGGATCCCGACGTCAGCATCATGGACTTTGGTCCGCGTCATCGCGAAGGCTTTCGTGATTTTCTTACCGGTGGCGGCACCGGTTACCCGCGGGGAGATGCCAATACCTATCATGTGCTGAGCAACGGAGAAATCGATTATGAGGTTCTCCGAACGTCGTCAATCGGACTCTTCGACCCGGTCTGGGTACCACCTCCGTACGATCTCGCCTACCAGTTATCGACAACGGGCGTTTTGGGGCCTACCAATGTGCTGTCAGTGGGGCCATTTGATGTGCCACCCGGTGCCAGCATAAAGATTCCGTATGTATTTGTTTGTGGAGAGAATTTACACAGGGATCCGAACAACAAGTTGAATCTCCCCTACGCGGTAGACCGCTTTTACGACAATCTGGATTTCTCTGATCTGCTTAAGAACGCCTCCTGGGCACGCTGGGTTTACGACAATCCAGGAGTTGACACTGATGGTGACGGGTACGCGGGAGACACAGTCGTGTGCGATGGTGACACCATTTTTCTGACCGGTGACGGTATTCCCGACTGGCGTTGCGCCGAACCTCCGCCCCCGCCTGAAGTCTGGCTTGAACCAACCGTCAACGGTATCCGGGTACGCTTCAACGGGACCGTTTCGGAAACCGAGAAGGATATTTTTAGCGGAGTTGCCGACTTTGAAGGTTACCGTATCTACTGCGGCCTGGACAGGCGGGAGGCCAGCCTCTCGATAATGGCGTCATACGACAGAAACGACTTCCACAAGTACGTCCTCAGGTACGATGGAGTCAAATCTGAATATCACCTGTTCGACATCCCCTACTCTGTGGACAGCCTCAGATGTCTATACGGAAGCGGCCCGGATCCGTGCATGGACAGTGTCTTCGACCCAGCCAATTACACACGTACGTTGCCTTATATTCACCCCAATTTCCCTGATTCCGTTTTCTACTTTCAGCCAGTCGATTACAATATTTCGACCTTAGGCGCTGAAGACTGCATCGCCAAAGTCTATCCTGACGAACCGGATCCATCTATATATCATCCGGATTCGATTCCTGACGATGCCTACACATCCGACGGGTTGTTGAAGTATTACGAGTACGAATTTGAGATGACCAATCTGCTGGCAACCATACCTTACTGGATAAGCGTAACCGCCTTTGACTATGGCTATCCCCAGATGAACATCGAGGGACTGGAATCCTCCCGTACCGCCTGGGTACAGAGCATCTATCCGATGTCGGCGTCAGATGCCGTGGCCGGAGGCAACACCAGAGTTTACGTTTATCCTAACCCGTACCGGGGTGACGCCGATTATCGCGATCTGGGGTTCGAGGGTCGAATGCGGGAGGACCGGCCCGACCATCGGGTGAGAGCCATTCATTTTGCCAACCTGCCGCCGAAGTGCCGGATTTACATCTATTCCCTTGATGGTGACCTTGTCCGGCAGCTCGAGCATGATGTGGATCCGTCCGACCCGAGTCACAATCATCACGTGTGGAACCTGATCACCCGCAATACCCAGATGGTTGTCACGGGCTTGTATTACTGGGTGGTCGAGGCCGAGGACGGCACGACCCAGATGGGTAAACTGGTGATTATCTTTTGACCCACCAACCGGAAGTCAATTCAACAGCAGTTTATCGGGCTTTACGGGCTAGGCTGGAATAGAGCACTAATTTGAAACGGACATCATATCGGCCGCCGGGAGAACAGTCGCCGCAGGACGCCATCCGGAGGCGTTTCTGACGGGGGTATTTCTGGCCGCAGCGGGGACAGATATATACGTAACGCGGGGGCCGTTGGAGCAGCGGGTGGTTGCGTGCCTGAACCGAGGCGCCAATTCGCTCGGCTTCCCGGCGAAAGGCGGCGTCGTGATTGAGGTGCCTGATATGGATCATCTCGTGTTTGAGCGTATCACCTATCTCTTCGGGAAACAACTGGTGGTATTTCAGGCCGATCTTAATCAGCTTTTTACGCGGGGAATACGATCCTGCCGAACTCATCCGGGATGAATACTCTATCCTTACCTTCTTAAGCTTGCCGCCGAAATACAGCCAGTTGACCAGATCGTACATCCGGTGCAGTTCCTCCACGGTCGGCAACCTGCCCCGGGGAAATTTGAGCTCGCTCATCTCCGCCGACGGCCTCGCGGTTTCGTGGTTGCGTATTTTGGTATCGATGGTAGCCGGCGACGGCGGAGTTAGATCCTCCGGCTGGAACAGATCGTAATTAAGTACGGCCTGAGCTTTCTTCTGTGTCTTGTTCGCTGCCATAGGTCAAAAATTAGGTCCTACTAATAAATATCGGGATGGGCGAAAAGCAACTTTAAACTGAGGATTGAGAGGGAAAGAACCTGTCGGCATGCAACGAGCCTACTGGCTCCGACCACCATCCTTAAGACCGGTATCGGTTATATAGCGGCTCACCAGGCCCGCGGGGGTTATGTCGAAAGCCGGTGAGTAAACCTTTACCTTCTCCGGGGCGATCCGACGTCCGAACCCCTGGGTAACCTCTTCCGGCGCCCGTTCCTCGATAGTAATCTGGTCTCCGGACTCGATACTGTTGTCGAAAGTGGATGATGGCGCGGCCACGTAGAACGGGATATTGTTCTCCCTGGCCAGCACAGCCAGGCTGTAGGTGCCTATCTTGTTGGCTACATCGCCGTTGCGGGCAACCCGGTCGGCCCCGACAATGACAGCATCGATTTTCCGCTGCCGCATGAGCATACCGGCCGTGTTATCGCATATCAGGGTGACATCGATATTCTCGTGCATCAACTCCCAAATAGTCAGCCGGGCACCTTGAAGCAGGGGACGGGTCTCGTCAGCGTAAACAGCGATGGTCTTACCCTGATTGCGGCAGGTGTAGATCACTCCCAGGGCGGTGCCAATACCCCCGGTAGCCAGAGCTCCGGCATTGCAGTGGGTCAGGACAGTATCGCCGTCGTTGAGTAAATCCGCCCCGTTAGTGCCAATGCTGGCACACATTTCCGCGTCTTCGCGGTGAATAGCTTCAGCTTCCTCCCACAGAGGGGCCGCGGATTCGACAGCTTTATCGCCGTCAAGGCGCGAGAGCACCCGGTCGACCGCCCAGGACAGGTTTACGGCTGTGGGACGAGCATCTTTGAATTGAGTGCCGACCCGCCTGATGAAACCCGGCTCGAAAACCCGGGCTTTCTCGACCGCCACGGCAATTCCGTATGCGGCGGCAATGCCTATGGCGGGGGCACCGCGGATCTCCAGGCGCTTGACGGCGCGAATTATCTCAAAGTAGTCCTCGGATTCCTTGTATTCGAGGACTGCCGGGAGCCTGGTTTGATCTATCCAGCGAAGCGCCTTCTCAACTCTCTCAAGACTTTTAAGCATGAACTTTCACTCACCTATCATCTGAAGGATCACGTGCCGATTCCGAGCCCGGTTATCGAACTCAAGGAATACAATTTGTTGCCATGTGCCAAGCAATAGCTTGCCCCCAACAAACGGAACTGTCATATCCGAGCCTATCAGTGCTGATCGAAGATGTGAAAAACCGTTGCCGTCGTGCCAGGTTTCATCGTGCTGATAGGCCCGGTCAGACGGAATGAGCTTCTCCATAAGTTCTGGCACGTCCTTCAAGAGTCCGGGTTCATATTCTATGGTGGTAATCCCCGTGGTGGACCCGGGCGCAAACACCGTCACGGTGCCGCTTTGCAGACCTGATTTCCTCACCGCCTTCTGCACCTCGGCGGTAACATCAACAATATCGCCCGGACCGGAGGTGTTGAATTTGATTTCTTCCGTCTTAACCATAACATTTCCTGACGCTGTCAAACCGGCCGTCAGCGATACACAAACCGTTTGACTTTCTTGGTAGACGTTTTCTCCAGTTCTTCTAATTGGACCTGGAAGGTGTTTATCCGTTTATAGTCGGCTATCTGCCGATTGATCTCAGCGACTTCTTCATTGATGACCCTATTTATCAAGTCCATATCGGGAGACTCGGCGGAAATACCGTGATCGGATTTGAACCGCTCGATATCCGGGACAATGATAGCGCAGACATCCTCGCCGTGCTTTTCCTCTTTTTTGCGTCCGAACACGATCGACTCCAGAATATATCTTGAGTCCAAAAGAGCTTCTTCTACTTGCTCAGGGTAAATATTCTTACCGGCCGCGGAGACAATCAGGTTTTTCTTTCGCCCGGTAATCCACAGATGTCCGTCTTTGATCCGGCCCAGGTCACCGGTGTAAAGCCAGCCGTTCTTTATCAGCTCAGCGGTTTTTTCGGGATTGTCTTTGTAACCGGGAGTCACGCTATCACTCTTGATGAGGATCTCCCCGATACCGAGCGCGTCGGGCTCGTGAATCTTGACCTCCACGTTGGGCAGCGGTGGTCCCACGGTACCGAACCTTGTGTTTTCGAGCCGATTGACCGAGATCACCGGAGAGCACTCACTCATACCGTACCCCTGCTGAAAATCAAAGCCGAGCAGGTTAAAAAATCGATTTATATTTGGATGCAGGGCCGCTCCTCCTGAGACAAACAGGCGCATGCTTTTCAGTCCCGCTTTGGCCCGAAGGCCGCTGAAAAGCGCTTTGCCCCATCTGCCGCCCAGCGTCCAACCCAGACCGGACAGGCCGTAAAGGACTCTGATAACCGCTCGCTTAAGCGGTGGGGCGCTTTTAATCCCGCGCCGCACACTGTGGTGAAGTTTTTCGTACAGGAGAGGCACGCCACACATAACAGTGGCTTTATTGAACTCGATATCTTCCCGGATGTTCTTTGACTTCAGCGACCGGGCATAGGCAATGGTCGCACCGGACATGAGGGGCACGAGAAACCCACAGGTGGCTTCGAAGGTATGATGCAGAGGCAGAACCGAGAGAAAGGTGTCGTCACTCCCGAAGGTCAGGGCCGGTCTAATACCTTCGATATTAGCCAGCAGATTCCGGTGCGTTAGTTGCACCGCTTTTGGAGCACCGGTGGTACCAGAGGTGTATATCAAAACAGCCACTTCATTATCGGATGGCAACGGCGGTTCCGGCGCCGCAAGATGGCTTTTCCAGCTATCCGGCGAATCCTCTTCAAAAGATATGAGTTTAATGCCCGGAAAATGCTCGCGCAGCTGGCCCTCGAACTTTCTAGAGGTAAAGATGACCGCGAGTCCGGCATGGTTGACGATATAGGCCATCTCACTGGGCTTAAGATTGGCGTCAAGGGGCACCACGGTTTTGCCCGCCGCGGTTATGGCCAGGTACGTTATGGGCCACTCGGGGCGGTTTTCCGATAACAAACCAATCTCGATACAAGAGGCGAATTCCGGTGTTAACAGCCCGTTAGCCAACCGGGCGATCAATTCCGAGACCTCCCGGTAGGTATAGTTTTTCCCTTTCCCACCGTCACCTTTAAGGGCAATCTGCTCCGGGGCTTTACCGGCAGACTTCTGGAAGGCTTCGAAAAGGGTTCGAGGCGGAAAACCGCAATCATTACGCGCAGCCATAAAGTTGAATTAAACCTGTTCCATTAGCCTTGAAAAGGGAAATCTTGAACCATCTCGGAAGGCGGGGGCAAAGAAAGAGCCGCCGGCTTGAACCGGCGGCTTATATATGTCAGTCAATAGATTCAGTGGTTATTGAACTGTGACTGTCTCAGTAAGCACCACCTGACCGCGAGCATCATTGTCGGTGATGGTAATGGTCACGGTAGTGGCCGCTCCTGGAGCCATCCACTCCAGACCGTTGGCCTCACCATAACCGTTAGTGGTGGCGGTACCGGGAGCTGTCACGGTGCCAGCCGAAGCTTCCATGCTGAGTGAGTGGTCACCCAGCGGGTTTCCCCAGCGATCCTGAATTACGGCACCGAAGGACACGGTAGCACTGGGAGCGACCGTGACAGGGCCAGTAACCTTACAATTGTCGCTGTATGCATACCCGGTCTCCAGAGTAACGGTGAACATACTGAACAAACTTCCATAAAGCGGTGTTCCGACTGCAACCACCAGGCCAACCCCATCATCGTCTGTTCCGTTCATGGAGTAGTCATAGTCCAGCGCTCCGGCGGAAGCTACCTGAATCACGTCGGACGAACCGTTCCAACCATCCGCGAGCGTGGCCGCCTCAATGTGGATTATATCGTCTCCCTCGAATTCGATCTTCGTTCCATCCACCACGGGATTACCGTTGACATCGAGGGCGAAGATGGAGACCCATCGCCAGTCACTTGCATTCGCCAAAAGCGAAAAGACGTTGGGTTCGGCCCAGGCCGTGAAGATGGCTGAAGTGTTATAGAACATACAGGAGTCGAATACGGTACCTCCAGCAGTTTCGGCGTAAATCCAGACCTTACCGTCGGCAGTTTCAACATTGTTGCCGGAAATCCATTCGCTATGAGCAACACCTTCAAGATCTCTTGTTCTGGCCTCGTGGGATACCATAGAACCTTCATCGCAAGAGAAATAGACGACAGTGGAGTCGACAACCGGATTGAGGAACGTATCTGAGACCACGGCGACAACACCCATTCTCTCGTTGACCGTGTACCACCACTGCACGTTGAAGGTATCTACACCGACAACGATATACTTGGGCGGACCGGCCGAAACCATAATCTGGGTAGCGTTGGAGAGAACAGTGTTGGCATAGGCCCGGACACGGATGGTTCCTGAAACAAATCCGGAGTGGATCGGCACGGTGGCTATACCCTGACTGTTAGTGAATGCCACGGCCTCGGTCGCGAGAGGATCGTCGCCGAGAAATTCGCCGCCATCCGGTCCATCGAGAATCGTAAAGGTAATGGCTATACCTTCCGGTATAAGATTGCCGTTGATGTCGTAACCGGTAGCGTGCAGCTCGGACGTTTCAATACCGCCGGTCTGACTGACGACGATATTCATGCGCTCAGCGGCCAAGTAGATCGAGTGTAGTTCGGCGGCCGGATTGAGCTGAACTGACTGCTCATCGCTACCTGTAATGCCACCCTCATCAACGGTAGCCTTGATGTAGAAGGTACCGGCCTTGGTGCCTGACACAAAATCGACGGAGGCCGTACCCGTACCGGCACCGGTGTAGGCGGTCGACGGGATATTCCCGACGGCATCCCAGGTGCCATTGGCGTTATTATCATAGACGAGGGAGTCAATACCTTCAGACCAGTATCCGTTGCCGTCTTTGTCCACGAATTTCTCGCCGGCGCAAATCCTGATCAGGGTGTTGTCCGCGGCCGGGTCGCCGTTAGCGTCACTGACGACGATCGTTACGCGAGCAGTATCTTCGCCGTCGGCGAACAGCAAACTCGGTGACACGGTCATGTTAACCTCTCCGAATCCTGTCTGTCCCGACTCAACCACGGTTAACCACGCGGAACCGTTGGTCGAGCTTCCACTAATAGCGGCCGTAACACTTGCTGAGCCGCTGACTGACCCGGTAAACATCGTTGCCGCGACACCGTCAGCATCGGTGGTGTCAACGACAGGCGCGCAGGTACCGGCACCCGCCGGGAGGACGGAGAAAACGATCTCTTGATCGGCCACCCCGCTGCCGCCAGCTTCCACGGTGGCTTCTACGACGCTAAACTGGCCGACGCTTATTGATACCGGCGTAGCCGTTACCGTCACGGTCGTGCCGGTGACAATATCATCATCGTCCGAGCTCGGGTTCGATGATTCGCACCCTGCCAAGAACATCACAAGGATTGCGATTGTCAACGCCGCTGCAGAGCACCATAGGCTTGATTTCTGTTTGAACATGACAACTCCAAAACTTAGAATTATAATAAGTGTTTAAATTTCCCTGATTCTATCCCTTGCATAGATTATCGGCGGTACCGGCTGTCTGGTTTAGATTGAAAAAACCCTCCCCTGTGATTCAAGAGAGGGCTTTTCTGAGTCAAAATCAGTCCGGGATCAACCTCCCATAGCCAGATCGCTTTCGACGATGGTGGGAGTGACAAATATGATTAAATCTCTGCTTTCCACACGCTTGTTAGTGTACTTGAAAAGATTTCCCAGCAGCGGAATATCTTTCAGTATGGGAACGCCGATTTCTGTCTCAACTTCGTCCTCAGTCGTAAGGCCGCCAATAACGGCGGTCTGACCGTTGTTAACGATAACATTGGTCTTGGCATTGCTGGTGTTGATGATAACGCCGTTGGGGTCGAACTGGTAAGTCGAGCGCTCGGGAGCCAGTTCCATGAGAATCTGGTCCTCGGCGGTAAGATGCGGGGTTACCAGCAGAATCGTACCCACTTCTTCGAATTTAATAACCACGTTGCCGGCTTCGTCAAACTGCTTGACGGGAATCTTCTGTCCCATCTGGATTTTCGCTTCCTTGTTGTCGATTGTGGTGATCTCCGGGTGGGCGATAATTCTTCCCTTATCGTTTTTCACGATGGCCTCAACGATAGCATCGGCGCTCCAGCCGTGCTGAAGGGCGGTTACCCTATACTGAGCCACATAATCAGTGGTGCGCAGGGCGTTTACGCGGGCTTCCTGAGGATAAGCGAGGCCGGATTCCGTGGTATAGGTTCCCGAAACACCCCAGTCTATGCCAAGTTCCTTGATGTCGGTGGTGAAGAGTTCAAGAAGTCTGGCCGAGATCTTGATCTGTTTGGCAGGTTTGTCAAGCTCAGCAATGTAATTCAAAACGATCTCCATATTGGCCGGAACCTCTTGAATTATGATGCTGTTGGAGCGCTGGTCACTGGAGGCCTTTCCTCTGTCTGTCAACAGAGATTCGACCGCTTTAACCACATCGTTCGAAGTCGAATTGGAGATTTTCACAATTCTGGTCTCGAGATTGGCCAGTTCCATGGTCTCTTTCTTGTGCTTTTCCATCTCCGTGACTTCTTTACGGTAGTTTTCGGCCGGAAGGACCCGGATATATCCGTCTTCTTCATCGACCACGGCCAGTTCGTAGGTGCGGCCGATTATGTCCATGGCGGTACGCCATTTAACGTCTTTCAGCTTAATCGTCACTGTACCGCTTACTTCGGGCGCAATGACGACATTGACGTCACCGTAATCGGCAAGGAACGTCAGGACCGATTTAATATCAGCCGACTGAAACTGAAGATTCTTAATCGGCACCGATGGGTCCTCTTCTTCCTGGGCCACCGATGAACTCATAAAGGCAACCGCAAGAAGCAATACTAACGGAACCCAGAATAGTGATTTAATCAATTTCCCAGACATATTGAGTACCTGCCTTTCATTAGCTTTCAAGATGAAGCGCCACCGTCCGGCTCCATCCATATTCGAAAATCTGGAAGTAGACACGGTCGGATTCTACGCGCAGGACATACCCTTTCTGAACCTTGTCGCCTGTTTTAAGGATATATCCATAACCTTCTTTGTCCTCGAACAGGGCTCGATTGTCCTTGACACCAGCCTGAATAACTCCGACCAGCTTCAAGCCTTCAACATTCGGTACCTGTCTTTCAACCGGACTATCATAAGTCTTCGATTCGTCTAAGAGAGTAGCAAAGGGATCACGATACCGCTTGGCTTTGTACTTTATTACCAGCCGCTTGGGGAATTCCGCGACCAGAGTGCCTTTTATCTTTTTTGACTGAGCCGGGGTACGGCGGAAACGGGAGGTAGACCTCTTTGAATCCCCGCTCTCTGTGCTGGCAACTTTGGTGTCGCTTTGTTTGGCCGCCACCGGGGCTGGCTTCTCCGCCACTGCGGGCTTCGGTTTCGGAACCTCACTCTTGGCTACCTCGGTGACAGAGGGTTTTTCAGCTTTGGCTGGGGCCGGTTGCTTGCCGGACGGTGCGGAAGAAGCCCGGGCCGGCTCGGCCGGAGTCTTGACGACCGATTTCGGCTGAGCTTTTGGAGTTTCCTTTTCAGGGACCGGTTTCTTTTCTTTCGTCAGAGAAACATCGGCGAAGGGGCCGTACAGAGCGTCACCTTCCGTAGCCTTGGCAACTGTCCCGGGAGCCCTGGTTACCTTCTTCTTTGGTTTCTCTTTCTTAGCCGGAGCTGGTTTTTCGGTTGCTTCACCCTTTGGCTCCAGGCTGGCGAGATGATCGTTCTTGATGGACTTATTGAGTTCCGCGGCTGATTTCTCAGCCTTCTTTACCGGGGCCGAGGCGACTTTTGGTTTAGTCGGCTTGGGGGGAGCGGCAGTACCGGCCGTAGACCAGTTGGCGAACTGGCGGCTGGCTTTATCCGCAAAGTACAGGGTTATCCACTGGTTGTCGGAATCAACCCGGTAAACCTGCTCACCCTCCATATCGAAAACAACGCGGACCACTGCCTCGGGCTTGACCGAGAACTGGCTGGTCCGAATGCTCTGTATTGGGCAGTCGGGGAGCGAGGTGAAATTGTTGGCTCCCAGCTTGTGGGTAGCCGACAGAATATCGACTATAACTCTGAATGGCTTGCCGTCCTTCGCCACCTCTGTCTGATGGGTAAAGCGGATTCCGCCTTCCACATTAATACGAGCCATGGTTGAGCCGTCAGTATAGCTCAGATCTACTCTGGTCACGTCGGCGGCCATCGCATGACCGACACCGAGGAGGACAGCAGCAATTACAGCTAATGTAAGCATCTTTTTCATCACTTCATAACCTCCTATATGACCAGCTCCTTGAGCCGTTCTTCTTCCTTAACGAAGTATGTCGAAAGTTTAAATTGCGCTGTAATGGTCTCGCGTTTTCTAAGCTCGTTTAAGCCCTCGTCCTTGTTGACATCTGTTTTCCTGATGGCGATGTCCACGGCGCCTATCTTGACTCCGGAAACGTTCGCTATGAATGGGAAGTTGGCCACATAACTGATGAAAGTGCCGAAGTCGTGATAGGTACCGGTCATTTCGATGTCAAAGGACGCGATGTTATAGAATTCCTCCCCTTCCACGGGTAACGGCTGTACACGCGTGATCTTGGTACCGGTGATGGAGGATGCCGTATGTAGTTGAACGAGGAACGATGGAATCTGCTTGACTTCCGGAAGGAGTTCCTCTATCTCCTGGTACCTTTCCAGCAAGCCATGATATTCAACTTTGAGCGCCTCCAGGGACTTAGCCTTCAGCTCAACATTTCTCAGGTTGGTCGTAATGGTCTCGAATTCCTGAGTCTTAAGCTCCAGCTGGCTGTCGATATCCTGGTACACGCGAGTATACCAGAAGTAGACAACAATAACGAAAGCCAGAATTGCCAGCGCTATTTTTTGAGTTTTAGAATCTTTCAAGTCCATAACGAAATTCCTAATTTAAGCTCTTGTGGCTGGTTTTGGAGCCTTGGGTTGGCGTCTTTTCTTCCTGCGAGGCAATCAGTCCACGCAACTGCTCATCCGACAGATAATGGACGTTGAAGCTCAGCACGAAATTGTAGGCTTTGTTTTCATCTATTTTCACTTCATTGGTTGTCACCAACTCGACTTCATTAAAGTAGTCCGAGCGCATCATCTTGATCATGAACGATGCCAGGGCGTTGAGAGTAAAGGCATAACCCTCCACCTCACCTTCCTTGACACTCGGGTTGACCGGTTTTGCCGGCTCGACCTTGTCTTTGTCAACGACCTGTTTGGACGGGGCCTTACCGCCCTTAGTCGGCGTTGCGTCGGGCCGCTTCTCCTCGAACCTGGACAGCCAGACAAACTCCGGAACATTTCCGGCCATGTTCTCGAGAATCCTGACATAAGCCGATCGATGACTATCGAGACGTTCGACGGCTTTCATGCGATGGGTAATCTTCGCCTTGACATCGTTGAGGGCGTCGACAAGCTTGATGTCCCGTTGAAGGATTGCTTCTTTTTGCCGCGCCTGTTCGATCTTGTCATCGAGTGAACTCAACCGGTGCTTCTGGAAAACGGTGATGATCAACAGCGTCAGAAGAATACCACCGGCGGCTCCTACCGCATAAAAGCCGGCCTTGCCGAACGAGAAATCAAAGGACTTCTTCTGATAATCCTTGGGAAGTAGATTTATTTCTATCATAGCAATCTTACCTCACCTTCCGCATTGCCAGTCCGACCGACACGGTCAGAAGCGGCGCTATTTTCTCCGGCTGGAGGTACTGAAACAGTTCCGGATCATAGTCCACATTGCGCAGCGGGTTGGCAATCTCCAGGGGGACGTTGAGCTTGGACTGTAGAAACTCCGGCAGGTATGGGATCAGTGAGCCCCCGCCTGAAAGTACGATCCAATCTATGTTCTCCACTTTGGCCTGCGACCTGAAGTACGAAAATGCCAACTCGATTCCCGAAATCAGTTCGTCGGTGGCCGAGATGATAGTTGCTTTGAGCATGTCCTCGTCTACCGAATCGTTCAGCTCTCCCTTGATGGCCTTAGCCGTAAGTTCTGGGTTGAGACGAAACTCTTTCTGAACGGCATTGTAAATCTCTCTCGTCCCGGCCGAAACGTCGCGCGTAGCCTGAAAGAGTCCATCCTGAAGGTAGGTGATGTTGGTTACATCATGACCAATATTCACCAGGGCTGTCAGCCGGGTCGGATCGACTTCATAGTTCTCGGTGTAAGCGTTATAAATCGCGAGCGCGTCATCGTCAACAACGACCGGACGCAGACCACAATCTTGAATGAGATCCAGAAACATCCGCAGGTATTCCCGGCGGGCCGCCACCAGGAGAACATCCATCTTGCTAGCTTCATCGTCAGTCTTGACAACGTGATAGTCCAGCGAAACGTCTTCAATATCAAACGGAGCTCTCTGTTCGGTCTCGAAAAGGATAGCCTGTTCAGCTTCGGCACCGGTCTTCTTGTCGATATTGAATCGATCCGTGATGACACTGTGGCCGGAGATGGAAACGACTACGTCTTTTATCTTGGGGTCGGTCTGATCGATCAGGGACTGGATGTTGAAAATGACCGCCTCACGGTCCCTGATCTCATCGGCGACAATAGCTTCCGGAGGAAGTTCACGGATGCCTATGGCCGATACCGAGTAACCGGATTTGGTGTGATCCAGCTTGACCAGCTTGATCGAATTGGCACCAATGTCCAAACCAACCGTACTCTTTTTACCGCGTGATAACAGCATATGAGTTTTCTCTTGCTTTATGAGTTATTGTATTCTTTTCATTATTATCATTATCGTCATATTCGACTGCCATTTAACAAAGACCTTCCAAAAAAACTGCGTCGAAAATCCTGCTGCTGACCGCTATTATTGAAGGTCATCCGTTTAGTTAGTTATCGGATAATCTCCTCAGCGGCTTTACCGCATTATTGCGTTGAGCATTAAGTTGTTGACCGGCATAAAGAAAGCCCCTTCCGCGGGAAGGGGCGAAAAGTCAGGTTATGAGCCGCAAGAGATTATCTAATAATAATATGAATCGACGGTAATCCGGCCGGTGGCCGACAAGATGTGAAGTTCGGTGAGGCCGACGGAGGTCTCTGATGAGGCCAGAATCCATATGTCCCCTCCGTTTGAAGCCGACCCATCGGGGCTGAAGGTGATCGGAAAACTCGGTGAACTCAGTTCCAAATCCCAGATGAAATTGAAATAAGACCCGGTTTCATTGCAGAGAGTATCGATAGTGATAACGGAATCAAGAACGTCAAGGGCAGTCGGATTTGTACCTTCTTCCACGAAGAACGTAACCGTGGCCGGATAAGGATGGAAATACACGCCAAAGTTCTGTTTCTCGGAGATGGCCCGGGATCTCGCATCCCGCAAAGTCGAAACAATGTCGCGGGTGGTCGACCGGAATTTCGCGCGGTCGATAGCGACCTGAAATCTAGGGGCCGCCATCGCGGCCGCGATTGCGACAATGACCACAGCGACAATTATCTCGATCAGAGTAATACCGCGGTTGGAAAATATTCCCTTTTTCATAGTCTTCTCCATCCACTTTGAAAGTTCAATTAACCCGCCTGCAGCAATCCTGGCTAAAAGGCTATCTATCATGTCGTCTGACAGCCGGTTTCACGGCAGTCGTATTTATTCCATGACGGTTTAGAGCATATGCCATACCCACAATCAGCAAATCAGTGGATCAGGATCGCTGATTGTCCGCAATTAGTTGATTGGCAGATAATTATAGCGACAACGGAACGCCCGGGAAACCGACCGGGAGGAGGATAAACCGGGAGTGGTCAAACAGATGTATGGGGTTTTACCTATACGAATAGGAACCGCCCAATCCTTGAAATCGCCAGGTAACAACCGTAACCACCTGATTTGAAATATAGTTACGCCAGCTTGTGGGATCCCGGCTGCCGATGAAAGACTTCGAGACTAGCGCTTAACCGTCTTACTCTGCCTTCATAACCAAATATCGGAAGGCTTAAATCATGAACCGTCCGTTTCGATAAATTACTTTACCGTCGGCTTTGATTTCGGAGTTTTTCTTCAGATCACAAACCATATCCCAGTGGATGGCACTTCGGTTTTTCCCGCCGGACTCGGCAAAACCCTCCCCAACCGCCAGATGACACGTACCGCCGATCTTTTCGTCGAAAAGAGTGTTCTTAGAGAAGCGCTTGATCTCATAATTAGTGCCGATAGCGACTTCGCCCAGATACCTGCCGCCTTTGTCGGTGTTTAGCATGTCGGTGAGAAAGTCCTGGTTTTTCGCCGCAGTTTCTTTGACGACCTTACCTTTCTTGAATTCCAGGCGAACGTCTTCAACTTCCCGTCCGTTGTAGGTTGCCGGATAGCTGTAACGGACTACGCCTTGGGCGGAATTTTCAATCGGGCTGGTAAAAATCTCGCCGTCCGGGAAATTCTCGGTACCGGAGCAGTTCACCCATGGACGGCCCTTGACCCGCAATTTCAAATCGGTGCCCGGCGCCTGAATGTGCAGTCGGTCGACGCGATTGAGAATCTTAATCAGTCGATGTTGTTCCTTGTTTACTTTTTTCCAGTGGCGCACCGGATCGGCAGAATGAATGTGTCCCGCGCGGTAGACAAACTCCGCGTAGTCCGCAAGGGACATATCGGCCTCCTGGGCATCGGCCAGAGTCGGAAACTGCGTTCCCACCCATTTGACCTGCTTCTTGGCGAGCCGCTGGAAAAACCGTCGCTTCAGGGGAGTTTGGTACTTCAGCATCCTGGCCTGGCGTTTGGGATCGACCGAGGATAGATATCTCGAGTTCTCGGTCGCCCAGATGTGAAGAAGAGCATCTATCCTGTTCACCTCGAGCCGCCCTAACGGTGAGATGAATTTCAATTGGTGTTCGGAGGCATGCTTGAGAAAGGCTTCTTCATTATCCGGGATAATTATTCGCACGAAAGGGTGGGCGCCCATTTTCACAGCTTCCGCATAAGCCGCCTTGATCAGAGGCAAAGCTACGACTTCACCCTGAATCTTCAGTATCTTTCCCTTCTTCAGATTCAATGAATAGTGCAGGAGTACCCTGGCCAGTTTATCCACTCGCGGATCCATTACATGCCTCCATTTCTAACGAGAGTTACGGTATAGTTAAGAACACGATTCAAGGTCCGGGCCACTACAACGCGCCTTCCATAGCCAGCAGTTTA
This sequence comes from Candidatus Zixiibacteriota bacterium, assembly GCA_020351995.1. Lineage (GTDB taxonomy): Bacteria > Zixibacteria > MSB-5A5 > GN15 > FEB-12. The sequence continues at coordinate 485,145 of CP070674.1, forward strand.
CGCTTCAAGGAAACCCCGCCGCCGTATCCACCCAACCCGTTGGAGGCGACGACCCGATGACAGGGTATGACTATTGACAAGCGATTCCTGGCATTGGCGGCGCCTACGGCGCGAGCCGCGCCCGGGCTTCCGATCGAGCGGGCAATCTGACCATAAGTCATGGTGCTACCGTAGGGTATCCGGGCCACGCGACGCAGGGTCCGCTTCTCGAACGCTGTCCCTTGAATGTCCAGTGCCAGGTCAAATCGCTTCAGATTGCCCTGAAGGTACTTTTTCAGTTGACCTTCTGCTTTACGATTGAGAGTTCCTCCGGTTTCAACGGTGTAGTCCTTGAAATCCCTTTTCAAGAGTTTACCAAAAGCCGCCGGAGACTGGCCGGGCAGCGACACCACGGCCAGGCCCCTGTTCGTGGCGGCCGTACGGATAACGCCCTGCCGGGTCTTAAAACTGTGAACATAGATGGTCTTCATACGGCCTCCTTTTTCAGGTTGTCCAACAGTTCAACGAGCTCCTCGATTGAATCTATGAAATAATCGGGGCCGGCATCAATCACTTTCTCGCGGCCGCCATAAGGTGAATTTATCCCGACCACTTTCATAGGTACTGCTCGCGCAGCCAGGACATCATTAACGGTGTCACCAACAACAATCGTCTCGGCGGGCATGGCCCCCATCCGTCGCAGGGTGAGCAGTAAAATCTCCGGGTCAGGCTTTACCTTTTCTACCTCGTCTCCCCCGCTATAGGCCGAGATCAAGTCGTGCCAGCAGAATTTCTCGACGATGCCGTCAATGTGACGTCGGATCTTGGTCGAGGCAATCGCCAGCTGAAACCCGGTCGCTTTTAAACGGTGCAGGGTCAACTCAACGCCCGGCAGGATATCGGTTGACGACACGACGGTTTCGGCGGCCTTTTGCTGGAAATGCCTGTAAAGTTCCCTGACCGGTGCCCTGGTGAACTGCGGATACATCTGGCTGAGAGGATACCCGATAAAAGCTTTGATGACCTCGGGCCTCTGCTCGGCTTCACCCATTTTTCTAAGCGAGTAATTCACAGCTTCCACCACACCGTCCGAAGAATCGATCAGGGTGCCATCGAGATCGAAGACTACGTTCCGCACTGTCATTAAAATACCTTTTCGACCTTTCCAACCACGCTTTGAAGGGGCACCAGGTAGATCTTGTCAATCGCGCCCAGACGTAAAGCGGCCGTCGCTATTGAGAAGTTGTCAATGTATGTCAGAGGGCAGTCTCCAAGAAGGATCAGACCGCCTCCCGGTTCGTCGATGACGGGAGATCCATTGATCACCAGCACACCGTCGACCATCTGTATTTCTTCGCCCGGCAACCCTATCACGATACCGTTTCGAATCACACCGCTGGTATCAGCGAATCGCACCGGGTCAAAGCGCGCGGGTAATGTGTGATAGACGGGCTGCTGAACAAAGAACAGGTTGACGGAATATTCAAGCCGGCTGGCTTTAAGCAAATCGCCGCGCGAAAACAGGGGGCTGAGGCTGTTGTCACTCAACACGAACGGCCGCGGGTAATTACGAAGGACAAAGTTCCCCGGGGCTACCGGGGCAAGCGTCTGATAAGCAATAGCCACGACCAAAAAAACCATAAGAGCCCGCGATGTTCTCTGAATGCTTTCCCGCTTGAGGCGGGTAACGCGATGGAGATCGACAAAGGTGAATATGTAAAATACGGATGGCAGGATCAGCAGAATCGCCTTGGGCCAGAACGAAAGCGAAAGGAAAAATGAGACAAAGAACAAAACCGCCGTGATGAGCATTATCAGGAAAATGAAGACTCCGAACAGGTATTCGCGGCAAAAGACGTGTCCCAGGCCGGGAAGTCCCAGATTAAGCAACATTGCCGCCCAGCGATAACTGCGGAGTATCATAAGGCCCTTCAGATAGCGTGTTCACGGATTGAACATTCATTTAAGAACAACGTTTTACATTAATGCAAAGAGGAGACATTAAAGCAAGCTGAAACCGGTTTCACATTTGTCGAATAAAAACAGGCAGCAAAGGTTACAGGTTTGATTTTTGAGGACGATTAAACTCAAAGGACCCAGAGGTTTAATAGTATATTTCAGTTCGGGCAACATATTTGCAACATAGCCAGATTGTAAGCGTATAATTGTCAACGGGATGCGTCCAATCGGGACCACTGGCGACTTGACAACAGAAACTAAAGAGTTAACTTTGCCAATGGGCTTATAATATAAACGGAGGACATCATGGTTCGCTATACAATACAGTTGTTCGGGATAACGGTTTTCGCTCTGGCTCTGATCTGGCTGGTCGGGTCCGGCGAGGCGGTTCAGAGTTCCAAATCGACGGGACCAGTCCTCTGGGCGGATACTCTTCACATTAATGTTGATGAAGGGTCGTCAAAGGAGGATGCCGACAAGAAGATACGCGACACCTTCCTCGCCGACGTCAAGAAACTGACACAGACCGCCTTCAATATAAGAAATCAATACATGGAAGAAGTCGACACCAAGGAGATCATCAAAGCTGGTATCGAGGGCATGCTCGAAGACCTGGATCGCTTTTCGGTGTTAATGGAAAAACAGTCTTACGATGCCCTGATGGAATCGACTCACGGTAAGTACGAAGGTCTGGGTATGCAGATCGACAGCCGGGGGAACCGGATTGTCATTATAACGCCCATTGAAGGCACTCCCGCCTACCGTAAGGGCCTTCGCGCGGGCGATGTCATTTACGAGATCGACGGCAAGGATACCGAAGGTATGAGTTCATCCGACGCATCGGGCATGATGCGCGGTAAGGCCGGCACAAGCGTGGTGTTAACCATCAAGCGGGCGGGGATTAAGGACCTGCTGGAATTCGAGATTGAGCGCGCCGTTATTGAGTTGAGGTCGGTCAACTATTACGGAGTTGTTCCCGGATCCGATATTGGTTATTTGCGGCTATCGCGTTTTGCCGAGGAAACCAGCCATGAACTTCGTGAGGCTATCATCGCCCTCAATGAGCAGAATATCTCGTCATTGATATTCGATCTGCGCAACAACGGCGGCGGGCTGCTCGACCAGGCCAAAGAAACGGCCGAACTGTTTCTCGATAAGGGGCGAGAAATCGTCTACACCAAGGGCCGACTTGAGAACAGTGAACGTCATTATTATTCCGAGCGCGATCCGATTTTCGCTGGCCAGAAACCGCTGGTTATACTTGTCGACGAAGGGACGGCCTCAGCTTCGGAGATTGTGGCCGGCGCCGTCCAGGATTGGGACCGCGGCTTGATCGTGGGTTCCAATACTTATGGCAAGGGTCTTGTGCAGCAGATTTTCAACATTTCCACGGATGGTTCGATGGCCCTCAAACTGACTACGGCCAAATACTATGTGCCCTCCGGAAGGTGTATTCAAAAGGCCGACAGGCAGCAGAAGGGGTCCTCAGCGCTCCTTCCAGAGAATCACCCCGACACCACAGCCCCCGGAGCCGAAGGTGAAGCGACTGAGGAGGACAGTCTGAAGGTACCGGATAAGGAAATATATTACACTAATGGAGGCCGGGTCGTCTATGGCGGGGGCGGAATTATCCCCGATATAGATGTTGAGGGTGAAACCTGGAAACCGATCGAGATAAACCTGGAACGCAAGTCGCTCTTTTTTGATTTTGCCGTCGAGTATGTGTCACAGCACCCGGATGTTAAGCCTGAGCTGGAAATCACGGATGATATCCTGAGCCAGTTCAGGGAATTCATACAGGAAAAGGATTTTGACTATCAGACTTCTCTGCAGCTGGCCCTCAAGCGGCTGGAAAACGAAGTCAAAGACGAAGGCGAGGAGGAGATGTTCGCGGAGAGCCTTGAGGCGATGCGGGCGTTGGTGGAGAAGGAAAAAGAAGACGACTTCGATGAATCGGTCGACTATATTAGACGGACCATCAAGCGCGAGATCGTGGCGTCGATAGCAGGCGAGCGCGGTGTTTACGAAGAGATAGTCCTCAAAACCGACAAAACGGTAGCAAAGGCTATCGAGATTCTTTCTAACCCAGACAGATATTCACAGCTTCTGGTCAAGGGTCAAAACAAGGCCGAACTGTAATTTACCGAAAAAGGAAACAAGAAAGGCACTCGCGTTACCGGGTGCCTTTTTTCGTTTGCATAATACGGCGGGCGACGATTCTACGGCAGACTGTCGTTATCTACCTTGCCCTGTTCGAAGCTCGTGAAGAGCCACAAATCATGCTCATGAGCGAGGAAAAGGACGATGGGTCGATCGGTCGCCGCTGTAGAATCCATAATAAAACACTCTACCCTGGCCTTGTCGCTGGTATAGACGATGTTGTAGTTTCCGAACCTTTCGAATGCAAAGCTGCCTTCCGGCCCATATACAAAAGCCAGCAGGGAATCGGAACCCTGGTGCTTTGATACGATTTTGACGGAAAGCAGAGAATCAACGGCCGCCCGATCACGTTCGTGAACAGCGTTCTGAAGTGCCAGAAGCTTCGCCCTCAGGAGCGGAATCTGGTCACGCTTGGGACTTTTCTGCTCACAACCGGGCAGGAGCAGCAACGCGACCATCAGGAGTACTAGAGTTATTTTGCTCACTCTATCAGGCCCCCTTCGTCCCCACGATGAAGTTGCCCGGAGGTTGCTTGTGGAGTACCCCTCGCTCGACGAGCGCCTCCAGCGTCCTGGACGCTACCAGGTTCCAAAACCAATATCGATAGCCGCGTGAGGCGCTCTCACGTCCATACCCCACTGATATTTCGTACAGGCTCGTGAGGCTTTGTTCAAGGACCGCTTCCGTGCCCGCGGTGAGAACAGATACAAGTGGTTCAGCGACGCCGGGACTGAAAACGTAGTATTCGACCGGATCATCGGAGCTGTATCTCCAGGTTGCCCGAGTTCCCACTCCCGGCCTTGCGGGGAAATTCCCCTCGCAGGTAATTATCGGGTGGTGGTCGGCAAACCATATCCTTTCTTTGCCCGGATCTCCGATGTAGGCGTAGAAGTGATTCCCATTGTAACGCTCATCGGGAGGAACGGCGTACATGTAATCAGGGTTAGAGGCATTACAAACATCGGTTCCCGAGAAGACCATCAGCGGTGCATTGTCGGTGACGAATCTGGTTCCCAGCTCATGCCACAAAATAACGGCTGACATGAATACATACGGCCGGTGGAGGATCCTTCCCGGTCCGAGCACGTTGTTGCTGTCTGACAAGAGGCGATTGGCGGCGGCCAAACTGTCCAGAACAGAACGAAATTTCGGGTAATTGGCGGCTAACATGGAGCTGATAACCGAGGCTGTTGAGTCGGCGAGGTTGCTGAGATCTTCGGCTTCATCAACCAGGACAAGCGGAAAAGTCGGCCTGTAATTTTGTCCATCGTGCTTCAGGCATCGGCGGCCGGTCATTCGACTGAGATTCAACTGCACGTAACCGGGATCCGCTCCGGTGATACGGGCAATATCGTCCCCGGATAAACCCTCACCTATCATGGCGTACATCATGCGCATGAATTGATTGTCAAAATAGGGATGCTCATCAACCCGGGGCGGAAAAACTACCCCTTTGTCCAGCCACGGGCGTGCCGATTCCGGCATGGCAACGGTCATCGTAAACGATGTATCGAACAGACCCTGCCCGGGCAGAATGGCGTCCATCGTGTCGACTACATCGAAAAATTCAAGACACACCGTAGCTTTCCCGTAGTTCCCGGGTATAGTTACCTCCGGTCGTATTCTGAGCCACACCCCTGGCTCAAGGACGGTCGAGAAGCGGTGCTCGCCTATGTACGGAGAATCACCTCCCTCGAATTCGACGGTGGCCTCCACCACCAGGAACTTGACATACTCCTGAGAGTTGAAAGCCTCGAAGCTGATTCTCTGGTCGCCCCAGCTGCCGGTAGGAGGCGTCAAATTGCGGATTTGAATCTCGGCGGGTTGCCCGAAACCGGGCACAGTCGTCATGAAAAGACACAGCAATATTAGAATTAAAACCCGGCTAACGTTAGGCATCTTTTTGTCTCCTTTTCCTCTGTTTCGCAGCTAACTGCCCGCAGGCAGCATCGATATCCGTACCACGGCTTCTGCGGACAGTCACGGCCGGAGCCCGCGGATAAAGCTGCTTGGCAAACCAATCGACGGCCTCTTCGGACGGACGCTCGAATTCTAAACCCTCAACGGGATTATACGCAAGTAAATTTATCTTGCACGGTATACCGCGAATCAAGTGGCTCAGAGCCATTACGTCATCCATGGTATCGTTGAAACCGGCAAAGAGAATGTATTCAAAAGTCACCCGAAACCTGGTCACATCGGTATAGTATTTCAATACCTCCGCCAGCTGGCCGAGGGGATACTTTTTCGCGAGCGGCATTATCCGCAAGCGTTTTTCCTGAAGGGCTGCATTAAGTGATACCGCCAACCGGACTTTTAGTTTCATGTCCGCCAATCGCCGGATAACCGGAATAATCCCGGCCGTGGAAATGGTAACCTTCTTGGCCGCGACCGACAATCCGTCGCCGGCACTAATGATTTTTACAGCTTCAATAACGTTGTCAAAGTTCAGCAGGGGTTCGCCCATCCCCATCAACACGATATTGGTAAAGGCATCTTCGCCATATTGATCACGCAGGAAGATGAGTTGGCCCACGATTTCGCCGACTGTGAGGTTTCGGCCTCCACCCATCTTGCCCGTCGCGCAAAAAGCGCATCCCAGAGGGCACCCGACCTGCGATGAAATACAGACGGTTTTTCGTCCCACCTCCTCCGGGATCAAGACCGACTCTATGGCCAGGCCGTCGTCGAGCCGGAAGAGAAACTTGCGGGTGCCGTCCTGAGAAAGCATGGTGTGTTCCGAGGTCAGGCCTCGAAAGTCATAGCCCTCTGCGAGACGGGTGCGGAGGTCCCTGGACAGATCCGTAATCCGGCTGAAGTCGTACTGGCGGAGCTTGTAGAACCATTTGAAAAGCTGGCGTCCGTGGAAGGCCCTCTCGCCCAACGAAAGCATCAGCCCTTCCAGCTGCGCCGCGGTAAAACCGAGCAGGTTAGTTTTGGGCATAATCAACGGAATTTAAGGGAAAATCGTGATTAGGCAAGTGGGTTTGTTGTCACGAGCAACTTAAGTTACCTAAACCCAGCAGCTTGGTAGTCGGAAGAGAGATAATCATCTTGACAGGATAGGGTTTAAACGGTATCATTTGGGCCGAAAACCGGGGTGTGGCGCAGTCTGGCAGCGCGCTTGCTTTGGGAGCAAGATGTCGGAGGTTCAAATCCTCTCACCCCGATTTTGTACGCCGCGGTTGGCCTTCCCGGTTGCACTTTTTGGATTTCTCCTGCAATCCAATATTGTAGACCCGGTATACTGGCTTTTTCCCTTGCCAGGCTTCCAGTCGCATCTTATATAGGGTCATGTCGAGCGTTCGCTCGCCCGGCACAAGGGGAGTTCCTCAGGACTGACACCGAACAACACACCAACGACTTGCAGTTGGATATCTATCTCGATGCCCTGCGGTAGAGGCAGGTGCGTCTACGCTGCCCGGGCGAGAAGTTAATGCGTATTAGTTATCACACGAAAGAAGGAGACAGTTTATGGATGCATCAGCAAACTCAGCGCGTTGTAGGGTGCGTCGTAAGCATCCTCGGTCACGAGCAGGCGTTCGCCGTCGTGCCGGTCCTGCGATCATCACCTTGGGTCTCATAGCTATTCTGCTGGGTCTGGCGATATCGACAGTGGCTACGCCCAGACGTTACGCAACTTTTCAGCGCGAGCAGATAACGGACCATACGCCCGATCCGAATTCCCTTCTGCGGATCTGGATAGTCTACGTCGGCCAGGGAGACGGTATCCTGATTCAATTGCCCAACAAGTTCAGCTACGACGTCTTGCCCGACGACGAGGATCAATCGCGTTCGGAGCGGGTAGATGTCCTTATCGATGGCGGCTCTTTTAGCGGAAGCAACGAAGATCTTATGGGCAACTTTCTGCGAAGACTCTACCCCGGCAGCAGTCCGATTATCGAGCATGCCGTTATCAGCCATCATGACTCCGACCATATAACCGCCTTGACAAGGCTGATAAACGATGGTGTCGCCTCGGTGGAGACGTTCTATCACAGCGGTCTCGTCAGTTGGCAACCGGGCGGTCATTTCCCCTCTCCGATTCCGACCGGTCAGAAAGCTGTATACAAGGGATCCAAGTCCAGTCCAACCCGCGGAATGGCATATGTGACAAACCAGGGGTCGCTTCTGGAGGATCATCTCATTGACAACAGGTCGGAAATGCAGACGGCACTGGCCGGCGACGATCTTCATGGCATTTATGAAGATTTGGCTGAAGCCGTCGATCGGCTAGCCGCATCTGACAATTCGGTTGAGTTTCGACGATGCTTCGTAGGGTCAGACTTTATCAACGAAATAGAGGACGATCGACGTAGCGCAATTTCCGACGTCCGGTTTGAGTTACTCTGGCCGCAGAAACCGGCCCTGCCCTACAAGGGCACCGACTGGGGGAATACTATCAACGGCAATAGTGTTACCTTTCGACTGGTCTATGGTGACTTTGCGATGCTCTTCACCGGCGACCAGAATGAAAAATCGCAACGGACGTTTCTGGATGACCTTATCGCAGACAACCGCACCGGGGCAATCGACTGCGACGTTTACAAGGTACCGCATCATGGCAGCAAGCACTTTGACCCGGCATTTGTAGACACTCTTATGAACGGACTCGTGTTGTCGGTCGCATCCATGGGCCCAAGGGGATTTGGCAACAGCTGGAGACACCCCAACCCGGGCCTTATCAAGCGCCTGGGACGTTCCCACAGATTCTACAGCACCTACATTCATGAAAAGAGATTCGACACCACGGATTTCAAAGACGCCGAATCGCTGGCTGAACTGATTGAGACCGATCGCCGCACGATTTTAATCGAAACTGACGGCGATTGGTTTCGCCTGGTGGAGATACCCGACAGCCAGAACGATTTGAACATGCCGCCAAGCGTAAAATCTACGCACAGTGGCAATGGTACGCGTTGGATAAACGCAAGACACGGAGGCTAGAATATGGATACATTCACGGCATCAAGCAAGCTGCTTGACTTGCTTGGCACACTGATTGGATTTTCCACAATCATGCTACTGCTCAGTTTGATTGTCACCAGCATGGTTCAGTTCATTCAATCGCTTCTGCAGCTTCGGGCGCGGAACCTCGCCAGGGGAGTGGCTGCGGCTCTGGAAGACGCGAAGATCGAAAAACGAGACGCATTCACCTTAGCCAGGAAGTTGCTGGTAAAACCAATGTCTTCCAAGAGGAGTAGTCCGGACAAAACGCCCGGATATTATGACAACGTAAGCTGGATCGAGCCGTCCGAACTCAAAGATAATCTGAAGGCGGCGGCAAAAGACGCCACTGAAAGTGACATATCGGTATTTGAGGCGAAATTTAAGTCCATTCAGGCGTTTCTGAGAAAACGATTCGCCCTGCATTCCCGAATTGTAAGCGTTTGCTGTGCCGCCTTAATCGCTATCGCTTTCCAGGTAAACGCGCTTGACCTGCTTCGAGACCTGTCGGTGAGTCCCGAGTTACGCAATCAGTACCTGGAAGGCTCTGAGCAAGTATTGGCTGCGGCTGAGAACATTCCAATGAGTACGCTTTCATACCAGGAAGTGTCCGATCTGGCTCTCAGCCAGATCGGTGTATTGTATCCGGAGGTGGATACCCTTCTCGAAGAGGTGTCTGGTGTCGGTTCCTCGCGCGAGCAGATTGTCGAGGAGCTTCGTAGCTTGTTGGAGGCCGTAGTACCTGACCGAGCCGGCGAAATGACAGCCAAATACGAAGACCTTCTTGAGGACATGTACCGCGCCCAGGCCGGCAAGGCTCTCGACCAGGCAGAGCGATTGACCGGACAGATCGCCTATTTCAATCTTGATCTGCTCCCCAACGGATGGACGTATTATGGAGAACTGACAAACTGGCTGGGGCTGCTGATCAGTATCGTACTGGTATCACTAGGTTCCCCATTTTGGTTCAAGTGGCTGGCAACTCTATCGGGACTTAAGGACGTCTTGAAGCGAGAGGACAAGAAAACCGACGGCAGTTCGTAGGGATAGGCCGCCGTTACTTCGATTCAGGTGAGGCGGTGGCTACCTGGTAGTCCGCCTGAGTTAAAGCCAGACTGATCGGCCAAGATCCGGGGTGTGGTGCTGTCTGGCAGCGCGCTTGCTTTGGGAGCAAGATGTCGGAGGTTCAAATCCTCTCACCCCGATTGTTTTTTCGAGTCCCGATTATAGCAGCGCGGTACGAGCCTCATTTTACGGCAGCGAGTTCTTGTTGACAAATCCGGATTGAGTCCCTATAATGGGGCTCGATTTAACGGTTTTTTTTTGGATGTTAATGTGAATCTTTTCACATGGCCAACAGTATAGACATAGTAGTAATATCATCAGGAGACGATCAATGAGTCTAAAACGACGAGATTTTCTCAAGCTTTCCACAGCCGCAGCATGTCTCGGGGTGACATCAACCGCCCACGGCATGGAGGACTTCAAGGGCTGGCCGGACCGGTATGGCATGCTGACCGATACCACCCTGTGCATAGGCGCTAATTGCCGACGCTGTGAGGAAGCTTGCAAGAAAACCAACAAGCGTTCACTGGAGGGATTGAACTTATCGGACAACAGTGTCTTCGACCACCAGCGGCGGACCGATCCGAACAGCTATACGGTCGTTAACCGTTTCGCGAATCGCGAAGACCCCGAGAACCCGATATATGTGAAGAAACAATGCATGCATTGTAACGAACCAGCTTGCGCCTCGGCCTGTCTGGTCAGGGCTTTCACGAAGACCCCGGAGGGCCCGGTGCTGTATAATAAGGACGTATGTATCGGATGTCGGTACTGCATGCTGGCATGCCCGTTCAGGATGCCGACCTACGATTACTTCGACGCCTTCTCCCCCGAGGTGCGCAAGTGTACGATGTGTCACGACCGCATTATCGAAGGCAAGATTCCCGCCTGCGCCGATGTCTGTCCGAAGGAAGCCATCACATTTGGAAAACGGAGTGATCTTATCCTGCTCGCCCGCGAGAAAATACGGCACGATCCGGACCGGTATCAGCAGCACATATATGGTGAAGAGGAGGTTGGCGGTACCAGCTGGCTCTACCTTGCCGGCACCGATTTCACAAATATCGGTTTCGCCAACAACCTCGGTTCGACGCCTTATCCCGAATTTACCCGCGGGTTTTTGAGCGCGGTACCGATAGTCCTGACGGTCTGGCCGGTAATGCTTACCGGATTCTGGAAGTTCTCAAAGGCACGTGAACGGCAGGAAGCTGGACCAGAGACTGACACCACAGTTGATGACGAGAAAGGATGGGGTGATGGCTACCGTCATGAATAAAGACAGCTGGGTTACCGAGAAGCTCTTACTGGGAATGTCGCTGCCGGACTATTTGAGAAGCCTGCTGACCCCATTTAATTTCATAATCGCGGCCATTCTGGCGGTCGGTATCCCAATAACGTGGATTCGGTTTACTCAGGGAATCGGGGCAATATCCAATTTAAGTGACAACAATCCCTGGGGGCTGTGGATCGGTGTTGACGTCTTGAGCGGCGTGGCGCTGGCCGCGGGAGGATTCACGATGGGCACGGCCGTTTATCTGTTCGGTATGAAGAAATACAAACCCATTGTGCGTCCGGCCATTTTAACCGGTTTCCTGGGATATTTCTTTGTCGTCATCGGGCTTTGTTATGACCTTGGCCGGCCCTGGCGTCTGCCTTACCCGATGTTCGTATCCTACGGTGTGACGTCGGTCATGTTTCTGGTCGGATGGCACGTGGCCACGTATCTCACAGTTCAATTTTTCGAATTTTGTCCGGCGTTATTCGAATGGCTGGGTTGGAAGAATTGGCGCAAGTGGTCGGTGCGAATTACAATCGGTGCCACGATATTCGGTGTAATTCTGTCAACGCTCCATCAGTCCGCGCTGGGAGCCCTGTTCTTGATGGCCGGTGCCAAGCTACATCCGCTGTGGTACAGTCCCTTCATACCGGTTTTCTTCTTCATATCCGCGATTTGTGCCGGGATGACGATGGTCATTTTCGAAAGTACATTGTCGCATCGTATTTTCGGCGACCAGGTAAGCCATGCGGATCACAAGCGGCTGGATGACATAACACTCGGCCTGGGTCAGGGGGCGTCGGCGCTGCTGTTCACTTACTTTTGCCTGAAATGGATTGGTGTGGCGCACGATAACAACTGGCATTATCTTAGTACCGAGATGGGGAATTGGTTCCTGCTGGAAGTATTCGGCTTTGTGCTGGCTCCTTCGCTGCTGATGTTCTGGGCGTCGCGCCGCCAGTCTCCGGGCATGGTAAGAGTTGGGGCGACATGGGCTATACTGGGCATTATCTTCAACCGTGTTATTGTATCGATGATTGCCCTGAACTGGGATCAGGTTGATCGCTACATCCCGCACTGGATGGAGTTCGGGGTAACCATAACCGTTATCACGATAGGTGTCCTGACCTTCCGTTTCATCGTAAATCGTATGCCGATATTAAGAAAGCATCCCGCATACGTCGATGACGACCATTAAGGAGAAGAGAACATGCATGTATTACATGACTTTATGACACTGACCAAGGGGCAGGAATATCTGATCGCCGTGGGAGCCATGACGATCTTCACCATATTCTGGATGGTGCTCGACCGAGGAAATAATAAAGAAAAGAAATGAGCCGTGACTGTTGTCCCGGCTCTCAATATACCAGAGTTGCCTTATAGAAAGAGCCTCAAGAAAATGAAGAAGACAATTAGTATTTGGTCGATAAGCCTGCTGTTAATGATCTATCTAACGGGCGCCGCCATTTCTTCCTCATCGCAGGACTCCGAGCAGGACGCCACTCGGCCACCCTGTAGCGACTGTCACGTGTGTGAGTCACCCTCGACGGCCGATCCGTGTTTGGAATTATGCCTGTGGACGAAAACCGAGGCGACAAAAGGACATAGTGCTGCCGAGGGCCCTGAGGTTGCAATGCTAGATGAATTAGAGGAGTTGTATGGCCCCGTGAAGTTCAATCACAAGCTTCACGCCGAGATGGTCGGCATGGGTGAGGGTTGCTCTGTGTGTCACCATTACAGTCCCCCGGGTAGAATACCGCCCTGTAGTGAATGCCATGGTGACGAACCCAGTGAGCCGCAAACACTACGTAAGCCGGGTTTAAAAGGTGCCTTTCACCGTCAGTGTATGGGGTGTCACCGGGAATGGAGTCATGACACCAAATGTATCGTCTGTCACCTGCCCGCCAACGGCGTCGACCTTACGACCTCGGGTATCGACTCGACGGACATTCTGGGTATTTCCCACCCGGTTATAACGGTCCCCGAGATGAGGATCTGGACCACACCTTACACCGCCGGCCCACTGGTGACATTTCATCATCAAGAACACATCGATTTGTTCGGACTGCGCTGTGTTGACTGTCACCAGCAGGAAAACTGCAGCTACTGTCACGACCTGGAGAAAGACCCGGCTGCCCATAAGACAGACGAAGAAATACACGCTATTTGTAATGATTGTCACGCATCGGACGCCTGCGACAAGTGCCACGGTGTTGGCGAAAAACCGGCTTTTACACATGGCGGTAACGGTCACTGGGAACTGAACCGATTCCATCAAGGTTTGTCCTGCCGTGCTTGCCACCCGACCGGCAGGAAAATTGGTAAATTGAGCAATAAGTGTTCCGACTGCCACGGTGGCTGGAGCCAGCAGAACTTTCGCCACAGCATAACCGGGCTCCAGCTTGACGAGGCTCACGGTGAGTTTGATTGCATCGACTGTCACAAGAACCTTATGTACAGCAGGATACCGCGGTGTTACGATTGTCATGATGACTGTCGTAACCATGAGGATGCTCCTCCAGGGGAGTATATCCAGAGAGCGTCTGTCAGATAGGAGTTGACACCGGAGATGGGCAAGGCGTTAGAACATGTAAAGAAACTTTTGCGAGCGCCGGGCGGGGATGGCCAATCATTTCCGGTTTTGTGAGGAGACTTTTAAGTGCATGTCTTGCATGATTTCATGACGCTAACCAAAGGGCAGGAATACCTGTTGGCCGTTGGGGCCATGTTTCTGTTCACTGTATTCTGGATATTGCTTGACAGGAAAAGGCACCGGAAATGAATTCGGGAGGGGTTGCTTCGGGGCAACGGGATGATCAGAGTTGACTTTAATAAATGGAGCTTCAAAGGATGAACAGGAATCTTGGCAATTGGTGTATAAGCGTACTGTTGCTGTTGTTAATAACTTACATGCCGTGTTTTGGGCAGTCTCAGGATCGTTCCGTTCCCGACGCTACCCAACCACCTTGCAGTGACTGTCACGTTTGCGAAACACCCACGAAAAGCAACCCCTGCCTTGAGATGTGCGCTCGCACAGGAGCTATGCCGGCCGACCTACATAAGCCTTCCGAGGGACCCGGGGTCAGGGTTATCGATGAATTATCAGATCTATACGCACCGGTTGATTTCAACCACAAGCTTCACGCGGAAATGGTAGAAATGGGCGAAGGTTGTTCCGTTTGCCACCATTACAGCCCGCCCGGAAAGTTTCCTCCCTGCAATGACTGCCATACCGACGAGTCTACGGAACCACAGACACTACGCAAGCCGGGTCTCAAGGGGGCCTACCACCGGCAGTGCATGGGATGCCACCGTGAATGGAGTCATGACACCAAGTGCATAATCTGCCACCTTCCCACCAACGGTTATGATCTTTCCGGAGCACCGCTGGATTCTACCGATATCCTTGGTATTTCGCACCCGGTAATCACCGTTCCGGATAAAAAGGTCTGGACCACACCGTACCAGGCAGGCCCGGTAGTTACATTCCACCACCAGGAACATATCGATCTGTTCGAGTTACGCTGCGTGGACTGTCACAAACACGAGAATTGCAGTTATTGTCACGACTTGCGGAAAGAATACAGCCCGCGCAAGACCGACGAAGAGATTCATGCCATATGCAATGATTGTCATGCCCAGGACGAGTGCGGCAAATGTCACGGCACGAAAGAAAAACCGGCCTTTGTGCATGCCGCCGACGGCAGTTGGGCCCTGAACCGGTTTCATGCAGAATTGAGTTGTCGCGCCTGCCACCCAACCGGCAAAAAAATCAGCAAGCTTGACCACCAGTGCACGAATTGCCATGGCGGCTGGAACCAGAAAAATTTCCGCCACGCTGTAACCGGGCTGCAACTGGACGAAATCCATGCTGAACTCGAATGCAGCGACTGTCACGTTGATAGCGCTTTCGATGCCCCGCCCGATTGTTCCGGATGCCACGATGATGGCCGGTCACCGAAGGATGCCCCGCCCGGCCATTATGTTCAGGCGGCTTCGAAATAAGAAACATCCGCGTAACCGATTTTTCGCGGAAAGCCTCTGCCTTAAAGCAGGGGCTTTTTCGTAACTATATCCCGCACTCACAGTTCGCTCAGAGCACTCCACCGTGCCCCGGTGTATTGCGCACCGTCTCATTCGAATCAGAACCGGCCTTATCATATAGGGACTACAATCAACTACCCGGCTAAAGTGGTACAGGGGATTCACTTGACCCGCAAAGGAACAATATATTTTCGAAGGATGTTTTAACAATAAAGCTTCAATGTTCAACCATGGCAGGACACGATATTATGGTAAGATTACTCAAAAGAGACATCCTCGCGGCCCTAATGATTGCGGCCGTCCTGTTTGTCACGTCGGGGTGCGGTGGTGATGGAAACCCCGCATCATCATCAGACGATACCTCCAATCCGCCGTCTGATACTTTCACGGGTACAATCGTCATA
Source organism: Candidatus Zixiibacteriota bacterium (assembly GCA_020351995.1). Lineage (GTDB taxonomy): Bacteria > Zixibacteria > MSB-5A5 > GN15 > FEB-12. The sequence goes on from CP070674.1 coordinate 500,982, forward strand.
TCCGGTTCAGCTTTTTCGCCATCAGCAGTTACTGTTAAGGTGGGTACGACCGTGACCTGGCGTAACGACGATGTTATTCAGCACACCGTAACCTCTGACACCGGCAGCGAATTGGCCAGTCCTTTATTGGGGCAGGGTGACACCTATTCACACAGATTCACTTCGCTGGGAACGTATCCGTATCACTGTACTCAACATCCGGTTATGACCGGCACAGTGGTCGTCGAGCAATAGACCGACGCGTTAGGACGTTTATCGTGTTGCGCGATTGTCAATAGCTGTCTCACGCCTGGCCCGATTCGAGCAGGTACACATACACCAAAGCTGCTACGGCTTTCAGACCGGTATCGGTGAAGTGGATGCCATCGGTCATGAAAAGTCCATAATTCGGTCGAACGGCCATCTCCTTTTGGAGGTCAAGTAGGCCACTGGCGGTCTCCATCGCTACGTCGCGAACGATATCACAGTACTGACGGTGTCGGGAAAGAACAAAGGCCTCATTGGGCGCCAGTCTCTGTTCAACCAGATATCGCGGCACGCCGGCCTGTTCGTGATTGGAGGGAGCGGTAATGAACACCACTCTTGTGCCCGCTCCCGTTAGGATCGAACTGATACTTTTGAGGTTGTCCCGGAACTGCGGTGCGGGCACCCGAACTTGTTCGATTATGGATTCGGAGCCGCCCGGGGAATCCGGCGAGACCCTCACACCCAGCTGCAGGAGGCGACTGTGGTTATAGATATGCCTGATGATAGAATCGAATCTCTCCCCCGCGAACTCGTCGTCGGTTCCCCCGTACGCGAGCCAATGGTCGTTCCAACCGAAATATACGAACGCAATGTCGGCTCTTACAAGTTCAGCATACTTCTGTGCGATCACTATACCCTGAAATGAACTGTAACCCGGCACGGCCATAATGATACACTCGAATCGCAGGCTGTCACCGCCTGCTAGCCTATTAAGAAGTTGCTCGACATAACCGGCAAAATCCTGATCGGTGCACGAATCGCCGATAAAAAGTATCCTTCGCACACCCTTCGGTTTCGGAACCTGAACTTCGCGACCACGGAAACCGAATGAATTGATACCCGGTTGGCCGCGGCGATGCTTCCACATCAATTCATCATCTGGTTCGAAAAAACTACGCCTTTCCGGTCGGAGGCCGCCGAACGATACGCCGGACACGTACTCAAAATCGATGGTTCTAAGAAACAACTCAGGTGAGACAACCATCAGGTTGACGGCGCTCAAAAACAAAGCAACTCCCTGCAGCCAGCGCTGAAGCGGAAAACGGACTATCGACCATAACAAAAGAAAAAGTACCAGGTTATAGATACCCGCGACCGTCAAAGATACCTTGCCGGAAACCGCCAGTATTATCAGCAGAGTCAATGGTAGGGCAGCACATGCAACGACGATCCGCTGGAGCATCTTGCGGTCGTCATATTTTCGATGCGACCGGGAAGTGACCGCAACCGGGCCAAAGATGTCTACCGAAATCTGTTTCATGGGTCGAACAGGTAGTTCCGCAGCACTATTATCCACGGATTCTGCATTTATCAGCAAGACGGAGAGAGGTTAAATAGTGTGCAGCCGGTCCCGCAGGCCGTAATTCTTGCCGCGTATAAATGATCCCACCATGCTGGATTTTCACCTCATCAGCATCCGCAGAAATAGGCGGTGTTTCTATCGGCCTTCGGAACTGCTGAGCTAAGGCGCAGATCTATCTTTGAAATAATAGTTGATTTCCACAATCTCCGCTCTTATATTTCGGCGCGTTAAGACAACAAGCTATCTTGTTGGTTTTCAATACGATTGCCCCCGTAGCTCATCCGGATAGAGCATCTGCCTTCTAAGCAGAGGGTACCAGGTTCGAGTCCTGGCGGGGGTACCAGATTT
>CP070674.1:502978-519643 GCA_020351995.1 Candidatus Zixiibacteriota bacterium
ATTACCGTCCACGTCGGCTTCTTCAAGACAGAGCGGCGCGGGTCCCCCGCGGTGTAGCCAATCTATGAAGTAATCGATGTCAAGGATGTCTACGCGAAGACTGCGGTCTACATCGCCACGCACCTGGCACTGGTATTGAGACTGTAATGGCGGAGTCAGATTCGTCAGGATGGAAACGGTATGTACGTTATGATTAATCACAGCCAGATCATAATCCCCGTCGCTGTCAAGATCAGAAGCACGGACATCACAAGCACCATCCCCGGTCGGGAAATCTAAGGCGTCGGCAAATGTCCCGTCGCCGTTGTTTAACAGGATGGAGACGCCGTCGGACCAGTAGTTGGCCACGGCCAGATCGTCGTCGCCGTCGAGGTCAAGGTCGGAAGCAACGATGCCGTAAGGAGCTTCCCCAACCGCATAATTCACCGGGTCGGCAAATGTCCCGTCGCCGTGATTTTTCAGAATGGAAACACTAGGGCCTCTGAGGTTGACCACGGCCAGATCGTTGTCGCCGTCGTCGTCATAGTCGGACGCACAGGACCAGGTAGGACCTTCCCCGGCCAGAACATTGTACGCTGCCGCAAATGTACCGTCGCCGTTGTTCATCAGTATGGCGACATAACTGGAGTTAGAACCGCTGCAGGATGCAGCCAGATCAGCATTGCCGTCGCCGTTAAGGTCGGCAGCATGGACATTCCAGGGATATTCCCCGACAGCGTAGTTCTCGGGTTCGGCAAATGTCCCGTCGCCGTTGTTCTTCAGAACGGAGACATCGCCGGAATGCAAGTTGGACGTGGCCAGATCGGCGTCGCCGTCAAGGTCAACGTCACATGCGAGGACACAATTAGGATGATCCCCGGTCGGGAAATAGCTCCGTTCCCAAAAATACCCGTTCCCGTTGTTCTTCATAATGCAGACCCTGTCGCTTGCTGAAAGGGTCACAGCCAGATCAGCGTCGCCGTCGCCATCAAAGTCGCAAGCATAAATACCCTTAGGATAATCCCCGGCCCCGAATTTCATGGCGTCGGCAAACGTCCCATCGCCGTTGTTTAACAGGATGCTGACAGCGGCGGAATTGTAGTTGCTCACGGCCAGATCATCGTCGCCGTCACCGTCAAGATCGGCCACGGAAAGCGCAAAGGGCCGATACTCCGAAAGGTAGTCCACCGGATCATTAAAAAGCGGTACCTCCGCCAATCCGGTTGCTGTCACAAGCAGCACCAACAGTGCTGCCATGGCGGTTGATTTTTTCATGCGTTTTTCCCCTTACTTAACGGTTAATGCTTGTATTTCAGTTTATGGGCACGGCATCGGCGGGGGGCCGCCACGGTACAGCCAGTCAATCATGTAATCTATATCCAGAATATCCTGCTGCTGGTTACCATCCACATCGGCCTCGTCAGGGCAAAGCGGCGCGGGACTCCCACGGTAAAGCCAATCCACGAAGTAATCGACATCAAGGATATCCACTTGAAGACTGCGGTCGACATCGCCACGCAGTCGGCACTGGTATTGAGGCTGTGACGGGGGAGTCAGATTGAACAGGATGGAAACGGTATTGGCGTCATAATTGCCCACGGCCAGATCGGTGTCGCCATCGCCGTCCAGATCAGAAGCGGAGACACTGGCAGGACCTTCCCCGACGACATAATTCACCGCGGCGTCAAAAGTCCCGTCGCCGTTGTTTAACAGAATGGAGACACTGTCGGACCAATAGTTGGCCACGGCTAAATCATTGTTACCGTCGCCGTCAACGTCAGAGGCAATAACATTATAAGGAGCATCCCCGACCGCATACTCTACCGGGTCGGCAAACGTCCCGTCACCGTTGTTTTTCAGGATATAGACCATGTCATAATAAGCGCTGACCACTGCCAAATCAACGTTGTCGTCCTCGTCAAGTTTAGAAGCAGACACAGCAACAACAGACTTTGCGACTTCGTAATTCACCGCAGGGGCAAAGGTTCCGTTGCCGTTGTTCATCAGGATTGAGACGTTGCCGGAACCGGGATTGGCCACGGCCAAATGAGCATCGCGGTCGCCGTCAAGGTCGGAAGCAGAGACCGAAACAGAACCTTCCCCGGCGTCGTAATTCACCGGGGGCGCAAAGGTCCCGTTCCCATTGTTTATCAGGACGGAGACGTTGTCAGAATAAGCATTGGCCACAGCCAAATCAATGTAGTCGTCCTCGTCAAGCTTGGCAGCAAAGACACAACCAGGTGCATCCCCGGCCGGGTAATTGGCCGCGCCAACAAACTTCCCGTGGCCGTTGTTTCTCAGGATGTAAACCGCGTCGGTAGTTTCACAGGTCACGGCCAGGTCATTGTCGCCGTCACCGTCAAGGTCAGAAGCAGAGATATGATTAGGATAAGACCCAACGGCGTAATTGACTGCGGCTTCAAATGTCCCGTCGCCGTTGTTCATCAGGATGGAGACATTGTGTGCATAAAAATTGGCCACGGCCAAATCAGCGTCGCCGTCGCCGTCGAGATCGGCCAGGACAATCTCACGGGGGCGATCGTCCACAGCGTAATCAACCGGATCATTAAAAAGCGGTACCTCCGCTAACCCGGCAGTTGTCACAAGCAGCACCAGCAGTGCTGCCATGGCGGTCGAGTTTTTCATGCGTTCTTCCCCTTATTTAACGGTTAATGCTTGTATTTCAGTTTATGGGCACGGCACAAAGACACACGGATTCCCCGTGGAAAACAGGTATCGCGCCAGACACGACAGATCTTCCGTTGTTATCTCGCCGTCACCGTCCACATCGGCCTGTTCCAGGTACAGGGGTTCTGGACCGTCCTTGTGCAGGAAGTCACTCAGGTACTGGAAGTCCAGTATGTCCACCTCGCCGTCGTGGTTGACATCGCCACGCACGAAACAGCACCACTTCGTCCACTCAGCCAGATAGGCCGCTACCTTGTCACCGGCGGTTATGAAAGAACCGCCCGCTATCAGTTCGCCGTCATACATGGTCAGCGCACGGACGGTGCTATTCGTCCCTGACCCCAGAGGTGCCCAACTGGCTCCGTCCCAGGATGCTATTCTGTTCGCCGCCACGCCACCGGCGGTGGTGAAACTGCCTCCCGCAACCAGCCTCCCGTGATACACGGTCAGACTGTGGACACTCTTATCCATTCCCAAGCCCAGCGGCGACCAGTTGCTGCCGTCCCACGAGGCGATATAGTTCACCTCCACGCCGCCGGCCGTTGTGAAACCTCCCCCCGCTATCAGTTTGCCGTCATATACGGTAAAGGCCAAAGGATGAGAACTCGTCCCTGACCCCAGCGGTGACCAGCTACTTCCGTCCCAGGAGGCGATGTGATTCGCCGGCACGCCGGCCACCTCTGTAAATGATCCGGCCGCTATCAGTTTCCCATCATAAACACCCAGAGCACGAACACCTTTACCAGACATCAGGCCCAGGTACGACCAATTGCTGCCATCCCAGGAGAGGACAAAACCGTGCGTGATCCAGGGTATGGGGCCCGCTTCGTTCCAAATTCCTCCCCCGACAACGAGGTTCCCATCGTAAACGACCACGGAAGAGATAGTGAAATTTTCAAGCGGGAAGGATCCCGTCATCGAGGACCAACTGGTCCCGTCCCAGGAACTTAATCCTCCCGAAGGTAGCCAAAACGACCAGTCACCAGTTGCCGCTACCAGCCTGCCGTCATAAACGGTCAGGGCACTGACACCGCTCGATCGCCCCGACGCGAGCGGCGACCAGTCGGTTCCATCCCAGGACGCGATTCCGTACGCCATCACACCACCGGCTGCGGTGAAATATCCACCCGCTATCAGTTTGTCATCATAAAGGGCCATAGCCGTGACCCGGTTATCCATTCCCGACCCCAGCGGCGACCAAATGTTGCCGTCCCAGGCCGCGACGTAGGGTATCGGACCGCACCAGAAGGCAAACCTTTCACCCGCACCAGCTATCAGCTTTCCGTCATAAACCGCCAGGGCCCATACAAAGTATGGCGGTGCCAATCCCAGCCTTGACCAGTTGTGCCCGTCCCAAGAAAGGGCTCCTATCATCGTTCTTTTGAAGTCTCCCCCCACTATCAGCTTCCTATCATATACGGTCAGGGCCTTGACATCGTCGCTCACACCGGACCCCAGCGGGGCCCAGCCGGCCTCGGTGGTCCACGACGCCACGTGCTCCACCGGCACGCCTCCAGCCGTATGAAAAGCTCCTCCCACTATAAGTTTGTCGTTATATACGGTCAGGGCATAGACGGCATTGCTCACCCCGGACCCCAGCCATGATGCCCAGGCGTTGCCATTCCATGACGCCACGGAGTTCACCCGCACGCTACCGGCGTAGGCGAAAGTGCCCCCAACTATCAGGTTTGTGCGATACACGGTCAGGGCATAGACATTGCCGCTTGTCCCGGACCCCACCGGCGACCAGATGCTGCCGTCCCACGCCGCGATGCGGTTTACCACCACGCCGCCGGCCTCATGAAAAGCTCCCCCGGCTATCAGATCGTGGTCATAAACGGTCAGGGCATAGACATTGTCACTTGTCCCTGACCCCAGCGGCGACCAATTGTTGCCATCCCAGGACGCGATATGGCTTGCTGCGACACCACCGGCCTCTGTGAAAACTCCCCCCGCTATCAGCTTGCCATCATAAACGGTCAGTGCCCTTACAACGTCGCTTGTCCCCGACCCCAGTGGCGACCAGGTGCTGCCGTCCCAGGACGCGATATGGCTTACCGCCACACCACCGGCCGTGTGGAAATTTCCTCCCACTATCAGGTTTCCGTTATATACGGTCAAGGCCCTGACCGGTGCAGTTACGCCGGATCCTGATGGCGCGAGGGTGTTGTCCCAGTAGATATCGTCCGGGTCCGAATCGGTCTCGGCGGCAACTGTCGACCGAAGTAAAGGTTGACCCGTGGATGGGTTGATGGTTACGTCGAACCCTTCAAGGTCCAGCGCTCCCTCGTAGCCCGACTGCCGCACTGCATCAAGATCGATGTGGCCATTCGGACCAATGAATTCACTTACTTCGACGCCGGTGGCGGCGCTTTCGGTGCCTTTGGAGGGAAGCGGCATTCCAGCTGAATGGACGCTAACTGACAAAAGCAGTAATAGCATCACTGCGAGGGCGGCTGATTTGTTCACGATTTCATCCTTTGAAAATATGATAAGAACGGCTGCACAGGTGCGTTCTGATGATAGAACTCGGTGATGTATGGCTTGAAAGAACCTGCTGCTTATCCCGGTTGCTGCAGGCGCGAGATGCTTAATTAGTTAAGTATACCCATTTTTCCATCATCTGTCAAGAGGCAGGGGGACTAAAAAGTCCCCCAATAACTTAGCGAGAGCCCCGGTCCCGGCATTAAGAGGGAGTTACATATTTTGTCCATCAGGGGGAGCGACTGATTTTCAGGCAACGGCATTGGCGCAAAATAACAAAGCTCCGGCCTGCCATGGCCGGAGCTTTTATTTATGGCATCTATCGTAGCGAAGCGCTCTTACTCACACGGCACCGGAGCCCTGCCCGCAGAGCTGCTTCGAAGAAACCTGATCTCCGGCAAGCGCAACGCAAACCACCTGCGCTACCACGCAGGTGGTTTTTGATGGGCGAATATGAAGCCAGACCGGAAGTGGATTGTTTGGGTCATTGTTCTTGACGGGGCATCCCCGGTGATGCTATATTCAGGTTACGTAAGGGCGGAGCATTCTCGACACTTCTCTACGATCAATCCGCACAAGTTACTTCAAAAGCGACGACGAATACTCTAACCAGAGTCATATATAGATCAGCAGTACCTTTTATTGATGCGCATCTGCCGCAACAAGAGTAACTATCCTTCAAGGAAAGGTTGATATGTTTAGACTGCGGCTTTCAACAGTTATCTGCGCGACCGTCATCTGTCTGGTCGCGTTAGCGGCAACTCAGGCGGACACCGTTGAGAAGAGAAATTCAAAGGGCAAACGGCACCCGACGCCCGTCTGGATGCGGGCAGAAGCCTACGCCCTTCCCGATGAAACGAGAATCCTCGGAGCGTATACGCCGGAAGATCACCGTGTCCCGCTGGTGACGCCGATCCTCAGCTCCTCGAGCGCCTCGCCCGGCGTGGCCTTCGGGAGTACCTGGATGGACACTCAGCACAACGCCACTGTGGGCCGCATGATTGGAACCGGTCCGCATTCCGGTGTGCCAGGACTGGCCACGGTGCACTTTTCCTGGATGTATCTGCCGGACTCGCTGGCGTACCGGATCAGCCGCTCCTATGCTTATAACGCCTATGTATCCGCTACCGGCAGCTTCGTCGGCGAGACGATCCTGCATGATCTGGAGACTCACTACTCGGGCATGGTCAACCTATGGGTAACTCCCGATAACCGGGCCGTCGTCGGCGGTCACGATAGTCCAGTATATAACGCTGATAATCAGGCGCAGATTCATTTTGATGCCTGCCCGGCATGCGCTAGCTTCGCCACCTATGTGCGCGTGCCGGACAGTCTCGCTATATACCAGCAAAACCCTGACGACGGAGATTGTGCCATCTGGCCGAAGTTCCTCTTCCAGCTTGGAACGGACACAGTGGTGCACGTCCTGGCGCGAATCAACCCAACCGTAGATGGTTTTGGGGCGGCGACGATGTATTTCCGCAATGTTGGCTATGAAGGCAGCGGTGAGTGGGTCTACCCCCCGTACGTAGTGGACAGCAACGCGGTTCTTTCTCATGATATTTCTGGTGAGTATCTGGGCGACCGAGTCGGGATGGTTTGGACGGCTAGCTTGCCTTACGAGGAGCCGTCGTGCGATACGTGCTCCAGCGGGTCCATCTACGGTTATACATGGGTCGGTACACTGGATAATGATATCTACTTACAGACATCGAGTGACCAGGGCGTCACCTGGGAACCCAGGCAAAATATCACCAAATACCCCATTGGCGAGGCCGGCCACAAGGCCATTTTCGATGCTTCGATTCTCTTTGATCAAAGCGACGTTATCCACCTGGTCTGGCATACCCAGCCGTGGCCAGCCGATACCTGCGTCGACCAAGGCGGTTGGTGCTTTGTTGAAAGCGACGACTGGTCGGGCTATGAAGCTCGCATCGTGCACTGGTCAGAAAGCGATCCATATATCCGAACCGTCTGCGACCATACTTACGACCCATCAATAAACTGCGCCCCGGGGGCGTGGTCGGCCAATGTGGCAAAGATGATCCTGTCGGAGTGCGACGGTAAACTTTATTGCATCTGGTCGCAATTCAACGATATACCCGGAGGCATCGATGATGACTGCGCCCAGTGGGGATACAACCCGGATGGTTATCGCGGTGCCGCTAATGCCGAGTTGTGGGTTTCTGTGTCGTCCGACGGTGGTCTCACCTGGGACGCACAGCGCAATCTGACCAATTCCTACACACCGAACTGTGATCCATACGGCGGCTACGACTGCCACAGTGAACACTGGGCCTCTATGACGCCCCATGGTCGGCAGGTTCAGATTGGCGAAGACTGGTCCGGTTCAGTAACGGTTGACCCGTCCGGCGGCACTTCTCCGACTGACTGGTATCTCGACATCCAGTTCGTGGACGACCTGGATGCCGGAGGTATGCCTCGCGGGGAAGGCGGCTTCACCAATAACCCGATGCGGTGGTTCCGCATGCCCTGTGTGGAGCCGGTGGCCAGCGCCATGAGCAGTATGTCCGAAACACTCATCGAAGACTTCATGGGTACCCTTCCCGGCACGCAGAAAGACACCACCGTGACTCTGGAAAACTTCGGTAACACCGACCTCGGCTACACCATCACGGTCGAGGAAGACAATGGTGTGGCCGCTGCCGGAGAATTTATCGCAGCCACCGACGATCCGGTCGGCTGGCTGGCTTACAGCGGTTTTTCGGGTACCGTTCCGGCCGGTCTGGACAACACCGAGACCGGAACCATTCATCTCAATTACGGCGGTGTCATCAATTATCAGACCTGGCTGACCGGGCGACTCATCTTCGACGGCAACGACGCCCGGTTCCCGGATACCATCGAGATTGAGCTCTGGGTGGGACCGCCGCCCGAGCAACCCACCTGGGATATTGTCAACACCAGTTGCCTGTCACTCAACTGCAGTAGCCACGGCAACGTGGGCAGTTCCGGATGGGGCGAGAGCAACATGGATTATTATCCCGAAGACTGCGACAGCACCGCTGATATTTATCTTGCTGACGGTTCGGTACTCTTCGGCCGCGACAACGGCGCCTATTTCAACTCCATCATCTGGGGTATCTCCTATCGCGACCCCAGCGGCCTCCGCCCCCAGGGCGGCCATATGGGCACCAAGTATTGCGCTGATCTTGACGCCGAAGTCTTTGAGTCCGGCACTTTCACCACCCAGGATTCGACTATCGCCTTCGAGAAGATCTGGGTGGCGCCCTCCGATGATTGCCAGTTTATTCTCGAATACCTGAGGGTCTGGTCATACGACGGAGCCAGTCACAGCGGGCTTTTGCTGGGCGAACTGGTTGACTGGGATGTTCCCTATGACCTGATGGAGGGTAACACGACCGACATACCTTACAACACCGGCGGTGTTAATTCCAAACGCAACCTGCTCTACCAGCGGGGCTATGAATGCTACTGCGATAACAATGTATATCCCCACAACTGCGTGTTCAACGATATGCGCTATGCCGGCAATGCCTTCATTCAATCTTATTTCAACGGTGTTCCGCGTGACATCATGCCCTACGGCGGCTTTGTAGGCGAGGTTAATCAGGTACTGACCGAAGACGGCTTCGATCAGGCGATGATGTGGTCGCAAATGAATGTTCCCGGCCTGCGGGGGATCGGCTCCACCGGGGACCTATACACCGGCATGTGTTTTGAGAACAACCTCACTCTGGGTCCAGACGATTACTACGAGGTGGTCACGGTTCTGGCCACTACTGAGCAGGGAGGTTTGACCGACCTGCAAAAGGCCGTCATTCGAGCCGGCACCTGGTTTGAGGCCAACGGGGGTATTGGCATCTTTAATGATGGAAACGAGGACGGTCAGATTGATCTCTGCGAGGGTTGTTGTGCCCTGATGGCTGATGTCAATCACGACGGACAGGTTAACGCAGCTGATCTCGCTTATCTCTCCGAATGGCTCCTGGGTATCGGTCCGCCGCCGCCCTGCCCCGACGAAGCCGATCTGGATTACAACGGAGAGGTCGATGCTCTTGATCTGGTAATTCTGGCCGACTGCCTGCGCCGGCCCGGCCGATGCCCGTCGGAATGTCCGTAGCTTTATTCGCTCGGATCGAGTTCACATCTGAGTACTATTTCACAAGCACCATCTTTCTGGACTCGATAAAGTCGTCGGTCTTAAGACAGTACAGGTAGACGCCCGAGGCTACGGGTCGGTTGTTGTCATCACGACCGTCCCACGCTACGGTGTATGTGCCCGTGGCCAGTTCGCCCTCGTGAAGAGTTTTCACCTTCCTGCCGAGAATGTTGAACTGCTCAATCGCCACCTGAGATCGGGTCCAGTTTTGATACTGCGTAATATACTTGATGAATCCAGGGCGGCAATGTAACTTGTCTTCTCAGAAACCAGGACAACCCTATGCGTGATCTGTGTTATCGCGGCTTGCTGGCCCTGTTTTTTTTATCGGGGGCAACCGGCCTGATATATGAGGTAGTGTGGACCAACCTGCTGACGCTGTTTTTTGGTTCCACAACCCTTGCGGTCAGTACGGTGCTGACAGCATTCATGAGTGGTCTCGCAATCGGCTCCATCACCCTCGGCCGCCTGGCCGATCGTTCCGCGCGACCGGTGCGAGTCTACGCCGCCCTGGAGTTATTCATCGGCCTCTATGCTCTGGCTACACCCGTTCTTTTTCCCCTTCTTGAGAAGATCTACATATCCCTGTATCCTTCCATCACCGGCTCACCGAGTAGCACAGGTTTACTACGTTTCGCCTGTGCTTTCCTCTCACTTCTACTCCCGACAGCGGCCATGGGCGGAACGCTTCCGGTTCTTTCCCGCTTCGTACTCGGCTCAAAGGCATGGGGGTCCGGTCGGGTTCTGGGTGTTCTTTACTCTGTCAATACGATCGGTGCCGTAACTGGCGTGCTGGGGGCCGGTATGTTACTATTACCGGAGCTCGGGTCGAACTGGACTCTCATAACGTGCGGCATAATTAATCTCGGTATAGCCATGGCGGCATGGTTTATCGACCGGCGTTACAGCACTACTACCTGGCTGCCGAGCCGCGCCGCGTCTGAGAAAAAATCTGCCCGGGAAATAACCGCCGTGGCCGTGCTTTTCTGCTCCGGCATGGTGGCCCTGGCACTGGAAGTTCTCTGGACGCGGGTGCTGGCCCTGGTGATCGGCTCTACCACCTACGCCTTCACTATCATGTTGGCAACCTTCCTTATCGGCATCGCGTCGGGCAGCGCGGTCGCCAGCCGCCTGAAATCGCTGGAGAGGCAGCCACTGATCATGCTGATACTATTTCAGGGAGGAGTGGCGCTGGCCGCCATGCTTACCTCAACTCTTTTTAACAGCCTGCCGGCATTGTTCGTCAGCCTTTATTCACTGACTGGCGGCGACTTCGCCCACATTCTGCTCGGACAGCTCGTGCTCGGATTTATCCTTATGTTTCCGGCTACCTTTTTCATGGGCGCTTCATTCCCGGCTGCCGCCGGCGTCGTGGTGAGCAGGAACGGTCAGGTTGGCCGCCGGACGGGATTCATCTATGCCGGCAACACTATCGGCGCCATCCTTGGCAGCTTTGCCACCGGCTTTATCTTAATTCCCGCTGTCGGCCTGAGCAGCACCACACAACTCACGATCAAAGTCGGCCTGATGGTCACTCTTCTTGTTGCCATTGTGGCCTTGTGGAGCAAATGGGCTCCTGCGCCAGGCCAACGAAGGTGGCTGGCAGGTTTGGCTGGGCTGGTGGTCATAGGTTTGGTTTCTCCCTGGCAACCGGGATGGGATGAGAAGCTCATGACCAGCGGTGCTCATGTGTATGCCGACCGCTATCAGGCAATAAACATCCAGGATCGCCTCAAGCAGCAGCAACTCCTGTTTTATAAGGACGGTCCGGTGGCTACCGTGGCTGTGGTTCAAGAGGGACAGCGGCGGTTTTTGACAGTCGATGGCAAGACCGACGCCGGCACCGGCGAGGACATGATTACCCAGGTTCTCCTTGGAGGATTGCCGCTGTTAATCCGGCCTCAAGCCGATGGGGTCCTCGTTATTGGTTATGCCAGTGGCATAACGGCCGGGACTGTGTCCCTGTTTGAGGCGTCCCGGATTGACTGCGTGGAAATAGAGCCGGCAATGATTACCGCCAGCAGATTTTTTGACGACGAGAATTATGGTGTGATCGACGACCCTCGTTGCCGCATTGTTTTGGATGACGCCCGTTCATTTCTGCGCACCTGCCCTATCGAGTACGACGTTATCACCTCCGAACCGTCCAACCCCTGGCAGGCAGGTTCCAGCCGCCTTTTTACCCGCGAAGCTTTTGCCTACGCCAGGGCCCGTCTGGCACCACAAGGAATCATGGCACAGTGGATGCACCTGTACTGGATTGATACCGAGAGCCTGCAACTAATCATCCGCACCTTCCTGTCAGTTTTCCCCCATGCCACGCTCTGGGTAGATCCGGTGGTGTCTGATGCCATTTTGATTGGGGCTGAACTGCCGGTTGAGATCTCACCAATCGACCTGATCAGAACATACCAGACGAACGAGCGTGCTGTTTCATCTCTGAGAAAGGTCGGTTACTCGTCCGCATGGACCGTTTTTCGCGCCTTCGCACTTGATAGTGACAAACTGCGCGCTTTTGCCTCAGAGGGAGAAATCAATACCGACGACCTGCCCCTGCTCCAGTATCGTGCACCAAAGGCAATGTTTGCCAGCGATTACCTCGCGGCCAACCTTGACGCCATCCGACAGGCGCAGGGAACATCGGCCTTTCCCCGGCTGGGAGTGACTCCCAATGACCGCGACACCGTCATTGCTTACCTTCAGAACTGGGCACAACAGTTGGCAAGAAACCGATTCCAGACGCAGGCTGCCGGGGCCGCAGCGGCCGCTATCCGACTGGACGACAACCGCGCCGAGAGCTACTCGGTTATGGGTAACGTGCAAATGTGGGGAGGCAATCCTAATGAAGCCATCGGCTACCTAAGGCAGGCGATAGAATTGGATCCCGGGCACGGACCGGCTCACGCCAACCTGGGCTCGTGCTACATGCAGATTGGCGAACCGGACAAAGCAAACCAGTATCTCGCCCGGGCCATAGCGCTGGGAGAGGAATCTTCCGATCTCAGAAACACGTATGCGGTAGTACTCTACGGCCTGGGAGATCGGCTCGGTGCCATTCAACAGGTGCGCCGCGCCCTGGAACTGAATCCTGATAATCCGCAGGCCCTGGCCAACCTGAAGAGATTTCAGGATGATTCATCCGATTAGCCCCCGGCAGACTTGCGCCGGGGAGAGATCGGATTGCGCTTTGGTTGGGGTTCGTGGAGCGAATTCAACACGCTTCGGTGGGACCGGGGGAGCTTTTCCATCGCATTGTAACGGGTTACAGAGATGGCGGTCTGTCTTTTTTGCGATCCAGCTCGGTTGAGGTTACCGGAGGGAGGAGTAGATACAGAAAAGGCTCCGAGTGTACACTCGGAGCCTTGTTATTTCGACTGTGGACGGGCCTGCTTACTTAATCAGAATCATCTTCTTTGATTCAACGAAGTCATCGGCTTGCAGGCGATACAGGTAGACGCCGGAGGCCACGGGATGGTTACCGTCATCACGCCCGTCCCACGTTACGCTATAGGTTCCCGCCGCCAGTTCACCCCTGTCAAGAGTCTTTACCTTTCTGCCAACGATGTCGAATATCTCGATCTGGACATGCGATCTGCAAGGCAGGCTGATTTCGAAGGTCGTGTTCGGGTTGAACGGGTTGGGGTGGTTCTGGCTCAGAGCGAAGCCCATCGGCAATTCCGCCCAGGGGCCGTACTCTACGGGGGTCTGCAGACTAGTCAGGTTCAACAAAATCGACACATCGTAGCTGTCGGCATTGGCCACGGCCAGATCGGTATCCCCGTCCCCGTCAAGGTCGGAGGCAAAGACAGAAATAGGAAAATCCCCGGTCGGATAATTGTCCGCGGCGGCAAAGGTCCCGTCGCCGTTGTTCAGTAGGATAGCGACATTGTCGAAGGCATAAATGGTCACTGCCAGGTCGGAGTCCCCGTCGTTATCAAGGTCGGAGGCAAAGATAGAACGAGGGAGGAACCCGGCCGGATAATTCTCCGCGTCGGCAAAGGTTCCGTCGCCATTATTCTTCAGGATAGCGACATTGTTGTTATGGGTCACGGCAAGATCATCGTCGCCGTCTCCGTCAAGGTCGGAAGCAAAGACAGAGTTAGGGCTATCTCCCACCGCGTAACTGACCGCGTCGGCAAAGGTCCCGTCGCCGTTATTCTTCAGGATACCGACATTGTCGGAGTAGCTATTGACTACGGCCAGATCGGCGTCGTCGTCGGCGTCAAGGTCGACCGCAAAAACAGAGCGGGGGTAGTCCCCGCACGGGTAATTGACCACGGCGGCAAAGCTCCCATCGCCGTTGTTTTTCAGGATGGCGATATTGTTGGACATACAACAGGTCAGGGCCAGATCAGCATCTCCGTCGCCGTCAAGATCAGAAGCACATACAGATCGAGGATAATACCCGACTAGGTAACCCACCGCGTCGGCAAAGGTCCCGTCGCCGTTATTTTCAAAGATGTAGACCCAACCGTAAACACCACAGACCGCCGCCAGATCAGCATCCCCGTCGCCGTCAAGGTCAGATGCCAAAACGAATTCAGGATTATGACTCCCGACCTCGTAATTTACCGCGTCGGCAAAAGTTCCGTCGCCGTTGTTTATCAGAACGGAGACACTGTGGAACCAATAATTGGCGGTGGCTAAATCAGCGTCGCTGTCACCATCAAAATCGGCCAGGCATACCGCGTAGGGGCGATCGCCCACGGGATAATTGACCGGGTCACTAAAAAGCGGTTCCGCGGGCAGTTCAGTGGCCGTTAGAAGAAGCACTAATAACACCGTAAGAGTAATTGACTTTCTCAAGACAAGCCTCCCAAGGTAATGAGGTTTAATACCTGTGCAGGTACCATCTGATGCGATGACCCGGGAGAAATTACCTGAATGAACCTGCTGCGTACACTATTCACTGCAGGCGCGAGATGTAAATATACCTAAATATACCCACAATTCCGCAATTTGTCAACCCCTTGCTCTACCATTAACTTCCGCGACTGCTTAGCCAGCATTAAGGCCGCGGGCTCGAATAGCGAGTTGCATATTTCATCCAGCAGGGGGAGCTTTTTTATTGCATAGTGGTGTTTGCTTACAGATGTAAGAAGGCTCCGGACAGAAGCCCGGAGCCTTTGTGCATTCGTATCCCGGAATACAGCCTATTTCAACAACACTATCTTCTCCGTCTGAACATAATCACCGGCGGTGAAACGGCACAGGTAAGTTCCCGGCTCAACCGGGCTGCCCCCGTGATCCAACCCGTCCCAGATGACCTGATATATCCCGGCGATCACAATACAGTCCTGCAGAATACGTATAATGCGCCCGCGTTCATCCAGGATCTTAAGTTGAATCTCGTACGCCTGGGGAACCATGCACTCGATGATGGTCTGGTCGGCAAAAGGATTGGGCTTGATCTCGTTCAGTTTGGGCCCCATGTCGGGGATAGGGATCTGTCCCGGTGTATCGAACTCCATCAACCAGAAGTTGTAACCCATCTTCTCCAGCTTACGGACATCATCGATATTAGTGAAATCATACTCCACGGAATCCCCATCCGGGCCCACGGTCTTCATCACCGTGTTGCCGTTAAGCCATGGATTCCAGCCACGATCATCGGGGGCCGGTCTCAACCCCGGCATCCAGATCTTAGTCTCGTCACCTTCCCGGTCAATGACGATTCCAGCCAGACTATCGTCCTGTCCGCGCTCAGTCGGTATCCACAAAACGAAATCGTCCTGCGGCAGGCCGTCAACATCGTCGAGGGAAATAAACACCTTCGAAGGGTCCTTACTCGATGACGGCTTGTCACCGGGTTCGCGGTCCAGCAGCAATTCCCAAACCGTTCGTTTGCCTTCCGTATGATCTGTCGCTTCAACCCGACGTTTCTCGCTCCCGCCAAGCGAATCGAGTATCTCCATCAGGCGGCGCACTTGAACCGTGTCGGTTAGTGGCGTGATTCGGTATTCAGTTCCCTTATCGCTTTCGACGACAACCACCCGGGCGTCGTCCATATTCAGCGCTGCCAGCATTTTCCGGGCATTCTGTTCGTGCAGGATCAGCCCGTCAGCCGGGGCGGCAAAGGCAACTTCGTATCCAATGGCGTGGTCCGGCACGACCGGCACCAGAACACTTGCCATAAGTAGAACAAAACTCACCGCCACTGCCATGCTGAGCCGTGGCCGTCTATAAATAGTTTCACTTGCTTGTCTCATTATTCGTGCTCCCAGATTCTTATTCGTGTCATGTTCCTGTCGGATAGCGATTCCTTCACGGACCCGGTCGATAGACATGGCCCGGGACGGCTGTACGTGGCGCAGTAGTTCAAGATCGGCCGACAGCAGTCGTTCTTCCTGGGCCAATCGAGCGCAACCCGGGCACTGCCTGAGGTGCTCGCGAAGAGCCTGGGCTTCCTGTTCGGCCAGAGAGTTGCTGAAAAGGGAAGTCAGTTTCTGTCTTGCTTGACGACAACGCATTCTTTTGGTACTCCCGTTCTGGACAGGCCCTCGTTCGTTTTTTCGAGGTGCCGTCGCAATGTCTTCCGCATTCGGTGGCGGCAGCGCGTGAGCCTGGTTCGCACGGCCCCGGCGCTGCTTTTGAACATCTTAGCCAGGTCCGAATGGGACCATCCTTCCAACTCGTGAAGGGTAACCAGCGTCCGGTCTTTTGCCGACAGACCCGCCATGGCGATGTACAGTCTGTCGCGAGCCGCTTGCAGACTTGGCTGCCGATCATCGGCAACATCGTTCGTCAACGGCTCGGTTTGAGCCGCCCGCTTCTTGAACTGCCTCAGATTCGTTCGGTACCGGTTGATCACGATCCGATAGAGCCAGGATTTGAAGGCGCCGGTTTCGCGAAGCCCGCCGAAACCCTTCCAGGCGTCGTAGAGAGCATCCTGAACGAGGTCATCGCCCTGCTCCGGGTCGCCGACCAGCTTCTGGCAAAAGGCCTGAAGGCGCGACAACTCCGGCTCCAGCAGTTCATAGAAGCGATTCTGTTGCTGGTTATCGCCTCTCATCTAACCCTTATGACTACAGATCTGGCCGATTGTTACATAAAAAATGCTGTTAACCAGTGGGTCGTCCCGCCTTCGGCGGGACCGGGGGAGTAACTGATTTTCAGGCAACGGTATTGGAGCATCATGAACAAAGCTCCGGCATTGAACTGGAGCTTGTCTTTTTGCGCTATCTTTCGGAGCGATCACGGGCACGGTACCGGCGCGGGGCCATCCCGGAATAGCCAATCAATCAAATAATCAATATCGAGGATATCGCGCTGGTTGTTGTCGTCCACATCGGCCTCTTCAAAGCAAACGGGAGCCAATCCGCCGCGGAAGAGCCAGTCAATGAAATCGTCGATGTCAAGAATGTCAACCT
>CP070674.1:519743-529790 GCA_020351995.1 Candidatus Zixiibacteriota bacterium
GGATGAGGTTCGAGGCGTCGCAGAATTAACGCCGCTAACTCACTACTTGAGACCGGTTTCCCTGACTTCCCGTCCGAATCCCCGGACAACTACGAATATCTCAGTCATCGGCAGATGCGGACGGCTCCGACACTTGCGCAGCCGGAGCCTTCTCTTGGCTTATAATACAACTTACCTATTTCAATAAGACGATCTTCTTTGTTTCGGCGAATGAGCCCGCCTCGAGACGAACCAGATAGATACCACTGGCAAACCTGCCGGCGTGCCAACTGACCGTGTGTTCCCCGGCTCCGAAGTATTTGTCAACAACTGTTGCCACCTTCCGGCCAAGCAAGTTATAGATATCGAGTTTCACCTGCGCCGCTTCAGGCAGGGAGAAACTTATGTTGGCCGATGGATTGAATGGGTTAGGTGATACCGCCATTTTCATCGATTCCCTGAGCTGGTCTCCGCTTGTCTTGGTAGGGCCCGTGGTAATGAACTTACACTCCAAACCCAAATAAATAACGGTCGGATCTGCCGGATTAAACTCAATGGCGTTGATATCGTGAAGTACATCGTTATGCGCAAGACCGATATCGCCAGTGCTCAAATCAAAGCGTATGAAGTCCGTCCCATAGGGGTCCCAAACGGGATGGGGGCAGCCCCAGCCATAATAGAGCACATCCTTGTTTTCCGGGTGTACCGCCCAAGTTGGTATGTTTGGTATGGCCAGGACACGTTCGATCCCGTTCTGGTCCACCGTCGTGGTACCGTCGGCGAGCGCCAAACTGAAACTAGCCCCGCGGTCGTCGGACACAAATATTCCGTTTGGCCCCAGTTCCATAACCTCCAGCCTGCCCCGCGCCCATACCCGTCGCGAATCGACAGGAGAGAAAGCAAAGGTATACGCGAAGTCTTCATCCTCCAGATCAAACGGAATGATCTTAGCCCAGTTGTTCCCGCCATCGGTGGTGCGGTAGGCTCCTTTTGTGCCACAGAGAGCGCAATCCCAGTCCTGGGGATCGAAGTCAACCGTAAATGTCAAACTGATACCTATATTGACCGGGACACCGACCACGGAGAAGTTGGCCCCGCCGTTGTGCGATTCATACAATTGGCATTCGTTGGAGCCAATTCGAATGTGCATCGGGTTTTTGGGGTCAATTGTGATCCCGTATAATTCGTCCGGCGCCTGCAGGGCCGTGATAACATCGCCTTGAATGCGGTAGAAGACGGCACGTCCCCGCGTCCAGGCATAGATGGTCCCTTCCGGACCGGTCGCGAATGTCAGAGGCTCGCATCCGGAGATTTCACCCAGTTTACGCCATTTGCAGCCGGCGTCTTCTGAAATCAGCAGAGTGGCCACGTTATCACTCCAGGGCGCGGCGACCAGCGTGTTAGCCTCCTCCAGCGCGGTCAGACCGTATGTCCAGACGGGCTGTTGTAAGTTTCCTGATGGTGCCATGGTCACAAAGTCATCGGTGGTGTAGGAAACCGCGTTGGTACCCTTAATACGGTCGCAGTCAGGTACCGTCCAGTCAATAAGGCTTTCGTTTGTCTCGGTGGCCACGTCGCCCGCAAATACGCTCGTGGCCGCACAGGCAAGTAGAGCCAGGCAAACGCTTAACAGGCATTGTCTCATAGTGTGCTCCTTACTCGGTTGAGATACAATTATTTTGGCTTATTGGAACCAGAAAATTCCTCGGGGCAGTGGTTAAATCTCTTGGTGAGAACGGTCCGCTGCTTTGGAGGATACCTAATCTAAGCTTATTAACGAGTGAAGTCTAGATAGGTCCACAAAAACGCACAATATACGCTCTGGGGCTGGTGTGGGTCTAATTGTCTGAGTGGCTACAGGACAGATTGTCGCACGAGACAAAGTTGTCCTACGATGATACCCAGCCTGCGCGGCGGAATCCCCGGACAACTACGAATATCGATGCCGCAAGTAGTAACGGTGAGCTCCAGAACCCGGGCAGCAGATAGCCGAAATAAACCGACCCGAACATGTGAGCGAGGCTATTCAGCACCATGATAATGCCGATAGCGATCACCACTACCCGGATGAAGCGACCTCCCCGAACGACTATCGGAATGAGCAGAAACGATATTATGATCGCGAGGATCAGTCCTATGAGCCATACCTCGGTGGAGAACGTTGGCATGGGCCAGAAACCAAGGCTTTCGCGCATGTCGCGGACGAACGGATTGTAGAATGACAAAAAGCCGTGGGCGGCTTCATCAGCCACATGAATCGCCTCTGCGCAGACCAGCAATGCCCACGCCAGGGAGTTCTTGTTCTTCAACAGGTTCATCATCTGATTGGTACTAAAACCAGAAGGCAAAGTCAACAAAACTCGTTCGACCCACGGTGGCCATCTTGACAATTCAGACAGATTGTGTATATTTATTTCGAGAGCACTACTTCTCGCCGCCAGCGCAGGATTCCTGTATATGGAGGGGACGCGGGACTTCTGTCCTGCGATTGGGCCCCTCACAGGTGTCGGGCAAGGACGCCCGACACCACCTTTTATTTTCCACACATTGGATTCGAAGTCGACAAACAATGTTTTGAGGTAACTAATTTCCGGGGATGCATATAAAAAAGGCCTCGGCGCGGGCGAAGCTCGTCAATGTACCCAATTATTCTAATGATTTAGAGGAAATTCACGCCGCCGTCCGAAGGATAAACCATGCTAAGCATGCTGGGAGACAGGGATTCGAACCCCGATTCTACGGTCCAGAGCCGCATGTCCTACCATTGGACGATCTCCCAGTTCCGGTGATTTCAGCCCCTCAAGATGAGAGGCCATCTGGAATCAGAGGCGAATATACAAAAACCCAAGACTTTGTCAAGTAACGAAATCCGGCAGCAGCCCGTGAATGTGGAGCAGCCTCCAAACGCCAACCAGAATTGACACACGGCAGGTTGGTTCTTATATTCAGTTGTCTTCTTCACATTTAGAGGAAAATGAAGCTGAAAGACAACGCTCACCTTGTCGCGTATTACACCGGCGTCCTACTGGTCGGACTCGGCACTGTTCTCCCCGACCTCAGGCTATGGGCCTTTAACAACTGGACTTACTATCAGGGCTATATCCAGATTGCCGTTTTTGCGGTCGCTCTGGCAGCTCCGATAGTGCTCCGCAGGATTTTTGCCGCATCTGAAATCTCAGGCAAAGCCCGCCTGCCTTTCGCGGCAGTTGGAGTTATTTACACGGGCATCATAACGACTGCCTTTGTTGTCTTTCATGCCAGATTGCATTTTCTCGGCGATGGCATAGTTCGGCTGAATCTACTAGCGAGAATAGACCCCGCCCTGAGAAAAAGCGATTTTGGCGCCTATATCATCGCGAAAGAGCTATACAAACTGGTGGAGAGCCATGTTAGCGACCCCGCCGACTGGACCTATCATGTACTCTCCTATTTCGGCGGCGCGGCCTTCGTTGCCATAACCCTGATTTTTGCCGCAAGATTCTTCGGTCGATTTTACCAGAGACTGCTTTTTACACTGATCGTCACCACGGCCGGAAGCTCGCTTTTGTTTTTCGGTTACGTCGAGAACTACTCCATATTCGCGGCTATGGTGCTACTCACCGTTCTAGTGTGCGTCGAGGTCACGGCTGGTCGGCTTAGCCGGTATTACATCATCCCCGCTCTGGTGATCACGGTAGCCTTGCACTTTCTGGGTGCGGCGCTCATTCCGGGAGCGGTGCACGCGTTTTTATACAAAAGCGGCCTGCACGAGCGGTTCAACAGCGCCAAAAGAAGCGTCAGGTACTCGCTGTTGGGTTTGCTCGGGCTTGCGATGGTTGTTGCCTTTCTGAATCTTTACGATCTCGAGTACTACCTGCAGTTTCAGTTCATTCCGCTGATCGAGAATCGGTTTACCATCGCCAACTACACGCTCTTTTCGATGACACACCTGGCCGATTACGCGAACCTGTTGTTTATGCTCTTCCCCGGCATTATTATCGCCGTTGCGGGCATACTCATCTCAAAAGGCAGCGGGCTATTCACGCAACCGGAATTCAAATCGCTCCTTGTGACAACCGCCTTCTGCGCCTGTGCCGCCTTTGCCTTCTACCCCCAACTCGGCATGCCCCGCGACTGGGACCTGTATCCCTTTTTCGGCATCCCGCTATCGGTGTTCGGAGCCTACGTCATCGTCGTGAGCGGCCGGAAGTCAGATGCGGGTATCGTTTCGGCGTCGATGGCCGTAATACTTAACCTGATGGTGCTTTCTCCCCGGGTTGGAGCGCAGATTGACGGCGGGATTGCCATGGCTCAGATGAAGTACTACGGCAGGCTCGATCCGAGCAAGTACATGTACATTCACAAGCACCTCGTTGATCTTTCTTGGCGGCGTAACGACGCTGTTGCGCTTGAGGAACTGGAGTTAATGTCAAAAACTCTCTCGCCGGAGAAACCTTTTCTCGATTCCGGCTTGAGGCTCAAACAGCAGAACGAATTTGACAGCGCCATTGCACAATTCAAGAAGGCGTTAACATTCAATCCGATGCTTACCCCGGCCTATTACAACGCCGGCTCATGCTATTTTGCCACAGGCCGCTTCGACAGCGCCCGGTCCTATTTCGAGATTGCCGATGGCTGGAATCCGAACAATCCGGAGATAATCAACGAACTCGGGTATGCCTGTGCCGGCCTGGGTGACTATGAGTCTGCTGAGAACTATTGGAAGAAGCTATTGCTGGTGGCCGAAGGTGAAGTAACCGGCCAGTTGAATCTTCTCGACCTGTACAGCTTCACCGGGCAGCGGACGAAAAAGACATCCTTTCTGGAGGATGTGAAGCTTTCACCGAATCTTCCCGGCAGGGTGCTCAAGCAGTTCGGTGACCACTATTACAGTGTTGGACTGATGCAGGATGCTCTGATTACCTACCGGCAAAGTATCAGCCGCGGTCTCGATTCACTTAGCGAGCAGGATGTATATGCGAAATTCCCCGCGCTCAGACAGTGACACCAGCCCATCGGAAATCCCGTAGTTTTACTTTCGAAACAAATGCCAGACGACGGCCTCGCCGGTTACGGAGAATATTGATTTCATAGCGACAATGCGGTTTCTGAGAGCCCGGGTGTGTCCGGCGGTAATTCTGACGCGCTCGGCGTCGTAGTCAGTACCGGAACAGGTGAGAACAATTCGTTTCGACAGCGGTATCACTGATACCGTATGGCCCCGGCAATTTGAGAAGACGACTTCAGCGTCTTACAGGAAATGTGCCTCGTAGGCTTTGTTTATGACTTTAAATCGGCCACCGGCCTTCACCCAGGACGAGACACTTTTGAGTGTCGGAAGCAGCAGATTGGCCATGTAATGGTCCGGCTGGTTGACCGATGGCATGACCAGGTCGATAGTCCGGACGCCCTGCTCGATACAATACTCCACGGCCAGCTGGCTGTCGGTCTTGTCTTTCCTGGCGGGAAATGTGAGGACCGAGGTTTTGGAGGGCATGTCCTGAAGCGAAAAAACGGAATCCATGTCACCGATCACAAGATCAGGAATAATCCCGGCCTTCTTGAAGAAGGCGTAACCACCGTCGACCGCTATTTTGAATTTCGACCGGCACAGCTTCTTGTAGAACGGTAGGTCACTCTTGCCATAAGTTCCGTGAACGAACAAGATACATTTTTTCATTTTGTGGCCATATCCACAGCTACACTGGCAGCTCCCAGAAGCGCTGTTTTGTCATCGATAATAAGTCCGACCGGGATGTTAGCCAGATGGGCCGTCATCTTCCCTTTCTTGATAAATCTCTCCATAAAGCGGCCTTTGTCCAGGGCCGTTATTATCTGAGGCGCTATACCGCCACCAAGATAAATTCCGCCCAGCGTCATCCCTTTCAAGGCGAGGTTGGCTGCCTCGGATGCATAGCAGTCAATAAACATGTCGAGCGTCTTGACCGCGATATCGTCCTTACCGGCGAGAGCCATCTCAATCAGTTTGCCGGCTTTGAACCGCGCTTTCTTGTACCAATCCGCTTTGGTAGCGCGTTCGGAGGCCAGCATGAACTCGTACACTTTTCCCAGCCCCGAATAACTAATAACGTCCTCAGCCTCAACATATCCCTGGTGACCATACAGGTATTCCCACAACTCCGTTTCCAGCTGGCTTCCGGGAGAGAAGTCGACATGTCCACCTTCGGATGCATAGGGGCAATACTTGGTACCATCGTAAAACACGAGTGCCTCCCCCAGACCGGTTCCGGCCGCGACGAGCCCGATATTGCCGTTCTTGATCTTCTTGCCCTTGTTGATTTCATAGATCTTGTCGTCATCGAGCTGGAACAGACCATAGGCGGTGGCCACCAGGTCGTTGATAATATTCACTCGCTGGAATGGATATTCTTTGGCTATGTGACTGCCGCTTATTTTCCAGGGAATATTGGTCGCTGTCACGGCGTTGTTGATGACCGGCCCGGCCACGCCGAAACAGGCCACTTTGCGTTCCCCTTTGGTGCGTCTGAGATAAAGTCCCAGGACAGAATCGAAATTGGAGAATTCCGAGTTGGAGTACTGTTTATGACTTACAAGTTGCGGTTTACCGTCATGAACTGCCACTCTCGCTAAATCAGTAGTTGTGGCTGTAATGTAACCGCATATCATTTTTGGTCATTCCAAAAGCGTCATTAACTTGTCGGCCACCGAAGCGGCGTCGATACCAAGCATCCTGTACAGCTCAGCCGGTCTGCCCGACCCACCATAGCAGGTTACGCCAAGTTTTGTCAATCGCGTGCTCAACCCGGCTTCCAGCATGGCCGTGCCGATAGCTGTGCCAAGACCGGTCTTCACGTTGTGATCTTCGAGCGTCACAACGTGTTCATATCCGGCCAGCATCTTCAAATCATCCGGATGCAAATCACTCCAGTCCGAAACCGATATCAAGGCTATGGCATGACCTTTATCCTTGACAGTCTTCCACGCCTCGAGGCCGGCGAACAACATATTTCCCGCCGATACCAGGGCCAGTTTCTCACCGGGACGGACGGTATCCATTCTTCCATAACGATAGGTGTAACCCCTGCCGAAGAAAGGTTTGCCGGAGTCATCGGTGACCATCGGAACCGCCGAACGCCCCATGATAACGGCATAGTTGCCGGGATTGGTCAGCACATAGCGCACGACGCGATCGGTCTGGTTCGGGTCGGCCGGGGTAATCACTTTCCAGCCATAGGTAGAATTGAGCAATCCGAAATAGTCGATGCACTGGTGCGTCATGCCGTCTTCGCCCACGTTGATGCCGCAGTGCGTACAGAACAGCTTGACGTTACCGTGATTGATATCGTTCAGCCTTGCCTGGTTATAGGTTTCATCGACACCGAACACACCAAAATCCGCCCAGACCGATACCGCTCTCTCGGCGGACAGCGAACCGGTAATGGTAGAGGCGCTGTGCTCGGATATGCCGAGCTGGAAGAAATTCTTTGGGTATGCCTTCGCGAATCCACCGGTCTTTACCGAGGCGGCCAGGTCGCAGTCGAAAACACCCATGACGAAATCGTCGCGGTCCATATTGGCCTCGGCCACCGACACCAGGGCCTTACCGAAGGCGCTGCGGTTATCCATCTTTGTATCGGCAGCATAATTCGCCGGCTCTCCCGGATTTACTTTCGGATACTCCGCTCTCTTGATAGGATAGCGTCCCACCACACCTTGCGCGCGTCGCTGATGATAATTTTCAATGTCATTCTCGATATTCAGTTGACCGAGCGCCTCATCGATTTTGTCCGCTTTGACGGCCGCGCCATGGAAGCTCTCGTCGTTTTCCATAAACGACACCCCCTTGCCCATCACCGTACGGGCCAGAATCATTATCGGCGCGCCATCATTATTAGTCGCTTTGTATAGGGCCGAATAAATCTGTCTCAGGTCGTGGCCATCGATGTCAAGCACCTGCCATCCGTCAGCCTGCCATCCCTCAACGATATTCTGCGGCATCACGTCGTCGATGCGACCGGAGATCTGAAGACGGTTAAAATCCACGATGGCGGTCAGATTTTTCAGACCGTACTTAACAGCAATGCGACGAGACTCCGAAATCTGCCCCTTTTGTTGCTCGCCGTCACCCATCACAACGTAAGTATGGAAATTCTTGCCGGAAAGACGTGAATATATAGCTTTGCCCACGCCCACTGCCAGGCCCTGACCGAGGTTGCCTGTCCCCCATTCGATTCCGGGGACGGCGCGCTCTACGTGGCCCTCGAACGGTGACCCGGCCTGCCGGAAACCGGTAATGGCGTCTTCAGCCCTTACAAAACCGACCGCCGCCAGGGCGCTGTAGGCCCCGGGAGATGTGTGCCCGTGCGAGACTATGATACGATCGCGGTCATCCCGCATAGAATCATTGGGGTCAACGTTGGCGAAATTGTATAGCGTCAGATAGACATCAATCGAGGACATGGAGCCACCCGGATGCCCTGAAGCCGCCAGTGTCGTCATCTTGAGAATATTACCCCGGGCAATTCGGGCCATCTCCGCAAGCTTACCATGCCACTCGTCACAAAGCTCTTTGTACTTGAATCCACGCCAGGCGTCAAACATTACGGTTTTTTCCTCTACTGTTTTCTCTGTCATGACCTAATATCTTCTCTCTCATTGTTTATGTTAATCAGGATGTTCTCAGACCTTGAATATCATAGTGCCTGAACCATTTTGGTCAGGTTTACTCTATCGTTACTGTTGAAAAATGCCGAGCCCATGACCAGAATATCCGCTCCTGCCGCAACTATCCCGGCAGCGTTATCTCCGTCGACACCCCCGTCAACGGCGACCTTTGTCTTCAGATTATGAGCATCAATGTGTTCTCTGGCCCCAGCTACAGTCTCGAGGGCGGATTCGATAAATGACTGTCCCCCGAAACCGGGAAATACCGACATCACCAGCAGGAGGTCAAAATTCTCCAGGTACGGCAAAACCCTTTTAGCTGGTGTATCCGGATTTACTGACAGGCCTACCTCGACGTTCATCTGCTTGAGCTGTGCGGCATATTTGGCCGGCTCCGGATGAACCTCGATATGGAAAGTGATAGAATCCGCCCCGGCCTCTACAAAGGGCTCGAAGTATTTCTCCGGCTCTGACAGCATGAGATGTACATCAAGGAACTTGTCAGTGAGTCCGTTGATAGTCTTGACGATGGCCGGCCCAAAAGAAATGTTGGGCACAAAGTGCCCGTCCATGATATCCAGATGAAAAAGGTCTACACCGGATTTGTCGGCGTCTCGAATTTCCTCACCCAGGCGAGCGAAATCGGCTCCCAGAACCGACGGAGCTATTTTAGCCATGCGCTGAATTTATCATGTTTGCCTCGCGACCGCAACCCAATACCTGAAAAAATTGGTCGAGCCCGGTGTAAATAGCGCTTCAACACTTGCGGAGTCGTGATTTCAGGATGACTTCTGGTTATGCAAGACGATCGCAGCGTTCCTTTGAAGGCCCGCGAGCCCGGGACGGGTCAGCGAGGTACCGGCGGTAAGTTGAAGGAATTCCTGACGGTCTTTGAGTTTCAACACCTTCCGGGCATCGAGAAACTCACCCACACCGCGCCCGTAATCAAACTCCCGGTGACTTGAAAGCCTGGCCCGACCGTTATGCGGACAAACTTCCTGGCAAATATCACACCCGAAAATCATGCTCCCCATCTCGCCGGCTGACTCGTCCGGAATTGTCGAGGGTCTCTCGACCGTCAGATAAGAGAAACAACGGGCAGCGTCCACCATACCATCCGCGACAATAGCACCGGTGGGACAGGCATCGATACATACCCGGCATTCGCCACACTTACCGTGATCGACAACCGTGGGATCATCGGGCTCCAGTTCAAGAGTCGTCACGATCTCGCCGAGGAGTACCCAGGAACCGTACTCCCGGTTTATAAGCAGGCTGTTTTTGCCAATGTAGCCTAATCCAGCTTTAACGGTATAGCTTCGTTCCAAAAAGGGGCCGTAATCCACCCACCATTTGAACTGATGCCCTGAAATTTTACCAAGCTGTTCGGTAATTTTATGTATTAAGTGTTCCGTTCTGGTCTTGAATACTTTGTGATAATCC
>CP070674.1:529890-550350 GCA_020351995.1 Candidatus Zixiibacteriota bacterium
AGATGGTTTGTTATCGCGATGGGTGATGCCGAGGTCGTGAGGCTCACGAAGACCTTCGCTAATTTGAGTCGCCAGGTCGACTGCTTGATCGAGCGAAAGTTTTCCCTGCTTGATTACATGCCGCAGCGAATGACCTTCGACATGCTGC
The DNA here is from genome assembly GCA_020351995.1 of Candidatus Zixiibacteriota bacterium. Lineage (GTDB taxonomy): Bacteria > Zixibacteria > MSB-5A5 > GN15 > FEB-12. The sequence continues at coordinate 530,039 of CP070674.1, forward strand.
ATGACCATATACGGCCGATTGTGAAACTCACCAACCTCGTGGACAGTCACGATATTGGCATGGTCCAACCTTGCCGCCGCCTGAGCCTCGCGCTCGAAACGTTTGCGACAATCCTCACTCCGGCAGAGATGAGGGTGCAGGAATTTGATGGCAACGGTGCGCTCCAGCCTGGTATCCCAGGCCAGGTACACGTCGCCCATTCCGCCCGAACCGATCTTGTCAATAATCTTGTAGTGCGAAACCGCGGTGTCTTTGGCCAGAGCGACAAAGGATTCAGTGCTGTCGTCGTGTGACATATCTGCCGGCATGGGCAGGAATCCTTATTCTTGCAACGGATTACTATTTTAAAAAAGTCAGATATGCTCTATTCTGCAAGCAAAAATGACAGGATTAGAGGTGCTCTTCTCGTTCCGCCACGAACAGCTCGCCCTGGTAGACTACCTTGAACCCTCTCTCGATCAAATACAAATACCTGTCCAGATCGATTATCGCCCGGCAGATATCGCTGTCACCGGAGTACCTCGCGACCTCCAACATCTCATCGGTAGTGATTGCAGATTTGGCTGACTCACTCCTGGGATAGGCAGTGCGCGGGTATTTGTCCGAGAAGTAATAATCCGGATATTTCCCGCTGCGTATCATCCTGCCGAATGACCAGTTCTTGAGTCTGAAGAAGCGGTTGACATTGTTGAAACGCTTGATCACGGAGAGATTCCCACCAATGTTGTCGTGACAGCAGGTGCGAAACATCAGGTACCTGGCACCGATGTTGATGGCGTAATCTATCGCGCCATCGGTGACCGAGCCGCACGCACCGAAGAACACAACCGCTACCGGCTGCTCCTCCATCTTTGGGGCAAAGATATTATCTCTCACAAAAGAGAAGTTATCGGGAAAGCGAAACCCTCGTACAAGACGATAAGCCCAGTACCAGGCCGGCTGGATATCCATGCCTACAATGCGGACACGCGGAAGTCGCGAAGCGAGATAGCGTGCATGGCGACCGAACACGCAGGCGGCATTGACAATTGTTGTGTCGGTCGAATCATAATCGCTCAGCATACGAACAACAATGTCTTTCAGGTAGGTGTCCCGACGACCCCGGTAGTACTGACCCTTGAAAGACGTGTAAGGGAAATACTGCCTCGGAAAGTTGGGGAACTTCTGGTCCCACGCAGCGGTCAGCAGGCTCGCGTGCTGTTCAATACCTTCCCGTTCGGCACGGTGATCGATGATTTTCCTTTGTCGAAAGAAGTCAAGCAGACCCACGAGGGCCGCCAGCGGCGCTTCGCGCTCCTCATTGTTCACCATCTGATCCCCAAATTCCCAAGCCGGATACCTAACGCATCCGATCCGTTTCAGAGCTTTTTTTCCCTTGACAGTCAACCGCAGATGAATATATTTCATTAGTTTCTGAACGCAATGAAAAAATGAACAAAGAAGAGAAAAACAGATTTATCGAATCCTGGGGATCCATGGGCATCCTCTGGGGTATTAACAGGTCGATGGCGAGAATCCATGCTTATCTGCTCGTCACGGAAAAGCCCGCTGACGCCGAGGAAATATCCGACTATCTCAATATCAGTCGCGGCAATACGAGCATGTGCCTGAAAGAACTGCGAAACTGGGGTGTGGTCCAGCGCGTGAACGTATCTGGAGATCGCCGCGATTTCTATATGACGGAGCCCGATACCTGGAAAATGCTCTACAGGATAGCCCTTAACAGGAAGTCACGGGAATTCGACCCTGCCCTCCACGCCCTGAGACATCTTCTGTCTGAAGCCGATATGAAAGGATCCGAGAAAGTGAACGAAAGGCTATCCGAAGTGGAGGATATTCTGGCCACCCTCGACCACATCATAACAAGATTTCTTGAAAGCGAAACCAAGAGCAGGACGATGCTCGAGTTCGTCAAGACCATGTCTCCCAAGTGACGCAGGTTCTCACGGCGTGTTTTTTTATGCGAAACTTTCAGTTAATTCTGAACGTAGTGAAATATGCCAATTAGGCGGAAATCTTTAAGAAAGGAGATTTTTGACAATGGAACTCTCTTCAAAAGTCGTTGTGGCAAAAGTCCTTAGCTGCTTTCTGCTGCTATCGCTGACGGCCCATACGGCCGGGTATTCAGACGGCCCGAACGACCGGGTGTCAGTCAACATGGTTCTGGTCAAGGGCGGAACTTTTGAAATGGGGGATGTTTACGGCGATGGATGGGAAAACGAACAGCCCACCCACCAGGTCACGCTGAGCAATTTCTATATTTCAAAGTACGAAGTGACCGTTGGGCAATATCGAGAGTTTGTCGGGCAAACCGGTTACAAAACCTCGGCAGAGGCACCTGATGACTCGACAGCCAGAGCAGATATCATGGCAAAATTCGCCTCGGGAGAGCTTTCGCGCCAGGACTTACTGGAGCTGAAAGGGCGCCTGCTTGAAATGTCGGGTGCCGGCTACTGGGACCCGGTACAACACGCCTGGATCGGTTACGACCCACAAACTAACTGGAGAAATCCGGGAATCAAACAGTCGGACAACGACCCGGTGCTCGCCGTATCCGTGGTCGACGCCATGCACTACTGCAACTGGCTCAGCAAGATGGCGGGTCTGCCGCTTGCCTACAACCCGGAGACCGGGGAGATCTTGGATAAGGATGGAAACCCGACCAGCGATGTGACTGAAGTTAGGGGTTACCGGCTGCCTACCGAAGCCGAATGGGAGTACGCTGCCAGAGAAGGCGGCCGCAAAGTGAGATTTGGCAACGGAAAAGACATCGCCAATCCGTCCGAAATAAGCTTCTGCGGCGATAAAGGTGATTACGACTATTTCGAACCCGGTCTGTGTGTGGCGGGGACAAACCCTGTCGGGAATCACGCACCCAATGACCTGGGCTTATATGACATGAGCGGCAACGCCTGGGAATGGGTAAGCGACAACTACACCGAGTACCCAAGCGAGCCTTCAGTCGATCCTTATATAATCAATGGCGACAACCATGCTCTGCGCGGTGGAAGGTGGGGCGGTGACGCGTTCGAGGCTCGCGTCTCTCACCGGAGTTCCTGGGCAAGAAACGATCGGTGCAACAACTCAGGTTTTCGAGTCGCCCGATCGGTCAATTGAGCAACGGAATTCGCGTCGATGAGCAAGCCGTTATCGCAGTCGCGCTAACGGTTGACCAAAAACTGTATAAGGACATTTCATCGGTACCCCAGGGGGCCATCCGAAGAGCCTGTATTCGTCAGCGCGGAACAGTATTGCCACATCCAAACTCATCCACGCTGTTCCGAATGGCTCAATTCGATGGCCCTCTTGGTGTCTGCAAGTTATGGCATCGGCCCGACCACCGCGATTCTCTCGCGCACAGGCAACTACTGCTTAACTTTCGCTTCCCATTCCTCGATGATCGGTCCGGCCTTTTTGAGTTGCTCTTCCGTCAACGCTTCGCCCATTTTGTCGCGCGCGGCTGTCATGGCCTTTTTCTGCTCCGGATGTGCAACTCCAGCCAGGGATGCCGAAAACAGCGCATACGCCATAACAGAATCCTGCTGAACTCCCTTTCCATCAAGGTAACATTGGCCCAATCCCCAACAGCAGTCGGCGTTACCCAGTTCGGCCCCTTTGCGGAACAGGCGTATCGCCTCTTCTTCGTTCTTCTCGATTCCCATACCGGCGGCATTCATCATGGCCAGGTGCTGTATGGCTTCGGTGTGACCCTGTTCGGCCGCCATGCCGTACCATTTCGCGGCCTCTGCCGGATCGGCCTTGAGTCCAGTTGGGATCTTCTCTCCGGCTTGATACACCATCCCCATACTGGTTTGACAATCGGCATCTCCCAATTCGGCCCCTTTGCGCCAATAGCCGATCGCCTTGTCAAAGTCGCGCTCTACACCCATTTCATTGGCATAGACTACGCCGAGCGCGTACCACGCCTGGGTTTCCCCGGCGTCGCCGGCCTTGTTAAGCCACTCAAGGCCTCCCGTAACGTCGACGTCATCTCCCTCAGCCTGCAGAAGGCGCATACCATAGACCGCCATCGCCTCTGCATCGCCGCCATCGGAAGCGGTCTTCAACTCCTCCATCGGAGTTGATTCATCATACTTTTCTTCGCCCGCGACCACTGTCGCACACATTGCCACAATAAGTAGAAATGTGAGGGCGAGACCGTTCAGTGAATTTCTTCTGACTCTCATACTATCTTCTCCTCTCCTGGTTTGGTTTCTATTTCTATCTGGCCCCTGACATCACCTGCTCGCGACTACTACACTGACTGAGTTTCTCAGAAGAACCATGCGATCAGGTCGGCCAGCAGATCCACAAGATGTGACATGAAACGTTTCATTTCTATTTCCTCTCCGGTACACCAACACTACCGTAAGACTACTGCTCTGAAACGGCAAACGTATCCGTATCCGGCCTTCCCCACAGGCACGCGATTATCAACGCCAACGGCAGAATCACGAAAAGCCAGATTCCATTGTCCTTGTCGCTGAATTCCCAGAGAGTACGATACCATATCATGCCGACCGCCCCCAACATCAGAACAATAGCAACCGGCCGCGGGAATTTCCGGGCAAGTAATCCCAGAGCGACAAAGACCACGATCAGGCCTATGCCGGCGAAAGTCTCCCACGGAGTCTCTCCAGCGAGTATTTCATCAAAGCCCTGTAATCCGGCAAAGACTCCCATAATAACTCCGTAGGATATCAAAATGACTACTCCGGCGTTACGGAGATCACCGACCATCAGCAGACCGATGATTGCTTTGGTTACCAGCCCCAGAAAAATCAGCAAATGGAAATCATCCGGCGGTTCACCCTGATACTGTCGCAAAATCGCCAGAATGGTGGCACCAAACATTACCACTAAAAACCCGATATTGCCTGACCGCGAGAAAATCTGGATCTGACGTTCGTCAGCATATTTCTTCGCCAACCCGAGCGCATGGAGTGACGGGCGAAGCAGATAGGCCCCAACCAAAGGTAGCAGTGCGATATACTCATCCATGAAAGCCAGGATTATCCCGACAACCAGGAGTCCACACGCTATGTAAAAGATTCTGTCACGCTTGATCATAGTCTTTCTCCTCTAATGTGAAGAGTTCTTCAACAGTGGTTTCGAGCACTTCAGCCAGACGCAAAGCCAGCTTCACCGACGGCGCGTAGTCCCCTTTTTCGATAGAGACTATGGTCTGGCGCGACACCGAGACCATATCGGCGAGTTGCTGCTGACTTAGTTCGCCCCGTTCAAATCGAAATTTCCTCAATCTTGTCTTCATGAGCGCTTTTGAGTCCGTTCAGCTTTTTTGTCGTGAATCCTATCTTATTGTAAACTTTTATCGACATTATGTCAAGTATTATTTACATCATGACAAGAAGAATTTACAGAAAACGGCACAGGATTTTGACCGAGTCGTCTCTCAATCGCGGTAAGTTATTGGTAGTTAATAGGAAAACTAAGGTGGGCGAATTGCTCGGCGAAGAGTCACTGCTGCCGGCGTCAGTATCTGATGGCGGTAAGTCATTGTATACCAAAGCTATGACTACACCGCCCTTTTATTATCCCTTCCCCCTCGAGAGTATCGACGTCACCATCAGGCCCAGACCCAGGCCCAGAAGGATACATCCAACGAAAATGAGGGCTGATTCCCTCAAAAAGAAAAAGCCGGCACCAAGCCCCATAAGCAGCCCGCCGCCGGTAGCCCAGGTACTCTTGTCGTCCCACCTGCTTGTCTGATTCATTTCTTGTCTCCTCGTTTCGTTTTTCTCTTGTATCGTTTTACTAAATCATCCAATAGTTCCGAATCTTAATTCGATGGTCGCGAGCACGATCATCGTAATCGCGGCCACTATCCAGACTGTCCCGAAAATATATGCAGTCCTTACTGATGACGGACTTCCGACTTTCTTCCCATGTTTCTTAAGAACAATGCGGCTGATCATGAATAGACCCGGAAAGTAGAGATAAATTCCGCCTCCGACAAGGGCGAACAGCGGCCAGAAGGCGTTATCTAAAATCATCAGGAGGGCTGACAGCGGTAATATCCAGGCCAGCAAAACATCCATAATCCCTTGCGCCAGTCGCTCGAACAAGTACAGTGATTGGTCAAGCTCCTCTTCGGGTTCAAACAGGCCGAACTTTACGGCCATCGGGAACGCGAAAACAGCGAGCCCCTGACCTATCCAGCACATCAACCCTAGAACGATCACTACGATTCCGATGAGCGTAATCATTTTATTATCCTCTCCATCTTACACCAAGCCAGCCGGCCCGCCGTATGACGACCAAATTAGAACGTGATTCGTTCTCGAGTTGAGGCTCGGCGATGTATTAGTCTGCCTGCCCTTTTCCAACAACAAATTTGCCGGTGAAGTACTTCTTGCGAATCTCCAATGCTTCTTTTTCGGCCCAGCGCTCAACTCCCACCGCCTTAATACGGCACAGGTTGAACAGTTTCATATTGTGAGGGAATCTCCCGGCTTCATCGGCTATGGGTGCCAGGTATGAGCAGGGAAAGTCGGCGCAGTCGCAACAAAACTCCACTTGCTTTTCCTTCGCACAATCAAGAGTAGCACAACCCCCGGTTGCCGCCAGGTGAAAGTGATTTCCGTCCTGCTGCCGACAACCCTTGCAAGCAATCTCTTCTTTCGGGACCCCCATTTTGGCATGAAAGAAGTCTGCCATCTCGTCCGTTAAGTTATCTTCGTAAATTTCGCAGTTGAAGCAGTCCAAACCGCATGGTGCCGTAAGGCTCTTCATGTCACTCATGGTTTGTCCTTTCTGTCTGACCATTTATCTGTGGGCTGATATTCTCTTTTTGCAGCTTTTTATTTTGAAATCAAGCATTTATTCAAAAAATAATCCGCACCGCTAACTAATCTGCGGAGCGGACCTACCTTATAATCGCTATCCTTGGACATGATTGGCCATTTATGACAGATAATCTTCCCTGATTTTTTGGCAGGAAGCTGACCATTGCTGGACCGCCCCGGAGGCGTCCGTTGACATTGTCACGGCAGATGACTATCATATCAGTAGAAGCTTTTTACGCAGCAGTTTGAACGCAATTCGAAATAAGTAAGCTCCCGCGATACAGTGTGCGGATAGCGGCAACAGAATCACACAAAATACCGTCGCCGAAGGTAGACATGATCGCTAGCTTTCCCATCGCGCAGACCCGGGAAAAATCTTACAGCCTGGAGCGCCTTCGTTGACTCGGCCCGGCGAAAGAGCCGGCCCGACGGCATCACCTGATGGCGTCCCTTCCCAGCCTCGCGCGCGGCTTATCCCCTTCATAGCCGGCGTCGCTGGCATTGGGCTCCTTATCGTCGCCTACCACGCCCTCACGTGGCGCGGCTTTGTGGCCAACGTCGGCTTTTGCACGCCCGTTTTCTGCGACTTCCTTGACTATTACTATCCCATGGGGGAGGCGGTATTCCGTACGGGGCTTCCCGTTGAGGGTTTTCTTTATTCCCCCTTCATGGCAATACTCCTGGCGGTATTTCCCCTCCTGGGCCTCAATGCTTCAATTGTCATCTGGGGTATCCTGCAGGGTATCTTCATTATACTCTACCTTTTGCTTTTCCGACGGCTGGTACCGGCTGACCTTACGCTTCAGCTTCTTTTTCTGGTCCTTGCCCTCTCCTCATACCCCATCGCTCTCAATTTTCTGGGAGGGCAAGTGAGCGTCTTCATGCTGGTGGCCCTTCTGGGCATGCTCGTTGCCATGGAGCGCGGCCATCCCGCAATTGCCGCCTGTCTTCTTGCCTTCGCGGTTAGTTTCAAGTTCTACCCAATCATTTTTCTCGCACCGTTCGTGGCCGGACGCGACACTCGCTTTTTGCTTTTTGCGACCGCGGCCTGTGTCACATTTATATTCGTGATTCCGGCGGTTTTTCTGGGAGGTAGTGATACCGTGGGCTTCTATGGTGCTCTGTTCGACGCCTTCCGTGACTCCGAGTGGGTCGCCGCCAATCCGCACTCGAACTTCTTGCCACACGTTGTCATTCGGCTGGCGGATGCGATAGGTTATGACGCACAGACCCATCGTCCACTGCTGTATGTGATCACATACGGCATGGCTGCGGCCAACATGGGGCTACTCTTCCTGATTCAGCGTGCGCGCCTGAGTCATGCCGGCCTGTGGAGTTCCCAGATAGTTTTCCTGACAATCCCCTTCGTTTTCAAAACCTCGTGGCCACACGATATGGTTTTTCTCTCTTTCACCCAGGCTCTCCTGACCTGGCGCCTGCTGGGGAACCGGACCCACGCGCGAGTGGTCATGGCGCTCCTTCTTTTGTTGCCGTCGATCATCATCTCGAATATCGTCTTCTTCAATCTTCTGGACAATTTCTCCGCCTACGGCTTCTGTGGCTTCCTGTTCTGGGCGAACCTGCTTTGCCTGATCGCGATATATGTGGAATTCCTGCCGCCGGCGCTACGACGTTTCCGCGGGATGGATGCGGAGGGGAGCGTCGGACAGGCTTAACCTGTTTTGCTCACGCGCCTTGTGTCATAAAGACCGCAATCCTGTCATGGCCACATTAGGCGCAAAATCAATGTGGTGTATGCTCAATGTGGGAGCGAACCCCGGCTGGCGTTGTGGCACATGAACTTACGCGGCGCTTGAGCCGGTTTGTGGCCAATTTCTGTAGCCTGGGGGAGAGCAAAGAAAGAAATAAATCGTATTTTGTGATAATAGTCGTAGGTTTTCACCGAACGAGTCGATATAATGAATGGCTAGTATTAATTTGAGTTCGACCTTTATCGTAGTCTTGTCCTAATCTACAACTCTCCGCTAAAGCTTAGTCTCGAATTGAATGCGCAATCACGCGCAAATTGTACTTTATCTTGAATGGTCTCAGTTCAATCGAATGCGGATCACTTCGAGATAAGCAACTACGGAGTGTAGAATGAATATCTACATCGGAAACATGTCGTTCGATACGACAGAAGATCAATTACGCCAGGCCTTCGAGGCTTTTGGCGAAGTCGACACCGTCAACATTATTACCGACAAGTACAGCGGCAAGCCCAGGGGCTTTGCTTTTGTCGAAATGTCCAGCAAAAAAGAGGCTATCGCTGCCATCAGCAGCCTGAATGGCCAGGAGGTTGACGGACGCGCCTTAAACGTCAGCGAGGCGAAGCCACGTCCGCAAAGTGGCAACCGCGATGGCGGTGGCGGATACCGTAAATCATACTGAGAAATACGGAAACGGAAAAAGTCATGCTGAAAATTAAAAGGAGTAGTTTCGGGGTTGTTGCTCACTTGTTGGCTCTTCCCGCGAAAGTTGACGAACTTCGAAAACAGCTGACTGAGTTGACGTCGTTAACCCAACACGAGAAGGGCTGTATCTCCTGCGAGTGGATCGAAAACGAGAATAACTCAGGTGAATTCACTCTTCTCGAGGAGTGGTCGAGCGAGGAAATGCATAACATTCACTTCGCGACCAGTCCGATTCGCAATGCTCTGCAGACTCTTTCGAATCTGCTTTCCAGCGAACTCGGATCTCGCCAACTCATATCTCAACTGAACATAGTGAGATATGGCGCCAATAGTTACTATCTTGGAGTGTGTTGATCGGAATTACGCAGCTTCGAGGTAGCGGCCACTGCCGCAAGTCGCGTTGACGACGACGAAATGAAGTCCCCGTAACTACCAGTACTGGGATAAGCTATAAGGAGACCGGCATTCGGCTGGTCTCCTTTTAATGTTACCGGCAATTTTACGATTTAGCAGTTTACGTGGTGTCAATGGTAGTCACTTTCACGCCGCTGCCGGAGCTGTACATCATGCACACGCTTTAGCTTGTGAATTTAGATAGGCATTCGGATCGTGTCGGATGGCTCCCTCTGGCAACCAGGGCCAGAAGTGGCCGAGGTCAGTTCTTATTCTGTCCACGTAGAACTGGGGTATTTCCGTTGTCTCCTGTTCGAAAAAGCCGCGGAATTGCCGGTCACCTATCAATCGTCGGCGAACTTCGCTGAAGTACTTGACTCGACCGAACCGTTCGGATGAGAATCCGCGAATCACGTTCAGCCACCTTGGGATAGTTTCCCCGTTAGCCCGAAAGCGCTTAACTATCAGGCGGGGGGAATAAGAGTACTTCGTAACATCAATAAGATGATCGTAAAACTCTACCCACGTGTAGTTTCTCGGTTTGATGTTCATCTGGATGTTGCTGAGAAAGTGGAAGGGAAAAGGCAGGACTCGATTCTCTCGCTGAAATTCCAGGTTCAAGGGAGCCGCCTGTCCAAATGCCGACAACATCGAATAGGCCGGAAAAGCTCCCGGCGAAAGATCCAGAAACCGCTTGGTAAGACCGAACGGCGCCGAGCCTTCGTCACCGTCGAGTCCGAAAATATGATTGGTCTGCACATACGGGATGTGTCGCAGAATCATGTTGACATGATGAGACACCCTTCTGACTTTCTCCATACCTGTCATCGTCCCTGTATTTGACTTTTTTCCCATTTCAAACCACGACTCGATACCCGGCAACAGCGCCTTGAAGCCATTGCGTTTGAGTCGCTTCACCCGAGATTCCGAGAGCAGAGACAGGGTGGATTCAGCGATAAAATCGATACGGCCCGGCGGCACCGCCTCTTCTATGGCATTCATACAACGGTCAAAACGGACACCGAAGTTCGGGTCGTGCCACGCCACCCGGGGGCGCTTCAATTTACTCAGCAGAAAACGCAGATCTTCTTTCATCACCTCCTCATCCAGCGGCTGAAAGGGAACCGATGAGTCGATGCAGAAATCACAGGTGTACGGACAACCCAGACTGCTCAGCAGCGGCACTATCTTGATGAGCGGTGCCTTTCGAAGCGTCTGTTCTATGAATTTCCAGCGTTTGCCTACACCCGGTAACTCGACCGGATGGTGTTTAGCTGAAGGGTTCAGGCCGATGGGACGATGCGGGGCGCAGTCCCGAAGCATATCGTGGATAAGCGCCTTATCGGTAAACCCTAAAACATAGTCAAAGTACTTCTGAGCATCCTGTGGATAACAGCGGGCATGAGGTCCGCCAAGGGCAGTGACGGCACCTCGCGACCGAAACAAATTGCTCAGAGCATAGGACAGAAGAGCCGCCTCGGTAAACGAGCTAATGAAGACGAGGTCAACTTCAGGGGGTAAATCCTTGAGGAGATTCTCCCGGCCCGTATACGTCACCAACGTTACGTCATGGCCGTGCTCTTCGCACCACATCGCGACTACCTGAGGCATGATACTGACGAAGTTGGGACCCATGACGCGCATCCACATCGTTTGTGTCGGAGCTTTGGCAACGAGATCAATGATTCCGATCGAGAGTTTTTTCAACAGACTACCTTTTTCCTGATTCCGTTGATAATTACATCAAGCATGTGGTCAACATAAACCGACAAGGGCATCTCGAGAGCGTCGAAAACCCAGCGGAATTCGATTGACTGCAGTGATACGACCATAAGGTGAGCCGTCAGCTCAACATCCTTCACGCGCAACTCACCTGTTTTATTGCCAAATTCCAGGATACCGGCCACTATTGCTTTCTGCCGATCAAGAATCTGGTTCTGCAATTCCGTCCCCTGTGGCCATTGCTCACTCCAGGCCTCACGAGTGACTTGAAGCAAGATTACCAGTTCCCGCAACTTGCCCATCTTGCTCAGCAAATAGCTGCGAAGTTTCCCGAACGCAGTTGTTTCAACGTTTACCGCCTCAGTAATTGCCGATAGCAACTGGCCTACTTCCAGGGCGACGATGTCATCGAAGATTTCCTGCTTGTTGCGATAATACCGATAGATGGTTGCCTTCGAGACTCGGGCTCGTTTGGCAATGTCGTCAGTCGTGACCTTTCTCAATCCGAACTGAGAAAACAAGGGTTGGGCTGCTGTCAGGATTTGGGATTTCTTATCGACAAGAATCTCTTCATGAAATGTGAACGTTTAATACAAAATACGTTTTTTAGTACTGCGATGTCAAGTTTATTTCTCGTCTGGGACATTTTAGCACGGGCTTGACTGTGGATGCTAGTTGAACAACGGTCACCAAACCGTATCCTAAACGGCGATAGGTTATGCTAATTTATTGATAAATATGAGGTTGCGATTAAGGGGGCATATACTGTGGCCCGTCCGAGCGGTCGGCCATGGTATCACTAAGGCCGATATTAGCGGGCGGGGGATGCGAACAAGCCCGACGTAATTTGTCTTGCTTAGCTCGCGGACGAGTCGTGACTGCCTTTGAAGCCGGAAGGCTGCATTCTTCCGGCGACCTGGATCTAACCTGCCTTTGGCACCTCCCGTGTTCCCTGATACTCGTACCGAGAAACGCTCTCGAGTTCCAGCGACAGGTTACAGGGAAGATTGAGCCTCGGTTGAATACTCATTATCCCCTCGGTTTCCACTCCCTGAAGAACCTCGCATGAATTTGGTTCGACGGCATCCTTAATGGTCTGTACTGCCGCCTCGCATCCCAGGACAATCAGCGCGTCGTACCCGCCGGAAAGTCTCTTAAGGGCCTTGCGCCTTCGTTCCGTCCACATACATAGTACAAATTGATGAATCCACGAGCTCTTGAATATATCTGTCTTGATTCCTTTTCCTTCCAGCCCGGTTTTCAGGTCCGCGATGAATCGTTCGTACGATTTTGTTTTAAAGAGTTGGAAAAAGGGCTGAAGGTATGGTTCGTTATTCTTGACGGCGGCACTCACGGCCGGACAGAATCTGCACGGTACGATAAGTACGGACTTAAACTGCTCATACGCCGACGTGTCATCGATTGCGTTCAGAATAAATGGCATCGACTACCTCCTGTTTTATCACTGGCCGATTGGTATTCGGCATGTCTATTCCAGATCTCCCCGCGAATCGGGGTGCCGGGTTTCCAGGAATGCTCACGGCATTCATGATTCTCAGCCTCAGCCGTACCACGGCTTTTCATCCATTTCCACCTGCAGCCCATCCATCAGCTTGTTGAACCCGCTGAAAAGATCGACTACCGCCATCAACTCGACGATACCTTCGTCGTCCAATCCAAGTTTCCGCACCGCGGAAGTATGGACGGTGAGTCAGTACCGGCAGCCCATTACCGCCGATACCGCCACGGCAACGATCTCTTTGGTGAGGGTATCGAGCCTCCCCGGAGTCTGCATGACCGCCTTGACTTTGTTCCAGTTTGCCTCGAGAAAGTCCGGCTTCACCGCCATCGCCCGGTACATATTGGGGACGAAGTCTATGCCGAGTGTTGCTTTGATATCCTCATAGATCGACCTGGTTTTACCGGTCGCCTCGGTTTCACTGATCATCTTGATAGAACTCATACGTTCCTCGCTTACGCGTTTTTGGTGATTATATTTGCTTTTGCTCTATTGACTATAATACTGACGTGCGGCCGAAACTTCAACGATGAGATTTCCTCAAGTTTACTTTTTCCGACCGGCTAACGTGCTCGTGAATGAATATCCCGATATCATTTATCGCACGTTTTGCTTCCGGCATCAGTCCACCAAAAAAATGCCAGACATGCCACATACCTTCCCATACCTCTAATCTTACATCCACATCTGCCTCGCGCGCTCGGTCGGCAAGTCGAGTGGAATCACTTAACAAAATTTCATCTGAGCCCACCTGGATGAGTATTGGTGGAAGTCCGTGCAAGTCGGCGAATATCGGTGATATGAGAGGTGAGCGCAAATCGTCATCTGCGGCATAGTTATTCGCCATGAACTGAAGCCATTCGGGAGTGAGAAAAGGGTCACCGTGAGCCAGGGATGTAATTGATTCGCCGGTTCCTGCCAAATCTGTCCATGGCGATAAACACACTGCCGCGGCCGGTAGCCGCTCACCAGCATCACGCATCGAGACCAGAGCAGCAATAGCTAATCCCCCACCGGCGGAATCACCAGCGATCACTATATTTTGTGGGGAGAAACCATTCTTAAGCAGCCAGCGATACGCTTCCGCAACATCTTCAACTGCAGCCGGGTGAGCATGTTCAGGAGCAAGACTATAGTCTATTAATAACGTCTTTACTTTGCTTGCCCTTGAAACACGTGCGGCTATATCTCGGTGCGTATTCAATGAACCGATACTATAAGCTCCACCGTGCAAGTACAATACTGCGCAATCGTCCAAAGTGTCACCCACGGAGACCCAATCAGCAGACATTTTTCCGATACTGAAAGCCTCCAGTCTAGTTTCTGCAGGAAGCATAGAGAGCTTCGCGAAACCTTCGAGGGCTTTCCTTTGTTGCCGTACAGTCGTGTGCGCGTTAAACTTAGGCGACATCCAATACTTGACTGCCAAGCGGAACAAACGACTTCTTAGACTTCGCATAAATCGCCTCTTTCCTGAGAAAGGTCACCCATGGTTTATCTGCGTTTTAACCGGTCTATCTCTTCTTCGAGTTTTCTAATACGTTCAGTGTTGGAATATCTGTCATCCCATGGGAAACAGCAGGACCAACGACCTCGCCTGCGGGAAAAAATCACGCAGAGGATCATCATCCCAAAAAACATAAGCGGAAAAAGAATCCACAAAAACGGTTCACCACACATTGTATTATCCTCCTTTATCGAATTACAGTTTTTTCTTTGTGATAGGTATTTATCCCCAGAAGGTCAAAGGGAAGACAATATCCCGAAATGCCTGCGATTAAGGGAATTATCCCAATGAAACCCCAGAGGGCCAGGGGTGTCTTCGGACCCGCGAAAGCGAGAGGGACAAGCGACAGGAATATCACTCCCGCAGCAATTCTCCCTATACGCCCCGGCCAGCCGATGTTTTTCCTGATAGTCATTTGATCACTCCTTCCTTCTTATAGTGAATACGAAATCCTGTTTGTCATCTCGACCCGGTTCCGGGCAACAGACATCCCGGGGCATTTCACAACAGTTTGATGCCACCGTACCAGAATCGTCGCGTCGTCTCATTATTCTGTACATCGCCTCAAAGATGTTGGCCGGGATCTCAATAGTAATTGTTTGCGAGTCTTGTGAGTCTTTCGTTCTCTCTTCTTGTGCCTCAGTCATCGTAGCTTTCCTTTTTCAGGTTATTGGATTTTTCGTTTCATCCGGTTGGACGAAGTAAAGCTGAGAAAGGATACAAATGCACGGAATTTAGTGCCTGGCGGGGATGCAAGTTACCGCAGTATAGACGATTACGGCTGAGGAAAGAGGCAGGAGGCTATTTGTCGCGCTTCGGAGGAGGGCAGCACTCTGAGGGATCCTTGCACCCGCATTTCTCGAAAACAGCTTTTCGCAAGGCATCAGGCGGATCTTCATCATTCACGAATCGCTGGAAGATCCGGGTGCAACTTTCATAATCTGACATCTCGGCCTGGCATCGCTCACACGATGCTATGTGTTGCTCGAAAGCGTCCCGCTTGCCCGGCGGAATCTCGCCTTCCAGATAGGCCGCCATGAGTTCCTGGAATTCTACACACTTCATGCGTCATCCCCGCTTCCGTTGTCCTCTTTTTCCACGCAGCGAAGGACATTTCTTTCATCACGATAAAAACTGCACTTACTGGAAAACACTTCCTGCATCTTCTTGCGCGCGCGATGGAGCCGGACCTTGACGTTTTCGAGGGTACTGCCGGTGATTTTGGCTATCTCCGGATTGGTGAAACCGTGCAGGTCATGAAGTAGAATAACAGCCCGATAATCTTCCGGCAGGTCATCGATATAACCCAGCACACACGATGACATCTGGGCGTGTATAACTTCATCTTCGGCTGACGGCGGCTCCTTGAAATCTTCCGGCGAAACGTTCTTGAGCAGATCCTCGGGGCGCAGCAGGTCGGTCTTTTCCGATTTTCGGTGAGAACTGGACCTGAAGTGATCAAGGCAGGTGTTGGTTGCGATAGTGTAAATCCAGGTCGAAAGCTCTGAATCTCCCCGAAAATCCGCAAGAGCATTGTATATTTTAACGAAGGTATCCTGCGTCAGTTCTTCCGCGGTGGACCGCTCCCTGACCATCCGCAGAACGTAATTGTAGACAGATCTCTGATACTCGCTGAAAATACGGTCGAAGTCGGAGTCTCTGGTGTCCATCTCCATAGTTCAAGATAACACCTTCTGCCGGAGATTCAAGTAGGTTTTGAACACGCTAAATCGCGGCTGAATATTATATCCTCAGGCGACGCACCTTCCATCTCCACGGAACGGAATTCAACCGAGAGTTACGTGTCTACCTGACGCTTTTCATGAAGCGGTTGAAGTCCCGGTTGCTCCAGTAGCCCCGAAAAGACTCGTCTTTGTAAGGATCGGGAATCTTCTCACCAGGTAGCATGTTTGCCTTGTATTCGTATACTTTCCCAAGACAGGCTAGAGCCGAATCGAGCTTCTTCTCCTCCGCAAAGTAGCAGGCCAGATTGTAATGGAACATGGGGTACTCAGGCTCCTCCGATAGCCCGTACTCAAATACCCTTCGGCCGTTTTCACGATCTCCGGACAGACAGTAGGCCATCCCGAGGTTATCGACCGATATTAACCAGACCCATCGGGGTAATGCGCGGGTCTCTTTTTCCAGGGCCAGGCCCTGCTCATAGAAATCAGTCGCCAATTGATAATTCTTCTGAAGGTAACACTTTGAACCGAAAAGAATGTAGTCATACGAGTTCGGCTGGTAAACTTCGACAATTTTGAGGCTTTCAAGAACGCGGACAATTAACTCCTCGACGCTCGGTTTCATAGTTGTACCGGCGATCCAAAGGCTGATCTGCGTCGAGTCCCTCACACAGTAGGCCCGCCCGTTGGGTTGACGACCATCATGAGTTTCTTCAAGGCGTCCCTGAACGTATTCCACAATTGCGATGTCGCCAACTTCATACCGCCTGAAGTCTTTGCGATGTACCGGCCATTTCTCCTGGGCCTTCATGCAGGAATCCCGATACTCCACAGAGGTCAACATTGTAAAAGTTGGTTCCATGGTCACTTCCAATATTACGCGATCGCTTTGATCTTTTGTGCTTAAAGACCGTCCCCTGAGATCAGCTGTGATTTCGTGATCCGCCCCGAGAAATCCGCTATAGTCAAATTCGAGCGCCCAGGTATTGCCGGGCAGCCACAACCGCATCGATTCCGTCTGATCCCCTGCAAAAGCCGCGATCGACAGAACAATCCAGAAACCTGCTACGCACAAGAAAACTCTTGTCATCGTCCCTCCTTTGCTTTTGGGATTAGCTTTCCCACAAATATCGGCTTTGGTTATAGCGTTGTCAACAAGAGGTGCTCGTATCCTCCTGCCATCCGGGGTAGCATTAGTTACCACCCGACACTGGTCTCCAACTACAAGGAAGCTTGCTCAGAAGAACCCGGCATCCAGCCTGACAACCGTCACCACCACCGAAGGCGTAGCATGCACACTATTTCATCTGCTCCGACGCCTTAGTCTGATACTTCCTGCGTGTTCGATGAGAAATCTAATTGACTTGACGCGGCCCGTTCCGGAGATTCAGAACAAGAGTCTGCATTCACATTTCTGTCAAGAAAGGAAAAATGATCAATATTGTAGAAATGATTTTGATGGGTGTTGTGGCGACCCTTTTCATGGATCTGGCAGCGATTCTTCTGTCAAAGGTAAAGATCATCCACCCACCCGTAGGATCTGAAATTGTCGGACGCTGGGCCCTGTATAGTCTCAGGGGAAAATTAATTCACAAGGATATCCGCAATACACCGGCATTGAATAATGAAAAAGCGGCGGCATTCGTGTCTCATTATTTGATCGGAATCATATTAGCGGGTATCTATCTTCTACTGGAATTGAAAGTGGCCACAATTAGCCGTCTACCGTGGATGTCTTTGATCTTTGGAATAGCGACGGTTCTCCTGCCGTGGTTGTGGTTATATCCAAGCATAGGGCTTGGCTTCCTGGCCTCGAAAGCACCGACGAGAAAACCATACATCGTCACCAGTCTGGTTAATCATACGAATTTCGGGCTGGGGTTGCTTATTTGGATTGTCGTTTTCCGCCGTTTGTTAGCATGATGCAAGTCCCAACATCTTGATTCGACCTAGCCGGCTGAAATTGTCCGTGCTGTTGACAGCGGCCAGAGAGCGACTTAACTTGGACCATTCCCAAGTCAACTTTGTCTGCGGACATACACCAACCAAACGCTGCCGCGTTTTGAGCAAAGTCTGACACGGGGGAGGATGATTGATGAAATACTATTGCGTCAAGTCCTCATGGGAGAAATCACTGCCTTGTCACACAATCGTGGAAACCGAAAGAAATAATCATAACCGTTATCTACCCGGCCGATTCAGCTTTCAAGCTGTGCGAAAAATCGGGTAGGCTCAGGAGGTCAAGCATGAAAAGAAGGATCATGACAGGGGCTATTTTCCTGGTCCTGGCGTTGGCAGCGTCTGTGGCGACAGCAGGCGACAGTTCGCAGCCGTCATCGGGTTGGCAGTCTCCACCCGCGGAATGGATGAAGGTGCTCCACGCGCCGCAACTCCCCTGGGTGTGGACGTCTCCGACCGGCGAGTATATGTTCCTCGCTGATCCCATACTTTATCCCACCCTCGCCGAGCTCGCCGCGCCAATGCACAAGCTGGCCGGCATCAGGGTCAATCCTGCCACCAACGGTTACCATGGTGACCACGGGGGCACCTCCCCGCGCCTGGTCCGCGTTGAGGACGGAGCTACAACACCGCTCGATTTACCGGAGAACAGCGAAATCCTTGGTGTGACATGGACCGTAGACGGCCAGCGCTTCGCGCTCAGCGTCGGGTACGCCGATCACATCGGCCTGTGGATCGGTTCGGTTGACGGCACCGTAACCGAGATCGAAAATCTGGCCCTTAATCCGCTTATGGGCAGCGCCGTGAGCTGGCTTCCCGACCAGCAGCGCCTGCTTGTCCGCCGTATCCCGGAGCGTGGACCGGCTCCCGAGCCGCCGGCTATACCCGCGGGTCCGATGATCGTTGAGGGAGTGGCAGCCACCGCCCGTTCAACTTATGAGGCACGCAATCTGCTCGAGACGGCTTACGATGACGCCCTCTTCGAATACTACACCACCTGCGAACTGGCCATCGTCGACCCCGCATCAGTCGATACAAAAGTTCTTGGTGCGCCCGCTCCTTATACCATGGCCGAGTTCTCGCCGGACGGCGAATATCTGCTCGTCGAGCGTCTGCTTGGTCCCTGGTCCCATGAGGTGGCCTTCTGGCGCTTCGCCAGCGAGGTCGAGGTGTGGGACCCCGAGGGCAATCTGGTAGCAACCATCGCCTCCCTGCCCCTGGCCGACGCCGTCCCGATACACGGTGTACCTCTGGGCCCACGCTCGGTCACGTGGCGTTCCACCGCTCCGCACCAGCTCTTCTGGGTTGAAGCGCTCGATGGCGGAAATCCCGTAGCCGAGGTGCCCCACCGCGACCGGCTCATGCGTCTGGACGCCCCCTTTACGGCAGAACCCCGGGAAATCTTCCGAGCCGAGCACCGTATCCTGCCCTGGCGCAACGCCTGGGGCGCCGACGGCGGCACGCTCATGCTCACCCAGCGCGAAAGGATGCGCCGCTGGCTCTATGTGTGGCTTCTGGATGTTGACGAGGGCACGTCACGCCTGTGGTTCGATCTCGATGAGGACGACCGCTACGGAGACCCCGGTAACCCTGTGTTCCGCCCTTTGCCGAACGGCCACTGGGTTTTGCACCAGAAAGAAGATGTAGTGTACTTCCGTGGAACCGGTGCCACCGACGAAGGCGACCGGCCTTTCCTTGACCTGCGCAGCCTGGAAACCGGCGAGACCGAGCGCCTGTTCCGCTGCGATCCGGACCGCTACGAATACTTTGTGGCGTTCGCCGGTGACGAGAACCGTTTCGTGCTGAAGTCCGAATCCGCCATCGACGTTCCCAACTATTATCTGGCTACCTTTGGCGATGAAATCGAGGCAGCCGAGGGAGAGGCCACCCGGGAACTGACACGTGTACCGATTACGCGCTTCGAGGATCCCACCCCTGAACTTCGTCAGATCGAAAAGCGCATAGTGATGTACGAGCGCGAGGACGGCGTACCTCTCAGCTTCCACCTGCATCTGCCCCCGGGCTACGAGGAAGGCACGCCATTACCTACGGTGTTATACGCGTATCCCCTTGAGTACTCCGGCGCGACTACCGCCGGACAGGTCGCGGGCTCGGCCCAGCGCTTCATGCGTTTATGGGGTGCCTCGCACCTTTACTTCCTGCTCAGCGGATATGCGGTACTTGATCGTACCTCCATGCCGATGCTCGGCGACCCTGAAACCACCTACGACACCTTCGTACCCCAACTGGTGGCAGACGCGGAGGCAGCGGTAGCCAAGGCCGTCGAAATGGGCGTGGCTGACCCCG
>CP070674.1:550450-623775 GCA_020351995.1 Candidatus Zixiibacteriota bacterium
TCGGTTTCGTCGATAGCGATCACGTTACCCGAAAAACCGAACGTCACTCCCAGCTCCTCAAGGCAGCAATTGATCATCGCGTTATGCTGTCCAAGCTTAAGGTTGCTGCTACCGTCATATTCCCAGGTGAAGCAATAACGGGTAAACAGTTCCTCGGGTACCGTTACATTGGTATTAATCACGCCACAGCTATGAAATCCGACCAGAGTCCCGCAGGTAGAGTCCGTCCACGGGGAACAGGTGCGGTCGACGATAATCTCCCCCGATGACCCGGAACCCTTGACGAGAATTTCGCATTCAAGCGATTGATCTCCAGGGCAGTCTATGAGCTCATCGAGCCGCAAGACATACTTCCCGTTGGACAATCCGGTGACCCGGTATTCGATATCCACCAGGCACATGCCAAAGCAGTAGGGGCAGGGCAATTCCTGTATCGTGATCTCCCGATCAGTCAGATACACATTGGCCGAATATTCCGGGGCGGCATCGAGACCGGCATTGATGTGACGCACGATAAGAGTCCCTTCCCCATCGCATTCCCATTGCATCGCAGTCTGGTTCGGCGGTAGCTCACCCTGAGGGAAGGGTGTGAAGCTCTTGCAGTCGCTGAACCAGGTCACTTCAATATCCAGTTCCGGTCCAGGTTTGAGCTCGACGGCCTGAGATAGCGGCGAGGACGCTGTCGGGTCGCTGCTGTCGCTGTTACAGCCGAAAGAAAGCAGCAGCGCAAGGGTGAGGATCGTCGTAAGGCAGAGAGTGATTGATCCGCCCACATGTTTGATATTCATGAAACCTCCCTTAATGTATTTGCCTTTCATGCCAAGCGGCAGAATCGCGCGGATCCTGCCCTGCAATTACACGCGGCTTCTCACCGGGTGCATTTGTCAGTCAAAGCCAACCTCACCGGACGGCTCGTTGATAAGGTCCACCGTGAACTCGACTGGCTCTAAATCCATGAAGCGGTTCAGCTTGATCAAATACTCCCCGGGGGGAAGATTCGATATAAGCATGTCGATTTCAACCGTAACCATCAGTGTCAGAAATCCCATTTCCACGTTCTCCGTGATGACTATGGTGTTGGATGAGAAATCGAAATCGACGGTTGGTTCCCCTAATATGCAGCAGGAGGTATATTCATTGCAGTGTGTCAGGCTCAAAGCACCTTCGCTGTATTCCCAAGCGGCACAGCCGCTATTAGGCCAGGGACAGGTGCATGTCGCAAGCTCGCAGCTTACCAGCTCACCGGTAGATCCTTCACCACCCCAGGGGTACACAGTGCGTTCGACCGCGCAGGAGCCCGAGGAACCATCACCTTTGAGAAGAATCTCGCATTGCAGCGGTTCATCGTCTCCGATCGGAACGGCTTCGTCGAACTGGAGCAGGTATTTCCCCGGCGGTAGTCCGGTGACTTGATAATTGGCTTCCAGGAGACACAAGCAGAAACAGTTACCGGAGTCGCGTTCGATCACAGTTATAGTTTTGTCATAGACCGATACTTCGCAATGCAACTCCGGGCAGCAGTTGAAACCAGCCGCGAAGTGGCGAAGATCGAGGGTGCCGTTGCCATCGTATTCCCATTCGACCAAAGTCTCGGTTACCGGGGCGAAAAACCAGATGCATTCACTGTGTGATATGAGTTCGCCGGATATTTCTATGCCTGGTCCCCAGCCCGGGGTCCCGATTATACTGGTCAGCAGTCGGGACCCGTCGCCATCACTTCCACAGCCAAATCCGACGATTAGCGCCAATCCCGCTAGTGCGAGCGGAATCACAAGTACAAGGTAATTCTTGCGAGCGGCAAAACACGTGTTCATTTTTGCCTCCGTGATTAACAATGCTCCAAGTAAATGTCAAGCGTGAGGGGTTGCCCCACTGAAGAGAACGCCGAGCAGATCTGACGGGCGCTTGCCACTATGCTTACCTTACAAACGAAATATAACGCCAATTCGTGAAACAGTAAATAGATTTTTCAGGGGCGAATCGAGGGGGTGCCCGGAGTCCCCCTATACATCATGCTGGAGCTGGTGGCAGCGGGTGAAAAAACGGCGGATGGTCAACTCGACGGCCATCACAGAAGTAATAGTCACAGCCGACAGCAACATGTAGGCGACAACAATCTGAAACAGGACAGCATCCAGCGGCTCGGCTCCGGCCAGGATCATACCTGTCATGGCGCCCGGCAAAGCTACAATGCCGACCGTCTTCATGAAATTGAGCATCGACATCATCCCGGCGGTCGCCGAATTACGGATATACTTCTTTGATGCCACCCGCCACCCTTTCCCAAGGGCGAGCGCCGACTCAATTGCCAGGCGGTTGTCTTTCAGGTCGGTAGTCAGTCTTGAGGCTGTCAGGGCTGAAGCATTCATGGAATTGCCGATGATCATGCCCGCCAGGGGAATCACGTACCGGGCCTCGAACGATATGATCCGGGTCAGGATCATGACGGCAATCGTGACCAGCGAACCCACTGTCATAGCCGTCACGGTAATGACGAAAGGCCGTTTTACATCTTTCACGCGCCCGGCAGCGGCATGGGCCCCGACTATAATCATGACGGCCAGGGCCAGAAGTATCAGCCACGGTGATTGCAGATCAAAGATGACCTCGAGCGCATACCCGACCGCAACCAGTTGAACGAACGCCCGCACCGAGCCGAGGGCCATGTCTTTTTCGACCGGTATGCGCCAGTATCGGGCGATTACGACGGCAATCACCACCAGTATTAGCGATATACCGACCTCGAGAAATCCCGGTGTGCTCATTTGAGTTGCCTTTGCTTATACAATTTACCCAATTCAGACTGCGGCTCGTTGATGACTTGGTTGATTTCCCCGGTTTCGACCAGCTTACCGTCCACCATAAGGAGCGCCTCCTTCCCGATTCTCAGCGCCTGCTCGGGACTGTGCGTAACCACTATAGCTGTCAGCTTCCCTTTGGCCACGATATCGACAATCAGTTTCTCGATAGCCTCGGTATAGCTCGGATCCAGCGCCGAGGTCGGTTCGTCGAGCAATACCACCTCCGGACATGTTGCCAGCAGGCGCGCGATAGCCACTCGCTGTTTTTCGCCACCCGAGAAGTTGTCGGTGGGGCGGTCGAGCTGCTCCGGTTTTAACTGCGCTTGCTCCAACAGGAGTTTGATACTTTCATCACTGAGATTTTTTGTGGCGTAGAGCAGATTGTCGCGCACAGTACCCTCGAATAGGTACGGTGTCTGGAACAAGTATCCTATCTTCTGTCGCAGTTCACAGGGCGGATAATCGCAGTGATCCTTGCCGTGAAAGACGACCTCGCCCGAGGTCGGTTCATCCAGACGGTTCAACAGCCGCAAGAGTGATGACTTACCGGAACCCGAAGGTCCGATGATAGTATAGATTTTATCCGGAAAGAAATTGTACGAGATATCGTCAACGATCGATTTTACCCGGCCATCCTGAGTGACCGCCCGGCCAAGATTGTGTACTTCCAGCACCGGTGTAGCCATATCCCGTCCTACTGCTTGTCGCTTTCGTCCTCGCCAAAATACAGGTACCGATTTATCAGGGAGACATAGTCCGACCAGCCTTTGGCGTCGTGACGCTCACGGATACGCTCAATAGCGCCCATCTTGCTGTCAATCTCATCGCAGTAGTAGACCACGAAGGCCTCGGGCATTTGCGGCACAATCGGAGTAGCGTATTCCAGTTCGCCCTGGTGGGAAAGGATGATATGGCGAAGCTTCATCAAGAGCTTTTCCGGGAAAGCCTCGATTTTTTCGGCCCTCTGGCAGATCCAGTGATCGACCAGACAAATATGGCCGACGAGTCGGCCCTCATCGGTATAGTCGATTACCATACCGGTCGAATACTGGTCAATCTTGCCGGCATCGTGAAAGAGCCCGCCGAATATCAGGTAATCTTTATTGAGAAAATCGTATCCGACCGACGCTCTCAGGGCCAGTTCGGCGACATTGGCGGAGTGTTCCGACAGGCCGCCGATATAGGCGTGATGCCACAGTTTCCCTGCCGCCGCGGTGAGATAGTCGTTGAGAAATTTGTCGTCGTTAAAAAAGGATTCAACCAACTGCCTGATATAGCTGTTTTCGATTTTCTCCACCAGGGCCATGATTCGGGCCCGACGCTGTTCTATGGATTGACTGGAATGAGCCAGAATCTGGTCGAGCGGATACTCATCCTCTTTGGCCAGCCGCATGAGGTTGATGACAATCTGTTTCCTGTTGTTGTACTCGCCAACAACGCCCCGGACCTTGACGACCATGCCTTCGGCCAGCTCGGTCAGGCAGAACTGGTCGGGCTCCCACATGACGGCGTTGATGCGGCCGGTGGCGTCACCCAGTTCGAGCGTCAGGTACTGACCCTTGGTATATTCGCGGACAGTCTTCTTTCTAACGGCAAAAAAGGATGTGATTTTGTCCTCGACGACGAGGTCTTTGACTTGCTTGTTTTCCATATTGTCTGATAATAATACCGGCCGGTTTTGATGGCAAATCAAAGAATAATGTTTTTGTTGGCGCGTATTTCGGCCTGTTTGAATATTATCTTGGCTGCTGTTTGTATAACTCATATATTATTCGGTACTTATGAAGATACTCAGCCGCTACATATTGAAGGAGCATATCGCACCGTTTCTGTTCGCTTTCTTCACGATAACATTTCTTCTCATAATAGATTACGTCCCCCGCATCACCGACCATGTCATTGACAAGGATCTCTCCGTCTGGGTGGCGCTGGAGCTGTTGGCCCTGAATCTGGCCTGGATGTTGGCCCTGTCGGTACCGATGTCGGTGCTGGTGGCCACCATGACGGCTTTCGGGCGGCTGACCTCGGATTTCGAAATAACTGCCATCAAAACCTCGGGCATCAACATGCTGCGGGTCATTCTCCCTCTGTTGGCGGCGGGAGCAGTATTGACGTTCGGAATGATTCAGTTCAATGATAAAGTTCTGCCCGATCTCAACAAGCAGGCGCGGGTCTTATGGGGTGACATCTCGGCCATGCGACCCACCCTTGTCTTTCGCTCAGGCGTGTTCATATCCGATATTCCAGGTTATATTGTCCTGATCGACCATATCGACCACAGGACCTCGCGGGTAGAAGGTATTCGGATCACGGATACCAAAGACAACACCAAGCCCAGGATCGTAGTGGCCGAGTATGGTTATCTGAAAATGACTGACAACAACAGGAACATGCGATTCACGCTTTATAACGGCGAGATTCACTCGCTCGACACCGAGGACCCCGACAACTACCGCAAAGTAGATTTTGAAAATCAAATTATCAATATCTCCGGTACTGGCTCGGAGTTGAAAAGGACCGACCCGGAGTTTCGCAGTGACCGGGAGATGGCTATCGACCAGATGCGCGAGCGTGTAACCACCGCCGAGAAACAGATCGAGCCGTTCAGAGAAAAGATGATGGCCTCGCTGATGACCAAAATGAGTTATCTGATGGCCGACACATTCAAATTCATCAAGCCCGACACGGTTTCCGATTCAGCGGCGCTTTATACCGTCCGGACCAACTCCGACAACCTAGCGAGGCATGTGCAGCGAAGCAGTCAGCAGATAAAGGCGCAGCAACGCACCATGGACAGGTACAATCTAGAGATTCAGAAGAAGTACTCTATTCCCGGGGCCATTATCGCTTTCATACTTGTCGGAGCCCCCCTAGGAACGATCTCACGGCGCAAGGGAATGGGCGGCGCCATCGCGGTATCTATTGTGCTTTTCATCATCTACTGGGCGTTTCTGATCGGTGGGGAGGATTTGGCCGACCGGGGAATCGTGTCACCTTTCTGGGCCATGTGGAGCGCCAATTTCCTGATCGGTGCCCTGGGTCTGTACCTTTTGTATATCGTGGTAACCGAGAAACCAATCTTCGGGTATTTTAGAAAACTGTAACACGAGTCATCCATGTTGTTCTTCAAAAAAATAGACCGGTATCTGATTCAGTATTTCTTTGTCTCCTTCCTGGTGGTCATGGTTGCTATCGGTTTTACAATAATAGTCATCAACATGGTCGGGGAGTTACGCGATTTTATCGACCACAGCGTTCCCGTCGTGGATATTCTCCAATACTACGTCTACTTTGGCGGCTGGGTTGTTAAGGCTTTCTTTCCCGTCTTTGTTCTCCTGTCGGCCCTGTTTTCAATTTCAGTACTGGCACGCAAGAACGAGATCCTGGCCATGAAAGCATCGGGGCTGTCATTGTACCGCATCGCCTGGCCCCTGCTGATAGTGGCGCTGATCATGTCGGTGGGTCATTTCTATTACAGTGAATATCTCTTTCCACCGGCCAACAAGAAACGCCTCGAGATAAAAGAGTTCACGATCAAGAAACGTTCCAAGCATCGCTACCAGCAGGTTACCGACGTCTACCGGCAAATCGAGCCCGGGTACTTCTACACTATCGCCACCTTCAACGTCGGGCGGGGCGAAGGGAAAGACCTGAAGGTGTACCGGACCAAAGACAACCGCCTCAGTCAGATAACAACCGCCTCGCGCGTTGTCTTTATAGATCACGAGTGGGTCGCCGAGGATGGCATAGTGAGGTCGTTCGACGATTCGGCCCATGAATCCTTCACCCAGTTTGCCCGGCTGAGCCTTCCCGATATAAAAGATAAGCCGGTTGACCTGTCCAAAAGGATTGGCAAGCCGGAGGATATGGGGTTGGAGGAACTGCAGGGTTATATCGATCTGATGAAGCGCACGGGGGGCCCATACATACGGGAGGCCATCGACCTTCGCCTTAAGTACTCATACCCGTTATCATCGTTTATTGTCATCCTGATAAGTATTCCCTTCGCCTCGAACCCCCGTCGCGGGAGCATTGCCGTATCGTTCGCCGGCGGCGCCCTTATCGCCCTTATTTATTTTGTCCTCTTCCGAATACTTCAATCAGCCGGGTACAATGAAAAGATACCTGCCTGGGTCGCCGTTTGGGGAGTGAACGGCGTTTTCTTCCTGGTCGGCGCGGTCTCGATGCTAAAAGCCAGAAAGTAATGCCTGACAAAGACCACGAAATCAATCGCATCGCCTGGAACGAGATGGTCGAAGTGCACTTCAAACATCCAGGCTACAGGGTTAAGGAGTTTCTCGATGGGCAACAGATGCTGCAGTCGATCGAGATTGAAGAGGTGGGTGATGTGGAAGGCAAATCGCTTCTTCACCTATTTTGCCAGTTCGGCCTCGATACTCTTTCCTGGGCTCGTCAGGGAGCCACCGTCACGGGTGTGGATATATCAGATAAGTCAATCGAGTATGCCAACTTGCTGGCGGAAAAAGTCGGTATCCGGGCGACTTTTATTCGAAGCGACGTAGTGGATCTGATCGGCAAGATTGACGCCGCGTTCGACATAGTCTTTCAGTCTTACGGTACACTTTGCTGGATATCGGACCTAGAAAGCTGGGCGCGTGTGGTGGCGCACTATCTGAAACCCGGCGGCCTTTTCTACATTGTCGATTTACATCCCATCCTGAGCGTGGTTCTCGAAGATGAAGTGTCGTATTTCAAGAGAGGGCCATACCGGTATAAAGATAGTCCCGACTACTGCGATAAAGAATACCGAATCAAAAACGAATTGGTCGAGTGGGAGCACAAGCTCTCGGACATCATTAACGTTCTCATCGAGGCCGGGTTAACGGTGGAGAAGGTGAACGAGTTCGATAAGACCGTTGACCCGGGTAACGAGGGATGGATTAAGCGCGAGGGTTATTATTACCCGCCGGATGGCCCATCAAGGTATCCGCTTATGTTCTCGATAAGGGTCCGAAAGCCGGCTCAGCCATAAAATTTTTTACGGATTTCTATCCGAGTCCGGCCACGTTCCGGGTTTTCCTTCACGACGGTTGTCATAACGGCGTACGGTTGGATAGGCGAAATCGATGTCATCGGTCGTGCCGAACTCAGTCAGAATATCTTCCCATATACCCTGTTCCGTGCCCCGTCGATCCCGGGGATCACACAGATAGCGAATAGTCAGCATCACTCCGCAGTCTTTGACCGATGTGTACACCGTTGGGGTAAGCTTGGAGTAGAAAATCATGAATTTCTTAGAGGCTTCCTGAACTCTTCGGGCGGCAGCGTCGCTAAGATGCGCGGCGTGGAGCGACCCGATTTGCTCCAGGATATCCTTGGCCTTTGTCCAGTTGCTCTCGAAGGTGATCAGCACCGGGACCTCGTTCCAGATATACCTGAACCCCTTGCTGTAATTGGCCTGCATTTCGGTGAAGACCTTGCCGTTGGGAATATGAATGACGCGACCGGTGCTCTGATCAGCATCGACCCAGTTGCCGATTTCCATCAGGGTGAACTGAAAAATCCGCAGATCGATGACGTCGCCGCGGTGCTCGCCGATCTGGATGCGATCCCCGACCTCGAAGGGGCGTCGCCAGACAAGAAAGACCCAGCCGGCCAAATTTACCAGCGGGTCGCGCAGGGCGATGGCGATACCAGCCGAAAGCAGTCCGAAATATGTAGTCAATGCCCCGAATCCGGCGAACCAGACTCTACCGAGGATGATAAAAGCGAGAATGACAGCCACGTAGGTCGAGCTTTTTCGCCAGGAATAACGAACCCGGACGTCCTCCGTGCGGGCCCTTACGACGCGAATGACGAGCAAGCGAAGCAGCCAGAGCAGGACAACGATAACAATCGAGGTAATAAGCTTCACTACCGTCTCGTAGCTTACACCAATTGAATTGGCTATGGTATCAATCAGATTGGTAATCATAAAATCAAGAACCCGCCAACCACTACTCCCCCTTTGGGATTCTCGGCATGCCTAATATCTAAACGTTGGACTGTTAGCCTACGTTCCCATTTCCCACGAAGCCAGATATTTCTTCTGTTCAGGAGTGAGACGGTCGATGGATATGCCCATGGATTTGAGCTTCAGGGCGGCAATGTCCCGGTCGACTTTCTCCGGCAAACTGTAGACCCGCTTTTGAAGTTTCCGATGATTATTCACCACGAATTCAGAAGCGAGGGCCTGGTTGGCAAAGGACATATCCATGACCATCGCCGGGTGACCTTCGGCGCCGGCCAGGTTTATCAAACGCCCCTCGGCCAGGATATAGATTTTCTTCTTGCCGATGGTGAATTCCTCGACATGAGGCCGAACAATCCGACGTCTGGAAGCCGCCTTGGTGATTTTGGGCAGGTCTATCTCGGCATTGAAGTGACCTGAATTGGCAACGATGGCACCGTCCTTCATTCGGCGCACATGTTCCAGCCGGACGACATTGATGTCACCGGTAACGGTGAGGAAAAGATCTCCAATAGGCGCCGCCTTACTCATCGGCATCACCAAAAAGCCGTCCATGGCCGCTTCAAGAGCTTTGACGTGGTCAACTTCCGTTATAATGACATTGGCTCCCATGCCCTTGGCGCGGATAGCCAGTCCCCGGCCGCACCATCCGTAGCCGGCTATCACCACCGTCGAACCGGCGATGAGCATATTGGTGCATCGTAGCACGCCGTCGAGTGTCGACTGTCCGGTGCCATACCGGTTATCAAAGAAGTGTTTGGTTTTGGAGTCATTGACCGCAATAACGGCAAACAGCAGGGCATCATCTTTCTCCATCGCCCGCAGACGAATCACCCCGGTGGTAGTTTCCTCGGTGCCCGCCATCACATGTTTGGCTAGGGCTTTTCGCTCGGTATGTAGCGTCGAAACCAGATCGGCGCCATCATCCATGGTAATGCGCGGTTTAATATCCAGCGCCTGATGAATGTGCCTGTAATAGGTTTTGTTGTCCTCGCCGTTTCTGGCAAACACGCTGATGCCGTACTCTTTGACGAGAGCCGCAGCTGTATCATCCTGCGTGGAGAGTGGGTTGGAGGCACACAGAGTGAGGTTAGCCCCGCCAGCTTTGAGGGCTCGCATCAGGTTAGCCGTCTCGGTGGTAACATGAAGACAGCAAGCCATGTTGATACCTTTGAGCGGTTTTTGTTTGGCGAAGCGCTCCCTAATCAGGCGGAGCACCGGCATGGACCGTTCGGCCCACTCAATTTTCTTCTTGCCGTCCTTAGCCAGGCGGATGTTAGTAATATCGTGTCTCGTACTCATTATCTACGCTTCCTTCGCCAGTATTTTGGCTTTGTCGGTCCGTTCCCAGGTGAACTCTCTCTCATTACGCCCAAAGTGCCCGTAGGCGGAGGTTTTGCCATAAATGGGACGAAGCAGGTCGAGCTGCTTGATGATGCCCCTGGGTGTCATATCGAAGTGCTTGTTAATTAGCTCGACAATTCGCTTTTCGGGGATCTTGTTGGTTTTGTTGGTATAGAGCATCATCGAAACCGGGCGGGCGACGCCTATGGCATAAGCCAGCTGTATATTACATTTATCGGCCAGACCGGAGGCGACAACGTTCTTGGCGATGTAACGGGCCATGTAGCTTGCGGAACGGTCAACTTTGGTCGGGTCCTTGCCGGAAAAAGCGCCGCCGCCGTGGGATGCCATACCGCCATAGGTATCGACAATTATCTTCCGGCCGGTCATCCCCGTATCCGATTGAGGGCCTCCGACTACGAATTTTCCGGTAGGGTTAACCCAGAACTTTGTTTTCCTATCAGTCATTTTGGCCGGTATGATTGGCAGGGCTATTTTCTCGATGATTTCCTCGATGGCTTTTTTGGTTATCTTCTTGCCGGATTTGTTAAGAATCTCTTCAGTGTGTTGTGTGGAAATCACCACGCTGTCGACCCGGTAAGGCTTCTTCTCGCGATACTCAACTGTGACCTGAGATTTTCCGTCAGGTCCCAGATAAGGCAGAATCTTCTTTTTTCGCACGGTGGCCAACTGTCGGGTAAGTTTATGAGCCAGCATAATGGGTATAGGCATAAGTTCCCTGGTATCGCGTGTCGCGTAGCCGGACATGAGGCCCTGGTCGCCGGCTCCGCCGATATCCACACCCTGAGCAATATCAGGCGACTGAGACCCGATAGCATTCAGAATAGCGCAGGAATCATAGGCAAAACCGTACCTGCTGTCGGTGTACCCTACTTCCTTTACAATCCGTCTGACCAGCTTGTGAATGTCGACATATGCGCTGGTGGTGATTTCACCCCCGACTATCACAAGCCCGGTCGTTACGAACGTCTCACAGGCGACGCGTCCGGTTCGATCCTGCTTAATGATTTCGTCCAGAACACCGTCTGATATCCTGTCACATAACTTGTCCGGGTGACCTTCGGTTACCGACTCCGAAGTAAAGAGGAAATTCCCCTCGGTCATTATAGACTCCTTTAACTGATGTTCAAATCAAAATGCAGATATACAGAACGCCGCGAAAATTATCAACCGCTAATCTGAGTCGAATCGCCAATATTGAGAACTTTCTTCTCTCCCTTAACGGCAGCATCGTTACCGACAATGGATTTCTCCAGAATCAGGTTTTCCAGCCGGGCATCTTTGCCAATGATGGCGTCCGAAATGATACAGTTCCTGACCCGGGTCCCGGCGGCTATTGAGACATTGGGGCCGATCACCGAGTTCTCAATGCGGGCCTCTTCCGAGATATATACTGGCGGCTCCAGTGAGGTACCCTTTATCGGCGTGGGTTCGGGCATTTTCTCGAGAAAGTGGCGGTTGGTGGCGAGCATGGTTTCCTTTTTGCCGCAGTCAAACCACTTGTCAACCTCGAAAGGTGTGAACTTTATCTTTCTCTTGAGCATCCCTGCCAACGCGTCAGTAAGCTGAATCTCTCCCCTGGTTTTCTTCCCGGAGTCTACCAGTTGTCTCAGTTCGCGCTTCAATAATCCTGATTCGGAGAAGTAATAAAGGCCTATCAGAGCGAGATTTCCTTTGGGTTCCTTAGGTTTCTCCTCCAGGCTGACCACAGTATCGCGATTAATCTCGGCAATGCCGAACCTCTGCGGGTCTTCCACCGGGTGCAGGCCAAGAGTGTAATCGCCAGCGGTTACGAATTTCTTGAGGTCTCCCTCTACGACCGTGTCGCCGAGCAGGATTAGCACCGGGCTTTCGGTGAGAGCGTTCAGGGCGATGTGCAGGGCATAGCCCAGACCGAGCAGTTTATCCTGAGGTACAAAAGTGGCTTTGAATTCATAATTTCTTCGGACGTAGTCCTTTATCATGTCGCCTTTGTACCCGATGACAAAAACCACCTCGTCCGGTTTGAGTCCGGTAATCGGCTCAAGCAGGTAGTCTATTATTGTCTTGCCGCCTATCTGCAGAAGCGGTTTGGGCTGTGTGAGCGTATGTGGTTTGAGTCTTGTCCCGACCCCTGCTACGGGAATAATCACTTTCATAAGAGCATCCAGTACCTGTCTGGCACATAGTAGGAAAAGAAAGCGCCTTTGACAAGTGATTATCTAAGGTAAATCAGGTCTACATTTCTTACCGGTCGCCGCCGGAACAGATGACTCGGGTTAGTATGAGAAGCGAGGGCCTGACGCGGCCGGAATTGGCGCATTCGTCAGAATATGGTGGAGAAACTGCCGATCCAGTCCTCAACCAAAAACTGGACCCGGCCGATCAGCAGTGAAACACGACCCATGACGGTGTAGCCGAAGTGGGCACCGAATGATATCATTATGAACCAGATTCCGACCTTGGCAGCACCCCCGAATATACCGGTATGTTCTTTGGAGAAATAGAAATAGATGAGGGTGGAGATAACACCTATCACGACAATTATGGCTAATATCGTGGCCGCGAATCCGTTTTCGCCACCGAGCGCCAGCATGGTCCACTGCATCTGTGGCAGAACCCTGCCATGAAGTTCGGTGACCAGAAATACTCCGGCCGTTGTTCCCATCACAAACGCCAGTGATATGCGCGATAGCCAGGATATTCGGGGCCAGAACCTTGCAAACATGAAGACTCCCAAAACGCCCGGCACAAGGAGCTGCCACTGCCCCGCACCTATCATGGGGTCCCAGAGCTTCTGCAAAATGATGGTATCCCAGATAAGGCCTACCTGATATCCAGCGGTAAGGCCAGCGAATATGTGTTCCGCAAGCTTATAGACCGGGTTGTCTTTATAAAGGAAGGAAAACAGAGCCAGCGTAAAGAAGGCCATCACCCATATTTGCAATAGCTCCATAAAGCTCACGCCGCCCTGCCTTTCCTGCGCTGGGCACGCCCTACAAAGAAAGCAATATTACCAACTATCACGAAGGCAATAATCAGAAAATGCACCAGGGATTGGATATCCATGCCGCGAAAAGCTGTATCGGGCTGTCCCAGCAGGATTTCGTACTCGGCGGCGCCTTTCATTCCACCCAGAAGGCCGACGATCTGTTTGGAGCCTACGTAGGCATAATATTTGGGAGCCATTACCGCCGTCATGGCGACTCCCATAGGCACACCGTAGCCGGCATTGACGATGGATATCCAATAATCCGCCGTCGCATTATCGGCAACTTCGAAAATAAAGGAAATCTGCCTGTAATTGGTGATTGAATCCATCATCGGCAGTTCGCTCAGGGGAGTGCCGCTGTTATCGGTGGGGAAAATGGACTCTATGGATTGCCCCATTCCCTTCAGAACCGATACATAGCCGTATTTATAACCGAGATTTACGAAGTCTTTGCCGTACTCCTTGCCCGTCTCAGCGGCGACTCTACGTGTCACCGATTCGGCCATGGATGGCGCTCCATAGGGTATGTTGGTGAGGGTAATAATCTTGCAATGCTTGCGGAAGAGATGCCTCGCTCCAACTACCGCCATCGGCTCAGTTTCCGCGACGGTAGACGGGTAGTAATCAAAAACGAGCATGACGGTGCACGAGTCCGGCAAAGCTTCGACAGCGTCGTAGAAACTTTGCGCTTCGGGGCTCACGCTTACCGGAAACTTCATGGGAATGATAAAGGGGATGACAACAGCCAAGCCTACCAGCAAGTACACCCAGCGGCGGTCAATCTGTTCCATTTTTTCCCAGAAGGTCACTGTATTTATCCCTTACCCATATAAGTTCGTTCAATCCCCAGGATAATACGAAGCGACATGGAGGCCGCCCCGAGTGCGGCGCCGACAATAATACCTCGCTGGACTGCCAGATTGGCTCCGTTCATGACGTAGGTGTTTATCAAATCGGGGATGTTTCCGGGGAGGAGATTAAGAAGCGCTTCGCCGATTGGCACTCGCCAGAGCATAACCAGGGTGGCTGTCAGAAGCAGGATAGTTGCTTCGGCGTTACGAGCACGGAAAGCACGATAAGCCGCGGAAGCTATGTAGAACGCGAGGGTCGCAAACATGGTGGCCATCATAGGCGCCTGCAGATAGTTGAACAACCAGTCGAAGATTGATCCCCGGGCCCGGCCAAACAGGGGCGACCAGTCCGGCGATAGCACTGATGGGATCGCCGTGACGAAAATCGCGATAATGGTGAACAGTTTGTATATCCAACCGTCACTGCGACGTTTAACAGCCGCCCAATTGACCCGGGTAATGGAAACCAGGCCCAGAAGCAGGGTGAATCCGCCGACGATAATTACCCAGTCGAGCAGCTGGTGCGACAGTTTGCCTATCGTGGTGGTTTCTTCATTGAAGAAGAAGGCTACGACCAAAATTAAACCAGAGGCAAATGCAACGAAAACAGGGGCGGCAGTTCTCATAAGTGTGTCAGACTTCCCAATTACTCATACGGCTTCGAATAGTCCCAGAAACCTATCACTTACGTTGAAAGAGGCCAGGATAACCCCGATTACTATGAGAATTACGATTATTATCTTGATGAAATCCTGCCCTTTGAGTCCACCCAGCATGAGGGGTTCGTGGGAGAGATAGGCCGAAGCGGCATACAATTCTTCGCCCATCAGGGTGTAATCACAGGCAGCGATGAAGAACGGAAGTTGTTCAGGCTTGGCGGTACCGGCGATCTGAATAGAGCCGGCGGCGTTGCCCGTTTCGGCCAGCAGCAGAGACTCGGCAAAGAATGCCCCCATATAAATGTTGGTCGCAGGCCTCTCCCTCATCATGTAACCGTTGACGTTGGCGGTAAAGGCAAACTGCTCCCCGGCCACATAGCGGACAGCATCCCTGTCAAAGGCATCCGCCTTACCCATCTCCACATATGACTGCTCCACAACCTCCTGGGCAGCGGCATAAACCAGCGGATACCGCACAGGAACCATCAACGGAGTATCATATTGCGCCGTGATTTTGGCCACACGTCCCAGAATGGAGACGCCGGCAATGGTTTCAATCTGATCCAGTTCATCAATACCGGGAACATAGAGCACCGGCCTTCCCATCTCGGTAGCTCGCCCCACGGCTTCCTCGACCGCTTGAAGTCCGGCGATTTTTCTCAGAAACAGTGGCTTGCCCTGTTTGGCCCAACGGGTATAGAGAAGTATGGCGACAGAGAATATTACTACGAAGACCAGCGCATTGAGCCGATCAGTCCGGAATATGTCATCAGGATTCTGGGCGAATGCTCGATCAAAGCTAAACAGCAGGATGAGTAATACGGTAATAAGTCTTGTTGACATTTGGCGTACTCGTGATGGCACAGGGGAATATAACTGAGAACCTTAAAATGTCAATTTATATTAAGACCGACTCCTACAGATGGCTGTTGAATGAAAAGGCGCGACGCATCCTCCGTGAGATGTCGTTCGACCTGCGCCAGATCACGCAGAGGCTCACGCGGACGCCCACGATGACCCGAGTTATGATACGATGTGGCTGTCCCGGTTTCACTTACGAATCCAAGTAAACCTGGCGAGGAACGGCGACGCAGGGACGAACCAAGATGCTGCCAAAAGAGGTTGTGAACGCCACAGAACCCGCACGGTGGATGAGTGAATAACTGGAGCGGGATTTCCCGAAAAAGAACCGGGTGTGAACGACGGAGAGCCGTTACACCCGGAGCTTTCCAGCGGTACGGGGGATCGAACCCCGGTTTGATGGCTGAGAACCACCCGTCCTAACCACTAGACGATACCGCCGTTCAATGCGCAATGCTAAAAAGCAACAGACAAAAATAAATAAACGGAATCAGACCTGTCAAGGGATAAGACCCTGTTGATAATCAATGAGTTACAGCAATGCAATTCGTAATATTAAGCCCGCTAATAGCTTAAGAAATTGAGTAAAAATCAGATTTGTGAGGTTTTTTTGAGAATTATTAAATGCCATTATGGCGCAACAGTTGTCGAAATGGCGCCCGGCCTCGCAAGCCTAATCCGGCCTACATATTAAGCACTGGTGGCCGTTCCGACCGCATATTAATGAGGTGTGGAGTGGTCTATCAAATCGCATCACATCCTCTGCCGACTGACTCGACAGTATCAATTGTTGGCCCCGATGCCACCGCGCCTTACCATCCGATGCTTACGTCGAACCGAACGTATTCCTGACCGCATAGCCGGGGCCGAGGGCGGGGCAACTTTTTGTTTTTCTTAAGTGTCCACAGCCCATATATTACCGGTCCACAATTTGACTTAAATGGAGGCGAGTATGGCAGCCAAGGGGCGCACAAAGGTAAAGAAAATAAAAGAGTTAAGTTTCAAGGAACTGAATTTCCGGGTAACTTATTCTCCCACCAAAATCCGAACTTCGCATGACGTAGCCCCTTGCTGTGGAATAATCGGCCAGACCAAAGCCATTGAGGCCATAAAGTTGGGACTTAACGTTAAGAGTCCGGGCTACAATATCTTTGTGACCGGTCTGTCCGGTACTGGTCGCTCGACCACGATAAAGCTTCTGCTCCAGCAACTGGACCAGAAGCGTCCCCGATTGAACGACATCTGCTACGTCAACAATTTCAAGAACGAGGATTGTCCCAAGGTTCTGATATTCGCCGCCGGTGATGGTTCACGCTTCAAGAAGGACATGCACTACCTTATCAGTTCCATAAGAAAGGTTGTGCCGAAGATTTTCTTATCGGAGGATTACAAGGATCGTCAGAGTCGGATCATCCGTGAATTCGAGGGCCGTCAGAAGGACCTGATAAACGAATTCGAAGAACGTCTTACCGATGCCGGTTTCGTTATGGTTCAGCTTCAGGTCGGTATGGGTGTCAGAAATGAGATTCAGCCGCTGGTAGACGGGGAACCGAGTTCACTCGAGAAGCTTGAGAAATTGGCCAAGGACGGGCAGTTTTCCCTGTCCCGGCTGGATGAGATGCGGCGCCAGTGGGACAGTCTGCGTCGTGAGTTCGACACTGTGACGGTTGAGTCCAAGAAATTGACTAATAAGCTCGAGGATGCTCTTGGCAAGCTCGACCTGGCGATGCTGACCCCCCTGGTAGGCGACAAAGTCGCTTTGCTGAAGAAACGCTACCCCGATGAGAAGGTTCAGACTTACCTTGAGGAGGCCGAGGAGGCGTTGCTGAGTGATATTGATCGATTCAGGGAGGCCCAGCCCAGGCGGGGTGAGGAGGAGCCTCCGCCGTATCGCAAACGCGAGCCTTTTGAAGAGTTTTCGGTGAATCTCATTCTCGATAATTCCCAGGCCGACCATGTGCCAATAATTGTTGAGAGGTCCCCTTCGTACAAGAACACCTTTGGCTCGCTCGAGCGTGTTGTAGACAGATTTGGATACTGGCGCACAGACTTTACGCGTATTTTCTCCGGATCACTTTTGAAGGCCTCGGGCGGATTTTTCATAATCAACGCCACCGACCTTCTCAGTGAGCCCGGAATGTGGGTGTACCTGAAGCGCGCGCTGCGCAACCGGGAGATCGAGATCACCGGTTATGATCCTTTTTACATGATGGCCGGGGCGGGAATCAAACCGGAGCCGATACCGCTCGATGTCAAGGTTGTTCTTATCGGTGAACCGGAAATTTACCGCTTGCTATGGCGGCTTGACGAGGATTTCAAGAAGATTTTCAAAGTCAAGGCCGAGTTCGACAACGTCATGAAAAATACCAAATCGAACCTTCGCCAGTACTTCGAATTCGTCCGAAAGGTCATCAATGATGAAGGCCTGCCGCCATTTGACCTTAGCGGGATGCAGGCCGTATGTGAGTACGGTATGCGCCTCTCAGGCCGCCGTGATCGGCTGACGACCCGTTTCACACCGGTTTCCGACATAATAAAAGAGAGTTCCTTCTGCGCTGTCCAGCGAAAGAGCAAGGTGGTCAGCCGGGAAGACGTCTACTGCGCTATTCAGAACAGGAAGTCGCGCGTCAACTTGGTTGAAGAGAAGATTCAGGAGATGTTCGACGAAAACGATTTGCTCGTTACCACACGCGGCGCGGAGGTGGGGCAGATCAACGGTCTGTCGATTTATCATCTCGGAGACCATACCTTCGGTCGACCCACGCGCATTACTGTCAACACCGCCCTGGGCAAAGAGGGTATCATCAATATCGAACGTGAAGCGGATTTATCGGGGCCTATCCACAACAAGGGCGTTCTCGTTCTGACCGGGTATCTCAGGCAGATGTTCGCTCAGGACAAGCCCCTGGCCATCTCGGCATCGATATCCTTCGAGCAATCTTATGTTGGTGTTGACGGCGACTCGGCGTCGTCAACCGAGATATACGCTATCCTTTCGTCAATATCCGGTATTCCCATCAAACAGAATATCGCTGTCACGGGCTCGGTCAATCAAAAGGGCGAGATACAGCCCATTGGTGGTGTCAACGAGAAGATTGAAGGTTTCTTCGACGTATGTAAAAGCCGCGGCCTCACCGGCGATCAGGGTGTTGTCATACCGCAGCAGAATGTTTCGGACCTGATGCTCCGCCGTGACGTGATCGAGGCCGTGAAAACCCGCAAGTTCCACATATATCCCGTCAAGACAGTTGAGCAGGGCGTCGAGATTCTTACCGGCATCCCGGCCGGCCGGCGTATGGCCAGTGGGAAATTCACCGCCAGCACCGTCATGGGCAAGGTTGATGCGAAGCTTCATCAGATGGCGTTGACGCTTCAGAACTATGGCCGCGTTCAGAGCAACAACGATACCAAGACAAAAAAGAAACGTTGAGGTGCGTCGATGGCGTGAACGACGCCTTCTGGTGCACGCGATCGTCATTAACCGACGCATGAATCAATCGTGAGAGCCATCCGGCGCATTTGATCAATATCGCGCATCTCGAATCAAATTTCCTGCCTGAAAAAAAATTAAATAATTGCACATTTTTATTAAATTTTTTCTTGACATGAAATCAACGAAGAGTGTTTTTTTATTCAACAATCCATAATGGAGGACGTTCAATGCGCAAAGCTAAAAAAACAACCAAGAAGAAAGTCGCAAAGAGGAAAGCGGCTCCGAAGAAAAAGAAGGTGACCAAGAAGAAAGCCAAGAAGAGAGTCACCAAGAGGAGAGTGGCCAAGAAGAGAGTCACCAAAAAGAAAGTGGCTAAGAAGAAAGCCAAAAAGAAAGCCACCAAGAAGACCCGTTGCGCTGCCAAGACGAAAGGCGGCAAGATGTGCAAGCGCTTCACGGATGGCAAATCCAAGTATTGCTCAGTGCATAAGAAGAGGTAAAATAATTCTTCTGAAGAAAACGCGGTCGGTTTCCGACCGCGTTTTTTTATGTCTGTCCTTTGGTCCGAAAGATAGGGCCGTAGTGCAGTGGCTTCCTAGAAGTCAGCTCCGAACGAGAAGTAGTAACTTGGCTTATCCGATATCGAGTGGAAATTGGTTGACCACGCCAGATCGTATCGCAGCAGGAAGAAGCCCAGATTCATCCTCATCCCGAATCCAAAGCCCACCTTGATATCCTGCAGCTTCTCGACACCACCCGCGGTTGTGCCACCCTTGAAGTTGCTTCCGAACCAAGCCGCTCCGATATCGGTAAAGATCGCACCGCCGACGCGGCTGATGACCAGATTGAGCGGGAACCGCATGGCGAAATAATCTATCAGCGGGAACCTGAATTCGGTATTTATCAATCCGTACCGGTCACCGGAAAGCTCATAATAAGGAATCCCCCGCAACGGCGTTACGACGTCCGAGAAGTACAGGTTCTCTACCTCAAAAACTTCCGCATCGAGGGTCCTGTTGCCGATCCAGTTGGTGGTGCCGCCGAGGAAATAACGCTTGGGGGTTTTACCGAAGGAAGCCCCTCCGGAAACCCGGAAGGCGAACGAGAAGGCGCCTTTGATATGCCAGTATTTTCGGTAATCAAATTCGGCCGCGGTGAATTCGATGTCTCGCGAATCAAACAGATTGATACCGCCCGATATTCCCAGTTTGGCGCGACGACCGTTCAGCGGTCCGGTGATACCCCAGACAATGTTGTCAGTAACGTAGGCGAGCTGGGCCGTGGTGACTTTGGAACTCCTATCCGGCCGGGGGTCGTCGAAATCATAGTATTGACGGTCAATAAAGAATTGTGATATGAACGCTTCCACGCGACTAAAAGTGGAGAAGGGCCGGGCGATGTAGGATTGGAAACCATAGAATCGATCCGAGAACAGGAAGTCGTCGCTGTCGAGGTAGAAATTCTTGGTGTGAAACAGGCCGACGCCATAATTGGTGCGGTGTCTATTGTAGAAGTAGAAAGCCTGTATGTTCGACTGGTCGATGGTATTTACCAGATCGGTAGCCACGTATATCTGGTGATTGCCCAAATAGTCGGAGAAGACAAAATATGATTGTCCTCTCAGGCCAAAGAAGGTATCGTAAGAAACACCGCCGCCCAGATAATCAGGCGTGAATTTCACCCGGTATTTATGAATTTCGTAATCGCCATCCTCGGTCGGACCGGGGATAGAGTCAAACTGCGGCGGCTCCCGCATAACAGATCCGGGCAATGAACCGGCGGAGTCATCGGGAATATCCACAAACAGCGAGGCGGCCGGGTCTTCGGACTCCCCGCTGACAAAAACATACTCGTCATCATAAATGCCGGTTTCTGTGATTACCGTGTCCGCCGCGGCTTCTTCATCGGTTGCCAGGGTGGTATCGGTCTGAGCGGTTACCTCGGAAGTATCGGCCGTCGCCGTCTCAATAGCTTCAGCCAGCGCCTCCGCCTCTACCTCATAGATTTCATAATCCGGAGCGTAAGCGTCGGTGGCGGTTTCCGCTTCAGCCAGAGCAGTTGAGTCACCGGGTTTAGCAGCGAGTTCCTTATCGGACCGCATCTTGTTAAGCAGGTCGTATTCTCCCTTGAAAAAGTCGGTCGCGACCAGTTCGCCCTCTTCGCCGACCGGAACAATATCCTTCATCAGGAAAACATCAAATGCCCCTTCATTGAAGGCCGAATAGGCTATTTCCTCGCCGTCGGGCGACCAGGAGAGCGAGGTTACGCCGGTCAAAATATCTGTCACGGCGAAGTATTTCAGCGAATCGAGATAGGCCACATAGATGTTGTCGATACCGTTACGGCCAGAGATGAAAGCCACTTTAGTGCCGTCCAGGGATACTTCGGGAGAGAAGTTCGACCCGGGGCCGACCTCAAGGGGGGTGGTCTTGTAGCCTGCCAGCTCCACGCGAAACAGATTGTAGAACCCGTATTGAAAATCGCCGGGCTGATAGGCACCCGCCCGCACATACAGGTGTTCCTCCCCTTCAACCACTCCGTTCGAGGGATGCGGGCGGTCCGAGGAGAAGATCAGCTCGTTCGAATTCGGGAGCCAGGCGGGATCGGAATCATCGTAACGGTCATCGGTGATCTGCTCGATAACATCGGCTTCGATGTGATACACATACAGGTCACGCTTGTGAGCCTTCAGGGCCGCAAAAGCCACTTTCTTGCCGTCCGGCGACCATGCTGGCGAGACCATATTATAAAAGTCAAAGCGTTTCTTCTTATATATCTTGCGTTTGCGCAGATCGTAGAACATCAGTGTTGGCTTACCGCCGGATTTTGCCACAAAGACAATCTTATCACCGCCGGGCGCCCACGACATTCCAGAAACAAACGAATGCAGGGACTCGAGGTCACCGGAACGCTGGGATTTGACCAGCCGCTTGACCAGTTTACCGCTCTGCGCCGACAACAGAACCAGTTCGGTATAATCGGATCGGTCGGTGAAAATGGCGATCCGGTCTCCATCCGGCGAGAATGCCGGTTGTTCGTTGAAGTAGGAGCCGTCCTGGCGGGCCTTGGTGAGCTGACGGGAAAATTCTTCCGCCTCTTTGCGCTCAGCTATCTCGGGCCAGTATCGGCGCCTCATCTCTTTGGAGAATTCTTCCCACAATTCTTCTTCGGTTTTACCGATTGTTTCTTTGAGGGCCCGGTTCATAGTCAGATGCACTTTACCCTTTTTGAGGATCTTGCCCAGCTGGTCCTCGCCATACTTCTCGGCGATATACTTGACCATCGCCTGTCCCTGTTTATAGGCCAGGAAGCCTGCCACGTACCAGGGCGGCTGAAGGTAGTTATTTATGGTCGCGTCCCGAACAAACATGTCGGAGCTGTAGTCCCAGCCGTGACGCGAGGAGTATTCAGCGTAGCCTTCGGCGAACCAGTCCGGCAACTGGAACAATCTCTGGCGCGATAGCAGGGTGCTGAACATGTTACCATAGAGCAAATCGTAAACCACGGCGTGGGTGAGCTCATGATGGAGAACGTGACGGAATTCTTCATATGAACCGGAAAAGGGGATGACAATCCGGTTTTTGAAGGCCTCGGTAAAGCCGCCCACCCCCTCGGGAATCAGCACAGGTATGATATTGGTTTGCTGAAAATCGTTGTGAGAATTGTACACGAACACCGGGACCCGTCTCTGAATCACGTAATTAAGTTCGTTGGTGACCTCGACATACGACGATTCCAGAACAGTGGCCGCGAATCTGGCGGTGGCGTAAGCATCTTCATAGAAGTGAATATCGAAATGGCGCGTCTGAATATAACTCCAGTCGAAATCCTTGTATCGGACCTTGTTTTTCCCAAAATATGTCTCTTGAGCCTGAGCAGCGCCTGTAAAGAAGAGCGCTGACAGGGCTATCATGGCGACCAATTTCTTCATATGTAAATCACATCCTTCAACGGTAGTGGCGGATTGCCTGGTTTATCTATGTCCAACCGGTATATCTATCATCGGCACTGAGAAACCAACGGCTCGGGCCGATTCTCTGTTCTGAATCCCGTGACTTATTCGTTTCTTCTTTCTATGTCGGCTCCCAGCAACGACAACTTTTCTTCCATTTTGTTATACCCGCGGTCTATATGATAGACTCGAAGGACCTCTGATTTTCCACTGGCAGCTAAACAGGCGAGTACAATGCCGGCTCCGGCCCTGATATCGGAAGCCATCACCTCGGCGCCGAACAATTCTTTGACGCCGTTTATCGTGGCTTCGTCACTCGAAACGTTTACATCCGCTCCCAGTCGCCGAAGCTCCATAGTATGCGAAAACCTATCTTTAAAAACAGTTTCCCTTATATGGGATGTTCCCGAAGATATGCAGCAGTTGGCCATGAGACCGGCCTGGAGGTCGGTCGGAAAGCCCGGATAAGGGAACGTAGTCGCTGATACCGGGTTGGGTCTTTTCGGGCCCGTTATGGTGAGGCCATTTTTCGAGTAAGTGAGGCTACAGCCCATCTCCATCAGCTTATGATTCACCATAGTAAGATGGCTAGGATCAAATCCAGTGACTTTCACCTTTCCACCGGTAATAGCCGCTCCCAGCATGTAGGTTCCCGCCACCAGGCGGTCGCCGGATACGGTGTATTCGATGCTCTTAAGCGTCTTCACCGGTTCAATCGT
Organism: Candidatus Zixiibacteriota bacterium; assembly: GCA_020351995.1. Classification (GTDB taxonomy): domain Bacteria; phylum Zixibacteria; class MSB-5A5; order GN15; family FEB-12. The sequence goes on from CP070674.1 coordinate 574,034, forward strand.
GATATTGGGCGTGCCGGCACCACGGATTTTAGCTCCGGCCTTGTTTAGAAACTTAGCGACATCGATAATTTCCGGATCGCAGGCGGCGTTGGTGATCCGCGTTTTCCCTTTGGCCAGAACGGCACCGTAGAGGATGTTTTCCGTGCCGGTATGTGAAGGGCGGTCGAAGTATATCGATCCTCCCTGAAGCGGGCTGCCTTTGGCGAGGATATAGCCTCGCCGGTCGGTGATTTTGGCTCCCATCTGCTGGAAGGCCTTGATATGGAAGTCGACCGGCCGCGCACCGAGGACGCACCCACCGGGTAGTGAGACCTTTGCCTCGCCCATCCGGGCCAGCACCGGCCCCAGGACAAGAAACGAGGCACGCATCTGGCGCATCAGTTCGTAGGGCGCGGTGTTGGTATTGAGGCTTGAAGCATCGACGGTCATGACATGGGCTTTGTCGTCGTAGGTTACCCTGGCTCCAAGGTGTTCGATCACTTTGACAATGGTGAAGATATCCCTGAGCGGGGGAATGTTTTTGATAACGGTTTCACCTCTTGGTATTAACAGGGAGGCAACGATAATGGGCAGAGCGGCGTTCTTGGAGCCCTCTACCTTAACATGGCCCTTCAGCGGCTTACCGCCTTTGATTACAAACTTATCCATAAGTATCCTTTAGATATACGGTCGGGAAGGCTTTCCGGGTGAGGGAAAGCTTCTCCCCCATTATACTTAGACACGCATCTTCAGTAATTTGACTAACTGAACGTGAAAAATAAACAAGTTTTTTTCCTGAGCGATAGCACAAGAGATTTTCTATCTCCCAGGTCACACATGAATGTCTACTTTTTCTGAATACCCGGGGCTTCGCCCAGTTTTTGTTGATTCTCAGCATCTGCATCGTATAACTATCCTATGGCAAGGATACTGAAGCCACCTCCGGGAAGACTGGTCGTCTCCATCATCTACTCCTCTATGGACGCCCTGGCCGATTCGGTCAAGACACTTGAAAAACGTTTCGGAAGAGTGCAGTACGAAACGCTCGAAATACCGTGCGCCCAGCGAGATGAATACAAAGAAGAGATGGGCGAAGAACTGCTTCGCCGCTTTTACTCGTTCGAGAGCCCGGTGGCTCGCGACACACTGCCGGCCCTGAAAGCGGCCTGCTACAAGATCGAACCGAAATTTTCCGACACAGTCGAGGATTATCATTTCCGGACGGTCAATATCGATCCCGGCATATTGACACCGTCAACTCTGGTGATGGCCTCCCATAAAGAATACAATCATCGCGTTTACATACGCGACGGCGTATATGCCGAGATAGCGCTAATCCATGCCCATGGCAAGTTCTGCCGCCTGCCGTGGACCAACCCCGATTTTTGTGCCGACGAAGCGATTGATTTCTTCGAGCGCGTACGCTCGACTTTCGAGATCATCGAACCCGCCGAGCCGGCGCCCAAGCAGTAGAAGCATTCGGAATCAAGTCAGATCTCGTTTCGCCCACTCGTCCTCGAGAATCGAGTACATATAGACACTAACATATTTCCCGCGCTGAACGAATCCTTCGCGGATCAATCCCTCGCGGGTAAAGCCACATTTCTCCAGGACGCGGATCGAAGCCTTGTTATCCGGGAATACATGCGCATATACCCGGTGAAGCTTGAGCGTCACAAAAGCGAATTCAACTATCTTCTCAATAGCTTCCGTTATAATACCCCGGCCCCAGAAAGGCTTGGCCAGCCAGTAGCCCAGTTCCGCTTTTCGGTGCATCGGGAAGAGAGCTATCAGCCCGATCATGCCGATAATCTGCCCGGTTTCCCTGTTTTCGAGTCCGTAGTGATAAGCCGCCTTTCGCTTGCGATCCGACTGTGTCAGCTTTACGAAGTCATAGGCGTCATCGAGATTATACGGATGGGGAATATGGGTGTACCTGCTTATGGCTTCGTCAGCGGCATACTGATAAATCGACAGAGCGTCGCCCTTGGTAATGAATCTCAGGTTGATCTTATCGCCCTCAATTCGGTCTTTGATCTTCACGCCGTGCGATCCTTCTCCGAGTTGGCCAACTCACTTAAAGAGAACAAAATACAGTCCTGCCTGGGCTATGCCAAGCCAAAATAGAGCAATTGACTTGGCATACCGCGGATTATATATTCGCAATACTCATAAGGAGAAGATTATGAAGGCCAAAAGAGTAAAAGCCGCCCGGGGCGTGAAAATATCCTGCAAAGGCTGGCACCAGGAAGCCGCCCTTCGCATGTTGAATAATAATCTTGATCCCGACGTAGCCGAGAAACCCGATGAACTCATAATATATGGCGGGTCAGGCAAGGCGGCCCGCAATTGGGACGCCTATAACGCTATCGTCAAATCTCTTAAGTCGCTGGGCAACGATGAGACGCTTTTGGTTCAATCCGGAAAACCGGTGGGCATTTTCAAGACCCATGAACACTCACCGCGCGTGCTTATCGCCAACTCCAATCTGGTTCCGAAATGGGCAACATGGGAAAAATTCCGGCAACTCGATAAGCTCGGACTGATTATGTACGGCCAGATGACGGCCGGAAGCTGGATTTATATCGGCACCCAGGGTATTATCCAGGGTACATACGAAACCTTCGCGGCCGCGGCAGTCAGACACTTCAAAGGCGATCTTTTCGGAAAATGGATTCTTACCGGTGGCATGGGGGGTATGGGTGGCGCCCAACCGCTGGCCGGCACCATGGCGGGAGCATCGATTCTGGTAGTCGAGGTTGACGAATCACGAATCAATCGCCGCGTGAAGCAGGGTTTCTGCGACATAAAAGTAAAAAACCTGGACAAAGCCCTCAAACTTATCAAAGAGCACACCAAATCAAAAGTCCCGGTATCAGTTGGGTTAGTCGGTAACTGCGCAGAAGTCTTTCCCGAAATCTTCCGCCGCGGTATTCTTCCCGACATGGTCACCGATCAGACCTCGGCTCACGACGAACTGAATGGCTACATACCCGACGGTTTGACCGTGATCGAGGCCAACCATCTGCGCAAGAAAGATCCCAAAGCATATATCCAGCGTTCGTACGATTCGATGGTCAAGCATTGCGCGGCTATGATAAAGTTCCAGAAGGCAGGATCAATCGTTTTTGACTATGGCAATAACCTTCGCGGCCAGGCCAAAACCGGCGGATTGAAAAATGCTTTTGATTATCCCGGTTTTGTCCCGGAGTACGTTCGACCGCTGTTCTGCGAAGGAAAAGGGCCTTTCCGCTGGGCCGCTCTGTCGGGGAACCCGAAGGATATCGCCGTCACCGACGACCTGATTTTAAAGCATTTCAAATACAATAAGATGCTGGTTCGCTGGATCAAGATGGCCCGTGAAAAGATTCCTTTTCAGGGCCTGCCCTCCCGTATATGCTGGCTTGGCTATGGTGAACGGGCCAAATTCGGTGATATCATAAACGACCACATCAAGAAAGGCAAAATCACCGGCCCCATCGTTATCGGCCGTGATCATCTCGATTGCGGAAGCGTTGCCTCACCCTACCGTGAGACAGAAGGCATGCGAGACGGATCCGACGCTATCGCCGACTGGCCGCTGCTGAACGGACTGCTGAATGCCATATCGGGGGCAAGCTGGGTATCGATTCACCACGGCGGCGGTGTGGGTATCGGGAATTCGATCCATGCCGGGATGGTGATTGTAGCCGACGGCTCTGACGAGATGGCTCTGCGGCTGAACCGGGTCCTCACGAATGACCCGGGTACCGGCATTATGCGTCACGTCGACGCCGGGTATCCGGACGCAATCGCCTTCGCCAAAAAACATAAAGTCCAGATCCCGATGGTTAAGAAGTAGCCGATTGGTTTATCTGAAGAAGCTCACCAGGGCATTGGTAGGGCAAAAACTTCGAGCTACCTTGCGGTAATAACCGAAATAATCTATTCGTTTCCTGCGGGCCGGTTCGTTTTCAAGATATAAATGCTGATCCTGTCATTTCCGAGCCGTTTTTCGAAAACGTCGGAGAACCGGTTTTCGATCTCACTTTCAGCCTGCTTTTCGGATCTCTCCACCAGCAGATAACCGTAGGTTGCTGTCTTTAGCAATTTCACAGCTTCGTCAATGTTCCCGATTTGTCGTAAATCAGAACGCCAGTACCATGCGGCTTTGGCTATCTGGTCCCAGGTCGGCGGGGGTGTTCCGGGACTGAGGCCATTTCGAGAAGGAAGGGTATCGAGCAATTTTGCCATGGGTTCATTCAGAGAATAAATCTCCGCAGTACGGAGCTCATGAACACGGACATCCGCCACTTTCACGCCGATCGCTGCCAGTATCCACAGAATGAAAAACCCGAAAGCGAGCTTCTTTACCTGTTTCTCGGTGAGTAGCAAAGCCACCGGTAAAGCCGAAATAGGTGCTGCCAGGGCGTACACCGGGCAGAAATAGTGATAATACAGTTTAGCAGCCACAGATAGAAAGATGGCGAAGAATACGACCGTAATCATTATCGGATAGAGAGCATTGACGCGCTTTTTGATGGCAAAGTAAATGCCAAAGGGGAACAGGATTATGAACGGCAAATAGAGTTTGGCAAAACGGTAACTGAACTCCCACCATCGGCTGTCGCTATGGGGGCCGCCACCAAGGAATCGCTTGAAGACCTGTTTGAGGAAATAGTGCTGGGTAAAATGTCCGCCGGCAAAAGCCTGGTCCAAAAGAAGGTGTATACCCATTATCGCAATGGCCGCGGCCGGAGCGAGCCAGAACTCTTTCTTGCGCAGCCAGCGTCTGTTAAACAAAAGGCAGGTCAGTACAAGGGCGGCCCATGCCGGCCCGGAAACGACGCCTTTAGCAAGCCAGGCCAGGCCAAGAGCCGCGCCGGTCAGCAGGGCATTGGACGCGGTTACACCAAACTTTTGCATTTTGATAATACCGAGCATGGCTACCAGAACGAAAAACGTCATCGGCACATCAAGAAGTGTGGAGTTACCTATCTGAATGAAGTTGTATGTCAACAGCAAGGTAAGACCGGCGAGGAAGCCATAGTGCCTGCCCAGTATGTGACGCCCGATTCTATACACCACGAGAATCGAACCAAGCGTACAGAGGGCACCAATAATACGCGCGGTACTGTCACTCGAGCCAAACGCGAGAAACACCAATCCCTGCAACCACATTACCAGCGGAGGATGTTCAGCGAACGCCGGATAGTAAAAGGCGGTGTAATGCGGCGTGAACCAGCCGCCGAAATCAGCCATGTTCCGAGCGATCGTCGCATAAGTAGCCGAATCCAGGTTTATCCCGTCCTGCCCCCAGCCCAGAAGCAGGTAAACCACAGCCGCCCCTCCCAGCAGATAACCGGGTCGATTACTTAGCCACTCTAGCACTTTAGACATCACTGTTGAGCTTCCTGAAAATACGGCACGGATATCCGGAAAATGTAGATGCCGATCCGGTTTCCGTCAACCTTTATATGCGCGCCGCCTCTGTTCTCAAATAATTGGTTGACTGTCATAAGCGCGTTGCTATTTTGTGGCTATGCCAATCGAGAAAAAAGCCACTTTACTCATCAAGAACATCGGCCAGTTAATAACCATGGCCGGGGACGTTCCCCGGATCGGCCGGTCCATGTCCGATCTTGGGCTGATCGAGAACGGCGGCATCGCTGTGGCGGGTGACGAAATTCTGGCTGTCGGTGTATCGGATGAGGTTCAGGGCCACGCACCGCTCGCGGAGGGCTGTTCCGTCATCGACGCCAAGGGTATGGTCGTCACGCCGGGGTTCATTGATCCGCACACTCACCCGGTATTTTCCATGACCCGCGAGAAAGAGTTCGAGATGCGCGTCCAGGGCAAAAGCTATATGGAGATCGCTCAGTCCGGCGGCGGTATCCGCGCTTCGGTAAGGGACCTGCGAACAACATCCACCGAGATCCTCATGGAAAGGACGAAAGACCGGTTAGACCGTTTCCTTGCGCATGGCGTTACCACCATCGAAGCAAAGTCGGGATACGGGCTTTCGACTGAATCAGAGCTGAAGCAACTGAGAATTATCGACGATCTCAATCAGCTTCATGCGATCGACATGGTCCCGACCTTTTTGGGGGCACATGAGGTCCCGGATGAGTACCGCGATGACCGCGAAGAATATATTGACCTACTCATCAATGAGATGATCCCGGCTGTAGTCAGAGACAACCTGGCCGAGTTTTCTGACATTTTTTGTGAAGAGGATGTGTACGATATCGATGAATCGCGCCGGATACAGCAGGCCGCCCGCAGCGCCGGACTGGATCTGAAATTTCATGCCGACGAACTGAAGTCAACCGGCGGCGCGGAGCTGGCTGCCTCACTTAATGCTCGTTCGGCTGATCATCTGGTTTATGTCTCCGAGCGAGGCATCAAAGCTCTGGCCGCTTCAAAGACAGCGGCCGTGCTTCTTCCAGGGACAACCTTTTCGTTGGGCGGCAAGCAGTACGCTCCGGCCAGAAAGATGATTGAAGAGGGAGTCATAGTGGCCCTGTCTACCGACTGCAATCCGGGTTCGAGTTACAGTGAATCGCTACCGGTAATCATATCTCTGGCCGCACTGCAGATGAAAATGATCGCGGCCGAGGCAATCTCGGCTGTGACGGTCAATGCCGCGTACGCGGTGGGCCGCGAGAAGAAAATCGGCCAGCTAACGCAAAATTACCAGGCCGATATAACTATATGGAACATGTCCGATTATCGTGAACTTCCCTATCACTACGGTGTCAACCTGGCCGCCCGGGTGATCAAGAAAGGAAAAGTGGTCGTTGACAGGTAATTGTACCGGAACGTACCGCATCGTGATTCGTTTAATCAGTATGAAGCCAAAGTTCGTCCTCATTGGTGTCGTAATGGCGGTGCTGTCCGTTGGTTGTGGGGTTTACACCTTCACGCCCAGGGGCAAGTCAGACATCAAGTCGATCTCGGTGGAGCGATTTGATAACGAAACGGCCGAATATGGCCTTGAGGACCGCATGACCGATCAGATAATAGACGCCCTTCTGGCCGAGGGCACCCTGAAGGTACTGTCGACGGAGTATTCCGACGCGGTACTGTACGGCACTTTGACCCGCTATGACAGAAATCCTTTTGATTATGACGAGAACGACCAGGTACAGACTTACGCCATAACGATGACTTTTGATATTACGCTCAAAAAAGCCGCCGATGACACCGAAATATGGAAAGAAAGTATTATCCAGAAGGGCGTTTACGATATTGCCAGTGAAACCGAAGAAGACGGACAGCAACGCGCTATCGACCTGTTGATTGAGGACATTATAAACAAAACCACAAAGAGCTGGTAAACGCTACGGGACTTTAAAGAGTTGACAGCACCGAGATGCGGCGCTATTATCGCTAAGATAAAAGGAGCCTAGATGAAAAATCGCACATATATTTTAGCGGTCATCCTGACTGCGACGCTGCTGGTTGCCGGGGTAACCCCGGGAGCGGCCAAAGACATAAATTCCAACGCCGGGACCAGTGCTTTTCCTTTCTTGAAAATCAATATCGGAGCCAGAGCGGTGGCCATGGGGGGTGCTTTTACGGGGCTTGCCGACGATGAGGCCTCGCTGTATTACAACCCCGCGGGGATAGCGTCCTTTGAAGAGAAACGTTTCATTCTCGGATATCACAACTACGTAGCGGACATACAGACCGGTTTTGTCGGTTACATTCACAGCTTCGACGCCATTAAGTCAGCCGGACTATACGTGTCATATCTCAACTACGGCGAGTTCACTGAAACCGACGAGTTCGGTAACACCATCGGAGATTTCGGCGGAGGCGACTTCCTCATGGCAGCATCCTTCGCTTTCAAGACAGGTTATCACCTGTCTTTTGGAGCCACTGCGAAGTTTATATATGAGAAGGTTCAAGAGTTTTCAGCAACCGGCATGGCGATCGATATCGGCGGCAAATACGCGGCCGACCGCGATGTTTATTCGTTAGGCCTGATGATCCAGAACTTAGGCGCGCAGTTGTCGGCCCTTGGCGAGGAAAAGGACAAGCTGCCGATCTCGGTTCGAGCCGGGGGAGCCTACACTCCAAGAGGAGTTCCGATTACTATATCAAGCGACCTGATCCTGCCGTTCGATAATGATCTGGTCATCGCCATCGGAGGCGAATACCTGGCTCTCAGGCCGTTTTACGCCAGGGTGGGATGGAATACATTCGGATCCAATTTCCGCGCCGGGGATTCCGATGACAAGTGGGCCGGTTTCTCGGTGGGGATGGGCTTTGACATACGAAGAATCAATATATCCTATGCCTTTTCACCCTCGGCCGACTTAGGTGAAAGTCATAGAATAACATTAACGGGTGGGCTGTAAGATGAAGAGGAAGCAAGGCATATTCAGGTTTTTAGTCCTTATCATACTTTTGTTGACACTGACCGGCTGTTTGGGCTCGGGGCCATCAGATCCAAAATCGGCAGTGATTTCGATGTTTGGAGCCATGGAGAAAGACTACCAGGCGGCCCTGGCTCACCTTCTCGATTTGCCAGAACTGATGCGGACGATTAACGAAGACTATGCGCTCAAACTGGACAGCCCACGGGAATTCACGAATCCGGTGCAGATTCTGGAGGACCTCACCGGCGACGGTCTGACCAAACAGCGCTGGTTCTCGCTCCAACGGATTATCGGCGATACCCATGTCACGGGTGAAAGCGCCACAGTCGAAGTGACCTTCGTCGACAAAGGAGCATCAGCCGGTTACCGCACCAAGTTTGGCCTCCATGTGAAAAACGGCAAATGGAAGATTTACAGTTTCAAGGTCCTCCAATAATCAGGCGGTTAATCGCTGCACTGCTGTTACTATTTGCTTCATTAATAGTTTCACTCTGTGGCTCGTGCTCCCGTGAGTCCGGCAAGGGCGACCAGACTGTTATCCCCGCTCCAGCCATATCCACAACGGAACTTAGGCAACTCGTCGATTCGGGTGAAGACATTTTCCTGCTCGACGTTCGAAGAGACTCAGAGTATATAGCAGAACGGCTTAGTTTCACCGATCTTCGGATCACGCACGACAGTCTTAAAGCGCATCTTGAGAGCCTGCCTCCGGATAAAACGACACCGATCTATTGTTTTTGTCGGGGCGGGGTGCGCAGCGACCACGCTGCCCGCTATCTGATATCAATTGGCTACAAGAATGTTTTAAACGTTAGCAGGGGTATGTTGGCCTGGAAGGAAAACGGCTTTGAGACAGTCTCGGGCCCGCCGTGAGCGCAGGATCCCAGGCGAGTTTTCTGGGGCGAGTAGATAATACATAACCCGATTATAGTCGCCCATTAAGAATTATCGTTAAAGGGCGAATCAATACCTGAATGCTCCGGTTTCTCGGGCCTCATAATCCTTTATTTAACAATAGGTTCACCATTTGGAAGGCGGTCCGGAGACCGGGTGCTTGCCAGGTGTTGCCGCGGCTATCGAAACAGGCTCACCGGGCTTTTTCACTGGAGAAAACGGCAGGAAAAAAATTGAATGAATCGGCTGGTGGGACGTCTTATAGTGAGCTCGCTCAAATTTTGGGTTGTCTGATCTGGGCTGGTTAATTATATTGCGGCTTATTATTTTTGGAAAACACAGGGAGACGTTATGAATAGGCTTACCAGAGGGTCCGTCTTTTGCGGATTGACAAGTATTTTAATTGTAATCGCGATTATTCTTGGGTGTTCAGACGACATAGTGCTGGAACCACTCCCCTCACTTCTCGGCGAATATGAAGGACGCTATCACTTCATCACCCGGTATGAGACAAGTCAACAGGTGACCGAGGAGTACTACATCGGGTGCAGATTCTCGGATCAGAATTACTGGATTTCGGACAACAGTGTCAGTGAAGCAGATTGTATCTGCGCGGCCTCCGGTGAATACGTGATGGGTGACAACGTAGAACTCATACAGAAATACGCGCCTTGCGCCGACTGCGTGTTTGATCCGGAAAAATTGCCTGTGGGATTTTTCAGTCTTCGTCGGCCACCCAATCCCACCACAGGGAAAGATAGTATTGTCCTGACTCAGATTACGGGCGATACGTGCCGGGAGATATTACTTATACCGGCTGAGTAACGCAATTTCTGTAACGCAAATTTCCCAAAGGCGACGGGCGAAGAGCCTGTCGCCTTTTTCCACGCTTGGAACCGTTCCCAGGAGCCACCCGGGTACTTACGGTATCAAATCTGACATGATTCTCATATTCAATTTAGACTGACAGCGCCTGACAGTGTTATCCACCATATTGGTTCTAAAGTGAGGGTGGCGAAGGCGGCGCCTCACGTTAAAAAAGCAGGTCATTCAAGAGGGCCCGTCCATGAGGCCATAAAACAAAGGTTGGGTAAAATGCTCTCAAAAGTGATATCGTCGGCGACCCTTGGGGTTGAAGCTTATCCGGTCGAAGTTGAATCGGACATTCAGCAGCAATTACCAGCTTTCATAACGGTGGGACTGCCGGAAGGGGCGGTCAGAGAATCAAAAGAACGTGTGACTTCGGCCATCAAGAATTCCGATTTTGTGTTTCCATCGAAGCGAGTAACAATCAACCTTGCCCCGGCAGATATCAAGAAAGAAGGCTCAGCCTTCGATTTACCGATAGCGATCGGTATTCTGGCGGCCACCGGGCAGATTCTTCGCGATCGATACGACGAGTACGTCATCCTTGGCGAATTATCGCTCGACGGAACACTGCGACCGATTCCGGGTGTATTACCGATGGTAATGCACTTCAAGGCAAATGACGGAATCAAGGGGATAATCGTTCCACGGCAAAACGCCAAGGAAGCCGGGATAGCAGGCACCCTGCCGGTATACCCGGTGGGCTCTCTTAAGGAAGCTGTTCATTTTCTTGAAGACGAATCCACCATCAAGAAGTTCGTGGTAGACAGGCGGGCGGTCTTTTCCGAGGCTCAGAGATACAACGTTGACTTTTCTGATGTCAAAGGGCAGGAGTCTGCCAAGCGAGCGCTCGAGGTCGCCGCGGCGGGTGGACACAATATCATTATGATCGGCCCGCCGGGCTCTGGCAAGACCATGCTCGCCCGTCGCATGCCTACCATTCTTCCGGACATGTCCCTGGAAGAAGCACTCGAAACGACGAAGATACATTCGGTTGCGGGAAGACTACCGGCGGACTCGGCTTTGATCGCCACCCGACCGTTTCGCGCACCTCACCATTCCATTTCGTACGCCGGCCTCATCGGTGGAGGAGCCATGCCCAAGCCGGGGGAAGTATCACTTGCTCATCACGGTGTTCTGTTTCTCGATGAACTGCCCGAGTTCAAAAAGGATATCCTGGAGATGCTGCGTCAACCCATGGAGGATAACGAAGTAACCATATCGCGGGCTACCACCACCCTGACATATCCGGCGGGTTTCATGCTCATATCCGCCATGAATCCATGCCCGTGCGGTTATTACGGCGACCCTAACCATGAGTGTAACTGCTCGACATCAGAGATCCAGCGCTATATGTCGCGGATTTCCGGACCTCTCATGGACCGTATCGATATTCACATCACGGTGCCTTCAGTAAAATTCAAAGAACTTTCGTCCAACGCCAACGGCGAGAGATCGAAGTTAGTGGCTGAGAGGGTAAACGCGGCGCGCAGGAGGCAGCTCGAACGCTTTAATGACGAGCCGACCATTTTCTGCAACGCTCATATGGAGCCGCGCGATATTCGAAAATACTGTTCCATCGACGAGAAATCGCAATCACTGTTGTCTCTGGCTATCAGCAAGCAGGGTCTTTCGGCAAGAGCATATGATCGAATTTTGAAAGTCGCGCGGACAATTGCCGACCTTGAAGGATCCGATGTCATAGGCATGGGGCACGTGGCCGAGGCTATCCACTATCGATCGCTGGATCGAAAATTGTGGTTGTAAGCGTTTCTTCCCGAAGCCAATCTGATTTCGAGTCGCGGCACTCTCTTTCTCTCTCAAGCGCCCTGTCGCCATCAAGTTACCCCTTGCGTGACCCGCATTAATCTATTACCATGCGTAGTCGCATCCGGGGGGGCGGAGCGATAATTTAGAGATGAAACATACACTCGAAACAAGGTTTTTTCCCTATGTGATCAAACCGGGGCGATATGCCGGCGGCGAACCGGGGCAAATCGTCAAAGATCCCCGGGGAAAAGTCAAATATCTCCATGCCTTCCCGGACAAATACGAACTGGGCCAATCATATCTGGGCCTTCAGACACTCTACCACATTGTAAATAAGGACGACCGTTTTCTTTGCGAGCGTGTTTTCGCCGTCGATAAGGATGCCGAGGAGGTCCTGCGCCGGGAGCAGATACCCCTGTTTTCTCTGGAATCTCAGAGGCCCGTGGGTGATTTCGACGCGGTCGGATTTACACTCACTTATGAACTGGTGTACACAAACGTCCTGGCTATGCTTGAACTGGCCCAGATTCCGCTTGGGGCGTCTGAGAGATCGGACACTCACCCTTTGATCATGGCGGGTGGTCCGGCGGTGTATAACCCGGAGCCGATAGCCGAAATCTTCGACCTTCTTTTTATCGGTGATGCCGAGGAAGGCTTGCCAGAAATACTGGCGGTATTGCACGAAATGCCGGAGGCCGGTCGCCGCCAAAAACTCGAGCAGATCTGTCGCCGGGTTCGATCCGTTTATGTACCCGCATTCTATGATCACCAGCGTAAACCACAGGTTGACTTCGCCCCGGAGACAATCGAGGCACGGGTGGAGAAGGAACTTAAGCCGGAGTACTATCCCCGGCAACCGATAGTGCCGCTGATCGAAACCGCCCACGATCACCTCGCCGTGGAAATCATGAGGGGATGTCCGCAGGGTTGCCGGTACTGTCAGGCCGGACCGATTTACCGGCCCGTCAGGCAACGACCGCCCGTGGAAATCATCGAGCAAACCGTGGCCCAACTCGGCAACAGTGGTTACGACGAGATCAGCCTGGTTTCCCTGTCTTCCTCCGATTATCAGGAGATCGAACAGCTGACCTTATCGCTGTCACGGCGACTCGAGCAACAGAAGGTATCCATATCATTACCTTCGCTGCGCCCGGGTACAATCACGCCCGAGCTGCTCGATGCCGCAAGCAGGGTACGACGAGCCGGAATGACAATTTCGCCCGAAGCCGGTACCGAACGGCTGCGACTTTTCATCCGCAAAGAAATCCCCGATGCCGCAATCCTCGACACGTGCAGGATCGCTTTCGAGAGAGGCTGGATGACATTAAAACTGTATTTCATGATCGGCTTGCCAACCGAATCGGAGGACGATCTGCATGGCATAGTGAAGCTTGTAAAGCAGATATATGACATCGGCTACGAATACCCCGGCCGGAAAACCATCAATGTAACGCTCTCCCCTTTCGTGCCCAAAGCGCATACCCCGTTTCAGTGGGATGAGATGCTTGAAGCAGAAGAAATGTTGCGTCGAATAAATTACGTGAAGCGACACAACCGTATCAAACAGGTGAACTTCAAGTATCCCCAGGTCGAGGCCTCGTTCCTGCAGGGACTTCTAGGGCGGGGTAGCCGAGAGATGAACGGCGTAATTGTTGCCGCTTACCGCAAAGGTTGCCGGTTTGACGGATGGAGCGAAGATTTCCGGTGGGATCTCTGGCTGGAAGCCTTTACGGAGAATGATATTGACATCGACAAGCGGAGGATGCCGCTTGCCTTCGACAGTCCGTTACCCTGGTCGCATGTAAGGAAAGGCGTATCCGTCTCCCAGCTGAAGGCCGAGCGCCAGAAGACCTCGCTTCAACTGACCCGTTATGAGGCTCGTCCGAAGAGGGATGAAAAGGAAGTAAACGCTGACACTGCCCCCGAGTTCGGTCGCGGCAAGAAGAAGGTGGCCGCCCGAAGCGCAGTTGCTCCGACCAAGAATACTGTCCGTATTCGCTGGGGTAAGGATGCCCGGTTAAGATACATGAGTCACCTTGATAACATCCGGTTTATAGAGCGCGCTATTCGCCGGTCCCGGATCCCGGTTTCCTATAGCCAGGGGTATAATCCAACTATGAAACTCTCGTTCGGCCCACCCCTCCCGCTGGGTTTTACGTCGGAGGCCGAGTATTACGATATCACCCTCGACTCTAACCTTATGCCGTATATGGTAGAGAACCTGCGTCGGGCATATCTCAAGGGAATGAGTATCATTGAAGCCAGAGCGGTGGTCGGCAAGAATAAGTCCCTGTCAGCTTCGGTGAACCGCGCCGCTTACAGTATACCCGCAAATAAGATACTAAAAGATATTGACTTAGAACGTAATATAGTTAGAATAATGGACGCCGATTCCTTGGAGGTCGAAAGGGTGGGCAAGAATCAGACAACCGTTGTCGACATCCGCCCGGCCATATATGAGATCTTCTTAAGAGATGAAAATCTGCATATGACTCTGGGAATCGGCGAGGGCGGATACGCCCGGCCATCGGAGGTGATGGCTCTTTTAGCAGGGGGCAAAGGTTACGAGTACCTGATGTATTGTATACATCGGTACGACCTTTACAGGGTAGACCAAAGAGGGGAACAGATATCGGCCATGGATGTTTAACATAGGATGACTCCAACTACACAAAATCACAGGCGGAAGAAATTTGACGTTGTCCGTGCGGCAGCACTTGAGGCCCTGATAGTCATAGAGCAGGGCCAGCAGACAGACAGTGCCGTTTCGAGTGTAATGCAAGGCAAGAATTTCAGGCCGATTGACAAGCGCTTTTTGTTGCAGCTGGTTAACGGCACGACCAAAATGCGGCGAAGGCTGGATCATGAGATAAAGTTCTACCTGTCGCGACCTGGTACCGAGCTTCCGCCCAAACTGGCCAACATCCTCCGGCTCGGTTTTTATCAATTGCGTTTTACCGACCGAATTCCGGCGGCCGCGGCGGTATCTGAATCGGTTAACCTGGCCCATTACATGACAGGGCGATCCCGCGCCAATTTGGTCAACGCTGTGATGCGCGCCAGCCTGAGGGAACCGCAGAAGGTCAAGTTCTCTCGGAAAAGCGAAGATCCGGTCAAATACCTGGGAGATTATTACAGCTATCCGGATTATTTTGTAGAGTATTGCCTTAAGGAGTTCGGTTATGAGCAGACGGAGCAACTGCTGCGGCTCAACAATCATCCCCCGCACGTAACTTACCGGGTTAACTCACTAAAAGTCAAACCGGACGAAGTGTCCAATATACTTCAGAAGAACGAGGTCGAGTTTTCCTATGGTCGCTATTTGCCGGAGTTCATTCATATTGAGGAATCGGGATTGCCTCTTGACTCTGAATTGATAAAAACCGGGAAGGTTTTTGTACAGGATGAATCCGCGGGCCTGGCGGTTCGTCTGCTGGACCCTCAACCGGGCGAAGAGGCCATTGATCTCGCGGCGGCACCGGGTGGTAAGAGTACTTACATAGCCGCTCTGATGGGTAACACCGGACAACTGGTTTCAGTCGATAAGTCGCGTCACCGTCTGGCCGTACTCAGCGAGAACGCTAAGCGGCTCGGGATAAAGAATATCGAGCCGGTAGTTTCGGATCTTTTCAATCTCGGCAATGACCGTTTATTCGATCGGGTGCTGCTGGATCCTCCTTGCTCCGGCTGGGGTACCGCCGGTAAACATTCCGATCTGCGCTGGGCAAAGACGCCGGACGACATCAACAAGCTCGCACGAATACAGACGGCCATGCTCAATCGCGCGGCCAAGCTGATCAAGCCGGGAGGTGTACTGGTATACTCTACATGCTCCATCATTCGCGCCGAGAATGATGATATCGTACATGAGTTTGTGTCGCGTAACGAAGACTTTGAAGCCGAGTCGGCCGGGACTTACTTCCCCGAGGATGTGGTGGACAAGAACGGGTACATTAAGACCTATCCCTCGTTTGAAAAGCTTGACGGCGCCTTTGCCGCTCGTATAAGGCGGAAAGAATAAGCGCCGGGCTCTTCCTTTCGGTTTTAAACTTGATTTTCCATGGAAATTTGTTCAATCTGCAGCTGTGAAAAGAGTTGTACTTTAACCTCGTAGGATGAGCGTAAAATGACACCTGTTCAGGCATCCCGTCTGAGCCATAAGCAAAAATCTGGATTCCTCGCGGACAAATTGCCGCCCGGTTCAAGGCAAAGGAAGATCGCCTTCGGAGTCGGTATTCCGCTGCTGTCGCTGCTAATACTTTATCTTGTCGTTGACAGTATTGTCATGCCCATCATAACACGGCACGGTGACGAGTTTCCTTTGCCTGAATTCACCGGTCAGCGGGTAATCGAGGCTCAGGTTTTAATCAAGGATCTTGGTCTTGAGTTTGAAGTAAGTTCGGAGGAATACTCGCCGGGCGAAGAGAAGGGTATCATCCTGAATCAGTTCCCTATCGCAGGTACCGAGGTTAAAGAAGGGCGAGTGATAAAGTTCGTGGTGTCGCTGGGACAGAAAATGATACCGATACCGGACTTGGCCGGGCTTTCGGTGCGACAGGCGATACTGAACCTGGAAACCGCCAAACTGCAGCTGGGCGAGATCGCCTGGGCTTTCTCTGATACTCTTCCCGAGCGGGTGGTTGTCTTTTCTTATCCGGCGGCCGGTACCGACATACCGCTGGGCTCACCGGTCAACCTGATGGTCAACCGGGGACGGGCCTCGAACTTCACCTACATGCCCAGGGTAACAGGGTTGACGCTTGATGAGGCCATCGCGCGCCTCGAGGACAAACTTCTTAAAGTGGGAATTGTTACTCGGCGTACTGACGAAAACTATCTTCCGGAGACGGTGCTGGAGCAATCGGAGCCGGAAGGTACCGAGTTGGATGTCGGGACAGAGATAGACCTGGTGATTAGCAGCACGGACTAAGGCCTATCGTTGTCGAGTGCGATCTCACCGTTATCCACGCAGAACGACCAGTAAGATTCCCAAGCTCAGGCGCCATCAGAAAGACGGTCAGCTGCACGGTCGCGAGAATAACTTCGACAATTTCTAACCATTTGTGGATGACTGTCTTATAACCCACGAATCGGGGATGCGGCTCGCGGTCAAACCCACAATTCTCTTGCCAATTTTGTCCATTTTACTATATTGTTGGGCTATTTCGGCCTTGATGGCCGTTTTAGTAATTGCAGGATTATGCCCTTTTTATTCGCGCCTGGCGATAAGCGCTTGGGCGACAAGGGATCAAAATACGGACACATCAGCATATGTTTGGCCAGTTAAGCGACAGACTTGAGCAGGCGTTCAAAAAACTTCGAGGCAAAGGAGTTCTCACCGAGAAGAACATCAGGGACTCCATGCGTGAAGTGCGCCAGGCTTTGCTGGAAGCCGACGTCAACTACAAAGTTGCCAAGCGGTTCGTGGCCGCAGTGCAAGAGAAGGCGATCGGGGTCGAAGTTCTCAAGTCAATCGACCCGGGTCAACAGGTTGTAAAGGTTGTGCACGATGAACTGGTTGAGCTTCTTGGTTCGAAAGCCGAGCCGCTGATACCGCCCGACAAGTCACCGACCATTTACATGGTGTGCGGCCTGCAGGGTTCCGGCAAGACAACCCTCGTCGGTAAGCTTGCCCTGCAAAATAAACGCAAAAACAAAAAGCCGCTGGTAGTTGCGGCCGATATTTACCGTCCCGCCGCGGTCAAGCAGCTCAAGGTGCTGGCGGATTCGATTGAGGTTGAACACTTTTATCTCGACGACAAGAAACCACCGGAGATCTGCGCCGAGGCCGTGAAGCACGCGCAGAAGAATTTCTTCGACCTTGTCATTTTCGATACAGCTGGCAGGCTGCACATCGACGATGAACTGATGGTGGAACTGGAAGATATCAAACAGAAGGTCCAGCCGCATGAGATTCTTCTCGTGGCCGATGCCATGACCGGTCAGGATGCCGTTAACGTGTCAAAAGAGTTCCATGAGCGGCTGGGCTTGACCGGCGTGGTGCTGTCGAAGCTGGATGGTGATGCCAGAGGCGGGGCGGCTTTATCGATACGTGAGGTTACGGGTTGCCCGATCAAGCTGGCCTCCATCGGTGAAAAGCTGTCCGACCTGGAGGCGTTCCATCCCGATCGAATGGCTTCGCGAATTCTTGGCATGGGTGACATTGTATCCCTGGTTGAGAAAGCCGAGGAGACCGTTGACCTGGAGAAGGCCGCCCGGATGCAGGAGAAATTGCTCAAAGCCAAATTCGACTTCGAGGATTTTCTGGAACAGATGGGACAGCTCAAGAAGATGGGTCCGCTGGAATCGCTGGTGGGGATGATTCCGGGGGTAGGCAAGGCTCTTAAGAATATCCAGCTGGATGAGCGGCAAATGGAGCGGATGGTGGCCATAATCAAGTCAATGACGATTGAGGAGCGCCGCAATCCGAACATTATAGATGGTTCCCGCAAGAAGCGCATCGCTCGTGGATCGGGCAATTCGGTGCAGTCGGTTAACCAGTTGCTCAAGCAGTTTTTCGCTATGCAAAAGATGTTTGGCAATATAGGCAAGATGAAACTCAAGGGACTTCCCGCCGGGATGAACCCTTTTAAACTCTAATGATGGAGGTTTTTTTTGGCAGTACATTTGAGACTTCTGCGCACAGGAGCTAAGAAACAGCCCTACTACCGAATTGTGGCGACTGATTCCCGTCGTTCGCGCGACGGCCGGTTTCTGGAGATTGTAGGGACCTACAACCCGATTGCGAAGCCAGCGGAAGTGAAAGTGTTTGAGGACAAATTGACGACGTGGCTTAACCAGGGCGCACAGCCAACCGATACCGTCAGGTCACTCCTGACCCAGATTGGCTTTATTGAGAAATACTCGAAAGCCAAACGGGGCGAGGATGTGACCGAGATGGCTCTTAAGACGACGATTAACGAACGGCCCAAGAAGACGCGCAAGATGAGGAAGGCCGCTGTCGCCAAGGCAGAGACAGAGGAAGCAAGCGAAGCACCTGATCAGACTGAAGAGACCAAGGAAGCTGAACAAAGTGACGAAACCCCGACCGAGCAGTAGCCTGTGCTATGGCAAGATGGGGAAAGGCAGCAGACGAGAACATGTTTGGTAAATCGGCACGGTATCTCAACTTCAAGTTCTAATGGGAAAGGATGAAGTTATGAAGGAATTTATCGAATTCATCGTGAAAGCTTTAGTCGACAATCCGGATCAGGTAGAAGTTAAAGAAGTACTTGGAAGTCGAACAACCGTTTATGAGCTTCGTGTCGGACAGGGAGATCTAGGTAAGGTTATCGGCAAGCAGGGCCAAACCGCGAAGTCCATACGCACACTGTTGGCTGCTGTCTCTGCCCGCCAGGGCAAGCGAGCAGTTCTTGAAATATTAGAGTAATAAGTGTCCGAAATTTACGTGACCGTCGGGAGACTGGGTCGCACCAGAGGCGTTAAGGGCGAAATATATATCATTCCCGAAACGGATTTCCCCTCACGCTTTCTGGAAATGAGCGAAATCTTCGTAAGGGACCGCGACCAGTGGGATAAGATTCGACTCGACTCGGCCCGCGTTGTTTCCGGACGGGTGGTTATTAAGCTGGAGGGAATTGAATCACCGGAAGAGGCCGCGCGCTTCACGAACAGGGAAATCGGAGTTCGGAAGGAAGAGATTGTAAAACTACCGAAAGGAGCTTTTTGGATACACGACCTGGTCGGATGTGAGGTGCTTGAGGAACACAGCGGCGGTGTCCTGGGCCAGATAACCGACGTCGAGAAGTACCCGGCCAACGACGTTTACACTATTAGATTGACAGACGGTAAGGAAATGGTTATAGCGGCGGTGAAACAGTTTATTAAAAGTGTGGATATTGAAGCCAGGAAGGTCATAATTGACAGGTCCGGGCTGTTGGAACCGTAAAACTGGATGCTGATGTTGGATGAGATTTGAGATTATTACGCTTTTCCCCGATTATTTCGGCCAGTCGCTGAGACAATCGTTGATCGGAAAGGCTGTTGATAAAAAGCTCTTTGAAATCAAAATCATAAATCCGCGCGACTTTGCCACTGATAAGCACCGCACCGTAGATGACACTCCTTTCGGCGGTGGCGGTGGGATGGTGATGATGCTCGAACCGCTCGACAGGTGTCTTCAGTCGCTGGGGTATTCCCCACGATCCGACCAGACGCAAAAGTCAAAACGTGACCGTATAATTCTCACCTCGGCGGCGGGAAAGAAGTTGGACCAGGCCAGAGCCATAGGGTATTCGCTCTGCGACCGACTTACCATCATTTGCGGTCATTACCTGGGCATAGACGAACGGACTACGCAGTTGTACGATATGGATGAATTGTCGATTGGGGATTACATTCTGACCGGCGGAGAGCCGGCAGCGCTGGTGGTTGTCGATGCCGTGGCAAGGTTAATTCCGAAAGTGCTGGGCAATTTTGAATCCGCCCTCAAGGACTCGTACATGGATCAGCTTCTCGGGGCGCCGTCGTATACGCGGCCAGCCGAGTACAAAGGTTTGAAGGTACCCGAGGCGCTGCTTTCGGGGAACCATAAGGAGATAGAGAAATTTCGGCGGTTTGAAGCCCTTAAGAAATGTGTGCAGAACCGACCCGACCTTCTCAAAGGTGCAGATTTGACCGACGATGAGATTGAGTATATAAGAACCATAGATGATAAGATTGAGTTATAATAAATCGTGAAAGGAACATGACCAATGAAACGCTTAGCCCAGATTGAGAAGAGCTACCTGCGCGACGACCTTCCTCAGTTCAGTTCCGGAGATACGGTACGGGTCCATGTGAAGATTAAAGAAGGCGACAAAGAACGCATACAGGTTTTCCAGGGAACAGTCACCAGCCGCCGCGGCGGCGGCACCAATGCCACCTTTACGGTAAGAAAGGTGTCTTCAGGTATTGGTGTTGAACGTGTGTTCCCTCTGCACTCACCAAATATAGCAAAGATAGAGCGGGTACGCGCCGGACAGGTGCGTCGCAAGAAGCTCTATTATCTCAGAGAGCTCACCGGCAAGTCAGCCCGGATCAAAGAGCAGATCACCGATCTCGAAAAAGGAAATAACAACAAGAAGGCCGAGGGTCAGGTTAAAGGTGACACCGGCGAGGAGTCATCCGAAGAGAAGGAATAGCTATTCAACGATATATGCTCATAAGAACGCCCGCAAGCCGGGCGTTTTTTTGGCATGAATCTCTGGGTAGTCATAAAGGGCAGGGGCACAGCGTACCCTTTACTGCTTCAAGACTGTAAAAGTCGTGTTGCCGTATTTTCTTCGCTGCCAGATTTCGAAATCCAGAAAGTCTATCTTTTTTGTTTCCGAGCTATCGTGCTGACAGAGAATAATACCGTCTTCAGTTGTGAGCGGATGCTCTTTCAGGCCAACCAGCGTTTGATCCACTATTCGCTTGTATTGCGGCGGAGCGATCATGATAACATCGAATAGTTCTTTCTGAGCGTGGAGTTTCGGTATCGCTTCGAAAACGTCATCACGCAGACAACGCAGCCGGTCCATCACACCGTATTTTTCCGCCTGTTTGTTGATGGCGTCGACCAGCGCGGGTTCCAGTTCAATTCCCAGCGCCAGCCCTGCCCCGCGCGAGACAGCTTCGAACAAGT
Source organism: Candidatus Zixiibacteriota bacterium (assembly GCA_020351995.1). Lineage (GTDB taxonomy): Bacteria > Zixibacteria > MSB-5A5 > GN15 > FEB-12. The sequence goes on from CP070674.1 coordinate 595,538, forward strand.
ACGAGCCGGTGCCGCTAAACAGGTCGAGGTAGCGACCAGCTTCGATATATGGATTGAGGAAATCGAAAATGGCTTTTCGCAGCCGTGTGATGGGGGGACGGGTCACACCAAGGTCGGGTGCTTTGACCAATTTCCCTTTCAATTCGCCGGCTATTATGCGAAACTCGTGATTTGGCAGCCTTTTTTGGGTCATAACAGGTGCTGTAAAAATATCAGTTGGGCCGCGAAAAATCTAATAAAATCATGAAGATGGACCGATAGTTATAATATAAGTATTTTCTTGATTAGCGAGAATGCTGCCACCATTATAAGAGTGCGCAGAATGTTATGAAGCTCGAATACTCAGAAAGCATGGCGCATCTGGAACAGATGTTGGCCGAAAAAGGCTATCGCGCTATCTGCGGAGTGGATGAAGTGGGCCGGGGACCTCTGGCTGGTCCGGTCGTCGCCGCAGCGGTCATCATGCCTCCCGAAATCGAGATCGTGGGATTGACGGACTCAAAGAAACTGTCCGCCCACCGGCGTGAGGAGATTTTTGAGGAGATTGTTGAACTGGGTCTGATATGTGCTGTCGGCGTCATCGATCACGAGACAATCGACCGCATAAATATTCTGAGAGCTTCGTTGATGGCCATGCGCAAAGCGGTGATGGAGCTCAAGCAGGCGCCGGATATTATCCTGGTGGACGGCAACTACCCGATCCCGAATATCGAGCAGCCGCAGTTTGCGGTGGTAGGCGGCGACCGTCAGTGCCAGTCGATATCGGCCGCCTCTATCGTCGCCAAGATCACCCGCGATCGCATTATGGACAAATACCAGGCTATGTTCCCCTCATTTTCCTTCTCCAAGCACAAAGGTTATCCCACACCGGAACATATGGATGAATTAAGGGTGTACGGCCCAACGGATATTCACCGCAAATCGTTCAAACCGGTTGCCGAGCTAATCAACAATTATGCCCTCTTCTAACCGAGATCCCAACCTGAAAAAGAAAACTGTTGCCGTCGGTCGTCGATTCGAGGCGCGAGCAGAGACTTTTTACTCTGAAAACGGCTATGAGATAATCGAGCGTAACTGGCGGGCCGGACGAAAAGAGATTGACCTCATAGTCAGGAAGGACTCGGTGCTGGCATTTGTCGAGGTCAAAGCGGCGAGTTCGACAAGTTTCGGTCACCCCTCGGAAAAGGTCGACGAGAAAAAACGGGCTCATCTGACTGAAGCCGCCCATCGCTTCATCGCCGAGCGCGGCATAAAGGGTGTGGATTTTCGTTTTGACGTCATTACTTTTGTGCGTGGAAAGCTGGAGCACTTTCCGGGGGCGTTCGAGGCTACCGGGTAGTATCCCGAACCTGCCTGAGGCTGTCTTTTATGGCCAGCGCAAGCGAATCTTCGATTTCCAGAAGCGAATCAACAAAATCCTGAACCATGGTCATGAACGGTGTGAACCTTTCCGGGGTAGCGCTGTCAGCGTTAAGAAAGTTGAACACGCTGTCGCGGTTCAAGGAGCTCGCCGAGAGAAGTGAGTCACGAGCCCTGACGAACTTATCCGGACTGGCACGAAGCTTTGCCGAGGCTACCCAGATTTGAGCCGTAACCAGGGCGTATTCTCTATCGCGTTCAGCCTGCTCCTCCGCTACTTTCTGAGAGTACTGGAGATAGGCATAGATGCCCACGGCTATGATTACAAACGGCAACAGCCTTTTTAGCCAGATCAAGATTGGCCCAACTTTCCATTGCTAATAAGCGTAGAATTCAATAAGCTATAACTCGTGGTCATAGTAGTCAAGATATACCTGTGAAATGGAACTTTCTTATCCTATAAAAAGGCGTAAAAGCAAGGCCGTAAAGATCGGTGAAGTCATCATCGGAGGCGGCTTCCCGGTCGCCATCCAGTCGATGACAACCGCCGATACCCGGGATGTAAAGGCCACGGTTTCTCAGATCAACCAGCTCTTCGAGGCCGGCTGTGAAATCGTCCGTATTTCGGTTCTCAACCACGATGCCGCCAACCAGCTAAAGAATATCCGCCAGCAGGTAGAGCGGCCGTTGGTGGCCGACATTCACTTTCAGTACAAGTTGGCTCTTAAGGCGATCAAGGCCGGTTTTGACAAAATCAGGATCAATCCGGGTAATATCGGGGCGGAGTGGAAGGTCCGCGAGGTGGCCAAGGCGGCAAAGGATGCCGGGGTACCTATTCGGATCGGCGTTAATTCGGGCTCACTGCCAAAAGACCTTCTTGAAAAATTTAGCTCCGACGACCCGCAGGCTTTTGCCGAAGCAGCCATGCGTGAGATAACCACTTTCGAAGATGCAGGGTTTGACGACATTGTCATTTCGGTCAAATCCACCAACACACAGACCACATTCTGGGCCTATCACATGCTTGCCGAGAAGTGTGATTATCCATTTCATGTCGGAATAACCGAGGCCGGCACTCTGGAAACCGGCTCAATTAAGTCGTCGGTGGGCATCGGCGCTATTCTGATGACCGGCATCGGCGATACTATTCGGGTATCGCTGTCGGCAGATCCGATTCATGAGGTCCGGGTAGCCAAACAGATCCTTACTGCCTGTAATTTAAAGCAAGAGGGTATCGAGGTTATCTCCTGCCCCACCTGCGGCCGGTGTCAGTTCCATTTAATATCGCTGGCCGAAGCGATCGAGAAGAAAACACGCCTTATCAAGACTCACCTCAAAGTAGCCGTGATGGGCTGTGCCGTCAATGGTCCTGGAGAGGCAGCGGCGGCCGATATAGGCATCGCGGGTGGTGATGGTAAAGGATTACTCATTAAGAAGGGCGAGATCGTCAGGCACGTGAGAGAGGACGAACTGGAAAAGACGCTGCTTGACGAAATAGAGTCAATGACCGGCGAAAAGACTGAACGATAAACATACCATCGCCGTCAGAACATTGTCGACATTACCACAGAGCAATGATTCAACAACTTCGCGTTGGGGAGTAAGGATGAAACAATACCTTATCATTATTCTAGCCCTGTCGTGCGTACCGCTATCATCGACGACCGCGCAAAAGTCAGTGGAATTTTCCGTTTCGCCATCGGTTGGGCACAGTTTCGGCAAAACCGAATACATCCTGGAGGTCCAATCCGCTTTTGTGGACGAGGATGACGAGATTATAACCGACGAGTTCGGCAATACCGTCATCTTCCACGTAAAAAGCCAGCTTGAGTACCCCCTGGATGTGGTAATGGGCGGCGTTAACCTTCGGATCAATTCAGCCGATGACCCCGACCTCTGGTCCGTCGAAGCGGGAATTTTCACGAGCCTGAGCGATCCCGGTGGGACAATGAAGGATTCTGACTGGGATGGAGCGAGCGGAATCTACGATTTTACCCAGTGGAGTTATACTGAGTCAAGCGCGAAAATGAACTCGTTTATGCTTGACATCAGGGGGACGCGGCGGCTTTTTCGCCCCGAAAAGTTCAGCGTGTCCCTGGTAGCCGGTTTGAGGTACCACCGGATTGAGCAGGAGCTTTATGGTGTCAATGGCTGGCAAAGGCCCTTCAACGACGCAATACTCGCTTACGATGAGCCGCAGTTCTTCGCGGTCTTGCAGGACACTCTTGTGCTATACTACAAGGTAAAATATCTGATGCCCCAGATAGGGCTGAGATCAAGAATCGATTTGCGGTCCGATTTGACAGTAGGTCTTGAGACCATCCTTTCTCCTGTCTGGTTCAGTGACGTTGACGACCACATACTTCGCAACAAACTAAGCAAAGCGGACGGCTGGGGGCTGGGAATTATCGGTGCCTTCAACGCCCGCAAGCGATTTGGCTCTTCGGGTTCGCAGGCGGCGCCTTACATCGATTTATTCGCCGAGGTCACCACCATCTCGGCCAGTGGTGACCAGACACAGAACTGGTACGGCGACGACCCGTTCACACCAGACGATGACACCGATATCGTTTTCCCAGGTATCCCCCACGATATTAATGCAACCCTGTTTCATGCCGGGATCAGATTGGGTCTGATTTTCTAAGCAGGTTTGGCAGGCGCAACCATAACGGACTTTTCACGTTCCACCGTAACCAACCCCGCTTTGGCTTTCCTTGGCTTGCGTACATACTTGCGCTGAGTATATATCACAGGAACCAGGGTGTCATTTTTGGCCTTGCTACAGTAGGCCGCTATCGCCGCCGTTTCTTCGATTTCCCTTCTCGAGGGTTCAAATGACTTATTGGGAAATTTCATTACCACATGTGACCCGGCGCACTGCTGGGCGTGGAACCATAACTCATACGGCCTGGCGAACTCGAAGGTAGTGCGGTCATTGTCGGCACCGTCGCGTCCAATGAAAATCGTCAGGCCGGTCGAGAGTGTATGCGGGCGATATGGAAGCCGCAGCGCAACCTCGCCGAGAGCTGCCTGTTTGGGTATCAGTGAGGTTATTTCGGGCCCGTAGCGCTCGAGGGCCGCTTCAAAATTTTGCTGAAGTTCTTTTTCAATTTTTAACAGTTCGTCCAGTTCGCCTCTGCTTATTTGCAGTCTTCGCTTAAGCAGATGCAACCCTTCCCGCCCTTTTCGGTAGCGCTTGAAATAAGACTCAGCGTTCTCATTGGGAGATAATGACGGATCGAGTGAGATCTCAATCTTCTTTTGTGAATCGGAGTAAACGTCATCGACGACAATTGATGACATACCTTTCTTGATGCTCTTGAAGTTGATCTGCAGAAGCTCACCCATACGCCGATACTCTTCATAATTGGCCGCCTGTTTGATATCTTCCTCGATTTTGCGCAGCCGCTTTTCAAGGCGCCGTACGGCTTTGCTGACCGCTCCGGTGACGGTTTTGATTTCATCCTGTTGTTCGGCTACGGACTCCCGCTGTTCGGCCGCAGCCATCACAGCCAGCGATAGTGTTTTGAACTTTTCCGGGGGCTTTTCGCACCATGAAAATTTGAGAGGGTAAGCTTCGAACTTCCCGCCGATACGATAAAGGTATCCAGCGGAGGGATTTTCAAAGCTGTCGCACACCTGTCGGAGCGTCTTCTGGACCGCAGTCAACGCGGCCTGATCCAATTCACCGGCTTTGGCACCGGAGGCACCGGCTCGATGAGCAATCTCCCGGGCCAACGCGTAGTTGATGCCAAGTACCTGTTTTTCGAGGTAGTAAGCCAAAGAAACACCAGAATAGTTGTTGAAACTATCGGCGAAGCGGCTAATCGGCAGGTCAAAGGGGTTAAGTTTACCTTCAAGCGGCGGTGCGCTGTATTTCTCGCCTGTCTGGAACTGTTTGCGGCGCAGCGTAGCCAGCTTGCAGCCATTGTGATCGAGCAGCCAGACGTTTCCGTTGGGGCCAATGGCTTCAATCACCAGCTTTAGAGTTTGTTTATCCTTCTTAAGAGTAAGCGTAAAGATACGGTCAAGGCCGAGCTGTTCGATGACAGTTATCTCGCATCCCTGAATATCAAAAGCCGACCGGGGTTTCTCGCGGGTATCGATTTTCAGCTTCGAGGCCGGGACCAGATATGTGCCCCATCGAACCGGGTGATACACAAAGCCCAGGGCCATTTTCTGCTTCTTTTTGACTATCAGGTAAAAGGCCCGTTCTTTCCTGTAGAACTCGGTCGCGACTATTTTGCCACCCAAAATCTCGCTTTTCAGTTCACTTACCAGTGACAGTATGTGCAGGGCCGTTTGCATAGGCATGAATATACGCCTGTTTAGGCAGTTACTCAACAACGGAGTAGCGCGTCGCGGGGCAAAGCCGGAATCGGGACAGCGCGAGCGCGGTAAACAGAAAACACGACAAAACCGGCCAACTTTTTTAACCCTGGTTGCGTTATAATATTGGACTTACGTTGCCGGGGGTGACGAAAGTCTGAATAGACTCCATGTGTTTTTATGCTAAGGGCGGAGCAAGGTGGCTCCGCCCTTACGATATTATTAGCCGGCAAACCCGAACGGCTTATTTGGGGCCGATCATTTTCTCCGGCCGGACTTTCTCGTCGAATTCCTCAGCCGTCAGAAGTCCCAGCGCCACCGCGGCTTCCTTCAGAGTTGAGCCATCGGCGTGGGCCTTTTTCGCGATCTTGGCAGCATTGTCATACCCGACGTGCGGGTTAAGTGCCGTGACCAGCATGAGCGAGTTATCGAGGAATTTCTTGATGTTGGCCTGGTTCGGCTCAATACCCACAGCGCAATTGTCATTGAACATCTCACATGCGTCGGCGATGAGACGCACCGATTGCAGCAGATTGTAAATCATCACCGGCTTGAAAACGTTCAACTCGAAATTACCCGAGGAGCCGCCTACGTTGACGGACACATCGTTGCCGATCACCTGCGCGCAGACCATGGTCATGGCCTCGGGCTGGGTCGGGTTGACCTTACCGGGCATAATGGACGAACCCGGTTCGTTTGCCGGAATAGTGATTTCACCGATACCACAGCGCGGGCCGGAGGCCAGCCAGCGAACATCGTTAGCCATCTTCATCAGCGAACAGGCGAGGGTTTTCATAACGCCGGAGGCTTCGACTATAGCGTCGTGCGCGGCCAGAGCCTCGAACTTGTTCGGCGCAGTGACGTATTTCTTGCCGGTCAATTTGGCAATTTGCGCGGCCGATTTCACAGCGAATTCCGGATGAGTATTCAGCCCGGTACCAACCGCCGTGCCGCCTAAGGCCAGAGGGTACAGACGTTCCAGACACTCATCGATGCGCTTGAGACCAAGGGTTAGCGCCTCGACATAGCCGCCGAACTCCTGCCCCAGAGTGAGCGGGACGGCATCCATAAGGTGGGTGCGGCCAATCTTGATAATGTCTTTGAACTCGTCCGCTTTCTTGGCAAGGGTATCGCGAAGCTGGGTAACCATCGGGATTAACCGGCGATGGATTTCCTCAACCGCCGCGATATGCATAGCGGTTGGGAAAGTGTCGTTGGAAGATTGGGCCTTGTTGTCATCTTCGTTAGGGTGAACCGGCTTTTTGGAGCCAAGCTCTCCCCCGGCCATCTCGATCGCCCGGTTAGCAACGACTTCGTTCACATTCATGTTGGTCTGGGTGCCGGAACCGGTTTGCCAGATCACCAGCGGGAAGTGGTCATCGAGCTTACCGTCGATGACTTCGTCGGCGGCTTTGACAATCAAATCCCCTTTTTCTTTGGGCAGGGTACCCAATTCCATGTTGACCAGGGCGGCGGCTTTCTTGAGGATACCGAATGCCCTGATAAGTTCGCGGGGCATGCGTTCACCGCCGATGCGGAAATTCATCAGGGAACGGGCGGTCTGGGCGCCATAGTATTTGTCGGCGGGGACTTTTATCTCGCCCATGGTGTCGGTTTCTACACGATATTCCATAGTATCTCCAGGTATTTTGAGGTATGATTTTTGAGTTTGCTATTGGGGGAATATAGCAATTTGGGCTTTGGCCGCAAGCGACTTTGTGGGATTTTTCACAATGAAGTCATTTGCAATAGAACGGGGTCCATCAGCTGAGGGACTCCGAGAGTTAAAACTGCTGCGGCCTTCTGCCGGGACGAATCAGCTATTCTATTATGATCTTCTCTGACGACAGGCGAACTGGATTCAGATACCGCACTTTTTCCCTCTCCAGTGCTGGTAATTGTTCGAGATCAACAAACACAATCCTGACTTCATCGTTGGAACCGGGATTAATGCCGATTGACTCTTCGGAAAGGGTGACGACAACTTCTTCGGGCGAAAGCTTATAAGCGGCACCGTTGCTGAAATCGACAATAAGGCCGATGACGCCCCCAAGTAAAATGTTACCCCAGATCCAACCGTCACTCTTGCGCTCAATCACCATCTCTACCGGAGTAAAACCAGGCTTCGAGATTGTCACGTTGTACTCCTTCTTGCGCTTGAGTTCCAGCGTACAGGGAGTCTCACATGAGCCAAAAGATACTCCAAGCGACGTGGAAGCACTCACGGACGCTCCGGCCGGACTTGATTGGAACGTAATGTCCTGCTTAGTGCCGTGTATGATGGAAGCGCACCCGAAGAAAAGGGCAGAGCCGACGATACACGCAATGATCAAAATGAACGATCGCTTTAACATTGGGAATCCCTCCATGTGTTCGAGCTTCAGACAATATACCAGCGAGCTTACCCTCCCGTCAAGTAGCATAGTGGATATCAGGGGGCCTTTTTCTGTAATTGCCAGGCATAGATTGGACGATCGAAATGACAAATCCGCCGGGACGAAACAACCAAGGCCGTTGCGCTCTCTGCTCTACAACTCTTTGTCTTCGCAAATCTTGGATAGTATCTGAGAAACCGGCACCGAGCCGTCGCCGAGCTCTTTCATGGCCGGGAAAAAGAGGACATCGCGAATAGAGTGCTGGTTGGTCAACAGCATGACCAGTCGGTCTATGCCAAAGCCAATTCCGGCGGTGGGAGGCATGCCGTAGGACAGAGCGGTGACAAAATCGTCATCCAGAATCTGGGCTTCCTCGTCACCCGCCTCCAGCGCCTTACCCTGCTGCCTGAATCGTTCAAGCTGATCGACCGGGTCGTTTAGTTCGCTGAAGGCATTCCCCATCTCAAGGTTAGCGATAAAGAGTTCGAACCGTTCAGTGAGCCGGGGGTTGTCGCGATGTTTCTTGGCCAGGGGGGATATTTCCACCGGGAAGTCGACAATGAAGGTCGGCTGAATTAAGGTAGGCTCAACTTTGGCCTCCCAGACCGCGGCGATGACTTTACCCCAGTTGATCAGTTCTTCACCCTCTATATCGATATCAGCAGCGGCTTTTTTGGCTTCTTCGCAAGACATTTCCGAGAAATCGATCCCCGTCTGCTCCTTGATTGAGCCCAACATGGTAACCCACCTGAACGGCGGTTCGAAATCTATCTCATGGTCGCCGTAAGGAATCTTATAGGTGCCATGAATTGTGTGAACGACATCACGCAGCAGCCTCTCAAACAGGGCGGCCAGGTCCTTGTAATCGGCATAGGCCCAGTACATCTCGATCATGCTGAATTCCGGATTGTGCAGACGGTCCATACCTTCGTTGCGAAAATCCTTGCAGTACTCCCACACTTTTTCATAGCCACCGATAATCAACCTTTTCAGGTACAACTCGTCGGCGATACGAAGGTACATGTCACGGTCGAGGCGCATATAATGGGTCTGAAACGGCCGGGCGTTGCCTCCGCCATAGATAGGCTGAAGGATAGGTGTCTCGACTTCAAGAAAACCCTCGTTGTCCAAGAAATCGCGGATGGCCTTTATGATTTTTGTCCTCTTGACGAACGTTTCGCGCACCTCGGGATTTACGATCAGATCAGCATATCGGCGACGGTAGCGCTGTTCCTTGTCGGTCAGGCCGGCGTGCTTATCGGGCAGGGGGTGGAGTGCTTTGGTTAGCAGCTCAAAGGTGCTCACTCTAAGCGTACGTTCACCGGTTTTGGTCACAAACAGGCTTCCTTCGCAGCCGATGATGTCACCGAGGTCAAGAGTGTTGAACAGGTCGAACTGTTCCTGCCCGACCACGTCCAGCTTGAGGTAAATCTGAATCTGTCCGGAGCTGTCCTGGATATGGGCGAAGAAAGACTTGCCCATTTTGCGTTTGAGCATGATTCGCCCGGCCATCCGTATAACGGTCTCCTTTTCGGCCAGTTGGTCGAAGTTCTCTAATGCCTGTTGAACGACGTGCGTCCGTTCATAACGATACGGGTAGGCGTTGATATTCTTTTGCCTGAGCTCCCGCACTTTATCGGCGCGGATTTTCATTAGTTCCGCAAGCGGAAGTTGTGGGGCTTCGGAATAACTCTGATCGTTTTTCTTATTATCCTGTGTCACTTCTTCTTCTTGTTGCGTCCGAGTTTCTTATCGAGGGCTTTCTTGACATTGTTCGGCACCAGATCGGTGACCTCGCCACCGTTAATGGCAACATCCTTGACGATGGTGGAGGAAAGATAGACCCATGAAAGAGCCGGCATTAGAAAGACCGTTTCCGCCTCCCTGGCCAGTTTCCGGTTCATCAAAGCCATCTGAAACTCATACTCAAAATCCGAAACCGCCCGCAGGCCCCGGATGATGGCCGTAGCTTTGAGTTGCCTGGCCAGGTCGGCCAGTAGGCCTTCAAAGCCAACTACCCGAACCCGGTCGGAGTAGGGTTTTTTCTCGACCGCGCCTTTCATCAACTGGATCCGCTCCTCAAAGTCAAAGAAAGTGTTCTTGCCGGCGCTCATCGACACCGCCACTGTCACCTCGTCGAATAGATGCGTGGCGCGCTCAATCAGCGAAAGATGACCGTTGGTAACCGGGTCAAAGCTTCCGGGATACACGGCCAGGTTCTTTTTCTTTGTTGCCACGGGATCCTGCTCTGCTTTTAGATTGGTTTTACGGTCGCTAAAGATAAACAAGAAATCACTTCAAGGCAACCTTAATTGGCGGCTAAGCCTAACGCTACCAGATATTTTTCAAGCGGGACGTTGGTCAGGTCGGTCTGGCCGGAGAAGAACCCGGGGTTTATCGATGGTCGTGTCACATCAATCGAGAAGAATTCTCTCAGCCTCTCGAGAAACCTATCGTCAACACCTTCCCCCGATACGAGCAGGTTCGAAAGCGGAGTTGTCACCCCGTCAGAAAACAGTGAAGCCATCCTGAAATTGATAAGAGTTTTTAGCTCAACGGCCATTTTCCTGAAGCCGTCGGAGGTACCCGGGTCAAATTTAGATAGCGGAAAATGACATAAGTCGATCAGTGCATTCTGATAAACAAATGCCAGTGATGCCGCTGAACCGATAAAGTCCGCCAGACATATAAGGTCCCCACCCGACTTGCGGCAGAACTCCGTGTAGCCGGCAGCCAGCGCGGCCGCTCTCATTGTATGGCCGGCTTCGTCAAAGAGCTCTACCTTATCACCCAGGGCCTTGATCTTGTATTCCTGAAGCCGGTCGCGGCGAATGGCCATGCCCAGATAGCGCCCGTCCAGTCCAGACTCTTTGACATCGAAGAGATACTGGCTTGACTCTTCGGGTAGAGATTGGATGAACTCGAATTTTACGCGCTGGTCGATGTCATCCGAGCCATTGAGGTTGACTCGTTTGACCATGACCATTTCGTCCGGGACCGACAGAATCCCACGGCCTCCATTGAGTAAATGATGCTCGCCGAGATGCTCTCGTTCAAGCCGGAGCAGGGCTTTTATTTCCTGTCTCGCGGCGTGATGGTCAATCCGTGCGACATAGAACAAGTTATCACGAAAGTCAATACCGATTCTGCTTTCTGCGTCACTCAATACGGTTTCACTTTCAAATAAGGTTTAATCCGTTCATACAATTTCGGACCGATTCCCTTGACTTCGGTAATATCAATCTCGCTTTCGAATCTCTGTTCCTGCCGGTAGGCAACAATTCGATCGGCCAGAACCTTGCCGATACCGGGCAAAAGCTCCAGCGAGTCAGCCGGGGCCGTGTTTGGATCAAGAACGAATACACCGGTAAATTGCCGTTGGTCTTCTCCCACGATCACTTCGAACGGAGGTGTTTCCGGTGACTGGTAAGCGTACGTTTTGACCAGCAGGTAGCCGCCCATCAGCAGGGCCGTGGCTGAGAGGATAGCCAGAAACTTCAACTGTCGGGACGTGAAATCAAAGTATCGGTTCATGTTTCCGTAAGACGACTGCGATTCATATTTTCCGGAAATATAGGCGATGGCCGGTAGAATATCAACTGCGGACAGTGGAGAACTTGATAGGGGTTATGAATCGAACCACATCCGGAAGGCTTACTCTTCCTGGAGCTTCTCGGGGTCTTTGATTTCCCCTGATACCTGGGAGAGAATCCTGAAGTCTTTGAGCCTGTTGTCGGCATCGAGACCCCACCCGGCTATATCGACTTCATCACGCCTGGTGATGCGCACAAAGGCATCGGTCTTGATGCGGTCTGTGTTAGAGTCCCACCAGAGGTATTCTGTTTCCAGCACGGTACTGTCATCGGTTACAGCCACTACGTTGCCGAAGATATTTACAAAACCCTTAGTTTCCCGGATAAAACCCGAGTCACCAACAACGTGGGTGGAAACATTTCCGGCGGAGTCGAGAATGTCTATGTCCAGCCTGTAAGCGGCGGTGGAATCCTTGCCCTCGAATTTGATTATTTTCTCGGAATAAATCTCGCTGGTGATGCGGCCCTTATTGTAGAGGTAGATCCTGGCCCCGCTGACCTCCGAATCGGGCCGGGACAGGCTGTCGTCCGCACTGGACAGATTGCCGGTGTTGCTCTTGTCAGCGGAACATCCAGCCGTCAGGGCGACCAAAATAGCCGCCAAAATCAAGCATTTTAGACATCTTCCGGTCATGTTGGTACACTTTATAACAATATCGGCGCTAAAGGTCTGAATTTTGGCTCAAATGTCAAGGGGTATTTTTCGGTTTGGTGCGCCACCGATTATGAAGCCAGACCCACTGCTCAGGATAGGTCCTGATTATTTCTTCTAAGGCGTTGGTACACTTGGAGGTGGCCTCGTAGATCTGCTCGTCGTCCGGCAGGTCGGGGTTGAACGTGACTTCCGGTTTTATGACTATTTTGTAGCGGTTTTGGTGAGTCCGCAAGCAGGCCATCGGAACCAGCCCGGCACCGGTTCTGAGGGCCATAATCGTCTGGCCGACCGGGGTATTGGAAAGTCTGCCGAAAGCCGGTACGTGAATACCTCGGACTCGAGTCGAGTCGTTGTCAATCAGTACACCCACTGCCTTACCCTCTCTCAACCAACGGAAAACCACCCTCGGCGAGTCGGTAGTGGCTATATTGGTTAATCCCAGAGCAGTACGGTTACCGGTCAACAGTTCATCGAGGCGCGGGTCGTATATCTCCCGTCCGATCACGGCTATATCATAGCCAAGGTTGGCAATGTGAACCGCCAGAAGTTCGAAATTGCCGATATGCCCGGTCACCCCGACCAGTCCTTTTCCGCGCCCGTAGACCGAGTCAAAGTGCTCCATCCCGTCGATCTCGACGAGATTTTTAAGCTCCGACGCATAGTGTTTTCGGAACCGGATGGCGTCGGCAAGGTTTTTTCCTGAGTAAACAAAGAAGGTTCGCCCTATCGAATAACGCTGGGCGGGGGTAAAGCGGTCCGTGAACACAGCTCCCAGGTGGCGCAGTGCTCTGTGGCGTTCTCTGACAAGCAACTGCCACGCCGCCAGGCCTACCATGGCGCCGGTGAACATGGCCATCGTCCGGGGAACGGCATTGAGCAGCCAGAACATGAGCCTGGCCAGGCCATAAACGGCATCCCTCTTTATCTTCTTTCTCAATTTCATGGCGAAAATAACAGGTCGATAGCAGCTTAAGCGGTATCTTTTATACCAGCTTGGACTTCAGGATGTCGTGGAGGTGGATAATCCCGCTTAATTTCCCCTCTCCGTCAACCGTCGGAAGCTGCGTGATAGAATACTTTTCCATAGTCGCCAGAGCAGCGTCGAGGACGGCTTCCACCGAAATCGATTTCGGGTTTTTTATCATCACCTCGGAAGCTTTGAAGTCGAAGAAGTCATCATGCTTTTCAGCAAGCCGTCTTAAGTCGCCGTCGGTGAATATTCCGCCCACCTCACCGTTGTCGTCTGTCATCACCACACATCCAAGCCTTTTTGATGTCATCTGAAGAATCATTTCTTTCATGGTTGCGTCGCGACTGACAAGAGGTATCTCCTCGCCGGTGTGATGTAGTTCGCCGACTTTCTTAAGCAGGCGTATTCCGATGAATCCGCCGGGGTGCAGACTGGCGAAGTCCTCGGGTGAAAAATCGCGGGCTTGAAGCAGGGCCACTGCAAGCGCATCACCCATGACCATAGTCGCCGAGGACGAGGACGTGGGAACGAGATTGTTGGGACAGGCTTCGCGTTCAACCGAGCAATCGAGGGCAATGTCGGCTCGCTCGTAAAGATCGGAGCCGACCGTACCGCACAGGACAATAATCTTGACGCCGAGCCGTCGAGCCGTTGAAATCAAGAGGTCCATCTCACCCAGCTGCCCTGACTTCGATATAAGCATGAGGATGTCTTCTTTGCGCATCAGGCCCAGATCGCCGTGCATGGCCTCGGCCGGATGCAGGAAGAATGACGCGATACCGGTAGAATTGAAAGTTGCTGCCAACTTCTTTCCAATCAGCCCGGACTTGCCCATTCCGGATACGATGACGCGACCACGGCATTTGAGAATAGCATCGACAGCAAGATTGAAATTATCATCTAGCCGATCGGCCACCGCCGCGATTGCCTCGGCCTCGGTCCGAAAAACTTCTCTGGCAACATTCCGCATGTCCTTCATACCAGCAGACCCCGCGGATCGATGTTCCTGGCTTCGAAGTAGCATTCTATTATTTCACGCACGGCTCCCTTACCGCCGCCCAGCGAGGTAATGTAGTCGGCCACTTCAATCAGTTCCGGGGCCGAATCAGCCACGGCCACGCCGACACCGGCCCTGGTGACCAGATCGATATCGAGAATCTCGTTACCAACAAAGGCGATATTCTCCAAAGTCAGGTTCAACTCCTCAAGCAACGGCTGGAGCATTTCTGCCTTGTCCTTCATTCCCTGCAGAACATGCTTTATACCGAGGTCCCTCATCCTTGTGTCGGTCGCCGGAGAGTATCGGCCGGAGACGATAGCCAGTTCCAGCCCGCTTCGAAGCGCCAGTACCATGAACAGACCGTCGGAAATATTGAATCTTTTTAGCTCGAAACCATCCGGTCCGAAATAGATGCTGTCGTCGGTCAGCACGCCATCGACGTCAAGAGCGAGCAACTGGATGTTCTTCAGTCGGTCCAGCAACTGGTGTCGGGTGAGTTTTGACATGGGCTATCGACTGGCCTTTCTAATATCGATAACGGCCTTCAGGAGGTCGCCCATCTGGCTCAACGGAAGCATGGCTCCGGCATCGGACAGGGCCTCCGACGGCGAAGGATGAGTCTCTACAAACAGCCCGTCGATCCCGACCGCCGAGGCGGCTTTTGCCATCGGGATGATGTACTGGGGCTGACCGGTTGAGACACTGCCACCACCTCCGGGAAGCTGCAGCGAATGAGTAGCGTCAAAGACTACCGGGTAGCCCGTTTCTCTCATGATCAACAGTGAACGAAAATCCACGACCAGATTGCGATATCCGAAAGTGGTACCGCGTTCGGTTAACATGACCTTCTTAGAGTTGGCCTTGGCGGCGATTTTGCCCATATCCTCCGGCGCCAGGAACTGACCCTTTTTGATATTTATCCATTTATCTGTAGCCGCCGCCTGAACAACCAATTCCGTTTGACGGCTAAGGTAGGCAGGTATTTGAAGTATGTCCACCACTTCGGCGACTGGTTTAATCTCCGCTGTCTCATGAACATCGGTGAGCACCGATAGGTCGAATCTATCTCTAACCTTCTGCAGTATTTTAAGACCCTCTTTCATACCGGGACCGGAGTAGGAAGAGGCCGAAAGCCGGTTTGCTTTCTGATAGGAAGCTTTAAAGATATAGGGCAGGCCAAGTTTATCGCTCAGTTGCTTTAAATGACCGGCCACCTCAAGACAGATATCTTCGGACTCAATCACGCAGGGTCCGGCAATAACAAAGAACTCACCCTGCTCAACTTGCTGCAAAGCGCTTCGAGCCATAGGCAGAAATATAAGGTGCCGACCCGAAAAATCCAGCGATAATTAGTCACCGCAGGGAACTCGCAATGCCTTTGAATCACTTACTGATACGGCGATAGTGCCATCGTACCGTATCGCCGTGTCTGGTCATATACCGGTCGGCCGCCACCCGCGGCATGCTGTAGTTTACCGAATACAGCCAGAAGAAACCCCGGCTGTTAGTGACCGAATCGATTCCCCGCACCAGGACGCCAGCGGCGGTAGAGAAATAGTCGACCTCGTGTGCCTTTAGCAGGACATCGAAAACAGTTAAAGAATCGATTCCATTAAGTTCGATCACCAGACTGTCGAACGGCTGATTTGCAGCCAGCGAGTCAGTGTGGTCAGGGGTTGAAGCCGTCTCGGAATCTCCGCTTTCGGAACAACCTGCCCCAAGCCAGATCGCGGAAGTCAGCAGAATCAGAGATATTGCGACGAAGTAAGGTTTTACCATCATTTCCTTTTATTGACTTGTTCTTTTTCGCTCATTATTACGAGATTGGTGCCGAAAAATCAAATATTGAAAAATAATTAGTTGTTTTTGACCGATATAGTCGAATATAATGGGCCAGTCCGAAGTAAACCAGTCAGGTGAGTCAAATGGATTATGGTCGAATCATAAGTAAGTCGTTCGAGATCGCGTGGAGGTACAAGTCGCTCTGGATTTTCGGAATGTTTGCCGGCGGCGGCTACTCCAACTTCAACATCAATTTGCCAACTGAAGAATCCAGTTTCTTTGATCCCCAGCAATTCGGGTTTCCCCGGTTTTCAGAGGAGTTCTTGGGCCTGTTTGTGTTGGCCGCTGTGGCGGCCGGCCTGGTTTTCGCGGTGGCCAGCCTGATATCCCAGGCTGCGATAATAGACTCGGTGAATCGAATAACCCGAGGTGGCCGGTATCGTTTTGGCGACGCTTTTTCCGCCGGTCTGGATTGCTTTTGGCGGTTTCTGGGTCTGACCATCCTTTTTGTTATCAGCTTGATGGCGGCGATTTTCGTGCTGGTGATCATCGGCGTGATATTCTTCGCTGTACATACAATTCTCGGTATCCTGTCGCTGCTGGTACTGGTTCCCGGGGGTATCTTCATCTTCTTCTATCTTATCAGTGTCATGAGTCTTGCCGAACGATCGATCGTGGTGCGCAATATATCCATCGGGGATTCACTGGAAGAAGCGTTTTATCTGGTAAGGAAGCATCTCGGCAAGGTAGTCGTGATGTTCTTCATTTTCCTTGCCTTTACAATCGGGTTCGCGATAGTCTCGCTGATAATATGGGGTATATTCGCTGTACCAGTAGCAGCTGTAGGGCTTATCGGCGATATGAATCCTATTCAGGCCATTCTAATGGGAATAGTCGCGGGTTTGCCCATCTCGCTTGTTATCGGCGGATTTCTAGGGGTGTTTTTCACCAATCTTTACACCCTGTTTTATTTTGAATTGGTGGAGCCGTCGGTGGTGCCGGTCGCGCAGCAGCCACCCCCGGCACCGACCATGGGTTAGTTTAGCCTTGCCATCAACCGCTATTGCCTGTTAATTGTACCTTCATGAAGAGCAAATTCTTCGCTATTGTAATGGTTGTCATAATGGGCGGGGCCTGCTCGGCCCAGGACACCTACTACTCCATATTCAGTTACAGTTACTTTATTCCCAGGGTACGCATCAACGACCGGGCAATATCGCTGCAGCAGAATGTCCTGCCTGAGCTTTACCGGGAGCGATCAGCGGCGCGCGATATGCGGTGGGTAGCTGAGAACGATAGCGCTATTACAACTTTCTGGCAACAGCAGGGAGACACGGTCCTTCACATCCTGAGAGAATTTTCCGGAATCGAGTGGTACGAATCCGAGTTTGATATATACTTGTTGAGATACTTTCCAACTATCGGTTCGCCGGATCCTCTAATAATCCCGGTCGGTGGTATGAAGCAGGGATCGCTCATTGAGGCGGCACCGGAGGGAAACCGGCTGATTTTCAATCTCGTGTTCCAGCTTGCCCGTCGTATGCTGGCACAGGCCGATCAACGTGAGGATTCGGTTACGCTTTCAGTTGCCTATCATCCCCTGATGCGACCCGGGGCCTACCGGCTCGACAATCTGGCGTTGCTGTTGACTTTCAACACGTGTCAGAATATCCTCGGGCTGGACTCAACCCTGGAAGCCTATGAATCGGCTTTTTGCAGGAACAAGTTTCCCGGGCGAGGGATCTTCGAAAACTACCTCAGGGACGCCTGGTTTCTATCACCAGATCAGACACTGGCGGACTGGATCGCCAGTGAACCCGCTAACTCCCAGCTGGTGTATGTGACGCGCCCGCCGCGGCGCGTGGAACCCGCTGCTGGAGATACGGCGGAGCAGTACGTTGAGGGTTTGCCCCTGAAGGGACGGTTGGGATTTTCTGTCAGACGGAGCGAAAGCAACCAGCTCGTTGTGGACAACATCGACATTTATCGACTGGCTTATGCCTGCGGACTGAGAACGGGTGATGTCATCAGACGGGTCGATGGCCGGGTGGTTAGAAACCAAAAGATTCTTATCGAAAATATACTGAACGGGTTGGAGAGAGGCGGTTCGGTAGTGCAGATTGTGAGGGAAGAACGCGCCGAAGAAGTGATTATTCAGCCCATTTTGTTCGACCCGTTTTCGGAAGATTACCAGTTAGAAGAGGAGTACCTCGACGACTTTGATTCTCTTGACGTCGACACAAGCCTGATACCGACCGACGATTTCTGATACATACTTACCGTTATCGAAATTTATGCAAGACATATGGCTCCGTCTTGATTTCGACGGAGCCTTTTTTCAACTACACAAGTATTTTTTATTGTACCAACTTTTCTTCTGTTTTGGCGTCTAATTCAGACCCTTTGTCGCTGATACTCTTATCTTTCTTTATTTCGTCCCACCAGGCCGGGTGATGATGCTGCACTTCGCTGATCGTCATCTTGCCGGTCAACCAGGTGAACGACATCGGGTACTGTTCCGGGTGGAAGGCTACAAAGAAGAAGTGAAAGATAGCGATAGCCAGGGTGGCCAGCCAGGCCTCGTAAAGGTGAATTGTCTCCGAAATCTTCACCACCCAGGCCGGCAAGAACGAGGTAAAGAAAGTCGGATACCACAAAACGAAACCGGTGAAAGCCATTACGAAAGTACCCCATACGAGAGCCCAGTACTCGGCCTTCATAGTGTAGTCGTAAAACCCGAACTTGGGTTTCTGATCGGTAAGTCCCAGATGGTATCTCAAATTCAAAAAGATGTCAGAAATATCCTTTTTCTCCGGGCGCAAGGCCTTGAACTGGTAGCGCCCGCGTTTGGTCAGGAATAAGAACAGGGCGTGGTGGAAAGATATATAGAGCAACAGCACCGCCGCGACGCGGTGAATGACCGAGCGGGCATTTTCGAATATGCCAAAGAAATTCAGGATCGATACCCACCAGGCATCGGGATAGCGCAAAGCGAATCCCGTTATGACGAGCGTAATAAAAGCGATCGTTACGACCATATGCTGATAGACCATGTTGCCGCTGAAGCGCTGTACCGTAGGCTGAGCTTTGTTGTACCGGCTTTTTTCAATAAAATACCGGGCCATGATAATGAGGTTGTGGGTCATCATCGCGCCCATGATCAGCACGATGGCTACGATATAGATCCATTTAACGATCGAATCAAGCCGGTCGAAGCGAGTGTAAGCCGTCCTGTGAGTATAACTTGAGGCGAAGTCGTAGTTGGCGTTTACGTGACACTTCTGACAGGTTGCGGTCAGATTGTTGGGGTGGATGGACGACGCCGGATTGGTAGACGGCAGGATGTCATGAGCCTTGTGGCAGGAAGAGCAAGTGGCCGCCTTGATGGAGCCACCGTGGATGGCCAGACCGTGGTAAGAATCCTGATAGGATGTGAAGCGGTCATCACCCAGCCCAAATTTCTCGACCATAGCCGGGTCATTGTGACACCTTCCACAGACATAGTCAGACAGGTTGGAGGTGTTGACCGGTGACTTGGGATTGCGTATGTCCAGAATCTCGTGCTCGCCATGGCAATCGGCGCAGTTGGGGCTATCAAGAATACCGGCCGCCAGGGCTTTGCCATGAATACCCCGGCTGTACTGGATAAAAATATCGTTGTGGCACTTGGAGCAGGTATTCGGGATGTTCATCTTATTGACCAGAGAGTTCGGATCGGAGGCCTTCTTCAGGTTGTGCATGCCGTGGCAATCGTCGCACGAAGCCGCTGACCCAATACCCTTGGCGATACCCTCAGCGTGAATCCCCCGCATGTAGCGATCAAATGAGTCAACAATCTTTACATCGGGGTCATCGGTAAGAACCTGTCGGCGGTGGCAACTCGAACAAGTATAAGGGAGGTTCTTTTTGGACGTGGCAGCGCCCTCCTCCAAGTGAGAGAGAACGTGGTGTTTCCCATGGCAGGAGGCACAGGTCGGGGCGTTGGGATTGTCGGTGGCCATACCGTGAGCGGACGATGCATATATCTCGCCGACTTCGTCGTGGCAGACGGCGCAATCGACAGGCTCAAGTACTTCCGCGTGGGGATAATCCTCAAAACCCTGCAGATCGAGATGGCAGTCTACGCACATCATGCCGCTGTGAGCCGAGGTCTCAATTGACATCCCGGTCACATACATGGACGTTTCATTTCCCTTACTGTCGAAACCCGTCAGTTCCTCATCCAGGTGACAGGAAAGACAAGTTTCATCATCGTCCTGGCCATATGCACTGGCGCAGAGGAACGCAAGGACACAAGCACAAACTGTAAACAGCCTAAACACCTTCATAACGGTTCCCCTTGATTCGGCGCCATAAGGCACCCTTTATTCATGGCAGGCGGCGCAAACCGACTGCTCTATTTTCGTCTTTCCGTGTTCTGCCACAGAGTGGCAGTTTTCGCACCCGAGTTCCATATCGACGACATGCGAGCGGTGGGGAAGTTCATCCCCTCGGTAAGTGACAATTTCCGGGTTGAGCGTCTTTCCATGACAGAAGGTAACACAACTATTTTCCGCTTTTAGCCCATCGCCGCGGTCCGGCATCTGATAAGACCCATTGACAGCTTGCATGGCCGTAGTTAAATCATCGGCACTCGCATTCAAAAGATAAAGAGAGTACTTGATATTATGCGGCATGTGCCCCTCGCGCACGAAGTTAAAGTTTTGCTCGGCCCGCGTGAGGGCAGCCTGGACTTTAGTCCTGGCATGCCTGCTGCCTCCGGCGCCAGCATAAACCACCCTTACATTTTGCAGAAATGCCCGGTAATCGGCAAGGACTTTTTTGGAGCCCTCAAGCCAGTTGTCAAACATCAGATCGTAACCCTGGCCATGACAGGTAACGCAGGACTTACGGCCAGCCTCTTTCTTCTCCTGGTGGGCGAGAATCTCCCCTTCCGGCGTAACATGAGTATGACAGCCGGTGCATGAAACCTGCGCCGTAAACATTTCACTGGGGATGTCCAGAGTATCACTGCCGCCGATGCCCATGTACAACTGCTTGGGGACGTTATGTTGCCTGAGATGGCAGCTTTCGCAGTCCACTTCGAGAGCACTGGCCATGCTGAAGTTACCGTGTTCGATATCCGAGTGGCATTCGTAACAATCAATGCCCTGCCCGGTTACATGAATAGTGTGCAGTTGAGGCCGGGAATACTGCTCCTTGTGGCGCTCAACATGACAGGAGTGACACTTAGACTCCGTCACGGCACCATCTCCGGTCACTATCCTCACGTGACACTGTTTGCACTCAACGTTAAGTTTCAGGTAGGGTTCATGATCGAACACAAAACCGCCGTGCTCGACCTTGCTCTCGGGCATACCGTGGCAAGAGTTACACCCGGTGATAGCTTCGCCCATACCGGCATCTTTGAAGTGGCAAACAAAGCAACTCTTATCGTTGACAACCATATGCTCCTGAATGTCATCTTCATACTGAACAATCTGGTTATGGCACGAGGTACAGCGCAGACGCCCCCCTCTAAGATCATGGCCAAGATGCACGCCGTGTTGAAAGAGAATTCCGCGGGTGAACTCCCGTCCCTGATCCAGAGTTTCGCGATCGTGACAGTCCGAGGCGAGGCAGCTTTCGTCCGGCACCACCGCCTTGGGCCGACTGTCATAGGTATCAAACCAGTATTTAATGACCGAGACAGCCAGATCGAAGGATCCATAATCGTGACACGACACGCACTCGACCCCGGCATGAGTGGAAGCCTGCCAGTGTCTCACATAAGGATCCATATAGTGGCATGAGTCGCAGAAAGAAGACCGCGATGTTTGATATGACAGAAACAGACCCGCTAACACCAGAACGATGACACAGGTACCGATGAAAATCAAAAGGCCCTTACCGTGGGCCCTGAGCGCCGCCCAGATTGCTTTCATCAGGGATATCACGCGTCACCACTCCCGGTATCAGCTACCCGGTCTTTTTCTTCAATTATCTCCCTTGATTCAGCCTCCACAATCTCCGCATACTCAAGCGGATGATGGTGTTTCATCTCGTCCTCGTTAAGTTTGCCGTGCCACCAGACCCAACTCATCGGGAAAACATCAGGGTTAAGGTGGACATTGTAGAAATGCCAGATTACGATGGCCAGAGTGGCCAGAAGCCCTTCATCAGAGTGGGCTTCCCGACCTATGTCGTAAAGGTACTTGGGAAACCATTCTTTGAACCACATGATGATTCCCGAGCCGATCATTATCACCATACCCCAGTAGACCGCCCAGTAGTCAAACTTTTCAATAAACGAGAATCTGCCAAACTTCGGTCCCGAGGCCCGACGGCCAAAGAAAAACAGCAGAGTCCGGAAGAAATCCCTGATGTCACGAGGTCGAGGAATCATAAGGAAGAAATCCCGGCGACCCACACGGGAAAAGGCAATGTAGCCAAGATGCCAGACGCCGACAATAATCAGACCGACAGCACCGACTCTGTGGACTAGAGTAGAATTCTCCAGGCCACCCATCAAGTCCACGATTATGAATTTGGAAATACCCAGTTGCGGAAACTTGAGCGGCATGCCGGTGATTATCAGGATTATTACCGACACGAACATGAGCGTATGCTGGGCACGGAAGTTTATACCGAATCGCTGGAATGTTCGTTTCGGGACCTCAGCGATACGTTCGAGCGCTTTTCGGGGGCTAAGTTTGGTAACGGCCTCGTTGAGAAGTACGTTGACCTCAAAGCTGAGCCTCTCCCTGATGTCCTGGATCATATTCGCGAGATTCTCGTTGTCTTCTTCGGGTTCGGCAATAGACGCAGCCGTATCGAGGATCTCCTCGGTAAGCTCGGAAATCAGATTTGCCCGTTTCTCTTCTGATAACTTTCGGTCATCGGCCATCGGAAAAACCCTACCTCTTCGCCCGAGCTTCCCTGGCACGCCTGACCAGGTCGAGAATGATAAAGATGAACAGTCCGGCCAGTACCGACACAGTCAGATAAAGAAAGCCGCGGGAGATATAGTACAGAATCCCCGATTCTTCACTGGTCGGATCGATATGAATTTTGCCACTGGCGAACCTGGCGCTGGCCTCGGGATGACACTGTGGTTTACCGCATGTCTGAGGAATGTTATCGGGGTGAATCGATGACTTGCGATCAGCTTCGGTCCTGATATCGTGGTAACCATGGCACGAGGCGCAGTTGGCGACCATCATGTTTTCCATAAGCTGCGCCACGCCGTGAAACGACTCTTCAAAGGTGGTCGTGCGGTCTGTCTTGATACCGTACTTGGCGACAACTCCTTTAGGTCCGTGACACTCGGCGCAAGTTTCGCTGACATGGATGGCCGAGACCCGTGAATCAGGCAGCTCGGGCCGCTTGATATTGTGCTCGCCATGACACGAAGTACACACCGGCGTGTCCGGGTTGCCGGCGACCAGAGCCGTTCCGTGCGCCGATTCGCGATAAGTGGCATAGATCTCAATATGGCATCGGCCGCAGGTGGAGGGAATATTCTCACGACTGAATTTCGACTGCGGCAGATCGTGGCGGAATACATCATGGCCGCCGTGACAGTCCTGACATACCGGGGCCTCAGGGTTACCGGCAGTCACTTCGCGGCCGTGCACAGAATGCTCATACTGATCATACAACTCGCCTTCCGGGGCACCGACCGGGTTGCCGGAATAGTGACAACGACGGCAATTCACCTTCTGCACGCCTTTGTGGGGTATCTCGACAATATCTACGTGACAATCGGTACACTCTCTGGAGGCGTGGACGGTCTTCTTCAGAATTGTTTCGTCTACATACAGGGAGATGCGTCGCCCGGTGGCCTCTACTTTGTGGTGATCCGTCTTGCCATGACAGATCTGGCACTTTTCCAACGCCAAAACTGACAATGGCCAGTAACCCGCGCTAATTAAGCCGCAGAAAAACAAAAAGGCGATCTTGCCGGCAACTCGCGACATCACTGAACCCTCTTAACCCGGCGCTTGTATTCCAATACCCGGTATATCACGAATCCTAAAATCAGTATAGTGATAAACCAGATATAAAACTGCCTGACATAGAATTTACCACCGGAAGATTTATCTTTTGCCGATGTATGCACGGCTCCCCTGACGAAATCCTCCGGCAGATCCTCATGACACTTCCCGCAGGTGGTTTCGATGTTAACCGCGTTGATAAGAGAACGCCGGTCACTCTGGGGATAAATGTTGTGCACCCCGTGGCACGAGGCGCAGTTAGCGAACTTGGAGGCCCCGAGTTCGATACCGACCCCGTGAAAAGACTCATTGAAAGTGGCAATGCGATCGGCTTTAAGGCCAAATTTGCCGACTACCAGCTCCGATGCATGGCAATCGGAACACGTTTTGGGAACATTGGAGCTGT
Source organism: Candidatus Zixiibacteriota bacterium (assembly GCA_020351995.1). Classification (GTDB taxonomy): domain Bacteria; phylum Zixibacteria; class MSB-5A5; order GN15; family FEB-12. Next base: position 619,983 of record CP070674.1, read on the forward strand.
ACACTTTTGATTTCGGATCGCCGTGGGCCTGGATATCATGTTCCCCGTGGCAGTTGGTGCAGGTGGGAGACTCCTGAACTCCAGCCGCCAAGGCTGTGCCGTGGAGTGACTCATTATATTGCCCCGTGATCGCAGCATGGCAAGAGCCGCACGTGTTGGATATACGCGTCTTATAGATCGGGCTTTCCGGATCATCCGATGGCTTGAATGAGTGGCTGCCGTGACAGTCTACGCAGGCCGGGGCATCCAGATTACCATCGATCAACAGAGCACGTCCGTGCACCGAATTCTCGTAAGCCTTGATCATTCCAGGTTCGGGAAGTATCTCAAATTTTTCTTTTATCCTCTGATCTTCATGACATCGAATACATATGGTCACCGAGTTGCGGTGATTGGTCGACGCATCCGGATCATTCACGGCGAGTACGTCGTGTCCGCCATGACAGGTGACGCAGGTCGGTATATCCTCAGCACTGACCTCACGCCCCTCAATGTGGGGAGATTCAGCGTAACCCTCGGCGGCGTCCATGTGGCATCGTCCGCACAGCACATCTCCTGCACCGGCATGCCTCAGCTCGCTGTTAACGCTGTGGCAATCGTTACATTCCAACTGAGCGTGAATTGATACCTGCAATATATCCAGATTGACCTGAGGCGCTTCGGAAGCACGCGCTTCCTGCGATTCACCATGACAGCGAAGACAGTCATCCCGCGCGCCCCAGGCGGATACCGTCGCACATATCACCGTGAGTAAAACTCTGAGCACCATTTTCCCCCATACCATCTTTGTTGGCCGTCGGGCCATTTGTAGTAATCTCCTAACCCCTTTAAGTGAAGTCACCGATCGGGGCTTCACACCACCAGGACACTCCTGGTTCGCTTGAATATAAGTAAATAACCACTAACTTCAAGCACTTTTTTTCACAAGCATATCTTCCCTGGGCAATTCGTGACACGTGTCTCAGGAAGCTAGTAACCCGATTCCGGAGTGTGACATTCGGTGCATTTGAATTCCCTCCAGACCTCGTCAATATCCTCGGGATGCTGAAAATCCAGACCGGCCAGATCGCTTTCCAGGCTGGCGACGTCCTCGGAAGGTCCTTGAGAAACAATGAGATGACAAGTGGAGCACGTGTTGGAAAGGGTATTCCCCTGTTCATCCTGCATCAGTCCGTCGTGGCAACGAAAACAGCCGTCATTAACGAAGTGGCTGAGGTTGTTCTCTCTTACCCGATAGTCGGTCTTCATCTCCGGGAAGAAATTCTCATTGTAGATCTTAAGCAGCACTTCCGCGGCCTGTTCAATGTCACCGTTGTTATTCTCGACGATTTCCGGATAGTTCTCATAGTAATATTCAGCCAGACCTGTTTTTATAGACTCGTTGGCCTCTGATCTGGTTTCATAGCCATCATTGAGAAGATCCAGCCCGACCTGTCGGATATATTTCAGATCCGGGGAGACCTGGCGGGTGGACAGGGCGAGGTTGAGTCCGACAGCTGGAGGAAGGAAAGAGTGGCTTGGGCGATTATGGCAATCCATGCAGTCGAAGTGGCGCAATTCCAGTTCCGGGTCGGTAAAATCGGGTTCATCGGCATCGGGGTCCTGATAGATTATCGTATCCCCACCCTCCGTCATCAGGCGCAGCCAGATGATATCCTGCCTTTTCTCGTCGGAAGCCACATACTCAATGGTATTGGTGCCGATCATATGCCAGTGAATGCCTTCGAGGATACCTGTCCGGGGGTTCCCGCCGCCGATTTTAACAAGAAGCTTGACAGTCCACGGGCTGTTATGCTCATCGGTGCGATAGTAGGTGTGGGTAACCATTTTCTCGCCGTAGAATTGCCGGGGCCAGTGGCATTCTTCGCAGGTCTCCTGGGCCGGTCTGAGGTTCTCGACCGGGGTTTCAATCGGTCTTGAGTAGGTGTTCAGGGCGGTGGCAAACAACTGTCTTATTCCATCCACCTTGGACTTTACGTAAAATGAGGCCCCCGGGCCGATATGACATTCAACACACGGTACTTTGGCATGAGCCGAGTTGTAATAGGTTATGTTTTGTGGTTCCATAACGACGTGGCAAGTCTCGCCGCAGAAGGCCACCGAGTCGGTTGCTTCATACGCTTTGGTCCCGCTGTAGATGACGAGAAATATCAGGACGGCCGATAACCCGAGGAACAACCACAGGTTTCTCATGTAGTTGGGGTCAGTGGGGTCAATCGACAGATTGAACTTGACTGACTCGCCCCGCTTGCGGGCGTTTCTGACCTGAATCCATATCGCCAGCAGAAACAAAAGGAAGCCCATCGTTATGATAAACGGTGCTATGACAAACGTGACCAGGGACCGATAAGGGTTATCAACCGGGCTGGTCAAATCGTAGACCAGAAGGATTAGAAACAAAAACACACCTGCCGAAAACAAGGCGCCGCCCACGGCGGCCAGCGGGTGTCTATACAGAGTTCGTCTGGTTCTCTCAGCCATTGGAAATCAGATGCCTCTCGTAGTAGTTTATATACCCATTTATTCCATATTTTTGATATTATACGCCACAACGGCACCGGCAGCCAATTCTTTTTTAGAAAGGCCGTGCCACCATCGAAGGGACCCGGCCGCAAGACAGAGGAGCAGAATCAAGGGAGATCCATTAAAAATCAGTCCTGAGGCCTGAACTTTTGAAAAATACAGATCCGGTCTTATCTGAACAAACACCGGGAACGTAATCGCACGAAATAAGTCGGCATCGAATATCCGTCAAACCCGCAACCCACGAACATAGATAGGAATATTGTTCGCAATCACCTCTTCCGGCGTGAACGCCTTGCCCTGAAAGTTCTTCCAGAGAGTGATGGCGAGGGCACAGTCAAAAACCATCCCGACGAAACAGCGGGCTGTGATTTCGTTGTCTTTTCTCACTATCAGCCGTCTTTCGAAGAGTCTGTCGAGTTGCGCCTTGAGGAAGTCAACATATGCCCCGCGAACCACCTGATAGACACGTCCGGCCTGGTTATGCTCACACAGGGCAGAGAATAAGAGCAGCCGGTACAGTTCGCGATTTACGGTAAAGAACTCCAGTACGTGGGCGGCGATATCTTTGAGCAGCTTTTCGAGGTCCAACTCTTTTTCGAGCCGGCAAAAGAGCGCCTGCGAGCAGAGCCGCTCTTCGAGTGAGTTAAGAACAGCATCATAAATAGCCTCTTTCGAGGTATAATGACGATACAGAGCCGGCTCGGTGATACCGCAGGCCAGAGCAAGTTGTTTTATGGTAACCTTATCGAACCCGTATTGGCCAAAAAGGCGCGTGGCCTCTCTGAGGATTTGGGCTTTCCTGTCACCCACCTCTACCTTCATCCCACAGCCATCGGTTTGTGCCTGTTAACAATTACGGTTGGGCAGCAACCATGTCAAGCAAAAAGCTGAGCAGCGGAATACTGGACGCCATCATCCCATACTTCACTGGTGGAAAACTAGACGGATGGCTCAATAGTCACAGTATATCCGATTCGGCTGGACACGACCGGGCTTATTCGTTATGATGTCTTTCTGAGATGTGGTGAAAAAGGATTTTCGTGCGGTTGACAGAGCCATGGCGCACGGTTCAGGCTGTGAAGTATAATCATTGCCAGCGCAGAGTCTGTTGAAGTCGGCCCATGAAGGCGAATTTGTGAGGATAATCTGCCATGACTGAGAAGACCAATACCAGAAGACAGAATATAGTGGAGAAAATCGCCCAGTGTTTCGCGGTCGGGCTTAAGGACGGCCATGTTGTTCATGCCGGTGATTATCTATTGATCCG
>CP070674.1:623875-661860 GCA_020351995.1 Candidatus Zixiibacteriota bacterium
TGTGATCCCGGTACCATTGTATCGTTTCGCGGGCACCACCCAGAAGAGTGTACTGTGGCTGGAAACCGAGCACCCTTCTGGCCTTGTCGATGCTGCAACCCCAGTACTTGCGCTGCGGATTGCCACGGCGTGCGTTCCCTGGAGTGTCCGCGTCTTCATCGAATATTCTCTTAAAGATGAAGTTATTTTCTTTGCCCTCGGGGTAAACTTCACGGACTACGCTGCCCAGGATTTCGTGTATCTGTTTCCAGGTATATACATTTGGATCCGAGATGTTGAAGATTTCGCCGGAAGAGACGGGTTTTGTCAGAGCCGCAAAACAGGCCGAGACCAGGTCCGAAACGTAGCATAAACTGGCTGTTTCTATTAAGCGAAACGATATCAACTCGTCCTGCTCGGACAACAGTTTCAGGGAATTCAAACCCCGCACATCGCCCGGTCCATAGATAAAGGCCGGCCGCAATACCACCATCGGAATTTCACTGGAATAGCGCAGGACTTCCTGCTCCGCCCGCAGTTTGCTTTTTCCGTAGACCGAATCAGGTTGCGGTTGATCGTTCTCAGTCAAGAGGGCATTCTCGGATTTCGCGCCGACGGCCGCGATGCTGCTCATATACAGAAAGCGGCGGATACGATGACCGTTACGGCGACAGGCCTCAAGGAGAGTTCTGGTGCCCTCGACGTTAACACGGTGATAGTCCTCCGGCCGCCGCGATGAAACGATTGCGGCCATATGGATCACGTAGTCGACATCCACGAGTTCCCCCACATACCGGTCGGCGTCGTTGAGCTCGCCGTGGATATAGCGGATCTCCGGGTATTCTTTCATCATCGGATGTTCACTGCGCACCAGACAACGAATACCGTGCCTGTCATTAAGCAGACGGTCGATCAGATGGCGCCCGATGAATCCGGTCGCTCCTGTTACAAAAAAGTCAGCCATCTTTTTGCTCCAGTGCGTATTGACGTTCCTCTTCAGCCAGGGTGATTTTCCGCCCCAGCGTGAGCGTGCGAAAAGGAACCTCTCTTAGCACGCACAGGGGATTTCGAACATACCGCTCGACCTCCATGTAACAGGCGAGAAAACAGCGCCTGCGGCAGTCCAGGTACTTATCCATCCATTCCCCCTTCTCCTTCATCAGGGAGTACAGGTTCGGGTAATCCATAAGGTTGTGCGCCGTGTTGCGAATGCAGTAACAGGGGAAATATACCGTGCCGTCGGGTTCTACTCGCGGTGAGAAGAACGGGAAACATCGGTGATCGGAAAATCGTTCGATCTTGTTGAGGTAGCTCATCGAGCAGGCAACCGACCGGCCTTCCCGCTTCAACTGTCGTAATTTCCTGATAGCTGATTCGTAATGTGTGTTATTTCTCAACTCCTCACGCGGATGCGCGCCGACATGCTGCGGCGAAACGCTGAGCGTAATGCACAGCGAATCACAGAACGTAACTAAATCTTCAATATGATCGAGATTGGTCGGACACAACACGGCATGGATGCTGACATTGAATCCGAATTGTTTCCGCAGTTTCGCGAGCCTTTCTATATTAGCGATGATCGCTTGCGTGGATCCGGGAACACCGCACAGGTCATCGTTCGTGCTTTCGTCCATCGAATCCAGGCTTACTATTACGTTGTCAATGAGGGGCAGGAGCTCAAGTAGATTCTCAATCTCGTAGGCGTTGGTGCTTACGACTATGGGACGGAAGCGTAATTCGCGGGCCTTTTCCAGAAACGACCGCAGATGTGGATGCAGCGACGGCTCGCCACCGGTAAAATTGATAGCCGGGCACCCGGGACGGATTTTTTCCAGAAGTTGCAAACCCAACCCGAGCGGCAGATCGGGTTCGTCACCCGGAGGGTAGCAGTACAGGCAGCGCAGATTGCACCGTTTGGTAATGTATATGTTGGTCATCAAGGGGCGGAATATTCTCAGACGCAACCGGACTGACAGAAAATCCAAAAGCAGGTTCTTAAAAAGCTCATAGTACGGCTTTTTGGACACCGCCCTGTTCTTAACCGCGTTGGCTTTCATAATTTCGACACCACCTGTCCGTTGTGTTCCGGCGTAAACCGCCGGGCGTATATCTTCATCCGGCCTTAAGAGCAATCAGAATGCCGGGATAATCGGCTCGGGTTAAATTCCCGGGGCGGCTATGCGGCAAGGGATTACGTCGCTCCATAGGACCGAGCATCGGGACGGCGGTAGCTAGTAAATATCCAGAAGCGTTAGCTAATATCCACTCTGGCGCGGTGTCATACAGTGCGATGTCCGGCTTGACCCGGTCTAGATAAGACGGAATAAAAAATACAAAGAGAGCCGGGCTACCTCCCGGTAGCTTTGTCTTCTGTTGTTCTTACGGCTTGTATGCCGGCCTCGCTGTCTTAAAGAGTGGCATGGGCGATATACGTTTGGAATAATTCTGCAAAGATCCGCGACAACCGCCGCCCTATGAGGATGTTCAGCCCCGGATGATGCGCCAATGCGGCAGCGTGGCCGAAATGCCCCAAACCTCTTCCGAGATACTTATAATTGACGGCACGTTTTTTGTAGTCCAGATTGAAGTAATCACATGAGGACTCCTTTGTCAAGACCTGGTCATGATAGGGCCACCGGGTAAAGGCATGGGTGCGCGACTTATTTGTGAGAAAGGCTTTTGACAAATCGGAAGTATTGGTTTATGAACGGTTTTCTGATTCCAATTCTATTTTCCCTGGCCGTCGGGTCCACGACAGTCAGCGTCAGCAATTCAGAATCGCTCCGGGGACAATATGATCAGCGGCTGATATCGGATATAATCTACCACGTGTTTACCGATAGCTATGACAGCGCCCTGAGCCTGTGCGACAGTATCATTAGAGCTAATCCCGGCGATCCTTCGAGCCATTTTTTTCGGGCCTACACCCTGATGACGGTCATGACCGAAGAACACGATAACTTTTATCAGGAGGCTTTCTTTGGATCGCTTGACTCGGTCGAATCCCTGGTTAACGCTCTTATTGACACCTGCCCAACAGAAAGCAAGGCTTGGTGTTACTGGTATCTCGGCAATGTCTGGGCGCATCGCTCATTGTGGAAAGCGCGGTTTGGGTCTGCTGCTTCCGCCTATAAGCTGGCCTCGAAGGCCCGAAAATATTATGAGGCCAGCCTGGAGATCGACAGCAGCTTGTATGATAACTACGCCGGCCTGGGAGCGGTCCATTACTGGAAGTCGGCCAAAGGCGGTCTGTTCAGGACCTTAGGTTTTATCCGGGACGAGCGCGAAAAAGGCATCGCCGAAATGAAAATCGCGGCCGACTCTTCAGTCCTATCCCGGGAAACCGCCCGGAAGACACTTGTAACTATCCTGGCTGACTTCAAGCAGTATGACTCAGCTATTGTCTACGCCGAAAACATGCTGGCCCAATATCCCAACGGCAGGTCGTTTCTGTGGGGTATCTCGTGGTCCCACTATCATAAAGGAGACTACAGTCAGTCTTGCGAGTATTTCAAGAAGCTGCGTCTGATACTGGCCGAAAACCCCGGCAATTATTATAAGCTGATAGCCTGTGACGCTCAGATAACCCGGTGTCTGGAAAATCTTGAGCGAATCGATGAGGCACGCGAATGGGCCACACAGGCTATGAGCTATGTCGCGCGGATATCCGATGAAGTGCGCGAAGAACAAAAGGACAATCTGAACTACCTGGGCAAAATGATAAATCGATGATTACCCGTTTCGCGGGCTTTGCTGTTCCCCCGCCACGACGCTTTCCCTGATTTGTGTTAGTGAGAGATTAACCCTGTGCAGAAATATCAGCCCGATGACCGTGGTTGGAATGTACTGCGACAGGTGAAGTACAATTGAAAAGGCTCTGGTGTCAGCCCCGGCGATTTGATAGGTCGACAGGGCCAAAACCGCGGCTAGATGGAAGGTGCCGATCGAGCCCGGAAGCGATGGAACGAAAAGGGCCAGCACTACAGCCGCAAGCAAAACAAACGCTGCTGTAAACGGAAGGTGGAACGAAAAGGATACGAACAGGAAGTATATAGACAATGCCATCGAGATCCAGGTCAAGATGGTTAAAGTGATAGCTTTCGCTATCACCTTCCGCTTCCTGATGCGAAGGATCATATCGGCGAAGCTGTCCATTGATTGTTGAGCGGAAGTGCGGCGTCGCACCGGTACGAGGCGGAGCAGTGCTGATACTGCTTTGCTTACCGCCCTCGGCCTGGTGGCCGTCAGAACGATAATAATCAGCGGTATTAGAAGCAGCAGCGCGATTGGTACGGCCGATCCCGCCAATTCCAGCTCCCGATAAAACGGGACAAATAGAAAGACGCCTAAAACGACAGCCACAAGAAATCCCAGATCGAATACCAATCTTTCAACCAACACCGTTGCCAACAGCGGTGCCTGCGACAGGTCTTTGTCCTGGCGAGAGAGAACGAAAACACGAGCGTATTCTCCGAGGCGAAAGGGAAGGACATTATTGAACATCAGGCCTATGGTAGTTGCGGAGAAAATATCCAGCATGGGGGTGTTCTTCAGGGGAGACACAAGGGTGCGCCAGCGCGCGGCTTGAAGCCACATGGCCAGAAAGCCAAATAACAGATTAGGTACCAGCCACCAGTAGTTGGGAGCGCGCATGGCCCGCGCCATTTCATCAAGCGGGACCGACCTGAAAAGCAGCCATATGGAGATGGTGGTAGCCGCGAAACCGACCACCGGATTTATGTACCTTCGCTTCACGAACTCCCCGTGAATAAAGTCTGTATTGAGATTGTCAGGAGTTTTCCGTCCTGTCGCAATACAATTTACGCTACGCTTTGTGAATGAGCAAGAAACTTGCCAGCAGCTTCCGGTCCGATGTTCAAAACGGCACAAATTATTTTAGCTTGCAACGTGGACTTGAATTGTTATCTTTGCAGTAGAACCAATTGACCAGGTAGCGCAGTGGCTGCCGATGTGAGGGGCTCTGCCCATGGCGGCAGGTGAGTCAAACGACGATAGCACCAGGTCTTTCGTCGCTCTGGCCAAAGACACCGCGGTTTCACACTACAGGATAATCAACAAAATAGGCTCGGGCGGGATGGGTGAGGTGTATCTGGCGCAGGACACCGATCTCGATCGCAAAGTCGCGATCAAGTTTCTGTCGGCGCACTTATGCCAGGATGAAGACTGCCGCCGCCGGTTCCGGCGCGAAGCTCAAGCCGCCGCGAAACTGGATCATGCCAACATCGTCACCGTCCATGAGGTCGGCGAGTTCAACGACCGGCCGTATTTTGTCATGCAGCATATCGAAGGGCAGTCGCTTCGCGGTCTGTTCAAGAAAGAGGAACTCCCATTCGAACGAATCATTGATCTTTCAATTCAAATCTGCGACGGTCTGCGAGAGGCACATGAAGCTGGCATCACGCATCGCGATATTAAACCCTCCAACATCCTGATTGATAACAAGGGTAAACCGAAACTGGTCGATTTCGGCCTGGCTACCGTAAAAGGTACCGACAAACTGACGAAAACCGGTTCCACGATGGGGACCGAAGGGTATATGTCACCGGAACAGGTCGAGGGCAAACAGGTAGACCAGCGCTCTGACCTGTTTTCCTTAGGTGTTGTCCTCTATGAGATGATAACGGGCAAGCGTCCCTTCACAGGAGAATATCCGCAAGCGCTCACCTATGCCATCCTTCACGAGACACCGGAACCGCTGGCGAGATACAAAGCGAACGTTCCTGACGGGCTCCAGCAGATTGTCGACCGGGCTTTGGAGAAAAATGTCGAGACTCGTTACCCCAATGCCGCCGCCATGCTTACCGATCTGAAGCGACTGAGGCGCGACTACTCAGGAATCACAACGGGAGGTCGCGCAGTTCTCCGCACATTGCTCAAACCGCTTCCGATCGCGATAATAAGCCTGATCGTTGTGGGCATAGCGGTCGCCGGATATTTTCTCACTGATCTGTTCTCTAGGAGGCCGGAGGCGACGACCACCGCTACCAGCGACACTCAGCTGGCAAATTCAATTGCTGTTCTTCCGTTCCGTGATCTCAGCCCCGACAAGGACCAGGACTTCTTCTGTGAGGGCATGACCGATGCCATTATCGGTCGTCTCTCTTCGATACGGAATCTCAAGGTCATATCACTTACTTCGGTCTTGCGCTTTAAAAGCCCGGACCGTGACCTCAAACAGATTGGAGCCGATCTTGGCGTGTCGACCATTCTGGAAGGAACAATCTTGAAAGATCGGGACAGCATCCGGATTCGCGCGCAGTTAATCAACGTTGCGGATGACGACCACCTGTGGACGGATCATTACGACCGCGAAGTGAAAAGTGTATTTGCCGTTCAGGACGATATCTCTCAGGCGATTGCCGAGGTTATGGAAGTCACTCTGCTTAGCGATGACCAACCCAACCTGGCTGCCCGAGGGACTGAGAACATGGCGGCTTACAACGCTTATTTGCAGGGTCGCTACTTCTGGCGCAAGTGCGCCGAGAAACATCTCAGGAAAGCTATAGAGTATTTTCGCAAGGCAATCGAACTCGATCCCGATTATGCTCTGGCTTACAGCGGGCTCGTCGATGCCTGGATAGATCTCATTGCTTATGGCGGACTGTCGGAACAGGAGGAGTCGGATGCCCTTTCAGAGTCGAAACAAGCTGTAGAGAAGGCGCTTTCACTGAACGACAGGCTGGCCGAGGTACAGGCGTCACAGGGCAATTACCACCGGGCCAGGCACAGCCGCCCCGACGGTACCGAGTCAGACCTGGAAATGGCGAAAAAGGCTTACCTGAAAGCGATTGAGCTGAATGACGGATACTCCTGGGCGCATTTCTGGTACGCCATGCTGCTACAGAGGGCATACCAGGTCGACGAGTGGGAAAGGCAAATCAACATAGCCTATCAGCTTGATCCGCTATCACCGAGAGTTCTGACGGAACTCGGCTATTTCTATTACATGATGAAAGCGGAATATGATAAAGGTGAGGAATACTTGAATCGCGCGGTTGAAATCGAACCTTCCTATCCCGCTCCTTACTACTGGATTGCTTTTCGTTACATAGGTAAAGAAGACATGGAGAATGCTCTGGCTACCGCGGACAAGATGGCCGAAGTGTCAGCGGAATCGAACCCCAGGCCGTACATCCTGAAGGCTGAAATAATGAACCGGTTCGGCAGATCCAATGACGCCGCTAAACAGTACGAACGAGCTATTGAGGTCGCGCCCCACCAGGGAGACACATATTACCAGTACGCTTTCTTTCTCGACAACTGGGTCGGTGACCATAAAAAGGCGGATCCGTACTATCGGCGGGCGGCTGAACTCGAGCATCGTTCGTGGGCGATCCATTCCTGCTACGGTTATTGCCTCGCCGAGCTCGGAAAGTACATGGAGGCTCTTAAGCACTTCGAGCGAGCGTATGAACTGGCCCCCCTTCAGGGTGACCCAAACCGTGGTCAGGGCTTGGTGCTGGGCTATAGGTTGGGCAAGCCCCGGGAGGGAGTTCCTCATATAAAGCGAGGGCTGGAAATACAGCCCCATAATGCCTGGTACTGGAATGATCTGGCCTATCTGTATAGCTTTATCGGCGATACAGATTCGTCTCTGATAGCTTCCGATAGCTCCATTCAGAGAATAGTGAATGCGGCCTGGAACAAGACTCACCTTCTCCACCCGGTCTGGCTTCACTACCGGGTTGAGATCCTCGCGCACAATGGCCTTCTTGACAGCGCCGCGAGTTGTCTTTACAGGTGCCTGGACCTGGACACGGCGGGAGTGGAATTCCCGGATTATATCAAGGATCTCGCGGAGATAGCCATAACCCGGAGGGATTACGCTGCTGCTGACAGCCTCTGTCAATTCCTCGTCTCCCGCGAGGACTCCCTTCAGCACAGATGGGAACGGTATTACAAAAAAGAGGCGCCGGAAGCAGACAGCAGCCAGCATTACCCGCGTCTCGCATACGAGGATTCCCTTTATCGTGCGTGGGGGCGGTACTATGCCGTCCGGCCGCTGTTGCATCAGGGGAAGTTTCGAGAGGCGGTGGAGTGCCTACGCAAGGGTGTGGAAAGCGACCGGGCTGAGATGGGCAATTGCGGACCGTTACGTGAAAAACATTATCAGATCGGTTTGCTCTTTCTGGATTATTTGGGTGAGCCACTGGCCGCAATCAAGGAATTTCAAGCCGCGGAGACAGTGAACCAACAGGTTGACACATCCGGCGATTGGTCGCTGCGGCTTTGCTGCCTGCAGGCCCGGGCCTACGCCGCAGCGGGTCAGCGACAAAAAGCCAAGACGGTTCTGGATGAATGCTACGAGAACCTCGACACGGCCTATACCGCGCGGCTTCTCGAGTACTATGGCCATGCCGCCGCAATCAAGCGGTCGGAAGGAGATTACAAGAAGGCCGTTGAATTGATGGAGAAGCAGCACGAACGGTCCGGCTATGAACACCAGTTTGATGTGCTCCTGGCACTGGGGCAGGCATACCTGGATGCCGGGCGAGCAACGGATGCGGTTGCGGCTCTCGAGAAAGCTATGGCACGATATATGCCACCCCGACTGGAGCGCCCCGCCCTCTCTGTTCTGGGTCACTATTATCTTGGCCGGGCCTACCACGCGGCCGGTCGCGCCGGCGATGCTGTAAAGCAATACGAAGTCTTTCTGGACATCTGGGAAAACGCCGATGAAGGGCTTGGGCCCGTCGAGGATGCTAACCGACGACTGGCACAATTGAAAAGTGGTATCTGAGGTCCGCCACGTAAAAGGGAACATAGTCACTGGATAATCGATGCGAAATGTGCGTTCATTTCACTAGCCTCCCGATAAAACATCCCTCATACTACCGTCATGGAGAATCTCGTACTCAGGTCAACTAAGCCATCCGATAGCGAATTCGCCTTTCAGGTTAAGAAACTGGCTTTTGGCGAATATGTCGAACAGGTGTGGGGATGGGACGAAAATGAGCAACGACGGCTGCACCAAAAGCGTTTCGCCTCGCAAGAGTTCTGTGTGATCCAGTGGTCAGGAATCGACGTGGGTGTCCTGGCGATTAACCGCGAGCCAGACAACCTCACTGTCAATCAGCTATTCGTTCTTCCCGAATATCAGGGCAAGGGCATCGGCAGAGCATGTATGACGCGAATCATCAACGATGCCGCTATTTCAGGTTCTTCGGTCAGGCTGCGAGTGTTGAAAATCAACAGGCGGGCCATGGTTTTCTTCGAGCGGCTGGGTTTCGAGAGGATTGGCGAGACTGACACGCACGTGCACATGGAGCGGTCGCCTCAAACGTGGTCGTGAGATTCGATAGTGTCAGTTGTCGTACACTTATAATAGTGAGCTTGCCGGCCGAAACATTCCAATCAGCGCTGCGTAGAGTGGAGATAACAGCACGTTTAAAAAGGCTCAAGGAGTATATCATAATTATGTCTATTTATGCATGGGAGCAACGCCGCAACTTCCTCATAAATCTGTGTGCCTTTCTTTTAATATTCCAGTTAGCCACGACATCTCAGGGAGAAAGCGTACCCCGATTTGAACTCGCATCAATCCCAGATAGTATCGCTCCGGCCAGTGGAGAAGTGGAGTTTGGACACCTGGTCGTTTACGAGAACAGGGCTGACAGCAATAGTCCTACCATCAAGTTACCTGTGATGATCGGAAAGAGCCGGGCCGAGAATTCGCGTCCCGACCCTATTCTCTTCACCGTTGGTGGCCCGGGTGTAATCTCAACCATGAGGGGTGGCCGGGATCTGAACGCGTGGCCATATTTGGATGATCGTGATTTCATTTACTTTGAACAGCGCGGAGCGCAGTATGCTCAGCCCAGTCTGATCGGGCCTGAGATTGACTCCATCCTGCTAAACAACAGCGGTGAGCGTATGAACGGACAGCTCGATAGAGATGAGCTGATTGCGGCTGTCCGGAGGCTTCGTGAGAGGCTCGAGGCTCAGGGTATCGACCTTACCTGTTACAGCACGAGAGAAAGCGCGGCCGACATCGAAGATTTGCGCAAGGTGCTCGGAATCGAAAAGTGGAATCTGTATGGCATCTCGTACAGCTGCCGCTTGATGCTCGAGGTGATGCGCAGGTATCCTGATGGCGTGAGAGCCGTTATTCTCGACTCACCGCTGCCACCCGATGTTAGCTGGGATGAAACCTCAATCGACCGTTACTGGTCCAACGTTATGAAGCTCGCGACTCACTGCGGGGCCGATTCCGTGGTGAATGAGAAATACCCCAACCTCAAAGATCGGCTCCTTGACCTAATAAAGGAGGCTAACGAAAATCCCATCGCGGTCAGTGTCACCCATCCGGCTACCGGTCAAGCCGTTCAAGTTTCCATTGATGGGGAAGGCATTTTCCGCATTCTGGCGGCCTACATGGGAAATACCTCGTATATCTATTCCTTTCCGTACTCGATGGACTTGCTCTGCCGGAAGAACACCGAGGTTCTCGCGTTTCTCGCCCCGTCACTGCTGGGTATACCGGAGTATTCCTGGGGTATGCGGTATTCGATCTGGTGCAACGAGGAATTTCCCTTTGATGATTTTGGGAAGTTTGCCCGGCATGAAGACTTGCCCGCGCCATTGTCCGGTCTTGAGTGGACGATAGTGGAACCCGAGATATACGACTTCTGGCCACGACGGCCGCTTGATACGCTCGACAATCAGCCGGTGTTCAGCCAGATCCCGGCTCTGGTCGTTAATGGCCAGTATGACCCGGATACTCCACCGGAATGGGGAAAGCATGTCTGCGAAACGCTCACCAATTCCTATTATTTCGAGTACCCGGGCCAGGGTCACTTACCGCTTTTTATACATCCGTGCGGTAGACAGATGGGGATAGACTTTCTCAATGACCCCAGCACGAGGCCGAGCGATAGCTGTCTGGTGGCATCCGGCCCGTTCAGGTTCTATTCAGGGGAGTGACTGCGACTACTATTGACAGCAGGGTTTATTGAGTACCGTGGAAAGGTGGTTGACAAAGTGCGCACATTGACACATTCGGTAGATCAAGACAAGACCGGGTCAGCCGTGGCGAGTGCATCATTGAGATGGCTTCCCACTCTAATTGCCGTTTCTCTGGCTCTTGTTCTTTGTCCGACCATATACTCTCAGCCCCCGGCTGATTTCGTCGAACAAACTTTGCTCGCTCAGGACATAGAGCGCTTAGAATCCGAACTCGATAGCATAGTGAATGCGACGTCCACATCAGGTGCGGCTGTCGCAATCGTGTCCAGAGACTCTATCATTTGGACGGGCTCGTTTGGATTGGCCAATATTGAGACCGGGGAACCCGTAACTGAAAGAACGCTCTTCTGTATTGGCTCATGCACCAAGAGCTTCACGGGCCTCGGCATTCTCAAGCTGGTTGATGAGGGGGTGATTGATGTGAATACGCCGGTGAGAGAAATCGCCCCGGAGATAACTATCGACAATTCGTGGGAGGATACTGACCCGGTTAGGGTGGTTCACCTGCTTGAGCACACGACCGGTTTCGATGATTCCCATCCCAACTGGTTTTATTTCGATGGCCCGGTTCTTACTCTTCGTGAGGCTCTCGACAAGAAAGCCCACCTGCGCAAAGCTCGCTGGCTACCCGGTACTCGCTTTAGCTATTCGAGCGTTGGGTTCAATGTCGCCGGGTACGTCATTGAAAAAACATACGGACAACCCTTCGAAGAGTGCCTTAAGAATGAAATCCTGACCCCGATCGGGATGGCGAATACAGTCGTTGGATACTCGCAATCATCTGAGAGTCCGAAGGCAGTGGGTTATGATCGAAATATCGAACCGATTCTTCAATGGTATGATTACGATATACCGGCCGGCGCCATATTCTCGTCGGTCGAGGAAATGGCGGTGTTCGTTCAATTCCTGCTTAATCGGGGAAGCGTTGGAGATAGGCAGGTCATCTCAGATAGCCTGTTCGACCGTATCGGACGCCCCACCACCACTCTCGGCGCAAGAAATGGATTGCCGTCTGGTTATAGCTTCGGGATCGGCACCCGGTACCGGGCTGGTGTGAAATGGCTCGGGCACAGTGGGGCCGTTCCCGGTTTTGTGTCCGAGTATTACTACAGCCCTGATGCCGGCCTGGGTTTTGTGGTTCTCCAGAACTCTTTCGGTATTATGTTTGACAGTGACGTGTTCGATCGCGTGTGGGAATTCGTATCGTCACGTGTCGATTCCTTGCCCGAACCGTTATCTGAGCCCCTTCAGTGTGAGCAGTTGCGATCGTATTGCGGTTACTACGAACCTCGTAATCCCCGACTGCAGTTGACCGGCTTCATTGAACTGCTAACCAGCGGAGTTGATATTTTCTGCGAGAACGACACGCTGTACACTCAGGGAATGGGAGAAGATCGCAGTCCACTCGTTCCTGTCACCGGTAACCTGTTTCGGCGGTCGCGCGACCCGGAAGCCACCAGGGCATTCATCGAAACCGCCGATGGCGAGATGGTTTACGCCTCCCAGGGATCATACTATGAAAAAACAACGATCTGGAAAACCTACTTGCGCCGGTTTCTCGTAATTAGTGCCTTGGTTCTCATGCTGTCTTCGATTGCCTACGCTATTTTCTGGGTTCCGGTCTACGTTTTCAAGAGGCTCACACGCAAAGAGAACCTGTGCCGGTATCCGAGTATGCGGCTGATCCCACTGCTGGCTGTGCTGGCACTTGTAGCCGGCATCGCTAAAATGGCAGATCAGACCTTGCTTGAATTCGGTTCGAAGACCACTCTCAACGCGATCTTCTACGTGTCAACTCTGATCTTTGCGGCATTGTCAACGCTTAGCCTGTATACAACATATCGCAGCTTCAGCAAACAGGTTAAAACTGTCGCTCGCGTTTATGCGATTCTGCTTTCGTTATCCTGCTTTGGGATGACGCTCTATCTGGGCTATTGGGGCATCATTGGCCTGCGACTGTGGGCCTATTAGCCAGTAGGCGGAAGTATAACCTCGACCACCCCGCAGCGCACGGTCTTAACGTCACCGCGCGCTGGTAATGGTGACCGGGACCGGGTTTCTCAAAATGTCGAGAACCGGTGAGGTCTTCTGCACATGCGCCCACAGTTCAGCGACCTTTTCCGGCGACGCGTCGCAGTCGGTCTTATATGTCAGCTTTATTCCCTCATATCCGGGGCGTACCCGGTCAGAGAGCCCGAGGAAACCGTGAAGGTCAATCTGCCCATCCAGGTCAAGCTCAATACTCTTCACGTTAATACCCTGTGCGGCTGCATTGTAGGAGAAACCGACCACCAGGCATGAGGCGAGTGCCTGAAGCACCGATTCGACCGCGTTCGGGCCTTTGTTCTGACCCAGAAGTACCGGCGGTTCGTCACCTTCGAGCACGAAAGGCCTGGCTCGCGAGGTATCTTCCTGTCCCGCGCCGTAAAAACCCTTAATGGTTGTCTTGGAATGACCCCCGCCCATCCACGTGGTAGTGGCGCGGAAGTTGAATCTCGCCAGATCGGGGTTATCCTTGATGGCATTCACTGTCTGCATAAACTGGTCGACGTTAATACCGTTTGAAATGCTTTGCTTGTTTACGGACATGGTGTTTCTCCATGATTTGAGGATGAATAATGATTCTGGCCCGGATTTCCCTGCTTTTGACGGGACCTATTAGTTACGTAACCAGCCCGAGGAATAATTGCGCTTGTTGGAATAAATGGACCTAATAAGTCAACGACTCTCATATATTTTGTGAGAGCTTGCCATCAAATATATGAGCCGGCGAGCGGAATCCTGGGTTGTTATGTTTGAACAGGGCCGTTCGAAATAACTTATCATATTTAGTGACAATGTATTACGAGCCTTAAGAAAAATAAATAATTCTTTACAACACTAATCCTGTCCTGTTATTATAAGGTGTTAGGGTTGGGCAAACTAACGGAAAAGGGAGCAGAACATGAGGTATTTCCGGCAACGGCTGACCCCAACCAAAATGCATGACTCAAGGAAAGGAGACAGCCATGAGAATCAGAAGCATCGTGCTGACAGCGATGGTCATGCTTGGCTCGGTATTGCTGTTGATGCCTGCTGCCGGCGCCCAGATGTGTGAGAGCACCGGAAACAACTTCGTTGACCTCAACGGAGACGGTTTCAATGACAACGCGCCAGATCATGATGGCGACGGAATCCCCAATGGACTGGATGCGGATTACGTCAAACATGCCCAGGCTGGCACCGGTTACCAGATGCACAGGGGCCATGGTGAACACGCCTCGGCACATTTCGAGGGTGATGATATGACCCGGGCCGAGAGCCATGGGCGGTTCGGCACGCCTAACTGCGAGGTCTTCTGCGGAAGGCGGGGCTCTTTTGGGACCACCGACGGCCCGGATGAAATCGCCTACTGTGGCTTTGGCAGTGACGGTATGTCCGGAACTGCCGTGTGTGATGGGACGGGCCCACAAGGGGCTCGGAACAGAGGCTGCAAGTAACCGTAGTGCTGGTCCAAGTCAAATGGTGATGGCGAACTATACCGCCATCACCATTTTTATTAACCCGCGTCAATGTCACGGGACGCCGATTCGTAATCATCAAACAAACCATCAAGGTACCTCCTTGCCAACCGCTACGTTGGCCACAATATTGCTGTAAAAATACACCTTTTTCGAATAGAGAGACCACGGTGGACAGTAGGTTAAAATCGATTATCTGGAATCAGTTTGGGGCCGCCATTGACGCCCTCGAAAATGCGATGGCAGCTTGTCCGGATGATCTTTGGCGAGATCGCACCAGACAACCGGAATTCTGGTATGTCGCTTATCACGCTCTGTTCTGGCTTGATTTCTACCTGTCGGCTTCGGTGGAGGATTTCGCTCCTCCGGCACCGTTCGGGCTTGAGGAGTTAGATCCGGCCGGAAAGCTCCCCGATCGGCTCTACACCAAAGATGAGCTTCGGGCCTATTTGCGGTTCGGACGTCGGAAATGCAAGGATACTATTGACTCCCTGACTGATGAGAAAGCCGGTCGGCCCTTCAATTTTGGGAGGGTGAAGCTCAGTTTCGCGGAACTGCTCCTGTACAACATGCGCCATGTTCAACATCATGCGGGGCAATTGAATTTGGCTCTTCGTCAGGCCACGGACTCGGCGCCGGGGTGGGTCTTCGGGGCTGAAGACTGAGGCAGCCACGGCATTTCTATTCGGCAGTGTGCTTTGACCCCCACCTAACGGTCAGTCTGGCTGTTGCAAATGTAACTTGCCTTTAAATAACAACTTATTTGGCAGATATGGATCTCCGTCCAGCTCTCCTTCAAACTGAATTCACAAGATATGTTATCTTAAACATAATGGTTTTTATGTGAAACATAAAAAATGGTTTGACGTACACGTCATTATAATGTAGTCTCGTAGTCATGGATATTCGCATAAACTTAGATCTGGTTCTGGTAAAAAGGAAAATGTCGCTCACTGAACTGTCCAACCGGGTTGGCATTTCGGTCACTAACCTTTCATTACTCAAGACCGGTAAGGTCAGGGGAATTCGATTCTCGACCCTGGCTGCGATTTGCCGCGAACTGAACTGTCAACCTGCGGATATTCTTGAATACTTGCCCGAATCCGCCCCATCGGCCGGTGCGGAAACCTAGGGCGATCTTTATTGTCTGTCGAAAGTGGAGGTGTTTCGAATATGGATGAGAATCGTTTCACGGCGGCCGGGTGGGCGTCGATCGTCGCGGCGGTAGTATTCCCGCTGGCGTTCGTGGTCGAAGGGATACACGAGGCGGCTCTTGAGTACGTCGATTCCGGTTTTACAGTTGGGGTAGGACCCGGAGATTTCTTGTTTCTTCTCTACGCCGCCCTGACAGTCTATTTGCTGAAGGAATTCAAGAGCTTGATGTATGAGCAATACAGCTTCAAAGAAATCAGTACCATCATCTCCGTGGCCATCTTCTGGGTCATTGTTTTCTTTGGCGGCTCATTTGTGCTCGAGTTACTGCTGGCCACGGTCTGGCCACACAATGACATCGGTCTACCGCTGGTTTTGATTATCTTCTGGGTTACGGGCATTGCTATATTCGGAATCATCGATATAATACTCGGAATAATCATATTGCGTCAGAGGCATCGGTTCAGCTATTCGGTTAAGGTCTTTGCGGGTCTGAGTATCGCCACTGGAGTCTGTGAAGCGACACTTATCCTGTCCTTCCTCACAATGGTGCTGGTTCCGGTATCCTGCGCGGTATTGGCTTATATCTTTCTGCACAAGGTCGAAGAAATAGAAATCGTTTGATCCGGAGTCCTGTGATATCCGGATAAGAACAGACTCGCTGTCTCATCGTGGATGACTCCGTATTGATCGCGGCCGTGTACGATAACGTTCGTATCCTGCCTGGCGAGATTCGATCGCCGCAACGAAAAGCGAAACCCCGTTAAATCTAAAACGTAGTGTTAGTATTCAAGAAGACGAAGGAGACTTTCATGAAAAGGTTAATGTACGCGCTTTTGGCGGCGGTATTTTTTATCTGCCTGCTCAGTCTGAATGGCTTTGCCCAAATTGACGCTGAAATTTTGCTGAAGAGAATGATTGAGGCCCGCGGCGGAGCGAAAAAACTCAGCGAAATAAGAACCTCAGTTGTGACCGGCAAGATGATTATGGTGGCGCAGGGGGGCATAGCCGGCGACATAACCATCACCAGCATTTACCCTGACAGGGCACATATGGAGATGGCCGTCGCTGGTGTTGTAATAAAACAGGGATATGACGGGCAGGTTGCCTGGACGGATAATCCGCTGGCCGGCGGCTACCAGCAATTACCGCCGGCTGAAACCGCCGCTATGAAGCGAGATGCTATCGGCTATGATGCCTTTCTCAATCCAGACACACACGGTATCGAATACAACTTCAAGGGCATGGACAGTGATTCCGGCAAGGAATACTACTTGCTCGAGCAGGTTTTTCCTGATGGTGCTAAAACAACCATGTACGTTGATACCGAATCGTATGTCGTTCACAAAACACGTGTCAACAAAGGCTCGCCTGTACTGCCTCTCATTGAGGAATCATATTATTCTGATTACCGTGAAGTCGACGGTATCACCTCGGCGTATCAGGTATCCTACCGCTCGAACGGACAGGAAGCCATTAAATATATTCTGGATCAGGTCGTTTTCAATGCCGAGATTGACCCCGCGCTGTTTCAGGCGGCGGAAAAGCGCTTCACCAGAGATGAGCTGATCGCCGACACAAGACAGCTTGCGGCTATTATCGAGAAGACCCATCCGGATCCCTATCGGCACATCGGCGGTAAGATCGCGTTTCACCGTCATTATCAGGATATTCTGCAGACCATTCCCGAGCAGGGCATGACAGGCACCGAATTTATGGATCTGTTGCTTCCGTTCGCTGCCGCTATCGGCGATGGGCACACGGAGATCTACGCTCACCACAACGTGAACGTGACTGCGCCCGGCGGTATTCCGCTCAAGTTCGAGGTTGTCGAGCAGTCTCTTTACGTTTCCGCCGTCCCGGGCGAGCAATACCGAAATCTTCTTGGGGCAATACTGGTCTCGGTTGAGGATGTCTCACTCGATGAACTGGGCCGACGATTGCGCAAGATCAGACCCATTGACAACGAGTACCATCTGCTCTGGCACTTCACCACCAATTACCTCTGGTTCGGGCCCTATCTACAGGAATTGCTGCCGGAATGGACTGGAACCGGTCAGATTCGAGTCAAACTGCGGCTGGCGGCCGGTGAGACCGAGGAGGTTATCCTCAAGCTCCCGATGAATATAACCTCATTAATTCAATCAGAGTCGCGGCTGGTATTACCCGCTACTGACAACTCCGGTTTCATATACGACTTTCTTGGTGACAATAAACGCACGGCCTACCTTCGGATAGATCACATGAAATACTACCGTGAGAGTTTCGAGGCGCGCAACTCCCTTGGAATGGATAGCATTCCGCAGGAAACCCTCGACGGTATACCGTCGGCCACTGAGTTTTTCAGATCACTGGTAACCGGTATGAAGAAATCCGGGACAGAGACTTTAATCGTGGATCTGCGCCACAACGGAGGCGGTGATGCCTTGATGGCGGATATTCTGATGTACTTCCTTCATGGTAAGTCCGCTACTCTTGAAACCCGGTGGAACAATGTAAATCGGCTCTCGGCAATATATCTCGAATCCCGCGCGAACCTCACGCTCGAAGATCTGAATAAAGAGCGCGATGTGCCCTGGATCGAAGGTGACTACGACTTTAGCGAAGACTATTCGGACTCTGTCCTCAGCGATGCTTCCTCTCTTGATGAAGGCCTCGAACACGCGCCGACATTCTACAACGAATGGGAAAGCGGGGCGTACGGAAGTTACTATTGCCCCGAGAATGTAATCGTGCTAACCAGACCGTGGACATTCAGTGCCGGGTTTGGTATCGCCGTTCGTTTGTATCGCACCGGTGCTGTCCTTGTTGGGACTCCGTCCGCCCAGGCGCCGAACTCTGGTGGAAATGCTGTCAGGTGGACCCTGGACAACAGCGGAATCACCGGCCGGGTGGCGCAGTCGTATGTGCTGAATTTCCCTGATGACAGTGAGCTGGCGCGGGTACTGCCGGTACATTATCCATTGACACAGGGGTTGCTGGCCTCATACGGGTTTGACCCGAATGCCGAGGTCCTCTATGCTCTGGATTTGCTGCCCAAGCTTGCGAATCGAAAATAGTGATTTCTGAGTTCAAGGCGGGGCAGGTATAACGGAGGTATTTGCCTCGCTCTTTGTCGGTAGCGAAGCCCGAAAGTCAATGACGTTCAACAAATAGTGCCCCTCGCGATCTTTCGACTGTCCGTTTCTCAGGTGTACTCTCGCGGATCCCGCTAATATTTCAGTGTTTCTTGTTGCGAGTAGCGTCAGGATTTATTATATGTAGTAAGTTCGTAGACGTAGCTCGTGAGGATTTCAAAAACATAATCCGTTTTCCGGCCCGGTGCCGAAATGGCATCAATCAAGAAGTTATGTACATCATTCACTGAGGGTTTTCCTCATCATCTAACTTTTCGCAGGAGGAGTTATGCGAAGGTTCACAACCGCCATACTTATCCTGGGACTCCTGGCGCCATGCCTTGCCATGGCCGCTGACGTACTGGATGTCGACCCATCGCGGTACCTCAACAAGGAGAGTTTCCTGGGATATGTACCCGATCGCTTCGTCATTGTCCTCAAAGGCAATGTCGAGGTTGATCATGCCAGAGACATGCGCTCTACCGTAGCACTGTCGAACAAAGCTGGTTTTGACGAACTGGCCCGTACTTTCGGGGTCACTCGTCTAAAACCGCAGTTTCTAGGCGCTGATCGCAAACCGGGGGCAGAAACACTGGCCCGCCACTACAAGGTATACCTTGAATCAGGTGACAACATCGAAGAAGCCCTCGCTGCCTACGAGGCCCATCCGATGATCGAAAGGGTTGAACGCATTGGCATTCACACTGTCTGCGCCGAGCCCAACGACCCCTACTATGATGACAACCCTGGCGGTTATCCTTATGATCAGTGGCACTATTTCGATACCTATGGTATCCGGGCCAACACCGCCTGGGACAGCGAGGCCGGCGATCAAGCCGTGCTGGTCGGCGATCTCGATATCGGCACGATGTATAACCATGGCGACCTGGGCGGCAGCAACCCGCCGGGACCGAATGATGCCAGCACCAATGGCAATATCTGGGTTAACACTAACGAAACGCCCGGTAACGGTCAGGACGATGACGGCAATGGCTATGTCGATGACATCATTGGCTGGGATTTCGTAGAAAGCACCGACTGGTACTCCTATGAGTGTATTGATATCGATTGCGGCGGTGCTGACAACGATCCTTCCGATGGCGATGGTCACGGTACACACACCGCCGGGACGATTGCGGCGATCACCAACAATGGTTATGCTGTAGCCGGCGTTGCCGGTGGCTGGGGTAACGGTAGCTTCAACGGCGGCGGTAACGGCGTGAAAGTAGTACCATGCCGAATCGGTTACCTTCTGGATTACTGGATTTACGGGCCAACCGGGGTGGTTATCATGGACTACGTGGCCGAGGCTATGTACTATATGGCCGAATTGAAAATCTCCGGTTGGAATGTGGCTGCGATCAACTGCTCATTCGGTACCTCCAACAGCGGTGGTATATCCTCGGCTGCTACCTACCTGATAGCGCAGGATGTTGTGATTTGCGTGTCGGCGGGTAACAGTAGCTCATCTACACCAAGCTATCTTGGCTCACGCGGCGATTGCCTTGATGTAGCCGCGACCAATGAGTCGGGCAACAATGCCAGCTTTACCAATTACGGTAGCTGGGTGGATATCGCGGCACCCGGTGTCGCGGTACTCAGCACGATTACTGATCCCGCCAATCCCGATGTCGACTATGTCGCGCCAATGGATGGTACCTCGATGTCCTGCCCGCACGTTGCCGGTGTTGTCGGGCTGCTTGAGTCTTTCAATCCGAGCCTGAGCGCAACGGACAAGATTGGCATCATCACCGACCCGGCTAACACCAACCCCTACGGTGGCAATCGGGATTTAGGCGCCGGAATCATCGATGCGCGCAAGTGCCTTGATGCCGCCGGTGGCGGATGCGATCTCGCGGCTGACTTCTCCGGCACACCTACTTCCGGTTGTGTTCCACTCTCGGTGAGTTTCACTGATCAGTCCTCGGGTACTGGTATCGATGGCTGGTCGTGGGATTTCGGTGACGGTGTCGGTACTTCCTCGGCACAAAACCCGAATTACACCTACACTTCCGCCGGGACCTACACCGTCTCGCTGACAGTTTCCAGCAGCAGCCAGGGGTGCGACGACAC
The DNA here is from genome assembly GCA_020351995.1 of Candidatus Zixiibacteriota bacterium. Lineage (GTDB taxonomy): Bacteria > Zixibacteria > MSB-5A5 > GN15 > FEB-12. The sequence goes on from CP070674.1 coordinate 644,682, forward strand.
CAACACGAAGACCGCCTATATTACCGTCAACCCGGCACCGACGGCAAACTTCGTCGGCGCTCCTCTCAGTGGCACCGCGCCGCTGACGGTCAGCTTCACCGACCAGTCCACCAACGCAACTTCATGGAGTTGGGATTTTGGTGATGGCGTCGGTACTTCGAGTCAGCAGAATCCAGACTACACCTATGATAACGCCGGTACTTATACGGTCACGCTGACGGTGAGCAATGCCTGTGGATCGGATGTGGAAGAGAAGATTGACTACATCACGGTCAGTCCGTGTGTCGCTCCAACAGCGGACTTCTCCGGCACACCCACTACTGGTTGCGCCCCGCTCGCGGTCAATTTCACCGATCTGTCCACCGGCAATCCCACTTCATGGAGCTGGGACTTTGGTGACGGTGTCGGTACATCGACCCAGCAAAACCCGTCGTACTCTTACACCAACCCGGGAACGTATACGGTTACATTAACGGCCACCAATTCATGTGGCTCTGATCCAGAGGTTAAGACAGATTATATCGTTGCCGATGACTGTCCCGTCACCACCACCGAGGCCTACGCCAATGCGGATGCTCCTGTACAGGGTACCGTCAGCGGTAATTATGCAGATACCCGGTTTAGTGATGACATTTACGAGTCAATTACAGAAGTAGAAGTAGCCCAGAATAAAGTACAGAAGTACAGCTCCCTGGAGCACAAGTGGACAATCGATGTCGGTACCGGCGGTGCTGACATGGCGTTTTATGTGGAGGCCTATCGTCCGGACAATTCCGATGGTGACAACTTTGTCTTTGCTTATTCGACCGACGATGCTCTCTACACCGACATGGTGACGGTGGCCAGCGCTACCGAGCAGGTGTACTCGGCTTCTCTGCCGTCCGGCCTAACAGGTACCGTCTATATTCGCGTAGTCGACTCCGATGGCGCTTTCGGAAATATTTCGCTCGACGCTGTCTTCGTCGACCAGATGTATATCGAGTACGGCGGCGAACCGCCGCTGCCGGATCCGCCGGTGGCTGATTTTGTTGGTTCACCGACCTCGGGCAGTGTACCGCTTACCGTCAACTTCACCGATCTTTCGACAAATAACCCGACCTCCTGGTCGTGGGATTTCGGCGACGGTATCGGAACCTCGAATGAACAGAATCCGAGCTACACCTATAATTCGGTTGGCAGCTATACCGTATCTCTGACGGCGACCAACGCTTATGGTTCGGATGACGAGATCAAGACCGACTATATAACGGTCTCCGAGGCCGGCAACAACATGCACGTGCATAATATGGTGGTCGATCGTCTGAAGTATATCGCCGTGTACTACGGAACCTGTACCGTTTACATTTACGATGACAACCACAACCCTGTTGTTGGTGCGACCGTTTACGTAACGGCCAGCGGTCCGAGTGGCGGTGAGTACAACGGCGTAACCGGTGGCGACGGTTCGGTCTATTTCATGACTACCGAAGGATTCAAGAAGCCGGTCGGTGAGTGGTGCTTCGAGGTGACCAACGTTACCCACGCGTCCTATACCTATGACTCCGGTTCCAACGATGTCACCAAATCGTGCGAGAGTGGACCGGTCTTCAAGGGCGCCATGAACGAAACCGTTATACCAAACACCTATGCGCTCGGTCAGAACCATCCGAACCCGTTCAACCCGGCAACTATCATCTGGTTCAGTCTACCAGAGCCGGCCCAGGTGAACCTGAACGTCTACAATATCCGCGGCCAAAAGGTCGCCACCCTGGCCAGCGGTCAGTATTCGGCCGGAATTCATCATGTGGAATGGGATGCTTCCGCGCAGACTTCGGGAGTGTATCTCTATCGTCTATCGGCAGGAGACTACTCCGAGACCCGAAAGATGATCCTGATCAAGTAAGCTATCCCGTTAGGGGGGAAATAGGGGCAGGCCATCAGGTTTGCCCCTTATTTTGTGCTTTGGGGTACCCTCTGATCAGACATAAGCTATTGTTTGACAAGACACAACGGAACTGCCGCTGTTGAAAGTCAAAAAAATATCATTTTTCTGTTGACCTTCCGAAACATTATCATTACTCTGTCGTAAAGTACTTTGTATTACAAAATATTCGTAATGACAAAGTACGCTGATTGGAGGAAACGGACTATGAAACAAATGATTTCCTTAAAAGAGATCGAACGGCGAGCTTACCGCTCGACCTTCCAGGACGGCATCTACGACATTTTGTTCGGGATGATCTTTCTGATACTGGCCTGGATACCGGCTCTGGATAAGGTCAACATTCCCAGAACTTACGGCTATTTGCTCATCCTGTTGCCCGTTTTGATGGTATGGATCGGCAAGAGGCAGATAACAATTCCCAGATTGGGAGCGGTCGAATTCGGCCCGACCCGAAGAACGCGGAAGATGTTGTTTCTCATAGTCGTCGCGGCGTTCTTCTTCCTCAATATGCCGCTTTTGCTGATGATGGGCGATGGATTTGGCGGGGGTCTTCTCGAGCACGCCGGCATTCCGGTTGCGGCCGGTCTGGTCGTGACGCCTGTGATAGTTGTTGCCGGCTACTTTCTCGACTGTCCGAGGATGTTTGTTTATGCGGCTCTTATGGCTTTCAGTATTCCGCAATCGAGTTTCATGTATGATTTCGTCGGCTGGCCCTTCAATTCCGTTATCAGCCTCGGAATACCGGGGTTGGTGATTCTCATTTACGGACTGACGCTTCTGTCAGGGTTCCTTACTAAATATCCCAGGCTAAAGGCGGAGGTTAATCATGTCGGTCAGTAATGAACCGGGTGGTTACCAGCTGACGGAACTTGACCGGATCATTCATGAACCGGCGAGGTACAACATCATGGCGTTGCTCTACGTGGTCAAGCGGGCCGAGTTTCTCTTTGTCCAGAACCAAACCGGGCTCACGCCGGGCAACCTGTCTACGCACGTCAGTAAGCTGGAAGGTGCCGACTGCGTCGTGATTGAAAAAACCTTCGTCGGTAAGGTGCCGCGAACCTTTCTCAGCCTGTCGGAGAGAGGGCGAGAGGCGTTCGAGGACTACCGTGAGAAAATGAAAGTTCTGTTCACAACGCCGCCCGGAGCTCAGAGTCCCCCGGGCAGCGCCTGATCATTCGCGAGTCTCGAGAATTCCGGCTACCTCACATGCCGGGAGAAATATTGTGATTCAGACGGAAGAAATTGTCGGGGTCGTATGTCTGCTTTGTCTGTGCCAGCCGTTTGAAGTTTGTCCCGTAGGCCGATTGAACCCGTTCTTTCTCATCCTCGGTCAGGAAATTTACATAAACACCTTCGGTCGCATATGGTGAGGTGTCTTTGTAAAACTGTCTGGCCCAGGCGATGCATTTCTCATCATCGGCCGGCTTCTGCCAGCGTCCGTGGACGTTCATAACGTAGTTCGCGTCTCGATGCGGATAGGCCGTATCCTCGGGATTCTTTTTGTTGGCTTCGCCCGCAAGCAGACCGAAGAAGATTTCACATTCGTCAGATGGCAATTTCTCGGTGTGCTTGATGGCTACATCGATAACGCCATCGGTCAGCTCGGTGAAATTGAGCGACTTCCAGTAATTCCTTGCTCCCGGCGTCAACAGCGGGTCGAAGGCGGTTTGCCAGGCCGTATAAGGTTGCCAGCCAAGATGCTCACCCAGGACCTTGCCGAAATCACGCACCGGTGCAATTGCTTTCTCTCCTTCGCTGGCATCGCCGGTGTGGAAACAGGCGAAGGCCACTATCGGCTGACCGTGCACATCACCAGGTAAGAATGGCAGTGGTGGTGCTTTTCGCATAACCGCCCACACGGTTGTGTTATTTCCGAGATTGGCGGCATACTCCCGATATTTCTCGAGCACCGATTTTGCTTCCTTCAGGGAGTAAACTACCAGTCCGGCGTAAACCTCCCTGCCAATCTCGTGAAGCTTGAACTCGAACCTTGTCACGATGCCGAAGTTGCCGCCCCCTCCCTGGGTAGCCCATAGCAAATCGGGGTGGTCCCACTCGTTGGCCTGTATGAACTGTGCATCGGCTGTGACTACATCGACGGCGGTGAGATTGTCTACGGCCATACCGTACTTTCGGGTGAGCCATCCGAATCCACCCCCGAGTGTAAGACCGGCCACGCCAGTCGTGGAGTTTATACCGAGAGGAGTAGCCAGTCCGAAGGCCTGTGCTTCATGGTCAAAATCTCCCAGGGTCGCTCCCGGACCGACATGAGCCAGACGATTCTGGGGCTCAATGCGTACCCATCGCATTGGTGATAGATCAATCACCATACCGTCGTCGCAGACAGCTTTGCCGGCGATATTGTGGCCTCCCGAGCGTACCGCTGTCAGCAAGTTGTTTTCACGGGCGAACTTGACTGCGGCGATCACGTCCGCCACGCCGGTACACCGGGCAATCAGGCCCGGCTTACGGTCGATCATAGCGTTCCATATTGTGCGGGCTTGATCATAGCCGGGATCGCCCGCTTTGAATATTTCACCCCGAAACCAAGCTGAAAATTTTTCCAGCGTCGAAGTATCTACCGCGGTCTGGCCACCGCTCACAGTAGCTACCTTAATTGAACTCATCGTTTCTTCCTTTTCTGTCGAGATTTTAGGGCTGTTTCTAAGCGGCGCCCTGCGCGCCGTGAGTGTGCCCGGATACAAAGTAGTACGGCTGAAACGGGATTTATTGGAGTTTAAAATGGATTTATTTTATCCACAACCGAAACGGGCGAATCCTGAAGATTGGCAGGCTGTTACCGGATTGTGCCTGAGGCCATAAGTGGCTGTGAAACCGCGGCATAGCGCGACGGCACGTTTTCGTCGAATTCCGGCCCGCACGCCGCCGGAAACCCACCACTTCACGAGTCTATTAAAAGAGAAGGCGGGACTGTAGACAATCCCGCCTGTTCATTCATCATGATCAAGGTGTCTATTTGCCCAGAGCTTTCCTGACTCCCTCGGCATAAGCCGGGTCGGCCTTGGCGAAATGCCCGAGCTGACGCTCGATAATTTCGTTCGGTACCCCTTTCATGGCCCCGGCGACAGCCTTGTGCAGGCGGTCTCGTTCGCCATCGGGCATGAGGCGATAAAGATTCCCGGCCTGCGTGTAATCATCGTTACCTTCGCGATGATCATACCGGTCCGCGTCGCCGGATATCACAAGCGGCGGCTCCTTGAACTTATGATCTTCAGCGGGGCCGCCAAAGCTGTTCGGCTCATAGTTGACATCACCGCCGGAGTTGCCATCAAAGCGCATCTTTCCGTCACGATGGTAAACGTTGACATTCGCTTTCGGACGATTAACCGGAAGACTCTCATAATTGACACCAAGACGATATCTGTGAGCGTCGGCATAAGAGAAAATCCTGAACTGAAGCATCTTGTCGGGGCTATGACTGATCCCCGGTACCATGTTAGCCGGTGAGAAGGCCGACTGTTCTACGTCGGCGAAATAGTTCTCGGGGTTGCGGTTCAGTTCCATGACACCAACATCAATTAGCGGAAATTCCCCGTGCGGCCACACTTTGGTCAGATCAAAAGGATTGTAGGATGTCTTCTCGGCCTGCTCTTCGGTCATGACCTGAACCTTGAGATTCCACTTCGGAAAGTCTCCTCGCTCAATCGCCTCAAAGAGGTCTCTCTGATGGCTCTCCCGGTCGTTAGCGATGATAGCGGCTGACTCCTCCGATGTCAGGCACTCGATACCCTGCGCGGTCTTGAAATGAAATTTCACCCAGACCCGTTCGTTCTTGGCGTTGACCAGGCTGTAGGTATGGCTGCCGTAACCGTTTAGATGACGGTAGCTTCGGGGTAGTCCGCGATCGGAGAAAAGGATCGTTACCTGGTGTAAACTCTCAGGTGACAATGACCAGAAATCCCACTGCGTGGTGTTGCTTCTCAGGTTGGTCTTGGGATCCCGTTTTTGGGTGTGAATGAAATCCGGGAACTTGTACGGATCACGCACGAAGAATACCGGGGTGTTATTTCCAACTAGGTCCCAGTTGCCTTCATCGGTGTAGAACTTCACCGCGAATCCTCTCACATCGCGCTCGGCATCGGCAGCACCGCGCTCACCGGCGACCGTCGAGAAGCGCAGAAAGCAATCCGTCTTCTTGCCGACTTTCGAGAAGATACTGGCCTTGGTGTACTTGGTGATATCGTGGGTGACGGTCAAGGTCCCGAAAGCGCCCGATCCCTTCGCATGCACCACCCGTTCTGGAATGCGCTCACGGTTGAAATGGGCGTGCTTCTCGAACAGTTGCCAGTCCTGCACTAACAGCGGCCCGCGCGGTCCGGCTGTAAGTGAGTTCTGGTTGTCACCCACCGGGATACCGGCTGAAGTGGTCAGTTGTTTCTTCTTTTTCTCCATTATTGTTGCCTCCTTTTGAAGTTCACTTTAGCATGGCCGGCCATAGTCGGAGCCATATGACCGTTTTATTGTCTTTAGTTTTGGCGAGATGCAGCCCCAGCGGAAGATGTTACTTCTTCTTGCGTCGACCCCGCATTATAACCTGATACTCGCTGATCTCAAAGCCCTTCAGCCTTTCTTTTTCGGTAATCTGCAGATGATCCCACGGAATATCGTAGATATCGCCCGTCTCGTTGTCTATAAAGTGATGGTGCTTTCCCATGTTCGGGTCGAAGAAAACGGTACCTTCCTTGAGAAGCTGGGTTTTCAGTAATCCTTTCTTGACCATCAAATTGAGCGTGTTGTAAACGGTTGCCCGCGAGACCGTAGGGCACTTTTTACGGGCATGCTCGAGGACCTCATCGGCCGAAGGATGCGCCCGGGTATTTAGAACATAGTCAACAACCGCTATCCGCTGCGGCGTGGGCTGTATATGGCACTCTCGCAGAACTGAAATGGCGTCTTTCATCGTATTAGAATAAGTCTAAAATTAGACACTGTCAATAATAGTACGGGAATTCGGTAAAAATGTTGGCTTCAACGCGAAGTTCGTGGAGTCGGCATCGAGTCCATGATCAATCGGCATCGCCGGCACCGCTCAGCCCCGGATTGGCTTGACAAATTCATGTCGGAATTCAATATTGGCGGTTGAAAAATACGTCACCTGTCGGCCCGGCCGCAGACGGAGACAAAAATATACTGCGTTACTATATCGAACATATCAGCCCAGTCAACTAATCCGAAATTTTCATATAATTATTATTGGTGGAGATAGATCGTTTAATATGGCAGTTGAAAACATTAGCATTCATGAAGTAGGACCGCGCGACGGTCTGCAGGTCGAAAAAACCACCGTCCCGCTGGAGGACAAAATCCGGTGGATTGATGCTGTTATCAAAAGTGGTGTCGATATCGTGCAGCTCGGCTCTTTTGTGAATCCGGAAAAGGTCCCCCAGATGGCCGACACCGACAAGCTGTTCGAGCATTATTCATCCGATGGCAATAAACCGGGAAGAGTGATCCTCTCCGGTCTGGTACTTAACGAAAGAGGACTCGAGCGCGGGATGGCCTGCGGCGTGGAGATGTTCTGCATGGGCGTCTCGGCCAGTGAGACTCACAGCCAGAAAAACACGCGCATGACCACATCGGAGGCGCTGTCACGCATAATCCCCATGGCCAAATCGGCGCTTGAGGCCGGCAAGCGGGTGCAGGTGTCGGTACAGTCGGCGTTCGGCTGCGGCTTCGAGGGACCGATAGCCGCTGAGAAGGTCCTTGGCATTGTCAAAGAATACCTCTCGGCCGGTATTCGCAATATCAGCCTGGCCGATACCGCCGGACACGCTCAGCCGCTCCAGGTAGAAGTACTTTACACCACCATCAAAGGATTGGACCCCGACGTTGAGCTGGCCTGTCACTTTCACAACACTTACGGCCTTGGCCTGGCCAACTGTTACGCTGCCTTCAAGAGTGGTGTAACCTACTTCGAGTCAGCTTTCGGCGGACTTGGTGGCTGTCCGTTTACGAAACTTCCGGCGGGAAACGTAAGTACTGAGGATCTGGTTCATTCGTTTCAGCGGATGGGACTTCGCAAAGATATCCAGCTAAACACACTGTTGGATACGGCCCGGCAGGTAAGTGAATTCTTCGGTCGCGAACTTCCCGGCGCGGTGATGAAAGCCGGTTCGATTGTGGATTTCAAGGGAGCATAAAGGCAAGGAGATAAATCTGTAATGAAATTACTGGAAAACATTCGTGTTATAGACATGACCAATGTGCTGTCGGGTCCCTTCTGCACGTTGCATCTGGCCCAGCTCGGGGCCGAAGTGATCAAGATTGAGGTTCCTGACGGCGGTGATCTGGCGCGAAGACTCGGCAACGTTCCCGCCCTGAATAAAGATCTGATGGGAACGAGTTTCCTGGCGCAGAACGCCAACAAGAAATCTGTGACATTGAACCTCAAGACCGAGGAGGGCAAGGAGATCTTCCGTAAGCTTCTTGAGACCTCCGATGTGCTTGTGGAGAATTTCCGCCCTGGAGTTATGAAGAGACTCGGTTTCCCGTGGGAAGAGATGGAAAAGATCAACCCGCGTCTGGTTTACTGCGCTATCTCAGGATTTGGTCAAACCGGCCCCGATGCCTTCAAGCCCGCCTACGATCAAATTATCCAGGGCTTGTCGGGTGCCATGGATGTTAACGGCGATGAGCGGCTTCATCCGCTGCGCGCCGGTTTCCCCGTATGCGACACGGTAGGTGGACTCAACGCCGCCTTTGCTATCATGGCCGCGCTTTATCATCGGGAGCGCACCGGCGAGGGCCAGGCCATAGATATCGCCCTGCTCGACTCGATAATGCCTCTCATGGGCTGGGTGGCCGCGAACCTGTTAATCGGTGGCAAAGCGCCCATCCCGATGGGTAACGATAATTTCACCGCCGCGCCTTCCGGGGCTTTCCGCACCAAGGACGGTTACATCAATATCGCCGCCAACCAGCAAAGGCAGTGGGAAGACCTTACCGATCTGGTCGGCTTGCCTGAACTGAAAACCGATCCTCGCTTTCAGGAACGCGACACGCGCAAAGCCAACAGGAAAGAACTCACACCCATTCTGGAAGAAAAACTCACCCAGAACACCACCGAGCATTGGGTCGAGATCTTCAACGCCAAGGCTATCCCCTCGGGTGATATTCTCAACCTGGAGAAAGCTCTGACCAGCGACCAGATCAGACATCGCGAGACTATCGTCAAGGTTAAAGAACCCAAGATCGGGGAAATTCAGATATTCAACCTCTCGGCCAAGTTTTCGAAGACGCCCGGAAGTATCGACGCTGCTCCCCCGCGCCTTTCGGCCCATACCGAAGAAATTCTCACGCAACTGGGATATTCGAAAGAAGACCTGCAAACGCTCAAAGAGAAGGCCGTAATCTGAACCGAACGAAGAGCGCAATTATATTTGGAGAAGAATAGATGGGAATGACATACGTTCAAAAAGTTCTCGCCCGGGCCTGCGGAAAACCATCGGTTGATGTAGGCGACGTCGTTGAGCCGGAAGTTCACCTGGCTATGTCGCACGAAAACGGCGCGATGGCGATGAACCAGTTCATCGAGATATACCGAGACACCGGCATCGATATGAAGGTCTGGGATCCGGAGCGAATCGCGATTATCTATGACCATCGAATCCCCGCTGAGAGTTCCAAGACAGCGAACAATCAAAAGAAACTGCGCAACTTCGTCGTCGAGCAGAAAATCTCCAAGTTCCACGATATCCGCGGGGATCAGGGGGGTATCTGCCACCAGATTCTCCCTGAATTCGGATACGTCAGGCCGGGTTACGTTGTTGTCGGCACCGACAGTCACACCACCAGCCACGGCGCTCTGGGAGCGTTCGCGTTCGGCGTGGGAGGCACGGAAATGGCAGCGGTCTGGACATTGGGACGCGTTCTCAATGTCGAGGTTCCCGGTACTATCAAAGTCAACGTCAACGGTAAGTTTCCCGCGCATGTCGGACCGAAAGATCTGATTCTGCACCTGATCGGAAAAATAACCGCCGAAGGTGCCAACTTCAGGGTCCTCGAATATCACGGCGACACAATCAGGAACATGTCAACCTCCGGTCGTCTGGTCATCTGTAACATGTCAGTCGAGGCCGGGGCTACCTCGGGTATCGTGCCGCCCGACAAGGAAACCCTGCGCTATCTAAAAGACGAGGCCGGCGTGAAAGATAAGATCGAGACGTTTGCCCCTGATCCCGACGCTCACTATGAGCAGACGGTGGAGATCGACGTATCCGATATGGCGCCTCAGATCGCCTGTCCGCATGCAGTTGACAATGTGAAACCCGTTGGCGACGTTGCGGGCACAAGAATTGACCAGATCGTCATCGGGTCGTGCACTAATGGTCGTCTGGATGATCTCGAAATCGCGGCACGAATACTTAAAGGCAAGAAGGTTGCCCCGGGTACGAGGATGATTGTCTTCCCCGCTTCGTGGCGCATCTACCGCGAAGCTTTAAAGCGCGGATACCTGAACGATCTGTCCGAAGCTGGTGCCGTGGTCTGTAATCCCGGGTGCGGTGCCTGTCTCGGTGTACACCAGGGTGCGCTGGGCGATAACGAGGTCGCCCTGGCAACAACTAACCGTAACTTCAAAGGCAGAATGGGCAACCCTAAAGCTGAGGTTTATTTATGTTCACCCGATGTCGCCGCGGCCAGCGCCCCTTCGGGTGTAATAACCGATCCCAGAGCAGGAGGTCGCTGATATGTCTGAAGTAGTCTTAAAAGTCGGCGATGACATTTCCACCGATATCATCTATCCCGGACGATTCATGGCGACGGTCCTGCCTACCGAAACGCCGCAGTACGCTTTCGCCGACGACGTTGAATTCAACAGGAAACTCAACGCTAACGAGATCCCCAAAGGGAGCATCATTGTCGCCGGACAGAACTTCGGCTGCGGGTCATCGCGCGAACAAGCCGCCTCATGCCTGAAAGGATGGGACCTCGTAATCGTGGCCAAACACTTCGCCCGAATTTTTGTACAGAACTCGATCAATCTCGGCCTGCAAACGGTGATATGCCCCGAATACGACGCTGACGAAGGAGACGAGCTGGAAATCCGCGGTGATGTGCTCGTCAACCATACCAAAGGCAAAGAGTTCAAGATTGTTCCGCATGCCCCGGCACGGCAGGCAATCATCGACGCCGGAGGCCTGGTGGCTTATACCAGGGCAAGGCTTCTGGCCAAGAAATGAGGCAATGTCCACATGGACAGGCGATCTAAGTACCGAATCGATCACATTGCGATATGCCGAAAGCGGTTCAATCCGCCGCGACGCTTTTGGCTGGGAGGATTAATGACTAGTATCATTCGAACGGTCCTGCTTTCGATGCTGATCGCATACCTTGCAGGCTGCGGACAGGACAGAACGCAGAAAACAGAAGGCGTGTCCTATTTCGGGTTGGAATCACCGGGAACGGATACTGCGATCTTTGCGTCGAGTATCGTTACGACTGACAACCACGAACACAGTCGAATCGAATTCTCGAAAGACGGCCGCGAGATCTATTGGGTTACGATGCCGGTGGATACCAGTCGTCCAACGGAGCATGGTTCGCCCTATCAAATTTTGGAGCAGACGATATGGTATTCGCGGTTGGAGCGCGGGCGATGGTCCAAACCCGCTACCCTCGCGTACGACATAATCGCTATGGGCTCACCGACATTTTCTTCCGACGGCAGTGAGTTCTATTTCAGGTCACGTGATCCGGATTCGATGGTTCTCAACATAACCTGGGAGATCAGCCATACCGATAGCGGCTGGACCGACCCGGTCGTCACGGATGCCTTGCCGCTGCCTCCCCGCAACATGTCCTTTTGCTTTTCAGGTAACGGCAATCTTTACTTCGATTCATTTGGCGGCAGAAGTAGCGAAGGAACGGCAATCTGGGATATATACTGGTCGCGGTTTGAAAACGGCGCATATGCGGAGCCGCAATTGGTGGGCGGTGGTGTTAACGACGGTTCTATGAACTGGACACCATGGGTGGCACCGGATGAAAGTTACATTATTTTCTCCTCGCACCGGGAGGGCAATCTGGGTAACGGCGACCTCTACATATGCTTCCGGGACTCTCTCGATGGATGGACCGATGCGATCAATATGGGACCCCCGGTAAACACAGCTTCGCAAGAGAGATTTCCGTCGGTGTCGCCCGATGGCAAGTTTCTGTTCTTTGCCCGCAATAATGAAAACACCTACTCAGACATCTACTGGATAAGTGCCGCTTTCATTAATCGACTGAAACCTGATTAAGACATTGCCCGGGTGAAAATCCACCCGTATCGGATATCTACCCACCCCATCCGATTAACCAAAGCGACAGTGTGGTAAGTATCAGACAGTAGACGGCGGTTCGTCGGACCTCTCTGGTCGCGAGAAATCTTATGGTCATGAACGTGATAAGAAAGACAAAGGCGAAGGTTTCGACTATTCCCAGAAAGACTCTTAATGCCATGCTGTTTACGCCGAGTACCAGACACCACGCGATTCCAATGCCGGCGGCAATGGCCAGCGCGATTTCCAACTGCTTTTCAGTAAATGGGACAGAGTGACAGCCCTCCGGCGCCTGTTCTCCGCTGCCCTTATTTGACAGTACCGTTGTCATCTGCTCCAAGAAACTCCTCTTACCCTTAGCGATCAGGACAGCCATCAGTGTAAACTCCAGCACTATGAACACCGCGGCCGAAAGTGCATTGGCCGTATCTTTGTCGATAATTCCGTTTTCGCCCAGCATCTGCAGGAACCCGCTGGATATGATAATAGGGACCTGGAAAATCAGAAATCTCATGACCTGGTACATCGACACCAACGCAAGTAAGCCGACCGCCCGGTCATCGAAAGTAATATCTTCTATACGCTGAATTGGCTTGTTAAACATGGCAACAACGCCTGCCCGATATAGAGTTCCCCGGCATAACCCTGCCCTTCCTGAATAATGTCGGCAATATAGTGTTTAAGGACCACATTCGAAATACGCCGCTCAGGCCCTCTCCTCAGGCCGGGAAACTGTGATCGGGAACGGCGTTTGCTTTTATAGTGAGCAGTTAGTACCAAAATCGTTCTCGCAGCTAAACATATGGCTCATAAGAGAGGAAAAACGATACACTTTGCTTAAGACGTGGAACAAAAAATGCACCGAAGTGCATCAGATAACGGCGGCTAGACCCGCCGAAACCGGACTAAACACGGGTGCTTTCGGGTAGATTGTTCAACGATTGAGCAGCAGGATTTTCAATAGAGGAAAGGGCATACATAGGAACCTCGCCGTGAAAACCGGCGAGATGTAAATAGTATCCGGAGGGCATTATGACAAAACGCATATTACTGGTTATCGGTTGCCTGGCTTTATTGACCGGTGTGGCCGCACCCCAGGAAGTAGTCATCAAAGATTTCCCGATAGGTGTTGCCGGCAGTATAGGTCAGGATATATTCAAACCGCATCGCGACGAGTTGAAAGCGATAGCCGACACGCTTAGCAAGTACCCGCTCGTTCGGGCAGTGATCACCGGTGGCGCCGACGGTTTCCGCTACCGGCAGAGCAACGACGCCAAGAACCCCGCCCTGGCGCTGGGCCGCGCGCACGCCCTGCTCAATTACATGATCCGGGAGTTGAAGGTTGACTCCAGCCAGATTATTATTCGCACAGAAGACGTTGCCGCCAGGGGACCCGAGCATCGTTATGCCGGGATCCGCATCGTTCGCGACTTGTCCGACATCGATGAAGATGTCGCCGGCCTCAAGTCCCGCCTCAGCGATCTCGAACAGCGCCCGGCGGTGGAGAAGCATTTCACCGAGGTCAAAGAGATACCCAATATCCTTAAAGAGAATCTCGGCCTGCAGGTCAGCGCCGGGCTTTCCACCTCGCCTTTCGGGGGTATGCCGGTACTGGCGGGCGCGTTGACATGGAAGCGGATGATCTTTCTGGAGGGTATCGTCGGCCACACCTTCTGGAACGGCGAGTTCGTGTTCACGGGTGTTGACCTCGAGACCAAGCGCCGAATGATTGGCGGTCATGTTGTTTACTACCCCAGGGAGGATATCCCCGTTGGTGTGGTCGGCGGATGGCTCCGCGTGGAGGAGATGGCCCAGGACTACTACGAGTATGTTCGCCTGTCGGAGGGCCCGGTCTTCGGTTTGCGGGCGTCGCCGCTTGAGTTCATCTCGGTCACGGGCGCTTATAATCCGTCGCGTCATCGCGAGGCCGGCAGGGCCAAAGCGTCGGCGGAAAACGACCAGTTCCTGCTTTACGTGACGGTTCACATCGGATTTGGAGGCGCCAGATGAAAAGATTACTGATGCTTATGCTGGCGATGCTGGTAGCGATGCCGGTTTTGATGTTGCCTAATTGCTCGGACCCGCTGGAGAGCATAACCGATCCCGAACCTTATCCGCCGCGACCAGTCGATACCGTGTATATAACCGACACGGTTTACATCATTGAACCCGGCCCGGGTGAAACCCAGACGGTGTGTTCGATACTTCTGTCGAACCTGTATGAGATCATCTGGATGTTTCACAATTCGGAAGGCACCTATGATCTTCATTTTGACGCCGTGCCCGTTCGTGACTTCACTTTCCGTACGCTGACGGTGGACATCGACGGTCAGCAGTTTGAGTGGCCGGTGGGCCAGACGCTCGAGTTCACTGCGGAGGGGTTATATTTGAACGCTTTTGCCACGATTAAGATTCTTACTGATCAGCCGTGTCTTCAGGGGCACGAGGTTGATATTTGTTTAACGATTGCTAAACCGGAATAACGAATTTTTCTGACACCCCGCAGTTCTTATATAGCGGCCCCCTCCTCCCGGGGCCGTTTTTTTATGGTCACCCGTTTCCTCGTCATTCCGGCGTATGCCGGAATCCACGGCCTCCAGAATCCAGTAGGGGAGGATCCCCGTGATCCTGCCGGTGGTAGCCTCCGCGAATAGCCTTAATGGACCAAATATGTACTTTTTCGAGCCAACCCGCAAAAAAACCGACTATTCCGTCGTCCGACACCGTATTAATGGACCGAAGGCACGTATAAGTTGTCGATTCATCTTAAGTACCGCCGGGATAAGGAATCCCGGTCCGGGTCACTTTGTTGGTAAAAGGGGCTATTCAATTAGCAGGGACTGTCCATAATGCCGCATAATATCGATGGTGCAGCGCACCGGGCTGAAACGCGTCTTCTAAAAGACATTTTCAGCCAGATTGCTGAAGGCGTGATTGTTGCCGACCTCGACGGCCGCTTTCTGCTGTTCAACGCGGCGGCGGAAAAGATGCTGGGACTCGGAGCGCAGGACGTTACCCCGGACCGATGGACCGAGGCCTACGGTTGTTACCTGCCCGACACCGTGACGCCCTACCCACCCGCAAACCTACCTCTGGCGCGGGCTTTACGCGGTGAAGAGATTACCGACGATGTCATATATATAAAAAACCCACGCAAACCGCTCGGCATCTGGATAAGCCTCAGTGGCAAACCGCTGGTGGATGAAAACGGCTCCATCTGGGGCGGTTTTGTTATCATCCGTGACATCTCCCGGCAGACGGAGGCCGAGCGCAAGACGTACTCGGTATCTCAGAAGCTGGCCGCCGTTATCGATAACGAAACCACCGCTATCCTGGTCGAAAACGAGTACCGGGAGATCCAGTCGATCAACCAGGCTTTCTGTGACCTGTTCGAAATCCCTGTCGAGCCCCATGAACTTGTCGGTGCCGACTGTTCTCAGTCCGCCGAGCAGTCAAAGTATCTCTTCCGCGATCCGGATGGCTTCGTTGAACGGATCGAATCTCTGCTGGCAAGCCGCACCATGATTACCAACGAAAAACTTTACCTGACCGATGGGAGAATCTTCGAGCGCGACTACATTCCCTTAATTGAGCAAAATGACTATGCCGGTCATGTCTGGCAGTATCGTGATATTACCGCCCGCGAAAAGGCGCTCCAGCGAATCGGGACTATCGAGCGTCTCAGCAGCGCCTTGGCGCAGACGGCCGATAGCGTGGTTATCACCGACAGGCACGGTGAAGTCGAGTATGTCAACGATGCGTTCGAAAAAACTACCGGGTTTTCCCGCGACGATGTGATCGGTCGCACCCCGCGGATTCTGAAATCGGGCAAGCACGATGAAGAGTTTTACCGCAGGCTGTGGGGAACGATTGTCGCCGGTCATCCTTTCCGCGGAACCATCATCAACCGCAAGAAAACCGGCGAGTTCTACACGGCTGAACAAACCATCACACCCATAAAAGACCATTCCGGTGAGATCACTCATTATGTTTCCGTGCTCAGGGATATCACCGAGTTGCTTCAAAAGAAGGAGCAGGAAATCGAAATGCGCGTGGCGCGCGAGGTCCAGCAGTCGTTTTACAAAGCCAGGACCGATGTTCCGGGTTTCGATATCGCCGGGGCGACCATCCCATGCACCGAGATGGGTGGCGACTATTACGATTTTATCCCTATGCCCGATGACACCGTCTGTATCGCTATCGGCGATGTGGCCGGCCACGGGATCAGCTCGGCTCTGATCATGGCCGAGATGCGGGCCGCGGTGCGTTCGTTCACCTCGGTCAGCCGCGACGCCGGCGAGATTATGACCTCAATCAACCGCGCGCTGCAACCTGACTTGTGCAACGGACGTTTTTCTACCCTGATACTCATCATGCTTAACTTCCGCGAGGGCACCATGACCTATGCCAATGCCGGCCATGAGTTCGGTTATCTTCTCAGTGACACCGGCCGCATTGACTATCTGTTGGCGAGCACGGGCACCCCGCTGGGTGTTTTCGCCGACAATGTTTATATCTCCAGCAAACCCGTGAGCCTTCGCAAAGGGCAGATGATCCTGCTGATGACCGATGGGATTACGGAATCATGGAATTCCGACGGGGGTCAGCCCGAGATCGGCCGGGCCATCAGTTATGTTGTTTCGCACCGGGGAGAGTCAGCCCTGGGGATATCGGAAGGTCTTTGCGAGTCGTCGAAACTGCTTGCCGACGACAATGTCATGCCGGACGACATCACCGCCGTAGTCCTCAAGGTGCTTTAGCTGCACGCAGGTCGAAATCCCCTGCCCGTTAGGGTCTCCCATTAAGCGGGAGAGGTTCGACACACGGCCTACCCCAAAATGCGCTTGAGGATGGATTTGGTGGCGCCCTCGTACTTCTTGACTACCATCACCGCGGTCGGTGAGTAACGAGCAACCTTCTCCGGAATCTCACCAAATAACATCTTCCGGAAAAACGGCTCCTTGGCGGC
>CP070674.1:661960-686388 GCA_020351995.1 Candidatus Zixiibacteriota bacterium
AGGTCGGGTTCCGGATGAGCTTTGGGAAGAAGAGTCTCGACAATAGAGAAGACCATATGGCAGAACTGCTGCCGAGTTCTGCCCTACGTTGACTGGTGCGAGGATACTGAGTGAATGAAAAGAAGTGATCTGTTGCGAAACCTGGCCGTCCGCGCCTTTCTTTATTCGTCACCGATATTGGTGGCTCTTCTCATCGACGTGCTTGTCTTCGGCGGACCCCGGTATATACCTGTTGTCTTGTATCTGCCCGGCTTCGCGATCGTCCTCACGATAAGCCCAACCTGGGAGACAATGCACAACGTCAGCCCACTCTTGGTTGCGCTGGTCAGCTTTGCTTTCTATTACTGTGTTGTTATGCTTGGGATTCTTGTTGGGAGGCGATTGAAACAACACCGAGCGAGCGCAGCGTGACCCAACGTAACTCGAAACCACTGTCGTCAGGTCCCTGCCACACGTGGAGGTTTCGACAACAGACTCCCAATAACAGCTACCTGTGTCCATGTTAGCAATTGTTCTCGCGAACCGTTTCTTTTCACCGCGTGAAACCGCCAAGCCCTTGTGCCACAGAAGACTAAAATGCGATTTTTTCTGTTCTTTTTCTCACCTTTTTGTTGACTTGCTCTTGAAAAAATCGTACCCCTAACACGTCTCGGAATCAGTTGGAGGAACTTCCGAGGCAGGTAATAAAAACAGCTCGGGAAACCGACAATTTTGATACAGTGATGTCGTTTTCTTGGGCAACACCGGGCACACTGTTTATAGAGAACGGCTTGTTTACGGCTCGTAAGGTTCGAAGCGGGTTGTTGCGGACAACTTGAACAACAACTGGCGAACAGGGACACTCGAACCCGCTACGGGTCAACTCGGAACCTGTTATTATTGGTCTCGCGTGTTTGGGAATGGGTTGTAAGTCAGTGATTTGTGGGCTATACAGGGGGCATAGTATTTCCCGCCAATTGTGTCCACTCCAGACCATTTCCTGGCGTCATGCTTGCCATAATAAAAGGAGGGCATAAACGCTTAATGGATGAGGACGACCATGGATGTTAGGAATCTGGTCAATAGGATCATTGTGGGGTGGATTATTCTTGTAGCACTGGTGGCGCTGTTTGGAAGGGTAACAGTCGCCGAAACCAACGGTGGCACAACCGCCGCCAACTTTCTTCTCATCGGAGCCGGCGCTCGTCCCGCTGGAATGGCGGGCGCTTTCACGGCCGTGTCGCGCGGAGCCGAGGCTTCGTACTGGAATCCCGCCGGACTTACCAGTGTCGAGCAGTGCGAAGTCTTACTCAGCCACTTTGTCTGGTATCAGGACATGACTCTGGAGTACGGCGCTTTTGCCCATCAGCTGGGCCACAACGCCGCTCTGGCGGCCTCAATTACTTATTTCAACTACGGGACCATTCAGGGATACGACCTGGAAGGCAACCCCACCAGTGAAATCAGCGCCTACGACCTGGCCGCGGGATTATCGCTGGGGTACCGAACGAGCGAGAACCTTTCCATTGGTCTGACCACGAAATACATAACGCAGAAACTTGATGATATAAGCGGCTCAACCGTCGCCTTTGATTTTGGAGCCAACCTTGTCAACGACCGGTTCGCCATCGCGGCTGTTCTAGGGAATGTGGGCCCGAAGATCTCGTTCGAAGGTGTAGCCGAAAAGTTGCCCACGCTGGCCCGACTTGGCTTCTCGTATCATCCGGTTGCGGAGCGACTCGTGACCGCCATTGAGCTTGAAAAACGTTTCGGCGGGGCGACCGTTATTCGCAACGGCCTTGAGTTCAATTACGACGAGCAATACTATATCAGGACCGGCTACAATTATTACCCCGGGGTGGATAGCCGGGCATTCGGCGCCGGGTTTTCCGCTGGGCTTGGCTTGAGGATGGCCAGTTACGAATTCGACTACGCCTATACTTTTGGCGAGAAGTACACTTCTGAAGACCTCCACCGATTCACATTCATCGTCCGGATTGGCACCTGACGGTCATCAATATTGATTAGCTCAAAGCCGGCCCCAGGGCCGGTTCTTATTTGCAGGCTGGCGCCGGGATAGTGCGCAACTGGTTGCAGAATTTATGTTCAAAAAAAGCACATTCCAGCGCCAAAATCGAAATAGGTAAACACGGACCTGTATGCTCCGTGATAACCTCTTTTTTCGCTGCAATATCTTGT
The DNA here is from genome assembly GCA_020351995.1 of Candidatus Zixiibacteriota bacterium. Classification (GTDB taxonomy): domain Bacteria; phylum Zixibacteria; class MSB-5A5; order GN15; family FEB-12. The sequence goes on from CP070674.1 coordinate 664,139, forward strand.
TGTTCATCAATAACTTGGAATCGGGTCAAAAATCACCGGCTTTTTATATGTTCAAGAAATAAGCTGGCAAATGATTTGCTACACTGAGAATGAAGACGAAGGGAGGCAACAGCAGTAGCATAAGGGACCCAAAAGGGGCAAAAACAGGGGCTAGATGGACAATACCAAAAGCGGGGCTGGCATACAATCTCAAGATGCCGTAGCAATCCCAAGACAGTCGATGACATATGGTATGGCGTCGGGGCTTTCAGCACCGGCTGCAGTTTTGCCCGACGCAGAGGCGATGGGCTTATCAACCCAGCTGAGTTTTATTTTCTCGGAATATTTCAAGGGTTTATTGTTCGTTTTGCTGATGACAACATTTATATTTGCGGTGCCACGCGTGCTAACCCGGCGGGGAAGTTTAGGAGCGATGATAGCCGCTTTCATCAAACGCACTATGGACATAGCCGGCTCGGTAGTCGGATTGATTCTTACGCTTCCATTCTGGATTGTCGTTCCAATCCTGATAAAGCTTGACTCGCCCGGGCCGATATTTTACTCCCAGGTGAGGGTTGGCATAAATCGCCGCCAGCGTCAGCGTCGAGTTTATCTCAAGGCCGACGTCGGTGAGCGTCGTCGCAGAGACCGCCGCCGCACCGATTATCTCGGTCGCCCATTCAAGGTCTACAAGTTCCGCACCATGGTCAATGATGCCGAGAAGAAATCTGGCCCGGTGTGGGCGACCAAAAAGGACCCACGTATAACTGGGATTGGCGCTTTCTTGCGCAAAACACGGATCGATGAGATCCCCCAGTTCTGGAACGTTCTTAAAGGGGATATGTCGCTGGTCGGGCCACGACCGGAACGCCCCAGTTTCGTGCTTGATTTGTCCACGAAGGTGAAGGGTTATAGCCATCGGCTGAATGTCAAGCCGGGCCTGACCGGGCTGGCCCAGGTCGAAAATGGCTACGATTCATCCCTTGCCTCGGTGGTACAGAAAGTCCGCTATGATCTTGAGTATATCGAAAAAAGGTCTGTTTGGACCGATGTTAAGATATTGTTAAAGACTGTGATAGTCGTTGTCACCGGAAAGGGAGCGAACTGAGCTGGCTCCTCAGCCTTGGCCGTGGCGGTAGGCCACGGCCTTTTTTTTACAACTTGTGTGAACAAATCCGTCATCAAATGTATTAATACCGTAGGGGTAATTATTAAGCCTAAATTCAGGAACAAAAATGAGGGTGAGAAAAAGTGTGGTCGCTATACTGGCGACTTTAGTTATTCCTGTTGCCGCCGCATCACAGACCGGCATGACCGGTGATCTAACGGTCAGGTCCGTTCCTCAGGGCGCGTCCGTAAGGCTCTCCGGCGGGGCAACAGTATCGGGGGTCACACCGGCCCGATTCCGACATCTATTGATCGGTGATTACGAACTGAGTCTAAAAAAAGATGGCTACGAGACTTACCGAACCACGATAGAACTGGATCCGTCGAAGCAGATGGAAATGGATATCAAGCTGTCACCCAAGACCAGGTTCAAGACAGCCGTGCGATCCATATTCATTCCCGGCTGGGGTCAGCGTTACGCCGACAAGAAGACCAAGGGCTTCATTTTTACCGCCCTGACCGTCGTCGCCGGGGTGGGATACCTTTTTGCTGATGACGAGTATGACTATCGCTACGATGAGTACGTCAGGCTGCGCGATGAGTTCGACTCACTGAGCGCAGCTGGAAATGTCGATGACTTACGGCGGATATATCCGGATCTGGAAGTCGCCCGGAAAAACGCCTACGACGCCGAAACCGTCCGGCGAATAACCATCGGCATTGGCGTCGGTATCTGGGCCCTAAACGTGATTGACGCCCTGTTTTTCTTCCCTGAGCAGAAAGGCACTTTTACGGTCAAGGGATTGTCGTTAACTCCGTCAGCCGACACTGAAAATGTGGGCCTGACACTTTCCATGGAGTTTTAGCCGGGGGAACCATGACATGAAAAAACATCTTTTATTGATAGCGATAATGATGGTGTTTCTCGCCGCGGGTTGCGAGCGTACCATCGACTCCGAGAATCCGGTCAGGTCGATTCCCGAACCCGCCCCGACTCCGACAAGTATTCAGGTGTTGGTAAATGAGCAGACCATAACCCTTGACTGGACGGTTTCGGACAGCTCCAATGTATTGAGGTACAGAATATATGTGGCCGATACTCTTCCGGTGAACTTCCGGCTTTACGATTCGTCCACCATTTCTACCGTTACCCTTACGAATTTGCTCATCAATCAGTTGTACTACTTCCGGGTCGTCTCGGTTGACCGCGCCGGCCTCGAGGGTGTTGCGGCGGCACCGGTCTCGGCGACCATCGGGTACTCCTCGATTGCTATAAGCGGAGGAGCGCAGTATACGACGTCCCGGGATGTTATTGTAATGGTCAACTCGTCGGCACCGGCCTCGCAGGTTATTCTCTCCGAGGATCCGGACTTCGCTGATGCCAACTTTATTCCGTGGGCTCCCGAGCGAACCTTCACCCTGTCACCCGGTGACGGCCTCAAGATCGTATATGGACGCCTCGTGTTTTCTGACGGCTCCGTGTCCGGCGAACTTCTGGAGGACGGCATAACTCTGGACACTCGGTCCGAAATCGATTCGGTCTTTATAAGACCTGCCGCAACCATTTTCGCCCCCGGCCAGACGGTTACCTTCGGCCTCGATGCCGGCGGGGAGTTGTTCGGACAGGCATCGGTGTCCTTTTCGGGTGTGACGGGTCTGGATTTGTACGATAACGGTACTGAAGGAGACAATATAGCTAACGATGGTATATATTACGGTCAGTGGGAGGTTCCGGTAAACAGTAATCTGTTTAATTCGGTCGTGACAGGGTCATTTACTGATGCTGCCGGGAATCCGGCGCTACCCGCACCAGCCAACGAGCTTCTCAACACCAATACCGTCCCTGAGGCGGTTACCCTGGCTCGAACCGTCAATAATCTGGGACAGGCTGTCTTTACTTGGACACGCAGCCTTGAGCCGGATTTTCTTTCGTACTATTTATATTCCGATCCGACCCCGTCCGTGGGCCTGACCAGCCAACAGGAGGCCGTGATTAACGACCCCCTGGTGACGGAATGGGTGGCGCCGACAACAACTCGCTATTACAGGGTCTTTGTCTTTGACCAGCACGGTGCCTCTGCTGGCTCCAACGTTGTTCCCTAGGAATCTTCTTTGGGTTTGGTAGCATCTATCAATTTCTTTCTCGCCCTGTTTGTTGACTGCTGCAAACAGTTGCGTCAGGGCCGAGTTTGGCTGATCCTGGCGGCATACTTCATCCTGGTGTCGCTGGTCTTGTTTGCCCACCACAGGTTCTACGAGCCGATGTTCTGGGGGTTAGTCCAGCCATGGCTTGGAGCTCTCAACGAGCAGAATGCAATCGGGTTTATTCATTACCCGGGCCATTTTCTCACCTTGCCGTATTTCTTCGGATGGGCTAGGTTCTTTATCGGTCTGCCGGTTGAGGGTGCTGTGATGGGCGCGATTGCGGTTATGTTTTACGAAGGTTATCTGGGTCGAAAGACGGCCCGCCCCGCCTCTGGACAGGAACGACTGTTTATATGGCTGCAAGTCACGGTCGCCTGGCTGTTGATCAACGGGTTGATTGTGATGGTCTTCGCCTGGCTGCCGGAATTACTGAGTTCGCAGCTAGAAAAATCACCCAGGCGAATATTCGTGTTTAAGTATATGTTCCAGCCATCGCTGGTCATAGTGATTCGAGCACTGTTCTTTTTTGCCATCCCTTATACGGCTATACATCGAGTCCATGTGTTGAGGGGACTGTTTAATTCCGTCATCATCTTTGTGCAACGACCCTTCCTGTGTTTGTTCAGCGCGGGCTTGCTTACTGTTGTGCCCCTCGGGCTCTTTTTTGTGGTTCAGGACCCGACCTCGTTTGTCGAGAGCTTCCGGCCCGAACTGGTATTCTGGCTGTTGCTGACCGGCTTGGTGGTGGATATGGTAGTATACGCATTCTGGATGGGTGCCGCGGCTCGTTTCCTTGTCGAGCATGATTGAATCAGGTATACCATTTTGAAACAGTCCCCACCCGAGAAAGGTAAGCAGATGCGCAGTGTCTGCACTAGCCTGCCCTTGGGGCAACAGCCAACCTGATAACTGGCTCTCCGCCCTAGCCTCAACTACCGGATTACGTATATATTACCGGGTCGGCCTGCAACGCCAGAAATCCGCAACAAATAGGCGTTTATCCCTACTTTTTACTACAAAAAAGCCGCTGTTAGCCGATAATATTATTGAATATCCGAAGACTGAAAAAGAGATATGAAGAACATACTGCTTGTCGACGACGATAAAGACTTATCTCAATCTTTAGCTAACCTGTTCGACCCCGAGAAATTCCGTTTTGATTTTCTTGAGGATGGTCTGGAGGTTGGCGAGTATGTGCGTGAGCATGAAGATGTTGACCTGGTCATGCTCGACGTAAATCTACCTTCCTTGTCAGGTCTTGATGTACTGCGGCAGATTAAGCAGATCAAAAGTGATCTGCCGGTAATTATTATTTCCGGTTTTGTTTCCACGGAAAACGCGATTGAGGCTATGCGCGAAGGTGCCTTCGAGTATCTAACCAAACCGTTCGAGATACAGAAGCTGATCGATATGGTTAATAAGGCGTGCGGATACTCCGCCAAACCCAGAGTTGTTGAGGGGCCGGTGGATCTGGTTGAGCACGAAGTCGGTGAGATTATAGGCCAGTCCGCCGAGATCGTCGAGATTGCCAAGCTCATCGGACAGGTAGCCAAATCAGACGCCGCCGTGTTGATTTTCGGAGAATCCGGCACCGGTAAGGAACTGGTGGCGCGGGCTATCCATCGAAACTCGAACCGCCGCAACAACGCCTTCCTCTCAGTCAATTGCGCTGCCCTTCCCGAAACACTGTTGGAATCAGAGCTTTTCGGCCACGAAAAGGGAGCTTTCACGGGCGCCTATTTTAAACGTATCGGTAAGTTCGAACAGGCCCATCAGGGAACACTCTTCCTTGATGAAATCGGCGACATGTCGATGCTTACACAGTCGAAGCTTCTGCGGGTACTTCAGGAAAAGCAATTCGAAAGAGTCGGCGGTAACGAAACCATCTCCACTGATGTTCGTATTATCGCGGCCACCAACAAATCGCTCGTCCAGTGCATGAAGGATGGGTCTTTCCGCGTGGATTTGTTCTACCGGCTGAAGGTCGTCTCGATCTATATCCCACCCTTGCGAGAACGCAAGAGTGACGTCGCGCTGCTGGTGGACCATTTTATTAAGAGATTTGCCAAACAGCTGCAGGTATCACCTAAGAAGGTGTCCAAACAGGCCATGCAGGTCTTGAATAAGTACACCTGGCCCGGCAACGTTCGGGAACTCGAGAACAATCTGCATACCGCTATGGTCATGTCTAAGAGTGACACCCTGCAGCCGGAAGATTTCCCGATCTACTCCGAGGGAAGCAGCAAGCTCGATCTGGATCTCGACGTTCTCAAAGACGATTATACCGAAACCTTCATGAAAATAATCGATCCCATTATGCCCAAGCTCATCGCCAGTTCACCGGGTCAGATCTTTCAGTTTTTGGAGTCAGCCTTCGAAAGGGCTGTAATATCATCGTGCCTTAAGCACTTTGACGGCAACCAGGTGAAAACCTCGGAGACTCTGGGCATATCCCGTAATACTCTCCGGGATCGTATTGCCAGGTACGACCTGTACTAGCTGAATTCCGGGGTTGCCCCGGAACCCTGCCAAATTTGAGATTCCTTCAGGCAAATTCTGTCTTTATATTTGCCTTCATGAAGATCTGTCACCTTTCCGACAGCCATCTCGGGGCCGGTGAAGGCCATCCCCGGCGCGGCCAAAGCGGTTTGACTGCCCGACAGGAAGATATCGTTAACAGTTTCATTGAGGCCGCGGATGCCATCATTGATCTTAAGCCCGACCTGTGTATCCATAGCGGAGATCTCTTCCATGCCGTGCGGCCGACTAACCGCATAATGGCCATCGCCGGCGAGCAATTGTACCGGCTGGCATCGATAAGCGGCATCCCCACTGTCATAATTGCCGGAAACCATGACGCGCCCAAACAAGCTCATCTCGGGGCGGCTCTCGAAGTATACGAACATATCGACAATCTCTACATTGCAGCTGCCTCTCGGCTAAAGGTGTTCGAGCTTGGCGATGTCAGGATATTCGCCCTGCCCCACTGCCTTACGGTTCCCATCCTCCGGTCGGAACTAACGCGCTGCGAACCGTCGAAAGAGACCCGCCACAACATTCTGGTGGCGCACGGAGTCGCGGCCGGGATGCCGGAATTTTCAATGGCCGATCTCGGAGAGCAGGAAATCCCCCTCGAAGTGCTCGATAGGTTCGACTACGCCGCGCTGGGGCATTATCACAATCACTCCGAGGTGGCGGCCCGCGCGCGCTACGCTGGTTCAACCGAAAGACTTTCGCAATCTGAAAGGGGCTTTGCCAAGGGCTTTTTAATCGTCAATCTTGAACCTTTCAGAACCGAATTTCGCCCGGTACGTGCGCGGGAAATGGTGAGCTTGGAAATCCTCGATGGTTCCGGTAAAAGAGGTGACCAGTTAGTCGACCTCATCAGGGAGAGAGTCGAATCGCTGGACAGTTCGGACAAGATAGTCAGAGTACGGGTCGAAGGTATAAGCGAGGAAACTCTGAAGACCATCCCGGCCGATGTGATCTCGGAGTTAAAGCAAAAGTCATTTTCGCTTAACATTACTTTCGAAAAGGACAAATCCGATGAGGCGCCGGTACTTTTCGGCAGATCGGCGATTGGACGACTGGATACCGGGTTCCTGCGCTTCTTGGATTTAGTTGACCTGGACGGGTTCGACCGCGAAAGACTCAAGCGAGAGGCCCTCGACTACCTCGCGGAGGAAGATTAGTAGAAAGCCGGCTGATATAACCGGCTTTTCTGTAGATACGGTCATCAATGTCGCGTTTTAGTAATCCATAAAGGGCAGCAATTCCAGACCATGTAGCAAAACGATAAATACTGCTACGGGCGTGACATATCTGAGAACGAAAATCAATCCTTTGTAGAGGGGGCCCCTTGAGCCGAACTCGGCCACTCGGTCGGATTCTTTCATTACCCAGGCAGCGAAAAGACAGGTCAGAAATCCACCAACCGGTAACATGTAGTTGGTGCTGATAAAGTCGAAGACATCGAAAAAGCCCTGATCGCGTCCCCGGAAAGGAATGGTCAGCGAGGCGATGGCCGACAGCAATCCGAATAGGTAGATTGCAGTCCCGAGGATAAGGGTGGTCTTCTTTCTGCTCCAGCCTCTTTCGTCGATGAAATACGCTACTACGACTTCCAGCAGGCTGATTCCAGATGTCAAGGCCGCGAAGGTGAGAAGTATGAAGAAGGGAACGGATACCCACGGCCCGGTCTTGGCGAACAAGACGGGCAGTGTCTGGAAAATCAGTCCGGGTCCTGCAGCGGGATCCATGTCGAAGTTGAAAACGAGAGAATAGATGGCGACACCGGCTATAAGAGCTATGATCGTATCGAGGGCGGACACTGTTATGGCGTCGCGGGTAATGCTTTCATCGCGGCGCATATAACTTCCGTAAGTCAACATGGCTCCCATACCAAGCGAGAGAGTGAAGAAAGCGTGTCCCAGAGCTGAGAGAACCGCCTCGGCTGAGAGCTTGCTGAAATCGGGCTTGAAGAGAAACTCTAAAGCTCTTGGTCCGCCATGCGTATAGAACACGCCGTAAGCCATAAGTGCCAGAAGGATTGCGAATAAAGTAGGCATTAGGATTTTCGACCAGCGTTCGATACCGCGCTGAACCCCGCCGATGACAATGCCAATACATAGAACCATAAAGATTGTATGCCACATAATCGAGGCCGAAGGATGGGCAACCAGGGTTCCGAACTGAGACTGAATCTGCTGGCCAGTGCCGCTGAATCCGGCTAGGGATTTGAATATGTACGCCATAGCCCAACCGGCCACAACGGAATAGAATGACAGGATGACAAAACCGGACGCCACGCCCAGCCAGCCGGTAGCCTGCCAGGGAGAGCGAGGTTTGTGGAGAGCTTTGAAAGCTCCCACCGGGTTCTTTTTTGAGCGACGGCCAATAATCAACTCGGCCATCATCAGCGGCAAACCAACAATCACCACGCATACCAGGTACACAAGGACAAAAGCGGCACCGCCATAAACGCCGGTGATGTACGGGAATTTCCAGATATTCCCCAGCCCGATAGCTGAACCGGTGGCTGCCAGGATGAAGCCCATCCGGCTACCCCAATTACCACGGATGGATTGTTTGTTTTCTGTTAACCCGCCTGTTTCAGAACCGTTGGACATTAAACAATCTCCTGTCTGGGTATGAGTACGAAATATATTCCTGTTTATCGTGTTGCTGAGATCACCTTCAAAGGCTAAACCCCAACATCCCGATAAACAATGCGGCCGCTAACAATCTGTCAACTAATAATATCCCAATGAAACCTTTGCGCATTTCATTAGTAGATATGTTAGAATGGGAGCCTTTTTTTATTTGACGCTGATTTGCCGAAATCATAAGTTGCCTCAGTTATTATAACAAACCATAAAAACAGGGGAATGCGCATGAAGAAAACTCTAATAGCAGTCGCGTGTCTGATTGTGATGCTCGCTTCCAGTGCGTATGCGGATGCCGCTGGCTCCGCTTTCGGTGCGCTCAGTACGGCTGGAACGGCCGGGATGGGACACGGCAGTTTTGGATTTGCCATTGGTCTGGCGGATGCCACGTCGTTTACGGGTACCTTCAACTATGGCTTATCCCAGCACATGGACGGCCGCCTTAAGTTAGGCTTTATTGACCCGGATGCAGGGGACATGGAAATCGCTCTCGGTGCCGATTTCAAGTACCAGTTGGTCAGCGTAACCGGCGCGAGCAAGGGGCCATTCGATATGGCCATAGGCGGATTTCTTGAATACTATGGAATTGGAGACATTTCCATACTACAGCTTGGCGGTCACTATACCGGTTCGTATCCGGTACAACTGGAATCCGGCGGTACCCTGACACCGTACGGTCGATTCAGCGTGAGAATGGAAAGTTTGAGTAACGGTGGCTCCGAAACCAATCTGGAAATAGGTATTAACGGAGGCGTTCACTGGGCAATTACAGGCACGCTGGGCTTTTTCGGTGAGTTTCAGATTGACGGCAACGACGGTGTCTTTTTTGGCATCGACTTGAGTGCCCTTTGATAGTTAACGCATCATAGATTTCACGGGCCGTCCAAGAAATTGGACGGCTTAGTCATGTCTTATTACGACGCAATCATTCTTGGCATACTTCAGGGATTGACTGAATTCTTGCCGATTTCTTCTTCGGGCCATCTCGTTCTGGCTCAGGCAATCCTGAAAGTGAAGCAATCCGGGGTGTCTTTCGAGGTTCTGGTCCATCTGGGATCGCTTCTGGCGGTTCTGGTCTATTTCCGCGCGCGAGTCTTTGCTCTCTTAAGAAGCTTGTTTGTGAAAGATATGAATCAGGAGCGAAGAACCGTATTGCATCTGATTATCGCGACTGTGCCTGCCGTCGTTGCCGCTCTGCTATTCAGGGATCTCTTTGAGCGGGCTTTTTCCGAGCCGGCCTTCGCTGCCATCATGCTCCTGGTAACAGGCGCGATTCTGATTTCGACACGTTTTTACAGTTCCGGGGTGCGGCAAATCAGGTGGCTTTCGGCAATCGTGATTGGTATCAGCCAGGCCCTGGCCATAATACCGGGCATTTCCAGATCGGGCATTACCATTTCCGCCGGCATGGCAACGGGGGTGAACCCTTCCCGCGCGGCCGAGTTTTCCTTTCTGCTCTCAATACCTGCCATCGCCGGCGCGGTAATTTTCAAAGCTGACGAATTGATATCAATCAGCCATGACCTCATTGCGCAATACCTGATAGGTTTGGCTATCACGTTTGTAGCCTCGCTATTTGCCGTGTACGCGGTGCTGGCGACAATCAGGCGCGGCAAATTCCTGTATTTTGGATTTTATTGCTTTGCTGCCGGTGCGGTCGGTTTGTATCTTTTTCTCTAAATGGCCAGGAAATTTCTCATAATTCGACTGGGATCTCTGGGCGACGTCGTTCTAACCTCGTCGACAGTAATCAATCTAAAAATAGAATACCCGGATTCCCACATTACTTACTTCTGTAAAGACAAATATCGATCAGCGGTAGAGTTGATTGATGGCGTAGATGACATAGTCTGCCTGCCGGAAAAGCCGTCCCTGTTGACATTTTATAAACTCCTGCTGGAACTGGACAAGCGCAGCTTCGATTACGTAATAGACCTGCACGGGAACTTTCGATCCTGGCTGGCCAGAAAGACTATCACTGCCGACGATACCGTGGTGTATCCCAAGCGGCGATACGACCGCCTGGTCACTGTCAGAAAAAAAATGATTCCCAAATACTGGCCCCATACTATCGACCTTTATAATGAGGCCATCAGGGGAGTCGGTGCCGCGGCTCACTGCCGAAGACCGACGGTACCCATCCCCGCCGACAGGCTAAATGATAGGATAAATACCTTTCTCGAACGCAACCGGCAGTTTGCGGTCATAGCTCCAGGGGCGGCGCATGCCAACAAACAGTGGCCTATTGAGAGATTTGTCAGAGTGGCATCGATGCTGCACGCCGATGAGAACTTGGCCATTATCTGGGCAATAACTTCCGAAGATAAAGACAATCCTTCACCTGAAGACTCTATAGGTGTCGAGGCATGTCTGAGATTAGTGGACTGTCCGATTGCTGAACTGGCCGCGATTATGTCAAAGGCCCGGATCACCATAGCCAATGATTCCGGTATCACTCACTTGTCTTCAGCGGTAGGTACGCCGGCGGTGGCCGTTTTTGGCCCCACTCACCCGGCGCTCGGTTTTGCCCCGAACGGGCTCTATGATCGGGTAGTTGAAGTCGATGAATACTGCCGACCGTGTTCGCTTCACGGAAAGAAACTGTGCTTTCGCGACCAGCGGTACTGCTTTGATCGAATTGATGCCACCGCGGTTTTCTGCGCCGCAAGTGACATCTTACAGATGCGTCGAAGGCAGTCCCGTGCGGTCTTCGTCGATCGGGATGGAACAATTATCGTAGACAAGAACTTTCTCTCGGATCCCGAACAGGTAGAGTTCGAAAATAGCTCGGCCGAGGCTATGAAAATACTGAGTCAAGCCGGTTTCCGGGTAGTAATCATCTCCAATCAGTCTGGGGTGGCCCGCGGTTTTTTCGGAATAGACTCCGTCGAGAGAGTAAATGCCCGGCTGATGGAAATGCTCGCCGCGCGACACGTCGAAGTCGATGGTGTGTATTACTGTCCGCATCTGCCCGAGGGAAACGTCAACACTTTTTCTGTTCCATGCCGTTGCCGTAAACCCTCTGCGGGCATGACCGAAGATGCCTCCTATCAGCTCAGTCTTGATTTACGTAAATCTTATGTGATCGGGGACAAGATTGACGATGTCAACCTGGCCAAAGTGATAGGCGCCGACGCAATAATGGTAAGGACTGGATATGGAAGTCAGCAAGACAGAATAATTTCGGGAAGGTCGTTCTACCGTGATGTATTTGTCGCCGAAAATCTGCTTGACGCCGCCCGAAGAATCATATCCTGTAAAGATGATGGTTAAAACAGTGCGATATTTCGATAAATTGGATAACAGCAAAGTCAGGTGCCGGCTTTGCCCTGCCGATTGTACGCTCACCGACGGCAAGCGAGGGATCTGCGGCTGTCGCTATAACCAGAACGGCCAGCTGCTTACGGACAACTACGGAGAACTTGTGACCATCGCCATTGACCCCATCGAGAAGAAACCACTGTATCATTATTATCCCGGGCGGGAAATTCTGTCTACCGGCCCTAACGGATGCAATTTTGGCTGCGTTCACTGTCAGAACTGGACCATCTCCCAGCAGAAGGTCAATACCATGTTTGTCTCTCCGGAAAGTCTGGTGCAAACGACGTTACAGCATGATTCGATAGGCGTCGCCTTTACCTATACCGAACCGCTGATATGGTTCGAGTATCTGATGGATGTCGCCCCGCTGCTGAGGATTGAGGACCGAAAAGTCGTTCTGGTTACTAATGGTTATATCAATGCTGACCCGCTTCTGGATTTGGTCGCGTATGTCGACGCCGCCAACGTTGATTTGAAAAGTATAAGACCGGATTTCTATAAAAAGATGTGTAAAGGAAAGCTGGAACCGGTGCTGGAGAATATCAAGGCGATGGCTGAGGCCGGGGTGCACCTGGAAATCACCAATCTTATCATTCCGAGCGCGAATGACTCTGATAAGGATATCGGCGACCTGGTGGATTTTGTGGCTTCGGTGTCTGAGAATATCCCGCTTCATTTTTCAGCCTATCATCCTGATCATAAGCTCACTTTACCGCCCACGCCTGCTGAAACCATGCTGAGGGCGCGTGAGATCGGTATGAAAAGCCTGAAATACATCTATCTGGGGAACGTCAGTCTCGCGGAGGGGTCTGATACGTTCTGCCCCGGCTGCGGCGAACTTCTCGTCAAACGAGACAGATTTTTCGCTTCAGTTAGGGGGTTGGCTGGTTCCCGTTGCCGGAAATGCAACCTTGATACCGGCATAGTTCAGTAGGAGCGGGATAAGTCCGATATGCCTACTATGTAGATGAGGTCTGGTTTGTGACTTATAAATTGGATTAATAAGGAACTAATTCCGTCTATAGTATTGTTAAAACAATATAAATACTAAAGACTTACAATATCGAGCCCCGAGTGAAAAATGCCTCGTAGTTCATTGACCAAATTCTCCAAGGTGCTGTTGATCACGACAATTACAGCCCTTTTCGTGTTTCTCCCGGTCGAATCCGTACTGGGCCAGTTCTATTTTGGCAAGAATAAAGTGCAGTATACCGATTTTGACTGGCAGGTCATGACTACCGAGCACTTTCGCATATATTTCTATACCGAGGAAGCCGAGATCGCCTCCATCGCCGCAAAATCTGCGGAGGACTCCTATCGTGAGCTGGCAGCCCGATTCAATCACGAAGTACCGAGTAAAGTACCGCTGATAATCTACTCCACACCCGGCTTTTTTTCGCAAACCAATGTCATTCCCTACCTGCTCCCGGAAGCCGTGGCGGGTTTTACCGAGTTTCTTAAGGGACGAGTGGTCGTTCCGTTCCATGGGTCATACTACGATTTTGACCACGTTATACGTCACGAATTGGTCCACGTATTCACTCTGTCAAAACTGGATGCTGTCACGGGCCACCGGGCAAGGACCCGTTTCACCTATCCACCGGTGTGGTTTACCGAAGGCCTCGCTGAGTTCTGGTCAAAAGACTGGGACACACAGGCGGATATGGTCATAAAGGACATGGTCCTCAACGGCATGCTTTTCGATATCGATCACATGTACCAGGTACGTGGAACATACTATATGTACAAACTCGGCGAGTCCATCTGCCACTTTATAGACTCTACCTACGGTTCGGACAAGCTGGTCAAGATCTTTGAGAACTGGCACAAGGGGCGCAGTTTCGACGATATAGTTGAAATCACCCTGGGGGACAAACTCAAGGACCTCTCCGAAAAGTGGGAATACAGCCTCAAGAAAAAATACTACCCGGAGTTTGACAGCCTCGGGCTCCCCGATATGGAGTCAAAAAAAGTAACGAAATACGGCTATAATGTCGAAGCGGCTCCCCTGAGGTGGGATGATGGCAGCGGCATGAGAGACTGGGTCGTCTTCAAGGCCAATCGCATGGGCTATTCCGGGATATATATGAAGCCGGCGATTGATGGCGAGAAAAATGTCCGCACGCTGGTCAAGGGAGAACGATCATCCGATTACGAATCCCTGCACCTGCTCCGTTCCGGAATCGATGCCACCAATTCCGGCCAGATTATCTTTTCCTCCAAGTCGAAAGAGAAGGATGTTCTTTACCTGTATGACTTGAGACACGGCCGGGTAACCAAGCGCTATGAATTAGAGAACCTCGCCGTGGCACGCTCGCCCCGGTTCTCACGCCAGGGTGATCAGGTCGTGTTTACCGGTACCAAAAAAAGCGGCGTTTCTGACCTCTATATCATGGATCTTGCTGATGGCTCATACCGCGAGCTTACTAACGACTTTTACTATGACACCGACCCAACCTTCACCTACGACGGTGAAGCCATCGTTTTCTCGTCGGACCGGTCCTACGGCGGCCAGAGGGGCGGCCTCAATCTCTACAAACTGGATCTGGCCAGCGGCCACATCACTCGGTTGACGTCGGGCTTCTATGTCGATCAATCCCCGGAGTGCTCGAAAGACGGTATCTACTTCTCCTCCAATCGGCAGGGGACCTTCAATTTATTTTTCCTCGGCAACGACGGAACCCTCAGCCGGCAATCCGCTTATGCCACTGGGGCGCTCGATCCAAGACTCTCTCACAATGATACGAAGCTGATCTATACCGGCTACCAGAAGCTGGGTTACCAGATCTACACCATGGATCTGCCGGAAGAAGCGACCGGGGTCTCGGCCGAGACGGCCGCTGATGTAGAGCCCTGGAAGCCGGAAAAGATTGCCTCCAAATTCCAACAGGCCTCAATCCGGTATGATACCGATTACTCGTTCGATATCGCGCAATCATCAATCGGTTATGACCCCGTTTACGGTTCGCTTGGTGGATTTCAACTCGCTATGTCCGATGTACTGGGGAATCATGCTATTCACTTTCTTCTGACTAACACCGCCACGAGTAAAGATGAGTTTCTGGAATCATTCAATGTTGGCGTTACTTATATTAATCGTGAGAATCGCCTCAACTGGGGTGTCGGCGCTTTTCACCTCTATGATGAGTACTTTAATGATTACGATGGCTATTATTTCGAGCGACAGGCCGGGGGGATCTCGCTGTTTAGCTACCCATTCTCCAAATTCCACCGGGTAGATTTCACCACTCTGGCCAGGTACTCGAAGCGTGAAAGAGCCTTCGGTCTGATCCAGCGCGAAAAGTTCCTCCTGTCCAACTATGTCAGCTGGGTGTACGACAACTCCCTGTGGGAATACACCGGTCCTATCGAAGGCCGCCGCTATAATCTTACTGTCGGCATTACGTCCTGCGTGAGTGATGCCCGCGCGTTTAGCCGTCAGGCCTCGGTTGACCTCAGACATTACTTCCGCCTGGGCCGATTCTCAGCCTTTGCCAGTCGCCTGTTCGCCTTCAGCTCCTCCGGTATCGAGCCGCAGAGAATATACTTTGGCGGTAGCTGGTCGTTCAGAGGTTACGGCCGCCGGGCCTTCTATAACAGGAACGTTCTTTTTGCCTCTCACGAGTTGCGGTTCCCTTTGATTGATAATCTTGTTATCGGCTTTCCCTTTGGTGGGCTGGGCTTCCGGGGAATTCGCGGAGCCCTGTTCTTCGACGTCGGCTCGGCGTGGGATGATGATTTCGATCGGTTCCTTGGCTCGTTCGGAGCCGGCTTCAGGGTGTCGCTCGGGTATTTTCTGGTGCTTCGATTTGACTTTACGCGAACAACCGATTTTGACAGCATCAGCCCCAACACCGACTTTGATTTCTTTTTTGGATGGAACTTCTGATGATGAAACGTACGCTGTTTCCAGCAGTTCTGGTCGCGATAATTCTTCTCGCCGGTTGCTCCAGTAGATATCGCTCACAGATCGACGACATAACGCCTCCGCCCTCTTGGCCGTTTTTCCGTGGCGACCTCTCTGCCACAGGGGCTGCGGCAAATGCCACCTTTCCGGGAAAGCTCGATGTTGTGTGGGAGTTCAAATCAGGCGACAAGGCAGCCGGTCCTTTGACGATATATTATGACCATCTTGTTTATCCAGGCGCCAAGAACAGAATCAAATTCTATCAACTGGACGACGGTTTTCTGACAGGACGGATCAAACCCAAGGGGCAGACACAGTCGGGGTTTGTAGCCCGAAAGAACCTGGCTTTCTTCGCTACCGGGCCGAAAGCTAATCTCTTAAGGTGCGTCGATATCGGCCAGAATAAGAAGACTTGGACCCGGCGCGTAGTCGATGTTCTGGCTGGCATACTCGTTATCGATAGAGTGGTGATCGTAGGAGCCACCTCTGGTTATCTCCTGGCCCTGGATCCGTACAACGGGGATGAAATCTGGAATTTCGTGGCGGAAAGCAGATTCAGCGCCCCCCCGACCTTTGCCAATGGCGTCCTCTATCAGCCCGGCGACGATGGTATCTTGTATGCTCTGAATGTCGAGGATGGTGTTGAAAAATACCGCGTCCGGTTGGATGGTCCGCTGATCAACTCCGCCGCCGTGGCTGATAAGGTATACATCTGCGATATGTATGGCAACGTTTACGCGCTCGATCCCCAGGACGGCAGCGAACTATGGCGCCAGGAATTATCCGGGCCGATCTGGACGTCGCCGGCCCTTTCCGAGGAAATGGTCTTCGTTGGGCACAGCGGTGGCGAAATTGTCGCGCTCGATGCCACATCGGGCGATGTTGTGTGGTCCTACGAGACGGTCGATGTTGTCCGTGCTTCACCGCTGGTGGTGGGTAATTACCTTATCGTGGCTACCCTCACCGGGAAGGTCTACTCGCTGGACACCTTCGACGGATCAGTAGTCGATGAAAAGGATCTGAAGCAGGCTATCAGTGTGGCTCCGGTAACGGATGGCGGCAGAGTTTATGTTGCCACCGACAAGGGCATGATCACCTGCTTTGGAGCCCCGGCTCTAAGTAGTACCGACGACAACTGATTCCCTCATTATATATAGTCATCCCTTCAGGTTATCTTTTTTACCGCCCCTGCCATTATAGCAGCCAATCTGTCAAAGAGGCTGGCTAGGCTGCCTATTTGGCTGCCATGTAATGTCATTCTGGCAGACATTCTTGTGCCCATCTTGCCACTAATTTCTTAACTCCTTATGCAATAACACCTTGGTGGTTTTGGCACGAGGTTTGTTCTATGAATGGGCGTGAATAGAAAAAAAGAAACGGCAAACAATATAAAAAAATGGAGGTGTCAAAATGATGAACTTAGTTGTTAGCCCAAACCGAATCGCTCGCGAAATCGATACCTTTTTTAACGATTTCTTTGGCCGCCCAAGTTTCTGGGTCGGGCGCGACTCCGACTTCGTTCCGAGAGTCAACATTGTCGACAGCGAAGAAGACGTCAAGATGGAGTTCGAAGTTCCCGGCATGGACAAGAAGGACTTCAAGATCTCGGTCAAGAACAATGTCCTTACAGTCAGCGGTGAGCGTAAGTCCGAAACTGAGCAGAAGGACAAGAACTTCATCCGCACCGAAATCCGCAGCGGCTCTTTCTGCCGCAGCTTCACGCTTCCGCAGTCAATCGACGCGGACAAGATCAAGGCTGACTACAAAAACGGTATCCTTGAGCTCTCGCTGGCCAAGCGCGAGGAAGCTAAGCCGAAAGAAATCGATGTAAAGGTTTCGTAACGTAATAGACTACTACGGACAACATAACCTATAGTAGCGAAATAAAAAGGGCCGGTCAGCAAGGACCGGCCTTTTTTGAGGGAGGCAGGAAAGGAAAATATAATGAACAAGATTATTGGCATAGACCTGGGGACAACTAACTCGGTCGTGGCGGTCATCGAAGGCGGTGAGCCGAAAGTTATCACCAACTCCGAGGGAAACCGCACTACGCCGTCGGTTGTCGCCATCGACAGAAACGGAGAGCGGCTGGTCGGCACGGTAGCCAAACGACAGGCCGTGACCAACCCGCTCAATACCATATTCTCGGCCAAGCGGCTTATCGGTCGGAAGTTTACCGAGGTAAGCGAAGAAATCAAAAACTACCCTTATAAAGTAAAGGCCAACTCATCCGGTGAAGTCATCATCGAGATGGGTGGCAAAGATCACGCGGCCCCGGAAATTTCGGCCATGGTTCTGGCCAAGATGAAAAAAACAGCCGAAGAATATCTCGGCCATTCCGTGAAAGAAGCTGTCATCACGGTCCCGGCATACTTTAACGATCGCCAGCGTCAGGCAACCAAAGACGCCGGACGCATTGCCGGGCTGGATGTCAAGCGTATCATCAACGAGCCCACCGCGGCCGCCCTGGCCTACGGTCTGGATCAGAAAAAGACCGGTAAAGTGGCGGTCTACGACCTTGGTGGCGGTACTTTCGACATTTCGATCCTCGATCTCAACGAGGGTGTTTTCGAGGTTCTCTCCACCAACGGTGACACCCACCTCGGTGGTGACGACTTCGATAAGCGTATTATCGATTGGCTCGTTGACGAATTCAAGAAATCCGAGGGCATCGACCTGTCGAAAGACCCGATGGCTCTTCAGCGACTGAAAGAAGCAGCTGAGAAAGCCAAGATGGAACTCAGCTCGGCCGTGCAGACTGATATCAACTTGCCCTTCATTACTGCTGACAATGCGGGGCCGAAGCATCTGAACATCAAACTGAGCCGGTCGAAGTTTGAGCAACTGGTCGATGATCTTTTGATCCGGAGCATGGAACCGGTTGAGAAGGCCCTGACCGACGCCGGAGTCAAAGTAAATCAGATTGACGATGTTATCTTGGTCGGCGGCATGACGCGTATGCCCAAGGTCACCGAACTGGTCCAGAAATTCTTCGGTCGCGAACCCAACCGTTCGGTCAACCCCGATGAGGTTGTAGCGGTTGGCGCCGCCATCCAGGGTGGTGTGCTTGCCGGTGATGTAAAGGATGTTCTGCTTCTGGATGTGACCCCGCTGTCGCTCGGTATTGAAACCCTCGGTGGTGTGATGACACGGCTGATAGAACGAAATACAACGATACCGACCAAGAAGTCACAGATATTCTCAACCGCCAGTGACAACCAGCCCCAGGTGGACATTCATGTCCTCCAGGGTGAGCGTGAGATGGCAATTGGTAACAAAACTATCGGCCGCTTCATTCTCGATGGCATCCCGCCGGCTCCGCGCGGTATCCCGCAAATCGAGGTTACCTTCGATATCAACGCCGATGGTATTCTCGAAGTGTCGGCTAAGGACATGGCTACCGGTAAGACCCAGAATATCCGTATCGAGGCCTCATCCGGTCTGACCGAACTGGATATCGAGAAGATGGTCAATGATGCCAAGGCCCACGAGTCTGAGGATAAACAGAAGAAGCAGCAGGCCGAGACCCGTAACAAGGCCGACGCTGTCGTCTGGCAAAGCGAGAAACAGCTCAAGGAGTATGGCGACAAACTGAGCGCCGACTCTAAAGCCAAACTCGAGGCCGCCATTGAGCGGGTGAAGGAAGCCCTCAAGAGCGACAGCACCGGGGAGATTGAATCCTCGGCTGAGGCCCTCAATCAACTCTGGCAGCAGGTTTCGACGGAGATGTATCAGAACGTGAATCAGCAGCATGCGAATCCCGGACCGGACGGTGAGAGAAAGACGGGGACCGATGACGGCGCTGTAGACGCCGACTTCGAGGAGGTCAAGTAAGTTAGGGTTGATGGTTGCTGCGATACGGATGGACAGGATGTCTGTTCATAGCCTGCAGGTGGGGCCGGTTGGTCTCGCCTGCAGGATACATAATTCAGGAATTGTGGCACAATAGAAGGCGGTGATACCACTTGGAGCAGGATTATTACAAAACTCTCGGTGTAAGCGAGAACGCTTCACCCGAAGAGATCAAAAAAGCCTTTCGCGGCCTGGCCAAGAAGTATCACCCCGATAAAAATAAAGGCGACAAGGAGGCCGAGCGAAGGTTCAAGGAGATCTCGGCCGCCTACGAGGTTCTTTCTGATGCCAAAAAGAAGGCCGAGTACGACACCATGCGCAAGTATGGCGCGTACGCTGGCGGTGGCCGGCCCGGTGGCTTTGACCCGAACCAGTTTTCACAATTCTGGGAAAGAAAGGGCCCCAACGGCGGCACGTTTAGTTTTCAGATGAGCAGTGCTGACGGTTTCGATCAGTTCGAGGACATTCTCTCATCGCTGTTCGGCGGCCGTGGCGGCTCGCCTGAATCGATCTTCGAAAACGATCTCCATCGCGCCCGCCCACGAAAGGCTCAGGACCTGACCGCGGAGCTTCCCATATCGTTCATGGAGTCGGTAAACGGCGCCACTCGAACCATTTCGGTCGGCAATACTGGCAAGAAACTGAAAGTGAAAATACCCCGGGGGATTGACGATGGCGAAAAGATTCGACTGGCGGGGCAGGGACAACCGGGTTATAATGGACAAGCAAGCGGGGATTTAATCATCACGGTGAAAGTTATGCCGGATCAAAATTTCGAACGCAAAGGAAATGACGTTTATACGTCGGTTAGTATATCCTTTATGGACGCTATCAAAGGCGCCAGGGTACAGGTTAAGACCCTGACCAAAAAAGTATCGCTCACCGTCCCGCCCGGCACTCAGCCGGGTACGAGTATGCGCCTGAAGGGACAGGGTCTGGCTGTCGGCGGCAAACAGGGTGATTTGTACGTGACCATAAATATAGAGATACCAAAGAACCTTACTGACAAGCAGCGCAAGCTGCTCGATGAGTGGGAGGGATAGTAGCTGGCATGGGTACGGAACAAATAGTCTCCGTCATAGTCGTCGTCGGGACGTTGCTTGGCATTTTCGGTATCTGTGCCTGGGTGATAAAGCGCCACTGGATCGACAAAGCCTGGATCAATGAGTCAACCCGGTTTATCGGCCGTACCATCTTTGAAGACCTGCAAAACGCCGACGAAAAAGAGCGCATACAGCACGTTATCTATATGGAAGAAGACGAGCGCGACGAAGATTTCGGCGGAGACCCGCCCAAACCCGGGGAAGAGGAAGTTGAAATAGACTATAAGGATGGTGATGATAAATAATTGTAAGGTAGGAGTGGTTTTCGACTCCTGCTCACTATTTGGATTCTGGTTCTGACTTGTCCGACCTACCCCGTCTCAAGCTTCCCTTTCACCAGCACCTTGATCTTCTTAAGGCAATCCGTATAAATCTGCTCGGCCATGAAACGCGGATAGTCAAGGTCAATCGTCAGGCCAAAAATCAAAATTTCGTTTCCTCCGCGAAGATAAGACATCATCACATTGGGGATAAACCGTGTCGTATCGTTTAGATACAGGTTGCGGATGGGGAAGTAGCTCTTTGTGATAATGGAATCGACTTCATAAACTATCAAAGTCTCGCCGAAATGCTCCCTGAGCGCGGTCGTGTCCTCGTGGATGACATCCTCGAGCGTGATCTTTTGTTCCATACCCTCCTTGATGCGGAAGATATTCACTCCAATCCGGACACTGGCCGAGTCATACTTCTCGCCATCCGGAATAAAAGCGAAAGCGTAGCCGTCCACCTCGGCTTCGTGCTCCACCATGACGAAATCATCGGGCGGGGAGATAATATAGCTGACTTTTTCTCCCTCATAAAAAGCGGTGTTGTTATCGAGTTCTTTGCTGAGGTCCTGAGCGCTAAGGCCTGATGCGGCCAGCGAAATGAAAATCAGGAAAATGAATATTCGCATGGTCTATTTATCGGCGGTTTAGGCGTTTTCCGCAAGTTTAAACGGGCCGGCCAATAATTTTTCCGGGAGTACTTGTTTTTTGACGAAATATCGTTATTTTTGGCGCTTACAGATGACCTTGCAGGACATGAAAACACATTTTAGCTAACCACATAAATCTGAGGTAACTTATGGCAGGTATTGTAGGATACGGTGCGCACTTACCACGCCATCGCATCAAAGTCGAGGAAATTGCCAAAGTCTGGGGAGCCGACGCGCCAAGCTACAAGAAAGGCTTGATGTTGCGCGAAAAATCGGTCCCTCCGCCGGACATGGACACTATAACACTGTCGGTCGAGGCGGCCAGAAGGGCTCTCGTACGGGCCGGAGATATCGATCCGGCCGATATCGGTGCCATCTATATCGGCTCCGAATCGCATCCGTACGCCGTCAAGCCGTCCGGAACGGTCGTAGCCGAGGCTATCGGTGCCACCCCGGATATCCACTGCGCCGACTTCGAGTTCGCCTGTAAAGCCGGGTCCGAGGCCATGTTCGTGGCCCTGAGCCATGTTGAGGCCAAACAGATGAAATACGCGCTGGCCATTGCCGCCGATACCTCGCAGGGCGCCCCGTCCGATGCCCTCGAGTTTTCCGCCGCCGCCGGTGCCGGCGCTTTCATCATGGGCCTGGATAACCTGGTTGCCGAATGCACCCACACTCACTCATTCATGACCGACACCCCCGATTTCTGGCGCCGCGAACACCAGTTCTATCCTCAGCATGGCGGACGCTTCACC
>CP070674.1:686488-725145 GCA_020351995.1 Candidatus Zixiibacteriota bacterium
CATGCGGAGAGGTAGGGATTCGAACCCTAGGTACCCGAAGGTACAACGGTTTTCGAGACCGCCGCTTTCGACCACTCAGCCACCTCTCCGATTCAATTGTCACCGACCCGGAAACCCACTCAAATGGCGGGCCACCCGAAGCCGGCCAGCTAAATTTACGAAATCCGCCCCGATTGTAAAGGTTTTTGGATAAGCCCCCACTGCCCCACAATTTCTCTACAACTCCAACCCTGATTGCTACTCTGCGCCTATTAGTAGGCCACGCCGTAGGCATCCAAAATTTCGAACCCCTACGGAGAAACCAAAAAATGACGAAACGAACCCAAATCGCCGTAAGCCATTACCGGTAAGCCACGTACAACAAGGTTCTGAATAAAGGAGTAACAGTGACATGCCCTGTCACCAACCAGACTTACATTGGAACGCATCAATAAACAGGCGCATAAACATGAAGTCGATCACTCTTTGTCCACTTGAAGCCATGCAGCTTCAAGTCATTCCCGCGAAAGCGGGAATCCAGGAAAGTACGCGATGAAGACAGCCTTTGTCTACATCCTTGCTTCTAAGAAGAACGGTACGCTCTATACCGGAGTCACTTCGGATCTGGTCAAGCGCGTAGCAAACCATAAGATGCGAGAAACCGAGGGCTTTTCCTCCAAATACGAGGTGTACATACTGGTCTACTACGAGTGTCATGACGACCTAAGGGAAGCTATCATGAGAGAAAAGCGAATCAAGAGGTGGAGGCGTTCATGGAAACTGGAACTGATCGAAAAATCGAATCCCAATTGGCGTGATCTATATGATGATATCGTGGGTTGAGACTGCAACCTCCGCTACTGCGGAGGCGCGACTGGATTCCTGCTTTCGCAGGAATGACTTGTCCTCGACGGACAAGGTCTCTCGGTCTGTGGTTTGCCGGTGCATGAAGATTGCCTACCCTGGAGCGCGGTCAACAAAACAGGCTAAGCCTGCTCCCCTTGATAAGGGGGATTGAGGGGGTTACCCGGATTCAAATAACAAACATGATCCGACCACGCCTAATCCCGCCGGAAACTGCCTTGCTCAACCAGCTCCTTCTGGCGAGCGATCACCTTGCGGAGAAAACCAAATCGAGGACGAACCACCTGGAACGCGAAAAAGGAGAATATCACAAAGAACAAAAGCGGTTCAAACTGGGCTGTGAGATAAAAATAAAGTATCCCATACAGAACGATGCCGGCGATAATCAGAAATATGCTCTTCGACTTCGACGACATGAAATCGATCAGGTAGTCCTCGAAAGTCTCCTTGCGGCGGATCATCGGCTGATGCATCACCTTGTTGCGCAGCCACAGCGCCACACCGGCCTGCGCCACCGACACGCCGCCCAGGACCCAGAAGAGCGTTTCCGCCATCTCGGGAATCCGGTTGGAGAGCGTCTGCTGCCGGTCAAAATAGTAGCAAACCACCAAAAGACCCATCGGGATCAGGACATTGACCGCCATCCCGAAATACAGGGGCTTGATTATGATTCGATTGAGATCAAACTCGTCATCAAATAACGGGGACATTGCTTTCCATCCTTATGACAAACTCTTCATAGCCCGACTTCCTGGGCCAGTATATGAACGTCCAGACAATCCCGATGGGATAAAAGTACAGCATCCGGATTGTTTCGGCACTAAGAAACACCTGAAGCAACCCGTACAGGTAAATGGCGTCGACAAACGCGATTCTTATTATAGCCAGATTGAAATAGAGTTGCTCAAGTGTCATCTTCGTCTGCTGGTTTTTTCTGTAAGCATCTATCTGGAACCGCTCTATCACTCTTGCAAAAGCAGGTTGAATGACAGCTATTATGAGCAGTATATACAGCATCATGTCGAGTTCACCGCCGCCCTTCGGAGTTACGTCGACAACGTACCCGATGACGGCGTAGACGATCGGGCTGGCCACGAGCGCGACGAAAGCCGTGAGATTGACCTTCTTCCAGAACGATTCTGCCTTCTCATCCCATACGATCAATTTATCTTCTCCTTGTTATCGCGTACCTGCCGGAAGAAGTCTTTCATCATGGCGCCGATCTCATCGGCCAGCACCCCGCTGACAACTTCTATACTATGGTTAAGACGCGGTTCGATGGGAAGATTAAAAATTGAGCCGCAGGCTCCGAACTTTGGGTCATGCGCTCCGAAGACTATGGTCTTGATGCGCGATAAAACCGCCGCCCCGGTACACATGGCGCACGGTTCTAACGTTGAAAAGAGGTAACAGTTTTCCAGTCGCCAGTCGCCAAAATGGTTGTAGGCCGCCGACAGAGCCAGTATCTCGGCGTGGGCCGTAGCGTCGTGCAGCGATTCCGTCTGGTTGTGGCCACGCCCGATTATACGGTTTTCGAAAACGACAATAGCGCCTACCGGAACCTCACCGTTCTCGAACGCCTCTTCCGCCTCGCGCATGGCCATGGCCATGAAATCAGGATACTTGTCCGGCGTCATAGGGGCAATATAGACGGTTTGAAACGTGCGACAAACGCTTTTTTGGATGCTCTAATGACTTGATGGTGCGCGACTGGAACAATGTTTTTATTGACTGATCGACCAATGATTGATTTGGTTCGTTAGACGCGGGGAGGAGGCTTATCACGCAACGGGGTTTTTCATGCATAAGTCCGTGAATTCGATCGCCAGGAGGTATATATGAATCAGGAAACCGCCGGTAGCCCGATCTATACCGAGGTCCAGCGTTTTCGACAGGGCTGGGTCTGGATACTTATAATTGTCATCGCCGTCATTATGTGGGCTTTGATCATCGAGCAATTGTTATTAAGCAATCCGCTCGGTCAACCGGCGATGCCGGTCATATTGTTGATCGTCTTCTGGTTGCTGTTTGGCATAGGCTTTCCGGCCTTGTTTCTCTTCGGCGGGCTTCATACTCAAGTGCGCCCTGACGGCATATATGTGCAATTCAAACCGTTTCATCTTTCCCCACGTAAACTGGCCTTTGGTTCCATCACACGATGCGAAGTGCGTACATACAAAGCACTGCGGGAATACGGCGGTTGGGGCATTAAGTGTGGTAAGGGTGGTCTTTCGTATACCGTCAGCGGAGATAAAGGACTGCAACTGAAGTTTACTGAAAACCGACCACTACTAATCGGCTCGCAGCGCGCCGAAGAGCTCTACGCCGCTGTCAGGCCGAAACTGAACCTGCCATAGCGTCCGTCGGCAACAAAGGCCTTGTAGGTCGAAATCCCCTGCCCGGCAGGGTTCGTCGCCAGACGAAGGTTTCGACACTTCGAGCTACTTGATCAATCTTCGGGTGATCTCGTCGGCCAGGACGATGCCGTCATCAGAAAGGCGAAGGCTCCCCTTTTCAGGTATGAGATGGCCCGAACGCACGAGCATCTCGTACTGCCTGCGATCGAGACACGCTTCCAGGGGAACGCCGAATCTCTGTGAGAACATCTCGCGGCTGATACCGCCGGCGGTGCGCAACCCCAGCATGATGGCCTCGGTCATGCGTTCTTCGCGACCCGACTTATCTACTGACCGCGGCAGTTCGTTCTTTTGAAGCAGCCCAATATATTCGGACACGTTGGCCCGATTCATAAAACGCTGCCCGTTGATGAACGAGTGCGCCGATGGTCCCAGGCCGAGATAGTCAGAGCCGTGCCAGTAGCTCAGATTGTGTCGGCATTCGAAATCGGGTTTGGCAAACGACGACACTTCATATCGGGTGTACCCGGCTTCGATAAAACGCTGGCAACTTCCTTTGTACATGGCCAGCGAGAGCTCGTTGTCTGGCAGGCGAACTTTCCCGCCCCGCACCATCGTGGCCAGCGGCGTACCTTCCTCGACCGTCAACTGGTAGAAAGAAATATGAGGTGGATCGAGATCGATTATCTGGTCGATGTCGTCGACCAGCATCCGACTGGTCTGAAAAGGCAGACCGAAGATGATATCGACCCCGAAATTCTTAAAGCCTAGAGCGTTCGCGTAATAGATGGCTCGCTGCGAATGATGTGGGTTGTGTTCCCGCCCCAGAATCTTAAGGACTTTCGTGTTAAACGATTGGATCCCGAACACGGGGCGGTTGACGCCGAGCTTCCCGAAAGCGCGCAGATTTTCCAGGGTGACCGACTCCGGGTTGGATTCGATAGAAAATTCAAGGTCATTACTCAATGCGAAATGCCTTCGCAACAGGTCGAGCCAGTCGGCGAGACTTTCGGTATTGATTAGCGATGGTGTCCCGCCGCCGATGAAGATGGTGCTTATATCGCGACCGCTGTCACCCAGGTTTTCGGCGGCCAGTCTGGTTTCGGTCTTGAGAGCCTCGAAAAACTCAAGCTCCGCCGCCCCATGATATATCTCTTTATAGAAGTCACAATAAGAGCACTTGCTGGCGCAAAAGGGATAATGTAAATAGAGGGAAAACGACATCGACTAAATCGAAGTACCGAGTCTTTCCCAGCGGATATTCGAGGGGAAGTTCCACAACGCATACCCTATCCAGTGGAAAGCATCGATAATGTATGGAAATTCCCATCCGGGTGCGTCGCTGTCAGGCTGCCACGACCAGTAGACGAAAACGGCTTTGCCGATGATGTTTTCACGCGGCACCTCGCCCCAGAAACGACTGTCGCGACTGTCGTCACGATTGTCACCCATGACAAAATAACCGTCGAACGGTACCAGGTAAGGTCCGAAATTATCGCGGAAAGACAGGTCGCCGGGAATGATCCGCTTGTCGGTGTGCTTGGCGTGAAGGGGAATCGGTGCGACCTCCTCATCGACATATAATACCTTATCGGCCACCTGAACCGCCTGTCCCGCCGTAGCTACAATCCTCTTGATGAACTCCTTGTCGGGATTGTTGGGATACCTGAAAACGATTATATCGCCGACCTCCGGCTCCTTGCCGAAATCGTAGGCAAGCTTGTTGACAAAGATGTAGTCACCTTCGTAGAGGCAGTTCTCCATCGACGAAGAGCTCACCCGATAGGCCGAAACGACGAATACCCTCAAAAGCAGCGCCGCCACCAGGGCGATTATAGCCGTTTCAAGGTATTCCCTCCAGAGCGGTTTTTTGTCTTTCTGAAGGAGGACCTTGCTGGCGTGTTTCTCACGTTCAGCCTTGGTTATATCATGGATTAGGAAATCTTGATCCATACGTAGTAAGTTATCGGTTTTGCCCCTCAATACTTTAGCATCGGGGGCGCCTTCGCATCGCTAAATATAAACCAAGGCCCAAGTTATAGCCACCTGATATTGACCCGTCGATTCCCCAGATGATTTCAGAGTATGGCGAGCCGAAATAAGCTCGCGGGCGGTCAAGATCGCCGATTTTGCGCCAATTTTGCGCACGAAAGCATTAAACAAACGGCTGGCCTTATCAGTCCTTTGTAATGGAATCGCAGATTCAGCGGCTCCAGCGGTAGACTGTACCGGGCACAACGCCAACCCGAGCAGTCGACGCCGTCCGCGGGAAGGCGCTGAGACACAACGGTTAAGGCGAGTAAGAATGACGACAACCACCTTGATTGACAGGGGCGGCCTGTGTAGGCCTTCTCGGCTTTTCGCGGGCCCGGCACATCTGCGGCACTATTACCTAATCTGCCAATCCCTTCACCCGATTCAAAACAGTCGAGGCTTGACGTCTGACGACTTGCCGAAACTCATGTCGATTCCATATACCGAAGAACTTTTAACTTTTAGCAAGGAGGACCAGCTATGGGGAGTTATGTCCGCCTTGATTTCTGATCGGAGGGAATAGGGCGGACATCCACGAAGACAAGGTTTGTATAGCTTACTTAGCCAGGATTCACGTCTATCTCTTGAACCGCAACGTAATACACATCTATTCTGGCTAAGTAGTATGATCTTGTGTAAGACGAAGACCCGATGAGCTAACTGGCTATCGGGTCTTCTTTTGACCTATATAGTATTGGCTGGCCCCCTCTATCTTGCAACCGCACCTCGTTGGAAAATAGTTCCAATCTGCTCAGAAACCGCACAATCGTTTATATAATACACTCTCTTTCAAAAGGTTACTTGTAACACGAGTCCCGCCGGCCAGTGGCGGCATCCGGCTTGCAAAAAGTAGTTGTGAACGAAATGAAACTACTTCAGCAGGACGGTAGGAATATGAGAGTGAAGTTTGTTCTCACCATGGATGATGTAGAAATTGACGACAAGGTAATAGATCAGATCATAATGGACTGGGAAACCGATATCGGGCAGGAAGAGATTCTGGAGCTTTCGCACAAGTGGATAACCTCCAAGAATTTCTTGACAACCCGTATGGAGGGGTTGGTTCGGGTGGGGGAATCATCGCTGATGATCGAGCCACTGGAGGAGGATCAGAATGTCGAATGGTGACCTGTTGACCCAGGCCAGACAGTTAGCCGAGGGGGCGGCGAAGAAAGCCGATGAGTTCTCCGGGGTATTGGGCTCGGCACAAGGTTTCATTCTGGAGCAGTTCGGTCAGAATGGTCTGTACGCCGCCTATATACTCGTCGCGGCGCTCTCGGTTTTCATACTATCAAAACTGGTCAAAATTACCTTTGCCACCGTAAAGTACCTCGTGATACCTTCAATGGCTCTCGCCTTTCTCGGTTCATTCTTCGTGCCTTATTCGTTTCCGACTCTGCTCCCGGTAACGGTGACAGTCTGTTCGGTATTTTTGCTGTTCAAGGGCTGAGTCGAGACCTGTCGGTTTAATTCAATTGTTTGAGTCCAAAACGCGGGCCCAACATCCCTCGCCCGTTCGCCCTACTTCCTTCCTTAACAACGAGTTAATCATGTTCCAAAGTGCTTGGCAGCCGGATTGCAGGGAATGGTAATGGAACTGTTTCAAGAACTTCCCTCGCTAAACATCAGAATGCCGGGGAAATATTCGGAGGCGGTACGTTATGACAGACGACAAAACCTGCATTCATTGTAGAAGGCGGCTCATCCAGAAGAACGGTGTCTGGATATGCCAGAGGTGTAACTCGCGCGACCTCGAGTACGCCAGGGTATTCATCGAAGAGCGCGACGATGAGGATTATGTCTTTATAGAGTGTCCGGGAGCGACGCTTTATGAAAAAGGTAGCGATGAGATAGTGGCCGGAGTGAGATTCCTCGATGATAACGACCCTCAGAAAGGTTATGATATCGTCGAACATCCTGTTTATGCCCCGACGCATACCAAAAGGAGACGAATCAAAAAGGAAGCTCTGGGTAAGATTCGTCGTTGCCAGGGATGCCAGGATTACACGGTGCGAATGCGGCGTCCTGAGGGTCCGGATTTCTTTGTACCCTCGGTGAAACACCCAAAGAGGAAAAAACTGAAAACAGTCGAGTACGTCACCTACGAACCATAGATGCCTATTACATTCAGGACGGGGCGCAAGAGTTCCAAACGCGTTGTCAATCTTCGATGTTCCTTGCGGAGGGCACGCTTCCGTGTTGACACGGGGTCGGCCTTCGCTTATCTTTAATATAGAGCCTCTACGGCCGCATCACTTTGATCATAAATGGGAGTGAGGCATTGCGAGCTGTCGCGAATGCCTGCTAATCGTAGATAGATTTAGTTAAGACAACTTAATCACAATAAGGCCTGCGCCCGGTCGGCGCCGGCTGAACCCCGTTGCTATGAAGTCTCAGACGGTGGCGACAGCGGTCACGTCTCTGGTGACGATTTTGCTCTATGGTGTTGCCTGGATTATTCCTCTTAATTCGGCCTGGGGTGTACACCAGCTTGCATTCTTGAGCAAGCCATGGTTGGCAATACCGGGACTTTCGATACTGGCAATAGTGATCATAGCTTTCTGGCCGTCATCATCGGCAAGGCTGAACACTTATATCGAGGCGCTGTCAAGGCTGATTTGGGAACGAGGGTTACCGCCGAAGCTGGCAATGGTGTCGCTGGCCGCTTTCTTCTACCTTTTTCGACTACCCACCTACTTCACCGGCGACGGATACCACCTGCTAAATTCTTTCGGTGGTCTAAGTACATACCACGCTGAGGCAACCAAGTATGGGGCGGTATTGATAATACGCGTGGTGCAGGGGCTGCTTGGTGAATTCACGTATGAATCCGCTCAAACAGCCTTTCAGATTGTCAGCATTATCTGCGGAGCCGTGACAATTTTGCTGATGATAGGTATCGTGGGCGAGTTATCGAACGATCGGGTCAAGCGTCTTCTATCGTTGATGGTACTGCTCTTCTCCGGAGGAATTATAATCTTCTTTGGACACGTCGAGTTCTACTCGATGGTGTGGGTGGCAACGTCACTGTGGCTTCTGCTTTCACTTCGCAACTTCAATCAAGTTGGCTCGATTGCTGCAATTGTGGCCGTTTTTGGTGGCATGGTGCTTTGCCATGTGGAAAGCCTGAGTCTTTTACCGGCGCTGTTCTACCTGCTGTGGCGGCGTGTCAAACGCGACTCTGCGGTTGCGGTTAGAACCTCGCCCATAGTGATCCTCGCCGCCGCATTACCGGTTCTGGCAACCATAGGCAGTGCGGTGCTGAGTCATTCGAGTAACGAATTCGCCCGGTACTTCCTCCCGCTTACCGGTTCTCGCGGTTCTTTCGCCGACTATTCTATCCTGTCATGGCAACACTTACACGAGATTGGAAATCTGATCATAGCTCTATGTCCTGCCGTCGTGGTTCTGGTTGCCCTACTATGCTGCCTCAAAGACAGGGGTCACCGCAGGGATGCGGTGTATTTTCTGCTTCTGGCATCATCGGGGGGGCTGAGTTTCGTATTGGTGATTAAGCCGGAGCTGGGAATGGCCCGGGATATTGATTTGATGTCGCTGGCGGTATTTCCGACGGTTCTCCTTCTTCTGTCCGTTATCGGTGCGTCCAGGGATAGGTTATCAGCCCGTGTGGCGATGATAGTAGCCGTCGTATGTGTTGCCGGTACCGTCACCTTCATGGCGGCCAACATATCACGCGGTTCCGCTGAAAACAGGGTGTTGGCCTTGCTGACGCATTATGGAGAAAGAGATCGTGGCGGGTGGAATTCATTCGCAGCGTATACACAGCGTAGCGGTAACGAGCGGAACCATCGGCTGGCGATTACCAGGATGTACGAATTTTTTCCGGGTGACGCTACATTGAAGAGGATAGACTCGCTGGTTCGCAAGGGCGGGCTGGACGAGGCGGAGGTTCTCGCATCCCGACTCGTCGAGCGTAACCCGAACGACGGAGTATACCTTCGCACGCTGGCGAGTATCCAGTCGCTTCAGGGTAGGTTTGACCAGGCCTTGTACAGCTACGAACGTGCCTTGCAGCTGCGCCCGGACAACGTCACATACTACGGTGCCGGTATGCATTTGCAGCGAGCGGGCAAGTATAAGGAGGCGTTGGCCATGTTTATCCGCGCTCACGAACTTGCCCCAAAGTCGGAAAACATTCTTGAGGCTATGGCCGCGTCGTGCCTGCACATCGGGGATATTGTCGGTGCAAAGGCATTGGCCGACACCCTTTTTGTAATAAGGCCGAATGCGCCCGGCGGGCATGTCGTAATGATGCTGGCTGCCCTGGCTGAGCGAAACATAGAAGCCGCCCGTACCTCATACCTCGCTTTCAAGACGTCTGGTGTCGGGAGACCGGACTACGCCGAGATTATCGAGACATACGGGGCGCTGCTTGATTAGCCCACATCGGAACCCGACAGCGCATCGGCATACAGATACTCAACTCAGGTTACTGTGATAAGGAAAGTTGTGAGGATGGTCTTCAGGATGCTCGCCTGCGACTTACGACACGCAGGGCATCGGCCATGAGTCGGTAGAGACCTTTTTCGGAATTGGCCCGGATCGCCGTGAAACACTTATCACAGACGTTCTTGCTTGAAAACTCACGAACCAGTTCATCCTGAGAATCGTACATATCGCGGAACATACCGCACGGCGTGAGCTTTCCCCAGGGATTCACAATCAGGAATCTTCTTCCGGCCCGGCAGTTCGGCTGCCGGCCGGTACGGAAGAAATCCATCATCTGGTAGAGAGTCCATTTGGAGGTGTGAATTGAGTAGCCATCATTTTGCATCTCCAGGAGCTGATCCACGACCCGTTTCAAGTCGGTTTGGTCGTCCGGCTTGCTTACCAAATAGTCGGTGTTGTTGGTTCGGAGAGAATTGTAGGTACTGAAGTTCACGGCCACACCCCATTTTTTAGCCAGATCGGCGATCCTGGGCAGGTCGCGGAAGTTGTCACTCTGCACCACACACGCCAGAATAATGTCGTTGTTGCCATATTTTGCCAGCCGCGGCATAAGATCAGCGATCTTTTCGAAATTGCCCTTCAGGTTGCGAAACTCGTTCTGACGTTCATCGGGATAGTCAAGAGAGATTGAAAACTGATCGATTCCGGACTCGCGCAGTTTGAGATAGCGTTCTTCATTCAGGATGGTAACATTGGTGGTTATAACAAAGACCGCCACCGGGTCACGCCGCCGCATCTCGGCCACTATATCGTAAAGGTCCTTGCGAAGGGTGGGCTCGCCACCGGATATCTGGGCCACGGCCGGTTTTAGTCGCTCCAGATGGCTTGCGAAAACCCCCGGACCCAGGCGAGGCTCCTCGATGTAGTCCCCGAGATCACAGTGCTTGCATCGAGCGTTACAATTATAGGTTATTTCAAAAGATACGCACACCGGTCGGCCGACAACGATATTCTTGAGAGTCCGGGCGGCAATCCGTGCCTTTCGGCTGGCGGTTAATTCGGGCAAAATAACTTCTCCATGTTATCGGAACGTACTCTGCGGCTGAGCACTGTCCAGTGTAGTCGACTAAGTATATGGTATGTATCCCGAAGATACAAATACTTTTATTGACTAATGTCAGCGGCAAAGCCGCGGCCGAAAGACGCCAAGTCGCTCATTTCCAACGCCTACGGTGACCCCGGGTTTGCTGTGGGCGAGCGCCTGTCCTTTCGGTACAGAAACATCTTGACAAAAATACCTTTTCATATATAATGTTTCTATACATAGAAACAACAGGGAGGGCCGGTGGCCCGTAACGATGAAATAACAGGCGTTTTTGCTGATATCAAAGACACCACGACTATGAAACGCCTTTTCAAAGAGATATTTACTCCTGCTGAGATTCGGGATGTTGCCCTTCGATGGCGACTTATGAAGATGCTTCATAGGGGAGTCCCGCAGAGGGAAATTGCCGCAAAGCTGGGAATCAGCCTGTGCAAAATTACCCGCGGCTCCAGAGTGCTGAAGGCACGAAGGTCGGTATCGAAGAAAATTCTGGATCAAAAGAAAGGAGTAAAACATGCATCGCGCAAGAAAACTGGAGCCTTTACCTGACGTTAACGGATATTTCGGTCAGTACGGTGGACAATATGTCCCCGAACCCCTCATTAACATTCTCAACGAAATCACTACCGCCTACCTTTACTACAAAGACAACCATGAATTCCAGCAGGAACTCAGAGACCTTCAGAGGCGCTATGTCGGTCGTCCCAGCCCGGTGTATTATTGCCGCAATCTCTCCAAAAAGCTTGGCGGGGCGCAGATCTATCTCAAACGCGAAGATCTCAACCATACCGGGGCGCACAAGATAAACCACTGTCTGGGTGAGGCTATTCTGGCCAAGCGAATGGGCAAAAAGAAAATCATCGCCGAGACCGGAGCCGGGCAACACGGAGTGGCTCTGGCTACGGCGGCGGCGCTGGTCGGGCTGGAGTGCGATATCTACATGGGTGAAGTTGACATGGAGAAGGAACACCCCAATGTAGTACGCATGAAGATACTGGGAACTAATGTCGTGCCGGTCAAAATCGGCCTGAAAACGCTCAAGGAGGCGGTCGACGCGGCGTTCGAAGGGTACGTCCAAGATCCCGTGAATCAGTTTTATGCAATCGGTTCGGTAGTGGGGCCGCATCCCTTCCCGATGATGGTGAGGGATTTTCAGAAGATCGTCGGAGAGGAAGCCAAGAGGCAATTTCGAGAGATGACCGGTCGTCTTCCGGGCTGTCTCGTGGCCTGTGTCGGCGGCGGATCCAATGCGATTGGGTTGTTCACAGCCTTTCTCGACGATATCGCGGTCAGGATGTATGGCGTGGAGCCGTCGGGGGTGGGATTCAAGACCGGCGACCACGCCGCGACTTTGACTCTGGGGTCGCCCGGAATCATCCACGGGTTTAAGTGCTACGTGCTCCAGGATAAACAAGGGCGACCCCTTCCGGTTTACTCTATTGCCTCCGGCCTTGACTACCCCGGAGTTGGCCCCCAACACAGCCATCTCAAGGATATCAAGCGGGTGGAATACGAGACAATCAGCGACGCCGAGGCGATTGACGCCTTTTTCGAACTGTCGAGGACAGAAGGAATCATTCCGGCTCTTGAAAGCGCTCACGCTGTAGCCTATGCGATGAAACTGGCTCCGAAGATGGAGAGTTACGAAACCATACTGGTCAACCTGTCAGGGCGGGGAGACAAGGATATCGACTATGTGGCCGCCAAGTACGGTCACAAGTATGGGGTTAACTAACAACAGGAGAAAGGCGGGCCCGCTCTCGTCGGGCGGGCCCGCCGCACAACACCATTTCGAAATCCGCGTCACTCTAATTCGGAGAGGATTTTCGTCAAACAGATTAGACGTTCCGTATAATTCTGTACGTGGGTAGCCTGAAGCTGTGACTCTTCTGTGATTTCCTGTGACCAGCACAGACAGCGCGGTAGGATGCGCAAAGTTGCGAATGGCTCGAGGCTTCTCACAGCATGTTGAAAGTCCTGACGGCGAAGAAGTGTTTTCCCTTGACCTGTCTTGGCCGACAGAAAATAACGCGCATCCAGCTCCGGATTGTCGATTTCGGTTTCCTCGGTAAGCCGTAAGGCTTTCCGGAGTCTGTCCATCAATGATTCGTGTCGAATGAGAATGTCGTACTTGGTTGGAGTCAGCACAAATACTTTAAGGAATTCCACACCATCCTGACCATCGATCCAGACCACATCGCCCATCGGGGAATTGCTGATTTCGATAAAGACCTCATACCGGCCGTATCTGGTTCGCAGGTTTGGATAACTGTACAGCTCAGCATCGGCAATGCGAAAGGAAGAATGCTGCGGATCGTTCTTCGGCCTTTTGACCTCGCCTCCCCATAGGCCGGCAATTTCCTCAAGCAGTTTGTCGAATTCTTTGGACCAGCGCTTACTGAATAGCATATATTACCTCCCGCGAAAACGGTCTCGGTCGATAGTGTCTACACTAAGTATACCTCCGTGCCCGGTCAATTATTTTATCGGGCCGCAAAAATTCCAGCCGATGGTCTTAAGTCGGACAACCTAAGGAGTGAGATCATCATACACGAACTTAACCAAATCATCCGCCGGAATGAACCCCTGATTGCCTTCGTCGAATTCCACCGTGGGTTTGGCAGCAATGATTTCTTCCAATGACCTGCCGTCGTCAACCATACCCTGAACCCTGTTCATTATGGTTGCCAGCATGTCCCGGTACGCCTTGAACCCGGCATA
The DNA here is from genome assembly GCA_020351995.1 of Candidatus Zixiibacteriota bacterium. Lineage (GTDB taxonomy): Bacteria > Zixibacteria > MSB-5A5 > GN15 > FEB-12. The sequence continues at coordinate 699,959 of CP070674.1, forward strand.
ATCCGTCACCGGACCGTGACCGGGAATAACGTGAGTGTTTTCATTAATTTTCGCGAGAATGTCGTCAATGGCTTTAATCAAACCCTCGAAGTTGCCCCCGTTTTCCAGGTCAATGAAGGGATAGATTTCATTGAAAAAGATGTCGCCGACATGAACTACGTTGGCATTCTTGAAGTATACGACCGCGTCGCCATCGGTATGAGCCGGTCCTACGTGATAGACTTCTATCTCCTCGCCGTTGAAATGGAGAGTAAGGCCGATTTCAAATGCAATATCCGGCAGCCACTGACCGCTGAGGGGGGGATGCTGTATTTGGAAGTAAGCGATCGAATTGCCGGACATCTGCCGCTTGCGGACATTTTCGTGAGCTATTGTCACAGCTCCGGATTGACTGATCAACTCGTTGCCCCCGGTATGGTCGAGATGGTAGTGAGTGTTGACAAGGATTCTTGCCGGACCGCCGCCAAGCTCTTTGATTTTTTCTGCTGTCTTCGGGTAGAGTTCGGCGTTTGGGTGATCGACTTGAAGGGTACCGTCCTCTCCTATCAGCACGCCGATGTTTCCACCGCGGCCGCTCAGCATATAGACATTACCGGCTAATTGCTGCGCGGAGATTGTTATTTCATCCGTCTGGGCCAATAATGATGTCGGTAGTAACACGGACAGAACCAGTGCTGCCGATATGACGATTTTCGGAATTGCGGTTTTCATTATGAGCAACCCTCGTATTTGATATTGATTTTTTATTAATTACGAACCCTGGCAACCTTTTGATAACAATGTTTACCCGGAAATGCAAGTCGGAGTCTGAAAGGCTTCGATTTCTCTATCGCGGCAGACATTGGGGCCCGATGTATTACATTCGGGGAACACCGGGATCATCATATTCAATGGCAGGCCTTGCCTGTGCAGACGTCTGCAGGTCGATCCCCAGCCATGTTTCCAGTTTTTCGTATACCGGTGTCGGATCAGACAAAGTCTGGATCTCAACCGAGTGATTAGCGCCGGGTTCCATGATAAGAAGAGCATTTGCGCCGCCGCCAAACTCAACCGCTGCGGCCGACCAGGGATCCATAACGCCGTACACATAGATAATACTGTCGCCCTGGGTGCTCAGCCACTGTCCAATATCCTGCAGGACCTCAGGGTGGTACACTAACTCGACTCCCGCGGGCGCCAGGCACGAATAAGTCGGATCGGGAAGTGCTTCCATCAGGTCCAGCAGGTGGTCATCTACCAGCCGATAGTAGCCTATTTCAGTATATATCTGATAGTAGACAGGGCCGTAATATTGGATGTATTCAACAGAAAAGAGGTCAATCCCGGAGAATGTCATCAGGGCCTCGAACATCTCAAGATAGGTACTGGTCTCATCAGGTACATCATCGCAGTTACCCGGACTGCTCTGAAAGAATGCGAAAGGAAATTCAAGCACTGAAAACTCCAGAACCGAATCCATACTCATTGAAAACGTCAGCGAGCTGGTGTCAGCATAATAATCGAGGTATGGCAGGAGATTATCGCGCTCCTGGAGACACAGTGTCTGAAACTGCCTGATCTTCTCCCGGCACGCCTCATCGCTGACAACTTCCGAAAGATAAGTCTCAAAGCGAGTATCTTCCGTATCGAATACAATCGGCGCTACCATGGCGATTGTAATAGCTACATCGTCGGGATAGAAGCGTCGATGAAAAAGTGCCGCCTGGCCGCCCTTGCTCCTCCCGGTACTCACCCACTGACCGGTATAGATCTCCTTGAACAGTTCGACGATGCGGTGGTGATCGGCGGCGGCTTGAGCAACCGTAAGGTACTGCCAGTCGACCGGGTATGGGATCGATGTGCCCATGTACCTATGCGATATGTGAAGTTGATTGGCGGTGAGAATACCACAGACCTCTCCGACCCGATTACGCCATTCGGCGTATCCGGAAGTTCTCATGACCATCGGGGCGTCTTCGTCGAAGTGAGAAAGATACACCCGCTGGTTGAAGGTTCCGGAGGCGGGGTTATTATGGTCGATGGGTTGAGCGACCTCAATCTCAAAAGCCCGGGTGTGAAACGATTCCGACGGTGGATCGATTTCAGTTGCGGCCACACCCGGGAGAGAATTGAGCCGCACCAGAAGATCAGCAGGTTCGGGTGGTGGGTTCGGCTCTGTTGCCTTTTTCGAACAGCCGCATAGGCTAATCGCGATCAAAAAGAACAGCAGGTGCCTGTTGACTGGGTTTGATTTCATCTGGCTATCCCCTTATTCATCATACATGCAGACGGACCGGTCATGCTAATGTTTCAAAAAATTTCCTAACGGCAAATTATGCCAGCATACTGGAGGACGTTGGCGGTAAACGGCTTGTTTTCAGACTTCTTCCGGTATTCGGGACCCGGGCTCAGTGGAAGTATTGGCGGTGTACAAGTGGTACCGGAGTGTATTATATTAGTCCGTATGGCACTGCACGTACACATAGCTGGTACGCATGACGAGAGTTTTCTGTGCGCCTTACAGCCTCTGTTGGATTCCGGCATCACGCTGACGGTTGGTGAGGACGCGCCCGATCCGGCGGAATACGAGATTCTTATCTGCGGTGTGCCCAGTAAGGAACTAATCGAAGCCAGCCCCGCGCTCAGGCACTTGATTGTCCCGTGGGCGGGATTGCCGGTAAAGACCCGGGACCTGATGCTCAACTATCGTCATATTACGACCCATAATCTGCATCACAACGCCGTTCCAGTTGCCGAATTGGCAGTAGCCATGATGCTGGCGCTGGCTAAGGACCTGCGGAATATCGACGCTTCCCTGCGAAAAAACGATTGGACGCCGAGATATGAGACGGGCGCCATCGATATGGTGGCGGAGAAGACGGCTGTGGTCGTGGGTTATGGTGCCGCAGGTAAGGAAATCGCTAAGAGGTGTCGGGCAATGGGCATGAATGTGCGAGCGGTCCGTCGCAGCGGACACGAGCCCAATGACGGTGCGGTTGAAATCTATCGGGCGGAGGATTTGGAAGCCCTGTTGCCCGACGCTCAAGTCATCTTTTTGTCACTACCTCTTACAGAGCACACCAAAAGAATGATGGGCGAAAGGCAACTATCACTCCTGCCTGCGGGGGCAATCTTGATAAACGTATCGCGGGGACGCATCATAGACGAGAAAGCTCTGTACGACATACTTGGCACCGGTAAAATAAAGGCAGGATTGGATGTCTGGTATAATTATCCGGATCTGCAGGGGGGCAAATCGGACGTACCGCCATCTGACTACGCGTTTCACGAGTTGCCCAACGTTATCATGACGCCGCACCTGGCCGGGAATTCCGACATGACCGAGGTGCTCCGGGCGCGTGAGCTTGCGCGTCTTCTTAACACAGCAGCAGGCGGGGAGCAGTTGCCTAATTGCGTTGATTTACAGAGAGGGTATTGATTCTTTAAAGGAGAAATCTCGATGAATCACTTGGCAGCCATTAAATCCAGGATTGACTCTTTTTATGAAATTATATCCGGTACCACAGGTCAGGTACGTGATTGGGATAAAATGCGTTCACTGTTCATTCCCGGAGCATATGTGGTGATTTGCCTGTCATCGAAGAGCAAAGGAGCGACCGCCACAGTGATGGGAATCGACACCTACATTGAGAATCTTGCCCGTTTTCTGAGGGATAATGATTTTCATGAGATCGGAATCATCCATCGGACGGAGATATTCGGTAACATCGCCAGCGTTATAAGTACCTACGAAGCACGCCACTCGCCTGACGAGAAAGACCCGATGAAGCGAGGAGTAAATTTTATTCATTTGTGTCAGGACAGCGGCGCGTGGCTGATAACCAGTATGATCTGGAGAGATGAAGACGAGGAATGTCCGTTGCCTGAGAAATACCGTTAGTGACGGGGCAACCTCGACATGACTCCTGCGTAATAAAGGGAATATCCGCAACGACAATCAATCATGGAGGACGCTATGGGGTTTATTAAGCTGGATCAACTGCCCGAGCTTCAGATAGCGAAGGGAATATACGGTCGCGCGGTAACCGCCGATTGTGTAACGGTCTTTCACGCAAAGCTGGAAAAAGGGGTTCTCCTGCCGGAGCACTCGCATCATAACGAACAGGTTGTAAACGTTATCGAAGGCGAGCTGGAGCTCATCGTCAAAGGCGAAACGTACAGTCTCGTGCCGGGAACAGCAATGGTTCTCGAGCCAAACGTACCCCACTCCGGACGGGCCGTGACCGACTGCCTGGTAATTGACGTGTTCCATCCGGTGCGGAAGGATTTCGCTGGAACGAGCTTTGGCGGTTACCCGTCAGAAAAGAAATCTTAAGTACGATTACTTGAATTGCCGCGGTGGATCCTATAATTGACAGGTTAAAACAGGCCAACGGGGGGAAGATTCTTGATGTTGCCACGAGTCATGGCGACTTCCTGCGTCTGCTGGTCAACGCTTTTGGTCAATACTCCGAAGCTATCGGTGTCGATATGGCACCCGATAGAATAGAAAAGGCCAGGGAGAAGTCTGACGCCGGTTTTAGGTTCGAGGTGATGAGCGCTGAGCAACTCGAATTTCCCGACGACCACTTCGATACCGTTGCTATCCGTCATTCTCTGCATCACTTAGAAAACGTTGGTGCGGTTCTGGCCGAGATGAAGCGCGTCCTGAAGCCGGGGGGTCTGTTCATTGTTTGCGAGGTCTTTCAGAGCCCTGAAACTTTGAGAGAGAATTCACAGCGCCACATTCATCACTGGTGGGCAGCGGTCGACCGGGCGCTGGGTGTACCACACTTCGAAACCTTCACCAGGGCGGAGATTCTTGCGCTGGTCGATCCGCTGAAGTTGAAAGAGAAAGATATTTTCGAACACCTTGATGATTTTGACCAGGCGGACAGCCACGAGATTGTCAAACAGTTGATAACCATATCCAGCGACTGTATCGAGAGGTTGACCGCTAACAATGGTCCGCAGAAGCTCATAGATAAGGGTAATGAGTTGATTGAAAGATTCTCGCGCCTGGGGTTCACCGACGAGAAGGTGGTGTATGTTCTGGGTTGTAAGTGACCGGCGTGCGCTCACACGCCTACTTTAGTCCTTCAATAAACCGAACGGCGTTGCCGTAGGCGATGGCCGCAACCGTCGAGTTATCCATTTCAGGAAGCAAGGAATCGAGAACCGCCTGGTACTTGCCGGCGTGCTCATGTTGTTCGAAGTAAAACGGTATCCGGCTTGGATCGGGATGGCTGTTGGTGCAGAAATAATCGGCTCCCAGGGCGAGAGCACTCCGCCCACCTTTTTCAAGACCGTGGACAACGTGTCTTGTCAAATAGTCCGGATTTTCCGGGTGAAGAAAAGCGCGCAGGAAGTTGATACCAATTAGCCCTCCCCGATCAATGATGGCCCGAGCCAATTCATCAGGGAGGTTGCGCCGGTGATCGTAAATGGTCCGGAAATTAGAGTGACTGGCGATTACAGGAATATTCAATCTCTGGCTGTCGACACAGTCGATTATGTCGTGCGCGAGAGCGTCGCTGGTGTGCGACAGGTCCACCGCGATCTTCCTTCCGGTGATATACTCCAGAAGCGAACGCCCGTCCTCTTTGAGCCCAATATCAGTTCTGTTACCGCCTCCGAAGCGGTTTTCACCGTGGTGAGTCAGCGAGATGTAAAGTGGTTTTCCCGTTCGCGCCGTAATGTCCTCTAGCATCGCAAATGCCTTTTCGAGTGGCTCACCGGGTGGGCACAGAGCTGAGGCGTTTTCAACGGCGGAGATTATAGTGACGCCTTCAGATTTAAGAAACTGGTCGGCGGCGGTTGTGTCATTAAGCAAGGTGAAATGTCCGTCGTATTCTGTCAGCAGCCTTTCAATCCAGGCCATCTGGGCCTCGGTGATGGCTATATCCGGATGCTCCTCAACGGAACTTATGGCCATAATCTGAAGCTTGACATTGCCCTGCCTTAAGTACGGTATGGCGCAGCCTATGTCGGACCCGTTATGCGGATCGGCGCCGGACACGGTAGCCAGGTAGTGCGGCATATCGCAATGGAGATCGATTATGGGATGTAGATTCGATTTATCGTCCATAGTTTACGTATGCATCATACGTCGATAGCTGGATAATCGTTTCACCTGATAAAGAAAACGGCGGGGGCGGGAACATTTCGTCCCCGCCCAATATCTTTTAGCGTTACGTTAGCGCCAGGCGCCGATGATTATCCCCGCTACAATGAGTGCCACAATGTGAAACAGGGCGTTAATGAAAGTCAGACCGGCAGGCCGTTTTTCGAAGATGTCATTCATGAAAAAGGTGGCTAAGACAAAACAGACGCTGACGAGCAGGCCGGTTATGATGCCATCGCTGATACCGCCGCCGCCTCTCCAGAGCAGTATTCTCGCGATGCCGTATGATGCGATGAATCCAAAGATTAATGCTAGGATGTAGTTAATTAGCGTCGCGCCGCCGGCCAGCTGTTCTTTGGTTTTGCCGATTCCCTTCATCCAGGCTGAGCCGAAAAGCAGCGGCGAATACCACAGTGAGCCGATGATGAGATATGCTACGGCGGCCACAATGACAGCCAGGTAGTTGATTGCCACTGGTTCCATAGTTCTCTTCCCTTGATTTTGGTTATGAAAAAAAGCGCTACGGATCTATGCCCAATTATAGGACTGTTAAAATCTTTGCTCAACAGAAAAATTCCGTCTAAAAAAAGATAGCCGGCGACTGAATATCGCCGGCTGAGTGGTCTTATTTCGTCCGCGAAAGTCGGTACCGGTGCCTTAGATCTCCACCGGTGCCGGACCGGACCGGAACAGGTACCCGATAAGATAGTCAATATCCCCAATATTCAGCGCCCCGTCGCCATTTACGTCGGCTGCTTCGAATACCCCCGGCGCTGGCCCATTGCGATTCAGGTAGCTGATTAAGAATTCTACATCGTCGATATCCACGCGGCCGTTGCCGTCAACATCCCCGCGCTTGCTGTGACCGCCGCGTCGGGGAAGGCTAAAGGTGGTGATACCGTAAACCCCGTAATCCTCTCCGGGCGCATTTTCATGCCAGCGATACCAGTGGATATCGGTGTCCCATTCGTCGTAAATGGCATACTCCATGGTTTCGTCGTTGTAGCCGATGGCGGTCACAAAGTGGTCGGTGTTGTAATGCGCCCAGCTATCGACAAGCAGGACCATCGGGCGGTTATTGTCGATTTCTTCTTTGAATCGTTCCCAGCTAAAGTCGGCCCAGCGGATATTCTCGCTCTTCACATCGGCGCCCGGATATACCATTTTGACATAGCCGGTAAGAGCCGGGGCGACATGGATAAACCAGCTCCATCCGTACTTGTTGCCCTCGGAGCTTCTCGAGGTTAACATGAAGTCTGCCAGGCAGTTGTCCTGATGCACCTCCCCGCCCAGTTCTGACTTGTCCTCTAAAAGGATTGACCTCTCTATCGGGCAGGCGTAATCGGTGTAGTGATTGAGAACTTCGTTGTCGCAGTCTTCAACGCCGCCGTCGTCGGCTATCACGGCATCGACCGCTGCTGTCTGTGTAATCGCGTCGCCGGGTACCAGGTCCGGGTAACCGTTACTGTCCCAGTAGCCGATTACCATTCCCGCCGCGGTTGGGCCACAACCATGCCGCCACAAATAAGCGGGAACGTCTTTGATAATGACCTGGGCGGGCGATTCCGGGCGTAAGCCTAAGTCAGCATCCAAGGGCCGGTGAGGACCACTGGTACTCTGCTGGCCCCATGTCAAGGTGCTGCAAAGACAGACCGCTACAAGCACTGCTGCCTTCATCGCTTTCATGATGCCTTCTCCTCATGTTCTGCTGATTGGTTTTGGAGATGTAATGGTACCACTAATATAATGGGGTGGGACAGTTTATGCAAGTGGACAAAACCTCGGTCAACCCTCCCATAAGATACTTCGCTGAGTTCAGGCGCGAAGACCTGCCCGGGAAATCAGATCTTCCGGGCCCGCAAACGGGGCCTTTCGGTACTCACTAAATCGGCCCATTGCCCTGTGTCCGATTGTTGAATATATTTGTTCCATGTTGCGCATGCTCAAGCAGCCGAGTCAACCCATTGCCGGCGCCAGATACGGTCTGGTTGTCTCTCTGTCGTTCAGTCTTTTTGTTCTCGCTTTTCTTTATGTCTTCGAGCCGTTTGGACTCAATCTGGTCGAACCCGGCCGGAGAATAAATCTCATCATTGGCTACGCGGTCACGTGTTTCGTTATCCTCCAGGCCAATATCCTCATCATGCCTCGCATATTCCCGGGATTCTTCAAAGATGAGAATTGGATCCTCGCCAAAAAGATTCTCTGGCAGTTGTGGCTCGTCTTTACGGTTGGAGCCGGTTGTTTCCTGGTCAACAGCTGGATGCATCTTCAACATGGAGAAAACCGGTTTAATGTCGGTCGTTTCATGTATTTTCAGTTGACTACTATGCTGGTTGGAGTCTTCCCGATCGTCATTCTGAATTTGCTGGCCAATAACCGGTCCCTGAGACTCCATTCGAAACTCTCCCGTGAGATGTCCTCTCAATTAGAATCCAGAGACACAGTGGCTGTATCAGAATCCGAGCGCGGTGATGTCGCTGTCCTTCTCTCTGAAAACGAGAAAGAAAGGTACGAAGTAGATCCTGATGACATCATCTATGCTCTATCCGAAGGCAACTACACGAAGATCTTTGTTGCCGGAGAACAGGAGGAAAGATTGTTTATTCGCAGTAGCCTCAAGAGGATTGCGCACCAGCTGGTCGAGTATCCCTTCCTGTTCCGGTGCCATCGAGCCTATATTGTGAATCTCCGAAAGGTGACAGACATTACCGGTAATGCCCAGGGATTGAGGTTGACTCTGGAAGACTCAGCAACGAGCATCCCGGTTGCCCGCGGATATGTAGGCCGATTTAGACGACAACTGCAAGCAGGTTGAAGCCGTGCGGTTTGTAGCCGGTCCCAAAATCCTGCATTTCATCCCAACCTGACAGGAACCGGTTAACCGCCTGGGTACTTTTGCGTATATTGGCACAGAAGCGGGATGGTCCGATAAGCGAAAGGAAGTTCTGTAATGCAAAAAGCTAGAAGAGTGCTTCGCATAATAACTATCCTGGCCATACTTCTGTCGATTGGATGGCACCAGGGATTAACTTGCTCCACTTTCATTCTAAAAAGCGAAGCAGAGCTGGTTTTTGGCGGCAACCTCGATTTCTATACCAGCAGGGGACTGGTTATCGTAAACAAGCGGGGTGTGGCCAAATCGGCCTTTCTGGCCCCGCCGGAAACTCCGGTGAGCTGGGCTTCGAAATACGGCAGCATAACCTTTAATCAGGTCGGCCGCGAGTTCCCTTTTGGCGGACTGAACGAGAAAGGCCTGGTCATCCAGATGATGTGGCTGGAGGCCACGGATTATCCCCCTGTTGATGACCGGCCCGCGATTCAGGCCCTGCAGTGGATTCAGTACCAACTCGATAATTTCGCCACGGTCTCGGAAGTTCTCGAAAGTGAAAGCAAGCTCCGGATTTCCGCTCCCCAGGCGACGGCCAAACTGCACTATCTCATAGGTGATGCTGGCGGTAAGGCCGCGACGATTGAGTTCATAGGCGGGAAACCGGTTTATCACACCGGCGAGAGTCTGCCGGTGGTGGCGCTGGCCAATAGCGCCTACGGCGATTGCCTGAGGTTCCACGATAGCCTTAGCCTGGAAGAAAGGACCGGATGTGTATCGTATAGTTCCGGGGATCGTTTTGTCAGAATCGCGAAGGCTATAGATGATTTCAATTCCGGGAATAATATCTCTGGCGTCAAACACGCCTTCGATATCCTCGAATCAGTCAAAGCACCCAGACGGGGCAGCCACTGCACCGCGTGGAGCGTTGTATACGATGTCAAGAATATGCGGCTTTTCTTCAAGACTTTCGAGAATCCCGAGGTGAGGATTATCGAGTTTGACAACTTTGACTTTTCCTGTGCGTCGCCCGTGATGGTGTTGGATATGAATACCGATCTTACCGGCAGTTCCGATGAGTTTATTGAATATACTCCCGCCGTAAACGAAGAGCTCGTATCAAAAGTGATGACTGCGTATAAAGAATCGGGTTTTCTGAGCGAAGTCACCGATGAGGCTATTCAGTTGCTTGCGCACTACCCTGATTATCTGAAGTGTCGATAGCCTTTGGCAAGCTATCGAATGCTGCTTTATGCGCCTCGGGGCATCAGGTAAAAATGGTTCCGGCGTGATCTAGTCCACGGCTTCAAAAACTCCCCGGTCGGTCACCACTTTTCTGACGCCGTTGTCAACCCGTAAGTTCATTCGCGAGCTTTTTCACGCAATTGCCAGACGAAATCTGCATCCACCCAGTACAGGGTACCGGTGCCGTTTTTTGGGCTCTGGTATAGATTTATCAGTTCTTGGTAGGTCTTGCCCTTATAGGCCTCGGGTTCCCACGTTATAAAGCTGGTGTAAAAAAGGAACTTTCCGTCGGCGGAAACGAAGGGGATGGTTTCACTCTCCGGGGAATTGACCGGGGCGCCAAGATTCACGCACCGTGACCATGTGCCGTCTTCTTCTCTAAAGCTGATATAAAGATCGCTCCTGCCAACACCACCGGGCCTGTTAGAGTGAAATACCAGGTAACTCTCGTCGGGTGCGACAAATGGCCCGCCTTCGTTGTATTCGGTGTTGATGTCGCCGGGCAGCTTCTGGGGCTGCCCATAAGAGCCGTTATCATATGCGGAAAAATAAATGTCGAAGTTCTGGCCGTCTTCAGACATCGATTGAAAGTAGATCATACCGCTTGAGGCTACGGCCGGGTTTATTTCTGGATTCCCGCTGTTGAGCGGAAAGCCCAGATGAATCGGATCTGACCAGTGTTCTCCCTTCTTTTCTACCCTCCAGATGTCATGGCTGGTGTTCTCGGCCGTACCACCGGGAAGCGGTCGAACTGAAGAGAAAAACAAACTATTTCCGTCGGGAGAAAAACAGGGTCGGTAGTCCGAATAAAAACCGGAGAAAGACGCTACCTCGGGAGACGACCAGACACCACCGACACTTTTCAGGTGTATGATAACATAGTGCGGATACTTGTTATTCGCGGTTACGTAAAAACACTCGTCTCCAGAAGTCGAGATTGCGATTCCCAGTTCATGATAACCTCGCGAAACAAGCCCGGGAGCGAACAGATCGGGTGTGGTGCTTGGCGCGGGCTGCCCCAGATAAGGTCCGCGCAGTTCCGGAGAAGATGTATTATCGGCCTGTGACTTCCGCCGACAGGATATAGAGGTAGCGCAAATTACAGCCAATACCGTTATTAACAGTTGTACCCGCATATAATTCCTTCCGTTTACATACATATACGTAACCGGTCGCCGACCTTGCTCTCTTATTGTGGGGAAGAACGACTTTCAGTCGTCCGTGCTCGTTACAGTCAAAAACCAATGGCAACAAGGCATAGATAGCGGCGTATATTGTCTTATAGGCATGGTTATTCGAAAGCTTTGCTTGGAAAGGTAAGAACTATGTTCGAATCTAGTTTGAGGGCCGTTTTGCGAGTGACACTTTCACTTGCCCTCATCGGTATCGGCGCCGCCCAGGAATCTCCAGTTCAGACAGGAGAGTATCTGGGACAGGTGCCACCTGACTCTATACCGGAGATCTTTGCCCCCGGCATAATCTCGGTCGAAGGAAGGTATGAATATGGGCTGGCGGTATCGCCTGATGGCAATGAGATATTCTTCACGGCCGACGGTCCGGGTGACGGCCTGATGGTCATGCGTCAGGTCGACGGTGTCTGGACCAAACCCGAGGCGGCCAACCTGACCGGCAAAGGAATCTGGGAATTTGAGGCTTTCTATACGGTCGATGGCTCAAAGGTGTTCTTCTCGGCAATCGAGGAGGTTCGCAAGTCCAGAATATGGTATTCTGAAAGAGACACCACCGGCTGGACATCAGCCACCATGCTGGAGTCACCGGTTAACTCGGTCGATGTATTCTGGGCCACCTTTACGAAAGACGGTACGATTTACTACACCGACATCAATCAAGGCAAGATATTCCGGTCGAAGCTCGTCGATGGCGCTTATAAGGTTACCGAAGATGTCGGCCTGCCCTTCGGGGTTCATCCTTTCATATCCCCTGACGAGAGTTTCATACTGTTCAATGCCAAAGACGATTTATACATCACTTTTCGTCAGGACGACACTACCTGGGGTGAGCCGTTATCTCTGGGAGACCAGATAAACTCATCTTATGGCGAAACATGCCCGTCGCTCTCACCGGATGGGAAATACATATTCTTCAGCAGGTACAACGAGCCGGAAGAGAAATCCAACATTTACTGGGTCAGCAGTAAGGTCATCGAAAAACTCAGGTCTTACTGAAGCTGCTGACAACAATAATGAAAACTATCCCCGCTGTTTGCCGCGCAACCTATTTGACCCTGGTAGCCGCGCTCGCGAACCCAATCGGCATGCTTGAGAAACAGGTATTCGGCGTCGACCGCATGTTGCGGGAAATACACTTTTGGGCTCAGCTTCTGTAGTGCGTAGAGAGCTCCTTTGCGAACGGTCTCCGGTGTCCCCAGGCTGCATCCGGTGATAGGCAGAAAGGCAAGGTCTATTGGCTTGCCAAGGCTCGCCAGGTAATCGATCTGGTCGGTATACTCCGCCTGCAGTTCGTCTTTGCCGTTAGAGTGATCACCGGCATGGAAAATTACCAGGCCGTCCACTTCAATCAGGAAACCGACACCGGCATCAGTAGCCGCAATGGTACTGATTTTTATCCCGTCGACAATGTGCTCGGTGCCCGGAGCGCTGTATAGGTAATCGGTCTCGGCTCTGGGCTCGTGGCCAAAGACATAGGTAATTTCGGGAATCACTTCCTGCCACTGGAGGATGTGAGAATCGTAGTGGTCACCGTGCTCATGAGACGAGAAAACCACAACATTCAAATCCTTAATTTCATCCGGAACGATTCTGCCGTTGGACAGGGCGGGTACGTCCGGATTGCACGGAGGAATATAATAATCGAATATAAGTAGATGATTGGCCGTCTTGACGGCCCACCCCGAGTGCGAAAGATACCATACAACGGCATCCTTGGCATCGACTTCGCATGAGAGCATGTCGGTCTTTACAACCTCATCTTCCGGCTGACCCAGTTCCGCGCCGTGGCTCCGGAGCAAGGCTGCCACAGTCGGATTCGCGTAGCGTACGGCATAGTACAAAGGCTGTTTTCCCGCATTATCGAGTCTGGAAATGTCGGCCCCATAATCCAGAAATGCCCGTGCCATAGCCGAATCCCCTCTTATCGCGGCCATATGCAGGAAGCCGTAACCGTAGTTCGGGTCGACATAATTCAGATCAGCTCCGAACTCCAGCAGGACACGGATGATCTCGGTGTTGCCGAAGTTGACCGCCCGAATGATCGGCATTGGGGCGCGTACCGGGTCCGGGGAAATATTTGCATCTATATCCTGTTCCAACAAATATCGGGTCATTTCGGGGTGACCACGAACAACCGCCAGGTGAAGCAGCGTGGAACCGTGTTCTGTTTGATCGTTAATATCGCCGCCCTTTTCGATAAGGTACGCAATCAGTTCAACGTTCCCGCACCTGGCCGCCGACAGCATGGGCGAATTATCATACCTGTCGCGATGGCTCACCGATGCACCCTTCTCGACAAGAAGCTGCGCGACCCCCAGATGTCCGAGCATGGCTGCGGAAATTAGGGGAGTACTGTTGTCGTTGTCGCCAGCGTCGATATCCGCACCTCGCTCAACAAGCAAGCGACTCATTTTCAGGTCACCGTAGTAGGCCGCGATATGAAGAGGTGTAGAGCCGTCGTTATCCCGTTGATTAATGAGGCCTGGGTCCTCGTCGAGCAGCCGGGTAACTGTTTCGATGTCTTCCGAGACCACTGCGTAGTGGATATCGTCGGCCATTGTGCTGATACTAATCAGCATCGTCAAGACCGCTGCGATTATTGCCGTACGGGTCATTCTCTTACCTCCTGAGGAGTCTAGTGCGGCCGTTCGGCCAGCTGTCGTAGTCCTGCACAATTGTAATAAATGTATGTCTGGCGCACCAGTGCTCAATTGGCTACGGTACTAATTCTGCAGGGAATACGAAACCAGCACCGCGCGACGATCTTGAAAGTACCCCGAAGCTTCAAAAAGCAGCACGCCTACCCGAGGAGCGAAATAAATCCTGCAATCCGAGTATATCCAGAAATTGCCGCTAAATTCGTAGACCGTAGTAAATTCGCCGGCCGGTACGATAATAGATGTATCCGTAATAAGGCGGACATAACGGGTGTTGGCAATGTCGCCTTCCACCAGGCTGTAAAAGGTGTCGACCGCGTTTTCCGGCTCGATATAAAACAGCATAGGGTAGCTCCAGCAACTGCCGTAGGGCCGAAAAAACTCTCCGGACTGACGAAGATAGACCGAATCTCTCCGGAGCATGATACTTGCGTCCCAGGAATACAGGAAGTCGGTGGCGTGCGAAAGCTGCCACCATGTGCCAAGAACATCCTGAAATTGATGCATTACGGCGACATCATATGTTTCAGTGGTAATACTGCCGTTGACCCACACCGTATCGGCATAAGTCCAGCTGTTACCGGTTTCCAGCGGGAAGAAATCACCCGAAACCGCAGGTGGCAGCGTATCCGGTTCAATCAGTATAGTTGCGACATATTCGGAATCGGGAAACACCTGCCCGGCCTCCTCTCGCATCGGTGTTAGTTCAAGCAAGCTGAACTGATACCCCGCCAGGTGGACCGGAAGACCCGGCCGATCCTCACCGACCGAATCCGGAGGAACGGCATCAATCGGAAGTCGCATCCGGCCAATCTGGTCTGACAGGCTAAGCTCAATCTCGGCGAAGCCATTATCAATGTAGACCACTCCGTACACTTGGTCCTTGATAGGCACCCGCCAGTCCAAAAGCACTGAATCGAAATGTAGTGCGATAGATGTGTCGGGTATTACAGCGCTCTGGTGCCAAGCTAGCTGGACAGTATCTGGGCCGCCTAAATCGACCGGTTTTAGAGGTTTGTCGTTATTTGAACACGAAAGAAGGATGAACCAGTACAGTAATGGCATTATCAGCAAAGAACGGATTCGCAACATAATCTCCTGAGCCTGTAGCATTTGAGACATCCCCGACAAAACGCGGGCACTGGGCTCGTTTTCGGGGAATGGAATATGCCTAAGTCTAATACGCTGGAAAGGAACCGCAAGTTGCGGTTGTACTGTGGCGTCGGTACGCGGCATCAGGGTTCG
The DNA here is from genome assembly GCA_020351995.1 of Candidatus Zixiibacteriota bacterium. Lineage (GTDB taxonomy): Bacteria > Zixibacteria > MSB-5A5 > GN15 > FEB-12. The sequence continues at coordinate 715,226 of CP070674.1, forward strand.
ACAAGAGCCGTATAGGTTGACTGAACCTTTTTCTCACCACTGCGTATTTCAAGTAGAGAAAATACGCCGCTGTTTCTAGTCAAGGATTACGCTGGTACCATGTTGAAAGCTAGGATACTGATAGCGCTGTGTGGCTTGAGTGCCCTTCTTTTGTTGTCGGTAGGCTGTGATAAGTCCGTAGAGAGCAAACCGGTCACTCCGACAGTGGTCTCCGAACCAGTCTTGGAGGCTGCAGTCGGGCAAGAATATACGTATGCCGTCGACGCCGTCGCTGATCCGCCTCCAACCTACCGCCTGGATCAGGCTCCGGCGGGCATGACCATCGACGCAACAAGCGGTATTATCTCCTGGACACCTACACCCGAAAGCCCATTTGATTCGAGAGTAATAATCGTTGCAAGCAATTCTGCCGGAAGCGATTCACAGGGCTTTGTCATTCAGGTCGCCGGATTGGAGATCCAGGGCTGGGAAACCAGCGGCCTGGTGGGAGAGGATATCGACCCTGAAGCCATCCGCGCCGTGGCGAGCGATATCGAAGACGGTACTTACCCACAGATAAACAGCCTGGTCATCGTGAGAAACGGAAAGCTGGTTTTCGAGGAGTACTTCAACGGCAACATTCGCAACAGTGCCCACAACATCTACTCCGCCGAGAAATCTATCACCTCGTGCCTGATGGGAATAGCTATCGACCAGGGTCTCGTGGTCGATGAAAACGAATTGCTTTATCCTTTTTTCCCTGAATACGAGACATTCGAAAACTGGTCGGCGTGGAAAGATCAGATCAGCCTCAAGCACCTCCATACCATGACCAGCGGCTTTGAGCTGGAAGGAGAAGACTACGATCTATGGGTCAATAATGTCGGTCCCAGGGACTGGATCAAGTTCTATCTTGACCTGCCCGTTGTCGCCGAGCCTGGAACAGCTGTCGACTACTCGAGTCTCAACGACCGCCTTGCTGGCCATGTGATAGAACGTCGCGCCCAGCTGCCGCTGCCTCAATTCGCGTTTGCCAATCTCTTTCAACCGCTCGGGATGACCTTTTACAATTGGAGTGCCTGGGACCCCTTAAACTCCTCCATGATATCATCGCAACTGGCGCTGAGGCCGATCGACATGGCTAAGTTCGGCCAGATGTATATGGACGGGGGAGTGTGGCAGGGTAACCGGATAGTCGCCGAGGAATGGGTGACGCGTTCGACAGTTGCCTTCATTGGCAATTACGGTTACAACTGGTGGGTGTACCGATGGACAACGCCTGTCGGCGATATCGATACTTACTATGCTTTCGGTAACGGTGGTAACGGAATCTGGATCTTCGAGTCACTGCAGATGATTGTCGTGATGACCGGAGATTATTTTGTCCAGCCCGACTACTGGCAAAATCAGCAGCAAATTCTCAAGGAAAGAATCATCCCGGCCGCGGTCCTTGGCCCTCAATGATGGCGGCCATGAGGTTAATATGCTACCCCTGCCTGACACAACGTCACTTCTTCTTTTCGCCACGGCCAACTTCCTGGTCCTGATAGTGCCCGGACCGGCAGTTATGTACACCGTCACCCGGAGCCTCGACCAGGGCCGGAGAGCGGGATTGCTGTCGGTATATGGTCTCGCTCTGGGGACCTTTCCGCATGCCCTCGGCGTTGCGCTGGGTGTAGCCGGACTCTTAGCCTCTTCAGTCATAGCCTTCGATTTCATGAGATACGCCGGGGCCGCTTACCTGGTGTACCTGGGTATTTGTCGTTTCCGGCAAAAGGGGAACGGCTCGGCGAGTGAAAGTGGAAGCTCGAAGAGCGGTATCGCTGCGTTTTGGGAAAGCTTTACTGTAGGAGTACTCAACCCAAAGTCCGTGCTATTCTTCTTGGCTTTTCTCCCTCAGTTCGTGGATCCCGCCCGCGGCAATCCATTAGTCCAGACTCTGCTGCTCTGGCTGATATCCCAGATTATGGCAGTGGGTGTGGGAAGCGCCTACGCCCTGGCAGCCGCCTGGCTTCGACAATGGCTGTTGAGGCGCGCGGCCAGGCCGGCCGCGGGTAATTACATCGCCGGAAGCATTTACGTGTTTCTCGGTTTAGCCCTGGCCGTCACCGGCTCGAGGTCGAGATGAAAAAGGTCATCGTTGTTATGATCGCCATCGTCGTCGGTCTGCTTCATTTCCTGACAGGCCCGCACTATCGCGGTCCCTTCCCGATCTTTGTCAATGGTTACCTGATCGATATCCTGCTGCCCTTTGCCATGTATCTGATCCTGGGTGTTGTTAGGCACCCGATCATACACCGCCCCGTTACCAGGGCTGTGCTGGTATTCATGGTTGGAGCCACCACAGAGACCCTGCAGTATTTCGGAGTGCCGATCTTCGGCCGGACATTTGATCCGTTGGACTACCTGATGTTCGCTGTTGGCATCTGCCTGGCGGCAGTTTTCGAGCGAATTGTACTGCCTCGATTATTACAAAACTAACCGGCCAGGGATGGTAAGATAACATGCTACAGGCTGAACGCGAGCTGAGCAAGTACTGAAATCTGACGGGTTTTGAGCTTTGCCGCCTCTCCAGATTCGTTAGCTATAAATATTCCGACCTCCTCGCCTGCGTCCACATCCTCGACATCCTTGAAGGCATTACTAAGACCCATCGAATAGTTCGCGATTAGTTCCAGCCGGTTCGCGCCCAAATCAAATCCGAAACCTCCGCCAAAGATGAAATTGAGCTGGGTCTTACTGGCATTCAAAATTTCGGAAACTCCGTCATTATTGACCACGATACCACCACCGACATTCCTCCAGGCATGTTTGCTGGAGGTCTTAAGGCCCACCGAACCACCGCCGAAGAAAAACGGACTGAGGGCTGACCCGGTGGGGATTTGAAAACTGACCAGCACGGGGACTTCGATATAATCGAGACGAATCCATTGTGTCAGGGTAATGAGTGAGTCCATCAGGTACGACTCGTACGTCCATTCGCTCCCCTTTTGCACATAGATCAACTCGAGTTGAAGTGCAATGTATTTATTCAGATGCAGCCGTCCGAACCCCCCTACCGTTACTCCCGTGACATAATCTGGACCCTTGTAAAAGAGAAGAAAATATGACAGTCTATTGTCGGCGTCGTCACCGCCGAACGTCATATAATTCATACCGATCTTGGGGCCGAGTTCGAACTTGCCGCCGGCCTGCGACGTCGAAAAGCCAGCCACGAGAGCCAGCCCGGCCATGGCGGTAATCACCACTATTCGCTTCATGAAATGTTTCCTCCCTTGGATCTCTCAGGGGTCGCTTGATCGTAATTCAAGATACGACGTCTGCGTAGAAATATCCAGAGATTTCGTGTGTAATGCGTCAGCCTGACCGTTGCCTCTGAATCGGTCAACGGTCAGGCTGATAGATTTTGGCCGTCTGAGCCGGTCCGGCGCTGGAGAATATGCTACAGCCCGAAGGCGAACTGGGCAAGTATTGAAATCTGGCGGGTCTTGAGTTGGGCCACATCTCCGGTTATATAGTCGACCATATATATCTCGTCGTCCTCCGCGTCACCCGGATCGTCCGCATCCTCAAAAGCGTTACCCATGCCCATCGAGTAGTTGGCGGACAGTTCCAGGCGGTTCGTGCCGAGATTAAAACCGACACCTGCTCCAAAAATGAGGTTAAACTGAGTCCCACTCGCATTCAGGATTTTGTAAGATTCCGCCTCATCATCTATCCCCGAGCCGCTAATCTTAGCCTTAAATTTGCTGGAACTCTTGAAGCCCACCGAGCCACCGGCAGAGATAAACGGGCTGAGAGCTGACTGAGTGGGGATGTGAAGACTGAGAAGTACAGGTATCTCGATATAATCGAGGCGCACCTGTGCTGTGAACTTAACGGACTCGGCCACGTCGAATTCCCATTCACTGCCTTTCTGCACATAAGCCAGCTCGAATTGAAGCGCAACGTATTCACTTAGATATACCCGTCCAAAACCGGCTACGGTAAATCCCGTAAGGTAACCAGGGTCGTCATCAATGACACCCATGAGATTGTTGGCATCGTCACCACCTACAGTCATAAGATTCAGGCCCAGCTTGGGGCCGAGTTCGAATTTGCTGCCGGCCTGCGGCGCCGAAAAGCCGGCCACGAGAGCCAGCACGGCCATAGCAGTAATCACCACCACTCGCTTCATGAAAAAGTTCCTCCCTTGGATCTTTTGGCGTTTGCTTGATCCTTACTCAAGATACCGAATTTGGAAAAAGGTGTCCAGATATATATTCGTTGAACGTGACGAGAAATTCGGGCGGGTATAAGAATGCATGTCCGTGAGATAACGTTACCTATTCTTTCCCCGTAACCCTCTCTATATAGGATAACCCCTGCTCCCCCACGTAACTGTCGGGTTTTGAATAAAAAGGATCGGAAAGCGCTTCCTCGATAGAAATAAACTCCCAACCATTCTGCTCATACCAATCGAGAAGGGTGTCCAAATAGTACGAATTGATGAGATTCATGTGCAAAAGCAGGATGTGATTTATTGCCTTCCCATTCACCTCGACAGCAAGTCGCTCGTAGTATTCAGTCTTAAATATCATATGCTCGACATACTCTTGACCAATCGTCTGGGCAGCGGAAGAATCTGATTGTAATGCCTTAACAAAGCGCAGATTAAAACCGGCCTCGTCGTTATCGATACTAACTGGCGCAATAATGAATTCGTTTCTTTCGAGGTATGAAAGGACGGAGTCTTTCTTGGCGACATCGTCTCCACGATGTAAGAACGGATATCGGAAATACTTACATGGCATATCCAGTTGGCTTATTAGATTACTGCACTTCTCAATGTCGCGTATGTAGTCCGAAGCGCTCACCTTATTCAAATCCCAATGATTGAAGGTGTGATTGCCGACCAGATGTCCCGCGTCAATAAACGATCGAACCAGGTGTTCGTTCTCGGGTCTAAGACGCTGTCCAACCAAGAAACCTATCGCGCGTACATTATGTTGTTCAAGTGTTCTCATAATGCGGTTGAAGTACGCTATTTGGTCATTAACGGTAAGTATATCGTGAGAAAGAGTCGGAAGGTCATCAAAGCTGATGGCAATCTTCCTCGCGCTATTCTGACGTGGGTCCGGTTCGCCAGCGTCGATGGCAGCCGCCGGAAAAATAGCCATGGCCAAAAATACACTGAGTATCAGCCTGTAGGCGTTCATATAGCATACTTGTGGATGATCGGAGTCACTCCTCATAGCCGAATCATTCACTTTCTTATAAACAGCGACCCGTAGACGTGGTCTAGGTTTTCGGACATGAGCCGGAAATCGCGAACCGTCCCATCATCATATCGATGAAATACAAGAAATCCTTTCTCGCTGTAGAAGAGATCTAATGCCAGTGGAAGGCACGATAGTTCCTGCAAGCCAAGAAAATCGCGTGCGATCAGACGATTCTCGAGCTCATCGAACTGAAAGGTCCGCTGTAATTCGGTTGAATAGTATAACCCCGCATACTCAGCCAGACCGCTGCTCGACCTGAAATCGTCCGCCGACCATCGCACTGCCCGGGACGCAGCGCCGAATTTTACCTGTACCAGTTGATAACCACTTGTATCCGGAATGTCAGCGAATAAAGACTTGAGGCCCGCGTAGGGCCCGTCGGCCGCCAACTGCTCTGGAATCAAGAAAACAAAATATCGCTGAAACCAGCCATTGTTGTCAACAAACGTGCCGCCATCAATTGAGAGCAACTCGCCCCCATAAACGTTCTTGCGGTTCCATACGGAAGATACATAGTCACGGTAATAGAGCCTGTTACCCTCAAGAAAAACGCAGACAAATCCGTCTTCGTCGGTTCTGTAGATGCCCTCATACAGCGTCAACTGCTCGGTGGGAATTGTGACTGGTGTCTGTGACGGGGCGTACTGGCTAAGCGGATAGTATGTCTTGAGTGATATTCCAGATCGGGAGAAAAGAATGTCCGCAAGGAAATTGTACATCTGGTCGTTCATGGCGCGCCCGTTGTGAACATTGCTAAGCACGATATAGCAGGCGTCTATTTCAAGAAGTCGCGTCAATCGCGCTCGAAATCCATAATTGCCTCCGGTGCCGATTCCGTACTGTGTTACTGTGTCCACTCCATCGTTGTAAACATGTTTCGCGAGCGTTGCCACGTTTGTTCGCACCAGCAGGTCGTTTATCTTGAATTGCTCCTGAAAAAGTAATTCCTTGGAGGGTTTGGAAAGTACAAGGTCGTTACCGGGATCGAGAATCCTCTGGAATTTGAACAGGTCGCCGGTGGTGCTTACCATATCACCGGCGCCAATGAGGTTTGACGGCACTTCTTCAAGATCAAAAACTAATCCATTGATGCCTTTCTTATAGCCAATCGCTAAATTCTGGAAGGTGGTGAGATTGTTATCTACAAAGGTATTATTCATGTCGAGCGGTTCACAAATATACTCACGAAGCAACTCGGCGAACGATCGGCCGGTTACCCCTTCCATGATGAGGGCCAGCACCGTGTAACCGGGTGACGTGTAAGTCGTGCCCTCTCCGGGTTCATGCGCCAACTCTTTATCCCAGAACAACTGGAGATATTCTCTCGGGGTGTGATAGAGCAAATCGTGTCCACCAAAGTAATCCGGGATTGCCTGAAAGTGGTGTTTGATGCCGGATTGATGCAGAAGAAGTTGATGTACTGTAATTTTCTCGGCTTTGTCTTTCGGATACTCCGGAAGGTAAGTGTCAATGGTGGCTTCTAAGTCAATAAGTCCTTCCTCCACCAGCTTGAAAATCAGAATGGTTGTGAAGTCTTTCGACACCGAGGCAAGCTGGTACATGGTGTTAGAGTCGTTGCGAATGCTGAAGCTGCGATCGGCGTAACCGTAGCCTTTATTCAACAGGATCGTGTCACCGATGGCCAACAGAATTGTTCCATTGAACTCGTCGGGTAACGAGGCTATAAACTCATCTACCTGCTGTTCGATACCGGAGTCACCGATTGGTGATTGAGCACCCGCGTGAGCGCAAATCAGCAAGACGATAACTCCCGCCAAAAAATATTGAGCTCTGGTCATACCGTATTCTCCATATTAAAAGAACTGTAGCGCCTAAGATCCCTTCATCTTCCCTGTGATACCCGTGAGTCGGATTGTCGGCTGTCAGGATGATAAGTCGGATCGATCACCTCTTTATGAAGAGCGAGCCAAACAAGTAGTTGTCCACCTCCTGTGCCCTGTAAACGAAATGCCTGACGGAGCCGTCCGGGTACCGCTCAAAGATGAAAAACCCCTGATCGGAGCCAAAAATATCATGTGTCAGAGGAAAAAGAACGGTCTTGTCACGGCCCATGAAGTTGTTCAGTGACAGTTGTCCTCCCTCACTGGACACGGTAAACGCTTTCTGTAACTCGACTGAAACGTATGTCCCGGGATATTCAGCTGTATCGACCGCCGCCGTATCTTGCATCCTGTGTCCTAAGCCAACAAACCGACCGTCTTTGGCTGCCAGTATGCTGTCGGCCGCGGCTACGCCTTCAGAGAGATGGTAAATGCGAAAATACACATCATTTCCACCATCGCATCGAAACTCAGCCCCGTTCCCGTCGTCACTGAGTATCTGCAATTCGCCTTTGGCAGCGTAGTATGCCCCCCATGCGTCGTAGTACATTTGATATTGGAGCATATCGCCGATCAGCGATACAACAACAAAGCCCTTCTCGCCGGTGCCGCTGAGCTGATAGACCCCTGTATAAGCCTGCAGGGAGGCGGATTCGACCGTAATAGGCTCACTCACGAGCATCGAGTCCCACGCCGGATTATCCGATACGCGACAGAGTCCTCGTTCACGCAGCAAAAGATCCTCCAAAAACACATACATCTTCAGACCCATAGCTCGATCTTTGTGCACGTTGCTCAGTACGATGTAACAGGCATCCTTGTCCAATAACCTTGTCATCCTTGAGCGAAATCCGTAGTTACTGCCTGTACCCAGACCACGCACGGTTACTGTATCGGTTCCCTTTCCATCGCATGAATCAACGGGTATCGTCGCCTCTGATTTCGGCAACACGGCCTTGTCATTATCGGAAAGTAATACCTCCGAACCCGGTATCATTGCACGATTGAACTTGAAAAGATCACCGGTGGTGCTCACAATATCGCCGGAAGCTATTATTATCGATGGTTCCTCGGTGCGGTCACGTACATATCCTGCCAATCCCATCTTATATCCGCATGCCATATTCTTGTGGATCGTGAGATTATTTTCGACAAATGTGTTATCCATCCCGAGCGGCGTGAAGATATAGTCCTCGACCAACTCGGCGTATGTTCGTCCGGTGACCTGTTCAAGGATAATTCCGAGTAGCCAGTAGCCCAGGGTGGTGTATGTCCAATCTTCTCCGGGTTCGTGGGCAAGGGGTTCATTACCGAACACGTCAATGTATTCCTTGGGTGTGTGAAAGACCCTATCCAGGCCACGGAAATAGTCCTTAATGGCATTGAAATGTTGCTTAATGCCCGACCTGTTATGCAGCAAATGATTGATGGTTATGCGACTGGCTTTATCTTTCGGGTAATTCGGTAGATATTCATCTATAGTTGCGTTTATATCCAAAAAGCCCTCACGCATGAGCATAATTGTCAAAACGGCAGTGAAGGTCTTCGTCATAGACGCAATTTGAAACGACGTATGAGCGGTGTTAGGAATATCGTAAGTACGATTGGCCAGGCCATAACCTTTATTCAGCAGTACGGTATCGCCGACCTCCAACAGAATCGTTCCGTTGAACTCGTCGGGAAGTGAGGCAATGAACTCATCTACCTGCTGTTCGATGCCGGGGTCGTTAACCAGTGGTTGGGCAACTACTCCACCACAGATCAGTAAGCCAATAGTCGCCAGTATAAAATATCGAGCCTTTTTCATGCCGTATTCTCCTTACTGAGGAAGAACTGCGGCGCCTAAAATCCCTTCACCCTATCTACGGTATGTGGGTTTGGAAGTTTCGCCGTCTGGAGCAACACACGCAACTGCTTGATCCGGAGGCCGGCGGTCCCGATTGTAGTTGCCTGGTTCAAACCAACCAGGTGATAGGAGTGGTTCTTGGATTTTCCGGCCGACGGATTCTGAATCCCTGGATTCACCCCAGATTCGCCCAGAAGGGAACAACCCGAACTGTTTGTCGTATCAGAGTAAAGAATCTACGCTCAAGAGGAGACTTCGATGACACGCTCTTTGTCCTTGACCAGTCTCGTTCTGATTCTAGTTTGCATTTTGTCATGTTCTTCGGCTCAGAAACGGGACACGTATCGAGTGGAAATCGATCTGAGTGCTGTCACGGATGACAGGCTGACGATCGAGATATTGCTTCCGGAGATCAACCGAGACAGCTTGGAATTCCGTTTGCCTGATTACGTTCCGGGAGCATATCGCTCTTATGAGTATGGTGAACTGATTGAGCGGTTTGAGGTTTTTGACGTCGACGGTTCACTACTGCAATCCTCGCGATCCGGTCCCAACGCCTTCTTGATCCCGCAGTCATCGAAAGTACGCCGAATAACGTACGACATCAATGACGTCTGGGATTACGGCAGTGATTCTGAAGTCCTTGCACGGATGTTCGGCCAGGATACCGGATTGCAGATTGCCCTGGATCCAACAGGGACATCGTTCATTGAGGATTCCGCCTTCCTGCTAAACTTCGGAGCTATAATCGGGCATATTGAGTCTTATTTGTCGACACCCATCGAACTGAATATCAAACGGCCACAGTATTTCTTCGGGGCAACATCCTTAGAGAAGACCTCGACAACTGATACGGATGATACGTATCTGGTAAACGATTATTACGCGCTGATCGATGGTCCGATCATGTACTGCAGGCCGGATACGGTGAGCACAGTTGTTGACGGACAGGTCTATCACATTGCCACTTACTCCGGGTCCGATACGAATCGC
>CP070674.1:725245-730300 GCA_020351995.1 Candidatus Zixiibacteriota bacterium
ATGTTTGTAAAGACTCCGGTTGAGGAATTCTTTGACTTCCCTGACAATAACGCCGACCGAATCGGAGTACCCGACCAGCTTCTGTTTGGAGGCACGCACGTCACCGATACCGGCGATGTTACCCGCCGCGATACGCCGTTCAGTTTCAGAAACAACGTCAGTAGCCATCAAATCCAGTAACCTTCGGGCCAGCGCATAACGCCCTCTGTCGTTAATCGCGGGCCCTTCCATCACTCTACTCAGCTCAAGCTTCTTGAAAAACGGCGTACGCCGCATGTCTTCAAGCGTCAAAAGACCCGATGACAGGCCGTCGTCAATATCGTGACCGTTGTAGGCGATCTCATCGGCGATATCCACCAGCGAGGCCTCCAGCGTGGGTCTCTCGTCGGGGTTGAACTCGTCCAGTTTGATTTCAACTTTCGTTTCATGCTTGACGATTCCCTCCCGCACCTCGTAACTCAGATTCAAACCGGGGTGCTCATCATAACGCTGTTCGAGAATATCAACCACCCGTAGCGATTGCCTGTTGTGGTTGAAACCACCGTTGTCTGAGAGAAGATTGTTGAGAACATCCTCACCGAAATGGCCGAAAGGTGTGTGCCCCAGGTCATGCACCAGGGCGATGGCTTCAGCCAAATCTTCGTTAAGCCGCAGTACCCGGGCCAACGTGCGGCTGATCTGGGCTACCTCGATAGTATGGGTCAGCCGAGTGCGGTAGTGGTCGCGCTCGTGCGGAATGAACACCTGAGTTTTGTATTCCATGCGGCGGAAGGCCGACGAGTGGATGATCCGGTCGCGATCGCGTTGATAAGCGGTGCGGAGAGGGTGCTCCTTGAGCGGATAGACCCGCCCGCGCGAGGCCGCCGACAGGGCGGCATAAGGGGCCAGCATCTGCTGTTCCCGTTTCTCAATGTCCTCTCTTTTTAGACTTGTCATTTGCGGCGGACCCGGTCTTGCCTATCATGAAACCCAGCGACACGGTATGCGAAAAACCCAGGGTCGGGTGATACGATGTCGCGTAGGTAATTAAACTCCTTTTATGGATTAATTCAAGTCCGCCGCCATAGATAATGGGCGCTGTGGAAACACCCCAGAAAACCGCCGCCATCGACGACAGAGTGATCCTTTGCCCCAGTCCAAACCCCGGCTTTTCAGTATCCTGAAAGGTAATCTTGCCAGTAACAGAGTACGACCCCCGACCGATCAACTCGGCATATAGAGTGTATTTGGGCCTGAGCTTCTCACTGAACTGATCCAGCCGCGGTCTATTCACATCCTCGACCACACCCGCTATCACTACTCTGCCAGTACGATATGAAAATCCCAACCCGATACTTCCGGCCGACAGATTAGCGTACCGGCCGCCAAAATCAATCTGTTTCAGAGAACCACTGACGCCGAACGTAAGAGATTTCAGGTGATAACAGCCAGACAGCCGGACCATGCGCTCAGCATAGTAATCACCATAACCAAACTGAGTCAGCCCGAGCGAATAGGTAAATGAACCGAACCGGTAAGCCCCGACCAGATAACCTTGATCCAGATCCTTCATCTCGAACTTTCGCAGTATGCCCAATTCAATCTTGCCCCGTTGCCTTCCAAGCCCACCGCAGGGAACTAAAAGCAGACTCGAGGCCGTTGGATTGGAGAGCACCACTGTCTGTCCCATTCCGATCCCTCGAGCGGTAACAAAATCGACAGCCGACGCCCGTGAAAAGGAGATTACGATGAGAGCAATGATAGTTGATACCTTCGTCACACCTACCTCGCTATCACCACCGGTTTCTTGACCGATTCCACCCCGGATGCCTCGACATATACGATGTAGATACCAATAGGAAGTCTATGACCGCCATCGGAGAGGCCATTCCATTGAATCTCCGATGGTATCATCGATTCCTCCTCGAAGAATCTCTTGACCACCCTTCCCTGGCGGTCATAGACCCTGACAGTGTAACTGTCAGCGAAAGGAGCGGAAATTGTAATCGTCGTAAAATCCTCAAAACCATCACCGTCGGGCGAGACATACGGAGGCTCAACCGTGACACTCATATTCTCCGTTTCGTGCGGGAGAACAACATTATTGGGCTCACCCGGAGACCCGCCACTGTTTTCTGATCTCCCCCATTGAGCCGGGTACAGTACATCCTCCACCCGGCACCAGGTGTAATTGGCATCATAGACAGCTTCATATTCGAACCGGTCGGCCTCGATCCCATAACTGTCCACCAGGCGAACCATATCAGCGTCGTTATTCAGGCTCGCCCAGCTACCGGGCTCAAGGCAGAGACTATGAAACTCAGTATAAAAGTCCAGAAAGGCGGAGCTGCCTTGAGCCACCACGACATAATCTCCGGCCTCCAGAAACGTCTCGTCATTACAAATCGAATTCAGACGAAGAATGTCACCGGTCTGCCACTGGCTCAAATCGATGTCTTGATCTGATCGGTTTCTGATTTCAACCCATTCGCTGGCAAGATCACCGACCGGGTTGGCCAGAAACTCCGACAGTACCAGTGGGGGATAATCCTGACCGACCGACATGAATTCGCGTGAATTGTTGGCTTCCCGGTCATCCGCGGAAAGCGCCCCCGCCATGGGTATATACATCCCATTGAGAACATACTCTTGATCCACTATCAACGTCTCCCCTACCTCGATTGATTCTAATTGAATGACATCGAATGTATCAGGTGGGACATCTTCAATATCGATTACATACAATTCAGCCTGATTAACCATTTCCCGGCCCACGTTGCTGATCTCGAACGTAAGTCTGGTGACTCCGGCGTTTGTCTCGACCGTCACGCTGGTTAAAGCGAGATCATAGCTGACAGGTGTCACAGAATTGACGAAGCCCGGTGTGGAACCGGAGGGATCGATCGATTGAGCGATACTGTCACCATCGCATTCCACCCTTTCCCACGAGTAGCCGTCGAGGCCGCTTCTGTCCCATGTGAACGTGCTCGCGATTGTGCTGCCCCACAGCAGATCGGCACAACCGGTATCGTTCGTCAGGGACATGGCGACCTCGAACGGCTTTTGAAGGGAGGCTTCGTACGGTGTATCCCCCCAGATACCCGAACTATCCCCCCAGTATGATTCGAATCCAGGGGAGGTAGAAGTAGCGAACAGGCGACGGCAGATTATGAAGTACTCATCTTCCGATAGAGAGATATCAGCAGGCAATAGAATCAAGTCATCGCCGATGCGCAGAGAATAATCGCCGAGAGAAACGGACGTACCGCTGCTGTATAATTCGATCCATTCCAACCCTGTCGTCGAGCCGGGTTCGTTGGCGAGAACCTCGTTAATAACGACCTGCGCCCGAAGTAACCCGGTACCCAACAGGAACAATGTCACCAGCAGCAGGACAGATCGAACCCGACGATGGTCCGGTGCTCCTGCTCTGAAGCGGCGCTGTAAGTATGGCTGAGTTTCAGAGCCACCGACACTCCCCCCATAACCTCTATCCTGCTTCTTACAAAAGCGTACCAACGCTTAATCCTCCCCTCGTTATGGTCGATCTCCGAAACATTGGACCACAACTCCATCTGACCGTAGGAGTCAAAATTGTATTTGAGATTGACGAAAAACGATGTGAAATCCCTCTTCACCGTATGCGAATTGTAGCCTATATATGTTCTCAAGTAGAAGTTTCCCAGCCGCCACCTTGTAATCAGCCTTGTCTGTCTGCGGACAGATGAGAAATCACTTCGGGTTTCTCCGCGCGACAGAAAATCAATACCGACTGAGGCGCGACCGAACTTTCTACTGACCTGAGCCAGCCACTGGGTATTCGCCGTATCGGAATTGAACGAGGCGTATAGCAGCGAGTTGGCCAGTTCGACCTTCTCGGACAGGTCAACCACCGTTTTGACAAGCATCCCCTGTTGGCCGAACCGTTTCGATGTGTATTCGCGGTCCACCGTTTCATAAACCTGATCATGGTATATGGCGGCCGCTTTGCTTCCCCCGCTCAGGTCGATATAGCTGTCGGAATAAGCCCATCCCGCATACCGTATTTCAGCCTGCCGGAACCGATGACGCCCTTCCGCAACAACGGCACCAAAAGTACTCCTCTCACCCCCCTGCCAGCATACTTCCACAGCACTGTAGCCGCGACCGTAGTCATGGTGGCCGTTCAGAGCCAACTTGTTGTCAGCAACATATTCACCGGTGCGACGATTCTTGAGACGGGTAACGCCAACAATGAGGGCGGGCCGGTTAGGAATATTCCTTGCCCTGATCATACCGCCCAACGCCGACAACCGCGTATACGGGCTTTGCACCACCGATCCCAAAGTCTGCACTTCATACCCGCAGAAAGATAAACGGGCCAAGCCACCATTGAACCCACCGTAATCGGGATAAAGGAGAGACTCTCCGCTCAGGTCGCGCGCAAGTCCAAACAACTTCCCGCGGTAACCAAATGCCGTACCCAAACCAAACCTGCGAGAAAAATTCCCGACGACTACTTCTCGAACCGGACCTCTACTGCTCTTGTATTTAATGGACCGCGAGACGAAACGGGCATCTCCGGTATACTCACGGCGTATCTCGATATCGGCTGTGATGATGTTGTTGATGTTCATCCGTACCGATGTCGATGACTTGGAACGGTCATCATCTTCGGCGTATCGCTGGTAGCGCTGGCGAAATTGTCCCGTCACCATTCGTCTGATTGGAGTCTGCTCACGGCTGTCCTCAAATGGCGTCTCCTGCTCGCTCTCCAGCGAAGTCTTGAGTGCAAGAGTGTCAACACTGAAGAAACTCAGGTTGGGAATTTCGTCCAGCAGATGGCGGCTGGTCGAGTTTATGCCGTCTATGGCAATTTCCCGAAGAATCAAATATTGCTGATAGGTTATCTCGCCGGAACGGAGGGCATCATATATCTCGTCTTCGGACGGAAATATGTCGGTTGAAATTTCTTGTGAACGCGGGGCCCCTCCCCCCAGCAGAACTACCAGCACCACGGCCGTTAGCGCTACTGTTTTCATTCGAGTGAAGTATATGCGTTCTGGGTTATATAATCAAGTCCAAAGCCCGTCACTC
>CP070674.1:730400-748936 GCA_020351995.1 Candidatus Zixiibacteriota bacterium
ATATATGTGATGGTCGGAGAATACGAGGCAGCCCTCGACCAGATAGAGTACCTTCTTTCTATACCGTCTGAGCTTTCAGTAGCACGGCTGCGGATAGAGCCCTACTGGGATCCCCTTCGTGACCACCCGCGGTTCAAAGCGCTGTTAGAAAAGTACGAGAAGATACATGGAACTTGATGACGATAAAACACGTACCCACATAACTCTGACGAAAGACACCATGGTCGGGCATTACCGGATTGTCGAGAAAATCGGCGCCGGAGGTATGGGTGAGGTGTACCTGGCGCAGGATACCAAACTGGAGCGCAGTGTGGCGCTCAAGTTCCTGTCAACTTTCCTGTGTGCCGATGATGATTGCCGGAAACGGTTCACACGCGAAGCTCAGGCAGCAGCCAAGCTGAGCCATCCGAACATAATAACCATTCATGAAGTAAGTGAGTATCAGGGGCGCCCCTTCTTTGCCATGGAACACGTAGAGGGACGTTCGCTCAAAGAGCACGCCTCCGGAAAAGATATTACTATCGATCAAATACTTGAACTGGCTATTCAGATTTGTGAAGGGGTGCGTGCCGCGCACGATAAGGGTATCATTCATCGAGACATCAAACCGTCCAATGTTCTCATAGATTCACACGGTCGCGCGCGTATTGTTGATTTTGGTCTGGCTGCCGTAGCCGGCGCGAATCAGCTTACTAAAACGGGCTCGACCATGGGCACGGTTGGATATATGTCACCCGAACAGGTTACGGGCGCCGATGTTGACCAGCGAAGCGATCTATTTTCACTGGGTGTTTTGCTCTATGAGCTTGTCACTCAGCGAAATCCATTCCGGCGCGATACCGAGGCCGCCACACTCAGGGCCGTTAGTGATGAAACTCCGGAACCGCTGGCTCGCTTCAAGTCAGATGTCCCCGACGGGCTTCAAACCATTATCGAAAAATCGCTGGAAAAAAACGTGGAAACCCGCTACCAGACGGCCGCCGGGATCATAAGCGACCTCAAGCGACTCAAAAGGGAGATTGCGCAAGCTACCCCGACGACTGCGGGACTGCCGTCCATCGCCGTATTGCCGTTCGCTAACTTGAGTGCCGACCCGGAACAGGAGTACTTCTGTGACGGCATGGCTGAAGAAATAATCAATGCTCTCACGCATGTCGAAGGTTTGCGAGTGGTGGCAAGAACCTCTTGCTTCGCTTTCAAAGGCAAGACGGTTGATATCCGCGAAGTCGGTCGGCAGTTGAACGTCAGTGCGGTTCTGGAAGGCAGCGTGCGTAAGGCAGGCAATCGGCTGCGTATAACGGCCCAGCTTGTTAACGTGGCCGACGGCTACCATCTCTGGTCGGAACGCTACGATCGTGACTCGGAAGATATCTTTGCCATCCAGGACGAAATATCCCTCGCCATAGTCAACAATCTCAAAGTAAAGCTCCTGAAAGAGGATGAAGCCGCTCTAACAAAACGGCACACCGCTGATCCCGAAGCCCATAAGCTCTATTTGAAGGGGCGCTATTTTTGGAGTCGGCGCACCCGTGAGAGCTTCGAAAAAGCGATCGAATACTTCAAGATAGCGACGGAGATTGACCCGAACTACGCCCAGGCCTACGCCGGTATGGCGGCATCGTATAATGACCTGCCCAATTACAGTTCCATCCCCCCCGCCGAGGCCTACCCTCTGGCCAAAGAAGCGGCAATGAAAGCACTGGAGCTTGACCCGGATCTTGCCGAGGGTCATACGGCCCTGGGATTGATCCTCCGTGATTACGAGTGGGATTGGGAGGGCGCCGAAAAGGCATTCAAACGGGCTATCGAACTGAATCCCGCGTACGAGACAGCCCACCAATGGTATGCGCACCTTTTGGGTTATTTGGGAAGAGCGGATGAAGCCGTTGCCGAGATGAGTAAATCTTATGAACTGGACCCACTTTCTCTTGCAGTGAACCGGAATTTCGGTTTCTTGTACTACCTGTTACACAGATTTGACGACGCCCTGACAATGCTCCACCGCGCCGCCGAGCTGGACCCTACTTTCTCTTACACCTATTTCATTATGGGAATGGCTTACCTCCGAAAAGAGCAATTTGACAAAGCCATCGAGACCCTTCAGAAAGAGAGGGCACTTACCGGGGGCGCCAATCCGGTTGTGGTGGTACCTCTGGGAACGGCTTACGCCCGCATGGGTGACCGTAAGAAGGCCGACGAGGTCCTGGCAGGCGTTGAAGAAATAATGAAACACGAGTACATATCGCCGTTTTACCTGGGCCAGCTCTATTTCGCTCTCGGAAAACTGGACGAGGGTTTCGAGTTGTTCGAAAAGGCTTACAATGAGCGAGATATCTATCTGAGGTTTTTGAAAGCGCACCCGATTGAAGACGAGGTCCGGGCCGACCCGCGCTATAAGGCGTTGCTGAAGAAAATGAATTTAGCCTGAGGAATCAAAGGCGACCTGAACGTACTTCAGGATATCGTCAAAAGGAGGCCGATGAATGTACCGAGTTATTGTTACTTTAACCTTTGTAGCTCTGCTCCTGATCGTTGTGGCGGGATGCACCCAGGAAACCCGAACAACGCTGAAAAGCAAGTCGATTGTCCGGCAGGGTCTTGAGGCCCTGGATAATCAGGAATATGACAGGTTGAGCGAGTTTTTCGCCGAGGACTTCAAAAGACACTGTCAGGCCACGCCGGATGTTCAGGTTAACAGCCTTGACGAAATGATAGGGTTCGTCAAAACATGGTATGAGGCTTTCCCGGACATGAGAGCCGAATACCACTCTATTATAGCCGAAGGCGATTTGGTCGCTGTCTATGCCACTTTCGTAGGGACCCATCAGGCCCCATTGGGTGATATACCCGCGACCGGCAAGACGATGGATTCGGAGACGTTCGCTATTTTCCGCGTTGAAAATGACAAGATCGTCGAATCATGGGTAACGTGGGATAACCTGGCCGTTATGAAACAGCTCGGCCTGATGCCGCCCGCGCCGGAGGAATCGTCCGGAGATATGTAGTTGCTTCAGTCTAATCGGAGTCGCCCAGCTTCGCTCCCAGTATCTCCAACGCCCACATTATTTCGGCGTTCGTGTCAAAATTGTACGAAGCCAGTTTTTCGTAGGTCATCTCGTATTCCGGCATGAGAACTTCGCCGGTTTCAGGTTCGTCCGGGTATAATTCGAAATACTTGTGTGATACCCAACCACTAAGACCGGAATGCTTGAGTTGGTAATTTATCAAATCACCAAAACAGTTCCCGGCTTGCGCCGACGGCCGACCGAGAATTTTCGCGCCCGCCTCATGCAGGTAATGCATCATAAAGAATGCCGAGCTGAATGTCGCCGGGGAACAAAGAACAATCACGTTTTCCGGCAGGTAGTAGCCGTCATATTCACCCGACTGATATTCGGCAAAGAATGTTGGGGCCTTAGATGCGAAATCCTCAAAGCCGGCTACAATCGAATCTCGCGGCGGGTAACCGCGGTGAGGGTTATCGGCGCCGAAATCGTAATCGTGCCCCGACAAAGGAATGGCTCTATCCTGGTTGGCTTCATCGAGACCGGCAGGTCCGTACGCTTCCATGTAGTGGTCCGAGAATTTCCTGATCTCGAGCGACTTGCCCTTCAATGAGAGCAAGGCTTCGCGGCCATAGAGATAGTATATGAGAATGTTGTACATGAAAGAATTCCCACCACTGTTGTAGCGAAGGTCAATGAGCAGGTTCTTCGTGCCGGCCTTTTTCATATCCTCTACAAGTGTTCGGAAGACATCGCTACAAGATGGTATCCCGGCAATAACTTCGTTGATATCCGCTGGTGAATCGGCGCCGTGGAACTTCTTATAAACAGCACGGGCTTTTTCGTCATGGGTGGTGATGCCCAGCGCCTGCCAGATTTCGAATGCCTCGCGGTACCCCATCATGTCGGCGATAAAAAGCAGTGCGGACACCCTGTTGGAATCAAGAAATGTGTATTCGAAGTCACGTTTCTGGATAGCAGCTTCGAGCTGAGGGAATTCGATGGATTCGGGGTACACGAATCCAGCATAGTTCATTTGCTGTGGAACGTCGATCGGGAATTCTTTTTCTGTGCCGTCGGGCAAGGCCAGTTGTGTTCGGATCTTTGTCCTGTCGTTCCATTCCGGGACAAGATCACCGAGAAGATGTCCCAGCCATAGCGTTCCGGTTTTGCCCAGCGAGGAAAGGACGTCGTAGACATTCTCGAATCCCTTGACTTTTCTTTGTCGTTCGAACAGCTTCTTGAACGGTACTCCCTCAACCGACACCAGACGCGCACCGATCAGGTCTTTGTGGCTGCTGTCGGCAACCGCCATAACGTAAAGAGACTGTTCAATTATATCAAAGTAGAGTGGCAGTCCGCCGGGTGCGTAGGGATTGTATTTCCCGGATGAGAAATATGGGTCATGGATTTTCGTGTGAGCATCCTTAACAGAGGCAATGATGGGACTGAGAACATAATAAAACTCGTCGCGCGTCATGCCTTCTTCCGGGATTGCTTCCAGCGCATGCCAGATTCGGCGCTGGAATGCGATTTTCCCGCCGCCCCGGATGTAAGGGTCGGGGTGGGTATCTTCGAGAATGCCCGCCAGCTGGCGGACGTCTTCAATTAATAGGGTGCGTGATATGAGACTGTCCGATTGGCCGAAAGCGCTATCGGCTCGCAGCGCAAAGAGCAGGATCGGCAACAAAATGCCCACGGTAACTTTTGTTGAGGTTGAGAACATTCTTCTCTTTTCCTTTGGTATGAGGATTTGGTCTCTTGAGCGTCTTCTACGATATACGCACTTTATCGCACCGAGTTGCGGTTTCGTCAATTAATCAAGCGACAAGAATGTGATGGACAGGCGTCCTGATACATAGCATATTGAGCAGGCAAATCAATCCAGACAATCGAAAGGAGTCAAATAAATGGCTGAATCTCAATACCCCCACGGGACATTCTGCTGGAATGAGTTGATGACCCGCGATGTACCGGCGGCAGCGAAATTCTATAGTGAACTGATCGGGTGGGAAGCCGCCGACAGTGGCATGCCCGGCATGGCCTATACAATCTTCAAAGAAGGTGACAAGAGTGTGGCCGGTCTGATGGAAATACCCAAGGACATCCCGGAACAGGTTCCGGCTCACTGGATGGGTTATATCGCCGTAAATGATATTGATGATGTCATCAAAAAGACCCCGGAACTGGGCGGCACCGTACTTCACGGTCCACAGGATGTTCCCGGTGTGGGACGCTTTGCTGTCATTCAGGATCCCACCGGCGCAGTCGTATCACTTATTCAGTGAAACCATCGCACCAGCGGAAGACATCGCTAAAAATTATAGACAAAGTTGACAAACGGAATACCCGGTAAGAGCGGGTCTTCCTCCAGCAACGTTGCGAAGGCTAGATCCACGGCTATCTGCTCGCCAAAGAAACGGAGACCGTAGGATACCAGAGGGTCATCGACCTCAGGGAATATCCAGTTTTCCGTCACAAGTGATAAGCGGCGCGCAACCCGCACCTCGCCGCCGATCTGTACCACCGGGTTATCAGCGAAATCTTCATCGACATAACCGAATCCGAGACCGACGGTCAATCCGGCATTATCCGTCCCGTATGTCGCAGTCGAGAAAATGATGCCTACCACGGAGGCATCGTCGTCATCGTCATCATCGCCCTGGGGCACCGCTATTATCAGGGCGCTTCCTGACACAGACAGGTTCTTGTTGATGCTCACACCGATTTTTGGCGTGGCGTAAAAAAGCTGCTTTGAGAAATCGATACCAGGGATGATAGTCATACCGGCGCTGAGATTGATGTTATCCGTGATACCATAACCCACCGAGGGGAAGAATATGAGCATGTCGGAAAAATAACCCTGGCCTGCTTTCAACATTCGTCCTGTCGGTCCCACGAACAGCCTGTGGCGATTCGGATCCGGATACCAGTACCTACCGCCTTTTATAGCACTTGTGGCGATCTCCTTGATCTCGACGATTTTGTCGATATCCAGAGTCATCTCACCCATCTGGGTTTTGAACTTGACAGTGGTGTCGCCAACCTCTGTGATCTGGCCCGCCATTGTAGAGCCGTCTGACAGAGTGATCATCTGTGTCACTCCGGCCTCAGGGACTCGCAACGACTTACTGATGTCGCCGGCAGCGGCTGTGGTGGCAACAGTCAGCACAGCGGCCAGCGTGAGCAATAGCGCAAACCGAGTAAACCGGTTACTGCGGATACACATGACATTACTCCTAATTTTGAGATCGATTGTCGATGAGATTCTGGCTATTACTAAGCTATAAGCTTTTGGCTCGGTGAAGCAAGTACAAAATCAGAACTTTTTGCGGGCTTGTTCGTCTTATAACTTATATTCAGATTACTAACATTCCGGAGAATAATAGCTATGTGCCAGTGCAGGTTTCTGTCCGAAGCTCAGTTTCCGCAAATAGCCAAAACATTCGATGAGGCTTTCGCCGACTATCATCTAAAATCACGCGTGAGCGCGAAGGAATGGCTTTATAACCGCGGTGTTAAGAATGCCGTTGAATACGACTATAGTGTGGGCGCTTTCGACGGCGAGCGGATGGTCGGCTTCACGCTGGTGGGAATCGATAACTGGCTGGGTCAGTTGGCGGCTTTCGATGCTGGGACGGGAATCATACCGGACTACCGCGGTCGGGGCCTGGCCAAAGGCATGTTCGATTTTGCCGTCCCCAAACTTCGCGAGCGCGGAGTCGGGCAATTTCTTCTCGAGGTTCTGCAAGTGAACGAAGCGGCCATCAAAGCATATCGCAAAGCGGGTTTTCAAATCACGCGCGAATTTGACTGTCTCGCTCTGGAATATCGCAACTTCAAAGTGGCCAAGTCCCTTGCGATAGATCCGCAGATTCGACCCATACCCAAAAAAGAGGTCGCCTCATTCAGTGAATTTGCCGACTGGCAGCCGTCGTGGGAAAACAGCTTTGCGTCTATCGCCAGAATCCCTGATGAGGTGGTCATCAATGGCGCGTACGTCGACGGCGAGCCGGTTGGTCTCTTTGTCTACTACCCTCTTCTCAACTGGATTATGAGTCTCGTTGTAAAGCGGGCCTTCCGTCGTAAGGGAATCGCCACCGTGCTGCTTGCGAAATTCATGGAGAGTTTTGATAGCGATGTCTCGAAGATCAGCCTGGTCAACGTGGACCACTCCGACACCGGCATGCTGGGCTTTCTTGAGAAGATGGGCTTTGTTGAATTCACCCGTCAATACGAGATGGAGCTAGATCTGTAGAAACTCGCGGTGTCTGGCGGGCTGTTCCAGCAGTCACAATATTAACCGCATCGGTTTGAGAGGCCTCCTATTTTGGTTGATAAATTTCTCCCGGATGATTAGTATGGTGATGCACAAGGTTGAGCACCAGAAAGGTCACCTGTGAAGGGGTTCATCGCGAAGACACTTACTATTTTATTGGTCACGCTGTTCACAGCATCGCGGGTGACGTCGGCCGATTCGACCGAAGTCCCGCTTGATCTGAACGACGGTCCGTATGTTTTCTGGCAGAATGATTCTACCGCTATTGTCTTCTATATCTGCAACGACACACTGGTTAAGTACGCTTTGAGTATTGGCGACACTCTTCGTTTCGAAGGATTCTGTCGAGACTCGCTCGAATCGTATACCATCGTTCCCCCCAATCACAACATCGAAGCGCATACATTTGATAATGTATTCCGGATCTTCGCAGTCAGTGACATCCATGGCGAATACGAACATATCGTTGATCTTCTGTTGAACGCCGGAATTATCGATGGCAATTCCAACTGGGCATGGGGAGATGGGCATCTGGTGATTGTTGGCGACGTTGTCGACCGCGGCGACAAGGTCACGGAATGTCTCTGGTTGATATACAAACTGGAACAGCAGGCCCCGAGCACCGGGGGAAGGGTGCATTTTCTTCTGGGCAACCATGAACTGATGGTACTCCAGGGAGACAACCGGTATATCCACGAACGTTATATGAAAGGTATCGTCAGAAAGACACGAATAAAGCATGAGGATCTCTACGGACCGGACATGGAACTTGGCCGATGGCTTCGCAGTAAACATGTTGCCGTCAAGATTAACGACATCCTGTTCACGCATGCGGGCATCCCTCCCTTTGTGACAGAGGTCGCATGGGACCTCGGAAAATTGAATGGGATCGCTCGTCTTAAGCTGGATTTGCGGTCTTCCCAAATCGCTTTCGACGATACCGCGAAACTTCTCTTTGGCAGTGGCGGTCCGTTCTGGTATCGTGGTTACCACTACGGCATGGAAGGTAAATACGA
Source organism: Candidatus Zixiibacteriota bacterium (assembly GCA_020351995.1). Taxonomy (GTDB): domain Bacteria; phylum Zixibacteria; class MSB-5A5; order GN15; family FEB-12. The sequence goes on from CP070674.1 coordinate 738,701, forward strand.
GCAGGCCGGACCAGAAACAATTAACCGTATACTGGCGGCTTTGGGAGCCACCACGATTGTTGTAGGACATACCGAGTGCCCGGGGGTACATTGGATCGAAGGGAATCGTATCCTCGCCATTGATATCCCGGTGGAAGATGTCGGGTCGCTTCAAGGGGTGCTCTTCCAAGGCGGCGAGTTCTGGCTGGTCGACGGTTCGGGTAAACTTAAGTCGATCGAATAGGCTCTTCAGGCCGCCCCCTGCAAACCTACTACTATACAACATGTTGTGTTAGTACAAACAGGCCCCTTGGACCTGCCTGCGGCACCGCGTGTCGGCTGCGCAATTTTACCACAATATTTATCTTTTTTGTAACAACCGTTATCGACTCTCGTATATCGAAACTGATACTGCAGCCTACAACCCCGGAGTAGTGACCTGCAAGCAACAAAGGCTCAAGGTTCCGAGCCGAGGGAGACAAGGACTTAACTAGCATAAGCGACACAGCGGGTCATTGACAATTTTCAGTAGTGTTTCTAGATAGAAGGGGTTCGTATAATGACACTAAGTACTTTTCAGAAGACTCTTCGGGGTCTTTTAATCATTACAGCGGGAATACTCTTAATTGTTGTTCCCACCGCGGCCAAGAGGACCTTTCAGCCGGTCTTCAATCCCAGCATTTTTGTTTCCAAGGCGGCCGCGACCATTAGTATCGATGGAAATCTGGACGACCATGCGTGGTCTCTGGCCAGCAGCGCCGACAATTTTGTCGAGCGGTCACCGGGCGATATGACCGAACCGGAAGTTCAGACGCGGGCCCTCATCACTTATGATGAGGATCACCTCTACGTGGCCTTCTTGTGTTATGACGATCCTTCTGCGATTCGCGCCACAATGAGCCAGCGTGACCAGTACGGCGGCGATGATGAGGTCTGTCTTTTGGTGGATACATACGGCGATGCCTCCTGGGCCTATGAATTCTTCGTGAATCCATACGGGGTTCAAAAAGACCGGCTATGGTCGAGCGTCGGTGGCGAAGACCAGGGTTTCGACTTAATCTGGCAATCGGCCGCTCAGGTTACTGATTCCGGTTATCAGGTCGAGATTGCCATCCCGTTTTCGAGCATGCGTTTTCCGAGCAAAGACGTTCAGAGCTGGAAGGTGGATTTTTGGCGTAACCGTCCCAGGGAAAGTTTTAAGCAATATTCCTGGGCCGCCTATGACCGCGACAATCAGTGCTGGGTTTGCCAGATGGGTACCGTAGACGGCATTGAAAACGTCAGGTCGGGTAAAGGCCTTGAACTTCTGCCAACGTTTGTGGCAAACCAGTCGGGCAATCTTGTTCAGGTTGGTGATGAAGAATTCGATTTCGATAACAGTGATCCCGACGGCGAATTTTCACTCGGCGCCAAGTATTCGATATCTTCTAATATTGTAGCCGAAGGTGCCTACAATCCCGATTTCAGCCAGATTGAATCCGATGCCGCTCAGATCGATGTCAATACCACGATTGCGCTGTTTTATCCGGAGAGACGACCGTTCTTCCAGGAAGGAAGTGATCTCTTCCGAACCCTGTTTAATTCTTTCTATACCAGGACCATCAATGATCCCCAGTTGGCCCTGAAGTTTATCGGTCGGACCGATCGCAACAGTTTCGGTATTCTGTCGGCCATTGATGACAATACTCCTTATATGATTCCGCTGGAGGAAAGTAGTATCCTTATCAATACCGGCAGGAGCACTGCCAATGTAATTCGCGGAATGCGGACCATTCGTGGTAACTCACAGGTCGGGTTCATTCTGACCGACCGGCGCTTCGAGGATGGCGGCTCCGGTTCTATCGCGGCGGGCGATTATTTCATCCGTGTATCACGGTCATATATACTCGATGGGCAGTTCATCCTGAGTCACACCAGGGAACCGGATAATCAGGAGATGACACAGGACTTCGACGGAATGACTTTTGACAATGGGGAGCACACGGTAGCGTTCGACGGTGAGTCCTTTTTTGGACATGCCTTCATCGCCCGGTTGCTATACATGCCGCGTAATTTTGGCTATATCCTGAACTACAATGAGGTCAGTCCGTCTTACCGTACGGAAACGGGATATGATCCCACGATGGACTACCGGGATGCCTCGGTGTTTACGCGATATAGATTTGAGTTCAACAATTCAATCTTCCAAACAGTGACCCCCCAGATCTATTTCCAGCGCCGCTGGAGTTTTGACGGACCGAGAAAATTCGGGAATCTCAACTTCGCGGTTAACGCCAGTACCACAGTAGCCCAGACGAACGTGACGTTGGCCTACCAGATTCACGATGAGCTTTACCGCGGTGTCGAGTTTGAAGACCTCCGCCACATAGACTTTGATATTAACAGTCAGCTGAGTGATAAACTCGGCTGTTACCTGTCGTTCGAGCGCGGCAAAAGTATAGCTCGTCGCTTTCTGCTGGTGGGAGATGAGACTTCAATTGATGCCGGTCTTGATTTGAAACCGTTTGACAGGTTGGTAATCGAACCCAACCTGAGTTATGCCCGCAGCGTTTCGGAAGAAACAGGAGTAGAACTCTATAGTGGTTATATCACTCGTACCAGGCTCAGATTCCAGGCCAACAAGGAACTCTCAGTCCGGCTGGTGGTGCAGTATGACGACTTTTATGAAAGATGGGATATTGATCCTCTGATAACCTATCGCATTAGCCCGTTCTCCGTGTTCTACGCCGGGTCTACATATGATTATGCCAATCTTCAGATGGGACCGGACGGTCAAAGGGATTGGAAGTTGTCATCCAGGCAGTTCTTCATGAAGCTTCAGTACCTGTTCCAGATTTAATTTATCCCGTAGACTTTTTGTAAAGCTAAGGGTCGGATCGACATCCGACCCTTTTTTTGCGGTAATTTGGCTGTTGGGCTGTCTACTATTCGAAGCGGTGAGGTGTCTATTCAGTAGGAGCAACAAAAGAAGGAGTAGTAAATGAGACAATTATTAGCATTGAGAAGCCTATTGGGCGTTATCATAATGACCGCATTAGTTTGCGTATCATGTCTTGAGCGCCGCGAGACGATCACTGTTGACGAAACCGGTAAGACAACAATTAGAGCCGAATTTGACGGCACCGAGGAGAGTTTTGCCACGCCGATAGCGCTGCCGTCAGAACCTGAGTGGACTGTCATCAGCAAAGAGGTGAATCCGGGTCAGGGTGAGACTCGCATAAAGTTAACGGCAGAGAAGGTCGTTGCTTACGGCGAGCCTCTCCCCGCGACCTTTGCGGCCCGGGACTCGGTTCCCAGTGTCGATCTCCGTTTCCCGACCGAGGTCAAATTGTGGTCGGAGGGTAACCGGACTTTCTATGAGTTTAAGCGGACCTATCTGACTTTGCCCTTCGGCGGTATCAATATGACCGAGGACGCTCTGTGGGATCAGGACCTTGAGGACCGTATTCTGGATCAGGGCATTTTTAACGTGTCGGAAGAGGATCGGAGCCGCTATATTGATGAATATTCATCTTCCTTCGGCCACCTGCAGTGGCGATTCGCATGGTCGGCGCTGGGACAGATGGTGCGGCGAGGGGACATATCAGCATCCGTAAAGTCCGCCGTCAATAAGAGGACTTTTGAGTATACCGAGGGTGCCGTCACCCCGGTCAGGATCCTCGGTATACTGGGCAAGGAAGAGGATTCTATCGGGCTGGCTCTGGAAAACCTTAAAACGGAGCTACGTGGCTCTTATATTAGAATTTTTGCGGATGCCGTCGGTCCTGGAAAAGAGAATCTGCCGACAACATTCTCGGGCTCGCTTGATTCCGTGATCCTTGATTACGACATAACCAAGATGCTGGAGGCTCAGCAGATTTCAGTCACAGTCAACCTACCGGGTACCGTTATTGAGTGCAACGGCCTGGTCGATCCGGACGAGCCCGGGTCGGTCGGATGGCTTTTCATGGGAGCGGATATGCGCAGGGCGAATATTCCACTGTATGCTCTTTCGGTCGTAGAACATTAGGTACCTGTCACGGTGAAGCACAAATCAGGCTGGATGGATATGAATGATATGGTACAAATCATCTCCGAGCTATCGCACAGCGTATTCCGCTTGATTCGCCGGGTAGTGGGAGACAGAGATCAGGCTCTCGATCTTACGCAAGAAACTTTTATTAAGGTACTGACCGCCCGGGGTAGGCCGACCGAGGACAGCGCGCTGAGAGCCTATGTCATGAGCGCGGCTTATAATCTCGCTCTTAATCAGAGGCGGGATGAGAGCAGGCGTCGCTCCAGACTGGAGGCCTATGAAAAAGAGTATCACCCCCCAGGAGCGCTTCAACCCGACTTCGCGCTTCAGCAAAGAGACAACGCTGCTTGCATCGGACGGGCCCTGGAATTATTGCCTGGGAAGCAGCGCGAGGTCGTGTCACTACGCTTCTTCGGGGAGATGACTTTTGCCGAGATTGCGTCAGCGCTGAAGATTAAGGAGGGCTCCGTTAAGGTGCACCTGGCGCGTGGCTTAAACAAACTGCGGGATTTAACAAAGACAATCCTGAGTGAGGAAGAATTATGAATTGCGAGAAATACAAAGACCGGCTCCCGCTCTATGTTCTGGGAGAGGTCCAAGGTGATGACCTTGGAACACTGGAAGAACATATCCGTATTTGTTCATCGTGCGGACTGGCCGTGGAGGAATTAAAAAGCCTGATCAGCTCGCTGGCGGACAGCAGTGATGATGATCTGACGGAGTCCGAGAAGCTGCGATTGGAAAACAACGTCTACCGGGCTCTGGTGCGACGTTCTTCGAGCGAAAGGACTTCACAGCCTAAAATAATATCACGACTCGCCCCCGTTGTTGTTCGGGTGGCTGCTGTTCTGGTGATATTTCTGTTTGGTTATGTATCCCGATCGCTGGTGCCCGTGGCTGAACAAAGTACAGCCACCATGGCTGAGTCAGTGGGATCGCAGGTAGAATTGGCGAAGTACCATCGGGCGGTAGCATCACAACTGAGATTTTCGCCGGATGGACTTAAAGCAATTGCTAAAGGGAAATCGGTTTTGTTGACTGACCTCACACGGGAGCCGTGATTTAGCTTGCGCCGGCTCTATATCACGGCCCCTGTGTGAATATATTTCTAATGGTTGTCGTATCGTGTTCGCCTGTGCCTGTCAAAACCATGAATTTTCATCTCGATGAGGTCGTCAGCGGATAGATCATCATAACCGCGGTCCTTCATCTCCTCGATGAACTCGGCCGTAACATCATGGATTCGCATTGACACCAGATCATCGGGTTCAAGGTCGTCATAACCCTGCTCGATCAGGCTTTCTATATAGTACCGGCTTACATCGTGAATCCGCATCGCGACCAGGTCCGAAGTCTTTATGTCTTTCAGCCCTAATCCGGCCAGATCGCGAATGTAGTCAGGATCTACCCGGTGAATCTGCATCTCTACCAGTTTTGATGGGTCGAGATTATCATATCCCAGTTCTTTCAGCTCCTTGACCACCCGCGGTGTGACGCGGTGGATGCTCATTTCGACCAGCTTTGATACCCTCAGGTCGCGGTAGCCGAGGTCGGAAAATGCTTGTATGTAATCCGGGTCAACTCTGTGAATCTTCATTTCCACCAGCTCACTGGGCTCCAGGTCGGTGTAACCGGCCTTGGCCAATTCCCTGATGTACTCTGGAGTGGCCTTGTGGATGCGCATTTCAATCAGTCGCTGGAGGGGCAGGTCGTGATAGCCTAACTCGGCCAGCTCGGCAATGAACTCAGGGGTGACACGATGAATATGAAGTTCGATCAACCTGTCAAGAGAGATTCTTTCGTAGCCGGCGTCGTGTATTCCTTCAGCAAAGGCAAGCTGGACATTATGAATGACCAGGGTCCAGATGTCGCGATCGGACCTGATGCGATGACCGAGTTCGGCCATCTTCTCGATATACTCGGAGTTGGGCCGAAAGTGACATTCCCCTTCGCCCCAATATTCACCGTCGTCGGATTCAATATCACCTTCGAAGAAGAAGGTACCGGCATCGCGAATCATCTGGAACTGGATATTGGAACCCTCTCTTAGTCCCACGAAATCTTCTTCGTAGTAGGTTGAGGTAGTCCGGCCGCCACGTACATCGAGTCTCATTGTTAGCAGTATACGCCCATGATTCGGCTCGATCTCCCAGTAGCCGTGAATGTCGTCATCCTGCTTCTCGTAGTTGGCCACGCTGCTGGTCGGTGGTACCGGAGCGTTTTGGGGCGTGAAGGCAGTTGATATACTGAAACCAATCGTCAGCACGGCCAGCAGAGTAACGATACTTACGGCATTGAGTCCCGGGCGGCGTCGACTGTACCCCGCGGACTCGACCAGACGGCGAACGCGCTTCAGAAGTGGCGTTCCGTTGGCCGCCGGGGCCAGACGCGGTTGCCGGATGCGCAGACCCTCAAGATTAGCCAGGGCCCTGGCGTAGGCTACCCGGTCGCCGCAGATATCCACGGCAAAATCATCACAGCAGTGTTCTCTTTCGACGCGAACCTGCCGGGAGATCCACCAGACCGCCGGGTTGAAAAACAGCAGCGTTTCAAGAGCGGTCTGGACATAGTTTACCAGGACATCGTAACGGCGCACGTGGGCCAGCTCGTGAGCAAGAATCATTTCGATTTCATCGGCGTCGAGCCCGCTGAACAGGCTAACCGGAAGGAGCACGGCAGGCTTCACATACCCTACGACGCAGGGCATTCGCGTCACGGTGGAAGTCAGTAAGTCAATGGTGCGTGTTATACCGATTCGCCCGCACAATCGGCGGAACCTTTGATTCCACAGGGGCGGTGCCGGTTTGGAATTAAGCCGAACAACCCGTCTGGAATGCCACCACCCGGTCAGATGGTAAACTGAGAGGGCCAGCACGCCGAACAACCAGGCCAGCAGGATCCAGGGCGCGGTTATTGTTCGCACTATACCCCCATAACTGTCTGTCTGAGCCGGTACCGCGGAGTCGTTTCTGGCGGCTGATGCTGCTTTCGATGGAATCGCCGAGGTTGTGCTGATATGCCCCGGGCTCGAATGGGGCACGAGGCTTTTGCTGAAGGTATCGTAGGCTACCAGCGAAATACTCATCGGCATTATCAGTAGCAGGCCAAGGCAGGCGATAACGTAACGAAAATGTGGGCTCCTGTCCCGCAGCAAGTTCAGGGTTACTGCCAGAACAATGGCGATCAGTCCACCGAGCCATACCGAATGTATCAGCACCCAGGTAACCGGACCGCTGGCTGTTCGTAAAAGGGCTATGAGTCCCTCGCTCATGATTCGTCCCCTTCCATTTTATCGAGTAACTTTCGTATTTCGTCTAAATCTTCTTTGGACGCCTGCCGGGTCGAAAGTGCTCGCATCACCATGCTACTCATGGAATTGTCAAAAACCTTCGCCAGAAGATGATTCACCAGGTTCTGCTGAGTCTGCTCCATGCTGACCGCGACCTCGTAAACATGCGCACGCTGGCTTTCGTCTCTTTTGACCAGTCCTTTTTCGCACATGATTTGAAGTAGTTTTAAGACAGTGGTGTAAACACGGTGCGGCGTCTGTGGCAGGCGATCGTGGATTTCTCTGACCGTTCCCGGTCCGTGTTCCCACAGAACTCGCAAGACATCCAGTTCGGCGTCAGTAGGTTTGGTGTTCTTCGTTGACATTGTATAACTCCAAAATTCAAGCCCGGGACGCCGTAACCGGGGCCTGCAATTAACTGTTAGCGAACAATACGAAGAGTTTCGTAATTAGGTTTCAAAAAAAATAAAAAAAATCGACCCTTAACAAGGGGCTCTTATCCCGATCCAGCCATGACTAATATATGGTAATGTCGCTCAGTAACATACTAACGCTGATTCTCGTAACAAAACTTGAAACCGGACTATCCCGTCATGTGTCTTAAAGGTGAGCATGGACAACGAACTCTTTTGGAAGCTTCTGAAACCGGTCCATCCTGAGGCAGCCTCTTTTTGCCGTAAGCTTATGGGAGACCCCGACGAAGGAGACGATCTATATCAGGACGCCCTGGTGTCGGCCCTGAACAAGTTCGAATCCCTCAGGCGTGAGTCCGCCTTTCGCCCGTGGCTGTTCCGGATAATGGTCAACAATTACAGGAACCGGTGCCGTCAGGTATGGTGGCGCCGTCGGGTGCCTCTCTCGCAGGAGGTAATCGAAACCGTTGCGGGGCGGGATCCCATGGGCAGGTATGAGGCTCAGCGCCAGTTGAGATACTTGATGGCAAACCTGTCGGCCGAAGACCGGGCACTGGTTGTCCTTCACGAAATCGAAGGCTGGGCTACCTCGGAATTGGCGGGCATGCTCAATAAGCCGGAAGGGACGATTAAAACACGACTTTTCCGGGCCAGAGCGAAGATGCGGCGCACGCTCGAGCGGCATCTTCCGAAAAACAAAGCTAATAGCACTTCTTTAGAGGTGGCTTATGCGATGCAAAGATGTAAAACAATGGATGAATGAAAAGAAAGCAACTGCCGACGCGGCCGTGCTTGAGCACCTGTCCCGGTGCCCTGCCTGTGCCCGAATGGTTCGGGCGAACCGCCGGTTGGATGACCTTTTCGATGCATCCACGGGGATAGAGCAGGTGCCCTCGTTCTCGGCCGTTCGTGAGCGGGTTCGAACACTTGCCGCTAACCGGACAATTCAGGAGAAAATTGTGGCTTATATAAAGAATCAACTGAGGACCAGGCCGGGCCTTCTGGCCGGAGCAAGTTTAGCTGTAGCGGCCTTTCTCTTTATTACGTTGGTGCCGCTGTCATACACCCATACCACGGGTTATACCATTTCGGTCACGGAGTCTGAAGACGAGAATGACAGCACTCTGCAAAACGTAGAACGGGCTATAGTCGAAGCTGATGTTGACAATACGACCGTGGTCGTTGTGTCTGACGGCGATGTCAAACGCTTTATCGTTACGCCGGTAACATCTCGTGTAGTGGCCGACCGGATTGTGGTCTCACTGAAAGAGGCTGTCAAGGATAGTGTGGAAGTGGCGGTAGAACCGATTGTCAAGATCAAGTCAGGCACGATTTACGCCCAAGTCGTTTCCCGAGTGAAAACCGATGAAAAGAAACACCCCAAGGTCAAAATTCAGCTTAAGGAACTTCTCTTCGATGGTGATTTACTACTTGATGTCATAGAGAATTTCGACATGGATGACGGCGAGGTTGAACGCCAATTGTCGAAGTGGATCATTGACCAGGGGTTGGCGGAAGACGATTTTGAGGTCAGTTCCGAAACCGATACCAGTGCGAACGTCCGGACCATAAAGCTCGTTCTGCCATCCGACCAGAGTAGTGAGGAAGAAGCTGAAATAGAAGTCCAGGTGAGCAGAGGGGAGCCCAACGGGAGTCATAAGAATATGATGATTTCCTTGAAATCCGGTACGATTATGAACGTCCAGATGGATGAGATGGAAATCGCTGCGAGCACGATCATAATGAAGGTAAGCACCAAAGACAGTATCAAGTAGACATTTTTCTGGGATCAGGTACTGATTGCTGAAGGCGCCCGCGTACGATGGGCGCCTTTTTTTCCATGTTTTGTAGATCCTGCGTTTCTCCGCTTGACTTGCCATACCTTCGGTTATTTACGTTATTAATATCGGGCGGCTCTTTATTGCGATCGCCCCTGACTTCAATACGACCAAAAATCACGGGGTATAATTATGAGAAAATGTCTTCAAGTTACTATGCTACTCATCTGTGTGAATTTGTCCGTATGCTGGGCTCAGGAAGCTTTACAGGTCGAAGCGGATAGCATTACTAACCTTCAGGGCGATTACCTGGGCCAAACACCGCCGGACCTGAAGCCGGTTCTGTTCGCGCCGGAGATTGTTTCCACGAATTTGCTTGAAGAACGTGACATGACCTTCACACCAGACCTCAAGGAACTCTATTTCACCCGTGACGAGAGGATTATGGTTATGAAGCGAACCGAACACGGATGGACCGCGCCGGTTCCGGCATCTTTTTCGAGCGGTCATTCGGAAGCTGAGCCGCACGTGGTCCCTGTCGGGAACAGGCTTTATTTTGTATCACAACGGCCTCTCGAGCAGGACGCCGGGAATGGGTTCTTTCAGATCTGGTTCGTTGATCGCACCGATGGAGACTGGAGTGAGCCTCAAGTTTTCGCTGATCGTCGCGACTACTATCCAACCCTGACCTCCGCCGGGATCATGTATTTTACCGACGCCAATAATGATCTTTTTCGCACCAGGGTGGTCGGCGAAGCGATA
>CP070674.1:749036-751799 GCA_020351995.1 Candidatus Zixiibacteriota bacterium
CTGAACCCTTGAGATCGATTCAAGTCAGTTTTTCTACAACGACTCCCGTTAAACATGAAATAGTGGCATTGAAGCTATTGGATAAATCCCACCAGAATCTTGGAAAATGATGTCAGATCTGATTCGTAAACGAGCTTGGGAAACACATTTTGTAGCGCCCGCTTTCCTTTATCGGATCACGTTTCTTGGAAGCTTGGAGGGAATTGCCACATTGAAGGGATCCCACCGCAATCCTTCGAAAGCTCAGGACGGGTCAGCGGGTTACCCGGATCGGGGCAGGGGACCTGTATTAAGGTGTTTCAATTAAGCTGTCGGGTTACCGGGTTGAAAGCCCCGATGAGCATCGGGGCTCTTGGAGAATTCACATATATTATCACGGTCTTATTATGGCTTTTTGAGCCGGGATCTCACCGTTTAATTCGCCCAGCTTGTATTGCCAAATCGCAGTTCTCCCTTCTACACGGGTAGCGTTCGATTCTAATATATCGCCCGGGAACGTTACCCGGAAAACGATATCATGATTTTCCATGCCCTCTGCCACTCTGGTTATGTGATCGCCCAGCTGTCGCACCCCTTCATCCATCTGTTGACCGAGTTCACCCATTGCTCCGCCGTTTACTTCATCATAGTCGGAGTAGTCATCGCCATAATCATCGCCGTAATCGTCATAATAAAGCTCTTCGTCTTCTCTTCCGGAGTTATAGTCATCAAGGGGCCTGTAGAAAAGCAGGGTTCCGTCATCCTGCTTGACCAGCATATGTATCACTTCTTCATCGGCATCCCGGTTATCGTCGCCATATTCGTTTTCATACTCATCTTCAGGTGATAGAGCGTCGCCGAGATACTCAATGTTGTTTATATCCTGAAACGCGAATTTCATGTCCCACAACTGGGAATTCTCGTTCTCAGACTTCTCATAATGCACCAGCTTGACCCGGCTGTTTTCATCTGAAAGAACCGTTTCGATATGAGCTTTGTCGAACATCGTCTCCGAAGGATCATCGGGGATGTCCATCTCCGGCACAGCCTGAGCCATCTGTTCGTACATCTCTTTCAGCTGGTTGAGATAGGCTTTGTCCACCGCATATTTCATCTGAATCGTGCCCGAACCATCACGGTTCAGCACCAGGTGCTCCTCGTAATCGATGCATCCGCCGAGGATGACCAATACCAGCATGACAAATAATGCCGCCGCAGCTTTTGTAAAACCGTACACTTCTTAATCCTCCTTTCTCTTAACAAAATATTCTTGTAGGTTTGAACGGCAGAGATGCCGCCCAGAACATCACTGGGCACACCAAACAAACTATACAATAACGGTCGTTATTGTCCTCGTGTCAATCAAATTTCGGCGCCTCCGCCTAACGAATTGCCTTGTAACACGTTCCGTTTGCCGCGCGATAGACTCCTTGTACCGGAAGTATTAATTAGACAGGAATTCGTGGCTGGTGATATTGGGGCTGCTTTTGACACACAACCAGTTGTGAAACTCGTCTATTAAGGGCTGCTTTTTTCATACCTATTCCTTGACTCCGCCATCCCGCCTGAAACCCACCACAAAGGGTAAGGCACCCGAGCGTGTATTACTTTCTGCGGCCATGGTTGTTACTAAATTTACCACCGGTGGCGCACGTCTTTGCAATGATGAAACACTCATGGTCAAGTAACGAATGAGATTGGGGATACGAAATGGTGACCTCATCAAGGAACGCCCTTTTCCTCGCATTGTTAGTGCTATTTGGAGCTTGCTCGGATGAGTCAGGCAAGACGCCGGGATCTCCAGTGACTGAGGCCCCGCCATTGAGCAGGGTTTTCCTTGTCGCAGGAAGCGTTTCAGGCGAGGACGATGGCAAGACTATCGAATGCTACTGTGATTTGAGAATCGAGTTGTCGGAAGAGCCTGATGGCAGCGTTGGCAGGACTTACGAGGGCTCTTATGGCGGGGGTTTGGGCAGAACCGTTTTGGCCGATGACGGATCAGGAATCTCATTGCACCCAGATGTGGCCGGAGTCGTGCTTGTTCGAATCCTGTCTGTGGATAGTGTAGAGTTGTATTTCCCGGCTAATGAAGGAGAGGAGAGCAGGTTTTGGGCAAACCTGGTAAGATTCGGAGGTTCATGGACGGATGACAGTCATTGGGTAGGCGACTGGCGGTGCGCTCCGTTCGACATTTACGAGGGGGGTTGGGTCGATACTGTCGGCACCGTAAGCGGAAAGTGGAGCATAATACCGGAGTGAGCATTATCATTTCGGGGCTTTCCTTTTGGTATCGTGATTTCAGCGTAAAATAGAAGGGGGACTTTCCGCGGGCTGTCAATGCTGTCTGCCAATCTCATCAGTTGATGGGAAGACTCGGCGTGCAGAAACCCGGTAACCCACCCCGCTCAAGGCGAGGCTGTGGGATCCTTGCGTCTTGGCAGTGGGAGGTCGAGGTTTCAAATACGGTGCCGATTCTCGAAGCGGCTCTTCCCCATCAGCCAGCTGTGAAACTCGTCTATCAAGGGCCGCTTCATAATTGAACAGCTGTGCTGGCCTTTTCATACAGTAAAAAGTTGCAAAAGTCGTCTAACTGCCCCCGCCATAGACTTTAAAAGCCCGTGGCGAACGGGCTTTTTCTTTGTGCCAACGTAACGCAGATAGTATATTCCATTATAGGAGAAACCCACCTAAAAGGTGGGCCGCCCACAAATGGAATCTCTAAGATTCGATTTGAAAGAGGCTAAAGAGTCAAGGATATGCTGCCGGAAAACAACGTACAGATAC
>CP070674.1:751899-756784 GCA_020351995.1 Candidatus Zixiibacteriota bacterium
ACAGGTCACTGACCGCATTACGATTCTCCTTTTTCGCTCTGTTGTTTAGTTTGAAGGCCACTCACCTATGCCTTTTGCGACTGAACCGCTAGGCCGCAGGTGAATAGGTTGAAGCGGGCTTGATTACTTGCACAAAATTAATGACCGAAACACGTGCTGTCAAGCAGTACGTAGTCACCAATCAAGGGCTCGTTTAGAACCCGAGGTCAACTTTCAGGATATAAACCAGTATATAAAACACTCCCACCAGGATGAATATCCCCCCCGTAACCCGCCGGGCCCAGAGTTCAAACTTGGTAAGGCGGTTGAAAAACTCTCCGATATACCGCGCCCCCGTCGCTATCAGTATCGCCACGACCACCACCGGTAAACCGGTACCCAGCCCGTAAACCAGCGGAAAAAGAAACTTAGAATTGTGCGTCACCGAAAGCGGTACCAAACTTCCGAAAAAGAGCGCCGCCGACACCGGGCAGAACGACAATGCAAACAGGATCCCGAAAATCGCCGCGCCCCAGATACCATAGCTTTCAACGCGCTCCTGTCCTTTATCGCTCAGGGCAAATCCTCTGAACTTGATTGGAAGAACACCCAGAAGCAATGCTCCGGCTACCAATAGAATCGGACCAAGAAACTGATTGATGTGCTTTTGAAGAATTCGCGACAGATCAGGTATCGAAAGCAGGCTGGCCACCAGAATGATACCCAGCACAAGATAGGCCAGCATCCGCCCCGCCACATACAGCAGACCGGCCCACAAAGCCTGCCGCGGACGAGCGACATTATTGGAGATATATGACACCGCGGCGATATTGGTCGCCAGCGGGCAGGGACTGATCGAGGTCAGGATGCCCAGCCATACCGCCGAAGCCGCGCCCCAGAGGTATGAATCCATCAACCTTCCCCGAGCGCCAGCTTCACTTCATCCTGAATATACTTGATATAGGCTTCCTTCTCGCCTTTCACGAGCTGCCAGATCTTGTTGAGGTTCTTCCAACTGGCTTCCTTGCCGTCTTCCTGTTTAGAAAGAATAACCGACTTAGTATAAAGCTGATAGTCGTTTGCGAAGTGCCCGTTTCCCTCTTCGTCGATATTCACCGGCTGCCACTGGAGAATACCCGACTTGAGTTCATCGGCAAAGCCCGATTCAATGGCCTCCTGAGTATAAGCCTCAAGTTTCTTGCACGTCACGCAACGTCGCGTGCCGTGGAAATAGTAGGCAATAAGTTCAGGCTCAGCGGCAGCCTGCTCTGAAGCGGTGGAATCCTGTTTGGCTGCCTTTGAGTCGATCATGGTAGTGTCCGCCTTCTCCTTCTTGACCTCTTCGGCAAGCGCGAACGTTCCGACCGTTAGTACGGCCAGGACAAGGAGAATCGCGCCAATGATTTTAACTCTGATCTTCATTTTGAACATCCTCAATAATTTTTATTTCTCTGTGTTAATATACAAAACTCACTCCGCGAGCAGCTTTTTCAACTCCTCAATCGACGGAACTTTTCCCTTAACTTTAACCACACCGTCGATTACCAGCGCCGGGGTCATCATGACTCCAAACTTCATAATCTCGCGCATGTCGCTCACTTTTTCAAAATGGTACTTGATATCGAGTTCCATTGCGGCTTTGATGACGTCCTCGGCCAACTGGTTGCACCTGGCGCAACCGGGACCCAGAACCTGAATCTTCTTCATAAACTAATCCTCGCTTAAAACAACATTCCGTAGATTATACCGCTGATGGTGGCCATGACCACCACCAGAACCACGAAAACCACCGTCTTCTTCGTCCCCATGACACTTCGAATCACCAACATATTTGGCAGCGAGAGTGCGGGGCCGGCTAGAAGCAATGCCAGAGCTGGTCCTTTGCCCATGCCGGCTCCCAGAAGTCCTTCGAGGATGGGAACCTCCGTCAACGTTGCGAAATACATAAACGCTCCCGCTACCGATGCGAACAAATTTGCGCCAATCGAATTTCCTCCCACCGAATTGGCCACCCAGTGCGAAGGAATCAGGCCCTCACTACCCGGCCGGCCCAGAAGTAACCCGGCAATCAATACCCCCGCGAATAAAAGCGGCATTATCTGCCGGGCAAATACCCAGGTTTCTTTCAACCACTCGCGTGGTTCACCCGAAGTGCTGCCGGTAATTATAGCTAATCCGACGAGTGCGACGACGAACGCCGGCACCGGATGACCCGGAAACGCCAGAGCCATAATTGCCGTGACAAGGCCGACAACCGCCACTTTCCACCAGGTCACTTTGATCCACACGATGAGCACCAGCGCGAAGACAATCGCGATCACACTCGTGATAATCCACTTGGCCGAATAAACGGCATGCCACAGGCCGGTTGTGTCTTCGGACTTGCCCCATGTCGCGAACACCAGGATTCCGACCATAGCCGCAAAGTAGATTACGTTGTGCCACAACGGCCGGCTGACCTCGGGGGCTGGCGTAGCGGGCTGTGCCTCGTACTTTTGCTGTTCCTCTTTGCGGAAGATAAACTGCATCAAAAGCCCGATGACGATGCTGAACAGAATTGCCCCTATGGCCCGGGCGATACCCAGCTCAAGTCCGAGAATTCTGGCCGTGAGAATGATAGCCAACACATTGACTGCCGGTCCGGCATAAAGAAAAGCCGTGGCCGGTCCCAACCCCGCACCCATACCATAGATGCCCGCGAAAAGCGGAAGCACGGTACAAGAACACACCGCCAGAATGGCCCCCGAGACCGACGCCACACCGTAGGACAATACCTTGTTGGCCTTGGCGCCGAGATACTTCATCACCGACTCCTGGCTGATAAACACGGCAATCGCACCGGCGATGAAAAATGCCGGCAGAAGACACAGGATTACATGCTTGCGGGCATACCATTGCGTCAGGAGCAGGGCCTCCATCACGGCGTTGTCAATGCGAGCCGAATCAAGGGGGACGTAATAGAAAAGCAGAAACACCCCCGCGATTGCAGCCAGTGCTTTTAGTTCCCGTTTCAAGTGTTCAGCCTCATTCCGGCCTGCTACTCACTTTCGATAAGTGAGAGGTTTTCCTTCGCGGTCGTTTTCAGAACCGATTCTACACAACCGAAGAAATTCAGGATGCACGGCATTTTTAGATAATAGAAGACCTGTGTCCCGCGCTTTTCGTCTTTGATCAAACCGGCACCTTTTAAAATCGAGAGGTGCTTTGATACCGTCGAGACATCGGCGCCGATCATTTGGGTAAGCTCATTGACACAGCGCTCGGAACGCGCCAGCTCATCGACTATGAACAGCCGCGTAGGGTGAGCCATAGCCTTGATTACTTTCGCCCTGGCTTCAAAAAGGTCTTTTTGCTTTTGATCCATGGCAGACTCCTGTCATTAGTATCGACTATTTGGCAATATAGCCAAACGGCCAAGAATAGCAACAAGAACCCGGCTTTTCTTCGAAAATCCTGTGTCAGCGCTAATGGGCTGATTAATAGTAAATTAAAAGGGCGGCCCGCAAAGAGCCGCCATTAGCGTGAGACCGCAGTTAAGTCCCTACTCGTCCAGCCAGATTGCCGCGTTGTCGAAACCAAGCTCCCACTGCTGGAATATGAAGAACATCTCCGGGTTACCATAGAAAAAGGTTATCTGCGATACATCAGTGATGACCTTGTTCCAATCGGCATCGTCATCGCCGGTGCCGTAACCGGACATGATCCCCCAGCCTTTGGGAAGAGTCGTGCTCTGAGAGGGTATCTCGATTACATACTCTTTGAACTGACCGCTTTCGTGGGGAATATTCCTGTTTCCGATCCAGTAGGTGACCACGTCATCCGTCCAGTCAGTGGGAGTGCCGTTATCGTTGCGCAAGAGCAAGCTCAACGGTCGTGCCTCGGTGGTGACGTTAACCGGTCCGAAGGTCACGAGGTCAACCCCGACCATGGCTACCTTCTTGGCACGGTAGTCTCCTGTAAATATCGACGATACACCATCCTGGGTGCGCAATTGCGGAGCATAGGTATCCAGACACTTCAGGCTCTGCGGGTCGCAGGTGGCGTGAATAAACGCGCCGGGATTGCCATCCTTTGGCTCGTAAACCTCGATACGATTGTCGGGATTGCCGAAATAGCTCCAGCCGCCGATATTGGAGTGCTTGTCAAAGGTTTCCACGAAGGTGGGCTCGCCAATCACCGGTTTGGCGAGCTCATCCGTCGGCTGCGTCGCCTGGTCGGTAATGGCGCCGTCCGGTGCGTTCATCCCCCGGTCAACGGTACAACCGAAAGCAATAAGCAAAACGGCGGCCAGGACGAGCGAAAAGAACGCCATGTTCTTCAAAGTGCATTTCATTAGAACCTCCTTAAACTACAAATATCCTGTTCTTTCATGCGGCAACCTGCACCCTCGTTAGGAACTACTCGTACCGCATTTCGGCAGAATTGCATGGTTATTCATCATACCAGAGGCGGACATTATCCACACCGATATCCCACATCTGAAACATAAAAAACATCTCCGGGTCGCCGAAATGGAAGTACACCTGAGAGACATCGTTCATGACGATATTCCAATCGAGGTCAACGTCCCCCGTGCTATAGCTGTACACGACCTTCCAGCCATCCGGCAGGGTTGTACTCTGCGACGGGATAACGAAGTCGAATTCCTTGAAGACACCGTTGGGCATCGGAATCAATTTGTAACCTTTCCAGAAAACCCATATGTCGTCGGTGTAATCATAAGGGGTCCCACTGTCATTGCTGAGCATCACGCTCAGCGGGCGCCCGCCGGTATTGGCCGCGCCGAAGATAGCGATATCGACCCCTATCTTGGCAACTTTCCTACTTCGGTAGTCACCCGTGAAGATCGACTCGTTACCTATCTCGGTCCGAAGGAGGGGAGCGGCCGAGTCGAGACACCCGAACT
>CP070674.1:756884-764815 GCA_020351995.1 Candidatus Zixiibacteriota bacterium
AGAAAGCGGTAATGCTCTCCCCTTTCTCGATACCGCACATGTTGATAATCGGTTTGCCTTTGGCCATGCGGCCGCCGGTCGGTATCTCGTGCACCTTCACCCAGTAGCAGCGACCCTTGGTCGAGAAAAACAGGATATATTCATGGGTCGAGGCGATAAAGAGATGTTCGGCAAAGTCATCTTCCTTGGTCTCGATACCTATGATACCTTTACCTCCACGTTGCTGGCGGCGGTAAGCGGACACGGAAAGGCGTTTAACATAGCCGAGGTGCGAAATGGTGATGACCATCTCTTCTTCGGCAATCAGATCCTCGACCGTCATCTCATCGACAGCATCCTGAATCTCGGTCCGGCGCTCATCGCCAAACCTTTTAGCCAGCTCCATGGTCTCATCTTTGATAATCTGAAGGCGCAGGGCTTTCGATTCGAGAATGGATTTGAGTTCGCTGATTTTCTTGATCAAATTGCGGTACTCGTCTTCGATCTTCTTGCGTTCCAGCCCGGTCAGTCGCTGCAGGCGCATCTCCAGAATAGCCGTGGCCTGTTTGTCCGAAAGCTTGAATTTTTTCATCAAGCCTTCGTGGGCCGTGGGCGTATCCTTGGATTTCTTAATCAAATCGATAACGGCATCAATATTATCCAGAGCTATACGATAGCCTTCAAGTATGTGGGCCCGTTCTTCGGCCTTTTTCAAATCATATTCGGTCCGCCGCACCACCACCTCGTGACGGTGATCGACAAACGATTGAATCATCTGTTTGAGCGATATCGATTTCGGGACTCCGTGATCCAACCCAAGCAGATTCACCGAGAACGTGACCTGCATCGTGGTATGCTTGTAAAGCTGGTTGAGAACGATTTCGGCCTGAGCGTCACGTTTCAACTCGACGACTATGCGCATACCGTCGCGGTCGGACTCGTCGCGAAGGTCCGATATACCTTCGATTCTTTTGTCGCGAACAAGATCGGCTATCTTTTCAAGCAGGTTGGATTTGTTTACCTGGAAGGGAATCTCGGTGATGATAATAGCTTCTTTGTTGTTGTTCATGCGTTCGATAGCCGCTTTGGCCCTCAGCGGAATATGCCCCTTGCCGGTAGTGTACGCCTGCCGAATTCCCTCACGGCCATTTATGATCCCCCCGGTCGGGAAATCCGGACCGGGTACGATCTCGACAAGATCTTCATTCGACACCTCGGGATCATCGATAACCCTGACTATCGCCTCGGCGATCTCGTTAAGGTTGTGAGGTGGTATGCTCGTAGCCATACCCACCGCGATACCGGTAGTTCCGTTGCACAGCAGGTTAGGGAATTTCCCGGGAAGCACCACTGGTTCCTGACGGGTCCCGTCGTAGTTGGGCATGAAATCAACCGTCTGCTTCTCCAGATCGGCCAGCATCTCCACCGCGATCGGGGTCAGCCTTGCTTCCGTGTACCGCATTGCCGCCGCCCCATCACCGTCAATCGACCCGAAATTACCCTGACCCTCCACCAGCGGATATCGCATGTTGAAATCCTGGGCCATTCTCACCAGAGTCGGGTATACCACCTGCTCTCCATGAGGATGGTAGTTGCCCGAGGTATCTCCGGCTATCTTGGCGCATTTACGGTGGGGCTTCCCCGGGGCCAGGTTCAGATCGTTCATAGCGACCATTATCCGGCGATTGGATGGTTTGAAGCCGTCGCGTATATCAGGCAGGGCTCGATTGGTAATGACCGACATGGAGTAGTCGAGGTATGAGGATTTCATTTCCTCTTCGAGGAAGATCGTCTCTATTTTCTGGCGCTCTAAAGCCATTGCTATCTAATCCTTTATCTTCAATTTCCCGTCAGGTTCATAAGCTAAGTCATAAACCCCTCTAAAGCAACAAAAAACGCCACCCAACCGCGCCCGTATGGTGTTGGTAGTTAATGAGTTGCGCCACTGAATCGACGGTTTTCCGGCGATGCGTAACAGGGTGTTGAGATCGGCCCGAAATTCTCAGCGAGGTTGTTGTTGAAGTCGTATCCCGGCCCCCATAAGTTGTATAATTCATGAGGATCTGCGATGACAAAGCCCGCCCAATTATTGCTCATAGTATCTCTCGCCGTGGCTACCATCACTTATTCTGATGACAGCCAGCAACTCGACCTGAAAATCCTGGAAGGCGAATGGGAAGGAGACGGTGAGTTTCTAATGCCCGTCACAGACATTCCCATGTCGGTTGAAGGTCAGGCACAATTCGTGTGGGATTCGGTTACGGGCCGGCTGCGCACCGCCCTGACCGCAGAGAAGTTTCTGTTTACGTATTCCGATTCCGGTTACCTGGTACTGGATTCACGGACCGATTCGATTTCGTGGGAGGTCTGGGATAATTTTGGCAAGCACGCCAAATACTACGGGCAGGTATCGGGTAAGAAAGTAGTAGGCAATCGTTACAGGCGGGGCAACCATTACCAGGTGGTGGTAGAACTGGTAACCAATGACAGCATCGACTTCAGGCTAACCGTAACCGAGCCTGAC
This sequence comes from Candidatus Zixiibacteriota bacterium, assembly GCA_020351995.1. Taxonomy (GTDB): domain Bacteria; phylum Zixibacteria; class MSB-5A5; order GN15; family FEB-12. The sequence goes on from CP070674.1 coordinate 759,388, forward strand.
AGCAATCAGTTTAACAGAGCAGTCTTCAATCTCTGGCGCGTGAAGAAATAGACTACTCCTGGTTTTCCGGGAAGTAAGTCCAGTGCCATGGCTCCCAGGGGGTCAGGCCGGTGGTATCTTTGGGGAAGTTCTCTTCAAAACCGAACTCGCCCGCTGTTTGTACCAGCCATCGGTAAGCGTCCGTGCGGGCGAAACTGGGATCACTGGGGACAATATCGATAGAACGGCCTGTTTCGTGATCGGAGTAACCGGGTGGGGCCACGTAGCGGGTGATGTCGGCGAATTTCTGTCCTTCTTTCATGTGCTCGCTGATAATCCGTTCCTGGTACCTGGCTGAACGGTACCCGGAATCGGTAATAAGCACGATGCTATCGGCAGCGGCCGCCTCGGCCATCCTCACAAAGGCGTCGCGGGCAACGATATCCACATAGATGTGATAGTCTTCGAAACAGTACTCTTCTGGAATTCGCACCAGCCGGTCTTTATCGGCAAGATCGGCCGAGTCAATTCTCTTTCCGCACCAGATTTCATTCACCTGGTATTCCACGGAATCAATCAAGACTGTTTCGTTGCAATCACCGGCCCTGCTCAGTGGGCTACCAATAAGCAGAGCGGCGAGTGAGAACAGAAGTACTCTGGTCATATCTATTATATGTCAACCGGTATAATAAAGTTTGCTGTTAGTGGTAGTCATGAGTTGACTATCACTGTCATCCAGGGATGCTGCTTTGACTCTACCGATAAAGAGAGTATGGTTACCCGCCTGCACGGTGTCAACCAATAAACAGTCCAGGTAACCGATCGCTCCGGGGAGCAGCGGTGTACCGGTTCGCGGTGAATCCTTAACGCTGGTCCCAGCCAGTTTTTCGTAACCCGATTCCGCCGGGCCGTAGTAAGTTTTGGCCACCGCTTCCTGTCCCGAACCGATCAGATTTACGGCGAAAGCCTTATTCTCTTTTATCAGGCGCGAAGACTGGTGCTTGTTATGAACTGCCAGGGCCACCATCGGCGGCTCCGAGCTGATCTGGGAGATCCAGCTTGCGGTAAAAGCATTGCCCTGTGTCCCTCTCCCCATGGTCACGACATAAACGCCGTACTCGAGTTTCTTCAGAACCTTCTGAATATCTTTCACTTCTGTAACCCCCTATTAGTGCTGTTTCGAAGATAACGTATTGATAATATTTTAAAACACGGTGGCCGGCAAATAGTTCGCTCAATCTTCGAAAGGATGCTCCTTCAGAAAATCCGGGCGATAATGATGGGGCGAGCTCAGCTGCTGAACAAAGCCCCGATGGAATCCGAGCCTTTCAAACTCACCGATGACCTCCTGGTACTCGCTGGCTCGCAGGGTTCGACCGAGAACCGGGTGCCGGGCCACCCGTGGTGTAGGATAATACTGCGACATCAGCGATATATATACATCGGGAGACAACTCTCTTGCGATAAAGCGAAGCACCTGCCTACTGTTTTCCACCTGGCCCGGCAGGATAAGGTGCCTTATTACCAGGCCCGAGGTAACCAGTCCACTTTCGTCGAGGTGCAGGTCGGCCCCCTTCTGGCGAAACATTTCTTTGATGGCCTCGCAGGCAAAATCAGTGTAGTCCGGGGTAGAAGAATACTCTGAGGCCAGCCGATTGTCCATATACTTCATGTCAGGCAGATACACATCGATAATCCCCTCCATTGACCTGATCATCTCAGCCTTATCGTAGCCGTTACTATTGTATACCCATACAGGGTAGTGACCCCTGTCGTTGATGGCCTGCATGATCTGTTTCATTTGCGGTATGCTATGCGAAGGCGAGACAAACCCTACCGCAATCGCTCCCCGGCTGAGGATGGCTTCCACCTGGGCGACAATATGGTCAAGGTCCTTACAGTCGAAGGCCAGACTGGACTGGTTGTCACTTATCTGGTAATTCTGGCAAAAGATACACTGCATATTGCAGTGACTCAAAAAGATGTTGCAGATTCCGTGGGGGCCGGAGAAAACCGGCTCTTCCCCGTGGTGAGCGCAAATCGACGATATGGCGATTCCGTCATCGATGTTGCAGAAGCCCAGTTCCCCGGCTGTCCTATCGGCTCCACATTCGCGAGGACAACAATTGCAGTTGCTCAGCAGGACCTCGGGTGGGCTGCTGAATCGAACAGACTCATCATGGTTATCAGGATCGGTCATACGGAGATTATACGCTTAATCGTGTGGAATGTAAAAGTGTTTTGCGGAAGTTACGGGAGAGGGTCAGCTTCCCGCGCTCTGGCAGGTCGGTTCGGGTCCCCCGCGGAACAGGTAGTCAATCATGTAATCAATATCGAGAATATCCAGCTGCCCCGATCCGTCAACATCGGCCGCCTCGGTAACCGGCGGTGGCGGACCCTCACGATACAGATAGCTAATAAAGTAATCAATGTCGAGCAAATCGAGCCGGTCATTTTCATCATCAACGTCGCCACACACGTATGGAATATCCGGCATAAGTTGAACGTCGACGGTCACAATACCGTCCAGCGTCACCGACAGGTCGAATACCGTGTCGGGTAGATAGTCTTCGGCGCTGTACTCGATATCGTAGGTTCCCGAGTAAATCATCCGATGGTAATTACCTGTGACGGCGTCGCTATAGACCTGAGAGCTATCGTCATCATGACCAAGAACCGTGATTGTAGCTGCAACCGGCTCTCCACTGATCTGATCGGTCACCACACCCCGGAAGCCATAATACGCTTTCTCGAAGTAATCGAATAGCGATACGCGATTGTACTCCCAGTATATTGGCAGTGTACTCGCGTCGACCAGCTTGGTTCTTGACACCTCAATAGTCGTTTCCCGGCCACCGTGCCAGTAGTTCATGTAATCCTGCCGCCCGCCCGCGACCTCGTACCAGTCGAAGCCGTTGGTTACGCCGTTGTCAAGGTCATCCATATAACCCGGGGCGCAGTACTCATGCACGGTGTCAGCGTAACACCGGCTGATATATTCGTACCAGGTATCATCAGGGTGGGCCCTCGGCCAGGTATCCCACGGGTAATTGACAACCTCGGCGCCGCCGTGAAAATTGGCCGAGAGGACAATATTGCGATCGGCCGCGAAATTCATCATCACGACAGTCTCCGGCTGCCACTCATTACCGTCCGGATGGTCACCGTCCTGCGGGTCGGGAAAGTTGCGATTCAGATCCACGCCGTTGGCGTTGTAGCGAATAGCTCCAGCTACTGAGCTGTTACCAGTGATATAGGTTCCATCCGGGTTAGCCAGCGGGTTAATCCAGATGTCCAGGTTGTTCACCATGGTGGTAGCTTCGGGGTCGGTGCCGTAACTGGTCAGCAGTGAATCGATCAAGCGAAGCATCATGATGTATCCGACTGCCTCGTCGCCATGCATGGTGCTGGTGTACATTACCTCGGGCTCTTCCTCATCTACCCCGACATTATCCGATATCCTGGCAAAAAGTATCTCGCGGCCTTGTACCGAATAGCCGGCGCTATAAACCTGGCACAATCCCGGATAGTCCGATTCGAACTGGTACATCATGGCTACATATTGATCGTAGGACGGATAGTAATTCCACTCCGCTAGAGCTTCCAGTGTCGGGGCCATTCGAGGCACAATCATTGAACCGGGATGCAGCAAAATGGTGTAGCTATAGCCGAGAGCCTCGAACTTCCGCAGCTGTCCTGGATTGGCGTAAGCGTACACGGTATTTCCTTCGACGTTGGAAATCGACACCACTCGCGTAATCACTTCGAGTTCCTGTCGATCGGAGATTTCAAAGCGGAAGTAATGCTCTACTGGCTGAGCCACCAGGCTGGCGCTGAGGATAAGCGACATCACGATTAATAGAATGAGCTTTCGTCCCATGATGTAATTTGCCATTTATATTATCTAAACGATTTGCACGGTCCGGGGTGTAAGTCCTTTGAGCCGTAAGATAAAATTACCTCTTAATATACCTAAAAAGACCGGATTGTCAAGTATGGTCCCTGGTGTCTATTTTCCTCCTACAAAAAACCACCCCTCTGGCGGGGGTGGCTCAGGATAATGCATTTTCGCGCTCTGCTCACGGGCAGGGGATTGGCTGCGGGCCGTCGCGGAACAGATAGGATATCATGTAGTCTATGTCGAGAATGTCAATCTGGCCACTGTCGTCACAATCCACCTCCTCTTCACAGAGAGGCGGTATACCGTCACGGAACAGGTAATCTATGAAATCATCGATATCGAGAATATCGAATTGGCCGTTGCGGTTGAAGTCACCCCGAAGCTCACAGAAGATAGCGGGCTCGTCACTCTCGTTGATCAGAATAGAGACATCATCCGAGAGGCTGTTGGCTGTCACGATGTCATAAACACTATCACCATTGACATCAGTCAGACAAACAGATCTGGGGCCACTACCTACCCCATAGTCAACCACACCTTCAAAAGTCGCGTCACCGTGGTTGATCAGGATAGAGACACTGTCAGAGCCGTTGTTAGCAACCACCAGGTCCTTATCCCCATCGCCGTCAATGTCACCAGCATAGACAGAATAGGGGCTGTCGCCCGCCGGGTAACTTACTGCCGTGGCGAAGGTGGCGTCACCGTAATTGAGAAGAACCGAGATATCGTCTGAGTCGCTGTTGGCGGTGACCATATCACGATCCCCATCATTATCCAGATCACAGAGAAAGACTGACCTTGGGCCGCTCCCTACGCCATAGTCAACCACGCCCTCAAAGGTTGCGTTGCCATGGTTTTTGAGGATAGAAACCGTGTTGGAGTAATAGTTAGCCACGGCCAGGTCCTTGTCGATATCGTCGTCAAGGTCAGCACCGTATATAGATACCGGGTAATCTCCCACGGTGTAATCAACGGCGGTAGCGAAGGTGCCATCGCCGTTGTTGAGCAGGATGGAGACGTCATCCGAGAGAGAATTGGCCACAGCCAAATCATAGTCACCATCGGCATTCAGATCGCATGTGAAGACCGACCTGGGGCCACTTCCCACGCCATAATCGACTATCCCGAGAGTAGAGATGCTACCAGCCTTTGGCGGATCGTCGAAGGTAGCGTCACCGTTATTTGTCAGGACTGAGACATTATCCGATCCGGTGTTGGTCACGGCCAGGTCTTTGTCGCCATCGCTATCGAAATCGGCGCCGCAAACAGAGGTGGGGTAGTCGTTGACGGCGTAATCCACGGCTGCCGCGAACGTGCCGTCACCGAAATTGGTCAGGATGGAGACATCATCTGACTCGCTGTTGGTGACAGCCAGGTCTCTGTCACCGTCGTTATCGAGGTCGGCGGAGTAGACAGAGGAGGGGTAGATACCCGCAGAATAATCGACCGCAGGAGCGAATGAAACCGGTTGTGGTGGGCTCAGATTAAACAGGATGGAGACACCGTCTGAGTACAAATGCGCTACGGCTAAATCTTCATCGTCGTCCC
>CP070674.1:764915-782166 GCA_020351995.1 Candidatus Zixiibacteriota bacterium
CGAAGAAAAGCGGAAATACCCGGATGGCACCGCTGAATACGGTGACATATTTCTTTTTCAGGATCACGTGAAACTGGATTATCTCAATGCGGCTCTGAAGGTTCAGTTTGCTATTGACGAATCCACTGATCCCGGAACTTACATGTTGGGTATACGCGTTCTAAGCCGGGATTCTACCGGGGCGGTTATCCCGCTGGCTTATGGCGAGCGTCCGTTGAACGTGCGGTAAGGGAAAACTCCGAAATAGACCACCTTACTTGACAGATTTAGCCAGTTCGCGGATGACGGCGCAGTGGAAATCGTCGTGCTCGGCGGCAAAATACGCCATGTCAACCACGCGCATGGGAATATTCAGGCGTGGATGCCGGGCCATCCGGCCGGCCTCGGCTTCGTTCATAGCCTCCAGCCGCCCGACGAACTCCCCGCGCACCTTCCGCAGGAGCTTGAAAATATCATCGAGGGGCATGGCGTTGAAATCGGCCTCGGAGGTTCGTACGTTTTTCATGTCGGCCGGGCCCAATACGTCGGCGCCCGCGGCATAGTCATCGAGCCGCCCGACGTGAAGCTCTTCAACCTTTATCAGGTGCCCCACGTTTTCCTGAATCGACCAGCCATGCTCGGGCCTCCTGGTCAAGATTTCCGGCGGTAGCTGCCTGGTAAGTTCTTCGATGCGGGCGGGTGTTCCCCTAAGGCGTTCCAGTATACTTGAGAAGTGGCCGACGGGGAAATCGAAATTGAATCGGCGGTCTATCCATCTGGTTTTGGGTACCATGATTCCTCCTTCGGCGGCGGAGGTTTTAGCTATTGATACGGAGAATAAGGTGAAAATGGCGTAAAAAACAGAGGGCAGTAGTTTTCGGGGCGGGATTAATATTCTTGACGATTTTGCGATATTTGTTATATTGCCAAACTTGAAATTCTGAGGATTGACGAAAGTGAAACGAACATATCAGCCGTCGAACAAGAAGATGTTGAACGACCACGGCTTCCGGGCAAGAATGGCCACCAAGGGCGGCCGCAGAATATTGGCCCGGCGTCGTGCTAAAGGTAGAAAAAGACTGACGGTTAAAGTTGGCCGAAAAAAATAGACTGCCCCGGAGAACCAGCCTGAAGAGAAAGGCCGATATTGACCAACTTTTGAAGGCGGGCCACAAAATCTCTGGGGATTTGTTTTCTCTGGTGTGGCAAAAAAGTCCGGATTTTTCTTTCGGTATTCTGATATCAAAGCACCTCGGCTCCGCGGTCAAGCGCAACCGGACCAAACGGCTGATCAGGGAAGCCATAAGACTTAATCGACAGTCGCTTGACCACACCGTAAGTATTGCCATTCTGCCGAAACCAAGCGCCTGTGAAATCAATTTTGACAAAATCAATGGCGAAATCAGTCGGATATTCAAGCTTATCAACGATCGGGCATAAAATCTCGTGCTTACTGGCCTATCCCCTGCTGCTGGGGGTCTATGTGTATCGCTATACCCTCTCCCCCATCATGGGCAGCAGTTGTCGCTTCTACCCGACCTGTTCTCACTATGCCGAGGATGCCCTGCGGAAGCACGGAGCCTTCAAGGGGAGTGTCTATACTGTCAGGAGGCTGCTTAGATGCCATCCCTGGCATGAGGGTGGCTATGACCCGGTTGAATAAGATTCTCGAAAACTGGTACTATGTAAAAAGTTTGCCGCAGCAAGAAGGGATTCAAGTTGGATAGGAAAACAATTGTTCTGGTCGTCCTACTGGTCGTAGTGCTGATCTTCTATTTTCCCATTATGGAGTTTTTGGGGCTGTACAAACCAGCGCCTCCAGAACCGCAGGAGAGCCAGCCCCCCGCAGACACCACTACGCAGGTAGTTCGGCCGGAATCGGTTCCGACCGAGGCCCCTCCGACAGCCGCAATTGGAGCCGATACCGCGGTGGTGGAAGCGCCTGTTGAAGAGGAATTCGTCAGGCCGGACACGATTGTGGTGGAAACGAACAAGTACCTCGTTACGCTGACGACAGCCGGTGGCGGTCCGGTATCGATGAAATTGAAGGAATATGACTACCGTAACGACGTTAAGATCGAGATGATGCCTGAAGCAGTCGTCGCCACACCCGAATTATCCTTCGCGGGCGGCCAGTTTACGACCTCGACAGTGAACTTTACCTGTGACCGGGATCCACGCGCATACGACGCGACCCGTGATCAGCTTGATATTACCTACGCCTATCAACCCGCGGCCGGCGGCAAGATTGTCAGACATTTTCGCTTCTACCCTGACGAGTATCATTATGAACTGTTCGTTGAGGTAATCGGTCCCGGTGAACTTGGTTTCGACCGCCAGTACTACCTTGTCTGGAACACGCCGCTGGGTGTTACGGAACCGCAGCCTAAAATAGATTATGATGCCATGCAGGCGGTGGCCATGCAGGCGGGGTCGCGTGAGTCACTTGATGATTTTGATGATGGTAAACTGGATCAGTCTTTAACGGGAAACACCACCTGGGCCGGCATTCGCAGTAAATATTTCGCGGCGGTGATGATACCAACCAACCGCCACGCGGAAAGCGTTTTTGCCCAGGGTGAGAAACGCAGCATTGACACGCGCGACGGCGAGGTTGAGCAGCGACTTATTACAGTGGGTATGGAGATGCCGTTTACGGCGATGACGACGAGTTTTGCCGATAGCTTCACCGTTTTTGTTGGTCCTCTCGATTATCTGCTCATGGCGGATTACAACGTCGGTCTTGAAGACATGCTCGATATAGGAACCGCGCCGTTCGTGGGATGGATTATCAAGCCCTTCGCCATAGCCATAATATGGTTGTTGCCCAAAATGTATGACGTCATTCCCAACTACGGGCTGGTGATTATTCTGTTCGCTTTACTGGTGAAGCTTATAACCATGCCGCTTTCGATGAAGTCGTTCAAGTCGATGAACGCCATGAAAGAGCTTCAGCCGAAGATCGAGGAGCTGAAAAAGAGGCATAAAAATAATCCCCAGGCTATGAACCAGGAGATGATGAAGCTGTACAAGCAGCACGGTGTGAACCCGTTGTCAGGGTGTCTGCCGATACTTCCCCAGATGCCCTTGCTTTTCGCTATGTTCTCGGTTTTTCGCTCGACTATCCTGCTTCGCGACGCTCCTTTTGTGTGGTTTATCGCGGATCTTTCGCACGGAGCCACGGGACTGACCGATCCCTATATAATCATGGTTGTCATCATGATCGTGGCGCAGTTTGTATCTCAGAAGTTCACCATGGCGAGCACCCAGCAGAATAAAGCACTTCTCTATATTATGCCGCTGTTTATGGGATTTATCTTTTACTCGCTTTCGGCGGGTCTAATCCTGTACTGGACCTGTTTCTCGGTTTTCTCGCTGATTGACTATTTTGCCTTCAAACGCAGAAAGAACTCTGAGGTAAAAACAGCTAAGTAAAAATGAAGGCTAAAAAAAAAATCATGGCGGCGACAATGACACCATTGTCGCCGTCATCACTCCCCCCGGCGAAGGTGGCATAGCCGCTCTTCGGTTGTGCGGTAAGCGTTCCCTGACATTTCTCAAGCGTCATTTTAGGTCCGTTTCATCGGAACCCGCGAAACCTACACCGTTTTTCTTGCGATACGGCCATTTCCTGGCTCGTGACGGAGCCGTAATTGACGAAATCATGGCGGTTTACATGCCTGAGGGAAGATCTTATACGGGTCATGATCAGGTGGAAATTTACTGCCATGGCGGGCGTCAGGTCGCGAAGATGATCCAGGATGAGCTCGTCGCCGCAGGAGCGAGAGTGGCCGAGCCCGGCGAGTTCACCAGACTGGCGTTTCTGGCCGGACGGATAGACCTCACCAGGGCCGAGGCGGTGGCGGAAGTTATTGAATCCAATACTGATACCTCGTTTCGGGCCGCGCGCGATCATCTGTTAGGGGGGTATCACAACCACATCAGCCAACTCAGGGAGGCATTGATTGACATCATTGCTGAAGTCGAGGCGTCGGTGGATTATCCGGAGGAAGATATTGACCCGGAAAATCGATTCGGGTTGCTCGCCCAGCTCGATGTTATAATAGCTAATGTCAATGAGTTAGTTGATACATACCGGGGTGGACGTATTATTAATGAGGGTTTCCGAATAGTTATCGGCGGGCGTCCGAATGCTGGAAAGTCCTCTCTTTTTAATCTGCTCCTGCGTCAGGAGCGAGCGTTGGTCACCCCTACTCCCGGCACTACCCGTGATTATTTGTCGGAATGGATTGAGCTGGACGGTTTCAAGGTCAATCTTATCGATACGGCAGGGCTCAGGCAAACCGGCGGAGCGGTGGAAAAGGCCGGTCAGAAGTCAGCGCGTCAGATTCTCAAGGGCGCCAACCTGGTGATCTGGATGGTGGATACCACCAAAAAATCGTGGAAGAGAGATTTGGGATATGACTTAAAGAGTCTGGGCGACACACCCACCATGTTGATAGGCAATAAGATAGACCTGTTGTCTGGTGCCGGATTAAAGCGAGTCAAGGCTTCGGATGCGAAGCTGATTCCGCTTTCGTGCTTGACCGGGAAAGGTGTCGCTGATTTGAAAAGAGCGGTCGGTTCGCGTATAACTGACAATATGCCGGATCTGACGTCGGGTGTGGTGGTGACCTCGGCACGACATCAGCAAAAACTATCGAAAGCGCTGCGTAGCCTGAAGGCCGCCCGGGTAAAATTGAAGAAAGATGAAACTCCGGAGCTGACGGCGTTTGATCTCAGGCAGGCGGTAGCCTCAATTGACGAGATAACGGGCAAAATATACACTGAAGAGATTCTCGGCCGGATATTCTCCAGATTCTGCATTGGTAAGTGACGTCGGCACTCTGACGTCTTGAGTTTCACATGAAACAGCTGATTTGTATTGCTTAGCGCCCTCCGGAACTATTAATTGTGGTTCAGATTGAGAATGAGAAAGATGATGACTTACGATTATGATGTCATAGTTGTTGGAGGTGGGCACGCCGGTGTGGAAGCGGCCCTGGCGGTGGCGCGGATGGGTAAAACCGCGGCTATCGTTACTATGGAGGCTTCGAAACTGGCTTTGATGTCGTGCAATCCGGCTATCGGAGGAATTGGTAAGTCGCATCTGGTCAAAGAGATAGACGCTCTTGGCGGGCTTATGGGGGAAGCCATTGACGCGACCGGTATTCAGTTTAGAAGGCTGAATCTGTCACGAGGCCCGGCAGTGTGGTCCACCCGTGTTCAGGCGGACAGGATCAAGTACAATGAATATGTGGTCCGGTTCGTGGCCGCCCAGAAGAATGTGGATGTGATCGAGGGGCTGGCCGGACAGATTCTGGCCGACAACGGTCGTGTCTGCGGGATGAAGACCGAGGCTGGCCGGTCAGTGACATCCAGAGCGGTAATCATCGCCAGCGGCACGTTTCTTGGTGGGCTTATCCACATAGGAGACAAGAAGATAAGGGCTGGACGAATGGGTGAGCCGGCGGCTTATATGCTCTCCGAATCGCTGGCCGAACTCGGTTTTGAAATAGGCCGACTGAAAACCGGGACTCCCCCCCGGCTGGATGGCGATACAATTGACTGGTCGAAGTGCGAAGTGCAGCCCGGTGAACAGCCGTTGCCGCTTTTCTCGCATCGCTCGGTCAGAGAGCCGTTTGAGCAGACGCCGTGTCATCTGACTTATACCACCGAGGCTACCAGGGCTATTATTTCAGCGAATTTCAAGGCCTCGCCTATCTTTTCCGGGCAGATCAAATCAACCGGGCCACGGTATTGTCCCTCGATTGAGGATAAATTTTTCAGATTTGCCGACAAACCCAGGCACCAGGTATTTCTTGAGCCGGAGGGTAACGGGACCAACGAAATATATCCCAACGGTTTTTCCACCGCACTTCCGGAAAAAATCCAGTATCAGGCAGTAAGAACTCTGACCGGTCTGGAGAACGTAAGGCCAACCCGGCCAGGTTACGCCATCGAATACGATTACTGTCCAGCCTTTCAGGTGATGCCGTCGCTGGAGACCAGACGCATCAAGGGCCTTTTCTTCGCGGGCCAGATCAACGGCACCTCAGGATACGAAGAGGCTGCTGGACAGGGACTTATGGCTGGTATCAACGCGGTTCTGGGGATTGAGGGCGAGCCGCCGTTTGTTTTGGATCGATCGGAAGCGTACATCGGGGTGATGATAGATGACCTGACAACGAGGTCGACCACCGAGCCCTATCGCCTGTTTACCTCGCGCGCGGAGTATCGTCTGGCTCTTCGGGAAGACAATGCCCGGGATCGGCTTTACGGATACGCCAAAGAGCATAAGTTGATTGATGACAACGACTTCGTATCGTTTGTCAGCCTTCAGGAGAAAACTCTCCAAGAGATTAATCTCCTTCGCCGCAAGCGTGTGCGTGTTTCCGAAATCGGCAAGCTGGGCGACCGATTTCAGAAAAGAGAATCGATCAGCCTGGAAGATCTTCTCAAACAGCCCGGAGTGACGATTGGGGATGCTTTGCCCATTTTAGCTCGTTTCGACGGCGAGTTTTCAGTTGACCGTGAGGTTTTGGAGCGGGCCGCGATCTTCATACGCTATCGTGGATATGTGGAGAAGCAGCAGCGCGAGATTGACAAATTCAAGCGGATGGAAAATGAAAAGATTCCGGAAGATTTCGATTTTACGGCTGTAAAGGGGCTGAAGCAGGAAGCATTTGATAAGTTTCAGTGTTTTCGACCAGTATCACTCGGGCAGGCCGGACGCATTGAGGGTGTTACTCCGGGCGATATAGCGGTCCTTTCGGTTTACCTCAAGAAACACAAGGGTTAGTCTTAATGGCCGAACCGCCTGTCATTCTTAAGCTTAATCCAAAAGAAACACTCGAGAAACACGACCCGAAAAAGCATTTAGCTGGCTACTACGAGGTTCTTCGGGTTGAAAACCGGAAGGTCAATCTTGTTTCACGTGAAACAATGGCCGAGGGTTTGGAGGTACTGGCGGCGGAATCGATCCTTCCTCTCGAACAAATCTCCGGTGGGCGATTTCATTCATATCTGGATATTGGTTCGGGAGGGGGTTTCCCGGCGATTCCGATTATCATGCTCAATGATGTCGAGCAGGCCGTTCTGCTTGAACGTAATTCGAAAAAATCTCTTGCCCTGGAGCGTATTGTAAAAACTCTCGGGTTGTCCGAGAGGGTAAGAATAAAGTTCAGCGATTTTGAACAGTATGTTCCTCCGGGTAATTTTGACCTCGTTACCCTTCGTCTGGTCAAACTCACGGCGAAAATCGCCCGCAAGGTTTCGTCGATTCTGGTTGCGGGCGGGCATTTCGTGTACTATTCGTTCCCGCCGGAAGATTTTTCCGCCTCCAGCTTGAACTTTGTAAGCTATTGTTACAAAGGGAGCAAAGGTGCGCCGGAAAAAAACTTCACGATATTCCAAAGAAAATAATTTGTTTTAGTTGATTAGTTTCATAACGGCCTTTAATCTTGTGCCGTGCTTGAAGTTGATTTTACTAAGGAGCGTCAGTTGAACAAAATAATCGCGATAACCAATCAGAAGGGCGGCGTGGGCAAGACCACCACGGCCATCAACCTCAGTTCCTGCCTGGCGGCCGCGGAACGCCGAACCTGCCTGATCGACATGGATCCCCAGGCTAACTCGACCAGCGGGGTGGGCCTGGAAAAGGAGAATATAGAGTCATCGGTCTATGATGTCCTTATTGGCAGCAAGTCACTGCGCGAAGTGGTTCTTCCCACCGAGCTGAATTATCTCAACATCGTGCCGTCGTCGATCTCGCTGGTCGGCGCCGAGGTGGAATTGGTGTCGATGATGGCGCGTGAGACGAGATTGAAGACAGCGCTGGAACAGATTCACGATGATTACGAGTTCATCATCATCGATTGTCCGCCGTCGCTCGGGTTGTTAACGATCAACACTCTTACCGCGGCTGACTCGATCATCATTCCGATCCAGTGTGAGTACTACGCCATGGAGGGCCTGGGGCGGTTGATGAGCACGATAAGTCTGGTCAAGGAGAATCTCAATCCCGGTCTTGAGATTCGTGGCGTTGTGCTGACGATGTTCGACTCTCGTCTTAATCTCTCGCGTCAGGTATCCGATGAAGTACGCAAGTATTTCACGGACAAAGTTTACAACACGGTAATTTCGCGCAATGTGCGTCTGTCCGAGGCACCGTCGTTCGGCAAGCCCATTATTCTCTATGATATCATGTCGACGGGCGCGGAAAATTATATGTCACTCACAAAAGAGGTACTGGCACAATGAGTAAAATAGTACTGGGAAAAGGATTGGGGGCGTTGATCCCCGGTGATGATAAGGCGGCGGCAGAAGCCAGGAAGTACAAGAGTGTACCTCTTGATCGTATCGGGCCGAACCCGATGCAGCCGCGGCGCGATTTTGATGAAGAGAGTCTGCGTGAACTGGCCGAGTCATTCAAGGCCAACGGCGTCATGCAGCCGCTGATCGTGCGATTCAACGGTGGCGGTTACACGATCATCGCCGGCGAACGTCGCTTCCGCGCCGCGCGCATGGCCGGATTGACCGAAGTGCCGGTGATGGTGGCGGGCGAGGTTTCCGACGCGCAGATGCTGGAGCTGGCGCTGGTGGAAAATCTTCAGCGCGAGGATCTCAATCCAATCGAGATGGCCGAGGCCTATCGTCGACTGGTTGAGGAGTGCGGTTTGACCCAGAACGATCTGGCGGGGAAAGTAGGCAAGAGTCGCGCGGCGGTGGCCAACGTGCTTCGCTTGAACGGTCTTCCCGACGCGGTCAAAACAATGATTCGTGAGGGAAAGCTCAGCGAGGGTCATGCCCGGGCGATACTTGCGGTCGATTCAGCGGAACAGATGATACAGCTTGCCGAACGCATAATAGCCGACACGCTGACTGTGCGTGAGGTGGAAGGTGTCACGCGTCGCAGGCGCCGACGGCTGGTGCCGAAGCGGAAAATTCCGGCGTTGATGGAGATTGAAAACCTGCTTAAGCAACTGCTCGGAACATCGGTGAAGATCAGCCCCGGCCTGAAGCGGGGTAAAATCGAGATCGAGTACTACGGCGACGAGGACCTGGAGCGTATTATGGACCTGTTTCGAAAGATTGAAAGCTGACCATGGCCGAATCGAAATATATTACCATCATGCTGATCCCCGAGGGGACCGAGTCGCGCCGCGGTTATCGGATGCGTCGCTGGCTGTTTCATTTTCTGGTCTGGGGCCTGGTAGCGATTCTGGTCGGCATTTTGCTGTTTTTCGCCTTTTACGGAAAGGTGTTGACACGGGCCGCAATGGCTGATAAACTTGCTAAAGACAACGAAAGGCTATTACGATATCAATACAAGGTACACCTTCTGGAAGATAACCTGAATCAGGCGCGGGAGATTGTGACGAGATTGACCGAATTGGCCGGGATCGATATCGAGTTTCCAGAGCTTCCGGATGACTCGACATTGTTCGCCTCGCTTGACCGACGCGGGATGGCGGTCGTGTCACGTTCGGCCGGGATAGACATAACCCTGCCGGCCGGACTTCCGATACAGGGATTTATCACACAGGATTTTGAGATTGACGATGATGCTCATTATCATCCGGGGGTGGATATAGCCTGCGCTGAAGGTACGCCGGTTCTGGCCACGGCGGCCGGCGAGGTCGTGTATGCTGATTTCGATTCAACCGTCTACGGTTACATGGTGGTGCTAAAGCATAACGACTCAATAACGACTCTGTACGGTCACAACAGTGAACTTCTGGTCGAGGCTGGACGGATGGTTCCGGCCGGGAGCCGCATCGCGCTTTCCGGCAACACCGGTAAATCAACGGCACCGCATCTTCACTATGAAATAAGAGTTAACGATCAACCCATAGATCCGCTGGATAATTGGTATGATTAAGAAGAATAATAATAATGAAGTGGATGGACTGATGAACACCATAATCGGCAAAGATACCGTCTTCAACGGTACGCTTGATGTCAAGGGAGCGCTGCGTGTTGACGGAACCGTCAAGGGTAAAATTATCTGTTCCGACTGTGTGACAGTTGGCTCGACCGGAATTGTTGAAGCCGAGATCGAGGCTAACACGGCGATCATCGCGGGACGCATGCTGGGAAACATAATGACTTCAGAGAAGATCGAACTTCAGGCCAAGTGCGAGATGGAGGGAGACCTGAAAACGAAGTCGCTTATCATTGAGCAGGGAGCGGTCTTCTGCGGCGCATGCAACATGAAAGAAAGCAAATCCAGCCTGGGTTTTTTACCTCCCGAACCGGAGAAAAAGAAGCCGATTCCTGAGGAAGAAGAGAGTCTGTAGCTGTTGATAATTCGGGGTTTTGTGTATAAAGCCCTGATTTTGTGGATAAGTAACTATCCTATTGATTTCAAACAATATAAGCTGTTAAAATAATAGACATTTAGACTCGTTTATCCACATATCCTCTTGTCTTAAGTTAAAGTTTCATCAGGGTTTAACGCAATTCTCGCGTCTGGGATAAGTTAAAACTTGACGAGAAATGTCCCAAATTCAATTGAATACCTCGCTCTGGCCGAACCGAAACAAACTTCGGCTGTAAACTTTCCTGTGTTAGAGTTTAACGGTTGTCAGCAAAAGTCGTTGATTTTCGCGTTCGCCATATCGATTTTCACCCTAAGATATTGTATAATTATTCGTTAAATCATTACTTGTCTCGCATTCACATTGTCTGGAGGTATTGATGCCGTCGAAAGAAACCGGCTCCGACATAGCTGCCGTTGAAAATCTCAACCGTGCTTACGAAAGTATCAAAAACGAGATAGGAAAAGTTATAATTGGTCAGGAAAGCGTAATAGAACAGCTTCTGATTTCGCTGTTGTCCTCGGGTCACTGTCTTCTGGTCGGCGTGCCGGGGCTGGCCAAGACGCTTTTGATCTCCACCCTGGCGAGGGTTTTGAATCTGAAATTCAGCCGGATACAGTTTACACCAGATTTGATGCCATCGGATATTACCGGTACCGAAATTATCGAGGAAGATCATTCCACCGGTGGACGCAGCTTCAGGTATGTCAAAGGACCGGTCTTCGCGAACATCATCCTCGCCGACGAAATAAACCGCACTCCGCCCAAAACTCAGGCGGCCTTGCTTCAGGCGATGCAGGAGCATGAGGTGACCGCCGCCGGGGAAACCTACAAACTCGACGAACCGTTTTTCGTGCTGGCCACGCAGAATCCGATTGAGCAGGAAGGGACCTATCCTTTACCTGAAGCACAGCTCGATCGCTTCATGTTCAATGTATTTGTCGACTATCCTTCCGGGGTCGAAGAACATCAGATTGTTAAATCAACGACGGCCGTACTTGATTACCAGTTGGAGAAGATATTATCGCCGGAAGACATAATCGGTTTTCAGAACCTGGTTCGCCGGGTGCCGGTATCCGATCATTTGATTCAGTACGCGGTTGAGCTGGTTCGAATCACCCGACCGACGGAATCTGATGCCCCTGATTTTGTTAAGAACTGGGTTAACTGGGGGGCCGGGCCAAGGGCCTCACAGTACTTGATATTGGCCGCCAAAACCAAGGCGATCCTCCAGGGACGGCCGACACCGGGGCCCGAGGATGTTCGTTTCGCGGCTTATCCCGTAATGCGGCATCGCATTGTAACGTCATTCAACGCCGAGGCCGACGGTGTCGATACGACCGAGATTATAAACCGGATTCTCGACCGGGTGAAGCCATCGTAGAGCGTGGTTTTAATTCTTGGCGCGGTTGTCCTGACGACAGCGGCCGGTTATTGGAGTCTGGCGGAAAGAAAATTCAACGACGAGATTAGTTATGGCTTCGGACTACGGTATTGTCATACACGGTGGGGCGGGAACGATTCTCAAAGAGAAAATGACCCCGGAGAGGGAAGTCCAGTACCGCGAGAAACTCACGGCATCGCTCAGGACCGGATATGATATTCTTGAGAACGGCGGAAAGGCTCTCGATGCGGTGCAGGCGGCGGTGAAGGTCATGGAAGACTCCCCCCTGTTCAATGCTGGCAAGGGAGCCGTGTTCACTAATGACGGCAAGAACGAGCAGGATGCCTGCATTATGGATGGCCGAACGCTCAATTCCGGTGCCGTGGCCGGTGTGAGGCAAATAAAGAACCCTATCGATCTGGCGCGGGCAGTGATGGATAAATCGGAGCACATTCTTCTGGCCGCTGAAGGGGCCGAGGCATTCGCGAAGCTGCACGGGATAGAGTTTGCCGACGCGGATTACTTTTATACCGAGGAGCGGTGGAAGCAGCTACAGGCCGCCAAATACAAGGAGAAGATGACGCAGACCGACTATTCTCAGCTTGACCATTCCGACGACAAGCATGGCACGGTCGGCGCGGTCGCACTGGATAGGCACGGTGACCTGGCGGCGGCGACGTCGTCGGGGGGCATGACCAACAAGAAGTTCGGGCGGCTGGGCGATTCACTTATTGTGGGTGCAGGTAATTACGCCAACAATCGAACCTGCGCGGTCTCGGGCACGGGGCATGGCGAGTATTTTATTACCGGGGTTGTCTCTTATGATGTTTCCGCTCTCATGGAGTATAGGGGGCTGTCAGTTGAACAGGCGGCCGATATGGTCGTTCACGAGAAACTTGGTCGGCTGGGCGGCACCGGGGGTCTGATCGCGATTGACCGGGCCGGGAATTTCGCCATGCCGTTCAACACGCCGGGGATGTATCGGGGGCATCTGCTTAAGCGGCAGGCCCCGGTGGTAATGATATTTCAGGAGTGACCAAGCCGCCGTGGCAGACGATCATCGCAAATATCTCGATCCCGAAATAGTCTCCCGTCTCAAGGGAATGGAAATGCGGGCCCGGATGGTTGTGGAGGGCTTTATCGCCGGGCTTCACAAGTCACCCTATCATGGATTTTCGGTAGAATTCGCCGAGCACCGCCAGTACATGCCGGGGGACAACATTCGTGATATCGATTGGAAGGTATTCGCCAAGTCCGACCGGTTTTATATCAAGCAGTACGAAGAAGAAACCAACCTGAAGGGTTATCTGCTGCTTGATTGCTCGGCCTCGATGGCCTACCGCAGTGGTGACCGGATCAGTAAACTTGATTACGCCGGGATGCTGTCCGGGGCTCTATCGTTCATGATGCTTCGCCAGCGTGACGCGGTGGGCCTGGTCACATTCGACCAGAAAATCCGCCGCTATGTTCCCCCCCGCTCCAAATCCGGGCACCTTCACGTGTTGCTCAGCGAGATAGCTGCCCAGAAACCATCGGAAACCACCGATGTTGCTTCCACTCTGCACGAGATGGCCGAACGAATCAAACGGCGCGGCTTAGTGATTATCATGTCCGACCTTTTAGATGACGCCGACATGATTATTTCCGGCCTGAAGCATTTCCGGTACAACAAGCATGAGGTGATAGTCTTCCATATACTGGACCCTCGTGAAAGAGATTTCGCTTTTCCGCGGGAGGCGATTTTCAAAGATATGGAGACGGGCGAGGAACTTACTACGCTTCCTTACCAGATCAAGAAAGATTACGCACACCAGGTAAAGGCCTTCTCGGACCAGGTGGCGTCGGCCTGCCGCCAGAGCAATATCGACTATTACCCGATTGACACGGCCATGCCGTTTGACAAGGCGTTGTATGCCTTCTTGTCAAAGCGTGAGCGGTTATATTAAGCCTGACCTATTTCAGTAGCACCATTTTCTTTGTGTTGGCGAAACCGTCGGCATTGATTCTGTACAGGTAGACCCCCGACGCTACCGGTTTTCCCGATTGATCGATACCATTCCAGCAGGCGCTGTGAGCGCCTGCCGATCTGATCTCGTCAACCACCGTTGCCACTTCCTGCCCCAGGATATTATGGATGGTGATGGTCGTATGCGCGTGGCGGGGCAGCCAGTATTCAATCACGCAGGACGAGTTAAAGGGATTGGGGTAGGGGTTGCCAAGCTCAAATCGTGCCGGAAGTGCGGTTGTCTGGTCGCCGTCGATGATGCCGGTCTGGGTGTCGATTTCATATACTCGCACGGTCTGGTTCTTGACGGCCACAAAATCGCCCCCGCCCATCTCCGGATTCGAGAGCCAGATGATGGTGTCCGCGTCCATTGGAACGCTGGATTCGACAATTTCGCCGTTGAGACCGCTCAGTTTGTGAATGACACCGTCGGTGGCGGCGAAGAAATAGCCGGGAAAATCGGCCGAGTAGTGGAAATTGCCGGTCATAGATGGACTCTTGTCGGACCAGAGCAGTTCCGTACGGCCGGGGCCAATAAGACGGTACAGCCTGAGTTCGGTGCCTGAATCCTGGAAGGTGATCGCGTCAGATTGGTAACAGACCTGGTGCCAGCAATATCTGACGAGAATATCAGTCTCGTCGAGATTACCCCGAATGTTGCCGGCACACATGAATTCCACACCTGACACGGTCGAGGTGGAATCACCCGCGCACAGGGGTTCGACTATCTCCCGGATAGCACCAAGCGAGTCGCCTTCAGCAGAGAAAATCTCTGTCCAGGCCTTGCTCAGACGGTCTCCGGGGATGACAGAGACATTTTCATAGCGACTGGCGATGAATAGCGGGTTGGTTACGGAGGGCTCGAGTTCGCTGATATTCCGCATCAGAGCCGGTCGGGTCCAGGCAGATACTTCAGGAAACCCGGCGTAAAGACAGGTAAGGCCGCTTGTGGTCTGCACGTGGCCAAAGGGCAATGAAGCCAGGCGGCATTGATCATAGGCAACAAAGAGTTCCCGGTAGCCGTCGCCGGTGACGTCCAGTCCCTCCAGACAAACGAACGATGATGGCGATTGAAGGCCGACTTCGAAATCAATGTCGGCCTCGAAAAAAAGCGTGTCGGCGTTTGTATAGAGCGAAGCCCCGTAGTATATATCGACCCGGCAGACCGTATCGCGTTCGAAAGTGCCGTTTTCAAAATAGCATCCTATCAAGATATCCGGGATGTGGTCCCTGTCCACGTCGTCGAACACAATGGAATGGTCGACGGCTCCGGCGTCAATGGTGGTCTCGAACAGGACGGTTTCATTGGTCGATGAGTAGAGGAGTACTCTTTGTCCGTCGCTGGCCAGCATCTCAACTGTTCCGTCACCATTTAAGTCGTTAAAGGAGACCTGCTTAATGGCGCTGGTAAGCCCCGGAACGTAATAAGTGGCCGTTGGCGACATGCTGAGATCGGCATGCACGAAGGCGGGGTTTGCCCAGACAACAGCCACGATCGCATAGAATATAGACGATTTGATATTTCCCTCCCGCATTTTGTGATCGCGGATTCAAGTTAGAGCGCTGAGGCGGCAATGTCAAGTGGGGGGAACGGTTATTTCAGCAAAAGGCATTTGACGCTCCTTTTGACTGAGTCGGTCGCTGCCCGAATCAGATAAAGCCCCGAAGATACTGGCTGCCCGAGGTCGTTCTCGCCGTCCCAGGAAAGCACCACCTGCCCGGCGGAAACCGGTCCATCATGTATGTTTGCCACTTTCCGCCCGAGAAGGTTGTATATCTCGACCCTGAGATTGCAGGCTCTGTCGATTGTTAAGGGGATCGTCAGGGTCAAATTGAACGGGTTGGGGTATGGTTGATGGAGCACGAAGTCCTCAGGCACGGGGTCTGTATCCGGTGTAATAGGTGCATCAGTAGCTTCATCGACGCGATAGACAGAGACTTGGTTTCCAGATATACTGACAAGACGGACTCGATCGTCGCCATACGGACTGGCCCAAAGTCTGGATCCTTCCGGGATAGGTTCGATGGTTTCGGTGATGAAACCATCAGTGCCGGAAAGTTGAACCAATGAGTTGCTGTAAAAGGCGAAGAAGTACCCGGGATATTCGGGAATATATTTGAGACCGTGCGGTTGACAACCGGCGTAATCGGTTCGCCAGAGTAAATTGGATGGTTTCCCATTAGAGACCTCATAGGCCATCAACTCACAACCGCTCGTATCGGTTTCGAGAAACTCTCCGTTCACCAACTCGCGGCAACTCTCCCACCATCCGGCGCGTGCAACCAGCTCATTTCCCGTCAATGAAGGTATGATGTCCCCGATTTCAAACTCTCCAAACCCCGAGCCTTTGGAATCGGGTACTCCGATACTACAGACGTCAGCGTGAGCCGGTGGGTCAAAGTTCTCTTTGTAGCTGCCGTTGGCAGCGACTATGACAGTGTTAACCTCATGACTGCAAGTTGGTTCTGAACCGTGCACGTCCGATGCCAGGTATGCGTGCTGGAAGGCGATGAGCGACCATGGAGCGCCGTCGGGATCAATTTGCTCTACTCTGGACAGAATCAGATCTCCATCCCATGCTAACGAGGAAGGAAAGCAGTTATAGGACTGGAAAACGCCAAATGATTCCACGACAAGGTACCAAGGGAAAATACAGTTGACGCATTTTCCATAGTCAAACGATAAGAGCAAGTTTTTTGCGCCGTTGCCGTCGGTATCATAGCTTTCCAGCGTCGTTATGCCAAGCGCGGTCGCACTGCCCAGAAGTGTATATGCGCCCAAGTCTTCCGGGTAAGTTAGTAAAACCTTGCTGGCATCATGAAAGTAGGAGGCACCATCGAGAACAGTAATTTCGCAAATGCTGACTGATTCCTCGGCCATGGGGTCGAATACATTATCAGTGAACGTCACGAGGATGATATCGGGGCGGGAATCACAATTGACATCATCCAGCAAAATGTCAAAATCCCGCAACCACGCTCCGTCGGGGACCTCGATAACGTATGTAAAAGCAGGGGTGGAATACTCCACCAACCACAACACCAACATCTCTCCGTCGCTGACTAACGCCGCTTGAAGGCCACCGAAGACGGAATTGAATTCAATCCTTTCGATTGGATTGCCTAATGGTGAAACCGTGAAAGACTGCTCTTCCACTAACTCTATAGATGCGACTGTCTGTACCCCGGGGACAAGGCTTATAGTTAGAGACGTGACAATCGTGAGAACTGTCCGCATATTTCCCTCCGCCATTATGAGTTCACCTACAAAATAGCAGCCTCAGCGAGAGCGTCAAGATATTAAATGGACGAAGTTACGCCGCGATTGGTGCAACTTATTAGGAGGCACACACTGCCAGAACGTGGCAGCGAATATCCAGCAACATGTACTACTTGCCGATAAAATCGGTCAGCCTGGAGGCGTATTCGTCCAGGGCGCTCATCTCCTCATCGGAAGGGATCAGCCGGGCGCGGAAATTCTCCTCGAAAACCTTCAACTTCAAGCCCGCGAGTCGGTCGGAAACCAGTTTGGCGGCCTCGCCGCCCCATCCATATGAACCG
>CP070674.1:782266-789612 GCA_020351995.1 Candidatus Zixiibacteriota bacterium
ATGTTCCTGCAGGCGAAATACACCGCTGTCAAACAGGAAGGCGACGATTTTGTCATCATTCCGGTCTCGCTGGGAATAAAATTCTAAATAACGTTCCAGTTATTACGGGAGGCTGAGTGTGAAGCAACTTTGTCTGATTTTCATTGTGTTCCTCATTGCCACCGGCACCGTTTTCTCCCAGAAAGCAGAGGGAATCACCTGGACAAACTATTTCGGTATCGGGGGAAGTATCGAAGTTGACAACATCCCTCGCGATCGCACTGCTTTGCACTTCCACGGCGCAGTATGCCGACGTATGCTGTCTCATGTGCAGATAGCACTGAGTGCCGGCTACCATCCATTTGGTGACAAAGGCACGCTGGTTTCTTTCGGTGATAATTTTGAAATCATCACCCTCGGTTTGGGTGGAAGAATCAACGCCCTATCGGGATCATTGAAAACGAACGGCTACGTTCTGATCGATCTTGGTATGACGCTTCTCGACTCCTCATACTGGGAGTCCTTTCACAGCCTCGGATTAGGAGTCGAGACAGGGCTTGGTGGCAGGTCAACCTTATTCTTGCAGATTCAGTATTTTGCCATTCATGACAGGTTGGCTACCATGAAGTTCGTATACCTGAGTGCGGGGATCGGTTTCTCTCCCGGGTAAGGCCGCACGGCTAATCTACTCCGCGAGCTCAAGCTCTATTATAGGCGACTCGGTATCCACCTGGTCACCGGGAGCAAAGTTCACGGCTCTGACTGTTCCGGAAGCCTTGGCATTTACCTGGTTTTCCATCTTCATGGCTTCAACAATCACCATTGCTTGCTTTTCTTCCACCGCATCACCCACCTCTACCATAATCTTGACAATCTTGCCCGGCATGGGAGCGTAGATCTTGTCCTTCTCCCCCGCATGCCCCACACCCTCACCGGCAAAGCCGTCCTCCGACGGTTCCTTTACCTCTAACAGCACCGAGTCAATATCTATATAGTAAGTGCCCTTATTATAGACAGCCGCGGCATGATAGGTGTGTCCATTAACAGTCAGATTAAACAGATTGTCGCCCGCCGGAAAAAACTCGTATTCCTTTTCACCGACAGTGACCATAACAGCATCACCTTTGCGTTCACAGCTAACCGTGTACTCTTCGCCGTCTATCAGAAAATCGTGACTATTCATGAATCGAATCTCCAATCTGCATGCTGCCAATAAGCTGCCATGGTGTCGGACGCTTGACCGCGGTCTGAATGCCACTTGCGCCACCGGAATTAGCGGATACGACCGATGCCGCCGCCGCGGCCGCCGCGGCCAACTGTCTGAAGTTGTCGATGATACCAGGGCGGTCGTTCATATGCTTGTCGATAAAGTCGGTAAACGTACGCCCCGCTATGAACTCGGGATGCCCCAGAACATCTATCATGAACTTCTTGGAAGTCTTCACACCCAGTATTTTGTAATTGTTCAGCGCGTCAATCATTTTCTTGATAGCGGTATTACGGTCAGGAGCGTGCACGATAAGCTTAGCCATGATAGGATCATAATCAATGGTGATCTCGCTCCCCCGGGCTATACCGGAATCCACGCGGATTCCCGGACCGGCGGGCTCCGAATAGTGCAGAATTGTGCCGGTGGAAGGCATAAAACCGTTCTCACCGTCCTCGGCGTAAATACGGCACTCAATAGCGTGGCCGCGTTGATGCAACGATTTGAGCTGACTGTTCAAGGGTTGGCCGGCGGCGATACGGATCTGCTCGATTACGAGATCGACACCCGTGACAAACTCGGTCACCGGATGCTCAACCTGTATGCGGGTGTTCATCTCCAGGAAGTAATAGTGACCGGAATCGTCAAGCAGGAATTCCACAGTCCCGGCGTTGGTGTATTTGGCCGCTTGAGCCACCTTTACCGCGTCGGCACCCATTCGGGTGCGAAGGTCATCATTGAGAGCGACCGATGGCGTCTCCTCGATAATCTTCTGATGACGCCGCTGAATTGAACATTCTCGCTCGAATAGATGGATGGTATTGCCGTGGAGATCAGCTAGAACCTGAAATTCAACGTGCCGCGGGTTAACGATGTATTTCTCCAGGTAAACGGTGTCATCATCAAAAGCGTTCTTGGCCTCCCGTCGGGCGGCATCGAGAGCGTCGGACAGATTCTTGAGGTCATCCACTATCCGCATCCCTTTTCCGCCACCTCCGGCCGCCGCCTTGATTATAACCGGATAGCCCGCCTCCTTGGCGGCCTTTTCATACGTTTTGATATCGGCGCCCGATGACTTCATGCCCGGTATCAAAGGTACCCCGGCATCGGCCATTCTAATCCGTGATTCGACCTTGTTACCCAATAACCGAATCGCGTCTGCCGACGGCCCGATGAACACAATCCCCTCTTTCACGCAACGTTCGGGTAAATTCGGATTCTCGGCTAAAAACCCATACCCGGGATGAATAGCATCGGCCCCGCTGATCTTAGCGGCCTCGATAATCTTATCGATATTGAGATAGGACTCACGCGGCGGCGGTGGGCCGATATGCACCGATTCATCCGCCATCAGTCTGTGCTTGCTCTTCGCGTCGGCATCGGAATAGACGGCTACCGAAGGGATGCCAAGCGTGCGACAGGCATTTATCACCCTGATCGCAATTTCACTGCGATTGGCAACGAGTATCTTCTCGAATAGTTTCTTTTCTGTGTCACTCATAGATGTAACTCCGAATCATTCCTGCACCCATTTCGGTGGACGCTTGTTAAGAAAGGCATCCATTCCCTCCTGCCCTTCATCGGACATTCGCAGATGGGCAATCATCTCGGCGGTATACGGACGGTACTCGTCGGACGACATACCCGGTACTTCACTCACAAGCTTCTTGGCCATGGCTACCGCTTCCGGTCCCGAGGACAGCACAAACTTAACCAGTCTGTCTACCTCGGAATCCAGCTCTTCATCATCCACAACCTTATTGACCAGGCCGACTTCAAAAGCACGGTCGGCCGACATTCTTTCACCGGTAATAAACAACTCACGGGCCTTGCCTTCCCCCATTTTCTTGATCACATAAGGACCAATACAGGCCGGCACGACACCTATCTTCACCTCCGAGAACGAGAACTTCGCCGAACGAGCCGCTACCGAGATATCGCATACCGCCACGAACCCCGTTCCACCACCAATGGCCGCACCGTTAATCTTACCGATAATGGGACGCTTGAAATTGTATATCACATGGAAAAGTTTCGCCAGTTCGGTAGATTCAGCCAGATTCTGCTCGTATGATTGATCTTTAACCGCTCTCATCCAGTTCAGGTCGGCCCCGGCGCAAAAGGACTTCCCCTCGCCCGTCAGCACCAGAATGCGAAGATCTTCGTTCCCCTTAAGGTCCTCAAAGAGTTGAATCATCTCCCGGATAAGAGTCGAATTGAAGGCATTGTGAACTTCCGGCCGGCAAAACGTCACATACCCGACCCGGTCCATCTTTTCGTATTTAATAGTAGTATAGCTCATAAATCACCCGATAATAAGATCCCTACGCTACATACGGAACACACCGTACTGCTGGTCGGGTATAGGAGCGTTAAGCGACATGGAAATACCAAGCGCGAGCACCTGCCTTGTTTCCGTCATACCGATCATACCATCATCCCACAGGCGGGCGCCGGAATAATACGGTGTTGATTCATGTTCGTATTTCTCCAGTACCGGCCGACGGATAGCTTCAATTTCCTCTTCGCTAAGCTTCTTACCTTCCTTCTCTAATTGTTCCACCTTGACCTGCGTCAGAACTCCGGCCGCTTGCTCGCCGCCCATGACGCATATCTTGGCGTTGGGCCACATCCACAACAGCCGCGGGAAATAACCCCGTCCACACATTGCGTAATTGCCGGCACCGTTCGAGGTCCCCACAATTAACGTGAACTTCGGCACATCCGCGTTGGCCACGGCATGCACCAGCTTGGCGCCGTCGCGCGCTATCCCGCCCGCCTCATACTGCCGGCCAACAATGAAGCCCGAGATATTCTGTAGAAAGATAATAGGTATTTTACGAATTGTACACAGTTCAACGAAATGTGCACCTTTCAGGGCAGATTCAGAAAACAAAACACCGTTATTCCCCAGGATACCCACCGGGTAGCCCATTATCCGGGCAAAACCGCACACCAGAGTGGTCGCGTACAGCTCCTTGAACTCGTGAAACCGCGAACCGTCAACTATCCGCGCGATCACTTCGCGAATGTCAAAGGGCTTGCGCACATCATTCGACACTATTCCGTACAGCTCCTCGGGATCGTAGTATGGATCCTCGGGCTCGGTAAGCTCCAGATCATGACGTATCGCGGGCCTGAGGTTCTCGACAATGTTCCGCGTTAACTGAATGGCATGCTCATCGTTCTGAGCGTAATGGTCACTCACGCCCGATGTCCGGCAGTGAACATCGGCACCACCTAACTCTTCCGCCGTAACAACCTCGCCGGTCGCGGCCTTAACCAGCGGCGGACCGCCGATGAAGATCGTTCCCTGCTTCCGCACGATTATCGTCTCGTCGGACATCGCCGGCAGATATGCCCCGCCGGCTGTGCATGAACCTAACACCGCCGAAATCTGCGGAATACCCTTGGCCGACATACGGGCCATATTATAAAAGATGCGGCCAAAATGCTCTTTGTCGGGAAAGGTGCCTTCCTGTAGCGGCAGGAAAATTCCGCCCGAATCCACCAACGAAATTACTGGAAGATAATTGGTCTCGGCAACGAACTGCGCCCGGGCGTGCTTGAGAACCGTCATCGGAAAATACGTCCCGCCTTTTACCGTAGCGTCATTGACAATGAGCATGCACTCCCGACCGTGAACCACCCCGATCCCGGTTATAATTCCTGCCGATGGCGCTTCGTTATCGTACATGTCGTAAGCCGCGAGCGGACACAGCTCCAGAAACGGCGTATTGCGATCGAGAAGCTTGGCGATTCTGTCCCGTGGAAGCAGCTTGCGGCGGTCGACATGCCGCTTACGAGCCTTTTCCGGACCGCCCAGCTTTATCTTCTCGAGCCGCTCTTTGAACTCGAGGTGCTGAGCCTTGTTCTTCTCGTAGTTATCCTTGTAGATGTCGGATTTTGTGTCAACCTTTGATTCGATTCGATACATATCTTTATCTCTTTACTGGTTTATTTTTCAACAGTGTTTGTGGTACCTTCACTTCCATCTGAAGCAGCGCCTGGGCCAGTGTTTTGCCCTGGGGGTCAATCATGAGCGATCTCGTACCACCCCCGCCAAGCGTCTCTTCCAGAAGAAAATTCATGCCGTGCAGATTCTCCAGCTCGAAGCGCACGACTTTACCCTGCGTAATCCCCTTAAAGAAACCTTTAACTTTCTCAGCTGTCAGATTATCAATCATCCACTCATATATCTGCGGACTGCGGGCCAGGACACCAATATTGCACGTGTCCCCTTTATCGCCGGATCTCGCGTAACAGATCTCCCCCAGCTTTACCTTCACCGACCTGCCCGTCGCCTTTGCCTTAACGCGCTTGGATTTTGGCTTTCGCAACGGCAGCTCCTGTACCGAACGCACGCGAACCGGAAACAATATCTCATAAAAATCCTCATCACCGCCGCTGTCAATCACAAGCACCTTTGCTTTAACCCGGCCGCGATGCATCAGCGCCGGCCAGTAAGTTACAACCAGCGACGGCTTGGGACGCCCCCCGGTGGTAACCGCCATCCCCGCCGGACCCGAAAGAATCAGCGTCGATAACGCTTTTCCGAAATCTTTAACTTTCTCGAGGCTTTTATCCCGAACCGCGAACCGCAACAGGATTTCATTGGAATCGCACGAACGCAACTTCTCCGGCCAGATCGAGCCCGAACCAAGCATATCCGTACGTGTAGCTTCGTATTTATGATTGAGCTTTTCCCAGAACACATCGGCAATAGTTTTGGCCTTTTCCTCCGTATCCGGTCCTGACACCAGAACCGCCCCGTTCGCTTTCCAGCCGTCCTCGTATGACATCGATACCTTCAGATGATCCGGCTCGGGCTTACCTCTGATGCCGTACACGCGCACCCGGTCCGCACCTTCCGTTTTCAACCGGATCGTGTCGAAACAGGCCACGCCGTCCGGGCTTATATAGTTAGAAGGATCCCCCATCTCATATACCAGCTGCTCTTTGATTGTCTTCTCGGATACCACACCACCCGTGTTGGGATGTTTCGTGACCACAAACTCGCCGTCCCGTTCCATTTCCACAATCGGGTAACCGATATTATGGAACGACCGTACCTCGCCCCAGTCGGTGATATTCCCGCCCGACGCCTGCGCCCCGCACTCGATGATATGCCCGGCCACGATCCCGGCCGCCATCTTATCCCAGTCATCCATCGCCCAGCCGAATTCGTGAATCATCGGTGCCAGTGTAAGGCCGGTATCGGTAACCCTGCCGGTCACGATTATCTGACAACCCGCTTCCAGCGCCTTCACCACCGGCTCCGCGCCGAGATAAATATTGGCCGAGGTTATCCGCGGCCGAACTTTGAGGAAATCATCACCGGTTTCCATATTGGTGAATCTCTCCCCTGCCGCCGTCAGCTCATAAAGGTGATTAACGATATCGTCACCATACACGATGCCGACCTTGATATCCAACCCCTTCCTCTGAGCCATCTCGATGATTTTCCGCCCCATTCCAATCGGATTGATACCACCCGCACTGGAAATAACCGTGACCTTCTTCCTGACAATCAGCGGCAGGCACTCATCAACCTGTTCAAGGAAATCAACAGCATAGCCCTGGTCGGGATTCTTCTTCTTCTGGCGCTGAAGGATCGACATGGTGATCTCGGCCAGAAAGTCCATCGTGATATAATCCAGAGGGCCACCGGTAAGTTGCCGCTTGAGGGCCGACAGATCGTCGCCCCAGTACCCCCCGGCATTACCGATGCGTATCTTTCTTTTCACGAGATATCCCTTATAAGCTATTGCCAAACAACTAATAACCGGGGCAGCAAATCAAGCGAGAAGGGAATATAGCACAATCGAACCACTTTGTAAAGAGGTTGCCATGGCCTGTTTCTGCCCCTGTCGGGAATCATTCCAGGCCGGACTGTGTTACATATACAAGTCGTGACAGGATACCGACTCCAAGGACTATACCCGGGTGAAATTATACACTCTACATAGAAAACAGAACCTCCCGATATCTCGTGACCAGGCCTGGGAGTTCTTCTCCAACCCCCGGAACCTGTCACTAATCACCCCGCCCGAACTCAATCTCAAGCCCGTGTCGGAACTCCCCGAGCGGATGTACCCCGGGATGATAGTCGTCTACCGGGTCAAGCCGTTCGCTGGCATCGGTGTCAACTGGGTAACCG
>CP070674.1:789712-803761 GCA_020351995.1 Candidatus Zixiibacteriota bacterium
GCTCCAACAGAAAGCTGTTTATCGCGTAGCATTTACAGAAACCGGGCAGGTTTTGACAATGCAGAACCCGTACCTCTTGGAAGCCTTTTTACCAGACAAACTTAGCCGCGCTTGCGGTGGCACGCCAAATTTCCAAAGGTTTTTGTTGAAATTCCAACTAAACATGCCGTCTTTCACCAATAAGGGCCGCGGTGTGCCGCGAAAAAAATTGTTTCAGGCTTACTACTGGGCTAATCTTGCACGAAGTCGAGCGCCACGATCGGTCCCCGGACCAGTTATCAGGGGGGCGCGGATTTCCGGAATAGTGTCTTAGCGCGCCGAACCGGGCTCTTGATATAGTATGTGATTAAAAACTGTTCGACCAAGAAAACCGTTCCGTTCTCTGGAGGGTATGAACTATGGAGATACAGCGAACCGGGGGGGAACGGACTCTTTACGCTGTTCTGATTATTACTGCCTGTGCCATCCTGGGCGCCATGTTATTTGTGCTTCGATCCGGCAATCAGATGATCGACAAGATTGGCCCTCTGGCCGACGCGACCATGGAGGTCGGCATGGACGCCACTGTGGCTCACCTGTGGATGATGGAGGCAGCGTTTTACGAAAATGAGCGCGCATATTTCGACACCGCAAGAATTCATCTGGTGAGAGCAGATAAACTCGCTGCAGCCATGCTCGACGGTGGCTCAATACATGGCAAACGACTCGTTCCTCTCGACGATCCCGAGATGCGCAAGCAGCTGGAGGATATACGGGAGAACCTGACGCATCTTCTCACGGTCGATCATGCCCAATTGCCAGAAGTTCTCAAGGGACACGAACACGGGGGAGAATTTCACACCCATGATTGGGTATTCGCCGGGCTGCTTGAGCAAACCGCGGAAGTTGAAGAGCAGTTGCGCTACATAATCCGCCAGGAGCATGCCTACTTTCGGCATGTCCAGTTGACTCTTATCTCCGTTTGCCTCGGCTTCTTTATCCTGGTAGGGATTGTGCTTTACCGTTACCTGGCAGCCAGAAAACGATATTTGGCGAGGATCAAGCGGCTCAACTCGATCCTCCGCGCGATCCGAAACGTCAACCACCTGATCACGATTGAGAAAGATCGCATCAAACTCGTCAATAGTACCTGTGAGCTGCTGGTAGAAACCCGCGGCCTGCACAACGCCTGGATAACACTTGTCGATGACACCGGAAGGCCAACAGTGCAGGCCGAAGCCGGGTTGGCCGAGGACTTCGCTCCCGCCAAGCGCCTGCTCGAGAATGGGAATCTTCTGCCGTGCTGTCTCAAATCGCTCAAGCAAGACGGTATCCTCGTAATCGAAGATCCGCACAAGGACTGCCCGGAGTGTCCGCTGGCGCAGATGTATTCAGGCCGTTCAGGACTCGCCTCCAAACTCGAGCATGCGGGTCGCATCTACGGTTTTATGGTTGTCTCCTCGCCTCGCGCTTACGCTTACGACGAAGAGGAGCACGCCCTGTTTGCCGAACTCTCGGGAGATATCGCCCTGTCGCTGCACCTGCTCAATCTTGAGGACGAACGAAAACTCGCCCATCAATCGTTGCGTGAGAGCGAAGAACGCTATCGTACCCTGGCGGCCAACATCCCCGGATGTGACATCTACCTGTTCGACCGTGACATGCGATATCTGGTCGCCGAAGGTTCCGAACTCAAGGTCAATGGCCTGACCAGCGAGTTCTATGAGGGAAAGACACTCTACGAAACATGGGATGAAAATCTGGTCAAAGTGTTTGAGCCATTCTATCGCGCCGCCCTCGATGGCAAAGCCTCAAGCGCCGAGTTCCAGTGCTGCAATAAGCATTATTTCCTGAGCGCCGTTCCTGTTTATAATGGCGGCAAGGAGGTTGTCGGAGGTATCGCTTTGTCCCAGAACATCACGGACCGTAAAGATGCCGAAAAGGCCCTCAGGTTGGCACGATTCTCGATAGACTATGGAGCCGATGCCGTTGTCTGGTGCAACCAGGACGGGCTCATCACCGATATCAACCCGGCCGCAACCCGCCTGCTCGGTTGCCCTCGCGAGGAATTACTCACCAGCCACATCTGGGACTTTCTGCATGCTTTCCCGAAAGAGAAATTCCAGGAGCAGTGGAAGATCAATAAACAGTGCGGGGCTATTACAGTTGAAACAGATGTCATAGCCAGGGACGGCCGTGTGTTCCCCGCGGAAATCCAGATCAACTACGTGGAATTTGAGGGACAGGAGTATAATTGCGCCTTTGTTCGCGATATCACCGAGCGCAAGAGGGCCGAGGAGGCACTTAAGCGTTCCGAAAGCATTCTCAGGCATACCTTTGAAGCCATCCCTGATTTGATCTCGGTTCACGATGCCGACTTCAATATCGTCCTGAGCAACTGGCATGGTCGAAAGGAGGCCTACAGGCGTTACACCTCCGGCCAAACAAGGTGTCATGAGGCTTACATGGCCAGTGATTCCCCCTGCGATCCGTGCCACTCGAAAGATATATTCAAGCTCGGTAAACCGTTTCAGTTTGAGAAAACTACCCCCGACGGCACGACCCGTGAGATCAACATCTACCCCGTATTGGATGATGTCGGTAACGTTACCATGGTCACCGAACATGTACGTGACATCACCGAGAGGAAACGCGCCGAGAAGCTGCAGGCAGCTCTGTTCAGAATCTCCGAGGCTACCAACCTGACAACTAACCTGGGAGAACTGCTGCGAACTATTCATGAAACCCTCGGTACTCTCATCGACACCACTAACTTCTATGTCGCACTGTACGATTCCCGGAATAACATGTATAATTTCCCGTACTGTGTCGACGAGTACGATGGCACGGATTTCCCGCCCGATCAGTTGAAAAAAAGCCTGACCGACTACGTGCGCAAGACCGGCATGCCTCTTATGGCCAACGAGGAAACGCATCGAAAGCTGGAGGAAAGAGGTGAGATCGAAACCGTGGGACATCCCTCACCGCAGTGGCTCGGTGTCCCGCTGACGACCTCCCACGGAGTAATCGGCGTCGTGGTGGTTCAGAGCTATTCCGACCCCAACCTTTATTCTGAAGCGGACATGGATCTGATGACATTTGTCTCAGGTCATATTACCATGGCCATCGAGAGAAAGCTGGCCGAAGAAGCCCTTCGTGATAGTGAAGAACGTCTTCGAGCCATGTATGAGCAGGCGTCGGTCGGGGTTGGTCTCCTCTCCACCAAGGGGCGCTGGCTAACCGTTAACGAGCGGCTCTGTGAAATTGTCGGTTATTCTCGTAAGGAGTTACTTCAGAAAACATGTTTTGACATTACTCACCCCGAGGACCAGGCGGACTACGGCTGCATTATCGATCACTTCGATGAGAATACTGCCGATAGATGCACTTGCGAAAAACGTTACGTCCACAAGAGCGGCAGGCTCGTCTGGGTCAATGTCGCCGCCGCCGTTGTGGATGATCCGGTCAGATCCGAGAAATACATGGTCGTAATAATTCAGGACATCACCGAGCGCAAGGAAGCCGAAGAAATGGTGGCCCGTTATACCGACAAGCTGGTCAATGCTAACCGCGAACTAGAGTCAAAACAGGAGGAACTCGAAGAGTTCATCTACACCGTCTCCCACGATCTAAAGGCCCCTATTGTTTCCATCTCGGGCTTCGCCGGCCTGCTGTACGAGAAACTGCAGGACATCGTCGATATCAACAGCATGCGCCACCTGGACCGAATCAAGCACAATGCCGCCGTGATGGAATCACTCATCGGTGACCTGCTCGAACTTTCGCGTATCGGGCGCACGGAAGAGCCCGAGGCGGAGATTGACCTCGATTCGATGGCCGACGAGGTGGTTGAATCCTTTGCCGTCACCGCGCAATCGCATAACATACACCTCGTGAAAGCTACTCCCCTGCCCGGGCGCTGGGGAAGACATCACCGTATCAGACAACTTTTTGCCAATCTGGTGGATAACGCCATAAAGTACATGCCCGAAGGCAGGGAAGGTTTGATCGAAATCGGCTGTAAAGATAAAGCCGTCCCCGGTGATGGAGAAAAGCAGGTTTATTATGTTCGCGATAATGGCGATGGAGTCCCACTCGAATTCCAGGAGCGTATATTCGCTATGTTTCAAAGAGCGCCCACTTCGAACGGCCGCGCCGATGGTAGTGGCGTAGGATTGGCCATCGCCAAACGAATTGTGGAAAAACATGGCGGACGCATCTGGGTGGAATCGCAACCGGGACAGGGTTCGACCTTCTGTTTTACTCTCTCCACCGATCCATCCCCCCCGAATGGCAGCGGGCGAACATCAGGAGCTAAACCCGACCGATCATCTGAAGTCAGATATATGTCCGAAGAGTAAATTCAGGAGCGCGACCTTAAAGGAGGTTATCTCGCATGACACCGGTGCTAATAATGCTTGTCGAAGACAACGACGATCACGCGGAATTGATCACCGACGCCCTCAATAACACTATCGTGGCCAATCGGGTCTTGCGGTTCGTCAACGCCGAATCGGCTCTGGAGTATCTCCTGGGCAAGGAAACCCTTACTTCACCGCAGGACTACCCTTTACCCGGCGTGGTTCTTCTGGATCTCAAGCTGCCCGGCATGGATGGCTTCCAGATGCTGCGCAAGATTCGCAGCCAGGATCGTACCAGGCGGCTGCCGGTTGTCATTCTTACTACGTCAAAAAGGGAGGACGAGATTGCCCGGGGATATGAGCTGGGAGCTAACAGTTACATTGTCAAACCGGTAAAATTCGAGGAGTTCCGCGCCAAAATAATCGACCTGAAAATGTACTGGGTCCTGACCAGCGAACTCCCTCAATCAACCAACGACGCTGTTAAAGGAAGTGTTGGGAATAATCTCCCCAAGTAAGAACAGGACAAATATTGCTGGAACATACACTCAAGGAGAGTCATCATGCGTACCAGGACACTGCAGGTTATGCTGATCGAAGATAACGACGACCATGCCGAGCTTGTGGCGGCGGCTCTGGAAGTAAACAATCTCGTCGGAAACGTGATACGGTTTGCCGATGCTGAGTCGGGTCTCGATTATCTCATCGGGGAAACGAGGGCAAAGAGGAAAACCGAGAATCCACTTCCGGATCTGATTCTGCTCGATTTGATGCTTCCGGGAATGAGCGGTATGGAAATGCTGAAGATCCTCAAGCAACAGCCCAGAACCAAGAGCATCCCTGTTATCGTCCTGACCACGTCTTCTCTGGATAGTAAGATCGATAAAGCCTACGAACTGGGCGCCAACAGTTATATAGCCAAGCCGATAGGACACCAGGACTTTGTCATAAAGCTCGCTGAACTGAACATGTTCTGGTCAGTCACGGCTGAACTGCCCCGGCCAGTCGACGAAGAGTCGAATACATCGAAAGAATCCTTGTTTTAAGGCACCCCGGGGATGGCGAGGAAGCTTCCTGACAACGTCCCCCGGGCGCTCGGCTGGCCGCTTGACCTGGGTGTGGTGACCGTTCTTATGGTCGAAGATAACCCGGATCACGCCGACCTGGCAATGAGAGCGCTCGAAGATTACGGTTTCCGTAAAATCGATGTCGCCAGCACCATGGCCGAAGCCTTCGCCATGATGAGAAGCCACGGTTACCAGGTGCTGCTCGTGGACTACTGTCTCCCCGATGGCTACGGTATCGATCTGTTGGACTGGGTTGATGACAGGTGTACGGTGGTGATGATGACCGCTCAGGGGAGCGAGAAAGTTGCCGCCGAGGCTTTTAAGCGCGGCGCTCTCGATTATGTTGTCAAGGACAGTCTCTTCCGCGAGATCCTCCCCGAAATTGTCGAACAGGCCCTGGCCAAAAACGATTCTATCAGGCGAGCCACCCTTGATTCGTGCGACGATCCCGATTGCGGAAATAAATCGGCCGTGGCCTACAGGCAGGACATCCCATCAATCAAAGGCTATGTCCACGTGGACTATCTGAAAACCACCCTCGGCAAGATGCGGCGTCATCTCGCCGAAATAAGAGGTTGCCTGCGTGTCATACGCTACAATCCCGAAGAACCGATCACGGAAAACCAGCTGGGCTTCGTTGATTCGGGCCTGGACAACTGCGAACTCCTGGAAGAACTTCTCAGGAACCTGGTACTTGACGGTGAAAGGAAATCATCCGACGCATCTTAGTTCCTTCAGATGTCGGCGCCCATAGAATATATCAGCCCCCCGTCGCAACTGACTTCTCCCGAAGCCCTCTTTGCGGAGCTATATTTATGTTGCCTGTTTAAACCGGATTTGCTTTAATTGAGACATGAGCGAACAACTAATCGGAAATTACCGCATACTGGAAAAAATCGGCGCCGGGGGCATGGCCAAAGTATATCTGGCCGTTCACAAGGATGTCCCCAATCTCAAGGTTATTCTGAAAATTCTCAGTGACAGCCGATTGGTCGAGCGATTCAGACAGGAAGCCGACAAACTGGCTCTTCTGGACGGTAACTCCAACATCTGCCGCATCAAGCACTTTTTCAATCACGGCGAGGATATAGTTATCGCCATGGAGTATATCGATGGCTGCACGCTCGACCAGAAAATAAAAAAAGAGGGAAGGATTACCATTGAGGAATCTCTGAGAATCATTCGCGACCTGCTCGGGGTGCTCGCCTTCGCTCATGCCAAAGGCATCTATCATCGTGATATAAAGCCCGGCAACATCATGATCGACTCGGATGGAAACGTCAAAGTAATCGATTTTGGCATCGCTAAGGCTAAATCTGATCCCAGTCTCACCATTGCCGGTACCTCCTGCGGAACTCCCCCCTACATGGCCCCCGAGCAATTCACTCCCTCTGCGGACACCAACTATGCCCTGATAGACGTGTACGCCGTTGGCACCACCCTTTACCATATGATATCCGGGGAGCTTCCCTTTAAAGGAGAGAACGAATTTGCCATTCGCGACGCCAAGCTCTTTACTGATCCACCCTCCCTGAAAGAAAAGGTTTCAGCCGTCTCTAAACAGCTCAGCGAACTGGTGATCAAAAGCCTGGCAAAGAATCCGCTTGACCGGTTTTCGTCGGCCAAAGAGATGATCGAGGCTGTCGAATGCATAAGATCCGAACAGAAGGTGGAGGAACCGACCAGAGCCGTGAGAGTTGATCGCAAACCACGCAAAAAGACATCATCGGCCAGAGTCTTCGCCGTTGCCGCCGCCGTCATCGTAGCAACCGTGGCTGTTTACTACGGCCGGCAATTATTCTCTGGGGCCCCCGTGATTCCACCGAACCTGCTCTCGCCCGCTTCCGGGGCTGTAATTGCCGACAATACTCCCACCCTGCACTGGCAGGGAACCGGTGCCTCAGATTATACGCTTCAGTATGCTACCGACATCGGCTTCGACGATCCTCAGACTGAAACCCCCATCGGTGATACTTTTTTCGTCATCAGTAACAATCTTGACAACGGTGACTATTTCTGGCGGGTTCGTTCGTCAGACGGCGATGAATACTCGGAGGCTTTCACTTTCAGGGTCCAGGCCGCCCTTGAGACCGGCACTGTCCGCATCGCGGTCAGGCCGTCCGGCGACATTTACTTTGACGAGGAACTGGTGGCGCGCAATTCATCCGGCACATCGGTTGAGCTGGACGCGGGAGCACACGCCCTTCTGCTCGTCAACAATAACGCCGTGAATAAAGAAATTCGTGACAATATCCTCGTTGCTGCAGACACCACTATTTCCCGCAACTACACTTTTCGAATGCCCGCGTCGCCTTCCCAACCACCCACCCAGCAGTCTCCGGTTACCACGACAGGCGAGCTGACCATCGGTTCGAAACCGACTATCGGCGCCGATATCTACATCGACGGCAAACTACAGGAATTGCGTAAGACACCCAGCGCATTCAGGCTCGATCCCGGCCGCCACATAATCCGGGTCGTTCTTGCTATCGACGGAGAACTGCGGGAGCGAGTCGACACCGTCACGATTACTGCCGGCGGCTCTGAGAAAATCATCTTCGATTTCGAAAAATAAAGCTTTTTGACCCTTGAGCGGGGCCATATATTTTGTCTAGAACCCAATCAAACGCGGAGGATCAGGGATGTATTATCTTAAGAATCTCAAACCAGTCATATTCGCAGCTGGCGTACTTTTGGTGACCGTCGCAGCGGCCGCCGTGGTCTCGGCGCAGGAAGAAGCTACTGTCGCCGATCAGCTCGCTGAGGCTCTCAACTTCTATGCCGACCTCGAGTTCGACAAGGGCATCAGTCTGGCCCGCGAACTCCTGGACCGCGACAACCTGACAGCTAAAGACAGTATCGCTATTTTCGAAACCTTAAGTATCATAACCTACGCTAAAGGAGAAGATTACCTCAGGCAGTCCGTGGAATACTTGGAGAAGATTTCCAAGATCGGCCCCTGTGTCACCCACTTGCCGCAGGAGATCTGGCCCAAGGAACTGCGCGATAACTGGTACAAGCTCCTGAAAGACATGAACAAACTCGCCTGTGAGCAAACCGGTCCAACGGAAATCACAACCATTGCTATCATGGAATTCGACAATCATTCCATTGGTGAGTACCAGGAAAAGCTGGGCCACCTGGCTAAGGGCCTGGCTGACTTCTTTGAACATGATTTCGGCAAAATCAGCACCCTCAGGGTAGTCGAACGCGACAAAATTGACTTCATCCTCAAGGAGATCGAGCTGCAGCAGTCGGGCGCGGTCGATGTAGCCACCGCTGTCAAGGTAGGCAAAATTCTTGGCGCGCAACTGATGGTGTTCGGCAGCATTACCCAACTCGATGACAAAAATACACGCATGGTGGTTCGCGCCGTCAAAGTGGAAACATCCGAGATTGTCGCTTCGGTTGACAAAGAGGGCAAGCCAAACTATTCGAAAATGGAAAAAGAGTTGGTCAAAGAATTGGCCGGCATTCTTGACATCCAGCTGTCCGATGAAATCGGAAAGATGATCGAGCAGGGTGGCACCGGCTCCCTTGACGCCACCACACTATACTCGATGGGGCTGGAATACATGGACCGCTATGACTACAAGAATGCCTACGAGCATTTCAAGAAAGCCTATGAGCTCGACAACGAATTTGTCGAAGCCAAGAGAAAAATGGAAATCTACCGGCCGCTTGTCGGCTAGGTTATAACGGCATAGAGATAACAACATGATACTAAAACGTGCTCTAATACTGTTGACCCTGCTGCTGGCTGGCTGCTCCCAGAGTTTTTATGGCTCGGGCCGGAAACTGCTCGAGCAGGGTCGCTATGAGAGCGCTGTCGACGCCTTCTACAAGGAGATCGCTGCCAACCCTCAGAACGCCGCGGCGTGGCGAGAACTGGGGGTTACCTACTACCGCATGCAGGATTTCCTCAAGGCCGAGGACGCTCTCAAGCAGGCTAATGCGATTGTGCCTGACGCACGAACCCATCTGTTTCTGGGACTCATTTATGAAAAGCAGAATGAGTATGAAAAGGCCATCGATGCCTACGCGGCATCGCTGAACCTGGATCCCTCGAAGCAAACACGAGAAAAGGTCACAGCTCATCTGGATCAACTGGTTTATAAGAAGATATCACAGGATGTCTCCCTGGCGCTCGAGAATGAGGCCGAGATCGAAACCGATACTATTCCGGAGAACACCGTCGCGGTGGTGAACTTCGACGGGTCTCATCTGCAGCCCGACCTTGCCCCGCTGGCCGTAGGACTGGCCGAGTTCACTTCATCTGACCTGGCCAAGGTTAAGTCACTCAATACGGTCGAGAGACTTAAAGTTGATGCCATCATCGACGAACTAAAACTGAGTCAGACTGGCTACGTCGACCCCGCCTCGGCTCCCCGCGTTGGTAAATTGCTCGGTACGAGCCGAATAATAACGGGGTCCCTGCTGGGAATTGGTGATGACGGATTCAGGTTGGACGGTGTCATCGTCGGGGCGACCGATACTACTAAGCAGTTTACCGAAGCGAATGAAGGCAGGCTACGCGAAATGTTCGACGTTCAGAAGAAGTTCGTATTCGACATCCTTGATTCACTCGGAGTGACTCTAACCATCGAAGAAAGAGACGCTATCAGAGAGATTCCAACCGAATCCTACCTCGCCTTCCTCGCTTATAGCCGCGGGCTGTATTTCGAACAGCAGGGCATGCATGAACAGGCCCGGCAGGAATTCAATACGGCCGTGGGACACGATGCCAACTTTTCCGCCGCCCAGGTCGGGATGACCAAAGCCACAGCAGCCGTCGCTTCAGGTGGCTACAGTGAGTCCCAGCAGGCTCTGGAGTCTTTCGCCGTTAGTGCAAAAGCAGATTTGGAGGCTGTGGCCGGCGGCCTTGATTCGCGTCTTAATGCGACACTTCTAAATAGCGGGATTATACCCGACATCAACCTTACTAACCTGGCTACCGTACCGCTCCATGGAACCGGGCGTGTGGTCATAACAGTGGATTTGGAACAATGAAGATCATTAGGATAATTCTCTCGATAGTGGTCCTGTCGCTGTTTATGACTGCCTCGGCCGGCGGCCAGATTATCTTTGGACAACCGGCCAGCAGCCAGGCCCATTTTGTATACAGCAGCTGGACCTTGACTGAAAATTTGTTCGGCGTTGAGACAACTATTAGCCAGTGGTACATACCGGTCCACGGGTTCATCCCCCTTCGTGACAATCTCGAAGCCCGCATTTACCTGGCCACCTCGTCTTCTTCGGGCTCGGTGGAAGGTTTGGATCTTGAGAACTCCGTATCCGGTTTTAGCGACGCCCGCGTGCAGATCAGCCAGGCTCTGAGCGATGATCATATTCTGATAAGCGGCGGGGTTAATCTGCCAACAGGCAAAACAGAACTCGACATGTTCGATGAATACCCCCTCGTTCTAGTTCTGTCTCAGGATTTTCTTGACTTTCCGCTGCGCCGTCTGGGAGAGGGGTTCGGATTCAATCTCATGATCGGTGGTGCCACTGCTGTCGGTGAAGCGCGAATCGGTGGCGGGGTCATGTACCGTTACACCGGCGAATATACACCCTATGAGGGCACTTTCGGTGGCACAACCATTGTCGCCGGAGATTACGACCCTGGTGATGTTATCACCGTCAATGCCGGAGCCGACCTGCCAACAGGCAATATAACCTGGTCAGCCAACGTCATATGGACTATGTACGGTGATGATAAGCTCGACGGCGTCAAGAACTTCAAGCAAAGTCAACAACTCGACTTCGGCATCACCGGAACCTATAAAAGCGGTCCATACACCATCAACGGATGGACCAGTTACCTCTTGCGAGGCAATAACACGGAGTATCGGGGAGTCGATCTCGTGCCAAGTGAGAGCAAGTATTATGGCAGAGAATTTGCGGCGGGAGCCACCTTTACCTACAAAACAGCCAGCGGCTGGTACTTCACCCCTCTGGCTAAACTCCGGATGATTGGCGAGAACGAACTGGACTTTGGCTCATCCGATATCATGTCATTCGGAGCGACAATTGGAAAAACCATAAGTCAGGGTCTGGATGCCGACGCCGGATTCAGATATTATACCGGCAGCGCCATCAGCGACCTTATCGACATAACTGGATACCAGCTTTCCGTGGGACTGCTGGCTGAATTTTAGGAGAATAGCGGATGATAAAATCAAAACTATCAAGATTGGCGTCTCTGCTGGTTCTCCTGCTGGTTGTCTTCATGATTGGTGGCTGTACCGAAAGATCGGTTGACCGGGCTCAACCCTCGATTAGCATCACCATGGACACCGGTGTTTCAGCCAAAGGACTCGCGGA
This sequence comes from Candidatus Zixiibacteriota bacterium, assembly GCA_020351995.1. Lineage (GTDB taxonomy): Bacteria > Zixibacteria > MSB-5A5 > GN15 > FEB-12. The sequence continues at coordinate 801,444 of CP070674.1, forward strand.
GACCCTGAATCAGGTCTGTCTGACCATTTCCGGACGTGATATGCAAACAATAAGAAGGTGCCTGCCCTATACCGGCGGTCCGCTGACATTCGAAATAGACGTCCCGGCCGGGAGGGGTCGGCTGTTCCTGCTCGAGGGAATAGCCGTCGGACTTGAAACCGAGGTAATCCTCTACGCAGGAACCGCTGTAGCGGACATTGAAGCCGGCGTATCGGTTGAGCTTGTCATTCCGGTCGAACCGGTCGTGCCCCTGATCAGGTTCACGCCCTTCCAGACCGAGGTAGCATCGGGCGGAGAATTTCAGGTCAACCTTGAAGCCTTCAATCTGCCTGGGCTTCAATCGGCCGACCTGCGTTTTTTGTACGACGTAACTCTGCTGACCCTGGACTCGATAAAGAAAGGGAGTTCTCTGGGGGAAACTGACTACATCGTTCCTATGGTCGGTAGCAACGAACCCTGGCTTGAGGTTGTGATCTACGACTCCGAGCCTTTGGGAACTATCGTCGATCTCACCGGATACTCACACCTGGCGACGCTGTATTTCACTTCGCAGGTTTCTGTGACACAGGCGGTCACCCAGCTCGAGACCGTTCCGGTGAGTTTGATGGCCATCGGCGAAATCCCCATACCGCCGGCCGATGTTTACTCTCAGACTGCGGGGGTGGTAATTCAGAGCTATGTCGGCCCTTCCGTTCGGCTGACGCCCGGTCTCGTTCAATTAGTCTCAGGCGATAAATTCACGATCGACGTCGAAGTGTTCAATCTTAACGATCTGCGCCTCGCCGAACTGCAACTTCTGTTTCAGTCGAACCTTATCCGTATCGACTCGGTTCGCAAAGGCACCAGTTTGGACGTTAGCGACGCGCTCCTGGCTGTGCTTGGTGATGTCTCGGTACCTTACATACGCGTGACCGATACGACTATGACCGGCCTGATTGTCGACGAAAACGGTTACTCCCATCTGGCCAGGCTCTATGTCTCGGCCGGTGTTACCGACATCGCAGCAGCGGCCAGTTTGGAAACCATGCCGACTACATTCCTGCTGGTTGACGGAAGTCAAGTACCGGTCTCCAACATTGGCTTGAGAAACTGCTATGTGTACATGGATGCTTTCCCCGACCGAATCATCACCCCCTTCGACGACCCGCAGCTCGAACAGGCAGTTAGAGCCGCCATATTTGACCAGACCACCAACCCTATTTACCTCTCGCAGGTATGGCATGTAACATATCTTAATGGTGCTGACCTTGCCATCCAGTCTCTCGCGGGCATCGAAAACCTGCCCAATCTCCAGGCGGTTTATATGCCTTGGAACCAGATCGTCGACCTGGCTCCCCTTGCGGAGCTTCCAGATCTTTGGTATTTGGTCCTGGACGACAATAATAACTTCGGCACGCCGAGCATAACCGACTTCTCCCCCCTCGCCTCTATGACAAGGCTGCAGCATCTGTCGCTGGTCAACACCCATTTTGCCAACACTCACCTCAGTCATCTCACCACGTTGACCCGGTTGACTTATCTGAATCTGTCCAACAATGATTACACCGGCAACGATATTACTGACCTGCAACCACTGACCGGCCTTACCAACCTCGACACTCTGCATCTATCAGGTAACTTTAATCTTTCCGATGTTGCCCCGATATCGTCCATGGCGAATATTAGATACCTTAGTCTGGATTACTGCAACATTATAGACGCTACGCCGCTGGTCTCGGGGACGATCTTCGAGAGCGTGGCGAAGCTGATGCCGGGCCAGTGCGCCGTCGTCGAGGACGGCGCCGTCCGCATCGACTACTACTGGCAGCTGCAGTACTGCGACCGCAGCAGCGAGCGCGAGGAAGCGCTGCGCCGCGAGTTCCGCGGCCTGCTGCGCGAGTGCGTCGGCCGCGCCGCGCCGGACGGCGACGCCGGCACCTTCCTCAGCGGCGGCACCGACAGTTCGACCGTCACCGGCACGCTGACCGAGCTGCGCCACAGCCCCGCCGACACCTACTCGATCGGCTTCGAGGCCGAGGGCTACGACGAGATGCAGTACGCGCGCATCGCCTCGCGCCACTTCGGCAGCCGCGCGCACGAGTACTACGTCACGCCGCGCGACGTGGCCGACGCGATCGGGCCGATCGCCGGCGCGTACGACGAGCCATTCGGCAACGCCTCGGCGGTGCCCACGTATTACTGCGCGAAACTGGCCCGCGACGACGGCCGCGACCTGCTGCTAGCCGGCGACGGCGGCGACGAGATCTTTGGCGGATACCGGCGCTACTTCCGCGAATCGGCCAAGTCGCGCGCGCGCGGCATGCTGCCCGGGCCGGTGA
>CP070674.1:803861-862587 GCA_020351995.1 Candidatus Zixiibacteriota bacterium
AAATTGCGCGCCCGGAAAGCACGATATGACGCCGACGCCACGAAAAAGGCGAGAATCGAGAACATCGTGGCCGATAACGGGATGAACATATTAACATAGAGCCAATCGAACGCCGTTCCCGGATCACGATAGTTCGACCCCTCAGCCAAACCGATAACAGTAATAAGGGCAAACGAGAGAATGATAACCGCGGAATAACCCCAATCCTTTTTCTTTCCGATTACCTTCAGCGCGGATAGTTTTAGCAGGTTTAACGCACCCAGCACAATTGCGCAGGCCTGAATGATTGAGAACCAGTCGGCAAACCAGCCATCCATACGGTAGAATGGCCAGTGAGGGATGAAATAACTGACTACAAAAGTAATCCCAACAATCGCCGTTATTAACAGAGGTACTTCTCTACGCATAATTACTTAACCAGAAACAAATTGGACAACTGCCACACCCCGAGGGACTCCAAGATAACACCCAGTATCAGGGCTGCCAGAATTACTCCCTTACCGATATCCTGCCCTTTAAGCGAGCCCAATAGCTTGGGCTCCTTCGACAGATAAGAGGATGCCGCAAATAGCTCCTCACCAATTAATGTATAGTCACAGGCCGCCACAAAGAAAGGCAACTGAGCCGGCATGGCCGTACCCGCAATCTGAATTGCGCCAATAGAATTACCGGTTTCGGCCAGAATCAGGGATTCCGCGAAGAACTGGCCCATGTAGAAGATTGTGGCTGGCTCTTCGCGCACGAACATCCCATCAACAGCCGCGGCATATCCAAACTGATCGTCCGTCAAGTAGTGAACCTGATCCGGTTTGAAGGAATCGGGGCGACCGGCCTTCGAGTAGGCCTCCTTGACGACTTCTCTTCCGGTTACCATAACCAGCGACCGGCATACCGGAACGTCCAGATAGGTTTCGTATTCCGCGGCCAATTCGGCCACGCGGCCAAGGATGGTCATCGAGGCAATGGTCTGCATGTTATCCATATCGCCGAGACCCGTAATATAGAAGATTTTCTTTCCCATTTCGGTAGCGCGACCCACCGCCTCATCGACCGCTTCCATACCGGCGATCCGGCGAATATACAGTTCCTTACCGGCTTTGGCCTGCTGAATAAAATAGACAATGAACAAACTCAGGAGCAAAACGGCCACCAACACATTTATCCGGCGCGTGTGGAACCACTGGGCCGATGAGACTACCGGCCCGGCCTGTTCGGAGTCGGAGACATATACCCTGGCATCCCCCATCTCGTCATCGACGCGATTGACGGCGCCTACTTTGTAAACATACTGCACTCCGTCAGTAGTATTGCCGTCCTCGTTGGAATACTCAGAATCGCCTGAGGGGACATCACCTACTTCAACAAATTCGCCTGGTTGCCCGCCATTATACTCGGCGCGAAATATCTTGTATCCCCTGACATTACCGCCCTCAAAGTCATCCGGGGAGGGATCCCAGGTCACGGTGATAGAACCACCGCCATCATCAGGCGTGTCTTCAGCGGCTAAATTAATGGGCGGAAGAGGGGTATTGATTTGAGCTAGAGTATCTATATCCAGGGAATCAGCGGGCAAAGGTAATTCCTGCTGGGCAAAAGCGTGGCTGCCGATGAGAAAAATTGCGACAATAACAGATGCGAGGTAAAGGCGCTTGAGCAGTGAAGGAGCGTTGAAGAGATCGATTTTCAAACTGTCTATCCCCGTTTCCTGATTCTAGTTGTCCGCCTCGTAATACTTCTAATAAACGCCTACAGATCTCGAAATATCCAAACCTTTTGTGTCATCCGCACAATTATTTGTCTTACTCTTGAGCCGGGATGAAACAATTTGGTGCCAATCTAAACCTACCCTTCGGGCAAGTCAAGCGAAAAAATCGGCACCGGCATCGATTCAATTACATATCAACACCTTATATAACGCATTTGTAATACGAGGCTGTTTGGCAACCAGAGACTCACCTGAGTGCTAATTGTCGACTAAACCGCCCTCGATAACCCAAAAACCCTCTTTACATTTGCAGGGGCATATATTATAATGGCAAACTTGGCGGGAAACCGCCGGAGTTTTTTGGTATCTCTTTACTACTGTGAGAGATAATGACATAGAAAGCAACCGTAAATCCTATATAACGGGTATAATTGATGGCGAAATTCGAAAACCCTGACGAAATCAAAGTAATCGTCGCAACTGATTGTGGATCCACTACAACCAAAGCTATCCTGATAGAATACATCAACGGCGAGTACCGCTTGATAACCCGCGGCGAAGCCCCTACCACTGTGGAAGCACCCTTTGAAGACGTCACCATGGGAGTTTTGAATGCTGTGGCCGAGGTTGAGGAGCTCTCTGGTCGCAAGCTTCTGGATGAAAACGGCCGATTTATTTCACCTTGCCAGGGTGATGTAGGCACCGATGTATTTATATCTACTTCTTCGGCAGGGGGTGGTCTGCAGATGATGGTGGCCGGAGTTGTGCGGTCCATGACCGCCGAATCAGCCGAGCGCGCAGCTCTTGGAGCCGGTGCCATTGTAATGGATGTTATAGCCTCCAATGATAAGCGCTTGCCCCATCAGCAGATTGAGCGTATCCGAGCGCTCCGTCCCGACATGATTCTCCTTTCAGGCGGTATTGATGGCGGTACCATGACGCACGTAGTAGAGATCGCTGAACTGATATCGGCGGCAGATCCTCGCCCGCGGCTGGGTTCCAGTTACAAACTGCCGATCATATATGCCGGTAACAAAGACGCTACCGGACCAGTCAAGGATGCCCTGATCGACAAGGTCGATCTTAAAACGGTGGAGAATCTCAGACCGGTACTGGAACGGGAAAATCTGGGCCCCGCCCGCGAGGAAATCCACGAACAGTTCATGGAGCACGTGATGGCGCAGGCACCGGGATACAAGAAGTTGATGTCATGGGCCGACGCCCCGATTATGCCTACGCCCGGTGCTGTTGGGCTGATCATCCAGACGATCGCCGAGATCTACGGTATTGAGGCTCTCGGTGTTGATATCGGGGGTGCTACGACCGATGTATTTTCGGTGTTCCGTCCAGATGGAAAGACTCCGGTATTTAATCGCACGGTATCGGCCAACCTGGGTATGTCGTACTCCATCTCCAACGTGTTTGCCGAAGCCACCTTGCCCATGGTGATGCGCTGGGTGCCGTTCAAAATGGATGAGCGTGACCTTCGCAACCGGGTCAAGAACAAGATGATTCGTCCCACAACGATCCCGCAGTCGATGGAAGAACTCATTTTCGAGCAGGCCATCGCCAAGGAAGCTCTCCGGCTGGCTCTTATCCAGCACAAGAGTTTCGCTACGGTGCTGAAGGGAATCCAACAGCAGCGTACTATTGCCGATGCTTTCGAACAGAGTACATCGGGAGCGACTATTGTTAACATGATGTCGCTCGATATGCTGATCGGTTCCGGTGGTGTGCTCTCGCATGCCCCGCGTCGCCAGCAGTCGGCGCTGATGATGATCGATGCCTTTATGCCAGAGGGCGTTACCCGACTCGCCGTGGACTCAATATTCATGATGCCGCAGTTGGGGGTATTGACCGAGGTTCAGCCCAAGGCGGCCACCGAAGTGTTCGAAAAGGACTGTCTGATTCACCTCGGCACATGCATTGCTCCTTCCGGAACCTCGAAAAAGCCAGGACCCGTGCTCAAATACACCCTCGAGCTTCCGACCGGCGCCGTCTCAGGAACTCTCGAGCACCTGGAAATGAAACGTTTTGATCTGGGTGTTCAGGAGAACGGCCTACCCATGACCGCCAAAGCCACTTTTGAACCGGAGCGCGGATATGATGTAGGAGGCGGTAAAGGAAATAAGGTTACCAAGGTCATCCATGGCGGTGTTGTCGGCATCATTCTCGACGGTCGCGGTAGGCCCTTTGACCTCTCATCGCTTAGCGAAGACGAGCGCGTAACCTATCTTAAAAAGTGGATGACCGAGTTGAATATTTACCCTGCTGATAAATTGTGAACAAAGGCGGTTTGACAATGCTCAAGTATAAAAATGCCATCCTTTTGATTATCGTTATTCTAACGCTGATTCCCGCGGGCTTGCAGGCGGCGACGTATGTCAGTCTCAGCGGTGAGTTTTACATAACCTACCCGGACGACTGGGAACAGGTCGACTATAACACCGTTGACCTTTTCCTGACTCGCAGTGGCGCCGACCAGTCGATGTATGACTATGACGCTGTCTTCGCCCCCAAATCTTCCAGTCCCTTTTTCGTCGGCGATTACCTGATAATGACCGTCGAAAAAATGGGTGAGTTTTCCGCCCGCGGGAGAGACTCGGTTATACTGGAATTCAGCAAGACATTCAAGTCCGGAATTACCTATGTATCCAGTGAAAACCTTATCGCGGATCTGGAATCCGACGTCCCGGTATATGACCGCGAAGGCAAAATATTAAAGGTCGTCAGCGACGTATACCAGGGTCAGCAAATGCTCAAGAAGAACATGATTATGCTCAAGTTTTATGACAGGGGTATTGCCACGTTCTACTTTTACTCAACCGACTCACTATTCGAAAGCAGCCGCCAGACATTTGAGGATATCGTGGCCTCTTTTTCGACCGAGGATATAGAATCGGCCATCCCGCGACAGGAAGTTGAGGTTGCCGACCTGGAAATGGATGCTGAAGGCAACATCAAGCAGGATAAGCCGAAGACGATACTTTATCTTAGCATCGCCGTATTTATCCTTCTGGTGCTGGTCAGCGTCTTCATCAGACTACAGCGAAAACAGTAGATTTGATTTAGAAAGGCAAATTCATGGCGCATGCGTATACACCGGGCCTGAAGGTCACCGAGAAACTGCTGGTAAGGAAACACCGAATCCTCCCCCTTAAGGGCGAGGTGATCGTAAAGGTCGGGGATCAGGTTAGCCCGGATGATGTCGTGGCCAGGACGCACCTTCCCGGGAATGTAGTCCCCCTCAATGTCGCCAACAAACTCGGTATACCCCCTGAGGACATGGGTGAAGTGATGGTAGTCAAAGAGGGTCAACCCATTAAGGACGGCGAGCCGATAGCAGTCAAGAAGGCGTTTATTAAGTGGTTTTCCAGCACCTGTACGGCTACCATCGACGGAACACTTGAGTCTATATCCAGCGTGACGGGCCAGGTGCTGCAGCGAGGACATCCAATCCCGGTCGAAGTAACGGCATACCTTAAGGGCGAAGTTGTCGATGTCATCCCGGATGAAGGCGTGGTGGTCAGTTGCCAGGCGGCTTTCATTCAGGGAATTTTCGGTATCGGCGGGGAAGCTTCGGGCACCCTGCATATTGCGGTACCCGACAACACCACCGTCCTGGAAGCCAACCTCATCGATGAGAACATGAAAGACCAGGTCATCGTAGGCGGATCATTGGTGACAGCCGATGCTATCAAGAAAGCGATCAAAGTCGGCGTTAAAGGTATCGTCATCGGCGGCTTTGACGATAAAGACCTTCGCGATTTTCTCGGATATGATATCGGGGTTGCCATCACCGGCTCCGAGGAGATCGGTGTCACACTGGTGGTGACCGAAGGCTTCGGACAGATAAACATGGCCCAGAAAACCTTTGAGCTACTGAAGCGGAATCAGGGTGAGATGGTTTGTATCAACGGCGCCACGCAAATCAGGGCCGGCGTCATCAGGCCGGAAGTGGTGATTCCGATCCGGAGCGAGGGTGTTGCAGCCAGTCAGGAAGGCGAGGCTCAGATGGAAGGCCTGGCCATCGGCTCACCGGTTCGGGTGATCAGGCATCCTTATTTTGGCCGACTCGGTAAAGTCACTGACCTTCCGGCACCGCTTCACAAATTGGAGTCGGAGTCAAAAGCCCGAATTCTCGAAGTGGAGTTCGACAACGGCGAGCGCGCGATTGTACCTCGGGCCAACGTGGAAACGATTGAAAGCAAATAGAATTCGTACTAAAGGCCAAAAAAAACCTCCCGATTGAGATCGGGAGGTTTTCTAAATTCTACTCCAGATTACATGCTGTCCGTTGGCACTTCTACGGTATCAGCCGTAGCCGTATCCATGGCAGCCGAATCCATCCTCGTTGAGTCCATCTGTTCGGCCTGCTTCACTTCCACAGGCAACTTATCCGTTTCCTCGGCCTCTTTCTTGCCACAGCCGTAGGCCATCGCCAGGACAAGCGATACGATAACCAGCAGCACGATAAGCTTTTTCATTCCTATTACCTTCCCTTCCGTATCAGTTGGTTTATCGCGGTCAACAAAACCGATTGAGCAAATGTTGTCAAGTTTAATGTTTAAAGAATTCCCGGATTCACTGAAAGCGGTCTATTTTTGTTGACGGTTCAAGGGCTGGGGCATATTTTTTCGCAACCTGCTTGGAAATATTGCAGTTTAATGTTTGCAACCCGTAACTTTTTATCGGAACCGGTGTAGAAAACAATATGGACCAAACACTTATAGCAAGTATCTTTTCTGGCTCGCTGTGGCAGATTATCAGTTCTACTTCCACTTTCGGCCTGTTCATTTTGATCGTTTTGACGACTATGTCATTTGTCTCATGGGTAATAATTTTCCACAAATGGCGGCAATTCCGAGCTGTGGAAAAAGATAATAGCCGCTTTCAACACCATTTTGAGAGGGCGCGCCAACTCTCCGAATCGGTGGGTCAAGCCAAAGCCAGTTCGAATTCTCCCATATCTACAATTTTCCTATCCGGGTACAACGAACTGGTGGAGCTCAAGGAACGGAAAAATCAGGGCGGGGCTCTGCAACAAACCGTAAAACCTCTGGACAACGACGATTATGAGATCGTCGAGATGGCCATGGAACGTTCACTAACCGAGCAAATGGGGATTCTGGAAAGAAAAGTCATCTTTCTTGCCAGCACAGCTAATTCCGCTCCCTTTATGGGTCTTCTGGGAACGGTGGTTGGAATCATGGATTCGTTCTGGGCCATTGGCGAACGGGGCTCGGCATCGCTGGCCGTTGTGGCTCCAGGCATTGCCGAAGCGTTGCTGGCCACAATAGTCGGTCTCGGGGCTGCCATTCCGGCCGTGATTGCTTTCAACTGGGCCAATAACAAGTTGAAGTTTTTGAATGATTTTGCCGGTAACTTCATACTGGGCTTCATCGCCCAAGCAAAAAAGGAGGACCGGTAGTGCCGCGAAGGCGACATCGTACATACCGGGCTTTGGCCGACATAAATATTGCCAATCTGGTCGACGTGGTACTGGTACTGCTGATTATCTTTATGATATCAGCGCCGCTGCTCCAATCAGGGATCGAGGTTAATCTGCCCCAGACCAGAGCTGCCGCCATCAGCGAGCAGGCCGAGGGCGTGGTGGTCACAATCGACGAAAAGGGCGGAATATATATCAATGACGTCTGGTCTCGCCTGGAGAGCTTTGACGAAAACCTGCAGCGAGAAATGCGCACCAAGAACGCTTCCTCCGTGTATCTCCGTGCCGATTCCATGGTTCTCTACGGCACCGCTATTAATATCATAGGCCGCCTCAAGGAGCTTGGCATTGAGGAGATTGGCCTCGTTACCGCCCGGCAAGAGAAGGGTCGGGAACGTACCTCCCGAAAATAGAGGTCATGAAACGGGAAATCGTATTCTCGCTCATATTGCATTTGGTGGTCTTCGCTCTAGCGGTCTTCTCCGCTCCGTTTGATAGCACGACACGCTTCGACCCGGGCGAGGTCATCAGGATCCGAGCGGTGTCTATGCCGGATTTTTCGCCGCCGTCCAGCGAGCCGGTGGCCATTGCTCCTCCAGTCGTGCCGCAAGCACTGCCGGAAGAGGTTCCCGAGATTCCCATAAGCGACCCAACGACCGTGACCGAATCCAAGGAGATCGAAAAACCAAAACCTCAACCTCAAAAACCGGCGAAGCCTGAAACTCAGCCTGCTGAGGCCGACGCGGGCGGCGACGGTAGCGGGAAAAAGGAGATCGATGTGGCGGGCAGCGGCCCGGGGTCGCCGTTTGCCGGAGCTACCATCGACAACGCCTCGTTCGATTATCCTTACTGGTTCACACAGACATTTAACAAGCTCGCCGCCAATTTTCGAAACACCGTGGTCATTGATGGCCGGGTTGTCTGCGTCGTATATTTTCAGGTTCTTCGTTCCGGGAGGATGGTGGAGCTCAGAGTCGAACAGTCGTCGGGAATCCCCGCCTTCGACAGAGTCTGCCTCACCGCTGTAGAAAAATCCGCCCCATTTCCGCCGCTTCCAAAAGACTTCCGCGATGAGATCATAGGCATCAGCGTACCGTTCACCAATAGTTCGAGGTAAAAGAATTATGCGAAGACTATTGTTCCTGGCTTTTTTGCTTATTCCCATAGCGCTTTCTCCCGGCCTTAGGGCACAGGTCGATGACGACGACGTCCGCCGGTTTTACTTCGACACGATAAGTGGTGAGTACCAGGCCACACCGATTGGTGTCGATGATATGAAATACATCGGCAACCGTTACATAACACACGAAGACTCCGTCTTAATGTACTACACGACGCGAATAGTACAGAGTGATATCGATTTCTACGCCGATTTCGAACTTGTCCCGCTGGACAGCTTCTTTCTCAAGACCTATGAAATAAACGAGATGTCGGTACTCGGCTGGCGCAGGCTGGGCGCCGATTTGCTCGTCAAGCTGGAGGCTGAGTTTCCCGCCGACAAACTCCGGGTCAGGTGGCGGCTCTATGACACCATCAAGCAGCAGCAATTCGCCCGGGGAGTGCTCGAGCGGTCAAAGGTAGACTGGCGTATTCTGGGCCACGAAATATCCAACGCGGTAGTGCACACTCTCACCGGCGAGGCTGGCATTTTTCTCACCAAGATTGCCTATTGCAAAGAGGTCGGGGAAGGAAAAGAGATTTTTATCGCCGATTACGATGGGGCTAACGAGAAGCAGCTTACTTCAACCGAATCGATAAATATTTCGCCGTGCTTTTCCCCTGATAAGGATGAGCTTTACTTCACCAGCTACATGCGCGGTGACCCACAACTGTTCAAGGTGAACATCAACAATCTGGAGATAACCCAGGTAGCCAAGTACGACGGCATTGTTGCTGCTCCGGCCATATCCCCGGACGGCAACAAGATCGCTTGTGTCCTGTCGAAGGACGGCAATTCCGAGATCTATGTATTGGATCTCAAGGGACGGGTTATTAAACGCCTGACACGCCATCAGGCCATTGACACGGCTCCAACCTGGTCGCCGGACGGCAGGATGATCGCGTTCTCCTCGGATCGCAGCGGTTCGCCCCAAATCTACCTGATGGACTCCGACGGTCTGAACGTCCAACGGTTGACCTACCAGGGCGGCTACAACGACTCTCCTATCTGGTCAAGCAGGGCGGACCGGATCACCTTTGTCAGCCGCACCAAGTACGGCCGATTCGACCTGGCTTCAATAGATACTTCCGGTATAGACTACCGGATAATGACCGAGGTCGGGCAAAACGAGAATCCTCACTTTTCCCCCGATGGGAAACACATTATCTTCTCTTCAACGAGGCTGGGGCCGCGAGATATCTTCACCATGGACATTACCGGACGGAACCAGAGCCGGCTGACACGCTCGGGCAGATGCTCCAACCCGGTCTGGGGGCCTGCAAGAAAGTAGGTGGACCGCCCGGGGAGATTTTCAGGAAAAGAAATTGGGTTTTCGTCGGATCTCTCGCTTGGGGGTAGAATGTGAAAAGGGCGAGTACGAGCAAAAAAAAGCCTTTTTTATATTGACCGTAAAATCGTCATAATTTAGATTGGCAAAACGATATAGGGATATATTGAGGAAACAAACATTTAACGTCCTTCCGGGAGGTTGATGATCATGAAAAAAATGGCAGTTTTGATGCTGGTGGCCATGATAGCCGTTATTATCACGGGATGTCCTGAAAAACCACCACCGCCCCCGCCCGAAGAGCCTGTGGAAGTGGCTCCGCCGGTCGAGAAAGATACGACACCCGCTCCTGCACCACCACCTCCGAAACCAAAACTGACAGAACAGCAACTTCAGACAGTATACTTCGATTTTGACAAATATAACCTGCGTCCGGATGCAAAGGCCAGTCTCGATGCCAACTTCGCCTTGCTGCAGGAATTCCCGGATGTGATTCTTAAGATTGAAGGACACTGCGACGAGCGCGGAACCATTGAATACAACCTTTCACTTGGTGAAAAGAGAGCCAAGGCCACCGTAGACTATCTGGTAGGATTGGGAATTGACCCGGGACGGATGTCGGCTATCAGCTACGGAAAGGAACGGCCGGTCGATCCAGGCCATGACGAAGTGGCCTGGGCCAAGAACAGACGGGCCGAGTTCCGTATCATTTCGCAATAAACGTCGCAAGGTGTTTACCTATGCTGACTTTAAGAAATAAATACACGGCCGCCACATTAATTGTGGCGGTTATGTTTATGGGTCTCGGCCTGAGCGGCTGCTGCACCAAAAGGCAGTTGGACGAGCTCGGGGCCGAAGTGCGCGATTTGAAGACACAGAACCTGACAACTCAGCAGATAGTGGCCAGAATGGATTCCACTATTGTGGCGGGGGCCGATGCCAATAACAAATTGCGCAACGATGTTTCCATAACAGTCAGTGACCTGCAGCGGCAGATGGACATGTTGCTGGAAAACTACAATCAGCTTCTGGCGCAGATTCAGCAACTGAATCTGCAACCAGTAACCCATGTTATCCGAAGTTCTCCAGGAGCACAGGAGCCTACCTCGGCCACTGTCACCCAGGAGGAGCCCGGTACTCAAACTCAGGCGCCGGTTGAGCCTCCCAGAATCGACTGCGGCGCCGCTTACGATGAGTCATTCATCTTGGTCCGCCAGGGTGAGTATGATCGGGCCATCGAGAATTTCGATAACTACATTGCTCAGTGTCCCGGACACGAATCAGTGGAGTTCGCCTATTATTGGCTCGGAGAGTGCTATTATGCCCAGGAGAAGTATGTCGACGCTATCAATATGTTCGAGTATTTGCTTGAGAACTACAAATCCTCGGTGAAAGCCAGCAGCGCTCTTTATAAGGTCGGGCGGTCCCAGCAGGAGCTCGGCAAGGTAGATCAGGCCAAGGCGACATATCAGCGTGTTATAGACGACTATCCCGGGTCGCTTGAAGACAGCCAGGCCAGGGAACGACTAAAAGATCTGCAATGACCGTCAATACGATAGGCTTAACGATATCTACCCCGACCGAACCCATTTTACCCGGTCGGGGTTTTTATCAGCTTGAAGAAGAAGCCCTTTTCATTCAGGTGGGCCCGTTCGTCAGCAGCAGAAGATTTTACTCCTACCTCGAAGGTACCGGTATCTTGCTCCATTTCGACCGGCACGGTCGGCTAATATTCGTCGAGATCGAGATGGCTCGCAGACACTGGAGGTTAAACCCCCATTTGAAAGCCCCGACAGTCGTGGAGCCGGCCGACATTCGCTGGCTCAATTTCCGTAATTCGATTAAGCCCCCAAGAATCGAGACTAATGCCCGCCGAACGGTTGTAAAGCTCTCTTTCGAAGATACGGTTGAGGCCCGCAGTTACTATGCTGCCGATTCCGTAATAGTGCAATCGGATCCGTCGGACCGCCTTTGCGCCCTGTGGGTCACCGACATTACCGATGATATCGCGGGGCAAGAGATCGGTTTTTTCCGAAAAAAATCCCGAGCAAAACAGTCCTATTATTCCTAACTTGTACAGCTAAATCCAATTTTAATCTTGACTTTGTCCCTCAAAAGGCAAAATATTCCCTATTGTACCAACAGGTACATTTTGGGAATGCTCGGAGGACTGACAAAAGATACTAACCGTTTGTTACTTAATGGATTATTACCGCTTCTGGTTGACTGGCACGAGTTTTGTAGCTACTCTTATCGAGTTCGATAACGAAGAACATTAAGCCTTATTTTACGGAGGTTAGAGATGAAAAACGCAACAAGGCTTTTCACACTCATTACACTGGTTATCGCCAGCTTGTTCCTGTTTGGAACGGCTTACGCCAGTAATGGTCAGGGCCAGGGCGAAGGGTTCGTGGACCTGAATGGCGATGGCTTCAACGACAACGCGAACGCACCGGACGACGACGGCGACGGAATCCCGAACTGCATCGACGAGGACTATGTTTCTGGGGACGGGGAAGGTTCAGCCAACAAGGGCGAAAACGCAAATGCCTACAGTTACAGCAATGCCAACGAGTATGCGGAGCAGCTGAAGAACGACCATGAGCTTAAGTATTTGCTCTTTAACGTGCGCAAGGCTGAGTTCAAGGGAGAAGTTCCCGAAGTGCACGGCAGCTGGGGTGACTCCGGCGAGGCCAACCTTAATCCGGAGTGGAGCGAAACAAGTGGTCCGGCACAAGACGTCGGCCACAAGGGCAATAAGTAAGTAGGTTAGAGAGAATCTGTTGTCAAAGCTGATGGAGGTCTGAAATGAAATTCTCAACCAGAATCCTGACTCTTCTGATTGCTGTTCTGTTTCTCTTTGGAACCGCCGTTTACGCCGGAAACGACAATGCTGAACGCACTGCTTTTGTCGACCTTAATGGTGACGGCATTAATGACAACATGAAAGACGGCAACGGTGACGGAATCCCGGATCGCCTGGAAGCTGATCTGGAAGCAGGCGATGACGGTAATACCTACATGAATGCAAGCCAGTCAAAGGAACAGGTTGCGGAACAATACCAGCTGACGTTCCACTGGCGCACCCACGAAATGTCCAAAGAGCTCTTCCAGTACCAGTATGGTGGTACTATCGGTGATGGGGGCCAAGTTAACCAGAACTCTTCCAATGGTTCTGGAGACACCGGTAACAAAGGCGGAAAATAACCAGTGTCAGTTAGCAATTTGGGGATGGCGGCTTCGGCCGCCATCTTCGCATTAAGGTTCTTTTCAAATGGAAAATTGCGGTGTTTAATAGATTAAAGGGGTTAATAGCGGTTAGTGCTCTCTTGCTTACGGTTATTCCGACTTACGCAGAAGTAGTCCCCGAAGTATCTTTTAGTGGAGGTTACACCGACAACCTGTTTAACGATTCGTCATCAATAGATGACGGCTACACTGCTGTTAGCCCCAATCTTAAAATCTATCCATCGGCCACAACCGAGATAGCCCTCTCCGGCTCATACACCTCATATTTCGATAATTCGGACCTGAGTAGCATCTACGGTACGGCTGCCATCACTTTTATTCCCAGCCTGAAAGAATCCAAACTGAACGTACTGTTATCGGCAGACATTGCCGGCCGTAGTTACGGTGAACTGTACGAGCCGTACAGTTACTGGGGTGCCGATGTAAACGCTCTTTTTAACTACCGGCTCGTGTCAGGCATTATAATCCGGGGAGGTGCGTCGGCAGGCACGACCAAATTTCCCAATTCTATCCTTGGCGCGAGCGAAGGTATAGGTTGTTTCGGAGGCCTGAACTTCACTCCTGTCGGCTCCAATAGTGTGAACCTGGAAGCCGGTCTCAGTCTTCAGAGGTACGTGACAGGCCTGGATTCTGTGGAAACCGGTGGCCCACGTCACCCCTCCTATATTGTGGAGGGCGAGAAGAGCAGTTTTCACGTAGCGTATTTTGAGGCGCGCTATTCCCGGCCCTTCGGGATCCGGACCGGAGTGAACGCGCTTATCACCAGCCGGTGGATCGTTGAAGAGCCTGACTCCACACTGGATGGCTTTTCAGTTGATTATCTTTCACCCTGGTCCTCACTATGGGGTGGTCAGTCTTTCGGGGCCAACATCAAAAATTTTCCCGGAGGCGACTTTATCATCGAATCCGGTTTCACCCTTTTCTTCAAAGAGTATTCCCAGGACTATGAATCGCAGAAGCGTGATGACGACCGGGTCAGTGTCTATTTCCAGGTTCAGAGACCCTTCTCGACCGGCTCAGGGATGCTTATAAAACCGATGCTTCAGCTTCACTGGGTGAATAACAGTTCCAGTGTGAGTCGGTATGATTACTCTTACTATGATGTGCAATTCGGCATATCGCTCAGATTTTAGCCCGCATACCCGCACCCGATTCCCTCAAACCCTTAGTTGACAGTCCTGATTGCCCGTGCTTAATTTGCGTCATGGCCAGGCCGGATCAAAAGCTGCTTGACGAGCTCAGGCAACTGCGAGACCAGATAAATCATCACAGCCGCCTGTACTATGTCGAGGATAATCCAAGTATTTCGGATGCGGAATATGACAGGCTTTTTGATCGTCTTCTCCAGATAGAGAAACAATATCCTCAGCTTGTAACTCCTGATTCTCCCAGCCAGCGAGTCGGGGCGACGCCATCAAAAAAGTTCGAGCCTCTTCCCCATCGAATTCCCATGTTGTCATTGCAGAAAGTTACGTCGTTTGAGGAATTCATTGAGTTCGATCGCCGAGTGAAAGAAGGACTCGAAACCACGGAAGAGGTTGAGTATATCACCGAACCGAAACTGGACGGTCTGGCCGTGGAGCTTGTCTATGAAAACGGGATGCTCGTTCGCGGCTCCACACGTGGTGATGGTGTCACCGGTGAAAACATCACACCCAATCTTAGAACAATCAGAAGTATTCCGCTCCGCTTATCCGACTCGTGTTCCTCGAAGTACCCCCTTCTGGAGGTTCGCGGAGAGGTCATAATGCGCCGACCGGATTTTGAGCGGCTTAACGAGGCACTTATAGCTCAGAATCAGGCCCCGCTGGCAAATACCCGGAACGGTGCTGCCGGATCGCTTCGACAATTGAACCCGTCGGTCACTGCATCCAGGCCCTTGATATTCTATGCCTACGGAATTTCCGATACCGACCTGGAGGGACTCGACAGGCAAAGTGCCGCTGTTGATCTTCTCAGGAAAGAAGGCTTTCGCATCAACGACAGAACCCGGTTGGTGAGAGGCTCCGGGCAAGTTGAAGAGCGATTCAAAGCTCTTGCCGGTGATCGCGAGCGACTCGACTACGAGATCGATGGTATGGTCGTGAAAGTAGATCGCTTCGATTCCCAGATCATGCTCGGGCAGATATCGCGCGCCCCACGATGGGCGGTAGCCTGGAAGTTCGCCGCTGAACAGGCCGAAACCGTGCTGGAAGATGTTATTTTCTCAGTCGGGCGCACCGGTGTCATCACTCCGGTAGCCAGGCTGAAGCCCGTAAGAGTCTCCGGGGTAACAGTCTCAAATGCATCCCTTCACAATGAAGATGAACTGCGGCGGCTCGACGCTCGTATTGGCGACACCGTGATTGTCCAGCGAGCCGGTGATGTAATTCCAGAAGTAGTCGATATCGTGCCCGGCAAACGCCCCGGAGAGGCTACCCAGGTGGTGTTCCCGTCAAAATGTCCTTCGTGCGGAACTAAGATCGTTCGTCCGGAAGGCGAGGCGGCCCACCGGTGCTTGAATATGGCCTGCCCGGCGCAGCTCGAGGGAAGGTTGATTCATTTTGCCGCCAAAGGTGGCCTCGATATAGACGGTCTAGGGGACAAACTGGCCCGCCAACTCATCAAAGCGAACCTGGTCAAAGACCCTTCCGATTTGTTCTACCTGGAGAAAGATCAACTCCTTCCTCTGGACCTGATGGCCGACAAGAAAGCATCAAACCTGATTGAAGCCATAAACCGGTCTCGACAGACCGAATTGCCGAAAGTCATCTATGCCCTGGGGGTAGTTGGAGTGGGTGAAGCCGCCGCCCGTTTGCTCGCCGAGCATTTCGTTTCATTTGAGAAACTCGAGAAGACTTCCCTTGATGAGCTGACTCATATCGATGGAATAGGACCGGTTATCGCTGCCAACATTTTTGAATACTTCCGAAATGAGGGAAACCGGGTGATGCTTGACAGGATGCGACGAGGGGGACTTGCCCTGCCCAATTACCAGCGCACAGGCGGCACTGGAGTACTGGGCGGAAAGACCTTTGTCATAACGGGGACCCTCTCCAAACCCAGAAACCACTTCAAGAATCTCATCGAGCAGGAAGGTGGCAAAGTGGCCGGGTCGGTATCGGCCAAGACGGATTACCTGCTGGCCGGTGTCGATGCCGGCTCCAAACTCGATAAAGCCAAAAAACTGGGCATTGCGATAATCGACGAGGATCAGTTTAAGCAACTTTTGGCTTGATTTTATACCCCCTGTTCTTTTATTTCGGATAAAATGAACCGATGCACTACATATTGAATGTAGCTGTTGTCAAACAGAGGGTAAGTGCGAAATGTCGCGTTATATGAAAAGATTTGTTTACGCCTCGCTGTTTTACCTCGGGCTGGCGGCGATTTTCGGAATTCTGGACGGCACCATCGACCTTGGCTATTTCGGAACCTTTGCTCATACCCACTTTAGCCTGCTGGGTTTTATGGCAATGATAGTCTTTGGAATCGGCTATTTCATTCTTCCCCGCTTTAACGGTACGGAACTTCGATATGAGAGCTGGGTCGCGGTACACTTTTGGCTGGCCAACGTCAGCCTGATCGGATTAGTTCTTTTTCGGGGCCTGGCGGTGGAAACCGGCAACTCAACCTATCATGGACTGTTCATTGCCTCAGCAGCAATCCAGGTGCTTTCAATATTTATGTTTGTGGTTAATATCTGGATATCGCTCACACCCGCGAAGAAGACAGCCGAAGTCCCGACCGCTGGTCAGCGGGGAGCAACATCCAAACCGGGGTCATTTGCGGTCGGCGAGAAGCGTCTTACCGTGAATGCGGACTCCCCTATCGCTTCCCTGGTCGATGCCCTTCCTTCGCTAAAGGATGTCCTGGTACAAAGCGGACTGACTCCGCTGGCGATGCCGGGCCATATTGACCGGGTCAGGGCTAACCGGGTGACTCTTGGAACCGCCGCACGCAATCATGGGCTCGATCTGACTTCTGTCATAGCGGCCGTAACCACCGAACTCAAACGTAACGGCTTTTCCGTTGACAGTAACGGTGCCGGCTCCCTGTCCGCCGACACCGGAAACCTGTCGGCATCAACCCTGATCGGCGAGGTGATTCGCGACTACCCCGAGACCAGGGCGGTATTTCTGAAGCATTTCGGTACGGGCTGTTTCGATTGCCCGGGACAGGCCTATGAGTCAATTGATATGGCCTGCCGCATGCACGGCGTCGATACCCAGACCTTTCTCGATGAACTGATAGCGACGGTGCGTTAGGCACCGTCGCCGAAAATTGTCGTTCGCCTATAGCCGGTCGATCTTTCTCTCGAGGTCTTTCAGGGCACGGGCCAAACGATCAACCTTTTTCTCCAGCTTCTTCAAATCAGCCTGCTTGGCAACGTTGATGGATTTGATGATCCTGTGGAATTCCTTCGAGGTCTTGTCGGCCCCTTTTGACACCCGCTCCCTCAGTTGGGCGGTGGATTTCTCCGCTTTTTCCAGCAGTTCCATAACCGCTTTCTTGCGGTCCGATTTGTCCAACTCGCCTTTCTTGATCAATTCATCGATAACCTTTTCGGCCTTGGCTTTGGTTACCTGAATGGCGCCGATGGACGCCAGTACCGTGTTCTTGAGTACGGACATGGACTTGTCACCTCCTATTGTGATTATTCTGCGAAACAGTTCCTTGGATTCTTTGATTTCGTCCCAGGAGGACGCCTCGGATAACATGACCTTGCCCAGAACGGTCAGGGTGATGTCTTTTCCGGAGGCGTTGTCAATAACCTTGACGTCGGCGCCGCCCTTTACCATGGCGGCCAGGTCCGCCTGGGTTATGGTCCGGCTTTCCTCGCAGTCGTACAGACGCCTGTTTCTATGCCTCTTGATAATTCTCATACACCATTATTATAGTGCACTGCACCATAAATGTCAAACAAAAAAGCGGGAGATGTTGCCGTCGCATTGGTGGGCACTAGTGTTTGCCGGTTGACATCAGTACGATACTGACGATTTCGAGGAGTCTTTCGCAGGAAAACGGCTTCTTGATAAACATGTCGCCACCCGACTTGAAGGAGCGGCCCATATCATCGGAGCGGTCTTTGCCCGTAAGGAAGATGATCGGCACGTTGGAGAATTCCGGGTCCTGTTTTAGGGCCTGACAGATATCGTAGCCGTCGACGCCCGGCATCATTATGTCCAGCAGAATGACATCGGGTTTGAAGGTCCGGGCCTTTTCAATGGCCTTACCTGGCTCGTTTTCGATTTGAACCTTGAATCCGTTTTCTGTCAAGAACGTTTCGACGATTTCTGTAATTTCCGGTTCGTCATCGACGACCAGAATTTTGGCGGTGGTGATGTCGATCTTATAAGACATGCTAGCTCGGTTTTTGAATGTTCTTTATCGTGCTAAGTCTGTATTAATTGTCGGATTAACGCCTGAAAACTTAACTCGGCTCCGTAAGCAACACGCAAGTCCGGGCCCGACTCCCCCGTTTCCGATAAACCCTTGCTAATCAGGCCGTTGGCAGCCGAATAATACCCGGGTTGGCCCTACTTCGGCACGCTTATTTTAATTGCCATGTTCGGGGTGGATGGCTATCCTATCCAGTGATGAAAGAGACTGATAACATTAAGGTTATAACCCGTAACCGCAAAGCTCGACACGATTACCAGATTCGGGATACTATCGAGGCCGGTATTGAACTACTCGGGACCGAGGTTAAGTCGGTGCGGGAAGGGAAAATAAACATTTCCGACGCCTACGCTATCGTGGACAACGGCCAGGTTTTCCTCAAGAACCTGCATATCTCTCCCTATCGAATGGATTCCGGCGAGGGGCACGATCCGCTCAGGGTGCGGAGGTTGCTATTGCACAAGAAGGAGATTCGGAAACTGTTTGTGCAAATAGAGCAGCGCGGCATGACTCTGATACCGCTCACTATCTACTTCAAGGGGAAAGTAGCCAAGATCGAACTGGCGGTGGCCGTAGGACGTAAAAAGTATGATAAGCGACAGGCTATTGCCAAAAGTGAAGCCGACAAACGAATTAAGAGGGCCATGAAGAAAGATTACTGAAGATGACCAATATATCCCGCCTCCTTTGTTTCGCCATAGTCATAGTAGCCGCGTTGCTGACGGTCACCGGAACCGCCCCGGCCAAAGAGGTTAAGGTAAGCATCAGCGGCAGCACAGAAAAGATCAGTGCTTTCGAAGACAGAGAGATTACTTATCTCTCATTTTCGGGTCTGGCCGACATAATCGGGGGCAGTGTCGACTGGCAAATTGTCGGTCACCAGATTACCTATGTTCGGGATACCAATCGATTCATGTTCGTCATCGGCTCGCCTTTTTTCAAAAGGAACGACAGCCTGTTCAACATGACTTACCCGGCAGAATTCAGCGACGGACTCCTGTACTTGCCGGCTGAGACATTTATTCCTTTTTTGAATCAGGTCTTCCATCAGAAAATTACCTGGAACAAAGATTCGGAAACGGTGCGGGTTGACTCCGAGTACTTCAACGTAACCGACCTGAGTATTTCCCCCAAGGCAAACGGGCTACTGGTGGAGATCTTCTTGACTGGTGCACTGCCTTACGATGTCTACGTCACAGAGGGAAACTGGGTCAACATATCTATCCGCGACGGAAAGCTGAATATCCCGAGAATCGAGTCACGCCGGGATTCGCGCTATATGTATCAGCTTAAGACGCACCAGCAGAATGAAACCGGCCAGGTCTCGTTTCGTTTAAGGCGCAAAATTGACAGGTGGACACACCGCCTCGAGGATAACCCACCACGCATCCAGATATCGTTTGCTGACGTTAATTTCGACCTCGAGCCATCAGATACGACCCCGAAGATCGGACCCGATGATAAGATCGATGTCATCGTAATTGACCCCGGACACGGCGGTTCTCATTATGGCGCTATCGGGCCAAAAGGCACCCGGGAGAAGGACGTGGCGCTGGACATCGCCAAGGAGCTGGCCAAACTGATTCGAAAGGACAAGCAGTTCAAGGTTGTTATGACGCGCGACCGCGACAAGACCGTCACCTTGCAGGAAAGAGCCAACGTTGCCAATAAGGCCCAGTGTGATCTGTTTATCTCGATACACGCAAACTCATCCCTGAAAAAACACGTTCGCGGATGGAACGTGTTCTTCCTTGCCACCGCCAAAAACGATTCGGCCCGTGCCGTAGCTCAGTTTGAAAACAGCGCTTTTTTCAAAGACCAGATGGGAACCAGGCCGGAGAAAGATCCAAACAACGGTTCGAGCTATGATGATCCTATCCTGACAATTCTCAACGAAATGATAATGACCGAATTCCAGGCGGAATCGCATGATTTCGCCATGATGACCGACAAAGAGTTTCGGCGAAAGGTCAAAACTCCCGCCCGCGGTGTTGATCAGGCAGGCTTCTATGTACTCAACATGATCTTCGCACCCTCGATATTAGTGGAGGCGGGATTCATATCCAATAGATCCGAGGAAAAACTGCTCAAGAACAGAGACTACCAGAGATCGGTCGCCAAAGCTATCTATGACGCTGTCAAAAGATTTAAGGCTAAATACGAAAGTCGGTAGGTTTAACTATGAGTGAATCGCCATTAACAGGTCGCGAAGCTGCGGTCGGTGTTTTTGACTCCGGTGTCGGCGGGCTAACGGTACTCAAAGAGATTTTCAAGATTCTCCCCTTCGAGAACTGTGTTTATTTTGGTGATGTCGGCCGGACACCATATGGCGGAAGGTCCAAAGACATCATCACTCAATTTACCAGACAGGATATCGCCTTTCTGGTTGAACAGAAGGTCAAGTTTATTGTGTGCGCATGCAACACGGCTTCATCCGTCGCGCTGGAAGACATCAAGGGCGATTATCCGGTCGAGATGGTCGGTGTGATAGAACCGGGCGCCCGGGCTGCCGCCGAGCGGACAAAGACCGGCAAAATCGGGATCATAGGAACCCACGCAACCATAAGCTCAGACGCGTACGCCAAATGCATCCATGACATAGACTCCAGGTTGAAAGTCTTTTCGCTGGCCTGTCCCCTCTTTGTGCCTCTTGCCGAGGAAGGTTATATTGACAAGGAGGCTACCTACCTCATCGCGGTGGATTATCTTCAGACGATGAAGGATGTCGAGATCGACACGCTGGTTTTGGGCTGTACCCACTATCCGCTTCTGAAACATGTGATCGGCGACGTAATGGGTGACAACGTCACACTTATCGACAGTGGCGAGGAAACGGCCCGGGCCACCCGGGATATTCTTTCAGACACGAATCTGCTTAACCCGGCCGCATCGCAGACACCATGCCCGGAAGGCGAACAGAAGTATTTTGTCAGCGATGTGCCCGAGCGATTTTCCGGCGTAGCATCACGTTTTCTTGGCCGGGAGGTCAGCCGTATCACAAGGATCGATATAAGTCAGTATTGAGGCATTCAATGCATGCAGCTCGTACTAGCCACAAATAACGAAGACAAGATCCGGGAAATGAGAAATCTTCTCGATGATCTTCCGGTAACTATCATGACCCGCGATGATTTCCTGGAGTTTCCAGACGTCGAAGAAACCGGAACCACGTTCGAGGAAAACGCCGTTCTCAAAGCTAAAGCCATTGCCGAATTCTGCGACCTGCCGGCTGTTGCCGATGACAGCGGTCTGGAGGTTGATGCTCTTGAAGGGGCGCCGGGCATCTATTCGTCGCGGTACGCCGGCGAGAATGTAACATACGCCGATAATAACCGAAAGCTTCTGAAGGCGCTTGAAGGAGTTCCGCACGAGAAGCGTACGGCCCGTTTTCGGTGCGTAATGGCAATCTGCTGGGGCAGCGATGACATCGAGGTCGTGGAAGGTACTGCCGAAGGCTACATCACCGAAGACCTGGTCGGCAATTCAGGCTTCGGCTACGACCCGGTCTTCTTCTATCCGCCGGCCGGGATTCGTTTCTCAGAGATGACGCTGGAGGAGAAAAATCTCGTTTCCCATCGGGGTAAGGCCCTGGAGGAAGTCCGGGCGGTCGTGATTGCCCGGCTCAACAAATCGCGCGGGGTTTAAGTCTCCGTCAGACCCCTCTCAAAATAGGTCGCCCCATCGATAGGGTTATCATAATAAGCGGTCGTTTCCGCAAATCCAAGCGAACGATATAGACTGAGTGCTTCGGTCATTGTCTCAATCGTATCGAGCAGCATTTTCCTGTAACCCGATTCACGAGCTTCGCTGATGAGTTTCTCGGCTAATGCCCGGCCAATCCCTTTTCCCCTGAATTGCGGTTTGACCCACAGCCGCTTCATCTCACAGGCCTCACTGTCGTGCTTGCGTAGGGCCACACATCCGGCCACCTCACCTTCCCAGCGGGCCAGCAAAAGTCGACCCTCGGGCGGACCGTACTGTCCGGGCAGTTCATTGAGGTCTCGGTCAAAATGCTGGAAATCCAGCTCGAATCCTAGAGTCTCGGCATACTCCAGAAAAAGAGATCGGACGATTTTCATCTCAGCATCGGTGGTGGCTTGTGATATGTGCAGCATAGGGTAAGAACTCGGTCGCGGTGATCTAGAGGATCAGTTCCATGTGAATAACCTCATCGCCTCCTTGCTTGTTAACGCCCGTACGCTTGAATCCCAGAAGCTGATAAATAGAGATTGCCCGTTCCATAAGCGGAATGGTTTCAAGAATCATTTTCGTGTAGCCCATTTTGCGAGCCTGCTTGATGATCTCCTCGGCGAGATTCCAGCCGATGTTTTTACCCCGGTACTTCTCCCTGACCCAAAGGCGACGCATCTCGCACATGCCGTCCTTAACTTTGCGCAAGGCCACGCATCCGGCCGGCTTGTCCTCATAGTAGGCCAGCAGCAGGCAGCCGTCGGGGAGAGCGTACTCGCCCGGCAGGCCATCGAGTTCCTTTTCGAATTCGTCAAAACAGGTTCGGTAGTTGAGCCACCGAGCATATTCCAGAAACAGTGACCGGGTGGTCGTAATCTGGGCTTTTGTGGATGCTACTTTGAACTCAATCATCTGCCTATAGATACGTCCCGGGGCGCTTTTTGTCTATACTAAAAAAAGCGGTGAATCCGAAGATTCACCACCTTAATTGTCGCGATAAGTTTTTCCGGGGTGGAAGCTACAACTCAGATGCCACAGCGTTGGCGACGTCCAGCGTGCTGCTGTTGCCGCCCATGTCGTACGTGCGGACCTTGCCTTCCCTGATGACTTTGGCAATAGCGCCTTCGAGCGAAGCGGCCTTATCCGTCTCGCCCAGCCAATCCAGCATCATCCTGGTTGTAAGAAGCATGGCCATCGGGTTGACCTTGTACTTACCGGCATACTTGGGGGCGCTTCCGTGGGTCGGCTCGAAAACCGCGTAGTTGTCTCCGATATTGCCCGACGAGGCAAAGCCGAGCCCCCCTACAAGCTGGGCGCACAAGTCGGAAACGATATCACCAAACATGTTGGAGGTAGCCAGAACCGAATAGTCCTGCGGGTTTTTCACCAACCACATGCACATGGCATCGATATTGGTTTCCCAGAGTTCTATGCCGGGATAGTTTTTAGCCACCTCACGCGCAGTGCGAATCATCAGTCCCGAAGTTTCACGGATGACATTGGGTTTCTCGACCACTGTAACGGTCTTATAACCGTGCTTTTTGGCGTACTCAAAGGCATCGCTAACGATATTACGGCACCCGTTGCGAGTATTTACGCGGAGCGATACCGCGATATCATCGCCTGCCGTTGAATCGAAGCGAGCCATCTTCTTGTGGTGTTTCTTGACCGCCTGTCTTACTTCATCAGGCAGGGGATGAAATTCAATCCCAACGTAAAGGTCCTCGGTGTTCTCTCGGAAGACGACGATATCTATGTCGTCCCGGTAATTCAGAGGGTTACCGGCATAAGCTTTACACGGCCGAAGGTTGGTGCGGAGGTTGAATTCCTGCCGCAGCCTGACAATCGGTGAAGAATATACCAGGCCTTTGCCCTGTAACTCGGGAATGAGTTCCCGTTCGGCCTCTTCCTTCGGTTTCGAGGTGATTGCCCCGAACAGGGCGCAGTCAGTGTTCTTTAGTAAATCAATCGTGCGATCGGGGAGGGGGTTGGCCTCGGTGCGCCAGAACTCCCAGCCGATCTCACCGTGAGTGTATTCCGCGTCAAGCGCCAGCTTGTCCAGAACAATCCTGGCGGCTTCCATCACATCGTTGCCCACTCCATCTCCGGGCAGCCACGCGATCTTGTACTTGGCCATACGAATTAACTCCTACTCCTACAATCTAACGGTAAAGTTGAATAAGTGCGAAGTTCCCAAATCGTTACTATACGGGACAAAAGCGTAATCCACCGCAATATTGCGCTTGGTGAATGACACCCCGGCCGTGATATTCTTGCTGTCATAGTTGAACATGTATCCGGCGCGGACGTCGAACATCTCGTGGACCTCGGCTTCCGCCCCCAGATGAAGGTGAACGTCATCGTCCAGGATCACGATATCAGCCACGCCGAGATAGCGGTCGTAACGGTAAGACGCTCCAGCAGTATAGGTCGTGGGCAGTGATATCTCTCGCGAACCCTCGACACCTGACTTCGACAGACTGAAGGCGCTTCCCAGATTCGTCACCGACGCGCCCAGGGCCAGGTTTTTCTCGGGTAAATACAGTGCACCGAGATCAATATTGAATGCGGTCCCGCGCCAGGCCTCTATCTTTTCGATAAACCAGCCGACCGACAATCCCAGGTTCAGTTTGTCAGTTACCCGATATGACACCCCACTCTTCATTGAAATGTCATGGGCATCGAAGTAATTCTCCGGCTCTTCGGTGGGAAACATCCGCTGCTCGATCTCATCGACCACGGCAAAACGCAGACCGCCATGGAGGAACACTCGTCTTGAGAGACTTTTTACGAAGAAGCCCGATTCCAGCCGGACGTTTTCCCAGTAAGATGTATGCCCGAAGGAGATAGTGAATCCGGCCAGGTCCGTTATTGAGGCCGGATTGTAGCCCGGGGCGTTTGGGTCATTAACAACGGTCACGAACGCCGTTCCCATACCTGCTGGTCGCGCGCCATGCTCAACTTTCATCAGAGCCAGACCGTCGTCGCTGAAGGCGTGACTGATGACCAGAACCGAAAGGATAAAGCCGAAAACCGAGAGCCGGACGATTTTTCTCATTGTGCCGCTTCCTTAGAACAATAGGTCAAAAGAGAAAATATGTTCAGAGCCTTCATCGGCCCTGTCCGTAGAAAAGGCATAATCAATGGCTAATGTCAGATTCGTAAACTCGAAGACGTAACCGGTACCGGCCGTCAACTGCTTGTCCGAATACCCGGCGCGCAATGCTAACTCGGGAGACACGAAATACTCGGCACCACCGTGAATTTCGAAGCGCTCTTTAACGTCACCGAGCACGTCGGATGTAAGCAACAACTTGCGTTTCAGGAACCGAGCCGACCCTCCGAGACCTATCTGTATCGGCACCAGGTCGTCCTGCTCTACCGGAAGGTAGCTCGTATAATGCTTGATGAGGTACTTCTCGTTGTTCCAGCGGTACTTGGCACCGAAATTACGCGCCACCAGCCCCACCGTGATATCCTGAACCGGCATCAAGTCGCGTCTTTCACGGGCCACTAACTGGCTGAGATGAAACATCAGACCCACATCAAGCGATACTGAAAATGAGGTCATCTCGGCAAAGGACGAGTGAAGATAACTACCCTTGAAGCCAGCCGAGAAGAAGTTCTCAAAGCGTTTGGCGAACATAACCGTGAATTCATGATTATGATGTGCCAGTTCGAATCCGAGCAGATCACCGTCAGAATTGCGGGCCTCCACCGATCCGCTCCCCGCATACCGCCAGCCGAAACCAAGTGCGGAATTTCGAGCGGTCGGGACAACCAGCGAGACAAAGCTCAGGGTACGGTCAAGGTCCATGAGACGGTAAGAAGAGGAAAACAGGGCTTTTCGCAAAGTGGCCAGTCCAGCGGGATTGTAGAGGGCGCCCGCTCCGTCATTCGACAGAGAAATATAAGCGCCACCCAGAGCGGCGGGACGGGCCCCGATCGGCACCTGCAGGAAAGGCGCGGCGAACCCACCGGCGCCATCCTCGCCGGCTACCGTTGACACACCACCGAGGATCAGAACCAATAAAAGTATAAATATCCGGTACATCATCGCCTCCTTACGGTATCACCGCCAGCTTGCCCCACCGGACCTGGCCCGTGGAGAATTCTATTTTAAAGTAGTAGATGCCCACCGCGACCTCTTCGCCCTTGCCGTTTCGGCCGTCCCAGGTTGGTCGTCCTCCGCCTACCGTGGGATATATACCGGGCTCGAACCGTTCGTTGTCGGCAACACGCCGTACGAGATTCATGGCGAAGTCGTAGACTTCGATTGTCACATCGGTCGGTTCTTCAACCACGAAGTGGAAATCTATGGCGAGGTCGATGGTATGGCTGTAGGGTACCGGGAAGGCGTACACTTCCTCGACCGGATCCTGTACAAAATAAGGCTGCTGAAGGTCGTAATTATTCAGGTCAACCCGAACGGTTCGATCCGAGGTGCCGACCCAGAGGTAGTCTCCCACAACCGCGACAGCATACACCGGTGAACCTTCAAGAACCAGAGGGGCACCGGCACTGTTCACGAGGTCGAGGGTATGCCAATCGCCCAGGTTCGCAATAAGACTGTCACTGCTGGCATAAATGAGCCCTTCGCTGGTTGCCGCGAAAACGGTATCTCCATTGAACGCGAAATTCCAGGCAAAATCGTCGTAAACGGCATCCCAGTTATAGATATAAATCGTATCTTCGCCAATTACCACACCCAGCGGGTCGGTAATCTCTCGTATGGCCATATCGATCCGCCCCACCGAGATACCGAAGGAGCCAAAGTCGGCCGGGCGATTGGAAATCCAGACTCGCGCCAGAGTATCGGGCATATACTGCACGCCGATTTCCGGAATGAAATTGCCCAACAAACCTTCTATAGCATAGGTGTAATGCAGGACCGCGTCGGCTTTCAGGGTATCGGTATTCGTACGGTGAATGTCATAGGTCTCGCCCCGATCGAAAGACACCGCATAACCGTCGTTGGTGGCAATGAACACCGTATCATCCAGTACCTCCATAGCGGTGAGGGTATCACTGATCAGTGAATCGACAACGACATTGCCACTGTACTCTCTTATGCGTACAATCCAATCATCGAGACGACCCGGGTTGGTGCCGTCAGGTGAGAACCTGATACCCTCTTCCCCGACCACAAAAGCGGTATCACCGAAGAACGCGAAATCGTAGGTAACGGCCGTTACCTGAAGGGAATCGAAGGTAACCCCTCCGTCAGCAGAGCGTCCCACCATCGGTGTTCCGTTCAAGGTCAGCGGTCGATGGGCCGTCCAGATAACGTCAACACCACCGAAAATCTGTGTCTTTACCCTTACTATTCTGGCTGAACTGGATTCGGTTTCCGGGAAAACTGTAAAGAGCGAGTCGTCGATCGTGCCCATAGGACTTAGGAAAAGATTCACGAGTCCCGAATCGGTGCCCAGTCTGAGCGTGTCGCCCCAGGCATTGAGGGCATGGACGACGTTACGCCGGTTGGCAGGATCGCTGCCATCGAAAACTACCGGCGTCCAGGTTGTTCCGGTGTCGTCAGTAACCCACAGCCCGGCTTCTTCCGCCGCCAGATAGAGCCGATCGCCCATGGCGGCAAAGTCGAGAATCCTTTTATTTATACCGGTCTGGTCGAATGAAGTCGAAGCGGTGAAAGTCTCACCAAAATCCTCAGAAACCGCTAGACCGGTACCGCTGCTGTCGAGAGGGTTGATTGTCCCGGCGAACAATTTCCCGCCGAAATCTATCAGCGAAATTACCGATTGACCGGGCAGACCGTCGCTTTCAAAGCGCGAGATAAACGGGCCGCCAGTCTTGGTGGCCCGGCTGAATCCCGCTTCGCCACCAAAGTACACGAAATTGCTGTCATCACAACCTTCGCAGGGACAGGTATCACAAAAAACAACACGGCTGATCCATTCCGAAAATACCTTCTCGCGCGGCGGGGCGAATACGTACTGGAAAAAACCGCCGGCCGTGCCCACCCACATAAATAGCGAGTCGGCGTGTGAGGTATCGGCCGCGCAGGAGAAATTGCGATTTCTCAGCGACGGAACCACGTCAGGGATTGAAAACTGAACTGAGTCGGCAGCCGTCGGATATATACGTCGCCAATTCATGCCACCATCCCGCGAGGCCAGAAAACCGCCGGCGAATGCCGTGAAAAAGAGCCAGTCATCATCGGGATCATTCTCGTCAAAGTGTCCCGTAATCTCAAATATGGTCCTGTCGACGCCCCACACGTACGGAATATTCAGTCCATCGGAACCGAAGTTTATCCGGGTCCAATCTTCACCGTCGTTATCCGAAAACTGAATACCGTCAGACAAAGAATAAAGACGCTCACCGGCCATTTCCTCGTGGGAGGTCGCGACCCAGATGCGATTATCACCAGCCCCGGCGGGAATAGACAGAATAGCCGAAGCGCTGGTGCCCACGAGTCCGTTACTTGCATCATAAGAGTACCAGGTATCACCGTTGTCATAAGTGATCATGACCCCTTCGCCGGTTACGCACCAGACCGCGCCGTTGTGCTCGGTGATGTCAAATACGGCGTTACTCATGTACCCGCTGTCCGGAAGAGCAAAGCTTGTTGCCGGTCCGGCCTGAGCTAACAGCGGCAGAAACGCAGCTACAGCGATCGCCGTGAGGACTTTTCGATAAAGGTTCTGTTTTATCACACCAAACTCCAAAAAACAACCGTAGCGGCCCGATGCCTCAAGCCGCACAGCGTAGATGAAAATTCCTATCTTATGTACCAGTCAGTTTTCAATATCCTGCTTGCTAATTTAGGGACGAAAATACCCAAAAAGACGGGTAATAGCAAGACAATTAAGAGCTTTCATATGATCCCGTCGCTGCTTATAAACTTAGATATGGCAGGTAGTTCCAGAGTATCAGCGGGCCAGGCTTTTTTCGAAAGTTATGACATTCATGATGGAATCGACATAGAAGTAGTGCTCGGGATGAAAAGGCACGTAAACAAGCCCAATGTCTTCGGGGACGAAAGCGGCTGGTTCCGACGCGGTTTTCCGCTCTCCGGAGAAACCCTGGCGATATATGATGACTTCCGTCATCATGGTAGCCTCATCAGGGCTTACGGTCACCGGTAGGAATCGGTCATCAAGTTTGTCCAGAGACTCGAGCTCCAGCTGAGGAATCGCCGCTGACATTCTTTTGGTGAGCCTGAACAGGGCATCGAAATTCTGCGATTTAAAAGCAGGGATTATAAGACGATCGGAGCGGTGGATTCCCCCGAACATCTTCTGCAACTGAGCAACCCTGTCTTCCGGCACCCTGAGCGACCAAAAAGGAAACATGGGATCCTGATTCTTCTCGGACACCACAGCGGCGTGAAGTTCGCTGACCACCTCCCTGTTATGGCAGAGAACGATAAGCTCGTGGCAGTTACGGCAGATATACACGTAAGACTGTCTGGCGGGTAAATCTACGCCGCAGGTCGGACAGCGATGGTGCTCCACCGTAAGAGCACCGAATTCTACCGTTGGGGCTTCCGGATATTCGAACTGGCTTTCGCTGTCAACAGCGGTAACATGATCCAATACCCGGCCCGACACACCGTCAACAACGTAGCGATTGAATCCCCCCTGGCTATATGACTCCATGACCAGGTAAGGAAAATACACAAGCGAGGCTTTCGGGTGAAAAAGCTCGGTCACGTTAGAGCCAATATCCGACAGGTCAATATCAGAGATTACCCCGACATTCATAAGCAGGGCCGAGCGCACATCCTCCCACGATGAAAGGACCGGAAAAGAGTCGAACTCCTCTTGAACGTTTTCTCGGGCGAAAGGCACCATCTTGATATACTCAGTACGCATACCTATCGAAGCCGGAATGCCTTCGAAGGGAACACCTGCCGCCCGGGTCGTCGTATAGGGTGACAGGCTAATTTCGGTCCTGTCATGGGACACGGTCACCGCGTCATTGTACTCACCTTCTTCCATGACCACTTTTTCATAAACCTTGTTCCGCAACCGGAACAGGATAGCGTCGACCTTCCAATACGGATAGTAGAGTTGTTTGAGATGCATGCCGGAACCGGTAAGCGGCAAGCCTTGCTGTTTAAGATATCGGTCTATGCTGAAACGGGCCTCTCTCCGCTCGATTCCAGCCGGAATGAGAAAGGCGCTGGGGACTTCCGGCAGAATTACCCGGTGTACCGAGCTGCAGTGGTCACACCGCAAAACGAAGAAATCGGACTCCAGATTGAGTGCGCTCCCGCAGCCCGGACAGGTTACCTCAACATAAAAGCCGCTCTTAGGTGTTGCTGTCGTCGTTGCCATTTACTGCTTTCCCGCATTCGCCGCAGAACTTCGAGCCCGGGATAAGTTGCGCTGAGCAGTGCGGGCATGTCGGTTTAGTGTCCAGTTTGTACCCGCAATTGAGGCAGAAATTCGCTTCCGTCGGCAGACTGCTTTGACACGACGGACACACGTTCTGCGTAATCATCTGGTGCCCGCAGCGGTAGCAGAAGCGCGACTGCTCCGGAGTATCACTGTGGCATTTGGGACAGGTCACGGTAGCCACCGGCTCCCGTTTGAGTTCCTGCTGATCGGGAGCGAAAACCTTGTTCATCATTCCGGGAACCATCAGACCAACACCGGCGCCAACGCCAATGCCTGCCCCGGCACCGGCCGTTCCCCCGGGCGCGCCCAATCCTTTGGCCATCTCGAATTTCAAGAATTTATCCAGATCACCAACAGCTTCCATCCCTGCCCGCTTGTCGATCAACTTGCCGACTTCATCGGGGGGAGTGATGGATGATATGTAAAAATCAACAAGCTCGAGCCCGTACTTGTCGAACTCGTTTTTCACGCTCTCCTTAAACTGCTCGGCCAGCTCGGTGTATATAGCCGGAAGATCAAGAATCGATTCGAGATTCTCGCCAAGCATGTCGTTAAGCCTGGCAATGATCACATCCCTCAGGTAATCCTGAATATCAGCCGTCGTGTAGCGAGACTGACGACCAACAATTGAATTCAAAAATAGTACCGGCTCTTTAATACGCATGGTGAAGGCACCGTGCCCGCGGAGCCTGATCAGGCCGAGTTTGCTGTCCTGAAACGTCACGGGATGTTTAGTACCCCACTTTAGGTCGGTAAAGACCTTCAGGTTCACGAAGTACACCTCGGCCCGGAAGGGCGAGTTGAAGCCAAACGGGAAAGCCAATAGCCGGGTAAGTATCGGGATATTCAAGGTCGAGAGAGTATGCCTTCCACAGGTAAAGGAGTCAGCGACATGGCCATCTTTGAAAAACATGGCCATCTGGCTGTCCCGGACAATCAACTGGGCGCCAAGTTTGAAATCGGCGGATCCGGTTTGCGGAATCCGATGAATCATCTCATCGCCGGTCGGGTCAATCCATTCGATTACCTCAATTAATAATGACATGATTTCTCCTGTACGTGATAATTCGATGTTTTCTTTTATTTTCGTCAGTTGGCTCAAATTCTTAATCTCGCACAGCAAGGGTGTCCGCACCCGATCATAACCAAAGATAATGGATTGCGTAGTGGGCTGTTACGGGACCAAAAATAATTTGACACTTTCGGCCCCCAGCCGTATATAAGCTATTAAACTGACTCCACCTGAATCGAGAGGATCCCGAATTACATGAACATAAAGAGATTTCTGCTCCTCGCCGTGCTTTCGATAGTTGTCGTCGCGCTGGCTCAAATTGGCTGTGATGAACTCATCACCGAGCGCATAACAATAATCGAAGCCGGCCATCCAATAGCCGATTTCGGCCTGCTTGATCCTGCTGATGGTTTTTGCTGTGTTCCTTGTGTGGCGGTCTTCTCCGACCTTTCGGACGGTCCGCGCCAGATTTATCAATGGAATTTCGGCGATGACAGTATCCTGGTCGAAACTCTCCCGCCCGATTTGTCCGACTATACGGCCCCTGTTCATACTTATCTCGAACCCGGCATATATACGGTCACCCTTACCATCAAAGACACGACCCTGGACGGGCAGGACACCGAGATTCATGAGCGCTTTATATATGTCGGTACCGTGGCAACCGGATTCTCCGCCAATCCGAGCAGCGCCTGTGTTGGAGAAGAGGTTGAATTTATCCTGGATGAATATAATATTCAAAATTCCTATGAATGGGACTTTGGCGATGGCAGCGACCCTGTCATCGGTCTGAATCCCACTCATGTGTACGATGCCGAAGGCACCTATACGGTGAAACTTGAGGCCACCGATGACTGCGGGACCGATTCTATGAAAGTCGACGTGGCAGTCGGTCAGTGCCCGGAGGTGGCTTTCGGCGCAGATATCAATACGGGCTGTCTGCCCCTCGAAGTAACTTTCACCAACTCAACTCAGTGGTTGGGCAAAGAGTTTGTCTCCCGCTTATGGGAGTTTGGCGACGGCAATACCTCGACCGAGCGGGATCCGGTTTACAGCTACACCACGGGGGGCGAATACGACGTCACCCTGACTGTCACCACCTCCGGTGGCACATCGTCTGAAACAAAGCTGAACTTCATCATCCCTGTAGATAGTACCGCAGCTGAGTTTGACATTGAAGGAAACCAGACGTTCTGCTTCTCCCTCACACAGGATTTTCAGGTCAATTTCATCAACCAGTCAGCCGGTACTCTTGATAGTGTGAGATGGTATTTCGGCGATGGTGGTACCGATATTTCCACCGACCCGGTTTACATATATACCGTACCGGGCATTTACGATGTGACCCTGATGGCCTATGGTCTGTGCGGTGACAGCACTATCGTTAAAGAGGGTTTTATAATCCTGGCCGATGACATTATATCCGACAATCTTCAACTGGATACCCAGCTGGTCGTCGGCGACGGCACCGCACCAAGCAGTTATAGAATCTCCGATATCACCACAACAGAGATTATCACCGGTCGAACCTGGTACCTCGATGACGTAGAAGTCGGGGCCAACGTGACTGAGATAACCCTGGTATTTGCCGATCCGAACACTTATACCGTCAGAATGGTAGCCAGTAATGACTGCGGCGAGGCCGAGACATCGATTGACATTATAATCGGGTCGCCGCCATAATCCCGATATCTACCGATAATGAAAAGGCCCGCTGTACGGCGGGCCTTTTTTCCTTATTTCAACAGACTTTCACGAGAGTTCGGCCTTGAACTTCTCGGTGAGAGCCGGAACGATTTCAAAAGCATCACCGACAATACCGTAAGTGGCGATATTGAAAATCGGTGCGTCCTTATCCTTGTTGACAGCCACGATTGTCTTCGAGGTCTGCATACCAACCAGATGCTGAATAGCCCCGGAAATTCCGATAGCGATATACAGTTTGGGGTTGACCGTCTTGCCCGTCTGCCCGACCTGATTTGAGTATTCGGTCCAACCGGCATCGACAATAGCGCGCGAGGCGCCGAAAGCACCCTTGAGGACATTGGCCAGGTCTTTTACCATCGGAATATTCTCCGTTCCTTTGATACCCCGACCGGCGGACACGATAACATCGGCTTCCGTAAGATTAACCGACCCGGCTGACTCGGCCTTTACCTCTTTAATAGTCATGTTTGATGTCAAGAGAGCCTCGTCAACGGATTCCTGGACAACTTCACCCGCACCATCTTTAGACTCGGGATAGATTTTCATCCGGATGGTCACAAAAAACGGTTTGCTGCTATCGGCGTTGGCGACCTGTGCTATTACTGAACCTCCATAGCTCGGCCGCGTGGCCGTGAGACTGTCGCCGTTCTGGCTGATAGCAGTGACATCGGAGGCCATCGGAGCATCCATCGCCGCCGCCAGGCGTCCGAACAGGGCTTTGCCGTAGAACGAAGCCGGTCCAAGGACAACATTCGGAGAGTACTTGGCTATCAGGCTGGACAGTACCTTTACGTAAACATCATCGTTATAGTGCTTCAACTGCGGATGGGACACGACCAGAACGTTACCGCCACCGCGAGAGGCAAGCTCGGAGGCAAGAGAGGAGGCATCTTCGGCCAGAATCGCGGTATAGATTTCGCCGCCTAAGGATTTGGCGGCCTCGATGAGTTCGTAAGAGCCTGCCAGGAGTTTTCCGTCTTTCTGCAGAGCTACCGTAAATATTTTCATCTCAATACCTTATCTATAATCCGGGTTGTTTTTTTAACTTCGGTGAATATACAGAAGGCGTAGGCAGATGGCAATAATTTTGAGGCTCAACCAAGGGTTTTTCATACGGGTTTGGGTTCGTTTTGTTATTTTTTGTTTCCGCATCGATCCCGACCAAGACCGAATTTCAAAGAACCCCCGTCAGTCCCCCTTATCAAGGGGAGGAAAAGAGGCCCTTCGACGATGTAACGGACAGGGCCATATGGTGCTACGGGAGTTTGG
This sequence comes from Candidatus Zixiibacteriota bacterium, assembly GCA_020351995.1. GTDB lineage: Bacteria > Zixibacteria > MSB-5A5 > GN15 > FEB-12. The sequence continues at coordinate 838,141 of CP070674.1, forward strand.
GTTCGTTTCGTCGTTTTTTAAATCCACCAATGTCTCGCCTTCCGAGGCTGGTGGTCATTTCTGACCGCCTCCTCTAATGTGGGGCAGGTTAGAGGAATCTGCCGCAAACTTGTCGAAAAAGTGTTTCAGCAGGTCCTACGCGGAATGCTGGATTGTCAAAAGAAAAGCAGGCCGGGCCATTTGGCCCAGCCTACTAAAACCGGGGTCACATATGAATGACCAAAATATTGTTCGCACCCTATTTGAGCATAAGCATTGTTTTGGTGGCAACCTCGTCACCAGCCTCCAGTCGATAGAAATAGACGCCAGATGCGACCCTGTCGCCATTTGCGTTGTCGCCGTACCATTCGACGGTATGCACACCAGCGGGCATGTTGTCGACGTTGATCAATTCCTTCACCTGCTGGCCAAGAATATTATAGACGCGGAGCTTCACTGCACCTGGCCGCGTCAAGGTGAGGGTAATAATTGTGGATGGGTTGAAGGGGTTGGGATAATTCTGGCTCAGTGTAAACGATGGTGCCACATCGGCGGGGCCCTTGGCCGGTTCGCCCGGCGTCAGGGAACGGAAGATAGCGTCGAGAAGTTCCCGGGCCGACTCAGGCTGCATATACCACAGACTGAACCCAAACAGATATGTCTCCGCTTCGGCGGTGAGTGTCTTGACTCCGACGGGGTCACCTTCTACCCAAGAAGTTGTCGGATAAAGGGACCGATACACGTGGCTTATGCGGCCGCGGTCATTGACATCGAAAGTGGCGACACTTGGAGGAGTCTCAGTCTCCCACCAACATTCGACAACATCACTGAAGGTGCTGCGCGTCTGGTCATAGCCGACGGCAGGGAGTGATGGAATTGCCGGTTCTGCTTCGCTAAATCCGAAACAGGTGTCCGGAGAGGATCCGCACCACCCTGTATAAGGGTAGAAGCCTATGCCGTAATAGAACAATTGATCTACGCCGAAAAATCTCTGCACGAAATCATAATCCAGAGGATACCACTTTGCCTCCCACCTGATCTCAGGTATGAAACCTTCCAGACCGCCGCAATAAATCAACTTACCGCCCGAAACCAGGTAATTGGTGACGCACGCAGTTTTGGTTTCAAAGCCCTCTGTAAAGAACGGGTACCAGTTGTCTTCGTTAATAATCAGCCACTTGTAGTTGGTGAGGTCGCGCCAATCGATGCACGCGGAGAGATCGCTCCGGCAATCGTACTTGGCCGCCGTGTCGGTGACACTGTAGATAGCGTAGGTGTATCCTTCAAGGATGTTCTCAAAGAAGGCGCGAACGGAATCCGGACGTGCCCAGTTAGTCGGCAAATTGGTGAGTACGAGCACGTCCTTTTCGAAACCCCCGATGGCACAACTATGAGCAACATCGGAGAAGCGGCTCTCACAGCCGTCTTTATCCACGGCCGTGATTATGTAACAGGCGCCGTCGAGCGGCGCAGTATCGACAAACTCGTACACATTTCCTTCCACCACCGCGTATGTATCCATGGCGTAGAAGTAGTATGTTACGCCATCGATGACGATTATGTCTTTAGGCGGTATGATGTCGGCAAACTCCCCGCGGTCATAGAACGGATAGTACTTATCCTGCAGTGTCGTGGTGTCATCGAAACGATACACATTGTAATGGTCCACGCTGACACCATTGGGTCGCGACCAGCTGATGATTGGGAACTGCTGGCAGCCTTGCGGACTCTCGGAGGTGCAGTCCGGGTTGAATGTCACAACCGACGCGTCGATGCCGGGCGAAGATTGATTTCGGCAGTCTATCACTACCGGCACACTCAAGTCACCTGAAGCGGAGGACGTCCGATGGGCGACCGAGGCAAAGTACACACGGCCCGGATTGAGTTTATCGAAGGTGAAGTCATTCTCAGTTCCTATAGACGTGTATAACTCGTATTCGGGCGCAATCCATGGTGGCACCACGCCCGGGTAGGGAATTTCCTCCTCGGGGATTTCTGCCAGAAAGATGTCATGACCGGCGATATTATCGAACGCCCACGGATCCCATTCAATTATCGCCGAGTTGTGGTCCTGACCAGCTAGACCGAGGCCGATTGGAGGCAGTGCGGGGTCCAGCAATTGACCGGCTTTCTGCAAGGCCAGTCCGGCTCTATCAATCAAGTTATCAAAGTTCAGACCGGCCAGGAAGTCGTCCGGAAAATCGGGCAACAGTGTCCCGTTAGAGGGTACAACGTGTATGTCTTCGCCGGAGATCATAGCCAATAGCAGCCGTAGATCTTCGCCCGGGGCAAGGTTGAACGGTCCCCAGGACAAGAGGAATTTGGTGTCCCCTCCATCGGCAAGAGCTGCCGCGATATCCTGGTTAGGATAAAGCCACTGAGGGTCATCTTCCTCGATAGCGGCAGTATAGATCTGGTCGTAATCCCACTCATCGTGGCTCAGAATATAGTACTTGTTGATGTCACCTTCAGGAGTACCAAGGCCGCCGGTGCCAAAATCGAAAAATGGGTCGTCCGGGGTGCCTTTCTGACGCGGCCCGAAATCACGCGAGGCCACGGGGTCGCTGACCCACCAGTTAAAGTTTTCCCTGGTGACGGCACGCGACGAGGCCAGCAGCTTAACCGCAAAACATTTCCGAAGACTGGTATTGGGATCGAATGCTCCCAGCTCAGGATCACCATCATTGTCAATTACGTAAGCGATTTCCTGGTCCGGCAGCGAGCCGGCCAGATCATCGGTGAATCCACCGGATACGTAATCCAAGTTAACATCGGCTTCGGCATAGATTCCAACATATGCATCCTCGATTAACTGATCACCAATGTTTGTCATGGCGACATCATAGAGAATAAAATCTTGATAATCATCGCTCGTCCATGCGTGGCTTCTATTCGCAATTTTCAGCTTGAGCGGAATATGCGGTCTGCCGAGCCACCAGTCATATGGGACGCCTTCCGTCATTGTGTCAGAAAATATAGCCCGCATAGAATAGTCAGTATCGTACTCAAACGGCATTATGGAACCTTGATCTCGAAAACGAGGCGGATAATACTCAGCTCCCCATTGGGACCACCCGTCATTTCCAGTAGAGACCAGGGTGTCGCCGTTTACAATGCCTCCGATCCAAAAAGCTCCGGCCAACAGATACTCTTGCCCATGGCCGGGTGGCGATTCGAACCGTACTGGGGGCCACGATTGTACAGTATAGTGCCATAAATCCCAGTTGAGTCCGAATACGCCAAAGCAGTCGAAAGCAGCGTTGATCATGCCGGTCTGCTGCACGCCATAGAAGGTGGGCCAGTCAATTATGGGATCGAAGCCTGCGCTCACAGATATGGTAGGATTTTGGTCCGGGGCACGGCGGACCTCAGACGAATGGAGCATGTCGCGAGACCAGCCGGGCGATACCAATATCAGTAAAGCCAGGAGGCTCACACCCGTTACGAAACGATTTGAAATCATAAATCCCTCCCGGGGGTGTCAGATTTTCAGGTAAGGTGAGTACCACGGTGTCTGGGTAACCTTAGTATTATAATAAACTTATACTTACCGATCAAGTCGATAGTTCCCAGCAGCCTCTAAAGAACTTCGTGCTGGTGGGTATTCCAGACCGGTATCGGAGGTCGGGTTCGAATCCCATCGGGAGCGGCACATGGACAGACCCAGCTTATTAACGCAGTAGGTGTTCGCGGAAAATAGCCTCGATATTCGCCAATGTGTTGACCTGGAAAAGTTTTGGGCGGAGGATGGTGGCGTTGTGGAAACCAGTGACGTACCAGCCCAGATAGCGCCGCATCATCTTTATTCCACGCTCTTCCCCGTAATACTCAGCCATCAATCGGGCGTGCTCCAGGGCCAGTTCAATCTTATCCTTGGTCGTTGGCTCGGGCAATTTCTCGCCAGTATTTAAATAGTGATTTATGTGTTTGAATATAAGCGGATTTTTCATCGCCGCCCGGCCAATCATCACAGCATCGCAACCCGTTTCATCAAACATGCGGCGAGCATCTTCGGGAGTATTGATATCACCATTGCCAATGACCGCGATATCTACCGAGTCCTTCAGATTCTTGATAGCCGACCAGTCGGCTCTTCCGGAAAAGGCTCCCGCCCGGCTTCGGGCATGAAGGGTAATTGCGCCGGCTCCCGCTTTCTGCGCGATCTGCCCGGCCTGAATATAGACGGGGTTGGCGTCATCCCAGCCGGTCCGCATCTTGATTGTCACCGGTATCCCTGCGGCTCCTTCGACAGTGGCTTCGATGATGTCCCGCGTCAGGTCCATATCCTTGAGCACAGCCGCACCACCGTTTTTGTTGACTACTTTCTTAACGGGGCAACCGAAATTTATATCGATTACATCGGGGCCGTATTTTTCCACCGCGATTTGCGCGGCCTGTCTCATAACCTCCGGATTTGCCCCAAATAGCTGAATGGCAATCGGTTTCTCGTCGGGCCCGAACTCCATCATCGACAGAGTCTTCTGCTGATTTCGGATAATGCCTTCAGAGGATACCATTTCCGTATATGTCAAAGCCGCTCCTGCCTTTATGGCCAGGACCCGAAAAGGGCGGTTTGAGACCCCGGCTAAGGGCGCTAACAGCACACCTTTATGGCAGTTTAAGTTTCCTATCCTCATGCCGATAATATAATTAAGCCGAAACCGACCTACAAGGAATTCAGGCGTAGGCGGCCCTTCGGCGCTGCAATTACATATTAATAGGAAGAACGAGAGTTATTAACAGATATCGAAAGGGTCGACCATGGCCGAGATAGTTGTGAAATTCGATGATAAGGTCATCGAACGGATCGTAACAGAGAAGAAGCGTCTGAGTATCGGACGCACGAAGGACAACGACATCGTCCTGGAAAATCGGGGGGTTTCCCGCAAGCACGCTCTTATCGAGTTCAATGACAAGGCCGCCATCGTTATCGACAATGAATCACTCAACGGGACTTTCGTCAACAACCGGAAGATTACCGAGGAAGTTCTGCGTGATGATGATGTTATCACGATTGGCAAGTACTCTCTGATATACCACAGCGAGAGCAGCCAGGAGCATGACACCGGCGCTGATTTTGACGGCACCATGATTCTCAATACCAAACGCCAGAAAAAATTACTTGAAAACGACCGCAAGGAGAAGGAGATTGTCTCCAGATATGGCGGCTCGGTATTGCTTGGTGAAGACAATGCCGAATTCTCAGAATTCAAACTGGACCGTGATGTGGTCACGATTGGCAAGGCCAAGTTTGTGCATATCAAGGCCAAGGGTTTTTGGATCTCACCGATCCAGGCGAAAATCGCCAAGGAGAACAACTGTCACGTTTTGACCAACCTTGGCAAGAAAGGCAAAACCCTGGTTAACGGCGAGCCGGTAACCATGTGTAATCTGAAGAACGGAGATCTTGTCACTGTAGGCCGTACAACATTCAAGTTTGTAGAGGGAACTGGATAAATGAAACTCGCCTTGATATCTGACATCCATGGCAATCTAGAGGCACTAGTTTCGGTTCTAAAGCATGTCGAGAAGCAGAATGTTGATGAGATTCACTGTCTGGGTGATGTAATCGGCTACGGCAGCGATCCCAGCGGCTGCCTGGAGTTGGTCGACAAGAGCTGTACTGTCAAGCTCATGGGCAACCATGAGTACGCCGCGCTTGGGCTGGAAGATACCGACGATTACAATCCGGCGGCCCAGAAGTCGGCGATCTGGACCAGGTCTCAATTGTCGGACAAGGAAAAGGCCGTAATAGCGGAATTTCAGATGTCCCATGTTCTCAAGGATATGTTCCTGGTCCATGCCTCGCCGTTTGAACCGGAAGACTGGCACTATGTATTGAACGCGGAAGCGGCGCTGGAAGCGTTCGAGCATCTGGATGAGAGAATTTGTTTTCTTGGGCATTCGCACGTCCCGCAGATTTACGCTGAACGCGAGGATGACCTTCCCCGCTGCCAGACCGGTCATGATTTTCAGCCGGATGAAGAGAGCCGGTACCTGATCAATGTAGGCTCAGTCGGACAACCGCGAGATAATGATCCTCGCGCCTGTTACGTGACCTTTGACACTAATGAATACGAAGTGCTTTACCACAGGTCCGAGTACGATATAGAAACCGCCCAGGGCAAGATGGTTCAGGCCAACCTGCCACGGATGCTGATTGCCCGGCTAGCCATGGGAAGATAGATCGAGGTCGCTATGAACAAATACGCTTCATATATCCTGTACATGCTGATTTCGATACTCGTCGCTCTTCTGTTCGTAAATGGCTTTGCCCCCCTGGACGGCCTTCAGCGTTCGCTCAACGATTTCTTTTGCAGGTTTACGGCGGGCGACGGCGCCAGGCCCAACGTGGCTTTCGTCTCTATCGACAGCCGGGCGCAGGAGGAGTACGGTCAATGGCCATGGAACCACGATCTGATCGCGGACTTGCTGGCGGCCACGGCGACCGGTGAGCCCAAGGCTATAATCGTGGATTTCGTGATATCGGAAGATGCCCGTCAGGACTCGGCGGATTTCACCGATATCTTAGCCGGTCAGTTGACCTGGATCGACAATGTCGTAATGCCTTACGATGTCGCCCTGGCTACATTCAGAAGCAATAAGACCTATACCCCCAAGCATCTGTTCGATTTCTCGGTGGCGGTAGATAATCCGCTGGGATTGATGGATGAGGATGCCAGTCTTCAGGTGAGAAAGGTTTTCCTCCCGGCGGAGAAGATCCTTGAAAGCGATCCGTACCTAGGCTATGACTATACCATGCCCGACGAAGACAAGGTACTGAGGCATCAGTCCATGGTAATGAACTACGCGGGTTACTATTATCCGTCGTTGGCTCTTCTGGGCGCCGCTGTCTATCTTGACGTCTCCCCGGCAGACATTAAGGTGATCGAAAAGAACGAGATTCAGGTCGGCACCAAAAGGCGCATTCCTATTAACGATAAATCAGAGTACCTGATAAGCTTTTCCACGGAGGGTTCTTTTCAGAAGTTCTCCGCGGCCGATGTTCTGGCCGAGGGTTTCGATCTGAATCGCCTGAAGAACAAAGTAGTCATTGTTGATTTTGAGGACTTCTCTTCAACCCAACAGTTCCGAACACCAGTCCACGGCCAGGCCAAGAAATCGCTTATAACGGCCAGTGTGGCAGAGAACATCGTCAATGACAATATCCTCACCCCCAAAACGGATATGACGCTGATCGGTCTCCTGCTCATTTTCGCCCTTGGCGGTATCTGTGCTTTTGTGCTTCCGCAGTTGTCCCTGCTTTATCGACTCATAGTCCTGGGGGCGGCCCTGGTGATAATGGCCAACATAAACTACTTCCTGTTCAGTTCTTTCAAGGTAATCGTCGATATGGTCTACTACGGCACAGAACTGATTCTTTTCATGTTGGCCTCTCCCGTACTGGATTCAGAATTTGTCAAAGGCATAACCGTGGATAAGAAGAAAAAAGCCCGTTCGGGCGTGCCGACCGTCAAGTTTGACTCCGAAACGGACAAGGATGACCGGCCGTCAGCAGTGCGTGAGATTATCTCGAGTCCGACGGACCCCGAGAATCAGAAGACGACCGCGATTGACGGCGATGAACCCGAATTCCCGGCTGACCACCAGGCAATAAATATCGATGGTGATCCCGAAGAGACGATTATAGCCGGCGATTCCGGTGAAGTCGAACATGAACCTGAAGAAGCGGCTCTGAGCCAGATCGATTCCGGTCCTGTCGATACCAAGGACACCGGCGACACCGAGATTCCAGGCACCGGTCCGGAGATCATATCGGCAGGTGATTCACAGGGTCACAGCACCGCTGAGTCAGCGGGAATCACCCGGGCCGGCGAGAGCGGTTCTATCACCGGTGGCTTAGGCGGAGCTATGGATATAAAGAGTCTCGGTCGCTATCAGATAACGGGTACGCTTGGCAAGGGCGCAATGGGTCATGTTTACAAGGGGATTGACCCCGCTATCAACCGGCCGGTGGCGCTCAAGACAATCCGCCTGGATTTCGTCAATGACCCGGATGAAATGGCCGAGCTCAAAGAACGCCTGTTCCGCGAGGCCCAGGCCGCCGGTAAGTTATCTCATCCCAATATCGTGACAATATATGATGTTGGTTCGGAGGGACACCTTCAGTACATCGCCATGGAATATCTTGAAGGACAGACTCTTGATGAGATGATTAAGAAGAAGACGAAATTCAATTATAAGATAATCGCGAAGATAATCATTCAGATTTGCAGCGCTCTGGAGTACGCGCACGAGGAAGGAATTGTCCACCGTGATATAAAGCCGGCCAACATCATGGTTTTGAAGGACTATCGAATCAAGGTTATGGATTACGGTATCGCGCGAATCGACTCCAACTCCATGACCAAGACCGGGATCGCTATGGGAACCCCGAATTACATTTCGCCCGAGCAGTTGCGCGGTTTGCCGGTCGATTCGAGAGCGGATATCTTTTCGCTCGGCGTGGTATTCTACGAGATGCTTGTTGGACGCCGTCCTTTCCGGGGCGAGAATATCACTTCACTGATATATTCGACGCTCAATCACGAGCCGGAGAAACCATCAAATGTCAATCCTCAGATTCCGCTTCTGTTCGATCACATTATTGACAAGGCTCTGAGAAAGGTCCCGCAGGAGCGGTATCAAAAGGCCAGCGAGATGACAGCGGACCTGAATGAATTCGTGGCGTCATTTGTGAGTTAGTGAGCCCGGAGCATAGCTAGAGAAAGCCGCTGCCTTACAGGCAGCGGCTTTTCCTTTTGCTCGGGGCTGCAATTTAATGCCGCGGCGAGTCACCTGGACAAACCGCGGGCTATTTCTTCTTTTCGTCTGAAAGGATATCTTCAGCAAGCGACAGGGCCACCCCGGATAGCATCACCTCGACGCCCAGTTGAGTGAAATCAGATGAAATCAGCCCCTTGTTAAGGGCGGCATAAAGTGAACAGGAGGCGCCCCTCTCGACGACCAGGCCGGACAACCGATCTCCCGATTCGGACACGAAGGTTACCTCACCCAACTCTCCCGAAATGACATAACCGGTACAGTTGTGAAGCTGAAGATGGGAATTACCGGTATAAACCACTACCAGCATACCCCTGGTCTTGCCGAAACTGGTTTCGGGGAAGATTTCCAGTGAGAGGGTCCGCCGTTCCTCATGGTTAATGAGCTTTAAACGAAACTTATCCGGATCTTCAGCAATCTTGTCGGCGCCGAGAACTCCGCCTATTTTCTCAGCTTCTTCTTTGCTGAATCTTTTCCCGTTGGCGTGTTTTTTTTCCATACTGTCGGAAATCTGATTTATCTAACCGTTTTTATTCTCTGTATCGTTCTTCTTTTCGGAAGGTGGCTCTTTCATCGAGCCTTTAATCTCGTTCGTCGTATCTTTCATAGCGCTACGAAACTCCCGAATACCTTTGCCCAAGCCCTGTGCAATATCGGGCAGGCGCTTGGCCCCGAACAACAGCAAAATCACCAAAAAGACGATCAGTAATTCCCAGGGACCCATTCCAAACATAATTACACCTCCTGGTGTTGTAGTCTAATCTAAATATACCACCATCTAAAATAGATGATAACAAGCAAAACAACCAACATCGACATAAAGTTTATCTTAAGTTTCAATCCGAACGTGAAAGAAATGGCATAAAAATCGACCTTCACGGTATCGAAACCTATAACAATCGCCTTGGTAAAAACCGTTTTGGCCGCACCGGCCGGCAGAAAGGTACCGATAATATCCCCTATGAGTCCCCCGATTACGGCACCGAGCAACAGGGCGACAATTATGAATGTCAGCTCACGCTTTTTCAATTCTAACTCACGAGTTTAAGTTTCGAAACAGTCGAACGCAATGACTCGAAGACCTTCAAGCCGTCAATCGAACCCAGAATGTCCTCGACGGCTCGTTCGGGATGCGGCATCATGCCCAGGACGTTTCCTTCCCGGTTGATGACGCCGGCGATATTATTGATCGAGCCGTTTGGATTGGCCTCGGCCGTAATCCGGCCGCCCCGGTCAACGTATCTGAATACCACCTGGTCCCTGTCTTCGAGCTGCTTGATATCGCCGTCGAAATTGTAGTAGCTCCCCTCGCCGTGGGCGATAGGTATTTTCAAAATGTCGCCTTTTCGTCCGGCATTGGAGAAACTGGTGGTATCATTTTCTATTCTGAGATACACGAATTTGCAGCTAAAGCGAAGGTGACTGTTTCGGATAAGGGCGCCCGGCAGCAGCCCGCACTCGGTAAGCACCTGAAACCCGTTGCAGATACCGATGACCAGTCCCCCGGAGCGCGCGAAACCAATGACCTTATCCATAATCGGTGAGAACCGGGCAATGGCCCCGGCTCTGAGATAGTCCCCGTAAGAAAACCCGCCGGGAAGAATAACAACGTCACAGCCAGCCAGATCCTCTGACTTATGCCACAGAAACTCGACATCCTCTTTGAGGATGTGTTTGACGGCAGCGTAGGCGTCGTAATCGCAATTGGCGCCGGGGAATGTTACCACCCCAAACTTCATCCCTTTTTCTCCACCGAGAAATTCTCAATTACCGGGTTGCTCAGCAATTTGGAGCAGACCTCGTCGATCTGACGGTCGATCTCGGCGCCGTTGGCGTTTATTTCCAGTTCGAAGAATTTACCCGACCGAACCGACAGGAAATCCTTATATCCCATCTGCATGAGGGCTTTATGTATAGTCACACCCTGTGGGTCGAGCACGCCGTCTTTCAGTCTGACGTAGACAATCGCTTTTTTCTTGTCACCCATTCTTATTCCTCGTGTCGTTTTTCCTGCGGCCATACTGTCGGCCGGTAACTTTACCTACGCCAAGGTGAAACAGTCTGAACATCTCCCTTGCCATCCCGAACAATATATACAAAGCAAAAAACGGAAACAACAACAGTCTTGGCTGAAAAATGACCACCACTCCGGCGGCGACCAGTATCACCAGTTTGAGGCGGTTATGCGGCGTGTCAAAGTTGTCCGGGAAACTATCATATTGAACCTGGGAAACCATCAGAAAAGCAAACAGGATGATCATAGAGACCAGCCATTCGCCGTACTGAAGTTCGCCCCACAGGTGATAGGAGAATATGATGAAAGCCACAAGGGTAACGGCGGCTGCCGGGACCGGCAGGCCCAGGAAGTCTTTCTTTTCTTCGGTTTCGGCCATAAGATTGAACCGGGCCAGGCGGTAGGCAGCGGCCATTATGTACACGATAGAAATCACCCAGCCCCATTTCCCAAGGCTGTTGAGCTTGATGCTGTAAACCAGAGTAGCCGGGGCCACGCCGAAGGAGAGGAAGTCGGCCAGCGAGTCGAGTTCGACACCAAACGGGGAGGCCCCTCCGCTGAGGCGAGCGACCTTGCCATCGAGGGCATCAAGAAACCCGGCCAGGATGATAAACCAGCAGGCAGTGGTTATGTTGCCTTCAAAGGCCGAAAGTATCGCCAGGAAGCCACAGACAACATTGCCCATGGTAAACGTTCCCGGAAACACACCCCTATATTTGGATATTCTTTCCCCTGGCATTGCTCTCCTCAATTGGGTTATCGTTTTCTGGAGGCAGGTAGCCGATCTGGCTCTTACCTCCGGCCACGTGCTGGCCTAATTTGACCCGAACGTCACTCTCAGCCGGAAAGATCAATTCGGCTCGCGAACCAAACCTGATTATTCCGAACCTGTCACCGGCGCTCACCTCATCCCCCGCTTCCAGCCTGCACACGATTCGGCGGGCAATCAGACCGGCAATCTGCTTGAATATAATCTTGTGACCACGGGATGCCGTCATGCCGATTTCGGTCTGTTCGTTAAGATGCGATGCTTTGTCCTTGAAAGCGGCGAAAAACTTACCCGGATTGTAGCTTACATAATCAATTCTGCCCGAGGCCGGTACCCGATTGACATGGACATCAAAAATCGACAGGAAGATTGATACTTTGACGGCGGGACCGCCAATATATGGGTGGTCGGGGATACTCTCGACGGCAATGACGCGGCCATCGGCCGGCGCCACCAGGCACCCGTCAGATGCAGTTATCTTCCGCACGGGATCCCGAAAGAAGAAGATCGAAAAGACCGTCAGCAGACCAAACACCAGGCTCAGCACAAGAGCCGAGCGACTGTCATACCGGGTTGCCACCACCACAAGACCGGCAGTAATTACAAGACCAATGACTATAATGTGGAGACCTTCGCGTGCTATCATCGACCAAAGACACGTTTAAAGATTTTGCCGACATTCTTGGTGTAATACCGCAAATCGAAGCAATCATCGATATCGGCTTCAGACAAATGCTTGCGAATTTCCCGGTCCTGCTTGACCAGTTCGCGAAAAGGACCTCTCCCCTGATGAGCGGCCATGGCGTTACGTTGTACCATCCTGTAGGCCTTATCGCGTGATCCGACAGGGCCGGTAAGTTTCAGCAGAAGGCGCTGGGAGAAGACGACTCCGCCACGGTGGAAGATGTTTTCTATCATTCGTTTTTCGTTTACGACCAATCCTTTGAGAAGTTCGTTGAATTTCTGCAGGCCGTAATCGATGACAATGGTGGCGTCGGGAATAATTACTCTCTCGACAGAAGAGTGCGCAATGTCACGCTCGTGCCACAGCGGAATATTCTCCATGGCCGACATGGCATAGCCGCGAAGCATCCGGGCAATTCCGGTTATGCGTTCGGCGGTAATCGGATTCTTCTTGTGCGGCATCGCCGAGGATCCCTTCTGGCCTTTGGTGAACCCCTCGGCCATCTCGCCGATCTCACTTCTTTGAAGGTTACGAATCTCGGTAGCGAACTTCTCCAGCGACGAAGCCAGCAACGCCAGAGCGGTAATATAGTGAGCATGCCGATCACGCTGAACCACCTGCGTGCTTACCTCCGCCGGACGCAATCCCAGCCGGCGACACACGGTAGTCTCTATTTTCGGGTCAAGGTTGGCGAAATTCCCGACCGCACCTGACATTTTGCCAACCGAAACAGCCTGAGTGGCGGCCTTGAAACGCTCCTGAGCCCGACTCAGCTCTGTATACCAGACCGCAAACTTGAGTCCGACAGTGGTGGGTTCCGCCAGAATGCCGTGTGTTCGCCCCATGCACGGCATCATCATATACCGCCTGGCCAGCGTTTTTATCTGTCTGAGAGCATGGCCGATCTTCTTATCAATTATCCCGGCTGCTTGCTTCATCAGCAGTGATAGCGAGGTGTCCAGCATATCCGAGGAAGTCATGCCGAAGTGAAGATACCTGGCGTCATCACCCACGTACTCGGAGACCGAGGTCAGAAAGGCGATGACATCATGGTTTACTTCCTGTTCTATTTCGTTGATGCGGGCGACGTCGAAGCGGGCCTTCTTCTTGATAGCCTGGTACGCTTTCACGGGTATGATCTTGTATTCGGCCATGGCCCTGGCCGCCTCAAGCTCAACCTTTAGCCAGGTACGGAATTTATTCTCTTCCGACCACAGCTCCCCCATTTCCTTGAGCGTATAGCGTGAGATCATTAGCCTTTATTCGCTTTCCTATAATCGGCGATAAATTTCTCCAACCCGATGTCGGTCAGGGGGTGTTTTATCAGGTTCTTGATGACCTTGAATGGCATGGTGATAACGTCGGCGCCAATGATGGCGGCTTCGACCACGTGCATGGGATGCCTGACCGAGGCTACCAGCACCTCGGTATTGAAATTGTAGTTGTGATAAATGGTCACGATCTGGCCTATGAGTTCCATCCCGTCGGTTGAGATATCATCGAGACGACCAATAAACGGTGATACGTAGGTTGCCCCCGCCTTGGCGACCAGTATGGCCTGAGTCGGACTGAACACAAGCGTAGCGTTGGTCATGATACCGCGGCTGGTAAGAGTCTTTATGGCCCGCAGGCCTTCAAGGATGGTGGGAATCTTGATTACGATATTATCGGCAATCTTAGCCAGTTCTTCAGCTTCCTTTACCATACCATCGTGATCAGTCGCGATAACCTCAGCCGAGACCGGCCCGCTAACGACCTGGCAGATTTCCTTGAGAAGCTCGCGGTAAGGAGTAGTTTCCTTTGCGGCCAACGACGGGTTCGTGGTCACGCCATCGAGCACTCCCATCGCCGCAGCTTCTTTTATTTCATCGACATTGGCGGTATCAATGAAGAATTTCATATCCGATTATCCTTTGTTGTAGCCTACCGAAACCAGGTATAACCCCTGGGCCGGAGCGGTGAACTCTACCCTTTCCGTTGCTGAAGATTTTATAATATCGCCAAACCGCTCTAAAGTCAAGTTTAGCTTATTCTTATCCTGTTGAACGGTGGCCAGATTGACCATGGCTCCGACCAGCGAGCGTATCATGCTATGCAGGAAACGGTTGCCTCGAATCTCGAACACCAGCAACGGTCCGATCCGCCGCCACAGAGCCGACTCGATAAGGCAGATGTTGTTCTCTTTGCGTGAGGAGACAACGCAGAAAGGGGCAAAATCGTGCTCGCCGACAATCATCCCGGCCGCCAGCTTAAGCAGGTCGTAGTTGATGGGTCGCGTATATTCCCAGCGATAGGCAAAATAAAGGGCCGACTTCTCCAGTCCAATCAGGTACCGATATCTCTTGAAAAGAGCGTCCCGACGAGCATCAAACTCCAGCGGAACCGCCGCTGAGTCGAGAACGCGAATATCATCGGGCAAGTAGTAATTAAGGGCGTCCCGGTAGCGTTCCGGTTCAAGGTGATGCTCTATTACGAAGTTGGCAACCTGCCCCAGGGCGTGGACCCCGGCATCGGTGCGTCCCGCTCCCGTCACTTTAACGTCCCGACCGGTGGTCTTGTGGATAGCAGCTTTGATCTCGTCCTGCACGGTTTTGGGACCGGACTGAGACTGCCAGCCGCAGTACTGGGTGCCCTGATATTGTATGGTAAGTTTGATGTTTCTGCGATCCATGCGTTACCGGGTAAAATGGAATAAAACGAAAATTGAGGCTGATGAGGCCGCCGCGAACAGCCACTCACGGACTCCGAACCGACTTCGAGAATAAAAACTTCTCTCCCGCCGGCTGCTGTAACCCCTGGCTTCAATGGCCAGCGCCAGCTCATCGGCTCTCTGAATAGCAGCCACAAAGACGGGAATTATTATGCTACCGGTCTTCTTGATTCGGTTGACCAAGGAACCCGAAAAATTGACACCGCGGATAAGTTGGGCGTTTTTTATGGTCGCAAACTCATCGTACAGAATGGGAATAAACCTCAGGGCAATAAACAGTATTAGTGCCAGGTCATAGACCGGTACTTTGAGTTTACACAGCGGCCGCAGCAGCTTGGTCATGGCGTCACCAAGTTCCGAGGGGGAGTTGGTCAGGGTAACCAGAAAAGCTACTGATATAAAGATAACCAGACGGAGTGAGTAAAACACGGCCATCTCTACCGCGCCCCGGGTGACTTTGAAACCGAACAGGTTCAGCAGAACTTCGGTATCCCGGGCAGAAAACAGTAAATGATAAACACAGGTGATTACCACGAGAATAACAACCGGCCTGAAATTGTTGATTAGTGTTCTGCTGCCGACCCCCGAGAGAACAAGTGCCAGTATCAGTGAAGCCAGAATGGCCAGATAGAAGACAAGCGAACCGGTTAGCACGGCCAAAACCAGCACCAGCGAAATGGGAATGATTTTAGCCCGTGCGTCCAGATGATGCAGAAAGGAGTCGAGAGGGCGATATTGCCCCAACAGTATCGGCTTATTTCTGAACATAATTCCTCGTTATCCGAGTGAACAATATAGAATAGTTGAAAACGGCTGTCAAACTGAGGTTGAGCGAGGAGATTTTCGGTTTTTCTGAGTGAGCGTGGATAACGCCTCACATGACTTGCATCCGGATCGGGCTTTCCGTCGGCCCCACAAATGAACCACTACGTAAACACCGGCTATCACTGAGGCGGCACCGACGATTATATGCTGGAAAATTAGCGACATTAGAAGCCGGCTCCTCTCATTATCTGGAAGGAAGTGAAGGCAAACAAGTAAGCCAGGGCTGTCATGTAGACAAAAGTGGCAACAGAGTATATCCAGCTGGCGGTTTCCTGCCGGATGGTTACCAGAGTGGCTCCACACTGGCAACATAGCGCGAAGAATACCATAATGGATATTGCCACGGCTGGTGAAAAAACAGCCTTACCCTTGTCCGGGCCGTCTTCCCAGACAGCGTTGCGCATCTTTTCAATCAGAGAAGATGACTGTACCTCGATTTCCGTACCGAGGTTGTATATCGTGCCGAGCGTGGCTATTATTACCTCGCGGGCGGGAAAAGCCGCCAGAACCGATACTGTTATTTTCCAGTCCCAGCCAAGCGGTTCGAACAGCGGTTCGATCTGACGGCCGACTATTCCCAGGAAGGACCCCCTGATATGGGCACCCGCTTTTTCGTTGGCAATCCGGGTGATGGACTGGTTGTGGTCGAGCATCAGATATCGCGCCCGATAAAGGGTTTCAACGAGCTCCGGGAACGAAGAGTATTCGGCAATCAACTCGGTCCGTATGCCTTCCAATTGGGTGAAATCCAAGGCGCGGTCAAAACTTTCAGTGATATGCTCCGCTGCCGAACCCACCTCCGGTGACTGGCCGGTCGTGAGGGCGTCAATCCGGGAGGCCAACAAAGCCTGTGACCGGGCGAAGTTTGATATGGCCTCGGCTTTCCTAATGTTGAATTCGTGGGTGACATCAGCCGAGCGCGGATAATAGCTCAGAGCCCAGATTATCACGGTTATGGCCAGTATGATTGTCCCGGCCCGCAGAAGAAATGATTTCAGCCGATTTAAAACCCGGATGCCAATCGAGCGCAAAGTGGGCAGCTTGTAGGTGGGCATCTCCATCATGAAAGTACCGCGCTCGGTTTTGAGAAAGGTCTTTTTCAGAATGTAGGATACTACCACCGCCGTGGCGATTCCCAGCAGGTACAACATCGTGAGAACCAGCCCCTGCAGATTGAATATGCCCAGATAGGTTTTATACGGAATGAAGGCGGCTATCATAATAGCGTACACCGGAAGTCTGGCCGAGCAGGTCATAAGAGGAGCCACCATGATAGTTATCAGCCTCAGTTTTCGGTCCTCAATCGTGCGGGTGGCCATAATACCGGGGACGGCGCAGGCAAAAGACGACAGCATCGGTATAAATGACTTACCGGACAGACCACACCAGCGAAACATTCTATCGACCAGAAAGGCGGCTCTGGGCATAAAGCCGGAATCCTCCAGGATAGCAATGAAAATGAATAGAATCGCGATTTGAGGAATAAAAATCAGGACCGATCCTACACCGCCGATCACCCCATCGGTGAGCAGGGACCGCAGCGGTCCATCAACCATAGTGGCCTCCACGCCGCCTGCAAGCCATGAGAAGGCGCCGTCTATTGCGTCCATAAGCGGAGCGGCCCAGCTGAAAATCGATTGGAATACGAGGACCATGAGAAGCACCAGGACAACCGGACCAAGCAGGGGATGTAATAGATATTTGTCGATCTTCTCCGACACTGTTGTTTGAGCCGATTCGCTTTTTCGGACCACAAGTCGGTGAAGCTCTTCGGCTCGGTACGTCAGCGCGCCGGTTTCGGCAGTGACGAGTGAGCCGAATTTATCCCTGATCCGGCGACGTCCCTGTTCAATCCACGGGATCACCCGCCGGCCTTCGTCACGGACATACTGTTTTTCGGCCTGACCGTTTTCATCAAATATGACACGAAGATATTGAGCGCGCGAGCGCCGGTGGTCGGAGCATTGTTCGACAAGAGTTTGCATTACTTCTTCGGTCGTGCTGTCAAAAATCCGCGTTACCCCGGTGAATGACCGATCGATAGCATTGGCCGTTTCTCTCTTGAGCTTGTCGATACCCTTTCGTCGATTGCCTATCACCGGAACGACAGGGATACCACCCAGGGCTCGGGAAAGTCTCTTGAAATTGATCCTGATACCGCCCTGCTGTGCCAGGTCAATCATGTTTACGGCTACTACGGTCGGACAGCCTATCTGCAGGATTTGAAGTAACAGATAAAAGCCACGTTCCAATTGAGTAGCGTCGATGACACAAATTATCGCATCGGGAGGCCGCTGGCCGTCAAACTCGCCGAAAAGTACCGCGGCGGCGATATATTCGTCCGGGGTAAACGCGGATAACGAATAAGAACCCGGAATATCGACCAGGGTGAGTTTCTGACCCGGATTCAGGTCGGATTCGAAGCGACCGGTCACTTTCTCAACGGTTACGCCGGGATAGTTTCCAACCTGCTGGTTCAGCCCGGTGATGGCATTGAAGATGGTTGTCTTGCCGCTATTAGGATTACCACAAATAGCCACCACCCCTGAGCGCTGCGTGCTCTTTCCTGAAGTGACTGTCATGCGGAGTTTGTCCGAACTATTTATCGAGTTTAACGGTAACCAGAGAGGCCTCAGAGTGTCTCAAGGACAGACAGCAAGAGCCCACCTGAACCTCCATCGGATCACGCAGGGGCGCGTTTCTCAGGTAGACCACGGTTCGACCCGGTACTATACCCAGTTCGAGCAATCGACGCGCAATCTTTGAGTCCCGGGTGAATCCTATTACTGTCCCACGCTGGCCCGGAAGCATTTTACTCAATGGAGTCATCGGTTGAATCCTTCACCTGATATTTCTCTGACCTGAACGTCTTAGCATCCAACCTCTCGTCAACGCAGGCTACTGACCGTTTCCCTCGACTTTACCATGACACCCGTCACACACTCCCTGCACCTCGATCTTGAAACTGTCCGGAGTAAAGCCACGACTGTTGGCGGCCTGAGCTAACAGTCCTACCAACTGTTCAACATTGATCTCTGTTACGCCCTTGCAGACAGTGCAGAACAAGTGTCCATGCGGAACCTTGGTGATCCGATCGTAACGGGTAATACCGTCACCGATGTTCACCTCTTCAGCGAGCCCCACTTTACAGATAAGCTTCAAATTGCGCCACACGGTGGCGTACCCGATGGAGTTGTCCTGCTGACGAACTCGATCATAAAGTTCGTCCACCGAGACATGCTCATCGAGCTCAAAAAAGGAACGGAAGATCAGTTCCCGTTGCGGCGTCATCTTGAAACCTTTGGTCTTCAAAAATTCTTTCATAAGAATCTTCCTATCGCCAAATGAAAACGATTTTCATTTTCAAATCTATCAATACTCATCGGAAAGTCAAGCGAATTTTGTAGCAAGTAAAGTCTTATTTCGCCCGGACCGGGGTCAAAGAGGGTTTTTGACTCGTAAGGGTTATATGCTTGTCTTACAACGATTAAGGCTGTGTAGCGGAGTGTTTTGACGCTCGTTTTTCTGGTGGCTCTGGCTGCCTGGTCCGTCCACTACTTAACCAGCAGCATTTTTCGACTCTGCGACGTCGATTCACCTGAGAGGCGGCAGAGATAAATGCCACTGGCGACCCGGTCACCGTGTTCGTTGGTACCATCCCACTGGAAGCGATGGAGTCCGACTGACAGATTGCCGCTGTAAACCGTACGGACTTTCTGTCCCAGGACGTTCACAATATCCAGTGATACGTGGCCGGCCTGAAATACCGAGAAGCTGATAGTCGTGACGGGATTGAACGGATTGGGAAAATTCTGGTACAGCCTCACATCATCGGGAAGAGAATCCTTCCCGGCTCCTTCGAGACTTGCCATAAACTCGAACTTCGATCGGGCTTTTGCGACGTTGTGATAGAGATCATCAAGGCTGTAACCAACGACAACCGCGAAAACGATTTCGGCGGTCTGGCGGGGCTCGACCAGGAGCGGAACCGATGAGGCCATGAACATGAGGTCACCCGACAGACTTTCGTCAACCGCGTTGGAATTATCGGACAGCATGGTGTGCAGTTGAGACTCGGTAAAACCTGTCTTGACCTGGTCATTGAGCATATTGCTGAAACAGGAGGTATTCTTTATGCCGACGACGCCCACGTATCTGCCAGTACCGTCGGTCTGATACAGAAGTGCGCTAGTGTTATCAAGAACGGTCTCGTCATTGGATGACATATCGAGATCCACGAAGAGTCCCAGTCTCAGGTCAAAGATCCGCTGAAGGGAGTTGTTGGTCAGCCTGTACTCGAGCATTATGTATCCCTGTTCATCAATGTCATCGAAGTGGACTGTTTCCTGGGTAACGCTGACATTGAGGATTCCTGAGGCATCGGTAAATGTGGCCATTCGGTGCGTACCGGCATCGGGTCCGAGCCACTCATCTGTCAAAGACCTTACCGGCGCAAAATCAGATACCTTCATCTGTCCCTGCTCATCGCGGATGGCTGTCACCAGTTGATCTGCAGTTGTAGCAAGCACTAATCCGGCTTCATACATCACATTGTCGTTGTCGTCGACACACAAGCCGTCCCCATCCACGTCATAGATCGAACCGGGGGCGAACCCGAACTGACCGAAATCAGAGACGGTCAAACGTATTCGGCTATTGTCATGTGTGGCTATTTCACCGCGGGGGGGTATGCCGACAGTGAGTATGAAGTCGAGCGTGTCGATAAAGCCGGCGTCCGTCGCCGATAGACCCAGCTTGAAGGGTATGGGCTGTCCGTTGTAGAGTCCGGTGGACAGATAAAGATCGAACGGCAAAGCGTTTGTCGCGACGGTCCCGCCCGGTCCGAACTCAAACACGGCGGTAGAGTTACCTGTCACTACGCCGTCGTCGCAGGTCGCCACGACAGTTCCAGTGGCTGATTCAAGACCGGGTATACTGCTGCTGAGAGTAAGCTGAAGCTCGAATTCTTCTCCCGGATCGGCGATCCCGTCGCCGGAAACAGAATAAGCGACGACCTTCAGTTCCTCGGAATTAGGGGCGGGAATGTAATCCAGGACGCGCGCGGCGTTGACGAATCCGTGGCCGTATGTATTATCCTCGCCGGATACGCCCAGATCAACCGCCGCCATAAGGTACGCGTTCTTGATTTGCTCCACTGTCACATTGGGGTTGTACTGGCGGATCAGGGCGACCAGGCCGGCAAGATAAGGGGCGGCCTGGGATGTTCCCGACATCAGCACGTATCCGCCCCCTTTTGTCGATGAGCGGATATTAACACCGGGCGCCACAACCTCGGGCTTGATTTGCGTATTGTCACACGAGGAAGGTCCCCGGCTGGAGAATTCTGCGATCGTCAGCGTGTTGTCCACTGCACCGACCGCGAAGGCGTTGATTGGAGTCGAGGCCCGGTCAGCCGGATGGCGGATGGTCTGCGGGTCGGGACCCTCGTTCCCGGCCGAAAAGATCGTGACAATACCGGCCGCCTCTACATAGTCAATCATACCCCAGAAAGTGTTATCGCAGGGTGTGAAAAGGCCTTTGGGAAAACCCCAACTGTTCAAGATAACATCGGGAACGTCGTCAGTGGTGTTTTCATCCCCGTCGGGGTTAAGAGACCATTGAAAGGCCTCAATGATGTCGCTGATCGTTAGACTGAGGGTTCTCCCCACGTCGATAATGCCGGCGGTGATCCATTCAGCTTCCGGCGCCACACCGAAACTGTCGGCATCGGTTGAGCCCAGCATAATACCCATGGTGTGCGTTCCGTGACCAACGGGGTCGTACGGAACGGCATCCGGGGCGATCTTGGAGAACCACGAGGCTGTTAGAGGGGCGTGATTGCCGCGCCACTTCGAGGCCAAGGCGGGATGACTATGTTCCACACCCGTGTCGAATGAACATACCAGCCGTCCCTTCCCATTCAGCCCCTGCTTCCAGAGTTCCGGCACACCCAGTAGCACGAGCTCGGTGGACACCGCGGCGGTTGAAGTTGTCACAACGGAGGATATCTTCGCCGGCGGTTCATAGGTTGCGGCGACATTCTCGACGATCAGTTTGACACCGTCGAATTCGGAGAGAGTTTCAATCGCGGACAGCGGCAGTGTTGCTCGAACGGCAGGTATAATCCAATGCTCAGTAATGGTGCCTGTGGCATGGGCGGCCAGAAAACCCAGAATCGCGGATTTGTTCGGGGCGCTATAGGACCTGAGGCGGCTTACGACACTCTTGATGCGCTGGCCGCGAGTCAGCTCAGTCATTCGCGAAAGACCAAGAGCGTCTTTTCTGACGTCATCATCGTCAAGAAAAATAACTACTTCAACAGTGGAGTCGGACCCGGCCGCGACCGCTTTCTGTAAACCGGGCGACAGATTAGACGCGTGAGCCGACGGCAACATGGCCAAAATCAGCGACACCGTCATAACTACCAGTATGTTTATCCTGCGGGGTAACATTGTCTCTCCAGCAATCGAACTCCAGACCCCTATCGAGCAACCAATATGCCCCCACTCGTGCCGGCACGCGACAGACCAATCGCAGCATATAACTTATTGTTATATAGATACTTAGGCTGACGTACGCAGTTCGGTTGAGGACAAAGAACTAAGCACTTTTTTGCAGATGGTGCAAAGGTTAGCAACAAATCGGTTAGTAGCCGGCGGCCTAGGAAAATTGTTGAAGTCTCAGTGACCCGGTTTATCTATATTGAAAGGCATGAGGTCAAAGGCAAATCGGTTCATCCGGGAGAACTCGGGATTACTCCTGATAATTGGACTGGCATTGATTATCAGGCTCTGGTATCTGATAATCTATCAGGGTATGCCGGTTTGGGATCAGTTGACGGTAGACAATTACTACCACCATAACTGGGCTCTCGACCTTGCCGCCGGCAACATCTTCGGCGATACGACCTATTTCCGAGCGCCATTTTATGTATACTGCCTGGGGCTGCTCTATGCCCTGTTGGGATCGTCGCTTTGGATTGGTCGCCTGTTCGGCCTGGCCATCGGGGTGGGGTCAATAGTGATGACTTATCGTATCGGTAAGAAGGTGTTCGACCATAAGACCGGACTGATTGCCGCGGCCATCCACTCTCTTTATCCCGTACTCATCTACTTCGAAAGTGAATTATTGCTCGATCCGTTGTTCACGTTATTGCTACAATGGGCTGTATGGCGCACCTTGATCTGGTGG
Source organism: Candidatus Zixiibacteriota bacterium (assembly GCA_020351995.1). Classification (GTDB taxonomy): domain Bacteria; phylum Zixibacteria; class MSB-5A5; order GN15; family FEB-12. The sequence continues at coordinate 861,098 of CP070674.1, forward strand.
GATTCCAGAAAGACATCTGATATCTTCGTAGCCGGGTTGGTGGTAGGGCTGACCGCAATTACACGCCCCACCGCTCTGATACTACTGCCACTGGTGGCGTTAATAGTATTGACCACAGTGGTGCGATTCCGGGCGGCCATCTCGCGTCTGGCTGTCCTCACGCTCGGCACGGCGCTGGTGGTCTTGCCGATAACCGTAAGAAATATCATATTGGCCGGTGACCCGGTCCTGATAGCCTCGCAAGGTGGCATAAACCTCTACCTGGGCAATAACCACGCTGCCGATGGGGTGTCGGCCATCATGCCCGAGCCAATGGGATTCAACTGGAGAATCAATCAGGTCACGCACCTCGCCGAGCGGGAGTTGGGGCGCAGCTTGAAGCCGGGCGAGGTATCGTCGTTCTGGCTTGATAAATCCGTGGACTGGATCCTCAGTAATCCCGACAAGTTTCTGGGCCTGTATATGAAGAAACTGTACTGGAATTTTTCAGATCGAGAGGTCTCGAATAACCGAAACCTGGGGGTCTTCTTCCACAGGATTGGGCTTCTGCGGCTGAATCCACTCTCGTTCGGGATACTCTTCGCCCTGACCGTCACTGGAACTCTGATTTGCTATCCCTTCAACAGGAAAGGGGCTTTCCTGTTCGCACTGGTAATGTCATATTCTGTGGTATCGGCGGTCTTCTTCTTCAGCAGCCGCTTTCGCCTGCCTCTACTTCCTTTCTACATCATCCTGTCGTCGGGTGCTCTGTGCTGGTTCACGGCAAAGATAATTGAGAACGTCCGAAAGGCGATATGGCCGCTCGGCGTGGCTGTGATAGCGGGCCTGTTTTCCTTTTATCCGATAGTCCGGCTTCCGGCAGGCGATCCATCTCAGCATCTGATATCCGAAGGCCTGTATTTCATGTCGGTCGAGGACTACCGTCAGGCTCTGGATTCATTCTTCGCCGCCCGGAAGATTGACCCGGCTTTTCCGGAAACCCATTTAAATATCGGGGCCGCTTACTTGCGACTGGGACAACTTGACTCCGCCGAATACTACTTCACCGAGGAAATACGCCTCAATCCGGACCGGGCCAAGGCGAACATCAACCTGGCTTCGGTGAATTTACTGCGGGGTGATTTATCGGAGGCAATCCACGAGGCGAACCTCGCCGTCCGATTGCGCCCGTATGACCCGATAGCGAACATGGCCCTTATCAGGACCCTGTTCGCTGATTCGCAGCTGGCTGATGGGGCGCTATCAGACAGCATTGCGGTCGCGGCAGTTCGCACACATTATAACATTTACCTTCTCAATGATGTTGGGGCACATCTGGCCGCGGCAGGAAATCTGGACCGTGCCGGCGAGATTCTCGAGTGGGCGGTTGCATCCAGGCCTCCTCCGGTCGAAACAGACGACTTCGCTTTTGAGCGCAAATTCGTCAACAGCAAGGCCAACTGGAAAAAAGAGAAAGCGGAAGCATTCTATCAGCTTGGATACATCAACGG
>CP070674.1:862687-959685 GCA_020351995.1 Candidatus Zixiibacteriota bacterium
GATACCATTTAGCCAAATGCCTGTTCCAGAACTCCCAATCCCAAGTATAATTTATGTTGTAGTATCCGGTCGACTCGCACCAGTTCATCCACTGCGAAAGATACTTCAGGATGACCTCCCCTTCTGTTTCCTGGATTACATCCAGTTGTACCCTCAGCAAGTGAGAAATGTTTATCTGGTCAATAATTCCTATGTTCCTACTAAGTTCCAAATGCCTTTTCTGGAGCTCACGAGCTTGTTCCACGTAGCGGGGGTTCAATGTGACAATTAAACGCGCTATCTGATCCGACAAGACTGCGGGATAATTCACGAAATCCGGATAGGAAAGAAAGTCCGTAGGAATGAGGCGCTCAATATTCTCTATCTCCTTATCAGCACTGTCTATCTGAAGCACAAGTTCAGCCGGAACCGGTAGCGAGTCTCCGCTCTTGATTATCTTTATATTATCAGGGATCATACTATAGACCGTTTCAGGTTGCTCTTCGCCAAAACGTATTGCACCAACAGTAAAGGACGACTCCACTGCCACTCTTAGCTCACTGAACCCACAGTCATGGAAACCAATGTAGCTGCTGTCGGACATCGTGATTGTAACCGAATCAAGCTGACATGACTCAAAGAGAATTGTGCTGGGGCTTCCTGTCCTGGATAATTGCACGTTTCTCCATGAACTCGCGCTAATGATAAAGGCCGGTTGTACATACGGGTCATAGCGCACAAAACGACATGAATCGAACTTACAATCATTAAGCTCCTTGTTTACCAAAAGATCTGCGTAGAATGTGCACTTGGTAAACTCAGTTCCTCCCGTAAGTAACGCTGGACTGCTCAGGTCCAGAAAACGCGGCAATGGCGAAGGCGAAGGTGAAAGTGACAGACGATGACCCCTGAAATCGATCCGGGACACCGTACGGTCCCGAAGATCTATCGCTCGAACAGGCGAGTTCGTAGATAACTCGAACACCCTGTTCTCGAATGTCCTTCCGGGATCAACAAAACCCAGGTTGCAGCTATAGTCCAGCCACATGAAGAGAAGGAACCCGCAGGCCACACACAGAAATGTCAAGGACAGCAACACCATCACGCCCGCAAGAGCAGCGCGAACCCCTGCTATTATTCCACTTGTCGCCTTAAGACCGAGTTTAACTCGTTTCGCAAAAAGATAGCGAAACTTGGTTACCGAGAAGTTAAGCCTGGCCGCAAGCCACAGCGAAGGCACAAGGGTAAATGCAACCAGTGCTGAAAGCGCCAGAACCACGGCCTGCAACAATGTCCACGCCAGCGCCGGCCCCAAAGGAAATATCCTCAAAAGAACAAACGATACCACCAACCATAGACCAAGCAGTATAGGGAAACTCGTTAACCTGATCACCAGGTAATCTGCATCGACAGCAGTGCGGTCGATAGATTGACTATATATCTTCTTGATCTTGCGTTTGGACCAGGTACGCACCTTCGACTTAACAAGTTGCGGTTGCCGGTCGATGAACAAAAGCAGGGTAAGAAGCTCTAACTTGCGGACAAAGAGACTGCGAGGAAGAAGATCCGAGATAAATGGGTAGTTTCCGAATGATTCAAATATGCGACGATGATATGGGAAATAGGCCAGTACGATCTCGTTAACTACCTTGTGCAGATTATCCCTGTAAATTCCTGCGAGCCTTCTGACGCTATGGGTGGACTTGAGTCGGTTGATCACAATATGAAGCTGCGGTGGCCTGGGTACCTCTGCTAGTGCGCTCTGTAAATGATTGATCAGGTTGACCGTACCCGTAAACGTTATTACATCCGGCTCGTTCACCAGTATCGTGTGCTCTGCAACAGCGGCTGCGGCCGTTGTCAACACATCAATTCCACAAAAACAATCTAGAACAACGCAGTCGATATCATAGCATTCACTTATCTCCTGAAGCTTGCCGCGCAGATCGGCAACAAGCCCCTGCAACGTAGTTCCGTCAGGCGGATCCCACGCCAATTCATTCGGACTTGATGCTGGTATGAGAAAGATGTTAGACTTGACCTCAATTAGATCTCTGGTTCCTTGATCTGTTCCAAGATCATCTCGCAACAGACGTGTGGTAGTTACTCTCTCGTGGGGAAGTCGAGTCTGTTTCGAGAAAAGACCACTGGCACCACGGTTGGCCAAGTCAAAGTCGATTATAAGTACTTTGGCCTTGGCTTGCGCTACAACATTGGCGAAATTCGCGGCAAGTGTGGTTTTGCCGCATCCCCCTTTACCACTTGTGAAGGCAATGACGGGTGTCATTCGTGTACTCATGCCCTATTCACTGGTCCCCTTGAAGATCTCGTCGTGTTTAACTTTCTCTTGTTTCTGTTCCTGCAGAGAAAGGTATCTATTACCCAGAAGATAGAGAACGTACAGGAGCATGACCACCACACCGAACCACAAGATACTCTCGATCACTTCCGTGGCCGCGTTACCCGGAATAATCTTCTTGGCAATACAGTATATGAACGACACCAAAACCACAACCAGAACCGCGACAGCAAATAGTGGAATCCTGGCAGATGGAGTGGACGATGGAAGAAGCTTTGCGATATCTCCCAGTGTTTTTAATGCAGGAGTTGCGACTGATCCCGTTTCGCTCATACTAATCTGACGTCCTCGCCCAAGAAGGGCTGAAACCGTGTTTGCGACCGCAAATCCATCCATTTTTGGATTGCGGGTCTTTAATGCTAACTCACGAAGAGTAGATTACGGCGCCCCAAGTTGATTTGCGAGTGTGTCATGGCCTTGGAGTCCCTGAGTAAATCCAAGTTTTATCGAATCCAAACTCCAATCAAAAAAGCACAATATACAGCGCTAATGTCAAGTACTTTTCTAGAGTAGGTTGGTCGATTTTGGGCATTTACCTACCGAATTACCGACCCAGATGGTACACAAATTGGGAACCCCGCATAGGTCGTAATTCAATTTGGAGGTGGGGGGAATCGAATTGGGCTGTCTCTGTAATCACACGTGGTGCATCAACCTACGGTAGAACTTCTTGAGTCCCACAAATTTCCAATTCTTATTTGGTTTTGTTTATCTGTGTATGTTTTTCGTTGCTTTTACTCCAGTATGGCACAAATCCGGCACCAAATCAAATTAAGTTATGAACCTGACACCTCAATTCGCCGGTCCGTAGAGTTTTACTTCCCAAAAACTGGGCCAGTGCTCTTCATCACGTGTGTCATAGACTTTAATTTTGACATAGCGCCAATCAGACTGACCGCCCCTAAACGTCTTAATATCCCACAGTTGAGGACTAACATTAGTTTGCCTATCTCCTTCCGCAACTTCTAGCCAACCCGCATCCTCCCGCAGTTCTTCGTTGGATATACCATCACCAAACCTGAAATCATCATTCGATGCATATACCCTGTAACCGGGTCTCTTGTGAGAAAATTCCCACGCTATAGCGATTTCACTTATTGCTTTTCTTTCCCCCAGATCAATACCCCAGGTGTGATCAAGTATCCAACAGGAACCGCACCAGCGTGTCCATAGATCATTGTCCACTGCCCATTCGGGAAGTCGTTTCCAATCGTAGTCGGTCTCGTATGTCGTCGACACAATTTTCCCCTTATCCTCATGCCCATCCAAATCTAATTTGGCTTTGAAACCTGCTACAACCTCGGCCACTTCCGCCTGTATGGCCGGTATCTGACTGAGATGCTCAACCCTTGAGTCGTCGAACTCGTGGGGATAAAGTTCCCAAAAGCATTCGCTATGTTCCCAGTCGCTTCCAACCCGTTCGTGGTTCAGCCGGTTACAGGCATCAACAACGTCTATGGGAAGAGGTCCGGCATTCGAAGCCCTGTAGTAATCCACATTAATATAATTGACCACGCGATTGTCCGGAAGGATCTCCATTTCGTGTTGTTTGGCTACCTGATATAACCTCCGGCCGTCATTGTTCTTCGCCGCATCTTCCTGGTCCCCGGCCCACGAGACTCCATCCGGACAACACTCTATCAGAAACAATCGGTACGGGCCATCCTTTTGTCTGTCTCGCGTAGGAGACCAGGATGGCATTAATCTACAAAACTGTTCCTGTTCGTCCGCCTTGTAATCGCAGACCGAGCCAGGGAAACTATAGTCTAATTTTAGAACATAAGCCTCATCAATAACACCATGTTCTTTGTAGTCCCTATTATGAATAAACATGACGTTTTTACCTGACTCAATCATTTCGCGCAGTGTGGGCCACGGATCCGGGATGTAACACTTCAGAGGGTCGTCATTCAGTTTTTCAGGATGCCAGTTATAGATATATTTATCCAGACCTTGTTCTATCAGTTTTGCATTCATTTCGGCATACGCGTACTCTGGAGTGGGTGGATCAATCAGGCAGTCGATCAGTATTGTTTCTTTGCATGACAAGTCAGCTATACGGACCGTAAAGATTTGCAACGGATGCTCCATTACGTAATGCTTAATCTCCTGGAGTCGCTCGTTCATATACCCAGCGCAAAACCCGCCGTGGTTTACGTATAGATCCACATCGATATCGAACTCTATATATCTAATGCCGTACTCAAGTTGATCTGCAATTGACAGGTGCTGGTTCTCACAGTGAGGCTCCCAGTTAGACGCATAGGAATTATGCGTTCCCGGAAAGGTGATTTCATTGAAGCGCCTGTCGAGCATACCGTACGTGATGACAAACCCGCCACCGGCACTGAAAACGGGATCATAGCCGCCCGCAATCTGGCCGTCGGGCCCGGCGAGGTTCCGCTGGCTGTCTTTATCGCAAGTGACCAATAGCACGATCAAAACGGCCCCGACAACCACAAGGGGTAATGATATCCTGTACCTGGACTGTTTCATTTTTTATCCCTTCTTATCCAGTGCTGTCTTACCGTAGTTGCCGCGCTTGAGACCACACGACATGTGCCGATCATTCCGGGCGGCAACCTATCTCGGCAATCCGGGTCGATCAAGACAGCGCCGGATCGACAGTTTTTCCAAGCCCTATCGATTACTCAAGGCAAGGGAGTTGAAAAATCCAACATTACTGCTTTGATCTACAAGGTGCACACCCCAGCCACTGCCGACTTTCAGTGCGTATCTAAGGCATTCGTTGCCGGAATCATAATAGCTGATTCGCGGGTTCCCCTGAGCATCGACGGCGATCGACACATACATTCCGACTTTGCCATAACCGTCGGCGTCTTCATATGACCATTCGTCGTCCACGCTTTTCGTAAGATAGCCGAGATGTTCGGTCCCTGTGAAGAAGCCTATATGTGGGTTTCCCGTGGCGTCCATGGCGATGTCAGCGTATTGTGCACACCAATGTATCCCATCCCCTACAGTGATAGTATCCGCCGACCAGACACCGGAATTCTTCCATACATATTTGACAGAATAGGTGTCGTCCCCCAAAGAAACCAAGTGGCATATGTGGGGATTCCCCTGAACATCGAGAGCAAGCGGGCACTGATAGCCTGCTATATCGTTGCCGACGGTTTCAAATGACCACCCGCCGCCTGCGGTCTTGACAGCGTAGCCGAGTCTTCCATCGTGGGTGCGGTAGGCTATGTGAGCGTAACCGCTGGCATCAACGGCGATGGATGTGCTGTACCAGCTATACTTAGCCTCCTGACAAAGTGCACTGTCAGTTTCATACATAGGAAGGCCTGGTAGTGTCTCGCTTTTCCATACTCCACTCACCAGCGACGCGTATTTGACATTACGGTCGGCATCAATGTAGCTTATGTGCGGGAATCCCTGAGCGTCGAGGGCCATCGCGCAACGCATGCCCACATGCCCGGTGTAATCAACTGTAAAACGCCGCCAGCCCTCTGAGGTCTTGATGGCATACATAAGGTCCTGGTTGGTTTCGTCGTAGTAGCTTATATGGGGAATACCCTGAGCATCGAAAGCAAGCGATGAATACCACCCCACTCTACCGCCATAAGTGACAACCTCGGGGTTCCCCCAGTAATCGCCTCTTTTCTCGACATACTTGAGATCACCACTACTGTAATCAAAGTAGCTAATGCCTTCCACGACGGTTTGTAGCTCCGGCTGAGGCTCCGGCCCCACGCTATCATCGGAACAGCCGGCAAAAAGAACCAGGCTTACCAATAGAATCGCCCAGCGGCCGATAATTTGGATTGGGGCGTTCTGTTTACTGAGTTTCCGGTCGATCATTTTAACCTCCCGTTAAATCTGTAATTTTGTGCAATGGTGTGGGAATCTAAGTAGGTTTTCAATCAGCGAATTTGAATCTCGCTGACATTGAGATATTTGTTTATATGAAGATGCTGCTTAATATGTGCCCCTCTACATCCATTGCGCCATTGCCTGTTTCCCAGATTTATACTTGCTTATGACGCTATAATTAACATATCCAGTTCGCTGGTTAAAGTCAAGATCTTTGGAAAGTGAATCCATAATGCCCCCGATGCAATAGCAGTTTGTCCGCAAGTTTTTTGAGCCGAAACGTGTCCGAAATCGTCCTAAATTATTGTATGATAGTCAACATATAGTTGGCAAAACCAACAGAGCAGGTGATAGTGAGATTAATCTAGTCGAGACGCCCCAGTTTGAGACTTCGCAGCTTTTCGCCGGAGGGTTGTTGACAAGACCAACAAAGTTGGTGGAGGTGGGGGGAATCGTCGCAGATGCTGAGCACAGCGCAGCAAACCCCATACTCGCTTTGCCGCACAAAAAGTTGCACCGTATTGTGACCAAATTGTGACCGTTTTTTGCGGGGAAACTGATGTCTTTCCCTTACCTATGAGGAAGTGGAACGCAGCTGGGCTAATGCATGACGTCGTGATATACGGCTCCGGAATCTGCCGGACCAACCCACCCGTTCTCCAGATTCTTTATCTCACTGAAGTCAATCTTGGAGAAATTCAGGTCAGTTACGTGATACAGTTCGTTGTCATACCAAATCAAGCGACCACCGGTATAAGGCATAGCTGGCATTCCGGTGCCGATGCGCCAGCGACCCGAGAACGTAGGCTCGTACCACTTAGCAACAAGTTCACCCGTTTTGATGTCAATGGCGGCCAGCATTCTGATTGTTCCTCTCAAGTCATTAGGTATAACTGGCCCGTGAGCAATAGACTCTCTAATAGCCATACCGCTTAGTATAAGGTAATCATTGGTTATCACCCATATAACCCGGTGTACCATAGGTGAGTGGTATTCAATCGGATCGTTCACGCTCCATACAAACTTGCCGGTGTTGAGAGCCAACAAGCTGAAGACATCTCTCTCTTCCACCTTGTTGTAAACGATCACAGTTGCTGTTTCCGGCACCCACTCCAGGAAACCGCTGTATCGTTCTAAGGGAACCTTCGTGATCTTGTCATCCGAGTAAAAGTAAGCGAAGGCCGTGGCATGCCGAACCTTAGGATGATCAAAGTTATAGTAAACGATCACATGATCACCATTTGGAGATGGCGCTAAGCCGGCAAGTGGCCCTTCTGCGTTAAATGAAAAGACTTCATTCCCTATAGAATCTACCGAAACAACTCTACAAAGATGCTCGGCTGTCGAATCCAGTTTGGAATAGACAAAACTGCCTGAGTTGCCAATCCCGAGGCTTATCCCATGTGTTCCCGAGTGCGGACCATATGTTCCGACTAGTGATCCATTGCTGTAGAAGTCCGTGTACGTGCCTTGGGCATTCCTATACTGACGGTAGAAGTGTTTCCCGCAATCTTGCACGTGAATGTAGCTGTCTTTTACATCTCCTAGCCGAAGAAGCTTGGTCGACTGTGTGCTGTGTACTGAGTGAATTAGAGTGGTGTCAGCTATCCGCTGCACGATGTAGGAATTGTCTTGAAGCCGCTCTCCGCTGACTTCCTTCAAGATGTCTCCGTCCTTGGAGTACCACGTTACCTTCCTGGTAGGCTTGTCCGCGATAGTTACTTCTTCAAGAAGAACATATGGTGCTGCCCATCGCATCGAGGAAGAGCCAGCAATTTCACCAGGATAGGAGGACGGGACGCCGATTCTGGGGGGCGGCCCCGCTATAACGGGAACTGATGTCAGAAGGACGGCTAGAGTTACGATAATAGATTGAATGATCGACGTATGAGTTCTGTTTAAATTCATGATTCCCTCCTCACTATTGCAGGACGTATAACCCGGAAATCTGTTCAGATCGCAGCTAATCTGGGGAGTAAAATAGCCAACAAAGTTGGTGGAGGTGGGGGGAATCGAACCCCCGTCCGAATATAACGCCGAACCGTCTTCTACGTGTGTAGTCAGGTCTTTATATTCTCGCCCTGCCCGCTGTCGACCGACAGACCACTGACAGGGCCAGTCTATTTAGTTTAGGCTTATCTTATAGACATTGAAAAGCCGAGTCTTCTTTTATCGACGCTGTAGCCCGGACTCGAAGACAAAGCCCTGGGTACAACGGGTTGCCTTAATTAGGCAGCCATGGCATACGAGTTGCCAATTGTCGATTTGCCCGGTTTGTTGACGGGGCCCCAGACAACCCCGACACGCCAACGATCCCTCGCTAAACCCGTCGAAACCAAGTCACCCCCATGGATTTAAGCAAGAGGTCGTGAAACCTCCAGATGTCAAAGAACTCTACATTAATATACGTTATCGGCCCAAAATATTCAATATCCGCGCACAATTATAACGAATATTCACCCGGGAAGTTTCCCCCGGTTCTCAAGGTTCCGCCCGGGCCACCACCGTGAACTGAGGCGAATCGGCCCCATACGGCCCCCCGGCTACATCGGCATACTGCTCGATTACTGTCAGGCCAGCCTCCTTGAGCTCCAGTGTCAGTGACTCAAGACTAAAGCACTGCAGCCAGTTGAAAATCTCCCGGGTGCGAGACCTCTCAATTATGGTGTGTTTATTGAGAATCGCTTTCTCTTCGTCATACTTGAACGTGTTGAGAAACATGTAATAAGCTTCGGGCGACCAGAAACCGCCCTCGGGAGCGTATTCATATGTTCGAGCCTCTTTCGTATCCTCGAAGAATTTCAAAGAAATAACATCCACAAGCACCGCGCCCCCCTCTGCCAGGTGGTCTCGAAAGATCCCGAGTAATGTTTTTCTCTGCTGCGGGCTCAAAGGACAAAAATCGCAGAATATCAACGAGATCAGATCGAACTTCTTGTCCGATTTATACTCAAGGTAATTCTGTAAGACGTAGTCTATTGTGAGCCCTCTATCCCCGGCCGTTTCCCGGGCGTGCCGAATCGAGCGTTCAGAAAAATCAATTCCCGTAACATCGGCACCCGCTTCGGCGAAAGGCGTCGTATACAGGCCCGGGCCGCATCCGAAATCGCAAATCCGAACACCGGGACCGATGTTAAACCTCTCTATCATCCACGCGGCGGATTTTTCCACAAATGCCCGGTTTCGTGAGGCCAGATCAACATCCTCATTGAGATGGTACTCGAGCATCTGTTTCGATATGTGCTCATCAGTCCATAAATCAGCCGCAGTGTAGAATTCGAACGGCTTCGGACGATGATTGATCTTTTCAAGATTGTCAAACATGATGTCTCCGTGCTATCACTACTGCCTAAAACACAAACCTTACCCCGAACTGGTTGACCGGCTCGGGCTCGAAAGTCGATATCACCCGCTGCACATTCAGGCTGACAAAACTGGTCACCGGCTTCACCAGCGAAAGTTCTATATAATGGTCATTATCAAGCCCGGGCGTATAGTCAAAATTGAAATCTCCCGTGAACTCGAAATTGAAAGTCGTCCAGAGCCTGAAACTATTGATCGAGATTATCTGAAGCGTCTCACCCCGGTCTTCGCCAGCGTCATCGACATTCTTATAAAGCGAAACTTCATTCGAGATGGGGTAGAAACCGAATTTCCCCGACGGCGCCTCCCAGGATGGTATCATCCCGGCCCAGCACACGGTAGCACCGGTGAACCCACTGCTGATCAAGGACATGCAGACGAGCAGAACAAGCTTGCGCATGCGTAACTCCCATAGAAAAAGGTGAAAATAGTATGTGATTCTGTAAGATATGTTAACTTACTCAAACAAATAAATCAAGAACACAAGGCGCTGGCAATATCCGAAACATTGTCGGGAGGGCACGTATAAGGATACAAAGGCCCTGATTTACCGAAAGGCATCATATTGAGCAGACGCCCCAGGTGGAAATACCCTTCGGCAGGACTAGGCAGCAAAAACGGCCACGCCGATATCGGCCTGTTAGTATTGCGAGTAAGCGTATCGGCCTTCATGGCCTTCGGCCACGGCGCTGAGAAGCTGGTCAATTTCAGCGAACGCGCCATAAACTTCCCCGATCCGCTCGGAATCGGTCCGGTGGCCAGTCTGGCCCTGGTGGTATTTGCCGAATTCTTCTGTTCGCTCGCCGTCGCTTTCGGATTTCTCACTCGTCTGGCCACGATTCCGCTCATAATTAATATGCTCGTTGCAGCTTTCGTGATTCACGGCGCCGATCCGTGGGCAAGGCAGGAATTTGCCCTGATGTATTTCTTGATTTATCTGGGAATTCTCATCGGCGGACCGGGCAAGTATTCCATTGACCGGATGGTCTTTCGTAAAAACGGCAACGCTTAGTAATGACGGGCCCCGTTGCCCGGTTTCAGGTAAGTACCCACAAAATTGTTATTGAGTAGCTCGTCAAGGGTATCGTGAATCGACCGGCACCTGAAACCTAATTCTTCGCGAGCCTTGCTGTAGGAATAGGCCCAGTCGTAATCGAGCATCTTCACCAAATCCGGGTAGTAAGAAATCTTCCCTCGCCCGATCAGCTTGGCCAGCACGAAAGCCGCCCGGGCGGAGAAATCATACACCGGGCGCGGTATGCGAAGCACATGCGGGACCCGGCCTATAATTGACGAAACCGCCAACACGAGATCCTTCACCGTGATATTATCTCCAGCCAGGATATATCTTTCACCATTACGGCCTTTACACATAGCCGCGATGATCGCCGGGGCAACATCGCGAATATCCACCAGGTTGACCCTGACGGGCAGGTCAGGCATCACGAACCGGTTGAAAAGACGGTGAGTCTTACCCCGGTCGTCACCCGTACGCGACGGGCCAACAATAATAGTGGGATTGACCGTGACGAGTTCCATCGAGCTTTCGCTCGCGGCTTTTTTGAGTTCCTCCTCGGCGGCCCGTTTGGTCATTATGTAGGGTATGCGAAGGTGTCCGAGATTGAACTCCGTACTCTCGCGCACCAGAAGGTCTTCAAAAGGTATGGCACTGTTGTTCTTACGGCGCACGGCCCCAACCGCGGCCGCCGTCGAGACATGCACAAAGCGTTTTACCCCCGCTTTCTGGGCGGCTCTGAACGTGTTAAGGGCGCCGAAAGTGTTAATACCGGTAAATTGAGTCAGCCGGTCCTGGCGAAAATTTACCCACGCGGCAGTGTGAATGACGGCATCGATACCGTCGACCAGCTTCTCCAGACTTTCCTCATTGCGAAGGTCGGCGTATCTTTTCTCCAGACCAAGCGAATCCACATACGAGGTATCCGACGTCTCCCGCACGTGAGTAACCGGTTTAACGCCTCGCCGATTCAACTCATAGATTAGCTGTTTCCCCAGTGACCCCGACGCACCGGTTATGAGGATTTTGTTCTTTTCAATATCCATGATCATTGCTGCCTGTAACCCCAACCGATGATTGTTCTGCTATTATACGCCTTCACTCCGCACAAGTCAATTTGATGGCGAATCTGCTTCTTATTAACGACCGGCCCGCTAAAATGTTTCCGCACATCGCCCCCGATAAGTCGCTTGATCAGCGGCCTTTCGAAAAATCATCGAGCACCGAAATAAGCCGTTCGATATCATCCTCATTATTAAACAGATGTGCCGAAACCCGGATCGCGCCCTCGCGCTTGGCGACAATAATACGGCGCTCCATCAGCTTCTGGTAGAGCTCATCCAGTGGTCCGCAGCTGAAGGCGAAAATCGATGAGCGGTGTTTCGTTTCCAGCACCGAGGTCACGGAGTAGAAAGGGTTGCTTTTGATGTAATCGGCCAGCCGATCGATCAGGGCATGGTTATGCTTCTGGATATTCTCGATGCCGAGATCCGTGAAAAACTTGACCGATGCCTTCATGCCCAGAATGTTCAGAGCAACATAGTAACCCATTTCAAAGCGGCGGGCCGAATCGAAAAAGGGTAGATTATATTTGAACAGGTCGGTGAAGTTCATTTTCCAGTCAGCACCCAGCCAGCCCATAAAAGGATGCTTCAGCCGATCACGGATATGATCGGGCAGGTAAAAGAAACCGCATCCCTGCGGACCCAGCATCCATTTCTGACACCCTGAAGAGAATATGTCGATACCCAGCTTCTTGACATCGATCGGCTCGACCCCCATTCCCTGAATACCGTCTACCACCAGGAAAATACCACGCCGCCGGCAGATTTCGCCAATTGCCTCAAGATCGTTTTTGAAGCCGTTGAAATACTGCACAAAAGACAGTGCCAGCACCCGGGTCTTGTCGGTTATAGCCGCTTCCAACTTCCCTAAATCGAAATGACGTTGTGTTGACTCGACGAATCGAAGTCTGAGTTTACGCTCCTCGGCGGCGGCGCGCCAGGTGTACACCAGGGCCGGAAACTCAACATCGGAAACCAGCACTTCATCCCCCTCCTTAAGAGGCAGGCCAAAAGCAGCGATATTGAGCCCGAAGGTGGTGTTCATCCCGATGCCGATTTCTTGTTTCTCCGCCCCTACCAGCAAGGCGTAGTCTCCACGAAGATCATCCTGAATCTTCATCACCGCAGGGGTGTCATCGGCAGACGCGTCCAACCGCAGGCGAAGATTACCCTCGATAGCTTTCTGGACCGGGGTGGAGAAAGGACCGTATGACGCGGAATTGAAATAGACGATCTCGCCGGCATGGGGGAAAAGGGCGCGGGCTTGCTGAAACTGATTGTCCGGGCTGTCGTCCATAGACTTCTCCTAAAGCGTGTAACTGTAGCCGATAATGACCATCGCCCCGCCGAGTTTAAACAGGTAACCCAGCAGTGAAAAGAGAAGGTACTGCATAGGAAGCCGCAGGCGAACTGACAACCCCATGACAATCGGCACCGCCCCCAGGGTAAACGCGAACAGCGTCGCCGCCAGGCCGGCCTTGACACCGGAGAAGGGAACTATCAAGTAGAAGAAACTGTAGCTGACGGTAGGAATGACAACGAAAAACAAAACTTCCATGATAAAAAACGTGACAAACCAACCGACCCCGGTTACTTCCACGAGCTGCGGCGGAAAATTTCCCAGCAGCTTTAGCCTCCTGGAAAGAAACTCCAGAATAAGACTCATCAACAGCAGGTACGCACCTGCGATTACGAGACAATAGACCATCTGCGACATCGATATCATCATAGCCAGCCTTCTTTCTTGTACCAGTCAAACGTTTGCCGGGCGCCTTCCTCAAACGAAATTGACGACCGGTATCCCAGTTCCTCCCGCGCTCTCGAAACTGATACCTCCCATGTTGCCAGAAGCTCGTCTGCCTTCTCACGGGTCAGCATAGGGGAGATGTTTAACAGTTTGAGAATCCTGGCTGAGATGGCGGCAATCACCCTGAGGGGAGCCGACGGAAGATACAGCGGAATAGCGGATTTCCCGACTGTGTTGCGGAGAATCTTAATCAACTCCTTCATCGTGTACGATTCGTTTTCGGCAACGAAATACACCTTTCCCGACGAAGTCGCTCTTGTAGTCGCAAGAAATACTCCGCGACAAAGGTCATCGACGTGTACCAGCTGGATCTTCCGGCTGGTTCTGCCCAGGTATGGCTTAACACGGAGACTGAGAGCCAAAAAGAAGGCGAAGTTCTCTCTATCTCCCGGCCCGTACACCCCCGGCGGTCTCACCGCAACGACACTGAGCTCATCCTTATACGACAGGGCCACTCTCTCTCCCGCCAGTTTGGACTTGCCGTAGGTACTTATCGGGTTCGGCGGGTCATCTTCGTTACGCGGCGACCTGCCATCGGACGGTCCCACTGCCGCTACCGATGATATGTAGATTACTTTCTTGACCGAGGGATTGTGTTCCGCGACGGCCTGAAACAGCGCCTGCGTACCACCTTCGTTGACTTCGAAGAACCGCTCAATCCTCTTTGTCTTGACTACTCCCGCATTGTGAATAACATAATCCACTCTCTCGACCATCTTTCCCAGAGTCTCGGGACGGCACACATCCCCATACCGGTAGGCAACCTCGAGCCCGGTCAGTTGCCTCAAGTCGGCCGTCTGTCGTACGCCCGCGATAACGTTAAAGCCTTCTTCCAGGAAGGTGCGACACAAACGGGAACCAACAAAACCGTTGGCCCCGGTGATGAGAACCGATGGCTTGTCCGGCGACATGAGGAGAATTTAGCCAAAAGCCGGGCATGAAACAACAATAGATATGAAGGTGATATTCAGATAGGTTCAGAAAACATCGGCTGTGAAGCGATAAATCTCGGCGTGCCTGTCGCGGTAGCTGTTCTTCGGAAGACCGGCCTTGAGGCACGTCTGTTCCAGGAACTCTGTCCTATCCCAGCCATACTCCGTGGCCACCTGAGGCAGCAGAAGACCGGAATGCAGGTCCAGCTTGATCATCAGGCCATCGCGGCCGACTTTGATATCTTCTAAATCGCGGACCCTTTCCAGCGGAGACAGAACGGAGATGTCGTACTCAAGCTTGGGGAATTCAATGGCGGTCACGGGCGGGAAGCGGGGATCGTCGAAGGCCGCCGCCGCAGCCATATCGGCCACAGCTTTATATAAGGGGTCGCGCGCCTTGATCAGACCGATACACCCGCGCAACTGACCATCTATCTTAAGCGTCACGAATACACCTCGCTCTACACTCAGGCCATCGGCGGCGGTAGGGATATACGGCTCGTCCTTGATGCGGGCCTCGATGGCTTCCCTGGCAATATCGAGAAGCCTCTTTTTCTCTTCGTCGTTGAGCGAAAACTCTTGCCGCGGACGAGCCGCCCGGGCGCCCAGTGTGGATTTCGTCTGCGTCGCCACTCTATCCGCTACGATCGCGGCCGACAGGTAACCGACCACTTCCTGAAAATCTCCGGTCGTCTGCCCGGAAGTAGTGTATTCGAGAAACTCAACTTCTTTTCCGCCCAGCCTTTTCGCCGCCTTCATAACCGCCGCGACAATGCCGCCGCCACAGGCTTCCCCTTCACCGGCCTCCAGCGTATCTATCAACAGTTCAGGGTCAAAGCGCTCGACCGCTTTCTGGATTGCGCCGTCAAGACGCTCGGCCACCTTCTGTGAGTGAAAGTGGGAAAGATCAGTTGAGGCTACAATCAGGGCGTTGGTATCCTTGAGTGCCACCCCGAGAGTTTCGCCCAGGGAGTTGATGGAGTCTTCTTCCTGATCACCCATTACGATCGCGACCAGCTTGAACTTGCCCAGCACTATCTGGAGAAATGGAAGCTGTACCTCGAGAGCGTGCTCTCCTCTCGTGGCGCCGCTGGCGTGACCCATATTGGACATATATACCGACGGGTGGATTGAGCCGATCTTTCTGGAAAGTTCGCTGTCAATATCCACAGTCCCGAGAGGGGTGTCATATCCGGCACCGTCATAAACCGACGATCCCTTGAAGAAGACTCTGTGGGATGGCGACACAACCACCACTGTATCATAGTTCTCACCTTCAAGCAGCTTATAGGCCACGGCGGCGGTGTGGCCGGAGTAAGGATAACCGGCATGGGGAACCACTAATGCGATCGGGGCGCCGCCCAGCTGTCTTTTGGGCACCTTCGAATAGAACTCGGCGATCACCTTTGCGAGTTCCCCCGGGTGAGCGGGATAAAAGAGCCCGGCTACAGCCGGTTTTCGGATGTCACGATTGTGGGTAATCATACTGGCCCTGCTATCCATAATACGAGTTCAGCGGCCCTTGTCAAGGGGGGAATAATTGACCAGGCCGCCTTAATAAGGCTCCGGGCAGAGCACGGCAGGAAACGGCCATGATCGCCAGTCTTGGAGTGTGTCCATAAAAGGTGGCACGACCCCGTGGTTACGCCTCAACCCAATCATCAAAGTCGCTGAGAGAATGTCCTTTACGTTCCGGTAATAATTGATCACCACGGCCTTTTCCGTGTCGGGGTCAAGCGAAACTGACGGAATTACATATGACAGGTCATTGATGACATATATCTCAGGCAATTCTTGGAGCCCGCTGTACCTTTTCTTGATGTAGAGCGGCGTTATTCCGTACTCACTCCACAGTATCTCATCGTTCAGATGGTATCCGCAGTAGTAGATGTTCTTGATCTCAAGTCTCTTGAGCAATAGCATGAATTCATAGATGTCTCCAATGGTTCGGTCTTTGCAGGTCAGCCTGTTGCGATAAATCACACCATACTCTGCGCTGGTCTCCTTGAGAAAATCCTCAAATGCAGTCAGTCTTGTATCCACACTCTCGCTTTGGAATACAAGAACGAAGTTGTTACCGGTATCGACCTCACATACGGTAGTGGCAAACACGTCGTTCGATGTTCGCTTCGGATAGATCTGGCTGTACGTAACGGAATCAGATCTTATAACCCCAACATCGTGCTTCATCAGTAGTGAAAGCGCCGCTCCCTTCATTTCTTTCGTATACGATGTAACCCCCTGTTCAAACACAAAGACCCTCGCACCGTGACCAGGATTTCTCAGACGATAGGAGAAAATTCCGTTGGGTTTATCCGTGACGCAATAGAAAGCGTCAAAGCCAACATAGAAAAGATTTTCTATTTCGTGGTAAAACAGATAATCGTCCATAATCTCAGAGCCGGCAAATGTAATTGACCCCTCGGAAATCAAAAGCTTGTTGCTTTGCGGATGTTGCGAGCGAGCATAGATTATTTTCGCGCCCAGTCTGTCAAACTCCTCGATCAGCGGATTGATAAAGCATATTATCATTGAATCCAGGAAATCGATGTTCCATACATCGACAATAACCAGGGCGCTTCGCTCCGGGTCGATTAATGTCTCATGAGTAATATCAACATATCTGTTAACGGCCCTATCGTAGCGAGACAATGTATATGTAACTTTCATGTAACCGGACGCGTCTGCGCTGACTCCGTGTGTCTCCAGAAAGCTCCTGGTGTCAACTGGCAGGTGATATTCGGTCTCCGGCCCGGCACAACCGGACACAACAGCAATGAGGGCCAATATTACAACCGGGAGAGAGAACTCTATTTGGATGACTTCAGGCCTGCGCATAAGTAACACGTGTCGGCGTGTGCAGCAAAAGCTGCCTTGATCAGATCAAAACCATGATACGCGTTTGCGGTAAGGGCGTCAACAGTGATCTGCCGGTTTCCTTCGGCGCGCATGGAAGAAATGAAAGGGCCAGTCACTTATGACCGGCCCTCTTGCATGTACAGGGGTTCGTAAGGAACTTCTATTTGCCTTTGGGCGGTTCATCGCAGGGCTCCGGGTTGCCTGCGCCCTTGCCGTGGCCACCGCCGTGTTTGGCCTGCATACCTTCAACCATCGCCGCCAGCGAGGCGATAATGCCGCTCGCTTCATATGGCAAGAACAGCTTGTTGGCCTTACCATCGGCCAGCTTCGGCAGCATATCCAGATACTTCAGGGTGATCAGTTCCTCATCCGGACGGCCTTCATGAATGGCACCGAAAACATTCAGGATTGCCTTGGCTTCACCCTCCGCTACCGCAATCTGACGATACCTCTCAGCATCGGCTTTCTTCTTGACTGCTTCGGCAAAACCTTCGGCTTCCAGAATCTGGGAAATCTTGGTACCTTCGGCTTCGGTAATAGCGGCCTGACGGACAGCTTCGGCATCGAGAATCTTGGCACGCTTGTCACGCTCGGCTTTCATCTGCCGGCTCATGGCCTCGGTGATATCACGCGGGGGATCGATCCGCTGCAGCTCAACGCGGTTTACTTTCACTCCCCACTTGTCCGTGGCCTGATCGAGAACATCACGAAGCTGGGCGTTGATGGTGTCACGCGAACTCAGACAACGGTCGAGATCCAGCTCGCCGATAACGTTCCTCAGGTTGGTCTGCGCCAGTTTGGTAGCCGCTAGAACATAGTTCATAATTTCGTAGCGGGAACGAACCGGATCGGTCACCTGGGCGTAGACCACAGCGTCAACTTCGACACCGACATTGTCAGAGGTAATCACCAACTGGGGCGGTACATCGAGCACCACCTCGCGCATGTCAACCTTTATAGCTGTATCGAAAAAGGGAACGATCAAATTCAAGCCGGGATCGAGAATCCGCTGGAACCTGCCCAGTCTTTCCACCAGACCTTTTTCGAAGGGTCGGACTATCCGAATCGCCATCGCGGTCAGGATGAACGCGAGTACACCAAAAACAATAATGAATAATAAGACGGGGTTCATGGCATTATCCTTTCTAAGTTTTTCTCTCCACGTGGACCTTGGCGCCGGAGACGGACGTAATGGTCACTTTATCCCCCTCATCAATCTTCTCATTTGCCGTAGCCATCCAGACCTCGCCCTCGATGCGAATCTGTCCGCCCACGTCGGGGTCGATTGATTTCGTCACCAGTCCGACTTTGCCAATCAAAGCGTCGACGTTTGATTTCTGCGGAGACTCCTTGGTGATCTTCTTCGCCAGTGACCGGGTCAGGGGAAGCAGAATTACCGAGACGCCCACGAAGATACCTATCTGCAGGTAGTAGTTCTCCGGGTAAATGAAACTTATCACACCCGACACCAGTGAGCCGGCTACGAAGCAGGCAAAAATCAAAGTTGGTGTCGCCAGTTCGAGAATCAGAAAGATCACGACGGCGGCCAGCCATATCCAAACCATATCGGGCATAAATACTCCTTTCGGCTAAAGCTCCCGGCAGCAACTGTGCCGAGAGTCACAAATATTACCTTGCATTTTAAAGTTTATTCAACTAGCCCAATTCGATTAATTATGAAAGCTTATGAGGATAATGAATGTCAACTTTTATTAGTTGAAGACCCGGACTAAGTTAAAACAGCCCAGCAAAAAGGTACGCTGGAATTAACAAAATGTTTACCGAACCATACGCGCGGTTTGCGGAAGTATATGACTCGATGGGCGCCGACGATTTTTCCATCAAGATGACCGAGTACTGCCGAAAGATATTTCGCAGGTTCAAAATCAACCCCTGTACCGGGCTGGATATCTGTTGCGGTACCGGAACAGCCATCAAGAAGTTCTCCGAACTCGGGATACATATGTGCGGCCTTGACCGCAGTGCGGCTATGCTGGCCGTGGCCGCGAAAAAGCTGAAAGGTCACCGCGTAACCCTGTATCAGAAGCCGCTGCCACGTTTCAGAATCATTGATGCGCTTGACAGCAGAAAAACACGACGCTTCGATCTGGTAACCTGTTTTTTCGACTCACTCAACTACCTGAAAAACCAGCGCGAACTGGGGCAGGCCTTCAAATCCATTTATATCCACCTGAATTCCGGCGGATACTTCATTTTTGATATGAATACCCCGGCAGCCATGAAAATTCTCTGGGGAGGGCAGGTATTTGTGAAAAGTAGCCCGAACCTTTTCACTGTCTGGCATAATGAATACTATCCCAAAACCAAATCGGCCAAATGCACGGCCACGTTCTTCAAGAAAAAGGGGACCACGTGGGAACGATTCGACGAAGAGCATCTCGAGCGGGCCTATGATAACCGGACCATTAAGAAGACGTTGCGGGATTCCGGCTTGGTGGTAAAGGGATTCTACCGCTGTTTGAGTTTCGAGAAACCCGCCAAAGGAACTTACCGTATTTGCGGGGTAGCAAAAAGGCCGGTCTAAAACCGGCCTTCGCATATCTTTCCTTTCCGCGACCGCGGAACTAACTATGAAGCTCAGCTAAATCCGGTGCTGCACGACGGTTTGCCGCAGGGAAGACCCGAGGAAGACGAACCGCTCGAGGCCGAAAAGACCGAGAGCATTCGAGACACGTTCTCGGACTTGCACTTGGGGCAGAAGACTTTAACTTCGCTCCCCGAAACGAGTTCCTCGAACTGATGACCACATTGCGAACACTTGTATTCAAAGAGAGGCATCTGGAGCTCCTACATTATCCTCATATCGGTAAACGATGTGGCCGCCCCGGCCACGGCTCCCAGTACCGTCCACGGGTAGGGATTCACCATCACCGGTCAGGTTCCCCCTAAAATCAGGGCGGCGAAATACAGAATATAGCCAATAATTCCGCCGGCAACAGTGAAAAAGATCGTCCTGAAATTGAGATATTTGCTCATATACTGAGTATCGACCTCAACCGCAACAAATTAAACCGCAGCTTCCATGATCTTTCTAAGCTTATTTTCTACATCGGCGGCCAACTCATCTAGTCCCGCCTCCGGCAGCATCTGCGAAATCATCATCGGCCGCGCCAGCGTTACCACTGTCTTGCCGCCCTCGACGTGAACCACGAACTTACACGGCATGAACATCGCCGCGCCCACCTCTTTATTAAGCGCTTCGTTGGCAAAAACCGCGTTGCACACCTCAATGATCTTCAAGGGTTCGCGATTCAACCCTTTCTCGGCCAGAGTAGCCTGAACATCATGTATGTGCAGTACCCGAAACTGGTTGTTGGCTGTTTCCCGCTCCAGGTTTTCGACAACGGTGTCAAACGCCTTGTCGGACTCCAATCGGTACGCTAATTCTTCCATCGTATAATACTACCCCCAAATTCTATCTCTAATATTGGATGGCAAATCCGGCCAAATGATTCATCTTAATTTGCCAGAACCTCATAACTCGTGGTCACCTTCGTCCGATTGGCAACGGTCTGGCTGACTACACAATACTTACTCTCCGACAGGTCTATCGCCATGGCCAGCTTCTTTTCGTCCAGATTATCACCACGGACAATGAACTTGATCTCGACGGTATGAAACGGCCTGGGATAATCATCGTTCTGGTGCGCAGTCATCTCTATCTCCAGCGAGGTCAATTTCTGCTTTTGCTTCTGAAGGATCCGCACAATGTCAATCCCGGCGCACCCGGCCATGCCGAAAAGGAGAAGCTCGGTCGGCTTATAGCCATCTTCCTGCCCACCAGCACCTTTTGAGGCATCGGTGGCGATTTTGTGGCCGAAGGCCGAGGTCCCCTCAAATTTCAAGCCCCCCGTCCAGCCCATTTTTGCCTGCATCATCATTGGAGCCTCACTACCTTTCATACGAATATGGTAATTTGCGTTTACCAATATAATGAATGAGGCCTGCCTGACAACAGCATCTCAATAAATAGAAGCCGGTTTCCGGTTCAGTCCTGACGGGCCTATAACCAGAAACCGGCATGTCGAACCGCGATAAGTCTACAACACGGCCCTCCCGGCACTTGTTCCTTCAGGCCAGAGGCAGCTCTCGCTTACCAGTCGATATTGATGGGGGTAGAGAAGAATGTGGATACGCGAATGCGCACAAACGGCTCGGTCCGTTTTACGCTCTCGATGTGCGAGTAATTGTCATACCAGTTGACGCCGCCCCGCGCATCGATATAGAAATGATTGAACAGAAAGCTTTGAAATCTCAGGCTGGCTGATTCGGTGGTCTCGATCACTCCCGTCGGGAAAGGCTCCGCATAATCACCCTCCGTCTCCAGCCAGGGCGCCGTCCACTCGGCGGTGGGCCGGCCTTCACCCTGACGCCGGTGCGAAAACTCGGCCGACAGAGCCGTTTCATCACTGAACCATCGCTTCAGACCCAGCCGCCATGTCTCGTAGTCGTTACCCCGGGCATTACCGATCAAGTCGCGGTGAAACAGATATCGGTTGCGCTCAAGCGGTTGGTTGAAAGTCCAGTTGGTGACCCGACTGTACTCGACATTGACGTCCAGCCCCGACATCACTTCCACCAAATCAGTTCCGAGGACCATCCCGTACTGATCCGGCTCCTGGTCTCCCTGGCTGCTGTTTTCAATCTGGAAATCATCCACCAGCAACTGACCGTAGAGCTTTACTCCCAGCCGTGGCTTGACGACGAAGTCGAGCCCTACCAGGGTGTTGTCGTCCACTCCATCATTGATCTGGTCAGCGTGGAAAAAGACAATAGGGTTAAGGTAGAGCAGGTCTATCTGTCGCCCGGGACCCCCGAAAATAACAGTCTCAAACAGGCCCAGGCGAAACCGGCGGCTGAAATGAATGTCCAGCCGGTGCCCGGCGAAAAACCGGTTTTCGAACTGCTCCACATTGTCGTCTTCGGGGTTCAGGCCATCCAGTTTGGCCAGGCGGTACGACAGCACCAGTCTCCCCCAGTGAAAGTGGTAGCCAAATCCGTCAAGCGCGTTTCGAGAAGACAGCACCAGCGAGTTGCGCGGCCCCCAGAACGATGCGAACCTTCCCACTGTTAATTCCAGCGGCTTCAGATGATAGTGGATAAAGGCCTGTTCGACACCCCCCGCAAGCCCACGCCATTTTTTCCCCGTATAATTTTCATCCTCGGCTTTCCACTCGTCGAGGACGAAATTACCATACACGAACAGCTTCTCTATCGGTGTCGCCACAATCCCTCCCCGGAGCGACTCAAACCCGGCCGGTGACCGCGCCTTGGTGGAATAAAAATCCTCTCCGAAAAACGAAAAGACGGTCAGCTTTGTTGACGGCGCGTCGGCCAGATAATTGAAAGCCCCGAAAGAGAAATTTCCGCCGTTGTTGTCAAAGGGTCCCAGTTGATAGTTGTATATCTCAAGCGAAAGAGCCTCGTTTCGCTCAAGACGGTCGTAAATAAAATCGTATTCGGACTTTCCGGCGGGAAGAAGTGGTGACGCCGCCGTGCAGACAGACAGCGCCAGCGGCAGTATTAACGTCCCCATATGCTTGCCCGATAACAGGTTCATTTCACTACCCTTGCGTCTTCAGGACGCTCCATTGCCCTTGAGTACGGCCGGAATGGTTCTAACCAGAATCTTAGTGTCTCGCCACAGTGACCAATTATCGATATATTCGAGATCCAGCCGCATCCACTGTTCGAAGTCAATGTTGTTTCGACCGCTGATCTGCCAGGTACAGGTGACACCCGGCGTGACAGACAATTTTCGGTGCTGCCATGGTTCGTACTTGGCAACTTCCTCAGGCAGCGGAGGGCGCGGTCCGACCATTGACATGTCCCCCTTCAGCACGTTTATCAGCTGCGGAAGTTCATCCAAAGATGCTCTGCGGAGTATCCGACCCACCCGGGTCACTCTCGGATCGTTGGTGACTTTGAACACCGGGCCCGACATTTCATTCAGGCTTTCGAGCTCGGCCTTCTTCTTCTCGGCATCGTGGCACATGGTCCGGAATTTATATAGCGTAAACCGCTTTCCGTTCAGCCCTGACCGTGTCTGCCTGAACAGCACCGGTCCCTTGCTGGTAAGTTTTATGGCCGCCGCCGCAAGCAACATCATCGGCGAAGCCAACAGGATCACGCCCAGGGCACCGGCTTTGTCGAGCAATCGCTTTATCGCCAGAACCAATTGATTCTCCGGGACGGCATGGTATAGAATAAGAGGCGTTCCGTTGATGCGTTCAGGCCTCATCCGGGCGATTGATGGCTGGAACATCTGGGGAACAAAGCAGATCGGCACCCCCATTTGCTCTACTGTACTGAAAAGAGACTGGGTTCTGGCCAGGTCCTGCGGCTCCACCGCGACGAAAACAGCGTCGATCTGGCGGTGTGCTATAATACGATCGATCTCATCGGGGCGGCCAATTAAAGATATATCCCGGTAACTCCAGAGGCCTTTACGATCATAATCAAGAAATCCTGCTACCCCGGTCTCGATCTCAGGGGTACTCAAAATCGAATCCGCAGCCATTTTTCCCCGCACACCGGTTCCGACAATCAAAACCTGTCGTTCGCAGGTACCTTGCCGGGCTCGCTTGCGGTCGGCCGACAGACTCGCAACCATCACCCGCGAGAAAAGACATTGAACTACGATATTAAGTGCAAAGAAGATGGCAAGAGTAACCAGCGCCACCGGCCACTGCATAACAAAACAACCCGCAGCCAGGGCAATGCCGATCTTGATCTCATCCCCTATCACCGAACGAACAGAACGCCGAACGGAGCGCCCCGGAAGTACCGGTCTTGGACCGCGAGTCATGCAGTACAGAAGCCTGATGAGAACAACCGCGCTTGACATCTCCAGAATAAACAGCCCACGATAACCTGATGCTAAAAGTGTACCCACAAGCGAGATCAGCGACAGTATGTGGGCTCCGGCCTGACCGGACAGAATTAAAATCATCTTTCGAAGATATTCTCGCCGCCTCGACTTCATCGCTCTTCCGCTATTGGCCCATTCCCGCTGGCAAGGAGGCGCGATTATCTGTTCTGTTAACTGTTAGCCGGGGGATTTCATGTCGATCCTTCGACATCACAGGCGCGACCCCTCTGCGCCGGTGCAGCCTTACCGCCTTGTCGTCAAAACCCGGCATTTTAATATAGTGAGTCGGCATCCGGCTAAAGGCATCGAGCAACTCGTCATTTTCGGCAGGGGACGAGAGACGGTAGCGAAGATAGTTCTTCATTCCCGGATAGCCGTCAAGATTCTCGATCGGCACCCTGTGCGATGTCAGAAAATTCCCGGTGTCCTTCGGGCTGGCTACCCGCATCAGCAAAAAGTCGGTAGCCGAGATGCGACACTGTATCCCGAGCTTGGTTAAATCCACGGCCAGCCGCAGCGATTCATCGTGAATCTGCTGGCGGCGACAGCCTACTGCCTGACCGTCGCTGATGGCCTCAACGATCGCGTCGCGAACACCACGTGAAACGGCGTTCGGACGGATTGCCTCAACCATGCGAGCGTTAAGTTGGCGGTGGGCGATACTGAAACCAGCGTCGGTCGTGTGAATACCAAACGGAGCGGTAAACGAACGAAGTATGATGACGTTGCGGCACCTCTCCTGAACCGACTTGCAGGTTATACCGGAATAGTCACACAGCGTCTCATCTACTATGAGGAAACCGTGTGGCACCGCCTCGGCTAGCTGAACCAGGTCCGCCAGCGACACGCACGCCCCGCTAACACGGTTGGGATTAGCTATGTACAGAACATTGTCGCGGGCCGCCACGGCCGAGAGGGTACTGTCCAAATCTACCGTAAAAGGGGACACGCCAGTCACCTCAACCAGGTTGACACCTGCCCGGTCACAGGCTATGGCAATCTCGGGAGTTGTCAGACCCGCACTGACAAAGGTCCCGAGCGGCCGACAAAACGTTTCGAGAAACTCCTTCAGGAAATCCGAGAGCTCGCCGAAAGCAAAGACTCTCTCGGTGGAAACGCCCGCTAACCGGGCGGCTGCCCCGGTAAGATCACATCGAACGACTTGGGCGTCATCAATCAGGTTAGTCATACGTTACCTCTCCCTGGCACATATGCGTTAATTCCCGATGGTTGTACCGCAAGAACAATGCCACCCGCAGACAATATCTCGCGCGCCCATGTAATACATTGAATGAAGGACACTTATATCGCAATCGGGTCGTCCCGGCCTCCTTCCGTATGGTTGACTTGAGCCCGCAGAAGGCATCTTTTTCCGGGGCTATCCGAAAAAACTTCCGTCAAATAAAGCCGGAGCGACCTGGGCCACTCCGGCTTTAATTAGGAAGGTAAGAAAAGATAATGCAGCGTTGGCGCTAAGAACCAAACTACAGTTTGCTCACAATATATACTGACGTTAATACTCCCGTTGCCGCCGTCAGGGCGGTTGTGAACGTTTTCAGCCAGTTACGGTCCTTCTCTATCTTCGAAGGGACAATTATCACGTCACCGAGATGGACTCTTTTACCCATAATACCGCGTCCGGAAAGAACCTCCCCGGTGGCCCGAACCAGCCGCGTTTCTTTCTTGTCTGCCCGGCGCGTAAAATTACCGGCCTTTTTCACATAGTATTTTACCGGCTCACGCTCAACGAATCTTATCGTCCCGTTGGAGCCCACGGCACCGATGACAGAAATCCCGGACGGAATCGTGGGAACGTAAATCTTGTCGCCCGGTTCGAGGACGATATCAGCTTCGGTCCCCCCACTGGCCAGAATTCTATCCATATCGATAACCAGACGGTTCATCGAATGTACATCATAATCAACGACATTACCTCGTGTGATATGTCCCAGTGAATCTTCCCGCAGCGGTGCCGATTTCTCGATAATCCGTGGTACACCCAGTCGCGTCAGGCCGTCATCGATGGTCGGTCGTTCGACAATCGTCCCACGGGGAAATGCGTTCTCGGTAAACCCACCGGCCCGTGTGAGCAACTCGTAGAGAGTCTCATACCGATCAGAAAGTGTATACTCCCCGGGATACATTACTTCTCCATTGATAGATACCGCCCGATGCAACTGCCATTCCGGTAACTGACGAACATAGAGATGGTCGTCTTCGTTGAGAATCACTGTCTTGGGCGAAACCTCCCCTATATTTACGCTCGCTATGGACACCTCACCTATTGAGTCAATCCGGGCGATTTCAATCTGATGACGGTATGCCCCCCGGTTGAACGAGCCCGCCAGAAATATGAGGTCCTCGGCAGACATGCCGTCATAAAGCGGATATCGTCCGGGTCTCTTGACTTCACCTTCGATATAAACGTATCTTTCCCATTCGACTTCGTCGATCGAGTATATGTAAAGGGAATCCCTGTCCTGCAGGAGCATATCTTTGCCGCTGTCACCGCTCAAGATCGCCCCAATATCGACCGGGATGACCTCCAGGCGACGGTCCGGATATCGCCGAAACAGATCGGCGCGATCAAAGTAGACATCATAGGGCTGAAGCTGGGCAAGGCCAATCAAATTCGATACCGTGGTCGAATCGTTGCGCTCATAATAACCGGTATGCTTTACGTGGCCGAATACGGCGACAATGTTCTTCTTGGCTTCAAATATGGAATAGATGGTCATGCGGTCGCCATCAGCCAGCGAAATATTGTCTGTTTCGGATATCTGTTCGGTGTCGAGATTAAGATCCACAACCTCCCACTCGTTGGCAGGAGATATTCTCTCCAGCATGACCCGTTCGAGATAGGCCTCGGCGGTAGGCTTGCCGGCCAGTTCCAGCAAATCCAGGGCCCTCTCCCCACCGCATAGCTCATAAATTGCCGATCGCTTGATTTCCCCCCTGACAGCCACCTGAGACCCGGCGACCGGCACGAATATCACATCGCCGCTTTGAAGACGTACGTCGGCGGAATTTTCCCCTCGCAAGAGCAAGTCGTAAAGGTCACAAACCGCCTCTACCCGTCCGTTGCGCATCAGTTTGATCTGACGCATGCTGCCTCTGCTGTTGGGACCACCCGCGAGATACAGGGCATTGAACAGTGACGTCAGCGACGACACTGTATATGCGCCGGGTTGCTTGACCTCTCCTGCAACGAATACCCTTATGGAACGGATTTTGCCCAGAGACACTGTCAGGTCGAAATCAGAAAAAACTCGCGAGAGTGCTTTCTTCGCCTGCTCTGTAAACTGTTCCAGGGTTAGCCCCCAACCCACAATTTCTCCCACTTGAGGAATGAAAACCTTCCCCTCCCGATCAATGGTCAGGTTGAATTGCTTTTCCGCTCGACCCCACAGGTACAACACGAGATTGTCACCGGGGCCCAGAACGTAATCATCAGCGGAAGGAATATCGATCGGCACCTCGTTACCCCGGCCACCGATAAACAGTTCGGCACCGAAAGGTAAGAGGTCGGAGAAAGCCGGGATTCGGCCGGACTTTTTGTTGTCACCGCTAGCGCTCGGCTCATCGGGCGATTCTGTCCCTTGCTCTGGTGGCGCAATTCCGGCGGCTTGCCCACTATTTTCGCGGGCATCAGAGCCGGCGAATATCTCCGGTGTCTCCCAGTAATACTGGTCGATCTCCGACGTACCGGTGGAACTGAGCTTCTTCAGTAAAGCGGCTTTTTCCTCCGGCGTCATGTTGGTCATGTCGCCAGCATACAGTTCGGTGAACCAGTTTAGAGATACCAGAACAATGACGAGTAAGACAATAAGTGAAAACCGTTTCTTCATTTCTACCTTCCTATGGCAAAAACAGGCTTGTCATCCATTTCAAAACCTTATCGTTCCGATAGCCTGCAAGGGAAATGCCAAAGCGCTCGGAGATGATTCAAAGCGACTGTGACATAGCCACATAACTGTGCGACCGTCGCATCCGCGCCCGAATCACCGAACGCTGCAGTTAGAAACGGATTCCAGTATCTCGGGAAAGAATTTCCAGTGGGCACCGTCTAATCATTTCCTGAGAAACCAGAAGAACGAAATTTCTCCGGCGATGGTCTGTAAGCCTAAATGTTTCAAGTGATTTTAATTTCCTTGCATTTTTTTTCGAAGACGAACCTGCCCACTCTCAACGAAATGACAACTCGTGCGTCCTATAATAGTTGCGAGTAAGGCCATCATTATCAAAAGTTTAAGAGGATGGTTCAATCGAAAAAACAAGGGAATCCCTTGACAACCAGATGGGGTTGTAGTAACTTGACTGCTTATTTTTAGGGTACAAATACCCCGTTCTAAACCCGGGCCGCATGAGTATCCTCGGGAATACTTGTACCCGGTCAGAGTGTTGATATTGGCTCGAGAGTGACAAACATTTCATAGCATAAATTTATGGAGACGAGAATGTCGATTGTTAGATTCTCTGCTAAGATTCTGGTAATAATAGCTCTGCTCTCCCCAAGTCTGGCGGCCGGCGGGTTCGAAAACTTTTCCGTCGGCATTCAGGCGAGAGGCCTGTCGGGAGCTTTCCGTGCGATAGCCGATGACTGGACGGCGGCTTACTACAACCCAGCCGGCTACGCCCTGATACAGGACAACCAGATGGGGGGAACGGTAGGGCTGATTCATTTGCGTAATGAATTGACTCCGGATTACAGGCTCGGCGACGTCTACGAAGTCGGTATTTTTAACGACGTCACTAATTACAATAAACATGAGATCTATAACAACCCATCCGGTGGGTTCCTTGTCAGACTGCCTGTGATGGGAGAAACGGTCATGGGTCTGTCGGCGTATCAGCCGTTCGACTACAACATCACCTGGAAACTCTACGACCTGCCGTTGGCATATAATGATGTCCTGTCGGTACCCGGCGACCAGTTTAGCAACAACATCGATGTCGTGGCCTTTCAGCTGACCTTTGCCAGGGAGATCATGGAAGAAAAAGCATATTTCGGTCTGGGACTTCAGTTGCTGCGGGCCGATCTCATTTACACCAACGTTCTGTTCCGCGACAATCCTTATGACGGTACGCCACTGGATGTTCGCCCCTGGGATAAGATAACTGAATGGAACAAAAACGATGGCAAGGGTTGGGGATTCGGTCTCAGGGGCGGCTTGATGGTCGACCTGACCGACAAACTGAACTTGGGCTTTACCGCCGCCCTGCCCTTCGACATAACTCTAAAGGGCAGCAGCATGCTGGCTTACTACATGCCGCTTAACGCCGACCTGTTGACACCGGGCGGGGCCGACGGTGTAGATTACCTTCCGGGCACCCCCGAATACCTTTTCGCATCGGGTAGCTTAATAACTGATTCTGCCGACTTCGAGGCCAAGCTCAAGCTCCCGGCTTCCTTCGGGATGGGGCTGGCTTACTCTCTGACGGAAAACCTGACGCTCTCCCTCGACGGTGAGTACACTCTCTGGTCAAAGTTTGACGGACTTGATTTCGTCTTCAGCAACCATCATGGCCTGACCGGCGCGGCTGATACCAGCACCATGCTGCAGGAATTCTTCACCGAGGACATTTCCAATCCGGTGGAGTGGAAAGACGCTGCGAAAGTAGCCATGGGAGTAAGATACGATTTCCGGGACCGCCTCACATTCCTCGCCGGGGGTTCCATGGACCAGTCACCCGCTGAGGAAGCACTGGAGTTCAAGCCGCAATTGATGGATACCGGTACGAAATACAGTTACAGCACCGGTGTCATTTACCATCACGGCCAGTGGGATTTCGGATTGGCCGGTAGCATTACAACCTACCCCGACCTGGCTGTTGATGGCCTGGTCGACACCGATGGTGATGACCTTCCGGACAACTTTACCGGCGAGTACAAAGCCAACACTTACGAGACAGTCCTGTCATTCAACTATCGGTTTTAAGGAGGTCAACAATGAACGTTTTCGTTAGATTATCAATTCTGGCAATGACCCTCGCTCTCGTTCTCGCTGTTGGCTGTTCCGACCGCGGCCCCAACGGGGGGACCGATCTGGCTATCGAGCAAGGCGGACCGCTGGTGATGACACACGTCTTCTTCAATGAATTGCTCCTGCAGATCAAGAACGACTTCCAGATGCTCGAAATGATTGCTTATCGACCGAAAGTCAATTTCGAGCCTTATGCCGGCGGCGAACTCAGACCGGTACCACTCTTAATCCTGCTGCCTCCTAAGGGCAAAGACCACTATTACTATTTTAATCACGGCCTGCAGGAGATCGCTGACGAGCTTATCGCCACCGGTCAGATTCAGCCGATGTTTATCGCCTGCATTAGCAACGACCTCGTGTTCGGCGGCTATTTCTTTGCCGAAGACCACCCGGGCGCGGGCAACTATGACACTCTGGTTGGCCAGAATCTGGTCGACCATATCGAGAGTTTTGGCCTGACTATCGCTGAACCGGCCAAACGAGGCATCGGCGGTGTCGGCATGGGTGCCTATGGAGCCTTTCGCGCGGCCATGCTCAACCCCGGTACCTTCACATCCATTTCGGCGGTCGACGGCCCGCTTGATTTCGATGGCCCCGATGGCAACAGCGGCCTGATTGACCTGTTTGTGCCTTCTCTGACCGAACAGGGTCTTCTCGGTGAGGAAAACTGGAAAGCCGATTATGACAGTGCCTCCGCATGGCCCACCACTCGTCTCCTCATTGGCGGAGCCCTGGCTTTCTCGCCCCACGACACGGCACTGGAGTGCTTTGTATCGCCTACTCCGACCGGTATAATTGTCGATATCACCGAGCGCTATACCATCGATGATACCATGACTCTGGTCACAAACGTGGTGACGGCCGATGCATACAACCTTGACTTCCACCTCCCGTTCGATGGCGCCGGCGATCCCTACCCGCCTATCTGGAATGCTTTCTGGCTTCCCAATAACCTTGAGAATCTCAATACCTCGGCTCTCGATGACGTCAACATTTTTATCGCCACCTCTGATGAAGCCAGCTTTGGCTACCACGATCAGACCATGTCCTGGGCGTCGACTATCCAGAATCTCGGCCGCTCGGATACTCTCCTAACCGTCCATGAATACGAGGGCTATCCGGGTAATCCGGCCACCGGCGATCAATATTTGTATGATTTGCTTAAAGAAATGCTTATCTTCCATTCCAACTCCTTCGGCAATGGAGATTAAGGTTTTTGCATAAAGGATTCGAATGGACCCGGAGGAGCTAATCCTCCGGGTTTTTTTGAGATGAGCAGTACAACCGGATTGTACGATCTGTTGTCGGTCGGTGCCCACCCCGACGACGTCGAGGTGGGTAGCGGCGGCGTACTGATTGATCTCAGTAAGCGCGGATACCGATGCGGCGTGGTTATACTTACCCAGGGAGAGATGGGTACCGGTGGCAACGCCGGGGTCCGACAAAAAGAGGTAGAGAAAGCCGCCGGGATCCTTGGCGCTGACATCGTCGCCACCTACGATTGGGGCGACACCAAACTGATCGACAGCTACAACAAACGACTGGAACTGGCCGCGATCATACGCCGCTGCCGACCCCGCGTCGTTCTGGCTCCCTACCCACATGTGGGGCACGGCCGCCGCCAATCCCATCCCGATCACGTGGCAGCCGGTGTAATCGCCATCAATGCCGCCCACCTGGCCTCACTGAAAAAGGTCGATGTCCCCGGCGAGCCGCACCTGATAACCAGAATATTCCACTATTTTCTGCCTCCCGGGGTTACCCCCAACTTCGTCGTCGATATTACCCCCCATTTTGACCGCTGGATCGAGGCCCTTTCGGCCCACGAATCGCAGTTTTTGAACCCGGAAAAGTCACGCGACTATATCGAAAACCTGACTGCGATGGCCCGCTCTTTCGGCCTGCAGGCCAGGTGCAAGTACGGACAGGGTTTCTACGCCGTCGAGCCCGTCCTGGTCAAGGACATAATGAGCTTGGGGGAAGAGTGACCTTGGCCTGACCCGCACCCGCGGGTCGGCCAGACCGCAGCCCGGCGCGGGCGGCTTTCTTTCCGGCCCGGAAAACCGTCAAAAATACTTGACACCCCTGAAAACGGAATTTAAGATATTTTTCGCTTGTTCGACAATATGACTATCACGAATTGTCGAGCGAAAATTAGGAAACCACGGACCATTCTTTCCGGTGTCTTTGGAGGCCATTATGTTTTGCGCGAACTGCAGCGAGAAAATACTCGGCGAAGCGATAAAGCAGGGGGGCGAATTCTTCTGCGGCTACGAGTGCGCCAGCCTGGCAGCCGGCGTCGATCCCGATGAAGCCAGCGTTTATTTCGAGGAAGACGAATCAGTCGACGACTTCTTCGGTGACCTTGACGAATAGATAGTAACTTGCCCGTCACGGGCGAAAATCATCAATCACGGGAAATTCTGAGAATCTCGTATTCGAGTATTCCGCGGGGAACCTTTATACTCACCACATCACCAACAGCCTTACCCAGAAGCGCGGCACCTATCGGCGATTTAACCGATATGATGTCCTTATCAACATCGGCCTCCTCCGGAGGCGCCAGAGTATAGACTGTCTCGTGACCCGACTTCTTGTCCTTAACCAGAACCCTGGCGAAAAGGTAAGCCTTGTCCGATGGAATCTGATCGGTATCCACTTCCTGAATGTGTAACAGCTTCTCATGCAGTTCGGCAATCTTTCTCTCCAGATGCACCTGAGCCTCTTTAGCGGCGTGATATTCGGCGTTCTCGGAAAGATCGCCCAGCTCTCGGGTACGTTTGATTTCAGCGACTATCTTGGGGCGCTCCTCGAACTTCAGCCTCTTTAATTCGGCCTCGAGTTTTAGTCGGCCTTCTTTGGATACGTAAATTGGTTCACTCATAAGCGGCTAATATAACCGATAATTTCTATTTTGCAACCGTGTTATGCTCCCGGTGTTCCGAGAACATCATAAATACGATTAATGACACAACCAGGCCGGGAAATATTGGCATGATCTCCAGCCAGAAACTTTCATCGACCGTGAAGTATTTCGACAGATACCACACCAGCGACAATCCCCCCGATAGAACAATTGACCGAAATGCCCATCGCGATGGCAACCGTCGCTTACCGACGAAAGAAAAGAACACCGGTACAAGAAGTGCCGGCGTGCCGATCGAGCCAAAGGCATACCAGATGTCGATCACCGATCTGAAAAACAGAACGATTGTCACCGCCAGAAGCACCGTTACAAAAAGGCCGATACGGGTGTAGTACGTTACCTTATTCTCCTCGATTCGAAACAGCCGCATGACAATATCCCGGCTGAAAGTCGAGGCAGCCACGAACGAATAGGAATCGATGGTCGACATAACGGTGGCCAGCAAGGCCAACGCGAACACCCCCATCAGCCCCGCCGGCATAACCTTCAACGCCAGGGCCGGGTACGAACCCACCGCGTTTTCCAGTTCTGGCAGTATTGCCCTGGCATACAGACCACAGCTGGTGGTTAGAAAATCAAAAAAGGTCCAGCACAAAATTGCCAGAAGGATACCCCGGCGGGCTACCTTCGAGTCTCTGGCGGCGTAACAGCGCTGATAGAATGTCGGCTCAATCAACGTCGCCAGGGCGATCACATACCACACCGCGATATACCACCCGGAATTGCCGCCGTGCCAGGTGAAATGGGTCGATGGCACCCGGGCCGAGAGATACTCCAGCCCACCGTACTTGAACACCAACATCACCACCAGTGTCGCGAAACCCAAAAACATCAAACCGAACTGAAACAAATCCGTGCGCACCACGGAGCGAAAACCGCCAAAATAGATATACACTACCGAGAACAGCGTCCCGCCGACAATCCCCACCCAGAACGGCCAGCCGAAGAGCTCCTGACAGAGAATGCCCATCATCAGAACGTATGCCGCCGGAACCGTCATCACAAAAATGATAACCGAACCGGCCACGGCCGTCTTATTGTCATAGGCCTGCGCTAATCGGTCGGGTATGGTCAGTAACTCCGACTTACGGGCCCGCTCGGCGAGGAACATGGCAAATAAGAAGGCCGCCAGGTAGTATGGCACACCGAACACCAGCCAGTTCGACAGCCCGTAAAGGTAACTGTACTCCCCGACACCGAGAATCCCGCCATACCAGGTCGAAACTAGGCTGGCCACGAACGCCGGCAAAGTAAGCACCCGGCCGCCGACAATAAGCTCGGTGGCCGGGCTGTCCTTTTTCAGGCGCCGGATGAACCCCAGCGTCAACAACGTGCCAAGGTAGACTGCTATCAGCAGGTAATCAACAAGATGCATCTGCCGCTAAAAGAGCTCCAGCATAAGTTGTCCGTAGAAAGACCGTTCCGCGGCCACGAAATACTCGGCTTCATGGATGTATGTCACCGGCTCACCGACAGCATCCGACAAACCCCAGGTCCACCCGTAACCCGATGATTCGTATTTCTTGTCAAAAAGATTGTCAACTCTCACCTGGAAAGTCAAATCGCCGGTACCAAGAAATCCCCTCACTTTGTAAGAGGCCGACACCGATGACACCACATGCGGATCGATGGCCAGCGAGTCGATGTTGAACAATTCCATGTATTGCTTCCCCACAAAACGTAATCGGTACGTTAAACGCCAGCGCTCGTCAGCATAGTCGGCAATCAGATTCCCCAGGAAATCGGGAAAACCGGGTATGACCTTATCCTTGTAGTCAATGCCCTCCGTGTACGATGACCAGTCGGGGAAATATACCTCAACATTGCCCACGTAATCTTTGATCCGGTTATAGTTCAGCGCGAAGTTCCCACTGAAAGTCAGTCTATCGACAAGCTGGTAGGCACCGGTCAGCTCCATCCCGGCGTGCACCGACCGATCGGCATTGGTGGTAATCGGAAGACCGGTGTTTTCGTTCAGGCCGCCATAGGGAATAATCTCATCGCGAAAATCCATCCAGAAGGCATTCATGCCGAATGCGTAGTCATCGGTCCGATACCTCCAACCTGCCTCAACATTGTAAACACGTTCGCTCTTAGCGGTGGGATCACCGAAAACATATCCTATCGTGTCACCACCGGCATCTACCAGCGCCGATTTAATTTCCAGCGACGGAAGTATAAACGGGTCGTTCGCGTCATATATGGCGGCATCAGTCGGTGTCCTCGATGACACCGCGAAATTGCCGAAGAAACTCATCCGGTCGTCCACCCTGTAGTTGACACCGAGCCTTGGGGAGAAAAACACCCAATCCACATTATAATTCAGCCCCAGGAAAGCCCCCATCCGCTCCTGGTCGAAATCATATTTCTGATAGCGCAATTGAGCTGTTACCTGGCCCGAGAGCCGGTCGGTGAGATCATAGTACTCCTGCACATAAGCCGACCCGACGTACTTGGTGCCATAATACTGGTAATACCGGTGACGCGGATCAAGCGAGCCCGAAACGTTCTGCGCCCATACCACCTGACCCCAGTGATCGGAGCTGAAGTAGTAGAACGAACCACCGAAAGTATGGGTACCCTTATCGTGATCGATGTCCAGACGTGAATTCCAGCCGGTCTGATTCTTCTCCACCCACTGCTGACGGACCAGGTCACCCTCGGTATACGGCTCGCCGGTGGAAGGGTCTATATTAATGAGGTCCGGCGAGATGTTGTATTCATAGTAGTCACGACCATCCTTATACTGCTCGTAATATCCTTTACCCCGAATGTAATAGAGCGTGTTGTGCAGCGTCGTCTTATCATCAATGCGATAAGTGTTCTGCAACTGGTAATGCGGCTGGTTGAAATTGTCAGTCTCATTGTCATACGTGAGTGGGTTCGATCGACGGTCCAATTCGATAGCCTCCCGCGTGGAGCCGTAGTAAGCCAGGTGCATACGCATCGGACCGCCATAGATATGAAGCTCGGTGGTCATACGCGGATCGAGCCGTGCCACTGAAAAATAATAGGCCCAACCTTCGTACCAGCTGTCGTGACGGTACCCCCCGGTTTTCTGACGGGAAAACCGCCCCGAGAAAAGCCACTTGCCGTCGATGAGACCACTGGCGTACTCAACACTCTGCTTGTAAACATCGCTGACCGACTTACCATCGCAGGTGTACTCACCGTATCCGGCTGTCAACGTCGTCTTGCGCTCACGGTCAAAACCGGTCGTTACGATATTGATCGAGCCCCCGAACGAAGCATCGCCGTAAAGGGAATTGCCCACCCCGCGCTGTACCTGAATATCCGAAACATTGGCTGCAAAATCCGGAAGATCCACGAAATATGTCGCCTGGTCCTCCGGATCATTGAGCGGCACACCGTTGATATACGTTACGATCCGTTTATCATCGAAACCCCGGATCTTGGTGTAGCTGTACCCGAGCGACGAACCGGCATCGGAATACGAATAGAGATTTGGGGTCGTGCTTAACAGAAGCGGAAACTCCGCCACGGTGTAGTCGCGTTTGATTTCGTCCTTGGAGAAATTATCGAACGCCACCGGGGTAATTCCCGGCTCGGCCCGGTCGGCCCGTACCAGGATGTCTTCACCACGGTAATAAGCCGCTCTCAGGATGATCGTTTCGGGTAGTTGATCGATCTTGTATTGCTCGGAGTGAAAGCCGACCGACGAAAACGTTATCCTCGTAACGTCTCCGGTCCGGGTCAGCTCGAATGAACCGTCGATATCAGTGACCGCTCCGACACCGGCCACATCGGTTATTACGGAAACCCCGACAACGGGATCCCCGTTGGAATCGACCACTTTGCCTTTCAGCGATGTGGTCGTTGCCCCCAGGGTCGTCCCGGCCAATGCCACAAGAGCGGCCGCGACAACCAGGACCGACATGAACGTGAAGCTGCGCGCAGCACGTCCGTGTCGATCTGGATAAATCACACTGAGTGTCTTTAAGTGACGCTGAGCGTCCATGACGTTACCTCGCTTTAACTTGTTATAGTTTAGCAAGATTCCGTCCTGATTCGTGAGATTTGCCGGTATTTAGGCAGTGGGGATGTTTTATACATCTCCGTTTCCCTACGCCGGTATTATCCGGATCAGGTCGAGGGGGTATGTTCTCAGGCGGTATCTTTTTCGCCACCCCCAACGGAACTATTATCTTCGCCTTCAATCTACGAAATGAGCAACATGAAGGGCAAGGGAAATTTCAAAACGATTTCCGGAATGGTCCCTTTATAACGGATTCGGAAACGGACCCGACACCCCTACCCCAACCCGTCAATAAACTCCACCGTAACCTCCGCAAGCGATGACACCACCGCCCTGGCACGGGAAAAATCGTCATTCAGCGTAAATTCGTTGGGTACGGCGATACACTTCATACCCGCACGATAAGCCGCCTCAACACCTTTCTGAGCATCCTCCACCACAACACAGTGGCACGGTTCCACAACAAGCAGCTCGGACGCACGCATGAAAATATCAGGCGCTGGCTTTAACCTCTCGACATCATTGGCCGATACCACCACCTCAAAAAAATACCGGGCGGCTATCTTCTCCAGCACTACATCGATATCGCCCCGAATTGAGCTGGAGCCCAGCGCCAGTCTTCTCTGTCCTTGAATCCGTCGAAGGAACGGCAACGCTTCCGGCATCGCCTCCGCTTCGGCCCGTATCATCTCCCGGTATCGGGCCGCTTTGGTGGCACGTACCTCGGCGGCAACCAGAGGCAATCGGCGTTTCTCGATGTAGGTGGCTACACCCTCGCCGTTTCGAATCCAGTGCTCAATATACTCATCACGGCTCAGGTCCACGCCAAGGGCCGCAAGAACTTCCTGATAGGCTCCCATATGGAGCCTTTCGGTGTCGGATAGCAAACCATCCAAATCGCAAATTACGGCTTTGATCACACCACAATGTAATGCCCGATCGGGCCTGTATCAAGCGAACAGGTTGACACCACCACCCTGAATCGCATTCTTTCCACTTGCTGGGAGTCTGTCAACGAATCAGCCCGCCACAGCGTCCCAGAGGAAACCCTTCAAGCGAAAGAGCGTATTATGAAGTATTTAACACCGCTGGTTCTATTAACCGTCTGCTTAATAACAATAGGGTGCGCGAAAATGACCGTGAGTATCGACCGCGAGGCGGAAATCGCCGCCGTTAAAGAAGCCATCCATACCAGTATTACCTGGTGCCTGCCCGACAAAGACCGGGAAAAACTCTACCGCCATACCGCCCGGGATTCATCCTTTTTCATCTTCCATCCCGACTCGAAATCGACCATCGTCGGATTTGACAATTTTCAGAAATTCGCCGAGGAACTCTTCTTCGATCCCCGCTTCAAAGCCGTCAGTTCCGAAATCAAGGACCTGAGAGTGAATCTTTCGCCCGAAGGTACGGTGGCGTGGTTCTCGTGTCTTCTGGATGACCAGGGTGAATGGGACGGCAAGCCGGTCGGATGGACCGATGCCCGATGGACGGGAGTGCTGGAAAAACGCGATGGCACCTGGTTCCTGGTCCAGCAGCATTTCTCACTGCCGACCGACCGGGAAGAGTGAGTGAATTCATCCGGGGCCTGGATGCTCTTCCTCCCCCCTGACAACGGGGATTGAGCGGTTTATTATTCTAAATGGTAGAATCCGTGGGTGGCCCACCCATTGGGTGGGGATCAATCGAAGGCTCTGCGGGCGGTTCAACCTCTCGAACCTTCCGCACCCATAGCGGCCCCAGAATTTGTCCGGCCCGGGCGGCTCTCATAATCAGAAGCACACCGACCACAACGCAAATCGCGATACTCACGTACGATCCCTCGATGCCGAAATCACCGCCGGTGAGCCAATCCGGGCCGCTCCGGGTGGACGTCACCAGAGTCTCGAGCTCATCTTCGCCCGAAACAGTAACGCCGAAGATAGTTCCCTGGAAATAGTTCCATCCCACATGAAGCCCCCACACCAGCCACAGTCGCCTTGTGAGCACCCAGCACGCGGAAACTATCAAGCACTGAAGAGCGATAGCCACCGAAGTAAAGACGGTAGCGTTGGGGTTGCCGATATGAGCAAAGCCGAACAGCAAACCGGTAAAGATAATAGCGCCCCAGGTACCGGCAAGCTCCTCGATGTGCCGAAACAGAATAGCACGAAAAACGATTTCTTCCCCAAGCGCGGCGAGGCCGAAAAACAGCAGAGCGTGAAGGATCACCTCCCACGAACCGACACTATCGATCCTGTAATACGACAGTACCCACAGCAGGGCTACCATGAATGTCATGATGCCAGCGCCAAGCAAAAAGCCCAATCCGGTCTCGCTTACGCTTCCCCTCGCCGACATTTCAACGGCTGGTCGCTTTTCGACCACGCGCGTAAACAGGCGATACATAAGGATCGCCACCGCCATGAAAATTATGCCGATTAGATCACGCAAGTACAGGTTCATAGATTCGAGGGGCCCTGCGAAGACAAGATCCCTTACCCAGCTCAACACAAAAATGGGGCCGAGAACAAACAAGAAAGCTATCACGCTTCGAATAAGCGGGAATTGGACTATTCTTCCAATTCTCGATTTTGGCTGACGGTAGCTATAGATTTGACGGACTGGGATTATCACCTTCTCTCCTCTCTCTCGGTGTTTACGGACAAACGATATATAATGTTTCGCCCGGGTCACTGACAACCATTTTTAGCCTGTTGGTTGTCATGCTATTTTCATTGCTCACCGTTTCCGAAACCAATATCTTCTTGCCACAGGAGCTTAAAATGGAGGTCAATCATGTCCGTTTATCGTTTGCTTGTCATAGCGCTGGTTCTGAGTTTCATCACCATCGCCTGCGCCCAGGCGCCGCAGGTTGACACGAAAGCCGAAGCGGAGAAGATCCAGCAGGTCGTCGAGGCCTGGCAGGAGGCCGTGGCCGCCAGAGATATCGACGCATGCACATCGTTCTACGCCCCAGACGGCGTGGAAATGCTTTCCAACTCGCCTGCCGCCGAAGGCCCCGAGGCCATTTATCAGTGGTACGCCGACTGGATTTTCGACACCACCATCACCAACTCTTTTCACACTGATTTCATCGAGGTAGCTGCCTCCGGGGATCTGGCCTATGAGCGCGGCACCTGGCAATTCGTCATGGAAACCGAGGACGGACCCATCGAGGATTACGGCAAGTACGTTATCGTCTGGAAAAAAATCGATGGTGAGTGGAAAGCTCTCATCGACATTTCCAACAGCGACATCCCGTTAGAGCAGGAGTAGTCCTCTCCGTCGTACTTCGTAGGGCATTCCTCGTACGGCAGAGAGTGTAGGTTGGGGTGCCCCACCCTTTGGGTGGGTCGGGGTGGCCCACCATTTATGGTGGGTTTGCAGTCCAGGTAGCTAAAGTAGGTCGGGTTCCGATTCCATAAAAATACAATTGTGAGAAACCCGACAATATCTTCTGTAGGTCGAAACCCCTGAGCATCGGTCCCCGCCCTCAGCGGGGCCGAGCGTGGTTTCGACATCATCTCTAATTCTTCAACCGTACTATCTCCCAGCGAGCCTTTTCAACTTTTAACCCGGTAACCCACTCGTTCATTGGTTCACTCAATTACTCGCACCACGCTGCGGTCTGGGTAACCCACTGCTTGCGGTGGGATCCTTCCATATTCGCAGATATCTTGATATCCAAAACAACCCTCTCCCGCTTTCAGGCCGCTCCCCGATGCGTGTGATCCCGGATGATGCGTCGTCGTTTTCAAGCCCAAGTAGGTCGAAACCCCTGAGCATCGGTCCCCGCCCTCAGCGGGGCCGAGCGTGGTTTCGACACAATTCACTATTCACCAAACTCTCCAACAAAATCCATCTCCCGCGATATCCCCCAACCCCGGGCATAATAGCCCCGCTCATAATAATCATGAATCGAGCTGTACTTCCACTGAAACGGATCCCCAACTAAATCATGTTTCACCGGGTTATAATGAATATAATCAATATGTCGATTCATATCATCCCTATCACGAATCACATGATCCCAATACCGGTTCTGCCACACGCGACCACCGTACAAACCCACCCGGCCTCGATAAAGTCCCGAAAACGAAAGCTTCACGCGACGCATAAGAAGCGAAAGATCCTCGTCACCAGGGTCTATCAAAAGATGCATGTGATCGGGCAATATGACCCAGGCTGACAGGTCGAACGATGATGTTTGTGATATTCTCTCAATCGCTTGCCACACAAGGTCATTATGGTCAACAAGTAGCGGAGCGCGTTTGTACGTGACATGCGTCAGAAAGTATACATTACCCTTCTTATAATATCTGCGAATGTTTGTCATCCATACTCGAGAATCTATGTCGAAACCTCCCCCGCGAAGCGGGTGACCTGCCGGCAGGGGTTTCGACCTACTTGCTGCTGCGGTGCTATCTTTGATGAGCCCACTCCCGTATAACCGGTTCGATGTCCTCTGGCCCGAGAACGGATTTGGAAGCCAGGCGGGGGTCGTTACCTGTGTAATCCATATGCAAGCGGCCAATGGGATAACCGGAAATAGACTCCGGACCTGCCTCATAGGTCATCGTAATATGTTCCTTCATCTTACCGTCGACCGTTTCGTAATCCTCGGGACCCCAGTACATCAATTGTTCACCAGCCCATTCGAACTTACTGTCGATCAGGCGAAACGCGACTGTGCGGCTTATCAGCCCCTCATCTACATGAAGCATGGCATCGTAACCGTTACCGGCTCCCTCCAGGTATACACTGGCAGTGTCGGATATATCAGGAAATCCGAGCGAGTCACGAACGGTAATATCCATTGCGCCGAGCAACGGGATAACACGCTCATCGTCAAGACCGACCTTCTCCGGAAAGCCGCACGTCAGCAGCAGCAGTGACAACAGTGCCACCAACCAGACCAGCGGCGAATGCTTGTGAATTGAAATGGCAGGAGCATCTTTGCAGGAAGTCCTCTGGCCACGACATGTTTTATTTACTGGTTGCATATTGGCTACTCCTGTGCTCTTGTGACGGGCAGGGTGGCCCACCATTTATGGTAGGTTTCCGTGCGATCACGATTTCCTTACAAACTCTCACCTGATGGTTACATCATACCCATTAATTAGGCGGCAAAAATCGGTTGATTTTCCGTCTAAATCAAATGTCAGAAACTGGAACCTGAAGCGAAACCAAAAAATGACAAAACGAACCCAAACCCCTACAAGGTATTGGTGCCCCACAGCTTGCTGTCGGATCCTTGCATGTTGGCAGAGAAATATTAAGCTCCTGTACGGAAACCGTCAACCAGCAAACTACCGGGGTTACCCTCGACAAAACCCACACAAAGTGTGGAAACGAACCCAAATCAACGCAACCCGCTATGAATCTATTGGTTACAAGGGCGATGACACATCTAACACGGCCAAATGACGACTTTTGCCGACAAATCCTGCGTACTGGAAACTGCTTCTTCCATAAGCCCGTAAACTGTGCCAAACGTTGCGGTGAGAGGTCGCGCTTTGCTTTCTGTGGCGTTCGCCGGCATGCCCCTTCAAAAGTCGCGGCCCCCAAACACATAAAGGCAGGAGACAGTACATGTCGTACCTCAGAACGGGGGTAGTAGCGGGAGTTTGTTTGCTCGTTCTGGCAACCGCCACATTTGCCTCAGAAATTACCGAAACCACCTTTGCGCCTCAATTTCACCCGACTCTCAAGGCCCATCGGACACAGGGTGAAATCAAAATTGACGGACAACTGAGTGACCCGGGCTGGCAAGGCGCCCAGGCCGCGACCCATTTTACAGAACACTCTCCCGGTGAGGA
Source organism: Candidatus Zixiibacteriota bacterium (assembly GCA_020351995.1). Lineage (GTDB taxonomy): Bacteria > Zixibacteria > MSB-5A5 > GN15 > FEB-12. The sequence goes on from CP070674.1 coordinate 905,503, forward strand.
AGTAGCCCCGCCGGTGAGAACCGAGGCCTTCGTCGCCTACGACGACAAGAACCTCTATCTGGCCGCTATTTGCTACGCCGATCCCGCCCAGACTCGCGCTTCGATGTGCGAACGGGAACGTATCTTCGACGATGACAACATCGGGTTCTTTTTCGATACTTACGGCGATGCCTCCCGGGCTTACATTATCAACATCAATCCCCTCGGCATCCCCTACGACGCCCTGTGGTCGGCCGGCTGGGGTGAGGATTCCAACTTCGACCTGATTTTTGATTCGAAAGGCATTGTCACCGACTCCGGCTATCAAGTAGAACTGGCTATTCCGTTCGCGAATCTCAGGTTTCCTTCCAAACCGATTCAGGAATGGAAATTCGATTTCTACCGGCATCATCTCCGTGAGGTTCATTACTCGATGTCCTGGGCTACCTACGACCAGAATGAGTCCTGCTGGCCATGCAAATGGGGCACCGTGACCGGTATCGAGAATGTCAAACCCGGCAAAGGCATCGAGCTTCTGCCCAGCTTTGTCGCCCACCAGAAGGGTTCTGTAACCGACGGCACTTTTCCCGAAGAATCATTCGAAAACGGTGACATATATGGCGATCTGTCAATCGGCGGCAAGTACGCCATCTCGTCCGATGTTGTGGTCGAAGCTACGTATAATCCGGACTTCAGCCAGATTGAGGCCGACGCCTCGCAGGTTGATGTCAATACTACCTACGCTCTCTTCTACGACGAGCGCCGACCGTTTTTCCAGGAAGGCATCGATGTCTTCCGCACCAATTTTAACGCGGTGTATACGCGTTCAATAAATAATCCGGATTTTGCCGCCAAGACCTCGACCAAGCTGGGAAAGACCAGCTTTGCGGCCCTGTCGGCCCACGATGAACAGAGCCTGGCCATTATTCCCTTCGAGGAGTTTTCTGCCTACATCCCACTCGGGGAAACCTATGTCAACATGGCGGCCATGCGACACGCCTACGGCGACGACGACCACGTTCGGGCCGTTGTCACTGATCAACGAATCGACGGTGGTGGGTCGGGTACCCTGGCCAGCTTCGACGGCACTTTGTCGCTGAGTAAGACCTTTACTCTCCGGGGACAGGTCATAGCTACCCATACCGATGAACCGAATGATCCATCCAAGACCAGTTATCTTAATGGCCTTACCTTTGACGATGGAGCCCACACGGCCTCCTACGACGGTGAATCGTACTGGGGCTCGGCCGTACTGATAGGTCTCACTCACAACTCAAGAAGCTGGTACGCCAACGTGCGCGGCTATCAGAGAACGGCCACTTATCGCGCCGCCAACGGTTATCAGCCCCGCAACTCTGACCGGTGGCTGCTGGGTTACTTCCAGTATAACTACCGGCCATCGGGCTCAATCATCCACAGCGTGGACCCCAGTCTTGACATCGGCCGCATCTGGAACTTCGATGGCACCCGTAAGGACGAGTGGATCAGGTTAGCCTACGGTTCTCAGTTCCGCTTCGCCCAGGCCAACGTATGGACCGAGTACCTGCGCAGCCGGGAAATGCTCAGAGGTGTTGACTTCCCGAATATATGGGCCGTCACGTTGAGTATGTCGGCTTGCCCCATCCCGTTTATCGAGGGCGGATGGAACGTGGTCTATGGCAACCAGATTGCCCGCAGCTATCTTGAAATGGGACGGCACACCGCGATTGGCGCCTGGATGGAAATTCGCCCCACCGACCGGCTCCTGTTAGAGTCGGAAATCCACTACGTCCGAAGCCGGGATCTCGAAACGAACTTCAGATTCTACGAAGGAAGCATTACCAGGTTGCGCGTGGGCTATCAGTTCAACCGTGAGTTTTCACTCAGGCTGGTTACGGAGTACGATGAATTCAACAAACAGTGGAACATCGACCCGCTCATCACTTATCGTATCAATCCCTTCTCGACATTTTACGCGGGGGCAACATACGATTACAGCGAATTCAGGGGCTGCGGCATGGATCAACTCCACACCCTGACCTGCCTGTCGCAGCGCCAGTTTTTCGTCAAAATACAGTACCTGTTCCAAACGTAACGGGGCGAGTACGCGCCCCGACCGCTCCTTTTGTTTTTCAAAAGCCAGGCCGTCCGTAAAGGGCGGCCTGCGTTTATGTTAGCACAACTCATGAGAAAAACACACGGAAACTAAACTTATTGAGTCCGGATACGTCTTTATTTCAAAAGAGGCTTGAAAAGCACCGCCGGAATGGAGATATTGTAATGATGAAAAAATCTCATGAAGAAATAAAAAAGGCCGTCCGCGAGCACTATGGTCAGGCGGTCGCCCATCGATCAGAGTGCTGTGGCGGGTCATCCAGAGTTCAACTCGAGGAGCAGGGCGCGGGAACTGATCCTCTCCAGGGAGTGGCGTCATTCGGATGCGGTAGCCCGTTGGCTTTTGCCAATATCGCCCCGGGGGACACCGTACTCGACCTTGGTGCCGGTGCCGGACCGGACCTCATTATGGCCGCCAGAAAGGTTGGCCCCGAGGGCAAAGCGATCGGCCTGGACATGACTCCGGAGATGATTGACGCGTGTCGCCGTAACCTTGAAGCAGCCGGAATTGAAAATGCCGAAGTTCGCCAGGGCGAGATGGAGAACATGCCGGTAGCGGATGCCGAGGTGGATTGGATTATCTCCAACTGCGTCATCAATCTCTCGCCGGATAAGGAAAAAGTCTTTGCCGAGGCTTTCCGTGTCCTCAAACCGGGCGGGCAGATGCTGGTCTCGGATATTGTCACCGTGGGCCTGCCGCAGGCCCTGCGGGAAAATATGACTGCCTGGGTAGGGTGCATTGCCGGTGCCGTTGAGCAGGATGAGTATATCAGGCTGGCTCGCGAGGCCGGCTTTGAGAATGTGCGTGTGGTCGACAAGTATGAATATTCTGAAAGTTCTCTGTGCGCCCTCACCGAGGGCTGCAGCTGTGGTTGCGACGATGACAAGGCATCTCCCGATATGAGCCATGCCGGCGACTTGGCCGGCAGAATCGCCTCGGTTCGGCTTTATGCCCGCAAGCGGAAGTAGCGAATCTGCCGTATAGCTGAAAATTAAAAGTGCCGTCACGGCCCTGTGACGGCACTTTCTCGTGGGAGGATTGAGTTGAACTACGAATCACCTAAGGAGTGGTCTTTACCTTTTATCCTTCTTTATCTCGCGAACGTCTTCAGCAAACTCGAGCGCAGCCATCCCCAGTTCCTTCTTGAGCAACCGCCGATAATTCGACAGAACGAGATACTTTAGCGAGAACGAGTCGCTTACTTTCCATTTGTAAAGAAGCACCTGCTTGCTCGCCAGAATGGTTCGCGCGGCCGCGAAATCCTTCTCATCGGCAACCCAGCCGCCCTTATCTTGACCCTTGCGCTCTTTCGCTCGTTCTCTCTCGGCCCGATCAAGAGCATGAAAAGTAGCGTTGAGATCTTTCACAAACAGATTGATGATCGCCAGTTCATACTGACGCACCTTCTTGTTATCGCCCGCAAGATTGGCTTCATGCCACTTGTCGATCAATCGATTTAGTTTGTCGAGGCTTGCCTTGCTACTTCGGATCTCACGTCTGTCCTGCTTTAACTCATCCGGATTTTCCGCCCATACCGTACCGGACAACAGAAAGCCGACCAATATTAATGAACCGAATATTGTTCTCATTTTTTCGCTCCTTTCAACGTTTCACCCAGGCTCCCGAAGCTGTAAGAACAAATTGTGTGCCGGTGGTAAGGTCCTTTAAACCAACAGCTTTACCCGTAAGACCGGGCAAAATTATGGGGCGGACACCATATTTCCGGGAAACTGTTAGCGTAAAACGCTATTCCGGGCCTGCTGATTAGACCGGGGCCTACTTGGATTTCTTGGGGGCGTGGTTGTTCACCATCGCGAACGACAAATACTCCAGTTCCATAGACATATTCTCGTTGCGAAGGTGCACCGTGGGAGGGACCCTCAGATTGATAGGGGCAAAATTCAATATAGCCGTTACACCGGCTTTCACCACATCATCGACTATATACTGTGCCACTGTTGCCGGCACAGCCAGAATGACCATTGTAATACCGGCTTCCTTAATCTCGGAATCGAGATTCTTGATATCGGAAACAATAATGCCCTTGTGATTGGAGCCTATTTTTCGCTGATCGTTGTCAAACAGCTTGATAATATGAAAACCCTGCTTGGCGAATTCCTTATAGCTGACCAACGCCGAGCCGATGTTTCCGACCCCGATAAGAGCTACTTTCCAGTCGCGGTTGATGCCGAGAATGCTCTCGATCTTCGATTTCAGCTCGTTAACATTGTAACCCAAGCCACGAGTCCCGAAAGAGCCAAAAAAGGAAAGATCTTTACGCACCTGGGCGGGGGTAAGTTTCTCGCGCTTGGCCAACTCCTTGGAGGAAACGGTTTCATAGTTCTCTTTCTCAAGCAATGAAAGAGTTCGGTAATACAGCGAAAGCCGGTGAATGGTCGATTCCGAAATCCGCTTTCTCGCCAGTGGAGAGGCCATATGCTTAATATCTCCTTGTCTTCAAAAATGAAATTTCATCTGGTGACCATGTGAAATGGTTCACAAGAAGTATATTCACACCCGGCGGAAGTGTCAAGAAAAATATCGACCCGATTAAGTTTTGATTGAAACAGCTTTTTGCCAATCAATGGCTTGCGGCAACCCTTGAAGCAGTCAATAAATGTCTTTACCGGAGCGCTTGTGACTTACGACACTATCAACCTGGATGTGTGCGGCGACAGACGAGCCAGAATTTCGTAGTTGATTGAGTTGGCCCACGTGGCCAGTTGCTCGACCGTAACCGTTTCCTGCCCATTCCGACCGATTATAACTACTTCGTCCTCGAGCCGAACACCTTTGATGTCGGTAATGTCTACCATAGTAAGGTTCATACACACTCGCCCCCTCACTGGAGCCCGCTTCCCCTTTATCAGTACATAAGCCTGATTTGACAGCGACCGGCTGTATCCCTCATAGTACCCTACCGGTACCACGGCCAGTCGAGTAGCGGTGGTAGTACGATAGGTGCATCCGTACCCGACAAACGAGTCGGGGTCGAGCCGCTTGATTTGAGTGACCCGTGTCTTCCAAGAAAGGACCGGGCGAAAAAGGTCGTTTTGACCACCCTTCAGCCGATAGGAAAGATATGTCTCCTTCGACGGCCAGTGGCCGTAGACGGCGATGCCCGGACGCACCAGCTCGAAATGCGTTTTCTTAAAGAGAATTGCCGCGGCCGAGGAAGCCGTGTGCCGCAGGGTTGGTTTGATACCGAGGCCGACCATGGCCCCAACCATCTTCCGAAACGTAGTCAACTGGTACTGAGCGTACTCGTGATTTGTTGTATCTTCGATGTTGGCAAAATGCATACTGGCGCCGTAAGGTTTTTTCAACCCGGCATATTTCTTGTACACCTCGGCAAAGCCCGGCAATTCATCTTCGCGAATGCCCTGCCGATGCGTACCGGTTTCGAGCTTGAGATGTGTTTTCACCATCTTGCCGTGTCTGGCTGCCATCTTTCCAAGATTGACCAGGAACGATTTGTTGAAAATAACAGGCTCAAAATCGTATGCCAGAATTGGCTCGACATTGTCAAGGGCAAGCGGCCCCAGAATCATGACGCTTTTCTGCCATCCATTCTCACGACAGGCGATTGCCTCCTCGACGGAGTGCACCGTTAGATAATCAACCCGCGGGTTGTCCTTGAGCAGAGATACAATTTCCTTCAAGCCGTGTCCATAGGCGTTGGCTTTGACGGAAACAGCCATGAGTTTGCCGTTGGTCAGACTGGATAGAGACTCAATATTGTTGTTGAGTGCCGCCCGCGACAATTCGATCCAGTTGAGAAGCGTCTTTTTGGCCATCATACTATTTATAGTCGGCAGAATGCCTTTCTACAACAAGAAGATTTTCTATCACCCCCGGCTCAGCCGGTGCTCGATGAATAATACTTCGTCGACCGCGGGGGAAGATTAAATTTCTTGTGCGAGAGGGAAGATGGCCTTAGCTTTTTCTGCCAGTCTGCGCAACTTGTACGCTACGGAGTCGTCCAAATAAATATGAGTCGGCTGAGAGCTTTTGAACTATGCCGTTACTACCGCCGCGGCCCCCAGGAAGTCCGCGCCGTGGATAATGTCAGCCTTGATATACGCCGGGGTGAGTTCCTTGCTATTGTGGGAAGTTCGGGGTCGGGCAAGTCGACCATGCTCAATCTCCTAGCCGGACTGGATACTCCGACTTCGGGGAGAATCGAGGTCGACGGCACCGCTCTGAATTCACTATCGCGCCGGGAGCTGTCGTCCTACCGGGCCAAGCAGGTGGGTATGGTTTTCCAGTCTTTCAATTTGGTTGCGCACCACACGGCACTGAAGAATGTTGAACTGGCCTTATTCTTCAACGACACTCCGGCTCGCGAACGACGCCTGTTGGCCAGCCACATGCTTGAACGGCTGGGCTTGACAAACCGTATGGACCACAAGCCGGCCGACCTATCCGGCGGTGAGCAGCAGCGGGTGGCTATGGCGCGAGCCCTGGTTAAGAAACCGAGCATCCTTTTTGCCGATGAACCCACCGGCAACCTTGACCATGAAAACACCGAGCAGATAGGGCAAATGCTGACGGAACTCAACGGCCAAGGGCAAACCATAATCATGGCCACCCACGACCTTGAGCTGGCTCGTCGGTATGCCCACCGCACGGTGCGGATGAATTACGGAAGGCTCATTGAGGCTCCACAGCTACCCGACAGAGGCGAGAAAAGTCAATGACCTTCAAAGACCTGCTCTTAATCTCGTCGGGGAATCTTTGGCGCATGAAACTGCGTACTTTCCTTACCGTTTCAGGAGTCGTCATTGCTATAGCTGCCTTTGTGGCTATGTTGTCGTTCGGAGCGGGTAATCAGCGGCTCATCACCGAGCAGTTCAACGAGCTGGGTTTGTTCTCGACCATGTATGTTTATCCCCCCGATAAGGAAGAGCCCAATGATTCCTTACCTGAGCCGGTGCTTGACCAGCAGGCCGTCGAAACACTCGCCGGTATTCCAGGCGTAAACCTGGCCTATCCTCTGCAGGCCTTTTCTGTAACCGTGGTTGCGCTCGACACCCAAATTGTCACCAAGGCTCAGGCTCTTCCCGGCGCGGCCGTTCAGACCAAGATATTCTCTCAATTAGTAGCTGGATCACCCTACAGTAGTGACAGTGCGGGTGAAGCGATGGTTACTGAAAATGTCCTTGAGGCCCTGGGCATCAAGCAGGCTGATTCGGCAATCGGAATGGAAATAGTAGTCTCTGTTCAGGCGGCCAGTATCGACAGTGGTTTGACCAGGGTTATTCAGAGCGTAGGTGAGCGCATCGGAGAAAGAGTCAAAGACTTTCGAAGTGACTCTTACCAAAGGGCGGAATACTGGCAGCAGGCGGCGCGTGAGGAGTTAAACGGGGCTATGATGCGTTTCTTTGACGGATTCATGAATGCCCGTGCCACAATTTCGGATACGCTTACCATAGTCGGTGTTCTTAAAGGCGCCAAACGGGGACGGCTTGGCATTGACGGAGTTATTATTCCCATCCAAACGGCATTTCGTTTTAAATCAGGTGGTTTCACGGGCGATGTGGTAGACTTGGCCAGCGCCGCGAGCCAGGGAAAGTTGTTTCTGGCCTCCGGTGATACATCGACCCAGAGTTATTCCAGGGTTACCCTGGACCTCGATCCCAAAGTTCTTTATCAACCGATCCGCGATTCGGTCCAGGCGTTGGGCTTCAGGACTTTCAGCTTTGCAGAGCAGTATGACCAGATCCAGCGAGCCTTCTTTTACTTTGACCTCGCCCTCGGGCTGGTCGGTTTGATTGCCCTAATCACGGCCTCGCTGGGGATTGTTAATACGATGGTTATGTCAATTGTGGAGCGAACCAGGGAAATCGGTGTGATGAAATCGCTTGGTGCCGATGAGAGCGAGATTCGGCGTTTGTTCCTGGTTGAATCGGGGGCCATAGGTGGAATTGGTGCTGCCATGGGTATATTGTTCGGGTGGTTGATCACTCGGATAGCTTCGCTGATCGCCAAAACCATTATGGAAAACCAAGGGGTCGATGCCGTGGAGTTGTTCGCCTTGCCGCTCTGGCTGGTGCTAATAGCGTTTACTTTCGGACTGCTGGTCAGTCTCGCCGCCGGATTCTACCCGGCGTCGCGCGCCGCCCGAATCGATCCTGTGGAAGCGCTGCGTAACGAATAAGCCCATTCGAAGGTTCACACGCACATAGATGCATTCAAAAAGGCCCCGCCGGGGGCCCTGCTAGCTTTCTCTATTGTATCTTATCAGCCCAGAGAAGCTTTCATCTCCGAGATCATTCTCATGTGTCCCTCCTCGAATTTCGTAAGCTGCTCGAACATCTTGCGGCCTTCCTCGGAGTCAACCATGTTTTTGGCCGAGGCGAAAAGGTCGCGCGCATCTTCCTCAAGACGGTAAGCGATATCTAGTATCTTGGACATAGAGTCAGCCTCGCCAACCTTGTCAATCAAATCCCGATGCTCGTGGCTCATTTCCTCGGTTATCTCAGGCAAGCCCTCCTGTTTGAGAATGTCGGCAGTGCTAATCCACTTCTCGCTGCGGATCAGTGAGTCGTACTGCCTTTCGAGCACCCGGAAATGTTCTTTTTCTTCAAGGGCAAGTTTTTCAAGGATGTTTCTGTGTTTGTCGGCCACGGTTTTCTTGGCTGCCTCCAGGTAGAATACATAGCTGGCGACCTCAGATTGGATTCCTGCGGTCAAGGCTGCCAAAGTATCGGGGTGAACGGGTGACATGGCGGATTCCTTTGCTTTGATTGTTCGTCTTACTGAACTGTCGTAAAGGTACGAAACTGACCCGCATTGTCAAGCGTCACACGACGAGTTCGAGCCCCTCAGGCAAAGGGGCATAACAATACCCCTTAAGGCGGCTTCGGAATTGCCGATAACATGTATACACAGCATCAATCAGAGTAAAAATTCCGAGGACGACATGGGTATTTTCGATCTCTTTAGCTCCATAGCTGATAATTTCGCCAATCGTTATCTTGAGATGATTCAGAACTCGGCCATCAGGCGCCTGGCCTTGAAATACGACGACGCACCTCGGCAGGATTGCCCCGCCACCACAGAAAACGCTGACACCTACGAACCCTCCTCCGAAACCACAACTCAAGCCACGATGTTGGAGGATAGCTCCGATCCAGCCGTCACCGATACCACTGAACCGGCGATCGGGGGCAGCGATAAGGTTATCGTCAGTGATCCCCAACCCGAAATAACTGAAGAGATGCCCTTGCAGCCGTACCGGTTCCGGCACCACACCCACTTCAATTACGAGGTAAGGTTGCAGTTTCAACTTCAGGCGATTGCCAGCCTGGCTCAGCAGATTGCTGACGGCGAAACGGTTTCGCAGGAGGAGCTTATAGCGGCTGGGTTCGGTCTGCAGGCCGCCATGAATTTCAGTGGCAAGCAAACAGTAGAGGCGGGCGAAGGTAACGCGCTCGGTGACGGGCATGGTCGAAACGCCAGCCTGGTCAAGGCCCGTCAAGCCCGGGTCGTCGCCGCCCAGAGTCGCAACTTCGCGCTCGAATCGTTTTCCCGGGAATCCCTTCGAATCAAGCGCTCCATGGATTTAAAGACAGGTGAAGCCTATCAGAGAGCCGTTAACCGTTTCTCGCTTCGCTATCGCATGGACACTCAGTTCAGTTTTGCGCTCCTCAATCGTTTCAACGTGCAGACGGAGCGCTTCACCGAGGCCGATCCAGCAAATGTAACCGACTACGTTAACACCGCCGGAGGTGTCGCTGAAGACGGCACCAGCGACATGATGGCGGCTTTCTTCGACGCCGTGGACGCTTATCTCGATCAGGCCGAAGAGGCTCTTCTGGTGAAGGCTAACGAATTCCTCGACCTGGCTGCGGAGGAACTCGGTTACTCCCAAGACATGATAGCAGCCGCGCGCGGTCACGTGACAGGCACTATAAAATCATTCTTTGACCAGGTTGATGACGCTGTCGCCGGGCTGGAATCGTTTTTCCTGCCGCAACAGACGGAGTCTACGCAACCAGACGAATACATCGTAATGCCGACGGTGAGTGATCACTATGGTTCTCCGCCAAAGGATGAACCGGCCAATCTTGCGCTCGCGTGATTTGTCAGGAACGCTTGTCCTCTATGGATTTCGATGGTCGCCGGCTTAGCTGTTGCTAAGCCGGCGCCAACATTTTCCTTGCCAAAATCGGCGCACGCGTGGTTTATTTTACTCGACGGTGAAAGATAACATATCCAAAAATCTGGTGGACCTTCACGGCCGCATAGCCGAGGCATGCGAGAAATACAACCGGGACACAGACGACATCACTATCGTGGCTGTCACCAAAACGCATTCCCCGGCTATCATCAAGACAGCCGTAGCCGTTGGCCTCCACAATATCGGCGAAAGCAAAATCCAAGAGGCCGAACCCAAAATTCTCGAGGTCGGTCCGATCGCGCGGTTCCACCTGGTGGGTCACCTGCAGACCAACAAAGTCAAGAAAGCCGTGCAGCTGTTTGACATGATTCAATCGGTCGATTCCTTGAAACTGGCTGAAGAAATCAGTCGGCGGGCCGGCGAAATTGATCGCACGATCGAATGTTTGATTGAAGTCAACTGCTCGGGAGAGAGCCAGAAGTATGGAATATCTCCAGACCAGTGTCTCGACCTTGTTCGGCAAACGAACGCACTGAACAATATCAATCTCGTGGGATTGATGACGATCGGGCCGTTTGTCGATAACGAGCAGGTGATCCGCGACGCATTCAGCCAATGCCGGAGGCTCTTCAGGCAGGCTCAGGATGTCGTCGGTGACCAGTTCGATACTCTTTCGATGGGTATGACCCACGATTTCCCAATTGCCATAGCCGAGGGGGCAACTATGCTACGTATTGGCACAGCCCTGTTTGGCGCCCGGGATTAAGGGGAGAAGCCCCCGAAATCGGCGATCCTAAGCCAAAGAAATTCTTTCGTTTTCATTTGGTGAAAACAAAAGGCCTGCAGCCCACTCAATATTTTACCGAAAATTACGATAATAAAGTAGAGGCAGCGTTTTGGGAAACTGCTCGATTTTCGAACAGCTAGCCCAACCGTCCGCCGATAGACGAATTTGAAAATAGAAACCTGAATGATAAGCGAGTTGGCTTATGGATTTGTCCCCAAATGATATTCGGAACTATGAATTCCCCAACCAGATGCGCGGCTATGACAAGGAAGAAGTAGACAACCTGCTCGAGCAGGTAGCCGTAGCGCTTGAGGAAGCCCGGCAAGAGAATCTCAAGTTGAGTATGGAACGCGATTCCCTGAAAACTCAGCTTGCCGGCCTGAAGGAGTTCGAGGACACCATCAAGAACGCGGCTATCGACGCCCGGCGGAACGCAGACGCCACCATCACCAACGCCAAGAAAGAAGCCGCGGAGATTATCGCCAAAGTCAAACAGCAAACCGAGGAGCTGTCCAATACCTACAATGCGAAGAAAGCTGAGATTGAAAAACAGATGGCCGAACTGGAGCAGGTGAAAAGATCGTATATCTCAAAACTCCGCACTCTGATAAACTCCCATCTGGACATGGTTGACGAGGTCGCCACCGCCGATGTGAAAAAAGAGATTCACGGCGAGTCCGAGGATGGGCCGACTGAACAGCCCGAGCCGAAACCCGGTTTCGAGTCTGACAACGGAGGGATTGAGGTCACCGAATCCGAAGATATGACCCGCAAGAAGCTGGAAACCCTGGCTGACCGGCCGTCGAATAAAGAGGATGACGCGGAAGAATCCGACACCGACGACGAAAAGGCCGAAGCAAAAGAAAAGCTGGCCGAAAAAGCGAAAGCTCCTAAGCCCATCGACCCAGAACTGGCGGCCGCTCTTGAACAGTACAAGTCTCAAGCCGAGAAGAAAGTCGAGGATCTCAATCCCGAAGATTTCGGCCCGGCGCCGCCTCAGGGAACCATTGTCGAAACGGACAAACGTGCCGAAGACATTCCGCCGGGGTTTATCGCTAAGGTCGCTGATACGGATAACAAGGCGCAGAAGCCGCAGGACGCGCCCGAATCTGAGAACGAGAACGGCGAAAACGGGGATGACGCTGATTCGGGGGTCGCTCTCGACGCTCAGGATCGCCCAACCGAGCACAATGCCATTGATATGGATCAGCCCTCAGCGGAAGACAAGGCCAAAGCCAAGGTTTCACCCGATGAACTGGCGAAAGCCCTCGATGGCGTGGTGAGTAAGTTCGAGGAAGAGTTGGACAAAGCCGAGAAGAATTAAGTATATTCCCACCGATGAATAGAAGACCGGCCAACCAATCCCCTCTCGGCCGGTCTTTTTTTTGCCCCAAATAATATTCCTTCGCAATAGCGGCATTCTATCTGCCACAACGCGCTTCTTGCACTTTCGCCTGTCGCAGCGATAAGCTATATTGGCGGAAATAACCAACCTATGGCTCAGAAGGGAAAGGACATGCGCTCCATAAACGAACTCCACGAACAATTGGATGAGGCCGTAAGCTATATTAAAGAGCAAATAAGCTTCAAGCCGCAGATCGGGATCATTCTTGGCACCGGTTTAGGTTCACTGGTGGATGGAATCGAAATGCTCGGGTCGGTCGATTACGACAAAATACCCCATTTCCCGGTGTCAACCGTGGAATCGCACGCCGGAAGGCTCTTGTTCGGCAATCTCAAAGGTAAGCCAGTCATATGTATGCAGGGAAGGTTCCATTATTACGAAGGCTATACCTTCCAACAGATAGCTTTTCCCATTAGGGTGTTGAGGCGCCTCGGCATTGAGTCGTTGATCGTCTCCAATGCCGCCGGGGGCATGAATCCGAATTTCAAGCCCGGCGATATTATGCTGATAAAGGACCACATCAATTTCTTTCCCGGTAATCCGCTCATAGGCCCCAATGACGATAGCATGGGTGACCGCTTTCCGGACATGTATGACCTGTACTATTGCGGTTATCAACAACTGGCCAAAGATGTCGCCCTGGCTCAAGGACTCCACCTGCAGGTCGGCGTATACGTAGGGCTGACCGGGCCGTGCCTGGAAACGGCCGCGGAATACCGTATGTTGCGCGGGTTCGGCGCCGACGCCGTAGGTATGTCAACCGTGCCGGAAGTAATCGCGGCCCATCACCAGCGAATCAAGATCCTCGCTTTTTCGATTATCACCGATATGGGGCTGGCTGATAACATGCATCCTTGCTCACTCGACGATGTAATCGGGGCCGCCTCCGCAACCGAACCTAAGCTTCGCGCCCTGATTGCGGGGTGTGTGGAGAAGATGTAGGGAATATCGACGAGAGGAGAAGCTGAACTTTTTCTCATCAGTATCGTACAGAGTCAAATAACACATAATAGGATTTTTCCAAACAACACCACCCACAAAACAGTATGAATAAAGTAAAAAAAATACCGTTTACCGATATCGAGAAATTCATCGATATCCTGGCCGATGCCTATCCGGGTATCGGGATTACCACCCCCGAAGATAAAAAGCGCGTCAAGGAGCGCTTTCGTAAGCGCAGCAAGGACAAGCGCATGTCCTGGTGGGGAGTGTATCGCGGCAGTGAGCTGCTGGGCGGCGCCATCTTCTACGACTTCACCATGAACTTCTTCGGCAACAAAGTACTGGCCGGGGGTCTCGGTACGGTCTGCGTAAGTCTTGTTCACAAGAAGGAACACGTCGCGCGGGACCTGATGCGATTCTATTTGCGGCACTACCGCAAACGCGAGGCCACGTTCAGTGTCCTGTGGCCCTTCCGACCCGATTTCTACAAGCAGATGGGCTGCGGATTGGGCTCCACCAACCATGTCTATAAGGTAAAGCCGGCCGACCTTCCCCGCGGAAAAAGCAAGAAGAATGTACGTTTTCTCGGTAAGGCGGATATGAAGGCGCTCAACGACTGTTACAATCGCTACGTTGATCGTCACACCGGCATGATCGAGGAAACACTGGTTAATCGTAAAATCCGATTCGACCTGTCCAAAGAGACCAAGTTTGTCGGGGTCGAGAAGAAGGGACGGATTGAAGGCTACATGATCTTCAGCTTTGTCCGGGGCAACGCGGCGAATTTCGTCGACAACCACATCAAGGTGAGCGAAATGATCTACGAAACGCCCGAAGCCCTTTCCGAATTGATGACCTTCCTTCACACCCAGGCCGACCAGATAAACCGCATCATATTCCACACCGACGACCCCGATTTCTATCACTATGTGAAAGACCCGAGAAACGATTCCGGCAACCTCGCCGAGCCGGTCTATCACGAAAGCCATGTTTCCGGCGTGGGCATAATGTTCAGAGTATTAAATACCCGGCAGATCTTCGGGATTCTCGAAAAACACAATTTTAATGGTCAGACCCTCAGGCTGAAATTGAATGTGAGGGACAGTTTCCTGCGTGAGAATAACTCGAGCCTGGTGATACATTTCGAAGACGGTAGACCGTTCCTGAAGACGAAGAACGCGGCTGCAGATGTAACCCTTGAGCTGAACATCGCTGACTTTTCATCCTTAATCCTGGGAGCGGTCGGGCTCAGGTCGCTATTTCAATATGGTTTTGCCAGAATATCGAAGCCAGATTATCTAAATCGGCTTCATAGGCTTTTCGCTACGGAAGAAAAACCGATCTGCACCACCTCGTTCTGACTGGTGCTGATACTTGGATTGAGAGCCAAGCGGCTGAGTCACCCGATTCAGCCGCTTGCGTTTATGCCCGTTTATGGCTTTATTCCAGTCAATCGTACAGACCATATAGAAAGGTTACAACATGGCATCAGCCAAAAACAAAGTGAACGAAATCCCGCAACGAAAAGACATAGAAGACCGGTACAAATGGCGTCTGTCCGACATATACGAATCCGATGAAGCGTGGGAGGCCGACTTCAAAAAGGCTCAGGATATGGTCGGTGAGGTCAAGAATTTCGCAGGTAAATTGTTTTCCTCTCCTTCCTTGCTTTTTGAGTGTCTCGAGCTCCGAACAAATCTTTCGATGCTGGTTTCGCGCCTTTACCAGTACGCGAAACTGAATAGTGATATCGATACCCGGGTGTCGAAGTATCAGGCCATGACCGAGCAGACTGCTATGTTTGCGGCCCAGGCCAACGCCGCCTTTTCTTTCATTGAACCGGAACTCCTTGGAATGAGCGACGAAGATTTGCTGAAAATGTCGAACCGCTTTGAAAAAACTGATATATACGACTTCTACTTCCGCGAGCTGATCCGCTCACGGCAGCACATTCGCTCGCAGGAAGTGGAAGAATTGCTTTCTCTTTCCCTGACAATGGCCAAGGGCCCGGACACGATTTATTCGTTACTGGATGATGCCGACCTGAAATACCCATCCATAAAAGATGAAGCCGGCAACGAGGTAAAGTTAACCAAGCAGCGATTTGCCAAGTTTATGGAATCCTCAGATTCCAGGGTTCGGCGCGACGTCAGCGACGCTTACCACTCAGCATATAAGGATCATATCAACACCCTTGGGGCGACTCTTTCGACCGAGGTTCACAAAAACGTGTTCTACGCACGTGCCCGCCGATACGAGAATTCGCTGCATAGCGCTCTCGACGGTGATAACATTCCAACCGCAGTGTACCACTCGCTGCTTGATACTACGGAGGCTAATCTGGACGGACTTCACAAGTGGACCACCCTGCGCAAGAAAATACTCAAGCTCGATGAAATCGCCCCCTATGACATGCTCTGTCCGCTGTTTCCCGAAAGAGATTTCGAGGTCCCCTACGACGAAGCTGTCAGCGAGACTATCGAGGCACTGGCCCCATTGGGCCATGAATATCAGAATACGCTGACGAACGCCTTTTCTTCAAGATGGGTCGATGTATACGAAACTGAGGGCAAGACCAGCGGCGCCTTCAACTGGGGCAGCTATACGGTGCATCCCTATGTGCTGATGAATTACAATGATACTGTAGATAACATGTTCACGCTCGCCCATGAGATGGGCCACGCCCTGCACAGCCATCTGGCCAGTTCTAACCAGCCGTTCGCCAAAGCGCACTATTCGCTGTTCGTGGCGGAGGTCGCCTCGACACTCAACGAGGGGCTCTTGCTTCAGTATCTACTTAAAAGGGCGAAAGACGTTACCGAGAAGCTCTATTTGCTCAACCGGCACATCGACAATACGCTGGGGACCTATTTCCACCAGGTCATGTACGCCCGATTTGAGCTGATGATTCACGAGCATGTCGAAAAAGGGCAGGCCCTCTCGCCCGATATGCTCACCAGGCTGTGGGCCGAACTGACCGGGAAATACTACGGTCCGGCCCTAACAATGGATGAGCTTTCGGCCTACAAGTGGGCCCGCATTCCGCATTTCTACTCGGATTTTTATGTATATCAGTATTCTACCTCGTACGCCGCGTCTCAGGCTATCATGGAGAAATTCATCGCGGGTGAGGAAGGTATCGTGGACCGTTTTCTTGAGCTTTTGAAATCCGGAGGGAAAGATTATCCTATAGCTCTTCTTAAGGCTTGCGGCATAGACATGACCACCCCCGCGCCATTTGAGTCTACCCTAAAGCTATTTGCCCAACAGGTCGATGAGGTAGAAAAATTGGCGGGGTAGGCTGTCTGACACGATACGATGGGCCGCCAGGACAACCACCCCTACAATTCCCTTTACAAAATAAGGCACACAGCCTAAATTGATGGGTTATTTCAGGAACCGTACAGATGAAATTCGATCCGCTGAAAGATAATTTCTCGATTCCGAAGGCCGAGGAACAAATCCTTAAGTTCTGGGACACTCACAACGTGTTTCACAAGGCCCATGAAATGGCTCAAGATCGGCCCCATTTTGTATTCTATGAGGGGCCTCCAACGGCTAATGGCAAACCGGGCATCCATCACGTTATCTCTCGAACCGTCAAGGACTTATTCTGTCGCTATAAGGCCATGAAAGGCTTTCGAGTGGATCGCAAAGCGGGTTGGGACACCCACGGCCTGCCGGTCGAAATCGAGGTCGAGAAAGAACTCAAACTTACCAGCAAGCCGCAGGTCGTTGAGTACGGCATCACAAAATTCAACGACAAGTGCAAAGAATCGGTTTTTCGGTATCTAAATGACTGGAGCGATCTCACCCGCCGTATCGGCTACTGGTTGGATCTCGACGACGCTTACGTCACTCTCCGCAACGAATATATCGAAACCGTCTGGTGGATTCTGAAGAATTTCTTTGACCGCAACCTGATTTACAAAGGTTACAAGACTATTCCTTACTGTCCGCGTTGCGGCACAGGACTATCCAGCCATGAGGTAGCGCAAGGATATGACCTGGTTAAGGACCCATCGGTATACGTCAAAGTCAAAGCTGCCGATGATGATTTTGCCTACCTGGTCTGGACCACTACCCCCTGGACGCTCCCATCAAATGCCGCTTTGTGCATGAAAGCTGACGCTGACTATGTTCTGGTGGAATATCAGGGAGAGAAACTGGTTCTGGCCGAGGCACTGGTCTGGAAGACCTTCGGCGGCGAGGCCGAGGTTAAGATTATCGACCGCTACAAAGGCGAAGACTTCCTGAAACGCAAATATGCTCCGCTTTTTGACACTTTCAAGGATGAGATCGACAAAGCCTTTTTCGTCATAAACGCCGACTTTGTGACTCTCGAGGACGGTACCGGTATTGTCCATATTGCTCCCGGCTTCGGGCAGGACGATTACGACGTAGGTCAAGAGTATGGCCTTCCCGTCTTCCAGGCCATCGAAGCCAACGGGTATTTTAAGGATTTCGCCGGCCCCTACAAAGGGATGTTCATCAAAGACGCTGATCCGATCATCATGGAGGATCTGAAGAAAGCCGGCAAGCTGTACAAAAAGGAACTATACGAACACAATTACCCGTTTTGCTGGCGGTGTGATTCGCCGCTGATCTATATAGCTCAGCCTTCGTGGTATCTCAAAACGACCCAGTTCAAAGACCAGTTGATCAAGAACAATAACGACATCAATTGGTACCCTGATGACATTCGCACCGGCCGGATGCTCAACTGGCTGGAAAATAACGTTGATTGGTCGCTCTCGCGTGAGCGCTTTTGGGGAACACCTATCCCAATCTGGATCTGTGAAGATTCCAAGTGCGGCAAACAGCGGGCTGTGGGCTCGCTTGAGCAACTTCGGCAGGAGGCACAGAATCTCCCGGACGAAATCGACCTGCACAAACCGATGATGGACGAGGTGAGACTAACCTGCGAGTGTGGCGGCACCATGAACCGCATCCCGGAGGTAGTCGACGTCTGGTTCGATTCCGGCGCCATGCCATATGCGCAATGGCATTATCCTTTTGAGAACAAAGATGAGTTCGAAAGGAAATACCCCGCTGACTTCATTTCTGAAGCTGTCGACCAGACCCGGGGCTGGTTTTATTCCCTCCTGGCCATCTCCACCCTGCTATTCGATAAAGCTCCGTTCAAGAACGTGGTCGTTCTGGAGTTCGTTCTTGACCAGGAAGGCAAGAAGATGTCCAAGCACAAAGGTAACGTGGTCGATCCCTTTGAAACCGTAGATAAGTACGGCGCTGACCCGGTTCGCTGGTATCTTGTCTCCGCATCGAACCCATGGCTGCCGACCAGATTCGGATATGAAGGTTTAGGCGAAGTTATCCGAAAATTTTTCGATACCATGCGCAACACATACAGCTTTTTTGCCATCTATGCCAATATCGATAACATCTCCGAGCGGGCCGAAGCTGAAGGCGTCACCGCGCGAGCGTTTCTCGAGAAAAAAGCCGGTGAACCACAGCGTTTTGACCGCTGGATTATCTCCAAATACAATAGCCTGGTAAAAGATGTCACGGAGTCCTTTGACGGCTACGAGATAACGAAGCCGGTCAGGGCCATTCAGCACTTTGTCATCGAGGAACTATCCAACTGGTATGTGCGCAACACCCGGCGACGTTTCTGGGCCAAGGCCGACGATCCCTCCAAAATGCGCGCCTATCTGACCCTATACGACGTTCTGGCCGGTGTTTGTCACTTGGCTGCCCCGGTCGCGCCGTTCTTGACCGAACTGGTCTGGACCCAGCTCATGGGAGAGAACCGCCAAAAATACGGTTTGCCGCTCTCTGTTCACATGTCCGATTTCCCAGTTACCGATGAAAGCCTGATAGACGAAAAACTCGAAGAAACCATGGATATCGCCGAGCAAATCGTTTCCCTGGGACGAGCGGCCCGATCCCGAAAGAACATTAAAGTCCGCCAGCCCTTGTCGAGATTGATGATAAAGCTGCCCAACTGGGTCGGCCTGGAACGGCTTGAGGGTTATCTGGACATAATCAAGAGCGAACTGAACATTAAAGAGATTGCGGTTGCGGAAGATGTGGCTAATTACGTATCCTATTCCGCAAAGCTGAATTTCAAGACAGCCGGTCCAAAACTGGGAGTTAACGCCAAGGCTGCCGCGGCCTGTGTAGCCGAACTCGATTCAGAGGGCGTAAAGAGGTTTCTGGATACAAAAACCTTGACATTGCAGGTCGACTCCAAGAAAATTGAACTGGCCGAAGACGAGGTTGAAGTCAGCAAATCGGAAAAAGAGGGCTTCGCCGTCGAAAGTGAAGGAGCACTGTCGATTGCTCTTGAGACCCGGCTGACCGATGATTTGATTGACGAAGGTTTCGCGAGAGAGCTGGTCAACAAAATTCAGAACATGCGAAAGTCGTCGGGGTTTGAGGTAACCGATCAGATAGAGATTCTCCTGCATTCTTCTGACCGATTGCTAGCTGCCGCCAGAAAGCATGATGAGTTTATCCGCCGTGAGACTCTGGCCAAACAGATTAAGTATCTGGCGGAGGGGTCTTTTGAGGGCTGCAGGGAGTGGAATATAAATGGCGTGAACGCCGCTATTGCCGTAAGCAAACGAGACACATAGTCGGGGCAATAATGCGAAAGACCGATTTAGAAAGATTCAAAAAGCTGCTTCTGGAAAAACGGGAAGCGCTCTTTGAGGAAATCTCAGCGATGACCAACAAGATGGGTAAGACCATCAAGGATTCCACCGGTGACCTTTCTTCGTACTCCTATCATATGGCCGACCAGGGGACCGACGCCATGGAGCGAGAAATTACCTTCATGCTCGGCTCGAAGTCGGGACGGTTCCTCTATCACATAGACGAGGCCTTGCGCCGAATCGAAACCGGCGAATACGGCAAATGCTTCTCCTGCGGTAAGCAAATCAGCATTGATCGGCTGAAAGCCGTTCCGCACGCCCGGCTGTGTATTGAGTGTAAGTCCGCTGAAGAAACGAAGAAGGGCGCGAATCGAAAGTAAGTTGAGACAACTACTTGCACCGTCCATCGCCCTGGTCACCGTAGTGATTGTCGATCAGGTGACCAAACTCTGGGCAATAAGTACCCTCTCCGAACAGCCCGTCCGCCAGGTCCTGGGAAATTTCTTTATGTTATCCTTAGTTTATAATGAAGGCGGCGCCATGGGCTCCAACTTCGGTTCGCCAGCATATTACCTGGCAACTTCCATTCTTATATTATTGTTTATCCTCTATTACATCTACACTCACCGGACAAGTCTGATGCTGACGCTCCCGCTTGCCCTTATAGCGGGCGGGGCTATCGGTAACATTATCGACCGGCTTCGCTTTGGAAAAGTGGTCGACTTCCTCGATTTCGACTTCTTCGACATCAATCTCTTCGGATACCAGATCGACCGCTGGTGGACGTTCAACATTGCCGATGCTGTGATCAGTTGCTCGATTATTTTCCTGCTGGTTAGGCTCATATTTTTTCACCAACAGAAACCAGCCGGGAGCGCACAATGAGCCCTGCCCTGGTTAAAGCCCGGCTGCTGACGGCCGGAGAAAGCTTTTTTCAGATACCGGGCCCATTGGAGGAAAAGAATGACCAGTTCGAGATTCGGTGAACATACCATCTTCTATCGAAATGACGACCCGAAGCAACATGCCGATAGTCTACCCCGGTTAGTGTCCGAGCGCGGCTTCAGTAAATTCAGTCCCGAAGGTGTCACCAGCTATCTTACCTTCCGCTACCCCATCGGAGACCTGACGCTGTTTGATGGCTACAGAAGAGTCCCCGCGGGTTGCCGCGTCACCGACGGCTCTATCGAGCCCTACTGGTATCCGGATTTTAAGGAGCAGAAAGTTCCCTTCGACGTTGCTTTGAATCGAGTGGAAGAACTTTTGGTCGAGTCTATCAAGAATCTGACTGATGGCAAGAAAGTCGCAGTACCCCTGAGTGGCGGGGTTGACAGTACCCTTATTCTCGCTCTTTACCGGAAAGTTTTCCCCGCAGAGCCGGTTTATACTTATAGCGCCGGTTTTTATGGCGACGATGAGTTTGAGTATTCGCGGCTGGCCGCTAAAGAATTCGGCTCGATACACAAAGAGAAGATTCTCAGAAAGGACGACTATATCGGGGCCGAGTGCCTCTTGCGCCCCCTTATAGAACACAAGGGTGAGCCGCTCCATCCGAACGAAATCGCGCTGGCCGAAGTGGAAAGACTGGCCAAAGAGGACGGCTGCGACATTGCCGTCTGCGGTGAAGGCTCGGATGATATATTCGGCGGCTATGGCCAGAATCTTCGAATGTATTTGAACTATGCCGAGGACAGACCCTTCTTCGATTACTTTCTTGACAATTATCGTTACTTTTCGCTGGAGGATCGCCCCGGTTTGATCAAAGACGAATACCTCGTGGACGATCTGCAGCTACTTGAGAAATACATGGTAAAAAGCGAAATGCCCCCGGACCCACGCAATCAGGTATTCTATTTTACGCAAAAGATCCATACCCCCGGGCTGATAATAAGGGGGGTCAACGCCATGCGCTTCAGCTCCCTTGAGGAAGGATTCCCGTACTTGTATGACCCCCTCGTGGACTTTGTCAATTCACTTCCATTTGATTACAAGCTCCACTGGAAATCTGACGATCATCAAAGGAAGGCTGCCGGCCGGTCGTTTCGTGAGATAAGCGAAGAACTGGATGTCCCCAAGTATATCCTCAAAAAGTTGGCCGAGCAGTACCTCCCGCATAAGATAATATACCGGCCCAAATACGGTTTCCCCGTCCCCTTCGAAAAGTGGCTGGGTCAACTCGACGAGTGGCCGCTTGACCCGCAGGTTTTTAGAACAACTGACCTTCGCGGCCTCAGCGGATGGAAGAAATTCATGACAATAAATCTTAATGCGTGTATAGAGATTTTTAGAACCCACCAAGAAAACCAGTAAAGAATCTGTAATATGGGTGAACGCAAAGTACATTCAAAAAAGCCAATCATCGGTTACACCAGTGGCGTGTATGACTTGTTTCATATCGGCCATCTTAATCTCCTCCGTAACGCGAAGTCGATGTGTGACCATCTTATTGTAGCGGTAACTTCGGACGAACTGGTCGGGTACAAATACAAGAAGGCTGTCGTACCCTTCGTCGAACGGGTGGAGATTGTCCGAAGCATCAAATATGTCGATACCGTTGTCGGCCAGTATGACATGGACAAGTTCGCGGCGTGGAAGAAACTCAAGTTTGACAAGATGTTTGTGGGCGACGACTGGTTTGAAACCGACGAATGGAAAGAACACGAAAGCCAGTTTGAGGAGGTCGGTGTGCCCATCATTTATATCCCCTATACGCAGGGTACGTCCTCAAGCATGCTCAATGCCGTTCTGAATGAAATCCGCAACCCGCCTAAGAAGAAGTAGAGCTATATCCCGATCGGGCGGCGAACTGAACGGGCAATTGAACCGGTCAATCTATGGAGCTTAATAACGGCGAAGATACCGGCTGGCTGGAGGCATGGCGCTCCCGGGCCAGAGACAGTCTCGAGAAATACCGCGGAGCCGGACTCCGGGTACTATTTCAGAACTTCATGTCGTTGTCGGTGCTCCAGGCCGCCAACTATCTGCTTCCCCTTATCGTTCTCCCTTACCTGGTCAGGGTAATTGGAATCGAGAAGTTCGGCCTTATAGTCTTTGCTCAAGCTGTAATTCAGTATTTCAACATAGTCACTGACTATGGCTTCCATCTATCGGCGACCAGAGAGATAGCTGTAAATCGCAACGACCCTCAGAAAATATCAACAATCTTCAGCGCTGTCATGATAATTAAATCCATACTGGCCATCCTCTGTCTCGGAATTCTCGTCATTCTCATCGCTCTTTTCGATAAATTCGGTAGTGAAGCCACAGTATATCTACTAACGTTCGGCACCGTCATCGGCAACCTCTTATTCCCCACGTGGTTCTTCCAGGGTATGGAAAAAATGAAGTACATCACGCTGCTGGCCGTTCTCGGGCGGGTAATTTACTTGCTCTTGCTTTTCATCTTCGTTCATCAGGAGAGTGATTATGTAACGGTTCCCCTGCTAAACTCCATCGGTATGATCATCACCGGCCTGGTCAGCACTTTCGTGGTCCTCTCAAAATTCAAGGTTCGTCTTCACATGCCTGCCTTTGGCGACGTAATGCAGGAGTTCAAAGATAGTTCTCAATACTTCCTTTCGCGGATATCCGTGTCGATATACTCCTCGTTCAACACCGTGATTCTGGGATTTTTCACCACCAATGAGGCCGTTGGTTTCTATGCCGCGGCCGAGAAGCTCTTTATCGCCATGCGATCGGCGTTTAATCCATTGGTGCAGGCTTTGTATCCGTATATGGCTGCCCGCTCTAACGTCTCGTTCTTCAAGAAAGTATTTGCCATGTCAGTCGGAGCCTCAACCGTCCTGGCTGTGGCAGTGTTCGTCTTTAGTGACTTTATCATTCAAACAATCTTCGGTGCCGGATTCGAGTTGTCCAGTCAGTTATTGAGACTCTTTACAGTCGTGGTGCCATTTGTAATGGCATCGATCCTTCTCGGGTACCCGTTCCTGGCCGCCCTGGGACGAGAAAAGTATGCCAACTTTTCTATTGCTATCGGCTCTGTAGTCCACTTATTTCTAATCGCTTTGCTGATTCCGATTATCAGCCCCATCGCGGTGGCCGCTGCCATGATTGTCACCCAGTTGGTGGTGCTGGCTATCCGGATACACGGCGTTAAGAAGCACCAACTCTGGAAGATCCCATGATAAAATGGTCGGAGGGCTGGCCAAATTGAAAATACGCAAGCGTGGCGGTATACTTAATTCGCTCCTTTACATCCTGCTCCTTCCCGTATACTTGCTGGGGAAAGTGTTCCCGCGAGACCCGAACCTGTTCGCTTTTGGATCGGGCCACGGTAATTTTTGGATGGACAACTCGAAGTACTTCTTTTTGTACTGCAGTCAAAATCTCAAGTCAACAAAATGTGTTTTCTTCTGCCGAGACAAGGAAGTGGTTCGGCAGCTCAATCAGGCAGGCTACGAATCCTATTACACGTACTCGGCCCGCGGCATAATCACAGCCCTGCGAGCAGGAAAGTGTTTCATATCACATTCCACACATGACATCAACGCGCTGTTAATCGGCGGGGCGGAAAAAATCCAGCTCTGGCACGGAACGCCCCTCAAGCTGATCTGCTACGACGTACTCGCTTTAAGCACCGGATTCGGCCAAACACTCAAGAATCGCCTGAAGCGCATATTATTTACGCTTTTCCCGTATCTCAACACCGGCCTGGTCTACGATAAGATTACCATCTCCTCTGACTTCGTCAAAGCCAGTTTTCTATCAGCCTTCCGGGCCAAAAATGAAAATATTGTCATTACCGGCCAGCCGCGTAATGATGCCCTGAGCGATGATTATATTTTCGACCAGCAGCTGTTTCCCGAGATCGCCCACCTTGAACGACTTCGTCACGAATACCAACACGTGATCACCTGGATGCCTACCCATCGGCTGCGATCCGGCCGAGGAACGGTTGGCCTGCTAGATAATTTCGCCTTCGACCTCGAAAGCCTGCAGCAGTTGTTCCAACAGCACGGCGCCACACTGGTCGTAAAAGTACACTTTCTCGACTCCCCCGACCTGAAACGAAGGTTTGAGGGCTGCTCCGGAATCAAGGTTTACCCTTTTGCTGACCCCTACCCCCTCCTGCGCTACACCGATATCTTAATAAGTGACTACTCGAGCGTGGTCTTTGACTACCTTCTGCTTGACCGGCCAATAATCTTCACTCCCTTTGACTATGAAGAGTACACTCAAAGTGATGCCCCCTTCTACTATAACTACCAGAGCGTAGCTCCAGGCCGACATTGCCGTAACTGGCCCGAGGTACTCGATGCTCTCCATTACCACCTCACCTGCCACGAGAACGGAGAAACCGATTCCTACCACGAGCGCCGAGCAGCAATATGTCGTCAATTCAACATGTTTTCAGACGGCTTCTCCAGTCGCGTAGTGGCCAGTATATTCGGTCGATAAACATTGTCCCGTGTGAATGCTATGCTACGATTGAAGCTATACACACGTTCGCAAAGTAGTGCATGAAAGAGCATATATTTGGTGCTGAACGATTCACACGTTACGGATCCCAAACTCACTTTCACGCAGTCATGAATCGTTCTGATTCACCGTTCCGCACAACCACAGCAGCGATGTCAAAGTGAACATTCAGATAAGTGTTTGTTAACAAGAGGGTTTTTTCTTCGCAGAAATTAATACACACACCAATTTACTATAAGACCAACAAAGGCGTTTTTGATAGCACCTATAAGATTCTATCAAGCAAGCATTTCAAAAATACCTGAATAAAATTCGTTCTGTCGGCTTGACGCACCCCAGGGGTACCTCTATTAATTAGCATGAAAATTGACAGGTCGCAAATTGTTAATAAATTGTGGGTAAGTTTTTTACGCGCAGTGCAACCACTTACTCACCTTCACTTTCCAAAGGCATTATTAGCTGACACTTGTTGATAAGTGTGTGGACAACCTGACGGGGCTGATAGCGCTTTTTTTGTAACCATTTTAGACAGAACACAGAATATATGAATACGTATGTGGACAACCACGAGGGGGAAATTAGCTTTGTACGAAGGAGTAACTAACTCAAGCCAGTGGAATGATTGTCTCAATTATCTCTCACACCGTGTCAAAGAACAATCATTCAAGACCTGGCTGAAGCCTACCAGAGGAGAGCCTGGAAGCAACGGGGACTTTAAAGTCGCCGTGCCGAACCAGTTCGTGGCGGACTGGGTCAAGGCCCACTTCAATGAATTGATTGAGGAAGCTCTCCATGAAGTATCGGGGAGGAGATACTCAATCTCCTATGTAATCCACAAACCACCAGAGGAGGAGAACCAGACAAGTCTTGATCTTGCTGCTGCCGGGCAGCGTGAACCCGTGTCAGCCATCCGGCCGGCCGGTAATCACCAGCACAACCTCAACGGCAAATACAATTTTGAGTCCCTGGTCGTTGGCGACTTCAATCAGTTTGCCTGCGCCGCAGCCACAGCCGTGGCCGAGGCTCCGGGAATGACCAAGTATAACCCACTTTATATTTACGGTGGCACCGGTTTGGGTAAAACTCATATTGTCCAGGCAATTGGACACCGGATCCTCGAGCTCTTCCCCGGGAAGCGTGTTATGTATGCCACCTCGGAGAAGTTTACCTCTGACTTTATCACTTCCATTTCCAATAGCTCTACTGCTAACTTCACCCGAGTCTACCGGGACGT
Organism: Candidatus Zixiibacteriota bacterium; assembly: GCA_020351995.1. GTDB lineage: Bacteria > Zixibacteria > MSB-5A5 > GN15 > FEB-12. The sequence goes on from CP070674.1 coordinate 932,126, forward strand.
AGACGTACTTATAATCGACGATATCCAGTTTTTTACGGGAAAGGAGTCAACACAGGAACAATTCTTTCACACTTTCAACACACTTTACCATCTAGGTAAACAGATCGTACTTACATCCGACCGTTCGCCAAAGGAGATTAAGGGGCTTGAGGAAAGGCTACTCTCACGTTTTTCCTGGGGCCTGGTGACTGATCTTCAGGCTCCCGACCTCGAAAATCGTACTGCTATCCTCTACAAGAAGCTTGAAACGGAAGGGATCAGTGTACCCGACAATGTCATCCGCTTCATTGCGGATTGTGTTTCGACCAATATCAGAGAGCTTGAAGGCGCCCTGATACGGCTACTAGCGTATGCCTCTCTAAAGAACGAAGCGGTTGACTTACCCCTGGCGGAAAAGGTGCTGTCAGATAGCTTCTCCAGTAGGCGAAAGGAAGTTACAATCGATGCTATTCAGAAAAAGAGCTCTGAATGCTTCGGTATTGACCCAGATATGATGCGGGCCAAGAAGAAGACATCAAAAATTGCGCTCGCCCGGCAGGTGGCTATGTATCTTTCTCGCTCGTTAACTGACAACTCTCTTAAGATGATTGGTGAGGCTTTTGGTGGACGTGATCATTCTACTGTAATCCACGCGTGCGATCTAATATCAAAGAAGATGGCTGTTGACTCGTCACTCCGGCAGAAAATAGACAAGATATCGGCAGACCTCCTTTATTAAGAACCTGTGGACTCCAGTGTGGACAACCAGTCAAAATATGTACTTTGACTTTTCCTGTGGAAAAGAGTATCTTAGTGTTAGCAACTAGTAGATAAGAATTTTAGTGTTTTAGATAGTTTTTATTCTTGGTAACCCACTAAAAGACAGTAGTTTAAAAAAATAAGGGTATGGACAACGTAAACAGTTGTCAACATTGGCACATTGTTATTAATATACTTCTATAGATTGATAAAAAGTTAATAATAAGACAGTTATGTGGAGATAATAAATCGGGAGATTCTATAGATGAAATTTAGTCTGGCAAAATCAAAACTGGCTAACTACCTGCAGTACATTCTTCAGGTCGTGCCGAGTAAATCCACTTTACCAATTCTGACAAATGTGCTTATTGAGGCCCTGGAGAATAAGATCAAGATATCAGCGACAGATCTGGATATCTCCATTGCCAGTTCGATTGAGTGTAAGGTAGCCAAGAAGGGTTCGGCCTGCATTCCAGCGCGGATTCTATTTGATATTATAAAAGAGCTACCGGAATCGGAGATTAACTTCGAGGCCACTGGCCAGCGTGTTGAGATTAAGATACCCAATGGGTCCTACAAGATTGCCTCGGTGCCGCCAGATGAATTTCCCAAACTGCCAGCTGTTAACACGAAGAAAGAAATCAGAATCAGCGGTGAGCAGCTTGTAGGTATGGTGAAAAAAACGACTTTTGCTACATCTGATGATGAAACAAGACCTGCGCTTAATGGAGTACTCTGGCAAACAAAGGGTGACAAAATGCAGATGGTTGCCACGGATGGTCATCGGCTGGCAAAGATGGCAGTTGAAAATACTAAACTCAAAGGCCTGTATGACGATGTAATCGTTCCGCCGAAAGTGCTGAATTTGATACCGAAGTTTGTTACTCAGGAAAGTCAGGAGATCGGTGTGATTTTCGGTGAAAACAATATTATCTTCAACCTGGGTGATATTATCCTTACATCACGCCTTATAGAGGGGCCTTACCCTAATTTCGAACAGGTTATCCCTACTAACAATGACAAGAAGCTTATAGTTACCAAGGAAGATCTGGCAAGGGCGGTCCGGCGAGTGTCAATCCTATCAAACGCCCTTACCCATCAGGTCAAATTCTCCCTTAAAGGGACATCTCTGACCCTGTCCACGACCAATGCCGATGTTGGTGGTGAAGGAAAAGAAATCTTGGAGTGTGATTATACCGGGGAAGACATAGAGCTGGGCTACAACGCGAATTACATAAACGACATTCTTGGTAAGCTGGACGGTGAGGAAGCGGTCTTTGAACTCTCCAGCTCCGTATCGGCTGGTGTCATATATAGCCCGGAGACGTCCAAAGATGACTATCTATGCTTGGTTATGCCACTACGGTTAGCTGATTGATAGCAACTGGAATAGTTATGTAAAGAATGGCAGGTAATCGGTGATGTCTGCCATTTTTCCGTTTTAAGATATGTATCTTGAATCCCTTAGTGCTCTAAACTTCCGTAATCTTCGCAGTATTGACTCCAAACTGGTGCCGGGGGTAAATATCTTCTATGGCAACAATGGGTCAGGCAAGACTAACTTGTTAGAGGCTATCTTCGTCCTCTGCCTGGGCCGGTCTCATCGCTCTGCCGCCGAAGCCGTCCTCATTCATCGGGGAAGTGAATATTACCGCCTCGAAGGTCAAGTTTACATCGATGACCGAAGCTTGGCTCTGGCCGTAGCCTATCAACGCGGGATGAGAAAGAAGGTTACTGTAGATAAAGTTCAGGTTAAGTTATCAGAATTGTACAGCCGATTCGCAGTGGTAGCTGCGGGTCCGGAGGACAGCAATATACTTTCCGGTGCTCCCTCCATGAGGCGCAGTTTTCTCGATGTATATCTTTCCCAGTATTCGAGCAGTTACCTGAGCCAGCTGATGAGCTACCAGAAGGTGCTTAATCAGAAGAATGCCGCCCTCAAGAGAAGGATGGACGCTACCCCATTTAATGAACTGTTGGTCCAATCCGGAGCTGCCATAATGCAAGACAGGCTTGACTATCTGGCTAACCTCGGGAAATTGGCTACCGGCTATTATCAGGCGGTGTCGGGTGGCGGGGAATTTGAGCTTGAATATAGACCCTCAGTTAAGCTACCCGCGGGATTATCTGGGTACGATGATATAGCAGCCGTTTTTGCCAATACCCTCGGTGAATACGAAGAAAGGGAAAAGGTAATGGAGGCCAGCCTGGTTGGAGTCCACCGCGATGATGTGGCTTTTTCGATTAACGGGCTGCCGGCCCGGAGCCATGGCTCCCAGGGAGAATGGCGAACAGCAGCTGTTGCTTTAAAACTGGCCGTATATCATCTTATAAGAGAGCGCCGCTCTATTCGGCCGGTGCTGCTGCTTGATGAAATATTCGCCGAGTTGGACAGTGACCGGTCAGAAGCCCTGACGGCCGCCTTTGAGGACTTTGAGCAACTTTTTATAAGCACGGCTGCTGAGTTGCCACGTTTTCTTAGCGCCGGGAGCCGCAGGTACAAGATGGTTGACGGCGCGATTGTAGAGATCAATTGACATGGCAGGCTTATTTCTCAAAAACATTTCAAAGGCCTTTGGCGAGCAGACTGTCCTCGACGATATTTCCCTTGAAATCGGGCATGGCGAACTACTGGTGCTGTTGGGCCCCTCCGGGTGTGGTAAGTCTACTCTTTTGCGCCTTATTGCGGGACTGGAGTCACTCGACGCTGGAGAGATCTATATCGCTGATAAACGGATCGACCACCTTGAACCGAAAAAGAGACAGGTTGCTATGGTATTCCAGAATTATGCCCTGTACCCACACATGACCGTGGAAAAAAACCTGGCTTTTCCTCTCAAAGTCGCCGGCCTGAAAAGCCGCCAAAGGCAAGAGCGTGTTGGCTTGGTGGCCGAAATGCTTGGGCTGAGCGAGAAGCTCAAAGCCAAACCCGGACAACTCTCCGGCGGTCAGCGGCAACGAGTCGCTCTGGGACGGGCTATCATAAGGGAACCATCGCTGTTTCTGCTCGATGAGCCATTGTCCAATCTCGACGCTGATCTGCGCGCGCATATGAGACTGGAAATTGTCAAGTTGCAAAAGCAACTTGGCATAAGCACGATCCATGTAACCCACGACCAGGCGGAAGCACTCACGATGGCTGATCGCATCGCCCTGCTTCATAACGGCAGGCTGATTCAGGTCGGGACTCCGGAGGAGCTCTATGGCAACCCTAACTCAGCGTTCACGGCGCAGTTTATCGGCAGTCCGAGGATAAATCTCATCAAGTCCACAATCGAAAATAACGTCCTGGTCCCGATCGGCATTCAGGTAGCCGACTTCCATCTCGAAAGCGCGGCAGCCAGGCTGCTTGTTGGCCTCAGGCCGGAAGCCATAGATATTACGGCCGGCGGTGATTATACCGGAATTGTTCGCTCGTGTGAATACCTTGGCGAGCATTATGTTGTCGGCCTGCTCTTTGGAGAAACCGAGCTGGTCGCCTCAGGCTCCAAACAGCCCTATGATGTTGGCAATACCGTCCGGTTCAAGTTCTCTCAAAAGGATCTGCTTTTTTTCAATGAAGAGACCGGCGAGCGCATTGGCTATGCCGGTTGAAATGGCCGCTGGTAGTGATCAAGCGCGCTGACACCGGGGGCAGAAGTGCGCCGAGCGAGCACCTATTCTTTGCCTGACAATTAGCCGACCACAACGTAGACACGGGTTCCCCTCGTTGCCATAAACCTTCAAATACTTTTGAAATTCCCCGGGATTGCCGTTGACCCCCGAAAAAGAATCGACCGACGTCCCCATCTTCCTAATGGCCATTTTTAGCAATCGGCGGATCTGGCCATGCAACTCGACCAGTTTGGGTGTGGAGAGCGACGATGTCACTCGAGTGGGATGAATTCGGGAGGCATAAAGAGACTCGTCGGCATATATGTTTCCCAGACCGGCGATAAAAGACTGATCCAGAAGAGCCGGCTTTATCATACGTTTTGCTGATTTGCACAGCAACACGAAATCACCCCGGGTCAGTTCCAGGGGCTCCGGCCCCAGTTCTTTCAAGCCATCCTGTTGCCAGAGCTCGCGATTGTAAAACAGCCGTAGCCGTCCGAACCTTCGATAGTCGTTGAAGCGAAGGCTCATCTTCCCCGGAGCCCGGTTTTCAGGTCGCAGGTAGAACACGACAAGATCGTGCTTGTCGAGCGGTGTGGATCGCTCACGGTAATAAAAATGACCGGTCATCTTCAAGTGAACCCACAGCGTCATCTTTCCGGTCAAGGAGATGAGGATATTCTTGCCTCGGCGGTCGACGGAGGTGATTCTTCGGCCTATTATGATGTTCGGCAGTGATTCATCGCCAAACGATGCGCTTACGAAAACAGAAGCTGGTGGCGCATTGAGAGATAGATCTTCTATCGTCTGACCGAGAACAGTCTGACGCAGACCCCTCACAACAGTTTCAACTTCGGGTAGTTCCGGCACGGCTGTGTCTTCATCTAGAGTTTCAGCGTATTTTTGAGGTATGCCCCGGTGTAAGACCGGGTGACCCTTGACACCTCTTCGGGCGTCCCGACAGCTATAATTTCGCCGCCATCGTCCCCCCCCTCGGGCCCCAAATCAATAATCCAGTCGGCGGTCTTTATGACATCAAGATTATGTTCGATGACAAGAACGGTATTCCCTCGATCGACGAGTTCGCTGAGGACTTTCAACAGCATACGGATGTCTTCGAAATGCAGCCCGGTAGTCGGTTCATCAAGTATGTACAAGGTTCGCCCGGTAGCCACTTTAGACAGTTCGGCCGCTAGCTTAACTCGCTGAGCCTCGCCGCCCGATAGCGTAGTAGCTTGCTGACCGAGATGGATATATGACAAGCCGACATTGTACAGGGTCATAAGCTTTCGTTTAATACGGGGAATATTCTCGAAAAACTTGAGGGCCTCCTCGACCGTCATGTCCAGGACGTCGGCAATGTTCTTGCCTTTGAATGTGACCTCGAGCGTCTCGCGATTATACCTCTTGCCTTTGCAGACTTCGCAGGGGACATACACATCCGGTAAAAAGTGCATCTCGATCTTAATAATGCCGTCACCCTCGCATGCCTCGCATCGCCCTCCCTTGACGTTAAAGGAAAAGCGTCCCGGTAAGTATCCGCGGGCCTTGGCTTCCGGGAGTCCGGCATAGAGATCCCGGATGTGAGTGAAAAGCCCGGTATAGGTTGCCGGATTAGACCGTGGGGTCCGCCCGATCGGGGACTGATCGATGTCAATGACTTTGTCAATGTGCTGAAGACCGTCGATCCCTTCGTACGGCAATGGCATCGTGCGGCTACTGTAGAATTCTCGCGCTAGTATACGGTATAGCGTTTCATTGATCAGGGTAGATTTGCCCGAGCCTGACACGCCTGTCACTACCACAAAGCAGCCGACAGGTACTTCAACGTCCACAGACTTGAGATTATTACCCGTTGCCCCGCTAACTGTGACAAAATTGCCGTTTGAGGGGCGCCTTTCCCCGGGGATGTCTATCTGCCGTGCCCCGGTAAGGTACTGTCCCGTGATGGACTTCCTGGCTTTCTTGATGTCTGACGGCCTTCCCTGTGCGACAATATGTCCTCCGTGAACCCCCGCACCCGGCCCCAGATCAATTACGTGATCAGCTGTTTCGATCGTCTCCCGGTCATGTTCTACAACAAGCACGGTGTTCCCCAGATTGCGCAGCTCGGTCAGGGTATTAAGTAATTTCTTGTTGTCTCTCTGGTGGAGTCCGATGGAGGGTTCATCGAGAATATACAACACTCCGACCAAGCGTGAGCCAATCTGGGTAGCCAGTCGAATGCGCTGGGCCTCGCCACCGGAGAGTGTTGAAGCAGCCCGGCTGAGCGTGAGATAATCGAGCCCAACGTCGCACAAAAAGCCCAACCTTTCCTTTAGTTCTTTTAGTATCTGCCTGGCAATCAGCTGCTGGCGCCTGGTTAGCTTTATATGGTTGAAGAAATTTAGGCTCTGCTTGATGGACATATTAGTGATGGAGTCAATTGTCTCGCGGTCGATGATTACCGAAAGAGCCTCCGGCTTGAGCCTGGCTCCCTGGCACGATGGGCAGTCAGTTATGGACATGTAGTTTTCTATCCACTGCCTGACCCCGCTGGATTCGGTTTGCTTGTACCGTCGCTCAAGGTGGGGAATAACGCCTTCAAAGGAAGACTGGTAGACGCCTGAACCCTTACCTTTGCCGGAGTTGTGCTCGTACTCGAATTCGATCTGCTCCTTGCCGGAGCCGTAGAGGATTACTTGCTGGGCTTTGCCGCTCAATTTTTCAAACGGCATTGAAAACTTGAATTTGAAATGGCGAGCCACTCCCTTCAGCATATACCGATACCAATTGGACATCTCGGCACCACCCCAGGGCCGTATGGCTCCGTCAGCGATGGATAACGATCTGTCCGGAACGACCAGAACCGGGTCGATTTCCATACGCTGCCCCAGACCATCGCACACCTGGCAGGCACCATAAGGCGAATTGAACGAGAACATCCTCGGGCTCGGTTCCTCATAGCTGATATGGCAGTTCAGGCAGGCGAACTGTTCGGAAAAGAGCAGATCTTTATTCTTTATATTTATCAGAACCGTTCCCTGGGCCATTTTCAGGGCTGTCTCCACCGAATCCGCCAGGCGCCGCTTGGATTTGCTTTTGACCACCAGCCGGTCGACAACAGCCTCAACAGTGTGTTTCTTCTTCTTGTCCAGGGCGATATCGCTGTCGGCCTCGACTATCTCGCCGTCTATTCTCAGCCGAACAAATCCTTCCCGCCGGGCTTCCTCGATAATTTCCTTGTGCTCCCCCTTTTTCCCCTGGACTAGCGGCGCCAGAACCATCATCCGGGTGCCTTCCTCGAAGGTCAGAACCGAGTCGACAATCTGTTCAACCGTCTGTTGGGTGATTGGCTGCCCGCACTTGATACAGTGTGGAACACCAACCCGGGCAAATAGAAGCCGTAGATAATCGTATACTTCCGTGACGGTCCCTACCGTGGACCGGGGGTTCTTTGGGGTCCCGCGCTGCTCGATGGAGATTGCCGGAGAAAGGCCCTCAATGAAATCAACATCCGGTTTCTCCATCAAACCCAAGAATTGTCGGGCATAAGCCGATAGTGATTCCACGTATCGTCGTTGCCCTTCGGCGTAAATGGTGTCGAAGGCCAGCGAACTCTTACCCGACCCCGATAGGCCTGTGATTACCGTGAGGGTATTGCGAGGAATCTGAACATCGATGTTCTTGAGATTATGCTCTCGAGCTCCCTTGACATGAATGAATTCTTTATTCTTATGATACTTGTCGTGGTTGTGTGCCATTTTCTGTCCAAACTTGTTCAGCCTCCAAATATACTAAATTAGGCGCTGCGAGAAAGAGCAAAAGCCCTCCTGCAAATCACTTTTTTGGTGAAAAGCAAGAAACTCCGCCGCGGGCTAATGTTTCAGCGGTAAATCAATATCACTTGACAACATACACTTCCATCCTATTTTGGGAACACTATGCACGACGAACACCAGGGATTTTTTGACGCGCTGGCGGCTGAATGGGATTTGATGTTCACTTCGGAGGATCTGGAACGTCTCAGCCGGATCGTTGACCGGCTTGGGCTAAAAAGAGGGATGGAGGTGCTCGATCTCGGCTGCGGCACCGGTATCCTGTTCGATATGCTGCGGCGCAAGGTGACAGCTACCGGTTCTGTTACCGGAGTTGATTTCTCTTACCAGATGGCCCAGCGGGCGCATCGCAACTTCCCTTTTAACAATGTCAATGTGGTCGATGCCGACGCTATCAACCTTCCATTTGCCGATTCATCATTCGATATGGCGGTGGCCTTTTCAGCTTTTCCACACTTTTCCGATCAGCAGAAAGCCATAGATGAAGCGCACCGGGTTCTCCGGGACTGGGCCCGGTTCTATATCATTCATTTGACCTCGTCCAGAGAAATCAGCCGCATCCATCATAAAATCGGCGGAGCAGTTGAGCACGACGGGATTCCCGCGGAAAAGCAGTTACGAACCATGCTCAATACCAGCAAGTTCACTGATATCTCGATTGAGGATCACCACGGTCTATACCTTGCCATCGCACAAAACCGGAGGTAGCCCCCTACTGTGAGTGAGCGCGCCTCAAAAACCCGGTACATCACCCATATAGCGCTGTACCTCGCGCTGGCGGTATTATTGCCCATCGGGTTTCACGCTTTCGGTTTGTTGGGCCGAGTGTTTCTCCCCATGCACATTCCGGTCCTGCTGGCTGGATTTCTGCTCGGCCCTGTCGGCGGGCTGGTGGTCGGGCTGCTGGCTCCTGGCATTTCGTTTCTTCTGACCGGGATGCCGCCAACCTACGCCGTTCCCCTTATGACACTGGAGTTGTCAATCTACGGCCTGATCGCGGGTATGACTTATGGAAAGCTGAAGCTGAATATCTATATATCCCTGCTGATCGCCATGGTGCTGGGACGGCTTATGTTTGCCCTGGGCCTGCTCGTGCTGGGGATGTTCATGAAGCTGCCGTATACAGCCGCCGCCTTTTTCTCATCTTCCGGGGCAGTCGTTGCCGGAATCCCAGGGATAATCGTGCAGATTGTCCTTATTCCGGTTATTGTAGCAGCCCTGAAAAGACCCCGGACCGTAAAACTTACGCCTTGACCACGGAAACCTCTCCGCTGGTGACCGGGCGCCTGATCCCGTCTTTTTCGATAATGAGCGCCCCGGTGGCATCGATATCGACCACTCTACCGCTGACCGTTTTGTTTCCGAAACGGAGCTCAACATTTTCACCCAGCAGCGAAGAAAAGCGCAGGACTCTTTTCCGCGAGGTGGCAAGTTGACCTTTCTGGTAGCGGCGATACTCTTTCTCGAAATTGCGCAAGAACTGCTTTAGGAGGTTAATTCTGCTTGCCTTACGCCGGTTGGCGATTCGAAGCGAAGTGGCAATCTTCTGGAGTTCCGCCGGAAAATCCTCGGACCGATGATTGACATTTATCCCCACCCCAACAATAACATGTTCGACCTTGTTTTTCTCTGCTGATAATTCTGTAAGTATCCCGGCTGCTTTGCGCCCGCCTATGAGAATATCATTGGGCCACTTGATCTTTACCTCACCTTTGGTAAAAACCGTCATGGCCTCGGCCAGAGCGAGAGCGGTCATTATCGCCAGACCCGGAGCCAGATCTGGTTTGAAAGACGGCTTTAGGATTATCGAGACATAGACACCGGACCCTGCCGGCGAATGCCACACCCGCCCGAGACGGCCTCGCCCGGCCGTTTGAGCCTCAGCGGTTACAATTGTGCCTTCCGGTTCTCCCCCTTGAGCCATCTGGGCGGCGATATCGTTAGTGGATTTGACCGATCGATATGCCCGTATTCTACGGCCGATTACTTTCGTTGCCAGCTGATAGGCAATTTCGGTGTCGATCAAGGAATCGGGGGCGGCCACGAAGGTAATGGTTTCCTTTCGGTGTCGAATCTTATACCCCAGTGTCTTTAGCACAGTCAGGGCGGCTCTTATCTCACCCGCCTCGATCTTCAGGCTCCTGCTGAGGGATTTGATGGAGACCGGTCGGCCGGGTCGTCGGCGAATACGACTCAAGATAGTATCGGCAAGCTTTTCCAGGTGAGAATTATTCATGGCGGGTTATTCTATCACGGTCAGTGAAAAATCACTGGCCTTGGCCGAATGCGTGATAGAGCCGATTGATATAAAGTCCACACCCGTGGCGGCGATTTCGGCCACCGTTTCGAGCGTCACATTACCAGAGGCTTCCAGTTCTACTGTAGAATCGAGCTTCCGCGCCAGGGCAACCAGTTTCTTAAGTGACAACACCGATTGATTGTCCAGCAAAAGGCGTTTCACACCCGCCTCGATAGCATCTCTAAGCTCACTCTCGGTGGTAACCTCGACCTCGATTTGGATGTCTTCCTCTCTGGACTCAAACTGCAGGCGAAAATCCGGTGTGCCGAGAAAGGCCCTCGTCATTTCGACGGCCTTTTTGATCGTGCCGGCTGAGGCGATGTGGTTGTCCTTTATAAGCACCATGTCATACAATCCGAAGCGGTGATTGTGGCCGCCGCCATGCGCCACGGCGGCCTTTTCCAGATAGCGCCATCCGGGAGTGGTCTTACGGGTATCAAGTATGCGGCAGTGAGTACCAGCTACTTTTTCGACAAACTGCCGGGTCAGTGTCGCAATACCGCTGAGGTGAGCAAGGAAATTCAACGCCGTGCGCTCGGCTGTCAAAACCGTCTGATTAAAACCCTCGATTTCAATTATCGTATCACCCGGCCGGAATGGTTCGCCGTCCTTTTTCACCGGTTTAACCACGTTCGCCGAATCGACAAAACTAAATGCCATTAAGGCCGGCTCGACGCCAGACAGGACACCATCGGATTTGGCACTAATTCTCGCCTTGATCCGCGCAGGCTCGAGGCAGGCAAGCGACGTGAGATCGCCTTTGCCGATGTCTTCGCCCAGGGCCGCCTTGACCAGTTGGCGCACAGCCCCATAGTGTTCTTTATCCATTTGTGAAACCGAAGCTTGCTGTTGGAATTACTTTGCTATGCTATTATATTCGATTCATGCCCCGGACAAAAACAAAAAATACAGCGGTGGCCATGCTTGGTTATGGATCACAGGGGCGAGCCATTGCCCTTAATCTACGCGATTCTGGATACAACGTAATCATAGGACTGAAATCGCGTTCCCGCTCGCGGATCCAGGCTCGACAGGATGGCTTTCGCCAGGTTTTTACCGCTCGCCAGGCCATCCAGAAAGCTGACCACATCATTTTGGCTCTTCCCGATCACCTGCACTCAAGAATCTACAAAGCCGAAATTCAAAAATTCCTCGACCGTGGTAAGACGCTCGTCTTTCTTCATGGACTTTCTATTCACTTCGGTCTTATCGTCCCCCCCAAAGATTGCGACGTGATCATGATTGCCCCGCACGCGCCCGGTATAAAGGTTCGTGAAAAATATCTCACCGACCGGTCGCTGTCGGCCTTCTACGCCGTGTATCAGGATGGTTCGGGGCAGGCTCGGCGGAAAGCCTTCGCTCTGGCTGAGGCTATTGGCTTCAGACGATCGCGCTTGGTGCCCTCGAGCTTTGAAGATGAGGCAATCGGAGACCTTTTCGGCGAGCAGGCCGTGCTCTGTGGTGGGCTTCCTGAGCTCATTCTTAATGGTTTTGAGGTACTGGTCGAAAAGGGGTTGCCGCCTGAGCAGGCCTATCTTGAAGTCGCTTATCAACTTGACCTCATCATTCATCTTATCAAGCAGTATGGTATCGAGGGCATGTATAAGCGTATTTCGGTAACCGCTCGATATGGATCGGCTCTCGCAGGCCGGAAGATTGTCGATGCCTCTGTCAAAAATCGTATGCGTCTGCTTTATGATCAGATAAAGTCAGGGAAATTCGCCGGAAAGCTGGACCGTCTACTAGCCTCAGATATCCGTGATATTCGGCGGGCGATAAAAAAGCGTGTCCCTGCTTCTTTTGAGAAATCCGCACGCAAGTATTCCAAGTAATTGTCCCGCAGCCCCGTTTCCTTTTGTGGGCTACTTTTCCGGTCCATGTTCGTAACTTTCTCCCGATTTGATTTTGTGAAAAAAATAACAAAATTTGTTGCTCTGTTGACACTCTGGTGACAAACCGGGGTCATACAAGATTACATTGGGGGTAGTTAAACCAGGCTGGGAAGAAGAAAAATGAAAATTAGGCCCATAACCAAGATCCTCAGCTATTCAGCGATTATAGCTGGGTTTCTCGGCTCAATAAGTGTGGCCGAGAATCTAAAGGGGCGCGTTATCGACTCGGAAACGAATTCCGTTCTGCGGGATGTCAATATCCGCGTGATTGAAACCGGTAAGGTTGTCGCGAGCGACAAAACCGGACATTTCCTCATCCGGAATCTGGACGAAGGCCGGTATCGGCTGGTCGCTACCCATATTGCCTATGATATGAGTGATACCATTATCGTCAACGTTCCCGCTGCCGGGAACCTGGAAATAAAACTCAAGCCTTCGCCCTGGGTACTTAATGATGTTGTCATAACAGGTACCCGCACGCCTCACCTGTTGAAGGATGTACCGGTACAGACCGAGGTGGTTAGCCAGCGCGACTTTGAGCGCACCGGTGCTACTACCGTTGATGAGGCTTTGAACTCATCTATTGGAATCACCATCAACGAAGATCTCTCGGGACAGGGTGCTACCCTGCGTGGTATCGAGGGCGACCGAGTGCTGGTATTGGTTGATGGTGAGCGCGCGGTCGGCCGTGTACGTGGTTCAATCGACCTGAGTCAGTATTCCCTCAACAATGTAGAGAAAATCGAAGTTGTCAAAGGTACTGGCTCAACTTTGTATGGGTCGGACGCGATGGGTGGCGTGATCAATATAATCACCAAGCGGCCGTCCAATAATATCAGCCGCGGCCATGTCTATTTCGACTATGGCAGCCACACCAGCTTCAATCCGGCCGCCGACTTCGAATACGGCAATGACCGGACCGGTGTCATTCTCGGCGCGAAGTTGTTCTCGACCAATGGCTTTGATCTTGACGAGAGTACCCCGCATACCAATGGGCAGGAGCAGATCGACCGCCTGAATTTCTCCAGTAAAGCCCGTCACGCTTTCTCGCCTGGTTGGGATTTGGTCGGCTCGGGGCGCTTTATGTATGAGAAGCGAAACTGGATAGAATCAGAGATTGTTGAAAAAAACGCTTTCGAGGACACGACCTACACCTATGACGATGAAGAAGTAAATAAACGCTACGAAGCATCGGCTACTCTTGGTCACTTGGCCGGGGATAAATATTCGGCTAAGCTACGTCTGTTCGGAACCTACTACGATCACAGCTGGGACAAATTCGCGGATTCTTACTGGATCGACACTTCCAACACCGAAGACATATTTCTTGAGGCCTCGTTTGATGCCAACTATGTCATCGGACAGAACCACGTCACCACTTATGGCCTGAATTACAATCGACAGGACCTGAAATCAAGCGAGGTGATCGACGTAGCGAAGGCCGATGATTCCTATGCCGGGTACCTTCAATACGAATACTCACCGCACCGCGCCTGGAATTTTGTGTCCGGAATACGCTACGAGAACCACAGTTCTTTCGGGGGGCATATTAATCCCTCGATCAATGTTATGTTCAAGCCGACCGAACAGATGAGGTTCCGGGGTTTTGTCGGTCGCGGTTTCAGGGCACCATCGATAAAGCAGCAGTATTTCATTTTCGATCACACCGCTGCCGGCTATATCGTCTACGGTGGTTCAGCGATAGAGTCGGCGGATCTTGATTTGAGCGGGCTGACCTTTGAGGATCTTCGCCAGGAGACATCCATTAACAGTTCGATTTCAGCCGAGTTCTCCTACGGCACCATCGGCCTTCACCGTATAACGTACTTCTACAATCACCTCGAGGATTTGATAGACTTTACATTGATAGGCTTTCCGGATCCCTACTGGCGCGGAGTCTATGTTTATCAGAACATAGCAACAGCCGTAACCCAGGGAGTCGAATGGGAATCCCGCATCAGGCTGTCCCCGTCTTTTGACCTGTCATTCTCCTACAATTACCTGTACACGCGTAATCTTGAGACCCAGGAGAAGCTTATCAACCGCCCCGATCATACTTTCAAGTTTTATTTCACCGGCTTGATAGACAGGTGGAATGCCGGCGTCAGCTTCTGGGGCGACTACCAGTCTCGCAAACTGTGGGTGCCGCGTTCTAACACCGGGGGCAACGAGGGGGCTGCTGAATATGCTCCCCATCGGACAAGGCTTAACCTGAACATATTCAAGAGATTTGACAATGGCTTTGAAACCTTTGTTCGGCTTGAGAACCTGCTTGATGAAACCAATATCGAGTACGGTTACTGGCCCGGTTTCGAGTTTTTCGCAGGAATAAAGTTCAATTTCAGCAAGAAGAAATAATTAAGGAGTATTCAATGAGACATTTTCTGATTTCACTTTCGCTGTTGGTCCTGCTTGGCGGCGTGATGGGCTGCAGCGACGACAATCCTACCGGTCCCGGCACTCCGCCACCCCCCGATAACACCGCTACCTCGACCTGGAACGAATCTGGTGGGTATTGGAGCACAACCCTCAACGCCTCAGAGTATGACAATTTTATGCACTTCTCATTTGCCACCAAGGATACGGTAACCGGTGTGGTATCTAAACCGACTGCCGACCTCTGGGATATCGCTTTCAGAAGAGAAGTCGTTAAGCTCAACGGTGGAACCTCGACCACCAATAACGGAGACGTTGTCGGTGCCAATCTGGGTGTGGTGAGCTTTGAGGACGTGAACGCCTCTGATACGGTCGGAGTCGCATGGACAGCTGACTTTATTGACTATTTCATTGATGAATGGTATGAATACAACCCGGTTTCACACCAGCTTACCCCGACGCAGTACGTCTATTCTATGCTCGACGCTTCCGGTCAGCATTATGTTAAGTTTCGGGTGGATTCGATGGTCAATGCGGCCCAGCCGCCCGACATGGGAACAGTCTGGCTGACTTATTATTATCAGCCCGAGGTTGATTCTCGAAGTCTGCCCGGTCCGACATCCGAGACTTCCATAGATGTTGGTCCCGGCACCGGATACTTTGATTTCTCAACTGGTACGCAAGCCACCCCGGCTGACCCATCCAATTCTATGGATTGGGACATAGCTTTTTATGCCTATGACCTGATGCAAAACAGTGGTCCCACCGGAACGGGCGATTGTGCCGCCTTTCTGGCCTGGACAGAGTTGGTCGATCCGACTGATATCGATGCCTTCGTGATGCAGCCACCAGGAGCGCCACTGTTTCCTGACATTCCCGGGTCGGTTTTGACTGAGTGGTACGACTATAACGGGCAGACTCATCAGTTGACGTCCAAATCCCATGTCTATCTTATCCGAACCGGCCAGACTGTATACAAACTGAGAATTGAGAGCTATTACGCCAATATCGGAGGTGTGCCGACGAGTGGATATTACACCTTCATCTGGGCTGAGCTCTAATTGAATATGGTTTTTGGCGCATGTGTAGGCCCCCGGATGCGTTCACACCCGGGGGCTGTTTTTTGCCTACCCTGAAAATGCCGAGGAGCTCCCAAGTCGCTCCCACGCTGTTTGTCGCCAATGACTTATCTCCGAATAGAGACTCTCAGGTTCAGTTTAAACATTGACGCGCCAGCGGCACCGCTATAGATTTCGTCCAAAACGAGGAAGCCTATGAGAAATGTTGCAATTTTGGTGGTCGTGCTGCTGTTTGCGGTTGTGGCTTACTTTATTTATGACACTCTGCGCGAGAGAACTTTTGCCGAAAAAGTCGGTCAAATCATTCATGCTGAAGATCGCCGAGAACTAACGGCGCAACTGAAGGAATATCTTCAGAGCAGCGATCCGGATATCAGGTCCCGTGCCGCTCTGGCCGTCGGACGGATCGGGACTGAAGGAAGCGGCCAACTTCTTTATGAACTGATATCAACCGATAGCAGTATGGACGTAGCCGCCACGGCGGCTTTTGCGCTTGGGCTGACCAATGAAAAGCCGTTTGCCGCCGAACTCCTGGATCTGGCTCTGGATTTACCCACGAGGGTTGCGGCTCCACTAGTTGAGGCGGCCGGGCGCCTCACCGACACCGGTATGGTGGCTGAGATCGACATGTTGGCGGGCTTTCTGAGTCACCCATCGCCCGAAGTTCGTGAGGCCGCCTGCATGGCTCTTTTCCGGGCTGGAGCGGCCAGCAAGGCTCAGGAGCTTATTGCCCTTGCTTCCTCAGAACCCGATCCTGAAGTTCAGGTTGCCGCGCTGTACGTTCTGGCAAGATTGCGAGTAGCTCAGGCCTGGGACCTATACAAGAAGCACTTTGCTGACGCCGATCCTTTCGTTCGATCTCTGGCTGTGCGCGGATTCGGCCTGTACGATTCACCCGAGGCCATTCATTATCTCACCATTGCCTTGAATGACAGCGACCCCAAAGTGGTAGCCCAGGCCGTGACCGAACTTGGCCGCAAGACCAGTCCCGAAGCAAAAACCAAACTGGCTAAGAAGCTGACAACTGAGCGTGATGAAAAACTCAGAGTAGCTATCATACAAAGTCTCACCCGGCAGGAAAACCCGGAAGGTCTGGATGCTGTCAACACCATGCTGGCGTCCTATCCGTCTGTTAATGTCGTTGTGGCTGCCGTTACTTACCTCGCCACGGTGAGCAAAGATCGCTCGATTGTTCTTATTGACTCCCTTCAGACTCTGGATAACGAGCAAATACGGGCCGCGTGTGTGGAAGGTTACGCCGCCATAGGCACCCCGAGTATTGTGCCGCGACTGGCGGTTCTTTTCAACGATCCCAGCCCGGTCGTGCGTGCCGCCGCCTTCTCTGCCCTTGTCGATCTCGACAGCACCAATCTCGATTTCTATCTGGGGAAAGCGCTGGAGGATTCTTCGTTTGTGATGCCGATACTTGCGATTGACCGGATTAAGACCCGGCAATTGACCTCGTACTTATCGAAGCTGAAGTACATGATGGCCCGGGGTACAGATATCAATGTCGAGATTCGTGGTGCCCTGGTCGACTGTGCTTCACAATTCATCAGTAAGGACAGCAAGGACACCACCGCCATGGAGATTCTCATCGCCGGTGTCCTTGATTCCGATTACATAGTACGTCGCACAGCGGCCGAGATTTATGAAGGAAAACTGGGTGAAGATTACCACGGCAGGGTGCCACCCGCGAATACCAGGTTGAGTCTGAGTAAAATCACCGGCGCTGTCGAGAAATACACCTTCAATCCTTATGCCACGATTATCACCAACCGGGGTGAGATTGAAATGGAGCTGTATTTTGATGCAGCACCGCTTACAGTTGTCAATTTCATCGAACTGGCCAGGCAAGGATTCTATGAGGGCATCGTCTTTCATCGTGTGATACCAAATTTCGTGGTTCAGGGTGGTTGCCCCCTAGGAACGGGATGGGGCGACCCGGGCTATACTATCAGATGTGAGTACTCCAGTGAAGTGTATCAGCGCGGCACGGTTGGAATTGCCACCAGCGGTAAGGACACCGGAGGTTCGCAGTTCTTCATAACACATTCGCCACAACCACACCTTAACGGCCGCTATACCGTGTTTGGCCAGGTTCTGGCCGGTATGGATGTCGTTGATCAAACAGTCCGAGGGGATACCATCAAGGAAATCATAATTTCTGAAGGTAAAGAATGAAGAAGAAGTATGCGCTGGTAGCGTTGACCGTTGTGTCAATCACTCTGGGCGGCATGTGGTCCGCCGTCAGTCAGCCGGCCACGGGCTTTGCACCGCGAACACTCGTTGAACCTGTCCTCCCCCTGAAACAGGTTCAACGCGATGACGGCATTGACCCGGAAGCATTGATTGAACGTATCCTTCTTATGGAAAAGAAACAACGGGATGCGGTCAACGACCTGGTTCTTGACGCGGAATATGTTGAAGGTGAAGAAAAAGACGGCGAATTCAGGGAAAAGGTCCGATTCATTAAGAAAATATATGTCAGGTACCTGCCCGATACGGCCTTTTTTCACGAGGACTATCTCGAATACTACAAGGACGGAAAGCAGCGAAGCGACAAAGACCGCGACAAGGAAGCCAAAAAGAGAAAGGAAAACAAACGCAAGCGTAATACCAAGGACATCTCTTTCTCAATGCTGGACCCTTTTTACCCTGACAACAGGCAATACTATGAGATTGCCTACGAGGGTGTAACTGAGGACCCGGTTGAAGGTTACGTCTGCCACCATTTTACCGTTATTTCGCTGGAAGAAGACAGTGAGAGGATCAACGGTGATTTCTACTTTGAAGCCGAATCCTTTAACCTGGTTCGCGTAGAGTTCGCCCCTGCCAAGCTGGTCCGCAAGACAATGTTCAAGATGAACGAGATGAACATGTCTATCACCTATGGTACAACCGAGGAGAACATCTGGCTGCCACGCCAGTTCGACATCTTCGGAAAAGGCAAGGCCATGTTTTTCATAGGTGTCAAGTTCGCCGGAACCGAGTACTACCGCAATCCCGTCATAAACGGCGGTATTGACGAGAAGATTTTCGAGGAGGAAAATGGACGCTAACTTCAGAACTAAAGTAGTGAGGGTGAATATCCCGCCTGACTGCAACGTCATTTTTGGTCACTCTCATTTCATCAAGACGGTCGAAGACCTGTATGAGGCCCTCGTTACCGGTTCGCCTGCTCTCAAGTTCGGGATTGCTTTCTGTGAGGCGTCTCAGAAACGATTGATCCGTACCGATGGCAATGATGAAGACCTCATAAAGCAGGCTTCTACCGCGGCTTTCGACGTCGCCTGTGGCCACAGTTTCTTCGTCTACATGAAAGACGGATTTCCCATCAATGTCCTTCAGCGGGTGAAGGCCGTTGATGAAGTCTGCCGAATCTACTGCGCCACCGCTAACCCTCTTGAAGTTATTGTGGCCGAAACGCAGCAGGGCCGGGGAGTCCTTGGGGTTATTGACGGCGAGGCCCCACTCGGGATAGAAACTCCCGAAGACAAGAAGGAGCGCGGCGATTTCCTTCGAAAGATTGGTTACAAACGATAGCGCTTTTAGCGGGCGGGTGTGCTGTCAGTTTGTGGCTCAGTTTGTGAAGAAATCGAATATGTTGCCCAGCATGCTCGTGTCGGCCATGTAGAACTCGGTGTATTTACACTGGACGCACGTGACGCGGCTGAACTTCGAACCCTGCACGTCGAATATCTTACTCCAGAAACCACCGGCCGCTCGCATTTCCCCCACATCATAAGTCGAACTGCCGCACTTCGGACAGCGGTAGTTAAGCTGGTTCATATGAGATCCTCCTGATGGTTAACGGTATGCCTGTCCAATGATTATACTGCCTCCACGGCAACATATTCAAGTCATTATGTTAAGATACATCTGTAACGGGAAGTGCCGGTCAGGATTGGGTGCGTGAACGATAATCGGCAATGGCTGCCTTGACAGCATCCGGCGCCAGAAGAGAGCAATGCATCTTCTTTTCAGGAAGACCGAAAAGAGCGGCAGCGATATCCTCGCTGGTTAGTTTCTCGGCCTCCTCGAGGGTTCGACCCATGAGCATTTCCGATGCGATAGACCCGGTAGCAATCGCGGCGGCACAACCGAACGTTTTGTACTTGACGTCGACCAGTTTGTTGTCCTTGACTTTGATATACATAATCATGATATCGCCACACTCGGCGCTGCCAACCTTTCCAACACCATCGGCATCGGGAATCTCACCCGTGTTGCGAGGGTTCTGGAAGTGGTCCATTACAGTCTCGTTATACATGGCCCCAAGGTAACAAAAAACGTATTATATGCAATCGCTTTTTACCGCGCCGTTAAAGAAAGACCGAGTCAGGCTATTTTATTCTGCCCCCTTGAAAAAATCAGCCGCCTGCGTATATTAAGAGCATGGTAATTGATTACCGTCGAACCGAGACTGAAAGAGCTATTCTTGTCGGTCTGGCAAGAGACTACCGCCGACGGGGTGAAGTTGAAACCTCGTTGCAGGAACTGGCGCAACTGGCATATTCAGCCGATGCCGAGGTCGTTGGCCGCCGGGTACAGGTTAAACCCAAACCGAACCCCGCCTTCTACATCGGAAGCGGAATGGTTCGAGAGCTTAAAGAACAACTCCAGTTGCTCGGCGGGAACTGTATTATATTCGATGATTCTCTGAGCCCGGCCCAACAACGTAATCTGGAACGGGAGTTGGAAACCAAAGTCATCGATCGCCCCATACTCATTCTTGACATTTTCGCCACTCGTGCCCGGACAGCCGCCGCCCGCCTTCAGGTCGAGCTGGCCCAGCTCGAATATACCCTGCCACGCCTTACGGGTGCCTGGGTGCACTTTTCGCGACAGTACGGTGGAATAGGTGCTAAGGGACCGGGTGAGACCCAGCTTGAAATCGACCGCAGGCAGGTGCGAACGAAAATCGCCCACCTCAAACAACGCTTGCAGAAGCTCGATATTCAGAGATCGGTACAGCGGAAGAGACGCCAGGACCTTTTCAAGGTGGCGCTGGTGGGATACACCAACGCCGGTAAATCGACTCTGTTTAACCTGCTTACCAAGGCATCGGTCAGGACCGAAGATATGCTTTTCACCACCCTTGATTCGACGACAAGGGTGATGTCTTCGGGTTATCCCTGCCGGGTGGTATTTTCGGATACGGTTGGGTTTATTAATAAACTTCCCCACGAATTGGTTGAATCTTTCAAATCGACCCTCGAAGAAGTGCGTATGGCAGATCTGCTCTTGCTGGTCGTTGATTGTTCCGAGTCGAACTATGAAGAAAAAATCGAGCATACGCGCGAGGTTCTGGCCGAAATAAGCGCTGACACACTGCCTTATTTGTTGATATATAACAAGATAGATGTTTGTCCCGACTTTGCTCCAAACTCTTATGGTGCCCCTCGGGCTTTTGTGGTCTCCGCCCGGCAAGCCAAAGGAATAGCTGCCGTTCAGGCCGAAATCCTGGCCAATTCATACCAATATCTCAAGCAGTACAACGTTTTTTGATAATTTTTCCAACTATTGCTGCCGATATTAATAGCTGAAGGTGCAACTATGGCCAAAGCTATCCTTATAGTCGATGACAACCCTAATATGTCAACGCTTTTAGCGGAAATGCTGGAAGTCTTTGACTACGAATCGGTACGCGCTGCCGACGGCGCTCAGGCCCTCGAGGAACTCGACAAAGGGAAATTCTCGATGGTTATCACCGATATGCGCATGCCCAACATGACCGGGCTGGAATTACTCGAAAAGGTTAAGCAAAAGTACCCCAAACTACCGGTGGTGCTGATTTCCGGTTATTCCGTTGACGGTGATGTCGTCGATAACGGCAGCGTCAAACCCGACGGGTTTCTGGCCAAGCCGTTCATGATGTCGGATATCGAGAAGCTGCTCAACTCGCTTCTTTGATTCTAAACATACAATCAGACAATTACAGCCCCCAAAAGAAGTACGTCTTCTTCAAACTCTAATGCACAACGGCGCCGAAACGACATTCTCTGTAGTTTCGGCGCCTTTATTGTTGAAGTCTTTTTTCAAGAGAAATGAGCTGCCGCGCTTCCAGGTCCGACCGCTGCAGATTTCTGGCACGGTCGATAAACCGTCGGGCTTTTTCGACCTCTCCCAGGTTCAGATGGGCCACGGCGGTCAGGTAATGAGCCTGGAAACTCTGAGGTTCCACCTTGATGGCACCATCGAATATGTTTATAGCGCTCAGATACTCACCCACCTCCAGCAGATAGCGCCCGTAAAACAGCAGGAGGTGGTAGCTGTCGGGATCCAGCTCGTAGGCGCGCTTCAGGCATCTCCCGGCACCTTCGGGATCCCCCGTCTCCCTATAGGCTATGGCCGCCGCCCACAGGGCGTCGGCATTACCGGCGAATCGCAATTCTATTTGCCGGGCGGTGTTTCGCAGGTCCTCGGCGGTACCGTACTTTCTCTGGTAGCGAAACAGGGCCTGGTAGCTTTCGATGTCGCGGTCATCCAGCCGAAGAGCCCGGGTTATGTAGTCATAGGCCCGCTCTCGGTCATCTCTTTCGAGGTATGCCAGCCCCAGGCTCGATAGCACTTCGACCGAATCACCGTGCGCGTATGGTGGTTGGTCCCAGGCCCGTTGAAGAAATTCAAGGCGGCGCTGACGAATTTCCGGGTAAGCTTCGGCCGTGTTGGCCAGAAGCAGATACTGTTTGGTAAGATTCTTGAATCTGGCGACCTCGATGACCTCGCTGTACCGGTTGATCGAGAATTCCACGCGGTTGTTTACGATGGCAAAACTCACAGTTGTAATTAACGATACGAGCACAATCGCTACCGAGTGGGGGGGGAAAGGTTTTCCGGCGTGAGCCAGGTAGAGTGTCATCAGGGCCGGTATAAATAGAAAGACGGGTATGGCAAAAAGGTCCCAGTCGCCGGGGCCACCCAGCTGAGGGGTGAAAAAGAAAGCGAAAAAGCACGAAGGGATGAGTATCCAGAGCGCATAAAGGCTCCTTCGGTCGGAGCAATACCGGGAACAGCCGAGCTTGATCATGCGGGGGGCAAGCAGAAAAACCGGGAGCGATACCAGGAATACCCAGTTAAATATGTTGAGCCAATGGTTAACGGTAAAGATACCCTGCTGATATTCCGGGCGTGGAAGTAACGGCATCAGGTAAGCGTCGGGTCCGATGATTTCGAAATGTCGCAGCAGGTAACCGGAGACAATAACGAGAAGGATGACGCCGGTCAGAACAACGGACATTTGCCGGCCTCGCGCCTGGCGATTACTCGCGAAAGATATCAGCATGAGGATTATGCCCGGCAGGAATATTATCAGAGCCACGCTATGCGCCAGCGCTCCTGCGGCGCATATTATAATATAGCTGAGCTTCCGGGCTTTACCATCAGCGACTTTCAGTCCAACCAGATAAATGTGAGGCAGCAGAGCCGCGATGACCGAGTAGCTCTCCACATAGCCGAAAAACAGCACCAGAACTCCTGACGAAAGCATCAGCAGGAAGGCGATCCATAATTGGTCGGCGGCCAGATATCTCGCCAGCCGAAATACACCAATGCCGAAAAACAAGCCGCAGATCGCGCTAATTACCCAGTAAGCGTGGAAAACCTTGAAGTCAAGAGGCTGGAAGATTCCCTGATAGGCTACGCTGTGGAGCAAGAAATCAAGGATCTCTGTGGAAAGAAATAGTCTCCCCTGATGAATCTGGTTGAGACGAAGGTTCGAGTCACCTAACAGGTGTGCCTTCGATGGAAAATACAGCCCCGCCAGCATAATCAAGACCGACACCGTCACGCCTACAACAAGTAGACGGCGCTCGTTGCCGGGGTCCGAATAAGAAAGACCGTTCACCACCCTTAGTATGGTTGTCGATACCGGGGGAAGGGCTACGATTGCGACCGCGATCAGTGCCAGTATCAGCGGTATCGGGCCGAAGAACTTTAGAAAGTTGAATCCCCAGAACTGCTCTATGCCGCCGACGTTGGCCGCCGCGAATAGCAACACAATGGCTATCAGGATAGCATGAAAGACAAACTGGTTTTTCTGACTTTTGGTCTTCACGAGCTGACGATTCTGGATTTAATAACTGATACTCAGGCGACAGGGTCAGTATAATCCAAACCGATGCCCATGTCCAACATTTCCGTCAGCAGGGTGTGGGGCGCGATTGCCCGTGGCAGAACCTTCAGCGGCCTTCGCCGAAGCAAAGGCCGCTGTTGAAGTCTATTTCTTTTTCACCTTGTCCTTTGAAAGGACGGAGTAGAATTCGTTGAAAACCAGCTCTTCGGGTTCGGCCTGGAACGGTCCCAGTTCGAAGCTGCAACTTGGTCCGGTTACAATTTCGCGCACAATCTAGTCATCGCCGGCTCCTTTAACCCGCAGAATGACCGGCATGCGGAAGTCCACCGGTACCCCCCTGGTGGCCACGCTGGTGTTTATGTAATATCCGTCTTCTTTTTGATCGATGCGGTACTCAACATCGTATTCCGGGTACCCATAGCTGCTGAGCCATTGCGAGAAGAACCAGTCGAGGGGTTCCCCGTAATGCTTTTCGGCAAGGCTGACGATGTCACTGGTGGTATACCTGGTGGCATTACATGTCATGCACAACTCATAAAAGAACCGGAAGAACCTGTCCTCGGAGACTTTCTCCAGGTCAAGCATAAGGTAGCGAAGCATGTGAAGCAGCCAGGCGCCTTTGTTACAGCGCACCATAGCCGGGCAGCGCAGGCCGGTTCCCAGGGAACGGTCGCGGCCGGTGCCGTTGAGGGTGTACAGAGTATCACGCCGATTGAGCAGGTTGGTATAATAGGCGGTCTTGTTATTAACCACGTTCTTGATATGAATCAGGTTGAGGTATTCGGAGGCCGCGTCTCTCAACCAGAATTCGCGGTCCGTGGCCGGCTTGAGTAAATTGCCAAACCATTGTTTGGATACAGAATATCCCGCGAACAGATTAAAGCCGCCAAAAGCGTCAAAGTCCCCCTGGGCGTAACAGAGAATCTGGGGAAGCTCGACCAGGCCGGGCATAGTGTAATAGTTTTCCGGGTATACGAAAATCTCAAAGGTACCGGCCGGGTTGCCCATGCGGGCGGTCATGTAATTGAAGGCATCCATTATACCCGACTCGTACAGACCATCGGGAACATAGCAGCCAAGCCTCTTGGTGATATGTTTGGCTTTGAGAAAATTGACCGTGATGCCGATATCGGAGACGACCGATACCGTATCGTGTCCGGAGGCATAGGCCTGGAAATAGAACTTGTCATATGGTTGCTCCGGGACGACCTGGAACTGCTGCCTGCCGTTTGTCTCCGTGATCGGCCCCATTCCCGGCATCAGGTAATTGAACCCCTTGGGCGTCGAGAAGGTAAAGGAGTGCGGTGACGGTGTAGGATCCTCGACATATGGCAGGGTGTATGTATAATCCTTCCCGTGATACCCGAAGTTCAGGGTGATGGTATCTCCCCGGTACACGTATTCGGGCAGAATAATGCCGATGAAGTTGAAATCGTTTCGGCGGTGATAGTCAACCGGCTGGCCGTTATAGTGAATTGAGTCTTCCTTCAGATTGTAGTGGAGGAAAGTCGACAGGTACTTGAGGCTGTCGGTATTCACGGTCAGTTTCAGCTCGCACGTAGCGGCATCGAGCTTGGTGCCGTCAATTCCGCCCATTTCGAACGTGGCGGTTTTGGAAATGGTCGTGATAGGGTATTTTACGAGCTCGCACAGAGCCAGGTCGTCGATGGGGGCTTCGGTGGAAAGGGAAAGTTTTACGGCTTCGGTCGCGATTATATCAGCCGGCTCAAATTCATAGGCTATTGTGACCGGTTCGGGCTCATTGGGATCGACACAGAAATTGAAGCGATTGAAATCGATCCAGAAATAGCCATCTTCGCCGCGCTCATACAAGGAGCGCAATAACTGAAAATAATTGTCGTATTCATGATATAGAGACGGCTTGAAATAGTACTCGTTCTGAGCCTGCTTTGACTTGGTGAACTCTTTCCATTTCAGTTCTTTTTGCTCGAAGGGAAACTGTTCTTTGAGTTTCAAGTCAAGATCGTCGGCGAAACGTATCAGGCAGACATCGAACTTCTCATTAACAACGCTGTCGCCGGTTACGCTCGTCAGGGACATGCGCTCCATGTGCGACGGGACGTTAATGACAGCAGTGCCGTCACCGGTGAAAATAGCGGTCGTCGGCCGGCCATCGACATAACGAAGCAGATGGATCTGCCCGTCTCTGAAAGTGAAGGTGGCGATGTCCTTCTGATAGGTGAAACTGTCAACGGCGAAAACGTCACCGACGTGGTTAAGAAGATCCAGATCCAGCTTGGAATAATCAGACTTGAATTTCTTCATGAATTCGGAATCTGCCCACGCGCTGGACAGGCATAGGCATAGGAATACGACTAGAAAGATTCTACAGTTCCTCACGGTGTACCTCTCCATATGTTTGATTACTTGAATAGACGAATTATCACATTATTTGTCAATTATTTAGGTTCACGAATTATCTCGAACAAAGTTTCACGCAGATGACCGTACTTTGTTTCGGGGTCGGTTTCGGCCTTGATCTCAAAGAAGTTTCGATGGCCCTTCCATACGTTGAATGTGGCTTTTTCCAGGGCCATAACCTCATCGGGCGATTCCGTGCGAATATTGTCCTGCTGATAATATGGCTCGCCCATGGCGGCGGTGCTTCCCAGCAGTATTACCGCGTCATATCGGCGGTATTCATTCTCAAGGGTCGTCCCGTAGTGCGCGGCGGTTTCCGGGTGGAAAGCGAAAGCATCGGCCGTTCCGCGATCGGTGATGAATGACCGACCCTTCAAGGCGTCTTCCTGAGCGAGTTGCCGCCGGTAAACCTCGTGATGGAATTCGGCCCATCGGCCGCGATACGAGGGGTCTTCCTCGAGAAGTCGGCGGGCTATTTCCTCCAGGAATACAAAGTCGTCGAATTCGGGTTCTGTTTTGAGGCGCTCGATGAATTCGGATTTTCCTGAAGCCGGGGCGCCGGTTATCACAATTCGAAAGGGCATACAAGGGATAAAGTTAGCATAGTGTTGGCGGAGAATCAAGGGGACAGGCATTGGTTGTTTTGCTGATTCCTGTCTGGCCATGTTATTTATCGACTTATGCCGATTTGGGTTCGTTCCGTCGTTTTTGGGTTTTGCTTTGTTGGCTTTTCTCACGGTTTGTGGTTGTCGGCGGCGGGTTCGAATCCTTCGCAACTCAGGACAGGAACGGACCCGCCCTACTGTCTTATCATTCATTGGCTTGCGGCGGTTTGGGTTCGTTTCGTTATTTATTTGTTTTCGGTTTTTCGGGTTCGGTGTGATGGTTTCCATGTTGTTTTCTACGAATAGGAACGGAAGGACAAATTGCAGCGGACTTGTAGAGAAACTGTTCGATTGTTGATCGCTGGTTCGAGTCCAGCCGGGGGAGCAACTAATTTTAAGACAACTGAGTTGGGGAAAAAGAGTAAAGCTCCGGCAATGAACCGGAGCTTCGCAGTTGTTCTTTATCTCGAAACGAGCGGTTATGGGCACGGCAGCGGCGCGGGGCCGTGCCGGTACAAGTAGCCTACCATGTAATCGATATCCAGAATATCCTGCTGATTATTACCGTCCACGTCGGCTTCTTCAAGACAGAGCGGCGCGGGTCCCCCGCGGTGTAGCCAATCTATGAAGTAATCGATGTCAAGGATGTCTACGCGAAGACTGCGGTCTACATCGCCACGCACCTGGCACTGGTATTGAG
>CP070674.1:959785-981428 GCA_020351995.1 Candidatus Zixiibacteriota bacterium
GTGAATGCCGGGAATTATCTCCACATATTTGTCACCAAGGAAACCGATTGTCCCTAACTGAACCCGGGCGTCCTTGGTGAGCTTGTCCCAGACGGATTTCTTGACCCGGCAGACAACCTTCACCTGCCGAAGAGAGTCAATGTTCACAAAGTCCACCGACTGAACATTCCCAACCTCCACGCCGGACATCCAGACCGGTGAACCCCTGACAAGTCCGTTAACGTTTCTGAAATAACACACGAACTTACCCTTGGGGTCGAAGATCGATGTGCCCCCACCCGAGAATGATGCCCAGAACATGATGGCTATCACTACCGTCAGCAGGGCACCTACCTTCAGATTACCCCATTTCACGACCGTGGTTCTCTTCATATTATAAGCCTTTGATTGCGCTTGTTCCGTCCCGATCCTGCTTACCGGCAGGACCGCTTATACTATAACCTCCAACAGGACCTATCTATCAACAAATTTCTTATCGGTTACGCCGGTTACGGCCTCCCGGAAAGGGGCCAGAAAGCTCTGCACTCCCGGATCCTGACAGTCGCGAAGTTGCTCCAGGGAGCCGTCGAAAACGATTTCACCATCGATGAAGACAATAAAACGATTGGCCATGGCAATGGCATCGGCGATCTGGTGGGTTACGACAATCGAGGAAATCGATTTCTGGGAATGAAGCATGTTTATCAAATTGATGACGTTCTCCGTCGCCTGCGGGTCCAGCCCCGTTGTCGGTTCATCATACAGCATAACTTTCGGGTCGGTAGACAACAACGCTCGGCCTATCGCTACGCGCCTTTGCATTCCGCCCGACAATTGCTCCGGAAGTTTGTCCTGGATCTCATCCGCGTCCAGTCCAACAAACCCCAGCATTTCGACGGCCTTCCTGCCGACATTTTCTGCCGACATCGCCGTGTGCTCCAAGAGATAATAGCCGACATTCTCCCAAACCGACAGAGAGTCAAACAGGGCCCCGTCCTGAAACACCATACCGATCTTTTTCCGAATCTCCTGTTTCTCCCTATCCTTCATGCGGCAGATGTTCTGCCCATCCACGAGGATGTCCCCCTTCTGAGGGCACTCCAGCCCAAGGATTAAACGCAGAATCGTTGACTTACCGGAGCCAGAGGGCCCCATGATGACAACCGACTCACGTTCCTCTATCTGGAACGACACATTCTTGATGACTGGTCGGTCTTCGTATGAGAAATCGACTCCTCTGAATTCAATCATAGGTAACCCTTGATGAGTGAGAAAACAACCTTGGTAATAAAGAAGTTCACCACCAGGATAGTTATCGACGACAGCACTACTGATTCAGTCGTAGCCCGCCCGACACCCTTCGTACCACCCTCCGACCGAAATCCCTTATAACATGAAACGAAAGCAATCACCAGCGAGAACACCACGGGCTTGACAAGACCTATGAATATGTTTCCAAAAATCAGGCGTTCCTTGACTGCCGACCAGTACATCGTCGTGGTAACGTGCGCGATAAAAAGCGCGATGATATAACCGCCGAAGATAGCGATAGTATCACAGATAACTGTCAGTGCCGGCACCATGATTATGAGCGAAATCAGCCTCGGTACCGCGATTTTTCTTATCGGATCGATACCAAAGGCGGTCATAGCATCAATCTGATTCGAGGACTTCATGGCACCGATCTCGGCGGTGATACCCGCCGCAACCCGGGCAGCAATCATCAAACCTGTAAGTACCGGGCCCAGTTCTCGCACAATCGATATGGACATTATCCGTCCAAGATAGTTCTTGGCGCCGAAGTCTGCCAGCTCTACAGAAAACGCCAACGCAAATCCCTGGCCGGCAAAGATACCCGTTAAGACTACCAGGTAGAGGGAACCGATGCCTATAAGATACATCTGTTCTCGTGTTTCCAACAGGTAAAGCGGTCGGCCCCAGATCCCCCTGAGCATCTTCAGCGAGAAGTAAAACAGATTCTGACTCTCATTGGCAAAATGCTTGAGCCAATCGTTAATGAGTCTGAAGATAGGCATAGGTGAAGGTAGATCCTTTCAAGTAAGGCGGTCGTGAGTCCCTCGTGCACAACAGGACCCATCACCAAAGCACAAAATAATTTAATATTAATCAAAGACAAGGCATAAATTACTCGTTATATTTCGGTTCCAGGAAGACAAAAGACTGTGAGAAAATGCATTGCACGCGGCAAACTCAGAATATAGAGGGCACGCGGTGGCCCTGTTTTCGGGGGGGCTGGATTCGGCTCTGGCTATAATGCTTATGCTTCGGCAGAACATCAGGGTTACCGCCCTTACCTTCATGACCCATTTCGGCTGCGATCTCGGCGACCGTTCCTCATGCGGAGCCGACCCCTACCCCGTCGCAGAGAAATTTGGATTTGATGTCAAACTGATGCACCTGGGACAGAAATTCATCGATATCGTGGAGAACCCACGATACGGACGGGGCAAGAACATGAATATCTGTACCGACTGCCGTATCCTGATGCTAACCGAAGCCAGGAAATTCATGGAGCTGGTAGATGCGGACTTTGTTATCACCGGCGAGGTTCTTGGTCAGCGTCCCATGTCACAGGTTCGCAATAAGCTGAATCTTACCGAGAAACAATCCGGCCTGAGAGGCAAGTTACTAAGACCCCTGAGCGCCAAGTTGTGCCGCCCAACGGAACCGGAACTGAGCGGCATGGTTGACCGCGAACAGCTCGAAGCCATACAAGGACGGGGCCGCAAACGACAATTGGAGTTGGCCGAACAATTCGGTCTTGAGGACTTTCCTACCCCCGCGGCTGGATGCCTGCTGACCGATGTTGGCTACTCGGTGCGCCTTCGCGACCTGCTCGAACATACCGGAAGGTTGACCTTTGATGACCTTAATTTGCTTCGGGTCGGACGTCATTTCCGCCTTGATCAGCACACTAAAATTGTCGTCGGGCGTAACGAATCAGAAAACAAGAAACTTGACAATCAGAGAAAAGAACACCACGTCCGGTTGGAGGCTGTTGGCGTTGGTTCACCCGTCACCCTCCTGATCGGACACCCCTCGGATGACAATCTGCGCATGGCGGCCATGATTACGGCTCGCTACAGCGCTGCCAAAGGCATGCCCAGTGTCAGGGTTGCCGCGCAGAGTGGTAATTCTGCGCCGAAAACATTCCAGGTTACACCTTCACGGGACGAGGAACTCAGAACCATAGCCATAACCTGATAAATCGGGGAAACGATTTTGCCCATGGAAAAAGGTCCCAACCTTCCTGTTGAGACCTTCTCTCTCCTCACCATCCGGGGAATCTTGACAGCTCAACCGCCAAGAAAGCTGCCAAGTTTCAAGCAGAGCCAGTAGAGAGCGTCTGCTGACCCCGGTGTATAGCCTGTAAGTGAATCAAATCTCATGCCCAATTTGAAGTGCTACGCACAATCATAATACCCACAATAACTTAACATTGTAAAACACACGAAACGTCATCGCACAAGGGTGTAAAACGCAGTTTGTGTGGCAAAATAGCGCAGATCTTACATTTAGAGCAAAAAAACGCCCTTTCCCAAAAGGAAAGGGCGAATGGCGAATTTTATTTAACTGAACAATTTTTCTTACTTCAAGTCTCCAAAGCCCAAAAGCACGTTGTTACCTAACCAGCACCGCCTTCTTCGTAGCTTCGAAGTCGCCGGTCTGGAGTTTGTAGAAGTAGACACCGCTTGCGCAATTGGCGTGCCATTTAACACTCTGCGGGCCTGCTTCCTGGTATTCGTCCACCAAGGTAGTCACCTCTTGACCCAGAACATTGTACACGCGAAGTAATACGTGTCCCGGCTTCTCCAGCTCATAAGGAATTATGCACTCTGGATTGAACGGGTTGGGGTAGTTCTGAGACAATGAGTACTTCGCAGGAAGTACCTTCTCCACGAGGGGAATCGTGGCATTTTCGAAGTCAGGCTTAATCGCGACAGCGCGATTATCCTTACGCGTCACAAGCATCAGATCGTGATACGGCTTCGAGGTCTGGGCTACAGAGAACTTGACCTCTTCGGCTGATTCATCGACTTTCAAGTGAAGCTTGCAGACCACGCCTTCGCCGGCAGCCAACTGCGGTCTCGCTTCGGTGCCGAACTGGTAGATGAGACCGATGAAAACACTTCCGTCCTTAACATTGCACGACTTGAAATCAAAGTCTTCCACACGAGTTCCCTCGAAAGAAGCCTTCTCAAGCGTGGCACCCTCTATGCGAAGAGGAATGTCAAGGCAGGTCAGATTCACATCGTTCTTCACCTCCAAGGCCACAACCATTAGGCGCTCCTGAGCGTCCCAGGATTCCTTGGATATGCCAAAGCCGCTGCCGCCGAAAACCAACGTCGGCGCCGCAAGCAACATGGCGATAACCAGGATTGGTTGTAAACGTTTTGTCAAGGTTCACCTCCCTAACAAAAAGGTTTATTAAGTTGCTGCTGACACGGATCCAGGCAGAGCCCGATCAGGCCAGCTGTTAGATGTGTAAAACGAGCTTCATTCTCCAAAAAAGTTAGTCACAGGCGGAATGGTATCTAAGTAAACAAGGTCAGTACCTTGCTCTAAAAATAAGCCAACTCAGGACTTTTGTCAAGACGTTTTCTGTTTATCTCCGTGTTTAGTGAGGCTAACTGGTCGATTTTCAAACAGTTCCGACAATCCCTGTGGAATACCGCTATCCCCGTCTATTCTTCTACCATTTTCCCCCAGTAGGGTTCCCTAAAAAAACGTGATTCTGCCGACAGAACGAATATCTGACGCATACTATGCGCCCCAGCCCCCCCCTCACCCCATCTCCGAAGGGACACGACCAACTAAAAACTTGACTTTCCTGGCCGAACTGCCGTTTAATTCGAAAACATTCCAGCCAATGCTTAGCCCACGGAGGACTCGTGTCACAAACTGACAATAATCAGCAGGATTTCCAGCCGTTCGTCGGGCCCGGTGAGACTATCGCCGAGGTTACCTGGAAGGCGATTATTCTGGGGATCATTATCTCGGTTGTCTTTGGTGTAGCCAACGCCTATTTGGGTCTCAAATTCGGCATGACAGTATCAGCTTCCATTCCGGCCGCGGTCATCTCCATGGCCGTGCTGAGAATGCTATTTCGTAAGGTCACCGTACTGGAAAATAACATAGTGCAGACAGTCGGCTCGGCCGGAGAATCGCTCGCCGCAGGGATAATCTTTACAATTCCTGCCTTCTTTATCTGGTCAGCTGACCAATCTCTAATGGCAGCGGGCTATTTTCATGAAATCAGCAAAATGCAAATATTCTGGCTGAGCATGCTTGGCGGTGGGCTCGGTATCCTGCTGATGATCCCCTTGCGCAAGTATCTCGTGGATCGCGAACACGGCCGACTGGCGTTCCCCGAGGGTACGGCCTGCGCCGAGATAATTGTCGCGGGCGACGAGGGGGGCGGGAAAGCCAGGCTGGTCTTTACTGGTATCGGCCTTGGAGCACTCTACAAAATACTGATGAACATGCTCAAGACCTGGTCGGAATCAGTCAATTATGATTTTCAGAGATATCTCAAGGGCGGGACCGTCGGTGTCGATGCCACCCCGGCCCTGTTAGGAGTAGGTTACATAATCGGCCCGAAGATAGCGGCCCTGATGCTCAGCGGAGCGGTTCTGGGATATCTGGGGGTCGCCCCCCTGATCGCTTTCATTGGCGAACAGATCCCCGGAGTAATCATCTCGCCCGGTGACATTCCTATCAGCGAAATGGACTCCTCTCAATTGCGAAATTTTTACATTAAATACCTTGGTGTCGGTGCCGTCGCCGTCGGGGGCTTCGTATCACTGATCAAGTCCTTCCCGGTGATAATCTCTTCCTTCTCCAAGGGCTTCGGGCAACTCCTGGGCAAGAAGGCCGACGCCGAAACCGTCCCAAGGACCGGTCTCGACCTATCGATGAAGTGGGTTCTTCTGGCTGTCCTTGGAATTATCATCGCTATCTGGCTTCTTCCCGGTACCGAACTCGGAATTCTCGGTGTAATCGTCGCCGTGCTGTTTGGATTCTTCTTCGTTGTTGTCGCCGCCCGTATCGTCGGTATCGTGGGATCATCCTCCTCCCCTGTCTCCGGCATGACGATTGCCACCCTGCTGGTGACCTGCCTGATCCTTGTCTATTTTGGCGTCTCCGGGGTCAAGGGTATGGTCACAGCGATGTCGGTCGGTACCATCGTGTGCATTGCCGTCTGTATGTCGGGCGACATCGCCCAGGACCTTAAAACCGGATATTTGCTGGGTGCCACCCCTTGGAAGCAGCAATTGACGGAATTTATCGGGCTCCTCTTTCCGGCCATCGCCATGGGCTTCACGATTTATTTCCTGAATGAAGCCTTCGGATTCGTCCAGATAGAAGGCTCAACGCGCGCGCCCCTGCTGGCTCCCCAGGCGAACGTTATGGCCACAGTGGTGCAGGGCGTCATGAATTCCAACCTGCCGTGGTTACCTATCATAGTCGGCGGGATGATCGCCCTTGCCGTGGAACTGCTGGGTGTTTCCTCACTACCCTTTGCCATTGGCCTTTACTTGCCGCTGTCGCTTTCAACGCCCATCATGACGGGTGGGCTGATAGCGCTGCTGATCAAGAAGTGGTCGCGCAAGGATGAATACAAGAACAAGAATGAGAACGGGGTGCTCTTCGCATCGGGCCTCGTCGCGGGAGATGCCCTCATCGGTGTAGTGGTAGCCTTTATGATCGGATCGTGGGGGGCCTATGAGGCTTTCTACGACAGACATGACGGAATGATGGACACGCTTACAGGTTCTTTCGGACCATGGCTGTCACTATTATGCTTTTTTGGTCTGGCGGCAGTGCTGGCCCATCTGGCGTGGCGTGGATTCGGAAAAAAGTGAGGCCCGGCGTCCAGCGACGGGCCCACAGCTATAACGGAACTAAGGTCTTCGTAGAACACTTCTCTGCTTGACTTGATGTCTCGCGATGAATTACTCGGTAAACGAGATGACAATATCTCGGTTTGCCCCATACAAAAAACAGCAGTTTTCTGTGCTGGAAATGAAACTTTTTTGTCCTAATACGTAAACGTCAGTATACCAGAGTGTTTCATCAGCATGTGGCAATTCATCAAATATATTTCCCTGTACAACTTTTGGAGGATGGACTTATGGCCAGAATGACCAGACGGGACTTCGTGAAAACAAGCGCGAAGTCAGTGGCACTAGCCAGTATCCCGATTATTTTCAGGCTTGATCCTTTGGCAGCTTTCGCCGGCCCGATCTCTCAAAGTCGTAATCTAGCCGACTACTACACTCATTTCGGAGTGGATGAGGAACTTATTAGGCAGGTTATGGCCGCGGCCCTTGAAAAGGGTGGCGATTACTGCGACGTCTACTTCGAACACAGCATTCACAATTCTATCGCCATCGAAGACAGTCTTGTCAATAGCGCTTCATCCGGCGTTGACTTCGGTGCGGGCATTCGAGTGGTCAAGGGTGATCAGACAGGATACTCCTTCACCGAAGAGATCACACCCGAGGCTATGAAACTGGCGGCCAAGACCGCAGCCAATATCGCCTCAGGCGGCAAGAAGGCCCCGCCGCAAAAACTGTCGCTGCACCAGACGCCGGAGTACTACTCTATTGAATCTCCCTGGCACGAGGTGGGCATAGACCAGAAAATCCCCAGGCTCCAGATTATCGACGACACTATGCGCAAAGCCGATAGCCGCATAGTCAAATCCCAGGTCTATTTCCACGATTACACCTCATGGATACTGGTGGCCAACTCAGCCGGCCGTATAGTGTGCGATTACCAGCCCATGACCCGTGTCTATGCCTTCGCCACCGCTGAAAAGGACGGACGTAAAGAACAAAATTATGAAAGCTATGGCGGTCGCAGGGGCCTTGAGTACTTCACCGACGACCACCTTAATTATCTCGCCTCATCAGCCGTCACTGGGGCCATTGAACTCTTCGACGCCGTCCCGATGCAAGGCGGTGAAATGGAAGTTGTCCTCGGCCCGGGAGATTCAGGTATCATTCTCCACGAGGCCATCGGACATGGTATGGAAGCCGATTACAATCGCAAAGGGAAGTCTATTTTTGCCGACACGATTGGCAAACCGGTCGCCGAGAGCTTTGTCTCAATTGTGGACGACGGTACCCTCCCCCACCACCGGGGCAGTATTAACGTCGACGATGAAGGGAACGATACCCGGAGAACTTATCTGGTCAAGGACGGAATACTCCTGACCTACATGCATGACTATATTAGCTCCAAACACTACGGCGTCGAGCCTACTGGAAACGGGCGGCGCCAATCGTTCCGTCATATGCCCGTCCCACGCATGACCAATACCTTTATGCTCAGCGGCCCGCATGACCGAGATGAGATCATCAGCAGTGTCAAGAAAGGTCTTTATGCAGGCTCATACACGAACGGAGAGGTCAATATCGGGCCCGGTGATTTCACTTTCTATCTGAAATCCGGCTATATGATCGAAAACGGCAAGCTCACCAGACCGGTCAAGGATGTCAATATCATCGGCAATGGCCCCGACGTTTTATCCAAAATCGTCATGGTCGGTAGTGACATGGCGGTCAAGGAAAGTGCCGGCACCTGCGGCAAGGCTGGCCAGTGGTGCCCGGTGACTGACGGCATGCCGACCACAAAAGTCTCCTCGATAACAGTTGGAGGAGTCAGTTCATAGCCGGCTCTGAGCACGGTTTTGGTTAAGACTCATCTAAGCAAATGAAATGGAACAACAGTTATGAATAATAAAGAAAGATTGGAGTTGGCGCACTGGACGGTCGCACAGGCCAAGAAAGCCGGCGCCAGCGAGGCGGCTGTATGGGTAGGAAACAGCCGTGAAATAGAAATTGAGTATCGTGAGAAAAGGATCGATAAACTGCAGGAGTCGACCGAGAATGGTCTTGGTTTAAGTGTGTACCTCAACGGTCGCTACTCAAACAACAACACCAACGACCTGCGTAAAGAAACGCTGGGCCGGTTCATTGAAGAAGCTGTGGCCATGACCAAATACCTCGGTGAAGACCCCTATCGCAGCCTGCCGGACCCGAAATACTACGAAGGGCGAAAAGACATCGACCTTGATATCTGTGACGCCAAATACGACTCGGTCACTTCTGACCAGAGGGTCAAGCTCGCTCGCGATGCCGAAGATCATGCCCTGAGCTTAAGTGATAAGATCGTCTCGTGTAGCGCTTCCTATTCCGATGGGATTTATGAGTCCGTCAAGGTTCACAGCAACGGCTTCGAAGGTTCACAAAGAAGTACCGCATACTCATTAGGTGTCGATGTGGCCGTCACCGATGATAAGGGCGCCCGTCCTCGGGCCTGGGACTGGAAGACCGTTCGCCATTTCAATGAGCTCCCGGCTCCTCCCACTTATGGCGACCAGGCCGTAGAGAAAGCTCTCGCTTCGATAGGCCAGACCAAAATTGAATCTGGCTCGTACGATATCATTGTGGAAAACCGGGCGCGGGCAAGTCTGTTGGGTGCTCTCGAAGAACCAATGAACGGCTCAAACCTTCAGCAGAAGAACTCCTGCCTGGAAGGAAAACTCGGCGAGCAGGTGTTTTCGGAATTGCTGACGGTGCGTGAAGATCCTTTCATCAAGGGAGCACTCGGATCGGGCCTCTATGACCCCGACGGTTTCCCCAGGCGTAAACGCACGATAGTTGAGAAAGGTGTCCTGAAAGAGTACCTCATCGATTGGTACTACTCCCGCAAGCTCGGTGTCGAGCCTACGGGGGCCTACCTCTCAAACGTCATCTTCGAGTTGGGTAACCGCTCACTCGACGAGATGATCAAGAGCATGGATAAAGGAATTCTAATCACCGGGTTCATTGGCGGTAACTCAAATGCGACAACCGGTGATTTCAGCTTCGGGATCGTAGGCAAGTATGTCGAAGGCGGCAAAGTGATAAAACCCATCAACGAGATGAACATCTCTGGCAACATTCTGGAGTTCTGGAAACAGCTGGTTGAGATAGGCAACGATCCATATCAGTATTCTAGTCTCATGCGCCCGAGCATGTCCTTCAAAGGAGCCAGCCTGACCGGGGTGTAGCATAACCAATCACGGCCGGGAACAGCACCTGTGCCAACCAGACTGAACTGTAGAGGCCGGACCTGTCAGGTTCGGCCTTTCTTCACGCGTAAACCTTCACTGATTCTACTGGTAAAGTGAGCATTTTACCAGAGGCCTTCGTACTTCGCGTTCTATTCTGGGGGGAGGTCAAAACCCGCGACCCTAAGGCGAACACTGTGAGGCTGTCGCCACGGACACACGGGTTTTGACTCAGGGAGTGTGAAAAATCTTACCTCTTAAAACCAACCAAGTTCCTGAAGCTCGGGAATCTCGTCATTCAAATCATAGACAACGTCTTCCAGATCTTCCGCCATATCCTCGATAACCTCGGCTTTCTCCTCGAGGATTTCAGCCCGGGCCTCCAGTTTGTCGGCAGCTCTCTCCATATCGCGCTCGAAATCATCGGTATCATAACTGGTAAAAATAACCTTCAGCAAACCGCCAATTGCTTTCAACCCCAGCTTGGCTCCGCTGACCCCGATCTTGGCCCCTTCCCAGCCAAGCTCTTTGGCGGACTCGATAATTTCCATAAAGAGATCATAGTATTCGTGCACCAGCTTCTGCTGATCTTCATTCAATTCAATACGGCGATCATTGATGTATAACTCGTAGTCCTCGGTAATCTCCACTATCTCATCACCATAGTCACTATGAGTCATGATGATGGAACCGTTATCCAGATCAATATCGATGCCTCCGTGATACGAGTCATCGTCGATATGGATTCCGTGTACGCAGCGACCGGCTTCGGCCATATTCGGCAAACTTATCGCCAAAAAAACGCCAAAAAGGGCAATCGCGAGTTTCTTCATCTCCACATCTCCTGAAAGAATGAGGGGTCTGCTTAGCCTAAAGTACGGCATTTTCGGCACCAATGTTTCACTATTGTGCATGGGAATAGCCCTGGCTTTTGCGGAAGCTTCACATAACTCTTGCCCAAACCGTGAATAATTGCTAACTTTATTGCCAATTTGCAGTACCTGACATCAAGAATTGGCGAAACATGAGAGAGTTCGTAAGAAATAACCGATGGGGGTTAATTGTTGCGCTGGCGGCCGTAGCCGTAAGAGTTGTTTACCTGATTGACTGGAGCAGGGTGCCGGATTTCGTCATACCTATGGTTGATGAAAAATGGCATTGGCTCTGGTCCGAAGAGATCATTAACGACTCCTTCTGGGGCGAGGGGGCCTACTTCCGGGGACCTCTCTATCCGTATTTTCTCGCCCTTCTGTCCTGGATTACCGGCGGCTCTATATTCTTGAGTAAATTGCTGCAGGTCTTCGTCTGCGGCGGCACCGGCTGGTTCATTTATCAGCTGACGGAGAAGCTATTCAACCAGAGGGCAGCCATTATTGCCGGCTTGATATACACTGTCTACGGCATCCTTGTCTTCTACGAGGCCTTGTTTCTTATACCGGTGCTGTTTCTGTTTTTCGTCGTCTGGGGTATGTATCGAGTGGTTGCGTTTCGCGATTCTGGCTCCTGGAAATCGTGGTTGTTCACCGGCATCATATTCGGCCTGGCTGCTGTCGCTCGACCCAATGTTCTGATTGTGATACCGTTCTTGATGCTCTGGCTGTTCCTCATATCCGACAGGACCACCGCTTGGACAAAGCGGATCAGAACGCCGCTTCTTCTCCTTGTGGGTGTTATACTGATGATCCTCCCTGTAACGGCCAGAAATATTGTTGTAGCCGGAGAGCCAATCCTGATCTCCTCCCAGGGAGGCATCAACCTCTATCTCGGCAATAACACCGAAGCAGATGGTCTTACCATGCTCATGCCTGAGGTTGATCTTGACGAGTCTGTCGGGTGGGAGCAATTTGAAGGAATTGTCAGGCGTATCGCCGAAGAGGAAGCCGGGCGGAGCCTGACTGAATCGGAACTCTCGTCTTTCTGGACAGGCAAAGCGGTCGATTTCATGGTGGAACACCCCGGTCGATTCATGAGCCTGCTGTGGAAGAAAACTGTTTACTTACTTTCAGCATTCGAAAATAGCGACAACATCGATATCTATCGCCACCGGGAAAAATCGCTTGTGTACCGCCTTCTTGTGTGGGACAACCCCATCTACTTCCCGTTTGGACTCCTATTGCCGCTCGCTCTTATGGGTGTCTACTTAACCCGCTCGGACTTCAGAAAACTGTTACCGATTTACATCTTTGTGGTAGCCTATATTCCAACAATTATCTTGTTCCTCGTCACTTCCCGCCACCGCCTGCCATTGGTGCCCTTTATGATAATCATCGCTGCTGGAGGTCTGGTAACTCTGGGGCAGTCGATTCGCAAATTCCGCGTATCTCAAATGATCACCGTTGTTCTGCTCTTTCTTGTCCCTGTTATCTTGCTGAACCGAACGTTCTATGAGGCAACACCAGCCAGTGAGTTTCAGTTCTATTTCAACGAAGGCATCAAGTTTGAAAGGCTGGGCGATTACCAGAAAGCTGAGGAGGCCTACCTTATGGCTGACCGGGATTTTCCCTACTCCGTCACTCTGCTCAATAACCTGGGAAATGCCCAGCGTGTCCTCAGGAAGTTCGACGCTGCCCGGAAGACCCTTGAGCGGGCGATCGCCATCGATACCGCCTATGCGGCCTCCTACAATAATCTGGGCCTGGTGATGCGCCAGATGAACCAGATCGACTCCGCCATTGAGCTTTACCGTTCGGCTGTATTCAAGCACAAGGCAGGAAGCGATTCGACAAACAGAAGTCGACTCAGTCAATACTACTTGAATGCCGCCGAGGCCTATGAGTGGACCGGCATTGCCGATACCGCCGACCTTCTCTACCGCGCTGCCCTTTCCACCGATACCGCCTATCCGCGGGCTTATTTCATCGCAGCCGCTTACTACGCTCGGCTCGGGCAATATGATAAAGCTGATTCGCTTTTCCAGAAAGGAACGGTTATTGGTGAGCCTTCACCCACCGACCTTTTCAACTGGGGACTGTCATACCTGAAACGACAGCGATTCAGAGAAGCCA
This sequence comes from Candidatus Zixiibacteriota bacterium, assembly GCA_020351995.1. GTDB lineage: Bacteria > Zixibacteria > MSB-5A5 > GN15 > FEB-12. Next base: position 972,854 of record CP070674.1, read on the forward strand.
TAGATTACATGCATCGAGTGGTAGCCAGGGACGAATCGTTCTCGCAGGCCTATCACTGCCTGGCAGTCATTTACCATGAGAACAATATGCCTGTCGATTCTGTCAGTAAGTATCTCGAGCTGGCTCTGAAGTACAACCCCAATTATGGCCCATCGTGGGAGTTGAAACGGATTATTTCAGGACAGTAGCTATCGCTTAGTATTTCCGCCGGCGCTCGATCATGTAGTTCGATCCCGACTTAGCTTTAGTGGCCGTCTTAAGATCGGCCAGCATTCTTGCCATCTCACCGATATGAGAAAACTCGCCGTTCTCGTTAATCAAAACGGCGATAGAAATTGTCAAAATCGGGTACTCTTCAACCTGTCCTCGCCGGTTGACAGTACGAATAAATCCCTGTTCACGGTCGGCGTTCGCGTAGCGCCAGGGTATGAGCACATCAAAAGTGCGAATAATCTGACCGCAAATTCGATCGACTTCGCCGGGAGGTATGACAAAAATAAAGTCGTCGCCCGCAATGTGACCGACAAATCCTTCCCGACATAGATCAAAGACAACATCCTTGATGACTCTCGATGTCAGATGAATTACCCGATCACCATAGTAATACCCGTAGTAGTCATTATAAGCCTTGAAATTGTCCAAATCCGCATAGCACACTGCGAATTGAGCCCCCATTGAAATCTGGCGCGCTACTTCACTCTCGATAACACCGGGACCGGGAAGGTGAGTGGAAGGATTTATGGAAAGGTCACGCCGGCTGCGCTCAATGACCCGCTTGATTCTAACCTGAACCAGTTTGTCGCGCCAATCACCATAGACAAAATCTTCAGCGCCAGCCTGATATGCGGCTACCACGATGTTCTCATCAGGTTGAGGATGAAACATGACAACAGGAACAATGCGAAGGAATACATTGTCTTTAATACTCCGGATCAGCTCGACTTCCCTCACGCCGCTCCCGCGACTACCAATCATGATAATATCTATCGGGAATCTTTGGCAAATCGTGACAAGCTCTTCGAAGGCGTCGAAGTAGTGAACCGCCATGTTGTTGGACTGAAAAAAGCGCTGCAAGTGGAAATCAATATTGATCTCCGACTGAGTTAGTGCAAAGTGGTAGATCGGTCCTCGGGGCGGTTCAGTCGTCGTCGGGCCTGGCCAGTTCCCTTGGATGGTATTTTTTGTGCTCAGCAATGATATAATCCCGATCAATCGTCGTATATATCTGTGTTGTAGATATATCGGCATGACCGAGCATTTCTTGCACTATTCTCAGATCTGCCCCTCCCTCAAGCATATGCGTGGCAAACGAGTGACGAAAAGTATGCGGTGTAACGCGCTTGACAATACCCCCGCGAAGAGCCGCCGCCTTGACTAACCTCCATAAACTAACACGTGAAAGCGCGTCACCTATCTTATTGATAAACAGCGTATTAGATTTCGCGCAAGCTTTGTGCCGACTACGCCTGTCCAGGTAATTTTCAACAGCCCGCCGGGCATATTCCCCCAACGGAACCAGTCTCTCCTTGTCCCCCTTGCCGATCACGCGAATGAAACCGGCTTCGAATTCTATGTCGCCAATCTTCAGATTTATCAGCTCCGAGATTCGCAGCCCCGACCCATACAGCAATTCAATTATGGCCCGGTCACGTTTGCCCATGTCGGTACTGGTATCAATAGCGTTCAATATCGATCCGATTTCGGACGGCGATAAATAATGCGGATGGTACCGTACTATTCTTGGCGCCGACAGCGGCGCGGCCGGATTCTCTTTGATAACCCCGTTGTCACGCAGATACTGGAAGAATCGCTTCAGCGACGAGATCTTGCGGGCGATTGTTGCGGGTTTTCGTCCTGCCTTGTTCAAACTGTCCAGGTACCGGTTGATGCTGGATGTCTGCAGTTTGCCGGGGTCCTTGATGGCGGCAAAAAAGAGAAACTCCCGGATATCGCGGTCGTAGGACGACACCGTATTCGCTGACAGACCGCGCTCGAGCTTCAGATGCTGAAGATAGTCCTGTAACAGTTGCTCCAACATACCATCCTCTCATAGCGCGTGGGCTATCGATATAACCCCGCCGACATCGATTCCAGCCGTCTGTAAAGTACGGGATGCTTCCCGTACGGTGGCGCCGGAAGTAACCACGTCGTCCACCAGCAGGACGCTGCCGCTGTCGTCAAGCACCTCCGCTACCTCGTATACGCCGCGTATGTTGACGGCGCGCTCACGATGGTTCAATCTCGCCTGAGGGCGGCGCTTCTTCGTGCGCGTAAGAACGTCAGTTCGCATAGGTATGCCCAGTGTCTCAGATAGACGCCGGGCCAGTATCTCCGCCTGGTTGTAGCCGCGTCTGTTCTCACGGGTCGGGTGAAGCGGGACCGGCACCAATACCAGGCCTTCGGCCGGCTTAATCAGCTCGCCGAACCGGCTGGCGATAGCCTCGGCGAAGAAGCCAGCGGGGCGCATGATGCCCTTGAACTTGAACTGGATCACGATCTGTTCGAGAGGGCCGGTGTAGTTGCCGTAGGCGTACAGTACCAGGGCATCGTCGCGGCAGGCCGGGCAGCGGAGGTCGGCAGCAAGCATGCTCCCGCAGGTCAGGCAGATGGGCTGTTCGAAAAGGTCGATAGCTTTTTGGCAGGTGTCGCAGATGGAGTGGTCGGCCTCGGTGTATTCCCCGCAGCCGAGACAGAGGGGCGGGAAAACAAAATCAAGGAAACCTTTTAACCATTGTGACTGGATACCCGGGCGGCTCATAAAAGGAAATAAAACGCGGGTCGGGAGCCAGACAAGCAAAAACTAAGAAAGGCGCCGGACGAGCTTCACGACCACCAGATATGTGACATAGACGGAGAACACGATAGCCGCTACTGTGTTCAGCCAGTACCACCCGACAGCATGTTCACCCGTGAGATAACGCGGCAGGACATCGAACTGACTGTAAACCATATCGAGAAGGATGCCGCAACCAACCGCGACCAGAACGATGGCAATCAGATACCGCACCAGCGAAGGGGCGCCCAGAACCTTCTTGACCACTGTCAAAGAAGCCACGTTGGTGGCCGGACCAACCAGCAGGAAAACGAGAATCGCGCCGGGCGAGAAACCGGCGGCGAGCAAGACCGCCGCCAGAGGAGTCGATGACGTAGCGCAGATATAAAGCGGCAGGCCGACGATAATAGCCCCAACATAACCGGCCCAGCCGGATTTCAGGCTTTCCGGGATAGCCGTGAAACCGTCACCCAGCAGTAAGGCCACCACCCCGGCTAAGAGGTACCCGGTGAACAGGTACGGCGCCAGATCACCCATGATATCGACAAAAGCATAGCGCAGAGAAGACAGGATCCGCTTGAATACAGACTGACCGGCGTTCTTATTTTGGTCAACAGCGCAATCGTGGCACTTCTCCACAGCGGGCATTTCGGCGGATTCAGCCTGCCCCTGCCCAATCTCCACACCCAGACCGGCCACCATGGCCGTCAGGAAGCCGGCTATGGGCCTGGCCACAGTCAAAATCGGGTCGGTCAGCGAGTAGGTCAGCAGGATCGAATCTACCCCCGTCTCGGGCGTAGAGACCAGGAAGGCGGCAGTGCCTCCCCGGCTGAGCCCGGACTGACGCAACTGGTGAGCCACCGGAAGCACCGAGCAGGAACACAGCGGCAGCGGGACACCCACCAGGGCGGATTTGAGCACCACCGAGGTCTTCCCGCCTCTGAGGATTTTCCCCAGCGTTCTATCACTCAGGAACAGGTGGATAAGCCCGGCCAGGAAAATTCCCACCAGTAGCAAGAACGCCGAGTCGAAGAGCATTGCCCAGATCGACCCGGCGAGATTTGAAATCAGCGTGCCGATATCAACCACCTATCTGCTGAAGATACTGCCTCACCTGGCCGGCCATGTTGCTCTGGGGGTCAATCTCGAGGTACTTTTCCCAGTAGACCCTGGCCGAATCCGTTTGCTGTTCGTTGTAGAAGACGATGCCCATGTTGAAATTCGCGATAGCGTGCAGCGGATGATCGGCGAGCACCGTGCGAAACTCTTCCAGAGCGCGATGCGGAAGGCCCATCCCATGCAGGCAGGCCCCATAATCGGTCCGGACATTGGGGTCATCCCCTTTGATAGCCAGAGCCCGCTTGTAAGACTCGGCGGCCACGGGGAAATTGCCCTGGTCCATGGTCTCGTTGCCCATCTGAACCAGGGATTCATAATCCTTCGGAAAGCTGAGCATCGACGCCATCGCCCCGCGATCCATCCCCTCCACCTCGGGATGGCTGTTAAACTCGCTGGTCTGCTGCTCCGGCGGTCCCTGCCTTCTGGAGAAGATCAGGTATCCCCCGGCCACCACGACGAGGACAGCTACAATGATAATGGTATCTTTATAAGACTTTGAAACCATCTTCGATTTCTTTCGCTTGCGGTTATTTTTCGTTTTACGTGCCATCGAGAACTGGAACAAACGTAAGCACCACAAGGTTTCAGATTACTTGAGCGACCGGTTCCGATGACTATGGCCCAGTATAACAATAAACACTCTCATGATTCAATGACTTTCGCCGGGTTGGGCCTCTTTTCAATTTCCCCGCATTTGTACTGGAAATCCCGCCGTGATTCCATATATTCTGACTCTTCGAATGTATAAACGCCAAGAAAGGACTGTTATGATTCGCATACTCGCACCGTTGTTTTTCACAATTTTCGTTCTTACGACAAGTATCCTCGCCGGAGGCACCCCCTATACGATTACCCCGGATTCTGTCTATCGCCACGTTTCGGTCCTGGCCCACGATTCGCTCGAGGGCCGCGAGGTGGGCGAACCGGGAGAATGGAAAGCCGCCCAGTATATCAGGGCTGTTTTCCAGTCGGCAGGGCTTGAACCGGCGGGAGATAACGGCTCCTATTTTCAGCAATTCGACTTCATCAAAAGCATCGACCCCGGTCCGGCCAACAGCCTTGTTGTCAACGGTGTCGAGCTGAAACCCGGCGAAGAGTTCATGCCACTTCAGTTCTCGGCCTCGGTCAAGTTTGATTTCGACGATATCGTCTATGTCGGTTACGGCATCACCGTGCCCGAAGACGAGGGTGACTACGATGACTACCGGGGCAAGGATGTCGCCGGGAAAGCGGTCATTATCATGAGGAGCTCGCCCAAGGACGCCGATGAGAATATCGATTTCGACAAATACATTTCCCTGACCGATAAAATCGCCACCGCTCTCAATAATGACGCCACGGGCGTTTTCTTTGTCACTCCCGAGGATATGGAGGACACCGTCAAACCGCGAATCGCCGCCTATGTTCATCCCAGAGAAATCCCGGCGGTTCTTCTGCGCAAAGCCGGCCTGGAGCGCCTGAGTGTTGACCCGGACAATATCACCAGCATTTCCGGTGAGACCGAGCTTATCCAGGTGCGTGATACCGGTTACAACGTGATCGGATACGTTCCCGCCCGGAGCGACACCACGGTCATAATCGGGGCCCATTACGACCATCTTGGCTGGGGCGGCATAGGTTCGCTCCATCGCGGCGAAACAGTCGAGATCCACAACGGGGCCGATGACAACGGGTCGGGTGTAGCGGCCCTGCTGGAGCTTTCTCGCTACCTGGGCGCCCTCAAGGACCAGCTTCATTATTCGCTTCTGTTTATCGCTTTCTCGGGCGAGGAAAACGGTGTTCTTGGGTCGGGCCATTTCGCTAAAAACATGACCATCGATTCGAGCAAGGCCCGGATGATGATCAACCTAGATATGATTGGCCGCCTCAAGGAGCAGGACAAGGGACTGGCCATTATGGGCACCGGTACGTGCACCGAGTTCAAGGAGTATTTCGATGGTCTCGAGTATGACGATATCCGGTTGTCGCTGACCGAGTCGGGCGTGGGGCCATCGGACCATACCCCGTTTTACAACCGGAAGATTCCCGCCCTGACATTTTTTACCGGGCCGCACAGCGATTACCATAAACCTTCCGACGATATCGAGAAGATTTATCCCGAGGGGATTGTCCGCGTGACCGACATTGTGCGCGATCTGGTTTTCCATTTCGATTCTATTTCCACGCCGCTCACTTACCAGAAGACCAAAGATACCGGGGCCGGAAAACGCCGGGCCCAGTTTTCGGTCTCGCTGGGTGTTATGCCCGACCACGCCGCAGGGGTCAAGGGTTTGCGGGTCGATGGCGTCATACCGGACCGTCCGGGCGCCAGGGCCGGGGTGCTCGAGGGCGATATTGTCATCCGGATGGGAACCACCGAGATCTCCGACGTTTACGATTACATGAGCGCGCTGGGCAAATTCCGCTCGGGCGACACGGCCGAGGTTGTTGTTGAGCGCGGCGCCGACACGTTGACTTTGCAGGTCGTGTTTTAGGGACGCTGGTATTTCCGAGTTTTTTAGGGCAGGATTTTCGTGATCCTGCCTTTTTTAACCCCCTTAATCCCCGTAGGTCGAAATCCTTAACCCGTTAGGGTCTCCGCAACGCGGAGAGGTTTCGACATCCTAACTCGACGTAATTGGCGGCGAGTAATTCCCGCTTTCGCGGGAATTACTTGGCCTGGTGGACAAGATGAATCGCAAAAGATTTCTCGGAAGTTTCGAAATGACAAGATGAGGCCGTGGATTCCGGCATGCGCCGGAATGACGAAGAATCGAGTGCACGTAAAAAATGACGAAACGAAGCCAAAGTGATGTAAATCGTTGGAAGATGGATTCCTGCCTGCGCAGGAATGACTCAACTCGGCGGCTATTCGGAAGAGTGCTCGACGCCGGTCTCGCGGACAACCGACAAAACCCCCTTAACCTTCCGCACCTTGTCCAGAATCCGGTTCAAATGCGAAAGACTCGAAACCTCGACCACAAACTTGCCGACAGCAGTAGTATCCTCCTGAGTATGCATCTCGGCGGCCCGGACATTGGTGTCGGCATCGGCAATGGCCTGCGTAATGTCACGAAGCATATTACGGCGGTCCTCGACGACCAGCCTGAGCTGCACAACAAAAGACTGGCCCCGGGCGGTGTCCCAACTGACATCGATGCGCCGCTCCGGGAACAAAGTATGCAGATGAATGGCGCTGGAACAATCGGCCCGGTGAACCGTGACCCCTCTCCCCCGCGTGATAAAACCGACAATGTCCTCGCCCGGCACCGGCTGGCAACATCCGGCAAAACGGAACATCATGTCATCCATCCCATGCACCCGGATGCCCTTGGTGCCGCGCAGACGATCAATAACCTTGTTGACCAGCCCGATGGGCTTTTCCTCTTCCTCGGGCCGGATCAGGTCAATAAGCGGACGAACAGTTAGCGACCCGTTGCCAATCGAGGCGAACAGGTCCTCGACAGTCTTGCGGTTCATTTGCTCGGCGTAGCCCTGGAGGATGTCGTCGGGGGGAAGTTTCAAATGCAGCTCGCGCAGTTTCTTCTCGACCAGCTGTTTGCCAAGCGCGATCGATTGCTCGAAGCCAGCCTGTTTGAGCCATCGGCGAATCTTGGCGCGAGCGGTGGAGGTCTTGACCAGTTTGAGCCAGTCGTGCGATGGTGTTCGGTTAGGGTTGGTGATAATCTCGACGACATCGCCGGACTGAAGCTCGGTGGAAAGGGGCTGAAGCCGATTGTTGATCTTGGACCCGGCACAGTGGATGCCGACATCGGTGTGAATCTGGAAGGCGAAATCGAGCGGTGACGACCCGCGCGGCAGATGCACCAACTTTTGTCCGGGCGTGAAGACGAAGATGTCCTCGGAATAGAGGTCGATCTTGAGGTATTCGAGGAAATCCGACGGGTTGGTCATGTCTTTCTGCCAGTCGAGGACATCGCGCAACCAGATCATCTGGCGGTCGGAGCGGCTCATCTCGTGCTTGCCCTCTTTGTAGAGCCAGTGAGCGGCGATACCGTTTTCGGCCACGTGATGCATCTGATGGGTGCGAATCTGAATCTCGATCATCTTGTTCTCCTCGGCGAAAACAGTCGTGTGAAGAGAACGATAGCCGTTGGGTTTGGGATTGGCGATATAGTCGCGGAAGCGGTCGCCGACCGGTTTCCACATCGAGTGCAGGATGCCGAGGGCGTGGTAACAGTCGCGCTCGGAGCCAACGATGACGCGGATGGCAAACAGGTCAAAGATTTCCTCGAAGGGAACTTTGCGAATCAGGATTTTGCGGTAGATCGAGTCGAGGTGTTTGGCCCGGCCGTAAACATCGGCCTTGATGTTGTCTTTGGCCATGGCCTCTTTGATTGGTACCACCATGTGCTCAATGAATACCTCGCGCTCCTCCTTGCTGTGCTGGATGCGGTTGGTCAAATCATCGTAGACATCGGGTTCGAGATACCTGAGGGATAGATCCTCGAGCTCGGTTTTGACCTTGTTGATGCCGAAACGGTGAGCGAGCGAAGAATAAATATCGCGGGTTTCCTCGGCGATCAGCTGCTGCTTCTCCGGCGGCATGTGCTGAAGGGTGCGCATGTTGTGGAGGCGGTCGGCCAGCTTGATGAGGATAACGCGGATATCCTGCGCCATCGACAGGAGCATCTTGCGGAAATACTCGACCTGCAGTTCCTCGCGCGAGGAGTATGGCACGGC
>CP070674.1:981528-995674 GCA_020351995.1 Candidatus Zixiibacteriota bacterium
CGGATATGCGGTACTTGATCGTACCTCCATGCCGATGCTCGGCGACCCTGAAACCACCTACGACACCTTCGTACCCCAACTGGTGGCAGACGCGGAGGCAGCGGTAGCCAAGGCCGTCGAAATGGGCGTGGCTGACCCCGAGCGAATCGGCATCATTGGCCACAGCCACGGTGGACTGATGGTGGCGAATCTCCTGGCGCATACCGATCTGTTTAAGGCCGGCATTGCCCGCAGCGGTTCGTACAACAAGACCAACCAGCCGTTCGGTTTTCAGTCAGAGCGTCGTTCTCTCTTCGAAGCGAGGGATGTTTATATCCAGGTTTCGCCGACTTTCTTCGCCGACAAGGTCAACGAGCCGGTTCTGATAATACACGGAGACGATGACTCCAATCCCGGTACTCTCACGCCCCAGTCCGAGGTCTTCTTCGAGGCCGTGCGTGGTTCTGGCGGCACTGCTCGACTGGTATTGCTGCCCTTTGAGGACCACGGCTACCACGCCCGGGAGACTCTGGAGCACGTGCTCTGGGAGCAATTGCGGTGGTTTGACATGTATGTAAAGGGTGATGGAACCGCAACGCCGTCAGGCTCCGAATCAGATTGACGTCATTACAGCCGCGCGATGACCTCCCCGGTCATCGCGCCGTAGATAGTGACCTTATCCCGTCAGTATATCTTAACAAACAGTGATAACTACCTTTCCCTGTGCATGCTCTCTTTCGATATACCAGAAAGCATCGGCAGTCTGTTGTAGCGGATAACTCCTGTCGATAAAGGGTCTAATTTTACCCGCTTCAAAGAGCTTTATCAAGAACTCCAAATCCCCACGGCTCGGTTTCGATGAGATATTAGTGATTTTCTTGCTTCCGAACTTTGATAGCAGTGGCCCCAATAACATCGGCGCGAAAATCTGTTTCATAGTGCCTCCAGCCATGACGTAGGTTCCTTCAGGTCTCAAGGCTCGCCTGTAGGCTGAAAGCGGATGGTAACCATTACATGCCAGGATCAAATCATATAGCTTTCCACTCTTGGTTAAATCTTCGCGGCTGTAATCGATGACATGGTCAGCGCCGAGTGAGCGTGCTAAATCCAGATTCCTCGTGCTACACACAGCTGTTACTTCGGCCCCGAACGATTTGGCAATCTGAACCGCAAATGATCCCACCCCACCACTCGCGCCATTGATCAAGAGCTTCTGCCCTGACTTAATCTCTCCCTTATCTCGAAGACCCTTCAAGGCGGTAACTGCTGCCATGGGAATCGAAGCCGCCTCATTGAAAGTCATGCTGGCTGGCTTTAAGGCAAGTTCGGTTCCGTCGACAGAAACATATTCGGCAAAACCGCCACAACCACACTCGCATATGTCTCCGAATACTTCATCACCCGGCTGAAACCGCGTTACATTTTTGCCCACTGCCTCGACCACCCCGGCAATATCAACTCCAAGTATGTTCTTTTTCGGTTTCAGCAATCCCGCGCCAAATCGAATCAGGAACGGATCCGCTTTCAGGTGACGCATATCGAAAGAGTTTATGGATGCGGCATGAATCTTTATCAGAACTTCATTGTTCCCGGGTACAGGCTTGTCAACTTCCTTGAGTTGAAGGACATCCGGGGTTCCGTACCTTTCGTATACAATTGCTTTCATAATCGATCTACGACCCGTTTGAATTCTAACAACATCTCACAAATTTAGATCCTGGCATTGGTACGGTTTAGCGGGCATTCTTTGACCCGGCATCTCTTACAGAAATAGAATACTTGACCTGAGTACCACATAATAGTACTAACTAAAAAAATGGCCAGCAGCCATTTGTTCGACCAGAGCCAATATAAGGGATAAGCCGGAATGAGCACGGCGATCAGAAACAACAGAAATTTCTCAGCGGAGCCGAACGGATGCGTTTTTTGCCTTTTGATTAGCCACTTGGTCATGCTCGGAGGGGCCTGAAGACAATCTCCGTAGACATGTAGATGTGGACACCTGGGGCAGGTTAGATGTCTCATCACTATCCCGGGAATCCCGTACCCGCCGATAAGAGCATAGGGGATTGCCCATATCCAATCTTCAAGGATTATACCTACAGCGCCTGCAACACCCATTGCCGCAAATGAACCCTGAGCGTATATTTTCTCCCAGATGCTGAATTTCCCCGTAAGCGGAGGCGCCTTACTCTCATTCATAATACTACTCCAACAATTAACATGCGGGGTGTGCCACACCCGCGACCCGGTAACCCGCAGCTTTCGCCGGAATTTTGACTAACATATTAGATAATCGAGAAGTCAAATGCCACCGGAAATTACTGTCGCTTTCAGGTATGACTATTCTATGCGCGTTGCCACACAACAACTTACGACAAAGTCCCGGACCCAACTATGACCGTTCTCCAAATGGAACAAATAAGGCCAATATTCGTTATAAAAAGTGGATAAAAAGAGTGTCCTATTGTCGAAGCTATGACTAAGATTCGCCCATACATGATTCTGATTGTTGCCCTGCTGCTGACAGCAGGTCCGTGGCTGCAAGCTACTGAAACCAACTCGCCTTCTGCTGAGCAGTACTGCGACTGCTGCCAGGGTCCATGCGAGGGCTGTTGCTGTTCCGTTGCGGTGCCACCGGCCGAAAAAGACTCCGGAGCGGCCGACGATGGTTGTCACTGCACCATATCCGGCTTGCCAACGGTACCCAATGTACCCATGGAGTTTCACAAGCACCGCACAGACAACAAAACAGACGACGTTGGGCCTGCCGTGGGCAGCTTTGACGAGCATACCTTCGATGTGGCAAATCGCTCTCTGGTTACATGGCACTCACCACCGCCAGCCTCTTCTCGCCCGGCATACATCTTATTCGGCGCCCTCCTGATCTGATCGTCCTCTCGCGATACGTGAATTGTATCGCTCTCGTTGGATTACTGACACAACAACCCTTTTACGGAGAAATATAACCATGCGTATATCGTGGCTGGTCCTTCTTGTTGTCCTGACCTGGTCGACATTACTCGGCAGAGCCAATGCCCAACAGGAAGTACTGGATTCACTCATAAAATCGGCCCTGGATAACAATCCCGAATTGTTGGCGGCCGCCCATATGCGACAATCAACCGCCTACGCCGCTCGAGGAGCCGGCGCTTTACCGGACCCAATGTTGTCGATCGGTGCGATGAATCTTCCTGTTAACTCGTTCTCGGTGGGCGAGACGCCCATGTCCGGGGTATCTGTCGGGTTTACACAGAAAATCCCGTGGCCGGGCAAGTTGAGTGCCCGTACCGATCTGGCGACTGCGCATTACCGCGAATCAAAGGCTACTGAACAGGTAGTACGCAACCGAATCATACGGCAGGTTACCGATGCCTATCTGGATTACTCATTCTGGTCGCAGTCACGGTCGATTATCGAACAGTATCTGGAATTGCTTAAGGTCACGCAGGATATTGCCGATGTGCGCTACGCCACCGGCGACGCGCCCGCGCAGGATGTCTTGCGGGTTAGTTCGCTTCTGTCGCGTACTGAAGTCCGGCTGCTGAAAGCGGATCAGAACCGTTACTCGTCCCTTATGAGGCTCAGGCGAGCGGTTGGTGACACAACCATCTCCCTGGAACTCCCGGTTCACCTTGCGGAAGACCGGCAAGCGGATTCTCTTACAGGGTCTGTTGAGGGGAATCCCTTTCTCGCCAGTGCTGCCTCAGTTGTCGATCAGGCTGAAACCCGCCGGCGACTGGCCCGAAGGGAATTCTTACCCGACCTTATGCTGGGGGTTGACTACCGCTTTCGACAGAATGTTCTGGGCGATCCGGTGCGGGGCACAGACTTTGTAACATTCAAAATCGGCGTTAACCTGCCACTCTGGTTCTTTGCGAAGCAGAAACATCAGGTACGGTCCGCAAACCAATTGGTCCTTGCATCGAGGCAACGCGAGCGATCGATCCGAGACATGCTCACAACAAGGTACAACGACGCCGCGTCAAGCTTGTCGACCATACTGGAAAGTATCGACAAATACGATAGCTCGCTCGTGCCCGAAGCGCAGGCTGCCGTAGAAGCCGCGGAGGTTGCCTATGAGGTCGGCGAGGTTGACTTTGATGCGTTGCTCACGGCGCAGTCCGATGCGTTCGAAATTCGCCTGGAACGCCTGGATCTGCTCCGCCAATACCACCAAACCCTGGCTGATCTGAATGAACTGACGGGAAATTCAAATGAAAGGTAAAGATATGAGAACAATCATAATAGCCATAGCGTGCGTCGTCCTCGGATTCGGCGCAGCCTATCTTATTCAACCGGTCTGGACGACCGGGGAAGCGGCCGTGACTATGTCTGATGGCCAGCAATATACATGCGGGATGCACCCGGAGATTATCTCCGACAAGCCGGGAATTTGCCCCATCTGTAACATGAAACTCACCCCCAAACGCGATGTCGGTGCCGGCGAGGGAACCGTGCGCATCGACCCGGCAACAAAGCAAAACATGGGACTGGTGACGGCAATCGCGACATATCAGGATCTTACTCGAACCGTACACACTTTTGGCGCAGTAACCGTCCCTGAACCCAATGTCCACCGCGTCACTCTCAAGGTTGACGGCTGGGTTGAACGTTTGTTCGTGGCGGAGGAGGGTGAACAGGTCTTTGAAGGACAGCCTCTACTCGAGATTTACTCGCCGGACCTGATTACCGCTCAGAAGGAATTGATGGTGGCGCTGAAGCCGGGCTCGAACGGAACCATGGCACGTCTCGCCGAATCCGCCCGTAGCCGGCTGCGAAACTGGGACATATCGGATGACCAGTTGGACCGCCTCGTTGAGTCGGGGGAAGTCACACGTACGCTGATCGTCCGGGCACCGGCCGACGGACACGTGCGAGCCAAGAATGTCACCGAAGGCGATCGGGTATCGGCCCGGTCGACATTATACGAGATCGTAGATCTTAGCAACGTCTGGATCGAGGCGCAGGTTTACGAGCCGGATCTCTCATACCTTAAACTGCACCAGACCGCTCGAGTGTCCATTCCCTCACTCCCCGGCCGCTCCTTCGAAGGGCGCGTCACTTACATCTCTCCCATACTTGATAGTCAGGGACAAACCGAGATTCGCCTGATTCTGGACAACCCGGATTATCTGCTCAAACCGGAGATGTATGCCGAGGTCACGATTGAAAGTGTCCTGGATGGTCAGCGGCTGGCAATTCCGCGTTCGGCGGTCATCAATTCCGGAACGCGACAGCTGGTGTTTGTTGCCGATGATAAAGAGGCGTATGAGCCGCGAGTAGTCGTCACCGGTGCCGTTGTCGAAGATGAAATGATTGAAGTGGTCGACGGGCTGGCGCCGGGAGCGGCTGTTGTCACCTCCGGCCAGTTCCTGCTCGACAGCGAAACGCGTCTGAGTGAGGCCACCCGCGCCTCCGGCGGCCACATGCACGACAACAGTAAAAAAGTCGAACTCGAAGATCACAGCGACCACGGTGAGGACAAGATGAATGTGGAAGACCCCTACAATATCCACACCTGTCCGATGCCATCGCACTTTCATGTGCTCAACTACGGACCGGGCGAATGTCCTGAATGCGGTATGGACCTGGTGCCAGTCACCGAAACCGACAACGCTCCGATCTATGTCTGCCCGATGCCCGAGTGCAAGGTGGCCACCAAAGAGCCGGGAGTATGTCCGGTCTGCAACATGCATCTGAAAGAATACCAGCCGGAGGTCTCGCGTGATTAACAAGATAATCGAGCATTCAATCACCAACCGCTGGCTGGTATTGTGGATTGCGCTGGTTATTTTGGCGCTGGGTTTCTGGGCGGCTGACCGAATCGCGGTCGACGCAATTCCGGACCTGTCTGACGTTCAGGTAATCATCCAGACCAGCTACGCCGGCCAACCGCCACAGGTAGTCGAGGACCAGGTGACATACCCCATATCGACCGCCATGCTCTCGGTTCCGGGTGCCAGCAATGTGCGAGGCTTCTCCTATTTCGGATTATCGTTTGTGTATGTCATCTTCGAAGACGGCACCGATATCTACTGGGCACGAAGCCGGGTTCTGGAGTTTCTCACTCAGTTAACAGACCGCCTGCCCGCGAGTGCCAAAGCGCAATTGGGTCCCGACGCCACCGGTGTCGGATGGGTGTACCAGTACGCACTGGTGGATACGACCGATCAAAGGGACCTTTCCGAGCTTCGTTCACTTCAGGACTGGTTTCTCAAGTACGAATTGTCGGCTCTTGACGGTGTCGCCGAAGTTGCATCGGTAGGCGGCTACGTGAGACAGTATCAGGTCGAAGTCGACCCGCGCAAACTCGAGCATTACGGCATCCCGCTTTCACATGTAATAGCGGCGGTCAAAAAGTCCACCGGCGCCGCCGGCGCGCGCGTTGTTGAACTGGCGGAGACCGAATTCATGGTTCGCAGTGAAGCGTACATAGGCGGACTGGATGATCTGCGGCAGCTTCCCGTTCACAAGTCACCGGGTAAGCCGCCTGTCTTATTATCATCAGTGGCCAACGTGCAACTCGGACCACAGATCCGCCGTGGGGTAGCCGAACTCGACGGTAATGGCCAAACAGTTGGCGGCATCATTGTCATGCGCTACGGTGAGAATGCCCGCGAAGTAATAGGCAGAGTCAAGGAACGGTTGGCTGAACTCCAACCAAGTCTGCCCGAGGGCGTTCAGGCTGTAACCGTCTATGATCGCACCGAGCTGATAGACCGCGCCACCGGCAACCTCACCGGCACTCTAATTAAGGAAATGATCATCGTGGTGCTGATAATTCTGTTGTTCCTCCTGCACGTGCGTTCGACGGTGGTTGCTGTCATTGTCCTGCCGGCCGGCGTGGCGCTTTCGATACTGACTATGCACCTGTTAGGCATCAATGCCAACATCATGTCGCTGGGGGGCATCGCTATCGCAATCGGTGTAATGGTGGATGCGTCACTCGTTACAGTTGAAAACGCCCACAAACACCTGGAGCGCGACAATGGCACACGGCCGCGTTCGGAGATCATTCTGGAAGCCACCAGGGAAGTTGGTCCGGCCTTGTTTTTCTCTTTGCTGATTATTACCGTGTCGTTTCTCCCGGTGCTGGTGCTCGAGGGGCAGGCTGGTCGTCTATTCTCCCCGCTGGCATATACCAAGACCTTTGCTATGGCGGCCTCGGCCGTGCTCTCGATCACGGTGGTCCCGGCTCTGGTGGTTCTGGTCATGAAGGGACGCATCAGAGCGGAAAAGAAACATCCAATATCAAAATTCCTTATCGCCCTCTATCACCCGGTGATTCGCTTCGCGCTAAGGTACCGGTGGCCGGTAATAGCGGCTGCTGCGATATTGCTGGTTATCACTCTCATTCCTGTCTCCCGTGTTGGCTCTGAGTTCATGCCCCCGCTTTACGAGGGTGACTTGTTGTACATGCCCACTACACCGCCCGGAATGTCGGTCGATAAGGCTCGTGAGTTGCTGCAACAGACCGACCGCATAATCGCCACGTTCCCCGAGGTCGAGAGGGTCTTTGGAAAAGCAGGTAGGGCTGAAACAGCAACCGATCCAGCGCCTTTGACCATGCTCGAAACTACCATTATGCTCAAGCCCAGGGATCAGTGGCGACCTGGTCTGACTCCCGATATGTTGATCGACTCTCTGGATGCCGCTGTGCAGTTTCCCGGTCTGACCAACTCCTGGACGATGCCGATTCGCACCCGCATCGACATGCTGGCCACCGGAATAAAAACACCGGTCGGTATCAAAGTCATGGGAGCTGACCTCGACAGCCTCAATACCATCGCACAGCGAATAGAGGGTACTGTTCGCAACATGCCCGGTGTTCGCTCCGTTTACGGTGAGAGAATCACCGGCGGCAATTACCTGGATGTCAAGATCGACCAACTCAAGGCCTCCGCGTACGGATTAACTCCGGGCGACATCAATACTGCTCTGGCGACAGCGGTTGGCGGGATAAATGTTGTAGAAAATGTCGAAGGCCGAGAACGATACGCGGTAAATGTCCGCTATCCTCGCGAGCTACGAGACAGTCCCGAAGAGATTGCCCGGACCTTGATCTCCACTCCAGACGGTCGCAGCGTACCGCTGGGTCAGGTCGCGGCCATGAGTTTCTCAAAAGGCGCGGCAATGATCAAATCCGAAAACGCCCGCCCCACTGCATGGGTGTATGTGGACCTGAAAGACACTGATGTCGGCGGCTTTGTTGAGGAAGCACGGGCAAGGGTGACTGAGGAAGTAGCCTTGCCGCAGGGTTACTCTCTGGTCTGGTCCGGCCAGTACGAGAACATGCAGGCGGTAGCTCGCAAACTGTCGGTTGTTATTCCGCTCGCCCTCTTTGTCATTGTGGTGCTCCTGTATCTGCATTTTAGAAACTTCGCGGACACACTGATTGTGATGCTGTCACTTCCATTCTCGCTTATAGGCGGTGTGTGGCTTATGTATCTCTTAGGGTTCAACACCTCGGTGGCTGTCTACATCGGGTTCATTGCCCTGGCTGGTTTGGCGGCTGAGACCGGTGTGGTGATGATTGTCTACCTCAACTCGGCACGTGACCGATTCCGTAGAGAACGTCGCCTCAACAACGAAGCTGACCTGCGCGCGGCCGTAACCGAGGGCGCCGTCGAACGCGTTAGGCCCAAGGTTATGACCGTGGCTACGACTATCCTGGCCCTGTTGCCTGTAATGATCGGTACCGGAACGGGTGCCGAGGTCATGCAGCGTATAGCCGCACCGATGGTTGGCGGCATGGTGTCATCGGCGATACTTACGTTAGTTGTCGTCCCCGCGCTTTATTACATAGTCCATCGTCGGCAGGCTGGAACGATGAACTAAAACAGACCGTGAGTAAGAGAGGTGGTCCCAGGCTGATACAATCGCCCGAGAAGTTATTGAAGCTCAAATACGACATACACCCGGGCTGACACCTCTATCTTCTCAGGCTTCCCGCCACCCATTACGGCTGTCAGATTTGCAACCAGGTCGATATCAGCTTGAGTCGGATTGGGCTTGAATTCACTGATTGACAGGGCCCTGCCAACCGAACCGCCAACAACAGCCGCCAGATCCTCCGCCTTTTCTTTCGCGGCATTAAGAGCATCGATACGCATCTGGCGTCTCGTTGGCTCTAACTGCGAGGTAAAGAAATTCTGGCCGACCCGAACACCCTCAATAGCCGTGAATTCCTGCCAGTATTCATCATATCGTTCAATATCCGTCTGCGTTATAGTTACGCGTTGAGATAATTCATAGTGACTGAACTTGTCCGATTCCCTTCTTTTCTTTTGCTTATAGCGCATATTGATCGTCACTTTGCCCAACGCGATATTATTACGGTCAATCCCCAAACGATCTGCTGCGGCCATAACTTGCGTAAGAATCTCATCTGCCTGGGTGCGTAGTTTCTCCTGGTCGTCGTCTTTAACCGTAACTGTCAGATGCCAGGCAACATTGTCCGCCATGATCACGGTTGAGGCGAACCCGACGACAGTCACCGTTCTCGGGGGTTCGCCTTGCGCAAACGCGACACCTGCCCATAGTGTCGCCGCAGCGATAATAAATACATATTGTTTCATACAACCTCCCTCAACACGCTAATTGGCCACCCCGCTTTTTGCGGAGGCTCACCAATTAGCCTTGTTATGCATGCTCTTCAGGAGAGACTATCTTCTTAACCCCGATAGTCTCTATTCAATGTAGAGACGAAAGCACCTCTTTGTCTGTGGTTAATAATCGTTCGCTGGTAAAATCATCAAGTATGGCGGGATTAGTGGAATCGAACGGGCTTAGCCTGCGTATCCCATCCGCGTTGTGAAACAAAGACTTACGCCGTAACGTGGGCACGAAGTAAGACTCTATCGCGCCCGGGACCCTGTTGGCAAATCCACGACAGTGTGAAGTACCGGCAGCGTAACAAGACCTCTAACGAGTGGACGAACGTCGAACCAGCTCTCACTCAGGACACTTGACTTAAAGAGTAATTTCACCTATATAGAAAACGCGGCACCCCGCAAAATATCCGATAATGCGAATACCTCGAGGTTACACGTTTACCAAGTTTTTCGTCCTGCTCGTCGTCTGTCTGGGCATAATTGCTTGTTTGTATGCACTGCTGGGTGAGCGTGTTATTAGCGACCTCTACCAGGGGAAGCTACCGTTTACATCCCATTCGCTATTCACATCCACGCCAAGTCGGCCCGTTGAGTTCTATGTCGACCTCGCAGACAAAATCATCTGGGAGTATTTGGTTTTGGGGCTGCCTTTGACAATTCTGATTTGGGCGTTTGTCGCCAGGGTATTGAGATTCGTGGCCGACCCCAGCACGAATAGGTGCATCACGTCCGACTTGATCCCGGTCAGCCGATTCCGGTGTGATGCGATTGTCGCGTTTATTCTCTACAGCCTCGCGACCGTTGCGATCTCCTACCGTATACTCGGCTTATTCTCCTTAATGATTATCGGCCCCCCGGAAGACAACCTGGTGTTCTACTGGAACTTCTGGTTTATGAACGAACATGTTCTAAATGACATCGGAAATCTGACCTTTACCAACTGCCTCTTCTTTCCGGAGGGGGCACGGCTCTACTACCACTCCTGGTCATTTTATAATCTGGGAGTATCCGCTCTCATCAGCCAATTCATGAACTTGAAGGCCACTTATAATCTGGTCGCACTTCACAGTTTTCCGGTAGGGGGACTTGGAGCATTTCTGCTCGTTAGACATCTAACCCGCAACAGTTATGTGGCGCTACTCGCCGGGTTCATGTATGCTTTCTGTCCGTATCACTACGCGAGGCTTCTCCATCATCTCAATCTGTCGTCAATTCAGTTCATCCCCTTCTTTGTCCTGTTTTACATCAAAGCTATCAAGATGCCCGGCAAACGGAATATCGTACTCGCGGCCGTGTTTCTTCTGTTGAATGCCCTCTGCACATGGACATACTTGATCTTTGCCCTTATGTTCATGTTTCTGAGTTACGTCTACCTCGCCATCAGGCGACACCGCATTTTCCTGCACGATGTTGCTGTCAAGTCATTGGTGATTGCGAGCAGCGTCTTCATCATACTCTTACCCTGGCTGTGGCAGATGGCACGCCTGGCCTTCGATGGAGCCAGGGTGTATCAAGCCGGGCGGGCAGCTTTCGTCACGGATGTTGTGGGCTTGTTTGTACCCAGGGGTTATCATTGGATGTCGGACTATGCGTTTGTTAAATCCATAAGCTCAACGTTCACCGGCAACGCATGGGAAGCCACCACCTATCTTGGTATTCCGGCCATCGTTATTGTCATAATCGCTTCATTTCGCATCTTGCCTGCTCTGGGGAGGTATCTGGCGGCCGCTCTGGCCTTCCTGCTCTTGTCGTTTGGCGGTGACCTGCACGTACTGGGTCACTCGTTCACGGTGGTTCTTCCTGACATTATCATCAGCAAGTTACCACTATTGAGTAACGTCAGGGCTCCGTCGAGGTACATAGTCTACGTATACTTGTTCTGGAGCATTCTGGTATCTGTTGCAGCCGGTTATTTTGTTTACTCTATAAGAAGCCGGCTGTGGCGTCCAATTGTGGCGGTGCTCTTACTGTCGCTGCTTGTTGGTGATTTCATAAGACCGGTTAAGAATGCGTCCCTGATGAAGCTTCCCTCCTGCTATGAAAACATACTCGAATCTGGAGATCGACCTCCCATTCTCGATCTTCCGACCGACGAAAGGGATTCCCGCTATTACATGTTCTACCAGACCCAACACGGGTGCCCAATCGTGCAAGGTTACATAGCCCGCAAGGTTGATACTACGCTTGTTGATCGGATAGAGTACGATGACCTCGACACCCAAAAGCAACAACTTGTGGCTGCCGGGGTCAAATATATCATGATTCACACCAGGCTTGACCAGAAGCATGAAATTCCCGCTGATAGGTACAAAGAGGCATACAGAGTGGTGTGCGAGGACGAGAATCACATCCTATTAGAGGTTCACTGAGTCTACAAAAGATTCAGTCTGATGGTCGGCAGCGTTCGTAGCTCCCGAGTATACATGTGGTGGGCGCAATGACTACTTTAATTCGGGGCCTCTTCAAGCTTCATTAGGCCCAGTCGCCTCCGGGCATGATGATGTTCGGGGTTCAGCGCCAGGCACTTCTCCCACAGTTTTCTTGCATCCTCTTTGTCTCCTCGCTCATTCATCCACCAGCCCAGATCATAGCAAACGGGTATTGAATTGGGTAACTCATGGTAAACAAATCTCAAGTACTCAACATAGTCATCATCACTTCTTCTATTTTCACCCATCCACGCATCCAGATCTTTGAATAGGAGCTTTTCCATATTGAAGCCATATTCCGAGTATGTTGCCTTTACGGAGTCGTATGTCCTTTTGAACCCATCAATACCGCCATCTAAATAGGCATTCGACATTAATTCCCGAAACGCGGGCCCAAGCTGTTTGTATGAATCGTAGCTGAAAACGCGTTCCAAAACAGGATCTCTGTTTGCGCGAAAATCATCTGAACTTACTGAAACATATATGTCCGGTGTGCTGGCCATGGAATAATCGGCCGGTTCGGTATCCTGAAAATACTTCGTGGCGCAGACTATCTGGAGTTTGCTGTGGGGCAGCGTGAGCTGCTGCATGGCACCGTATTGATTCGGCTTGCTGGCGGTTGGCTCGCCAAAAAGTGTCGCATTGGTGTAGTGTTCAAATTCCGAAGTCAAATGCTGTGACGCGGATCCTGTTCTCCGACCTATTATCAAGAATAGGCGATCAGGCTGATCAATCTGAGGTCTGGCAAGAATTCCTTTGAGCAGCGGCAATTCAATATGGTCTCCGCCTGGGCAGCCCCGCACATCGACTATTAGCCTCTCTGCTCTATTCGCATCTAACGTATCAAATAGGCGCTGGCAGAAAGCTTCAAACGGGTCTGAGTCGATGTTATACATCAAGTTGATTTGTAAATAGATAGCCTGTTGTTCGGACAAGTAGTCAAACCAGTAATTTTCACTCTCGTGTTTCCTGTATAGTGGAGGAGGATTGTCGCTCGCCGTCACCATGGTGATCCAGCTAACCCCGCCAGTGCCGAACGTTGAATCGGTGCAGATGGTGTAGTCGAATACGCTACCGTTGCCGTCCTCGAGTGTCAGTGTCATGCTATCCGGCGAATTGGCGGCACCGATATAGCGCAGCAACTGGCCGTCGCTGAGATAGAACCGCGGCAGATTTGAGAGCGGTGTATTTTCATTGTCCGCACCGATGAATCGCGCCAGATTACTCATGACCTCTGCTGACGTCATTCCACCCATTTGTATGACCCTTTTCCCGAGTATCGGTTCATACCGGGCCGCGACCGCGGTTGTATACAGGCCGTCAGAAAACGGGTAGTACAAAACGGGGTAGAACTGGAACTGACGCTTCAAAGCGTCATTATCCTCCATAAAGAGAGGTGAATAACAAAGGGTGTGTGCGTTTCTGATACGCGCAACCAGTTCTTGAATACTGAAAACAATCTCAACGTCGGATGCGGTCGCTATCCTCTGTTTCAATTGCTCAACAGATATTTGGAATTCTTCTGCGGATATGTTTGCATACAAGTTGGGATGCGTGATTTCAAGACGGTCAACCAGGTAATCAATGTCTTCGCTCCATCGAATGTTTCTCGTGCTCTCTCCACCTTCAGAGTGACTACCCAGAAATGTGAATGCGATAAATGTGACGGCTATGGTCATCCAACGTGCCACTTTGTCCTCCTATTTCTCCTTCCAGTTTCGTACCGGCTTGATTAGTGACAATACTTTATAGACGCACCGGCAGTTGGTTAGTTGCGCCGTCGTTGCTCCCGATCCGTCTGCCGCAGTGGACTGGCTGTACCGGCCGTTTCCCGATCTCTTGAAAGTGGCTCCGCTGCCTGCATTGGCTCATGACTGGTGACCAAATCGTGGCCAAATCGGAGTCACGTAACTCAGTATTATTGATGGATATAGACTTACAGTGACCTGGGCATGGGGTATCATACCCCCGCCAGACAGATAAGATATTGCTTTGTAATGAGTTATGCTGATGGGGGGTGGGATTGCTCCGGTCGTTACGCCTCAGCTTGAGACTTTGCTGATTATTGTTCGAGACGCGTTGGGAAAATCAACAAAGACACGGTAAGAGGAAATGAGCCGG
>CP070674.1:995774-1033019 GCA_020351995.1 Candidatus Zixiibacteriota bacterium
ACAATATCGCCACCTGAATAAGCATGATGTCCCGACACGTTCTTCTTTTGGTCGGCCATCGCCTGTACGGCACAGAAACCCGGCACAAGCAGACCGAGAAACATCACCCACGCTCCCCTCTTCATATAAGACTCCTTTCGAGGACGGCAGTATTATAAACTGCGTTTGGACAGGTGGGGCATGATCTCCCGATTAAAGATGTTATGCGGATGACCGCTAGACGCATAGTGGCAAGTCTCATTACGGGAAACCTCCCTTTGGTAATTTGCTGATTGACACTGATGCGGGGCGAGAAGTAAGATTGGATATTTATTAGTATACAAGAAAGACCATGTTTGGTCAAGAGGAACTTCTCAGATGGCTGGTACGGGGACCGACCCGACCTACAGAATCAGCATGGCGTCGCCATAGCTGTAAAAGCGGAAACGACTGGTAATGGCTTCCTGATACGCTTTCAGAATGAGCTCTCTCCCGGCGTAAGCGGATACAAGAATGAGAAGCGACGATTTGGGCAGATGAAAATTGGTTATCAAATGATCGACAAACTTGAACTGGTGGCCCGGTCGTATATACAAATCAACCTCACCGCTAAATGGAACGATATCACCTTCTTTAACGGGAGCCGACTCCAGCGTTCTCACGGTAGTCGTGCCAACCACGAATATCTTTTTTCCAGTGGCCCTTGCCCTGCTTATCGAATCGGCAGCGGTCTGTGTTATCTCAGCGAACTCGGGGTCAACCGTGTGCTGGTCGATATCATCCACCTGAACCGGCTTGAATGTCCCCGGCCCCACATGAAGCGTCAATTCAACTACCTCAACCCCTCTCGCCTTCAACTCGTCAAGAATTGTTGGGGTAAAATGAAAACCGGCAGTCGGAGCCGCCACCGCTCCCGTTTTCTCCGGCTTTGCGAATACCGTCTGGTAACGCTCAACATCCTCGGGCACGTCCGCCCGCCTGATATACTGCGGTAACGGCACATGCCCGTAGCGCTCAATAATCCGCTCCTCGAATAACGCCGACGAAAACTCGATCAGCCACTTGCTGCCTCTATTCTCTTTCAGCGTCAGGCTAAGCCTATCCGTGTGACAGGCTTTGTGAAAGTAAATCTCCTCCCCTTGCTTGACCCTGCGCGAAGGACGGACCATCGCCTCCCACACGAGCGGCTGACCTTCGGTGCGTCGGACCAGAAATACCTCAACCTCACCCCCAGTCGCCCTGTTACCTAAAAGCCGGGCCTTAAACACCTTAGTATTGTTAACAACGAGGACATCACCCGCGCCCAGGTAACCGACGATATTTTTGAATGCCCGCAGTTCAATTTTACCGGACGCTCTCTCAATCACCATCAAGCGAGATTCATCCCGATGCCGGGCCGGATATTGAGCGATAAGTTCCGGCGGAAGATGATAATCAAACAGGTTTAAATCCATAGTCAGGGAGCAATAAGCGGAAAGATTTCCGGATAGTCAAGTTTGGGCTGCCAGGGCAATGGCAGGGTAGCCCCAATAAGTCAAAGCTGATCACAAATGCTCATGAGCAACTCATTATTCGATTCATGAACAACATCCCCCTGCAACGGAAAATTTGCAGCCTGCGCCGCATTTTCAAACAGGACATAGCCTACACCCAGCTTTTTTAGCTCACGAAGGAATTCTTCTTGGTTGCCAATAGGTTTCCCCGCATATACCATGGGAAAACGCTGTCGCCTTTTCGCCGCTATGCGCGTGTCTGTGCGGGCCAAATATGACAGATATACAAACCGCATATTCATCGTCACCTGATACGTGTCATGAACGTTCCTGTATCGGCCCTCCGGTATCACCAACACGAATCTGTCCCTTTTGAGTTGATTCGTTTGCCTGGCATTTAGAGAGAAATTCTTTACCGGCGAGACATTCAGCCCCTGTGGATAGTACTCGGTAATAGTTATCGCTAAAAATGCCAGTGCAACTGAAACCCTTGCCCATAATTTCCACTTCTGGATGATGTGGTTGAGACCATGACAGGCAAGAATCAGGAAGAAAAATAGAAAGAACGGGAAAAAGCGAGAAAACACCCTAAAGCCAGTACCCATGGGTAAAGATCTCAATATGCCGCTGACGGCGTGAAATGGATCAAGAACTGCAGCCAAACATATGCCTGCCAGGATGAGAATCGCCTTGAGACCCTTGCGACCATTAATCCTCATCGCCACCACACCTGGAATTGCCAGCATAATGGTCGAGACGGGAACGTAAACGCCCCAGAATTCCGGAAAGCTTGAGACTGCCAGTCCCGACAGCACGCTGAGCTTAGGAAAAGTCATCAGGTCGACAAACGCAAGCTGCTGGTACAGTTTCACATCAACTATATCCGATGGCGCTCTGCTCAGAAAAAGTGCTGCTGGAACCGCGCCAACCATGGCGGGCAAATAGAACATGATTCTCCGGGGTAGGCCCGAGGTCCGGCTGGAAAAAGCACCTATCTCCATTACCGCGACGACGCACACCAATACAACGGCCAACATAAAGAACTCCACAAAAGAGGTCCAGAACGTAGACCAAAGCAGGACGGCAAACAGCACGGCGTAGGGCCACCTGAATCTGTTCTTGACATAGCTGTACACCAATACCGCCAGCGCCCCACCCCAGAAACATGCGCCTATGAGATTGATATGAGCGTGAGCCTTCACCACATGATATGGGCAAAACCCAAACAATGCCCCCGAAATAAAGGCCGCAACTGCCGACACATTCCAAGTATAGTACAGGAAAAGGTGATACATCCAAGCACCTAAGACGATGAGCATCAACACCATTAAGTTATATCCGGACACCGACCCGAATACCTTCGCGAGGGGTATTGTTATTAGCGTTGGAAGTATTGAAGTGGAGTGAAACACGAGGTTAGCGCCGGTCGGGGGAAGAACCCAGTTGCTGTAGAATAGCTCCTCACCGGTAAGTGCGGCCTTCTGAACCCACCAGTACGTCCACACATTCGTGTATGCATCACTCACCCCGGCTTGAAAGAAGATGTCGTCCGCCAGGACGTGGGTGGTCAGCGTTGACACGAACGGAGCCAATATGAAAACCGCCAGAACGCTATAACCGATCAGAGCCTTGATTGAGTGATTGGATGTTATTATGGATATGAAGGTTCCCAAGGACGCAGAGACTGTGTTCTTGTTAACGGCCATCAGAAAACACCCGCTGTTTATTTGTCAGCAGCACGCCGTTTGGACAGCTGGTTAAGCAGCCGCTCCGCGGCTTCCACTGGATGAAGTATCGGCGACCAAGATATCAATTATACCGGGTGTAGTCAAGTTCAAGGGTGTTTCGGTAGTGCGAACTATCATGCCCAAATCGGCGGATAAATGTAACAACGGCTTTAACTCGGATCTTCCAGATCTAATGAGTGGCAGCCGGATATTGAGCGATAAGTTCCGGTGGAAGATGATAATCAAACAGGTTTAAATCCATAGTCAGGGAGCAATAAGCGGAAAGATGCCCATATAGTCAAGTTCAGCCATGTCGATAGCGGCGGCTATTTCCACCGCCCGATCAGATTGAGTATCAACGTAAGCAGAGCCGACAGTATAAGGCAGGTAGCTATCGGAATGTAGATCCGGGTGTTGCCAGACTTGAATGAGAAGTCTCCGGGAAGTTTCCCGATCAGCGGAATCTTATCCACCAGCAGCAGAACCAGGCCGAACACCACTATCAACAGACCAAAAACAATCAGCACCTTGCCGAACTGGGGAAGCATCCTCCACCTCACTACTGCAGCTTGAAGAGAATGATACGATCGATAAAAATCTGCGCCAGGGCTTTCTGCTCCGGGGTCAGGTCAGAAGGGAATTTCTCACCGTTTAGATGGGTCTCCAGGGCATCCAGAGCCCTGCGGGTATCCTCCACAGTCAGGATTTGCCCCGTTTCTTCCTTGAGCTTATCACGAAAGTGAATGGTATCGTTGATTAGATTCTTCACCACCGAATTGACATTCTCTTTGTCTTCGAGAATCTGGCCCCCCAGAGCTTTAATCAGCAAGCGATATTCCTCGTCAGACATGTCTTAACTCCTTTTGAGAGTTTCGCGGATGTTACTGTCCGGTTAATTTGCTTTAAGGGTCAGAAAAGACTGCCCTGCGACCCGGTCTTCGGGATTTTTATCCCGAGATGACCGGCGGCCCCTGCCGAGGCAACCCTTCCCCGCTTGGTACGCTGAACGAAACCAATCTTGAGAAGATAGGGCTCGACCATATCCACCAGGGTATCGGCCTCTTCACTCAACGTGGCGGCCAGGGCTTCAATACCGACCGGCCCGCCCTTGTAATACTCTAAGATAACTTTGAGAAGCTTGCGATCCAGATTATCCAGCCCGAGCGAATCTATTCCCTCGGCATCAAGGGCTTTGGCGGCAATCCCGGAGTTGATCACACCGTCGCCTTTGACCGCAGAGTAATCGCGTACCCTGCGCAAAAGCCGGTTGGCGATTCTCGGCGTTCCCCGCGAGCGTCCGGCAATAACCTCGGCAGCTTCAGGCTCAATCTGAGTTTCCAGCAGCTTGGCTGAGCGCAGAACAATTTCCTTCAATTCACTCGCTGGATAGAAGTCGATATGATAGTACAGGCCGAAGCGGTCGCGCAAAGGAGCCGAAAGCATCCCCGCCCGGGTAGTCGCGCCGACCAGCGTGAACCGCTTTAACGGCACATTTATCACTTTGGCGAACGCCCCCTTGTCCACCACGAAGTCAATCTTGAAGTCCTCCATGGCCGGGTACATGAATTCCTCGATCGTCGGCGACAAACG
Source organism: Candidatus Zixiibacteriota bacterium (assembly GCA_020351995.1). Lineage (GTDB taxonomy): Bacteria > Zixibacteria > MSB-5A5 > GN15 > FEB-12. Next base: position 1,000,564 of record CP070674.1, read on the forward strand.
GTGAATCTCATCAATAAAGAGAACATCGCCATCCTGAAGATTGGTCAGAATACCCATCAGATCACCTGTCCGCTGCAAAGCCGGACCGGCTGTCGAGTAGATTTTCGTACCCATCTCGTTGGCCAGAATGTGCGCCAGCGTCGTCTTCCCCAAGCCCGGTGGACCATAAAACAGGACATGTTCGACGGCCTCTTTGCGCCCCCTCGCCGCCTCAAGTGTAACTTTAATTTTATCCCGTAACTCCTTTTGACCTATATATTCCGACAGGAGCTTGGGACGCAGGGAAAGCTGTACACTGTCCTCGTCCGGGGTTTCTTGTGATCCGGTCACAATTCGCTCGCGTGCCATCCGACAGCTACCCTCTACCCTGTTGCTCGTTACGGAATATCAGCGAAATCAAATCTTCCACCTTCGCCACTTTGGGATTGGTCTTAACAATCCGGGCGACCATATCCTCGGCCTCCGGCCTTTTGTACTGAAGCTGCAGAAGCACCTCGATAGCTTCCTGCTCAATTGGCCCGAGCTCTTTCTTCTCGTCCTTCTTTGCCAGTGGCTGGTCGCCCCGCGACAGAGCGAATTTCGTAGTCTTACCATTTAGCTCGGCGATAATCTTTTCCGCCAGACGGCCACCCACCCCCGGAAGACGATTAAGTGTCCCGGCATCCTTAGTCTCGATGGCGGTTGCTATCTCCCTGATGGGTAGGATAAGCGATTTGAGCGCCTTCTTAATCCCCAGCCCTGGGACCTGCGTAAACAGCGAAAAGAACTCGCGATCAATGCTATTGGTAAAGCCTACCAGCTTCGGGTAGTGGCTGGACTTCTTGTCACCGGCCTCGATATAGTATATGGTCTTGAACTCTATATCTGAGCCAACCTGCCCATTAGCCTTGAGCCGGTCGGCCAGCGCTGATGGCAACAGAATCTCATAGAACACACCGGTATTCTCCACCAAAGCGTAGTCATCTGTAATCTGCGCCAGTTTCCCTTTAATAGAGCCAATCATATTCTTATCGCCTTTCTCTGCCTTATCGCCTGAATGTGGCACAGTGCCACTGCCAGGGCGTCGGCCACGTCGGGTGGCTCGGGTAACGCGGACATTCCCAGAGTGGAACAGATCATCTGCTGTACCTGCTGCTTCGATGCCCGGCCGTTGCCCGTCAGGGAACTCTTGACCTTGGTCGCCGAGTACGGGAAAACTCTCACGCCGGCTTCGGCAGCTTTCATAAAAACTATCCCCCGTGCGTGTCCCATGATGATAGCCGTCCGGGGATGCTTATAATGCGAATATAATTCCTCGATCGCAATGGCGTCAGGCTTGAATTGTTCAATAACGTTCTGAATGTCTCGGCTGATATCGAGCAGCCTGTCTTCTATCGCAGCTTTAACATCGGTTCTCACCACACCGGCTTCATGAACTTTGATTTCATGGCCGTTCTCTTCGATAATACCGTAGCCGGTCGTGTTCAAACCCGGGTCAATTCCTAACACTCGCATAAATCTAATTACTGCTTATGAGCCTCAAATATCAATATTAAAACACAAACGAGGGACGAATTGTGATGTATCCTAGAGAAGTTTCCTCAGCGACGCCACCGAGTCGACTGTAAGCTGCGGTTTAACGCTGGATTTAGCGACGATATCCTCACGGTACTTTCCCGTCTTGACCAGAATGCCCGACAGCCCCGCTAACTGCGCTCCGCCGATATCAGAAACGATGTCGTCACCGATCATGGCTGCTTCAGAGGGAGCGATCCCCATATCCTCGACCGCCACCCTGAAGAAATCCTCGGAAGGTTTGCCGACCACGGTAGCGGTTACGCCGGTGGCGTACTCAAGGCCGGTGATGAACGCCCCGATATCCAGCGTCAGGCCCCTGTCCGTTTCCCAGTAGCGGCCCTTGTGTAAGGCCAGCAGTTCGGCGCCGTTCATTATCAAATGAAAAAGGCGATTCATTAAAGCGTAATTCCATCGATCACTATAATGACCGATCACGATGACATCAGGGTTAATATCATCCTGCCTGAAACCGGCAAACTCGAGTTTCGTGTTTTCCTGAAGAATCAATAGCAGGCTCGGCTGGCCTTTCTTGCGAAGATAGTGGGCTGCTATCTTGGGCGGCGTAAAGATTTCTTCCCTGTCAATCTCCAGCCCCAGGCGCGTCGTTTTTTGATAAAGCGCATCGAGCGAACGGGTTGTGGTGTTGGTCAGAAACCGACACGGGATTTTCTTGCTCTTAATATAACTTACGGTTTCGACGGCCCCTTCAACGAGCTCCTCCTCCACATACAAAACGCCGTCAAGATCAAACAGTAATCCCTTGATGTTGTCGAATGAGAATTTACTCACACACATCAAGCCAGTTTTTCCAGGATGTTTTCGTCGATATCGAAGTTGGCGTAGACCTTCTGGATGTCATCGTTCTCTTCCAGCAACTCGTACATTTTCAGCATGCTGCTGGCCTGTGATTCTGAATCGAGCTTTACCGTCGTCGTCGGTCGCATCGTCACCTCAGACGAAACCATGGGCACATGTCTGCTTTCGAGCGCCGAACTCACCGAATATATATCAGCCGGATCAGCGATAATCTCGTATGATCCGGAATCGGTCAGAATGTCTTCCGCTCCCGCCTCGGTAGCTATTTCCATCAGGGTGTCTTCATCGACAGCCTCAAGCTCAACTGTAACGATACCCTTCTTTTCAAACATCCAGGCCACGCATCCATTGGCCCCCAGGTTACCGCCATACTTGGACAGAATATGACGAATCTCCGCCACCACCCGGTTCCTGTTGTCAGTGAAAACCTCCATATAGATAGCCACCCCTCCGGGACCGTAACCTTCGTACGTAACCGATTCATACGAAACGCCGGGAAGTTCCCCGGTACCTTTCTGAATCGCGCGCTTGATATTATCCGCCGGCATATTGGAAGCTTTGGCCGCCGCAATGGCCGATCTCAGGCGCGGATTGCCGTCAGGATCGCCACCACTCTCTCTGGCGGCCACTGTGATTTCCTTAATGTGGCGCGTAAAGATCTTGCCACGTTCGGCGTCGGCTTTACCTTTTTTACGTCGAATGGTTGCCCATTTTGAGTGACCTGACATAGGGGAAATCCTCCTGTATATGGCAATGAATAATCTTCAAATCCCGGGGCTTTAATCTAATCAAAAGGACCCCAATTAGCAAGAAGCCAACCGAAAATGAGCCTATTATAGGTTGCCTTGAGTTCTCACCCCGATTATAATCAGGGCATGCCATCAATCTTCACTCGCATCATCAACCGGGAGTTACCGGCCAGGATCTTCTACGAAACGGACGAGGTTATCGTCATTGCCGATCATCGCCCCCGAGCCCCCGTTCACCTGCTCATCATTCCAAAACGGGAATATAAGAACTTCTTTGAGGCACCTGCTGATATACTAAACCTCCTGAACGAAACGGTCAAAATCGTAGCCGAGAAGCTTCGGCTGCGAGACCATTTCCGCGTCATCATAAACAACGGACTCGGTCAGGAGATTGACCACATTCACTACCACTTTATGTCCGACCGCGGGACCGACCTTCTGGATTATATCACTGATTGATAAGCAAGTGACAAAGTGACTTATATAAAAAGGAAGCAGGCGAAGTCATGTGGGGCCTTCGCCTGCGGCTCAAGAGGATGAAGGGAAATTTGAATTGTTGCCGGCCCGCACCCTAAAGGGCCGGTTAAACCTTTTCAACTCCTCAAGTACGTTTACTACCTAATCCTACATACTACTACGCAAATTTTTCAAAATAGTTGCAGATAATTGAGTAAATTTATCTACTATTCGGCAAAATCGCCGCCCGACTTCGCACCATTTGCCTAATCGTATATACCGCAATAGGATAAAAGAATCCGGACCATCCCGAAATCCCGAATATGGCCGCCCGTTTCACAGGATAATCCAGAAGAAAATAACTGAAAATCGAGACGACCATCAGGGCAAAGGTGGCCGCTGCCGCACCAAGCAAAACCCGGAAGAATAGTTTGTTCCTTGTCCTGCGAGGCGCAAAACCCGGCTGTGGGCTCGGAAGCAGTCGGGTTTTCCGTAAACCGAAGACTAGTCCCACTATCCCGACCGTGGTACTCACCTGCTGGACGATCAAAGTGTTTAAAACCGGCACTCCGATTATTATCGTATTGTCACTGAGAAATGGCACCGCGCGGGCAATCTCTCCGCCGGTGTGTGTTAAAGAGTCCCAGAAGAAGTGGCTTAGTGTTCCCACCAAAACGGATACCACCAAGACCGCCCAGGATCTTAATCCAACAACACTGAACGACGTGGTCGCCAAACCCGAAAGTGCTTTATCAAAAGGACTTGGCAGATTAATTATGAAGTTATACTTAAAGAGCCAGTGGAACGCGAAAGCAAAAGCTATCCCGGCCGGCAGACAGAACATAACCAGCCCGGTCCAGCTGTGCCCAAGTCCCCTTGAAACGGTGGTTAATTGAAGGAAATAAACCAGATCGGGAGCCATGGCTCCGGCCATCAACCCCGTAAGAGAGACATATCGGGGCCAGAGCCACTTGATAGGTATTATCAGGACCGTATGAGCAACGGTAAATGGCACACTTCATATATAATCTTCACTCTCGGGAGTTGCATGTGTGAAGCTTAGCGGCTGAAAACCTGAGGCTTCTTTTCTTTTGAACCCGGCCCGGAACAACAAATAGGCGTTGACAATTTCAATTAATTGAATATCATTCCGATGTTATAAGCAGACATTCATTGATTTGAATCAGTAAACACGGTGAAGGAGGTGTTGAATAGTTGACAGGCGTTAAAGTACGCGACGATGAGTCTTTTGAAAAAGCCCTCCGCCGTTTTAACAAGTTCTGTGAGAAAACTGGAATTCTGACTGATATTAAAAAGCATCAGCATTACGAAAAGCCCTCTGAGGCCAAGAAGCGTAAAATGGCAGTAGCTAGACGCAAGGCCCGGAGAAACCGGCAGATGCAGGACAATTACTGAGTTTATGTCTATAATTAGCAGGATAGACGAAGATATCAAAAAGGCCCTTAAAGCAGGCGAAAAGGAAGCCCTGACCGCCCTTAGGGGCCTTAAATCTGATATCAAGTACAAACAGATCGACAAGGGTGAGGAACTGACCGATGACGATGTCATCGCGGTCCTTAACAGCGCCAGAAAGAAAAGGCGCGACTCTATAGAACAGTTCGAAAAAGGTGGGCGTGACGACCTGGTTCAGAAAGAGAGATTTGGACTGGCCTTAATTGAAAAGTACCTTCCGGAGCAGATAAGCGAAGAGAAACTTGTCGAGATAATTAAGAAGGCTATCGACGATACCGGTGCCGATTCTCCCGCTAAGATTGGTTTGGTAATGAAGGCCGTAATGCCACAGGTCAAAGGGCAGGCTGACGGCAAGGTTATCAACCAGATCGCCATGCGACTGCTGTCCCAGTAACGATTTTAGCCGATAATTTTAAGCTTGCGTCATATTTTTTTACAAGTCTATATTAGTTAAACGAGTCTATAATCTTAGGTGGAGTAATACCTTATGAATTGGATAGATGGCGTCCTGATAGTCCTGCTACTGGCTTCGGTCATAGTCGGGTCCAAAAAGGGACTTATCCGCGAATTCATGGCGTTTATTGTCTTTTTCGCGGCCATTATAGTCTCTGTCAACTACTGCGACAACTTCGCGGTATGGGTGTACGAACGTCTGGGCGGCTCGCCTTTGATATCGGCTTTCCTTTCATTCGCCATCCTGGTGGCTCTCAGCTATGCCGTCTTCAAGATTCTGGGAATGATCTTTTACAAAGTGGCCCAGATCAGACAGACCGGCCGGAAAGACCAGATGGGTGGTGCCCTGATCGGCTTCTTGAGGGGTTGGGTAGCTATTGGCTTTCTCAGTTTTCTGGCTTTTCTGTTGCCTATGCCCGATGCCTTTTACACATCCTACGAATCGTCGCTTTTCGGCCCTGCAGTAGCCAAGACTGTACCTCTTATGTTTGAGGGAACCGCCACGATTCATCCCAAAAACCCGAACTTCATGGAAAAAATCGAGAAGACTTTGTTGGTCGCGCCCTCCCAGAGTACTACTGACAAGACAATGCTTGATGAGGATAAGCGGGAAGTCTACCGGGTGCTCTACCAACTGGAGAGATTCTTTTCCACCTCGGCCGACGAAACTTAAATTCGTTTTTCATTCTATTGTGATATTCTTATATTAAACCGGCCCTTGGGGCCGGTTTTTTCATGGTTTACCGGATATCTGTCGATTATGAACGCACACAGCCTGAAAATTCTTGAATATCCAAAGATCGTTGCCCTTATCGAAGGTAAGTGTCTTACGCCCTATGGGCGGGATGAGGTGCTAAAATTGCGTCCGCTGCAGGATCGCGATACCATCCAGCGCAGGCAAACCGAAATCTCTCAAATGAAGGACATCATAAATTTCGGCGACCCCTTCCCTCTTTACCGTATAGAGGATTGCCGCGAACTGGTACAAAAATCTCGGTTAGAAAATAGCTTGCTCGAGGCAAAAGAAATTCTCGGGGTAGCTCAACTGGTTACCGCCTCTATCGAGATATCCCGTTATAATAAAGACAACCGCGAGAGTTTTCCCCTGATATCCGAATACCTGGATCAAATCAGGGCTTTTCCTGAACTGAAAAAGGAAATAGACCGGACTATCGATGAGAGCGGTGATATAAAAGACAATGCTTCCGGCAAACTCAAAGAAATCCGACAGGAATTGAACTCCAGCAAGCAGAAGATTATTAAGCGCCTCGAACAGATCTTGAACCGACACTCCAAACAGATCGGGTGGCAGGATGATATTGTGACCCTTCGGAGCGACCGCTACGTTATCGCAATCCCCACCAGCCAGTACCGATCCGACATGGGCATCCTGCATGACCGTAGCCAGACCGGGGCAACCTTCTATGTGGAACCTAAGGAGACCGTCGATCTCAACAATCGGATTAACATGCTCTGTCAGGAAGAGCGTGAGGAAATGATTCGTATTCTCAAGGCTCTTACAGCCGAGATTGGCCGGCGGGCCGAGGCTCTGGCTGAGAATATGCGTCTCATCGGCAAACTCGATGGCATCCATGCAGCGGCCATGTTTTCAAACCAGGTAGGAGGAAGCCAGCCGGATGTGGTTGCCCGGCCTGTATTTGACCTTAAGCAAGCGCGCCACCCCCTGTTGATTGTCCAGTTCGGCGACCGGCAGAAAGTTGTCCCCAACAGCATTGATCTCGATGACTCGCGCCACGCGGTACTGGTAACAGGGCCTAATACGGGCGGAAAAACGGTCATACTAAAGAGCATTGGGCTTTCGATTCTTATGGCGCAGTCCGGCCTTCATATCGCCGCCGACGAAAAATCGGTGGTGGGCATATTCAAAGACGTCTTTGCCGATATCGGGGATGAGCAGTCAATTGAGCTCTCGTTATCAACGTTTTCATCTCACATCAAGAACATTATCAACGGATTGAACGGCGCCTCTACCGATGTCCTGCTGCTTTTCGACGAAATCGGAGCGGGAACCGACCCGAAGGAAGGTTCCGCCCTGGCTGAAGCCATCATTCTCTATGCTCTGGAAAAGGGTTCGAAGCTCGTCGCTACCACTCACTATTCGCAGCTGAAAACTCTGGCGATGGAATATCCGCAACTCGAAAACGCTTCGTTGCAGTTTGACCGCCAAACCCTCGCCCCGACCTATCAGCTGAAACTGGGACTACCCGGCTCCTCGTATGCCGTAGAGATTGCCAGAAGGCTGGGTATGCCCGGCCCGATTTGTGACAGAGCCTCAGGCCTTATTGGCGGCGGAGAAAAATCACTCGACAAACTGATTCGCTCCCTGGAGGAAGAGCTAAAACAGCTTACTCAGGACAGAACCGAACAAACAGAAAAACTCAAGATTGCCCGGGAGCTGGAAAGTTACCACCGCAAACAATCCGAGCACCTCAAAAAAGAAGTCGACCATGAAAAGAAAAAGGCCCTCCGGGAAACCGAAACCTTTCTTGAACAAACACGAAAAGATATCGAAAGACTGGTCGCCGATATACGAACTTCTAAGGCTTCGCAAGAATCTGTTAAGGGATTTCACCGGAGACTGAAGCAGAGCGAAAAGGCCGTGAAGGAGCGCCTTCGGCGAGCCTCTCCAACGCCGGCGGATCATGGTACTTTCCAGGTTGGAGATCAGGTGGAGATCCTGTCACTTAACCAGCAAGGCGAAATTGAGCAGATGGTCGGACCGGACCGGGCCAAAGTTAAGGTCGGCAATGTTTTTACTACCGTTGAACTGCGTAACCTTCGTCACCTGGACGCCGATGAACTTGACACCAGAACACCCCGCTCGGAGGTATCATACAGCGGAGCCGGGGACACGGCTGAACGCGAAATACACCTGCGCGGCATGACCGGCGAGGAAGCTATCGAAGAACTGGAGAAATTCCTTGACCGCTCGGTTGTTGCCGGACTGCATCAGGTATATGTTGTTCACGGTAAAGGCACCGGAGCCCTCCGTCGTAAACTAACTGAATACCTTCAGGGCCATCCTACGGTTGCCTCGATCAGGCTGGGTGATTTCAACGAGGGTGGTGCCGGCGTAACAGTCGTGAAATTGAAAGAATAAAATGATACCGCAGGAGACGATTGAACAGGTTCGTCAGGCTACCGATATCGTACAGGTTATCGGAGAGTATATCCGCCTCAAAAAACGTGGACGCAATTTCCTTTCGCTCTGTCCGTTTCATACCGAAAAGACAGCGTCCTTCAGCGTGTCTCCGGATAAACAAATTTACCATTGCTTCGGTTGCGGCAAAGGCGGCAATGTCTTCACCTTCCTGATGGAACATGAGAAGATGTCGTTCATCGAGGCCGTGCGCCACCTCGCCCGGAAAGCGAACATCCCCATTCGGGAAGAGCGAACCGATGACTTTCGGCGCGAGATTCTCGACCGCCTCAACTACGCCAACCAGGTCGCCCTGGAGTACTTTCAGAAGACGCTGACACGAAACAAATATACCTCGGTTCTGAACGGCTACTTGATCGGCAAGCGAGCAATTACCCGGGAAGCTATTGAGTTTTTCAGCCTTGGTCTGGCCGGTGATGAGTGGGAAGGATTTCTCAACCATGCTCAGCAGAAGGAATTGTCTCCTGAGGACCTGGAAAAGGCGGGACTGGTCATGCTGTCAGAAAAGACCGGCAAGTACTTCGACCGCTTCCGCCACCGCCTCATGATACCGATTTTCAACCTTAGCCAGAAACCGATCGCTTTCGGCGGTCGCACCTTGAAAAAGGGAGAAACTGCAAAGTACGTGAACTCTCCGGAAACCCCGTTATATGTGAAAGGCAACATTCTATACGGCCTGAATCTGGCCAGGGAGGCTATTCGACAGGCCGGGAGCGTTCTCGTGGTAGAAGGATATTTCGACCTGATCTCGCTGTGGCAAATCGGTGTCACAAATGTCGTGGCATCATCGGGAACTGCCTTTACGGCTCAACAAGCCCGCCTTCTGGCCCGTTTTGCCGAAAACGTTTACCTGTTTTTCGATGCTGACTCCGCAGGACGCACGGCCGCTCTTCGTTCGGTCGACGCCCTCTACGACGCCGGGTTGGAAGTAAAGATCATCGAACCCCCTGAAGGTGAAGACCCGGATTCATTGGCCCACAAGTACGGACGTGACAAAATCGATGAACTCTTGCAGGACGCTATTGGCTTCGTACCGTATCGAATCAAAGATTTTGACCGCAAGTCGGCCGGCATCATAGCCAAGGAAAAACTCGTAAAGGAATTTCAGAACATCGCTTCAAAAATAGCCGACGCCACTCGACGATCGTTGTTCTTGACCGAAGCTGCGCAGCTTATGGCTGTTGACCAGAGTGTCTTCCAGGAAGGGATGCCCGCCCCGCCTGCAGACAGCCCAAAACCGGGTGCTAGAGCTCGCAGGAAAAACGCCACCGAGGCCGAATTCCTGTCGCTTCTGTTTAATAATCCGGGGACTATTGACAGTATCTTTCAAAAGATCTCCCCTGACGATTTCGATTCCAGGGACCTTGCTCGGCTTTATGCCGCCATCATAAATCAGTATCAGACGTTAGGTGTCATTGACGCTCGTAAGCTAATCGATAATTCGGATGATGAGAGTTTCACTTCCCTTATTTCCGAGGTTGCCTCGGTTTCATGGGATGAGGCGCGGGTCGAAGAGGAAACACGTAAGTCGGTCAAGCTGATCATGGTCGAGAAATCTAAGCGTATCCGCGCCAGACTTCAGAAAGAATTGGCCAGAGCCGAAGCTGACGGCGACCAGTCTGAGGCTGATCGAATACTTCAAGAACTAAGAAGTTACGGGTTAGATGCTAAAAAAGATACGGATTGAAAACCTGGCCCTCGTTGAGACCGCTCAAATAGAGTTCGACAAAGGCCTGACCGTGCTCACCGGTGAGACCGGCGCCGGAAAGTCGATTATCGTCAATGCCCTTTCCCTCGCCCTGGGAGGACGGGCCGAGCGGGAGTACATTCGCGACGGAGCCGACCGCTGCCGCGTCGAGGCCGATTTCGATGTTTCGAGTATGCCCGCGGAGTTCCGCGGAAAATTCGCCGGGTTCATCAATGAAGGCCTGCTGCGAATATCCCGGGAGATTACCGGTGATGGCCGTTCCCGGATAAGAATCAGCGATTCCCCCGCCACCCTCGGCCAACTCAAATCGGTGACCTCTCCAATTGCCGAGATCCTCGGCCAGCACGCCGCCCAGATGCTGATGAACGAGGATAATCATCTCCTCTTTCTCGACCATTTCGCCGCCCTTGCCAGGAAAAAGGAAATTGTGGCCGGCGCCTACCACGATTGGTTACAGACTGCCACCAGACTATCCGAGATAACAGCCAGACGGGATCAGCTGGGCGCGGAACGAGAACTTCTGCTGTTTCAGAGAAACGAAATCGAGAAGGCTCAGATACATGTTGGCGAAGAAGAACAACTTCTAAGCGAACGAAAAGTACTCGACTCGGCCCGGGTCCTCATGGCATCAGCCGACATGATTCGCGACATTATCGAAAACGAGGAAAACTCAGTATCATCATTGTTGAGTCTCGCCCAAAAAGAGCTGGACCGAATGGCCCGGATCGATACCCAGCTTGAAAAGAAAGTAGCGGAACTTATCGAAATGACCTATCAGCTCGAAGACCTCCGGGCTTTCATTGAACAGTACGGTTCCTCTATCGGCGACGATCCCGGCCGGATCGAGGAAATCAACCTGCGTCTCGATGAAATCTATAACCTCAAGAAGAAATATGGCGGCTCGGAGCAATCAGTTCTCGATTCCCTGGAGATCATTAATAAAAAACTGAGCGAAACGCCGGCCGATATAGACGACTACATCGACGAACTGGCCAATAAGTCCCGGGCCCTGTTCGAGCTATACTCCAGACATGCCCTCACTCTGTCACACGCCCGAAAAAAAGCGGCCACGCATCTCCAGAAACTGGTTACCCGTGAGCTTGAAGACCTGGCCATCGAAAACGGTGGTTTTGAATTCGAGTTTGTTTATGAAGACGACCCGGAAGGTGTCGTCATAAACGGACGAGCCGTCCGACCCACGCCGGACGGTCTGGAAAAAGGCCGTATTATGTTCTCGGCCAACCCTGGCGAACCGCTCAAATCGCTCGTGAAAACAGCTTCAGGAGGCGAGATCTCACGCGTCTTGCTGGCCCTGAAGTCGGCCGAAAAGAAAAACCATAAACTCCTTCATTCCCTTCTGGTTTTCGACGAGGTGGATAGCGGAATCGGCGGCCGAACAGCCATGAAAGTAGGGAAAAAACTTGCCCGGCTATCTGCTGACAGCCAACTCATTGTCATAACTCACCTTCACCAGATAGCTCGCGAAGGCACACACCATCTTCTGGCAGAAAAGAAAACCGGATCGGACAAAAGATCCGTTATTAGCGTACGCAGACTGGATTCCACGGGTATAAAGCAGGAACTGGCCCGGATGATGGCCCTTCCGGAATAACCGACCGTTACCAACTGAAACCGTTTCCCCTCAGAACTCTAGTAGCGAGGATCAGAATCTCCCCTGTATTCGATTCTGTCACTCAATACCGAGTCATTTCCATCGCCAAAGAGGGCTGAAACCCGGTAGAAATACCATTCCTCGACGATACTCTCATCGTCAAGAAAGGTCGTCGTGGGAGGTTGTGTAACCGCAACCAGCGAGTAGGGACCGATCGGTACGGGAGCGCGGCGGAAAATATGGTACTCCTTCAAGGCGACATGGTCAATATCCCGCCAATCAAGCATGATTCTCCTGACTGTCCCTGTTTCGTCCGCTACGTTCACAAGCTGCAGCGTGAGCTGAAAAGGCTCGGTTAGATTCATGGGGTCAAGCGGATTTGCCCTTTCTTTAGGGCTCAGCGAACAACTGATTGCCATAAAGATAATCACACTTACCAGCATTATGCTGAAGGCCTGACGATATCGACTGCGTCTGTCAGGTAATTCGTTCATAGCATCATCCTCACCATAATCTTTACAGGTCCACTGCCAGACGGACACCCACATAATTGTTCTTGACATCCAACGATATCCCCGATGGCCGGTAGTCCCGTTCATATCTATCGATCAGATCGCGCTCATTTCCCGGCGATATAAGATACGTCACTATCCCGGCAGCGGCAAAACACAGCGAAAAGGCGCCCATGACGTTCCGCCGGTTCAAAAAATCCGTGTAATCCCGATAGGTATCAGAAATTTCTACTCGATCGACCTTTGTCAGGTACTCGGCATACTTGTCATCGGCCTTGGCATTGGCATCTATAGCCCAAATCGCGGTTGCCGCCGCACCGATTACAGCGGAAATTTTCACCACTTTCGCCAACATTCTTCGCGCCGGATTCGACTTAAGGCTGCGGTGCAGTTTGGTCCACTCCGTCTTGGCTTGCAAGACCAGGATCACAGAGGCCGACCAGTTACCCTCGATAACAATCTGAGATAATTCAGTAGAATAATAGTTGCCGCGGATGAGCTCAACGCAGTACTTACCCATTTTAATACATGGACTGGCTGCACTGACGCTATCCTGCTCCACCCGTCCAGTCGCCGTTTCGTTGGGCGTAGGCATGAACAAGAGGGAAAGGCTGTCAAAGGCACGGTAGTCTCGAAGTTCCTGCAGTTCCAGATCGAAAGAATTTACGCTCCCGGGGATCAGCCGATAACGCTGGGCATCCCCGTATTTGTTACTGTGGAGCTCGATCCAATCCGCCGGCACATCTGAGACGCGGTACACCGTACTGATCTGGTTGTCGGCCATGAAAGCGAGAGTCTGCGGCGTGAGGATTCGGATCTCCACCGAACAAAGTGTTCGACTCCTGGCCCTTTCAAAAAGCTCAACGAAGCCGAGGTCATAATCACTCGCCGAAATGCCATGCCTCGGTCTCAACCGCACGCTTTCCATGAGTTCCTCAAGAGCATGATTCCTCTGGTGCAATTGGTAGCGACAAAATCCGGAAAGGAAGAAGATCTCACCCAGACATGCCAGGTCACAGTCAATAAGTTTCTTGGCATCATCAATAAGAGATACAGCCTCGGCGTATCTCTCCTCTTCGATCAACTGATAAATTCGATCCATTGGAACCTGCGAAGCAGCCGGTGCCGACAGGAGGGACAGCACAAGCACTAGCGGAACCGAGTACCGCAAAACCGCATATGTCATCGGAGGAAACCGCAACTTAACACCTCTGACAGAGTCTATAATTACTAAACGAAGATAGCGTCGATAAGTTGACGTTTTCAGCCAACTTTTGTTAACTGACACCGGCTGACACCAAATTCTGCTGTAGCCTCCTCCAGGACCGCCGGCCAGGCCGCTAATTCGTGCCGTTACAATGCCTTAAGTGAGGAGTTTTAGCTTGCGAAACCGTCCCGAACTTTCTTTCGTATGAGAGATATTTCCCTGAATAATTCGGAACCGCCAGAGTATGTCTATTGACAGTAAAATACGTGAAACTGAAACAGACGCGGCGCTGGTTATGCATATAAAAGCAGGTGACAAGGCGGCTCTGGGGAAGTTGGTCGAGAAACACAAGAAACTCGCTTTTCGACTGGCTCTTGGCCTCGTTGGCAATAAGGACGATGCCTATGATATTTCCCAGGAAGCCTTCCTCAGGGTTTACCGGTCGGCCGATACCTTCAATGTTGACCAGCCCTTCTTACCCTGGTTTTACACCATCATCTCTAATCTTTGCCGAACCTGGCTCCGACGTCGTAGCCGTCGGGACCACCGTATGGTAGACATTAACGACGCTTCGTACCTTCTGGTCGACAATACCAGCCCTGACTATCTGGTCGAAAAAGAAGAAACCATAGCGAAACTACGCCAGTGTCTGTTGGAGCTGCCGTTTGATGACCGCGAGATCATCATGCTTCAGCATTTCAGAGGAATGTCATATGACGAAATAGCGGAGCTTCTGGGCATCCCGCGCGGAACGGTGATGTCCAGATTGTACTACGCCCGCAAAAAATTAGCGCAGCTAATGAGGCAGTATTATGAATAAGAACAAACGCGAGCTGCTGGCCGGCTATATCGATGGTGAGCTCTCGCCAGAGGAGCGGCAGGAGTTCGAACAGGAACTCGCTGTAAATGCCGAACTCCGAGCGGAACTGGAAGAGTTTAAGAAACTCAAGGAGGTTACTGGTATGATGCGCTATGCTGACCTGCCCGAGGAGGTCTGGGACAACTACTGGCAGAATCTCTATCGTAAGCTGGAGCGGGGTATCGGCTGGATCTTGCTCTCCGTCGGTGCCATTGTCCTCATTTCCTTTGGGCTCTTTCAGTTCTTCAGGGAACTTTACACTGACCCCGAGATACCATTCCTGATCAGGATTAGCGCTACCGCCCTGACCGTCGGCGCGGTCATTCTGCTTGTGTCTTTCATCAGGGAGCGCATATTTGCCTACAACCGGGACCGTTACAAAGAGGTTACGAGATGATAATTACAAGCTGTGAGAACATTGCCGGCAAGAAAATCGTCAAGACTCTTGGGCTGGTCAAGGGAAATACCATTCGAGCTCGCCACATCGGTCGTGATATCGCGGCTCTCTTCCGAGGAATCATCGGCGGCGAGATTGTCGAATACACCAAGTTAATCGCCGAGTCGCGGGAGCAGTCCATCGATCGTATGATTGCCCAGGCCGAGGCACTTGGCGCCAACGCTATCATCATGCTCCGATTCTCAACCTCGGAGTTGATGTCCGGAGCGGCCGAGTTGCTCGCCTACGGCACAGCCGTTATCATCGAAAACGAGTAACCTGCCACCCGCACTCCACGATTCAAACGGACTGTCGGTTCTTGACTTGAGGTCAAGAGCCGTTTTTATTGCCCTAGTGAAGTTCAACCGCGCGAAAGACAGGCCGCTGTGGCGGTCATGGCTCCCGCCCCGTCCGGTGATCCTTATTCTCGGCATCTACATCGCCGCCATGGTGTTCTTTTCGCTCCTAAGGCTCGTTTTCTTCTTCAATTTCTCCCATTTGGCACAGGATGAGCAGGTTTCCAGGGTGGCACAGGCTTTTCTGATAGGCCTGCGGTTCGACCAGATAATTGTCCTGATCTCGCTCTTGCCGGTGACTCTGGCCGCATTTTGGATACGGCTTGACCTGTCAGCCGCGCGAAAAACCGTGCTTGCTTACCTCACCGCTGTTTTCGCGATCCACTTTCTTCTCCTGCTGGCCGACATCCGCTTCTACCACTATTTTGACTCACATCTCAATTTCCTCGCCGTCGAATACATTGGCGAGGGAGCCATGTTCGGCAACCTGATCACCTCTGATCCGCAGTTCTTCCCTTCGATCTTTATCTGGATGGTCATGGTAGTTTTGTTTGTGTTGGCGCTGATGCTCATTTTCTGGCTCGCCCGCAACATACCCCGGCGTCGTTCGTGGACTAATCACGTCGTTTACTTGGTTGTGCTTCTTGCGGTGATGGGTCTGGGAATACGAGGAAGAATCAGCCTGGCTCCAATGGACTGGGGACTGGCGTATTTCAGTGAGAACCGCTTCTTGAATCAACTCGCCCTCAACGGCATTTATACTCTTGGGCGCAACCTGTCCGAGAATAACCGCGATCCGAGATTGGT
The DNA here is from genome assembly GCA_020351995.1 of Candidatus Zixiibacteriota bacterium. Classification (GTDB taxonomy): domain Bacteria; phylum Zixibacteria; class MSB-5A5; order GN15; family FEB-12. Next base: position 1,016,686 of record CP070674.1, read on the forward strand.
TTACCTTCCTGAAACGCAGCGCTTCACGTTTGTCGAACTTCCCGATGCTCTGAAAACTGTAAAAGAGATGCTTGGCACCACTCGCGACCGCTGGCTCGACCCGGAGCGGTCGGTGCAGCGCCTTACCGAGCAGCCGGCAACCAAGTATGGTTTCCAGCCCAATCTCGTCATTATCCTTTCTGAGAGTTGGACCGCCCGCCTGACCGGCGCGCTGAGCAGGTCACGCTATCTCACCCCTAACTTTGACCGATTGGCCGACCACGGAATTCTATTTGAGAACTTCTATGCCAGCGGCATGCGGACCAATTACGGAATCCCGGCCACCTTCTGCTCTTTCCCTTCGCTTCCCGGTCGTGCCATAATGAAGAGATACAACGCCAATCATCCCTTTGTCTCGTTGTCCGAGATATTGAGCAATCGAGGGTATCTCAACGCCTTTGTCTACGGCGGCGACCTGGCCTTCGACAACATGGAAGGCTTTCTCAGGGAGAAGAAATTTCGGGCCTTCTATGGAGACGAGGAACTCGGTACCGACCTCTACTTCTCCAAGTGGGGAATCCCCGACCATGTTCTGCTGGAGAAAGCCGCGGCACTAATCGACACGTTCTCCCGGCCGTTTCAGCTGACCGTGCTGACATTGTCGAATCACGAACCCTGGGATCTGCCCGATTCAACCGTCCGGCGTTATTTGGATGACGAGGATACTTCGAAGATCTTCAACAGTCAGGTTTATGCTGATTTCTCCCTGGGAAGATTCTTTGAGCTGGTCGAGCGGAAGCCGGCCTTTGACAGCACTATATTCGTTTTCCTGTCCGACCATGGCCGATACCGACCGACCCCACTGGCGCTGGATATACGCTTCTTTCATGTACCGCTTCTGATCTATTCACCGGTTCTACTGGGCGACAGTGGCCGCGTTGTCTCAGCCTTTGGTTCGCAAACAGATATCCTGCCTACTATTATGGGTCTGCTGGGTGGCAATTATACGCTCGCCAGTTGGGGACGGGATCTTCTGAATCTGCCCGATGGTGACGGCGGTTTTGCAGTTATGAATGTTGCCGAAAGAATAGCTTACATCGATAAAGACTATTTGTACATGGAAGAACTCGGAGGATTGGCCGGCTACGGGACAAGAGTATCCGGTGAGATAGAAAAATCCTGGTTTGGCTTCGCGACCCTGCAGCAGGCGGATATACTTGGCCGGGGACATACTCACCAGCGATGGCGGGAGGTGATGTTTAACTGCCTCGATAAGACTTACCGCTTCGCGGTCGAGCATGCGCTAAATCGAATAATCAGCTTGGGTCCGGGGCATCTACTCATCCAGGCGCTGGAACATCCAGATAATAAAACCTCCGATGATAAGGAACCCCCGGGACTGATATGGTCAAGAGAACGACTGCACCACTTTATGCAGGCGGCTGACCAACTCTCAACACCCGAATAGCAGTTGCCTCCTTCTTGCTCGTCAACCACATCCACTATCCCAGAGATCCCACGGTGCTCTCCACTTCATCCAGTATTTCGCAGGATTCGACCAGTTCCTTCATTCGGGTATTGTCCGGGTAGAGCGGTCGGTCGATGTCCAGGAAATCCACGTGGCGTCGAACCACCTCTTTAGCCTTGGTTACCCCGTGACCGAACTTGTAATCACGGAAGTCAAGGGCCTGGGCGGCCGCCATTATTTCGATACCCAGAACACCATACGCGTTATCAAGGATTTGCCCGTTCTTGATAGCTGTGTTCATGCCCATGGAAACGAAATCCTCCTGATCGGCTGCAGCCGGGATTGACTGCACCGAGGCCGGCATCGAAAGAATCCTCTGCTCAACGATGAGCGAATCAGCCGTGTACTGGCTCAACATCAAACCGGAAAACATTCCTGCCCCCTTCGTCAGAAACGGCGGAAGTCCCGCACTCAAAGCCGGGTTGTTAAGCCGATTCATGCGTCGCTCCGAAAGAACACTAACCATCGTAATACAAGCGCCGACCATATCCATCGGAACCGACACCGGCGAGCCCTGAAAGTTCGCACCCGACAATTGTAGATTCTCATCAGGGAAAAACACCGGGTTGTCGCCGACTCCGTTCAGTTCTATTTCAACCTGTGTCCGGGCATACTGCAGCGCGTCGTGAGCGGCGCCGATAACCTGTGGAGTTGATCTCATCGAATAGGCGTCCTGAACCTTGCACTTAACCCTGTGCTCGGCCAGGTCTCCACCGGCCACCATCCTGCCAATCGCGACAGCGCTCCGAACCGCCCCCGAAAACCCGCGAGCCTCATGAAGCTTCGGCGTGTATGGCGTCATATTGGCCTTCAAAGCCTCCAGCGACATGGCTGCCCCTATCTCGGCCTGCTTGAGCCAGCGATTAGTATCGTATAACAGCAGCGCACTCATGGCTGTCAGGAGGTTCGAGCCATTGATTACGGCCAGCCCATCGCGGGCCCGCAACCCGGGAATGGGAATGCCGGCCTTCTCCAAAGCCATTTTACCATCGAGTAACTCCCCATTGTAATACGCCTTTCCCTCGCCCATCATCAGGAGTGCTATCTGCGACATAGGTGCCAGGTCACCGCACGCTCCAACTGATCCCTTCTGGCAAACGAAAGGTGTCACACCTTTATTCAGCATTTCAACCATCATCTGGGTAACTTCCGGGCGTATGCCTGAATTGCCGTGGGCGTGGACATTGATACGGGCAGCCATGGCGCCTCGCACATACTCGATAGGAGCCGGGTCACCGATTCCGGCGGAATGATTGTATATGAGGTATTTCTGAAACTCCTTCACCTGGTCGTCATCAAGGACAACCTCCGAGAACTCCCCGATCCCGGTGTTAACACCGTACATGATTTCTCGCGCTTTAATTTTTTTCTCGAGCATGGCCCGGCACTTCTTCATTCTTTCCACCGCGTCACCACTGAGTTCCACCTTCTCATTCTGTCTGGCAATTTGGACCAATTTCTCAATCGTGAGCCCGCCGCCATCTAATATTGTAGCCATAATTTCTCTCCAAAGAGTATTTCTTTGCTAAGGTTTAGATAAGTGAAAGATAACTGCAGGGAGGTGGAAAGCTATGTGTCCTGAAGGCCCGAACCGGAGTTGGGTGTATAGCGAGTCATGACCCTCGTGACCGGTCTGATTGCCTGGCGCCGGTCGTCTGAAAATTGCAGCATACATGTCATAACACTACCTCCGCATTTACAGGAAAGATACCCGGCAAAAAGTGGTTGTCAATCAAATTCGGCTGTACGTTATTGGATGTATGACTGACCTGCCGGATTTCCTCAAGAGCCAGATATTCATCGCCTTCGACACTGAAACCACCGGTATGTGGGCGCCTTCCAACCGAATTGTGGAAATCGCAGCTGTACGCTTTGATCTGTCTGGCAAAGAACTCGGCACGTTTCAGTCGCTGGTTAATCCGGGTAGGCAAATCCCGGCGGAGGTCATTTCGATCCATGGTATAACCGACGAAATGGTTAAGGAGGCCCGGCTAATCAAGCCGGTTTTGGAGGAGTTCTTCTCTTTCTGTGGAACTGATACTCTTCTGGTAGCTCACAACGCACCGTTCGATATCTCCTTTATCGGTTGGGAGCTGGACCGGGCCGGGATGGGATTTTTGCCCAATCCAATTCTTGACACCGTCGATATTTATCACCGATTCTTTCCGGGTCTCCCCTCTTATTCCCTGGCAAACCTTACTCAGCATTTCGATATTGCCCGGTCCCAGGAACACCGGGCATTGAGCGACGCCCGGTTGGTGAGCCGACTTGTGCTTAACGCCTCGCGAAAACTGGCTGGCTTCAAAGACCTTGCCGAAATGCGGGAGGCGATAACCATGCATAGTCTAACCGGTTGGCAAAGTGAACCCGCTACCTTGCCCAACGAACACTCCGATATCGAACGCGCTATTACCGACCGGCTCCGGGTGGAGATAGACTATAACCACCCTGTTCGCGCATCAAAGATTCGTGTGATTCGTCCACAACAGGTTTTTAAGTTGGGGTCGATTTATTATATCAATGCCTATTGTGAACTGGCTCGGGCCGAGAGAACCTTTCGGCTTGACAGAATCCTCAGCTACCGGATACTACCGGAAAGTCTTTGAGCCGAAAAATATATTCGGCGTCATTTGCCTTTCCGGGCTTCCGCCAGGCGGGCCTCAAGCGCAGGGAGCGTCGGTGCTGTCGGCGCAGTACGGCGTAACTCCTCGAGATGCCTGGCGGCTTCATCGATTTTTCCCCAGTCAATAGCCGCGCGTATAATATACCCATACAGGTCCACTCGTGTTTCCTCCGGCGCCAGAGGAAGAGCGGCATTGACATAGAAGTAGGCCGAGTCCGACATCCCCACTCTGCCATAACATAAACCGAGGTTTAAAATCTGGCTGTAGGTCGAGGGCGATTGCTCGTAAGCACGTCGGAAGTAGTCGAGGGCTTCGCCGAAGCGGTCGCAAAACCCAAGCGATATCCCGATTTCGGTTAGGATGTCGGTGTTGTTGGGAGCAAGCGCTTCAGCTCTCAAACCCCATTTGATGGCACTGTTGTATCGTTTGCGCGCCCTTTCGACCTTGGCCAGGTTTACCAGAAACCGTAGTTCGTTCGGGCTCGCGGCCAGACCCAGCTCAAGATACTTGGCTGCCGAGTCATATTCCTGCTGCTGGCTGTAAATATCGCCAAGACCAAAGCACGCTTTGTAAAACTCATAAGAGACGTCAACCTGCCGGGTCAGGTACTTGATGGCCAGATCGCTGCGGTTGACCTCATTGGCCAGAATCGCCGCCCAGGAGCCGCAATGCCGGGCCTGTTTATACTCGGGCCGGTAGTGTACGTCATTACTCAAATGTCCATCAACATGGCTGACAGCCAGATCGGAATGCTGTTTTTCGTAGAGGTTGGCGCCCAGATGCACACCCAGCACAACCACGGCGGGCACTATCCAGCGCACCGGTACCTCACGCAACGGGAATAGCTTCGTAAAACGGTAACAGGCCCAGATCGAAAGAGGAAAACCCACCAGGGACAACAGATCCCAATCTCGTGGCGCTCCAATTCCCGGATCGATCCAGAAAGCCACCAGCAGAGTCAGCATCGTAACCGTTCCAAGAACACCATCAACCGTTCCTACCGCGAACACGTGTCTGCGGCCATACCATCGAACCAGGAAAAGCAAACCCAGGCCGAGTCCCGCGACCAGAACTAATTCATTGATAACATCCGTAAAATGAGCCGCGGAAAAAACCCAATAAGGGTTCGTTTCTACGGGCCATACTCTTACGAAAATATCGATATCATATAACTGGGTGAGGACTACGAGCAAAACCGAGCCGGAAGCTATCCCTATATTTACCGAGCGAAGTCGAAGTCCAAACAGGTGATTACCCGCCGGGCTGCCACGCATGAACAAAGCCAGCAATGCGGCAAGCAAGAATGGAAAAGTAATCATATGAAGCATGAACGCCAGCGGCCCCAGAATTACCATCCCCACCAGCCCGGTCCGAAACTGGCTGTAGCTGATTGCGAAGCTGAGCGTCCAGAGCGAAAGAGCCGTAGCCCAGGTGTAGTTTTCCACGTAACCAAAGAACAATATCACCGAGGCACTGGAAAGAGCACCCAGCAAAACGAATGCCCGACTGGTTTGGCTGGATGTGATCTGTCCCGAAATTCGGACAATGGCCCACAAACCTGCCACACCCCCAACTGCGTTTATCAATGCGTATGCCTTTTCGATCGAGATTGACAGATGGTCGCTGATTATCGGGCATACATACCGGTAGAAATATACCGCCAGGATTTGAAACTTATATTGAAAGTGAAATGTGAACGACTCGGAATCGGTAATATCGCTGACCAGCGTGTATCCATCTCCGTAAACGAGAGCCCGCACGCGAAAGAAGTAAAAAACTCCCCCCATGAGGATCGACACAAACGCGAAAAGAACCAGCTTATTGGTGACTCCGACACGCTTGTAAAAACGACCCACCTCAGCGAGAATTTTCGCGGCCCACTCCGTGACCGGCGGGATAAGTAAAACCACTGCCGCTAAGAACACCGCCGCCGCTACCCCCGGACTTACCAGCGACCAGAAATCAAATCCCCAGGTCATCCGTCCGGGAAACAGCCAGCCGATTAAATGCAGCACTACAACCGCCAGAAAAGGCAGCGTTAACACATAGGAGTTCAGCTGTCGTGTCGAAAGTTGGCGGTCGCCGGAACTACTTTGCTTGCCGGATGTCTCCTTGTTCCCCATTCAAAAACTACTGCCCCTGACCGGGCAGCGTAAGCACACGATACTCACTGGTTCATTTAAGTATGTCCCAGAATGCTTCCGGTGATTTCCCGATAGTCATCTTTTCCCAGCGGCACATTTCATCGGAGGCCACACCCATGAGGTACTTCACCTTTTTTTGCGCCTCAAACGGTATGCCGTATTTGGTCAGAATTTCCTGACCACCCTCGCTTATCACCGGCGTATAGACTTTCTTTGGCCCTATAAGAACCATCAGCAGAGCGGCGGCTCGGCCGATGTATTTGTCGTAAATGAGCATCTCTCTGTACTGCCCGTAATCCGACTTCATGAACCTTATCAGCGGCTTTATGGCCGAGGCTGTCGAACGGAAGACAACCCGATCCTCCGCCAGAACTACCAGCGACCACTTGCTCTCGATAAACTTGTCAAAGGAATACATGTTTCTGTATTATTTCAAGTTACGGTCTGCGCCCCGCTTATCCAAGCAAAATCCCCGGCCAGCGCGGCCGGGGATCTTGCTAAATTTTGGTGGAGCCAAGGGGGATCGAACCCCTGACCTCTTGACTGCCAGTCAAGCGCTCTCCCAGCTGAGCTATGGCCCCGTTCTTTAGAGTTCCCAAGTTACCCAAATCATCGGCAATGTCAATAAGATTATTAGTCGTCCCGGATTGCCCGACGCCCCCGTAGCACAGAGAACATCAAACTGCCTGCTGCGATCACGATGCTGACAGAGATGACGTTCCTATAGCTTCCTACAAAGGCCTCGGTGGGAGAACCCAGCTCGCTGTTCTTCATCTGAAAATACGCGAAAAGGGCTGTCGATAGAGCCACACCGGTAGACATGCCGATATTACGGGTCGTGGCGAGAATGCTCGATGTCACCGCCCTCTGGTCAGATCTCACCGATCCCATCAGTGCCGACGAATTGGGCGTGTTGAAGATCCCGATGCCTGCCCCGAGAACCACCAGCGACAGCACAATGTGGTTATTGGTCGTTTGGGCACTCAAATCGGTCAATAAATACAAGCCGGACATGACTATCATCACCCCGAGAACAGTCAGAAAACGATAGCCGATTCGATCCGAAAGTCTTCCTGACAAAGGCGAGAAGATAAACATGAGGACCGGCAGAATAATCAGATAGAAGCCGACCTGCTTGGGCTCGAAGTTCTTTATTCTCTCCAGGTAGAACGGCACCAGAATCAACACCCCTGAATTGGCCATAAACATCATGAGCATGGCACCAATCGAGGATGTAAATTGCCAATTTTTGAAAATGTCCAGACCGATCAGCGCCGTGTCGGGGTCCGATTCAAATTTCAGAAAAGCCAGCAGACATAGTCCTGAAACCAGAACCAGCCCCCACACGCGATAATCGGTGAGAGGAAAGTCATTTATCAGCGACAGGCACAGTGTGCCGCTCAGCAGGCCCAGAGAGGCCGCTACCGCCCCTTTCAGGGGGAGTCTGGCATCTGGAGCTGTCGGTGGAACGGACTTGAAATACGCCCGCGTCATCAGTAAACCTATCAGGCCAATTGGGACATTTATCATAAACAGGGCCTGCCAGGGCCAGAAATCGAGAATCAGACCGCCCAGGGGAGCCCCAACCATAAAACCGGCGGAAACCATCATGACCATCATACCAATGCCCTTTCCCCTCTCAGACGCCGGAAACACCTGCGTCACCATTCCGGGCCCGACAGCGGCAAACATGGCCGAACCCGAAGCCTGAACCACTCTGCCTACAACCAGGATGTAGATGTTGGCGGCCGATGCGCACACAGCTGAACCGATGATAAACAAGCTGTAACCCAGCTTATAGGCAAAAGAGTATCCTTTCACCCCCGACCAGACCCCAAAAACCAGCAGCAGGGATATCAGCGTCAAAGAATAGGATAGCACCACCCACGCTACCACGTCTACCGGGCAGCCCAGGTCCGTAGAAATCGTTGGCAAGCCCACATTTAGAATGGAGCCATCCAGGGTGGCCATGAAGGTGCCGAGGGCCCCAACAGAGAAAAGTTTGTATTTTTTATTCAGAGGTCCAAATCCGGTAAAATCGGCAAAACTCGCCTAAGTTATTGTCTAAAAAAAGATTGACAAATTTAACGAATAACCATAAGCTATTGGTTCCGAATAGTCAACGCTATTTTTTTAAGCCAATATGTTAAACAAGATTAGCTGACCAGCGTCCCTATGGTGAGTAACGAAATAGCGAGGGGGAATGAATAAAGACATTCCCCAGCTCGTCCAGGACTTCTTAGACGGCGACCCGAAAGCCTTTGAGACCTTGGTTGACCGGTTTAAACGGAAAATCTACTCGTTGGCTTTTCAGGTACTCGGTAATCATCTCGACGCCGATGAGGTGGTTCAGGAGACTTTTGTAAGGGTCTATAGGAAGCGAGAGGAGCTAAAGGATGTAAAGTATTTCTCGAGTTTTATCATTCGGATTGCCACCAACTATTCGATTGATTTGCTCCGTAAGCGCCGGGGACACAGCGGGATGCCAGACGATAGCGCTTCCTTACCCGGCGGCATTCAACTCGACCTGGCCCGACGGGTGGCGACACCGAGTGAGGACTTTGAGAAGAAACGTTTGATGGAGGAAGTTTACCGGGCTCTGGAGCAGTTACCCCCCCGGCAGAAGCTGACGGCGATTCTGCACGACGTTGAGGGTTACAGCAAAGCCGAAATAGCCCGAACGTTTGATTGTCCGGAAGCCACGGTTCGCTCAAACCTCCATATCGCTCGCACCAAGATAAAGAAAATTTTGAAACAGCGTTTAAAGTCGAAGGAGTAAAAATGACGTGCCATGACGCCTTGACGCTCCTTGAGGAATATGTCGATAAAGAACTCCCGCCAGACAAAGAGGCTCTCTTAACCTAACATTTTGAGGGTTGTACGGGATGTCGGGCAGAGCTTGAAGCGGCATTACTCCTCAAGGAGTTGTTGAAATCGAATAAACCACTCGACCCCGGCGAGGCTTACTGGACCGAAACAACCAGAATCATAAAAGCCCGCACTATCGATGTCCCCGAAATAGAGACGGTCGTAACCTCTATCGCCGAGCGCGCGGCCACGCAGCGTACGGCGCTATTTCGGTCAGTCGTATCTGTAGCGGCTTCGCTGGTGGTACTTTTCTCAGCTTTGTTACTGGGTTCTGGTCAGGAGCAAAGAATGGCGCAGATCGAAGCCTCCCGGCCACCGGTACTTTATGCAGCCTCATTAGATGAAGTGATCGGGTCCGATAACACCGTAATACTGACCCGCGAAGAAAACGCCAGAATAGCTCGGGGAATGTTGCTCATGGGAGCCCCCGGCATTCTAGGGCGGTTCGGTAATCCGTACGGCTCTGCGGCCATCGCGAACTAGAACCGCCTGAACACCAAAGAGGAATGAAGCATTGAGAAAGAACACCGCCATCTTGTGCCTTTGTCTCGCTGGTCTGCTCTTAACAGTATGCAACCAGGGAGACAAGAAAGTAAGCCTGCGATATAAATTCACCCCCGGGCTAAAACTCTACTACCTCGAGTCGGCTAAGACCAACGAGCGCATCATTGAGAACGGGACTATTACAGGTTCCACCGGCTACACCGTCGATTATGACATCACTATCGAATGTGTTGGTATTGTGGATGACACTGTATTGGAGGTTTCGCAACTGGCCAGAGCCGATAGTGCTACCTTCGTCACTCCTGACTCAACCTGGACCATGGCTGTCAACTTTGCGCGGACAACCACGGGCCGGACGTTGACCAACGGGAAACTGCTGAACATCAATCTCGATGATGCTGTGCCCGAGCATCGTCGCGCTTATATGCAGGCCTGGAACCAGCAGGGTACCGCTGTCTTCCCCAGCGGCGAACGGCCGGTCGGCTATTCATGGACCCAGACAACCACCGTCGTTCTGCCCGACGAAACCATGGAGACATCAACTACCTACACGATCACAGCACTGGTCAGGGAATCCGGTTACGACTGCGCTGTCGTCGAGTATGAAGGACTTTTGATCTTACCCGTCCAGCCGAAGGAGGATGACCCCGAACAGCGTCGGGGCTCCGACCGGGTCGAGGGAAGTGGAAAAATCTATTTTGCCTATGAACCCGGGTTTGTCGTAAGGCAGACTGAGAAGCGGAGAATCCAGGGCGACCGGAAAAGGAACGTGGACGGGGATACAGTGTCGTACCGTGTTGAACAAGACTATAGTGTCGTCTTCCAGCTGCAACGCAAGGAGGGCGGCTCATAAATTTCCTGTATTCTGTGGCAAAAAGACCGGCATCCTCACAGCCGGTTTTTTTGTGCCTGCCCCTGACAAAAATGTGATGAACTTTGTATTTACACTGCCCACTCGGCCACCTAAATTGACCACATGTCCCACGGGCGTGTTATTCTAATAATTATTGACGCCTGCGGAGTGGGCGAACTTCCTGACGCCGACCAATACGGCGACAGTGGCTCAGCCACTCTGCCCAATATTGCCCGGGCCGTAGCCGGGCTGGACATGCCCACCTGCCAGAAACTTGGTCTGGGCAACATCGTTCCTATAAAGGGCTTACCACCCGCCGAGAAGCCACTTGCCTGCTTCGGCAAAATGGCCGAGAAATCGGCCGGCAAAGACTCAACCACCGGCCACTGGGAAATCGGCGGGATAATAATGGAAAAGCCCTTCCCTCTCTTTCCGAGAGGGTTTCCGGCAGAGCTTGTCGACGAGTTTCAACAGCGAGCGGCTGTAACGGTTATCGGTAATCTCGCTGCCAGCGGCACCGAAATCATCAAACAACTGGGCGAAAGACAACTTCAGACCGGAGAGATTATTCTTTATACCTCGGCTGATTCCGTATTCCAGCTGGCCGCTCACGAGGATATCTTTCCACTTGACCGGTTATATGAAATCTGCGCGATCGCTCGCGAGATTCTAACGGGAGAGTTTGCCGTTGCCCGTGTAATCGCTCGGCCGTTCACCGGGCAGCCAGGGAGCTTCGTTAGGACCGCCGGCCGTAAGGACTTCTCCCTTCAACCACCCTCGGACACCATTCTCGACCTGATGATTGCCGGTGGCTTCGAGACACTGGCCGTCGGAAAAACCTACGATCTGTTCGCCGAACGCGGATTCACTTCCCGAATGGAAGCCAAAAGCAACGCCGAAATCTTGGAAGAAATGATTCACGCCACTAAAAGCGACACCCGACACAGCCTGATTTTCGGCAACTGCGTTGATTTTGACATGCTCTGGGGCCACCGAAATGACACCGAGAGCTTCGCTGAAGGACTGGAGCAGTTTGACCGTCATGCCGCGGAGTTACTCAAGGTCTTAAATGAAGACGACCTGCTGATAATCACTGCCGATCATGGCTGTGACCCGACTATCAAGTCATCGACAGACCACACCCGCGAATATGTTCCCCTGCTTGTTCACGGCAAAGATATAAGTCACGGGGTGAATCTCGGAACCAGGGCGACTTTCGCCGATATCGCGTGCTCCATTGCCCATTTCTTCGATCTAAATCACCAGCTTCCCGGAACTTCATTTATGGGCAGTATAGTCCGGAGATAAAGTTAACTATGATAGGAATCCTGGCGGAATTGAACAAGCGCTTTGACCATGCCGCTCTCAGGCCGGAGACAACCGAGAAGGACATCATACGCCTGTGCTCCGAGGCTGTAGAATACAAGCTCTTCGCAATAGCAGTCAATCCAGTCTGGGTGCCAGTAGCGAAAGATATTCTACTTGGCTCGGGCGTACGAATCGTGTCTGTGGCGGGATTTCCATTGGGTGCGAACCGAACGGAATCAAAAATCGTCGAAGCCGTACGTTGCGCTAACGACGGTGCGCATGAGATAGACATGGTCGCGAATATCGGTTGGTTGATCTCCGGGGAACATGGCAGAGCCCGGGAGGAAATCTCCTCGGTCCGGAAAAACCTGCCGTATAATGTATTGCTGAAAGTTATTGTGGAGGCTGGGCTGTTAACACCACCGCAACAAATTGATGCTGTCAGAGCTGTTATCAATGGCGGCGCACAATTCGTCAAGACCTCTACCGGGTTCTTTGGAAACACCACCAGGGAACAGATTGAAACACTTTCCGCGGCAGCCGGAGGGCAGGTTGAGGTCAAAGCTTCTGGCGGGATCAGGACAATGGAGCAGTGCCGAGTTATGCTCGAGGCAGGAGCCACGCGCCTGGGAAGCTCGGCCTCAGTCAGCATTATGCGTGAATACCTGAAGTCCCGGGGGGATTGGACACCGGACGGCAAAGGGCGAAAACAGCCGGATTAGTTCTTTGCGAATAAAGTTGTGTGAACGAACAAATCAATTATTTTATAGTATGACGGAAAAGGCCCGCAGAAGACCTTTTATAGGGATGCACTTCCGGTGCTGCAATGTGTACTCCCGTGTTTATATAAACCGCAAAGGGACCGCCTTCACGGGGTGGTGCCCCAGGTGTTCGCGTAAAGTCGAGGTTAAGATTTCTCCTGATGGTACGGACGAGCGTTTCTTTACAGCTGGATAATATCTTATGACGAAGACGATGGCCCTGCTCAAATCCAAAATAGTAGTTGTCCCTCTGGGCGAGGTCGACTTCATGCTGGTCAATAAACTGGCTGCCGATCTAGGCCCAGTATTCAATCGCTCAGTGGACATTCTCAAGGGAATGAAAATTCCCGTCGAGGCTCATAACGTCATAAGAAATCAGTACTACAGCCTGGTTATTCTCTCAAAGCTCGAGCGCCTCAAAGCCAACAGCCGCGAAAAGGTCCTGGCCGTGTGCGAGGAAGACCTTTACCTGCCCGAGGAGAACAACATTCTTGGCCACGCCGATATGCTCTCGGGCACCGCGGTCGTATCACTCCATGAGATAAGACAGGAATTCTATGGCCTGCCGGAGGACGATAGCAAGATATATCCCCGGCTTTACAAAGAAGCGGTCCATCAGATCGCCCACCTTTTCGATATATCTGACTGCCGTAATCCCAAGTGTGTCAACTACTACAGTCAGATGATGCTCGATATTGACAGCAAAAGTGAACGCTTCTGCGATATCTGCAGACGCCAGTTAACCGGTATGGTCTAATCCCGGCGGCAACAAAATGAACCTCGAGCAGATAATCGACTTTCTCAGATCCGACCCGGGCATTGCCGGTAACTTATCGCACTGGAAAACCTTCCCGCCCCGGCCGGCCAGATACTCTGATTACCCGGAGAATCTTGATCTAAGGCTTGCCGCTGCGCTCAAGGAAAAGGGAATCGATAAGCTCTATACGCATCAGGCTGAAGCTATCGCGGCCGTCTCGCGAAACGAGGACGTGGTTGTCGTTACCCCAACCGCCTCGGGCAAAACCCTCTGTTATAATATCCCCGTGCTCGACCGGGTAATGAAAGACGCCGGCTCGCGTGCCCTGTACCTTTTTCCAACCAAAGCCCTTTCGCAGGATCAGCTGTCTGAGCTTTACGAGCTCATCCAGAAAATCGATGTGGACATCAAGACATACACCTTCGATGGTGATACACCGCAAACAGCGCGGCGTTTGATTCGGTCCGCCGGCCACATCGTGGTAACCAATCCGGATATGCTGCACGCCGGGATACTTCCCCATCACACCAAGTGGATTAAGCTCTTTGAGAATCTGAAGTATGTCGTCATTGACGAAGTGCACCATTACCGGGGGGTTTTCGGTTCTCATCTGGCCAATGTAATCAAACGCCTCATGCGCATATGTCGGTTCTACGGCTCCAGCCCAACCTTTATCTGTTGCTCGGCCACCATCGCTAACCCGCGCGAGCTGACTCAGAGAATAATTGACCGGGAAGTGACCCTCATAGATAATAATGGAGCACCATCGGGTGAACGGCACTTCCTGATCTATAACCCCCCCGTCATTAACAAACAACTTGGCATTCGAAAGTCGGCCATTAACGAGGCGTCACAGCTTGCGGCGACATTCCTTAAACAGAAAATACAGACTATCGTATTTGCCCACTTCAGGCTTTATGTTGAGGTTCTATTAACCTATTTACAGCGAGATCTCAAGGGAAGTTTTGGGCAGGGTATTAATATTGCCGGCTACAGAGGCGGTTACCTGCCCAATGAGCGTCGGCGTATCGAGGCCGGGCTTCGCGATGGCTCGATCACCGGAGTGGTATCCACCAATGCCCTGGAACTCGGCGTGGACATCGGTCGTCTTGACGTATCAATCATAGTTGGCTACCCCGGTTCCATCGCCTCGCTGTGGCAGCAGGCAGGGCGCGCCGGAAGGCGTAGCGGTACCGCGGTCACAATAATGGTCGCCAACTCCAGCGCCATTAATCAGTTCTTGTGTTACGAACCGCGCTTCATTTTCGATCGCACCCCGGAGTCTGGCATAATTGATCCGGACAATCTTATTATCCGTACCAACCACTTGAAATGTGCCACCTTCGAGTTACCGTTTGACAAAGGCGAAACAACGGGGGATGATGGTACCGACCAGATTCTCGACTATCTGGCCCAGTCGAATGTAGTGCGAAAGTCGGGTGAACGTTACCATTGGTCTTCCGAGATTTACCCTGCCCAGCAAATCTCACTGCGATCCGCCTCGCCGGACAATTTCGTAATCCTCAACGAAAGCAATAATGCCGAAGTTATCGGCGAGGTAGACTATTTCTCGGCTCCCATCTTCCTCCATCCCGAGGCTATATATCTCCATGCCGCCAATCAGTACCAGGTAACCAGGCTGGACTGGGAAGGCAAGAAAGCCTATGTAAAGGAAGTCGAGGTAGATTATTATACCGACGCGGAAACAAAAACCGACCTGAAAGTGCTGTCAGTTAACGATGACGTTACTTTTGGGGATGCCGTTTTGAGCCACGGCGAGGTTACCGTTACTAACGTAACGGTTCTATTCAAGAAGATTAAGTTCCAGACACACGAGAACGTTGGTTCCGGATTGCTCAACCTGCCGGAACTTGAAATGCATACGGCTGCTTTCTGGTACACATTTCCGGGTGATATAGCCTTTCGGACAGGCCTCCAGGGAGCCCGGTTCGGTGGCTCTTTACGAGGGCTGGCCAACATCCTCGGCAAGATCGCGCCACTATGGGTCATGTGTGACCCCCGTGACCTGCGTTCTATTTCACAGGTACGGGCGCCCTTTACTGAAAAACCTACGGTCTATGTGTACGAGAATGTGCCTGGAGGGGTTGGCTTATCCGAAAAGTTGTTCAACGAGCACGAGCGTCTGTTCGAATCCTGTTATCAACACGTAAAGAAATGCGCCTGCGACGAAGGATGTCCCACCTGTGTTGGCCCGCCCATGGAGGTCGGCGAAGGGGGCAAAGACGGTGTGCTCAAGCTCCTCGAGTTTATGCTGGCTGTCGCACCGGTATAGCCAGAATGGCCCCCTAAAACACGCTGAATTTGAAATACTTCCTCGGGTTTGCCTGAATATCCGTTATCAGATTATTCAGCCGCGCCATAAGATTGGTCATCTCCGAATACATGGCCGTGTCATTTACCAGAAGACCCAGGTTGCCTTCGGCGGCATTAATTCTCTGAAGTATGGTATCCAACTTGGCGGTGGAAGCACTTAGATTATCGTAGAGGGCAGGGTCATTAACCAGCCGCCCCACCGTACCGGTATTATCATCCACCTTGGTGGAAAGGCTCGAGACCGAAGTTGCCGTTTTTTCCAGTGAGCTTACGATACGCTCCTGGTTTTTCTGAAGGTCGTTGATCAGCATTGTCAGCTTGGTCAGCATTTTGGTCATTTCCGTGTACAGTCGGTCGTCAGTTGCCATCTGGCCCAGGGTTCCTTCACCACGGTTCATCCGGGCTAACATGGTATCGAGTCCCACTACAAATGCTCGGGCATCATCGATGGCCTCCTCCCCGGCTCTGAACATAGCCGTGGCGTCTCCAGCGTCAATCGTCTCGATTACATCCTTTTCCTCTATCGATGGGCCGCCGTGAATGCCGGGAATTATCTCCACATATTTGTCACCAAGGAAACCGATTGTCCCTAACTGAACCCGGGCGTCCTTGGTGAGCTTGTCCCAGACGGATTTCTTGACCCGGCAGACAACCTTCACCTGCCGAAGAGAGTC
>CP070674.1:1033119-1149921 GCA_020351995.1 Candidatus Zixiibacteriota bacterium
GAGGGAGGTCGTCACACGCCGTTTTTCACGGGTTATCGGCCGCAGTTTTATTTTCGGACGACGGATGTTACGGGAGTGGCCCATTTGCCCGAGGGTGTCGAGATGGTCATGCCTGGTGACAATGTATCATTGGAGGTAGAGCTGATCACACCGATCGCGATGGAGAAGGAGCTTCGTTTCGCCATTCGCGAGGGCGGCCGCACCGTCGGCGCCGGCGTCATCAGCGATATCACGGAATAACAGGGTGATTAAATAATGGATGTTCAGAAAATAAGAATAAGGCTGAAGGCCTACGACCACTACGCCCTTGATAAGTCGACCAAGGAGATCGCGCGGACGGTGCTCCGTACTGGTGCCCGTATCGTCGGGCCGGTGCCGCTCCCGACCAAGCGCACCGTCTACACCGTGCTGCGTTCCCCTCACGTTGACAAAAAGTCCCGGGAACAGTTTGAAACACGGATTCACAAGCGCCTGATAGAAATCTATGAGTCCACGCCGCAGACGGTGGATGCCTTGATGAAACTGGATCTTCCCGCCGGCGTTGATGTCGAGATTAAGACCTGATAAGGTTAGCAGATATGAAAGAGATTTTAGGCAAGAAACTCGGGACGACCCGCATCTTCATGGATTCGGGTGAGGCTGTATCGGCTACTGTTATTCAGGCCGGACCGTGTCCCGTTGTTCTTAAGAAGACGCAGGATAATGACGGATATAATGCCTACCAGGTCGGCTTTGGCGCGAGGCGGAAGAAACTTGTCAACAAGCCGACAGCCGGGCACTTTGCTAAAGCCGGTGTGGACCCAACTCACTACGTCAGGGAAATCACTTCCGAGGGCGACCTCGAGATTGGCTCTGAACTCAAGGTAGGAATTTTCAAGGTAGGCGAGCGGGTCGATGTTACCGGCATATCCCGAGGGCTCGGTTTCGCCGGCGGCATGAAGCGTCACGGTTTCTCCGGCGCCAACAAGACTCACGGTCAATCTGACCGCTGGCGAGCGCCCGGATCGATTGGACAGTCCTCGTATCCTTCGCGCGTATTCAAGGGATTGAAGATGGCGGGCCGCATGGGCAAGGACCGAACTACCGTTCTTAACCTTGAGATAGTGAAGATTATTGAGGAAGAGAACCTTATGCTGGTCAAGGGCTCGGTCCCCGGATTCAAGGGTTCGTTGGTTAAAATTCGCTCGACTAACCGGAGTTAGAATTGGATAGAAGTGATGGAAGTTAAAGTCTATAATCAGGAAGGTGCTGAGGTCGGGAAGGCTGAGCTCAAGCCCGAGGTCTTTGAGATTGAACCCAGTGAGGCTTTGGTTCACCAGTACGTGGTGACCTACCTTGCCCGACAACGCCAGGGTAACGCCAACACCAAGGAGCGCGCCGAGGTGCGCGGAGGTGGCCGTAAACCGTGGCGGCAAAAAGGCACCGGAAACGCCCGGGTGGGCACAAATCGTTCCCCTCTCTGGCGAGGTGGCGGAACGACATTCGGACCCAGCACCCGCCTGTACGGCAATGCCATGCCCAGGAAGATGAAAAAGATGGCTATTCGGTCGGTGTTCGCCGACAAGGCGCGGGCTGACCGCATCCGAATAATCGACCAGATAAAAATCGATGAGATAAAGACCAAGTCTATTGTGGATTTGTTGACTCGTTTTGACCTTTCCGGCAAGAAGTGCTTGATTCTTGATGAAGGCGAAAACAAAAACTGTTACCTCTCGTGTCGCAACTTGCCTAAGGTCATGTATAGCCGGGCCGCGCTTGCCAACGGATACGATCTTCTCAATGCCGACTACGTTCTTATGACCAGGGCTGGGCTTGACAAAGTTCATGAGGTGTTTGGATGAAACAGGATCCTCGCCAGATTATCAAATCGCACCTGACAACGGAGCGCTCCACCAGGTTAAGGGAAGCCAACAACGAATATGTCTTCGAGGTTGACAAGCGGGCCAATAAACACACCATTAAGGCCGCCGCGGAAGCCCTTTTCAAGGTCAAGGTCGAAGAGGTCAGAACGATGATGGTGCCGGGAAAAGAAAAACGTATGGGTCGTTACTCCGGGAAAACCCCCACCTGGAAAAAGGCCATTGTTCGCCTCAAGAAGGGTGAAGTAATCTCTATGTTCGAGAATGTGTAAGTAAGGTTGGTGTGAACTATGGCAGTTAAGAAATATCGTCCCACGACACCGTCGCTCAGGTTCAGAACGGTTCCACAGTTTGAAGAGATCACCTCGGTGAAGCCGGAGAAATCCCTGTTGCGGCCGCTGAAGAAAAGCGGCGGACGGAACAATAAGGGTCGCACGACGTCGTATCACCGCGGCGGCGGACATAAACGCATGTATCGCTTGATCGATTTCAAGCGCAAGAAACATAATATCCCGGCCCGTGTGGCTTCGGTTGAATACGATCCCAACCGTTCGGCCAGAATCGCTCTTCTGCATTACGCCGACGGGGAGAAAAGATATATTCTGGCTCCGGTTGACCTGAAAGTAAACGACGTGCTGATGTCGGGCGAGTCGGTCGAAAACCGCATCGGCAACGCCATGCCGCTAAGGAAGATGCTCTTGGGAACCACCGTTCACAATGTCGAGATTCGGCCTGGTAAGGGCGGGCAGATGGCTCGCTCGGCGGGATCATTCTGTCAGCTGGTGGCAAAGGAAGGCGGCAAGGCCACTCTGCGAATGCCGTCCGGCGAGGTTCGGGTCGTCCCGGACACTTGCTACGCGACAATCGGACAGGTGTCGAATCTTGATCATAAGAATATAGTCTGGGGCAAAGCCGGAGCCGCGCGCTGGCGCGGTGTCCGCCCCACAACCAGGGGGGTAGCTATGAACCCGGTCGACCATCCTATGGGTGGCGGGGAAGGCAGATCTTCCGGCGGAAGACACCCCTGTACTCCCTGGGGAAAGCCGACCAAGGGATTTAAGACGAGAAGCAAACGTAAATCGACCGATCACCTTGTTCAGGATCGGCGAGTGAAAATATAGTTATGGAGTATTATAGATGCCTCGTTCGTTGAAAAAAGGCCCCTTCGTCGACGCGAAATTGGCAAAGAGGGTGCAGGAACTTAACGATACCAATCAAAAGAAGGTCGTCAAGACATGGTCGCGACGCTCCACCGTTCTTCCGGAGTTTGTCGGACACACCTTCGCCGTGCACAACGGGAACAAATTTATCCCGATCTATGTGACCGAGAATATGGTGGGACATAAGCTCGGTGAATTCGCCCCCACCCGCACTTTTCGCGGACACGGCGGCAAGATGGCAGAGCGTTCTTCCTCGGTGAAAGGAGCATGATCAGCCATGTTGGTTAAGGCAACCGCTCAGTTGAGATATGTGAGTATCCCTCCCAAGAAAATGCGGCTGGTGGCCGACATTGTTAAGGGTCTACCGGTGGAAAAGGCTCTGGGCATTTTGAATTTCACGCCCAGAATCGCCGCGCATCACCTGGCCAAGACGCTGAAGTCGGCGGCGGCTAATGCTCTATCGAAAGAAGGAACCGATCATCTCAGCCCCGAGAATCTGATGATTAAGAATATCACTGTTGATGCGGCCCCGACCGCCAAGAGGATTCGCTTTCGCTCAATGGGCCGGGTCTACCGTTATCGCAAACGCTTCTGCCACCTGAAGGTTGAGCTCGAGGGCGAGACCGATATCCCGGAGCGCAAAAAGACTCCTGCGGCCAGGACGCCCGTGAAAGAAAAGGCTGCCGACGCTAAAGACACCAGGCGCAAAACTCCTGCCAAGCGCCGGACGGCCAAAACGAAGACCGTGAAGAGTAAAGCGAAAACGACCGGTAAAAGCACAAAAAAGACCGCGCCGAAGAAAAAGGCCGCACCCAAAGCGCGGAAGAAGAAAGCTGACGAAAAATAGGTTGATGATTTAAGGAGATTGTCTTGGGACAAAAGACACATCCAATAGGTTTACGTCTCGGTATTATCAGAACGTGGAATAGCCGCTGGTTCGCTCCTGATCGGAATTTCTCTGATTTGATCTTCGAGGACATGATGATCAAGCGCTATATCAACAGGCGTCTCGATAACGCCGGGATAGCCAATGTGTGTATCTCCCGTGCCCCCAAGAAGGTGACCGTCGATATACACACTTCCCGCCCCGGTATCGTCATCGGGCGCAAGGGAACCGAGGTTGATAAATTGCGCGAGGAGCTGCAGCTGCTGACCCAAAAAGATATCTTGTTGAATATCGTCGAAGTCAGGAGACCCGAGCTCGACGCTAAATTGGTGGCCGACTCGATTGCCCGTCAACTTGAGGGACGCGTGTCATTCAGGCGGGCCATGAAAAAGGCTATCGCGGCGACCATGAAGATGGGTGCTGTGGGTATTAAAGTGCAGTGTGGCGGACGCCTCGGCGGCGCCGAAATTGCCCGCGTGGAAAAATATAAGGAAGGCCGCGTGCCGCTTCACACTCTAAGAGCCGACATCGACTACTCTACCTCGACAGCCAAAACCACTTACGGCTGCATAGGCGTTAAGGTCTGGATATGCCGCGGCGAGATCCTCGAAACCGGGCAATTCTATCGGGATGAAGAAGCCAAACCCGAACCGGAACAGGAAGCTCCCAGCGCTCGCCCAAGACGGCCCCGTCCCGGAGAAAAGGGTCGCAAACGCCCTCGTGGACGTATTCGCCGCAAGACCGGCGCCAGGGGTCCCGAAGAGGGGGCCGCGCCGCGAGGACGCCGTCCGGAGCGCCCGGCAAAACCCGAAACCGCGCCCGCTCCTGATACCGGGGAGAAGCCCAAGGGTAAGGCAAAGAAGCCAACTTCCGAATCGAAAGCCAAGGGCTCGCCGAAACCGAAGACATCGGCTCGAACCAGGAAGGCTACCAGGAAAGAATCGGCCTCCGGTGGCCCTGACAAGAGCAAGGAATAATCTTGAGAGTCTGGAGAATAGATAGATGTTAATGCCGAAGAAAACCAAATACCGCAAAATGCAGCGCGGGCGCCTGAAGGGTAAAACTAAGGGAGGCTCGGCCGTCGATTTCGGTGAGTTTGGTTTGAAAGCCCTGGAGCCGTGCTGGCTGACCAATCGTCAGATCGAGGCCGCGCGCGTAGCCATGACTCGCTACGTCAAGCGCGGGGGCAAAATCTGGATCAGGATTTTTCCTGACAAGCCCGTAACCAAAAAGCCGGCTGAAACCCGCATGGGAAAAGGCAAGGGTGCCCCGGAATACTGGGTGGCCGTGGTAAAACCCGGCCGGGTGCTGTTCGAGATTCAGGGTGTCTCGCAGGAAATGGCGCGTGAGGCCCTCCGCCTCGGTGCCAACAAGCTCCCGGTAAAAACCAAGTTCGTTACCAGAAGCGACACAGAAGGAGTCTGATATCAATGAAGATGCAGTCGTTAAGAGAACTTACCCGGGATGAACTCTTACAGAAAGTAAATGAGTTGAACGACGAGATGTTTAATCTCAATATGCGACGCTCACTCAAGGCCCTGGATAATCCGCTCCGTCTGCGCCAGGTGCGCCGCGAGATAGCCCGGATTAAGACGGTATTGCACGAAGACGAGCTTGGCATAAGAAAGCTGGCCGAAAGCAGAGCTTCTATTCTGGAAAATGTTGGCGCTAAAAAGAAAGAAAAAGAGAAATAATGGAGTCATAGATGGCCGAAGCGAAGAGAAAAAATGTCAGGAAGGTCCGTGTCGGAACGGTTATTCAGGACAGAATGGACAAAAGCATCGTTGTCCGTGTCGACCGTACCATGCGCCATCCACTGTATGAGAAGATCTTTCGTACTTTCTCCAGGCTTTACGCTCACGATGAGAAGAATGAGGCCCGGGTGGGTGACGTCGTTAAAGTCGCTGAAACCCGGCCCCTTTCTAAGAATAAGCGCTGGCGTCTGGTTGAGATAGTAGAGAAAGCCAAGTGAGCCCGGCAGGAAAGGTGTAAGATAGATGATTCAGGAATATACCATGCTTTCGGTGGCCGATAACTCCGGCGCAAAGAAAGTTATGTGCTTTCGCGTCCTGGGAGGTCGTAAGAAGTATGCCGGCATTGGCGACATCATCGTCGTGGCCGTGAAAGAAGCGATTCCGGGCGGTACCGTCAAAAAATCGGAAGTCTGCAAG
The DNA here is from genome assembly GCA_020351995.1 of Candidatus Zixiibacteriota bacterium. Taxonomy (GTDB): domain Bacteria; phylum Zixibacteria; class MSB-5A5; order GN15; family FEB-12. The sequence goes on from CP070674.1 coordinate 1,039,196, forward strand.
GCCGTTGTCGTCCGAACCAAGGCCGCTACCAGGCGCAAAGACGGCTCGGTCATACGTTTTTCCGATAACGCCGCCGTCATCATAAACGAACAGAAAGAGCCTCGCGGGACGCGTATTTTTGGACCCGTGGCCCGCGAACTCCGGGAAAGACAGTTTATGAAAATCGTCTCCCTGGCCCCGGAGGTCCTATAAAAGGAACAGGTTATTATGAGAATTCGAAAAGGCGATATGGTTGTCATACGTACCGGTACCGGCAAGGAAAAGAAAGGCCCCTTCAGGGTACTCCACGTCGACACGAAGAAACAGGTCGCCCTGGTGGAGGGCGTTAATATGAAAAAGCGCCACCAGAAACCGACCCAGAAAAACCCGAAAGGCGGCATCGTTACCATCGAGGCCCCCATTCATTTGAGTAACCTGGCTCTCTACAGCTCGACGCTGTCCGGCCCGACCAAAGTTTCGACGGCAGTCATCGATGAAGGCGGCAAGAAAGTCAGGGTACGTGTCTGCCGGAAAACCGGGGAGCAGATCTGAGGACTAAACTATGGCCAGGCTTAAAGAAAAATACTTGAAAGAAATACAGCCCAGGTTGATGAAGGAAAGCAACTATCGGTCGGTGATGGAAGTCCCCAGGGTTTCCAAGGTGGTTGTAAATATTGGCGTGGGTGAGGCTACCCAGAACCCCAAGATGCTTGAAGCGGCTGTTAATGACCTTACGCAGATAACCGGACGCAAACCGGTTGTTACCCGCGCGAAAAAGGCAATCTCGAACTTCAAGCTGCGGCAGGGAATGCCCATTGGATGCAGTGTCACTTTGCGCCGCGACGCTATGTGGGAATTCCTCGACCGCCTCATAAACGTCGCCATCCCGAGAATCCGCGATTTCCGGGGCGTAAGTCCTAAGTCCTTCGATGGTCGTGGCAACTATAACCTGGGCCTTAAGGAACAGTTGATTTTCCCTGAGATAGATTACGACAAAGTTGAGAAAATTCGTGGCATGAACATTACTATTTCGACTACAGCTGGCACGGACACCGAAGCCCGGCGCTTGCTTGATGAATTGGGCATGCCCTTCCGCAAGTAGGAGACCAATGGCTAAGAAATGTTTGACAGAAAAGCAGAAGCGCCAACCGAAATTCAAGGTCAGGGCCTATAACCGCTGCCGCCGGTGCGGTCGCCCGAGGGCTTACATCCGCCGCTTCGGGCTCTGCCGAATCTGTTTCAGAGAGATGGCATTGGCTGGCGAAATCCCGGGTGTCGTTAAAGCCAGTTGGTAAAATATAGGATTTTGGAGTAACCAGTATCATGACAATGACTGATCCAGTCTCTGATTTGCTGACCAGGGTGAGAAATGCTGCCAAGGCCAAGAAGAACGCCGTCGACATTCCCGCTTCCAATCTCAAGAGGGAAATCGTGCGCATTCTCACCGAGCACAAGTATCTGAAAGATGTGGTAGAGTTACCCGACAACAAACAGGGTATTCTCCGAGTGTACATCAGTTACACTCGTGAAGACAAGTCGGTTCTCAACGGTCTTGAACGCATCTCCCGGCCGGGGTTGCGTAAGTACTACGATGCCGAGGAGGTCCGAATGTCGACTTTTAACACGCGGGGATTGATGATTGTCTCAACCTCGCAGGGTATCATGACCAACTTCGACGCTGCCAGCAAAGGTATCGGTGGCGAAGCGCTATGCAGGTGTTGGTAAAGGAAGGATAGCAGATGTCTCGAGTAGGTAAGAGCCCCATAGTTATCCCGGACAAGACCAGGGTCGAAATCACCCTCCCAACCGTTACCGTAACCGGTCCCAAGGGCACTCTCTCAAGGGAAATACATCCAGAGATAAAAGCCGCGGTGGAGGATAATCAGATCGTCGTTGACCGGCCGTCCGACGCCAAGAGGCATCGCGCCCTCCACGGCCTGACAAGGGCTCTTTTGAACAATATGGTTGTCGGTGTGACCGAAGGATACAAGATTGAGTTAGAGGTGGTCGGAATCGGTTATCGTGTTGAGCAAAGAGGCAAGAGCACGATTTTCTACCTTGGCTATTCACACCCGGTAGTGTTTGCCGCCCCGGATGGTGTTAGTGTTACATCACTGCCAAAAGAGAACAAAGTTGTTGTAGAGGGAATAGATAAGGAACTGGTCGGTCAGTGCGCCGCCAAGATACGTTCGTTCCGCAAACCCGAGCCTTATAAAGGAAAAGGTATTCGGTATGTCGGTGAACATGTTCGTAGCAAGGCCGGGAAGACCGCCGGAGCATAACATTCGGTACAGACTATGGCTGATAAGAATATTGTTAAAAGCAAGAAAGCTACCAGACGCCGCCAACGGGTGCGCAAACGAATTTTCGGTACGCCCCATTGTCCCCGTCTGACGGTAGCCAAGTCGCTCAAAAATGTCTTCGCGCAAATCGTCGACGATGTCAATCACGTCACGCTGGTGGCGGCGGCATCCAATTCAAAGACGGTGACCGGTGAGCTCAAGAGCGATATAACCAAAACCCAGCAGGCATTCGAGGTCGGCAAAATTCTGGCCAGGATAGCCCGGGAGAAGGGGATTGAGTCGGTCGTTTTCGATCGGAATATTTCACGCTATCATGGCCGGGTCAAGGCCCTGGCCGAGGGCGCCCGAAAAGGCGGCCTCAAATTTTGATAATATTGGCTTTTAGATAATTAAGAGGTTTAGGTGGCAAAGTTTGACGTTGACAATCTCGAATTTGAAGAGCGAGTAATCCATGTCAATCGCGTCGCTAAGGTAGTTAAGGGTGGCCGTCGGTTCTCTTTCACTGCTCTGGTAGCGGTGGGGGACAAGCGCGGCAAGGTCGGCATCGGCCATGGCAAGGCTTCCGAAGTCTCCGATGCTATTCGCAAAGCTACCGAAAGCGCCCGTAAGGATATGGTAAGCATCAACCTGGTTCAGGGAACCATACCGCATCGTATCCACGGACAGTTCGGCGCTACGACCGTGGTGATGCGCCCGGCTTCTCCCGGTACCGGTGTTATCGCCGGTGGGGCCGTCCGAACGGTATTGGAGTCGCTTGGCGTTCAGGATGTCCTGACTAAGGTGTTAGGAAGCCGTAATCCGAACAATGTCGTTAAAGCGACCATGGCTGGACTGCTTGAGTTGCGGACTCGCGAGCAAGAAGAAAAGGCCCGTGAACAGTCGTAAGACGGGTCCATTAGGTGAATTGACATGGCAAAATTGAAAATTACACAGGTACGAAGCACCAATGACCGCATGGAGCCTCAGAAGAGGACTATCGCGGCCCTGGGTCTGGGGAAAATACGGCGCACCGTGATTCATAACGATACCCCGCAGATACGGGGAATGGTAAATGCTGTAAAGCATCTGGTTACGGTAGAAGAGATTGACTAAGGATACTCAGAGGCGGAATACTATGGAACTTCATACATTAAAACCACCGGCTGGCTCTAAAAAGAAGCGCAAGAGAGTCGGACGTGGGCCGGGCAGCGGCAAAGGCAAGACCTCCGGACGCGGGCACAAGGGAGCCGGCGCGCGAAGTGGATTCAAAAGGAAGCCCGGGCGCGAAGGAGGGCAGATGCCTCTTCATGTTCGCCTGCCCAAGAGAGGCTTCACCAATATCTTCAAAAAGGAGTTTCAGATTGTCAACCTGGCCGATCTGGCCCGGTGTCAAGCCGGTGAAGTTACCGGCGATACTCTCAAAAAGGCCGGCCTGATAAAAAAACCCGGTCTGCCCATCAAGTTACTTGGTAATGGAAATATAGATAAGGCCTATACCGTTAAGGCGCAGGCTTTCTCGAAGACAGCGAAAGAGAAAATCGAAGCGGCGGGCGGAAAAGCCGAGGTGGTCTAGTGCTTGATACTTTCAGATCGATTTTCAAGGTAGAAGAACTAAAGAAAAGGATATTTTTCACCTGCGCCATATTGATCGTGTACCGCATCGGCGGACACATCCCCACGCCCGGAATCGATGGATCGATACTGGCCTCGGCGCTCGCGCAAAACTCCATCTTCGGGCTGCTCGACCTGTTTGCCGGTGGTGCTTTCGCCAAGGCGACCATCTTTGCCCTCGGCATCATGCCTTACATATCCGCGTCCATTATGCTCCAGCTGCTGGGCGCGGTCGTACCGTATCTGCAGCGACTGCAGCGAGAGGGAGAGGAAGGCCGACGCAAGATCACCCAGTACACGCGCTACCTTACGGTGGCTATCGCCGCTCTTCAGGGTTGGGGTACGGCTGGCTTCTTGACAACCATCACTGACCGGGCCGGCAATCCGGCTGTTCATATGGATACCGCCGGATTCATTCCCCTGACCGTGCTTACTTTCACCTGCGGATGTATCTTCATTATGTGGCTGGGAGAACAGATTACCGAGAAGGGCATTGGCAACGGTATCTCTCTAATCATTTTCATCGGCATTATTGCTCGCTTCCCCGAGGCAGTATGGGAAGAAGCCGAGCTGGTCCTGGCCGGTTATCGCTCGCTGGTGCTGGAAGCTGTCATGGTGGCTATGATGGTTCTGGTGATAGCAGCTGTTATCCTGGTCACTCGCGCTCAGCGCAAGGTACCGGTTCAGTACCCGCGCAAGGTTGTCGGACGCAAAGTATTTGGTGGCGCCGCCACCCATCTGCCGCTGTCGGTAAATTCGGCCGGCGTTATCCCGATCATCTTTGCCCAGTCGATCATGTTCCTGCCCTCGACGATCGCCCAGCTGTTCCCGAATTCGGACTGGATTCAGAATCTGGTGGCGGTATCGCTTAGGCCGGGTGGCTGGTGGTACTCCATTATCTACGGCCTGATTATTATCTTCTTCGGATATTTCTACACGGCTATCGTTTTCAACCCGATGGAAATCGCCGACAACATGCGGCGTAACGGGGGATATATTCCCGGAATAAGACCGGGTAAGAATACGTCAGAATACATCGAGAGAATTCTCACCCGGATAACTCTTCCCGGCGCAATCTTCTTTGCCATGATTGCCATCCTGCCGTGGGTTCTGATTTCCCAGGCTAACGTGAACTTCTTCTTCGGCGGGACCGGTCTTCTCATTGTCGTCGGTGTCGCCCTGGACACTCTGCAACAGATCGAATCGCACCTGTTGATGCGTCACTACGACGGGTTTATGAAGAAGGGTCGAATTCGCGGGAGGTCGATGTAGCTATGAATCTCGTTTTCTTGGGCCCTCCCGGTTCCGGTAAGGGAACGCAGGCCGTTAAGCTTGCTCAGAAGCTGGGATTGAAACACCTGTCCACTGGTGACGTTCTGCGCGATGCCGTAAAACGCGGAAGCGAACTGGGTAAGCAGGCGGAAGGCTACATGAAACGGGGTGAACTGGTGCCCGACGGGCTGATTATCGGGCTGATCGAAAGCATGATTAAAGCTGGCGAGCTAAATGGCGGATTTATTCTCGATGGTTTTCCGCGGACGGTACCGCAGGCTCTTGGCCTTAAAGAAATGCTTTATAATAACGACATAAACCTTGACACAGCAATACTTTTTGCGGTTGACGATGAAGAAATAGTAAAACGTCTCTCGGGACGCTGGTATTGTCCGAAGTGTAACACCGGCTACAATTATCCGGCTCAGATGCCCGGAGTTGAAGGCCGCTGTGATAAGGATAATGCCCAGCTTCGGCGCCGACCGGACGATGACGAAGCGGTGGTGCGAAACCGTTTGGAAGTTTATAAAAAACAGACCAAGCCCATCGAAGACTTTTACCGGGGTGAGTCGATTCTTGTCGAGATTAAGGCGCAAAAAACGCCTGATGAGGTTTTCGAGGCAGTCTTGAAAGAGGTCTCGTCGAAAACATAGGATGATCATATACCATAAGACGCCGGAAGAAATAGAGATTATGCGCCAGGCTGGAAAGATCGTGGCGGAAACACTTGATATGATTGAAAAACACCTTAAACCGGGAACTACCACCGGTCAACTCGACCGACTCATCGAGGAATTCATTTGCTCGAAAAAAGCCGTACCGGCCTTCAAGGACTATCAGGGTTTCCCGGCCTCGGCATGCATTTCTATCGATGAAGAGGTCGTTCACGGGATTCCCGGCAAGCGGGTTTTGAAAGAAGGCGAAATCGTCTCAATAGATGTCGGCTCGATTTATGAAGGATTTTACGGCGACGCCGCTCGCACTTTCCCGGTGGGAGAAGTGTCGGCAGAGAAGAAGCGGCTTATGGAAATCACCCAAAAATGCCTTCAGGCCGGTATTGACAAGACGAAAAATGGCAATAAATTAGGACAGATTTCCGCAGCCGTTCAGCAGGTTGCCGAAAGCTCGGGGTTCGGGGTCGTTCGGCAACTGGTGGGACACGGGATTGGACGGCAGATGCACGAGGAACCTCAGGTGCCGAACTTCGGTTCACCCGATGACGGTCCGGTGCTTAAACCGGGTATGGTCCTCGCGATCGAACCGATGATTAACATGGGCACTTATGAGGTTAAGACCATGCCGGATGGCTGGACATTTGTGACCGCCGACGGTATGCCATCGGCTCATTTTGAGCACACCGTGGCCGTTACGGACAATGGCCCCGACATACTGACGTTACTATAAGGAAGATATGGCAAAAGAGGAAACCATACAGGTTGAAGGGAAAGTAATCGAGACACTGCCGAACGCCATGTTCAGGGTCGAACTGGACAACGGTCATGTAGTGTTGGCCCATATTTCGGGAAAAATGCGAATGCATTTTATAAAGATATTGCCCGGCGACAAGGTGACGCTGGAACTGTCGCCGTACGATTTGTCCCGTGGTCGTATTACGTACCGCTACAAATGAGTTTGAGATTGGAATGATAGAATGAAAGTAAAATCTGCCATAAAAAAGCGCTGTGAGCACTGTAAGATTATCAAGCGAAATGGTGTGCTCAGGGTTATCTGTTCCAAGAACCCCAGTCACAAGCAGCGCCAGGGTTAGAAAAAAGTTGGTGTTATAGATAAAGGAGTTACAATTGGCTCGAATTGCCGGTGTAGACCTGCCTAAAGAAAAAAGAATTGAAGTTGGGTTAACATATATCTTCGGTATCGGACCGTACCGGGCAAACAAGATTCTGGGAAAGACCGGTATTAACCCGGATACCCGTGTTAACAAACTTACTGACGAAGACGTGGCCAAACTGCGCAGCGTCATTGAGAACGACTATAACGTGGAAGGTGCCTTGCGCGGAGAGATTTCCATGAACATCAAACGGTTGATGGATATTGGCTCCTACCGTGGACTGCGCCATAGACGGGGATTGCCTGTGCGGGGTCAACGCTCAAAGACCAATGCCAGGACCCGCAAAGGACCCAAACGGCAGGTCGGTGGATTGAAGCGCAAGCCTCCGGGCAAAAAGTAAACAATTTCTAATTCGGATAGAGGTGATTAGGTGGCTGAACCTAAGAAAAAAGGACGCGCTAAGAAAAGAGCTCGTAAAGTCGATATGCATGGCATTGTCCATGTCAAGGCCAGCTTTAACAATACGATCATTACCATTACCGACAGCACCGGGAAGACTATCTCCTGGGGTACGGCTGGTAAAGTAGGCTTTAAAGGCTCCAAGAAATCAACCCCGTTCGCGGCCCAGATGGCGGCCTCGACCGCCGCTAGGGAAGCGATGGATATGGGACTGCGCAAGGTCGAAGTGTGGGTAAAGGGCCCCGGTTCCGGTCGTGAGGCGGCCATCCGCTCACTATCGGCTGCCGGACTTGAGATAACGGTCATTAAGGATGTGACGCCGATTCCACATAACGGCTGCCGTCCGCCCAAACGTCGTCGCGTTTGATTTGAAAGTAACGTGTTTTTGAATATGAGGAGTATTGATGGCTCGATATCGTGAAGCCAATTGTAAACTGTGTCGCCGCGAGGGTGAGAAACTCTTTCTGAAAGGTGCTCGCTGTAGTACTGAAAAGTGTGCCGTGGAACGCCGCCAGTACGCTCCCGGTCAGCACGGACAGCGCATGCGCCGGAAGGTTTCCAACTATGGCTTGCAGTTGCGCGAAAAACAGAAAATACGCCGTACCTACGGATTGCTCGAGAAGCAATTCCATAACTACTTCAAGAAAGCTGACCGCAAGGTGGGTATTACCGGAACGGTCCTGATTCAATTTCTTGAAACCCGTCTGGACAATATCGTATACAGGCTGGGCTTCGCTCCGTCGCGCAAGGCCGCCCGACAGCTCGTCAGGCATCGCCATGTTTCCGTCGGCGGACGCATTGTCGATATACCGTCGTATCAGGTCAGGCCTAATGAGATTATAAAAATCAAGGACAAATCGAAGAATCTTGACCTGGTTCATGCGGCGTTGAAAGAAGTGGGCCGTGGAGAGGATCTTCCCTGGCTCAAGCTAAACAAGGCGGCTCTCGAGGGAGAGTTGCTTGAAATTCCCAAGCGCTCCGACATACCCTTGACGGCCAACGAGCAGTTGGTCGTGGAGCTCTATTCCAAGTAATCCCTTTGGGAGGACGTGTTGATATGAAATGGAAGCCCCTGACTATGCCAAAAGAGGTCGTAAACGACCAATCTTCGGCGACTGAAAATTATTCGCGCTTTATCGTTGAACCGCTCGAGCGTGGCTTTGGAACTACCCTGGGTAACGGTCTTCGCCGGGTCCTGCTATCCTCGATTCAGGGCGCCGCGGTGGTGGCCATGCGCATCAAAGGATGTCTCCACGAGTTCTCAACTATCCCCGGCGTGTACGAGGATGTGACCGATATCGTACTCAATGTCAAGAGTATCCGGGTAAGGATGCATGCCGATGAAATGTGCACCCTCACCCTCAAAGCCGGTGCCAAAGGTAAGCTTACGGCGGCCATGTTCGAGGGTACCCCGGATATCGAGATTCTCAACCCCGACCAGCACATCTGTGAGCTGACCGAGGATATGGATTTCGAAATGGAAATCGATATCGACTCAGGCCGCAGCTACGTGGTTGCCGAGCAGAACAAGCGGCCTGATGCCCCCGCTGGAACGGTTTTCGTTGACTCGCTCTTCTCGCCGGTTGTCAAGGTCTCTTACACCGTTGAGAACACTCGCGTCGGGCAGAAAACCGATTACGACCGGCTCATTCTTGAAATTACAACTGACAGCTCGGTCACGCCCGAGGACGCCCTGAGCTTTGCGGCCAAGCTGCTCAAAGACTATGTCCAGTTGTTCATTCACCTCGATGAAGAGATTATGGTCGAAGAAGAGCCCGAGGAGGATGAAGAGGTTGTCCGCACACGCAATCTGCTCAATATGCGTGTCGACGAACTGGAACTTTCGGTGCGCTCATCCAACTGCCTGCGGGCCGCCAACATCCAGACCATAAAGGATCTGGTGACCAAAACCGAAAGTGAAATGCTGAAATATCGCAACTTCGGACGGAAGTCGCTTAACGAAATAAGCTCCATTCTCGAAGAGATGGATCTGTCGTTCGGCATGGACATTGCACGTTTCATGGAACCAGAAAAAAAATAGAACCGGACGGGTAAGAAAATGGGACACCGAGATAAAGTAAAAAAATTAGGTCGCACCAGGTCGCATCGGGAAGCGATGCTCGCTAACATGGCGATGTCGCTGTTTACTCACCGGGTGATCAAGACCACCGACGCTAAGGCCAAGGCCCTCAAACCGCTGGTCGACAGGCTCATCGCTACCGCCAGAGAGGAAACACTGCGTGCCAAACGACAGGTAGCCAGAACCGTCAGGAACAAAACCGTTTTTAAGAAGCTCTTTTCCGAGATAATCCCCCAGTTCGCCGACCGCGAGTCCGGCTTCTCCCGGGTCGTCAAGCTCGGTGTCCGTCGTGGCGATGGCGCCCCGATTTCGATCGTTGAGCTCCTGACCGAAAAACCTGCCGAGGAGTCCACCGCCAAGGCCAGGAAGGGTAAGAAAGAGGCCAAATCTCCCACCGGACCAAAGAAAATTACCTCTGGTCCCAAGGGTACCAAGGCCTCGAAAAAAGACGCCAAGAGAACCCAGGCTAAGAAAAAAGGCGGAAAGAAGAAAGCCATGCAGCGAACCAAGGCCAAGTAGCAGTATTTGCTGCATTTTTGTATAAAGGCGAGCCCGCTTTTTGGCGGGCTCTTTTTTGTTCACCTCCGCCATACCCCGAAATCAATCCTGGTTTATCTGCTTGCCATGGCAATTCCTATTTGTTATATACTGCTATAATTCTCTATCAACTAACACTTGAGAATGGCTCAATTATCAGTATATGTAGCAACGGAAATCCACGTATTGTTATAAACTTTTAAAGGATTGAAAGAGTATGACTGAGGCAACACAGAAGAAAGGTCTGTCAAAAGGCTGTCTGATCGGCTTAATCGTGGCCGGTGTCGTACTGGTTATGATCATCATCGCTGCTATCGTGGTCTGGGTCTACAAGGATGATATCGCCAGGTTCGGCGCAAACACGCTTGTGACGTCAATCCAGAACGAGGTCGCAGAGAACCCCATTATGGGTATCGATTCAACCCACTTCGCGAACGTGTGCAGCGCCTTTGCGGAAAAACTTAAGACCGAGCCGGTCGACGGATTGAAATACCAGGCTTTCATCCAGAAAGTGCAAGCCATTGTAGTCGACAAACGCGTAGACTCACTCGAAGCGGTGATGTTCATGGATGCCGTCTTTGACTACTTCCCGGAACTGGAAGAGTTGTACCCAACCGAGGAGGTCCCGGATACGACAATCGAGACTGACTCCGTCGAAGCCGGGATTCAATAGACGATTCTGTTGCCGTTGCCTTGCGTTCATGACGTCGTAGGGCAACTCGAAAATGAATGCTGTCTTAGCCATTGCCTTAACCTACTTGCTCGGGGCGGTGCCATTCGGACTGATTATCAGCCGTCTGGCCGGCGTGGGGGATATCAGGAAACTGGGCTCAGGCAACATCGGCGCCACCAACGTATGGCGGGTAGCCGGTTTCAAAATTGCTGTCTGGGTTTTCGTGGCCGATATCGGCAAAGGTGCCCTGGCCGTTCTGATGGCCCGATACTTCGTCCCTGAACCGGGATTGAGGCCGGATCACCTCTACGTGATATGCGCCGCCGCCGCCGTTCTGGGACATGTATTCCCGGTGTACCTTGGTTTTAGGGGCGGCAAGGGAGTCAATACCGCCCTGGGGGCAATCGTGGCCCTGTTACCGGTTGAAACGTTAATCGGCCTTGGAGTGTTTGCGGTGACGGTATTGTTGTTCAGATATGTGTCGCTCGGCTCCATACTGGGCGCGATCAGCTTCTGTGTGGTTGTTGTGATTGAGAAATTCGCGCTCAAAAGCCCGCTGGAAACGATATACGTGTACCTGTCCATACTTGTGGCTGTGCTGATCGTGTTCACCCACCGCCAGAATATCAAACGTCTTTCAAACGGCACTGAAAACCGCTTCTCCTTCTCATCCCGGCAAACGAAGGAAACCGACCGTGAATGAACGTATATCCATACTCGGAGCGGGTTCGTGGGGAATGGCCATCGCTGCCCTCCTGCACAAGAACGGCGCTCGTGTCAGACTCTGGGAATTCGATCGCCGCGATTATGAAATTATCCTCAAGCAACGCCGGCATCCTGCCAAATTACGCGATGTCAAACTTCATGAGTCTATCGAGATCACCAACGATCTTAATCATGCCGTCTCCGACCCTGAGTTCATTGTGCTTGCTGTTCCTGCTCAGTTTTTGCGTTCAGTGCTGGCACAACTTAGAGAAAAGACCTTTGACCGGGTTGGGTTCGTAAATCTCGCCAAGGGTATCGAGACCGGCACCCTGAAACGGATGTCGGAAGTGATCGAAGAAGAACTTAGGGTGGCTCCCGGCCAGATTGCCACTCTGTCGGGTCCCTCTCACGCTGAAGAAGTCGTCGCAGATCTTCCCACCGCGGTGGTTGCGGCCGGTTCGTCGGTTGATTTCATCAGCCGGGTACTAACTCTCTTCAGCAGTCAGTCGTTCCGCGTATATCATACCGACGATCTCATCGGGGTAGAACTGGGCGGGTCGCTTAAGAATATCATCGCAATTGCGGCCGGGATTACGGCTGGTCTCGGAATGGGTGATAATACCATGGGCGCCCTGATAACCCGCGGACTCGCCGAAATTACCCGCCTTGGGGTTGCTATGGGGGCCCGGGCTCTTACTTTTGCCGGCCTGTCGGGGATTGGTGACCTGGTCACTACGTGCAATTCGCGCCACAGCCGCAACCGCTATGTCGGTGAGAAAATCGGACAGGGACAGAAACTGGCCGATGTCCTGGCCGGTATGACTATGGTGGCCGAGGGGGTCCAGACTACCCGAAGCGGCCATGCTCTGGCCGAGAATTTTGATGTCGAGATGCCCATAACGTGCGAAGTTTATGAAGTACTGTTTAATGATAAACCGGCCGCCGAGGCCGTGGCGAACCTGATGGGGAGAGCCCTGAAGGCTGAAATATGGCAATGAGTAACCCAACAGCGGGGGAAGTATATGACTAAGAGCAACGCGGGTGGAAAACTCTACTACTCGATAAGTGAGGTATCCAGAATTACCGGGCTCGAGGCGTATGTCCTGAGGTACTGGGAAAAAGAATTCGATATCCTGAGGCCAAAGAAGAACCGCGGCGGAAACCGCACCTATACCCAGAAAGATATCGATATAATCAACCGAATCAATTACCTTCGCAAAAAAGAGAAACTCACTATCGACGGCACACGGAAGAAATTAAGAATGAAGAAGATGTCCGAAGCTAAAACCTCCGCGACCTCTTCCGCCCGGACCAGAACGCTGATCGGACAGATCAGAAAAGATATTGAGGACCTGATAGAAGATTTCTCTTGAAGTTTGCCCGATTTTGGGTAACTTGAAATGCATGCCGGTCCCGCCGCTTATGGGCGAGGCCGGCATCACCTGCGTCGGAGCGTAGCGCAGTCTGGTTAGCGCACTCGCTTGGGGTGCGAGAGGTCGGCCGTTCAAATCGGCTCGCTCCGACCATTTTTTTTGCATTTTTCGTGCAACCACTCCCTCGGTCAGTTTTATAACTAAGTGAAACAAGAGTTGAAAAGAGCTTCTGACAAAACTGGCTTCATGAGTTCGGGCCATGGATTGTCCGGTCCATGGCCCGTTTACTACAACCTTCACCGCTGCCTCAATCTGTCTCCCACCGGAATCATGGCCCCTGCCACGTCGATATAAGCTGTTGCCCATCAGTATTGAATCTTGTATGGTAACTCGGTATGGATAAAAATCTCAACCGGCAGGCCAACCTCGTGCTGGTACCGGCCTACAACGCCGGGAAATATCTCCCGGAACTCATAGACCGACTCAGGACTCTTGTGGCTGACGACAATCTGCTGTTCGTCAACGATGGTTCCACCGATAACACCCTTGAACTTCTCGAACAGCACCAGGTTAAATATATCTCGTTCCCGCTGAACCAGGGTAAGGGAGCGGCACTGATGGCCGGATTCCAGTACGCCATCGAAAACGAATACCGGTCGGTACTGACTATCGACGCCGACTTACAGCATCTCCCGGAAGAAATCCCGCGCTTCTATGCGCTTGATGACGGTCGTCATCTTATTCTCGGAACCCGCAAGATAAATCTGAAAATCATGCCCTTTGACCGCTGGCTGACCAACAACCTGACGTCGATGATTATTTCCATATTCTCCACTCAGCGGGTGCGTGACAGTCAGTCGGGCTTCCGGCTGATTCCTACCAGCGTTCTCGCGGCAATCCGCCTTAAAACGGTCAATTACGACTTCGAATCGGAAATGCTTTTCAAAGCGGGCGCGCTCGGATGTGCCATCGCCGAAGTGCCCATCTCCACAATATATGAAGGCTCAACTTCCTACATAAACCCACTCCGGGACACCGGCCGGTTCATTCGCCAGATCTGGAAACGGATTTGGGCCTGAAACCGATGTCACATTCTTATAAGCCCAAGAACAATTCCTTGCCCGCGCCACCCGGAATGGTTAACATAGAGCCTGACATTTTTTGATACGATTATGAAGCAAATACTACTGACTAATGACGACGGCTACTATTCCGACGGAATACGCGCCCTTTATGCCGCCCTTAAGAAAAAGTACGACGTATATATCGTCGCTCCGGACCGGGAACAGTCGGCCAGCTCCCATTCTCTTACCTTGAATCGCCCTCTGCGCGTTCATAAGATTGAAAAGAACTGGTACACTACCGATGGTACCCCGACCGACTGCGTCATGCTGGCCATACATCTTCTGTTCAAACGGCGCAGGCCGGACATGATCATTTCGGGCATAAATCACGGCGCCAACATGGGGGATGATGTCACCTATTCGGGCACTGTCGCCGCCGCCATCGAGGGTTCCATTCTGCGCATTCCGTCCATGGCGGTGTCGATGGCCAATTATGAGTTGGGAACATCTATGGCCCGGGCGGCACGTTTCGTGGCCCGGCTGGTGGCCTCCGTGGCCGATATGAAGATGGAACCGGCTACCTTCCTCAACGTGAATCTCCCTCTTGACAACGGCAAAACCTATCGCGAATACGAATTCACCGCCCTCGGCTTTCGTCATTATAAGGACATCGTTATCCATAAAACCGATCCGCGTGGCAAAGACTATTACTGGATCGGGGGCCGCCCCAAGTGGAAAACCACCCGGGGGTCGGATTTCGAGGCCGTCCAGCGCGGTGTCGTTTCCATTACACCGTTGCGGCTCTGCTTCACCGATGCCGACACCCTCAACAAACTCTCCGGTTTCCGCCTAAAGTTATAACTCCCTTTCTGTTGCTTTCTGGTGGGATTTACAAAACATTTGACTTCTGGCAAAAAACGGTTATCATAGTACGTTCTCAACTATGCTCGGGGCGTGGCGCAGGTTGGTAGCGCGCTTGGTTCGGGACTAAGAGGTCGCTGGTTCAAATCCAGTCGCCCCGATTTTATTAAATGTGAGACTTTACTTAACAGTCAGTAGCATCTGAAACATTTAATCGGTGGGGGGTAAGAGAGGGATCTTACCATGTCGCCTAACCGCAAGCCGGTTATTGCAGTAGTTGGGGCTAACAAATGTTCGAAAAAACTCCGCGATATGGCCGCGGAGGTTGGACGTTACATTGCAGAAAACGGGGGTGTGATTGTCTGTGGAGGCCTGGGAGGAATCATGGAAGGCGCCGCCCGGGGAGCAAAGGAAGCCAGCGGAGTGACTATCGGGATCCTGCCGGGTGATAATCCCGATGATGCCAATGAGTACATTGACTTTGTCGTTCCGACCGGGATGGGTGAAGCCCGAAACGCGCTGGTGGTAAGAATGGCCGACGCTGTGGTTGCCTTTCCCGGCAAGTACGGCACGCTTTCGGAGATGGCCTTAGCCCTGCAAGCGGGTAAACCGCTGATATCAGTCAACGCCTGGAACCTGGGAGACGATGTCACCCAGGCTGAATCTCCGGTGGAGGCCGCCAGATTAGCCATGGAGATGGCTGGAGGGAAATAATGAGTTCGGTCGCGGCCGAACTTAAAGTCCGTGGACGAGTACAGGGTGTCGGTTACAGGTATTACTGCTACCGCAGAGCCCTCGGTCTGAATCTTACCGGATGGGCAAGAAACAATGCCGATGGTTCCGTTTCGGCGCGTGTCGAAGGCGAACGCGGAGCCATTGAAGAATTCATCAAGGAACTCAAGGTAGGGCCGTCGTGGGCCTCGGTCACCGATGTCGAAGTGAATTGGTCAAATTTCACCGGGAAATACAAGGGCTTCGATATAAGCTATTAGCGACAGCGAGAGCGACGTGGAAGAACTCAAGAAGTACATTCGAAGTGTACCGGACTTTCCTAAGCCCGGCATCAATTTCTACGACATAACGACCCTGCTGATCGATCCGGCCGGGTTTAAAAAAGCCCTCGATTCAATGGAGTCTTTTGTGAGATCGAAAGGCGCGCAGAAGATCATTTCCATAGAATCCCGAGGTTTCGTCTTCGGCGCCGCCTTGGCCGACCGTTTGGGCATTGGATTGATTACCGCCCGCAAGCCGGGGAAACTTCCCTACAAGACCATCCGTGAAGAATATGATCTGGAGTACGGTACGGACAGCCTGGAGATCCACTCCGACTCTGTGACGAACGGGGAGAAAGTGGTTGTGGTCGATGACCTGATTGCCACTGGCGGCACCCTTCGCGCGGTGTGTAAGATGATTGAACGACTGGGCGGCGAGGTCGCCGGAATTTCCGTGGTCATAGATTTGGCGTTTTTGCCCTGGCGTGAAAAACTCAGGGGCTATGATGTCCACTATCTGATATCATACGATTCGGAATAGCTCTCAATCAGTTCTTGCTTTGACCGCAATTTCTCGTTACTATCGATATCGTTAAGATCGGATTATTCCTACAATACGTGCCCCCGTAGCTCAGTTGGATAGAGCGACGGTTTCCTAAACCGCAGGCCGCAGGTTCGACTCCTGCCGGGGGTACCATCTTTCAAAATTCAGACTGTTATACATCCGGGCGGATTACGCTCCTCGCCCCAATTCAGAATCATCCATTAGATGTTCTTATCACAAACAATGTAAGCAATCGGTGTATCAATAAATAACAAATACGGATCGCGGACCCAACCGGTGATCTTGTTTATAGGGGATTCGCCTCGACGAGGCCTTCATCAAGTCAGACAGAAGTGGGGAGGCACTTCCCGCATGCGGCCCTCACGCGCCACATATAAGGTGAACTACTTTTGAAATTGAAAGGAGGTGAAAACTTGAAATCAGCAAGGATGATTTGTCTCGGACTTGCCGCCGCTTTCGCGCTCGGCTTTGTCTCGACCGTGATGACTCCCACGGAGACATGCGCCTACGGCGGCTGCCCGGCCAAGCAGTGTATGTACGCATCGTGGGCAGAGAGGCGTCCCGATATGGACTACACATGTGCGACCGGGCTGGAGGCATGGTACGTGGAGTGGTATACCTATCGTGTGAAATACGACGATTGCGCCATATGCATCCAAGATATTAGGTGCTTCAGCGAAGATCCCCCCGGCGCGCCGAATGAGCCTATCCCGTAGTGGTGGCAGCGGGCGAAATCAATCTTTTCGCCCCAGGTAATCAAAACAGGGGTCCATCATACGGCCCCTGTTAATTGTACAGCTGGTTCAAGTCCTCTCGCGCTTGGGGGTGTAATGTGACCCGACCCCCCAAATGCGATCTTACCGGCGCGGCCCCCCCCTTAAGCAGGTTTAATCTCAGCCCCCTGTCCCGTCGCTCGCCCACAACTCCTTACCTGCCACAGGGATAAACCTCAGATAATTCCCCGAAATCATTTGACATGGGGCTAAACTTGTCATATATTCGTTAATTATTTTTCGCGCCTTGTGCGTCACTAATTAAGTAAGAAAAGTAATATTCTTTCGATATAAGGAGTCAAGAGGGATGAAAGGGCACTTGCTTAAGGCGTTGGTCTTACTGCTAACACTTACTTCGACCGTTTTGGGGCAATATAGTTTCGATTTTTCCGGAGGTGGCGCCAGAGCTGAAGCTATGGGGGAGGCGTATCTGGCTTTATCGGATGATGTTTATAGCGCGAGCTGGAACCCGGCCGGCCTTTACGCGATAGAAAAACCGGTGCTCGGTTTTAGCTGGACGCGCCTGTCTCCACGAGGCGGCTCCAGTGTTATTTTGCCAATATCCGGTACCTGGATGGATCACACCGGTTCCTTCAGTAATCTCGGCTCAATCGCTTTCGCTGCCCCCTTTCGCGTGAAGGGTCATCCGTTTGTAGGTTCAGCCGCATTCTCGCGCAGCTGGGACGTTTTTCTCGAGTTCAGTTCCACCTATGATCAGTTAAATCTGTGGCAGACTCAGGGAGGATTGCTGTGGTTGCCTGAGACGATGGACTACCGGTTCTATTTAGAGGGTGGGATGGACGTGTTTAACATGGCGATCGCTACCAGACTCTATAACAACATTTCCTTCGGTATCAGCGCCAACATCTGTACTGGTAGTGTGTTGAGACAGCAGTTTGTTGACAGAATAACGGAATACTATCCGATTACGCTTCAGATCGCTACGGCCCAAGTCAACTCCATTATAGAAGACACATCCAAATTCTCGGGAGTAAATTTCACGCTGGGTTTCAAGTATAGTGGTGAAAAAACATGGGCGGGCTTAATAGTCAAGACACCCTTCACGCTCAAGACCGATTATGACAGTGTCATTTACCAGGTCGCTTACATCAACGGCGGGGTGGTCGACGACGGTACTGATACGGTATATTTCATGGATAAACTGGTCAAATATGAAATGCCATGGATTATAGGATTCGGGTTTGCCTATCAGGTCACCGAGAGGCTCTTGCTGGCGGCCGACGCCGAGTATCGTGCCTTTGCCGGCGGAAAAGTACTGGCCCGTGAATCCATTCTGATAAACCCCGGCGGAGACAACATCGAAACCTTTGTTGAATACGACCCCGATTGGCAGAATGTCTCCACCATTCGGCTGGGAGGCGAATACATGTTGGATACGCGCGCCGGTCAGGTGCCGTTGAGGCTCGGTGCGGGGTACTGCCCGATGCCGGACCGGAACTCTTTCGCCACAGGCGAGATTTCGGATGCCAATCGCTATTGTCTCAGCTTGGGTACGGGAATCCACTGGTCGCAAATCCGGCTTGATTTGACATATTCGCTTTCCACAATGGATTACCATGCTTTTGACGGTTATGCTCAGCGGGATTTTACTTATCGCAACTACCGTCTTAACCTGGGATTCACGGGGGTGTTCTAAGTTATTGCGCTTGATTTGAGAAAAGTTATCCCTATATTAGGACTTGACAGGGCCGGTATTACCGGCCCTGATTGGTCTTAGGATAAATTTCAGCCCCGGGAGTAAAAATGTACGGCAAAGTCAAACTGACCAAAAGGCAAATCAAAGAAGATAAATTCACCACCTTCATGCTCACCGCCAAACACCAGTTCATCGAGAACTGGCAGTGGTTCGTCATCGGCATAGCCGCCGTAATTCTGGTTATTGTCGCTGTTATTTATTATTTAAACAGTCAGGAAGCCAGTCGGCAGGAGGCCAATGAACGGCTCTCCCGTGCCCTTCTCGATTTCCGCGCCGGAAGCCATGAGGTCACCATCTTGAGTCTCGCCGATATCATCGACGACTATCCCGGTACAGCGGTCGCCGACCAGGCCACGTTCCTGCTGGCCAGACTGAATTACGAATTGCGCAACTACCCCGAGGCCCAGCGCTATTTTGAGATGTATGTTGAGACATATGAAGGTAACGATCTTCGCCGCGCCTCTTCGCTTGGCGGAATCGCCGCCTGCTACGAGAACCTTGGCAATTACACTGAAGCCGCCCGGCGTTTTGCGGTGGCTGTCGATGAGTACCCGGACGGACCGCTGGCGGGGGACTATCGCCTGGCGGCCATGCGTAATTTCCTGATCGCGGGTGAAATCGAGCCGGCCCGAACTCAAATGGAGGCCATCCGCAGGAATTTCGCCGGCACCGAGCTTGAACGAAACGCCATCAAGCTGTTTAACGAGAAAAGTAGAATCTGAATTCTGTTTTAGGGGGACCGCCTTTGCCTGAGGATAAGCCCGTAAAGCTGGCCATTCTATGGCATATGCACCAGCCTGATTACCGGGAACCCCTTTCCAGCCACATGGTCATGCCATGGGTCCGGCTGCACGCCCTCAAAGACTATCTCGACATGCCCCTATTAGCCGGGCAATACGATAATGTTAAGGTGACTTTTAACCTGGTACCCTCGTTGCTCGACCA
The DNA here is from genome assembly GCA_020351995.1 of Candidatus Zixiibacteriota bacterium. Taxonomy (GTDB): domain Bacteria; phylum Zixibacteria; class MSB-5A5; order GN15; family FEB-12. The sequence goes on from CP070674.1 coordinate 1,058,873, forward strand.
GATCGAGCTGTACCTGAAGGGTGGCACCGACCCCCACCTTGAGTTATCCCGCGTTCCCGCCGGCGATCTTGACGAGAACCAGCGCCGCCAGATACTCCGGACTTTCTTTTCCGCTAACCCATCAACCATGATTCAGCCCCACCGGCGCTATCATGAGCTGTACAGGAAGGCTAAGCAGAATTCACTGGATACGGTCCTGCCGGCCCTGTTCACCTCCGAAGAAATCCGTGACCTTCAGGTCTGGTCAAACCTGGTCTGGATCGATCCCATGTTCCGCGACGAGGAACCGCTAAAGACACTATTCGCCAAGGAAAAGCACTTCACCGAAGACGATAAGATCCAGATGCTTAACTGGCAGATGGAGTTCATGAAAAGAATCGTTCCTGCCTATCAGCAGCTATATGCCGACGGCAAGGTCGATATCTCTTTTACCCCTTATTACCATCCTATCCTGCCGCTGCTGTGTGATACTGATGTAGCCCGTGAGGCCCTGCCTAAAACAAAGTTGCCCGAAAAACGCTTTGTTCATCCTGAGGACGCGAAAAAACAGGTGGCAATGTCGGTGGAAAAATTCAAGGAGATATTCGGGGTCCCACTGACGGGAATGTGGCCGTCGGAAGGCTCGATATCGGAGGAAGTGGCCCGGATAATGCTTGGAGCCGGGATTGAGTGGATAGCCACCGATGAGGAAATTCTGCTCAATTCGCTCAAGAAAGCCGGCGTCAAAGATGGACAACATCCTGTTCATGCCGTTTACGAGTTTGGTCCGGGGCTGAAAATATTCTTCCGTGACCACCTGCTGTCTGACCGCATCGGCTTCGTCTATTCGGGAATGAACCCCGAGCGAGCCATTGGCGATTTTATCACCAACATCCACAAAATCCGCGAGAACATAGCCGACAGCCTCGAGACAACGGTAATACCGGTCATCCTCGACGGCGAAAACGCCTGGGAGTATTTCCCCGAAGATGGTCACGATTTTCTCACCCGGCTCTATGAGCGCATTGGTGACGACCCGCTGATAGAAACCATAACCATGGGCGAGGCGGCCCGAACGATGGAAACGCGCCAGCTCAAATCCCTGTTCGCCGGTTCGTGGATAAATCACAACTTCCGCATCTGGATAGGTCACCCCGAAGACAATGCCGCCTGGGATTTGCTGACCAGAACCCGCGACAACCTGGTACAGTACGAACAGGAAAACCCCGGTTACGACAGGGCGAAACTCCGTGATGCCTGGAACCAGATTTACGTCGCCGAAGGCTCGGATTGGTGCTGGTGGTACGGTGATGAGCACCGCGGAAGCCACAACGAAGAGTTCGACAAAATTTACCGCCGCCACCTGATCGCTGTCTACGAGATTCTGGAATTGGACATACCTTTCGACTTGCTCAATCCCATTTATCAAGGTGAGGCTGTGGCCAGGGCCGTTGAGCCCGATGACCTGGTCACGCCTGTTATCGACGGCAGACACACGCATTTCTACGAGTGGACCGGAGCCGGCTTTTTCGACTGTGGTAAAGCCGGCGGGTCGATGCATCGCGCTGACCGCACTCTCGATGCCATCCATTTTGCCTACGATCATCATAACGTTTACATTCGACTTGACTTCGATAATAAAAAGAACTTAGACTTTATTAAGAACCTTGTCTGCCGTTTGGTACTGTTTACCCCGCAGCCAAGGTTGCTCGAGATAGATATCAGGCGGGCCGGTAAGCCGGGCGTAAATGAACCCGATTATCAAGTCAGCTTCGATCAGATCCTCGAGATCGCAATAAAGCGTACTTATCTGTTCGAAACTGGTTTCGGGGATCTTGGGTTTACGGTGACGTTGCTCGAGGGTGAAACCGAGCTGGAAACATGGCCGGAGTCCGATGCTATTACCCTCGAGGTACCGGATATCGGTAAAGAAATGTTCTGGCCCGAGTAGCAGTAATGAGGTCATGGAGGACACATGACGGAATCTTTCTTCAAAAATGAGCCCGAAGAGAAGCCGACGGGTGAAATACCGGGGCTTGATGATAATGCTGATGCCGGGGAATCCCAGCAAACTGGTGGGAGTGAGGCCTTTCAATCTGAGGAAGGGCGAATGGCGGCCATCATGGCCTATATTCCCATCCTGTGTTTCATCCCCCTGCTTAACATGAAAGACAACAAAGAGGCCCACTTCCACGCTCGCCAGGGCGTGCTGCTTTTTCTTATTGAAGTGCTGGCAATCATATTCCTTATTCCCGGCATCTCCAACTTCGTATTCAAGGCCGTTCTCATCGTGGCTGTGGCCCTGTCGGTAGTCGGCATCTATTTTGCCCTTCAGGGCAAGAATTTCAAACTGCCGGTCATAGGCGACCTGGCTGACAAAGCCAAATTATAGAAATCTGGTGATTCAGGGGGATCGAATGTCTAAGAGTGTATCCTTAAGAACATACTTTTGTCTGATTGTAGTATTGCTCCTGTTGCTATCCTGCGCGACAACCGGCCCGGGGGGAAAACAATCGTTCATAATCATCCCTACGTCTCAGGAAGTGGACATCGGCGCCGGTATGGCCGAGCAGGTCGAGCAGCAAGAGAAGATTTTCGGCGATACCGTCTGGCAGAACTATCTTGATGGAGTGGGGCAGAAGATTGCCGCTGTTTCCGACCGAAAAGACATAACCTGGCACTTCAAAGTCATCGAGTCCGATCAGATCAACGCTTTTGCCGCTCCCGGCGGCTACATATACTTCTACACCGGGTTACTGCGAGAGATGGATAACGAGGCTGAAATGGCGGCCGTGGTGTCGCACGAGATATCGCATGTCGTGGGCCGACATAGCATCAAGCGGGTTCAGGCGGCTCTCGGGGTTGCGGCTGTGTATCAGCTCGTTTTTGGCGAAGAAGGCGCATCGGATGTCCTTAACCTCGCCGTTGGTGTCGGCATGAACCTGCTCTTTGCCGACTACTCGCGGGATAACGAACGCGAGGCCGATGAATTTGGAATCCACTACATGGTGAAGGCCGGATACGACCCTCAGGGGGCGGTCGGCATGTTCGAAAAGCTGGCCTCTCTTGGCGGAGGTGGTGACTACGGCGTTTTTGAAAAGCTGGCTTCGTCGCACCCGGAAACACAGGAGCGCATCCGCAACGCCAAAGCCCAGATCGCTCGCATGCAACCGTTACCGCCGGGGATCACGCTCGGCAAAGAGCGATACACACAGATGCTCCAGCGACTTCCAACCAAACAACAGGATCAGGGATAGAAGATCGGGCGACATCCGCACTTTAAGTGATATCCAATATCCTCACACTACCATAACCGTATGGCGAACTCATCAATCCGTCCATGCCTTTTGAACGTTGACAGCTTTATCGACAAAACCGTATATTGGCGAAAATAATCCGACTATTCATCTCTAAGGGAGGCCCCGTGCGTAAGTCTTTGTGTGTTATTATCGCCGCTCTGCTTTGTGTCTACATAACCAGCCACTGTGAAAGTAAAGCCCAGAATCAGACACCGTCGGAAACTCCCACGGTCACCGCGACTGCTGAAACATCGACTGCGATGAATGTCGTGCCCCCGATTCGCGACCTTTTTGACAACGGTTACTACGATAGTGTGGTCAGTATCACCCGGGCCACTCTTGCCGAAAGCCCCGACCGCCTCGGCCTCCTTTATTGGGAAGTAAGGTCCGCCTTTCTGGGAGAGGCCCCCAAAGACTATATTTCGGCCGCGTTCTCATCTGAAAAGACCGATATCGTAAACGAGATGCGGCACGCTATGGTGTTGTACTATCAGGGGTGGCACAGAGAAGCCTTCAGGGCGTTTGAGGGTCTTGAGCAGAAGTATCCCGATGAGTGCTTTATAAAGCTGTTTAAAGGGCGTACGGCCGATGCCATGGGTTTGGACGCCGTTGCTGAATCCAGTGCGCGGGCCGCTACGCGGGATCCCGATTGTTTCGGCCTGGCCTACAGAACTCTGCTATTCGTTACACGCTCTCTCGGCCGGTTTGACGAATCGAATGCGTGTATCGACTCGATTGCGCCGTTGCCGGGGTTTGCCGTCGGCGCGCTCTGCAGCAGGGCGTGGAACGTGGGATATCGTGGAGATTGGCAGACGGCAATCAAGATGCTTACCGACTCCAGGGATACGCTGCGGGATCCTGATTTGTACAGAAGCCTGTCCAGAATGTACAACCACATCGGTTATTATAACGAAGCGATAAAAACTCTGGAGGAAGCCAGGAATATCTGGCCTAAGAACAAATACATATACGAAGGACTGAGCTGGGTGTATGGCCGGGTGGGTCGCGAAAAGGCCTCTCTGGATGCGATCCGTGATTTTAACGCGGTGAATATGCAGTATTGTGGTGCCAGCAGCCGGTTGACTGCTGCGTTCGACCTCAAGGATACCATGGCCATTGAACAGGCTTGCCGCGCTCTGCTTACTGACTACTACGATTACACATATCCGGCGCGTGCCTATATAGACTGGCTAGACAATCGCCAGCGCCAGCAGGAAGCGGATTCGATCGTGCAGCGGTTCGCCGAATCTGCCGCCGTTCCGGTGGAGGCTGAGGTCCGGGCCGCTCGGATCGATCAGGATTCGCCGGTTGAAGCCCTTGCAATTATCGATTCCCTGCTTCCCGAATGGAAACGGTACGATTACCTTCGGCGGCGTCGAATTCAGTTGATGTTTGAGTCTGGTCAAATCGAAAAAGCGCAGGCCCTTGTGGATGACTTTCTGCAAAAAAGGCCAGGCGATATGAACTTTGTCGTCAATATGGCCGAAACTGAGTTCGGTCGAAACAATCGCAAGGAAGCACTGGCCTGGCTCGATAGGGGCGAGAGGTTAGCTCCCGGATCGTACGATCTTGGTGAACTCCGACTCCGCATTCTGATGGATGAGAAGAAATGGGACGAAGCTGCTACCTTGCTCGACAAACTTGCATCCGAATATCCCGACAACTATTACCTGCTATACCAGTATACCGTGCTCTATAGCGGAGAGGAACAAAAGACCCGCCTGAGGGAAATCGTCACCCGATATCTGCAGCATGGTGTGCCGTCCACCGAATACCTTGTGGAACTGGAAAGGGCGCTCATTGACGTTCAAGAGTATGATGTTGCCGATAGCCTCCTGAGCGCCGGGATCGCCGAGAATCCTAATTCGGCCGAACTGTATTACCGCCGCGGATGGGTCTATAACGCTTCTAACCGCTACGCCGCGGCCCAGGAGGATTTCGAACGGGCTCTTCAACTGGACCCGCACTGTGACTATATCCGTAGCGCCGTCCTCGGAGCCAACTTTGAGACGGTAACACTTGGCTCCATTACAGGCCAGTTGACACCCGATACTACCGTCTTGAATCGACTTTCGGTGGACTCTATCTTGTCCCTGTCTCGAAATTGCGACATGACAGCCGGGATGTTTGGCGGCGTGGTGCTTCTCGACAAAGCCCAGCGAGTAGTGTTTAGCAAATACCGCAGTCTGCGAAGGTACCACTATATAGCCAAGCTGGTCAGAGCCGAGGCGAAAGATGATTATGGAAGCATGTCACTCAATTTCAACGCCTATCATGAACAACCGCACGTGCTGGCCGCCAGAACTATATTTCCCGACGGTCGGACAGCAGATGTAGCACCCGACCAAATTTATGTGACTTCGGCCGGTTCCTCCAGTAATGACTGGCGAACGATTTCGTTCAGCTTCTCGGGCGTGGACACCGGTGTGGTAGTTGAGTATATCGTACAGTTCGAGGAAGGATACGATGACCCCGAGGAGCTCTACTGGTCGATTTACGCGTCGGCCTATGACCCCATCATGATCAACGAGGCCGAGCTGTACGTTCCCGGGTCCTGGCCGATCGCCGATGAACGCTCGACCGGTATGACTGTCAGCCGGGCCGACAGCGCCGGCTTCTCCATCTACCGGGCGCGCGGTGAACAGCTGGAAGCGATAGTATGGGAAAGCAGTTCACCCTCATCGTGGGAGCAGGCGGAGTGGTGTCGTTTCGGCTATGGCCAGACCTGGCGCCAGGTGGCCGATTCCTACTGGCGTAAAATTCAACGAAAAATTGAATCATCCAATTACCTCGTCGAACTGGCAACCCGCATCACTTCCGGCCTGTCCACCCGGGAAGAGAAGATCGATGCTTTGTTCCGGTTTGTGGCCGATAGCATACGCTACGTCGCCATAGAATTCGGTGAGGGCTCAACCATACCGCGACCGGCCTCACAGGTTCTCGAAAACAAGTATGGCGACTGCAAAGATCAGACCGTACTGCTGATATCCCTGTTGAAAGCCATTGGAGTCGAGGCTTACGCTATGCTGGCCACCAGCTATGACACCACTTCGTTTTCACGAGTTGTGGCCAATGATATGCAGTTCAGCCATGTCGTGACCTACCTTCCGACTGATCCGCCGCGTTTCATGGACCCGACCTGCCAGAGTTGCGATACCTACGGCCTTACTCTCGCCTACATGGGTAAACCCGGTTTGCTCATCGGTACCGACTATGATGAACCCCTCATCATGACGCCCGCGGCAACCGCTGATGATAACCTGTACCATCGCAAGGTTCGCATGATGCCGCAACCAGCGGGAGGTGTCGTGATTGAGGTCGATATCGATTTCAACGGACATACCGGCCTCTGGCTGAAGCAGAGCTACAGAGATGCTGATTCGACCGATTTCCGGGAACTGGCGGAAAGCGACAGCCCGGTAGGTCTGTGGGCCGCGAGCAAACTGAAAGATTATAATATCCGGGATTTCAGTGAGCCGGGGAAGGAATTCGGCTGGACAGCCCGCCTGACTGTTGACAGCCTGTTCATGAAGCAACACGATGCTGCCAGGGCCAATATCTGGTTCTACACGCATACCCAGATGATGACCATCCCGGACACGCTGGGTCGCACTCTAGATTACCAGCTGGGGACGCTTTTCCGTCTGAAAGATGAGTTCATGATTATCCCCGGCGATAGCTGGGAACTGGATAACTACCGTCTGCCGTGGACCATGGATACCGGTTGGTTCTTCGCCTCGAGCGAGGTTACCGAATGGGATGATTCGATTTCGGTCTCAATTACCTTCGAGATGAAACAAACACGGATCCCGATCGAGGAACTGGTTGATTTCACGAAGGCAATAGCTTTGGTGCAGCAGCGCGTCGAACGACTGACGCCCTACTATCGGAAACGGGCCGATGCCAACCGCCTGGCGGCGCTGAAGAAAGCCCTCGAAGATAACCCCGAGGACATCTCTCTGCTCGTGTCCCTGGCCGATCTGTACCTTGGACAGGACGACGGCGGTTATAGCTGCCTGGGTCTCGATAACCGGGCCAAAGCTCGCGAGTTTTTCGAAAAGGCACTCGACGTCAATCCCAAGAACGAAGCCCTTATCCTTCGGTTAGCATTGTTACTGATGGAGGATAACCTGTATAAGGACGCCGATTCCCTCCTTATGGCGTTCTATAACTCGGCCGAAGGAACCGTGTCTCCTTATGTCCTGTTACTGCTCGCGGGGACCAGGGGTGAGGTTGGCGCTTATGAAGAAGCTGCGGAGATGATTCAGAACTATATGAACATGGCTCCAACCGAGCAGTTGAGAGTGGAGTTGATCAGACTTCATGCTTTCCTGGGTAACACCGAGGAAGCCGAAAGGCAAATTCAACTGATGGAAACCCTCAGTTCCGATTCCACGTTGATGATGAGTGCCAAGTTCCAGTTCTACTATGAAACTGGTCAGATTGACAAAGCGCACGAAATCGTGGAAAACTGGCCGGATACCAGCCGCCTGCAACGGTCGGAGCTGTCCAGTCTGCTTTACCATGAAACGGAGAACTGGGAAGAAGCTCTCAAAGACGCTGATGAGCTCCTGGCCGATAGTCCCGATCACCCGGCATTTCTGAATAACGCTGCCTGGTACCGGGCCCTGTTGGCCACCGATCTGGATCGGGCGCTTGAGTTGGTCAGTCGATCCGTAGGGCTCAGCGGAAGTTGCCGACCCAGCTCGCTCAACACCCGCGGACTGGTTTACATGAAGATGGGTGAATACGACAAAGCCAAAGCGGATTTCAAAGCTGCTCTTGCAGATCAGTCGGCCAACTCACTTACCGTCAATTACTATTTCCTTGGTGAGTGCGCTTTAGTGGACAACGATAAGGATACCGCCAGAGACTACTTTAACCGGGCGATAGAATTGGCGGGCAGCCGCTGGGGCGTGGCCAAAGCAAAAGAACGCCTCGCCGAACTGAACTGACGCTAACGGGACATTCATGATAATAAAAAGCAGGCATCTGACTATTCAGATGCCTGCCTTATGTTCATTCATCGATCGCTACGCTTTAGCTGCGGCCTGAGCAATTCGTTGGGTGTCGCGGGCAATCACCAGTTCTTCGTTGGTCGGTATCACCAGTGTGCGGACGGTGGCATCATCTGTCGAAATGTCCATCTCCTTGCCGACAACCTGGTTATTCTTCGTCTTGTCGAGCTTAATACCCAGAAATTCCAGGTTCTCGCAACTGAGCCAGCGAACATCCGGAGAATTCTCACCTACGCCGGCGGTGAAAACCAGGCCGTCCAAACCGCCCATTACCCCGGCGTAGGAAGCGATGTATTTCTTCAGGCGGTAGCAGTAAGCGTTCAGAGCAAGCTTGGCGTTGGAGTGTTTCTCATGAGCCGATTCGATGATCTCGCGCATATCCGATGATACACCGGATATTCCCGCCAGCCCGGAGTGCTTGTTCAACAGCGTATTGGCCTCGTGCAACGTTAGCTCTTCGCGGGCCATGATGTGCAGAATAATGGCCGGATCAAGATCCCCTGACCGGGTTCCCATCAGGAGACCCTCGAGTGGAGTAAAGCCCATCGAGGTATCGATAGAAACACCTCTGTCGATTGCGGCGACGGAGGCACCGTTGCCAAGGTGACATGTGATCAGTCTCAGTTCCGATAGAGGCTTACCCAGCATCTGTTCCGCCCGCTCACTGACATATTTGTGCGACGTACCATGGAAACCGTATCGCCGGATACCATACCTCTTGTACATGACATAGGGGAGACCATAAATATAGGCATGGGCGGGTATCTTGTGGTGAAAGGCCGTGTCGAACACGGCCACCATCGGGACGCCCGGAAGTGTCTTTAAGCAGGCGTTGATTCCGCGAATATTGTGCGGGTTGTGCAAAGGTGCCAGTTCGATCAGATTGCGAAGCTCGGACATCAACTCGGGAGTGATAAGTACTGAGTCTGAGAACTTCTCTCCGCCGTGTACCACCCGGTGGCCGATTGCTTCGATCTCGGAGCGTTCCTTGATGACACCGTGATTTTCGGAAAGCAGGATGGAAACCACATACTCGATCGCCACGATATGATCGAGAATCTCACCGGAGACTTTTATCTCCGGCCGGTCGTGAGGCTTATGGGTGAGAACCGAGCCCGTCATTCCGATACGCGAGACCGTGCCCTTGGCCAGGGCCGCTTCCGTCTCGGTATCTATGAGCTGATATTTTACCGATGATGACCCACAGTTTATTACAAGAATCTTCATTTTTGTCACTCCGTTTTGCTCATACCGGTCACCATACTGCTACCGTTGATTTTGTTGCCGTCTTCGTCATATTCAAAAAATCCGCTCCCGGTTTTCGCGCCGAGATGCCCGGCCCGAACCAGCTTGCGAAGAAGCGGACATGGATTATACTTGTGCTCAGATAGTTCACCCAGAAGGTTTTCCATCCACGACATGACCACATCGAGCCCCATCATATCGGCCAGCGTAAGCGGCCCGACATTGAAGCCGAATCCAAGTTTCATGGCGTTATCGATATCCTCCGCCGAGGCCACGCCCTCCATCAGCACATGCATCGCTTCGTTGAGCAGCGGAACGATGATACGGGTGGTAACATAACCGGGATACTCATGAACCGTGATCCACTTCTTGTCCAGCAACTCGGCGAAATTGACCGCTTTCTGAAATGTGGCCTCGTCGGTTCGGAGTCCCTTCACGATCTCTACCAGCGGAATTTTTGTGACCGGGTTTAAAAAGTGCATCCCGATTATTTTCTGGGGACGTTCCGTGGTAGCGCCGATCTCCGAGATTGACAGTGTTCCCGTGTTCGTGATCATGACCGCGTCCGGGTTACATATTTTGTCCAGTTTCTCAAATAGAGCCCGTTTAAGCTCGAGATCCTCTGGAATAGCTTCGAGAACCAGTTCCGCGTCTTCAGATTCGGACAAATCGGAAGAAGGGTGGATCCGCGACAGGATAGCCTTCTTGTCGGATTTCGTTAATCCCCATTTTTCGATTTCGCGGTCGATCGATTCAGATATACCTCTGAGGCCGCGTTCGGCGAGCTTGGTAGTTTTGTCTATGAGAGTCACTTCGGTTCCGGCGGTGGCGATGGCCTCGGCCAATCCCTGGCCCATCACGCCGGCCCCAATAATCACAATTGAAGTACGCGCCATATTTGTATCCTTTGTCTCAGTTCAATATGCTTTGTGAATTTAGTAACAAATTCATCACAGTCAAGTCATTTTGTATCAATTACTCCATTGCTCTAATATATAGTAATAGCAAAAGCTTAGCAAGGTTCCCAAAAGAATGATAATAACTCTGACAGTAAGGATTTCGGCCAATTTCTATATATATTGAGCACAAAAATCTATTGTTTATAACCCCGGATCGTGCCTCGTTGCGGCCCCCTCGGTGGATTCGTGAGGTGCGTAACTGTCGATTTTGCCTGCGCTTCCGGGGCTGAGTCGGTGGGCCTTTCAATCTTGACACCATTAGCTCAAACCGATATATTCGGCCAAAATCTTAAACCACAAAAGACTAAAAGGGAAATAACTGGATGAAAAAAATTCTCTTTATTTTTGGACTTGCCCTTTTGCTGGTATTTGCTATAGGCTGCTCCAAGGAAGACGAGTCGGCTGAGACTGGTGATGACACCGAAATGGCCCAGACCGGCCCGATGACCAGAGAGGACAGTCTGGCAGCCATTCGCTATCCCGTCCGTGACGAAAACAACAAGTTTGTCACCATGGTAACCGATTACGGCAACATGACCTTTGAGCTTTATCGCGACGTCGCCCCGGCCCATGCTGATTCTTTTGTGGCCAGGACACAAGAGGGCTTTTACGACAACACGACCTTCTTCCGGATTATCGATGACTTTATGATTCAGGGCGGCGACCCTACTGGAACCGGTAAGGGGAAAGTAAGTTACTATTTGAGGGCCGAGCTAAGTGAGCTACCGCATCAGGAGGGTACCCTCGCTATGGCGCGCTCGAGTGACCTGAATTCCGCGTCGACTCAGTTCTATATTTGCCTTGCCCGCAACGCGCTGACCTCGTCGCTTGACGGGAGCTACACTATTTTCGGCCACTTGATCGAGGGTTACGATGCGCTTGACAAGATTGGTTCGGTTGAAGTTGTGCCGAATCCGAAACGGGTAAATCGGCAGACCGGGGAAGCGGAACCGTCCATGCCGGTTGACACCGTTTATCTGCGGACTGTCTATGTTTCGGACGCGGAAGGCGAAGAAATTCTGTAGGTTCGGACAAGTTGGATATCTAGTAAACTGGCGGGATAAGGTCAATCCCGCCTTTTGCTTTGTTGGATCGCCTACAATGGAACAGTCACTCCAGACCTTCGTTATAATGCAATATGGTGCCTAAGAATCTTGTTATACTCGGTTCGACCGGTTCGATAGGACGTTCCTGTCTTGAGGTAATAGCCGACCGTCCCGGTCGCTTCGCTGTCCGGGCGCTGGCGGCTCATTCTAATGCCGAGCTTCTGGCCGAGCAGTATCGAGCGCTCCGGCCGCCGTACCTGTGTCTTGTCGATGATTCGCGGGTTGGGGAACTGCGGCAACTACTAAAGGGCGAACCGGTCGAAATCGTCAGCGGCGAAGACGAACTGGTTCGACTGGCCACGCTGGATGCGGTCGACATGGTGGTTAACGCTGTAGTGGGCGCGGCAGGCCTCAGAGCATCGCTGGAAACGGTGAGGATGGGGCGGATGCTTGCTCTGGCCAACAAAGAGTCTCTTGTGTGTGGCGGACCGCTGTTTCCTCCTCTGATCCAGGAAACTGGGGCTAGGATTCTCCCCATCGACTCTGAGCATTCGGCGATCTGGCAACTGTTGGCCTGCGGCCGTGAATCTGAACTCAAGCGAATTGTGATAACCGCTTCTGGCGGTCCGTTCAGAGACCTGCCGACAGAAAAGTTCTCCGAGATAACCGTAAAGCAGGCTCTGGAGCACCCCACCTGGAAGATGGGACCAAAAATTACAATCGATTCAGCGACCCTGGTTAACAAGGGACTTGAGGTCATCGAAGCAGTGGTTCTCTTTTCTGTGCCTGCCGATAAGATATCCGTCGTTATTCATCCCCAGTCGGTGATTCATTCAATGGTGGAATTCATTGACTCTTCGGTGGTGGCCCAGCTATCGATGCCGGACATGAAACTTCCCATCGTGCACGCTTTGTTCTGGCCCGAAAGAGTCAGGTCGGATTACGGGGCGGTGGATTTTGAGCGGCTGCCGACGATGACGTTTGATAAGCCGGATTTGAACCGGTTCCGGGCTTTGAGAATAGCTTATGAAGTAGCCGCCCGTGGCGGTACCGCTCCGGCCATCTATAATGCCGCCAATGAGGTAGCTGTAAAAGCTTTTCTGGAGTCAGGAATCAAATTTCCGGAGATAACTGATATAATCGAGAACTCCGTCGATAAGTTAAATGTTGTATCTTCGCCGGGCCTTGATGATATTCTTGAGGCTGATCGAAAAGCCCGCGAAACCGCACGAGAATTGATGGGGAAACTAAGATGTTGTTAACAGCTGTCACCTTCATTTTCGTACTTGGCATCCTGATTTTCATCCACGAGCTGGGCCATTTCCTCTTGGCCAAGCGGGTGGGTATAAAGGTGGAGCGTTTCTCGCTCGGTTTTCCGCCCGATATCATCTCGCGGAAATACGGTGATACCACCTACTCCATCGGCATGATCCCCCTTGGTGGTTACGTCAAGATGGCCGCCGAACATCCCCACGAAGAAGCTACCGGCGCTCCTGATGAGTTCATGTCCAGAACCGTTGGCGAGCGGGCGGCGGTTATTTTCGCCGGCCCCTTTATGAATTATGTCCTGTCAATTGTCCTGCTGATAGGTATTTTTCTCTTCGCCGGTCGGGCTGTCTTTGATGAAAGCCGAATAGTCGTGGGAGAGGTAAACGACGGTAGCCCCGCTCAGATGGCCGATCTTCGTGTCGACGACGTGATTATCGCCGTCAACGGGGAGTATGTGACCCGGTTCGATTCTCTCCGATCCCGGATCAACGCGGTTGTCAACAGCGAATTGGATCTAACCTGGCTGCGCGGGCAGGATACCATCATGGCGACCTTGACCACCGCAGCCCAGGAAGTTCCTAATCTCGATGGCCGGTACGACACGGTGGGAATCATTGGCATTAGCGAGAAAGTCATAGGCTACGAGAGCTACTCGATTGGTGAATCTATTTCTCAGGGTTTTGTTACGGCTCACGTCATAGTCTGGGAAACGGTAAAATTCATTAAGAAACTGGTTACCGGCGAGGTTTCGGCAAAGCTCATCGGCGGTCCGATCTTTATCGCGCAGCAATCCGGCAAAGAGGTCCGGAAAGGTGCCGCCAATCTGTTCTTCTTTATGGCCCTGCTTTCGGTAAACCTCGCGGTTCTCAATGTGCTTCCCATACCGATTCTCGACGGTGGGCACCTGGTCTTTCTTTTCATGGAAAAAATCAAGGGATCACCGGTCTCGGTGCGGGCCCGGGTGGTGGCGCAGCAGATCGGCCTGTTCCTGCTGTTGGGTTTGATTCTGGTGGTCACTTATAACGACATTCTCCGGTGGATAAGAGGACTGTAGTTGGGCGGGAAGTTTGAGCCGGTATGATTATGAATCATTTACCCCGAATTTCAGTATAATAGACTGTAGGAAGAATTGTTAATTCGAATGGAGCGCAACAGGCAATGAGTAAACCATCGGCCGCTGATACCCTGTGGGACAATTTCAAACAAATATTTATCGCCGTTATTCTGGCCATTGTAATCAAAACATCGATAGTTGAAGCCTACAAGATACCTTCCCAATCAATGGAGGACACTCTCCTGGTTGGCGATTTTCTCCTGGCCAACAAGTTTGTTTACGGGGCGCGCCTGCCCTTGGTTAACTGGCGCCTGCCCGCCCTCGGCGAACCGGAACCGGGTGACATTGTGATATTTATTTTTCCTCGTGACGGTGAAACCAAGTATATCAAGCGCTGTGTAGCCGGTCCCGGTGATACGGTTCTGGTGAAAAACAAAATACTGTCTGTAAACGGTGTCGAGTTCGAAATGCCGGAACACGGTAAATTCAATGATACCACTGTCTCCGGCGAACCGATTATTCAGCCGCGGATGAGTGGTGGCCTTGACAGCCGTGACAACTTCGGCCCCTTCGTCGTTCCCGACCGATGTTATTTCATGATGGGGGATAATCGCGATAACTCGTACGACTCGCGTTTCTGGGGCGTGGTGCCCTTCGACCTGATCCTGGGGGAGGCGATTCTGGTTCACTGGTCCTGGGATGACTCCATCTACCCTTCACCCAATGTATCAGTGACAGATCCGCTATCGGTTCCGAGGATGTTTATATATAACGCAGTTCACTTTTTCGAGAAGGTGCGGTGGGGTAGACTATTCAACCTCATCTCCTGAGTTTTGGCCCGGCTGGCAGTGGCTTCAGCCTATTTCGAATCAGCCGATAAATCATTTATAGCATAGAAAAATAACGTTCGGAGAATAGATGAAACAGATTTCAAAGCCGCCCTTCACAATTGCCGGGATCGTGCTTGCCTTTATGGTAATAACCGGCTCAGCACTGGGCGGACCCGCTATCAAGCTCGTCGAGTCTGGCTTTGACTTTGGAAAGACCATTCAGCATGTGAAGGTCACCCACGATTTCTGGATCAAGTCAATTGGAGATCAACCGCTCGTGATCACAAAAGTCGTCCCCGGATGCGGGTGTACCGAGATCCCGCTAAGGGACTCTGTATTGGCCCCGGGTGACAGCACGGTTCTGTCGATTACCTTCTCGACCAAGTCTTTCGCCCGTAAGATAACCAAAAGACCATATCTTCTGACCAACATATCGGACCAGCGGGTACAGCTGGTGATAAAGGCCGAGGTGGTAATTGAACCGGAGCAGATGGCGCCTCTCAAAATCACCCCCTTCGAAATAGATGTTTCTGCATCCGGGAGAGCGGAGCATCGCCATGCCGTTTTTCTAATCGAGAATCAAGGGGACCAGGATGTGCGGCTGAAGGTGATTGACGAGCCGGAAGAACTCGTTGAAACTACCTTACCCGCTGTCGTAAAGTCGGGTGAGACAGCCGAAGGAATCGTGGTCGTGAAGAAGGAAGCTGCCGGGATGGAATTCGAAAAGTCGGTTACGATTGAGTTGAATGATGCCAACCATACCCGGTACAGTCTCCCGGTCAGCCGGCTTAACCCCTCGTCCGCCGGGGGAGGAAAATAAGCTCGGTTGTTTCCGGTCACGTCCCTGACTTGAAATTCTATCAGCCATGACATCTCGAAAGAGGAGCGTGGCTGATTTTCTTTTAACTTGATTTATCCCTTCATTTTCCGTAATTGCCCCTGATGTATAGCCTGAAAATAGAGAATCTGGCCAAGAGATTCGGTCCCAGAAAGGTCTTCGCGGACATCAACTTTGAACTTCAGACCGGAGGTTCAATCGCTATTGTCGGACCCAATGGCTCGGGTAAATCGACTCTGGTCAAAGTCATCCTCGGTCTGCTCAGACCCACCCTGGGGACCGTTGGTTTTTCGCTGGATGGCAAAAACATGACTGAGTCCGAAACTCGTTCGCGGACCTCGTTCGTGGCTCCTTACCTGAGTCTTTATGATCACTTGTCCGGTGAGGAGAATCTCAAGTTCTTCTCCGCGGTGGCGGGAGATCATGTGACCGGCAAGGAAATCAACGCCCTGCTGGCACGGGTGGGTCTGGAAGGGAGAGGCACCGACTACTTGGCCGACTACTCGTCAGGAATGAAACAGCGCTTGAAATACGCCGTGGCCCTACTCAATAAACCCGATTTTCTGTTCCTGGATGAGCCGACCTCAAATCTCGATGAGGAAGGGAAGGGCATGGTATCACAGTTGGTAGAGCAGTATCGCAAGCAAAGTATGGTTGTGTTAGCCACCAACGAACCACAGGAGTATGGTTTTGCCGAACAAATCTGCCGGCTTGGCGGCTAAAGCTTTTGCGGTTTACGCCAAAGACATGCGTCTTGAGTTGCGTTCTCGATACGCCCTCAACGCGATTTTGATGTTCGGTATTACCACTCTCGCCGTAGTCTCATTTTCTCTCGGTCAGTTCGGTCTGTCGCCGAAGTTCCTCGCGGCCCTGTTCTGGATTATTATGTTCTTCTCGGCTATGTCCGGCCTGGCTCAAGCATTTATCAGGGAAGAAGAAGCGCAGACGGTCCTCGCCTTGAAACTGACAGCGGACCCGGACGCGATATACATTGGCAAACTGTTGTTCAATTTCACCCTGCTGGGCATCATGACAGTAATAGTGACCCCGTTGTTTTTCATCTTCACTGACGCCCCCACGGCCAACCTCTTTCGCTTTATACTTGTGCTGATTCTCGGGATCATTGGGCTGTGTGGTGCGACTACATTGGTGGCGGCCATAATTTCCAAAGCCTCTGTCAAGGGCGCTCTGTTTTCCGTCCTGTCATTTCCTGTTCTCATGCCCCTGCTGATTTCACTTGTAAGCGCTTCGGAGAAAGTCTTCGACGGCTTGCCCCTGGGGAACATTGCGGCGGAATTACAGTTTCTGTTAGCATATGCCGTGATAATGGTCACGGCGTCGATTATGCTGTTCAAGTTCGTATGGCAGGAGTAACCGGGGCCATGAAGGACGACCAGATGGCTGAATTTTGTTGCTATTTTATTACCCGGATGTATAATTAGCAGCACTTTGAAAGAGAATTGAACAAATGTGGTGGAAGATACTGCTTTTCTTGGCCATGTCGGCCCTAATTGTTCTCAGCTACGTTACACCCATGCCGCAAAAACAGATCGGTGAGGCAAGTCGAATCTTCTACTACCATATCCCGCAAGCGTGGATCTGTGTCGTTGCCTTCGCCATGTCTATGGTCTTTTCCATACGGTATCTGAGGTCCCATAATATTGGCGAAGATGATAAGGCTGTGGTGGCTGCTCGCCTCGGCTTTGTATTCTGCTTGCTGGCCACTATCACCGGCTCGATATTCGCCAGAGTGACCTGGGGCTCGTTCTGGAACTGGGACCCACGGGAAACTTCGATATTCATCCTGTTGTTAATATACGGGGCATATTTTGCCCTGCGCGGAGCGGTCGAGATCGAAGAAAAACGGGCCTCACTTTCAGCCGTATATTCGATATTCGCTTTCGTAACCGTTCCGTTCTTGATATTTGTGGTGCCGCGAATTGTACCGTCGCTTCACCCTGAAGACTCGATTGTCGACGAGAATTTGAAATTTACGATGGGCCCGACCGTCCGGACAATATTCTTTTCGTCGCTGGCGCTTTTCACGGGGCTCTATTTTTGGATGTTTAACCTTGCGAGAAGGATTCAGCGTGTCCAGCGAATCCGGCTTGAAAAGGAGATATAGATGGACGACAACTATATAGCCATGATAGTAACCCTGGTCATATGGATCGGGTTGTTCCTGTTCTTAATAAGACTGGACAAGAGAGTAAAGAACATCGAGGAGAAAAATAGATGAAGGCCAAGTACATCATTGGCGGCATCATTATAGTGGTCTTTACCGTCTGGGGGGCGTCGGCTTTTCTCAAAACAACTATTCAGTATGTCTCAATTGAAGAGGCCGCCAAAGCCGAACGCACCGTGCAGGTGTTGGGGAAAATCGACTTTGACCGGGTTGTCTACAACGCCGAGGATTCCCGACTGGAGTTTGCCATATACGACGCCGAGGCTGAGAGCAAGGTTGGAGCCAAGACCCTCAACGTTGTTTACTACGGTGTGGTACCCGGCAATTTCGATCAGGCCACATCGGTTGTTCTTAAGGGAAAAAGTGATGGAGACTATTTCGTCGCCGACCAGATGCTGGTGAAGTGCCCGTCCAAGTATCAGGGAGAAGGTGGCGAATATCAGGATCCGAAGAAACATGATGAGGCCGTTAAGGAAGCCGGAGTATAAATATGAGTGATAATGCCCCCGGCGACCTGCTGATCCTGCTGGCCCTTGCCTTCAACCTCGTGGCCGGAATTTCCTTTTTCCTGACCGCCCGCGGCGACCGTTCGCGCGAGAGCCTGGCTCACAAGAGCTATAATTTCTTCACCGCTTTGACTATTCTGGCGGCGGCCTATTTGTTTTACCTGTTCTTTTCGCACAACTATGCCATCAAATATGTCCATGACTATTCGGACAATTCGCTCTCGTTCTTTTACACCCTGTCGGCCTTCTGGGGCGGACAGGAAGGTACCTATCTTATGTGGCTGATGCTGAACGCCCTGTTTGGATATATTATCATCCGGCGCGGGGGACAGTACAAAAACTGGGCCATGGTCGTCTTTAGCTCGGTCAATTTGTTCTTTCTGGTGATCATGCTAAACCTTTCGCCCTTCGCCATGCTCGACTATCGTCCCGCCGACGGCGCCGGGCTCAACCCGCTTCTTCAAGATCCCTGGATGGTCATACACCCCCCGGTCATATTTGTCGGATATGCTATGGCAGCGGTTCCGTACGCCTTGGTCATGGCTGCTCTCATTAAGGGTGATTTTTCCGACTGGCTAAGAAAGGCCTTCCCCTGGGCGGCTATTACTGCTTTGACCCTGGCAGCGGGTAACATCCTTGGCGGATACTGGGCTTACAAAACCCTTGGCTGGGGCGGTTACTGGGCGTGGGATCCGGTGGAAAATTCTTCATTCATCCCGTGGTTCGCCTCGCTGGCCTTGCTGCACGGGCTGATAATTCAGAAACGTTCAGGTGCCTTGCATAAGACCAACATATTACTTACCTCGTTTGTCTTTGTCCTGGTGATCTACGGAACTTTCCTCACTCGCAGTGGTGTTCTCTCCGATTTTTCCGTTCACAGTTTTGTTGACCTGGGCATTAACCAGTACCTGGTCGGCTTCCTCGCCTTCTACGTACTGCTGACTCTGGTGTTGTTCGGCTGGAGAGTTTTTCGAATCAACCGCGTGCCGCTCAACTACAACTTCTACAACAAGGAGTTTGTGCTTTTCATGGCTATGGATCTGCTCTTTATGTTCTCTGTCATCGTTCTGTTCTGGACATCGCTGCCTATTCTCTCAGGTTGGTTTTCGTCGGAGCCGCGTGCTGCCGACGTGGTTACCTACAATAATTTTGCTCTCCCATTCGCTATCTTCTTCTCACTTCTCTTGACCATCTCTCCGTTTCTAAATTACAATAATTTCGAACCTCGTCGCTGGAAGCTGAAGTTGCTGATTGTCGCGGCCGCCTCGCTGGTCGTCGGCTTCGGGCTCTTCCACCTGTTAGCCGGGACGACTATTGTTTTCTCCGCCGTTCTGAGTATTTTGCTGACAGGGCTGATGATGTATATATTCAAGTCGGATCTGATCAAATCAATCGCGCCCTCGATGGTGGTCTTCTCACTGGTAATAATTGCCTGTGCCTTGCTCAATATCAGCGAGTATTTCTATATTCTGTTCTTCGCGACGGCGGCTATGGCGGTTGTCTCAAATCTCCAATCGATATTTAGTTTCCTACCCGGCCGCTGGAAAATAATGGGCGGCCAGCTCACACACCTGGGCTTCGGCATAATGATAATCGGCGTCCTGGCCTCTTCGGCTTTTTCGACCGACCAGAAGCTTGTATTACCGCGCGGCGACAAGGGCGAGGCCTACGGGTTGACGGTCTCTTATCAAGGGATGCGAAACGATATCTCGTTTCCCAAGAATGAATTGTTCCTCACCTACGAGCAGGACGGCGAGACTTTCGAGGCCGAACCTCAGCTGTATTTCTCCGAGCGTCTTAACGGTATCATGAGAAAACCCTACATCCAGAGAAATTTGCTTCACGATTTGTATTTCTCGCCCGAGCAGATCCAGGCGATGCATGACCATAACGGTTTGGTTCTGGCCAGGGGTGAGACAAAAGCCGTTAATGACTATGAGTTCACTTTCCTCGGTTTCGACATGCCCGAGCATGGATCCAAAACCGAGATGAGCGTCGTGGCCGATGTTGAAGTCAGGCATAATGGCCAAGTGTCCAAAATCCGTCCGGCGGTGAGAATCACCATCGGTCCCGGTGGCAAGCAAACCACCGACATCCCGGCGGAGTTCGGTGAGGACAACCGCTACCAGGCTACCATAAGTCAGATTATTGCCGATAACGGTTCGGTTGCCCTGAGTGTGCCTGGCCTGTTGGAAGCCGGGCCTCCCGACCGCCTCATATTATCCATCACCAAAAAGCCTGTCATAAATCTTGTGTGGATTGGTACCACCCTGATTCTCCTGGGTACACTCATTGTCTTCATTCGAAGGCGTGGCGAGATGGCCGCTTAGGCTGACAGATATCCGTCGACAGCACCCCCGGCTATCTCTCCGCTTCCAATCCCTGCTCGACTGCTTTCATAATATTTTTGCGTTCATACTTGACAAGGGAAGCGATTGCTGTAATTATTACCTGACATCGTTACGGTGCCGTCATTGGTGGACGGGTAATAGGGAAGACGGTGCGAATCCGTCGCAGCCCCGCTACTGTGTCGGTTACTCTCGAAGCATCATGCCACCTGTCGCCGACGGGGAAGGCGCTTTGGGGGGGTCGAAACCGAAGCCAGGAAACCTGCCGTAGCCAAACCGCTTTCTTGCCGTCAGCGCGGGCTGACAGGTGGCTAACAGCCCGTCCGCGAAGCGCTGACGGTCCTCAGAGGAGGATACCGTGAAGCGCGTTTTTTATGCCTTCATCGTGGCTGTTCTCGGTGCGATGGGACCCGACACAGCCGCTCAGACATCCGATTTTTCCGAACCCACGCCGCTGGCCGATAGTATCGTGGTGACCGCCAACCGGGTGGGTATATCGGCCTGGAAATCAATCTGGCCGGTGGCCGTGGTTACGCCCGCAAAACTGAAGAACAGCGAAAGCCTGGAAACCGTTCTCGATGGCGAGGCCGGTCTGGATATCCGCAACTACAATGGTTTCGGATCCCTTTCAACCCTCTCTAACTGGGGCGTCTTTGCCCGGCACGTCCTGCTGGTTTACAACGGGCGCGTGGTCAAGGATTATTCCTTGGGGGGCTTCAACCTCTCGGACTTCAGCGCCGAAGAGATCCAGCGAGTGGAAATCCTCAAAGGACCGCAGTCCGCCTTTTACGGTGCCGATGCCGTCGGGGGTGTGGTTAACTTGATCACGAACAATTACATGACCGACGACCTCAACCTGTCTGTCAAGCGCGGTTCTTTTGGATACCAGCAGTATGCCGCTAACATATCGCGCCGCCTCGGCCGTTTCGGCCTTGCCGCCCATGCCGAATTCGCCAGCAGTGATAATCATCGCCACAATGCCGGCAGCGGGCGAAGTGTCTTCAGTTTAACCAGCGGCTATCTTTCTCCGGATGGGAGACATCACCTGTCATTATCGGCTCGCTACTTCAATGACAGCCTCGGGGTTCCCGGGCCTCAACCGAATCAGTCTTATATCCCGGTATATGGTGATGACCAGTCGTGGTCGTTGTATGACCACCAGAAAGACGAAAACTACTCGGCCGATTTGCAGTACCGTTATTCCAGCGAGAATGCGGGTAATATTCAGCTCGATTTTTTCTGGGAAAAGAAGAACCTGGACTACAACTCTCTCTACAATTACCAATATTCATATTACGAGACACCTGATTCGAGCCTGGCTGTCGATTCTGTGGACGTGTTCGGAAAATCAGTGTACAACAAACGTTCCGCCGGGCTTTGTGCGCGTTATCAGAGACAAATCGGCCGGTTTCAGCTCGCCGGCGGCATTGACTACCTTTCCGGCTCCGTTCGCGCCACCACCGAAGACCTTCGCATCGCCACCAATATTGTTGGTCCGTACGCTCCCTACGAATATAGCTACGTCATCTACAGTTTCTGGAAAGGGGCCCAGGACCAGTTTGATGTCTGGTCGAATGCCATTCTGCGTTTGAATGACTATACCCAGCTCGACCTGAGCGGGCGCCTGCAATTTGTCGACGGTCGCAAAACCCAGCCGGCCTACAACGTCGGCCTTATTCTCGCTCCCCACGAACAACTGCAAATGAAAGTCGGTTACGCTTTTGCCTACCGGCTTCCAACAATTGCCGAGCAGTTCGCTGAAGATTTCTTTACAGCCGGAAACGATGATCTCAAAGCCGAAACCGCGCGGTCGATTATGGCTACCATTGACTTCAATACCGGCCATCCGGGGTTCTCTTCCCGGGTGACCGCATTTCATCAGGAGGTTGACTCTCTGATCGGGTACCAGCTCGACTGGGGTACTTTCCTTTACGTTCCCCGCAATGTCGACCGGTTTGAAACCGATGGCGCTGACATTGCCCTTGCTTACCAATGGAAACGGACTCTCTCCCTTCAATGGAACTCCGTAATTCAGGATGCTAAACAAACCATGGCTACCCGGGAAGGATATGTCGATGCCTTTTATGTGCCGGGCCTTAAGTGGCGATTCGATATATCGGGATGCTACGACCGGCTTACTTATGGTTTCAACGTCAGTTATACTTCCGACCGTTCTATAATAATTGGGGAAGATACGAAGGTTATCGAGAGCGTGTACGAACTGGGCGCGAACTTGGGTATCAGTCTCACCAGAGGGCTCACTTTTAGCCTTACCGGATACGACCTCACCGATGAAGGCAGGTCGGACCAGTTTGGATTCACTCTCGACGACCACGACTACCCTTCGCCCGGTGTGCGTTTCGTCGCCGGGATAAGCTACCAACTTTAAAGATCGTCAGTCAAACTGCTCGGCCGGGGCCCGTATTAGGGGCTCCGGTCTGATATATGTCTCAGCGATTTATTGCCAATCCGGCGGTTTGGCTATGGAGGACTGCAAATTTACAGTTTATGGGAACCTTCGGCACAATCCGCTATTAATGGGAATAAGATAGTCGAGGGGCTCACATCTCGAAAAATCTCATTATTGTTGACATCTTTCAATCCTGGTAGTATATAAATGGCCCCTTAAGCTGGTTAACTTACTCTCTTAAACTCCGTGAGTAGTCTGTGATGGATAAGTGGCATTTTGAGTATGTTCTGGACGCCGATGTCGAGAACGCGATCATGTATGAGAAAATTTACGGTGTATGGCGGGTCGAGACAGCCGAGAATTACAACCGCGACTACGTCGAAGAGGCCAGGGAGCTTGTTAAAAAACCCTGGGCGAAACTCATCGACCTGTCGAACTGGAAAACCGGATCACCTGAGGTAATTGAAAAGATAGGCGAACACCTCGAGTGGTGCCGCAAGAACAATATGATCTGGTCGATCAATATTATCAACAACCCGGTTACATACTCGCAGCTTCAAAAGATGTTCTCAAAAGGCGGCACGAAGAATATCTCCAAGACATTTCGTACCCGTGAGGAAGCCGAGCGTTTTCTCAAACAACAGGGTTTCAAACTGCGGCCATCGAACGGCGGTAACTACAGATAACGATCTTATGCCTTTGTCGGTATTTGACCGGAATCCCAAAAGCAAACCGGCCACAAGCCTATATTCATGGCCGGTTTACCCTTTGGCTAATAAACCGGTCTTTAAAGGTACTTTTCAAACCACTTCAGAATCCAGTCCAGCCGGGCGATGCGGCGGTCGGGACGGCCGTGACGCGAGAGCCCGTGTGGCTCCTCCGGGAACCGCACCATTTCAACCGTCTTTTTCATCGTCTTGAGCATCGCGAACATCTGTTCTGCCTGTTCGATGCCACACCTGAGGTCATTTTCGCTGTGAATGATTAGAACCGGGGTCTTGATATTCTGATAGTAGGTGATCGGAGAGCATTTCTCGTAGTTCTCGTTGTTCTTCCACGGTGTACCCTCGAATTCGCGCGCCAGCGACCAGCCTATATCGGAGGATCCGTAGAACGACTTGAGGTCAACCACCGAACGCTGGGTAACTGCCGCTTTGAAACGGTTGGTGTGGCCGATGATCCAGTTGGTCATGTAACCGCCGTATGACCCACCCGTTACTCCCATTCTTTTCCTGTTGATGAAACGCTGTTTCTCGAGATAATCCGCCGCGGCCATACAGTCCATGTAGTCGAGTTCTCCCCAGCCGCCCGAGATAGCCCGCGCCCAGGTTTCTCCACGACCGGCGCCGCCCCGCGGATTGGTGTAAAACACAACATAACCTTTCGCCGCGAAAAGCTGCATCTCATGGAAAAAGGTATAAGCATACTGGACCCGCGGGCCCCCGTGAATCTCAAGAATCGAGGGGTATTTCCGACTTGGATTGAAATTCGGCGGGGTCACCAGCCAGCCCTGAACCTGGGTCCCGTCGAAAGACCTGAACATCACGTCGCGGGTGCGTCCCAGTTTGATTTCCTTCTTCAAAAACTCATTCAGCCGGGTGTGTTTTCTGGCCCGCTTCTCTCCGCCATATTTAGCCGGGCAGGAAACAACCTCACCGGGATTGTTGATATCGGCATGAATCAGCGCCACGGTCTTGGTCTTGCCGTTCATGGAATATCCCTTAACGTGGCATTTGCCGCCGAACACCCGGGTCGGTTTTCCACCGGACGCTGGCAGGTAAAAGATATTGTTGGAACCGGTGTCGGAAGAAGTAAAGTAAATGCGCTTGCCATCCGCGGACCAGCGTAGAGGGGTTAATGCGTGGCTGTCGCTGGTGTCAGAAATAGACTGATCATATGCTGATCGATCATAAGTGGGCATAAGGTCTCTGGCTATTGGCTTTCCTTGAAGACCTACTTTCCACACGTGTGTGTTGGTCCCGCCCCAGTCGTCATCCGGATTATCGTGGCCCAGATAAGCGATTGTTTTGCTGTCAGGGGAGAATGCCGGGACCCCTACCGGTCCGGCTGGCGTGGGCACCAGCTTTTCTCGACCACCGTTAAGAGGGACGATAAACAAATCCTCACGCATGATGTCTATGTCCGGGTCTTTCGAACGGTTGGAAAAATACGCCACCCATTTGCCGTCCGGTGATACTGTGGGACAAAGATTGTCGCGCTGTCCTCTGGTGAGTTTGGTTAGCTTACCTGATTCTATCTCCAGCTTGTATATCTGGAACCTGTCTTTGGGGAGAAACCCGACCGCGTCCAGACGATAAAAAAGCCGGGTAATGTGACGGTACACCGGCACTTTCTTTTTCTCATCTTCATCCTTGATAAAATGCGAGTCGTTATACCGCATACAGAAGATGAGCGACTTTTCATCGGGCGACCAACTCACGTCCGAAATAGTGCCTTCAATCTCCATCAACTTCTTCTCGGCCCCGCCGGTAGCGGGCATAACGTACAGGCCGGTTTTCTTATCGCGGGAAGAAACAAATGCCAGCCTTCCACCGCTTGGTGACCAGGTCGTCTGTCCATCGTTATGATTACCGTAGGTGAACTGTCGAGTCTCGCCTGTGGATACATCGCAAACGTAAATGTTGGCGAAATACTTCTTCTCCTTTTTGTCCATGCGCTCTACGGTATAAACGATCTTGGATTCGTCCGGCGACAGTGAAACCGAAGTGGGTATTCTCAGCTTGAACAGATCTTCTGCCGTAATGGGTCGACGCCTTGTCGGCTTTTGTCCGGTCTTTTTCATTACTCCCTCTCTGATTCGTAACCAGTTGAATAACAAGGAAGTTATAGGCAATGTCGTCTCTCGACAAGCGAAAAAAGATCCGCGGCGAGCTTTTTTCAGGCAGGACTCGGCAGGACCGAAATAGATTTACCTTCCGAGGCAAAATGCGTATTTTTTGGGAATCATTTTCGGCTCAGGGCTGTTATTTAAGAACGAAATTCGAATGACATAGGGCATGGCCCCTTTTAAGGAGAGGAGACAGCGCTTTGGATGTTCTGACTATAATTGACAAGGTGCAGCAAGCTGAAACCAGGGTGAAATCCAGGCCAAAAGATAGCGAGCCGCTGGAAGAATACTCTGGCAAAACCCCCGTGGAGTTGAAAGGGATGCTTTACAGCATGCTCAAGGCAAGGCGGGTGGAGCGCGAAGAAAAACTTCTGTTGCGCAAAGGCTATAACCGGTTCTTTATCGGCTGTGGAGGGAAAGAGCTCGCCGACGTTTGCTTTGCCCAGACCCTCAGGAAGAATGATCCCTGGGTCGGATATTATCGCAACAAGGCCTTCGACCTCCACCGCGGTTCGACACTCGAAGACAAGATGCTCGAGGCCATTGGTGACGCCAGAGGGCGTAATAAGGGGCAACAGATCCCTGCCCACCCCGGCTATCCGGATTTGGCCGTCCTGCCCCAATCCTCTCCGACCGGCGGACATGCTCTTGAGGCCGCCGGACTGAGCGAAGCTATCAAACATCCCCTGACCATTTCGAAACAGTCACATTTCCCCGGTGGAGCATACCCCACGGACGCCATAACGGTGTGCTGCATTGGTGAAGGTTCGACCTCGGAAGCCGAGTTCGCCCGGGCAGTTTTCTATGCCGCCTTTTACAGAACAAAGTTCATAGCGGCCATCTACAATTGCGGCTGGGCCATCTCCGTCTCGGTCGAGGAACAATTCCCGGAAGGCGACCCGACCACGCCCTTCGAGGGATACCAGCGTTTCGGCCTTAGAATCATGCAGGTGGACGGCACTGATATTAAAGACTGCCTGGCGAAAGTGGCCGAGGGCATCGAATACACCCGCTCAGGGAACGGGCCGGTTCTGATGAATGTCAAGACAACCCGCGAAGGTTCACACTCCGGCTCCGATGATCAGTCTTTCTACATGGACCCGGTGGAGCAGGACTGGCACACCTACAATGACTGTGTCCTCAAAACCTCCAATACTCTGATTGAAGACGGTATCGTGACCGGTGAGGAAATCGCCGCCATGTGGGATGAACTCGACACCAAAGTGACCGAGGAATCACAGAAGGCCGTCTCCACCTTTCAACCCAAAACAACCGAACTCATTCAGAGCCTGGTGTACACCTACGATTTCGACGACGCCCGGGCGACCTGGAAGAAGTACCGCGAGGCTTCCGGTATCGACCGTAAAGCCAAATACGCCGAATTTCACGAAAAGGGGTATTTCGCCACCCCGGAGCTTCCCGAGAACATCGGCCCTGTGACCATGCGCTTCGCCATCAATTACACTCTCTTCGATTTGTTCATGCTGTCCGAGGACGTGATTCTGTTTGGTGAGGACGTAGCCGACTTCTCCGGCCACATGATCGACGAGATTGAAAAGCAGTCAAAACTTAAAGGTAAAGGCGGCGTCTTCCTTGTCACCAAGAACCTTCAGCGCGCTTTTGGAAATGATCGCTGCTTCAATACCCCTCTCGACGAGGCCGGTATTCTCGGTCGTGCTGCCGGCCACGTTTATCAGGGCCGACGACCTCTGCCTGAAATCCAGTTTCTGGATTACATGTCACCGGCCTACCAGGTACTCAAGGACCGTATCGTGACAACTTACCAGCGTTCGGGCGGTTTGTGGAAAATGCCCCTCACGATTCGGACAACTTACGGTGGCTACAAGCAGGGAGCGGGGGCTTTCTGGCACTCCGAAGGCAATCTTGGTACTTGGATGAACATCCCCGGTTTGTTAATTGCCGTGCCTTCAAATGCCTACGATGCCGCTGGCCTTCTCAAGACAGCCTGGGCTTGCGACGACCCGGTTCTCTTCTGTGAATCGGTGGCCCTTTACAACCGTCGGGATTGGGAGGGTGTCGCCATCGAGACCGCCGTTCCGGATATTGACGAACTCATCCCCTTTGGCGTGGCCAAAGTGTACAATGAGGAAAATACCGACATCGGACTGATTACCTATGGCGCTACCTTCCAGATGGCCCGCAAAGCCGCCGAGATCGTCAAGGAAAAGGGAATAAACGTCCGGTTAATCGACCTGCGCACCGTCAAGCCTTTGGATGAGGAGACAGTCTTGCAGACGGCCAAAGACTGCGGAAAAGTGCTTGTTGTAACCGAGGACCGGTTCCCCGGTGGCGCCGCGGCGACTATATCTTCTGTTATTACCCGTGGCGAGGGCCTATATTACTTGGAGGCACCGGTAAAGCTGGTTACTGCAATCGATGCCAGAGTGGCCTACGGTGTCGACGGTGACAACGCTTCACTTCCCACGGTGGATAAGATTGCCTCCGCGATAGAGGAACTACACGATAACTACTGATCTGCGTGCTTCTGGCAAACGCCTATAGAGCCGCGCCTCCGACAACGGGATGCGGCTTTCTCATGGCTTCGCCGGATAACTCGAAATGGCTGCCTAAGACTCTATCTGATAATTTCTTAATTGTCAGGTGTCGTGCACGGGCTTTTCGCCAACTGTACCATACGAAATGCAAACAAGCTTGCCAACTTGACTGAAATAATAATACGAATGTTCCTCTCTCGTTCGTGTAGTGGCACGAGCCCCGTATAGTCGGCTAATCCTCAAATAATCAATGACTTAGGAAAACCGGGTCTGTTCGGTGAAAGACTATCCCCGGCGCAGTAACTGCGATAAGAACCTCAAGTTGACTCACGAATATTCAACACCTGGCGGTATTTTATTGTACGGCAACAGGATGAGCATGCTGCTGGCGATGCTTTGGCCGTCCGGCACGAATCTTGTGCAAAGTAGGGTGATTCCTTTGTGACTTCAATAAGGGCAGGAAGAATAATAAGGTCTCTATTGTATAAATAGGAGAAAGGTAAAATGGAAAGTGTGACGCGAGCGTTGAACATGTTATCTGCCATCATTATGTTCATTGCCGGATTGTATATCCAGATCGTCTTCGGTGTCCTGCTGACGACGATGACAGCGGTTTTGCTGTGGATAGGTATCCTCGTTTACGCTGGTCTGCAGGTCGAATTTGGCTACGGCGTTCTAAGGAAACATCTGGCCGAATTGTGGCGTTAATAGTCTGAAATTATTCGCTTGACATTACTGTTTTACTATATATTTTTGTTGTCTTAATTGAAGTTACGATAAGGAATTATGTTTTGCGAGGTCATCTCAAGAATCGGGTTTTTTGGGGAATTCTGTCGGTTTTCTTTGTAGCAGCTTTTGCGTCATTCCTGTATGCACAAAACATCAAGCCGGAAATCGAACAAGCTATTCAGTCAGGCGATACCACCAAAGCCTTGACCATGCTTGACGGCGATATTTCAATAGATCCGTCCAACCCCTGGAATTACCACACTAAGGGTATGATTTTCTATAACCAGGGCAAATACGCCGCGGCCGCCGAGCAGTTCAGAATAGCGCTGGATAAGAAAAGTAAACACTTTGAGTCATTGTATCAACTCGGACTGTGTGAACTTAATCTCGGCAATCTGGACGAGGCCGAAGAGATCATGCAAGAAGGGATTAAGAAGGACAGATCCAACAAGCACATTTTCGAAGATGGGTACGGTCAGGTCATGATGGCCAGAGAGAACTGGCAGGAGGCTGATCGTTATTTTCGTCAGGCCATCGTAGGTGATTCGGCCAACCCGCAGTATCATATCCACCTCGGTGATGCCAATTTTTATCAAGGCGTACCGGCCCTGGCGATCATGGAGTACGAAAAAGCGCTGCAGGTGGACACCGGCTCACTCGAGGTTTATTACCATTGGGCGGAAGCCTGCCTCGAGATGAAAGACTATGCCTGTGCTATCGAGAAGCTCCGGGTTGTACTAACCAAAGACAGCACCCACGCCCCGGCCTGGATGAGA
The DNA here is from genome assembly GCA_020351995.1 of Candidatus Zixiibacteriota bacterium. Lineage (GTDB taxonomy): Bacteria > Zixibacteria > MSB-5A5 > GN15 > FEB-12. The sequence continues at coordinate 1,088,728 of CP070674.1, forward strand.
GCTGGCGGAATCTATTTCAAGGCCGCCCTGTCTTCCCGTAACCGTCAGGATCGCTCCGACCGGTTCAAAGACGCCATTGGATCATATAAACGATACCTCGAACTGTCGGGCGCCCAGCCGGATTCATCCAACGTCAGGGTTTTCTTCGAACTGGCTATGTCTTTCTCTAACCTGCGCGGGTACGAAGATGCTGCTGAGTATTTTGACAAGGTCTTGGCGATACCGGTCGAAGCCAGGGATATCTATTACCATTACGGCCAGGCTCTCTGGTACAACCGCGACTACGAGAAGGCCGCGGAGATGCTTAATAAGCACCTCGAATGGGTGGCCGGGCAGGACGAGACCTATTCCTCGTCGGTCGATGGGGCCGAGGTATACCAGTTGTTAGGTGATAGCTACTATTACCGAAAACCAAAAGATTTTGCCGCCGCCATTGACTATTACAAGAAATCTCTGGATATAAATCCCGAGCAGGAAAGAGTCCTTCAGAATCTGGCCATAGCCTACCACAGTCTCCAGAGTTACGTTCAGGCCTTGGAATACTACCAGAGAAGAATTGATATGGGCATCGACTCTGCTTCATCGTCTATCCTCAGCAATGCCGGCAAATGCGCTTTCAGTATCGCCTATACTCAGGATAACGGCGACGAAGAAGACGATATCGATGAGGGCTTGTCCGATATCGGTGGCGGGCCTAACCCGAATGTGAACTATTACGAATTGGCCGCGGATTACTTCAAACAATACTTGGATTTTGTACCGACGGATATGGGCATTGTGGAGAGAATCGCCAGCATCTATCTCTATCAGTTATCCGACTGTACCAACGGCGTGAAATACTACGAGCAGTTGTTGTCATTGGATCCCAAAAATTGCGATGCCAACAAGGCCCTTGGGCACGCCTACTTCCTCGAAGATCTATGTACCAGAAATTATAGCAAGGCCCTGAATTATTTCCTGAAGGCTCAGAACTGTATGGCCGCCACGGGTGGTGAATGCAAAGATCCCGGTCTTGTGCTGGCCATTGCTCAGGCCTATCACCTGAGGGCCGTTGCCAAAAATGAGGCCAAGCAGGACGCCAGCGAAGATTTTCGTAACGCCAACACCTGGTATAAGAGATGCCTGAAATGCGATCCCGGTAACAAAGACGCCGAAGAGGGCGTAAGCCAGACCGAGTACGAATTCTAACAACGAAAACATTACTGACATAGATTTGTTGAACACTTATTTTGGGAGTTTTGATGGCTGCAGAAGAAGGCAAGAAGAAAAATAGCTCTTTCAAGCCTATAACTGATGCTCAGCGATTCAGGTATATTGGTTTCGAGGTCTTCCCGGGCAAGCCGAAGGACTTGTTCAAAACCGACGCCGAGCGGAAGAAATATGTCGAAGGTGTTCGGAGTAAGCGAGAAAAGGGAGAAACACTCAGGGATCAATGTACCCTTCTGGAAGAACGCGTTTCTTTTCTGGATCGGATGGTCCTTACTGTCGCTTCAGTCATAATATTCGCCACTTTGTTTATCCCCTGGTATTCGGCCTACAACGAGATTGTCGAGGAAACCACGGTCGCGGTGCAGCAGGCCGCCGCCACTGAGGACAGCGCCATGGTCGCCGCCGAAGGCGATACATTGGCCGCTGCCGGGCAAACCATGACCGGTGACAGCGCCGCCGTGCCGGCTACCACCGGTTCCGATGTCGCCCCGCCCCCGGAGCGTGAGGGAGTTATGCAGCAGAGTGCCGCCGAAGAAGTCATAACGAGCTATGTGGCCAAGAAGAAGGTCCACAAAGAGTATTCTCGTCTGCTGGGAATTGGCTCTTTTATCTCCCTGGGATCCGTTGGTTCCTATGTATTCTCGTCGGGAGGGGTTGTCATGCTAACGGCCATCCTTTTTCTGATCTATGCCCTGTTGTGTATCGGGTTACCGGCTTACACGCTGTACGGTATTTACGGAACGAAAGGGGACCCCGACCAGCGAGCCCTGAAGCTCAAAAAGATGTTGCGTCTTAACTGGATGCCACTGATACTGTTTGTCCTGGCTCTGATACTCTCGTTTTTTGGCGGTGAATACGGTTTTGACGCTGCAACCACTTTCACCAGTCTGGGCAAAGCCTACGGACCGGCTGCTTTCCTGGGTATACTTTCCTGGGGTGTTATTCTTTCACTGGGCGCGTTTATACTTGTTGCCGTGAAAGGTGTGGAAATTTAAAAACGGAAAAATGACAATTCTATTATATCCTAATTTGGAGGACTAGTTCTCGTGGTCAAACAAACTATTTTCGTAACTCTCAATGCGATTGTAGCATTCGCCATCGGCTTCGGCCTGTGGTACGGCGTCTTCAGAACTTCGGAGAGTCCCATCGTTCACTCAATTTATCAGGGTGGTCCGCTGGTTGTGGTCCTGATAATGATCCTGGTCATGTGCCTGGTCTTTACCATTGAGCGCTATATCTCTCTTTATGGAGTGGCCAAGGGTAAAAGTTCCATACAGGTGTTCTTCAAGAAACTGGTAACGCTGATCCAGAACGATGATTATGACGGCGCTCTGGCCGCCTGCGATAAGCAGCGCGGAACCACCGCCAACGTGCTCAGAGCGGGCATCGATCGTTATCGCGAAGTGAGGGGAAACAACGCCTACGATGCTGAGAAGAAGATCGAGCTGACTCAGGCTGCGATCGAAGAAGCCAACGCGCTCGAAGGACCGCTGCTGGAGCGTAACCTGATCGCTCTGTCAACAATCGCTTCAATTGCGACTATGGTCGGTCTGCTCGGAACCACGATCGGTATGATTCGCGCCTTCGCCGCCACCGGTAACGTCGAGGGCGGTGTTATCGACGCCACCCAGTTGGCTATCGGTATTTCCGAGGCTCTGGTCAATACCGCTGGCGGACTGCTGTCCGGTATTCTGGGAATCTTCTTCTACAATTTCTTTGTTAATAAGGTAGACGCCTTCAACTACACCACCGACGAGGCGACCTTTGAAATTATGCAGATTCTGAAGGAAAAAGAAGGAATCTAACCGATGGCGATTAAAAAGAAACGGCGCATCTCCATCAGAATCGATATGACACCAATGGTGGATATCGCCTTTCTCCTTTTGATATTTTACATGGCGACGACGCAGTTCAAACCACCGGAAGCAAGGGCGGTCGACCTGCCTCAGTCGCACTCGCAGATCGAATTACCGGATAAGGATATTATAAATATCACGGTGACCAAGTACGATTCGATCTACGTCGATTACGTGGAAAAGCGAGAAATTGAAATCGAAGGGCGGTTGGTTGAAACCAAGGCCAGGATTGTCCGCATCGCCGACACGTACAATGTTCATGCTGAAATCAACAAGGCCAGGGCTAAAAACCTCAGGGCACTGATTGTCATTAAGGCCGATGAAAAAGCCAGTTTCGGGGTCATGCAGGATATTATGCGCTCCATGCAGGAAAACCACCTCGAACGCTTTTTGATCATTACTGACCACGAGGTTGAAATTGGCGAAACCACCCAGAGCGAAAGTGCCTGACGGGTTTCAATTACTGTTAGCAAAAGGCCTGTTGTGAAACGTCTATATGTTGAGAGGAGAGTGATATAATAATATGGCTGGTGAAGTAGCAGAACGGGCACCAAAGGAAGCGAAAAAGGGACTGCGAAGGCCGAAACGGCGAATAGCGATCCGTATCGATATGACTCCGATGGTAGATATCGCTTTCCTTCTTTTGATTTTCTACATGGTGACCACGGTGTTCTCGATGCCCCAGGCGATGGAAATCAACCTCCCGCCGCTCGAAGACATGGACAAAACGGTGGATATCAAAGAATCCAACCTCTTGACGCTTCGTGTCGACGGCGAGGGACGCTTCTGGTGGAACTTACGGCAACCGTCGCCCACTAATATGCCATTACTTCTTCCCTCGGCTCCGCTGAAAACGGAGGATACGATCACCTACAGGCTGGACTCGGATACCTTAAGAAACCTGCTTATCGCCCAGAACCGGGCTAACGCGAAACTGAATACGCTTATCCTCATCCACCGTGACGCCAGTTACGCCGACATGGTCGATATCCTCGATGAGATTGACTTCCTTGAACGATCCTGGAACGCCAGCGTAGCCAGAACGCTTGGGGTCGATGTTGACGAGATCCCGAAAGATGACAAATTCTCGTATCGTTATGCTATCGGCGACTGGGAAGATCGTGACAATAGGATCATCGAAGCTGCCGCGAATAATGCGGTTGGAAGGGGTGAATTATAATGCAACTACCAAATGCCCTGTATTCACCTTATGGCGCTTACGAGTTGAAAGCCAGGTACCAGCGTAACTTCGGGCTCGGTACGATTATTACGCTCGCCTTTGTGCTGCTGATACTGCTCGTAGTCTGGGTCATTACCGCTCTCGGCGAGGAAGATCTGGAGGCTATCGATCTGAGCTCACGTGTAATTAAGACCGTGGCCGATCTGGGCCCGCCGCCCAGCGTGCAAAAGAGACCGCCCCAGGTAAACGTTAATCAGCCCCAGGTGGCCGCCCCCAAGGTCGGTATTCCCAAACCGGTTGCCGATGACGAGGTCATCGATGAGGACGTCGTCCTGGCAACCAGGGACGAGCTGGCCGAAATTGTAGCCCCCGATATTACCGCCGCCTCCGATGGCGAAGGTGACATCGTGGTCGACATTGCTGACGACGATTATCTGCCGGCTCCGGATGAGTTTTACCCGGTGGAAATCTACCCTGAAATGATTCACCAGACGACTCCCGAATATCCCCGTCTGGCCCGCCAGGCGGGCATAACCGGCATCGTTTGGGTTCGGGCCCTGGTTGATAAGGAAGGTAACGTGCGCAAAGCGATGGTGCACAAAACTTCGGGAACCAAGTCCCTTGATGAGGCGGCTGTTGCCGCGGCCTATGACAACAAGTTCAAGCCCGGAATTCAGAATGGACGCCCTGTCAACTGCTGGGTAAGCTACAAGGTAACGTTCGAGCTGGACAATTAAACGCCACGCCCGCCGGGCAAATGAGAATTCAGGCACCCGAGCCTCATCAGAGTCGGGTGCTTTTTTTATGCCCGCAAATTATTTCAGGCAAACTCCGGGAAGATTCCTCTCTCCGATTTGTATCTACTTCAGAGATAAATATCCCTTAACGGCGACCGGAGGCTACAAATTGAACAGGGCAACTTCGACAGGCGTCTAATATATAGAGAGGAGGGATAGTCATGATTGGGGGAAACCCGAACTCCGCGGGCAGCGCCAATAAACGAAAAGCATCGATCACCAAACGCCGGGCTAATATTCGCCTGGATATGACGCCTATGGTCGATATTGCTTTCCTGCTTCTAATCTTCTACATGGCTACAACACAGTTCAAACCACCGGATGCCCGGGCGGTCACCCTGCCGGGATCAAAATCACACATCGACGTGCCGGCTAAGGACATAATCACTATTACTGTCACCAGCGCCGACTCCGTATTTGTTGACTTTGTTGAACTGTCGACGTCAGGTGAACTTGAAAGCTTCGTGACTCGCCGCACCACTGCCGTGAATCTCGATTATTTCAGAAAGCAACTGCTGCTCGCGCGATCGATCAACCCAAACGCGTATATCGTTTTCAAGGCCGATCGACAGGCCAGCTTCGGAGTCATGCAGGATATCATGAAGATTCTTCAAAATATGGAATGCGCCCGGTTTCTGATCGCCACCGATCTCGAACCGGCACCTGAAAATTAACACCTTGAATCTATCGTGACCGGACATGAAATAGAAAGGCTCAAGTGAGATTTACAAACAACTGGAAAAAACCCACTGAAGGGAGGTGAAGAACACATGACTATGCAGACATACATGCCGTACGGAGCATATGAACTCAAAGCCCGGTATCAATTGAATCTGATGCTGGCGATGCTGATTACCATCTCTACTGTCGGAATACTCCTGTTGACGGCTTACGTCGCGTCGCTGTTCGGGGCAGACGATATCCTGGTCCCACCCCCCAAGCCGGAGATCGTCAAACCATGGGATATTCCGCCGCCGCCACTGGTAATCCCGCAGACGCCCGACATCTCGACCGAGGCCGCAGCGCCTGTAAAACCAAGATACTTTATACCGAATCCCGTTGTCGATGAAGAGGTAATCGATGACAACGTGATTCTGGCGACAATAGAAGAGCGCAAAGATATCGTGTCGAATCCGTTGGGCGAATTGACGGGGGATGGCCGGGGTATAATTGTCGACACTCACGATATCGGAGGGTACATACCTCCCATTTACGAGTTTGTGGCCATGGAAATCTACCCCGAAATGATCTATCGTCACGTACCCGAGTATCCGCGACTTGCCGAACTGGCCGGGATTACCGGCGTGGTTCACGTACGCGTGCTGGTGGATGAAAATGGTAACGTAATCGACGCCAGGGTGCAGAAGACTTCCCACACCACGTCTCTCGACGAAGCCGCGGTCGAGGCAGCGTACAAAAACAAATTCAAACCCGGAATTCAAAACGGTATTGCGGTAAAATGCTGGGTTAGCTATCGCGTCGCCTTCGAACTCGATGATTGATCGCTGAAATCGGTCGGTGAGTATATAAAGAGGCCTGGTACGGTAACGTATCAGGCCTCCTATGCTGCTTTTGGTGTACCACAGCACCGCCCTGGCGGGCTAGGGTGAAGGGAGGGCGGGGTGAGAGCGTCCCGCCCTCTATTCGGGCCTTTTGGAGGTGGTATAGGCCTCTAATGTTTCATACTTACGCGATAGACTGACATAATAATCTATTGCGTAGAGCGTACAATCGAGAGACGCCCCCCTCTGACCTCTGTTGAAATAGGCCGCGCAAAAGCAATAATTGCTCGCTGCAAGCGTAGAAATTGCCTCAACCGCTTCTTCAGCCACACCCCGCCCAAATATATCTGCTTTAATATCAGTCGCTTATAAATTTTCTGTGATTTTCGCTTGACAACTGCACAAATGTGCAGTATTTTGGTTTTGCCTTTGTAGCATGCCAATAAGGAGCAGAATCATGGCCTGGAATAATATCAACAGCCAGACTCTTTCAGCGGAACTCATCGAGGACTATCACCATCCCGTCGGAGCCTTTGTCGAAGAAACCGGCAACAACGAGTCTTACACCTACCTGAACGCGGCTACCTGCCCCGATTGCGGGGCCGGTATGGTTCGACTGGGGGGTTGCTTTACTTGTATGTCGTGTGGCTTCGCCAGCTGCGGCGGTTGACTGTAATCGCGGCACAGATCTGTGTCAAATAGGGGAAGGATTCAAAATGCGTTTGAGTGAACTGGAAAAATGGGGGATACCATCCCGCGTTATTCAACTATGGCGGGAACGACAGGGTGAAACTCTCCTGCCCATACAGGACCGGGCCGTGCGCCGGAACCTGTTGGGGAAACCGATGCAGGGACAGGAGCATACCTCGGTACGAATGGTTATATCCGCGCCAACCTCTTCAGGAAAATCTTTCTGCGCGGAGATGGCCGCCGTCAGGGCTCTCACGAGCCGTGAGAAAACCGTCATGCTTTTTCCGCTAAAATCCCTGGCCGAGCAAAATTACAGCCTGTTCAATCAAACCTACGGACACCTCGGCGTCAGGTGCCTTATTGTTACCGGTGATCACCCGGAAAATGATGACGCCTTCGCCCGGGGCCATTTCCAGATCGCCGTGGCCATCTATGAAAAATTCGACTCACTGCTTACAACCTCGCTGGACGCTCTTAAGAACATTGGCCTGATCGTTGTTGATGAAATCCAGACTATCGGCGAACCGAGAAGAGGAGCCGTTCTGGAACGCTTGCTCACAAAGGTACGAGCGTCCGAATACCAACCTGGCATAATCGGCCTGTCAGCGGTTATTGGCGATGAAGCCGGATCAGCGGGAAAGCTGGCCCAATGGCTGGGAGCTACCCTGGTCGAAGAGTGCAGCCGTCCCGTCGAGCTTATGAGGGGAGTGGCTACCGAAGGGACTTATTACTATCGCACCTTCAATAATGGTTTCGATGGAAACGAACCGTTCGCCGATTCGGACCACACCGAAACCTCGTTCGACAAATTCATCAAGCAGATAAAGGACACCGAAAATTCCACCTTGATCTTCCTCAAATCCCGCATGGATACCGTCGACGCCGCCTTCAAACTGGCTGCTTCGGTCAAATGGCCCGAGGCCAAGAAAGCCCTGTCTGAACTCGAGGGAGAGGAGCCCTCGTTTCTTATCCGCTCGCTGCGGCAGGCCCTCAGCCGGGGTGTGGCTTTTCACAATTCTGACCTGTCCCCAGAGCAACGATTGATTGTTGAGCAAGCCTTTCTCGAAAAAGAGATTAAAGCTCTTTTCTCAACTACTACTTTAGCTATGGGAGTCAACCTTTCGGCCGATACAGTCTACCTCGAAACAGTCAAATACACTTCTGGAAAGTACGATCGAAGGCCGTCGCTCGAGCCGGTGAGCCGCTCCGAGTTTGAGAACATGTCCGGCCGCGCCGGACGGCTCACTGGTGACAGGGAAACCTGCCCGGCCGGGCGAGCCATCATTCTGGCCGAAAATAAATTTGACAGAGACATACTGTGGGATACCTATATCGCCGGCATCAACACTAAGCCGCTTAAATCCGCCTTCAAGAGTATGCCTCTCGAAGATTGGCTGCTGGATATCATAGTCAGTGGCCTTGCTTCCAATAGCGACAGTATTGAAAGTGTCTATGCTCACTCGTTCCGATACCACCTTAATCAAGATGGACTATCCGATGACGTCACCGCTGCTCTACAGAGGTTGACCGCTGACGGATTCATCGAGAATAGCCCCGAAGTTAAACCCACTGTATTCGGTTTGGCCACGACCAGAACCGGTCTTTCCGTGAAGCAGGCGACACACTACCGGAATCAACTGCGGCAGGGTTACCCAAACAACTCCGTTGCATGGGTCGCCTTGGCGCTTAGCGGACCTGATTGGGATACTCCCCCCGCCATGTTGAGCCGCCTTGAACAGACCCGCAACACTCCGCTGAGAATGCTCTATCAATGCTATCACCACTTGCTTGACGAGGCCGCTCTGTTGATTGGAAGAGGGGGAGACCGGAAACCTCTGGCATACCGCCAGACCGCTTCGCTTAAAGCTCTGTTCCTGCTTGAACGCTGGCGGAATCTGGTACCGGTTCAGCAACTGGAAGAAACTTTTCAAATGCACCTGGGCCAGATCATGCATCTCGGGGAAACTGTCGGCCATCTGGTAGCGGCCATTGCCGAACTAATACAGTCGAGCGAAGCATCATCGAGCCTTCCGTCGGAACTCAGACAACTGGCCTTCAGCCTCAGGCACGGCATACCAGCGGACCTCAAACCGATACACGACTATCTGGGCGAACTGCTCAGCCGCCACGACTTCGCTGCCCTGCACCGAGCCGGTATCTGCTCTCTTCGACAGTTCTGTGAGTTGGATAGTGATGGCCTGTTGGCGGTATTTCGTGATACTACTAAGTTGAAGAAAATAAATGAGAAACAAGAACAACTTAAAGAGGAGCTTGATATGCAAACCAGATGGACGGTGGCGGAAAACCACCATGAAGCAATCAGAACGTCAACTCTTGGCTCGTTGGAGTCAATCGAGGTCGACGGCAGCTATGAAAAGGAGAGATACCTTGTCAGAATCAACGGTTTCCCGGTTCGCTTGACCGGCAAGTCGTTCAAGTATTTCACCAAGCTGGCCTGGTCGAGGCTCAACCGCGACTCGGGCTGGATTTACAAAGAGGATATCGAGATCGGTTTCAATCAGGCCCGGTATCTTTACCGCATGAAGGGGGAGATCAACGCCAGTCTGAATATGTCCTGGCCGGTGGTTGAGAACAATCGGCTGGGTTATTACCGGCTCGATGTTGACCCGTCTAAGATACGCCTGAATGAAAGCAACCTGCGAAACCACCCCGATTACGAAGTCCGGTCGATGTTCTTGAATAAAACGGCCGAACCCGTCAACTAGGCTTACAGGCTCGGTAGTTTTCCGTAGGGCAGAACCCGGTAGTGGTTCTGCCGAAAAGTCTTTTCTTTTTGACTGTAAGGCAGGAGCCGTCTTCGACTCCTGCCACACAACTTGACAAACCCCGCTGTATCTGCGTCATTCAATTAGGGGCTGATAAGTGGGAGGACATGTATGCACCTGCAAAGAATCTGTTTTCTAGTCCTGATGACGGTCTCGCATAGTAAAGATTCCGGGAACAGATTATCTGTAAGGCAGACCTACGAAGACTGATACCATAGGAGGAATCACATTGATGAAGTACGTCCTATACTTCTCACTGGGTTTGTGGGTATTATCGTTCTGTTCATACGCGGAGGCACAGGGTCCAGCGGGCGATGGACAATCGCACACCGTTGAGGACGCTGGTCAGGCAGTTAATTTGGCACTACTGTACACTGGTCTTGACGAGTATGAAAACTTGCTATTTCCACCTGCGGATGAGATAACTGAGCGGACAACCGTTCGAGCATTTATTCTAACTGATCTGGCCGACAGTGTGAACGGTAGAGACGTTTGGCAGGTATCGTTTAACAACCTGCGCTTGAGCACCGACGGCATTGTAATTCAGGATTCTGAAGATGCCTTCGACGTCGATGTGACAATTGACTGTGCTACTGGAGCCCTTATTCAGATCCGATCAAAGAACCGGGTGGCTGGCAAGTTACCCCGGGCTGTTATCGAACAGTTCGACGAGGAAGCCAGACGCAACTCAGCGTTCCGCCAAACCTTTCACGGATTTCCAGATCAGAAACCCAAGATCTCTCTTCTAGAGGCAATGACTCTGACAATATGCGGCACGTTTCGTGACCATCTGGTTTTAGCGTATTATGTATTGGAATCTCATACGTTTAGGGGAAGACACCCCGTCACTCCAGTATGGGCAATTCAGTGTATGAGCGCAGATACGATCGTCCATGAAGAGCAAAACTCGGGAGCGCGGACAAAGCTACGGGGGAGCCGAAGCGTGATTGACGCCCTTAAGGGTGAAGTTCTACTGGACTTATGGTGGCATGATGGCTCCAATTGAGTGATGTAAAGAGATTCCTATCTTGTGGAGGCTGGTGCCCCACCCTCTGGGTGGGTTTGTAAGGCTCCTTTCTACTGGGCACAAATGGGCCAAAACTCCAGTATAACTTATAGAAGCGCCTTGCGGCGGACCCGGTAATTCGCGGCCCCTGAGCATCGGCGAAAATAAAATTTGACAACAACTTAGAAAAACAATTGCTTGCGTTCAGGGAATCCGTAAACAGCCGATTAATATGTAAAACGGTGCCCATATGATTATAGACAGCAAAGAAAGACTGCCCATTCTGCCCTCCGACAAGGAAGAAACCTACCCTGTTCTGCCACTCAAAACGGGAGTTCTGTTCCCTAACATGATGCTGACCATCCAGGTAGGCCGGCAGGAGAATTTACGTCTGATCGAGGACTGCAAAAGTGGTAAGAAGAATTTTATCGCTTCCTATTCTCCCTCGAAGTACGCCGAGGCTGAACCCTCGCCGGTCCATCGGGTAGGTGTACTCGCGGTTGTGCGCGACATAAGAACCGGCCCTGGTAATTCCGAAATTGTCACCATTGAAGGTATCAAGCGCGTGGTGATCTCGAAAATAATCGACACCGAGCCGTTTATAGTCGCCTCTGCCAGCTATCTCCAGCCGCAGGACAAAATCCCCAAAGCCGTTCGCACCAAAGTCGACGAGGTCATCTCGGTCGTGAAGGAAATTACCGGCCTCGATCCGACCTACTCCCCGGAGCAGCTCAACGTTTTACGGATGAACCGTGACGATCCCTCAATGGCCGCTGATACCGTGGCCTCAACATATCATTTCCCGCTTGAAGCGAAACAGACTCTGCTTGAAACAGTTAATCTCGAAATCCGGCTTGAACGACTCCTGGACTACCTCAATGCCGAACTCAGCCGGGTTGTTACCATGCACAATATCAACGCCAACGTTCAAAAGCAGATGGAAGAAGAGCAGCGCAAGCACTTCCTCCGCCAGCAACTTCACGAAATCCGCAAACAGCTTGGTGAGGATTTTGCCGAGGAAAAAGAGGCCGCCCGAATCAGAAACATCATTAAGAGTATGGCGAAACTTCCCCCGGAAGTCGTTGCGCGTGGTACTATCGAAGCCGACCGTCTGTCTCAGCTCTCCACCGCCTCGGCCGAATATGGCGTAACTAAGAATTACCTCGAGTGGCTGTTGGCCTTACCGTGGGGCAAGTGCAAGCCGGAAGACTACAGCATGTCCGAGGTCGAAAAGGTCCTCTCAACTGAGTATTACGGTCCGGTCAGCCTCAAGGAACAGATTCTACAGAGATTATCAGTGAGAAAACTGCTTGGCGGTGTCAACGAAGGCCCGACTCTCTGCTTGATTGGCGCCCATGGAACCGGGAAGGCTGCCATAGCCAGAGCCATTGCCAAGGCTATGGGGAAGGAATTCCTTCGCATATCCGTAGGCGGCATCTCCGAAGTCTCCGAAATAAAAGGTACCCCGCGAACATTTCTCGGCGCCATGCCCGGTAAAATCATCAGGGCCCTCCGCGATGCCGGTTCGTGTGACCCGGTCATGCTCATCGAAGATATTGACTACTTCAATATCGACAACGACTCCTCGGTCAACATGGCCCTGCTCGAGGCTATTGACAACCGGGTCAACTCCCGCTTTCTCGACAACTACATCGGCGTACCCTTTGACCTGAGCAAAGTCGTCTTCATATGCTCCGTCCGCTCGTATGAGGAAATCCCGGAACAATTCATCCCTCGTTTCGAGATTATCGAACTGCCCGGATATATCGAAAAAGAAAAAATCGTCATTACCAAGCGATACATTATTCCTAAGCTTCTCAAGAAGCACGGTATCCTGAAAACAGAGTTGAACTTTGCCGACAAACTTCTCGCCCGGATTATCAATCACTATACCATGGAGGCCGGCTTGCTGGGTCTCTCGCAGCAGCTTGAGAAAATCTGCCGCAAGGTGGCTCTCGAAAAGGTTTCCAACCTTCGCAAACGATGGACGGTCAGCGAGAAGAATCTGGAGTCATACCTGGGACCGCCCGTGTACATCCCTGAAAAGGCGGAAATACAACCCGAAATCGGCATTGCCGCCGGACTGGCCTGGACCGGAGCCGGGGGCGACCTGATGTTTATCGAGGGCCTCAAGATGAAGGGAGAGGGACAGATTTTCACCACCGGTTCTCTGGGCGAGGTAATGAAAGAGTCGATTCAGGCCGCCTACTCTTATGTAAGATCCAAAGCGGATATGCTTGGAATCGACTTCGCCGATTTCAGCGATTTTGACATCCACATCCACTTCCCGTCGGGCGCCATCCCCAAGGATGGCCCGTCGGCCGGTGTCACTGTCTGCCTGGTTATCGCCTCGGTTATGGCCGAGCGTCCCATCCGCAATGATATCGCCATGACCGGCGAAATCACCCTTCGCGGAAAAGTGCTTTCGGTTGGTGGTATCAAAGAAAAAGTCTCGGCTGCCTTCCGTGCGGGTATATACAACGTGGCTATCCCCAAGGAAAACCAGAAAGACCTCAAGGATCTACCCAAGGAGATTCTCCGCAAATCGAAATTCACCTTCCTCGAACGCGTCGATGACCTCTTTGAACTGTGTCTTCTGGACTTCACGCCTTCCTCCTATACTCTGGAAAAGATCTTTCAGGAAGAGATAAAAAAGGCCAAGAAGAAAAAGCCTCGCACCACCAGGGGAAAGACCAAAGCCGCCCGATCCCGCGGCAAAAAGAAGTAGATTTTCTTCAGCGACTGCTGTAGCTCCCATTATCGTATAGTCTCTGAGTCAACTCATTACCTTCAAAGACATTCGGCCGCTCTTTCAAAACTTTTTGTTTACAAATATTTGTCAAAAATGTATCATCGGTTATCTGTTACCGAACTACAATGAACCTGCCATTACGGACTCGACATGGAAAAGCGTAGCAAAATACAGACTTTCCATATCTCCACTTACGGTTGCCAGATGAACCTGGCCGACACCTCGACCCTTATGGCCACCATGATCAACCGCGGTTATCGACCCGTCGACAATGAGCGCGACGCCGATCTGATCATTCTGAACACGTGCTCCGTCCGTGAAAAAGCCGAACAGCGTGTTTTCGGGCGGTTGGGGGAGATTGCCCGCTACAAGTTCCGCAAACCCCATCTGAAGATTGCCGTTGTTGGCTGTATGGCACAGCGTCTCGGCAAAGAGCTTATAGAGCAGGTTCCGCACGTCGATTATGTTCTCGGTACCGATCGTGTGTTTGAACTTCCCGATGTTATCGAGGACAAACCCGGCACTGATCAGGTGATGACGGCCCTCGGGCACGAGAATATTGACTTCATCACACCGGTCAAGGAGACACCGTATTCGGGTTTTGTGACTATCGCGCGCGGGTGCGACAATCACTGCTCCTACTGCATTGTCCCTTATGTCCGAGGGAAGGAACGCGCCCATTCCACCGACTACATCATAGACTCGGTGCGTCGGATGGTTAATGAGGGGGTGGTCGAAATCACTCTGCTGGGACAGAACGTAAACAGCTATAGCTGTGACGAAACGGATTTCCCGGACCTTCTCAAGCGTGTTGCCGGTGAAACCGGCGTCAAACGATTGCGCTTTATGACTTCCCATCCCAAAGACCTCTCCGAGAAGCTGGTCGATCTCATGGCCGCCGAGCCGAAGATTATGCCTCACGTTCACCTGCCCCTTCAGGCCGGCTCCAACCGGGTCCTCAAGCGCATGGGGCGGGTGTACACGGTTGAGCATTATCTGAAGATCGTCGAGTACATCCGCAAGAAGCTGGACTATATCTGCCTGACAACCGACCTGATAGTCGGCTTCCCCGGTGAATCCGAGAAAGAATACGAAGCCACTCTGGCCGTGGTTCGTCAGGTCAAATTCGATAGTGCTTTCATGTTCAGGTATTCCACTCGACCCGGGACTCCGGCGGCTAGGTATCCCGACGACGTTCCGGAAAAAGATAAGATACGCCGTCTTAATAAACTTATCGCCATGCAACAGGAGATCTCGCGCTGCCAGAATCAGCGTGAACTCAATCAAGTGCGGTTCAGCCTTGTCGAAGGCACCTCGCGACGCGATGCGACCGTTCTGCGCGCGCGCACCGAGGGAAACAAAACGGTGCTCTTCGCAAGTGAAAACGTTGCCGTTGGCGGCGTGGTCCCGGTCCGGATTACCGAGGCCGATGCCTTTACCTTGCACGGCCAGCTAGAGGAGCTAACATGATGATTGAGTCTCTGTCCGCCATTGTGACAGCCTTTCTGGCACTGGTTTCGGTAGTCTTCCTGGTCTATCGTTTCGGCTTCTTCTCCGGGGAAGGTGTTTCAGGAAGATACGCGTTTCTCTTTGGTGGCATACTTGTATTTATTGCTACCGCGTGGCAGACCGTTAAGAGCATGACGGAGTATGGCGAATGGTTCGTTGAGGGTGCTTACCCGATAATCGATCTGGTCCAGCTCTCACTTTTCGTGCTCGGGATCCTGCTGGCTGTTTCGGGTCTGGCTCTATATGCTGACTTCTGGCAAACCCGGCGGGAAGAATTGGCCACCCGTGACCGACAACTTTCAATCCTGGGTAATTTGCAGGCCGACGCCCGCGAACCGTATCAGACAGTCGAATTCCTCGACCTTGCCATCCGCGAAATCATCAGTCACTTTCCCGACATGGGTGGGGCGATATTCTTTGTCAACCGAAGTCAGAGACAGCTCGTTCTTACGGCATCGGTCGGATTCACTAAACAGGAAACCGCTTTCCTCGAACGATACCCGTACGGGCAGAACGTCATCAGTCAGTCGGTGGAATCCACTGAGCCGATGATCTCTGGCTCGTTCGACTTCGTTGACGCCTCGGGAAAAACAATTGTCTCGAGATTCAATTCTTCGCTGGTGCTGCCGCTGGTATCCGGAAGGGAGAAGATTGGGGCAATAGTACTCGTATCCCCGGTTAGCCGGTTTTTCGGCCGTACCGAAATCAGATATCTTTCCCCGGTGGCTGACTGGCTGGCCGAGATGGTAAAATCTTCACGACTGGTCAAAGAGCTTACCAGCACTAAACGGGAGCTGGAAAATTACACCTCACAATACTCCGACTTTACCCGGCGTGTCGTCCGCAGTGCCGATTCGTTCTCACGAGCCGATATTCTTCCGTCGTTCTGCGGCAGCCTCGTTGGACTGGTTTCCTGTCGATCGGTTCACTTGCTCGGGATGAAAAACGGTGCCCTGAGCATCTATGGCGGCAGTGAGCCGGTGACAGAGTTTTCAGAAAACTATCGCACTGCCCTGATAGATGCCCTCGACAAGAAAAAACCGCTGATAATCAATCAGGAGGCGGCCGGGGACGACGGCCGGACCTATATCGCCCGGTCCACATTACTTTATCCCGTGGGAAGCGAAACGGAAGGGGCGGCCCTGATGTTTATCAAGGACGGCTCACCCTTCAGAGTGAGCGAGGGCGAACTCAAGGAAATTGACGTTTATGCCCGGCTGGCCCTTCTGGCTCTCCGACAAAAAGACATTCATCGTCTGGACATCACCCGCAAGAAAGGCCTGGACAAGGTTGTGCAGTTCCTGCGCTTTGACCCCGGGCTCCGCTTCGATGGGGACCCCGGTTTCTTTATGAGACATCTGGCTGCGGTGATGCCCACCAGCTCGATTGCCATCACGTTCGTTAAACAAAATGATGGCTCATTTCGCGCGGTCGACGGTCTCCATGCCAACGCCGAGCAACTCGCCTCTCTCATCACCTTACCCGGCGAAGGTTGCGTCGGTAGTGTGGCAGTGGATTACCAGGCCCAGTTCGTCTCTGGCAAAACCAAGGTAAATCAGGAGGTGCGGGCCTTCGATCAGGTCAACCGCGACGCTATTCAAAAATTGTTTGGTGAACCGGGCCTTCCGAATTTTATGGCCGCCTGCCCGATTTCGGGTATCGATGATATCCTCGGTGTCGTGCTGATTTTCATGTTTGACCTGACCGAGAACGAACAGGTAGAATGGCAGAGACTGCTCACCTTGGCGGCTGGTCTGATCTCGCTCAGATTAACTATTAACGAACTGCACGCTGCTCAGCCGGTGCTACAGGCGCCCGAATTTGATGAGCAGCGCGTTGGAGAGTCAATGAACAGGCTCAACAATTATCTTTCAGCCATTGTCGGAAATGCCGGACTGGCACAAACGCGTGAAGACCTGAGCGGGGAAGTGCGTAATCACTTCAAGAGTATAATCCGCGAAGCTGAACAGGCGTCGCTCTTTATGAAAAATGCCTTTGGCGGCTACCTCGGCGACACCGCGCCGGCACCAACTGAGCTACCACCTTCAGATACGGTTAATGATATTGTCCAGAACGTGCTGATGCGAAACCGAATCTCCGACAATCTTTACATGATCGGCGGACGGGCTCGCGAGATCAGCCTCACTCTTTCCGATATAGACCAGACCGAGTTTCCCCGTGAGACCATCCAGGGCCTTTTTGAGGAAGCCATGAACCGCTTCGCCTCTCTTGCGGACCAGGAAGATATTATCACGGTGGCCACGTATGCCGCGGATAACTACGTGTACCTGGATATCTCCCGGCATCATCGTAATTTCCCTCCCGTGCAGAATGTTGCCCGCTTTGGGCACTACCAGAGGTCGGGCGAAGTGCTCAGATATCGCCCCGCCGACACCTTTCTCAAGCACCTTGGCGATAAAGACTGCTATTACGCTTTTGACCGTGTGGCCCAGGAACCGTCCTATCTGTCATTCAAGTTCCCTGCCAGAATCGCCGGAAGACCGCCGATTCCACAGCGAGGTGCCCCTCGCATACTGGCTATTGATGACCAGGCCGTGATACTCGACCTGATATCCGCCATGTGTCAGGCTACCGGTTATAATGTAAAAACAGCCGTATCGGCCGAAGAAGGCCTGCAACTGGCCCTCAATGAGAAATTCGATATCGTTCTGACCGATCTGGCAATGCCCGGGCTGTCAGGGCTCGAAATCGCGCGCGAGGTAAGAAAGAAAAGGCCCGATGTCCCGATAGTGCTGGTGACCGGATGGGAAGTCAATATCAGTAAGGAGAAAATGGACGCCGCCGGCATCACCAGAGTCCTCTACAAGCCTTTCAGAATTGAGCAGTTGACCGATCTTATCGGTACCCTCCTTGAAGCCCGTTCGCTGACCTGAGCTGCTTTTTTATCGGACATTAAACCTCTGGCCCTTCCGTCCGATATTACATCTAGGGTGTGACATGAAACAAGTCCCTGTACTGGATCAGATACAGCAAGACAGTAATCTGCTATCTCTTCCTCAAGTGCTATCCGAAGTTCTTCAAGAAGTTGGCAAGGAAGATTTCTCAGCCGATTCACTGGCGAATATAATTCTCAAGGATCCATCCCTGACCAGCCGGGTCCTGCGGATGTCGAACTCCTCTTTCTATCAGCGATTCGCCGAAATCAAAACCGTCCATCAGGCTGTCGCTGTACTCGGGGTCACAACCGTTAAATGTCTGGCTTTGTCCACATCGGTTTTTCACCCTGAGAGAATTGCCAAGGAGTCGGGTATTAACGCTTCGGAGTTTTTTGTTTACGTGCTTTCCGTGGCGGCCGCCAGTAAGAAAATAGCCCAGGCCGCCGGATACTCGTCGACAGAAGAAGCATTCATAGCCGGGTTACTTCACGATATCGGTTTGCTGTTTTTCCTGCACAAATACCCGAACGAATATCGGCAGATCACTTCCCGCGAGGCTGGCTGCCAATCGCTGCCGGAAGCGGAAAAGCAAGTCTTCGGGGTGGACCACAGTGAAGTGGGTTTTCATATGGCCGAAGCATGGCGTCTGCCGGAGGAAATTGTCAGGTCCATTCGAGACCACCATGGTGACGCTCTCTCCGGTAATGAGAATGTTCTAACCAACATTGTTCGGCTCGCGGTAGCCCTGACCAAGGACCGCTTCTCCGGATACGAACTCGATCTCGAAGATCGGCTCAACCGGGTCGCCGTTCTGTCCAAGGCGCTTTCCCTCACCAAGGAACAGGTTGATGAAATCTCCAGCTCATTACTGGCTGAAACCTTTGATATCGCCCAGTACCTTGGCGTTGACATCGGTGACATTGAAGAAATGCTTACAATCGCCAATCAGGAAATATGGAAATCATACCTCATTATTGAAAACCTGTTCAAAGAGCGGCAAGAGCTCAGTCAGAACCTGCTTCGGGAAGAGAGGGCCAAGGGCGCTGTCGAGTCCAAAAACATCGCCATGGCAACCCTCTCACACTATATTAATAACGCCGTCATGGCTATCTATGGACGCTCGCAGATTCTTTCCATGCTCCTTCGCAAAGGCGAAACTGAAAAAGTCATCGACCAACTGGATGACAGTCTCCGCAAAATCGATAATTCAGTCAAGAAAATCGTCGCCGTACTCGAGGAAATGAAAGAAGTCTCGCCGGTTGACCAGCAACGCTTCGATTCCGTCTCCAAAACCATGAATATCGACGACCGTATCCAGAAAAGACTGGCCCGGATATCAGATGATATTAAGTGGGATACCGACGTCGAGACATCGTCCGATTCAGTATCCTCCAGTTGACCACCGCCCCCGATTTGCTTATTTTCCGTACATGATAAAATACCTCACTTCCGGTGAGTCACACGGCCCACAAATGACTGTCATCATCGATGGTTTCCCGGCCGGGTTTAATTTGAGTCTCGATCAGATCAACTATCAGCTACGGCGAAGACAGGAAAGCCTGGGCCGTGGCGACCGGATGAAGATTGAGAAAGACACTGCTGAGATTGTTTCGGGTGTTCGCGGGGGGGTAACGCTGGGATTTCCGATTACGCTGGTTATTCCCAATCTTGACTGGCCCAACTGGGCAAACATCATGAATCCTCTGCAGCCGTCGGGCGAAAAAGCCCTTGACCGACCAAGACCGGGACACGCCGACCTTCCCGGTGCGGTCAAACTCGGCCATCATGATATTCGAAATGTGCTGGAGCGGGCTTCCGCCCGTGAGACAGTCGCCAGGGTCGCTGCGGGAAGTCTGGCGCGACAGTTTCTGGAGAAATTCGGAGTACAGTTCGCCTCTCACGTGATTCAGGTTGGGAAAGTGAAACTAAAGGGCGCCTTTTCGACCAGGGATTTGGCCGCCTTCGCCGAAAAAGTCGAAAAATCGCCCGTCCGCAGTGTCGACAGTGCGACCGGCAAGAAAATGGAAAAATACATCAAAGAGGCGGCCGCGAAGCGGGATTCACTTGGTGGTGCGGTCGAGGTTATCGTCAGAGGTATTCCCGTCGGCCTGGGGCATTTCTCGCAGTGGTACCGGCGCCTTGACAGCCGGCTAGCCGCGGCAGTGATGTCGATCCCGTCGGTGAAAGCGGTCGAAATAGGTCTGGGCATGGACTCGGCAGGGTCCCCGGGATCGAAATCACAGGACGAGATATTCTATGCTGCCGGTAGCGATTCTGCAAAGAAAGACTTCTATAGAAAAACTAACAATGCCGGCGGAATAGAGGGAGGTATTAGTAACGGTGAAGATATCATTGTTCGTTTCGCAGCTAAGCCCGTTTCGACTCTCAAAAAACCTCTGCGTACGGTGAACATTAAGACGAAGAAGCCGGCCAGGGCTACCGTTGAACGCGCCGACACTTGCATTGTGCCGGTTCTCGGTGTCATAGGTGAAGCGGCCGTGGCTCTGGTGCTCGCCGACGCCTTCATGGAGAAATTCGGTTCGGACAACATAGCCGAAATAGAAAGAAACTATCACCGTTTCCTGGGAGATACATTTTAGAGGATTTTTTGCTTTATTTTTCGCTCCGCATAGCGTTTAATGAAACAGAAACCGGAGGGTTTCTCGGTCAGAACGTAGTCTATTGATTGATATGGGAGTATGAGTATGAAGTTGAAGTACTCGGCAGGCCACGTTAGCGAATTTCGGGGGGGAAGCGTGGTGTTCTTCGTCGCACAGTATGACAGAATTACCGACAGGCAGTTGAAGGAACTCGACGAAGTCTCCCTCGGTGCCATAACAACTCTTCTGGAATCAGGTGAGTTCACGGGCAAGATGGGCGAGGTGGCTACCATCTATCGGCCCGGCGGTTATCAGGCGGACCGCATCATACTGGCTGGTCTGGGTGAGCGCAAAAGGCTGGATGCAGATAGCTATCGCAAGGCAGCCGGTACCGTCTCCGGTGTTAAAGGTCTGACACTGATCCCCAGGGCCGCCTTCTATCTGGGTAGGGCAGAGAAAGACGAATTCTTCCAGGCCGCTATCGAAGGCTACCTGTTGGGTTCTTTTAAGCTGCTTGAATTTAAGACCGGCGAGGGAGCCGTACGCAAGAACGTGCTTGATGAGATAACCTTCGTGGTTGGCAACAAGAGAATACTCAATCGCGTTCAGAAAGCAGTTGAACGGGGAAGAATCGCCGCCGAATGTCAGAACCTGGTCCGGGTTCTTGCGTCAACGCCGTCTAATTATCTCACTCCCAGATTACTGGCCGCGCAAGCTCAGAAACTTGCCAGAACCCACGGCTTCTCGTGCCGGGTACTTGATGAAAAGGCCATTGCCCGGGAAAAGATGGGTGCTCTCATGTCCGTGGCCAGGGGGGCCACCGAACCACCTCGCTTCATTATTCTTGAGTACAGGGGAGCCGCCAAAGGTCGCAAGCCGATCGTACTCGTCGGCAAGGGTGTTACCTTTGACACCGGTGGCATATCGCTCAAACCAGGCACGGATATGCATTTTATGAAAAGCGATATGACCGGCGCCGCTATCGTGCTCGGCACGGTTGTTGCCGCCGCCAGGCTGAAGCTTCGCCAGAACGTAGTGGGACTGATGCCCACCACCGAAAACATGCCTTCGGGAACAGCCACCAAACCGGGTGACATTATCACGTCGCGTAAGGGACTGACAATCGAAGTCATTAATACCGATGCCGAGGGGCGCCTGATTCTCGCCGATGCCCTTGATTATGCCAGTGAGTTCAAACCGCAGGCTGTAATCGACATCGCCACTCTGACCGGAGCCGCCCTGGTGGTGCTTGGTTACCACGGTGCTCCTATTATGGGTAATAATCCCAGGCTCATGAAGCGAGTCAAAGATGCCGCCGATGCTACCTCCGAAAAAGTCTGGGAACTGCCGATATGGGATGAGTATCGGGAAAACATGAAATCGAGTATCGCCGATTTGCATAATTCCTACGGACGCCCCGGTAGCACTATAACCGCCGCTGCTTTTCTGGAGAACTTTATCGGCGATTATCCCTGGGCTCACGTCGACGTTGCTTCCGTTGACGTCGAGCGCGCCGGACGCCCCTATGTGCCGAAAGGGATGACTGGAGTCGGCCTTCGCCTTCTGGTAGATGTTCTCTACAATTGGAAAGCCCTGTAGACCTGCACAAAATGATGGCATAAAGAAAGCCGCCGGCTAACGGCGGTTTTCTTGGTTGTGGGCCGTCCCTTGAACGGTGATTATCTTGACCAGCACGGGGCCTGATCTTTGCCGGGCTGTGTCAGCCGCTTGAGTCCCGCGCCGGTGATATCGCAAATCCAGATCGAACCGTCACTCATTGAAAAAGTCAGCCACTTTGAATCCGGTGAAAAAGACGGCGGATACTTGCTGATATGGCTTCTCGGGCCGGGTAACGCCACGATGTATCTTTTCCCGAGGTCCCCGGTAGCGATATACAGACCGCTATCATCGGGATAGTTGCCTACCATGGCCAGCCACTGATCATCAGGCGACCACGAAGGGGCAAGGACTCCTTGATTCTGCTCAGCGATCAACTTTATCGAGTCCAGTTCTATGCCAATTCGGTCCAGAGGAAGAACGACCAGGCCGGCGGGGGAGAGCTCATCGAAAAACACGAAAGCGATTCCGTCGCGGCTGTTTCTCGATGGCGTTACCAGGAACAGTTCCTCATCCGACTGCCAGTTCTGTCTCAGGGGAGCCGAGGTTCCGGAAACGGCGTCGGCAACACAGAGCTGATAATTAGCCCCGTGGGCGTTGACCCGGTTGGCGTTCATATCTTTCCAGAACAGAATCGTCTCGCCGTCATGGCTCCATTCGGGCCCCCGGGCGCCCAGGCTATCGGTGAGCCGGGTCCAGTACTTCAGGTTCCCTGCCTCGGCTGAATCAAGATAGCAGATGAACAGGTCGTAGACCTTGTGCCTCGCTCCCGCCAGATCCGGGTCCTTCAGG
Organism: Candidatus Zixiibacteriota bacterium; assembly: GCA_020351995.1. Classification (GTDB taxonomy): domain Bacteria; phylum Zixibacteria; class MSB-5A5; order GN15; family FEB-12. The sequence goes on from CP070674.1 coordinate 1,111,921, forward strand.
TCTACGGACCCCGAACGCGTGAAAACAATCCGTTTGTTATCCGGAGACCAACTCAAACGCCCATCAGCGTTGGATACTTGGCACACCATATTCTGGCTGGTTCCATCGGCGTCCATCACCCAGATATTACCGTTGCGAACAAAGGCGATTTTTCCGGCAGGTGGCTTGATCTGACCGGCCGAATCGGCTGGAAGTTTTTCTATGGCGGCCGCGGGAAGAGTTCCAACTGTCAGTAACCCCACTAGCAGAAGGAGATTACGTAGATGCAAAAAACCAAACAACTTCACTTCTTGTGCTCCGTTTTGGTGACTTACGGTTCACAAAAAAAGAAGTTGTTTGGTTCGAGTCAACAATTAGTTCTCGGCCGTTTACCAGCTGACGAAATGCTTGATCTCGATCTTCCCTCTGAATCCAGATAGCCCCAGATTTACCCGGCCATCGGAAGTACCCGTATAAGTGGCGATTATCTCCTCGTCGTCTTCGTTATACCATGCCACATTGTCAAAATTGAGGTACTGGTAACTGAAGTCTACACCAAGGACAAAATCAAAAATGCCCGTAGGATAATCAACACCGATAAGGGCTGAGAAAGATACAGCCTGGTCCTCAAAACTGGCCGTGGATACATCGGGGCTGTTGGTGGATAGATTGAGATTCTGGTATTCGTCCCAGACTTCCCACTTTGCCTTGTAGAAGCCGACATTCGCACCACCACGAAGAGCTAATTTGTCGAATTCCCCTTTCGCGCTCGGCGGATTCCAGAAGTAATATTGCAGTCCCGTTGAGGCGCCGTAAACCGTGACCTCACTGGTGGGGTTTTCAACATAAGTACCGGTCGGTACGTAAAAATATGTGCCTTCCAGAGACTGGCCGATCTTCAGCCAGTATTCGAGGCTTATGTTCCAGGCAAAACGGCGGTGGAACACCAGGCCCATATCCAGACCGAAAATCTTGGCCTCACCCAGCCAGGAAAGAGTGGCATCTGTGAAATTGGTCGTCTCAAAACTGGCGAACTTGTTGTAGTCGTTATCCCGGTTGATACGATTCAGCGAAAAATAACCTGAGAGCCAACCCAGTTTCTGCGCGTGTTTCTTCTCTATTTTGCCGAAATACTTCTTGACGAATTCCTCTTCCGAGTCACTACCGCACACAGCCGTTGAGGCCAGCAGGAATGTCAAGGCAGCCACCAGCAATAATGTTCTCGAACGCATGTCTCCTCCTGTGGTTTTATTTATATACGCCTTTTAGGAGATTATCGGAAACATGCCGGTTTTCTTGACGGTGCCGGTCCCCAAATTCAAAGAGAAAAGGCGGGCTGGCGCCCGCCTAACACTCTATATATCAACGAGTTACCTGTTTGCGTTAGCTTTTTGAATAATCAAGCTGCGCCAACTGGGAATACAGTTTCCAGCGACGGTCGCAGTCGCGCTGACCCAACTCCAGGAGCATCTTGGCCCGCTCGGGATTCTGTGCCTTTAGAGTGCGGAAACGAATCTCCGAGTAAGCATATTCCTCAAAAGAAATCGATGGGGCTTTGCAGTCAAGCTGAAGAGGATTTTTCCCCTCATCGATCAACTCGGGATTATACCGGTACAGCAGCCAGTGCCCGGATTTGACCGCCTTGTCTTCGCTGGTCATCCCGTGCGCCATGTCGATTCCGTGCGCGATACAATGACTGTAGCAAATGATTATCGACGGGCCGTTATACTTCTCGGCTTCGACCATCGCCTTAACAGCCTGGTTGTAGCTGGCGCCGAGAGCGATTTGCGCCACATAAACAGAACCGTACGCCATCATCATCAACCCCAGGTCTTTCTTGGCTAAGGGCTTGCCCGCCGCCGCGAATTTCGCCGTCGATGCCCGTGGCGTGGCCTTAGACATCTGGCCGCCGGTGTTGGAATATACCTCGGTGTCAAGCACCAGCAGGTTTACATTACGGCCGCTGGCCATGACATGATCCAATCCACCAAAACCGATATCGTACGCCCAGCCGTCGCCGCCGATTCCCCAGACCGATTTCTTGACCAGAAAACTGGCAACATTCTTCAGGGCAAGTACCTTCTCACCGCCGTTGAGGCTTTCGAGCTTGACCATCAAAGCCTTTACTCGCTGACGCTGTTGCTCAACTCCCTCCTGATTGAATTGATCGGCTCCGGCCAGATCATCATACATCTCGGGGACAAGCTCATTCACCAGCTGGAGAGCGTACGAGGCCAGCTTATCAACCGTCAGGCGCATTCCGAGGGCGAACTCGGCGTTGTCCTCGAAAAGCGAGTTTGACCAGGCCGGCCCAAGACCGTCAGCACGTCTGCAGTAAGGTGTGGTAGGCAGGTTACCACCATAAATCGAACTGCACCCGGTGGCGTTGCCGCAGAGAGCCCGGTCTCCGAACAACTGTGTCATGAGTTTCAAATACGGCGTTTCACCACAACCGGCACAGGCGCCGGAGAACTCAAAAAGAGGTCTCACGAACTGTGAACCCTTGACCGTCTCGATGTTGAACAGGGCCGGGTCGGGCTCGGGAAGTTCGTTTATAAAGAAATCCCAATTCTTGACTTCCCGCTCTCGAATAGGTGCCTGGAGAGTCATATTGATGGCCCGGCGTTCAGTCTTATTACCCTGCTCGTCCTTGGCGAATGCCGGGCAGGCATTAACACACAGCACGCAACCCGTGCAGTCTTCCGGCGCTACCTGAAGACTGTAGTAGAGCCCTTCGAACTGCTTGGTTCTGGCCTCGGTGTACAGGAAGTCTTTAGGAGCCTTCTCCAGATACTTCTTGTCATAAACCTTCGGTCGGATGGCCGCGTGCGGACAAACAATCGAACAGATATTACACTGAATACAGGTTTCCTTGTCCCATACAGGGATATCAACCGCGATATTGCGCTTTTCATACTGCGTGGTCGCGGTCGGATATGTACCGTCAACCGGGAAGGCCGATACCGGAAGATCATCGCCGCGGCCGGCAATAATTTCAGCCGTTACGGTCTTGACGAACTCCGGCGAGTGTTCGGGTACTATCGGCGGGCGATGAATCTTGCTGGTCACCTTCTGCGGATAATCCACCTCTTTGACCACCCGGGCAGCCCCGTCCACGGCGGCGTGATTCATATTGACGATCTTTTCCCCTTTGGTCCCGTACGTTTTCACAATCGAGTCTTTGATCGCCCCAATGGCATCGTCCTTAGGAAGAATACCTGAGATGAGGAAGAAGGCCGTCTGCATGATCATGTTGATGCGCGCGCCCAGACCGAGTTCCTTCGCCAGGGCGATCGCATCGATCACATAGAACTTCGCTTTTCTGTCAATAATCTGCTGCTGAACCTCGATCGGCATTCTATCCCAGATCTCGTCCGGGCCATAAGGCGAGTTAAGCAGGAACGTCCCACCCTCGACCAGTTTATCGACCATGTCATACTTCTCTAGGAACGAGAAATTGTGGCATGCGACAAACTGACTCCGCGTTATCAGATACGGCTTGCGAATAAGTTCTTTGCCGAATCGAACGTGTGACACCGTCACTGCCCCCGCTTTCTTGGAGTCGTACACGAAGTAGCCTTGAGCGTAATTGTCGGTATTCTCACCGATGATTTTAATCGAATTCTTGTTGGCCCCTACCGTACCGTCCGCGCCCAGGCCGTAAAACAACCCGCGGAAATTCTCACCTTCGATGTCGAAACTGAGGTCCGGATCGAGGGATTTCATCGTCACATCGTCTTTGATACCGACCGTAAAGTGGTCTGTCGGCTCCTGGTTCTTGAGATTGTCAAAAACCGCCTTGACCATCGGCGGGTTGAATTCCTTGGAACCTAAACCGTAACGTCCACCGACAACCAGCGGACGCTTGTCGAAAGTCGCCAGACCCTTGTCGAGCGCCTCGTTAAGGGCCGCCTGTACGTCGGTGTACAGCGGCTCGCCGACCGCGCCCGGCTCCTTGGTCCGGTCAAGAACAGCTATTCTCTTGACCGTCGGCGGTAATGCCCTGGCAAACGCTTCCGCCGAGAAAGGCCGGTAAAGCCGTACCTTTATAAGGCCCACCTTGACACCCTGGCTCACCAGGTTGTCGACGGTCTCGTGAACGACTTCGGCACCGGTTCCCATAATGACTGCCACGTGCTCAGCCTGCGGATGCCCGACATAATCAAACAGGTGATACGAGCGGCCCACGATCTTGGCGAACCGGTCCATGTAACTCTGAACGTGCGACGGCGCGGCGTCATAGAACTTGTTCACGGTCTCGCGAGACTGGAAAAATACGTCCGGGTTCTGCGACGTTCCCTTCAGGGTCGGGAAATCGGGGGAGAGGGCGCGCCGACGATGCGCGGTAACGAGATCCTCATCGATCATCTCCCGCATGTCGTCGAAAGATACTTCCTCCACCTTCTGTACTTCATGCGATGTCCTGAAACCATCGAAGAAATGAACAAACGGCACGCGGCTGGCTAATGAAGCTGCCTGCGCGATGATAGCCAGGTCCATCACCTCCTGCACCGAGCCGGAAGCGATAAGCCCGAAACCGGTTGACCGGGTCGCCATGACGTCGGAGTGATCCCCGAATATGGACAGAGCATGGGATGCCACCGCCCGGGCGGAAACGTGAAAGACCGTCGGCGTTAACTCGCCGGCAATCTTAAACATGTTTGGAATCATTAAGAGCAAACCCTGTGAGGCGGTGAATGTGGTCGTCAGGGCCCCACTGGTTAACGCGCCGTGAACAGCGCCCGAGGCTCCACCTTCCGACTGCATTTCGATCACGTCCGGAATTGAGCCCCAGATATTAGTTTCACCACGGGCCGATTTCTCATCAGCGATCTCACCCATGTTGGACGACGGAGTGATAGGATATATCGCTATCACTTCATTCGTGGCGTGGGCCGCGTACGCTGCGGCTGTGTTTCCGTCGATAGTTACCATCGGGCGTTCCCGCCTGGTTTTATCGGCAGCCTTTGACTTTTTATTTTTTACGGCTTCTTCTGACATCATCAGCTCCTGAGTTATTCAATCGGGAATTACGCGACTGCTGGAATAATACTTCGAAGGAGTCAGTCCGATTTGGACGTTGTAATTCCCTGTTGTGCTTGATACTTACCTTTCTTATCTGCATAAGACTCTGTGCATAGCTCGGCCGCCTCCAGAAAAATAAGCTGGGCTATACCCTCGTTGGCATACACCCTCACCGGCACCGGGGCGGTATTCGATATCGATATGGTGGCAAAACCCTCCCATTCCGGCTCAAACGGCGTGACATTGATAACAATCCCACAACGGGCATAAGTTGACTTGCCCATACAGACAGTTATTACGTCGCGGGGAATCTTGAAATACTCGCGCGTCCTTCCGAGAATGAATGAATTTGCCGGAACCAGGATGGATTCAGCCTTGGTGTCAATGAACTGATCGACAGGTGGGTTCTTGGGGTCAAGCTCGGTCAGGCCGGCGGATTTGAGGATCTTGAACTCATCAGCTAAACTGATATCATACCCGTACGAGGATACTCCGTAGCTGATTCCGAGTCGAACTTGACTCTCCGAGAATGGCTTGATCATCTCGTGTTTGAGCGCCATCTCGACAATCCAGCGATCCGATTTTGCCGGCATAATTTATCCTGTTTCTCCTCAGTTCAAATGGAACAGGAAGATAAGAGTTTTAGGATAGGTTGTAAACCGGAATAACAGGAAAAATGCCAGATTTTCTCGGTCTATTGCGCCACGCTTTTTTTGGCTTGCCAGCGTGCGATGTCTGCCAGAGTGTGCTCGGCAAAAACTGAAATTAGCTTGTTTTCCGCGACCACTAACAGTTCTCGCAAGGCGCAAAATTCGGACTTGCCGCAGAGAACCGGTTCAGGGATACATTTCAGAAGATGATATGGTCCCTGAATTGACTCGAGGATCTCTTTAATAGTTATTTCCTCAGGCTTCTTACCCAGAGTAAAGCCACCCCGTACACCCCGATGTGATCGAACCAAACCGGATCTTGAAAGAGACTGAAATATCTTTGCCAGGAATTTTTCCGGGATTTCCTGAGCCTGGGAAATCTCCGAAAGCGGAGTTATGATGTTCTGGTCTTTATCCGCAAGATATAAAATACCAAGTAGCCCGTACTCCTCAGCCTTCGTAAATTGCACCGCACCCTCCTTCGTAAAGAGCTTCGCTTTACATTAAGTTAATCTTAATCAATTATATCTTTATTATAATATATTTCCCCGGGCCGTCGTTGTCAATCAAATTTGATACTTTTTGTTCTAATTAGCCCTGAGGGTCCTGTGGGCGATGTCGGGGAACCATTTAGCCGATTGCGTTTTCTATACTTTTGAAGTAACTTGCCCGCAAAGAGGCACTCACAAGGAGGCAAAGTGGCAGAAGAAAAGGCCAAAACTAAAGGTCTGTTAGTAGTTTACACGGGCGACGGTAAGGGTAAAACCACCGCTGCGCTCGGCATGTGCGTCCGGGCGCTGGGATACAACTGGAAAATATGCATTATACAGTTTATCAAGGGTAGTTGGAAATATGGCGAGCTCAAAGGTATCAAACGACTGGCTCCAGATGTCGAGCTTCACACCGTCGGAGAGGGCTTCGTGGGCATCATTGATGACGACAAATCTTTCGAAGAACACCGCGCCGCCGCCAGAAAGGGAGTCCAACTGGCTCTGGACAAAATCAAGTCAAACCAGTACCGGTTGGTGATCCTTGACGAGCTAAACGTTGCCATGGATCTGGGTCTGGTGACCGAGGAAGAAGCTGATGAAATTCTGGCAGCGCGAACTGATAAACAACACCTCGTTATTACCGGTCGCAACGCCTCCGAATCCATCCTCGAGAAAGCCGATCTGATCACGGAGATGCGCGAAGTCAGGCATCCCTATCAACAGGGGATTCTCGCCCAGAAAGGTATCGACTGGTGAAGGTCGCCGTCACCGGTGGAACGGGCTTCGTGGGCCGGAACCTCGTGAATCGTCTGGTGGCCGAAGATCATCAGGTAACCGTTCTGACACACTCAGACACCGGTGAGGGGCTATTCGCCGGCCCGGTACGGACTGTTGCCGGTTCGGTGGATGACGCCCTGTCCCTTGAGGCAGCCTTCGGGGGCGCCGATGTCGTGTACCACCTGGTGGGCATTATCGCCGAAACAAAACATAAGACATTTGAGAGAACCGTTGTCGTCGGCACAACCAACGTGGTCGAGGCCTGCCGGCGGGCCGGTATTGAAAAATTGCTTTACCTTTCCGCTATGGGAACCTCGCATAACGCCCGCACCGAATATCACCGAACGAAGTATCTCGCCGAACAGGCAGTGATAAAATCGGGTATGGAGTACGTCATTTATCGCCCCTCCGTAATCTACGGCCTCGATGACGGTTTCGTCTCATTGCTCGTGCGCCTGATTACGAAATCTCCAATCACACCGGTTATTGGCAATGGTCATTATAGATTGCAGCCGGTGTATATCGACGATGTGGTGTCGGCGATGGTGCAGGCCCTCACTGTTCAACAGGCGAATGAGAGGATTATTGAAATCGGCGGTCCGGAAAAACTTGAATATTTGGAAATTCTGCATATAATCAAAAGGGTTCTTGGTAAAAAGAGAGTGAACTTTCACATTCCCATGTGGGTTATGAGAGCGGTGGCCTCAGTGATGGAGAAACTTATGAAGCCGGCGCCGATCACCCGCGATCAACTTAAGATGATGGCTACGGGTAACACCGGTGACATAACCTTGATGAAGCAGCTCTTCGCGATAGACCCTGTTCCGTTTGAAAAAGGTCTGAGAAAATACTTGAGGTAAGAAGATGGCAGAGACAAAGGATTACGATGTTATCATTGTTGGCGGTGGCCCGGGAGGGCTCTGTGCCGGATTATATAGTGCAAGAGCGAATAGAAAAACCGTATGCCTCGAAAAGTACTTGCCCGGCGGCCAGATCGCTGTCACTGGCGACGTCGAGGACTATCTGGGTTTCGAGCGCATTCAGGGTTCGGAACTGGCTATGAAGTTCGCCAGTCATGCCCAGAGTTTTGGCCTCGAGGTTCAGATGGAAGAGGTTGAGGAAGTATATGTCGATGGTGACTATCGAATCGCTCGGTGTGCTTCCGGCAACCTCTACCGCGGAAAAGCGGTTATCATTTCCACTGGAGGTTCGCCCGTTTTTCTCAATGTTCCCGGTGAAAAGGAGTACAGTGGAAAGGGTGTGTCCTATTGTGCCATCTGCGACGGCGCATTCTTCAAAGAGCAGGTCATTGGCGTTGTCGGCGGGGGGGACGCGGCCGTGGAAGAAGGCACCTTCCTGACCAAGTTTGCCTCAAAAGTGTACATCATCCATCGTCGCGACCAGTTGCGGGCACAGAAGATTATCCAGCAGCGAGCTTTCGATAACGACAACGTCGAATTCATCTGGGATACGGTGGTTGAGGAAATAGAGGGTGACGGTACCCGTGTGACCAACCTCAAGCTGAAAAACGTCAAGACCGATGAGAAGTCAAACCTCGCTGTCGGTGCCGTTTTCCCGTATATAGGCTTTAAACCCAACTCCGGTATCACTCGCGAGAAGCTCGAGACCGACGAGGGTGGATATATCATCACCGACCACACGATGGAAACATCGGTCAAAGGTATTTTTGCCTGTGGTGACGTTCGCGCTCAACTTGTCAGACAGATAACGAACGCCGTCGGCGATGGAACCACGGCCGCTGTAGCAGCCGAAAAGTACATCGAAAAACTCGAGGATAAGCACGCCAAACGGGCATGACCGCCGGATTGAGGCAGCCTGCGGTTTGATGTAGTCCACCGAATTGTCGCAGAGTTCGCGCAAGAGCTTGCACATTCCCTTTCAATTATTCGTCCCCACCCCGGAACGGGTATTAAAGAAACCCATAATGCTTGTATTTATCGCTTGCCAAACAACAAGTTATGGGTTATATTGAAAGCACCTTAGAGCCAGACACCAACTCGACAGTTACAGGCACGGACCTTGCTCTCTTAACAGCGCAAGGCATACTCGCGCTTCCAAATATGGGAGTGGTGTGTGCTGGACACCCAGCCACCTGACGTTAGAGTCGGGCATCCCCCCTCCACCACTCCCACTTTTATTTGCAGATTTCCCCTGCAATCAACTTTCACCACGAACGGTCGATATTACATAAAGCAATAGGTGAGAAAAGAATAATGCGGCTATTACCACGAAAAAAACCGGGTTTTCTAACCCGGTTAGGCAATATTATTATAATTCAGGTCATTTTTGTCTTTGCCGCCCTGGCTCTTGTAATCTTCTATCCCGATCAGAATCACACAGTCGACTCCGAGTCCATGGCCATGCGCGGGGAGTTCCAGCGCGTTGGAGAACAGATTACCCAAACCCTCAATTCCGATCCTTCTGTAACGGATAGCATGCCGTCGGACCAGGCCGTGCGTCAGCATCTGAGAGAGATACTTCGTGTCGAGAAGATCACACGATGTTACCTGTATTCTCAACAGGAGGGCGGCGGCATCACGAGGTTCATGACACTGGAGCGAAAAGCACCCCGGGAAGATACGGGGGGAGAGGAAATCGATTTTGACCGCCTGGTAAATCCGGAAATCGTCAAACACCAGTCAAGCCTCGGTGAGGGAACCCTGACACCCATAATACACGACTCCCGATATTTCGTTTATTACTATCAATTCAGACCCGATAACGACTCCCGCATGGTACTGGTAGCAATATCTGATCATGGCAAAGGAAGCTCGGTGTTCGGGCAGGTTAAATACACTTTCTTTGTGCTCTTCTTGGCCTCTACGTTACTGTCGCTGTTGACAGTGTATCTCATAAACAAGCGCTTTCAGGAACCGCTCGAGCGCCTGATCGCCGGATTCGAAAAGACCGTCAAGGGCGAACTGTACTCTCTCGTTGAAACAGATATGGACGACGAACTGTCTAAACTGGCGACGGCGTACAACGATATGTCTTTAACCCTGTGGGAAAATCACAAAAGGCTCTCCGATTATAACGCGCGTCTGGAAGACGCCAATGAAATGCTCGCCGAATCCCAGGAGTTTCTGGGAACCCTGATCGATTCCTCTCCGAGCTGTATAATCTCGGCCTCACCTGATGGTGAGATAATGTTGTTCAACCGGAAGGCTGCCGATGTTTTCCGCGTGTCTCGTCCGGAGATCATAGGCCATACTATTGATGAATTGTTTACTCACAAGCTTAGTGAGATCGAAACCTGCAAGACGGCGGTAGGTGACAATCACTCGCTTGAAATACTCTGTCGTCGCGGCGATGGCAGTCTCTTCCCGGCCTATTTGATCTCTGCCCCCGTGCATACTAAAGAAGGTCGGGTCTGGGCACAGCTTTACCTCGTGAAGGATATATCAGAAAGTAAGAAATTCCAGGAGATGATGATCCGGCTGGACCGTTACTACACCCGCGGAGAAATGGCCGGTGACATAGCCCATGAAATCAACAATTTTCTTGCTATCCTTTCGGGAAACATTGAATTGATGCCCCTGCTTATGCAAAAGAATGACCTTGAAAAGATACAGCAAAAGCTCGAAGTGATGAAGGGTACCGTTGATAAAATTACCCAGTTCACCGATGGGCTGATGGATTCCAGCGAAGACACCGTCCGTTTCGAAATGGCCGACATGAACCAGCTTGTCGAAACAGTCGTGGCTTTCTTGAAGCCGCAAAACCGTTTTGACGGCATCGAGGTCCAGACCGTTCTTTCCACCGAAATACCCTTGGTCGAAATCGACAGCGCCCAGGTACAGCAGCTTCTGGTAAACCTTCTTTACAACGCTTCCGAGGCCCTCGAAGACAGGCCGAATAGTCGTCTAATTACCATCAAAACGAGAATTATCGAGGAGCAGCCGGTGCGCAAGATAATCCTGAAAGTCTCTGATACCGGTCCGGGTGTCCAACTGGATAAAGAGGAATTGCTGTTCCGTAAGCGATTCACGACCAAACCCAGGGGGCACGGTATAGGTCTTATGACCTGCAAGAGAATTATCGACACTCACGACGGCCGAATTTCATACGAGAATGTCAATGGAGCCGTTTTCACCGCGGAATTCCCTCTGCTGAAGCGCGCCCCGAAAGCCGAAACCGAGCCCGCCACAACTCCCGAAACTCAGGCCTTGCCGATATAACTTTTACTTGCCAGCCGCCCGGCCAAAAAATAATTTTCACGTATGCCACAGACACGTGAAAATCACAGATCGGGTATGGAGCAGCGTTATATCGCTACACTGATCATTCTTCTTGCCATTATAGTCTTTGTCATCACCTGGTATGGCATCAGGGAAAGCCGGGCCGACAGCATGAAACTTCTGGTCATGCAAGGTACCGCCTTTGTGGAGGCTCTTACCGAGGCCGCCAACAGCGCTATCGAGTCCGAGCGGTTCTTTGACTACCTGGTACACAAACGCTTCTCAGAACTGACCGTGGAACTGGCCCAGCTCGAACTGACCTCAATTACCAATGAACAACTGATGAAAACGGCGATGGATCACGGCCTCTATGGCCTCTACGTGTACGGGGCCGACTCGGTCCCTGTGGCCGGTGGGTTGGTCCGCGGTTCCATGGTCAAGCCACCGCAGTACGTGGTTGACGAGATTATGCAGATTTTGGCCAACCCCGAAGACAACTATGTGTTGTTGCTCGATCAGGGAGACGACCCGGATGAAATGGTGCATTACTACATCGAAATCACCAACAACCTCGATCGTGTCATTCTTATCGTGGCCGATGCTCTCTACTACGTGGATGCTCTCAGTCAGACCCAGATCGGTTACCTCTCCCAAAAGATGGGACAGGAAAAGGGTGTCGAATACATCATTTTTCAGTCAACCGAAGGAATCGTGTTCTCATCGCGAAAAACACCTAGCCTGCTGGCGATCGAATCCGACCCGTTTCTCAGCGAAGCCTTGAACTCCGACAGTGTAGCATACCGCCCGCACGTATTCGACGATACCGAGGTACTTGAGCTGGTACGACCGTTCGCTACCAGGGGATTTCCTTTCGGCTTACTCAGGGTTGGTTTGAACCTTGAAAACTATAATGCCATCTCAAGGGGTTACGACCGCCAGATGGTTACCCTTTCCGGCACCCTTTTCATACTCGTACTCGTGGTCATTCTTTACTTTCAGACCAGGCGCAAACGAAAGGAGATCACACGTCAATACCGGGAAATCAAATCCATCAGCGACAAGATCTTTGATGAGATGGAAACCGGTGTGGCCGCCGTTGATAGTGGCGGTGTGATAACTCTGGCCAACCGGGCCTTCGAACGGGTCTTTGATGTATCAGCGGTGACGGGGGAGAAGTGGAACAAGCTAATTTCCGTAAGCGAACTGAGTTTCGATACCATTATGACCCGGAAAGAATCGTCCCTTGAATACGAATTTAGTGTCGGTTCCGACAGCGACCGCAAGTGGCTCCTGCTTGCCGTGTCGAAGATGATGTCCGAATCGAATGAACCCTCCGGGCTCGCCGTTGTGGTATATGACATCACGCGCCTGAAAGAACTCGAACAGAAGGCGGCGCGCAAAGAGAGATTGTCCGAAATGGGTAATCTCGCCGCAGGAGTGGCCCACGAAATTCGCAATCCCCTTAACACCATATCCATCGCTGCCCAGCGCCTCGCCGGTGAATTCGCTCCTGCCGAGAATTCCGAAGAGTACCTCGCTTTCACAAAACAGATCCGCACCGAAACCAAAAGACTTAACGAAATCATCACCAGGTTCCTTGCGCTGGCTCACGAAGAAAAAGAAAAGGCGAAAGTGACCAACCTCGCGCAGGTAGTCGAGGAATTCCTGCAACTGGTCAGGTACGAAGCTGAAAGCGTCAATATTGATATCTCGGCTCAGATCGATCCCACCCTTGAAATCTCAGTTGATCGCGACAGCATGAAGCAGGTCCTTTCCAACCTCTTTAACAATTCAAAGGAGGCGCTTGAAGGGAGAAGCGGCAAGATTGCCGTAAGGGGCGTGAAAAAAGAACATGAAATTGAATTGCGCTTCGGTGACAGCGGCCACGGTATCAAATCGGAACTGCGTGAAAAGGTTTTCACTCCCTTCTACACCTCCAAGGGAACCGGGACCGGACTTGGCCTGCCAACCGTATACAAAATCATTAGTGATTTTGGCGGTGATGTTCGCGTTCAGGACAGCCCCCTCGGCGGGGCCGAAATCGTAATCAATCTGCCGTCCTGACGAAAACCGAATGCAAAAAAAACGGCTCCCTTGAGGAGCCGTTTTCTTATATCGAATCGACTTGGCTCTATTCGGTCTTTGTAACCTGCGCCTTGACCCAGGCCGTGCTGACCGACTTCGGACGGGTAATGGCTGTTCCCATGGCACGGTTAAGCACCAACTGAGACAGCATACCCATCGAACGGGATACCGAGAAGAGCACCGTGTAGTACTCGAACTCCTTGATTCCCGCCTCATACAGCAGGGCGCCGGAACCGGCATCAACGTTCGGCCACGGGTTCTTGGCCTTGCCATGCGCCTGAAGAACCTTCGGTACCACGTTGAACACACGATCTACCGTCTGGAAGACCGGGTTCTTGGAGAGGTACTTCTTACCGAAGCCGTTGAAGGCCACGAAACGCGGATCGGTGACGCGAAGCACCGCGTGCCCGTAACCCGGAATAACCTTACCGCTGTTAAGCGTCTCCCAGGCGTAGTCTTCGATCTGCTTCTCAGTTGGAACGCCGCCGAATTTCTCCATCGTTTCGAGAATCCAGTTAAGGCATTCCTGGTTGGCCAGACCATGCAGAGGACCGGCCAGCCCATTCAAGCCGGCCGAAACGGCATAGAACGCGTCAGACAGAGCTGACCCAACCGTGTGACAGGTGTTAGCTGACACGTTACCACCTTCGTGGTCGGTATGCAGCGTCAAATACAAACGCATCATCTCGTAGTTCTGACCCTTGCGCGGCGCGAGACCCATCATGCGGGCATAGTCAGCACCCCAGTCAAGCTTCTTGGATGGCTCAATGAGATCACCCTTCTTGTACTTGATGCGGTAGACACCGGCGGCAACAGTGTGAATCGTGGCGATAATCTTCATCGCGTCTTCCAGAGCAGGCTCCCAGTAATCGGTCTTTGCCATTCCTTCGGTGTAGCGCTTGCGGAAAGCCGACTCGTTCTCCATCGCCAGAATAGCGGTGTCGAGCATTGCCATCGGGTGCGAGGTCTTGGGCATGGCCTTGAGAACTTTCCAGACGTAATTCGGAACGTCACCGAGGGCTTTCAGTTCCTTCTGGAACAGTGCCAGCTCGTCGGCGGAGGGCAATTCGCCAGTAATCAACAACCAGAAGATTTCCTCAGGAAGCTTGTCCTGAATGTCCAGAATCGGTCTGCCGCGGATAATCAAACCCTTATCAGGCTCAACAACCGAGGTGTCGCAGATCATGCCCTTCACTCCACGCATACCGCCAAAAGCCTGAGCGACCGTCACATCAGAGATGACTTTGCCCCCATGCCCTTTGAGAATTCCGACTCTCTCTTCGCGAAGTTTCGGGATAAGTCCGGCCAGTTTTTCTTTCAGTGTTTTGGCCATGTGAGACTCCTTCGTTTTATCCTTCAGTTAATTGGTTAATTCTGATTGCCTGAAATAAAATAATGTGAAACATTTCACATTCGCCTATATTACGGACTCTCCCCATTCTTGTCAAGTAGGCAACCCCAAAAAATCGCCGCCGATTTCTGGATTTTTTCAAAAAATCTTCCCCGGGTTGAGCAAATTCTCCGGGTCAAAAACTGACTTAACCCTTTTCATGTAGTCAATAGTGGCCCCGTCAAACTCCAGCCGCAGGTAGCGCCGTTTGGCCAGACCGATACCGTGTTCTCCCGACAGGGTACCCCCCAGATCGAGCGCCTTTTTAAGCAACTGCTCTATGGCCCCCTCCATTAAGGCCAATTCCTCAGGCGCTCCTGACATAGACAGGAAGTTGACATGCAGGTTGCCGTCCCCGGCGTGGCCGAAAGCGTTTATACGAAGCGGGCTCGAAGCATTCAATTTCAAGACAAACTCGACCAGAATTGGGAACTTTGAGTTGGGAACAGCCACATCCTCTGAAACTCGCACCTTACCCATTTCTTTGACCGCCTTGCTCAAATTCCGCCTGACCTTCCAGAGCTTCTCCACCTTCTCCGGTTCGCTCTCTATCCGGAAATACGAGCAATGATTGGCTTGGCAGAACCGCTCGATTTTCCCGGCGCATTCCTGCCTGTCCTCGAAGGGTGTCTCGATGAGCACAATAGCCGCGACACTATCAAGCCCCTCCGTCCTTTCATACTTATTGGAGCAATCGGCCGCGTCGCCGTCGAGGTATTCCAATACCGTGGGGATAATCCCGGCCCGGGTAATATCACTCACTGTCTGGGCGGCGTCCTTCGGGTTGTCGAAAGCAACCAGAATTGTATCGCCAACTTTGGGTATCGGAACCAGCCGAACGGCGATTTCTGTTACGACCGCCAGGGTGCCTTCTGACCCGACCAGCAGATCACCCAGCCCGAAGCATGCATTGGCGCTAAAAACACCAGTTTCAATTATCTCCCCCGACATCGTCACGCTCCTCAGCCCGATCACATAGTCTCGGGTAACCCCAAATCGTCGGCATCTCAGGCCTCCGGCGTTCTCGGCCACGTTTCCGGCCAGGGTCGATTCATCGTAACTGGCCGGGTCGGGGGGATAGGTTACCCCGAGCTTCTCAGCCTCGTCCTGAAGCTCTTTCGTGATCACCCCCGGGCCGACATAGGCAATCCTGTTTCTGCTGTCTATCTCGAGCTTCTTCATCCTCTCTACAGACAGAACGATACCCCCCAGGGTAGGTACGCACCCCCCCGATAAACCGGTTCCCGCCCCGCGGGGTATTAACGGCAGGTGGTTCTGCTGGCAGAAACGGGCCGTGGTGACTACGTCTGACTCGTCTTCCGCGAAGACAACGGCCTGAGGCGTGCCCTTGTCCTCGGTGGCGTCATGGAAATAATCCTCGAGGCCTTCTAGTTCCGTGACCAGCAAATCAGGCCTGGAAAGCTGTTTCGACAGCAACTTGTACGGAATCTCGGGCATTATCACTCAATTCTCGGGGCCCGGGGCCACTTCTCAGTCCTTGTTGGCGGCTTTTGAGGATGTCGCTGAATCGCTCGAGCTTTTCTTTTCCGATGGCTTTCCAATCGCCGAAGAATCTTTGGAGGCGTCTTTCTTATACTGGCTATTACGGTAGTCGGTGATGTAAAACCCGGACCCTTTGAAAATCAGCCCCGCACCGCCGCTTATTACGCGCTTTGTCCTACCTTTGCACTCAGGACAAATTGTGACCGGCGGGTCGCTTATGGACTGGAATTCCTCGAATTCATAGCCGCATGAGTCACATTGATATTCATAAGTAGGCACGTAATTTCCTCGCTGATGTAATACCGCTGGTCCGTGTTACCTTCGCCCCTTAACTGTGGGCAGGGCGGGATCGCTTTCTTCCTCGATCAGCCGTATCGCCAGCCTCGGTCGCGCGCGAGCCTCGGGTTCGGTTTCCAGTCTGTGAGCTTGGCGACCGCTTTATCTTTAGGCGGAGGGGGTTGTTTCTTAACGGACGACATATAGACCTTGGTCTCTTTCTCCGGCGCGATTTTATATGATTCCTCGGCTTCCCTTGCGATTTCACGCATAAGACCTTCCTCCGTTACCGCTTCGGTAAACTTGCGCCGTCCGTTGACAAGATCACGCAGGTAATCATCGGTTTGTTCGCGCGAATAATACTTTGTCGGGTCATACTGGCTCAAATCAATCCCTTCGGCCGAGGTGATAACTTCAGTCCCGAGAAAGTTCTCTTCATAGCGGTTGGTTCCCCTGAGGTCGCCTCGCTGGATGGCTGCCATGGTGTCGATGGGTACTCGCTCGGTCTTGCGGATGATCTTCTTTGGACCGCCCGGATCAGGTTGCTCGATAATCTCGCCCATACCGCCGGTGTTATACTGATAGAAAGATATCTTACCGGGGTAGTTCGCGACCAGATCCATGATAATCCGGTAAAAATGGTTCACCTTGGCCGCTCTCGACCCCACAATGAACGGGTCGGTGCCGACCGTACGGACTGACTCACCCGCTTTGGCGGGGTTTGACGCGTAACTGTGACTCGATTCACCCCACAGATAGGCCAGCACGGCCTGCATCGGTGTCAACCGCTGAGAGAATGACATAATCGTATTCCGGCGTGTAATGAACGCAAAAACCAGACCGTCGAGTTCATCCAGCGGCGGCAAGTTATACGATGGGTACCAGATGTTCTTCATGGAGAACGGCCCGCGTCCGCGCTTGATTTTCAGGTGCTTCTTCATAATTATGGCGCGACCATTCCCGCATAGGTTCTCGTCGAGAAAGTCCGGTTCGCCCTTGGAGTTAATCATGACATTTTCGTACAGGGCACTGCGATGAACGAGCGAGTTGTACATTGCCTCCTGAAGTCGTTTATCAACGTCGGTCTTGACAAAGAAATTGGCCTCGGAACCAAATGCCGAGCCGTCCGATTTCAAAAAACAGATATCGTCCTGGCACACCAGGGTGCGTTCGCCTTTGCCCCAATCTAATCCAAGTTGATGACACGACCAGGTGCTTTTACCCGTTGCCGATAGACCGAAGAGAAAAACACCATACTTATGGAGCTTATTAGTTTTCGGATCGCGGATTATTACCACCTTGGTGCCGGCGTGCAAACCCAGCATCCCCATATCGTCGGCCCGGAACATCCCGTTTCGCAAAAACCCCTTCTTATCCTCACCCATATAATCCGATCCGAGAACGAGAGTGGTGTTATAGTCCGGAAGCATCAGCGCCTGCTGGCGAATGTGATGCTCTTCGGGAATATGGATGAGCGTGAATTCCGGGCCGGGGTCTTTTGTGATTGGCCCCAGCGTGTTACCCCACATGTAGGCCAGGCGATGGTTCTTTAGATCGGCTACCGACATGTACAGATTACATTTTGGATTATAGTCCGGATTCTGACCCATTTGGCGCCGAAGCCTGACGAAAGGCAAGGTTTCCATCACGTGTAGAACTTTATCAAGTTCGTCCGGGGCTTTGGAGATAATATTCTTTTTGCCATCCGAAATCTTGTGTTCGCGAACCTTCTCCGAACCAAGATAAACTGTCTTTTCGGCTATTCGGCTCGATACGGCCGAGCGCCACCCCCACGAACCAAACTTGGTCTGCATCCCCGAAGCCAAAGCCGGTTCCCGGAGATCTTCCAGGGTTACCTCCTTGATGTTTGGCCCGTTTAACCGTCTCTGCAGATCGCGATGGAAGCGAGTATAAACTTCTTCGTTGTATATAGAATCCGCCATACTTTGTCATCCCTTCGGCAGTATCTCGTCCTCGTTAAAGAAGAAAGACACCTCGGCTCTGGCGGTCGTCTCGCTGTCGGAACCGTGCACGATGTTCTTCTCGACCGAGGTAGCGTATTCGCGTCGAATGGTGTTGTATTTCGCCTTGGCCGGATCGGTAGCGCCCATCAACTCACGCCACCGTTCAATTGAGCCGTGGCCACCTATGACCATCACAACAATGGGGCCCGATGTCATGAACTCTACCAGCGAGTTAAAGAACGGTTTACCCTCGTGGATGGCGTAAAACTCTTTGGCGTCCTCTTTTGACAGGCGTACTACTTTCATCCCTCGCAGAATAAGGCCGGAGTTCTCGATTTTGGTTATGATCTTCCCGACTAACTTACGGCGGACGCCATCCGGCTTGACTATACCTAATGTGTTTGCCATCGTTTCCTCCTTAGCCGATCAGATCTTTGATTCGTGATTTAAGGGCTTCGATTGGAATTGCTCCAACGTTGACCTTGTAGGCCGAGGCCACCCGGAACAACTGATGGAAATTCCGCCTCTGCAGGTCTTCCTGGTCCGCCGAATAACCTAACATATACGGATTGAAAAACGGCTGTGTTTTAAACGGCGTCATTCCTGCTCCTGAAGGCTGCCGGTACTTGCCCTCGGTAATGTACTCGAGAGCTGCCTCGGCATCGAGCTTTTCCACCGTCGGAGCGTTGGGATCATAGTGCAGCAATACCACCGTCTTTAGCCGGGATCGCTTGACATACTTGCCGGATCCACCGATCCAGGCGGGGTCGATCAGGGCTCGCGAATCATCCGAACCCCAGTAACAGTATGGTTCGCCAAGGTCAAGTGGACACTCGTCTTCCAGCTCTTTCATGTTGGTCCAGTCAGCCCGGCTGGTAACGACATTTTCACACTTGCTGCGGTCAAAAATGCGTTCGTAGCGCGGAAAGTTCTTTGTGATGTTAGTCTTGATGTAAAACTTTCTCTCGGGAGCGTCAGCCACAGCCTCGTCACCGCGGTAGCGCACGAACACCCAGTCGTTGGTTAAGAACCGTGCCTTCTCGTCCTCGAGCAGTCGGAAGAAGGAATACCCGCGCTTGAGACCCTTGGGACCAATCAGGGCCAGGCCGTGTCCGTTGAAATCAAGACAGGCTGCCCGGATGCCATGTATATCCAGCAATCTCTCGCTTGCCTGAGCCACCATCGCCAGAGCCCACGTCCGCACCTGGCCATAATAACTGGTATTGAATAATATGGCCGTGCGCATATCCGGATTGTAGTACGCATAAGGTGTTCTTCCGGGCACGCCCTCGACGGAATATATAATGCCGTGAGGTTCGAGGTCAGACTCCAACTGCGCCGGATACCAGTTCTCAACCCAGAAATCATACAGGTGCGGTACGTTGGTCCTCAGCTGGATAATGATACCGTTGATATTGGCGTTCCATTCGAAATAGCGGTCGTAGGGGAGAGCTGCCTCGGCTTCCTGGACAAGAGCGTCACGCTCCTCGACGGAAATGTCTGTCTTTGACTCCGTTATTTTGCGCGGATAAGTCATCACGTTCTGCAGCGCCACTCTCTTATACTTGGGCGACTCTTTAAGTTTCGCCATTGTCTCGATTATACGGTCAGTGCCCTCTTCGATTTGCTCCATCGAGGTGGCATATGACAACCGAATATTATCTTCTGCGCCGAAAGCACTGCCCGGCACGACGGCTACAGCCGCTTCCTTGAGAAGATAGTAAGAAAGGCCGTAGGAGTTGCGAATTTTCATGCCACCATACTCGGTGTTGTAGTACGCCGAGGTATTGGGGAAGAGATAGAAAGCTCCCTGGGGCTCAAAACAGGAAATCTCGGGAATTCGCCGAAGTTTGCTGAGCATGTAATTTCGCCGGGTACGGAACTCGGCTACCATCCGGCCAATCTCCGCCTGGTGCCCCGACAATGCCTCGACCGCCGCTTTCTGCGCGATCGAAGTTGCGTTCGATGTCGTATGTGACTGGACGATATTCATGGCATTAATGATGTCACTTGGTCCGGCTGCGTATCCTATTCGCCAACCAGTCATCGAGTATGATTTGGATACGCCATTGATAACGACCGTCCTTTCCCTGATCTTGTCGCTCAGTGACGCGATTGAGTGAAACTGATAATCATCATAGATGACTTTTTCATATATCTCGTCAGCCACAATCAGTAAACCCTCGGCCACCGCGATTTCGCATATCTCCATCAACTGGTCGCGGGTATATGCGCCGCCGGTAGGGTTGGACGGGTTGTTAATTACTATCGCCTTGGTATTGAAGTTGATATTCGCCTTCAGTTCCTCGGGTGTTATGCGAAAGCCGTTTTCTTCCTTGGTCGGTACGATGACCGGTTTCCCTTTGACCATCAATACCTGCTGAGGATAAGACACCCAGTACGGTGCGGGAATGATAACTTCTTCGTCGCGATTGAGAACGGCCATGAAAAAGTTGTACAAACAATGCTTGGCCCCACAGGATACTATGATTTCTCTCGGCTTGTATTCGAGGTTATGGTCGGTCTTGAAGCGTGCCCGGATAGCTTCCTTTAATTCCGGGATACCGTCACTGGGAGTGTAACCCGTAAAGTTACCGTCGATGGCGTTCTTGCCGGCTTCCTTTATATTGTCCGGAGTGGGAAAATCCGGTTCGCCGACGGAGAAGTCGATAACATCGATTCCCTCAGCCTTCATCTGTTTGGCTTTGGCGTTTATCCGAAGCGTAGGGGAGAGCTCCAGACGGCCAATCCTGTTGGAAATCATTTCTTATTCCTTGTCCGCCGAGCTTTTCTCATTCTTATCGCTGACAGCCTTACTCTTCAGCCAGGCTTCCAGGTCGAAACCTGATAGCTCTTTGACCACCGCCGGCAACTGCGACATCATCGCCGCCAGCTCACCGGTTATCTTGGAAGTCCCCAACTTGCCGTCACTGGAGACCATTACGATTTTGTCTACTTTGGAGATAGGAGCCGCCATCTCGCGGGCAAGATCCGGAAGTTTCTCGAACATCATCTGCAACAGCGCCGGCTGCGAGTAAGCGCTGAACGACTCCGCTTTCTTGCGCAGCGCCTCGGCTTCCGCCTGACCTACTTTCTCGACCAGTTCGGCTTCGATCAATCCCTGCACCCGTTTGGCTTCGGCCATACCGCGCGCTTCCGCCTCCAGCCGGAACTGTTCCGCCTCGGCTGGCTTGCGAACCTGGGCCTCGAGTTCCTGCTCAACTCGCCTGATTTCTCTCTTTTCGAGTTCAATAGCAGAATCTTTCTCAATCAGTTTAACCTTACCTTCTTCGACTTTCAGTTCCTGATTCAGCTTGTGCCGCTCCAGTTCGTAGGCGAAATCCGCGTCGGCCTTCTTGCGATTGAGTTCCTTTTGAAGGTCGGCTCTTTTCAATTCAAAGTCCTGGTTGGCCTCTGCCACTTCGGTATCGGCGACCAGTTTGGCTATATCTCCGTCCTTCTTCGCTTCTGCTGATTTAATGATGGCGTCGCGTGCCGCTTCGGCTTCGGCGACCTCGGCGTCCCGGCGAGCCTGCACAATACGGGGTTTACCCAGTGCTTCCAGGTATCCCGATGGATCGGTGATCTCCTTGAGATTGAACGAGAGCAATTTCAGGCCTATGTTGGCGAAGTACGCGCCGACATCCTCGAACACTCTTGCCGTGAAATCTTTCCGGTTCTTGTTAAGCGACTCGAGGTTCATTGTGCCGATCAGGGCCCGTGACGAACCCTCCAGCGTGCGCAAGGCAACGTCCCGAATATCCGTAAGCGGTTTGCCCAAAAACTGCTCGGACGCCAGATGGATCGAGGCATCGTCGCTGGCGATCTTTACTTCCGCTGTGCCCCTGATGGTGCACCGGATGCCGTTCACCGAAATAGCATCCTCGACCATTATGTTCATCGGGATGATCTCCAGTGGAAGAATCTGGGCCTGTTCGATGAATGGCTTGACAAACGTACCGCCGCCGATCCGCATTCGGTATCCGACCTCTTTGACTGTGCCGTCCGGCAGGGTCACCTTGCGCTTCTTGCCGCCCGATATAATCAGGACCTCGTTCGGACCGACTTTACGATAATTCTTTAGTATAACGATTAAAATTGCTGCGATAATGACAACAGCAGCCGCGATGATAATTATGACGGAACTCACGATTACGCTCTCCTAAACAAAAATTTTGCGGCGAAAAATGCTCTCGCCAACATTATGGGAAAGCCGGTAAATAAAGGTCTAACCCTTTGAGTGTCAACCGTTATTTTCCCGGGCGATTCGTTCAATTTCGGTCCTCCGAATGGAAAAAGGCAGATGGGGAAATCGACTATATCCTCTCTGCCCATGTCATCTCCAAAACATCGTTATTCAAACCAGGCCTGTTAAACAGGTGCCAGAACTTTTCCTCCTCAGGATTTATTTATCCTTTCATCAGCACCGCAATTGCTGTTACATCGACAATATCCTGCGCGGAACACCCCCGCGACAGATCGTTGGCTGGTTTCGCCAGCCCCTGGATAATGGGACCCGTAGCCGTCGCTCCGGCCAGACGCTGGGTGAGCTTATAAGCGATATTCCCGGCATCAAGATCCGGGAATATAAGAATATTCGCCTGCCCGCCTACTACCGAGTCGGGCGCCTTGCTCTTGGCCACCTCGGGAACGATGGCGGCATCCACCTGGAGTTCTCCGTCGACCTTCAGTTCCGGATGTTCTTTCTTGAGAATCTCCAACGCCGCCGTAACCTTGTCAACGTCCGCATGACTTGCTGAGCCCTTCGTCGAAAAAGATAGCATGGCGATTTTCGGTTCAATATCCAGCAAATTTCGCATCGACTCCGCCGTCGAGACGGTTATTGAGGCCAGTTGCTCGGAAGTCGGGTTGGGAACCACGGCGCCGTCGGCGTAAAAGAACACCCTGTTCTCTTCATCGCGATATTTGGGTACTGTCATCATAAAGAAGCTCGAAACCGTGTTGATTCCCTCCTTGAGGCCGATTACCTGAATCCCGGCTCGCAGTACGTCACCGGTTGTATTTATTGATCCTGCCACCGAGGCGTCCGCTTTGTCGTGTCTGACCAGCATCGCCCCGAAAAACAGCGGCTTACTCATGGTCGCGGCCGCTTCATCTCGGGAAACGTTGTGTTTTTTCCGCAGCTCCACAAACTCGTCCACGTAAGCCTCGAAATCAGGCGACTCCGCCGGGTTGACCACCTCGACCGCCGAAAGATCCAGGCCGTGCTCTCCCGCCAGCTTCTCAATCTCCGAGCCATCACCTAGAAGGGTGACTCTGGCTATCTTCTCGGCCACAATCGTTCTGGCGGCCTGAATTACCCTTGGCTCAGTGCCCTCCGGAAGAACGACCCGCCGGTTTTTCTGTTTGGCTTTGTCCTTTATAATCGATAGCGCGTCCATTACCTGCTCCAGCTGCAATTTGAATAAGTCTGACAACTCCTTTAGCTTTCGACTGACTGCTCCTTGAAATCGGGGTCGCTCAGGTAGGCCTCGATAAACTGATCGATGTCACCATCCATGACTGCCTGCACGTTCGATGTTTCCACCGACGTCCGGTGATCTTTGACCATATTGTAAGGATGAAAAACATAAGACCGAATCTGGGAACCCCACTCAATCTTCTTCTTCGATTTCTCGAACTTATGCATCTTCTTTGCTTCTTCTTCCTTCTTGAGCTGGTACAACCGGGCTTTCAGCACCGTGAAGGCCGCGTCCTTGTTCTTGTGCTGGCTACGCTCCGATTGGCAGGAAACCACAATACCCGACGGAATGTGTGTGATCCTGACTGCCGAGGAGGTCTTGTTGACATGCTGCCCACCGGCACCGGAAGCACGAAACGTGTCGATTCGAATGTCGTCGTCTTTAATCTCGATTTCGATGCTGTCTTCAACCACGGGGTAAATGTGGACCGAAACGAAGGAAGTATGTCGCCGGGAATTGGCGTCAAAAGGCGAAATACGCACAAGGCGATGAACCCCCGACTCGGCCTTGAGAAACCCGTAGGCAAACTCCCCTTTTACTTTCATCACAGCCGACTTTAGCCCGGCTTCCTCGCCCGGCTGATAATCCATCAGCTCGACTGAAAAATCCCGTCGCTCCGACCACCGGTTGTACATCCTGAAGAGCATGTCGGCCCAGTCCTGCGATTCCGTGCCTCCCGCCCCGGGATGGATCGTCACAATCGCGTCCCGGTAATCATCGGGGCCGGACAGCAGGGAAGAGAATTCGAACTTCTCCACTTCGGCCAGTAAACCTTCAAATGTACTGACTATCTCAGTGGCGTCATCCGATGATTCATCCAGGTCCGCCATCTCCAGTAGCTCTTCGACGGCCTTCAGATCAGATACAAGGCGTTGGTGCGAATCAACCCACTTCTTATGGACCGAAATTTCCTTGAGAATTGCCTGGGCGGCCTGATTGTCGTCCCAGAAATTCGGCTCCGTCGTCTTCTTCTCTAACAGGGCTGTCTTTTCTATGCGACCCGCCAGGTCAAAGATACCTCGCAAGTTTATCGAGTTTCTCTTTGAGCTCCGGAAGCTGATTGCGAACATCTGTCAGAATCATAGCTTTCTTTCTCTCCCTTAAAAAAAAAGTAAACCCAAATATAATCCAGTGCCCTTTGAGCGTCAATGAGAAACCATCAAATAATGTGATATTTTTCACAAAATCCATCCTATCCACCGACCCCGAAAAACAGTTGACTTTGGGCCCTCGCCGCCTATTTTGACGGCATATATGACGCTGAAAACCCTTGTAGTTGGCCCATTTCAGGTAAATTGCTACTTGTACTGGGACGAAGCCACCCGCGATGGCGTTATAATTGACCCCGGAGCCGAGGAAAACCTCATATTCCGGCAAGTCTCCGACTCCAACATGGTACCACGGGCTATTCTGCTTACTCACGGCCATGCCGATCACATTGCCGCTGTTGCCGCCGTAAAAGACAAATACCGGATTCCGCTTTACATCGGGAGGGGAGAGGAAACACTGCTTGCCAATCCTTCAGCCAACGTCTCAGCCTTTTTTGCTGATCCCATTGTTGCCCCCCCGGCCGATTTTCTACTCGATGATGAACAACTGGTCGAACTCGGCACTCTTTCCCTGCGGGTCCTTGCCACTCCCGGTCACTCGCCGGGCGGCATCTGCTATCTTGATGAAACCGCCGGGCTGCTTTTCTGCGGCGATACCCTCTTCTACGGCTCTATCGGCCGAACCGATTTCCCCGGCTGCTCGCACAAAGCCCTCATAGATTCCATCAATGATAAAATATTGAAACTGCCCGACAAAACTGTCTGTTATCCGGGACATGGACCTGAAACAACGGTTGGAGGTGAGCGGGCCAACAACCCGTTTCTGAGAGGAGACTACTTTGTCTGACATCATAATGCCAAAGCCGCTGCCGATGGAAGGCCTCGTTGACTGTCATTGCCATTGCGATTACTCGATCGATGCGACCGGAACCATCGAACAGTTCTGCGAGGCCGCCCTTCAGCGGAATCTTGCCGAAATCTGCTTTACCACTCACTTCGATGCCAACCCGCATACCCAGGGCGACATCGAGTACATCCGTGTGAAGGGGCAGAACCTTCCCACCACTGTCGAGAATCTCGCGCCCTATGTCGATGACGTCAGGGCCGCCGCTGACAAATTCTATCCGCGCGGGCTGTCCGTCAAACTTGGTATTGAAATAGGCTGGTACCGGGGCTGTGAAGAAATTGTCGCCGAGATGACAAACCGCTATAATTTCGACTACCTCCTGTGTGGAATTCACGAATTGGACAACATCTGCTTCTGCTCCCGCCATGGCCACGAGAGATTCTTTGCCCGCTTCAACGCCGAACAGGTCGCCGAAAAGTACTTTACCGAGGTCATAGCCGCCGCTAGAACAGACCTGTTCGATACTATCGCTCACTTAGCCTACTATCTCAGGTCCGGTATTGAATACTACAGTGACAGCATTCTCGATGCACATAGACCCTATCTTCAGGATACATTTGACACCCTGATCGCCACTGAGACAGGAATTGAGATAAATACCTCCGCCCTCCGTCATGGCTTGAAGGATTATTATCCGCCGGTCAAGATCATCAATGCCGCCCGAAAAGCGGGGGTGGATGTCAACTTCCTGGGTTCGGACGCGCACAGCCCGGAGCAGGTCGGTTTCGACTTTGAGGCCGCCTCGGCCCTTGTACCGGATCCTTTGCGAGGTTGCGAAGAATAATCGTGGTTGACAATGGTTCCTCGAATAAAAAAACTCCCACGCTCGTTTTATAATCGCCCAACACTTAAGGTAGCTGCCGATCTGATCGGAAAGTATATCGTCTTTGAGTCCCCGGCCGGAACCATGTCGGCCAGAATTGTCGAAGTCGAGGCCTATATCGGTCAGGGTGACCCGGCCTGTCATGCCGCCCGGGGGAAAACTAAGCGAAACGCGGTGATGTTCGGTAAACCGGGATTCACTTATGTCTACTTCATATACGGCATGTACTATTGCCTCAACTTTGTTACCGAAAGGGAAGGCTTTCCAGCCGCGGTTCTCCTTCGTGCCGCCGAGCCTGTCGAAGGCATTGACCTGATGAAAAAACATTCCCCCCGGCAAAAAGAGCACCGCTTGCTGGCCGGACCGGGTAAATTCTGCAAAACCTTCGGCCTCACCAGAACTCACAACGGGCTTGATTTGACCGGTCACACCATCTATCTTGAGGACCGCCAGGGCGAACCGGGGAACGTCGTTACCACTCCACGCATTGGAATAAATCACGGCGCCGAACTCAAATGGCGTTTTCTGGACGCCGATTCCAGCGCCGTGTCTAAATAAAACCGTGAAACAACAATATCACTCAGAGGCTTATTATCATGCCTAAGAAAACCATTGCCGACCAAAAGAGGAAGACGCCACGCAAACAGAAACATTCAAAAAGTGTCGTCTCCCGGAAAAACACTACCATCCCCATTTCTGTCTTTGACAACGTATTGAAACAGTTCGGTGAAGCTGCCCGGAAACTCAAGCTCGACCCCTCCATGCTCGAATTTGTCAAGATGCCGCGTCGAAGCACTATCGTAAACCTCCCCGTACAAATGGATGATGGTACTTTCAAGATGTTCACAGGCTACCGGGTTCAGCACTCTATCATTCGCGGACCTTCCAAGGGTGGCATTCGATATCATCCGGGTGTCACTCTTGACGAGGTCCAGGCTCTGGCGTCTTGGATGACCTGGAAGAGCGCCGTTGTCAATATACCCTTCGGCGGCGCTAAAGGCGGCATCGTGTGCGACCCTTATCGGCTGTCAAAAGGAGAACTGGAACGCCTGACTCGACGCTACGTCGCCGATATGATTGATATCTTCGGCCCTGACGATGACATACCGGCTCCCGATGTCGGCACTGGCCCTAACGTCATGGCCTGGTTTATGGATACCTATTCCATGAAGGAAAACAGATCCATCCCCGGCGTTGTGACCGGCAAGCCGATTATCTTGGGCGGCTCGCTCGGACGGAGCGAAGCTACCGGCCGCGGTGTAATGCTGACCACTCGCGAGGCCTGCAAGTATCTCAAACTCGATTTGTCCAGCGCCACCGCCTCCGTCCAGGGTTTCGGCAACGTGGGTTCCATCTCTGCTAAGCTCCTGCACGAACTTGGTGTTAAATTCCTCTACGTGTCCGACGTAAACGGTGCCATATACAATCCCAGGGGTATTGATATCCCCAAATTGCTTAAGCATGTCGAAAAACAAAAAACCATAGTTGGATTCCCCGGCAGCAAAAAGGTGGACCCGGAGGATGTTCTTCACGCCAGGGTGGACATTCTTATCCCGGCCGCCCTGGAAAATCAGATAACCGCTGACAATGCTGCCAGGGTTAGATGCAAGCTCATCGCGGAAGGCGCCAACGGTCCGGTTACGCCTGAAGCTGACAAAATTCTGGAGAAAAATAAAATTCTGGTTGTTCCGGACATCCTCTGTAACGCCGGCGGTGTAACCGTCTCTTATTTTGAATGGGTCCAGAACCGAATCGGTTATTTCTGGACCGAGGAAGAGGTCAATCGACGCCTCGAAGAGAAAATGGTCGCGGCCTTCAAAGACGTTCTGGATATGTCGCTGAACAATAAAGTCAGTCTCAGAATCGGGGCATTCATGCTCGCCATCGCACGCGTTGTAGATGTCGTACAGCTGCGCGGCATCTATTCGTAGCCGGCGCCAGATCTGAGTTGTGGCAGTGATATACGGCTCCCCTGCGGGAGCCGTCTTTTTTGAATTAAACCTTGTGGAATGACGTATAATTGATAAGATTTACAGGAATTTAGAGACAGGATATTTTGTTATATGTTCGGTGAAGACTTCCTTCAGCGGGCCATGATCGGCCTGCCGATTCTACTCCTTTCATTGACGGTGCATGAGTATTTTCATGCCTGGTCAGCGCTCAAATTCGGTGACACTACCGCCCGTGATCAAGGCCGCCTGACACTGCACCCTATAGCCCACATCGATCTGATGGGCCTTATCGTGATGGTGGCTTCTGGCTTCCGCTTCGGATGGGCCAAGCCGGTCCCCGTGAATCCCTTCAATCTGCGCGATCCCAGGAAAGCTGACTTCTGGATATCGTTCGCTGGCCCCCTCTCTAATATCGGATTGGCGGTATTGTTCGCGCTCGCCTATCGAATCCTGATCAACTCCGTAGCAGAGCCTCCCGGTTACTTCGTCCAGGTCCTGGCAACCGGGGTGGTCATCAACCTAGCCCTTGCCTTTTTCAATCTCATTCCGCTCTTTCCCTTGGACGGATCCCACATTCTGCGCAGTGTGCTGCCGGAGAAGTACGGCCCCGGTCTTGACCAGTTCGAGCGAATCTCTCCGATCATCCTTATCCTTCTCGTTATCAGCGGCGGTGTATGGTACGTTATTGGACCGTTCGTCTGGTACTTCTTCCGTCTCCTGCTTGAGTAAGCGTATGCGAGAAATTACTCTTACGATTCTGTTCTCAGTACTGCTATTCATGATGTCATCATGCGGGTCCGTTTACCGAAACGACACATCTGAATCAGCCATTGAAGCGGGGTTTACCGGTGAGATTCAGGTCGAGGCCTACTTATTCGATGCCAAATTGCGCCGTGACACTAAACCCACCTCGGTCCGCCTTGAGTTCTATCATACCGATTCCGTCATCGCCATCGCGGGTCGCGGCTATCTCGGTAAAGGCGCACTGAGAGGACGGTTGAGCGCCGACACCCTCCAGGTGTACTTCCCGACTACCGATGAGTACGTTTACGAATCTGTCGCCACTGTCCTGAGTTCCGTAAAATGCTCGGGCCAGCTCCCTTCAATAAATCTGCTGGCTCTCTTCAATAGCCTGCCCGATTCCGTGCTTTCCACAAGTAATTTGATCGTGGAGAGTGACTACAGCAACCAGTCGCGCCCGGAATTCCGGATAATGTCCGAAAACTGCTTGTGGGAGATGCGCTTGAAGTACTCTGTCGAGGAGGAAGGTTGGCGTATTAAAGAGTTCGAATTCGATGACGGCGAGGGAAACACCCTCAAAGGGAAGCGCCGGACTTACAAAAGGCAGGCCGAAGTTAAAGCAAGCAAGTTCTACGTTCCCATTAAGCCCGGATCTCAGCGGATAATTCTTTAATCAACCATAACTTATGCGAGTTGACTTGTCGCCCAAAAAGGCAGATATTAATAGATTATTGCAATCCGGGATTTATCGGTGAATCTGTATTTCAGAACATTTTCTGTCCTTAAGCCCTTGTGGAAGCAGATAGTAACGGCTTCCTTGTCGGCTGCGCTTCATGCCGTCCTCTCAGGCGCGCTGGTATGGATGGTGGGTCCGCTACTGATGACCCTCTTTCAGGCAGATAATATCCCCGGTCTATCCGACCTCGGCGGCTTGGAGCAGGTACAGGTGATCGCTGAACCGTCCGCAGGCTCGGACACCACCGGGTTCTTTCAGTCAGTTAGTAATACCATTACGGAAGTCAGGGACGCCATGAAGGGGTGGGTGTATTCAGTGGTGGCGGCGGAGTCCCGCGGCGAGTCGCTCTACAAGTTCTGCTGGGTCATCCTCGTCGTCGTTCTGGCCAAGAATCTCTTTCTTTACCTGCAGGGTTTCTTCATGGCTTTTGTTCAGCAGTCGGTCATCCGAAGGTTCCGGGAGATGCTCTTTGAAAAATACCAGAAACTTTCTCTGGACTATTTTCACAGCCGCCGAACGGGACAGATAATATCACGCGTGACCAACGATGTCCAGGTGCTCAATGAATCCGTCGATATCGGGTTTAACCGTCTCGTCACCGATTCCATTATGGTTATTGTCTTTGCCGCTTTCCTCGTCATCTTGAGCTGGAAATTAACCCTGCTGGCTATGGTCGTCTTGCCCATGGTCTTCTGGTTTATCTGGTATGTAGGCAGGAAGCTCAGAAAATACTCCGAACGCTCGCAGCAGCGTATGTCAGATGTTAATGCCGTCCTGGAAGAATCAGTCAACAACATCAGGATAGTCAAAGCGTTCTCTATGGAGAAATTCGAGATCAGGAAATTCTTTGAGGCCACCACCAACTACTTCCGGGCCCTGTTGCGCATGACTCGCATAAGACATCTGGCTTCGCCGATTAACGATACCCTCGCCACTATCGCCGGTGTAATTATTTTGCTTTACGCGGGCAGTCGAATCATAAGCGGCGGCTGGGACCTTGATGCCGGCGATTTCATGACTTATGTCGTGGCCATGTTCGCCATGATAAAACCCGTCAAATCCCTTAGCCAGATTCACATCAAGTTACAGGAAGGAATGGCGGCCGCGGAACGCGTATTCAAAGTGATCGACGCCAAAGAAAAAATCAAGGATCGTCCCGACGCCAGGGCCATCGAGAATTTCACCGATAGAATCACCTACGAAAATGTGACCTTCAGCTATAATGGCACGGACACCATCCTCAAAGAAATTACGTTTGAGGTCCGGCGCGGCGAAGTAGTGGCCTTCGTGGGACCGTCCGGTGGTGGCAAGTCCACGCTCCTCGACCTTCTCCCGCGTTTCTATGACCCGCAGAAGGGGCGAATTACCGTCGACGGTCACGACATAAGAACCGTTAAGCTTGAATCACTGCGATCGCTGCTCGGCATCGTCACTCAGGAAACCTATCTGTTCAATGACACCGTATTCAATAACATAGCCTATGGCCTTAACGGTATTTCTCTCGACCGGGTAGCCGAGGCTGCCGCTATGGCCAACGCCGACGAATTTATCGACAGACTGGAAAACAAGTACGAAACCCTCGTCGGCAACCGTGGTGTCAAATTATCAGGCGGCCAGCGACAGCGTTTGGCCATCGCCAGGGCACTGCTGAAAAACCCGCAGATTCTGATTTTCGACGAAGCCACTTCGGCCCTCGATACCGAGGCCGAGATTCTCGTTCAGGAAGCCATCGATCGCCTTATGAAGAATCGTACCACCCTCGTCATCGCTCATCGGCTGTCAACGATTAAACATGCTGACCGCATCCTCGTCATTGATGAAGGCCGCATTGTGGAATCCGGTACTCATGACGAGCTTATCGGCCTCGATGGTGTGTACCAGCGCTTGTACACAATGCAGTTCAGGGATGAAGGATGAATATTGCTTTTCTCAACTCGATCGAAAAAGAAACCTATGGCGGTATGGAAGAATGGATTCGCCTGGTTGCCACTGGTCTCGTTGCGCGGGGTCACGAGGCTGCTCTGCTGGGTCGGACCGGCTCCCGATTTCTTGACCGTGTGGGGAAGAGCGTCCCGTCGGCCGATAGCCTGCCGCTGAATATATCAGGCGATTTCGATCCCATTGTCATTAACCGAATCCGAACATACCTTGCTGAGCGAGCTATTGATATCCTTTGCGTCAACTTCAATAAAGACGTCAGGCTCGGCGGAATAGCCGCCCGAATTAACAATACTGTGAGAGTCGTATGGTCGCTCGGGATGAATATTGCCAAAGATAAACTGAGCCATAGATTACTTACACCCCGGCTCATCGATGCTATCATCGTTCCCTCGGAAGCGCTCAAAGAGGAGATTGTTGGTCTCGGCTTTCTCAATAGAGATTGTGTCAATGTAATCCCGATCGGCATTGAGGATATCTCTTACGGCGATGCAGAGTCTTTAGCCCGCGACTCGCTGCGTAAAAAGTACAATCTTCCGCCCGATGCCGTGATCGCGCTTACGGTGGCAAGATTGGTTTACAAGAAGGGACATGAGTATCTGATCGATGCCGCCCCCGCCATAATTGGTGATTATCCCAACCTCTATTTTCTGTTCCTTGGCGATGGTCCAAAAGAGAAGGTGCTGCGTGACCAGGTTAGGGATTTGAACCTGTCCGACCGCTTTGTATTCGCCGGGATGCTCGACAACATCGACCTGGAACTGGCCGGGTCCGATCTCATGATTCATCCCGCCAAAGAAGAACCGTTCGGTATTGCCCTGCTGGAAGGCATGCGAGCCGGGCTTCCCATTGTCGCCAGCCGGGTCGGTGGAATTCCCGAGGTGGTCGCCGATGGGGAATGTGGTATTCTCGTTCAGCCGCGAAGCCCGGAAGCTGTCAGCCTGGCTGTGCGAAAATTGCTCGCCGAGCCGGAGCGAATGAAACGACTTGGTCAGAACGGCCGTCGGCGGTGGGCGGAACAATTCAGATATTCAACTATGGTTAAGCGCGTTGAACACGTCTTTCAGTCAACCCTTGACCATCGATCTCACTTGACATCGGGAGTGGGGGTGTAAAAATGAATATTCTGTTTTTTGACTCTATAGACAAAGATATCTTCGGGGGTCTGGAGAACTGGATCGGCATGGTTGCAGCACACCTTGTTCGCAAGGGGCACCAGGTGGCCGTTGCTGGCCGGCCCGGGTCGCAATACCTCAGAAGGATGGCTGCCATCGACGACCGCATCAAAATTCTTCCCGTCAATATCTCTGGCGACTTCAACCCCATCACCATAGCCGGGATCAAGCGGCTCTTGAACGATCATGACATCGATGTTGTAACGGTCAACTTCAACAAAGACATTCGCCTTGCCGGACTGGCCGCCCGATGGCGTGGTAAGACGCGGGTACTGTGGCGTGTCGGCATGAATATCACTAAAAACAACTTTGTCCACCGCAACCTGACCCCGAGGCTTATCGACGGCGTAATCACGCCCTCCCGGTCGCTCAAGAATCAGCTGATCGAGTCAGGCTACATCATGCCGGATATGGTGCACGTGATTCCTAATGGCACGAAACTAAAGGATTCAGGTCTATCGATCGAAGACGCGCGACACCGGCTCAGGGAAAAATATAATCTTCCGCCGCAGTCAACCATAGCGGTGAATTCCGGGCGTTTTGTCAATCACAAAGGCCATGCTTTTCTGATTGAAGCGGCCCCGACCATTGTCGCCAAACACCCCGATATAGTGTTCTTGTTCCTCGGCGATGGTTACCTTCAAAAAAAACACCAGCAGCGAATTTCGAAGCTCAATCTTGAAAAGCAATTCGTATTTGCCGGAATGCTTGATGATCTTCAGCTTGAGTTGATGGGCTCGGATTTGATGGTTCACCCATCGATTATTGAGCCGTTCGGAATATCGTTGATCGAGGGCATGCAGGCCGGGCTGCCCATAATTGCCAGCGCTGTCGGCGGCATTCCCGAAGTGGTGGGGAAGACCGAATGTGCGGTTCTGGTTGACCCGGGTAACGTCGACCAGTTGGCTACCGCTGTGAATTCGGTACTGGATTCGCCCGGGCGCATGCGGCAAATGGGACAGGCCGCTCAAAAAAGATGGCGCGAAGAGTTCACTATTGATATCATGCTGGGCAGAGTCGAACAATATCTGACCCAATTCATGTATGCGGAAAACCGATGAAGAACTATCTCAAACCGCTCGAGCACAAATTCAAAGCCCTCTTCTTCAGCGTCTTCAGGAGCTTCCTCAAAAAGGGGCGCAAGGACTTCAGGCCCCTGGATGGTAACAGCATCAGGAAAGTTCTCTTTCTCAGGCCGGAGAAAATCGGCGACATGGTGATTTCGCTCCCGGTCTTCGATGGCTTGAGACGGCGTTTCCCACACATCAAAATATCGATCCTGGGGTCACCAACTAATCAGGCCATCATCAAAGATGACCCCCGCTTCGACCGTATCTACATTTATCGTAAGAACCCCATTAGCATTATCCGGGTTCTGATGGAGATGCGGCGCGGACAATATGACTGCGTCGTGGACATGATCTGCAATGACTCGGTTACGGCCTTGTTCCTCTCTCAATTGTGCGCCCGGGGTAAACCGCGCATCGGCGTCGGTAAGGCCAAGTATCGCAACTATTATGATTACAACTATGACCATCGCATGGGTAACACCGGGCACATTATCGAGAATACTCTCAAGCTTCTCGATGCTTTCGGCATTGATAGCAGCAAAGTCGATTGCTACGCCCCGCCATACATCATGCCCAAAAGCGCGCAAATGGCGGCCGATTATATTGCTCGCATCGTTAACAGTGATCGCCGTCACATTAAAGTGGGATATAATATGTCGGCTGGATCGCCAACTCGAATCTGGGCCGAGGAAAAGGCCATCGCCCTGCTTAAACGAGTTATCGGCTATGACCCCGCCGTCAAGGTGATCCTGTTCTCCACGCCGGCCGAGCGATCTCGCGCGCAGCAGTTGCGCGAGAAGGTCAATCCCGCCATCGCCCTCGTGCCTGACAACCTCAACCTGACCGAGGCCGCCGCTATCATTAGTCACCTCGATGTGCTCATCACGCCCGACACCTCGCTCGTACATGTAGCCCGATCGTTTAAAGTCCATGTGATCGGACTATACAGCCGCTATATGTACAACTTCCTGCTGTGGCGTCCTTACGGACAGGACACCGGGGCGGTCGTATCGGGTTGCGACGACAACATTTTCGATATCACCGTTGACCAGGTCTACGACACTTTTGTCCAGGTCGTTCAAAAACAGAACGGGGTGAAGCCATGAACCCGGTATCGGTGGTTGTTATATCGAAGGACGAGGAGAAGAACATCGGCCGATGCCTTCAGTCCGTCTCGTGGGCGGATGAGATCGTCGTTGTGGATGGCGGTTCGACCGACCGTACTCTCGATATCGCCAGGGAATTCAACGCCATTATCATCAACCGGTCGTGGAGTGGTTACGGACCCGCGAAGCAGCAAGGCGTCAACCGGGCCACCTCTGATTGGATACTATCGATCGATGCCGACGAGGAAGTCTCCCCGAAACTGAGAGACGAGATCAAAGATGTTGTCAACCTCGACGGCGATGTGGCCGGCTATTATATCCGGCGTAAAACATTGTTCCTCGGGCGATGGATCAAACACTGCGGATGGTATCCCGATTACATCCTGCGACTGTTCCGCAAATCGCGGGGTGATTTCAACGATGCCGTCGTTCACGAAAAAGTCTGTGTTAACGGTAGACTGAAACATCTCGAGTCGGAACTGCTTCATTACAGCTACCCGACCCTCGAGGATTATTTCCGCAAGTTCAATTGGTACACCACCCTGGGGGCCGAGGAAGCTTACAAAAAAGGTGTTCGGGCCGGATGGTTTGATATTGTCATCAAACCCATCCTGTCATTTATTTCGCACTATGTCCTGCGGCAGGGTTTCCGCGACGGCCTGGAAGGCTTCATGGTATCCGCCCTCTCGGCGGTGGCCGTGCTGGCCAAATACGGCAAGCTGCGGGAAATTCACCGCAACGATAAAAACGCCAAAGAGTGAATATGACCAAAGTCATCGATCTACAACCGGGCGACAGGATCCTCATCAGCCGCACTGACCGGCTCGGCGATCTTATCCTGGCCCTTCCATTTGTCGAAACCATCAAAGAACGGTACCCGGAATGCCGGGTGGATGTCATCTCTTCGCTCTACGCCTCCCCGATTCTGGAGAATAACAGGCGCATCGACAAAATACTCCGGGTGCAAAACGATCAGCTTCTGATCAACAAGCTTTACAAAAAGGACCTTTTCCAGAAGATCCGGCAAGAGAAATACAAAGCCGTGATCGTGCTCCACCCCGAACGTCAGATATCCGGCATGTTTTTCAAAGCCGAAATCCCCATCCGCATCGGAACGGCCGGGCGTTTCCACTCGGTTCTGTTCAACACGCGACTGATGCACAGCCGCCGGCAAAACCTCAAGCACGAATTCGAATACAACCTCGATTTCCTCAGGTTCTTCCGCCGCGGCCGAACCATCCGCTCTCCCAGGGTGTATCTGAGGGAAAAGGAAACCAGCCACGCCCGCCGAATTCTCGACGAGGCCGGCGTCAAAGGCGATTTCGTAGTTCTGCACCCCGGTTCCGGCGGGTCGGCCGAAAGATGGCCGGTCGAGAACTTCATCAAGCTATATAGCCTGCTGGAGAGAGAGCGCGTGGAACTGGTCATATCCGGCTCGGACCCCGAAGGCGAGTTGATTGACGAAGTATCAAAACGCCTTGCCATCCCCGTGCGTAAAATTACTGGAGAGACCGACCTGCGGACCCTGGCCGCCGTCCTGTCGCTGGCCCGGGTGGTGGTCGCCAATTCAACCGGACCTTTGCATCTCGCCGTGGCCGTCGGCACGATCGGTGTCGGGCTGTATCCCAGCCGCAAAGCCATGTCGCCCCTGCGATGGGGGCCGCTCGGTAGAGATGACCGCGTCATCCAGCCCACCGGCATCGAGTGCCAGTGTCCGGCCGGAAGATGCATATGCATGGAAATGATCAAACCCGGCCAGGTGATGCGCGAGGTCATGGATGTCATGGGGCAGAAAGTCGGGTAACGGGTTGTTATGAACTTAGCCGAATTCATCATAAGAATCGAAGCCTTTAACGCCAATGTCAATATCCCCCTGATCCGCCAGGCTTACGAGTTCTCCGATGACGCCCACCAGGGCCAAAAACGTCTCTCGGGCGAACCGTTCGTGGAACACTGCCTCGAGGTCGCCTTTATCCTCGCCGAGCAACATATGGATTCCGCCACCATCGCCGCCGGACTGGTGCACGATGTCGTTGAGGACACCTCTATCACGCTCGAAAAGCTCCGCACCGATTTCGGTGACGAAATCGCCGACCTGGTCGACGGCGTGACGAAAATCGGCGCCGTGCCATACTCCTCGCGCGAGGAACTGCAGGTCGAGTATTTCCGCAAGATGCTCCTGTCGATGGCGCAGGATATC
This sequence comes from Candidatus Zixiibacteriota bacterium, assembly GCA_020351995.1. Classification (GTDB taxonomy): domain Bacteria; phylum Zixibacteria; class MSB-5A5; order GN15; family FEB-12. The sequence goes on from CP070674.1 coordinate 1,149,440, forward strand.
CGCGTTATCCTCATCAAGCTGGCCGACCGCCTCCACAACATGCGCACCCTCCAGCACATGCCGCCGGAGAAGCAGAAACTGATCGCCGAGGAAACCCGCGATATTTATTCTTCGCTCGCTCACCGCTTCGGCATCAACAAGGTCAAGACCGAACTCGAGGACCTGTCGCTCAGGTATCTCGAACCCGATGTCTACGATGACCTGGCCAGTCGCATCCAGCACAGCCGGGAAGAGCGTGAAACCTTCATCGAACGGATGGTAATGCCTATCAAGGAGGCCATGGCCAAAGACAACATCAAGGCTGATGTTTACGGCCGGGCCAAACACCTCGACTCGATCTACCGCAAAATCCAGATACGGAAAGTCCCCTTCGAGGAAATCTTCGACCTCTTCGCCATCCGCGTCATCGTCAGCAGCGAGCGCGACTGTTACCATGCCCTCGGTATTTTGCACTCGATGTGGAAACCGGTCGGCGATCGCTT
>CP070674.1:1150021-1261044 GCA_020351995.1 Candidatus Zixiibacteriota bacterium
TCGGATATATTCTCATTCGGGGTACTTCTTTACCGGATGGCGACCGGCGACTTCCCGTTTTCAGGACCAACCGCCGTGTCCACTCTGGCCAAGATTCTGGAGGCGAGGCAGGAATCACCACGATTGAAGAACGAAAACATACCGCCGGAATTAGAAAGAATCATCGATAAGTGTCTCAGGAAAGATCCCAACGACCGTTACCAGGATACTCGCGATTTAGTTGTCGATCTGCGAAACCTGCGCCGGCTTTATGACAGCGGGGCGTCAGAGACAATATCGTCCGAACTTGCCGCTCCTGTAAGCGCCGCCGGTATTGGCAGGCTAAAGCTCAGCTGGAAATCCATGACCGTTATGATCGTCGCCATACTCGCCGTCCTGGTGGTGGTACTCGAGTTTCTTGAGACGGATCGTCAAGTGCAGAGCACTGGACTCCAGGCCAAGACGAACAGTCTGGCTATCCTTGGTTTCGAAAACAAGACCGGTGACACGGAGCTTGACTGGCTCGAAACCGGACTGCCCCAAATCCTCTTGACCGATTTTGCCCAGGCCGAAGCGATAACAATTATTTCTCGGGAACGCATAATCGATTGTTTCCCTGATGACAAGAGAGCCAGTCACACTTTCGATGAATGCGCTGACGCCGCCGCGAGTCTGGGGGCGGTCAACCTTCTATCCGGAGCTTACTACAAGCTCGGTGATAAAATCAGGATTGACGCGAGACTGCAGGATGTGGCCACCGGCAACATCATTTTCGGGGAGAAGGTCGTCGGCGATGATCCGTTCACACTGGTCGACAGCTTAACGGAGAAGATAGCGGCTTCCCTGAATATCGGATATACCGAGCCGGATCGAAACGTGGCCCTCTACACCTCGTCGTCACCGGAAGCTTTCAAGCACTATCACCTCGGTGTCGACAAAATGTATTTGGGGTTGTATGATGCCGCTATCGACGAGTTCAATCAGGCGCTTGCCATAGACTCTACCTTCGCCCTGGCATATATGCGGATAGGCCAGTCTTTTGTCTTTGATGGTCGGGAGCAAGAGGGTGCCCGGTACTTTCAGAAAGCTTTGGAGTACCAACACAAGCTGCCCGAGCGTGACCAGAGTCTGCTGGAAGTTCACGCCGATTTATGGTTAGATGAGGAATTTGACAATGCCTTTATCAAGATGACTTCGTTCGTAAGCCGTTATCCTGATGATAAAGAAGCACACGCTCTGTTCGCGCTGCTTGTATCGGTTTTCACCGGCGACACCGTCAAAGCGTACGCCCACCTCGACACGGCACTCAGGATCGATCCCACCTACGCGCTGGCTCTGGAGCAGTATGTTAACCTCAACCGGAAAGACAAACAGTACGACCGTGCCATAGAGTATGCCCAGCTTATGAAAAAGTATCACCCCGAATCTCCGGAACCGGCTCTGGCATTGGCCCGGATCTATGTAGTGCTGAATCGATTGGATGATGCCGTGGTAGAAGTCAACGGGCTGCTTGACAGATTCCCCGGGTACCAGAACGGGCTGTACCTGTTGAGCAATCTCTATATCGCCAGGAGAGATTTCGAGTCGTGCCTGGAAGTGCTGGAGAGGCTTAAAGAAGTTGACCCCGACGATTCGCGCTGGATGTGGAGTTACTATCACCAGCGGTCGGATGTTCATGGGTGGAGAGGGCAATTCAGAGAGTCCATTAAGGAGATGAAAAACGCCCTTCAGGTGGCCTCCCGCGCCGGGGATAGCACGCGCGTCTACAGGACTCTTTCGCTGCTGGCAGAGAACTATCACCGAATCGGAGAACCCGACAGCGCCTTTTACTTCTTGAAAAAGTCGTATGAGGCGAGCAATGCTCTCACTATGGCTGATTATCCTCTCACAGCAGTGGCATGGGATCATAAGAAGGCCGAAGAACTAGGGCCGATCATGGATAGTGCTCTTGCTGAATTCCAGAAAAAAATCCCGTCTGAACTGTGGGCTCTGGTCAATAATGTCCGGGACCTGTTCTATGCTTATGGTTCGGCTGACACCAATAAGCTCATCGAAGTTCTTGAGTCGCAAAAAGACCTGCAAAGACAGGTGAACTCGTCGGAACAAGGGCGCACACTGGGGAAACTCCAGATTCTGACCGGTGACTATGAGCGGGGCAAGGCTAACATAAAGCTCTCCCTCGGAGAGTTTGGCACCCTCGTTACCTCTGACCAGTACGTGTCTTCACACTATTATCTTGGCCTGGCCGAAGAAGGTCTGGGGAATACGGAAAGCGCCATTGGTCACTACGAAGAGGTACTCGAGTACTGGGGCAAAGCCGACGTGCAGACAGATATAATAAAGGACACAAAGAAAAGGTTAGCCGCACTTACCGGTTAAAGAGGTTAGCATAAGATATGACCATCACATAAACCCGTCTCCAGCGGGTTTTTATTTGGCTTTTTCGGTATTTAGATTATATTCATCGGACTATGATTCGAAGGTCGGTGGGATTTGTAAAACAGTTTGAGAAGAACCTCTGGATTCTGTCGACCGGGTGGTTCGTCAGCGCCCTTGGTTTCGCCATCTCAATTCCCTTTATAGCCATCTACTTTTACGCCACGCTGGGTCTTTCGATGTCCGAAATCGGGGTCTTTTTCGGGGCCATGGCCCTGGTCCGTTCGGTATTTCAGGCGATCGGCGGAGAAGTCTCCGACCGGATTGAGCGGCATATCCTTTTAATTTATTCACAGATCTTTCGGGCGGGAGCCTTTCTTACTCTGGCTATTTCCATTTATAAGGATTGGGGCTTCTGGCCGGTCGCGATCGCGCTCCTGGTAAATTCGATCTTCGGGGCCATCTTTCAACCGGTCGCTAATGCCATGGTATCCGATATTCTTCCGGTCGACAAGCGGCTCGACGGTTATGCTATTACTCGTTCGGCGGGTAACCTCGGCTGGGCAGTGGGGCCGGCTATCGGTGGGTTTCTGGCGGGATACTCGTACGGCCTACTGTTTCTTATTTCATCCGGAATAACTCTTCTATCAGGTCTGGTCTTCTTAATCTTTCTCAAACCACCCCGGACGGTAATCGTTCAGGATCGTTTCAAGTTTTCGGATCTGTTGGCCATTAAGGACGATCCGTATCTTGCCCGCCATTCGATATTGATTTTTGCGCTGTACCTTGTCGTGGCCCAGTTGATCGCTCCGTTTTCGGTTTACGCGGTCGAGATGGTCAAGATTACCGAACACCAGCTCGGGATACTATATACCCTGAACGGACTCATGGTGGTCCTTTTGCAGATACCGGTCACGCGCCTTCTGGCGGGCTATCGACTGACGACCCAGCTTGCCATGGGAGCTTTCGTATATGCGGTTGGGTACGGGATGGTCGGTGTTCTGGCCGGATTCGAGTTTTTCGTGCTGGCGATGATAGTTGTCACGATGGGTGAGATATTCATGTCGCCACCGTCACTGACGCTGACTTCACGTCTCGCCCCTGAGGGCCGGATGGGCAGGTATATGGGCATCTTTGGGTTCTTTGTGGCGGCGGGGTGGTCGTTCGGGCCGCTTTATGGGGGTGTCATTCTTGACCATTTCGGCGGAAACGCGCCCGTTGCCTGGGCGTTGATTTCGTCGCTGGCCATTCTGTCAGGTGTGGGGTACATGCTATTCCGAAGAATCTTACCGGAGCGCTTCAATATCAAAGAAAACGCTACTTGATAATCACCAGCTTCCCCATCTGCGTTCCCTCTTCGGATTCAACAACCCAGTAATACAGGCCGGACTCCACCAGTTGGGTGTTACGAGTGATCATGTTCCATTCTTCATGCATCGCTTCCGGACCACCTCCGGGGTAATGGTGTTCCAGTTTACGTACAAGATCTCCGTCAAGCGAGTAGATGTATATAGTACATACCGGCGGTAGATTCGCGAAATGAATCCGGTGCATCCGGTCCGGGGCCAACAGCCCGTAGCGGTTTTCGAACCCCTGAGCCTGGTAGTCAACATCACCTCGGTACGGGTTTGGGTACACATAAACCTTAAGGTCGTTTGCGGCGACTTCTTCAGTTGAGGCCAGGGGGTAGGCCGCCTGGGTATTGTTAGAAATTGGTGACTCCGAAGATGCCAGTCCGAGGATGGTACTGCCTCGGTCGAATGCTGTCACGCTTATGTAATAGGGAACGGTAGGCAGCAAGTCGTCTATAACCAACTCGTATTCGAAATACTTAAAATATCCGTCTTCGGTCAACTCGTCGGGGTCGGCGTCGTCGGGGTTCAAGGTTGATGGATATGGCTGGTTGGGATAGGACTTACGGATCGGTGTGTCGACTCCAAAAGCTGATTGGTTGTAGCCAACTGTAGCGAAATAGAATATCGAATCGGTATTTGCCGGCGTGAACGGATTATCCTCGTTGAAGTAAAGCGGGTCGAAGTCCTCTATGCCATGCGGGTCACCGTACAACTGCTGAAGTTCTTCTCGCGTGTACACACGTTCCTCGACTTCATAGCGCCAGATATTGAAGACGAATTTCATGTAATCATCTCTGTCATATGAGGTGTACAGAGACATACTCCCCTGGCGGTCGTCTCGCCCAATGTAGACTCTATATCCTTCAAACCTGATCTCTTGGAAGAACTGATTGACCGTTGTCTCAGGTTTGAGCCCGTTAAAACGAAGGGTTAATGAGCCAACCTTTGGTTCGATTCGCAATTCAGGAGCGGGTGGGGGAGATACACCCCTGAAATCCGGTATACCATCGCCTTTGTACCAGAAGGTGTCGCACATGATGTAGGGTCCACCGGTGTCAGTGAATATGGTATCCGCACAACATACGCGGTAGCTTCCGCTGTCACCGTCACCATCCGTGTCGAATCCCGGGTTGTCATATATCCAGGATGCCCAGAGCGAATTCTCTGCCAGCGACGAGAAGTCAAGAGACTCGTAGTATTGGTCCGGGAACGCGGGATCGAATAACAGCCGATCGTCCGGTTTGACGTGAACGTTCTCTCCCCCCACTACAGCTACAGTTACTTCTTGTACATGGCCGGGAGCTATATCGAATGGGCCTATCGACAGCGAAGCACTTATACCGTAACCGTTAGCGAGCGCTATGGCATAAGCCGGGTTTGGCGGCGGCATCCAGCCTTCCTGTGTATGATCGACAGCGGTGTACATCTGATCGTAGTCGATTTCGGGGTGACTGAGGATGTAGTAACGGTCCCGATCGGTTCTAGGACTTCCCAGTATTCCCGAATCGAATTCTACAAATGGATCCTCTTCTGTGTGCGCCCTTCTGGGACCAAATTCATAGTTGACAGGCCAATTCAGGAACATTGACCACCAGTTGTAGTTGGTTCGGTCGGCACCGGCAGGTACTTGCAGGAATCGCACGCCCACCACATTACGCACGCATTCCTGGGACCATTCTGGTCCGAGAGCGTCACCGTCGTTGTCCATCCAGTAGGCGATATTCAACGTATCGACAAAGCCGCATTCTGCGGAACCTGTGTGGGACGCATAGAAACCTGTTAGATCGTCACCGAGACTACTAGCTGGGTTCATTAAGTCGAGTACCAACGGCGAGGGATTCAATCCAAAGTAAGCTTTGGTGATCTGTTGATCGCTGATGTTCTCGATCTCATAGTGAACAAGGACAAAGTCATCAGCGTAATCCCAGCTCCAGGCCATAGACCGCTGGCGAACTTTTATACCGATCGGTTTGTGATTACAAGTCACGTCGAAAGGGCAGACCCATTTGTCGACGTCAAAAGTGTCTGACCAGACACAGTACAAATCCTGTTCACTAATCGCGTCTTCGTCGTACCATTTACTTTCTGCGTATACGGTTTGCGGTATAAGTCCATAGTAAGATTCCTGGTCGGGCCAGGTTTCATAAAAGGCATATGCACCTCCGGTCATGGAAACCATCGTGTCACTCCCGACAATCGCGCCGATTGACAACGTAATTCCTCTCACCCACCAGTTCGGGCGGTCCTTTGGGTACGATAACGGCGGCCACCATTCGCCTGTGAAGGCATCAATCTGGTTGGTGTAGAGACTCGATCCAAGGGCACCATTACTGCAAACGCTCAGCTGCAGCTTACCGACGGTGTGGGCCGACTGCTCGATAGCAGGGCAGTCCAGCGTCAGAATATTCTCATCCGTTGGTTTGTCACCCGGATGCCAGAGTATTGGGGGGGGCTGAAGTGTATCGGATTGAGCCAGAGGGCTAAGCAGAAGGCACGTCAGACCTGCACGCATCAGCGTGCGCAATGCTGTTGTCATGCTGTTCTACCGTCTTTCCTTTCTCATCCTAAAGACGGAGTCAAGTCGGGCTTTGTGCAAAAAAAACTCCGCCTTTCACATGGAAGTGGAGTGCCCGGAGTTGATAGCTCTATACTTAGACAGTTGGGCTTGTCTACCTAAACCAGTGCTTCAATAGCGTTCCTACTTGATAATCACCAATTTTCCGATCTGCGTTCCTTCTTCCGATTCGACTACCCAGTAGTACAAGCCGGTTTCGACTAACTGAGTGTTGCGAGTGATCATGTTCCATTCCTCGTGCATGGCTTCGGGGCCACCCTCGGGGTAGTTGTGTTCGAGCCGACGGATAAGATCTCCGTCAAGCGAATATATGTATATTGTGCACACCGGCGGCAGGTTGGCAAAATGAATTCGGTGCATGCGGTCGGGAGCCAGGGTCCCGTCACGGTTCTCATAGCCCAGGCCTTCATAATCGACATCACCCCGATAAGGATTGGGGTAGACAAAGACCTTTAGCTGCTTCTCCGCTATCTCATCGGTAGATGCAAGGGGGTACGCTACCTTCATACTGTTGAGTACAGGTGACTCGAGGGCTTTAATCCCGTACTCAGGGCAGCCGAAGTCAAAAGCGGTAACACTGACATAGTAGGCAACTGTGGGAAGGAGATTGTCGATCAGTATCTCGTACTCGAAATACTTCAGGTATCCATCCTCGGTCAACTCATCACGGCGGGCTTCGTAGGGATTTAAGCTGGAAGGATATTCCTGTTCCGGGTAGCTTTTCCGGATCGGTGTCGCCACCCCAAACTCCGAACAATTGAAATCCTGAGATGCGAAATAGAAGACCGAATCGGGGAAATCAGGATGTGTATAGACATGATCCTGATCATAAATGAGAGGATCGAAGTCGCTGATCCCAAGCGGGTCACCGTACAGCATCTGCAGCTCACTTCGGGAAAAGGGAGCGTCTAATACAAGGAACGTTTCGCGAGCAGCAAGGTAGACATATTTGTTGTAGTCCTCTCTATCATACGATGCCTGCACGCTAAAACTCGACAATCGGTCATCACGGCTTATGTAAACGCGGTATCCTTCGAAGTCGATCAAGCCCGTAAAGTAGTCCGGGGTGGTTTCAGAGGGAAGACCGTTGAAGCGAAGGATAAGCCGACCGACCCCGGTTTCGATTCTGGTTGTTGGCGGGGGAGGCGGCGAAGCTCCCCTGAAATCGGGAACACCGTCGCCCTGGTACCACATCATGTCACAAAAACGCGAATCATAGTCCGGAATGTCAGTGGTGTCGGCCAGGTAATCGATATAATAACCGGCGGTATCGCCGCAGCAGATTCTTCGCTTTCCGGCCCAGCCGTCGCCGTCGGTGTCCACACCGGGATTATCGTAAATCCACGAAGCCCAGCGGGCATTTGCCGCCACCGAGTCAAAATTCAGTTTATTGTAAAATGTTGTTGGGTAATAAGGATTGAAGCTCTGTAAGTTCGCAGGATCGAGATGAAAATTTTCGCCTCCAACCCAGGCCAGGGTAATTGGCAGACTTTCTCCCGGGTCTATGTCAAAAGGGCCGCACGAGAGAAGAGTGCGCATATCCCCGAAACCATCGGCCATGTCCGCGGCGTACTCGGGTGGAGGAAGCCAGCCCCGTCCGCTGTCACTGTGATCGACGGCAACATAGAGCAGGTCATAATCAAACTCGTTATGCTTTAAGAGGTAATAGCGGTCCTCATCGATCAACGGCGTACCCAGGCCGTTGCCGAGATCTCTCCATGGGTCTTCATTGATCGGTTTCTGACGAGGGCCGAAGTCCAGAGTGGGATCAGAATAATTCGTAACCCACCAATTGAATGAATATTCGAGCTGGTCCGAAGGGGTGCGGATAACCCTGACACCGATTATCGATCGAGGTGATTTTTCGTCCCATGCATCGCCCGCCGGGTCGCCATCGTTGTCAGCCTGGTAGGCTATGTTAACGGTATCAATAAAACCACAGCCATATGACGCGGGTGTCGTCCGGTAGAAACCAACGATATCGTCCGTATACCCCGCATACTCGCCCGGGGCTACGTGTAGTATGTCACAGTCGAACCAGATTCCCAGATACGCGTCTTTCAGTTGCTCGGAGCCAATATTCTTGATTTGATAGTCGAGGATAATGAAATCGTCGGCATAGTCAAAACTCCAGGCCATTGATCTCTGTCTGACTCTGAGCTGAAGCGGTCGATGAGGTCTTTGGTCGTGGAAGCAAAGATTAGTGATAAGGGGGTTAGTTTCAGTATCGGTATACTCACAGATAATGTCCTGTTCGGAATCAGCTTCTTCTGAGTAATATGGGCTGAAGGGGTCAATCGACATGACCTTAAAACCGCTCGGGTCGAACCACGGGTTAGGCCAGAATTCATTCGCACAGTAAAAGTCTTCGATGCCCGTGGAGACAAGAGTGTCTCTCCCGACAATAGCCCCGACCCAAAGTGCCCCGACAAAGAGGTGTTCAATATTACTATTCTTGGGATATGTACATGAGAAGAGGATGTCCTGACCGGTTATTGCGTCCTCTGCTGTCACTCCCATGAGGCCGCCAAAAGTTCCGTTGTTAGCAATGACCAGTTGCATGTTATTAAGGCTGTGAAGGATACGCGCTATCTCAGGCCAATCTGCTGCAATAGTGGAAGAGGGCAACACCCGATTGGCCGTAATTTCAGACTTATAATCGCGAGCTGATAAAAGAGAGGGTGAGAGCAGCAAAGACACGGTTAGTAGTACGGCACCCCTACGGCCAAATCCGTGCCAGGACCCCATGTGCAAAATTACCTTATTTTATAATTACCAATTTCCCGATCTGCGTTCCTTCTTCAGATTCGACAACCCAGTAGTAAAGACCGGATTCCACGAGTTGCGTGTTGCGAGTGATCATGTTCCATTCCTCGTGCATCGCCTCCGGTCCTCCTTCGGGGTAATAGTGTTCAAGCTGCCGGACCAGGTCTCCGTCCAGTGAATAGATGTATATAGTACAGACCGGCGGCAGATTCGCAAAGTGAATTCGATGCATCCGGTCCGGGGCCAGACTCCCGTCGCGGTTTTCAAACCCCAGGGCCTGGTAGTCAACATCGCCCCGATAAGGGTTGGGATACACATACACCTTAAGGTCGTTTTGCTCGACATCCTCCGTTGAACTCAGTGGGTAGGCAACCTGTAACCCGTTGATTACCGATGTTTCCAGGGCGGCCAAGCCGATCTCCGGCGACCCGAAATCGAAAGCGGTCACATTCACATAATAAGGGACGGTGGGGAGCAGGTCTTCGATGAATATCTCATATTCAAAATACTTCAGATATCCATCCTCAGTCAACTCTTCGGGAAGAGCTTCCTCGGGGACGAGCGACGAAGGATAAGTCACGTCGGGGTATATTTTCCTTATGGGCGTGGTCAGGCCGAAGTCTGACTGGTTGAAATCCTGTGGGGCGAAGTAGAAGACTGAATCGGGAAAGTCGGGATGGATATATGGATTAGTGCGGTCAAATAGCATAGGGTCAAAATCCTCAAGGCCAAGAGGAACGCCGTAGAGTTCCTGGAGCTGGGCGCGTGTGAACGGGGCGTCGAGAAGTCGAAAAGTTTCGCGATAAAAGTCCCAGACATACTTGTTATAATCCTCGCGATCGTAGGAAGCTGCCAACGTAAAGCTGGTGATACGATCATCTCGTCCGATATAAACACGATAGCCTTCGAAGTCCGGTCTTCCCGAGAACCGGTCACGGGCGGTTTCTGAGGCCAGACCATTGAACCTGACGCGAAGGGTACCAACTGATGGTTCGACCCAAATCTGGGGGGCCGGGGGAGGAGAGGCGCCACAGAAGTCAGGCACGCCATCACCTTCGTACCATGATGTGTCACAGGCTTCGTAGATGATTCCAGTGTCCGTTTCGATGGTATCCAGACAGCATATGCGGTATTTGCCGCTGTCGCCGTCTCCATCGGTATCGACCCCCGGATTGTCGTAAATCCACGACGCCCAGCGCGAGTTAGTAGCCAGCGAGGAAAAGTCGAGCTTGCTGTAATACGAACTCGGGCTATAAGGGTTGAACGATTCAAAATCATCGGGATTAACATGAAAATTCTCACCACCCACCCAGGCGAATGAGACGGGAAGTTTCTCTCCGGGATCAATGTTGAAGGGCCCAAATGACAGGCAGTATCGAATGTCAAAGCCGTTGGCGTACTCCGCCGCGTACTCGGGCGGAGGTAACCAACCCCGTCCGCTGTCGGAGTGGTCCACGGCGGTAAAGAGCAGGTCGTAGTCGAACTCATCGTGGCGCAGCATATAATACTTGTTCTCGTCCCCCACCGGTGTACCAAGGCGGTCCCCGAAATCCCTGAAGGGATCATCGTCAGTCCCGCGCTGACGAGGGCCAAAATCGCGGGAGGGATCGCTGTAGTTCATTATCCACCAGTTAAAGGAGTACCTGAGGGAATCAAGGGGGGTACGGACGACCCGGACACCGACAACCGACCTTGGCGATTTTTCCGTCCACAGGCCGTCGATAGGATCCCCGTCGTTATCGGAATGATAGGCGATGTTGATGGTATCGAGATGTCCGCAGCCATCCTCAGCGGGATGAGTGCGGTAAAAGCCTACAATGTCATCGGTCCAGTAGACCTGGTCCTGCAGGGTGGTATGAAATACGCACCCATCAAGCCAGATTCCCATGTAAATATCTTCAAGACGTTGGTCACCGATGTTCTGAACCAGGTAATCAAAGAGGATGAAGTCGTCGGCGTAATCATAACTCCAGGCCATTGATCTCTGGGTTGCTTTTATGCCAAGGGGAATGTGCGCGCGGGGGGCACAGCTTCCGGGATCGGTCAAGCCTACATCGGTTGTGGTGTCTGTGTATTCGCAAATGATATCCTGTTCGGAATAAGCGTCTTCGGAAAAATACCGGCTCGACGGATCGATAGATTCATATTTCATGTCGCCGAAGGGCGATATATCGGGCCAGAATTCGTATGAGCAATACATGTCTTCGGCACCGGTGGAAACGAGCGTGTCCCGACCGACAACAGCACCGACCCAGAGAGCGGTCACGTAAAGATATATCATGTCACTGTTACGAGGGTAGATGCAGGCCTGGACCCATTCGCCGGTAATTGGGTCATAAATGTCATCCCATTCGGAACCGAAGGTTCCGTTATTACGGATGACTAGAAGCATTTTACCCTGGGTGTGCGCCACAGCGCCTACTTCAGGTCGTTCCGACGCGGTTGAAATCGGCACTGTCCGTGCCAGGCCTTGCCTGTCCAGTTTGGGATTACGGGCGAAGAGTCCTTCACCGACACCCAGCAGAGTGAACAGGACCAGGCATGTTACTATTTTGCGGGTTACAGACAAGAGAAATACACGCAACTTAGTTCTATTCAATAATAACTAACTTGCCAATCTGTGTTCGGTCCTCTGACTCAACTACCCAGTAGTAAAGCCCTGTTACAGCAGCCTGCGTATTGCGGGTAATTAAGTCCCAGGTTTCATGCATCGCCTCCGGCCCGCCGTCGGGATAGTAGTGGTCGATTTCCCTGACCAGGTCGCCGTCTATGGAATATATGTAGATTTTGCAGACATTGGGCAGGTTAGCGAAATGGATCCGGCGCATCCGATCGGCCGATTCTGTTCCATCACGATTCTCGAAACCCTGGCCTTCATAGTCGGCGTCTCCCCGGTACGGGTTAGGGTACACGAAAACATTTAGATTTTGCGCTTCAACACTGTCCGCGCTGGTCAGAGGGTAACCGACAAGCGTACTATTCAGGATAGATGATTCCAGGGCGGCCAGGCCAATCTCGGGCGAGCCAAAGTCAAAAGCGGTGACACTGATGTAATAGGGAATAGTCGACAGCAATCCGTCGATCGTAATCTCATACTCGAAGTACTTCAGATAGCCGTCATCGGTCAGTTCATCCTCGGGAGCCTGCGTCGGGTCCAGCGTCGAGGGATAAGGTTCATCGGGGTATGATTTCCTAATAGGGGTTGTCACCCCAAATTCCGACTGATTGAAATCCTGGGAAACGAAATAGAAGACCGAATCTGGAAAGTCGGGGTGGACATAAGGATTGGTCTGGCCAAACAGGGTTGGGTCAAAGTTGGTGATACCCGCCGGGTCTCCATACAACTCCTGTAACTGTTCGCGAGTAAAAGGTATATCGAGTAGCCGGTACTCGCCCCGGTCGGACAGGTACACGAACTTGTTATAATCCTCTCTATCGTATGATCCATAAAGACTGAAGCTGGTGAGGCGGTCATCGCGGCTGGTGTATACGCGGTAGCCCTCGAAGTCGGGGATGCCGGAAAAGCGGTCAGCAGCGGTTTCAGAGGCCAATCCGTTGAAGTGAACTACTAACCGGCCCACCTGGGGCTCGAGCCGAATGTCAGGTGGCGGCGGGGGGGAAGCACCGCGAAAATCCGGCACATTGTCGCCTTTATACCACTTGATGTTGCAGCTGGAGGAATTGAAGTCAGGGATGGTCAGGGTGTCGGCGATATTAGTCAGGTAATAACCGGCGGTGTCGCCGCAACAGACCCTGACATGACCGGCCCAGCCGTCACCGTCGGTGTCCACTCCGGGATTGTCATAAATCCAGGAGGCCCAGCGTGAATTCACCGCGAGGGTAGAGAAATCCAGTCTGTTGTAGAAGCTGGAGGGATTGTACGGATTGAAGGTCGAAAAGTCTCCTGGGTTCACATGGACGCCGTCGCCACCGATCCAGGCAAACGAAATAGGTAATCTCTCGCCCGGGTCAATGTTGAAGGGGCCGAACGATAACAGGTTTCTAACATCGTATCCGTCGGCGTAATTCGTGGCGTTTTCCGGGGGCGGTAGCCAGCCTCGGCCGCTGTCGCTGTGGTCGATTGCGACGTACAGCAGGTCATAGTCGAACTCGTCGTGCCGGAGGATGTAATGCTTGTTCTCGTCCCCGATGGGCGTGCCGAGGCGGACGCCAAAGTCACGAAAAGGATCCTCGGGCGTCCCACTCTGCCGTGGGCCGAAATCCCGTCGCGGGTCGCCGTAGTCAATAATCCACCAGTTATAAGAGTAAGCCAGGGAATCCGAAGGTGTTCTTACCACCCTGACGCCAATTGCGGAGCGCGGTGACCTATCGTCCCACACACCGTCGGTTGGGTCACCGTCGTTGTCGGTGTGGTAGGCGATATCGATCGTATCTATAAAGCCGCAGCCCTCGGGAGCCGGGTAGTGGCGATAGAACCCCACCAGATCATCGGTCCAGTGTTCGGCATCCTGATTGATCGTATGCCAGACATCGCCGTCAATCCAAATTCCCATATAGACATCTTCCAGGCTCTCGTAGCCGATATTCTCAATCTGATAGTCAAAGAGCACGAAATCGTCGGCGTAGTCGTAACTCCACGCCATTGATCGCTGGGTAGCCTTGATATTAAGAGGGATATGGACACGAGGTTCACAGCTGCCCGGATCGGTCAATCCCGGGTCGCGTATAGTATCGGTATACTCGCAAATTATATCCTGTTCAGAGTAAGCATCTTCGGCGTAGTGTGGACTGGCGGCGTCTATTGATTTGAACTTGAACCCGCCCAGACCAGGCAGGTCCGGCCAGAATTCATAAGCACAGTAGAAATCCTCAGTGCCGGTTGACACCAATGTGTCGCGCCCCTTAATGGCTCCCACCCATAATGCGGCGACCCACAAATAGACCAGATCACTATTTTTGGGGTAAACACACGACTCGAAGTACTCACCGGTCAGAACGTCCTCCTGACTGGTTCCCTCGCAGCCAAAGGTACCATTATTGCCGATCATCAATACCATGCTTCCCTGGCTGTGGGCGGCGTATTCTACTATTGGCCTGTCGGATAATACCGTGCTGGAAGGCGTTCTCTCGGTGAGGAGCTTATCCGTCTTCGGATCACGAGCCGAGGTTTCGGCGATATTCAGCAGTAAAACCGAGACCGCCAGAAAAACCATTTTCTGGCGGCTCTTGAATCGAAATATCTTGTTCATCTCTTGGTGTTACATGATGACAACAAACTTACCGATCTGAGTTTCTCCATCAGATTCAACGGTCCAGAAGTATATGCCCGAGACAATCATCTGCGTGTTTCTGGTTATCATATCCCATATCTCATGGGTGCATTCGGGATCCGATGGGTCTTTGTCATGATCGATTTCACGGATGAGGTCACCGTCCAACGAATAGATCCTGATTGTGCACTTTGGTGGCAGATTGGCAAAATGCAGCGCGCGTGTTCTATCAGGGGGTCGATCGGTTTCAAGTCTTCCCTCAAAGCCGTCAGCCCGGTAGCCCGCATCGCTACGGTACGGATTCGGATATACAAAAACGCGCTGGCCTGTTGAGGCGACTGTCTCATGGGTATTGAGAGCGTAACACGCAACCGCGTTCGCTGATTTGGCGGACTCGAGCGCCTGCAGACCCGACTCCGGTGAACCAAAATCAAAGGCGGTTACCGACACCCACCATTCTACTGTTGGAAGTACACTATCTATTACAATTTCGTACTCAAAATATCTGAATAAACCTTCCGGGGTCAGCTCTTCAGGGTCGGCATCATCGGGGTTCGGATTTACCGGATACAGCAGCGTTCCGTTATCGATATCATCCTGGTAAACCTTGCGTATCCGCGTTGATTCTCCAAGCTCTGATGCATTGTAATCCTGAGGCTCGAAATAGAACGAAGAATCCGGGAAGTCTGGATGCGTGAAGGGGGAGGTTTGAGGATAATCCAGGGGATCGAAGGTTTGACCGTACAGGGCCTTCAGGGAATCGACGGTGAAGGGAATATCTCTTAGCTCGTAACCGGGATCCGGTACCTTGTTGGGGTTCCATACGAACTTGTTATAATCCTCGATATCATAAGAAGATACCAGACTGTAGCTGGATTCCCGCTGGTCCCGGCTGATGTGAACACGATATCCCTCAAAGTCAATAATTCTCGAAAACACATCGGCGGTCGTTTCTGTCCTGGTGCCATTGAAGCGTACCCGAATAGAACCAACCGACGGCTCAAGGAAAATCGCGGGCGGAGGGGGTGGAGAAGCCCCACGGAAATCCGGGACACCGTCACCTTCATAGGGAATGATTGTACATGTGAGAGGGTCATACCAGTCTATCAAAAGATTGCTGTCGGCATCATAGATCTCCCTGATATCGTAAAGGCTGGTGTCATGTCCGTCGGCACAGCATATGCGGACCTTTCCTGCCCAGCCATCGTCATCGGTATCGACGCCGGGATTGTCGTATACCCGGGATGCCCAGGTTGAATTGAGAGCGAGGTCGCTAAAGTCGAGGTTGGCGTAGAACTCATCGGGATAATCCGGGAGATTGATCAGGTTGTCGACGGTTGTGTGGAAACCTTCCGCGGCAACATAGGCAAACGAGATCGGCAACTCGTCACCCGGGTCGATATCAAAGGGTCCGAACGACAGGAGGTAACGGGTGTCAAATCCGTCGGAAATTGTCCGGATATCTTCTTGAGGTGGGTAAGACCAGAGCGTGTCCGTCGGTGATATGGATGCCGAGTAGACCTGTTCGAAGTCGAATTCCTGGTTACGCAGCATATAGTACTTGTTGTAGTCACCTTCAGGAGTGCCCTGACCACCGGTTCCAAAATCGCGGAAATCTTCCTTCAGAAGGCCAACCCCGTCGCGTTCGCGGGGGCCAAAGTCCTTGCTGGGGTCACCGTTGGATATCCACCAGTTGAACGATACATTGAGCTGATCGGAAGGGGTCCGCACAATTCTCATGCCGGTCACACCGGGAGCGGATTGCTCGGTGAAAACCCCGTCGGGGTCGCCGTCGTTGTCAGCAATCCAGGCAATGTTGACTGTATCGACAAAATAACAGAGGTCTTCGTATGAGGAGACAAACGTCTGACGGAAACCACAAATGTCATCGGAGTATCGGTCCTGAAGGGCGGCAAAACCCACATCGCTGTCATTGTAAAATCCCATGTACACGTTCTCGAGTCTTGCGCGTCCGATATTCTTGATCTCGTAGTCAAACAGGATGAAATCCTCGGCATAGGAATACGACCATGCGTAGGACTTCTGAGTTACCTCAATATTCATCGGCCGGTGCGGCAGTCCGTCCCAGTTATTATCGTCCTGATAAGCGGCTGTGTCCGAGTAGGTTGCGATATAATCCTCCTCCGAAATGGCTCCGTCGAATAACAGCGGCCGTTCGGGGAAGCGAATGCTGCGGTAGACCAGCTCGCCGAAGGGGCATATGGCCGGGGCGAACTCGTTAGAGGATGACGACCACCCATCGGCACCAGTGGATACAAGGGTATCGCGGCCGACAACCGCGCCGATCCAGAAGCAACAGGCGTAGGCATAGAGAACGTCCGATCCTTTGGGATATTCCGCGTTCTGGTTTTGCTCTCCGGTGATACAGTCGATGGCATCGGACCAGGAGTCGGTACCCGCCAAAACGCCTCTGTTGGCAACCGCCAGGACAAACTTGCCAACCCGATGAGAAACGGTGCAGTGGCACTTTTCCTCAACAGCTGACTCGCCGGGGCCAAGGTTTTTTATATTTTCATATTCAAGTGACATACGACCCCAGGCGGTTGAGGAGAGTAGCAGGGCTAGCAAAAAAATGCACAGGACACTTCTAAAGATACTCATGATTTCCACACTCTGACTTTGATGGTTTTTTTCTTGTGACGTTCATCCTCTCGAATTGGTTTAATTAAAACTCGCTCAGCCTAACGATAGCCCGCCGAGTTTTAAGCCGTAAATCTACACAATTCCCCCATTCAAAGCAAGCAATTTAAGCCAAAAAAGTTGCCCTGTCGGCCTGTCTCAGATGACGATAGACCAAAATTAAGTGTCTGTACTTCTGTGGGTTATGCATGCCGAGATGGTTTTCCTCCAAAGCCGGTCGAGTTCGCGCTCGCGGCCGTGAACGGGAACCAATTTTCCTCCGGCTGACGCAAACGTTGGGGCCGCTGATGCGGGATGCTTTCGCAGAAGCTGCTAACTAACGCCATATCACATGATTATAACCAGCTTGCCAATCTGGGTTTTGCCGTTTGCAGCCTCGACCGTCCAGTAGTACAAGCCGGTCGTGATCATCTGGGTGTTTCTGGTTATCAAGCTCCAGGTTTCATGCGATGCCGCCGGGTCATCAACCGGAACGTCATGGTTGATCTCCCGAATCAGATCACCGTCGAGCGAGTATATTCTGATCACACACTTCGCCGGAAGGTTGGCGAAGTTGACTGCCCGAACACGATAATCAGGTCGATCGGCGTGGGTACGACCCTCGAATCCCATGTCGCGATAATTGGCGTCGCCGCGATAGGGATTAGGATACACATAGACTCTGAGTCCCTGCTCTGCGACAGCTTCGCTCGATGGACTGGCATAACCGGTTTTGGCCCCCCTAGATAGCGAGGTTTCAAGGCCGGACAGCGCCAGCTCAGGAGACCCGTGATCGAAAGCAGTGACGTTGATCCAGTAAGGGATAGTGGGAAGGAGATCCTCTATTAGGAACTGATACTCGAAGTATTTAAGATAACCATCTTCGGTCACTTCACCTGGATCTGCCGAGTCGGGGAAGAGGCTTGAGGGATAAGGCTGGTCGGGATAGGTCTTTCTTATCTTAGTGTTCACCCCGAACTGCGAGACGTTGTAATCCTGTTCGGTAAAATAGAAGACCGAATCTTCAGGGTACAGAGGATGAATGTATAGGTTGTCCGGATTATACATCAGCGGGTGAAACATGGCGTCGTCGCATGACAGTCCATAGAGGCAGCGCAACGAGTCTAGGGTGAAAGGCTCCTCAAGAACCTCGAATCGGTAGCCTGTCCATACGTGTTTATTATAGTTTTCTCTGTCGTAGGAGCCAATGAGGCTGTAGCTGGATTCCCTTTCGTCCCTTCCCATATAAACTCTATAACCCTCAAAATCAGTTTTTTGTGAAAACAGGTCTACGGCTGTTTCTGACTTCTGCCCGTTTATGCGAACGAGGATGGCGCCGGTTGTCGGCAGTAGCCAGAAATCGGGGGCCGGCGGGGGACTGGCCCCGCTAAAATCGGGCACTCCGTCTCCTTTGTACCACGTTATTTCGCAATCCTGTGAGTTAAACCCATCGATGGTCGCCGTATCAGAAATGTCGTCGAGACTGAATGCCAACGAATCGTGACAACAGACTCTCACTTTTCCGGCCCATCCGTCACCGTCGGTATCAACTCCGGGGTTGTCGTATACTTTTTCGGCCCAGGCGGCGTTGAGGCCGAGGTCGGAAAAATCGAGGTTGCTGTAATAGATATCCGGATGCAGGGGCAGATTCTGCGCGTTTTCCGGGATGAGATGCAGGTTTTCTCCTCCAACGTAGGCGAACGAAAGAGGTACCCTTTCCCCCGGATCAATGTCAAAAGGACCAAATGAAAGGAGATAGCGATTATCGAATCCGTCGGCCCAGTTCGCTGCTAACTCGTGTGGCGGTGATAACCACAGGGAGTCCACGGCAGAGATAGTCGCGGTGTATATTTGGTCGTAGTCGAATTCGCGATTTCGCATTATATAGTACTTGTTGTGATCACCGACCGGTGTTCCCAGCCCGCCGGTTCCGAAATCTCGAAAATCCTCCTGCAGAATACCGACGAAAGGTTTCTCTCGAGGTCCGAAATCGTATGTCGGGTCAAAGTTTCCTACCCACCAGTTGAAGGAAACCTCGGGTTCATCTCCGGGTGTGCGGACGATTCGTGTGCCGGTCGCGTTTCGTACAGAGCGTTCTCCGAATACGGAATTTTCCGGATCACCGTCGTTATCGGCATTCCAGGCTATGTTTACGGTGTCCTCGAATTCGCAACCACCGTCGCTGTAGGTGATTGATCTGACAAAACCGCAAATGTCATCGATCCACCCCGAATTGTGACCACCATCCCCCCAGAAGACATCGGCATCAACCCAGATGCCCATGTAAATTTTCTCCAATCGTTCAAAGCCGATATTTCTGATAGAATAATCGAAAAGGATGAAATCTTCGGCATAGTCATATGACCAGGCATAGGAACGCTGTGTAACTTCGATTCCCAGTGGTTCATGGTACGACCACTGGTCGGAAACCTGCGCGGTGTCTGTGTATTTCGCGATGTAGTCTTCTTCGGAGACAGCCTCAGTACTGTAACAGGGCTCGCTTTCAATACTGGAACGCTTGATTATTGGGCTGTTACCCGCCATTTCGGGAAAGAACTCGCTGTGCCACGAATAGTCGCTCGCCCCTGTAGAGACGGCAGTGTCGCTGC
The DNA here is from genome assembly GCA_020351995.1 of Candidatus Zixiibacteriota bacterium. Classification (GTDB taxonomy): domain Bacteria; phylum Zixibacteria; class MSB-5A5; order GN15; family FEB-12. Next base: position 1,169,553 of record CP070674.1, read on the forward strand.
CCTTGACAGCTCCAATCCAGAATGCGGCCCCTGATAGATACCAGGTATTTGATCCCTTCGGATACTCGCATGAAGGTATCAGTTCGCCCGTGAAATAGTCAGTCTGGATTCCGTAGTAGCCTCCCAGCAAGCCGTTATTGTTGATGCAAAGAACAATATTGCCTATTCGATGCCCGACACCAGCTCGTGCCAGGTTATCTGCAACCGATTCACCGGAAACCGGGTCCTTACGGACCGACATCTCAGGCAGGCCTTTGCTGAGTACAGGCGAAATTGTGAGAATGGCGGTAACGACAATGATGCTCGCACACAGCAGATACAAACGCGCCGTCATCGTAACCTCTCTGAATATGCTTCTGATACACATAGAACGTTCGGATACCGCAATGCGTCCAGATATATTGTCAACATAGAAAAGCAGCTGTTTACGCGCAATGGAATAGTGAGATTACCCTGGACAGCAGGGAAAGCAGACCCAAAGAAGGCCTTGATTTGACAAAAACCGGCACCTGGGATATATAAGATAAAATCCATCACATAATTATGACCAATTTGCCGATCTGGGTTTCACCGTTGTCGGCTTCAACCGTCCAGTAGTACAGGCCGGTCGTGACCATCTGGGTGTTTCTCGTTATCAAGTTCCAGGTTTCATGCGACGCCGCCGGGTCGTCAACCGGAACGTCATGGTTGATCTCCCGGATTAAATCGCCGTCGAGCGAGTATATCTTAATGGTACACTTCGCCGGAAGGTTGGCAAAGTTGATGGCCCGCACACGATAATCAGGACGGTCGGGAGCGGTCCGTCCCTCAAAACCCATGTCGCGGTAGTCTGCGTCAAGGCGGTAGGGATTGGGATAAACGTAAACCTTCAAACCTTGCTCGGCGACCACTGAGCTCGGTTCGCTGGCGTAACCACACTTGCCCCCATTAGCCAGAGAGCTTTCAAGCGGTAGGACGCGGTTCACCGGGGAACCGAAATCGAAGGCGGTAACATTGACCCAGTACGCAACGGTGGGCAAGAGGCTGTCGATCATCAATTCATAATCAAAGTATTTCAGATAACCGTCATCGGTCAATTCATCTGGATGAGCCGAATCCGGGTTCAGGCTTGAGGGGTAAGGCTGATCGGGATAGGTCTTTCTGATATTTGTGTTGAGTCCAAAGCTGGACGCGTTGTAATCCTGTTGCGAGAAGTAGAAAATAGAGTCTTCCGGAAACAGCGGGTGAAAGTACGGGTTACCCACGGAATACGTCATTGGATGGAACAGTGTATCATCGCACGACAGTCCGTAGAGGCAGCGCAGTGAATCGGGGTGGAAGGGGATATCAAGAATCGTAAATTGGTAACCGGTCCAGACGTGTTTGTTAAAATCTTCGCGGTCATAGGACGCGATCAGGCTGTAACTTGATTCTCTATCGTCGAGGCCGATGTAGACGCGGTAGCCTTCAAAATCGACCAACCCCGTGAACGGGTCTCTGGCAGTTTCCGACCTTTGTCCATTTATCCGGACCCGGAAGCTCCCAACGGACGGCTCCAGCCAGAATTCGGGAGGAGGAGGCGGCCCCGCGGACGTGAAATCCGGCACGCCATCACCCGTGTACCATGAAACCGTGCACTCATCAGGGTCGTAGCCGGGAATGGTCGATATGTCGTCGATATTGTCAAGACTATATCCGGTCTCGCCGCCGCAGCAGACTCTCACTTTCCCGGCATAGCCGTCGCCGTCGGTATCCACTCCCGGATTATCAAAAACCATTTGAGCCCAGGAAGCGTTTCGGTGAAGGTCGGAAAAGTCGAGGTTCTGACGATAAGTGTCAGGATGCCAGGGGAGGTTCTTGATGTTCTCCGGATCAACATGCAGATTCCTGCCCGCGACGTAGGCAATCGTCAGCGGCATTTGCTCGCCGGGACCCAGGTAGAAAGGTCCGCAGGATAACAGGTAACGGACGTCCGCGCCATCGGCACAATCAGGGGCAAACTGCCAGGGAGGATGCGCCCATAGCGTATCATCGTCGGGGATAGTTGCGGTGTAATATTGGTCATAATCGATTTCGCGGTTTCGCATCTGATAGTACCTGTTTGCATCGCCGACCGGAATTCCTGTACCATTTGTCCCAAATTCTCGCCATTCCTCCTCCCATATGCCGACGAACGGTCTTTCTCGGGGTCCAAGGTCGAAGGTTGTAGTGTTGTCATCATAACTGATTGCCCACCAATTGAAGGATACCCCCGCTTTGTCACTCGGAGCGCGGAGTAGACATGTGGCGGTAACATGCGGTAAGGAATACTGTCCAAACACGGAGCCATCGGGGTTCCCGTCGTTATCGGCAACCCAGGCAATGTTTACTGTGTCTTCAAACTCGCAACCTCCTTCTCGATCAGGGATTGTGCCGATGAAACCGCTGATGTCATCTACCGACCCCAACCAATCGCTCGTAAAGCGAACATCGGGGTCAGCATGTATACCCAGGTATATGTCCTTTAGCAGCTCGGAACTGATATTGCGAATGCTGTAATCGAAAATAACAAAGTCCTCGGCGTTCGCGTATGACCAGGCGTAGGAACTCTGCGAGACCTCGATGCCAATCGATCGGTGGTCTTCTGTTTCCAAAAAGTTGTTGTTGGCCTGCGGTACTGTATCAGTGAATAAGACAAGGTAGTCTTCTTCCGAAACGGCTTCTGGGCTGTAGTATGGCTCACCAGGAATCTTGGTGCGCTTAACAATGCGACTGAAATCTACTAATTCAGGCCAGAACTCGCTATAGAGAATCCCATCTGCGTATGCGGTAGTCACCAGCGTGTCGCCACCTCTACCTGTGCCGATCCAGAGACCGCCCGCCCAAAGGTAGATCGTGTGCGAACCCTGAGGATATTCACATGACTCGAGTATATCGCCGGTGAAATAGTCGGTACCCCAGTTGTACCACCAGGTACTGCCAATTGTACCCTCATTCCTAAAGCAAAGGCGGAGATCTCCTATTCGATGTTCAGCGCTGGCACCGTAGTAATTCGTGGCCACCGTTTCAGTCAAAGCGGGAAACTTCTGGCCCGTCGAATCTACGGGATTTCTACCATAGGCAAAAGAAATTGTAAGGAATAAAGATAAGAGTACAATTCCCACGTATGGGGAAGTTACGCGTGATGTCACGGGATCTCCCAATAATGTCGCCGTTGCTGCTAGAGTGTTGACGATCAAAGGCGTGATTCTGTTTAACTCTACCTTTGACTGACTTAAAACGCCGCGTATGACATCATATGTCTTGTCAGGACCGTGGCTTACGCCGTAAGTGACAGACAAATGTCGCTGGATTACGGCGTGGGTAAGCGCTTACATGATTATGACGAATTTACCGATCTGGGTCTCACCGTTGTCGGCCTCGACCGTCCAGTAGTACAGGCCGGTCGTGACCATCTGCGTGTTTCTGGTGATCATATTCCAAGTTTCATGCGATGCTGCCGGGTCGTCTACGGGTAGATCATGCTTGATCTCCCGAATTAAATCGCCATCCAGGGAATATATCCTGATAACGCATTTCGCCGGCAGGTTGGCGAAGTTGATGGCCCGAACACGATAATCGGGCCGGTCAGGAGCGGTCCGTCCCTCAAAACCCATGTCGCGGTAGTCGGCCTCGATGCGGTAGGGATTAGGATAAACGTACACCTTCAAACCTTGCTCGGCGACCACTGAGCTCGGTTCGCTGGCGTAACCGCACTTACCCCCATTAGCCAGAGAGCTTTCAAGCGGTAGTACCCGGTTCACCGGGGAACCGAAATCGAAGGCGGTGACATTGACCCAGTACGCAACGGTGGGCAAGAGGCTGTCGATCATCAATTCATACTCAAAGTATTTCAGATAACCGTTATCGGTCAATTCATCTGGATGAGCTGAGTCCGGATTCAGGCTCGAGGGGTAAGGCTGATCGGGATAGGTCTTTCTGATATTCGTGTTCAGTCCAAAGCTGGACGCGTTGTAATCCTGTCGCGAGAAATAAAAAATAGAATCATCAGGAAACAAAGGATGAAAGTATGGGTTGGTCACCGTATAGGCCAGTGGATCGAATTGCATATCATCGCACGACAGCCCGTAAAAGCAGCGCAGTGAATCAGGGTGGAAGGGAATGTCAAGAATCGTGAACTGGTAACCGGTCCAGACGTGTTTGTTAAAATCTTCGCGGTCATAGGACGCGATCAGGCTGTAGCTGGATTCTCTCTCATCGAGACCGATATAGACGCGGTAGCCTTCAAAATCGACTAATCCGGTGAACGGGTCTTTGGTTGTTTCCGACCTTTGTCCATTTATCCTGACCCGGAAACTCCCGATAGAAGGTTCCAGCCAGAATTCTGGAGGAGGAGGCGGCCCCGCGGAGGCAAAATCCGGCACGCCGTCACCCGCATACCACGATACTATACACTCATCGGGATCATAACCGGGAATGGTCGACATGTCGTTGATATTGTCGAGGGTATATCCCGTCTCGCCGCTGCAGCAGACCCTCAGTTTCCCGGCATAGCCGTCGCCGTCGGTATCCACTCCCGGATTGTCGAAAACCATTTGAGCCCAGGAGGCGTTTCGGTGAAGGTCGGAAAAGTCGAGGTTCTGACGATAAGTGTCAGGATGCCAGGGGAGGTTCTTGATGTTCTCCGGATCAACATGCAGATTCCTGCCCGCGACATAGGCAAAAGTCAGCGGCATTTGTTCGCCGGGATCTAAATAGAAAGGACCACAAGATAGCAGGTAACGGACGTCGGCGCCGTCGGCACAATCAGCAGCAAACTGCCAGGGCGGATGTGCCCACAGCGTATCATCATCCGGGATGGTTGCCGTGTAATATTGGTCATAATCGATTTCGCGGTTTCGCATCTGGTAGTACTTGTTTGCATCGCCCGACGGTCTTCCTGTGCCATTCGTCCCGAATTCTCGCCATTCCTCTTCCCATATGCCGACGAACGGTCTCTCCCGGGGTCCGAAATCGAAGGTAAATGAATAGCTGTCAGTCCACGTGCCAGTCCACGCGACTGCCCACCAATTAAAGGATATCGCCGCTTTGTCACTCGGTGCGCGGAGCAAACATGTGGCGGTAACATGGGGTAAGGAATACTGTCCAAACACGGAGCCATCGGGGTCGCCGTCGTTATCGGCAACCCAGGCGATGTTGACTGTATCCTCAAACTCGCAACCCCCTTCTCGATAAGTGATCGTGCCGATGAAGCCGCCAATGTCGTCTAGCTGCCCCCCGTCCCACCCACCCGCGAAGTAGACATCGGGGTCAGCGTGTATACCCAGGTATATGTCCTTCAGTGGCTCGGAACTGATGTTGCGGATGCTGTAGTCGAAAATAACAAAATCCTCGGCGTTCGCGTACGACCAGGCGTATGAACTTTGCGAGACCTCGATACCAATCGGCCGGTGATCTTCCTGCTCGTATCGGTTATTGTTGCTCAGGGCCAGTGTATCATAGTGTAAGACAAGGTAATCTTCTTCGGAGACTGCGTCCGGACTGTAGTATGGCTCACCCGGAATCTTGGCGCGCTTAACAATCCGACTGAAGTCAATTAATTCAGGCCAGAACTCGCTCAGCCAAATTTCGTCTGCCCATGCGGTGCTCACCAGGGTGTCACCATGCCTCGGCGCGCCAACCCAGAGACCGCCTGCCCAAAGGTACATCGTGTGCGAACCCTGAGGGTATTCGCACGACTCGAGTATATCGCCGGTGAAATAGTCGGTACCCCAGTTGTACCACCAGGTACTGCCAATTGTACCGTCATTCCTGACGCAAAGGCGGAGATCTCCTATTCGATGTTCGGCGCAGGCAAGGTAATAATTGGCAGTCGCTGTCTCGGCCAGCGTTAGATACTTTTGGCTTAGCGAATCCGCGGGCTCTCTACTGTAAGCGACTGGAAAACTAAGGCATAGAAGCAAGAATACGATTCCCGCGCACGGGAACGTTACACGCGATGTCATGGAGCCTCCCAAAAGTGTTGCTGTTGTTAAAACGCAGACGGTCGAGTATACGATTCCGTTTAATGAAAAACTGCAGTATTACACGGGTTATCTGCGATGCCGGCTGCGCTGCCAGCATCTATCTGTGATGCGAAATGAAGCACGCAATCGACCGGGGGTATTGCTGGCAAGTGTATGAAGAGGCAGCGCTTACATGATTACAACCAATTTGCCGATCTGGGTCTCGCCTCCGGGGGTCTCCACAGTCCAGTAATACAGGCCCGAAGTTATCATCTGGGTATTACGCGTGATCATGTTCCAGGTTTCGTGCGAGGCGGTCGGATCATCCACCGGGACGTCATGGTCGAGTTCGCGGATCAGATCACCGTCTAACGAGTAAATCCTAATGGTACATTTAGGGGGGAGGTTGGCGAAATTAATGGCTCGCACGCGGTCATTGGGCCGGTCCGAGTCGGTACGACCCTCGAAGCCGGCATCACGGTAATTGGCATCACCGCGATAGGGATTCGGGTATACATAGACTTTCAGATCATGGGTGAGAACGTCACCTGCGGTTCGGTCAGGGTATGCGCATTTCCCGCCCAGGGTTACGGCACTCTCCAACGACTGCAACTCCGCCTTAGGTGAGCCGAAGTCAAAGGCTGTTACGTTGACCCAATAGGATATCGTTGGTAACAGGTTATCCAGAGTTATTTCGTACTCGAAATACTTGAAGTATCCGTCTTCGGTAAGCTCGTCGGGATTGGCAGAATCCGGATTCAGACTTGATGGATAGGTTTGATTCGGGTAGGTCTTGACCAGTGATACCCCGGTTCCCTCTCCGGAGACGTTGAAATCCTGTGGCACGAAATAGAACACCGAGTCAGGAAAGAGCGGATGCGTGTACGGGTTGTCACGGGAGTAGAGCATGGGGTCAAATAGCTGGTCCTCGCAGGAGGCTCCGTAGAGACACCTGAGCGAGTCAATAGAATAAGGAATGTCCAAAAGTCGATATTCGTCGCCGGTCCACACATATTTGTTGTAATCTTCCCGGTCGTAGGATGCCACCAGGCTGTAGCTGGATTCTCTCTCATCGAGGCCCACATAGACCCGGTAGCCTTCAAAATCACAAATACGGGAGAATACGTCTCGGGTCGTTTCCGAGCGAAAGCCGTTGATGCGCACGTGAATACTGCCCACCGACGGTTCGAGCCAGAACTCGGGCCCGGGTGGAGGAGAGGCGCCGCGGAAATCGGGGACGCCATCACCTTCGTACCAGATGAACTCACAGTCGGAGGCGTTAAAATCCTCGATTTCTATAGTATCGGCGATGTTTTCAAGACTGTAGGCTAATGAGTCGTCGCAGCACAAGCGCACTTTCCCTTCATATCCGTCGCCATCGGTGTCAATTCCCGGGTTATCATAAATTCGCCCGGCCCAGGCCGCGTTCAGGGCCATATCGTCAAAGTTTATGTTATCATAGAAACTGGCAGGTTGCCCCGGCAGGTAGTTGATGTTAGCCGGGTTTTGGTGGAAATCCTGTCCGGCAACGTAAGCAAACGAGAGCGGCAGTCGCTCTCCCGGATCGATGTCGAACGGTCCAAACGAGAGCAGGTATCGAGTGTCAAAGCCATCAGCGAAATCTCCGGCCAGCTCTGCGGAGGGCAGTAGCCAGATTGGGTCGTTGGCACTAATAGAGGACGTATAGATCTGGTCATAGTCGAATTCCCGATTTCGCATCTGGTAATAGGAGTTAGCGTCTCCCATCGGGGTACCCAGACCGCCGGTTCCGAAATCCCTGAACTCTTCTTCCCATCGTCCGGTCAAGGGCCGTTCCCGGGGACCAAAGTCTAAGACGGACGAGGAGTTACTTATCCACCAGTTGAAGGAAACGTCGAGCTCGTCCGATGGAGTGCGCACAATCCGCGTACCGGTCACATGGGGAACCGACAACTCGGTGTAAATTCCTCCCTCCGGATCACCGTCGTTATCCGCTATCCAGGCGATGTTGACTGTGTCCCAGTACTGGCAGCCGCCATAATAGCGGGGAAAGGCTTCTACGAATCCGCATATATCGTCCCTGTAGCCGCCGCTTGAACTGGACTGACCAAAATATACGTCAGCGTCAACATAGATGCCCATGTAAACATCTTCAAGTCGGGTTCGTCCGATGTTTCGCACCGTATAGTCGAACAGCACAAAATCCTCAGCGTACGAATAGGACCACGCATATGAACGCTGGGTCACTTCTATGTTCAGCGGGACGTGCGGCCGCCCCGACCAGTCATTGTCTACGTTGGCCGTCAATGTGTCATAATACACCATAATGTAGTCTTCTTCGGACACGGCTCCCTCCAGAAGAGAGGGGTCGCTGCCGCTTATGGACTTCTTCCTGATTTCTCCTATACCCTCGATATCAGGACTGAACTCCCGGCCCCACGACCACCCTGTGGCGGCCATAGATACCAGTGTATCACGGCCGACAATGGCACCAATCCAGAACGCCCCAGCGTACAGATACCTTGTGTTGGAGCCTTTGGGATACTCGCATGATGGAATCATCTCATCGGTGAAGAAATCCGCGCCGGAGGTCGCAAAGCCCGTGCCGAATGACCCATTGTTGCAGATGCACAGAACCATCCGGCCGATTCGATGTCCCACGGCACCGTAGGCCGGAGCGTCGCGGAGCTGTATGGCTGGAGTGAATGATTTGTCCGATAAATCTACCGGGCCCCTGGCACCGACCGCGGAGGGAATAATAGTAACGCAAAGAAATAATATGGCGTAGTAGTATAGTCGAATTTTCCCTAACATCCTTTGAGCCTTCGTGTTGCCTTACTGAGTATTGACGTTCAGCAGCGCCCGGATGTTTAGTGGATATGCGGGCGCCCTTATCTTATAAACTTAATAATATATGAAACTATTACCAGAGGGACAAGGTATTTCGGGGCATCGGGCGATCAGGTTCCAGCTCGCGATGGTAAATCTTCTGCCGCTGAGTCAAATAAGAAAACCGGTCAGGGAGGCTAACCGGTTTTTGATCGATCATTATCGGACTCGCTATTGCGGTTTCTGAAACGCGTCGGGTGATAACTCAGCGTTTACCTGAAGCTCAGATACCGTCTCTGTCGCGAAATGAGTGCCATTCTCGATTTTCTTAATTGTCGTTGGCAGAGACACACCCTCAACCTCTGTGAAGTCGACATAGACTTCATCCATTATGCCCGGACCATAGGCCGTCATGCCGTAGTAGCTGCGGGTGACCACCCTTCCTTCGGCGTTTACGCCAAGGCGGCAGATGGCGTCTCCGTCGGGATTCACGATTGAAATGTACTCAACCTGGATTTCATCAATTACGTCGGGGCCGGTATATACCGGTTGATAATAGGGAGCGTCGGCGTGCTGAAAGATGCTGATCACATCACGGCGCATTTCATTACCTGTCTCCTCGAGCTCGGACTCGTTCATGGCTACAATGTCCCCGCGGGGGCCGGTTTTCCAACCAACTTCGCCGTCGTAAATATCGTATATGCTCACTCCGTGCATGATAATCTCATTTCGTTTCTTATCCGGATAGCTGATAGCGGCCACGCGGCCCGCGTCCAACACGTAACCATCAGCGTCGACATGGATGTCGCTTTTGAGGGAGATAGTCTTTATCTTTTTGAAGTTTTCGAATCCGCCGGCCAGTTCGATCGCTTTGTCGAGAAGCGCTTTCCCTTTTTCGAGGTTCTCGGTGGTCGTCTCCGTCTGTTGCTGCTCGACCGCGGGAGGGATCGTGATATCAATAGTATCGACCGGTCCGAGTCCGAGGCTATCGAGCGGTAGGCCGAATTCAGCGGCGTTCCCGACTATAAGAACTATCATCTCGTCCGGGCGAAGATTATTGATGGCAGCCTGTTGTATGTCTTCCGGTGTTACCTTTTCGATTTTGTCTTTCAGCTGGTGAAGAAAGTCGGCCGGCAATCCAAAGAAATCATAGTTCATCATGCGGTTGATCACTTCGGATTTGGAGTCAAAGTTGAAGACGAAGGAATTCAAGAATCCGTCTTTTCCTTTTTTCATCTCAACGTCGGTTGGCAGGTCTGTCTGCATCGATTTTATCTGCTTTATCATTTCGTGGGCCGCCAGAATGGCAGTGGAAGGTTTTGTCGAAGCGTCGGCCCAGAATATGCCGGGATAACTAATATGGGAATCGAATGAACCTTCGGTAGTATAGGCCAGGCCGAGTTTCGTGCGGACGGCATCGGTAATGCGACTGCCAAAATCTTCACCCAGGATGCTGTTCATAACGATTCGATCAGCAAAATCGGGATCGCCTACAAGTCCGCCGATGTGGCCCATCTTTATGTAAGCCTGCTCGACGTCGGTTTTCTCTATGTAGTACACCTTGCTGCGCCGTTCGTACTCAACGGCGGGAACATCCGGTACAGGAAGGTTAACGGGGGGCCAGAAACCAAACAGCCGGTCGATCTTTTTGAGCATCTCCTTCTTATCAAAATCGCCCCACACAGCCAGCTGGATATTGTCCGGATGAAAGTAAGCCATGTGAAAATGGACTAAATCATCGCGAGTTACGGCATCGATGGTGGCATACTCGACGTGGCGGGCATATGGTGATTCGGGGCCATAGATTAGCTTCGCGAACTCCCTGTTTCCGATGGCTGTAATGAAATCGTTGCGGCGAGCTATCGATGTACGATGCTGCATTTTGGCCAGTTCAATTTTGTCCTCGTCAAATACCGGGTACCGCAGAACCTGAGCCAGGACCTGCAGCCCGGTGTCGGCGTATTCGCTGAGAACATTCATGTAAGCCGATCCGGAGGTGGTGCCGATGTTGGTTTCAACCGAAGCCCCGATAGCCTCCAGCATTTCGTCGATCTCATCGCCGGTCCACTTCTCGGTGCCACCGATTCTCATTACCGTGCCGCAGATCGAAGCCAGCCCGGTCTTCTCGGTCGGTTCAAGGTGGGCACCGCAGTTAATGCGCGCCGACGCGCTCACAACGGGAAGCGATCGGTCTTCGAGCAAGTATACACGCATGCCGTTATCAAGTGTAACGGTTTCAACATCCGGAATCTGAATCTTATTGAGTTTAGGAAACTCCAGGCTCTCGATATCCTGTGCCGTCACGCTCGCGGCTCCGGCCAGCGAGAGAACAACACCGAGAGATATTGTCAGTACTACTTTCTTAATCATCATTTACCTCCTGGCTATCCTTCAACGGTGTTCAGCTTCGCTACCGAACGGTTCTTTTTGGTCAGGTATTTCTGAGCGACTCGCTGGATATCCTCAGGAGTGACTGCGTTTATCTTGTCGAGCTGCCGGAACAGCTCGCGCCAGTCACCGTAGCCAGTCTGATAACCACAGAGTTGCATAGCCAGCCCCATGTTACTGCCCAGGCTGTTGACAAAAGCCGCCTTGGCTCTGGCCTTGATTTTCTCGACTTCCTCGACAGGAATTACTTCCTGACGTATCTTTTCAACCTCGGTGAAAATCTGCTCTTCGCATTCCTCGTTGGTATGATTCGGTGACGGTATAGCAAAGGCTACAAGCATGCTTGGATACTTGCTTGCCGGCCAGCCTATTAGCGCCACCGAGGTCGCCGCGATCTTCTTTTCTTTGACCAGGTTTGTATAGAGTAGCGACGTCCGACCCTTCCCCAGGTAGTCCGTCAGCGCTTCAAGAGCGGGCCAGTCAGGGTGGGTGTCCTCGCACACGTGCCATCCGGCAACAAAAAACGGTTGGGCCCGATCCTCCAGTTCGAGACGACGCTCGCCTTTCTGCTCCGGCTCGACGGTGGCGAAAGCCTCCGGTTTGGGGCGTGCCGTGAGCCGACCCCAGTATTTCTGAGCCAGCTTGAAGACGTTTTTAGGATTCACATCTCCAACAATAGCCACGACCATGTTGGAAGGGACATAGTACTTATCGAAGTAGGCCTTAGCGGCATCGCGCGTATAGTTCTGAATGTCCGACATATGGCCGTCAATGGTCACGCCGTAGGGATGGGCCTTGTATGCTATTCCCATCAGGCTCCATATTGTGCGCATAATAGGGTTGTTCTCAAGCGTTTGGCGGCGTTCCTCCGCGATCACATCACGCTCGCGATACATTTCGCGCAGAACCGGGTTTAGGAATCTCTCAGATTCCGTGGCCATCCAGAGCTCAACTTTGTTCGACGGCAAACTCATCATATACATAGTCTGGTCTTTACTGGTGCCGGCATTGAGCCCCTGTACCCCATGCGCCTGCAGCTTCAGCTGGAAATCATTGGTGACTACATACTGACCCGCGGCTTCCACGGCATCGGCGAACGCGTTTTCGAGTTCAGCCAGACGCGTCGAGTCGGCTCGGATGCCCTTCTTGCGCTCCTCTCTCAACTCGTACCATATGGAGTCCTCTACGCGCATCGCTTCCAGTTCGGCGTTGATGTCAGTCGTGCCGATTTCCCTGGTGCCCTTAAAAGCCATATGCTCGAACATATGCGCCAGACCAGTATATTCCTTGGGGTCATTAACACCGCCGACATCTACCCACGTCACAAAGGATACCACCGGGGCATCGTGACGCTCCATAATAAGAATCTTCAGTCCGTTATCGAGTTCGTATTCGCTAACGGCTTTCTCAAGCTCGCTGAAATCAAATGCCAATGGCATTGACGCCAGCATCAGAATAACGCTCGCTGTAAGCAACATTACTCTCAGGCGCCTTTGATTCATCAGTTCCTCCTGTATTTGTCTTCTTATTGCCTTACTTTGAAACCTATAATTACGACCAGCACAGACCCTTGTCAAGCCATTACTGACATGAGCACGGTCTGATATTTCTTATACCGCGAAAGCTATGCTCTGTAACGGTTGTAGTGAATATTGGGAAGAAGTGGCACGCAACGCGCGTGTGACGTTACCACCACGAGATCAGCTTGGGTTTGATTGTGTGCGGTAGGTTCTCGTTTTTGGGTATAATCCGGGCAGTGATTCCGAATCTACCTGATTCAGTACATGTAACCTCGCCCGAAAAACTGTACACACCATTATCGCCGCCGACGAGGGCCGCGGCAGCCGGGTGGTAACCGAGAATCTGCTCTTGAGAATTGAGTTTGCCGGATACGATCTCGACCGTCACATCATTCGGATTTATTTCGCCAAGAGTGACATCAATTTTAATGGGGAATTTCTGGCCTACGTGCAGGGTTCCGCCGATATCGGGTATGTCTACGTTGCGAATAGCGATCTTGTCCCAGCTGTCGCTCATTCGTTTCATCCAGCCGGTTACTTCGCGTGTAAGGGCAAAATCATTTTCACTCAGTCTTCGCCCGGCGTTGATGGCGGGCAGATAGAATCTTTCGGTATAATCGATAGCCATGCGGTGGGTCGAATAATGTTCGCCAGCCATATGGATGGCGGCTTTCATCTTGGCGATCCACTTGGAGGGGAGACCTATCTCATTGCGTTCGTAAAAGAGAGGTATCACCTCGCGTTCCAGGGTCGTGTACAACATCTCCGCTTCGAGCCGATCCTGCGTTTCAACATTGTCATACTCTTCGCCATTGCCAATCTTGAACCCGGTTTCGTCTTTGTAACCTTCGTCCCACCACCCGTCAAGAATGGACAGATGCACGGCCCCGTTCAAGGCAGCCTTCATACCGGATGTCCCGGAAGCCTCCAGCGGCCGACGAGGGTTATTGAGCCAGACGTCGGCTCCCTGAACCAGATACCGGGCGACATTGATGTCGTAATCCTCCAGGAAAATAATGCGATTACGGAATCGCTCTTCGGAGGCAAAGGTAACAATCTGCTTAATGATTTCCTTGCCGGGATTATCAAGTGGGTGAGCCTTACCCGATATCAGGATCTGGACGGGATATTTCTGATTATTGATTATCTTGTCCAGCCGATCGAGGTCGCTGAAGATCAGGCTGCCGCGCTTATAGGTCGAGAATCGTCTGGCGAAGCCAATCGTCAGAATCTGCGGATCGAGAATCTGATCGGCGCGTGCGATTTGAAGCTGTGAGGCTCCCCGACGGGCCAGCTGCCTCTTCAATTGCTTGCGGGCAAAGAACACCAGTCGCTCGCGGCGGCGATTATGTATTCGCCACAACTCCGCATCAGGGATCTTGAAAGACTCTCGCCAGACATCCAGCTCTCCCGGCCGTTCCTGGTAGCGCGTCCCGAAATACGATTCGTAGAGTTCTTTCATGTCATGGGAGATCCAGGAGAAGGTGTGCACGCCGTTAGTTACCGAGGTGATGGGAACTTCTTCTTTGGGCAGTTCGGGCCAGATGTTGTGCCACATGTCCCTGGACACGCGACCGTGCAGCCGTGAGACACCGTTGGCGAAAGCGGAGTATTTCAATGCTGCCACCGTCATACAGAAAGGTTCGGTCTCATCGCCGGGAATGACCCGACCGATAGCAAGGAATTCTTTCCACGTGATTCCGAGTTCGGATATCAACTTGCCGAGATATCGGTGCACCAGCACCGGGTCAAATTTCTCGTTGCCGGCCGCGACAGGGGTATGGGTAGTAAATACCGTAGTGGGCCAGATGTATTGCGAGGCCTCATCAAACGACAGATTCTTTTCCTGCATCAGATGACGAATACGCTCCAGTGTTAGAAACCAGGCGTGGCCCTCGTTCATGTGGTATATGGTCGGCTCAATATTCATCGCCCGGAGCGCCTTGACACCCCCTACACCCAGAATGATCTCCTGACGGATTCGCATGTCCTTATCGCCACCATATAGAACAGAGGTGATTTCGCGGCACTTCGAGGCGTTTTCGGGGATGTTGGTATCCAGCAGGTAGAGCGGCATGACCCCAACGTTGACTTTCCAGAGCTGAATCCTCACCGGGGTACCGTCAAGATGAACGGTTACCTTGAGCGGCTCATCGTTTTCGGTTTTGACCGGTTCGACCGGCATATGGTACCAGTCGTTTTCCTCGTACTTCTCCTGTTGCCATCCGTCGCTGGACAGGAACTGACGGAAGTAGCCATAGCGATATAGAAGCCCCACCGCCACCACTGGCAGGCCCAGGTCCGACGCGGCTTTAAGACTATCCCCGGAGAGGACCCCCAGGCCGCCCGAGTAAACCGGTAACCCTGTATCGAGACCGTATTCCAGCGAAAAATAGGCCACAGAACCAGGTTTGATATCCGGGTGCTTCTCAGCGAACCACTTCCGGGACGAGTGGTAACTTTTGAACTTCACATAAACCCGGTCCATACTGGCGAGGAAGCCTTCATCGGCAGCGGCTTCTTCGAGCCTCTGCTGGGGAAGCCGGGATAGCATCTCGACCGGGTTTTGGGAGCACTCTTCCCAGATTTCGGGGTCCAGACGAATAAACAGGCGCACAATCTCCCAATTCCAGGAGTACCAGAGATTCTGAGCCATTTCCTGCAGGGGCGCTATTCGCTCGGGCAGTTTTGGCAGGACTAAGAACTGTTTTACTCGCATCCTATTTTCAAACCCTCAATTATCCGTCGTGGCTATTTCTTATATCTATTTATCGCCTAAATCAACAATTATTTTATCCGGTGCCAACAGCATATGTATAACATGTCTCGAGGGCGGCGGGTTTACCTTATATATCGACAAAACGGGTCGGGTGCCTCGGCAAATTCCGCCCAACGGGTCTTTTTTTTCTTTTTTTGCGAAGGCCAAGTACCTAAATTTGCCCACATGAATAAGATAAAAAAGAGAATTGGTGTCTTGACAGGCGGGGGCGATTGCCCGGGTCTCAACGCCGTTATTCGGGCTATCGTGAAAACCGCCGACAATGACTATGATGTCGAGGTGATTGGCTTCAAGGACGGCTACGAAGGACTTATAGATAATCGTTTTCTGGAGATCGACTCGCGCAACGTTTCCGGCATTCTGGCGCGAGGCGGGACGATACTGGGTACCTCTAACCGGGCTGACCCTTTCAATTATCCTGTGCTGCAGGATGATGACTATGTTTACCTCGACCGTTCCTCTCAGGCTGTCCGCAATTTCGAGGCGCTCGGGTTGGATGCCCTTATCGCCATCGGCGGCGACGGGACCATGGCGGCTTCGGCGGGCATGGTCAAAAAAGGCCTGCCGATTGTGGGAGTGCCGAAAACTATAGACAATGACCTGGTCGGAACGGACGTTACCTTTGGATTTGACTCTGCCCTGGTTACAGCGACGGAAGCTATCGATAAGATTCATACCACTGCTCAGTCACATCACCGCGTGATGATCGTCGAGGTGATGGGCAGATATGCCGGCTGGCTGGCGCTGTATTCCGGGGTGGCCGGCGGGGGAGACATTATTCTCATGCCGGAGTTTCCGTATGATATCCGAGGTGTGTGTGATGCTGTTCGAACCCGCAACGCTCAAGGTAAGACCTTCTCGATTGTAGTCGTGGGCGAAGGAGCTAAACCCATTGGCGGGGACATGGTGGTCGCACGCAAGGTAAAGACCTCTCCGGACGCGCTCAGGCTCGGGGGGATTTCTCATCAGGTGGCGGCGCAGATCGAAGGGATGATCAACATCGAGTGCCGGGTGACCATCCTGGGACACCTTTTGCGGGGCGGTACACCGAGCGCTTTCGATAGAATTCTGGCTACCCGGTTCGGCGTCGAGTCGGTGCACATGGCCGCCAGGGGAGAGTTCGGTAAGATGGTTGTGCTCCGAAATAACCAGATGGAGTCGGTCGCGCTGGAAGATGTGGCCGGGAAACTCCGTCTCGTTACCACTGACCATGAGATGATTCAAACGGCGCTCTCGCTGGGCCTGAGCCTTGGCTGCCCGAGCGATGTACCGTTTGCCGAATTTTACACCAAACTGGCGGAAACGCACTAACCCACCGGATAAACATATCTTGATTACTCTCTCTTTCCATGGTGCCGCTGGAACCGTTACTGGCTCGAAGACCCTGATTACTATCAACGACAAGCGCTTGCTGGTCGATTGCGGTATGTTTCAGGGCCCGAGAGTACTGCGGCAGAGAAACTGGAGACCACTTCCATTCGACTCCTCCGGAGTGTCAGCGGTCGTTCTGACCCACGCCCATGTCGATCACACTGGTTTCCTGCCACGACTGTATAAAGCAGGTTTTCGTGGGCGAATTTACGCCACGCCGCCGACCGTGGAGCTGGCTAAAATTCTTTTGCTTGATACCGCTCATATACAGGAAGAAGACGCTGAGTTCCGCAACCGCCGCAGGGCAACCCGACATGAGAAGGCCCTGCCATTGTTTACCGCCGACGATGCCAAAGCCACTTTTGAGCACTTCTCGACAGTTAGTTTCAATCGTTGGAAGAAGCTCGGGTCAGAAGTCAGGTTCCGTTATCACCCCGCCGGACATATCCTCGGCGCCGGCAGTATAGAAGTGCAACTGGACGACGGGCAAAAACAAATATCGGTACTTTTCTCCGGGGATGTTGGAAGGTACTCGACACCACTGGTAAACGAGCCTTGCCAGCCTCCCGAGACTGACTATCTTGTGTGCGAATCAACCTACGGGGGAGTGGTTCACGAACCGCAGGACATATTTTTCGCGACGGCCGAGCTCATTGACAAAGTTGTCAAAGACAAAAGAGTACTCCTGATCCCGGCGTTTTCAGTGGGTCGAACCCAGCAGATTACTTACATCCTCAATGTCCTTATGGCCCAGAAACGAATCCCGTCGATCCCGATACATATTGACTCGCCTATGGCGGTTCGCGTTACCGATATCTACCGGCGTTTTCCATCATACCATGCCATAAACTGTGATGAGCTAAGGCGCGGCAAGAACGTATTTTACGGGAAAAATGTAAAGTTGCACCGTAAGCGCAAGTCTTCCAAACGGCTCAACCGTCTGAGGGGTCCGGCTGTGATAATTTCGGCCAGCGGGATGATGACCGGAGGGCGTATTCTGCACCATCTAATAAATCGGTTACCGAACCCCAAAACTACCCTGGCTGTGGCCGGCTACATGGCCGAGGGAACTCTTGGTAGAAGGCTGCTGGAGGGCGCCGAGCAGGTTTTCATACATAAAATTCCGGTTGACGTGAAAGCTGAAATAGTTACACTAATGGGTTTGTCGGGACATGCCGACGCCTACGAGCTTTTCCACTGGCTGGAGCCGTGGCAGAACAGACCGCTGCGTGTTTTCGTTATACACGGTGAAACTTCCCGCTCGGAAGCAATGGCTCATGACCTTCGCCTGCAGAGGGGTTGGGAAGCTCATGTCCCGGCTCTCGATGAAACAGTGGAACTTTAGAAAGGAATGCCTATATATGCCCAAGCACCTTGATCCGAAAAAGATGGTTGAACGTCTGAAAAAGTCCCCCGCCTATAGGATAGCATACCACGACAACGATTTTATGGACCAGGATTTCTGCCGGCCGGTTCGCCTCCAGCTCGAGTTGCTCAAACCGGAGATGCTATTTGAAGAACAGAATATCCTCTCGACAATAGTCGTTTTTGGTGGTACCCGGATTATCGAACCGAGCAAAGCCAGAACGAGGGCGCAGCGCCTTGAGAGGAATCTGAAGAAAAAGCCTGGAGATACGAGTCTCAAATTGAAGCTGCGTCGCGCCAGGGCGGTTCTCAATAAATCCCGATACTATGACGAGGCCCGGACCTTTGGGCGCCTGGTGTCACAGGAAGGTCAGATGACAGGTAACCATAATTGGGTTATAGTGACGGGGGGCGGCCCCGGTATCATGGAGGCCGCTAATCGCGGTGCCTATGAGATCGGCGCCAAGTCAATCGGTTTGAATATCACGTTGCCTATGGAGCAGCAACCGAATCCATATATTTCACCGGAGCTCTGTCTGCAGTTCCATTATTTTGCCATCCGCAAGATGCATTTTATGTTACGCGCCAAAGCCCTGGTAGCGTTCCCGGGCGGGTACGGCACTATGGACGAGTTGTTCGAGGCTCTGACTCTGGTGCAAACCGAAAAAGTCAAGCCTCTGCCGATCATCCTGTTCGGCGAAAAATACTGGCGAAGCTTGATCGATTTTGACTATCTGGTGGACGAAGGCACCATTGACGAAAACGATCTTGAGTTGTTTGTTTATGCCGACAGCGCCAAAGATGCCTGGGATTATATAAAGTATTTCTATGCCTCGCGCGATTCGGCCGAGGTCAAGCAGGCCAACCAGCTTGATCTGTCATAAGGAAGATTAAGATTCAAAAATAGATTTTAGATATCAAGCCAATGTCTGACGCTATCATATCATCATCGGCCGGCGTCCTGGCCGTTCTGGCCGCGATTACTTCGCTGTTCTTTTACCTGGAAAACAGAACCAAATGGACGTTCTTCAGTTACCTGCCGCCGTTGATATTCATCTACGTGATTCCGGTAATTCTGTCTAACACGGGGTTAATCCCGTCAAAGGCACCCCTGTACAATTTCATGGGCGATGCTATTCTTCCAACCTTCCTGGTGATAATGTTACTTGAGGTTGACATTCTCGCGACTGTCAGAGTTATGGGAAAAGGTGTCTTCGTCATGCTGGTAGGCACTCTGGGCGTTGTAGTTGGTGCGCCGATAGCACTCTTTCTCGTCAAGCATGGTCTGGGCGCGGAGACATGGAAGGGTTTTGCGGCCCTGGCGGGAAGCTGGATCGGCGGTACCGGCAACATGGCAGCAGTGGCCAAGGCATTTGAGCTTAATGAAAGCTCGCTGGACTTTGGCTATGCCGTCATAACCGACAATGCTGTTTACCTGATCTGGCTGCCAATTATGCTGGCTTCCAAAAACTTCGCATCCAAATTCAATAAGTTCACCGGTATTTCCAAAGAGCGATTGGACAAGATGCACAAAGCCGCCGAGGAGTTAACCACGGACAAAGGGCGCATGGAGATGCGGCACTTTCTGTACCTGGCCTTCCTTGGATTCGGTGTTACCGCTCTGGCCTCGTGGCTGGCAGGGTTTGTTCCGCCATATCCCGAAAGTCAGCCGGTGTTCACATATAACACGTACAAGATTCTCATCGTCACGATCTTTGGTATTGCCCTGTCGTTCACGCCTGCCAGTCGCATACCCGGCTCGCATGCCGTAGCTATGGCCCTGGTATATCTGTTTGTAGCTCGTATGGGAGCCAAGGCCGATTTATCGAACCTGAGCACGTCCGTGTTCTGGTTCGTGCTGGGTGGCTACATCTGGATTTTCATTCATGGGTTCTTTCTTGTGGGAGCGGCAAGGGTGTTTAAGGTGGATGTTCATACGGCGGCTATATCGTCAGCGGCTAACATCGGCGGGGCCGCCTCGGCTCCGATAGTTGCAGCGCACCACAAACCGACTCTGGTACCCGTTTCGATACTTATGGCTCTGCTTGGCTACGCCGTCGGCACTCCGGCCGCCATCCTGACCGGCTGGTTGTGTATGCTGGTAATGTAGGGAGAACCATCTTCCGGTAAAAACCGGAGCGGACACGACCTTCTATTTTCTAATCCTCAATCCTACCTGTCATTGGCACGAACCGCACACCATACAGCGATTCGCGTTCAAGACCGTTCTCTGTCTTGCGAACTTTGACAAGATCCTGGCTGTCAGACATCGGACCGCGAAGAGGAAGAACCATAATGCCTGATGGTGACAGCTGCTCAATGAGTGCGGCTGGTATCCTGGGGGCAGCCGCTGTCAGGATAATTCCGTCAAAAGGGGCATACTCAGGCCAGCCTGACGAGCCGTCACCAAGCCGAGTATGAATATTGCGGTAGTGGAGAGTTTCGAACAACGCCCGCGCCTTCTCCAGCAGCTTCGACACGATTTCTATGGTGTAGACTTCTTTGGCGATCTCGGCGATGACCGCCGCCTGGTAGCCGCTGCCGGTGCCGATTTCGAGAACACGGCTTTCGTGCGAAAGCTCCAACTCCTCGGTCATGGAGGCCACCACGTAAGGCTGTGAGATAGTCTGGTCGCATCCGATTGGAAGCGGGCCGTCTTCGTAGGCCTCGTGTCGGAGGCTTTCCGGGATGAATAAATGGCGGGGCACCGTCCGCATAGCGTCCAGGACCGCTCTGTCCTTTACGCCACGGCGGGCAATCTGGTACTTGACCATGTCCTCCCGAAGCGAAGCGTAATCAAGATTTGACTTATGTCTGTTTTTAAACAGCATCACTCACAATTAATATACAAGCCGCATTCAAACACAACAATATATTCCGAACTCATTGGTGGAAGAAATGTTATACTGGTCAACACGGTCAACCGTAACCATCAGGAGCCCTGATATGCCTAAGCGTTACTGGCTTTTTAAGAACGAACCCGACTGTTTTTCTATCGATGACCTCGAAAACACCTCCAGACAGACTACCGGTTGGGAGGGTGTTCGTAACTATCAAGCCCGCAACTTCCTGCGGGACGAGGTGAAGGAAGGAGATGAGGTCCTGTTCTACCACAGTAACGCTAATCCGCCGGGCGTGGTGGGCATTTGTAGAGTTGTCCGGGGCGGTTATCCCGATCCCACCGCGCTCGATCCGCGCAGTAAGTACTATGATCCCAGATCCACTAAAGATAAACCGCGCTGGTACATGGTTGATATTAAGCTGACCAATAGGCTTGTGGATATAATCCCGCTATCGACTTTGAAGAAAACACCCGGTCTTGAGAATATGATGGTTACACAAAAGGGCAGCCGACTTTCCATCCAGCCGGTTACCCCTGGTGAATGGCGGACTATTTTGAGGCTAATTCGGCAGATGCAAAATCGTTTCGGCAGAAGGGCGTTGTCGGCCTGGTAGATGGTGCTACGGACGGACCGTGCGAAATTCGTTTTCTTTTACTTGACTGTGCCGTTTAAATTTCTGATTGTTGATTTGTTGCCGCAGCATAAACAATTACATTGATCAGCGATTCCCGCTAAGGCGCAGGGTCGCATTTACTTCTGCTGATCATAGCCCGGAGAGGAGGTGGTGCTCTGGCTCTATTAGAACATCCAGCGTTTTCTTAAACCGCCAACTATTCAACATTCGGAGTCAAGAAGATGAAGAAGCAAGTTACTGCACTTGGCGCACTTTTGTTCCTCTTTTCGTGCTTTATTCTCGGTGGCTGTTCCTCAGATCTTTCGACCTCGCCTGAACCGTCACCCGCAATCAGTCAGAAAAGCGCAACCTCACCTGATATCAAAGATGTCCTGATCGGTTACAAAGGGGCTAAACCGTATTCCGTTCTGCAGGCAACCGGTGCTATAATCAAGCGGGAATACAAATATCTTCCCGTGATATCCGCGTCCGTGCCGGCGGGCAATCTGGGGAAACTGACCAACAATCCGAACATTTCCCATGTTGTTGAAAATTATACCCGCGACTACTGTGCGCAGGTACTTGACTGGGGAATTGACCGAATCGATGCGGAAGTGGTCCACGCCTCCGGCAACAAAGGAGCGGGAATAAATGTGTGTATCCTCGATTCCGGCGCGGACATGGATCATCCCGACCTCACATTTGCCGGTGGATACTCTGTTCTGGGCGAACCCGATTACTGGGAAGATCAAAACGGACATGGCACTCACTGCGCGGGGATTGTCTCTGCCGATGACAACGACTTTGGTGTCATAGGTGTCGCTCCCGACTGTAATCTCTACGTGGTGCAGATCAACAAGTCCGGCCCCATCTGGCAGGATGACATCATGGCCGGCTTCGATTGGGTCATAGGTACCTATTATGACGGCGATCCGGGCAATGATATAGACATCATGTCCATGAGTTGGGGTGGCTATTATTCCGACGCACTCGAGGAGGCCGCCTTACAGACCTGCTATGATCTCGGCATTCTTATGTTTGGCGCTGCCGGTAACGAGGAGGGCGCCATCATTTATCCCGCGAAGTACGAGACAGTAGTCGCTGTAACGGCGATGTGGGTAGATGATAGTTTTGCCTACTTCTCCAACTTCGGACCTGAGGCCGAGTTTATCGCTCCGGGCCGCCTGATCTACTCGACTTACAAGAGGGGCAGGTACTTTTCATTGAGCGGGACCTCGATGTCCTGTCCGATGGTAGCGGGAGTCGCAGCTGTAGCGTGGGCCGACAACCCCGGCTACTCCGGCCAACAGATCAGACAGCTCTTGCGTGACACCGCCGAAGATATTGGCCTGATTTTTTATCAGCAGGGTTATGGCCTGATCGATGCCGAGAACGCTGTATTAGGCACCACGGGTGGCAACAACTGAGTTACCCTGTTGACCTTAATAAATGGATTACGCAGCCGCCCCGATTGGTCGGGGCGGCTCACTTTTTTTTCACAGACGGGCAGCATTCAGCATCGATTCAGGTCCTCAAAAATAGTTGACTTGGGCCGAAAATCTGATAATTTGAGACACGCAAAGGCCGGGAACCCGGAAAGTCTCGGTAACTTACTGAATGCTGGGGTAGCTCAGATGGTTAGAGCGCCTGACTGTGGATCAGGAGGTCGGCGGTTCGACTCCGCCCCCCAGTACCATTATTTATGGCTTGAACATTTCCCTCCTGATGAACAAAAGCAAGAGTAACACCAGGACTCGTTTACTGTCTCCCGCAAATATCGGTATCTTACTAGTTGGCGGCGCCTACGGTCTTTTCAGGGCTATCGATTTAGCCTGGGTTTGCGATGATGCTTTTATCACTTTCCGCTATGCCAAGAACTTCATAGATGGCCACGGACTAATCTTCAACATAGGGGAAAGGGTAGAGGGTTACACCAGCTTCCTGTGGACTATGCTAGTCTCCATGGGGCAGCTGCTTAACGCGGAGCTCATCAGGTTTTCGCAAGTGCTGAGCATCGCCGCCTACCTGGGCACAGCTTTGCTGCTGGCGCTTTTGTCAATCCGGTTTCTGCGGGACGGTAGTCGCAAGTCCCGCGTGCTTATACCTATAGCGGCCCTGGCTATCTTGTTTATGCACGATTATCAGGTCTGGGCTACCTCCGGGATGGAAACCTCGCTGGCCGCCCTGATTATCACGCTCGGGACTTACACCCTTGTGTGCGCGAAAGATCGATGGCAATTTGCCGTAGCTGGTTTCGCAATGGTGTTGGCCATCCTGACGCGTCCTGAGGCCATGCTATGCCTGGTCATGGGGGGTATCTATATCTTAATCGTGGAACGACCGGTCTTACGAGCGTTGCTCTATTATGTAATTCCGGCGTTCGTGGTTTACATGCCCTATTGGATCGTTCGCTACAATTACTATGGTTATCCTTTTCCCAATACGTATTATGCCAAATCAGGTAACCTCGCTTATTGGTCGCAGGGGTGGATATATCTCTGGCTTTTTGTAAAGACCTACTATGTTCTCTTTGTGATAGTGCCGGCGGCGATCTGGCTGATCTTACGGATGCGAAAACAGCTCCGTGCCAAAACCGGTAAATTCGACTTTATCAGTCGAGTCGGTCTGCTCTCGCTGCTGATCTGCGTCCCGTATATAGCCTACATAATTCGGGTTGGCGGCGATTTTATGTTTGCGCGCCTTTTCATTCCCGTTATCCCGCTCTGCTTTCTCGTTATCGAAGCTGCCCTGGCTTCTATCCGAATGTCGGCTGCCGTCAGAGCGGTAATAGGCGTGCTGATCATCGTGTTCACCTGGGGGTCGGTAAATCAGTTTGCCGATGCCTCACTCGATATCGGCGGGATTGTTGACGAACGCGCATTTTATCCCGAAGGAGCGGTGAATCAGGCTCAGACTCAGGGGAAGTTACTTAAGCGGGTATTCACCGGGGTTGATTCAGTCACGGTGGCCTTTTACGGGATGAGAGCCATGCTCATCTACTACTCGGAATTTCCGGTCGCGATTGAGGCTCATACCGGTCTTACCGATGAATACCTCGCCCATATGCCGATTACTTCCCGGGGGCGTCCGGGACACGAGAAACAGGCCCCGTATGAGTACCTCAAGAAGCGACGAGTGCTGTTTTGCTTTCCATCACCCGGCCCCCTGCCCGAGGTGAGCCGAATATGGTTCGGGGGTCTTGAAGCGGCGATGCTTCATTGGGACAATCGGGTTATGGAACATTTGAAGGGCTATCCAGAGGTTCGGTTCATAGATTTCCCTGCCTACTTCGATCGATACATACAGGAAAGTTACAGTCGACCCGACAACCAGGTTCGCAACGATCTCGCTTACTTTAAGCGGTTCTACTTCGATTTCAATGATGACCCGCAGCGGTTGGAGCAGCTCCGGCTGCGGTTGGGAGGCTGACACGATGCAGAAAAACGGGGCTGTAAACTGAGTCCGCAAATGGGACGGCGCGACGTTTAGCGTGTTTGCACTACATCTATGTTATCTGAACCGCAACGCGCCCCTTACATTAATAAGGAACATACTCACGGTAAGCCAGGATCCCGGTTTGCCCGTTGGGGCAAACCTGATCTTGTCACTTTGAGCTCTGGGGGGGTGCCGATGGCACGGTCCCGGGTGCTCGCTCCTGGAATTTGAACAACTCTCTAATCTTCACAACGGCTTCGATAGCGTAAGAAAAGACCAGTGGAGTGAGGACAAGTGTGATGATTGTGGAAACGGCCAGGCCCCCAACCACCACCGAGCCGAGTCCACGGTAAAGCTCGGAGCCGGCGCCGGGCATGATTATCAACGGGAGCATTCCGAGAGTCGATGTTGCGGTCGACATAAATATCGGTCTTACCCGTACCCGAACTGATTCTTTCACAGCTGTCCTCGGGTCCAGCCCCTCGCGCATCAGGCGCAGGGCCTGGTAGACAATCAGGATCGAGTTGTTGATGACGGTACCGACCAGTATCACAAATCCCAGCATGGTCAGGATGTCAAGCTGCTGAGCGCGATCAAAGAGTTGGACTACGTTGAGTCCAAGAACACCGCCGAAAGTCGCCAGCGGCACGGTTAGAAGCACCACCAGGGGGTAGGTGAATGACTGAAAGAGAGCCGCCAGAAGCAGATAGGTAAGTATGACCGCCAGGTGAAAATCGGTCGTTAGTTCTGATCTGAGCTTGGTCAGGTCATCGGCGGTACCGGACAGATTTATATCGTAAAGCCCTCCAACCTGACCCTCTTCACGGAGCGGACTTACGATTTCGTTGTCGATGCGAGCCATAGCCCGTTCGAGTGGGATATCACCGGGAAGTACGGTCTGAATCGATACAACACGCTGGCGTTCGATATGGTTTATCTGGACCGGTCCCTGCTGTAAACTTACGTTGGCAACATCGCCAACAGTTATGATCTCGCCGGTGCTGGTCGCAAGAGGAAGATAAGCAATATCCTGCGTATGCTGAGTCCAGTTATCACGGCCCTTGATTAGCAGGTCGAGTTCCCGGCCCTGATGAAAGTATTCGCTCACAATAGCGCCGTCGACGATAGCATTGACAGTCTGGCCGATTTCGGTAGCCGTCAAACCGACATCAGCGGCACGGATTCGATCCGGATAGACGCGTACCTCCGGGTTGCCCAGGTCAAGACCGGGGATAGGCCGAGAATTGGATCCGGGAATCACCTGTGAGGTTCTGCCGAATACCTGGCCAGCGATGCTGAGCACTTTTGGCAGCTCAGGTCCCGTGACATCTATGCGAACCGATCGCGTACCGGCAAACCCTCTGCCGAATAAAGAGGCCTGGCTGGCAATACCAATTGCTCCGGGTGTAGAAAAGAGTGCCCCGTTGGCGACTGGGACCAGTTCACTTGCTCGCATATCATCGCGTGCCCGCATACCCATAAAAGCCTGGTTGGGAAAGGCTACGAAGAAGAAGTTGTCGATGCCGCCCCCCGGAAGGCTGTCGGCGGCCTCCGGCGTGGCTTCCCACATCGGTCTGATCTGGTCTTCAATCCCCTCACCGATACTTATCATTTCGTCAAGGTTGTACCCTGGAGGAGGAAGCAAAAAGCCAAAGATAAGGTTACGGTTGCCGTTTGGCAGATACTCGGCGTCCGGTAAGAGAAACCATGTTAATCCCATTGAAACGACGATAATGCCTGCGATCGTGCCGAGGCGTCGAGTTGCTCTGGCGTTGATATAATCGACGAAGGTCGCGATTCCGGTCGCGAGGCGATTAAGGAAGTTTTTCGATTCGTCTTTTCCGTGAAGTTTCGATGAGATTTTCAACACTCGTGATGACAGCGACGGAATAACCGTCACGGACACGATCAGCGAAATCACTATTGCGCTGGAGATAGCGATGGCAATATCCTGAAAGAGCTGCCCAGCTTGTTCCTGGACAAACATTACCGGCAGAAAGACAGCCACGGTTGTGATGGTAGAAGCCAGCAAGGCTCCCCAGACCTCCCGGGTGGCATCGGCGGCCGCTCGCCAGCGCTCTTTGCCCATTTGCATGTGGCGATAGATATTCTCAAGCACAACGATAGCGCTGTCTACCACCATTCCTACCGCGAAGGCCATCCCGGCCAGAGAAATAACGTTGATAGTGCGTCCGAAAAGATACATGGCCAGGAACGTGGTTATTATCGATATGGGAATGGCCAGGGCGATCACGAGAATAGCTGAGGGTGAGCGAAGGAAGATAAACAACGCCAGGATGGCGAGAATACCGCCCAGATATATGTTTGACAGTACCAGGTCAATCGCTGAGTCAATGTAGATTGTTTCGCGGTAGACGTTGTCAATATGCATCCCTCGAGGTTTCATGATTTCGGTATTGATGATTTCTACCTGGGCCATAAGGCCGTCGAGGACATCCATCACATTGGCGCCTACTTGCCTCTGGGCATTGAAGGCAATGGCGGGCTGACCCAGATGACGCACCAGCGCCTGCGGCTTCTGGTAACTCAGACTTACCTCAGCGACATCGTGAACGTGAATCGGTATGCCGTTACGGACGGCCGCGACTGTATTTTCCACATCCTCGGTCGATTCAAATCGCGACATGGTGCGAACCACATAACGGCGCTTTCCCTCGCCAAAATCACCAGCGGATATATCCCGATTCTCGGACCTCAGCGCGCCGGCCAGCTGGGTGACACTGATGCCGGTGGACGCCAGAAGGTCGGGGTCGAACGTTACGTGGAGTTCCTGTTCCAGGCCTCCGAAGATATTGATGGAGGATACACCCTCAACTCGCTCAAGGCGTGGCTTAACCAGATCTTCGATCAAAGTCTGCATGTGAGGAACGTATATGCCTTCACGATCGGCCTTAATAACAAACCAGGCAACGGCGCCCTCAAGGCGTCCTGATGTCGATACCACCGGTTGCTCGGCGTTCTGGGGATAGGATGGTACCTCGTTGAGCTTGTTGGTTACACGTACCACTGCGCCGGTCAGGTCCGTTCCGACCGGGAACTCCAGTTCCACACGTCCATAGCTGTCCTCGCTTTCCGAGGTCATTTCGATTACACCCTCGACCGACTTTAAGTACTCCTCCTGTTTTTCTATAATTTCCTTTTCGATCTCTTCCGGCGAAGCGCCCGTCCATATTGTCTCGATACTAACAATCGGGCGCTGAATCTCGGGTGTTAACTGGACCGGCACTTTGTTGAGGGCGATAAAACCGCCGATTATGGCAATGGCTACGCCAACGATTACTGTGACAGGAAATTTTATCGATGAATTGATCAAACTCACGTCTTTAGTCCCTTTTTTCGAAATTGACTTTTGCCGATTACTGTTTGGTCGAAGCCTGGCTTGCTGAAGTCCGGGATGGCTTATCCTGACCAGTCCCGTTGGCCTCGATCACCTTTACCGGACTGCCGGGGAAAATGCGCTCGTTTCCCCTTACGACCACGGTCATTCCGCCGGTCAGCATTTCCGAGGACACCGCCACCATTTCTCCGCTGGTTGAGGTCGTTATCACGGGTACGGGAGAGGCCTTACCATCGACAATAGTGTAGACCAGAGCCTGATTGCCCTGGCGCACGACAGCATCTTTGGAGACAGCGAGGCTCGTAAACATTTTGTCCAGTTCCAGGGTGGCCCTGACCAGCATTCCGCCGCCCAGCTTACCGCCGGATTGCGGCACTTCGATTATGATCGGAAAAGTGTGGGTTTCTTCGGAGGCATTGGGGTCGATACCACTCACTTTTCCTGCCCATACCTCGGACGGGTTCGCCGAACGAGTGATAGTAACCGGGCTTCCAATGGCTACGCGGCCGAAATATCTTTCCGGCAGATCTACTCTAACCCGGGTGCTGGAGATGTCAACCATTTCAAACACTGGCATTCCAGGGTTGACCCATTCTCCGATATCAACAAGCCGCCGCCCGGTGTGACCGGTGAAAGGTGCTGATATGACCGATTTCTTAAGGTCAAGTTCCAGCAGTTTCCGCTCGGCTTCGAGTTCATTATACTGTTCCATAGTGATGCTGGCCCAGGTCGCCGCGCTGTCGTACCCCGATTCTGATATCAGGTCGCGATCGAACAGTTCTTGAGCGCGTACTTTTTGGGTCGCGGTCAGGTCCGCATGGAGTTTGGCCTGTTCGGCCTGGGCTCGTTTGGATTCCAGAGAGAAACGGATTCGGTCACTATCAATGATTATCAGCGGGCTTCCGGCCATTACCCGCACACCCTCAGATACATTGATTTCTCTAACCCTCCCGGAGACTTCGGATACGATCTTGCTGGCCACTTTGGCCTCGGTGCGGCCAACCAGAGTTACCTGGTCATGGAATTCAAGCTCCTTCACGGTGTCAGTTACGACCAACACGGGTGGCGGTCCCTGGGCTATCACGGCCGAGCCGGTTACCAATGAGAACACCAGACAGACTAAAGCTATCTTCTTCATAATGTAATCGTTGTCCTATCTTTATGGTTTGACTGTTTCGAAATTTAGCCCCGCCGTTTGGCAATACATAATCCTACAACAAACGGGAATTACGGAGGTTCCGCGGAGGTGAATGTTGGCGGTCAGGGGATCAGAGAACCGGCCTTGGAATTCGTACCCTGAGGGTCACAATTGGGGGCTTACTTGTTGAACTCTCTGGTTTCGCCTATTACGGCGGCGCCGATGGAGTCGCCCCAGACGTTTACTGTCGTCCGGCACCGATCCAAAAACCAGTCGATGGCAAGGATGATACCGATACCTTCCAGCGGCAAACCAACGGCTGTGAGTACCAGACTCATCATGACAAGGCCAGCTTCAGGAATAGCGGCAGCACCGACCGAGGCCAGGGTGGCGGTGAAGAATACGATAACCTGGGCACCGATTGAGAGATCGATACCGTAAATCTGCGCGATAAACAAGGCTGCTACCGCTTCGTACAGAGCAGTGCCATCCATGTTGATCGTCGCACCCAGCGGCAATACGAATGAAGCGGCACGTTCATCGACCTTGTTTTCCACTTCGACACATTCCATTGTCAGCGGCAGAGTCGCCGAGGACGAGGCGGTGGTGAAGGCGGTAGCCAGAGCCCGCCCCATATTCACGAAATAACGGAACGGGTTTTTCTTTCCAAAGAATCTCAGAATGAAGGGTAGAGTTATTATGGCGTGAATCAACAGGCCGATTATGACGGTGAGGGAATACAGTCCCAGGGCCGTGATCAACTTATCTACCGATTCGCGATTTTGAGCTACGATTCCGCCGATCAAAGCCAGAATTCCGATTGGGGCGAAATAAATGATGAGCATGACGATCTTCATTATCGCGGCGTTGATGCCTTCAAACACGGCGATGACCGGCTTCCCTTTGTCACCGATGACAGTCAGAACACCACCAAACAGGAGCGAGAACACAATCAGTGGAAGAATCTGGCCGGTGGCCGCGGCGCCAAAAATGTTGTCCGGTATCAGGCCGACTATGACGTCGACTATCGTGCCGCCACCTTTCCCGGCAATGAACTCAGGCACCTCCGCTCCGATAGGCGGTACACCTTGGCCAGGCCGGATAAGATTCACCAGGATGATTCCGACCAGCACCGAGAATCCGGTGGTGGCCATATAGTACGCCAGGGTCTTTCCGGCGGTTCTTCCAAGCTTACTGACGTCTCCCAGCGACGTTACACCGATGATTATGGAGGCTACGACCAGCGGAACAACCACCATTTTGAGCGCGTTGAGAAATATCGTGCCGAGAAATTTGATGCTCAGCATGAAATCACTCAGCCAGAGACCGCCCAGAACGCCCAGAATAGCGCCCGCGATCATGCCGATTAATATGATATTGGCGATTCTGCGATCCATGAATTTGCTGGCCGTTCAAAGTTGATTTGGTCTAACATAGGCAGGTTAGTCCGGCTAAGCAACCTAAAATGTTCAGTTGCCCGGATTCCGTGAAGTGGCTGGTTGGCAATTACTTTGGGCATTGTCTCTTTGTAGCGCAAAAAACTTTTTCACAAACTTGATTAACAAACGTTTTACATTCGGAGGGACCTCCGCGGCTCAGCACCCTCACGACAACGTACCTTAAAACAAGGAGGGGATGTGAGAATCTTTTTAACTCCAATACTATTGGTCGGCCTGCTCGCTTCCGGCGTTTCAGCGCAGGATATAAGTAGTGCGGATACTATAAGACTCGTGGGCGGCCCGCTTATCGTAGGGCAGTCAGTTCCAATCGATCTGGTAATCGTGAACGAAGAAGATCTGGCGATATTCGATGTCCCGTTGGCTTTATGGTCACTGACCGGCGGTTTCGCAAGTTTCGACTCCGCGGTTTTTGTCAACCGTATGGACGACCCCATGACCCTTCCTTTGCGATATATCCTGGACGCCTCCGATGACCACGTCATGCCGGACACCCTGGCCATAGCAGCCTTGCAAGGCATGGGGAATTGCCTCCCGGTGGGCAACGATGCTGTGGCGCAGCTCTATTTCACCGGTATCAGTGCCGGCCTTATGCTGGCCGACGAAACTGAGCTCATGGATGAGGAAGGCCACCGGCTGCGCTCGACACTCTTATTTCCATGCGGTGGCGAGCCCGACGACGCCATCTGGACACCTGTAGTTGAGTATGGTTTGTGGGAAGTAATCGAAGCCCCACAACCTCCGGTCATCTCGGTAACGGAGAATGTGGTGCGTACCACAGCTGGGACACTGATCAGCTTTGAGGTCAATGCCGAATCGCCGGCAGGTTCCAATGTGACGCTGGAACTTGTAGACTTTACTGGTTATGATACTCCCATGGACCCTACTTACGAACCGGCGCTGGCGGGAGAGAGCCCGGCGACCTTTTCGTGGCAAACCACAACCGATGATATTGGAGTTTGGAAAGCTGAAATTCAAGCTTGTGACGATGAAGGTCGGTGCGCAAGCACGACAGTGGTATTCCAAATTGTGACAGGTGAGAATTACCTGGTATCTTTCAAAACGACCGCTACCGAACAGACCGACCGGTCACTGGGAATCGCGGTGGGGAATTTCGATTTCGATCCCTATCCGGAGATGATTTCTTCCGGCCTGCCCTACTTCTACTGGCCCGCTATGTCTCTGTACGACTACGATGCGAGTCAGCAGGTGTTTGAGAAAGTCTGTGCCGCCGGTGATGAGGGCTTTCCCAATCTCGCTCTGCAGGTTGGCTTTATCAACGACGATGACGACCTTGATGCCGTGGTGGTGGAGATGCGCGGCGGAGGTGAAGGTTATGTTGATGTCTGGCGCGGAGACGGTGACAATGGACTGGAGATACTGACCGAGTCGCCCACATCCGTTATAGTGCGCGGCGGAGTGCTGGCCGAGGTTAACGGCGACCAGTATCTCGATTACATCGTGACCAGCATGGAGGAAGTCAAGGTTCACACTTCGTCGGCCGCGTACCTGTTCACCGTCGACAACACGATCTCGGTACCGGATACGGCTCTGACGATAAACAGCGCCGATTTCAATCAGGATGGTAATGGCGACCTCGCCGTCGGCACGACGGAGGGCGTACAGATTTATCTCAATGACGGCACCGGCGGATTCACCGCCGGCGAATTTTACCCGCAGGCTTATAAAGCCACCGCCATCGAGGTAACCAACCGAGGATCCGATTTCAATAACGATAACCGTTTCGACCTGTGTGTCTCCACTCCATCAATAGGAGCTACCTATAGCGAAATCTATGTCTATCTCGGACAAGGTGACGGTTCCTTCGAACAAAGACCGGTGCGAACAGTTCGGGGTTACGTGCTGGGAAATTGCATCGGTGACTTTAACGGCGATAACCAGCTGGATATAGCTTATGTCAATGGTGGTGAAAATAACGTCGGAATCCTTTTTGGTGACGGGAATGGGGATTTCACTAACGAGATTCGTTTCTTTGTTAATCACAATTTCCTGGCTCAGATAGAATGTGCCGATTTTGACCTCGATGGCGATATGGACATCGTAGCTATCGGTCAGGAAGCCGGGTACTGGAAAGATAACGCCATCTTCATGCTTGACAACCAGCTCGATCCGGCTGGCTTCGCGGTTTCAACGCTGGAGACGACAGGCCTTAATAATGTCGATATACAGCTTGCCTCGAGTAGTGGCAAGGTGCTCAACAGTGTCATGAGTACCATGCCCGGAGCCCAATTCTACCGCCGGAACATCGATAACAACGAAGCCATCGATGCTTTCGCCCGGGTTGCCCTGGTTGAAGCCGGGGCCTACCAGGTTACAGCCAAACCGAGGCCCGATCTGCCGGCCGGGGAGACCTTCTCAGTCGAATATACCGTTAACGGTGAGCAGTACCGTCTGGCGTCGAATGTCGCCATGTCGGAAGCCGGCTACCAGTTCGATATCTATCCAGGTGGAGCCTCACCGGTCTATCCGGCGCCGGGAGTGTTCACCGCCGACAACCCACCCACCTTCCAATGGACAGGCCAGGGTCAGTTTGATTTCCAACTTGCCTCCGACATCGAATTCACGAATCTTCTGGCCGATGTTACTGTCGACGGTAACACCTACGTCGGCCCCGAGCTGACATCCAAGGCGGACACCGCTACATTCTACTGGAGAATCCGGCCAGCGGGGACGGAGGTCTTCGAAGGGGTGTATCCAGTAAACATTCTCTTCGGCGTGCCAACTGGTGTCGACGATGACAATCCCCAGATACCGGGGAAATTCAACCTGGCGCAGAACTATCCAAACCCGTTCAATCCGCAGACTTGGATCGGTTTCTCCTTACCTGAAGCCTGCCGGGTTCACCTTGCGGTCTATAATATAATCGGTCAGAAAATCTGCAATCTGGCGGATCGCGATTATGACGCCGGGGAACACTTTGTTATCTGGGACGGCAAGAACAGTAGTGGTCAGGATGTCGCTTCCGGCTTTTATCTGTATCAGATTCACGCCGGCAAACACTCTGCTACCAGGAAGATGATTCTGTTGAAGTAGGTGCTCTCATAGATCGCGACTGACTGCCACGGGTCGTGCCGACGGATAAAACCGCGGCACGACCTTTTTTTATGAACAACGCAGGCGGACAGTATGTTTTCTTCCTTAAATGAAGTCACTTAGAAGGGTACCGGTATGTCCCGTGGGGGAAAACGTTCCTTTTTCGACACCTATCCGAATGAATATGATATCCTGACCAATGCCCCGGTCCGCGAGGCTTGCCATCGAAAGGAAATCGCGGCTATTATCGCGAAATTCAAGCCAACGGTTGTGCTCGATGCCGGATGTGCCACCGGGCTTACCGCGCGGCTGTTTGCGGAACGGTCAATACCCGCTGTCGGGTTGGATCGACTTAAAGCAATGGTTGATATAGCTAAGCATAAACACCATCCTGCCAGCGAGTTACTGTCGTTCAGAATTGGCTCGTTTGAGCGTATACCGAAAACCCTCCATGCGAAGTTCGACCTGATTGTTTGTCTGGCCAACAGCATCAGCGGGGTGGGAACCATCGGTAATCTGCGAAAAGCCTTGCGGGGATTCATGTCCGCGTTACGGCCGGGCGGCAATTTGGTCTTACAGATGCTTAATTATTCCGCTGTCGCGGAGGATGAGGTTATGCCAGTCAAGGCGACTCAGAGCGGGTCAATCATATACGAAAGATTCACTGAACGACGAGCGAAGCGGCTTTACCTGTATATTACTCGCCTAGACCTTGGCAAGAAAACCCCGCAACTGGAAGTCTTCCGCCATGAAATGGACAATTTCAGTTCGGTGGAGATCGAGACAAGTTTGAGGCTGGCCGGGTTTAGGAACTTGAAACGGTATGCTGATCTGCACTTCCGGAAACGCTTCACCGCAAACTCACACGACCTTGTTTTAATTGCGCACAAACCTGCGCGCTGAAATCTACAATATTATCACCAGCTTACCCATCTGGGTCGTACCGTCTTCAGCCTCCACCAGCCAGTAATATAGGCCCGATACGACCATCTGAGTATTGCGTGTTATCATATTCCAGGTGTGATGCCGATGGTTCGGGTCCGATGGATCCATATCGTGCACCAATTTGCGAATCAGGTCACCGTCGATAGAGTAAATGTAAATGTTACATCTGGGAGGCAGGTTCGCGAAATTGATGGCACGTACCCTGTGGTCGGGGCGATCCTCCTGCATACGGCCCTCAAAGCCCAGCTTCCGGTAATCAACATCTCCGCGGTACGGATTGGGATAAACGTAAACTTCGCCGGCTCCCTCCTCGGTCGCCTCCAATGCCCCCATCGGGTAAACGCTTTGTACGCCTACGGTGACCGAAGTTTCCATTGGCGGGATACGCAACTCCGGCTGACCAAAGTCAAAAGCCGTGACATTGATGCTGTATGGTATGGTCGGCAAGAGGTTGTCGATCGTCAACTCGTATTCATAGTACTTCAGGAAACCTTCCGGAGTATAGGCATCCTCCGGTATCGAATCGGGATGATAAACAGATGGATCGGCCTCATCGGGGTATACCTTGACGATCGGCGTCGATTCTCCCAGGGCAGAGGTATTATGGTCGCAGGGAACGAAGTAGAATAAGGAGTCCGGGAAATCCGGGTGTATGTAGGGAGAAGTAGGGGTGTATATCAATGGGTCAAAAGTGCTGTCCGCGCAGGGGTCGGTGCCAAGACCGTAAAGACACCTGAGGCTGTCCAGGGTAAAAGGTATCTCGTTGAGTTCATATTTCAGTTCGGTCGTGTCACCGCTCCACTCATATTTGTTGAAGTCGAGCTTGTCATACGACGCCACCAACGCCAGGCTTGTGGCTCTCGAGTCAAGGCCACAATAAACACGGTAACCCTCGAATTCTATTTCCTTGGTGAAAACATCCCTCTCGGTTTCGGCTTTATCGCCATTAAAACGGACCCGGATCGAGTTCACCGCCGGCTCTAACCAGACTTTGGGTGCTGGTGGAGGAACAGCGCCGCGCCAGTCGGGAATACCATCTCCGGTGTAGTATATGGTGTCGCCGTCACATTCCACGAATTCTCCCTTGTACCTGTCGCCATCGGTGTCAACACCGGGGTTGTCATAAATCCATCGGGCCCAGGTGGCGTTCCGAGCCAGACTGGAGAAGTCCAGCTTGGAGTAGAATAGATCGGGATTGGATGGGAGATTCTGCCCGTTGGCAGGATCGGTGTGAAAGTCCTCCGCGCAGGCAAACACCCACGGAATATTCAGTCTCTGCCCTGGCTCAAGCCTGAATGGTCCCACCGACAACAGGTGGAAGGGTGCCATCAGACCCTCCGATGATGCCAGCATAGCGAATTCTCCCGGCGGAGGTAACCAGACCGGGTCGAGGTACCCTATTGAGGCGGTTCGAATCAGGTCATAGTCAATCTCACCATTACTCATCACGTGGTAGGCATTCGCGTCACCCAGGGGAAAACCCAGTCCGCCGGTCATGAAATCACGCTGGTCATCCCGGTGACGAGGACCAAAATCAAGTTCGGTGGCCAGTTCCGGTCCCCACCAGTTGTATGACAGGGTTGGAGGGTAGCCGCTGGAAGTGGGGGGAGAATCCAGAAAGAATATGCCGTGAACGCTGGTGGCCGACTTGACCCATTCATATGGATTGTTGGGAGCAAAGGTAAGCACATCCGTAAAGGCACCATCGACCGGGTCGCCGTCGGTGTTGGCTCCCCACATCATATTCAGCGTATCAACGATGCCACAACCGAAAAAGGACGGAAAGGTATCAACAAACCCGCACATGCTGCGGTGACCGAAGTCAAACGTATGATCCTCGCCAAGAATCAAGCCCACCGATGGTCGGGTCATTATACCGAAATAGGCTTCCTTGATGGTCTCGAGGCCGATATTCTCTATCGTCATATCGAACATCACGAAATCATCGGCCAGGCCGTGGGACCAGGCGTATGACTTCTGCGTAACCTCAACATTGAGCGGCTGGTGCGGCGTTCCGCGGAGGAAATCGGGCGATTCCCAGCGCGAGGCAGCGGTATCATTATATGCTGCGATGATATCCTGATTCGACAGAGCCGGCTTGAAGCCCGGCACCCCGGGTTCGCCTATTGGCCTGACATCCATCGAGCCGAAAGCGTTTGGTGACGGTGTGAACTCCCACGGCCAGGTTCGGTAAGTGAATGGCATGGTCACAAGGGTGTCACGGCCCACAATTCCACCGAACCAGAACTCTGAACTTTGCAGCTGGAATATGAAAGAGCCTTTCGGGTACTCGCTGCCCTTGGTGACCGGTTCGTCGGAAAATTCGTCGTGCCACTGGTACCATCCGAAGCCCCAGAATCCAAAATTGGTTACCACCAAATTCATATTACCCACGTTGTGCTGGGCGAACATATATTCGGGGATATCTGATGATGTTTCTGTGTAGGTCGTCTTATCGCAGAAGGGCAAGTAGACCTCGCGGGACGAGGCCCTCGCGCAAATTACGGAGCCCACCAACAGAAAACAGAACAGGCGTATAATACAGGAGCTGAGCACACCAACCGATCCTTTAAAAGAGTAATATACCAGCGCTGATGAACGGTGACTATCTCTTGTGCCTTTAATAATAAGCAATCAAGCTGCTATTTGCCAGACAAATGTGAGCTTGTTGAACTGGATTCTACCTCGCGATTACGGCTTTCCCTACCCGGCCGTCGATAAGAATATCGAGAGGCTCGTCGAGTTGAATGTGAGCTACATAATCTGACTGTGCGGTCACCTTTTGTCCGGCCAACCAGTCAAAGTCCATGAAACCATTGTTAATGGCTGGATTAACGGTCAGATAACCGACCCGGAACGAGGTAAGGTTCTGGAAAAAGTGGGTTCCGAAAGAAGGATCGGGAGCGAAATCCCCGTAAGCTGCCTCAACAATGATACGGGCGCCGGATATCTGGCTCCACGCGACCGGTATTCCGAGCCAGCGTTCGGACGTCCCCCACCGGCCGGGGCCAACCAACAGGTAAGGACGCTCTTCCGATGAGAGCTTATCGTTGAACTGGCCGATCTGCCCCGCAATGGAGAGTGTGTCCGAGCGCTTGAAAGTATCCGGTCTTACCATGATAATATCTCGGATGCTGCGCAGACGCATACTGCCCAGTGTCTTCTCGCTGCGGGCGATAACCCTTTCGTCGGGCACCGAGTCGATGGATATAGTCTCAAAGGGAGTGTCTTTGATCATGGGGCGTACCTGCAGGAAATAGAAATTCTTTGGAGTTCCAACTGGCGTGTCCAGGTCCACGGCAAATTCTATCTCAACCGGACAGTTCAAACCTTCGCTCCCGAGGCGCAACAGGAATTTTACGATGTCGGTAAGAGGAAATGTGCTCAGCTTCAAGATAGGGGCGAAGGTTACGATTCGCACGCCCCTGCGGCTACACCCATCATAGACACGATCGTTCTCGGCAGAGTGTGTGGAGCAAAGCGCCTGTAACGTTCCGTCAAGCTCGGCCACTGACAGTTCGCATCTTATAAGGCTGTCATCTCCGCGGGCGTGCAGCTCCACGTCAGGACGGGTCAAATCTATGGCGAAGAAGTCGTGCTGGCTGTTCCTGAGCATATCTTTGACGGTTGACATTTGAGGTAGCTTATTTGGGTAACTGGGCGAAAAGCGCAGGCAATTGCCACCTTCCACAATCGTCTTACCCAGCCCGAGCGCGGTGTAAACAACACCGTCCTCAGGATCGACACCGTCAATTGAATAATAATTGTGTGACAGGGCAACGCCGGAAAAAGTAGGGTAGAATCTCTTGTGGTATTGGCGTCCGACTGCCTGTTGCAGAATCACGGCCATTTTCTCTTCCTCGACGCGGTTTCCGGCGGCTTCGTGATAGGCACGGGCGTTATTGAAAAATGTCGACGCGTATATCAGCTTGATAGCTTTTTCTACCTGTTGCAGACGGACTTTCCTCTTGAGGTGATTGTTCGGTAGCATGTGCGTGTCGTATATTCCCGCGAACGTCTGCAAATGGGAGTCTTCCAGCATCGATGACGATCGTATCGCCAGGGGATAAGTGGCCGTCTCAAGGAAAGCATCGAGGTCATCGACAATCTGTCTGGGCAGTTTTGCCTTAACAAACCGATCGGTAATCTGCTCGTCGGAATGATCGCCCAGCGCCGTACCGATCAGGTCGTTATCCTGCATGAATTCATCGAACACATCGGTACCCAGAATGAATGATTTGGGCACTGATATCGTCACTCCCTCAAACATGTCAGACAACTTGAAGCGGTGGAGAAGAGCGTTCACAAAGGCAAGACCCCGCCCTTTGCCGCCCAGGGAACCGCCACCCAGCCTGACGAACTCGCTCTGTTGGTCAAACTGGCTTCGGGTGAAATCGGTAATAACACCGAGGGCTTTCTCGCGACGGAACTCTTTGAAAGTACTTATAAGGTACCGCCTCAAAGCCTCAACATCCTTAAATTCGGACACCTTTCGCGGGCGTATTTGTGCCGCCAGGTCGAATTCCGTGCGGGCCATCAACCAGTTGGAGAAATGATTGCGGTTAGCGTGATAGACCAGGGACTGGTCGTCGACCATCTCAAGACAACGCTCCATCGACTTGAAATCGCCAGCCACGCACAGACGTTGCCGGGTCTGAGGGTCAATAAAAACGAAATCGCCGAATCCGAAATGAGTGAGTATGAAACTCCTGAGGTCGGCATGAAGTGTCGGCGAACGTTTGTAAAGAAATCCTACGTTATGTTTCCGAGCAGTCTCGGCGTTCATCATGCCCGATGACTGCATCAGAACCGGAATGTCCGGAATTTCCGAACGAATCCGGTTAATCAGCTTGATCCCAGCCTCGTCATCTGTCTGACCTTTCATTTTGAAACGAAAGTCCGAGATAATGGCCAGAAGATACTTGCGATATTTAGTGAATAATTCCCAGGCCTGCTCGTAGGTCCGGGCAAGAAGTATCTTGGGGCGTGCCCTCATCCGGAGAATCTTGTGGGATATGTTCAGGCCTTCGGCCATTAGCTCTCTGGTCTGCTGCATGATCTCACGGTATAACAACGGTAAGTACGAAGAGTAAAACCTGACGGAATCTTCCACGATGATAATCACACGAACGCCCACCCGCCCGGTGTCATGCTCCACGTTTATCCGGTCTTCGATGAGCTTGATTATCGATAGTAGTATTCTGACATCACCAGTCCAGACGAAAATCTGGTCTATGACAGAGCTATAGTCTTCTGTCAGCATGGGAGCGAGTTCGCGTTCGTGATAGGCCAATAAAATGACCGGCATCCCCGGTGTGAGCTTCTTTACCTCACGCCCAAATGCGAGAACATCTATATCGCTTACTCGTTTGAATATCAGGACTAAATCGATACTCTGTGTCTTTAAAATCTCCAGAGCCTCTTTCGCAGTCGAGGCGCGCTTCACATGGGGAGTTATGGTCAGGTTAAGCTCGAGATACTCGTTGTAGATGAGGTCGGTGAGTTGTCCGTCTTCTTCGAGCACGTATGAATCGTAGGAACTTGACACGAGCAGGATATGCTTAACCCTGAACTGCATGAGGGTGTCGAAGTTGAGAAACTTTGACTCATACTTAAGTAACCGATCTGTTGGTTGCTTATGGGACATATCGGTGCCTCGATATGAATATACGGGGCTGTCTACGCAAATCAATTGAAAACCGTATAAGAGCAAGGCGGAGCTTCAGTTAGCTCCGCCCTGTTTCTTCAGTGGCTTTATTTTACTGATAGATAATTAGACGACACCCTGGTCAACCATCGTATTGGCGACCTTGAGAAATCCGGCGATGTTGGCGCCGGCGATATAATTGCCTTTCATGCCATAACCATCGGCTGCTTCGACGGACGCCTGATGAATACTGACCATAATGTTCTGCAAACGCTGGTCAACTTCCTCGCGGGTCCATGACAGCCGCAGGCTATTCTGCGACATTTCCAGTCCGGAAACCGCAACACCTCCGGCGTTGGCAGCCTTGCCGGGACCGAAGAGGACGTTGTTCTTCAGGAAAATATCGGCCCCATCCGGTGTCGTTGGCATATTGGCGCCTTCAGCCACACAGACGCAACCGTTCTTGACGAGCGCCTTAGCGTCGTCACCATTAAGCTCGTTCTGAGTGGCGCAGGGGAGAGCAACATCGACCTTCACGTGCCAGACGCCCGTACCCTCGTGGTATTTGGCGCTCTTGAATTTGTCAGCATACTCTTTGATCCGGCCCCGGCGGACGTTCTTGAGATCCATCACGTAATCCCACTTCTCGCCCGAGATGCCCTCCTCGTCGACAATGTATCCGGCGGAATCTGAGAGAGTAACGACTTTTCCGCCAAGTTCATTGACTTTCTGAGTAGCGTACTGGGCTACGTTTCCCGATCCCGAAACGGCCACGCGCAATCCATCGAATGACTTGCCGCGGGTCTTAAGCATCTCCTGGGCGAAATAGACCGTACCGTATCCGGTGGCTTCCGGACGGATCAGGCTGCCGCCCCAGTTGATACCTTTGCCGGTCAGCACGCCTTCGAAGGCGTTGACCAGCCTCTTGTACTGCCCGAAGAGGAAGCCGATTTCGCGTCCCCCCACGCCGATGTCGCCGGCGGGAACGTCCGTATTCGGGCCGATGTGGCGGAACAACTCACTCATGAAGCTCTGACAGAAAGCCATCACCTCATTGTCGGATTTGCCCTTGGGGTCAAAGTCTGATCCACCTTTGCCGCCGCCCATGGGTAGCGTGGTCAAGCTGTTTTTGAAAACCTGCTCAAATCCGAGGAACTTCAATATGCCCAGGTTGACACTGGGGTGAAACCTTAGACCACCCTTGTAGGGGCCGATAGCGCTGTTGAATTCAACACGAAAACCACGATTGACCTGCACTTCACCCTTGTCATCAACCCACGGCACGCGGAACATTATGACACGCTCGGGCTCAATGATCCGCTCGATAATCCTGGCTTCTCTGTACTCGGGATGT
The DNA here is from genome assembly GCA_020351995.1 of Candidatus Zixiibacteriota bacterium. Taxonomy (GTDB): domain Bacteria; phylum Zixibacteria; class MSB-5A5; order GN15; family FEB-12. Next base: position 1,211,591 of record CP070674.1, read on the forward strand.
TTAGCTACAACGGGCTCGAGGGACTCAACAACCTCCTGCACGGCCTGGTGGAATTCAGGCTGGGCAGGATTCCTGGCCTTCACTTCGGCCATAATGGTGTCCACAAAGTTTGACATCTTAAACTCCTCAAAAATTAACTTAACGTATGACTTCTCGCTTTTCCAAAAAGGCAATTAGTGAAACAATTCACATCGCATATATAATAATGGCGGAAAAATGTCAAGCTCTGCACTGTAAAATGGCGAAAAAATTCCTCTTTTTGGAACGTGTCTTGACCAAAAAAAAACGGGCATCGTCGTCGACACCCGGCACAGTTTACCGAATTATACGTGCTCTAAGAACGTCAGCAACTATCGCATCCCCCGGCACAGTCACCCTCGCCGGCCGTGAGAATATAGCCGCCTCCGGTTTCGTCCCGGCGGTAATCCACCGTTACCTTACCAAGCTTAATTAGAAAATCTTTGAGCCTTTTATCTATCCAGGCTGTAATGCCGTTCGATTCAAGCTTTTCCATACCGTCCACTGACTCCTCCAGAGCCATTCCAAGGGATGGGCCGCTTCAGCCGTACCCCCTAAAATATATCACCAGTTGCCTTCCCTTGCCGCTCTGCGAGGTCAGGACTTTTGACAACTCGTCTTTGGCGATGTCGGTGACTTCCAGCATTACCTTTCAATTTCCTTCGTTTGATTTTTAGTGTTTGATTATAATTTAGCCAAAATGATTCAGAAAACTAATTCTTTTTTGTCTTTTTTCCTGGCTCCTGTTTGGCGCCGCATGGCCGACATGACACTTTAGGCTCGCGGGTTTCGCGGAGAGAATCGAATTTGTTGTGACCTTGTTTTGGCCGAGTATCGTTTCGCTTGACCCAAAAAATTGTTGCTTGCGACGCCAAAAACCCACATCGTTGAAACTTAGGTCAACAGGCAGCTAATGCCGGCCGGATCTGCCAGACACCAACCCTGAGTTTATTTTGGGAGGTGACATGTCGCTTACGATCTGCATATTCGAAGACCAGCAGTACGATAAGTTTCTGCCGTTGAGTCAGTTACGCCCGGTGTTTACCTTGAGGTCAGGAATTGTCCCGCTTTATGAGCGATGCCATCGGTATTTCCCGGATGCTCGGATCGTCTTCAGTTGTCGCGAACAGGTCGCCATGTGCCTGATGGGACATGAAAGAGACTACCCGATAAATATCATTAAAAAGGCCGGTGCTGATATCCTCTTTTTGAATGGACGTATCCGCGACTATGGCGATCTGCCAAAGCTTGTCGCCGAATCAAGGATTTCAACGTTGTTCAAGAACGGTGAAGACACTGTTGCCATACATCTGAGGAACGATGGTATCAGAAATGTGCCCGAGGTGGCAACCCCACTGGAGTACTATCAACATCTCCAGCAGGAAGGTGAGAACATACCGGATTTCGATACTACGGCCACTGTCTATCATTATTGCTGGGATATCATGGCTGATATTGAACGCGAAATACGCGAGGATATTGTTGTCCTCAAAGACGTCTTGCCCAAACCGCAGAATGTGAGGATTCACGATGGTGTCTTCTGGGTCGCGGAGCAGGACGTTTATTTGGGGAATGATGTCGAGATAATGCCCGGGGCAGTGATCGATGCTTCCAACGGTCCCATTTATATTGGGCCTAACACCCGGGTAGAATCCCATGCGGCAATCTATGGCCCGACATACGTAGGACCCAACTCGGTTGTCGTGGCGGGCAAGATAACATCCTCGTCAATCGGCCATACCTGCCGCGTGGGTGGTGAAGTTGAGCACTCGGTTTTTCACTCGTACGTCAACAAGTATCACGCCGGCTTTATTGGCCACAGTTACGTGGGGTCGTGGGTTAATTTTGGAGCCATGACCACGAATTCGGATTTGAAAAATAACTACTCCAATATCAAAGTAAGCCTTAACGGAGACATGATTGACACCGGGTCTAGTAAGGTTGGTTCGTTTATAGGTGATCATACCAAGTTCGGTATTGGCATGCTTTTGAATACCGGTATAAATATCGGTATTTCATGCAACATATTCGGCGGTGGTCTCGTTACCGATAGGGAGATACCGCCGTTCAGTTGGGGTAGCACTGGCAATTTCGTTTCCTACGACTTCAGGAAAGCGATTGAGACGGCCCGGGTAGTTGCTGCCCGGCGCGGTTATACCCTGAGTGAGGCTGAGGAAAGAATCCTTGAGGACGTTTCGCAAGGTAAGACCAAAGATAAAGGAGTGCTACGATTCTGAATGAAGGCGCCAGCTGTTGGAGTAGGTTGACAAGAACCACAGAGTTACTTATTTTTCTTTCCCTTAAGTTCGAGGATGTGAATGCCGGAACTTCGTAAAGACCCCATTATCGGTCGGTGGGTGATTATATCAACGGAACGGGGCAGGCGACCGTCGTCGTTCAGTTCCGTCTCCAAGCGAAATTTCGCACGTATGTGCCCGTTCTGCCCCGGCCATGAGGACAACACGCCCCCGGAAATCAGCGCTTATCGTCAACCCGGTTCTGAACCTGACCGTCCGGGCTGGACCCTGCGGGTGATTCCGAACAAATACCCCGCCCTGATCGTCGAAGGCGGGCTCAATCGTGAACCGAAGGGACTGTATGACAGGATGAGCGGTATCGGTGCCCACGAGGTCATTATTGAAACACCCGACCATGCTAAAGACATTGTCGACATGACAGTGGAGCAGGTGCGCGATATACTCTGGGTGTACCGCGAGAGAATGATTGACCTCGAGCGCGATGCCAGGCTTAAGTACATTCTCCTGTTCAAAAACCACGGTGAGGCTGCCGGTGCTTCTCTTGAGCACGCCCACAGCCAGTTGATCGCAACGCCCATTATTCCCAAGAGGGTGGCGGAGGAGCTGGAGGGCGCGAAGCGTTACTACGATTTCAAGGAAAGATGTATCTACTGCGATATTGTCCGTCAGGAATTAAGCGACAAGGAAAGGGTCGTGACGGATTTTGACGCCTTCGTAACTGTTCAACCGTTCGCGCCCAGATTTCCCTTTGAAACCTGGCTTATACCTAAGTCGCATCAGTCGAGCTTCATTGATATGAGTGACGCCGACTACATCACTCTGGCACGGTGTTTGAAGGACATGCTCCTTAGACTCAAGTTGGCCCTGAACGACCCTCCTTTCAATTACATAATCCATACTCGACCGGTATCGAAGGAGTATCACCACTTTTATCACTGGCATATCGAGATAATTCCCAAGCTGACCAAGATTGCCGGGTTTGAGTGGGGTTCCGGCTTTTATATAAATCCCACCTCGCCCGAAGAAGCCGCTTCTTTCCTTCGCAAGGTAACCGGCGAAGGGGTCAGTCAACAGGCGGGTAGCGAGGCCGCCGGTAAGGAATAAGATCCCATGAAAATTCTGGTTGTCGCGTCCGAGGCGGTCCCGTTTGTCAAAACGGGCGGCCTGGGCGATGTTGTGGGCGCCCTGCCCAAACCGCTGGCCAGAACAAATCATCAGGTAAAAGTCTTTCTGCCTCGTTACGAGAAGTTGAATACCGGCTACTGTCACGTGGGTAAACTGGGCTGGTCAGGCACCATTTCCATTAATGAAAAGAAACACAGCCTGAGTGTGGAACATTGCCGCGATAAGCGGTTGCCGCTTGAATTCTACTTTATTCGTAACCATCATTTCTTTGATCGGGATGAACTCTATATCGACAAAAAGACCAACCGGGACTATGCCGATAACGATGAACGCTTCATATTTTTCACCAGGGGAGTGCTGGAAACTGTGACGGCCCTTGATTGGAGGCCGGACATCATTCATGTCCACGACTGGCAGGCTTCCCTGATCCCGGTTTATGTGAAAACCCTGTATAAGGAGGAGGGTTTCTTCAGCCAGTCGAAAACGGTGTTGACAATACACAATCTGGCGTATCAGGGCACTTTCGATAGTGAGAGATTCGGTGCGATTGGTCTGCCGGAGGCGATGTTCTATGCCACGTCACCGTTTGAGTTCTATGGCAAGGTCAATTTTCTCAAGGCCGGCATAGTCTACGCGGACAAGATTACCACCGTGTCCAGGCGTTATGCCGAAGAAATTCAGACCGATGAATTGGGCTGCGGTTTGAATGGTGTTCTGAGTCAGAGGAAAGAAGATCTGGTCGGAATACTCAACGGAGTGGATTACACTGTCTGGTCGCCATCTCGTGACAAGAAAATACCCTATACCTACCATCTTGCCAATCTTTCCGGCAAGCGAATGAATAAGGTAGAGCTACTTCGCCGCTTCTCGCTACCGGTGCGCGACAGGGCGCCTCTCATAGGCGTGATTTCTAGACTGGCCGATCAAAAAGGACTCGACCTGTTCGCCGAGATTGCCGACAAGGTTCTGGCAATGGACGTTCAGATGATTATTCTGGGTACCGGGGACGACAAGTACCATCAGATATTCAGGGAGTTCGAAACACGTTATCCCGATAAATTCCGCGCGTGCCTGACATTCGACGATGACCTGGCGCACTGGATCGAAGCCGCGGCCGACATGTTTCTCATGCCGTCACAATTCGAGCCCTGTGGGCTCAATCAGATGTACTCTCTAAAATATGGAACGGTACCTATTGTGCGAGAAGTAGGAGGGCTGGCCGATACCGTGGAGGATTTCAAACCGGAAACAGGTCAGGGCACCGGGTTTGTGTTTCAGGACTATTCGCCCGAAGCGCTGCTGGATACGATCACAAGAGCAGTACAAACATTCGGTAAGAGACGCATCTGGACCAAGATAATGAAGTCCGGCATGCGCAAGGATTACTCCTGGGATCGCTCGGCCCACGAGTATGCAGAACTATTTGGCAAACTCAATAATATGAAGAACGACTGATTTTCTTTGAGGTACCATTTCAAGAAAATTCTGTGGATTCTGCCCGCCCTGTTCATCTACGCATATCTCTGTCACCAGCTCAACTTTACACAGGACGATGCTTACATTTCATACCGTTATGTGGCTAATTATCTGGACGGCCACGGACTCGTCTACAATATAGGGGATAGGATCGAGGGCTTTACCAATTTCGGTTGGGTCATTTACCTGGTCTTTTGGGGCGCACTGGGACTGGGGTATGTATTAATATCGAAAGTTACGGGCTTTCTTCTCGGTGCGGGAATTGTTGTTCTGACATATCTTATTTCCCGGCACGTATTCACTGATCGCGATGAGATATTTCGATGGTTCGCGGTATACTTCGTGGCCATCAATCAGTCACTGGCCTACTGGTCGCCGGCCGGATTGGAAACAGCCGCCTTCGCGTTTATGGCCTTTGCGTCCCTGCTGTTATATCTTAAAAGGAGCTGGCTACTCATTCTCTCGTTAACTCTCGGTGTCTTGCTGCGTCCCGAAGGGGCCGTAGCCGCGTTCGCCCTGATGCTGATTGAAATTATCGAGTCGAGGCGGGCGCCGTTGTTTACGGGTCGGTGCGTCGCGATGGCACTGCTTTTTTCGCTGCCGCTGGTCGGCTTCAAGCTGGCTTACTATGGTTCCATTTTGCCCAATCCGTTTTATGCCAAAACCGAGCTGAGCATAACCCGTCTCGTCGACGGTTTAGAGTACGCCGGCCGCTTTCTGGTTCATTACGGGCTTTACGGGGCAGTGCTGGTACTTCCGGTGGCGTTCTTCAAAAAATTATCCCGGGCTGCCGTGGCCGTCTGGGTCTTCTTCGCCGTCTATCTCATTTACATTATCATTGTTGGTGGTGATGTTCTAAAGGTCCACCGCTTCTTCCTGCCGGTTATCGGTGCCACTTCACTGCTGTTGTCCCTCCTGTTATGGCTGAGTGTGCCATACCTGAAGGCAAGGCAGAAGGTACGTGTCGGCTTCAGCGTGATTACCGCCATTGCTTTCGGCGTAATTACCTTTATCACGCCCCGGTCTTTTGTTCTGCAGTACAACCAACTGGAGAAGCGCTTTACTGCGAATATGGAATTCTTGGCCCAAAAGTTAAAAGCCTACGATTCCACAGACTTTTCTGTGGCTCTGCCTACGATCGGTGTTTTCGGTTACACCCTTGTGGGCCACGACATCATTGATATGCTCGGGCTGACAGACTCAATGGTCGCCAAACATCCTGCGCCGGTGGATGACCGTATGGCTTCAACCTGGAAGGAACGTAAGTACAACTCGGCCTATATTCTCGGCCGGCGCCCCGATTATATAATGTTCTCTACGGGCATCAAGCCCTCGGCACCGGCAGAAAAATCATTGCTACTTTATCGGCACTTCCTGGAGGGCTATCGGAGCATCGGTTGGGTCCTTAACGAGGAAGAGGTCGGTCTGGGTTCGGCTGCTATCGGCCAGGTTTTCCAACGCGTCAGGGATATTGAAGGAAATATCGTAGCTGAATATCCGCTGGAATTCGTTGAACTCTATAAGCGTGGTCTTGATGTTTCTTCGGCAGCGGACCAGCGGGAGGCGATTTACTGGTTTGATATGGCCATAAAAGTTTCCCCGGAACCGGTCTATATATACCTGCTGGAATCAAAGGCCATGAGTTACGTTGCGATGAGGCAGTACGGTCCGGCCTCGGTGATGATGGATTCCATTGTTGCCACGGATTCAATGATTTTTATGGCCCATGCGCAGCTTCTTAAGTATGCGATCCTTGAGGGGAACCAGGAAAAAGCGGACATTCATCGACGGTGGCTGAGAAAACTGGTTCCGTGGTACCTGCCGAGGGTTGAGGCCAAGGCAGCCCTTGCGCTGCGCAATCGTAACCAAATCAAACGCCGTTGACCCGTTCTAAATTCAGTTGACAAGACTAATTCAACCCGTATATTTGGTGTGGATTTTGCAGCGGGAATAGCTCAGTTGGTAGAGCACCACCTTGCCAAGGTGGCTGTCGCGAGTTCGAGTCTCGTTTCCCGCTCTTGTATTTTAGGCGGCATAGCCAAGTGGTAAGGCAGAGGTCTGCAAAACCTTTATTCCCCGGTTCGAATCCGGGTGCCGCCTCTTTTTTTTCCCCCGAACCTTGACCCTTTGGATGTCTCATTCAGTAGCCCGGTGACGCCACCTGCCCGGGATATTGAAGTCGGCCGGTCGCCACAATTTTGTCACCTCGGCGCTCAAATTTTCCTTGTCATATTATTTGACACGTTTGTATATTAGCCGCCGATATTGAAATTGAACCCTATTTCTTTCTGGAGGCACAAGCCATGGCCATGTCAATAAACGATGAGTGCACCGCCTGTGGACTCTGTCTGCCCGAGTGCCCGACTGAATCGATTTCCGAGGGTGACATTTACGTCATCAATGCGGATACCTGCAACGAGTGCGAAGATCAGGATGACGGTCCCCAGTGCGTGGCTGTTTGTCCCGTCGACTGCATCGAAAAAGCCGGCTAATAGTATTATTTGACAGTTAGTTGGAAGGAATATGGCCGCCCACCGCGGGCGGCCTTCTTGTGTTCTGCGAGGAAGTTTTCGGGCTAAAAAAAGAGGGCGCTACTCTGGTTGGGTAGAGGGGGCTAGGAAACTACCCAGGGACAGCAGAGAGTCACCCTCGCAGATCTTTGTCTTTATCAATATTATCGGAAAATCGTCCTAATTGTCAAGTTTTTTTAATGAAAATATTGATTCGATTAGCGTTAGTACCTGGCAATCTTGACCGGCAGGCTCAACACGGTCGGTTTCTCCAGGTCAGAAACCTCTATCTCGAGTGTGAGGGTGCTCAGATGGTTTCCTCTACCCAGACCATCGGCCGGTGTCACGTCAAGTTCAACAGTTTCACCCCGGCCGGCCTTGCGTTTGATCACATTCACGGAAAAGGTATTGTCGTATTGCGTAAGGTTCTTCAGTTCAATCTTATCGAACTTCGTGTTAGGCACCCTAACCACCATTCCCTTTTTCCCCGGAAGGAAAAACAGCGACTGAGGATTTGGGCGCAGGTTATAAAACCACTGGCCAACCACCGAGGTATAGTAATATTTAATCTGGGTATTTTCTGGATCGTCTGTCACAACCGTAATCGCTTTGCTGGTCGCGCCGTAATAGTCCCTGGTGTTGAATGTCAGACGAATGAACGCGGTGTCGCCGGGAGTGAGAACAGAATCTGACAATGACACCGTCGAGCAATCACAGTTGGTCTCTGCTTCGAGGATCTTGACCGGATGATCTGTATCATTTACATATTGAAACGAATGAAAGAGATTGAAATCTATGGCCACGTGACCAAAATCGAACACCTGGGTGGTGTAATTAATGGGTCTTTCACTCGCTACTACCATCGAAATCAAACCAAGGACCACAATAATAAGTGCGTTAAATGTTTCTTTCATATTTGCTACTTTGCCTCCATTTGTGGCAGATACCCGTGCTGCCGCATCCAGTTATCATTATAGCACTTACTGAGGTACCGGATCCCGGCGTCGGCAAATATCCCGACAAGCAATGCCCCGGAATCCGCCTTCCGGGCAACCTGTTCCATTGCGAACGCTACCGCGCCCGACGAGCCCCCGCCCGAGATACCTTCCGTGCGAGCGATCAAACGAGCGCGATTGAATGAGTCTTTATCTGAAACAGTGATGACTTCGTCGACCAGGTGTGGGTGAAGTGCCTGCGTAACCACGTCAGAGCCGATTCCCTCAACCTTGTAAGCGTATCCTTTAACCTCGCGATTGTGTTTAATGTACTCGGCGAATATCGAACCCTCGGGATCCACCGCAATACATTTGATATCCTTATTGTGTTCTTTAAGGTAACGGGCTGCTCCGGAAAAGTTGCCGCCCGTGCCTATACCACATACAAAGTGCGTTATTTTGCCTTCAGTGTCTTCCCAAATCTCTGGTCCCGTCGTCAAATAGTGAGCCTCGACATTATCCTGGTTGTGATACTGGTTCATGTCGAAGTAGCCCTTTTCCGCGGCCAGGCGTCGCGCCACCATGAAGAATCCTTCCGGGTCATCGTGGTCTTCAACCTCGGGCGTGATTATCACTTCGGCTCCATAAGATTTGATGAGATCGATTTTTTCATGGCTGGTCTGTTCGGGAGTTGTGACTATGGATTTAAGGCCAAGCACGGATGCTACCATGGCCAGTGCCGAGCCAGTATTGCCCGAAGTATTATCAATTACGGTATCTCCCGGGCGAAGACGGCCCTCATCCATAGCCTTCTTCAATATATAGTAGGTAATGCGGTCTTTCAAAGATCCGGTAGGATTGTAAAATTCCAGTTTCACATAGGCCGTGGGGCCGCTCTCGGGAATCCCGGTGCGCAGCCTGACCATCGGAGTTCGGCCGATCAGTTCGAGAATGGATTCGTGAGCTTTCATGTAGTTATTCCCACTTATTTCGAATTTTATACAAATTAAGACCTATTTTCAACTAATAATTTCAGCAAAGGACATCTTTAAAAGTTGACAAGTTCAAACCATGTGGCTTAAATCAACTTGAATGCCACATTAAGCTGCCAGAGGTCGCTATGGCAGCCACAATAGCCAAGAATTGGAGGGAATATGGGTTTTTATAAATACCTGTTGTTGCTTCTGGCGGTGCTCCTGTTGACCTTCGGTTGTTCCAAGAAGAAGGAAGAGGCCGCCGAGCTCGAAAGGGAAATGGCCGGAACACAGGATACCGTCGCTGGAACCGCGGAAATGCCGGTTGACACAAGCCCGCCCGTGGCGGATGTGACCGCCGTTCCGAAGGAGCCGGAGCCGGCCTATACCGTTCCGGCGGGTGAAGGCTACACGGTTCAGGTGGCTGGCTGTGAAGACCAGTCTTATGCCGAATATCTTGTCGAAAAGTACAGCGAGCGAGGTTATGACCCGTATATAGCTTCGGCTGAAGTCAATGGTCAGATGTATTATAGGGTGAGAATCGGCTCATTTGAAACGCTGGGTGAGGCAAAGGCACTGAAGGCGCAGTTGGTCGACCGATACTCTGTTGACGCCTGGATAGACTACACCCAGTAAGCCAATTACCGAGACAAATCGCAGCGGGCCGGATATTGTGTCGTTTCAATATCCGGTCTTCTTATTAATGTTGAAGAAAGGCAGGGAATATGATAAGCTATACCGAATATCTAGTCTTTAATACCAGGAATAGAAGAGATTACATCAACATTACCGCTGACGTGGAAAAGGCGCTGGATAAAAGCGGTGTGCGGGAAGGCCTGTGCCTGGTATCAGCCATGCACATCACCGCGGGAGTGTATGTTAACGATGCCGAGTCGGGACTTATTGCCGATATAGACGAATGGGCCGACAGGCTGGCGCCGCTGGGACCTGATTATCGTCATCATAGAACAGGTGAAGACAACGGTGACGCCCATCTGAAAAACTTGCTGATTGGCTCGCAGGTGGTGTTACCGGTCACCGAGGGAAAGTTTGACTTTGGTCCCTGGCAGCAGGTGTACTACGCGGAGTTCGACGGCAAGCGCCGGAAGCGGGTTATAGTCAAGATAATCGGTGAGTGACGGTCGACAGCTCCAGATTCCGCGAGCAAATAAGCTCAATGAAAACAGGGCGAAGCCGATGGCTTGCCCTGTTTCTGGTCGTAAAAATCGTGCCGGTGCTTTAACTGATTATTCTTTTCCCTTATTCGATTCTATTACCTTCAGGTGCCGGTCAAGAAATTCAACCTGCTTTCGGTACTGCTCGATGGTGTTTGACAACTTGCCCGAGCCGTGTCCTTCATCCGAGAAAATCATAGAATCTACCACACCGCCGCGTTTGTTGATGGCGTCAATGATCTGATAAGCCTCCCCTATAGGAACTCGGGGATCATTTACGCCGTGTATAACCAGCAGCGGCGTTTCAATCAGGTGAGCTTTGTTCAATGGTGAAACCGACTCGAGAAATTCCGGGTCCGAAAGTGGACCATATTCGGTCTCGCGATACTTGCGGCGATAAGCGCTGGTGTTTTCAAGAAAAGTCCTGAAATTGGAAATACCGACAATGTCAATGGCGGCAGAGAATAATTTCGGATATTCCGTTATCATGCCCAGCACCACATAACCTCCGTAGGAACCGCCGCGTATGCCGAGCATCCCGGCTTTGGTGTAACCGTTCTCTATTAACCAGTCGGCACCGGCTTTGTAATCCCAGAGTGATTTCTGGCGGTTCTTGTAGTTGTCCATATCCCTGTACTCGCGACCATAGCCGGCTGAACCGCGAGGATTCGGGGCGAGGATCCCATAACCGTTAAGTATCAGATACTGAAAACTGCGAATAAAATCCGGCTGAAACTGACTTTCCGGGCCGCCATGGGCATACACGATGAACGGGGTCGGTTGGCCTTCCTGATAATCAGGAGGGAGGTACAGAAAGGCCGGAATCTCCAGGCTGTCGAAGCTTTTGAAATGTATCAGCTTAGGTTCCCGGAACACGCTCTGATCGATACCTGCGTATATTGAAAAGCTCAACTGAGTTAGCTCCTTCGAGCCCGGGTCCCATTTCCAGACGTCCGGGGCCCTCGTAGGACTGTTGAAACCAACGTAAATATTGTGGTCGCGGTCGACATAGGCGTGGGTTACCATGCCTTCGAGCGGAGGTCCGTCGATCTCTTTCATGGTCTCCAGGTTACGCATTCTCAATCTCTGATAGCCATCCTCATTGATAAGAACGGTCATGATCTTGTAATCTCGTGATACTCCGAGACCCTCCAGCTCCCACTGCGGATCCAGCCAGCCGTCGTCAATAAACTCGATCACGGGTGAACCCGCAGTCATTTTAGCCAGACGAGTGATGCCGTCTTCGTTTCCATTGCACCTGAGCAAGACGGTCTTGTTGTCCGGCATCAGGGTGGGGGAGAGGTACTCGACGTTCCCCTCGTCCTCATTCAACTTTTCGTACTCGCCTGTCTCAAGATTCAGCAGGTAGAGGTCATTGGAGACATTCGACGTGCCGTTATCTATTAAGGCGAATTTTCCATCCTGTGACAGGTCGACTAACCAGTTCCAACCGGTGACTCCCCCCGTTTCGCCGAAGATCTTCTTGGATTCGCCAGTAGCGATGTCCATTCGATAGATGAAAAAGTCGACACGATTTTCTTCATTCGAATAGTAATAAATGTACTTATCGTCGGGGGACCACGCCACCCCGCCGAATCTGACATCTTCATAGTACGTCAACTGCAGCACCCGGCCGGTGTTGGCATCGACGAGATACAATTGGGATTGCTCGGAACCACCGACCGAAGCACCAACAATGCCCATCTGGGCGTTACGCGACAGACGGAAGAAATCGATACCATCTTCAAAGGTTGTCAACTGATACGGCCAGCCCTCGCCCGTGATACGATAGACCTGCTCGGCCCCTGACATCTTCGAAGTGAAAAAGACTTTGGAGCCGTCCCAGCTCACCCCGGCAGGCTCGTTGCCTCCTATCGTCAGGAAGGTCGCGATATCGGGGATATATTTCCCCTGATCCAGTAGCGAAGCTGTCTTAGCTGGCTGTTCGAGTGACTTTTCCTTCACGCCACATCCTCCGAGGACGAACAGCAGTGTTGCTAGAATCAGCGCCATACATCGAGTATTAAACATTTAACTCTCCATTATTGGATTCTTGTTATGTTTTAGTAGACGAACATAAGGGGAAAAAGTTGACAGTGCAAGGACTTTTGAACTCAGCGCGGTCATTGCGAAAAGACCATGGGACGACTTTGATTATCGCAGTCAAGAGGCCGGCCACATTAGTCGGCCTTGATAGAACTTTGGTATATCAGATCGGATTAACTGTCAACCGAAGTAAATTTAAAGCAAGTCTTCTCTTCTTCTTCGAAGACCACTCTCTTGTAGAATTCGCAGGTGTAGCACTGGTGACCGCAGTGTCCGGCAGGTGTATCTGACATTTCGGGTGAGTGGGGCACCATCCAGCACGCGCGTCCGGCACCTTTGCCATCGTTGAGGCCGTCATAGCGCATGAAAGTGCAAACAGGGCATTCGCCGAGAATCGGCACCATCAGGCCACCGTGTTCCCGTCCGCAATTTTTGTATTCCCAGCAGTTGAGCTTCTGGATCATCGCGAGACGCTACTGCGACTCGATCACTCTCAAAACAGCACTGTACTTCTGGTCGTTCTTGAATCGATTCATCTGCTCTTCGGTGGCCACATCGGCGAACTTCTTAAAGGTCTTCTCGACATCTTTATACTTGGCCAGGGCCATGTATGATAGCATTAGATACTGGTATACCAGCGGGTCCTTGTCATTAATGGACCGTGCGTCCTTAAAATGATCAATCGCTTTCTTATACTGTTGCTGCTTGAACCTTGCCTCTCCCAGTCCGTAATAAGCCTGAAAGTTGCGCTTATCGATCTGGGTGGCTCTATCGAAATCGGCTATGGCCGCAAGTTCTTCTCCTTTCTTCAGGTAAAGATTTCCGCGGCCCAAGTACGCCGTTACCACCCTGTCGTCCACTTCGACAGCGGCGTTGTAGCAGGCGATAGCCTCGCCGTAGTTTTTGCGCATCTGATATATTTCAGCGGATCGGATGTAATCATCATAGGCTTTATCGTGCATCTTAAGCTTGCTGTATGCTTTTCCGCGATAATAGTATGCCTCGGCATAGCTGGGCTTGGCGCTGATGGCTTCAGTGAGGTCAGATACGGCGGCTTGATAGTCACCCTGCTGAAGGGCATTCCTGCCGGCATGATAATAGTCGTCCGGTTTGTATGATTGTGCCTTTTGCGCCTGGGCTAATGGCTTGAGTGTGACCGAGAGCTTATGCGTCCCTCCGGATTCTACCGACAATCTTCCTTCCGCCGGCTGGTATCCATCGGCTGACACTCGATACCTGTGCTGGCCGGTCCGGATCTTGCTGTAGGTGACATTCCCTGCTCCCAGGATTGAGCCGTCTAGCTCGAATCGAGCATTGGGCACATTGGCTTTCAGGGCCACCTTCCCGTAGCGATCCTTCGATGTCTTTTGCGCTGAAGTCTTACTCGTCGAGGTTGAGGATGCCTTGTTTGATGTTTGTGTGGATGTTGTCTTCGGAGCAGGTGTCCCTTGAACTGACGGTTCAGCTTTAGTGACTTTGGCCGACCTGGTCTGCTTTTTCGCCGGGGCCTGAGCCAGGTCTTCCGGATCTTGAGGACGCAGGAAGACCATGCGGACCTCGTCGTCGGTAACACTCGCCTGCTCGACTCCGACGACATGTCCATCCATGACGTATTCGAGGGTGTACGTTCCTACCGGGACAAAGCCGGCGCTGAAGAAACCACGCTGATCCGATTCTATCCGTTTGTCGGTCTCGGCAATGTGGACCAAAGCTCCCTGAATATATGGGCGGTCGTTGTCATCAAGGACAACGCCTACTAAGTGGCCTTCGCTGCTGGAAGTTGCGGGTGACAGGAAAGAGCCAAGAATGATCAGGACCACGGTCAGGACGAGCGCAAAACCGCCAACCATATATGGTGTCTTGATTTTCTTGGGCCGGAGGGTATAGCTGCGCTCGTTTATCGTGATAACATCATTGGCCATCAGTATGTATTGCCCTGTGAGCTGAATGAAGTTGCGATAGAAGTACGCGATGCTCGATCCCCGCCGGGCCGCGGTTTTGGCGCCACCCGGTAGTGATGAATTATCGGCTCTTCGTGATTTCGATGCCGGCGAACCCTGCGCCGTTGATGCGTCAAGCGCATTCAGCTTTCTGGATAGCTCGGCCTTGTCCTGATCTTTCAAGTAGGACGTCGAGCCATAGAGATTCTGTTCTATTTTTTTGACATCTTCCTCGGAGAGCTTCTTAACCTGACCGGTGGTGTCTTCAGCCTTGGTGTCCGCAGGCTGTGATTCGTTTTCGGATGCGGTAGCTGCTGCCTCCGGCTGCTCATAGTCGGCCGTTGGTGGCGGCGGGGGAGATGAGTCACCGATGGGCTGACTGCCGAACTCGGCCGTATCGATGAGGCTGTCGCCGCTGTCGGAGTTGCGATGAGTCTCCTGTTCCATCAGGTCTGTTGTAGTTTCTATACCGAGGTCGTCATCCTTTCTTCTGGCCCCCTCGTTCTGCCCCCCGATGAAGGGTCGGTTGTCTCCGTTCGATTCGGTCACAACGAAGTCCAGCGATTCATCGTCCCCCCGAGCCGCTTCGGAGTCTTCCTCTCGTTGGACAGGGTAACCACAGAGAATACAAGTGGTTACATCGCTCGAAGGTTGCTCGGCGTTACAATTGGAACAAACTGCCAAGGATATTTCTCCCGGAAATGGTTAAAGCTTATTTACATAAATTATCGACCCTCAGGGATATTTCTTTAGATGAAGACCGCCCCGCAAACGTCCATTACCATTGAGATAAAATCTATTGAAATAAGCACTTGACAACGGCGTCGGCAGATCGTTATAATCGAATTTTGTGGTTTTAGAATATATTTATCCCGGTGGCTCCGGAGGAGGAAGGAATAGATGTTCAAGCGCAACAAGCTGTTTATCCTGTTGATCTTACCCCTGCTGTCGATTCTTCCATTTTGGGGTTGCGAACAGCCAGAAGATGTCCTGACGCCGATCACGGAAACAACGGTCTGGCTCACGGCCAACAAATTGCCTACTAATCCTGACGGTATGGTATATGAGCTTTGGGTGGCGAACTCCACCGACAGCGTTCCTATCGAGAAATTTGGCTACGATTTTGTCTCCGGACGATTCCTCGAAACAGACGGCAGTGTCCGGTCCGACTCCAATGAGTTCCTCATTAACTACGACCTCTTGGACTTTACGACAATTTTCGTTTCAGTCGAGAGAAACCCGGATGACAACTCTAATTCGCCCGGCGCAATCATGCTGTACGATTTGACTGTCAGCGAAACCATCAAAATGAGATTCCCCAAAATGGATTCTCTGTGGGCGGCCAGCGTATGGTATAATATGGAATCACCGTCCGACGGCGCTCCGGGGGGCATAGCCGGACTCGATCCTACAACGGACGGCTACGCCGTCTGGTTCAGTTCCTATATAGAAATGCTCCGACCACTGAACGATACTCTCGGTATCTTCGACTGGTCGGTCGCCTATGACACTCTTGAAGACTACACCGGGCCAGAGGAAATGATAGTCGTGATTGGTATCGATGACAATTCGATTGTCACTAAAGATACCGCTCGCGTCTTTGGCCTGGACCTAATCGAGCAAAAGGTGACGCGGTTCGACATACTCCTCGATACAATCACTGAGCCACCATACGTGGCCACCGTTCTTACTATCAATTATGATGTATACGAGTCCAATATCAGCTTCGACAATTTCAACCAGGGACAGGACAACGAGGAGTTCGGGCTGCCGGTGCTGACCGACTTCGGCTGGCGATACAAAGGATGGGTGGTGTCACCATATATTGACTCTGACGCTATCACATCACGTATGACGATGCCGGCCTGGCAAATAATCGGCATCGAGCTGGATGAAACCGATGGTGCTATGTTGTCCACGGGTGTGTTTGGCGATGTTCGTTACCCGGACGAGAGCAACCCGTATGTTGCCAGTGCGCGCATACCACCTTACCCGGGAGAGGATTTCCTGATGAATCTTCCAGACGGTATAGCACCCGTCTGTCTGGTTCCCAATGAAAACGGCAATCCCGGACGAGTATTCATATCACTCGAGCCTATCAACGCGGTTTCCACCGCGACCAATTTCCCGCTTATCCCCTTCTTGGGCGAATTGCCGGAAAGCAGGTCAATGGTCACCGACGGTAATCTGACGCAGCGCTTTGTTTTGCAGGGATGGATGCAGGATCTAAGTGATCCATATCGCGGGTTTCCGTGGATCGGCGTCCGCTATGAGCGATTCTGACGCTGTTGAACGGATAAGAAGCTTGCCGGCGCGGCCAAGAAAACCGCGCCGGTTTTCTTTGAAACGAAAAGGGCCCATGTCACTCAATTTTAGCTTGCCAACAGCCAACTAAAGCAATATATTCGAACCTAATTTTCACGCGCTCCCTTAGCGTAACCTATTATAAAATATAGCCTTAACAGGAGCATAACGAATGGGCACAGGTTTATTATCGGCTATTGTCGGTTTGGTCGGATTAGCATTTGCGGTCATTTTGTTTACCTTCATCAAGAGTAAACCGGTCGGCACGGAACTGATGAGAGAGATATCCGAAGTCATCCACAAGGGGGCTATGGTCTTTCTTAAAAGGGAATATTCGATTCTCGTATTGTTCATTATTATAGTCTTCGCGCTGCTGGCATGGAAGATCCGCCTTCAGACGGGTTATGCCTTTCTTGGCGGAGCCGCCTGTTCCATGCTGGCAGGTTTCTTCGGACTGAAAGCCGCAACAAGAGCGAATGTAAGGACTACCGCGGCGGCCAGTGCCTCGGGTCAGCCGGCAGCTCTGTCGATAGCTTTTTCCGGCGGTGCCGTTATGGGAATGTCGGTAGCGTCCCTCGGACTGATTGGGGTTGGTGTTGCTTACCACTTTTTCGGCGACAACCCCGGCCATGCCAGTGTGATCAACGGATTTGCCATGGGGGCGTCATCAATTGCCCTTTTTGCTCGCGTTGGAGGCGGGATATATACCAAAGCAGCCGACGTCGGAGCCGACCTTGTGGGGAAGGTTGAGGCCGGCATACCCGAAGATGACCCGCGAAACCCCGCTGTCATTGCCGACAATGTCGGCGATAATGTGGGTGATACGGCCGGAATGGGTGCTGACCTGTTTGAGTCCTACGTTGGTTCCGTTATTGCCACTCTTGCGATCGGCGCTACATCAACGGCAATTCCAGACGCTGCCCGCGCCGCGCATATGCAACTTCCTCTGCTGATTGTCGCTTTTGGTGCTGTAGCTTCCATTCTCGGGGTGCTTTCGGTATGGGTATTTTCGAAGATGAATCCAGCGGCTACCCTGCGGCTTGTTACCTATGTGGGGGCTGTCATCATGCTGGTCGCCTCATGGTTTATTATAGATCGTCTGGGCCTAAACCAGAAAATATTCTGGGCTATACTCGCCGGTAATCTGGCCGGAATAGCTCTGGGACTGCTGACGGAATACTATACCGCCGCCAAGCCTATAAGGAACATAGCCCGCTCTTCGCTTACCGGTTCGGCGACTAACATTATCTCCGGCCTGGCCACCGGGATGGAATCCGTTTTGGCCCCGATTGTGATCATCTGTATCGCTATCTACACCGGGTATTCTTTCGCGGGTCTGTACGGCATTGGCATTGCTGGAGTGGGCATGCTGGCCACCATCGGTGTGACCATGTCTGTCGACGCTTACGGCCCTATCGCTGACAACGCCGGGGGGATTTCCGAAATGTCGGGTCTCGGACCGGATGTTCGCGCCATCACGGATAAGCTTGATTCGTTGGGTAATACCACCGCGGCAATCGGTAAGGGGTTTGCCATTGGCTCGGCAGCCCTGACGGCCCTTGCCCTGTTTTCAGCCTACTCCGCCGCGGTCGGCCTGGAACGAATCAGCATTCTTGAGCCAAGAGTAGTTATCGGACTATTGATAGGTGGCGTCTTGCCGTTCTTTGTAGCGGCCCTGACAATGAAGGCCGTCGGTCGGGCAGCCGCCAGGATGGTTGACGAAGTAAGGAGGCAATTCCGCGAGATCACGGGTCTCATGGAAGGCAAGGCAAAGCCGGACACCAGCCGTTGTGTTGACATTGCCACGAAAGGAGCACTCCAACAAATGGTGTTGCCCGGCTGTACCGCGGTTCTGGCACCCCTGCTGGTCGGTTATGTTTTGGGGAAGGAGGGTCTTGGTGGAATGCTGGCCGGCGCAACGATGTCCGGTGTTATGCTGGCGTTAATGATGGCTAACGCCGGCGGTGCCTGGGATAATGCCAAGAAATACATCGAAGCTGGTGCTCATGGCGGAAAAGGCTCGGACGCTCACAAAGCCGCTGTCGTGGGTGATACGGTTGGCGACCCATTCAAGGACACTTCGGGCCCGTCGATGAACATTCTGATAAAGCTTATGGCTATTGTCTCGCTGGTTGTGGGGCCTTACTTATTTAATTAATAGTTTGTAATGGGGCAATTGTTATGGGATATGGCGCCACGCATATCCCTTTTTTATTTATTTTTGAATAAATGGCGTTATCTTTGGTATTAGCTCATGAGACAGAGCTAAGTCCAAATGAAACTTTTAAATAGGTTCTTCGTTAATTGTAAAAATAAAGAGGAGGTATAGGTGGAACAGCTTAATACTGCGGGAGCGGTATCCCCGCAACAGAGTGTCAAGGGCCTTTCTTTACGAGGGCTGGGTGAAATCATCTACAAGCCGGCCGCATTTTTCGAACAACTTAAGGACAACCCCAGAGTACTTGTCCCCATTCTGGCCATCTTCATAGGTGTGTTCATTTTCACGTTCGCTATTGCTGACATTCAGCAGCAGGATCAAATTGAGTTGTTACGTAACAGCAGGTTCGCACAAGATCAGGCGATTGACAGCGACACAAGTGTAACCAAGAAGCTCATTGGCGCCGCGGTTGCCGGCATCATGGTGGCCTTTCTTCCAACTCTGCTAGCAGCCGCGCTGGCTATGTTGCTCGGTAACTTCCTGATGGCCGGTAGCGCCCGCTTCAAGCAGATCTGGTCTGTTGGCCTTTACGGAAGCATAATTACTATTCTGGGAATGCTGATCAAGATGCCATTGATATTCGCGAAGGGGACCACTTTTGTTTCGCTCTCTTTCGCGGCCCTCATTCCCGGTTTGGAGCCGACCAGCGCCACTTATATCCTTCTTGAAGCGTTCAATTTCTTCTCCATATGGGAGATTATCGTGGTCGGTATTGGTTTTGCCACGATTTACGGCTTTACCCGCAACAAAGGCTATGTTATATCTGTCGTATCAATAGGAGCTATTTTGTTGTTATTCGCCGGCTTTCAGATTTTTGCGATGTCGTTAATAACTTGAAGGAGAACTTCATGAATTCAGCTTTTCGTACAGTTTCTGTTATATCACTCTTGATTGCCCTCATGGCCATGACGGCCTCTGCGCAGGGCAGTAAACTGACGTTGGATGATTGCATTGAACTGGCGATTCAGAAACGTGCCTCAATCATTGCCGCCCGCGGCGCTGAAAGCCTGGCCAGAGCCGGTCAGCGGTCGGCTCTGGGTGCTTTCCTGCCGAGGATCTACGCATCCTACAATTACGGAAGAGGTAAAGAGACAGATATCGAACCACCGACTGTCGTTGTGGATGAGTTCGGGGATACGCTCGCTATAATCGACGAGCAGGATTTTGGTACCAGTACCAGTCTCACCGTCAGTGCCGCCATATCAGTCATCGACTTCAGCAACTTTTTTGACCTGTTCGGGGCCACAGCTGCTAAGAAAGCGGCCCACCTGGATGTTATCAATTCAGAACAGGACCTGATTTACAGCGTCAAGTTGGCTTATTATGGTTACCTGGCCGCCGTTGAAAATGTCCGGGTTCAGGAAAAGGCGGTTGCCCGTAGCGAGGAGTCGCTAAAGCTGACTCAATCCCGTTACGATCTTGGTTCGGCTTCACTCTCGGAAGTGCTGAAACAAAAAGTTCAGTACGGGAGAGATCAACTCAGTTTCCTGCGAGCCAGAAACGCCGTGGTGACAACCTGGGCCTCGCTCGCTTACACTATCGGGATCGATGCCAATAGCGATGTTGAGTTTTTGGCCGAGTACGAGGTTCGCGAGTTCGATGGGACGCTCGACGATGCTATCGCTTTCGGAATAGAGCACGAACCGGGCCTGCTGGCGGCTGAGGCCGAGGTATCGGCGGCTAAACACGGCGTCCGGTCCGGCTTTGCCTCTTATCTGCCCACTCTCAATGCTCGCTATTCGTTTACGCGTTCCGATGGGACTCGAGCTTATCCGCTGGTTTTTGATTATTCGTCCAACCAGCGTACGTGGGGTTTCAGTGTGGACTGGAACATCTTCGACGGCTTCTCGCGGGAGTATCGTGTGACCTCAGCAAAGGTAAGTCTTAACAATTCTCGCGCCCGGATGGCCGATACTCGTAACAATGTCATCCAAGAGATCAAAACGGCCTTCCACGAGATTGAGCAGCAAAGAGAAGCCCAGAAGGTGGCGACTGAGAGTGTCGATGCCGCCCAGGAAGATTTTAACATAACCCAGGAGAAATATAATCTGGGCGCCGCCACTATTCTTGACCTACTGGATGCGCAGGCCTCACTGACAGACGCCCAGGTGGAAAAGATAAGAGCCGATTTCGATCTGAACCTGGCGGTATCTCAACTGGAAAACGCTATGGGCAAAATGTAGAAAAATAAGCCGATATTAATGTATAAATATTCAATAGGTAGTATTTGATGAATAAGAAGAAACTACTCATAATAGGTACCATCGTCATCCTGCTCGGTGTGGTCGTATATATGAATTTGATTGGTGGCCCCGAGAGTATGGAGGTTCAGGCGGAGGAGGCATTAAACCGGGAACTCATAGAACTTGTCTCAGCCTCCGGTCGGATTCAGCCTCAAACCAAAGTGAACATAACGGCCGAGGTAAACGGCGAGATTATTTCCCTGATGGTCAAGGAGGGTGACCGCGTTCAGACCGGCAACCTGTTGGTCGTGCTTGACACCGTAAGGCTTCGGAGCGACGTTGATCAGGCCAAGTACGCCCTGACCGAGATTGAGGCCCGGCTTGAAGGCGCCAAAGCGAGTCTTGACCAGGCCGAAGAGGAGTACCAGCGACAGGACAAGCTCTACAAGGACAAACTGACTTCGGAAACCGCTTTCAACAACGCCAAGTATACCTACCTCAATACCAGGGCTTCTTACAACGCGACCGAGGCTCAGGCCAGGCAGCTCGAGGCCCGCTACGTTCAACAGCTTGACAATCTGAGTAAGGCCAAAATTGCCGCTCCGATGACCGGTGTGGTCACCTTTGTCGACTGCGAGGTTGGTGAAATCGCACCGGCCCAAACATCTTTCACTCAGGGTAAGACCCTGCTGACAATCTCGAATCTAAACGTTTTCGAGGTTGAAGTCGAAGTAGACGAAACCGAGGTTAGCAAACTTGATTTAGGGCAAAGCGCTGATATCGAGGTTGACGCTTTCCCGGATACCATCTTCGCCGGTGAGGTAGTCGAGATCGGCAATACCGCCCTCGTTACCGGGGCAGGGACTCAGGACCAATCGACCAACTTCGGTGTCAAAGTCATCTTCAAGGATGCCGATGTCAGAATCCGCCCTGGTATGTCGGCCACCGTGGACATCACCACCAATAAGAAAGAAGACGTTCTCTCGGTGCCGTACAGCTCAATCGTCATGCGGTCGGTCAACATTGACTCTCTCGAACGGGCCAGGGCGAGGGAGGAGTGGGGAGAAAGCTCATCGGTGGTGGCCGAAGTTCAGGCCGCCGAGGAGGCCGCCGAGGAGGGGGCCGAGTCGACGAGTAGCGACACGGCCTCGAATAGCGAGAGTGAACAGGAGGAGCTCAAAGGCGTCTTTATTGTCAAAGATGGAAAGGCGCGGTTTGTGCCTGTGGAGACCGGTATCGCTGATCAGAAAAATATCGAAGTCACATCCAATCTGACATTGGGCGACACCGTCATTACAGGACCTTACCGGGTGCTGAGAACGGTCAAGGACGGCGACGAAGTTGAAATCACCAAAAAAAGGGAAGACTAAACCATGTCGCTGATTGAAACCAAGAACCTGTGGAAAACCTATGAAATGGGGGCCGAACAGGTCCATGCCCTTCGCGGAGTTACCATAACTATTGAAAAGGGTGAGTATGTAGCCATCATGGGTCCTTCGGGCTCGGGGAAATCGACCCTGATGAACCTGATCGGCTGCCTCGATACACCCTCTCAGGGCGAATACTGGCTGAATTCTCGCAAAGTCAGCCAGATGAATGATGATGAACTGGCCAATATTCGCAATCGAGAGATAGGCTTCGTGTTCCAGACTTTCAATCTGCTTCCGCGAGCAACTGCTCTGCACAATGTCGAACTTCCGCTGATTTATAACGGCACTTCGGCTCAGGATCGGCACGCCAAAGCCATGCGGGCGCTTGAGAAGGTAGATTTAGGGGACCGCGTGACCCACAAACCAAGCGAACTCTCCGGCGGTCAGCGCCAGCGGGTGGCAATGGCCCGCGCCCTGGTTAACGACCCCTCATTGTTACTGGCCGACGAACCTACCGGTAACCTTGACAGTAAGACATCAGTTGAGATCATGAAACTCCTCGACGAACTACACCGGCAGGGAAACACTATCATCATTGTCACTCACGAGAAGGACATCGCCCAGCACGCGCACCGGGTGCTGTCGATACTCGACGGCGAGATCGCCGAGGACACGACCATACCGCAGGAACAAAGAAACGGTGTTCATTAGACCATGGTTACCGGGTCCTTATTTGGAATTGCCTTTGATGCCTTGAGAACGAACCGCCTGCGAAGCGGGCTTACTCTGCTGGGCGTAATCATCGGGGTCACCTCCGTAATGACGATCATATCGGCCCTGGAGGGATTGACCGGTTCCATTGAGAGAGAAATCGAGCAAATGGGACCGTCAACCTTCATGATCGGAACACTTCTTACGGCCATGTCCGAGCAAGAGGCGCTGGATAAGTTCAAGCGAAAGCCCCTCGACTATGAAGCGGTCCAGATTATCGAGGACGGCTGCGAGGTGTGCGACAAAGTCGCTCCGAGAGCAGCCAGGGGAGAAGACCTGAAATACCGCGACCAGTCCATGTACGATATCGTGGTTGTTGGTGCCACCTATCACCATGTTGAAATTTACGATCTTGAAGTGGACCAGGGGCGTTTTCATTCCTATGAGGATGACCTTTATCGCAGGCGCGTGGCCTTCATCGGCGCAGGCGTTTATGAAAAACTCTATGAAGGGCTGGACCCGCTCGGCAAAGATATCTGGGTCGGGAACCAGAAATACACTGTGATCGGTGTGGCCAAGAAGAAAGGGTCGGTGTTTGGAGCCAGCCAGGACGAATTCGTGTACGTACCGTTCGATTCGTTCAGGCGACAGTTCGGAATTAGCCGGCGCGGTTTATATATATCCGTAAAAGCGCGATCGGTCGACCAGCTGCAGGAAGCTATGGATGAGGTTCGCGTTCTGCTGCGTTCACAGCGTCACGTCCCGTTTGACCAGCCCGATGATTTTGATATGCTCACTGCCGAGAGTCTGTTGACCATGCTTAACTCCTTGACCAAGATACTTCGTTTCGGCCTCGTCGGGATATCCTCCATCTCACTGGTCGTTGGTGGAATTGTGGTGATGAATATAATGATGGTCTCGGTGACCGAAAGGACCCGGGAAATCGGCATAAGAAAATCTGTCGGGGCAAAACGAAGGCACATCCTGACACAGTTTCTGTTTGAGGCCGTGATTTTGACACTTTCGGGTGGGATCGTGGGCATTGTCGCCGGTTTCCTTATCGCCAGCGCCCTGGTGGGCATGCTTAACGTGCAGATGAATCCGTCAGCTTTGGCGATCACAGCCGGACTCACGGTATCCACCGGGACGGGATTGGTGTTCGGCATTTACCCGGCTCTCAAGGCTGCCAGGCTCGACCCCATTAAGGCCCTTAGCTATGAGTGAGAAGTGGTATGATACTGACCTGGGTTGAAGTAAAAGAAGGCATTATCCTGGCCCTGGCATCGCTCAAGGCAAACAAGCTCCGATCCGGGTTGACCATCCTTGGCGTTATGGTCGGAGTCGGTTCGGTGATTGCCATGGCCTCCATCGTAGACGGTCTGGACGGAGCCGTGAAGGAGGACATCGACGCTCAGGGCGTTAATACTATCATAGTTGATCGCTTCCCGCCCAATACCAATTATCATGATCTGTCCAAAGAGGAGCGCAAACGCCCGTATATGGAAGTGGGCGAAGCCATGGCAATCCGGGGTAACTGCCCCCATGTCGATGGTGTAGCTCCCATGAATCACTGGTGGCAGTTTCCAGAGGGCAACGAGGTTAAGTATATGAATCGCAAAGGGAATAATCCGGCCATCATGGGCACCTGGCCTGACTTCATGAAGGTCAAAAACGCCTCTATGGAAGCCGGGCGCTTCATCAGCGACTTGGACTTGCAATTTCGACGCACAGTCTGCGTGTTGGGCAATGATCTGGCCCGGGCCCTCTTTGAAGAAGAAGACCCGGTTGGGGCAGAGATAAGGGTTAATAACAATCGCTTTGAAGTTGTTGGCGTCCTCGCGAAACAGGAATCAAACTTTAATCAGGAGCGCGATAATAATAAGGTCATTCTTCCGCTGACTACCTACGAAAAAATTCACCCATGGGATGAGGCCCTGACGCTCTGGGTGCGCTCGAACGATATCGAGAGCATGGAGTTGGCCATCGAAGAGGTAATCAGTGCCTTGCGCATTCATCGCCGGGTAGCGTTCAATGAGCCCAACAACTTCTATCTCGGTACCCAGGAGAGCCAGAAGGAAATGGTGGAAGACATAACCAAGTGGCTTTACCTGGCGGCCATAATCATCACTTCCGTCGGCCTTATGGTCGGGGGAATTGGTGTTATGAATATAATGCTGGTATCGGTAACCGAGCGTACCAGGGAAATCGGCGTGCGCAAGGCGATTGGGGCGAAACGTTCCAATATTCTTATGCAATTTCTTACCGAGGCCACTACTCTTTCAGGGACCGGGGGCGTAATCGGCATCGCCTTTGGCGTTCTGATCGGTATGGGCATAAATGTCTGGGCGGGCTTTCCCCTGTCAATATCACTTTTTTGGGTGGTTCTGGGATTTGTGGTCGCGGTATCGGTGGGGCTGATTTCGGGCGTCTATCCGGCCATGAAAGCCGCCCGCCTGGATCCCATAGAAGCTCTGCGTTACGAATAAATCTTTAGTTATCTCTAACGATTTCGACTGTTCAATCGTCTTTTTTATGTTGCGAGCCGATTCTGCCGGCTTTTAGATTGGAACTGCATGGCGACAAATGCGTTTATTAATATAGTATGAAACGATTAGTCACCATCTTAACACTGGCCACGACGCTGGTGGCGTTTAACTCACCCGCGACAGGCGAATCAAAGTTTCAACTTCTGGGCAGGAAGTCTATTGACAACTTCTTTCTCGTTGACCACTCGGCCTTTAACTCCCTCGAAACCGGCAGAGTACGGCTGGAGGTCTACTACCAGATTTACAATGCTGCTCTGACCTTCTATCGCCATCAGACCGATTATGTTGCTGATTACGAAATTTCAGTTGTTGTGTATGGCAAGAATGACTTGCTCGAGGATTCGTTCTCGCAAACCAGGCAGGTCAGGGTGCTAACCGATGAAACGGCCAAATCGGAATTCGATTATCGCACCAATCAGGTTAATTTTGACCTCGAGCCGGGGAAATATGAAGTCAAACTCTTACTGAGTGACGCCAATTCTTCCGATGTCCTGGAGCGTAAGTTCAAGGTCAAACTTGAGTGGCAGAACAAAAAAAACTCGCGGCTCTCAGATATTCAGCTCGTCCAGGCCATCAGCCCCGTCGGCGACGAACCCAGCAAGTTCGACAAAGGTGGTTATACGCTGGTGCCGTCGGTCTCTCACAAGTACGGAGCTGAGGAAGCCCTGAAGCTGATGTTCTACTTCGAAGTGTATCAGGGTAACTCGGAAGAAGACTCAGTAGCCATTGAAATGAAATTGCGTCACGAGACGAAAGGAATGTTATACCGCGACACCTTGACGAGCGAGGTTACCGACGGTGTCCTGCGACAGTTCCGCGAAATCTCCGTAGACAACTTGCGCCCCGGTGAGTTCAGGCTCGATGTGACCCTTAAGGGCAGAAGGGATAGAGTAATCGATTCGAAAGCCAAGTACTTTGAGCTGGTGTGGTCGGAACAATCTCAATTGATGTATGATTATGAGTCCATTGTAAACCAGCTTTCGCTGATATCACTCCCCGGGGAGATTAAGGAACTCAAAGCTCAGGAGACCTACGACGACAGAGTTGCGGCGTTCAATGATTTCTGGGCTTCGCGCGATCCGAGTCCGGGCACACGCGAGAATGAAAATAAGAACGAGTTCTACCATCGGGTTCATGTTGCCAATCAGATGTTCTCTTACCTTCGGAGGGCCGGCTGGAAGACCGACCGGGGACGGGTCTACATCCTTTATGGTGAGCCCGATCAAGTGGAAGACTATCCCTTTGAACTCAATCAGTTGCCGCATCAAGAGTGGCACTATTACCGTGATGCGAGGTATCGGAAATTCGTATTTATAGATGAAACAGGGGACGGTGATTTCCGCCTGATTCCGCCCTACGATGGACTAATTGGACCAGAGGACAACTAAATGCAGCACCTTTCAACGTCAGCCAGAAGACCTCTGGCTGTGTGTATTTTTACGGCCCTGTTTATTGTTGGCAGTGTAGCCGGTACAGTTCGGGGCAACGATGATCTGGCCGTTTATGCCGGAACTTTTATCAGCAATAACCCTGACTATGACTCTTTCGTTATGATCGAGTTTCCTTTTTCGCTTAACCGCGACCAGCTTTCCTTTTTTGTGCCCGACTCGGCTGATGGCGGCTTGTATGCGCGTATCTTTGCCCAGGTCGACCTCTTTGACACCACCGGGTTTGCCGTCGATTCAATAGCAACTTATTTCTCCGTTCGAGTGGCTTCCCAGGAAGAAGCAGAGAGAAGGGATTACAGGATCTTCAACCAGTTGTCGCTTCTCGCGCGGCCCGGCGTTTATATGGCGCGCCTGACTGTTATAGATGTTGTCTCCAAGAACGACGGAACATTCTTCTTTGAGCGCATCGTTGCGGAGCCCGCGGTTCGCGACAGGATAAGTATAGGTGGAGCCCACCTGGCTTATAATATCCGCTACGTTGGTGAAGATAATCTCGATTTCAACCGGCAGTTGACAAAAAACGGTTTCTACATCTTGCCGAATCCGGTTTCCATATTTACGCCAAGAGATACTGTTCTCTTCGTGTATTCCGAGATTTACAACCTCCGGTTCTCTTCCGAAACCACGTCGGGATACCAGTTGGAAATCTCGACCCTCGATTCAACCGGAAGTCTTTTTGAAGGGTATGGAGCCAGGATTGGTAAGAAACCCGGCAGTTCGGTGGTAGTAGCTGAGTCCTTTGATATCGGTTCCTATCCTCTGGGAAGTTATGAAGTCCGGCTTGTGGCTACCGATAAGGAAATAGGCTCCTCCGATACGGCGTATTTGCCCTTTCATATCGTTTCACCCAGGGAAGTACTCGAGGCCGCCGCCATCGTCCAGCGAGATATTACTATGGATTACGCCGACCTCTCCGTGGATGATCATGTTAACATGACAAAAGTTTTGCTCACGCCCGACCAGATCTCGGTTCTGAATGATCTTTCCGAAAGCGGCAAGATGAATTACCTGCAACAGTACTGGAAAGAACATGATAGCGATCCCACCACGGCCTGGGTTGAAAATCGGATGGAGCAGATTGAGCGATTCCGCTTCTGCAACAAGATATTCTCGACCAACCTGCATCGAACCGACGGCTGGATGACAGATCGGGGGAGAGTCTATTTGAAGTTCGGCCGCTGGGATAAACGCGACGAGCACGTGTCTCCGCGAACCTCCAGTAACTCGTTCGAAGTGTGGTACTATTATTCCGTGGACGAAGGCAAGTACTTTATTTTTGAGGATTGGACGGGCAACGAGGACTATCGCCTGGTGCATTCGAATGTGTACGGCGAGGTTTACTCGAAATCGTGGCAGGAGTTAATGGACCAGGGATTTATCGATATGCCCGACTGATGCCACCAACAAATTGCATTAAAGAAGGCCGTCCCACAAGACGGCCTTCTTGTTGAATTTAGTTTCCGTCAGTTGGAAACGTCTGCGGATCAGTCGCTGGAACCCCCCTGGGTGTCAGAACTGATCTCCTGCTGGATGCTGGGTCGAAGTTTCCGCTTTACGGGTACGGTAAAACGACTCTTGACGGGATCGTTGAGTTCGAAAGTGAAAGACTTCTCGAATTCCTGATCAAGGGCCGATTCGTTTAGCTTTAGTCTGGCCTCTCCGGATTCACCCGGTTCAATCGATTCGGGCAGATCGACCTTAAAGTAACGGTCGGCAATTGCCACCATCTCGGGTGTGAGAGTCTTGTCCGAGACATTTGTGATCCGAAATGTTACCATATTTCGGACCTTACTACCGAACTGGGTCAGGTCAAGCTTGTACGGTTTGATTGTCACCGGATAGGTGGCGTCGGGGCGGTCGACAACGTTGCACATAACGGTTACCTTCTTATCCGGGGGACCCTCATTGGTCTTAATTTTTGGTGCCTTGGTTACTTTTCGCATGAAGCGACGAGTATCAAGAATTATCTCTAACCGGGTGCTGTCACCGACAGCAAGCTCCGTTTTTTCCAGCGGAGCCTTGGTGCAGCCTCAGCCAGGGGTGACCTTGGTGATCACCAAGGTGGAATCGCCGGTTGAATGGAGCCAGAATACGTGACTGATTTTGGCATGCTGTGGCACATAGCCAAAGTCAAATGACGGTTCCGGTATCGCCAGGTTGGGACCGGCCATAACCGTACTGAACAAAAACAGCAGGCTCAAGGCGATAATGATTGTAGTGATTGACTTTCTCATATTGCCGTTCTAATCCTTATTGTACCGACTGCCACCACCGGTTTTTCAATAGAGCTTCCGTCGCACCGGTATCGTGACACGTTTGGTTCTGACCCCCTCCACTTCGATGGTGAAGGACTTCTTAAATTCTTTATCGAGATATTCTTCTTTGACTTTAATATACCCGGTCTCGGTTGTCCCTGCCGGGATACTGTCGGGAAAACTCAACTCACATTCGTCAACAGTCGTGGAAACGAATCTGATCGCCAGATCTCGCTTCGAACGGTTCTCTATAGTGAAGCTTATGCTATCATAAGAGATGTCCCGAAATTCAGACAGATCAAATACATAAGGTGTGATGCGCGCCGGATAGAGTGAGTCCACGAATTTGACAATTGTCCCCGTAAGGAATACACGGGCCGGCTCTGACCGGTCACCGTTGTAGTAAATATAGGGATAGGTGCCGGTGGGACCAATATAAGCGTCCGTATTCCAGCATATCTCAACCTGCATACTGTCTCCGGGCGCAATCCATTTACTCTTGAGTGGGGCCAACTCGCAACCGCAGTTGGTCGTAATTTCATCAATGAATACCGTATCGGTACCCTTTGATTTGAACCAGAACCGATGGGCTACGGTAGTGTTCGGCGGAATACTACCCATCTCGAACCGCTCTCCGGCGATTTTGAGTCTGGCATCAGCCAGCAGACTTCCCGCTAAGCCATTGATGATAAATAGAGTTACCAGCGTTTGCTTGATCATGCTCATCAGTTTATAAAGTTCTCCTCATTATTGGTTCCAGAATCCTGTAAATATATTAAAACATATAGACTTAGTCAAGTCTCTATGTTGCCACAAACGTCTCTTGGAACCTGTGCTCAGTGGCCTCCACGCGTATTTTCGATTGTACTCGATGTCGGTGTCAGATCT
This sequence comes from Candidatus Zixiibacteriota bacterium, assembly GCA_020351995.1. GTDB lineage: Bacteria > Zixibacteria > MSB-5A5 > GN15 > FEB-12. Next base: position 1,241,971 of record CP070674.1, read on the forward strand.
GAACTGAAACGTGGCGCCGAGCGGTCGAGCCATTGCCGGGGCCCATTCTCAAGCGCCGCTTTATATAGTTTCGTAAATCATCTGATTATCAAAGCCTTACATGTCGAATATCTTGCCCGGATTGAGAATGTGATGCGGGTCAAACTGTCGCTTTATTCTCCGCATCAGTTCTACCGACCTACCATGTTCCAATTCGAACAGGTTCTTGTGCCCCAATCCAATCCCGTGCTCACCCGATATCGTTCCCTCGCACTCAATTGTCTTCTTTATGATCATGTCACTGACGTCAAGGGCGCGCTGCCACTCAGAAACATTTTCCCTGTTGGCGAGAATCAGGGCGTGCAAAAGGCCCAGGCCGACATGTCCAAAAGTAAAAATCGGTAAATCGTGTTCACCACTGAGAAAATGACAATATTCGACTATCTCCGGGAGCCGTGAAATCGGAAAGGCCACATCGTTTCTCACAATGGTGTATCCCGGCCGCCGCAGCTTGACGGCATCGGTGGCATGATGGCGAATTTCCCAGGGACGTTGCCCATCGGCTAACTTAAGAACCTGGCCACCCAAGTCTTCACAGATGGAAGCAGCCAACGCGCTATTGGAGTCAAGGACTGCCTGAGGGCCGTGGAATTCGAGAAACAGCGCCGGAACCTCTTCGAGACCATAATTCTTGAGATGATTTAGAGCTTCTATGACTTTTCGATCCAGAAACTCTATTGCGGCCAGATCGAGTCCGTATTTGCAGATCTCGGATACCGCTCTCGCGGCATCAACCTCGGTAGAAAATTTGAACGCGCTCTGAAGTCGGCCTTCGGGCAGCCCGGCGACCTTTATTGTGGCGGCGGTAATAATAGCCAACGTGCCCTCTGAACCAGCGATCAGATCAACGAGGTTATACCCGCTTGAACGTTTGACAGCTCGATTACCAATCTTGAGGGTCTCGCCGGAACCGGTAATAACTTCTAACTCGAGAACATATTCTCTGGTACCACCGTACTTAACAGAGTAAATGCCGCTGGCGTTGGTTGAGATCATTCCGCCGATGGTCGCAACATCTCCTGATCCTCCCGGTGACGGGGGGAAGAACAGGCCCTCCCGCTTGAGGTATTCATTTAGGTGGTCGTAGATGATTCCCGGTTGAACTCTGACTTGCAGATCATCGGGCCAGAAGTTGATTACCTGTGTCATGCGGCTGACGTCGAGGACGATTCCGTTCGCAGAGGGTATTGTCGAACCTTCCAGCGCACTGCCGGCGCCACGCGTCGTTATGGGCGTCTTTTCCTCAAGGCATAGATGAACGATGTCGGCGATTTCGGCAGTACTGGTCGCCCATACAATAGCCAGCGGCGATACGGCATTCAGGGTCGATTCGTCGTGTGAAGCCACCGACAGGTGATCCGCCTGGGTGGATATTTGATCCGCCGGGAGAAGCGCTGTAAGTTTGTCCAATATGCTCATGTCGTCCGTATGCTATGGCAGGTTTCTGAGCGCTAAAAAGAACGGTTCCCAATCAGATATTTTGACTGGTATCTGGTCGAGCTTGCGCTCATCCTCTTCACTGAGCATGTCCTCTTGAACAACTACGGCCAGAACGTACTCGTCAAACCAGTTATCGTACATGTACCAGTACCCGCCGTCGCCCGGCTTTGTGCCCCAGCTATTTTGGACCAGCCACTTTACTGGCTCGCCGGTTGCGGCCGTGTCCACGCCCACTATTGTCATCGCGTGGTTAGGGGAGGTATCCTTATATTGGATGCGTTCGGCCTTGGTCAGAGAGAAGTCCATATTCAACAGGGCGTCAAATTCGTACATGTCGGCCGCGAAGATGCCGGAATCTTTCAAATTCTGTTTGCCGACATCGCAGGAAAACCACACCGCCTGGCTGTCCAGCAGGGACTTCAAGGTATATTCCTTCAGTTTCTCAATTTCGAGGTTCAGGACCAGGAAATCCGGATTCTCCCAGATATTCCGGCTGGCCTCAAGTAGATATGGTTTGTCAAAATCTTTAGCCGGGTTATTGACAATGGTCACATAATCGGGCAGTTCTTCCCCAAAGAACTCTTCGAAAAATGATCTCGGTGTAAAGTCCTTCTCGACTATCTGCTCGGTCGAGTCCTGCTCTTCCTCATAGCGAAAACTGAATTGTTTGGGCGGAACGCCGTACGTGTATATGAGGAGCCGGTAAATATCCTCAAGCATCTTCTCTTTGGCGCCGCGCAATTCCCCGAGTTTCTTGCCCGATTGATGCATCTGGCGAAGTTGCGAGGCGTGCCCGCGAAGCATGGTTTTGGCCAGTTTGTTGAAGGTACCCGTCTTAATTGACTGTTTCGTCTCGGGCATAGCTGATATCGGAACCAGCCCGTACTTGTGAATCAGATCGGTGAAGTAGTGCCACCACCCACCGTCGCCGAAAAAGTACTCTATATCCAACTGAAGTGAGCGGTCATCCAGGGGCTTGTCGCGCAGCTCGATTATTCTTTCGAGGAAGAAGTTCGCCTTTTCCAGCTTATCATAAAAAGTCAAATAGGGCTCAGAGATTTCGAAATCGGAAAGGTCGAGTTTGCTTTTTACCTTCGGTGCCAGCACTCTCACACCCGCAAAAATCCAGCAACGGCCGGAGCCTTGCTGGTCGATGACACCTGTACCATCAAGCTTGTGATTGACCAGCTTGTTGTGTTTGACCAGAACCTCACGATTCAACGACAGTTGTTTAATATCGTTTCCCGTGACGGCGTTGATAATGCTTTTCTGATCTCCATTGCTCTCGAACGCCTTTTCGAACTCTTTGAGAAGTGAGTGGTCTATGCCACCTTCCTGGGCCGCGGCCACCGTAAACAGCAGCAAGGATAGGATCGAAGAAATGGCCAGCGATTGACGAAACAGTTTCATCCGAACTCCTTTCATAAGCTTTTGCAAAAATATGTGTTTGCCGCCAAAAAGCAAGCCGGGCGCAAACATTGACATCGTTCTTCTGCCGGGGAAAAATAATCTGGCATGATAACAAAAAACTTTCTATTTTGGCCAATGAGCGTCTAACTTGTTGCCTTTAAGGCTTTGAGTCATAAAATTCGGAGAACTGGTTCGCTATGGCCCGAGAAAAGAAAAAGAAAGTCAAGCCTCAGCTATTGAAGGGCTTCCGTGACTATCCGCCCTCCGAACAGATTGCCCGAGAGCAGATGATTGCCTGCGTGCGTGAGGTTTTCGAGTTAATGGGTTTCTTGCCTCTCCAGACGGCTTCGCTGGAGTACGCCGAGGTTCTGCTTGGCTCGCATTATACCAGGGACTCCCTGGCGGAGCTTTTCGGTTTCGTAGGCCCCGACGACGCCGAGATGGCGCTCCGCTATGAATTCACCCTTTCCCTGGCTAGATACGTCGCGGCCAATCCTAATCTACCCTTGCCGTTTCGGCGCTACCAGTATGGTAATGTCTGGCGTGTGGATAAACCCGGGCCGGGAAGATTCCGCGAATTCATGCAGTTCGATATTGACATTGTCGGCGCTGAAAATCTGCTTGCCGACGCCGAGATTATTGCGGCCATGGTAACCAGCTTTGAGCATCTCGGTATAAAGAACTTCAGGGTTCGTTATTCGACAAGAAAGATACTCAACGGACTTGTCAAGTTCGCCAACATCGAACCAGACCGGGGTCAGGATGTGATGCGTGTCATCGATAAGCTCGACAAGCAGGGAAGAGAGGCTGTCGTGCTCGAGCTGGGGCCCGGACGGGTAGATCAGTCAGGTGACGAGATTAAAGGAATAGGACTCGAGTCTGAACAGATCCGTCAGCTCGAAGCGTTCCTTGATCTGGCCCAGACCAAGGGGGAGGGCTCGCTGGAAATGGCTGACCGGCTCCTCGGAAAAATCCCTGCTTCCAAAGAAGGCATCGGTGAACTTCGACAAATACAGGATTATTTGGGGTATATGCAGGTCGATCCTTCAAAAGTGGAAATAGATCTGACCATCGTACGAGGTCTCGGTTACTATACCGGACCGGTTTTCGAGACGACTCTTACCGACTTGCCTGATTTTGGCTCGGTTTTCTCGGGCGGTCGCTACGACAACCTGGTCGACAGGTTCCTTGGGCGTTCCATTCCGGCCACCGGCTCATCGATCGGCATTGACCGATTGCTGGCCGCGCTCATTGAACTGAAGGCCCTGAAACTTAGGCAATCAACATCGCTCGTTCTCGTGACTGTTATGGATAAGGATCGGCTACCCGATTACCTGGCTATGGTCCAGATGCTGCGCAATGAAGGAATACCGGCCGAAATCTACTCCGGCGACACAAGGAACCTGACCAAACAGATCAAGTACGGTGATAGGGCCGGAATTCCTTTCGCGGTGATTGCCGGTTCCGATGAGTTCGAGGCCGGCAAAGTAACCATCAAGAACCTTGCCGCCGGCCGTGATAAGGCGATGGAGACAACCGACCGCGAGGAATGGCTCAAAGCAGAGGATATCCAGGAAACAATCGCCGTCGATCAGATGATCGCTTACCTCAAAGACAAGCTGGGTTAATGAAGTGACTATCTCGCCGAGGCCTTTTGCCTTGACTTAAAAGGCAGCGGCTTTTTATTATGCAGCGTATTTTCACCAACGTGAGCATTGCCCATATAGCCTTTTAGCGACTGGAAAACATGTCAGATCAAATCGTCTACGCCGGAATCGATATTGGCGGCACCAACATAAAGTTCGGTCTATTTGACTCCGAAGGAAAGATTCTCTTCAAGGAACAGCGCCCGACCATGGCCGAAAAAGGACCGACCCCTCTTATGCACCTAGTTACGAACATAGCTGAAAGACTCATGTACTTCGCCGCCGAGGAAAACTACCCCGTCAAATGGGTCGGCGTCGGTTCGCCGGGTGCGGTCGACCACAAAACTGGCAAGGTCATCGGTCCCTGCCCCAATATCGAAGGCTGGCGGGGAATGGAGATCGGTGCCATCATGAATGACCGTCTCAATATGCCGGTTTTCGTCGATAACGAGGTCAACGCCATGGCTCTGGCAGAAGCCAGGTTCGGGGCCGCTATTGGGGCGCGCTCGGTCGTCTGTGTCACGGTGGGAACGGGTGTCGGCGGCGCGGTTATAATAGATGGCAAAGTGGTTCACGGCTTCAGCTCTTCGGCCGGGGAATTAGGCCATATGACCATAGACGTCAACGGTCCTAAGTGCGCTTGCGGTAACAACGGTTGCATTGAGGCTCTCTGTTCGTCCCAAACAATTATAGGGAACACTAAGCGTTTGTTGAAGAAAGAGTTAACACCGATATTTAACGATCTACTTGATGGCTCAATTGGTAATCTGACGGCGAAAAAAGTATTCACTGCTGCCCGAAAAGGGGACGAGATCGCTAATCAGGTGGTAGTTGAGGCGGCCACATATCTCGGGGTTGGGCTGGCCGGCATTGTGAACCTTTTAAACCCCGAGGTCGTAGTTATAGGGGGCGGTATCACCGACGGCGGAGCTGGCTTTGTCGAAACGGTAACCCGGGAAATCAAACGCCGGGCATTCGACTCCGCTGTCGAGAAGCTAACCGTTGCCAAAGCTGCGCTCGGGAACGATGCTGGCTTTATGGGAGCCGGCCTGCTCGGTGACGTCAAGAAATAAGAACAGGGATGTACAATGACTGATAAAAAAGATAATCGACCTCTCACTTACCGAATCGCCGGATGGCACGGCTTTTGTTTCGCCGGAGTTTTTCTCCTGTACGGAGGGGTGACTATTATTCTCGATATCCTGGATAGAAACTACGATAACCTCACCCAACCGATAATGTTTGCGATATTGGGGCTAATTCTGATATCAGTCGTTTTCGCGTACAAGGAAGGTAAGAGGTGGGGCTGGTATGGCCTGGTAATAATTAACTGTCTGATCGTCGTGGGCTGCCTGTTTGGCATGAGGCACTACGAGAACATAATTCTCTTTGTGCTTTCTGTGGTGGCCCTCTACACGCTTTTTGCATCACCGACAAAAGACTATCTGTTCGGGCACCGCTAAATTAGGGTTGACAATAGTCTATTTGACACTAAATTGGCGTGTCTACGTTTGTAGTGAGCTGGCGCCCTAGCTCAGTTGGTAGAGCAACGGACTGAAAATCCGTGTGTCCGCAGTTCGATTCTGCGGGGCGCCACTTTTCTGTGCCTTTTTCCCGCCCGCCTTACGAAATAGGTTGTCAATACTGCGAAAAATCGAAATATTCTGACTGACAACCCTATGGAGAGCAAATATCCAATGACTTTCTCGGCAACCCGGCTGGACGGTGTATTCCTTATAGAAACGGTAGCTCACCCTGACAACCGTGGCTGCTTCATGGAAACTTATGTCAAGAGAGAGTTCGAAGAGCATGGAATCACGGCCGAGTTTGTTCAGGACAATTATTCTTTCACCAAACTGAAAAACACCATTCGCGGCATGCATTTCCAGATGAACCCCCACGCCCAGGCCAAGTTGATCCGAGTTGTTAGGGGCAGTATCCTTAGCGTGGTGGTAGATATCCGAAAGGGGAGCCCTACCTACGGGCAGTGGTTGGCCACACCGCTTTCGGGAAATAGCAAAAGCCAAATTTTCGTGCCCAGGGGCTTTGCCAACGGATATTGCACTACTGTCGACGAAACTGAAATTTGCTACAAGGTCGACAACTATTACGCCCCCCGGTTCGACCGGGCATTCCGGTGGGACGATCCCGATATTGCCGTCGACTGGCCGACCGCTGACCCAATCCTGTCGGGACGCGACCGCAAAGCCCCCGCCTTGACTGAAGTCGACAACAATTTTGCTTATAGGGCGAAATAATGGACAGGGTTCTGGTTACTGGGGCGGGCGGCTATATTGGCTCGGTGCTTGTGCCGAAACTCTTGAAGGCGGGGTATGCCGTCAGAGCCGTCGACCGATTCTTCTTCGGCAAGGACAAACTTGCCGCTCAACCCAACCTTGAGATTCTTGTGGAAGATTCCCGCGTTATTGATGGTGGTTTTTTCAAGGGAATCGATTTTGTTATTGACCTGGTCGCCATTTCTAACGACCCGAGCGCCGAACTGTTCAGCGATGAAACCTGGGCTATCAACCACGCCGGGCGTGTCAACTGTGCCCAGCTGGCCCGAGAGTCCGGGGTGAAAAGATACATTCTTCCATCGAGTGCCAGCATTTACGGTTATCAGGACGAGCTAGTGGATGAGAATTCGCCCACTAACCCGCTCACGGTATATGCCCGGGCCAATGAGAGGACCGAGCACGAGGTGCTGGCCAAGGTCGGTGGAGACTTCGTTGTGACCGTTCTGCGCCAGGCCACGGTGTACGGCTTCAGTCCCCGCATGCGCTTTGATCTGGCCGTTAACGGCATGACCTATGGTTGCTGGAAACACGGGAAGTTGCCGCTCATGCGTGATGGTAAGCAGTACCGGCCAATGGTTCATATTCAGGATGCCACCGATGTCATGCTCAGGTTGCTGACGTTCGATGCGACCGTAATCAATGGGCAAGTTTTCAATGTCGGAAGTGAGGATGGCAATTTTCAGATTGAAGATCTGGCCCGACGAGTAGCGGAAACCGCCGGCAAGAAAACTCGCCGCACGATTGAAATCGAATGGTACGGCGACCCGGATCATCGAAGCTACCGCCTCTCTTTCGCCAAGATCGAGCGACTCTTGAAATGGAGAGCACAGAGTACAGTTGAGCGTGGGGTAGAGGAGATTATCGATGCTCTGGATAGGGGAGAGGTCGAGAAAACTCCCGATACCATCACCCTCGATTGGTATCAGCATCTGACTCACTGGCACAAGATCATTAAAGAGGTCGAGAAATACGGAGGTATTCTCGATATTGACCGGAAGCCCCCGGTATGACAAAAGTTCTATTACTCGGAGCTACCGGGCAGCTGGGAGCCGCGGTTCGAAAAGTCTTTGACGGTTTGTCAATAAGCGTTTCGGGTCCGGCTCGTACGGAATTCGACGCTGACCGGGACGCTGTCGATGATGCGCTGGCACCTTTCACGGATCACGACTATCTGATTAACTGCATCGCTTATCACAAGGTTGACCAGTGTGAAGCGGACATTGATCGGAGTTTCAGAACCAACGCTGTGCTCGTTTTCAATCTTGCCCGCTTTTGTCATGCGAAAGACATTGCCCTTATGCACATAAGTACCGATTACGTTTTCGATGGCAGGAAGCGAGCTCCGTATGTGGAGACGGATTTGCCGCGACCGCTCAACGTGTATGGCGCCTCCAAACTGGCCGGCGAATATCTTGCCCGAACTTACGCCCCCAAACATTTTGTCCTCAGGGTTTCCTCACTTTTTGGAGAGAAGAAGACCGGTGACCGGACTGTAAGTTTCGTGGAGAAAATGATAGATGCCGCCAGACGAGGACAGGAACTGAATGTTATCAAAGACCAGATTATGTCGCCGACGTTCACCGAAGACGCCGCTGAGGCGATGGGAATGATCATCAAGAGCAAATGCACCGATTACGGTATTTACCATCTCTGCAATAGCGGTGAGTGCTCGTGGTACGATTACGCGCAAACTATATTTGAGCTCACGGGGCTGACCAATAAACTGACTCCCGTAACATACACTGAATATCATACGGCCGCGAAGAGGCCACAATTCTGTTCAATGGATAACTCGAAAATATCGCCCTTGTATCAAATGCGGCCGTGGACCGACGCGCTCGGCGACCATCTATCACGCATGGGATACCGATCCGGGAAGGCGGGTCCCTGATATGACAGCGCGGAGTATTAGAAAAGCCATAATCTTGGCCGGCGGACATGGTAACCGGCTTTTCCCGGCTACTAGGGCGCTTTCAAAACAGCTGCTTAACGTCCACGACAAACCGATGATTTATTACCCGCTGTCGGTATTGATGAATATGGACGTTCGTGATATACAGATCATAGTCAATGCTTCGGACGCCGAGAATTTCAGGCGTCTGCTCGGAGACGGCGGCCAGATTGGTTTGAACATCACTTACCGTTCGGAAGAAGAGCCCCGGGGAATCGCCAACGCCTTCATAATAGGAAAGGACTTCATAGGAAGCGAAAGTGTAGCGCTCATTCTCGGCGATAATGTTTTTTGCGGTATTTCTGTGCTGGAGACCGCCTCGACACAGTTTTCCGGCGGCGCCACAACGTTTGGGGTTCGCGTAAACGACGCCGGAGAGTATGGTGTCGCGGAGATAGGCGCCGGGGGTCGGGTCTTATCTATCGAGGAGAAACCGCAAAACCCCAAATCAAATATAGCCGTTACCGGGCTTTATCTGTATGATGCGAATGTGGTCGAGATCGCCGCGTCCCTGAAACCATCGGCGCGTGGTGAATTGGAGATCACCGATGTCAACCGGGCCTATCTTGACAGGGGGCAGCTCCACCTGCACCTGCTTGGGGGCGATACGACGTGGTTTGACACCGGGACCGCCGAAAGCATGGCGCGGGCTGGCAACTACATCGCCTCGCTTGAAAAATCGACCGGGCACAAAGTGGGTTGCCTGGAAGAAATCGCCTACAACCGAGGGTTTATCACAGAGAGGGAATTCCGGGAACTGGCAGACCTGATGCCAACATGCGAATACCGGGACTATTTGCTGAGAAGGCTGTAGCCGGGCCATTATGTCATTAAACACGGGCTTACACGGCTCAAAAATTAGATTGATTTTTCGATATTCTTTGTATATTATGGCCTGACCTGAGCGCTCAGGTCATTCATATTTTGGCCCTCTTGGTGGGGTTCCCGAGCGGTCAAAGGGAGCAGACTGTAAATCTGCCGGCGAAGCCTTCGGAGGTTCGAATCCTCCCCCCACCACTTCTTCATGCCAAACAGGTTCCCCGCAAACCAGGTATTCTTCCCCTGTTGGTACAGCGTTTCTCTTTTAAACAAACCGGTGTCATGGCTCGTCTTAAATAATGAGCAGAAGGGGACAAATGCGTTCGCAATGGTTGTCCTCACCATCCATTAGAAGAATCACACTATCGCAAGGAGGGAATCTATGAAGTGCGTCAGATTCTTTTGTCCGCCCGTCTTTCTGCTCATGGTCATGCTCCTCGGTGCGTGCAGCGACCATCAGGGACACCAACCAATGTCTGTTTCGCCCGCTGTGTTCGATGCGGACCTCAAGTTCATCGATGCCGCCGCGGCATCACTTGTCGGGGTCTATGAAGGCCGTTATTATTATGTCACTGGTCTTGGGGGTCCAACGCAAACAACGTATATGTTCGATATACTGTGCAGGTTTTCGGGCAAGAACTACTGGATTTCAAACAGGGGATACTGGGGAACTCTGTGCGAATCATGGGGCCAATATACGCTCGGTGACGGAGTCGAATTGGTGCAGAAAGATGACGGCAGTCCCTGCGAGGACCCTGAGTTGAACCCTGTCGGCCATTTCGACCTGCGCCAGACGCCTGATGACAGTCTTATCCTGACACAGATTGACGGCGACATCATGAAACAGTTTCTTCTGGTGCCGGTTAGCTCCGACACGGCAGCTCTCTACGTTCAGCCCATGCATCTTGATTTTAGCACGGATTTGAATGAATTGACACTGGCCATATCCAATCACGGCGAAGGTGAGCTCGATTACTGGATCGAAAGAGATTGTGATTGGGTGATCGGCATTAATCCTCAGGGTGGTACCCTGACGACAGAAACCGTGCATGTCGCGGTCACCGTTGACCGATCCTGGCTTCAGGCTGGAGAATACAGCGGCACAGTATATGTTATCTCGAACGGGGGCGTGAAATTCGTCCACGTTTCGATCATAAAAGAATAACGAACTCCCATATAGGACAGTAGCTGCATCGGGGCGGCAGGCTATCAGATCTGCCGCCCTTATTGATATGCGCCCTCCGGGAAAACCCTTGCCTCTATGCGCATAATCGCGTAGCTTCTTATCCAGATTCACATCCATGATTCGGAGAAGACATGCGTCTCAGACATTCTACGTTCGCATCAATACTGGCTATGTTTCTGTCAATCCTGTTTATATCTATGGGCATGGCCGGAGATGTGTCCCGGTTGGAGAAAGCCCTCGAAGCTGCCGGTGAAAATCGAGCTGAACTCGAGACCGTTTTGGGCCATTATTCCGGAGAAGGCCTTGAGAACGAATACGCCGCGGCAGTATTTCTCATCGAGAATATGGAAGGACATTCGTACGTCACCTATAATTATCACGATTCGAGCGGGCAGGAGATACCCTTTGATGTCCTGGCATATCCCGACTTCGATTCCCTTTTAGCAGCTGTTCGCGTGATAGAAAACAAGAGGGGAGAATTCGATTATCGACGCAATCGAACTGCTGAAGACTTAACCAGTATATGCGCCGACTTTTTGATTGAACAGATAGATTATGCCTTTCGCGCCTGGCGCGAAAAGCCATGGGCACAGTTTCTGACCTTTGAGGAATTCTGCGAGTTCGTCCTACCCTATCGCGGCAGTAATGAGCCGTTGGAAAGCTGGCGCGGGTTCTTCTTTGAAAAATTTACAGATATACCCGGTCAGATGTCTGACTCGACCGATCCGATCGAAGCTGCCTCGTTAATAAACAATGATGTCATGTCCTGGTTTCTCTTTGACCCCCGGTATTACTTTCATCCTACTGACCAGGGTTTCGCCGAGATGATGCGCAACAAAATGGGCCGGTGCGAAGATATGACCAATATCACCATTTATGCCATGCGCGCCAACGGACTCGCTGTAACCAGTGATTTCACACCGTTCTGGGCCAACTCCGGTAACAACCATGCCTGGAACGCCATCCTGACGCCGGGCGGCAAAGTGATTCCGTTCATGGGGGCTGAACAAAATCCCGGTTCTTACCGGCTGGCCAACAAACTCGCCAAAGTCTATCGGAAGACTTTTGCTGTCCAGCCTGGTAACCTAATCTTTCAGGAGCGCAAGCAGGACAAAATCCCTTCATGGCTCGGTGGCAAGAACTATGTCGATGTTACTGCCGACTATACCGACGTTGCTGATGTTGCCGTCAAATTCGAGCCGGTAATTCCCGATTCCGTGGACATCGCCTATCTGTGCGTGTTCAATTCCGGTGAATGGCGGGCGATTCATTGGGCGAGAATAGATAATGCGGTGGCAATCTTTGGCGACATGGGCGTCGGTATCGCGTATCTGCCTGCCTTGTACCTCGACGAAGAAATGGTACCCTTCGGTCCCCCGTTCATTCTATCCGAAACCGGTGATGTCAATCCCCTGCTTCGGCGCCCCGGCGACGGAATAACCGTAGAACTTGTTTCAACTACAAGCCGCAAACAAAAAGTGTCCACTGATGGTATAGTCGAATCATCGCTCACGCCGGGTGAAACGTACGAACTGATGTATTGGAGCGATGGCTGGCAATCGTTCGCGAAATCCAAGGCTACGGGAGAACCGCTGAAGTTTGACAATGTGCCGTCCGGAGTTCTGTACTGGCTGGTGGCTGAAAACTCGGATAAAGAAGAGCGAGTTTTCACTATCAAAGATGGCCGGCAGGTCTGGTGGTGAAAGTAGCGGGAGGAAGTCATCGTCATCGGGAGGGAATTGTCTTTTCATGGTGAAACAAAGGGCATATTTCCCAGTATCTTAACTAATCATGGCCAGCTTAACAGACAAACATCGGGCGGATTATACCGAGGGATCTATAATTAGCTCCATTCTCAAAATGGGGCTGCCGTCGATGTTCGGCTTTCTCAGCCAGAACATTTACTCCCTGGTTGATACCTACTGGGTATCACGTCTCCCTCAAGGCGAGGTCGGGGTGGCCGCTGTTACCTTCTTTGCCACCATTCTGTGGTTCTTCTTTTCTGTCAATCAACTGGTCGGCCCGGGTTCGGTGGCCATAATCTCACGCCGCTACGGAGAGCGGGACTACCATAACGCCGAGAAAGCTATCAAGGAAACCCTCCTGCTCAAGCTAATATTTGGAGTGGTGTTTGGCATCATCGGCTATTTCTTCATCGACAAAATGCTTCTGCTCATGGGAGCTGAAGGCCCGGCCCTTACTGAAGGCATTGCTTATGGGCAGGTGATGTTCATCGGAATGGCCATAATGTTCGCGACCTATTCCATCTATACCGCCATGCGCGGTGTAGCCAATCCGCAGATGGCCATGTACCTTATGATCGGTTCGAACATACTTAACATGGTCCTCGATCCTATCATCATGTTTGGATACTTCGGATTCCCGGCTCTGGGCATCAAAGGAGCCGCCGTAGCATCGGTTGCCAGCTACACCATCACATTCGGGGTCGGCCTCTTCTTGTTCTACTCGGATTGCACTAATGTTCGTCTGCATTTGAAAGCCAAGGAGCGGATCTCTGTTCAGTCTATGTGGAAGATCGTAAGGATCGGGGTGCCAGCCTGGGCGGGGGACATGTCATTCTCGGGAGCTCGTCTCATTATAACTCCCCTCATTGCGGCCTTCGGAACCAAAGTGGTGGCCGCTTATGGCGTGGGAAACCAGGTCACTCACTTCGGTATTATGGTGCTGGTGGGCATCGGCCTTGGGCTCTCGTCCCTGATCGGTCATAACCTGGGAAGCCAGAAGTTCAAGCGTGCTCGGAAGACCGCCGATCAGGCCATTATGCTTGGCGTAGGTTTTATGACCGCGTTCGGCATCTTCGCTTTCGTCTTCGCCAGGGATATTATGCTGGTGTTTTTTGATGACCAGGATACCCTGCGCTACGGGGTCTTGATGCTTAGAATATTCGCGGTCAGTTTCCCCTTTCTCGGGCTCTACATGATGGTGGCCGAAATACATGTGGGGGTGGGCCTGAATTCCCCGGCCATGGTTGTTAATATCATCCATTCATGGCTGTTCGAGGTTGTCCCGATAATATTTTTCACCCAGATATTGAGTTTCGACCAGAATGCCATATGGTGGACTTTGACCGGAGCCGGGATCATCTCGTCACTCGGATTCTATATTTATTACCGGCGCGGTCGCTGGCTCACCGTCAAAGTCTGACCTATTCTGTACCATAAAAACCGCCAAAGTTCTTGACAATAACTCAACTGAGGACTATCATATGGGGTATATATAGGGTAATGTGTACCTGTTTGGTCCGCCGTTCGGCTTTGGAGAAGGCACCGAACGGGATTGGGGGCTTAGATGAAGAAAAGACGACCTGAAACTGACGACCTGAGAAGACCGCATCGTGGGGACAGTATCCTCAACGATATAGAGGGAACGGCCAGTGTTCGGGACCGCTTTGAGCTCTTCAAACTCGCTCTTGAATCTCTTCCGTATCCATTCTGCCTGATTGATGCCGAGGACTATGGTGTCAAGCTGGCCAATTCGGCTGCCGGCCTCTCCAGAGGTGACCGGTCCAGAAAGTGTTTTGCGGTCACGCACCATAAAGACCGCCCCTGCCACGAATCTGGTATCCCGTGTCCTATCGAAATAGTCAAAACCACCGGAAAGCCGGCCGTGGTAGAACACATGCACCCAGACCGCAAAGGCAATAGGAGATATTTCGAGGTCCACGGTTACCCGGTATTCGATTCGGACGGTAGTGTTTCGAGCATCATTGAATATTCGCTCGATGTTACCCAGCGGCGGCTGGCTGAACAAGCCCTCAAAGAATCCGAGGCCCGATGGCGCACCCTTGTTGAAAACGCTCCTGACACCGTGTTTATGGTTGACCACAAGGGAACGATTCTGTTTGTGAATCGCTGCCCCAACGGCAAAACGCCTGAACAGCTTGTCGGAAGAAGCATATTCGAGTGCGTTCCAGCAGAGCACAAAAGGATGGTCAAGGAGACTATTGACCGGGTTTTTCGAACCGGTCGACCTGACCGGTATGAATTCGATGCCAAAGACGGCCCGATTAGCAGGTGGTACTCTACACGCCTTGGGCCGATCAAACGCGAGGAAAAGACCGTCGCCGTAATCCTCATGACCAGAGATACCACCGACCGCAAGCGCATAGAAAAAGCCCTGCGTGAGGTCCAGGCGCAATTGGAATTCCGCGTGGAAGAACGTACCGAAGCCCTGAGAAAAACCAATGAAGAGCTTGCCCGCGAAGTATCGGTTCGCCGGGAGACCGAGGAAGCACTGCGAGAATCCGAGGAAATACACAGGGTCTTGCTGGGCCAGATATCCGACGCTGTCCTGATCACGGACGATCAGGGCCGCTTCACTTATGTCAGTTCCGGAGCGGATACTATATTCGGTTATTCTGTCAACGAGATTATGGCTATGGAGGGCGTGGACCTCCTACTGGGCCCCGGCCTGTTTGTCCCGTCAGACTTTGAGACTAGCGACGAGTTGCCTAACATCAAATGCACCATCGTGGACAAATCAGGAAGACCCCACACACTTCTCGTCAATGTCAAACTTGCCGCCATCGGAAAAGGTACCACCCTGTACACATGCCGCGACATAACTCGCCTGAGTCAGGCTGAAGAGGCTCTCAAGGCAGTGAATGAAGAACTCGAGGTTGAAAGACAGACTCTCAGGGAGAAGAACACCGCTCTTAAGGAAATCCTCGGTCAGATCGAAGATGAAAAGAGACGCATGGCTACCCAGCTGCACCTGAACATCAACCGCATGGCCATTCCGATTCTCAACGCGTTGGAGGAGAAAACCACCCACGATGGTGAATATTTTGTGGCTCTACTTCGAAACACCCTCAGCGACATAACTTCGCCGTTCATCAGCAAGCTGGAGTCCGGTTTTTCTAACTTAACCCCAAGAGAATTGGAGATTTGCCACATGATTAAGAGCGGATTTACCAGCAAGCAGATAGCCTCCGCTCTCAATACTTCGCCTGAGACTGTCTTGAAGCAGAGAAAGACGATCAGGCGGAAATTGGGCATCTCCAATCTCAAAGTCAATCTTGTTACCCACCTTAAGTCGTTGGAACACTCGTCCTTAGGGGCATCATAGCGCCACCTGATGCTACTGCCTCGAAACGGCGCAAATAGGGTACGATAAATACCCTAAATGTCCCCAATAATGGCCCCTTGATTAAAATTAAAATCAGCAGATAATTGGTAATAGAAAAAAGACAAGAGAGGTCGTGTAAGCAACCATGTCGGCGCACTACGTTGCGGGGATGAAACCATCGGAGATTTTGGCCCATCGAAAAGAGATTCCCATACCGTCGCGACGGAGATGGCGCCAGGCAAGACCGACAATTGTGGGCAATGTTTGGGGGGTTAGAACAAGCCGGGAGCGAGGTGGACGGGCCCGGGGGTGTGTAAGGATGGCTCGACCTCGCTCCCGTAAAAGATGATAGAGGAGGACCTTTTTTACATATAGCCGTTGAGTGCTCAAGCGGGATCTAGTATCTCCCGCCTGACACTGGCACATTCCGGGCTGGTATCAGAAGCACCTGAACTTTAGGCGAAGCAACACGTGGATAGGAGTCACACCTATGAGTCAGGCGCTGGAGAAAAGTCAGGCGCGAAAGCCTCGCGTCAAACAGAAGCCTCGGAAGAGTTCTTCCAAACCGCATGTCAGAGAGCAGAAAAACAAAAACCCTCGCAGATCCAAAAATGGGGAGGATCAGGACGATGCTCAGGCCCGAATTTTAATCGCGCAGATTCAGCGTGGCAATCAACAGGCCTTTGCGGAACTCGTCGAACGTTACCATCGTCAGGTGGCCGCCCTGGCCTACAAAATGGTCAACAATTATGATGAGGCTGCCGATGTAGCCCAGATCGTCTTTGTCAAGATGTACGACAATGTCTGGCGCTATGACGACAGCAAGAAATTCTACAGCTGGTTGTATCGGATTACCGTCAATGCCGCTATTGATTATATGCGCAAGCATAAGCGGCACCGGCACGAATCACTCGAGGACTATCACGAAACCACCGATACTTCGTCAACTGATCCCGAGTCGTCCTATCGAAGGAATCAGATCAGCCAGTTTGTGGAGGAAGCCACGCAGTCGCTGAGCGCAAAGCAACGTTCGGCTTTTGTCCTGCGCGATATTGAGGGCTGTGACATTAACGAAGTCGCCGATTCTTTGAATGTCTCTGAGGCGACCGTCAGATGGTATCTCCATCGAGCGCGGACAAAGATACGTAAGGAGTTGAAGCGTCAGTGCCCGCAGGTCCTGAGTTTTCTCGGGATATATTGAGACTCATAGCCCAAATCATGGCTCACGGTTTTACTTTGAGCACGGCGTGAGAAGAAAATTGCCATATTTCCGCGAAATTGGTGTATCTTTAGCGGATTATGGCGCTCGGCATCAAGAAAGTCTCCGTCTTCACGGTCACCTTTTCTGCAGTGACAGTCTATATCGGCTTCTATGCCTGGCGCGTGATGTTCAATAACTTCGCGGTGGAGATTTTCGATGCCTCGCCGACCGATGTCGGCCTGATCCAGGCCGCCCGTGAAATACCCGGCCTTCTCGCCTTTGGTGCCGGGGCCCTGGCGCTGTATTTCACCGAATCCAAGGTGGCCGCAATATCGATTGTTACAATCGGATTGGGGCTGTTGCTCTGCGGTTTGGCACCGTCGCTGGTACTTCTCGGTGTTGGTACGGTAGTAATGTCGTTCGGATTTCACTACTTCGAACCGAACAATTCTTCTCAGCTTCTGATGCTGTCCAATCACAACGAGCTCGGTCGTGCCCAGGGAAAGCTGCTCTCGTACGAAGCGATGGCCGGTCTGGCCGGTGCCGGGTTGGTGCTCTTGCTCACTTTCTTTCTCGATTTCAGATCGACTTTCTACATAATTGCTGCGGTGGTCATCGCGATTGGGCTTTATCTAACTATTGCCTTGCCATCCAATAGAGCTGCGCAAGAGAAGCGAAAGGTCCGCCTGAAGAAGAAATACTGGCTATACTATTCGCTGTCGTTCCTGCGTGGCTGCCGCCGTCACATCTTTACCACTTTCGCCATATTTCTCCTGGTGAAAAACCACGGTCTGAACATATCGGTCATTTCAACCATAATGCTGGCTAACTCGGCCCTGACCATCTTCACAAATCGACTCCTGGGCAACCTTAGCGATAAATTAGGGGAGAGGACAGTGCTGGTGAGTTGCTCATTTCTACTCGTATTCATTTTCAGCGGTTATGCTTATGTTAGCTATTTACCCGTTCTCATAGCGTTTTACTTTATTGACCACGTTCTGTTCGGTTCTTCGATAGCCCTGAAATCATATCTGCGCAAGATGGCCCCACCCGAGGACTTGACCAACTGCCTGTCGTTCGGTATGACCGCCAATCATATCACTGCTGTGATAATCCCTGTTGTCGGGGGTGTCTTGTGGAGCACCTTCGGTCACGAAGTGACTTTTATTGCCGGTGCCGCCATTGTCTTTATCGATATGCTCCTAGCTCTGAAAGTGCCGGGGAGAACGAAAGCAATTGTATCCGGCAGTCTGGAGCCGGTAAATAAGGATAGCGTCTGATGACACAACCGAACATAACACTGCGAGAAATAACCGAAGACACCGTAAACGATATCTTGGCTCTCGAAGTAGCCGCCCACCAGAAAGGATTCGTCGCCACCAACGCCAAATCTATCGCGCAGGCACACTTTTGCGAGAACGCCTGGTTCCGCGCCATATACGCGGATGATACCCCGGTCGGTTTCGTAATGCTCTATATCGACACCGAAAAGCCGGAGTATTTCCTCTGGCGCTTTATGATCGATGAAAAGTACCAGAAGAAAGACTATGGACTCCGGGCTATGGAATTGGTAATTCAATTTGTACGAACCTTCCCAAACGCAACCAGGCTGGAACTGAGTTATGCGCCGGGTGAAGGTGATCCATCCGGGTTCTACGCCAGGCTTGGCTTTCTCGAAACAGGCGAATGGCTCAACAAGCAGAAAGTCATGAGACTGACCCTGTAAATCAGAGATTTGTATTTACCGGAGGCAAGGCCGTATTTGCCCGGTACATTTGTATAATGTATATTAGCGTCATGTAGAGGATTGATTATATGCTGCGCCAATTGTCGCAGAAGCACATCAAGATTCTGGCAATGCTGGTTCTGGGTCTTGTATTCTCGGTAGCCCTGGCCGAGGACGACTCCCTCCGGATCGATACCATCAGGAACCTTGAGGTAGACAGCAATCTCACTCTCACGACCGATACACTATCAGCGGCCCCTAAAGACAGCCT
>CP070674.1:1261144-1388496 GCA_020351995.1 Candidatus Zixiibacteriota bacterium
ATTACTGATATGAACAGAATACTTAGAACTAGCGGTTTTAACACGGGATACCTCCCATTAGCAATTTGCTAACTGACACTGGTGTGGGATCAAGAAGTAGGAATAGATATGGCTTAATATACATTAATGCCCACTTTTGGTCAAGGGCTCCGGCATACTGCCAATCCTCCGCGGAACCGGCAAATAAAAGGCCGGAGCCTTACGGCCCCGGCCGGAATATTTAATACTATACTGTCGATTTA
Organism: Candidatus Zixiibacteriota bacterium; assembly: GCA_020351995.1. GTDB lineage: Bacteria > Zixibacteria > MSB-5A5 > GN15 > FEB-12. Next base: position 1,261,387 of record CP070674.1, read on the forward strand.
CTTGAGCAGCACCAGCTTCTTGGAGTCGACAAACTCCCCGGTCTTCAGCTGATAGAGATAAACACCCGAAGCTACCACCTTGCCGGCAAAGTCGGTGCCGTTCCAGGCCACTGAATGCTGACCGGCTGGCATGATGTCACTGACCAGAGTCTTTACTCTTTGACCCATGAGGTTATAAATGGACAACTCCACGTATCCCCTGCGTTCCAGCGAGTATGCAATAGTCGTGTTCAAGTTGAATGGGTTGGGGTAGGCGTGGGACAGGCTGTATCCACTCGGAACCGGCCCCTCAACATCGGTCACCGCCACCGGCAAATCCACACTGGTGCGGACCCTTATACCGACATCAACACCGTTATTATCACCCATTTCAAACCAGCTCCCCGGGGTGCCGTATTCACTCAGGTAGGTTTTGTTCGATTCGGAGGGACCGGCATAATCTCCCACCACCGGATAACCGTAGGTGACATTGGTAACTTTGATGACAACGTAGAAATCTTCCCCGATCGTGACTTCAGGTGGAGAGTCCAGCATTACCGAGTGATACCCGGCCTCGGTATACGAGAGATTCAGTTTGCTGGCCAGCAGATTACTCACCGTACTCCCATTGAAATCGTCATAGATATAGATATCTACATCAGTCGTTACGTCATTGGTCCAGAACTCAACCTGGGCCAGATACGATGTCGCCGGCTGGATAAACGAACATAATCCCCACCCGTCAGCGGCGGCGTAACCCCACGAAGACGTGAAACCGCCTTCGTCATAATACAGCAGGTTGCCGTCAGAATCGTAATCCTGCCAGTCGTGCATATAGGATGACCACATGCCGATGCTGGCGGAGCCATAGGCTATCGTGAAGTACCCACTTTCCGCACCGTAGCCGCAGGTGCCGCCCCAGCTGGTGCCCCAACTGTTCTTAACAATCCATCCTCCGTTGGTGGGTCCCGCATGCACCAGATCATCATCCCAGCCAACGATCAATACGGCGTGATCGGGTTCCGTAGATCCGGTATAATATAGTGTATAAGAACCATCGTAGCCGCTGAACTCAGCCTGCCAGGCGGGGTCACCACCATCGCCTCCAGTGTACATGGTGGTAAAGACCGGGCCATGATCGTAAATATATTGCTTAATGACGGCCGGGTCGGCGATGGTTTCATCGCAGATGATTCTCCAATCGAGAAGGGTTTTCTGATAAGGATTGCCGCCGTCGCAGGAGACATCGGCGGAAACATAGGGGTCGTCAGTTTCCAGAACCGTTCCCGTTTTTGAGAACCAGTTGGCCATTTGATAATTGCTACCGCCGCTGCAACTGGTGCCACCGCCCCAGCCGGTGATTTCGTACCAGTTGCATTCTTTGGCGTTGTTTTCCGAAAAATCGTAGGTTGCTTCCCCGTCGATCAGCAGTTTAGCCTCGATATTACCCAGTGACGCGAAGGCATAGCAGGAGCCACAGGAACCCTGGTTCTTAACCGATGTTACCATTCCCGATTCGCGCCAGTCGAATCTGGTCGGCAACGCCGAGAGTTGTACGGGCGTGGAACTCACCTTACCTGTCAAATGAGACAGTATTACCGGAGGCGGCACAAATCCGCGTCCCGGCAGAACATCCCTTTCCACCTGCGGTCGCGTTGGCCCCTGAGACGGTGCTTGCGAATAACCCGTGGAAGCTAAGCATATAATCAACGCTAATAACATCACGGCCGGCGACACTCTGATACTTGAGTTCATGTCATTTCCCCCTATGAACGGAGTGGGTTGCTTTTAATATCCATCTGATATTATTACTTTTCGTCGTCGCCGGCCCTAATTTTAGGATTATCGGATTATTATTGAGCGAAGAGGCGTCCGTCAGAAAGCCTGCCACATAGCGTGACTGGGGCTAACCTGCTAGTAATTCTGGACTTAGCGGAAGGATATAACTTATTGGCCACTCCGGGGCGAGTCCCGAAGCCCAATTGTACTATAATCGTCGCCGTGAAGGCTATTTCAACAGAACCATCTTTCTCGATTCGGAAAAACCATCGCCCTTCAGACGATAGTAATAAACTCCACCGGCAACTGGATTTCCTTTAAAATCGGTGCCATCCCACTCCGTGGCATAATGACCGACGGAAAGATTCCCTTTAAACAGGGTCACCACTCTCTGACCGAGAATGTTAAACACTGCCAGATCCACGTTTGAGTGTTGCGGTATTGAAAACTCAATTACAGTGTTTGGATTGAACGGATTCGGATAGTTTTGCCGCAGGGCTATCCCATCGGGCAATTCGTCAAGCTCGATCTCCTCTACATCGGTGGAAAGCAAAGTGTGAGTAGTTGAATAAACATTGTCGCCGGACGAACTGTGGTTCCAATTGGCGGCCACACCGGCGACATAAAACGTCACACCCCCGACATCGGACGCCGGGGCCGTCCATTGAAAGCTCCAGCTGGTGCCATCGGCAACCCCGGGGTCACTACCAGCCAGGGTGTGTCTTACGTATTCTCGACCGCTGCCTTCCGTCTCCGAAAAAGTCCGGGCAGCGTCGGTGATAACCATTTGCCCGACCGGCTGATCGCTGCCGTCAAGGGCCGTCACCGTAAATCCCCAGCGCGACATTCCTGCTTCCGCAACCGTAACCGTAATATCAAGCGTCTGACTCGGCAGGTAACCGCCGGGGGCGATGATACTCACCGAACCAGGGCCAGTGTTAAGATTGTTGTGACATGAGCACGTGGTTTCACCCGGTGCCCCCGAATTAGCGGTTATATTAACCCCATTGGGAAAAGCAAGCACCAGCGCAGCCGTTCCCATGACAACCGCCCCGAATCCCAGCGCAACTAAACGTCCTCTCATGAAACCTCCTTCCATAGTTTACCTTTCTATTCATCGTGCATGTATCCCCGAATCGGGACAGGGTCCCATTTCTGATGGTGCTTTCGTTTATGTGTAAAATTTGCTTCTCGGACATCAATCGCTCGAAGCTCGTCGCTGGAGACGTGGAGTATATAGCCCCATGGAGTACTCAAAGTCGATTCTAATATAAATACGGTAGCCTGAGGGCTTTCGTGGAAAATATCTTGCGGGAAAGCAGGCGGGCGCAAAGGCCCGAATTACTTCAACAACAACATCTTTCTGGAATTGGTATAATCGCCGGCTCTGAGTCGATACAGATAAATCCCTGAGGAAACCGGCTCGCCCTTGCTGTCGGTTCCGTCCCAACTGATCATATGTTCCCCGGCCGGCTTTGAGCCGCTAACCAGGGTCTTAACTTTCTGACCAAGCAGATTGTAAACGGACAGGTCGACGCGCGCCGGGTTCTCCAGAGAATACGGAATCGTGGTATGCGAATTAAATGGATTGGGGTAGGCATAAGACAAGCTATAGTAGCTGGGAACCGGCTGCGGGGGTTCCGGCGGGGTCAGGTCAACGATGGCGCGCACCCTGATGGCAACATCGCCCGGGGTTCGGTCAGGTGGATCATCCCCCATATCAATCCAGGTTCCCGGTTCACCGTTCGGACTGATAAACGTTTTGCCAATCTCGACGGGACCCTGCCAATCAAGGCGGAACGGGTACCCATAACTCTCGTCGGTGATTTTGACGACGGCGTAAAAATCGTCGCCGGCTTCCACTCTAACCAAAGAATCGAGGGCTACCGAGTGGTACCCGGCTTCGGTATAGGCAGCATCGAGCTTGCTCGTCAAAAGGTTACTCAGAGTGGTGCCGTCGAAATCATCGTATATGTAAATATCGATATCGGTTGTAATGTCGCGGGTCCAGAATTCGACCCTCGACAGAGAGCACGCTCTGGTATGCTCAAAAGCGCACATTCCCCAGGCAGTCACATCATCAAAGCCACACCCCCCCATGGGATAAGCTTCGTCGTACAGAAATACCTTCTCACCCGGGTCAAGTTCCTTCCAATCCTGAATAAAGGACGAGTAGCTTGCCATCTGGGCTGAGCCGTAGGCAATCGTAAAATAGCCGCCTCGGTAGCCGAACCCGCAGGGACCGCCCCATTCTGTTCCCCAGCTGTTCTTGACGATCCAACCGCCGGTGCCACCGGCATGTTCCAGGTCATCATCCCAGCCAACTATGAGTACGCCGTGATTGAGAAAACAATCGTCGGAGGGATAATAAAGCGTATAAGAGCCATCATAATCGGCAAACTCGTCACGCCAATCGGGCACAGCGGGCTCACCGGCGCAGAGGCCCGACTGGACCGGGCCATATTCATAAATGTACTGCTTAAGTATGGCAGGGACAGGCACAATTCCCTGGCTAATCTTTCGCCAATCGAGAAGCGCATGCTGGTATGGTACGCTATCAGCGCATTCTACGTCAGCGTCAATATACGGGTCATCGACCTCAAGAACGGTGCCGGCTCCGCCGAGGTAACCGGCGACCTCGCCGGGACTGCCGCCCCCACAACTCGGGTCGTGCCAAATACATTCCTTAACGTTGTTTTCCGAAAGATCATAGGCTATGCCCCCGCGAATCATTATTGCGGACTCAAAATTGCCGATCGCGGCAAAAGCGTAACAACTGCCGCACGCCCCCTGATTCTTTACCGGGGTAACGCAGCCCTGTTCACGCCAGTCCCATCGCGCTGGCAGGTCCTCGGCTTGGATCAGGTCGGGTCGTGGCTTGCGGCCAAGATGCGGAAGTATTTCCTCGGGCGGAATGAATCCCGTATGATACTTGATTCCCTCTTGCGCAGCCGGCTGGTCAGAATTTTTTGTTGGCGCCTGCGCATAAACCGCGAGGCCAACCACGACGGTAAGTGCGAGAGCCTTTAGATACAGCAGAACCTTTTTTGTCTTCATCCCCATAGCCTGTCCCCGTACAAAAGTGCCAATATATTAATACGGAACTAAACGCCGTTGGTCACATTTTTTATACGTGGCTGTGTCGAGTTCCAGGTAGATAATCGTTACTTCAACAGAATCAGCTTTTTCGAGTCGACATACTCGTTGGTCTCAAGCTGATAGAGATAGACGCCCGAAGCGACGCTTTCACCGTTGTCATCTGTTCCGTCCCAATTGATCACATGTTCCCCTGCCGGCTTTGAGCCACTGACAAGAGTCTTCACCTTCTGACCAAGCAGATTGTAAACGGACAGGTCGACACGAGCCGGGTTCTCCAGAGAATACGGAATCGTGGTATGCGAATTAAATGGATTGGGGTATGCATAAGACAAGCTATAATAGCTGGGAACCGGTTCCGGGGGCGGCGGGGGTTCCGGCGGGGTCTGGTCAACGATGGCGCGCACTCTAATAGCGACATCACCAGGGCTCCGGTCAGGTGGATCATCCCCCATATCAATCCAGGTTCCCGGTTCGGCGTTCGGACTGATAAATGTTTTGCCGATCTCGATTGGACCCTGCTGATCAAGCCGGAACGGGTGCACATAACTCTCGTCGGTGACCTTGAGGGCAACGTAAAAATCGTCGCCGGCTTCGATTCGCAGCAACGAATCGAGCGCTACCGAGTGGTACCCGGCTTCGGTATAGGCAGCATCGAGCTTACTCGTCAAAAGGTTACTCAGAGTGGTGCCGTCGAAATCATCGTATATATAGATATCGATATCGGTCGTAACGTCAAGGGTCCAGAATTCGACCCTGAACAAAGAGCACGCTCTGGTATGCTCAAAAGCGCACATTCCCCAGGCAGTCACGTCATCAAAGCCACACCCTCCCATGGGATAAGCTTCGTCGTACAGAAATACCTTCTCATTCGGGTCAAGCTCCTTCCAATCCTGAACAAAGTACGTGTGGCTTCCCATCTTGGCTGAGCCGTAGGCAATCGTGAAATAACCGCCTCTGTAGCCGTACCCGCAGGGACCGCCCCAGTCTGTCCCCCAGCTGTTCTTGACGATCCAACCGCCGGTGCCGCCGGCATGTTCCAGATTATCATCCCAGCCAACTATGAGCACCGCGTGATTGAGAAAGCAATCATCAGTGGGGAAATAGAGCGTATAAGAGCCATCATAATTGGTGAACTCGTTTCGCCAATCGGGTACACCGGGGTCACCTGCGCACAGGGACGACTCGACCGGGCCATATTCATAAATGTACTGCTTAAGTATGAATGGGTCAGGCCCAATTCCCCCGCTAACAATTCGCCAATCCAGAAGGGCATGTTGGTATACTACGCTATCAGCGCATTCTACATCAGCATCAACATACGGGTCATCGGCCTCAAGAACGCTGCCGGACCCGGCCAGGTAACCGGCGACCGAGGCGGAACTGCCGCCCCCACAACTTGGGTCGCCCCAGATACACTCCTTGACATTATTTTCCGAAAGATCATAGGCTAAACCCCAGCGAACCATTATTGCCGACTCAAAACTGCCAATCGCGGCAAAGGCGTAACAACTCCCGCACCCCCCCTGGTTCTTTACCGGGGTCACGCAGCCCTGTTCACGCCAGTCCCACTTAGCCGGAAGATCGGCCGCCTGGACAAGGTCAGGCCGAGGCTTGCGGCCAAGGTGCGGAAGTATTTCGGCCGGAGGAATGAAACCCGTGTGATACTTGATTTCCTTTAGCGGAGCGGGTGGCTCAAGCTCTTTGTCCGATGTTTGGGCATAGGTTGAAAGCACTATACCAAGAGCCACCATCAGAGTCCCAGTGCTCACGAGTGCCTTCTTCTTACTCAACAGCATTGTATGTCTCCGCGTATAAGAGACGTCAAGCGTCCGGGCTCAGTGGTATTTTGAATCACATACCAACCGGTACCGGTGAACCCATTTTGTACCTTCAAGGGCCGTAACCGCTTGCCTTCCATGTCACTTCACAATTACCGGGCCACAACCGTTTCGCGTACGGCCTGTTTGCTGTCGATCTCGTTTTTCAACAGGTTAACGCGTAACAACTTCCGGCCGTCCCCCCCGTATAATATACGGTCAAAACCGTTTTGGGCAACCGGTTGGGGCAGAAATTCGCGCTATTTACAGCCGCTTGCCGGTTCTGAGGTCAAAGAAACACCTCAATTCAGACGACATGCCGTCCGACCTTAAGGGTATAAGTAGTATGCTAACCCTCGAAATCGCCCTCGAGTACGGAGGATAACATGGTACACGTTAAGTTCTTTGGATGTTTGCTGCTTGCCTGCCTGCTGGTCGTGGGAAGTTCAGCCAAAGCTGATCTCAGGGCCGCCCTGTCAATAACTGACGGGAGAGTCAGCAGCTTCTATCTGGCTATCGGGGATCATTACCAGGTCCCGGAGAAGCAGATCATACTGGTCAAGAAAAAGGAGATACCGGACGATCAACTGGCGGTAGTCTTTTACCTCGCTCGCCGGGCCAATGTCACACCAGCGGTGATACTTGATCTTCGCCTGGATGGCAAGACCTGGATGGAGATTACTACCCATTTTCGGCTCACCGCCGAGATTTTCTACGTGGACATCCAGAAAGTGTCAGGGCCCCCTTACGGCAAGGCGCACGGTTATTTTAAGAACAAGAAGCGCAAAGAATGGGCGAGTATTCGCCTGGCCGACGTCGATATCGTCAATCTGGTTAATCTTAGATTCGTTTCCGAACATTGGGGTTATTCACCTGATGAAATCGTGAAAATGCGCGAGCAGGGCCAGAGCTTCATCGCCATAAGTGACAAGGTTAAGAAGGAAAAGGCCGCGAAAAAGGATAAGAAGACCAATAATTCGGACAAAACCGGTTCAAAAGGGAAAGGAAAGAAATAACCAACTTTCGCCGTGTTAGCCAATCCTGTTATCCGTCAATTAGATACCTAAACCATAATTTATCTTCATTTTTTCGGCAGAACCGCGATATTTGGCGGAACCTTATGGGGCTAACAGACGTTATTAGATTTGCTTGATCATCTATAATGATTGACACTCTGGTTAGGCCAGGCCTGTTTCCCTCCCCGCAGGTCTGGCCGTCTTTTTTCTTCCGGGAATCTAAGTATTAAAAAATCGCCCATTTTTCACTTACATTATGATTTTCGGTTGCGTATATTTTTGATAACTACACGGGGGCAGGTGTGTCTCCGAGGAAAATGTCACCGGGTTTGTCGGCTTCGGTCAACATTCTCGGGCGGGCCAAGTCTGTTTCCCCTCCCCGCAGGCTTGGTCCCGTTTTTTTTGCGGGAGAAGCGTCAGGGGCGTCTGGCCTTGTGGACGAGTATGCACTCTTTCGCCGATTCCCCAATCTTGCCGGCGATATCTTCCGATAGGTGAACCGCCTCCAGCAACCGCCGGTCCTTTCCGTGGCTGTTCAGGTAGGTAGCTTCAATTATGGCCAGATCGGCATCTTTGACCAGGGCTCGTAGCGATTCGCAGTCACCGGTATCGCCGGTAACGGCCACGGTTTCGTCGCCGAGAGTGATCCGGTAGCCAAAGGCGGGGATCGGGTCGAGAACCTCCGAGCCAACTATGCTTCCGCAGTGAACAACGGGGTAGGAAACGACTGAAAGTTCGCACACTGATACTCGCTGGTTTGGGGCTAGCTCGACGAGATCTATTTTGAACGGGACAGTGTCGGCGTAGCACTTCACAAAAGACTCGACGCACTCGATTACCTCCCGGCAGCCGGCCGGTACGTAAACGGGTAGTGTCGTTTCACGGCCCACCATGCGCATGAATCCAAGCAGCGAATGCACCCCTCCCATATGGTCGAAGTGGCCGTGAGTGATAAAAACAGCGTCGATCTCTTCGGGAGGGATGTCGCGTTCCAGCAAATCCCGAAGTACGCCGTCACCGGCGTCTATCAACACAGATATATCGCCGCCACCGATCCAAACATGGTGAGCCACTCCCGCCCGACTGAATGGAATTTTAACCCGAAGGCGGCGGCCCTGCCACGAGTGACTTATGTCGGTATGCCAATTCAATTGAATGCGTCCTCTGGCTAAATAAGACAAATGATGCACGCTCCTTTCAACCTGTACAAGTGAAAGTTGCAGTTTCTTGCGCGGCGCGGAGAATTTGATTTGCTTTGACAGGTAGGAGTATGTCCATTATATTGTAAGTGTTCCCCTCGGAACACCCTCACGATAGCTGCTGGAATTCTAAGGGAGGCATACATATATGAAGCGATTTCTATTTCTGCTGGTATTGCTGCTACTGGTATCATTACTGAGTTGCGGCAACAACAGCGACAGTGTTCTTGGCCCTGACAGTGATAATCAGGTTCAGGCCGACCAGGAACAAAGCGCGCCGTCCGGAGCGCCGCAGGCCGATGTCGTCCTGACCGACGACGGTGGTGATGGCGACCCATGGGAAGACAATGGACCCGAAGGTGGTGGTGGCCCAGGTGACCCGCAAAAACCGCCGATCATAGGTCCCCCTGAAGGTGGTGGCGGTAAAGACACTTTGCCTGAGCCGGACATTGAACCATAGCAGAATCCGGCTGGCATGCAAAAGCATTCGGGCTGCTTTCTTGCGAAGGCAGCCCGAGCAATCTCCCTCTCTTTCATCGGAAAGTGACGACCCCGGTGAGCCTGCTATTTGTGAACCCGCTTGAGAAACTCCTCTATCTCAGGGATCCCACCCTGGAAGACAAGATACCCGTTATACGGTTCGCGCTCGGTGATTTCGTCACAGACAGGCGTTAGCATAATCTTCTTAATTTCCTCGAGGTCGCTCGTCTGGCCAAAGGCCCAGCCCAGCTTTATGTAAGCCACTTCGGGAAGCATGTTCTCAGCCGGGATAATTCCCTTGCTCATGAGGTCACGCCCGGTATCATACACGAACATATGTACATAACCCCATAATGTCTGCACAGTCATGTATATGGCCACACCTGCTTTTGTGGCCCTTTCAATAGCCGGGTAAACCGGTTTATTGACGTGGCCCAGCCCGGTACCGGCGATTACTATGCCTTTGTACCCGTTGTCGACGAGAGCATCAATAATGTCGGGCATCATGTTCGGGTAATAGTACACCAGGGCCACTTTTTCTTCGAAATAGGGCAGGATGGTAACTTCCCTGTCATTGCGGCGTCTATTGTAGTTGTCTCGAAGGGGTGTGATCTTCTGGCGGTCGATCATCGCCAGCGGAATGTCCCCGAGTGTGCGGAAAGTAGAGCGGTAGGACGAGTGCATTTTGCGTACCCGGCATCCCGAATGAAGCAGACCGTATTCGTCCGACGTAGGACCGAACATGCACACCATTACCTCGGCGATATCCGATTCCGCAGCAGCCTTGGTGGCGTGCATCAGGTTGAGGGCGGCGTCCGACGAAGGGCGATCCGAAGAACGCTGAGAACCGACCATAACGATCGGCACCGGTGAATTTTGAACCATGAAGGCCAGGGCCGAAGCCGTGTGGTGCATGGTGTCGGTCCCGTGACCGATGACGATACCGTCGATGCCCTTTTCTATCTCCTTGCCTATCGAGATTGCCAGTTTGATATACTGTTGCGGGCCCATGTTCTCGCTGAAGACCGCGAACAGTTTTTCTGTCGTCAGGTTACAGATGTCAGCCAGCTCCGGCACCGCGCCGTACAGCTCACCCGGCGAAAAGGCCGGTATCACAGCACCGGTCCGATAATCAAGTCTCGAAGCAATCGTACCTCCGGTGCCAAGCAGTTTTACGTTGGGCTTATCGGCCGAGAAGGGGAACTCTTTCTCAGGAATCTTATAGTGGGCTTCCTTATAGCCCTCTTCCCGCATATCAAGGACGGTGTCGACAGCGATGCCGACATTATATCCTGTCGCCAGCTTCAGGACAATGTGCCGGTCATCGTCGTTTTCACTGCGCGGAAGCACGATACCACGAAAATCCCCCCGGGTTGTCTTAACCGAGGCTTCGCTCCATACTCTGATGTTATAATCCTTCAGTAATCCGAGAGCCTTGCCCTTGTATCCTTTGAACAGATCAGCCATCTTGGATTTCCTTCTCGACAATCGCGCGCAGCTCACTGAGAGGTATGTTCCCCAGGGCCCACTTTCTCAGATAACCCATTAACCAGCGCGTCAGGGCCTCGGGATCGGTTGAGTTACCCCTGCTTTTGAATTTGGCTTTGAGCATGGGGATATATGATATAACCTTATCCCTGCTGTTGCGGGTGTACTCGATAAGTGAAAGAACGGAATCAAAGAGGATATTGGGATGGCTGTACACCACCGGCAACATCTCTCTGATTATCTCCTTTTCAAGCCGATTATCGCGAACCCATTTGAACAACCCGTATACTTTGTTGAAGGTGAAACCATCCGCGGGAGCGGTCTTGCCGCTAATGTGCTTGAGAGTATGACCGAAGGTCGTAGCCGCATAGACCGGCTCGTATTTGCATTCGTCAACAATGCGTCGTATCGTCGGCATAAGGTTGTTGCGGAGAATATAGTGATAAGTATCCTCCGGTACTCCCCATTCTTTGAGCTGCCCGAGCTGCTCGTGGACCTCGAGCGGCAATGACTGGCGATTCTTCTCGATAAGCTCCTCGCTGACCGGAATCGGTGCCGAATCCGTATCGGGATACATGCGGTCAGGACCGGGCAATACTCGCTCGAAAATGGTGGTACCATCGGCGAGCGATTTGCGTGTTTCGTTCGGCACACCGTCAAAGGCCAGACGACATCGTTCCTCAATAGTCTCCACGGCCGTAAGCAGGTCCTCTGAGCCCGACCAGAAGAGAATCTGGGCGTCGTTATCACCGGCCTTAAGCAGCTTTTTGAGAGCGGCAAAATCTATGACTTCAGCGTCACTATTATCGAATAATTCAGAATGGAGCATGTTGGGCTGCTCCAGGCAGGCAATAACTTTCAATCGGCCGCTCAATTCGTCGACGAAGGTCTTGCCCGGCTGGAGGAAAAACGACAGCAGCCCCCTGAACTGCGGCAAGTTGACCGCAACTAATCGTAAGCCCGACGACTTGGCCTTCTTAACGACTTCCGATTGACCTTTGAGCAGATCATATTCGATTTCTTTATAGGCGATTTTCCAGCCGGTAGCATCTTTCACCCTCGCCTTCAACTCTTTTTTTATCTCAATCAGGCCTCTCTGTCGATAAGCTTCATTGTGAGTCAACCTCGGTATTCGGCTTATGTAGGACACGCCTTTGATTTCCACCCTCTGTCCACCTGTGACGCTCACATTTACATCCTCTCGCGCTGAGCCGCTACCCGTTCGCACCTTGCCGGTACTTCGGGCCAGAAATCGCAGATAGTGACCGGCTTCGGCGGCCTCAAAGGGAGTGGTCATATCCGGGTACGTTACCGTCTCAATAAGCGGCATGCCGAGTCGGTCGGTCGTGTAGGTTCGAAAATGGCCGACATCCGATACTTCGCGGCACGCGTCCTCCTCCAGGCTCAACTGGATGAGGCGAACCTTCTTATTCGTGAGCGGGATTTCGCCCTCAATGCCCACAATGGCGGTACGCTGAAACCCGGTTGGAATACTTCCATCCAGGTACTGCTTACGCGTGATATGCAGCTCGCCGACAATATTCAATTTGGACAAAAGAGCGATTTCGATGGCGATGTCGAGTGCCTCGCGGTCTATAACAAACGGTGGAGTATCGTCAATATCATAGGTGCAGGCAGTAATATTCTCGATGTGATAGATGATGTTCTTCCTGGTCTTGAACTCCATCAGAGCGGTACCATCGTATTCGCCCAATTCGCTCAGGGTGGGGCGCATATGCCTGATCAACTCGGCGTCATAGGCACCGTCCTTCTGATATACTCCGGCGGGGCATCGACAGAACAGTTTTTTCTTTGTCAGAAGCTGCTGATGAATTTCCAACCCGCACTTGAAGCCGATGGCCTGATAATCGGACGGTTTAGCTTTGCCGAACTCGATATAACCGACGCGTTTTCTCGTTTCCTGATAATTTTTCCGGGGGTTGAAGGGCTCGCTCATATCGACGAATCTCTAAGGACTAAATTCAATTTGGGGAACATAATCAACATTGAGGATTTTGGCAATTCTTTTGCGTTTTTATCCGGTTCGGCGATAATTCCTGCGGGTTTTTCAGAAGGTCATTTCACCGGGCAGCGGATTATAGGTGAAAAACAGCTTAATCCTGCGGTCCTGCCCATCACCGGCGATTTCAAGCACGTTGACCACGGCATTAGTACCTTCCGGGGTGCGCAAAAGCAGCCAGTCACCTTTCCCGACGGAAATTTTCTGCTCATCCGGGCTCTCGGTAACTTGCGAAATCTTCCCGCGAATATCCCTGAAAGTTCCTTTCAGCGAGAGCTTCGCCATCAGGTTTTCCTTCAAGAATCCGGTCAGCTTGGCCGGAGAATTGAGGTAGTCACCATCGCTGTCAGAGAAGAAATAAACATCGTTATCCACGGCGTCGGCCCTAACGTATTCGCCGCGCTCGAAAGAAAAACCGTCATGTTCAGATCTATATCGAACAGAAAGCTCGATTTCACCGCTGGGTCCGCACACCGCCATGACTTCGTTGGACGGCTTCGACACTGTCAGGTCGGGGTTTACGACCCTGACCGACACATAATACTTCTTACCGTTTTCCAGACCTTCGGCGATGAAGTGCTCTAAGCCATCATCAGGGTTAGTATCACCGCTGTATGGCTGATGGTTAAACGGCCTTACCGCCCGGGGCAGTCTCGAGCCAGGGTACTCCTTCACCAACGGGTTTTCAGCTATATAAATGTTGTAACCGCTGATCAATCGGTCGCAGTTGCTCTTCCAGTAGACATCCATAGTACCGCTGTTAACATCCACCTGTAAGTCCCGGGGCCGACAGCCCGAAGATGTCTCGTCTCCAGTCTTTTTCGGACCGCAACCACCGGAAAACACCATCGCCAGAGCGGCTATGACAACCAGACCACGTTTTGTCATTTTACTGTAAGCTCCATTTGTCGCGGGCTAAGGAATTTCGCACCGTCATTAGTTATACACACGTCCTCCTCCAATCCCACACATCCGATTCCCGGAAGCATTATTTCCAGCTCAAGGGTGAAGAGATTGTTCTCTTCAAGCGGAATGGAGGGGGTTATACCGTACCGCTCCCAGCGAGGACCGATCAGGGCCCCGCCATCGTGCACAGCCCTGCCCAGCTGATGCCCGAGAGCATGTTGATATTCGGGGTAGCCGTTATCGACAAGCATCGCCCTGGCCCTGGCGTCTATTTCGAAACCCTTAACACCGGGCCTGCTGAGCGTCGCCGTCTCAGTAATTATCTCGTTCACTGTATGAAATGCTTCAATCAATTCCGGTGGCGGCTCTTTCTCCGCCGGTCTCTGCAGGTACAGAAGCCGCTGAATATCGGAGCAATAGTTGTCACATTGGACGCCGAAATCAACGTGGAGTAAATCACCCGGCGACAGTTTCGCATCGGTTGGGTCAGCATGACCCGCAGGTGTTTTGCTTCCGGCATTGACGGTAGTAGGAAATGAATGCGTATTACCCGTTTCAGCAATCAGTCTTTCGATCAGCCGGGCTATTTCTATCTCTGTCATTTTCGGTACGATCTTTTCCACTGCCTGTTGCCAGACCTGATCGGCGATAACCGCCGCTTTTTCTACGGCAGCGATCTCTGACGGAAGTTTACGGCAGCGAAGCTTGCCGATCAGTTCCTCGGCGGAGACCAGCCGGTCAACGAAAGGGGTTTTCTTGAGATGATCTAACAAAAGGAGATACATTCCGTGCGATAACCCATCGGCAGCGACATTGTTCAGGGAGTAGTCGATAGCAATGCGCTGTGGATCCAGGCGATTGAGAACCTTCCGAACATCCTGACTGACCCCTTCGGTGTAGGAGATTACCTCGGTGAAACGACCCGAGCGTTTGAAATTCTCTTGATCAAAGTTTCCCACCAGCGCTATGGCGTCACCCCGTGGCGTGAACAGAAAGAACGATTCCCAGACAACCTCAAGTCCAACCACAAGCGGTAAGACCGGGTCGGCCATTACCGGTGTCTCTCGAACAAAGATTAGCCAGCAATCCAGTTTCAGTTCCTCAAGAATGCCGGCTGCCTGAACTATCTTTTCTTTAACGATATCCATGGCGGGGAAAATAAGGGAAGCCGATCGATATCACAAGGCATTTTCCAGACGTTTCGCCGCCGGTATCTCTAAGGTGCCGGTCCAAAATAGACGATAATGTAAATAATAAACCGTGCTCAGGCAGATTCTGTACGCTATCCGAAGCTATTCAATCAGGAAGACGCAGTCATGATAGAAAACCTGCACGCCTGGATAATGACGATGATCAATAGCCAATTCTTCTGGATTAGTACCGGGATAACGTATCTGTATGCCTCTGTTTGTCTCTATAGAACGGCTCGTAATTGCGCGGAGCACCGAGACGCCTGGTGGGCGTTTGTACCTATTCTCCAGCTTCTGCTGACCCTGAGATTGGCAACCATGCCCGCCTGGAGCGTACTGATCTTTTTTGTCCCACTGGTCAATATGTTAGCATTCGCTGTTGTCTCCGTCCGCATCGCCAGACGCTGCGGCCTTTCGACTGCCTGGGGAGTTCTGACAATTATACCGGTTCTCAATTTACTGGCTATGTTCAAGCTGGCCGTCGGCAAACCAGGCTGGTCATTCTTTACGGCTCCTTCGGAAATTACGCAAACAAGAACACCACTAAACGTGGGGTGATTCAGAAGCACTTTTGCGACAAACGGCGGGCCCGAAGGTCCGCCGTTTGTCTTATATAGCTGGAAGACCAGCTATGGGGAATGTTTTCAAATATTCCTGTCGCCCGGCCCGTCATACGCAAACGGCATAGGGCCAAGCTTCCTCAATGGCTTTTCGCGGATCATCTCCTCGTAGGCGTGCGCTAACAGCCCCGGAACACGAGAGATAACAAACAACCCTTTTCCTAAACGCCAGTCAAAGCCCATATCAGAAATGACCGCGCCTACAGCTCCATTCACGTTAATCGGCAATTTTTTGTCAAGTTTTTCTTCCAGAGCTTTTTCAATTGCTCGACACAATTCAATATGCTTTCCGCTATACCCATGACGTTCAGCGATATCAAACAGTTTAGCGGTCCGCGGGTCAACCTGGTGCAGCGTATGGCCGAAGCCCGGCATACGTTTTCCCGTTTCTTTAAGCCATTCAACAAGATCCGCGGCTATGGCCGATACTTCGCCGCCCTTTTTTGCCCATTCCTGCATAATTTTTGCGCTTTGCTCGATTGCCCCGCCGTGACTGTCTCCAATGACCAGCACTCCCCCCGCAATCGCGGCGTTGAGCGAGTTACCCCCCGATATAACCGACCTCGTTGCCAGAACCGACGGCGGCAGCGGACCGTGATCAACCGTGGACACCAGAATGGCGTTCATAAGTTCGGCCTCGGCTTTCGAGGGTAACTCGCCTCTAAGCACCAGATAGACCACCTCCGCATAGGTGAGCTTCTCCATGATCTCGGCGATATCATAGCCCCTGATACGGATCCTGCCCGGGCTTACATCAGAAATACCCGTTTTCCAGGTCTTGTTCCCCAATAGTGCACCCTTTGCGAAAGCTTAGCTACTACTCCGATTCCTCGAGAATTTTAACGGCCTGCTCCAACGTGGCCACCCATTGCGCCTGTAAGCTGTCAGTGGTTATATCAAATACGTTTTCAACAGCATTGTCGAACGGTTCTGGTGACTGGTAAAGCCTTGCCAGAGCATCGATTCCATAACCGTAGACGACAAAATCCACAAATGAGGCCGCGAAGGCGGCCTCTTTCGCCACGTGATTGCAGTTTACATTTGTATCTACCGCAAGCCGGGACAACGGGATGAAATTGTTGTGCTCATAACTGTTGAGAGTCCACCTGTGAAAGTTCTTCCCGGAGCCATCCAGAAGGGTTATTAACCCGTGAGCAAGGAACTCATGTCTTGTCCCCCCTTGTTGCCATTTGGCAATGAGATATTTCATTACCGGCAAACCCAGATGCCTTGGTGGCCAGTAATGAAGAGTATCACCGGTGTAGAAAGGATAGTTCATACCGGTGACCTCCTTGGCCTGACCGGGACCGGTATAGTAAATGATGACAATTTCCTGCGAAGGCATATCGATCGCCAGAAAGCGGCAGGCATTCTCCATCCCCCGATGCATCGCCCTGACTAAACCGTCCACGCTTGTGGCATGGGCGTGATCCTGAGGACACAGCAGCTTGAAATTTTCGTGGGTCGCGCTCTTCCAATCACGGAACATGGCCGGATCGATAGGAAGCAGGTTCTCCGGTCCTTCCGGCTCGATTCCACCTACGACCATCCTGATAGTCTGGACGCTTTTACCAGAATCTGCACTTGCCGTGATCGTATCCTCCGGAGCAGTATCACTGGTTTCGGCCTGTTTGTCTGAGCAGGAGATTAGGATAAGCATCATGGACAATACCGACAGAACAACGACTTTTCGACGTACAGATATTAGCATTTCTATAAAAACCCTTAAAATGGCTTGATTTTTCGACACCTTCATAATTTATTATTGTCTAAGATATTGGACAATATAAGCCCGGTTAAGGCTGGTGTCAAACGGATTGGAATAGTTATTTTTTTCACAAATTAAGTCAATTGACGACAACAGCCAAGCCGTAGGCAAGATAGGACAGAAATTAACCGCTTTGGCCCCTTTTGAGCGCAGTTGATATGCGACCTTAAATTGCTTATCCTGCGATGGCTACATGGAAAGTTCTCAACCGCTGACAATGGAAACGGCCGTGCCAAGATTTAAACCTCCGGAAATCCCCAGGGATATTATTATCATCGTTGGGGGATACGGGAGTGGCAAGTCAGAAGTAGCTGTTAACCTGGTCCGCTTCCTCGTCGAGCAACGACCGGAGTCGAAGCAGCCGATTTCCATCGTCGATCTTGATATAGTCAACCCGTATTTTCGTTCGCGGGAGGCCAGCGAGGAGTTGGAGCGAATAGGTATTCGCGCCATTCATCCCAGGGGAGGCGAACGCTATGCCGATCTGCCTATAATCCTGCCCGACATAAAGGCCGGTATAGTCCAGAACAGCGGAACCATGGTGCTCGATGTGGGAGGGGATGATGTTGGGGCCCGGGTATTAAGCTCGCTGGCTGACTCCTTTAGCGAGGTCGATTACGATTTATTGTTTGTTCTCAACGCCAATCGCCCTTTCACGGCCGATGTTGAGGGTTGCCTTAAGATGATGGGAGAAATCGAAAACGCTTGCGGGTTGAAATTCACGGGTATCATTTCCAATACCCATCTACTGGAGCACACCTCGGAGGACACCGTTCTGACCGGCCTCAAACTTGCCCGCGAGGTCGGCAGGCAAACCGGATTGCCAGTGGCGTTCGTAAGCGCGCTGGCGGAGGTTCTCGACGGAATAGACGGAGAGAAGATAAAGGTGCCGGTGTTGCCTCTTTCCCGCTCGCTACTGAAGCCGTGGGAGAAGAAGAGCCGACACGGGAATACGAAATAGATAAAGGAAGCTATTGATGCCCGGTGTAACCATAGACAAGAATCACTGCAAGGGTTGCGAATTGTGTGTAAAGGCCTGCCCCCAGCAGGTTCTGGGTATGTCCAAGCAGATAGGAGTGAAGGGCTATTTCTATGCCGAACTGATCGACGCTTCTCGCTGCATCGGCTGCAAGATTTGTGCTATAACCTGTCCCGATGTGGCTATTGAGGTACATACTCACGGAACATCATTCGCGCTGTTTGAATACTGATGGATCGGGATGAAAGAGGATACAGATGGCGAAAATATTGATGAAAGGTAACGAAGCGATAGCCGAGGCCGCCATCAAGGCGGGTGCGACAAACTATTTCTGTTACCCAATTACCCCCCAGAATGAGGTAGCCGAGTACATGTCAAAGCGGATGCCCGAGATAGACGGCGTTTTTCTCCAGGGCGAGAGTGAGCTGGCGGTGGCCAATATGCTCTTCGGTGCTTCCTCAACCGGTAAGCGCGTCTTTACAACATCCTCGAGCCCCGGTATCAGTCTCATGCAGGAAGCTATATCGTATATGGCCGGGGCACAACTGCCAGTGGTGATTGTGAACATTATGCGTGGCGGACCCGGCCTGGGCGGCATTTTACCCGCTCAATCAGACTACTTTCAAGCCACCAAAGGCGGCGGACACGGCGATTACCGGGTGCTGGTCCTGGCACCATCGACGATTCAGGAAGCCGTGGACCTCATGATGCTCTCTTTCCACCTGGCTGACAAGTACCGCAACCCGGTCATGATGATCGGTGATGGCATGATTGGCCAGATGATGGAATCAGTGGAGATTCCGGAGAAGTACACCGAACCCGAGCTACCTCCCAAGACGTGGGCGGCAACAGGCGCCAGAGGGCGGGACCCGATCATAATCAAATCGCTTTACCTTGATCCGAATCTGCTTGAAGACAATTGCTCGATACTCGAGGAAAAGTATGACCGTATGAAAAAAGAGGAAGTTCGTTTCGAGCTCTACAAGATAGCACCGAAGAACAAGCTGCTCATTATAGCTTACGGTACCATGGCTCGCATTTGTCAGACCGCGATCGATGAACTCGAAAAGGAAGGTATTTCCGCCGGCCTGTTCAGACCGATCAGCCTCTTCCCGTTCCCGGAAGACGCAATCTACAAGGAAGTCACCAAAAAGAACATTAGCGACGTTCTCGTCATCGAGATGAGCACCGCCCAGATGTGCGAGGATGTTGAGCGGGCAGCCGTGGGTAAGAAACCCATTACCTTCTTTGGCAGAACCGGTGGCATCGTCCCCTCCCCCGAGGAAGTTATGGAGCAGGCAAGAAAGCTGACGGACAAAAGAAAACCCAAACCGGGCAAGAAAAAGGCGTGAGGTCTGCTATGGAATCGAAAGAAAAGATTATTTTCACCAGGCCGGAATCACTCACCGATCGAATTACGCACTACTGTCCGGGATGTACCCATGGGGTTATCCACCGCCTGGTTGCCGAGGCTCTCGATAATCTTGGTGTTCGTGAGAAGGCTCTCGGTGTCGCGCCGGTAGGATGCTCTGTACTGGCTTACAATTATTTCAATTGTGACTTTCTCGAGGCACCCCATGGCCGGGCCCCCGCCCTGGCCACCGGGTTCAAGCGATTACGGCCCGATATGATTGTCTTTACCTATCAGGGAGATGGCGACCTGGCCTCGATAGGTATGAGCGAGATTATACATTCCGCCAACCGGGGTGAGAAGTTCACTACAATCTTCGTCAACAATGCTGTTTACGGCATGACCGGCGGCCAGATGGCGCCCACGACGCTCGAAGGGCAGATAACCACAACCTGTCCGCAGGGCAGGAACGTGGCTCAAACTGGTCAACCTATCAGAATGGTGGAATTGCTCGCGGCCCTGGTCACTCCCGCCTATTTAGAGCGAGTCGCAGTTCACACTCCGCAACATATAATCAAGGCCAAGCGAGCCATTCAGAAGGCTTTCAAATACCAGATGGAGGCACGGTGCTTTACGCTAATAGAGGTTCTTTCCACCTGCCCGACCAACTGGGGGAAGACACCCGAGGAGGCAATCAACTGGCTGGAAGATGATTTGATTCCGTACTATCCCTTAGGCTGCAAGAAGGACCCGGAAAGTTTGGAGCGGGACGATGGAGCAGTTTGAGGTTACCTTCGCCGGTTTCGGCGGTCAGGGAATCATGACGGCCGGTCAGCTACTTGCTTACGCCGCTATGGCGGAAGGCAAGAAAGTTATCTGGTTGCCTTCTTACGGACCGGAAATGCGCGGTGGGACGGCTTACTGTACCGTGGTAATTTCCGATGAGCGCATAGGCTCACCGATTATCAACAATCCTAAAGCCCTGTGTGTTTTCAATCGGCCCTCGTTTGACAAATTCGCGTCGCGCGTCAAACCGGGCGGAATACTCATCGTTAACAGCTCGCTGATTAACGTCAGTTCGGATCGCAAGGACCTGACGCAACTTCTGGTCCCGGCTAACGATATAGCACTTAAGGCAGGCACGCCCAAGACCGCCAACATCGTGGTTCTGGGGGCTTTTATTGGTGCCTCCGATGTAATTCCGTTCGATACCGTCCGGAAAACAGTAAAGCAGAAAATGGGCGCCAAGAAAGAACTGCTCGAGATAAATCTAACGGTTCTAAAGCAGGGGTACGACCTCGCCCGCAAGATGCTGGCCAAGAAGGAAAAGGTATGAATCACGACTTGAGCAAACTACAGGGAATTTTTGATCGTTACCCCAGGCAGCAGGAGTCATTGATTTCAGTCCTGCAGGATATCCAGAAGGAATACCAGTTCCTCCCCTGTGAGGCTCTTCAGGAGACAGCGAAGGTGCTCGATGTTCCTCTGAGCAAGGTCTTCTCGGTATCAACGTTTTATAATGCCTTCAGCCTCCACCCTCGTGGCGACAAGGTCATTCGCATATGTGTAGGAACAACTTGCCACATAAGGGGCGCCGCCCTGATACAGGAACAGCTCGAAAACGAACTTAAGATCAAGTCCGGTGAGACAACTCCTGATATGAAGTTCTCTATTGAGACCGTCAGTTGCGTCGGCGCCTGCGCCAAGGCGCCAGTGGTGATCGTTAACGAGCGATATTTCGGCCCGGCCAAGGTGTCGGACTACAAGAAACTGCTGAAGGGGAAATAATATGCGGCTCGAAAATATAAGACAACTCAAAGACCTTCAGAAGAAATATCAGGCCGCAGAAAAACGGTTCCAAAAGAAGGTCCTCGTTTGCTGCGGTCCGGGATGCCTTGCCAGCGGGGCACAAAAAATCAGCGACCAGTTCAAAAAAGTACTCAAGGAAAAACGAATTCAGGGCTTTTCGGTCGAGGCTCTCAAGGAAACCGGTTGCCACGGATTCTGCGAGCAGGGACCCCTCGTTATAATTGAACCTGAAGGGACCTTTTATACCAAAGTCAAAACGAAAGATGTCGAGGAGATTATCGAAAAGTCCGTCAGGCATGACGAGACTGTCACAAGACTCCTCTACTCTCCTAACGGCAACGGGAAGAAGATAAAGCGCTACGCCGATATTGATTTCTACCGTCACCAGACACGCATCGCGCTGGCCAGGCTGGGAAAGATCAACCAGTGTGACATCAAGGACTACGTTGCCGACGGCGGTTATCAGTCACTGGCGAAAGCGATCACGAAGATGTCCGGCGACGAAATCATCGACGAGATAACCAAATCCGGACTCCGGGGTCGCGGCGGGGCTGGTTTTTCGGCCGGCCGCAAGTGGGCCACGTGCAAGAAAATCCAATCCGATATCCGCTACGTTATCTGCAACGGTGACGAAGGTGACCCGGGGGCATTCATGGACCGGGCCATTATGGAAGGTGACCCACACGCAGTCCTCGAAGGGTTGGCGATCGCCGCTTACGCGGTGGGTTCCTCGCGGGGATATATCTACGTTCGCGAAGAATACCCGCTGGCAGTGGTGAATCTTCAGAAAGCCATCGAGCAGGCCGAACAGCTTGGCCTTCTGGGTGACAATATACTCGGCAGCGATTTTTCCTTCAAGATCAGCATCAGTCGGGGCGCCGGCGCTTTCGTATGCGGTGAATCTTCGGCTCTCATGAAATCCGTAGCCGGTGAAGTCGGCGAGCCAAGAGCCAAGTATATTCGCTCCGTCGTCAAGGGACTGCACGATCAACCTACTGTCCTCAATAATGTGGAGACACTGGCCACGGTACCGGTCATCCTCGACAAGGGCGCCGACTGGTTCTGTAAAACGGGCACCAAGAAAAACACCGGTACAAAAGCTTTCTCCCTTGTCGGCAAGATTCGTAACACCGGTTTGATCGAAGTAGCCATGGGAACTACCCTCCGCCAGATAATCTACGATATCGGTGGAGGTATCATCGACGACCGGCCCTTCAAAGCTGTTCAGACCGGCGGGCCATCGGGAGGATGTCTACCGGACTCACAGCTTGACTTATCGGTCGACTTCGACTCGCTGACCGAAGCGGGTTCGATGATGGGTTCGGGCGGCATGATCGTAATGGACGACAAGACGTGCATGGTTGATGTGGCCAAGTACTTCCTCGGTTTCCTCGTCGACGAATCGTGCGGTAAATGCGTACCTTGCCGGGAGGGACTGTACCAGCTTCATGCGCTGACGGTGAAGGTTTCCGAAGGTCGTGCCACCGAGGCCGATCTGGAGAAGATGGAGAAGCTGTCCGAAATGGTCATCATCGGTTCGCTTTGCGGTCTGGGTAAGTCGGGGCCCAATCCACTGTTGAGCACGCTCAGGTATTTCCGTGATGAATATCTCGCTCATATACGTGACAAGCGCTGCCCCGCCGGCGTGTGCCGCGAGTTAATCACCTACGAGATAAATGAAAAGTGTACCGGATGTATGGCCTGTATCGCTGTTTGCGCCACCCACGCCATAACCGGCAAGAAAGGTGAGATCCATATTCTCGATCAGGATAAGTGCACCAAGTGCGGCGCCTGCTATGCTGTCTGCCGTTACGATGCGATTGACGTCAGTTAGGAGAAAACGTGGTCAGACTTACTATAAATGGAAGAGTTGTTCAGGCATCCGAGGGTGAGATGCTTTTGTCGGTGATTCGTCGGGAGAACATCGACGTACCGGCGATGTGCCACCATGAAGCGGTGGAGCCTTTCGGGGCATGCCGTCTCTGCGTGGTGGAGATCACACGACAGGAATGGGACGGGTGGTGCGACTATGTTACCTCGTGTCTCTACCCGGTTGCCGACGGCCTGATAGTCAATACTCACGCCCCCAAAGTCAATGAACTCAGGAAGACAATTCTCGATCTCTTCCTGGCCCGACACCCAAAATGCACCGAGATAATCGAACTGGCCGGCGAGTACGGTGTCACCCGCACGAGGTATGAGACGGTTGTCGATGGCGACAATTGTATTCTCTGTGGATTGTGCGCCCGCATTTGCGATCGCATGGGCTTCCATGCCATATCAACTGTGGGCCGCGGCCATGGCAAGGAGATCGCCCCACCCCTCCGGCAGGCCCCGCCTGACTGTACCGGGTGCCTGTCGTGCGCCATGAATTGTCCAACCAACTTTATCGAGTATAAAGTCAAGAAGGGCCTTCTGACTATCTGGGACAAGAAGTTCGAATTGCTGACCTGTAATAAGTGCGGCAAGGAGACCATAACCAGAGAATTCGCTGTTCATCTCTCCGAACAGCGTAACATACCGCCAAATTACTTCGACACCTGTGATGCCTGTCACCGCAATGAACTGGCTGCGGCCATGGGACGTATCGCGGCGTGGGATCGGGAGGTTCAGTTATGAACCATCGCTTTATCGTCACACCCAACCTCTGTACCGGCTGCCGAACCTGCGAATTAGCCTGTTCATTCACTCATGCGGTTGACAATGTCCGGGGACAGACCCGGATCTTTCCGCTCGATGGCGGCTCCAAGGACCTCTGGATTCCGGTGGTATGTCTGCAGTGTGATGACGCCGCCTGCGTAAAATCGTGCCTTGTCGATGCCCTGCGGCGTAATCCCGGGACAGGGGCCATCGAGTTGAACCAGGAAGTGTGTGTCAAATGCATGGCCTGTGTCGCGGCATGCCCCTTCGGTTGTTCTCTGCTCGATCAGCAACACAACATAGTAGTCAAATGCGATCTCTGCGGCGGCGACCCGGCCTGCGCCCACTTCTGCCCCACCAAGGCCTTACAGTGGCTACCGATAGCCCCTGCCAGAGCCAGGGCAGCCAGTTAACGCTGCCCATTCGATAAAGCTGAGCAATATCACGTGCTCTACGCCAATGAGTCAGGGTGTGTTACGCCCGGCCCAGGGGGGGCCAAAATTAGTCTTGACACGATTGGCAATAATAAGCTAATTAAGGACTTAGACTGTTCCGTGGGTAAGCCGGAGACGCTCTGGTGCCGAGGCAAGCACCTCTGTGTCCCGCTCAGGAACCCTGTCGTCGGAAAAAACGTATTATAAATATCTCGTTTCTGGAGGATAAAATGAGGCTTAGTGACCGCGAACAAGATGGCGTGGTGGTTTTGGAGCCTAAGGGAAAGATAATGGGTGGACCCGATGCGAGCCTGTTACACGATAAACTTTACGAGTTCATCGAGCAGGACAAAAAGAAAGTGGTCATTGACCTGTCACAGGTTGACTGGATGAACTCCACCGGACTGGGCATCCTCATATCGGGATACACCACACTCCGCAACACTAACGGCGAACTCAAGCTGGCCAACGTGACCGAGAAGATTCAATCTCTGTTGACTATAACCAAGCTTGTAACCGTGTTTGAGGCCTATGACACCGTGGACGAGGCCGTGAAATCATTCAAATAACGATGCTTCTCAAATAGCAGACAATATGCATTCTCGCAGGTAGGCACCACGTGTCCTGCCTGTTTTTTTGGGAGAACCTGCCGTAATGAAAAAACCTATGATATCGGGGGACACCATAACCATACCCTCCAGCCAGGAGTACCTGATGGACGTAGATATTTTCATCGAGGGAATCCTGCGCGGGTATGGAGCCGATGAATCAACCATTGCCGATATTGCCATCTCTGTCTCGGAACTGGTCAATAACGCCATCTGCCATGGGAACAAGTCCTCCGGTGAAAAAGACGTGAGAATTAGTATACATAGAAGTGGAAAAAAGATCTCCATTACTATTCTGGATGAAGGGGAAGGGTTCAATCCGGACGAAATCGACGATCCGCTCGCCGATGAGAATCTCCTCAAAGAGGCCGGGCGGGGCATTTTTATCGTCCGATCGCTGATGGACAGCGTAAAGATTAGTGAGGATAACAGCGGAACCGCTATCACGATCACCAAGTCGCTTAGTTGAATATTGAACACTGACACGCAGGTCGTATGACTCTGGAGCTATTTAAAACTCTATTATTTTTCTTAACCGGTGCCTTCCTGGTGTTTCTGGCAATTACCATTACCAGGGATAATTTCGCCAACCGGCTCAATCGCGTTACCGGCGCGATGCTCCTTTTTGCCGGACTTGGCCCGGTCTTTATAGCCCTGGGCAAGATGGTCGACCCCATCACCACTTCCCCGGTCGCCTTCGAAGACACCACTCTCTACGCCCTGCACTATGCCTGGGAATTCTTCTTCCCGCTGCTGCTGTTGTTCTCATGGATCTTCCCCGTTGACCGTCTCAGCGGCTTCAGGCGTCCCAGACTGCGCTACATAATCTTCCTGCCGTATGTAATGCACCTCATTATCGTGCTGTTTTTTGACGACCTGATTGATTTCTTCGGCAACCTGAGCATAGAGACCTCCGAGGAAGGTTTTGCCAGCATAGTAACTCAACCTTTTGCCAGGTTGATCTCGTGGCTTCACCTTCTGCTCAGTTTCGTGCGTTCCTACGATATCAACATCTTCGGCGCCATAAGTATTGTATACGTTATCACAGCCTCATACTTCCTCGAGACCGGCAGGAAGTTCGTAACCAACCCGAGGCTGATAACTCAGACAAAAGTGGTTCTGTGGGGTACCCGGGTCGGACTCGGGCTGCTGCTGATCGCCCATCTCGGCAGCACGGTTTTGCCGTACACGTTGCCTGAAACCCTGAAATCGGCCCTCATGATTCTGTCGGTGGCGGCCGCCGCCGGACTGTTGATCTTCGCCACTATCCGCTATCAGTTTCTGGATGTCCGACTGATCTTCCGGCAGTCATTTATCTATTCGATCACCTCGGCCATACTAGTAGGTCTCTATATTATCATTGTCATAAAGTCGAAACAACTCCTGGAACCGGTATTTGGCGAACAGGCTGAGATTGTCAGTTACGCCTTCATCATTCTTGTCTTGCTGTTCTTCCAGCCCATCAATCACTGGGTTGACGAGTTTATACGGTCCCTGTTCATCCGTACCCGTACCGACCACCGCAATGTATTAGAGCGTTTTTCGCGGCAGGTTATCTCACTGTTTGACCCGTCCAAGTTGCGCAACATCATCAACGAGACACTCAAAACCACTCTTCTGGTCGAGAAAGTGTTCTTCGTGCTATATGACGATAAGGTCAAGGAATACGCCCTGCTGATCAGCGAAGACAATGCGCGTCGCGTCGTGATCTCCCGCAGTGACCTGATGCTAAGAGGCATTAACCTGCTCGATACCCCGACGTATTTCTACTCCCTTGCCGACTACCGGGAGGGCTCCAATCTCGCCGGCTTGCTCGAAGAAAGGTTGGTGAAATTGATTCTTCCCATGAAAGACGCCGACCACCTGCTGGGGTTTGTCGCCCTTACCGACAAGGCAGCCGGATACTCCTACTCGTCCGAGGACCTGAATCTGCTGGGCGTCCTCTCGAATCAGATGGTAACAGCACTGATCAACGCCCGGCTGTATGTAGAATCGCTCGAGAGAATCCGCCTGCAGGAAGAGGTCACCATGGCCAGGCAGATTCAGCTCGACCTGTTGCCATCAAAGCCGCCGGAGCTGGTCTGCGCGAAGATCTCAGCCCATTCAACCCCTTCCCGCACGGTTGGAGGAGACTTTTTTGATTTTCTCACCATCGATAACAACCGAGTGGGTATCGTTATCGCGGACGCATCGGGTAAAGGAATGCCCGCCGCGCTGATGATCGCCCAGACCCAGGCCATCCTGAGAAGCGAGGTGTGCAACGGCAACCCCATTGATATTGTGCTGAAGAATATGAACCAGCTCATTGCTGATTCATCGTCGGCCGAGAAATACGTGACTCTTTTCTACGGCGAATTCGACACCGTCAGCGGCCGCTTCTGCTACTCCAATGCGGGACATAATTATCCCATTCTCGCCCGGGCCAATGGCAGCCTGGAGCTCCTCACCGCCGGCGGTCCGGTCATCGGTGCTCTGCCCCAGATGGTTTATCAGTCGGCCACTGTTCAACTTGAAAAGGATGACGTTTTGTTCTTCTTCACCGACGGACTGTCCGAGGCCATGAACGAAATCGAAGAAGAGTATACCGAAGAGAGAGTCAGGCGATATGTCCAGGATCATCGCTCCGAAGAACCTCAGGCGTTGATTGATATGATCCTCAAAGATATGCGTGATTTCGATCCGACCTATCCGCCGCGCGATGATACGACAATCGTAGCTCTCAAGATACACAACGGATTCAAGGTTTATGATGGACAAGCATAAGAACTTTGACGCCGACGCCCTGTTCAAACGCAAAGATCAGATGAGCGGCTACAGATTTTGCCCGCTGTGCGGTTCCAATTTGAACAGGGAAAAATTCGACGGAAGACCGCGAATGGTCTGCACCGACGCCAATTGTGATTTCGTTTTTTATCAGAATCCGATCCCGGCCGCGGGAGCTATTATAGTAAAAGACGACAGCGTCCTCTTGGTAAAGAGGGCCCACCCTCCGAAAGTGAACTGGTGGTGTATACCCGCCGGGTTCATGGAATGGAGCGAACATCCGACAGATACTGCCATACGTGAGGTCGAAGAAGAAACCGGGTTGAAAATAAAGCTGACGTCGTTCTTCGAAGTATATTCAGGGCAGGATGACCCCCGAAACAATGCTGTGTTGATGCTTTATCTGGCCGATATTGTCGGGGGGAAAATGCGCGCTTCCGATGACGCTCTGGAGGTAAGATATTTCAAGTTCGACGATCTCCCCGAAAAGATCGCCTTTATTTCACATCGGCAGGCTCTCGCGGACTATGTAGCACGCTACCGCAAGTAAGCCATGAAATCGTCTTTCGGAAAGAAACTATTCAGATTCTTCTTGCTTTTCGCACTCTTGCCATCAATCATCCTCGCCCTGGCCGGTTATTATATCGCATCACAGGAAAGTCCCGGGGCACGCGGCCCTGAGCCGCGCGGAATCCCCCAACTCGCTGAATACTATAACAACTACCTTTTCGGCAAAATCGAAACGAGCATGAGAACCTGGAGTGTCTATCGTGATTCCGATCCGGGGACAATCGACTTTCTTATTTCATTTCGCGGAGACACTCACACTATTATCGGAACAAGCCTTGACCTGCCCGCAGGGGCCGTAACGCTGATAGCCCAGGCAATCCAATCGAAACCGCGCGGGTTCATACGCCTGGACACAACCTACTACCAGTACGCAACGTTCCCGGACAGCAACAAGGCAACCCTTGTCGGCGGCCTGGTACATGGCCCGGCATACGTAGAGTTGACAGAGTACATTCAGACGGACATCGGTGCCGCCTCTTCGCGGAAAGAACTCATTTCGAACTACCTGCTCTTTTTAGCCGTCCTTTTTATTGCTCTGGCGGGGTTGACGGCGATTCTGGCGTATCATTTCTCGGCACGAATATCGAAGAACCTTGCCTCACCCCTCACCAGCTTGAGTGAGGCCTCGAAAAGAATCGCCGACGGTGACTTCGAGCAGCGCGTTGATGTCAGTGGCTTCGGCGAAATAAAGACCCTCATAGAAAATTTCAACCGGATGGCCCAACAGCTCCGTGTCACCACCTCCCGTCTGGCCCAGACAGAGCGCGTCGCCGCCTGGCGAAATGTCGCCCGGCGGTTCGCCCACGAACTCAAAAACCCGCTTCAGCCGATTCTGGTATCCGTCTTTCGGCTCGAAAACGCCCTCAAGAATACCGACCAGTACGAGGTCGTCCGCCAGCCTCTGCAGGCGGCAACCGAAGAACTGAAACACCTGACAGAGCTCGCGGAAAGATTCTCTCAACTGGCAAAACTGCCCGAGCCGAAAATAGAATCAGTCAATCTCAACGAATTTCTGAGTTCGATAGCTGGCCTGTATTCCGACCGGTTGGCGCCTTACAAGTTCGCCCTCAAAGTTCCCGGTGAAACCGTAACCGCCGATATCGACATCACTTATTTCAGAGAGGCGATTCACAACCTGCTGCAGAACGCTATCGAGGCTTGCGATGAAGGTGGCCGGATAGAGCTTACCCTCCGTCGTGAAAATGCCGCTGCCGTCATCGAAATCAAAGACAACGGGCGCGGAATGAGCCACGACGTGGTTGCTTCCGCCCGGATCCCCTATTTCACCACCAAGACTGGCGGAAGCGGCATTGGCCTGGCGGTCGTGGATAAAGTCGTAAGCGAGATCAATGGAAGCATACTCATTGATAGTGCCGTGGGGCAGGGGACATCGATAACCATCAGCATCCCTGCGAGGTCGCCCGGTGAGTAACCGAATACTGATTGTAGATGACGAGCCGAATATTGTCCTTTCGTTTTCTTCATTGCTCCAAGACAGCGGTTATCCGACCGACTCAGCCGGTTCGTTCGACGAAGCTGTTCGGAAACTGCGCGCGGGTGAGATAAGCCTGGTGCTTCTTGACCTGAACCTGCCCGACCGGTCCGGCATTGAATTTCTCAAGCTATTAAAAGAGGAACCGTCTCCCCCACTGGTGCTGGTGATTTCCGGCCAGTCGGAAATCTCGACAGCTCTCGAGGCCGTTAAGTCGGGAGCCCTCGACTACCTTGAAAAGCCGGTTCCTCCTGAAAAACTGCTCGCAAGTGTCAGGACCGCTCTGATGCTAAGGGATGCGAACCGTCAGCGGAGCCTTCTGGTGGATGATCTGGACACTCAATCGCGATTAGTGGGTTCATCCCGGGCCATGAAGACTCTCTTAAGGTCAATCGAGAAAGTGGCTCCATCGGATGCCACCGTGCTCATAACCGGTGCCAACGGTACCGGTAAAGAGCTGGTCGCGACCAGGATTTATTTGCAGAGCAACCGGCGGGATAAACCGTTCATCAAAGTGAATTGCCCGGGGATACCGGAAACACTTTTCGAATCCGAACTATTCGGCCATAAGCGAGGCGCTTTTACCGGGGCTGTCAAAGACTACCCGGGGAAATTCATCCTGGCCGATAGCGGCACGATATTCCTCGACGAGATCGGCGACCTACCAATCGAATGCCAGGCTAAGTTGCTACGCGTGCTGGAAACGGGGGAAGTAGAAACGCTGGGCGCCGTCGACCGAACCCATGTCAATGTCCGCGTGATATGCGCCAGCAACAGAGAACTTCTCGGGCTGGTGGATGAAGGGAAATTTCGCGAAGATCTGTACTATCGCGTTTCCGTGCTCGTGGTAAACGTCCCTCCTCTCAGGCACAGACCCGACGACATTCCACTTCTGGTGGGAGAATTTCTCAGAAGGTTTGACCCTGCCGGTGTTACCAGGTTAGCTCCCGAGGCGATGGAAGTACTCACGGCATACGATTATCCGGGGAATGTTCGACAGCTTAAAAATATCGTGGAAAGGCTAACTATTCTCCATCCCGAGACTACTATCGGTTCAAGCGAAGTGGCCATTCAACTAGCCCAAGGAGCGCCGTCAGTTCCTGAAGCAGGTTCAAAGGCGCTTTCCGAGAGACTGCGGCAATATGAAAAAGAGATAATCAGGCAGGTTCTCGTTGAGCATGCCGGCAATATCGCGGCCGCGGCTCGCAGTCTGAAGATGGATCGAGGCAACCTGTCGCGTAAGATAAGGGAACTGGGGCTCAAGGACGAGTGAATCAGAATCGTGCTGGGCCGTGTATTTTTGACACGCCCAGCTGCTAGATGATTTAGTAACCTGTTGAAATTTCATAACTTGACTTATTGGCACAGCATATGTTTTATAATCTTGAAAAACGGAGGATTCTATGACTGCGAAAAGCTGTGTCACCACCCTTGCGGTTGCTGTCAGCCTGCTATTTGCCGGCAGCTCGCTCGCTATTGAATACGAAGATTACAAAGCCAACCGTCTCGAAACCGAGTACTTCGAGATCGCTTATAGCAAGAGTCAGATTCAATTTTCAACGTTTGAAGACGGTGATATTATTACGAGAACTTATCCCAAGGGTTCTCTGTCGAAAAAGAACGGAAGCCTATATATCGATGGCGATCTTCTCTTCGACGAAACGGGATTGTTGCTGAACGGCCAGCGATACTACTACGACAGCATCTATAGTACCGCCATCTCAGAGGCCGAAAGAACCGTCAGCATCACGTTCTATACCAGAAAGCCGTCGGCCACTAAAACTTCCAGGTTCAAAAGGGGAAACATGGTGGCAGTCGGTGAAACCGTCACCGTTGGGAAGGATGATTTTGTTCGCGGTATGATACTCGCTGTCGGTTCCGACATAGAAGTCTATGGCGAGGTCAACCGCGACATCATCGCCATTCTCGGCGAAGTATATGTGGGTCCGGAAGCAGTCGCCCGGGGAGATGTCGCGGCTGTCGACGGAAGTGTCGAAGTAGCTGACGACGCCTCGATTTACGGCGAAATCTACGACGTCACCAAACGAAGAATCAGGCTGCGATATCGCTTCGTGCGCGACCTGACCGACTGGGATTTTCTCGACAAGATTACCTACGATCGGGTGGATGGTCTTAGTCTCTATGCGGGTGTGGCCTACCGGGACTCGGATTCCTTGTTGCCCTCCTTTTCAGTAAGGGCAGGCTACGGGTTCAATTCAGAAAGATGGCGCTACCACATCGGGATCGAGCAGACTTTAATCCGACAGCCTTCGATAGTGGTCGGGGCGGGTTTCCAGCGTCGCCTGGTCAGCGAATACGAGTGGCTGATCGGTGACGCGGAAAATACCACCTTCGCCTTATTGGCCACCGAGGATTTCAGGGACTATTATGAGGCCGAGGGCGGATATCTTTGCGCTCGAACCAGACCAATCGAGAATCTGACAGTCGAGGCGGGTTATCGACTGGAGGAAACCCATTGGCTCGAGGCCAGACGGCACCTGTGGTCACTGTTTGGCGGCAATAAGCTGTTTCCGAAGAATTTCAACACTGTCGAGGATAGATTCCGTGCCGTGGGTGTCGCCGAGTTGGACACTACACAAAACGGCACGCTGTACGCGCGGACGGCTTACGACACTCGCGACGAAGATGATCCTTTCGATCGAACGGCATGGTTCGCCACCTTAGACTTTGAATGGTCCAGCAACGGCTTGAACTCAGATTTCGACTACCGTCGATATGTTCTGGCGGTAAGGCGATACCAGAAAGTCCACCGGCGTGCTACGGTAATCGTTCGAGCAATGTTCGGCGGCAGTGACGGCTATCTTCCCATGTACAAAAGATTCTTCTTAGGCGGCCTGGGAACTCTACAGGGTTACGATCACAAGGAATTCATGGGAACCCGTTTCTGGATGACCAATGCTGAGTACCGGATACAGTTCCCGAAGGTGGAATCAGCCGTATCTTTGTTCTGGGATGCCGGGCAGATCGCCAACGACCGCAAACTTGATAGTTCGGTCGAGATCAAACACGATCTCGGCATTGCCCTGTATTTTGAGGATGATTTCAGGATAAGTCTGGCCAAACGGCTCGACCGCTCATTTGATGATAATCCGATTTTCTATGTGCGACTCGACCACGTATTCTGATATTGCCCGGGGGCGGCAGCTACTGTCATGAAGAAGATTAATCTCCTGATGGTTGCCGCGCTGTCTCTCGTGATTGCTCCGGGAGCGCTCGCGGCGAACGATGGCGAGCAGATTGATTTCGATATCTACACCCAGGATGGTTTCGTGACCGTGTGGGTGGACATGTCATCTCTTATTACCTCCAAACGCGTAAATCAGATGGAAGACGGAATAGATATTGCCGTTGAATACCGCCTTTCCCTGTTGCGACCCAGGAAGCTATGGGGAGCGGAAAAACTCGCCGAATCCAAAGGAGTTTTTCAGGTAGGATTTCGCGTCATTACCGAGAACTTCTTCGTATCTAACCTCTCGTCCGATAGCTCTTCGAGTAAGCACTTTTTGTCGCTGGCGCAGTTTCACAAATTCCTGGCCGATTCCATGTCCCTGAAACTGGCCGAAATCGACTCTTTAGCCGGTGATAAACGATACTACATTGAGCTTACTCTGACCTGTGTCTCACTGACGGCCTTTAATATCGCCGATACCGACGAAAGCCCGGAAGACGACAAATCGGCAGTTAAATGGCTTTTCAAAGAGTTCCTCAACCTGACCAATTTCGGCCGGCAGGACTATAAGGTTGAGTCCCGCCTGTTTTCCCTTCGGGAACTTTCGGCTGGCCGCTGATTCAGCCGTTTCAAACCCCGGCGCCTATCAATCTTGCCGTTAATTCCCCGCTCCTTTTTTCCGATAATAAAGGTAAGCATTTAGGGCAATGTGACTTTCGACCATGAAGAACGCAGCCAAGAAAAAACCCCGACCGCGCAAGAGTAGCGCCCCTCGAGAGGTCAAGCGGGTTAAGGCAAGGGCCGCCTCAACCGATACCGGGCTCGATGCCACGGTGATTGATGCTTCTCCCGTCGGCATCGTGGCAATAGGGCACTCCGGCCAGCTCACCAGAATAAACCCGGCCGCTCTCGAAGTTTTCGACATCAACCGGGACAGCATTCCCTCACTCGGTTCGAGCCGAAAAGCAGTTATGTTTCTCGATTTGCTGCCGGAAAGGGAACAGGCGCGGTGGCAGTATATGATTAACCTGGTGATGTCGACCAGAGACAGTTATTGCAATGACCGTTTCTTCCACAATACCGGCTATGTCGAAAAAGTGCTCTCAGTGAGGATATCACCGGTAACCACCGGTCAGGATTCGGGCCCGGGACTGGTGATCACCGTTGAGGATGTCACCAACAGCGTCCTGATGGAAAAATATCTGATCCTGTCAGAGAAGTTGGTCGCCAAGGGGGAACTGGCTACGTCGATAGCTCATGAACTTAACACCCACCTTGACGCGGCCCTGCGCCACGCCGACCTGCTTCCCCTTCAGATCGAGCAAAACCAGTCCGACAAGGTCAAAACAAGTTGCGGCACGATTTCCCAGAGCGTCTCCAAAATGAGACATTTTGTCGATAATCTGGTGGATTTCTCCAAGCCACAAACGGAATACATAAGCTACGATATCAAACACCTGATCGAAGACCTGCTGTTCTCCCTGCGAATTCAGCCCAGGTTCAGACAAACCCATTTCACTATCGATCTTAGTTCCGACATTCCCAACCTCGATATCGATGTTGGACAGATTCAGCAAGTATTTACAAACGTGCTCAATAATGCCGCCGACGCGATTGAAGAAAGAGCCATCGAGCACCAGAAAGAGGGCTGTGAACTCAAACGGGAGATCGAGATCCAGGCCTCTTATGACAGGATATCAGATACTGTCATGGTCGACATCAGCGATAATGGCGTTGGTATGCCCGAGGGAACAATCGAGCAGATCTTCGATATGTACTTCTCCACCAAAAAGAGCGGCCACGGGCTGGGACTGTATAACTGCCGTAAGATCGTCGAGCAACACAATGGGGATATCTCGGCCCAGTCAACCTACGGCGAGGGATCGACTTTCCGAATCACTCTCCCCCGTACTCAGCCTCACACCAACTAACTCTTGCCGGCAAAAATCCGCGAACGAAAAAGGCAGGCCACATGGCCTGCCTTTACTTAACCGGAGGTCGTCAGACTAACTGCTGTGATCTTACCCTTCGGCCCCATAACGCGACGGGGCGATACGGGCCTCAAGCTGCTCGATTTTAAGTTTGTAATCCATTTTGTATTTCCAAATTTGTGAGTCTCATCATATTTTCAAAGAGCTTCTCCGTTCTCACTTCCCTTATTTGAACTGTCCGGGGTTTCTTACACCATGTCTATCGTATTCTCTGAGGAACAATGGCTGAAACTACACAACTCTGTTACCCATAAAAAAGGGCAGGTAGCATCCACCTGCCCAGCTACTTCGCGATTTCGCTTGATTAGCGGCTCGAGCCGTACTTCGACGGGGCGATGCGGGCTTCAAGCTCTTCGATTCTCAGTTCGTAGTTCATTTTAAATCTCCATTACTGCTTTAAAAGAACCTTCTGTTACTGCTTCCACATACTATATTTGGCATTCCCGGGAGTTCTTACAGATCGTGTCAGGTTCTTCCTATCTGTTCATCACGGTAAACGTGAATAACAGATACAAAAAAGGCAGGTAGTGTTTACCTGCCCAGCTGCTTGCTGTGGTCATTTGACCTTACTGTCTTCCCGGATCAGCCGATGCCGTACTTCGACGGAGCGATACGGGCCTCCAGATGCTCAACTTTCAGTTCGTAGTTCATTTCAAAACCTCCATTACTGCTTTCATAAATCTTATTTGGAGAGTTCAACCTTTCTTACAGCTGGTTAACGACCCTGGAGGGCATAAAAAAAGGGCAGGTATCATTAGCCTGCCCAGCTGCTTTATGTGGCCTCCTGGCCTTTCTGGAACCCTGCTTATTCCGCGCCGTAGCGGGAAGGAGCGATGCGGGCTTCCAACTGCTCGATTCTCAGTTCGTAGTTCATCTCAAAACCTCCGGCCTTCGTTAAGTTTAAGTTTTTTAAGAGCGTTTAATTGCTGCGTTCACATAGCTTATTTGGCCAGGGATCGATATCTTACAGGTTGGTACAAAGAAATCCTTAAAACGGGGCTGGCGAGGCCAAAAACTACCCCCGGCCCGGGCTATCATAGTGTATCACAAGAGATTACGCGCAGACCGCCCCGAGAAAAAGCGGAGGGCAGGAGCGCACCTGCCCTCCTGTTGTCCAGATATGGTGTCTAAACCATGGGCAGCTTGTTATTCGGCGCCGTACCTGGAAGGAGCGACGCGGGCTTCCAGCTGCTCGACCTTCAGTTCATAGGTCATCTCAAAACCTCCTTACAATGTTTACACTCAAAGCAAATAGCCGCCCTGTCGGGCAGTTCTGCTCTGCCTAATGAGCTTATTTGTCCGGGACCGGATTTCTTACTGTCCCAGACAAGAAAAAGGGCAGGTACTTTGACCTGCCCAACTGCTTTGCGGGTCGTAAGACCTAACTGATGACCGGGATCAGTCCGCGCCCCAACGGGACGGAGCGATACGGGCCTCCAGGTGCTCGACTTTGAGTTCGTAGTTCATTTCAAAATCTCCATTACTGTTTTAAAAGAACCTTTAGTTACTGCGTCCACTAAACATATTTGGCGGAATGTGAAAACCTTACAGCACCCGGAATATTTTTCCAGTCTTACCTCCTTTCCTGCACAAAAAAAGCAGGCACCAGGGCCTGCTTCCGAGTTTTCGCAGTTTTTTTAAGCAGCTGGGCATCTAGGCCATTCCGTTTGGCGCGTCCGCACCATAACGGGATGGCGCGATCCGCGACTCCAGCTGTTCGAGCCGCAACTCGTAGTACATTAAGAACCTCCTGTTAACGTAATTCCATTTACATCATACCCCTCAACGGGTCTGAAAGGTTTATTTGACCTCACAGCAGATTCTTACAATAAAACTGCCAGGAATTGTCAGTGAGACTCTAAAGAACGTTTTAAGCGGCTCAAGCAGGTAATCACCACCAGGACCAGAACTCGACCCTGATTATTGAGGCCAGCTTTCTGAGAAACAACCCAAACAATGACTTGCTGCCTATCTCGATTTTGGCATAGCCGGTCATCCCTTTGTGAAGCAATTCATTGTCATTATTGATTATCGCCGACACGTAGAACCGGGCATCCCCCCCGCGCATCGTGGCATCTTTGGGAACGTGAATCACGTTACCTTCAAAGACCTTATCGGTAAACGTGCGCACCTTTACCTTAACACCCTGCCCCTTCTTTACCAGGTTGATATTGAAATCCGAAACCGGCACCAGAACTTCGATCTGCGAATACTCCGCAATACCAAGAACATGATCCTCAAGTTGATTAATGAAAACCGTCCCGGAAATCGGGGCCAGAATTGATTGATTGTCCAACTGCGTTTGCAGGAATTCAATATTCGCCGTCTGCTTCTGAATCTCAGATTTTATCACGGCCTCTTCCTCGGGTTTCGGTGGCGATTTTAACAGGCGCACTTTTGCTTGTTTATTCTCAACCTCGGCCTTAGCCACTGCCAGGGACGCCTGAGCCTCCTCCAACTCTTCCCTGGACGCCAAATTCCTGTCGACCAGTTCCTGCATGCGGCTCTCATCATTTACCTTTTGCCTGTACACGGCCCGCGCCGCGGCCACTTCAGCCTCGGCTTCGTCGATCTCCTCGCGCTTCGGCGGGGCTTTAAGCAACTCCAGGCTGCGCTCAAACCGGTCAAGCACCGACTTAGCGGCCTCCAGTTCCGTCGAAACCTGATTCGATACCAGCACCGCCACCGTATCGGTAGCTACAACCCGCTCACCATCCCTCACGTAGGGGACCAGATCCAGCGAGGCCATATCGGTCGAGGTCATCTGAAGATAACTCGATTTTATCTGGGAATTTTCCCCCGCCCGCCGGAGCTTCTTTTCGAGTAATCCAAACTCATTGATGAGAAGATTGAATTCGGCCACCGGCCTGACCGCGATCTCGCCGCTCACCCGGTGAGGAAACCTTATCACGAAGATCACCAGAATAAAAGCCACGAACAATATGATATAGGTGATCAGGCGAGCCGGTCTTTTGAGGATATCTTTCATATAGATAATATGCTGGACGGTTCCTTTACCAAGTCGGACGATGTTCGTGCGTAAGGTAAAGAATAATAAAACGAACAACAAGATTAATCCCGCGCTGCCCATTTTCGAATGAAGGAAACCGGCTAGAATCCAGAAGAAATAAATCAGAAGCGATACCGAATATATGAGGGCCGCGGTGGCGTAAATCAGAAAGATTTTCTTCTCTCGCGCGGTTGTTTTGATTTTCTCAACCGGCCACCCCAGCACCCTCCGTTTAAGAACATTTCCAAAATATTCGAATGACTTGCTCCTCAAGTTGGGAACTTCCAGCCAATCAGAAAGCAGATAATAACCGTCGAGTTTTATCAGCGGATTGAAATTGAACATCTGGGTCACCCAGATAATAATACCGATCAAGCGAGACAACTCGTTAATGAATGTCCCCGGGACCGTTACCCGCCACGCCAGGACCGCCAGGGCCATGAGGATGAAGCTGAAATACGGCCCGGCGAAGGTTACCGCCAGACGGTGCCGCTTCTCTTTGAACAGCCAGGCGTCAGAGACATCGCAATAGAAACACGGCTGGAAATACATCAGCAGGATACCGATTTCCTTGACCTCTCCCCCGTAATAGCGGCATATCAATCCGTGAGCGAACTCATGCAATACTATCAAAATGAAGAAGGCCAGGACAATCGTAACAATAGAACCGATATTGAATATCTCCGAAAATCTGACCGCGAAATAACTCGAGTTATCCAGGAGAACCGCCGTGCCGAACAGGAAAATCAGAATTTCGATCACGAACCAGAACGGCCGGTGAAACGGCCGGTAGATTTTCAGAACCACATCGAGAGCACGGGTCGGGTCAAAAGCCTTCAACTTCACGAATAGCAGTTTGGAAAAGAGCGAATCCCTTTCTTCGAATCCCAGGCTCTTGCGCGAGGTTACCTGTTCAGCCCGCTGATTCTCGAGGAAGTACTTGGTCTCGAGGAGGTTTACAAACTGAAGGACGTTGTCTGCGGTTATCTGCATGTTGAATTTGGCCTGGAAGCGTTCGGCGATTTCGGAGTAGGATGTTTCCCCGTCAAGCTGGTTAACCAGCCAGAATTCCGGCTCACGAAGCCGAAAATAGCTGCCGGTGATAGGATCCTTGATATTATAGACGGTCTGACCGTCGATCTCAGCTGGAACCGAGACTAAGTCGGTGCGAAGTTTGGCGTATGCGGCCATAGTTCATTTATGTTGACTCGACCTCTGGGGTCGCGATCGGGAATCATGCGGCGTTTCGGTATCACACCCGCCGCAAGGTATCGATAAGTCGTTTATTATAATAGTCAATCAACTCGTCCCGGCGGACCACACCAATCACTCGCTTGCGGTCAGGCATGTTGACCACCGGGATTAGACTGAGGTCCTTAATGCCGAAAAACTTGTATGCTTTTTCCAGATCGTCATCGAAGTTGAGCACCTCGGTATCTTCCTTGACAAGGTCCTGCGCGATCACCAGGTAGTCCAGGCTGTGCTGGCTGAGAACGGAGCGAATATCCTGAAACGATATCACGCCCTTGAAGTGTCCTTGCTTATCGTTGACGATGAAATATGATTCGCTCGAATGCTCGATTGTGCGAAATATCTGGGCCAGGGGTGTCGAGGCGTCAATTGTCTCGAAGTCGGAGTCCATGATCTCCCTGACCTGATGTGACTTGAGCACGTTCATATCTTTACCGCCTTTTATCTCAATCCCGCGCTTGGCCAGTTTGGCGGTATAAATCGAGTGTTTGAACAACCGCCCGGCAACCAGGGCCGAGAATACCACCGTTACCATCAGCGGCAGGATAATACGATAATCCGAGGTCATCTCGAAAATAATCAGCAGGGCTGTTATCGGCGCATGGGTGGTCGCGGCCACCATACCGGCCATCCCGACCAGGGCATACGCACCCGGCGTCGCGGTGACATCGGGAAAAAGATAGTTCATCAGAAACCCGAAGGAACCGCCAGCCACAGCTCCCATGAACAGCGAGGGAGCGAATATGCCGCCCGAGTTGCCCGAACCCAAAGTAAGCGAGGTCGCAACCAGCTTCATAAAAATCAGCAACAGTAAAATCTCCACACCCATGTTGCCGTAAATGGTCAGTTTGATGGTCTCGTAACCGTCGGCTAAAACCTGTGGATAGAACAGGGCGATAATGCCCAGCAAAAGTCCCCCGAGAGCCGGTTTGAACATCGGCGACATCTTGAGCTTCTCAAAGAACTCTTCGAAAGCGTCGAGAGTCTTCGTGAAAAACACTCCATATCCCCCGAGGACCGCCCCCATGGTTATATACAGCGGAATCTCCCAGGCGGAAACCAGCGAATAGCTCGGGACAGCGAAAGCCGGATGGTTCCCCATGACGCTCCGGGTCACCACCGATGCCACCACTGAAGAGAGAATCACCGGGGAGAAGGTCTTGATGGCGAAATCACCCAGAATAATCTCCAGTGAGAATATCACTCCTGCGATTGGAGCGTTGAAGACCGAGGAAATCCCGGCTGCGGCACCGCACCCCACCAGAATCTTAACCCGTTCGCCTGACATCCGAAACATCTGGCCGATAGTCGAGCCTATGGCCGAGCCGATTTGTACGATAGGACCTTCACGCCCGGCCGAACCACCGGATCCTATACAAATGGCCGAAGCTACTGTTTTTGCGGCGGCTACCCGGGGCCTGATAATACCACCGAGACGAGCCACCGCGTTCATCACCTCCGGTACGCCGTGTCCTTTGGCTTCGGAGGCGTATTTAAAAACAATAGGGCCGACTAACAACCCGCCCAGCATGGGGATTGCCGGGAGCCAGAATTTGAATCCGCGCTCACCGATCGTCTCAGTGAGAATCTGGTCGGTCAGACCGAAAAACAGGTCATTGAAAGTCCTGATAAGTTTCACAAAGCCGATAGCGCCGAGGGCGGTAGTCAGACCGACGAATACTGACATGATAATAAGAACATTTGTCCCTGAGATATGAACGCGCTTGAGCAGACTATCGAGATACGGCACATGCATGACGGATTACAATCTATTGGGTTTTTGGAATTTGTTCAAGGCTTTATTGGGAGGGGCAATCAGGCTATCATTTGGGGCCTGGCGAAGCTGCCCGGAACCATCTCGCCGTGAAACCCCTTGTCCCTCAGGCCGTATGTATTATATTAAGAAGGTCAGCTATTAGCTCCGATCAGTAGCAGCAGATACTTCGATGCCCGCCCCTATCGGGCGTGGCACAGCATGTTTTTTCAGGAAACGCGCCTCAACCGCCCGCCATTACCGGGAAAACATGATTTCATACAGTATGGTAGTATTCAAATTAACAACGCTGATTCCAGCAGTTCTATCGAGGAGATATTCGATGTGGAAGATTATTGTTCCCGCCGCTATTTTAGCCATGCTTCTTTCAGCATCCAGTGCTTTCCCTCTGGAACCTCTCTTTGAGGCCGGCATCAATTATGCCGCGAATGACGGCCCACGCTCGGTTTGTGCCGCGGATCTCAATGGCGATGCAATCGTCGACTTCGCCGTGGCTAACCAGCTTTCCTGCGACGTATCAATTCTTATTGCCAATGGCGATGGCACCTACCAGGCCCCGGTAAATTACCCTAGCGGTGATTGGTCACAGTCGGTCGCGGCCGTTGATTTCG
The DNA here is from genome assembly GCA_020351995.1 of Candidatus Zixiibacteriota bacterium. Classification (GTDB taxonomy): domain Bacteria; phylum Zixibacteria; class MSB-5A5; order GN15; family FEB-12. Next base: position 1,303,221 of record CP070674.1, read on the forward strand.
ACGGCGATGGTGATAACGATCTGGCGGTCGCCAGCTCTGCTCTCGGGGTATCAATCCTCACCAATAACGGTGACGGTACCTTCGCCCCTATGGTTGCGTATGCCGCCGGACTGGGGTCACGCTGGTTATGCGCGGCTGATTTCGACGGAGATTCAGACTTCGACCTGGCCGTGGCCAATATGGGCTCGGCCGACTTTTCCATATTACTTAATAACGGAGATGCCACCTTCTCCACGGCGGTCAATTATCCAGTCGGCACTGAGCCCTTTTTCGTGGCCACCGCTGACTTCGACAAGGATGATGATTATGACATCGTGGTCGTGAATGGCTACTCCGACGATGTTTCGGTTCTGCTAAATAACGGTGACGCCACTTACCAGCCCGCCGTCAATTATGCCGCCGGGAGCGGCCCGCGAGCGGTTTCATGCACCGACTTCGACTTAGACGGTAACCTCGATATGGCCATCGCCAACTTCGAATCCGACGACGTTACCGTTCTCATGGGCGCCGGCGACGGCTCGTTTTCGGGCTCGACAGCTTACGGCGCGGCTCATGGCCCATTCGGCATCACTAGCGCCGACATCGATAACGACGGCAACGCCGATATTGTCGTGGCGGCTGAATACTTGTCTATTCTAAGAAACAACGGTGACGGAACGTTCACGCACAGTGCGGACCATGGCGGACCCGGCGGTATAAGTTGCGTAATTTGCTACGATCTTGATGATGACGGTTACCCGGACGTGATTATGTCCGGCCAGGGCAGTGATAATGTCGGTGTCCTGATGAATAATGGTGACGGTACCTTCCCGGCCCTGTACCGATGCGCAGCCGGTAACGGAGCCATAGATGTCTGCGCCGCGGACTTCAACGGGGACGGGCATATCGACCTGGCCAGCGCGAATTACCTCAGCGACGATTTTACCGTCGTCCTTAACAATGGCGACTCCACTTTTGTTGACTTTGAATATTACCGGACAGGAAAGGGCCCGAGCGGAATCACCGCCGCGGATTTTGACAGCGACGGTGATTATGACGTTGTTACGGCCAACAGAAATTCCAATAGTTTTTCCTACCTGCAAAACAACGGTGATGCTACTTTCGAGCCCGGGGTCAGGTACCAGACGCAGGATCATCCTTTCTCCGTTGAGTCGGCCTACCTTGATGGCGACAGCCATCACGACATCGTGGTGGTAAATCGGAGCAGCAACAGTATCTCGGTTTTCATCAACAATGGCGACGGAACCTTCCAGCCCGGCGTTAGTTACTATGCCGGAACCCAGCCGCAATTTGTGGCGGTAGCTGATTTCGACAACGACAGCGATCTTGACGTAGCCGTAAGCTGCGAAACCAATCTGGCCGCCTTGCTGTCCAACAACGGTGACGGAACCTTCCAGTTTCTGGATTTTATTCAGGCCGGAGGTGATCAGGCAATCGGCGCCGCCGATATGGACGATGATGGTGATATCGATCTGATCACGGGGAGCTACGTTAGTCCCAATCCTCACCAGGCCTGCGTCGTGCTCAACAACGGCGACGGAACCTTTCAGGCACCGGTTTGCTATCCCGCCGGTCAGGTCCCGAATGGTATTGTCGCAGCCGATTTTGACGGTGATGGTGCCAATGACCTGGCCGTCGTCAACAGGGATTCCCGGGATGCTTCAATATTATTGAACTACGGTGACGCTACTTTTGGACCTGCCACCAATTATCAAGTAAGGTATAGCCCGGATGCGGTCATAGCGGTCGACATCGACAACGATAGCGATCTTGACCTCGCCGTAGCTAACAGTGGCTCTGACGATTTATGTATCCTTCTCAACTTTGGTGGCGGATCCGGCGGTACTTGCTGTGTTCTCCGTGGTGACATTGACCGCAGTGGTCAGTTCAACGTGCTTGATATCGATATGTTTATTAGCTGGCTTTACCGCTCCGGCGCGGAACCGGAGTGCCTGGAGGAAGCCGACGCAGACGGTAACGGCCAGGCCGATATCCTCGATATCGACTACATGATAGACTACCTGTATCGAGGGGGCCCGCCGCTGGTCCCGTGTCCATAGAGTATCCTATTCGTTCCGTCAGGTCTTGATTCCCCCGGGAATTGTGACCTGATGGATACCCAGGCGGGCATTTGCCAGCTATTTCTTCCGCAACGGGTAATCAGCCCGTCATTCCTGCGAAGGCAGGAATCCGTCTTGCCCCGCGTCGTCTCGAGCTACGGACCGATTCGCAACTGATCTTTCGGCACCAACTGTATCCGATTGACCCTGACCTCGGTGCTGTCGAGCGCTTTGGACACTGTGGGATTGAGCATCTGGTTCTGGGTCAGCGCAGCCCTGAGGGAAACGAGACTTGCCTTTACAGCATCCCTCTCCGACATAACCTTACTCAATTGCTTCTGGTATCCCGCCTCTACTTGCTTCGTTCTGGTTTCAGCCTTCACAATCTTACCCCGATTGAAATAGGCGTTGACCCCACCGGAGATGGCGCAGGTAATCGCGATGACGACGCATGCACTAATGAATTTGGACATCAATTTCGATTTCCATTCAGGCGCGTCATTGGGCAGCCGCGCGATATTGAACCCGATATAGAAAATAGCCAGCACACTCACCCCGGCCGTGCCAAAGCTGGCCAGTTTAACCAGAAAGTCTAGATTCTCCACGATATAAATCCTCCCTTACAACATGACTTATTAGACAGTTTTCTCCCGCCTTCTGATTGCCCCCAGAATGCGTGATCATGGAAAAGGTGTCGTTGCTGTTAATGGACAACAATAAGATAAACTTGTCACGATGACAAGTCAATCAGCCCCCCATTGCACTTTTGCTACAGACCCCGTGGTGTTAGCGAGTTTTGATGTATGTAGAGACCCTGAGGTATCCAGGTCCTTGGAAGGCACCGCAAAAACCAGGAACCCTAAAAATGACAAAACGAACCCAAATCCCCGTAACCTCAAAGGAGACAAGAGAATGGGTGCCGACCTGATCCGCTGGGTTCTCACGTGGTCGGGGTTTGTAGCCGGACGCGCAAAAGAAGCGGGCCGCCCATGTTGAGCGGCCCGCGAATTAGCGTCACTACTAAGCCAATTGTCAGCTTAGAGTTTTTCCAAGCCCAGACAAACCTTTACCTCGTCACCCATGTGCATTGGCACGTTCGGCCAGATCCGAATCGTGGCCCCTTCTGCAAGATCCACTCTGATGGTGCGCGTCGTGCTGGTCAGGATCGGCAAGTAGTAAGTGTCATGGCCGTCAATGTCGATTATCAACTCGTGGCCATTGCATTCGCGGTGGACCGTGACATCAAAATGCAAGTCGTAGGTTCCGGCCGGGTTGCCGAATATCCAGACAAGTTCGTTAATATTGTACTGAAGGTAGCTGCAAATAGAGTAGGGCTCATAGATATAGATCGTATCATAGATGGTGTCATAAACCGTATCCCAAACCGTGTCGTAGACCGTATCCCAGACCGTGTCGTAGATGGTTTCGGGTACATAAATGGTATCCCAACAGGTATCCCAACAGGTATCCCAGACTGTGTCGCGGGGCTGTGGATCAGGGCCGCCTGACTCCAGCGGATTGGAGCAACTCACCCAGGCGATGATAGTGGCGCCGAGGACGACTAAGAACAAGAAGCGTTTCACCGGGCACCTCCTATTCCCACGTGAGCCGTAAGGTAGAGCAGGAACTGGTCAGTCTCGGACGTTGATGATGGCTCGGTAACGATGCGGTGCCGGGAAGGATTGTAAGCGGCTGTTACAGACAGGTGCGGCACCGGTGTTCCCCTCACCCCAAGTACCAGACCCTCCGAGAGTTTGGTGTATTCATACGGATCCTGAGCTACCTCTTCCACTCGCAGCCAGCCACCGACGAAGCCCAGGGGCAGGTCTTCGAACGGGTATATGATGGCGTGGCCGCCGATCTGGCGACGGCGAGTGCTCAATATTAGCGGCTCGCCTTCATCGTCGAACCATGCGAAATCGGGTCCCCACCAGGTATGGCCGACAAGACCCTCGACATAGACCACCCGTTTGTAGGTAAAGGCCGCCGTGACAATCGGCATGCCGCCAAAAGGCGAAGATGAGAACCCGGCACCGAAGGATATCCCTAAATCGCTTTCCTCCGCCTCTTCCATCATCGGAACTTCCTTCACCTCGGTGAAATGCTTTTCAACCGGCGGGCGCGCTTCCAGGGTGTCCATACGAGCCATCAACAGATCCAGGCGATTGTTGATGTCGGCCTCTTCCTTGCCGAGTTCCGGTTCGAGCCGGAGACTGACAAAGCGATACTGAGGCCCAATCTCTTTGGCCTCTTCGGTGCGGAGCAATATCTGGGTCGAGTCCACCCCGAACTGCTCCATCAGCAGAGACCGAAGGATATGGGCTCGGCCAAGAGCAAGGCTGGGGTTCTTTGCGTCGTGGCTGCTCCGATAGCGTTGACCATCGGCACCGCCCGTAACGATCGCGCGGGCAATCGGGCTGCTATTCAGAGAATCGGCAATCGCCTTGATCTGCGGGAGATATGGTTCGAATATTTTCTGATCCACACTGCCTCCGACCCCCAGTGGGAAGTCACTGATAACCACCTCTTGAGCGGAAACAGAGGCAACAAGTGCGAAGCAGCCAATGATTAGTGCTGTGAACCTGAGCATGAGGTCCTCCGTTAATTATTGAACTTAACACCCCGAACGGGTGTACAGTCCGGATTCGGCTCTAGCCCCCCGATTTATCAAAAAATCAGTTTTCTCGTGATGCCGCGTAAATCCGAATTGCTGTCGAGTTCTCTGTCAGCGGCCAGGACGATCCTTGTCCGCTAAGAGTAGCTGCGTTTTCATTTTCAGAGGAAGCTACAGGCCACAGGACATGTGCGCTTATGTATTCTCAATATACCATAATTCGCAGCGAAGTCAATGCGAAATTCCGGGTAAGATAGGCCGAGACGGTCTGTGACACGACCATCACCGGGTCTTCAGAAATAAAGACTGGTGCCAGTGGCCGGCTACAAAAGCGGCCAATCTGCTTGACTTTAGCCCCGTTTTGCGTACCTTCTGAAAGTGAAAAAGTTCACTTATTTAAGGTCTTTGGCGCGAGGCTCACGGTATGAAAAATACAGCTAACGCAGTCATCGTGGGCGGTGGAATTATTGGTGTGGCCGTGGCCTTTTACCTCGCAAAAGCGAGATTCGGTGATATTGTACTGGTCGAGAAAGAACCTTTCCTCGGCGCCGGCGCTACTTCCAAAGCCGCCGGTGGCATACGGGCCCAGTTCGCTACCAAAGATAATGTCGAAATGTCGATGCTTTCAGAAAAGATCTTCGCCTCGTTCAAAGAAGAAACCGGTCACGACGCTCTCTTCGATCAGGTTGGATATCTCTTCCTCCTGCGGAGCGATGACGAGGTCCGGAGTTTTAAGGAAAGTTACGAAATATGGAAATCGGCAGGGTTGCCGGTGGATCTTCTCAAACCCGAAGACATCCCGCAATACGCACCACACGTGTCCCTGGACGAGGTTCAGCTGGCCACTTTCTGCAAAAAGGACGGTCTTGGCGATCCGCACGAGTTTCTCTCGGGTTACGAACACGCCGCCCGCGAAATGGGCGTTGAGATTGTTCTGGAGGCTGAAGTAAAAGGTATTACAACCTCGAATGGTCAGATAACGGAGGTTCAGACCGCGAAAGGAAACATCAGTACTCCGATGGTTGTCAACTGCGCCGGGCCGCATGCCAAACTGATAGGTGCCATGGTCGGTGCCGATGTCCGGGTGGAACCGATTCGCCGCCAGATAGTCACCACCGGCGAACTTGATTTCGTCAAGCCCTTTTTCCCGATGGTGGTTGATGTTCGCTCCGGGCTCTACTGTCACAAAGAGTCAAAAGGGATGCTTCTTGGGTGGGCCGACAAAGATGTGCAGCCGTCGTTCGATGTATCGATCGATCCCGATTATACCGATGCCATCCTCGAACGCGCCCTGGAACTGATGCCCCAGCTCGAGACGGCCGAGGTGGCCAATCAATGGGCGGGCCTGTATGAAACCACTCCCGACCACAAGGCGATTATTGGTTACGAACCAAAAGTGAAGGGCATGTTTCACGTAACCGGTTTTTCCGGGCATGGCTTCATGCACGCCCCGGCAGCAGGAGTCGTGACGGCGGAAGTCCTCACCGGAAAGAAACCGTCAGTGGATATATCCAATTTCGCGCCAAACCGGTTTACCAGTGACAAACTGATCGAGGAAACGAACGTAATTTGACATTTTTTGCCCGGCCGGCATAACGGGGTAGGTGAATTCATATAGCGACGGACAGTTTAACGGACAACGATTACTGAAAGCGGCCCCGGGCCGCTTTTTTCGTATAGGATTTCTGGAATTTTCGCGTACCATCTTGAACAAAGGAGGTTGATATGAAAAGCACCCTCATTTCAATTACAGTCTTCCTGTTTGCATTTTCATCAATCGCGGTCAGTCAGAAAACGGTGGTGACGACAAAGATTCATGGGCAAGAGTACAGTCTAGCCACGGCCGACGGTCTCAAGCTCTATGCCTGGCTGACACCGTCGCCACATGAGAACGCCCCACTGGTTGTTCTTCTGCCGATGATGGGCAACACTCACCACAGTTACAGCCCATTCATAAAGGCAGTGTTTGAGCGGTTTAAGACTCCGGACTCGACCCGTACCATGCAGGCTATACCTCATTTTCTGAGTCTCGATTTACGCGGGCACGGCCAATCTACCCAGATGGGTGAGAAGACTCTCAATTACAGGATGATGGAACCCGAGGATTTCGCGCCGTATCCGTCCGACGTAAAAGCGATGATCGAGAAAGTCCTTGGTGATAAGAAGGTCTCGATAGATCGCCAGAATATCATTATCATCGGGGCTTCAATCGGCGCCAATTCATCGGTGATGGCTGCCGAGACACTGACCAGCGTGAAGAAAGTGGTCATGCTCTCCCCCGGCGAGAGTTACCGCCAACTCGAGCCCGGCCCGTCCCTGGCCAAATTCGCCGGAGAGGTGCTTATACTGGCAGGAATGGACGACGCCTACTCAAAAACTTCATCGGAGAAACTGGCCGCCCTGAAAAAAAGCGGGTGTACGCTCAAGACATACCCGGGCCCATACCACGGTACTGATTTGATAGACAACAGCCCCGAGGCTATGAAACTATTGATTGACTGGCTGGTGAATTAACAGACTGGAGACGAGCAGGTTTATTCTTGCTCTTTCTCTTCTTCAGAGATATCGACCATCTTGGTGCCGTCGCTGTACTCGACACTTCGCGGCGTGGTCAACCGCATCAAGCGCTGGGTAACATCTTTGATTTTCATAGCCGAAGTCTCAATGACTTTGAGCTTCTCTCTGAGTTCTTCATCGAGATCTTGATGCTTCAGCAGAAGCAACTGGACATTACCCAGGATAGCGGTGAGAGGGTTGTTGACCTCGTGATTGACGGTAACGGCGGTTTCGACGATGGCGGCGAGTCGTTCCTTGTCGAGCATATCCTGCCCCAGGTCGACACCATCGGTCGAACGCTGGGCGGAGAAACTGACGGCCATAGCTGAAGCCAGAGCCTCGAGGAAGACATCCTCGGCCACAACCGACTTCTCGCCTTCCTGAATGCCTATCACGGCCCCAAAAGGTTTTTCTCCGCGCAATAGCGGAAGGGTAAAAGAGTGAATTGGGACCTGACCGCCGAACGACATGTAGGCCGAGAGGAGTTGGCGTTCTTTGCGCAACTTCGCAAAGAGCTCTTTTTCCAACTCCGCCGCCTTTTCTTTGCTTCTGTCAGACTTTGCCTGCGCCACTGTTAGGGTCGTGTTGTATTCGTCATCCCAGAGGTAAAGCGCGGCCGCCGTGAGACCAACATACTCGACGGCTGCGGCGAGGGCAGTTTCAGCGGCTTTGCCAAGGTCGGCACCGCTGGCGCCCGCTACAGCTATCACCCTCAGGATGTCATATTTAAGAGCATTTTTATCCTGCATAAGTACGACCTCTATCTGCCGACTATTTGAGCAAATGCAGTGCCCTTGGTGGAAAAACAGGTAAGTACAGTCATACCGGAAAATTTTTCCATAAAATACTTAAGTTTCAACGTGTTGTACAATAATTTTTTTGCTCAAAATTCGAACAGGCATCAGTCGGTTTGTCTTTCTGCACGCCGATTCACAAGAGAGGTGCAACCGGTGGTTTATTTGGGTTTGACAAATGCCATCTAACTCAATACATTTGGGCTTTCTTTTTAGACCAGGAGGATTCTTTGCTCGACCCGATGGTTAACGATAAATGCGGCGTTTTCGGCATCTTCGGCAACGCCAAGGCAGCCGAGTTAACGTACTTCGGGCTTTACGCGTTGCAGCACAGGGGCCAGGAATCGGCCGGAATTGTCACCACCAACCGCGACAAGATTCATCTCCACAAAGGAATGGGGCAGGTATCGGAGGTCTTCGCCGAGCAGGAAATCATGTCCAGGCTCACCGGCAAGATTGCAATTGGCCACACCCGATACAGCACAACCGGAGCGTCATCACTGATAAATATCCAGCCGTTTATTATCACCAATCGCTCGCGTTATCTGGCAATTGCCCATAACGGTAATCTAACCAACGCACTCGAGCTTCGAACCAGATTGGACGCTTCAGGCTCAATCTTTCAGACAACGTCGGATACCGAGATAATTCTTCATCTGGCGGCCAAATCGAAAAAGCGAACGCGAATAGAGCGCATCTGCGACGCGTTATCGACAATCAGGGGCGCTTTTTCTCTGCTATTTCTGACAGAGGATTCGATCATCGCCGCTCGCGACCCGCTCGGTTTCCGGCCGCTCTGCCTAGGCAAGTTTCGAAGCGCTTACGTAGTCGCATCGGAAACTTGCGCTTTTGACCTGATTGGAGCCCGCTATGTGCGGGACATTGAACCGGGTGAGGTGCTGGAAATATCCGAAAAGGGTTTGAAATCATATTTTCCGGTGAAGCCCAGGAAACACGCCTTTTGCATTTTCGAATATATCTACTTTTCCCGACCGGACTCAAAAGTATTCGGTGAGAACGTTGACAAGATTCGGCGAAGGCTCGGACGCCAACTGGCCCGCGAACATCCTGTCGAGGCCGACATCGTAATCGGCATTCCCGATTCAGCTAACACAGCAACACTGGGCTACGCCGAGGAATCCGGTATCAGATTTGAGATCGGGCTGATACGTAATCATTATGTAGGGCGTACCTTTATCGACCCGCAGCAGAAAATCCGCGATCTGGACGTCAAAGTAAAATTCAACCCCGTCAAGGGTGTCCTCAAAGGGCGGCGAATTATAGTCGTCGACGACTCTATAGTACGAGGTACGACCTCCAAGAAGCTGGTCAGTCTCATTCGCGATGCAGGCGCCAAGGAAATTCACTTCCGGGTCTCCTCGCCTCCTATCATCTCACCGTGCTTTTTCGGAATCGACATGCCCACCCGCCAGGAGCTGATCGCCTCAACGATGTCCGTGGAGAAGATAGAAAAGTATCTCGAGGTTGATTCGCTGCGTTACCTGTCATTGGAAGGGATGCTTTCAATTTCTTCCCTTCCGGATACGAGCTTCTGTGCCAGCTGTTTCTCCGGCAAGTATCCGATAAAGACGCCCGAGGTTAACAGGAAGCTCCGACTGCACGACCGCTGAGCCCGGCGGGTAGGGACTACCGAATACTACCTTACAAACTGAATCAGATACGTTTACAGGAAAGCGAACAGAGCCGCCCGGGAGAACTCTACCAGTTGCTGGGGAAATAAACCAAGTCCAAGAGTACCAATGACGGTTACCGTCAGAACCAGAACAACCGCCGGTGTATACTTAACGGGGGCAAATTCTTTATCGGTTTCGTCGAAGTAGCTGGTTTTGACTACACGCAGATAGTAGTAAACAGACAAGAATGAATTCATAACGCCGACTACCGCCAGCGGTATGTACCCGGCCTTCACCGCCGCGGCGAAGATATAGAATTTTCCGAAAAAGCCGACAGTCGGCGGAAACCCGGCAAGCGCGAACATAAACAGGGCCAGGATAGCAGAGAGATAAGGGTGGACCCTGGCCAGTCCGGCCAGTTCGCTGAAATCTGATTTGCACCCCGAACGAGTCTCCATGAGAACGACTACAGCAAATCCGCCAAGGTTGAACAGGGCATAGGCAACAAGATAGAACACGGCCGCGGCAAGGCCCTCACTGCCACCGGCTACCACGGCAACCAGGACGTAGCCAGCGTGCGCGATTGACGAGTAGGCCAGCAGGCGTTTAACATTATTCTGCCTCAAGGCAAAGATATTACCGACGGTCATTGTCAGAATGGCGAGCATCTGGAAAACAGTCACCATAATAGTCACATCAGCAAAACCAAAGGCAAAGACCCTGAGCAGCGCGGCGAATCCGGCCGCCTTTGGGCCAACCGAGAAGAAGGCGGTTACCGGCGTTGGTGCTCCCTGATAAACATCGGGGACCCAACTATGGAAAGGCACCGCGGCAATTTTGAATCCAAATCCAACCACCAGCAGGCCGACACCCGTAAGCATGAAGGGTTGAGCGTTGGACATTATAAAATTGAAATCGGCAACAATGCGGCGCAAGTCGGTGGTTCCGGCGGCTCCAAAGACAAAAGCGATTCCCATTAGCAGGAAAGCACTGGCAAAAGCTCCCATAATGAAGTACTTAATCCCCGCTTCGTTCGATTCCAGCGACCGGCGAGCCATGCCGGCCATGATGTAAAGCGGGACCGACATTACCTCGAGTCCAAGGAAGATTACGACCAGGTCGGTGGAGTTGGCCATGACCATCATGCCGACAGTGGCAATCAGAAGCAGGCCGTAGTACTCGGGACGGTTTATACCCTTCACAACCAGGTAGCGATAACCCATGAACAACGCGATTGCGGACGTCAGGATAAAAATGTGCTTGAAGGCGACGCCGAAATTGTCACAACTGACCATCCCAAAAAATCCGGACTGCTGACTGCCCCACTGTCCGGCGGCGAATATAGCCGCGGCGAGAAGGCCGGCGAACGCAATAAACGGTGCGAATCTTGTCGGACCCCTGAAGAAAGGCATGACGAATATTACAAACGAGGCTACCAGGAGAGCCAATTCCGGATAGATGATACTAAGATCTATTGTTGCTGACGTAATGTCCATTGTGTTGTCCAGTTCGTTCTGCGGCGACCGCCGCACATAACACTAAAACCCTCAACCTCCGCCGAAACCGGCCTGTACTTTGCCATTCTCGACGATAACCGGTACAATTCTCTGTCCCCCGGTAAGTTCGATGACCTTTTCTTTGGCGCCGGGAGTGGAGATGTCTATCTCCGTGAAGGCTATACCCTGATCAGCGTAATGCTGCATGGCGGCTGCGCAATAAGGACATCCTTCTTTTGTATAGATGGTGACATCACTCATCGGACTGCTCCTCCGTATCAAATGAAAGTTCATTATTCCCAACTTCAACGGTGGTCAGTTTCTCCTCTACCCGATAATCGTCATCGAGCCTCACGGCCTCGGCCCTTTCCATCTGCTCAACGACGAGGTTCACCGACGGCTTGAGAATCTCGAAGAGCGGCTTGGGGTAGACGCCGATCCAGAAAACGAGCAATACCAGCGGAACCAGTATAACCTTTTCGCGCCAGCTGAGATCAAGCAGTTTCTTATTTTCGTCGTTCGTGACCTTGCCGAAGAACACACGCTGGTACATCCAGAGCATATAGCACGCGGCAAACACGACTCCGGTAGCACCGATTATACCATAAACGTTGTTCTTATGGAAAGCGCCGAGCAGTATAAGGAATTCTCCCACAAAGCCGTTGGTGAACGGCAACCCAATCGATGACAGTGTTATGATCATAAAGAAGGCTGCGTAGGCGGGCATGACCCTGGCGATACCTCCAAAATCTTCTATCAGGCGGGTGTGTCGTCTCTCATATAACATACCCACCAGTAAGAACAGGCCACCGGTGGAAATGCCGTGGTTTATCATCTGAATAATTGATCCCTGTATACCCTGTGTGTTCAGGGCAAACATGCCCAGCATGACAAAGCCCATATGTGAAACCGAAGAAAACGCGACCAGCGATTTCACGTCTCTCTGCACCATGGCCACCAGCGCGCCATATATAATAGCAATCAGCGACAGTATACATATGTAGGGCAGATAAGTGATGGTTGCATCCGGGAAGAGAGGCAGACATATGCGAATGAAACCATAGGTTCCCATTTTCAGCAGAACCCCGGCCAGGATGACGGAACCAGCCGTAGGCGCCTGCACGTGAGCGTCGGGAAGCCACGTGTGGAACGGGAACAAGGGTACTTTTATGGCAAAAGCAAGAGCGAAGGCTCCGAACAACCAGAGCTGAGCCTGATACGAAAGCGGCAACTCACCGATAATCTTGAGCATGTCAAAGGAGAACACGCCGGAATATTTCTGGTACTCGAAGAGAATGTAGATGATACCGACCAGCATCAGCAGCGAGCCGAACATAGTAAACAGAACGAACTTGATAGCCGCGTAGATCTTTCGCGGGCCGCCCCAGAGCCCGATGATGAAATACATCGGCACCAGCATCACTTCCCAGAAGACATAGAACATAAACAGGTCAAGGGCGCAGAAGACACCGATCATACCGGTTTCGAGCAGCAGCATGGAGATATAATAGCCTTTGACGCCGGTCTTTATAGAGTTCCACGAAGCCAGAATAGACAGGAAAGTCAGAATCGTGGTGAGCATAATAAGAAGCAGGGAGATACCGTCCACCCCCATATGATAGCTAATTCCCAGCGAGGTTATCCACGGTATATTTACCTCCATCTGCATCCCGTTGCCCAGCGGATCAAACATGTAGTAAAGCCAGGTCGAGAACAGGAATGTCACGAAGGATATAATTAAGGCGAAACCTTTTATACTGTCATGCCTGTCCCGTGGCAGGATGGTCAGCAGTACCACACCTACGAGAGGAAAGAATGTCACCAGTGTCAAAATCTCTTTTTCCATATTCTAATCCATCAGCATATAGGCCACAACAAGGACTACCCCAAAGATAAAAACGGTGGCATAGGTTCGCACTCGCCCGGTCTGACCGAAACGGAGGAACTCTGAGACTTCATGGTATCGCGATGCCAGCCCATTCAGAAAGCCGTCGATAACGACTACATCGAATACTTTCCATAAGAACAGTGACAGATACACAACAGGTCGAACCACAACAGCTCCGTAGAATTCGTCTACATAGTATTTGTTCAAGAGCGTCCTGTGCAGTCCCGAAAATCTTTCTCTAAGGGAAGTGGCAAGTTCGGTGCGCTTCTTATAAAGCAAGTGCGCAAAGTAAATGGAAACCGCCACCAGGACCACCGACAGCAACATGAGAGTCCACTCCATTCCCGTATCGCCACCGCCGGCCGCCAGGACATGGGATTCGGCGGCGCCCGCACTCGTCGCCATAACCGGTTCGAGCCAGTGCTCGAATTGATTGGTGACACCGAATATATGCGGAATTCCCACGAAGCCGCCGATGACCGAGAACACGGCCAGAATGATTAGCGGTATTGTCATAGTCTTCGGAGACTCGTGAATGTGAGTTCGGGTTTTGTCGTCCATGCGTTCCTTGCCATAGAAAGTCATAAAGACCAGCCGGAACATATAGAATGCCGTTAGACCGGCTGTCACGAATCCCAGAATCCAGAACAGGGGGTGACCAAAGTCAGAGGAAAAGGACTTCCAGAGAATCTCGTCCTTGGAAAAGAAGCCGGATAGAGGCGGAATTCCAGCTATAGCCAGAGTGGCAATAAACATGGTTGAAAACGTGATGGGCAGGTATTTTTTAAGGCCACCCATGTTGCGCATATCCTGCTCATCGGACATGGCGTGTATAACCGAGCCGGCACCGAGAAACAGCAGGGCTTTGAAGAAGGCATGCGTCATGAGATGGAAAATGCCGGCCGCAAAGGAGGCCACACCACAGGCAAGAAACATATAACCGAGCTGACTTACAGTCGAATACGCCAGGACACGTTTGATGTCATTCTGAGCCAACCCAATTGTAGCGGCAAAAAAGGCCGTAACCACACCTATAATGGCAACGACCAGTAAAGCATCGGGTGTCAGAATGAACAGCGCGTTGGTTCGGGCAACCATATAGACACCAGCGGTAACCATCGTCGCGGCATGAATCAGGGCCGATACCGGGGTCGGGCCTTCCATCGCATCGGGAAGCCACACATACAGGGGAATCTGCGCGGACTTTCCCACAGCACCCACAAAAAGCAAGATGCAGGTAGTCGTTATCAGCGCTCCACCGTAAGTAAATACCTCGGGGGCCTTCTCAGAGACAGTGAGGAAATCCAGCGATCCGACAGTCCAGAAGACAAGAAACATACCGAGAAGGAATCCGAAATCTCCGATGCGGTTGACGATGAAGGCCTTTTTGCCAGCATCGGAGGCGGATTTCTTTTCGAACCAAAAACCTATCAGCAGATACGAACACAACCCGACGCCTTCCCAGCCCACGAACATAAGAAGGAAGTTGTCAGCCAGGACCAGGGTCAGCATGGCAAAAGTAAACAGATTCAGATAAGTAAAGTAGCGACCGTATCCCGGGTCATTGTGCATGTACCCAACGGAATAGACATGAATGAGAAAACCCACCCCGCTAACGACAAGGATCATCACTGCCGACAACGGGTCAAGCAACAGGCCGATGTTGACATGGAACGAGCCTGATGGAATCCAGGTGAAAAGAACCTGCTCAATCACTCTCAAACCCGCAGGCATGGCCTTGAGCTCGAAAAAGACCATAACGGACAGGGCAAACGAGAGAAAGACGGTCGAACAGCCAACGAAAGATATTACCGGTTTTGGGAGACGACCGATGAGCAGGCCATTGGTTATAAACCCGATCAGCGGAAAGAGTGGAATGAGAAACAGATAGTCAGACATCGCTTTAATTATTTCCTCTCAGGCTACCATTTGAGCAGATCGTACCGATCGATATTAATCGTTTCTCGATTGCGGAAAAGCGTAATGACCATCGCAAGGCCGACGGCCGCTTCCGCCGCCGCAATCGTTAGAACCAAAAACACAAAAACGTGACCATCGAGAACATTCATAGCGCGCGAGAAAGCGATCAGAGTCAAGTTGGCCGCGTTCAGCATGAGCTCAACCGACATGAAGAGGATAATTAGATTCCTGGATATAAGCACTCCGATGGTTCCGATTCCGAACAAGACAATTGCCACTATTACATAAGCCGATAGCGTAATCATTGTTCTCCCCCAGTTTCCTGCTCAATGTCGGGCGCCTGGGAATCCGGCGCCGAGCCGATCCTAAGTGAATCACCTCTCTGGGAATCCCTGGTCATGACCACCGCCCCGACAATCGCCGCCAGCAGGAGTATACCGGCCAGTTCAAAAGGATACACATACTTGGTGAACAGCAGGGTTGCCACTGCTTTCACCGAACCGAAATCTTCAGCCACCGTGGTCATCATACCGATAGGTGACTCGGACCGGATAAAACCAGTTTTTACGACCGCGATGAGCTCGAAAACGAACAGAATAGAAAGTACAAACTTAGTAAAACGGCTAATCGGTTGCGAACCATGACCGAGATCCTCCGTCCCGCGCAGGTTCAACAGCATAATCACGAACAGGAAAAGGACCAGAATAGCGCCGGAATAGACGATGATCAGAATAGCCCCCAGGAAGAGGGCGCCCAACTGGACATAAAGAACAGCCTGAGCTACCAGAGACAGAATCAGATACATCACCGAGAGCACCGGGTTACGCTGAGCAATCATCATGGTGCCCCCGAAAACGGCCACGACGGCCGAAATTATGAATATCAAGGTATCAAGATTCATTTCGATTTATCCGTCACTCCGTAGACTCGTCTCACTCTCCGATAGATTCGTTTCAAGGGATTATCTTTGCGCGGGTGCGGCACGAGCATATCATCTTTTCCGACGATGAACGAATTGCGGTTATCCTCCGAGAATTCGTAAACCTGTCCCAGGAAGATGGCTTCTTCAGGGCAGGCTTCTTCACAGAACCCACAAAAGATGCACCTGAGCAAATTAATCTCATACATTTTCGCTCGTCGTTCACCCTTCTCATTTTCCTCCGGTTCCATGTAGATAGCATCAGCGGGGCAGGCGGCAGCGCACAGACCACAGCACACGCAGCGCTCGGTGCCATCGTCATACCGCTCGAGATAGTGTTTCCCCCGATAGCGAGCCGTCATGGGATTCTTCTTACGGGGATAGTCGAGCGTTATCGGCTTCTTAAACAGATGCTTGAACGTGACCACGAATCCCTTGGGCATTTTCAGAAAAATATTGCCGACCGCTTTGAGTACTTCATTCATATCCAGTTACCTCAAAACCACCCCATAACTACGAACAATCCGGTTACCATTGTATTTAAAAGCGCCAGAGGCAGCAACACTTTCCATCCAAAATTCATCAACTGGTCGTATCTGAAGCGCGGCAGCGTGCCTCTCAGCCAGATATACACGAACATAAACACGAACACCTTCAAGGCAAGCCAGAAGATTCCGATAAATGGTATTTCATTAACAAAGGGACCCTGCCATCCGCCGCAGAACAGGGTCGCGCCAACGGCGGACACGGCGATCATATTGGCATACTCGCCGATGAAGAACATGGCGAAGCGCATTGAGGAGTATTCGGTGTGATACCCGGCTACGAGTTCCGACTCGGCCTCGGGCAGGTCAAACGGGAGCCGATTGGTTTCCGCTATGGCGCACGTCACGTACAGGAGACATCCAAGCGGTTGCTTGAAGATAAACCAGTTGGAAAAGAACCATATTGAGTCAGACGCCTGCTGCTCGACCAGTTCCCTGAGCGAAAGTGTATTCGCTATCAGCAGAACACCGATGATGGAGAGGCCGTAGCTTACCTCATAGGAAATCATCTGGGCCGACGACCTGATGCCGCCCATTAAAGAGTACTTGGATCCCGAAGACCATCCGGCAAGGACGATACCGTAAACTCCCAGTGAGGTTATGGCGAATACGAAGAGGATACCGATATTAAGGTCCGACAGAACCATTTTTACGTCGTAGCCAAAAACGGTATTGTCTTTTCCGAAAGGTACGACCGCAAAAGTCAGCAGCGCGGGAATGAAAGAAACCAGTGGGGCCAGGGCGAAAGTAGCTCTTTCGACCTTATCCGGCACGATATCCTCTTTGAACATGAGCTTGACCGCGTCGGCAATGGGTTGCAGAAGGCCATAGGGGCCTGCGTACGAAGGTCCGATACGGTGTTGCAGATGGCCGACTACTTTGCGCTCCATGTAGGTCGCGTAGGCACAGCCAGTCAAAACTGCCGCCAAGACAAAGATCACTTTGATACCGGCTGCGATTATTATCTCGACCATGATATCACTCATCTACCTTCGATATCTTCACCCTGTCCACTCGCTTCTTGCGCATCAGCAGAGAAGTAACGTTGGATGAAGAAAAGTTGCGCGGAACCAGCACGACATTGTTTTGCGTGTGCTCCGATATTCTGGCCGGCAAAATGACTTTGCCAACCTCAGACTCTACCCGCACTGAATCTCCATGAGCGATCTTAAGCTCCGACGCCAGTTGCGGCGGAATTTCAATATAAGGTTCGCTGGCGAAGTTCGCAAGCGACGGGGCTTTCTCCGTAAGATGTCCTGAGTGATGCCAATCATCAATAATGTACAGTGGAAGATTATAGTCACCCTGACTGCCGTCAGTATCGGCCTTGACCTCGAGAAAATCATCCGGATAGGCAATCACGGAATCGAGTTCGAGCAACTGCCGCACTTCGCTGTGAATCTGCTGCTCGTTCTGGAACATCTCCGGGTCCAAAGCCTCGCCGATCAGGGAGGCAATTTCATAGCCGGGTTTGGCCTGACCGATTGGCTTAACCGCCCGAGCGGCCTTCTGGGTGCGACCTTCCAGATTCACGTAGTAGCCCTCATACTCGGCCCAACTGGCCAGGGGAAGAACCACGTCCGCCAGTTCCGTGGTCTCCGTTTCAAAGAGGTCTGCCACAACCAGGAAATCCAGCTTCTCGATGCCTTCCTTGACGAATTCACGGTCAGGGTAAAGCATCACAGGGTTGGAACCGAGTATCAGGAAGCCTTTAATTTCTTCTTTCTTTATCAGCGCCATCATAGCATCGGTATTGCGGGCCGGGGACTCGGGATATTCTCCCCACAGGCCTCTCAGCTTATCGACGACAACAGTTCTCGGATTAGGCAACAGGCCCAGCTTTTCGGCGCCCTTGGAATTGGCATATCTTGCCAATGCCGACATCTGAGCTCTGCCTTTCAACCCGAATAATCTGTGGAGATTGATGAGAGCCGAAGCAATAAGATCCCGCTGCCGTGACCGGGTTATTATCTCGCCGGTGAAGAAAGTTATCTTCTTCCCTTCCGCGAGAGCCTCAGCTACGGTCCTCAGGCTCTCTCTATCCACTCCAGACACTTTGGCGGCTTCAGCGGAAGATTTCGTTGGCGTTTTAAGCTTGAACTTTTCTCCCCGTTTTGCATCCACAAGGTTATCTTCGATTGCGGCCAGACAGATTCCATTTACAACCGACTCTTCCGTCCCCGGCAGATAAACCAGCTCCAGCGACGAGACATCAGCGGATTTCGTCTGGTAAGGGTTGACAGCGAATATACGGGCGTTTCCGAAATTAAACGCCTTTCTTATACGAAGGTACTCATTGGCGTGTTCTCTTATCAGATCCGAACCGAAAGTTACGATTACATCAGAGTCATCGATATCAGCAATCTTAAAGGGACGTGAACATAGTCTCATGAACGGGGATTCTGAGCTTTCCGGCAGGTATCGATAGTCACCACGGAAATCGATGTTGTTCGATTTGAAACCGACCCTCATAAGTCGTGACGCCGCGTGAAGACTGGCATTGTCGAGGCCCGGGGAAACCAGAGCTCCGACACATACTCCCCCGAGCCGTTCCTTGATTTCGCCGAACCGTTTCCCGATGATTTCAAGAGCCTCTTCCCAGGTTGCTTCAACCTGCTTGCCTTCTTTCTTCACCAGCGGTGTTGTGAGCCGGTCAGGCGAATTGACAATCTGGTAACCATAGCGAGTAACATCAGGCAGCCAGCCATCATCGATATCATCGCTGGGTCGGGAGGTCACCCGATATATTTTATTGTGATGATTCTCTTTGAAGAAGAGAGTGTTAATCCCTGAGCTGGTATAATTGCAGATCGACGGCGTAGTTGATGTCAGCCACACCCGTATTTTATAACGCCAGTCACTGTTGGTCAGGGCACCGACCGGGCAAATCTCGACCAGGTTTCCCGAGAAGGGGTTATCGACCTGTTCACCGGGGGCGGCGTTGATTTCGGCGATACTGCCCCGCTCATAAACTCCGAGGTCGTACTCACCAAAAGCCTCTTTATTGGCACGAACACATTTGTAACACAGGATGCATCTATTACGATTCAAGATTATCTCCGGGCCAATGCGCCTGTCGTCGAAGGTCGTGGTCATTCCCTCATCGACAAAGCGATATTTCTGGAATTCGAAACGGCTGTCATCGACGCCATGAGCGAAGGTGAGATTCTGCAGATCACACTCACCGCCCTTATCGCAGGTTGGACAGTCCAGAGGATGGTTGAGCAGAATGAATTCGATGATGGCTTTACGGCCTTGCTTGACCGTATCGGAATCCGTGTGGACCACCATTCCGTCCATTACCTCGAGCGCACACGACACCTGAAGCTTGGGCATTTTCTCGACCTCGACATAACACATGCGGCAAGCCCCAACCGGTTTCAGCTTGGGATGCCAGCAAAAAGTCGGTATGTGAACACCCAGTTCCTTAGCCGCCTGAAGGACAGTCGTTCCTTTCGGGACGGTTGTCTCTCGACCGTTGATCGTCAGAGTAACCATATTTTCGGCGGTCTCAGTCGGCATATCCTTTTTAGTAGCTTCGGCCATGCGTTCTACTTAAAGTCGAAATTCGTTTTTACCATACACTGTTTCTGGTCAATGTGATATTGCCACTCGTCACGCCAGTGTTTGATGGCGGACTGGATGGGCATCACGGCGGCGTCACCAAGCGGGCAGATGGTCCGGCCGAGAATATTGCCGCATACATCCTCGATTTTCTCAATATCGCCCGGTTGGCCTTCCCCGCTTTCAATTCGATTAATCATCTGTTCGAGCCAGCTCGTACCCTCACGGCATGGTGTGCACTTTCCGCACGATTCGTGTCGGAAGAAGTGAATCAGTTTCTTGATGACCCAGACGATACAGGCATCTTCGTTAAACACTATAACGGCGCCGGAACCAAGCATGGAGCCGACCGTTTGTAACGACTCGTAATCGAGGCCAACGTCAATCATGTCGGGTGTCAAGAACGGGGTTGAAGCCCCACCGGGTATCACGCCTTTGAGCTTCTTGTCCTCAAGCATGCCATTACCGTAAGCGGGATCGTAGATGAGCTTCTTGAGGTTGAAACCCATCTCGACTTCGTAGTTTCCCGGGCGTTTGACGTGACCTGAGAGGGAGAATATTTTTGTCCCTTTGGATTTTTCAGTTCCGAGCGAACCATACCAGTCGGCTCCCCTGTTAATTATGTGCGGCACACTGGCCAGGGACTCGACATTGTTGACAATGGTCGGGCAGGCATAGAGCCCCTCTATAGCCGGAAAGGGCGGACGCATGCGCGACATACCGCGCTCACCTTCAACAGAATTGAGCAGGGCTGTTTCCTCGCCGCAGATATATGCTCCACCACCGGTGTGAACGATCATCTCAAGGTCGTAGCCGCTGCCGTGAATGTTCTTGCCCAGATGGCCGTGCTGGTAGGCCTCGTTCATGGCCTGTTCCATGCGCTCACGACAGTGGTTGAATTCCCCGCGTATGTAGATGAACATCAGGTGACAGCCGATAGCATAGGCAGCGATGGCCATGCCCTCGATAACGCCGTGCGGATCACGCTCCATCAGAACACGGTCCTTGCAGGTACCCGGCTCGGATTCGTCGGCATTGCAGCAGAGGTAGCGCGGCTTGGGGGATGCCTTAGGCACAAATCCCCATTTCATGCCGGTTGGGAACCCGGCGCCACCGCGGCCCCTCAGACCCGATTTCTTGACTTCTTCGGTTACCTGATCAGCGGTCATGCCGTTGAGCACTTTTTTCCAGGCTTTGTATCCGCCGTGAGCTTGATAAGTACCGATCTCGTGCTGCTTGGGGTCTTCCACATACTTAAACAGATGCAGGTCTTTATGGCTGGCCACCTCGGCGGCGTTTGTTATGACCGGTGAATAAAACATCAGGCTTCCGACCTCAATGTCTCGAGTATACCGTCTACTTTCTCCCGCGTCAAATTCTCGTGGAAGTCATGATTGATTTGCAT
This sequence comes from Candidatus Zixiibacteriota bacterium, assembly GCA_020351995.1. Classification (GTDB taxonomy): domain Bacteria; phylum Zixibacteria; class MSB-5A5; order GN15; family FEB-12. The sequence continues at coordinate 1,324,616 of CP070674.1, forward strand.
CATGGGCGCGGTCGAACACGAACCCAGACATTCCACAGAAATAAGGGTGAACAGGTTGTCCGCGGTGGTCTCCCCTTTCTTGATTCCCAGCTTGTCCTCCAGGTACGAGATCAGAGAATCGGCTCCAAGCAAGGCGCACGAGATGTTATGGCAAACCTGGATGAGGTACTTGCCCCTCGATTTCTTGGGGAACATAGTATAGAAAGTAGCCGCCTCGGCGATTTCCACGTACGGAACTTTGATCACTTTCGAAATCTCGTGATAAATCTCATCGTCGACATAGCCGAGTTGCCGGTAAGCCACTGTCAGAGCCGGCAGGATCCCCGATTTCTTACGAGGGTATTTCGCAGTCTTTTCTTTGATTTCCTGTATTGATTCTTGCGTCAGAATCATCTGTCAACCTCGCCCAGTACAATGTCAACCGAGCCGATGGCACACACAACGTCCGAAAACAGCCCACCTTCAACCAGTTTTGGCAGAGAGGCCAGGTTGATGAACGACGGCGGGCGTACCCGTACCCGGTTAGGTTTGTTGGTCCCGTCGCCGGCAATATAGAATCCAAGCTCACCTTTAGGTGCCTCAACAGCCTGATAAACGGAGCCACAGGGGGCCTTAAACCCTTCGGTAATAATCTTGAAATGGAAAATCATTGACTCCATTTTATAGAGGATGTCCTCCTTCGGCGGAAGAACAACACCTGGGATATGAGCCCGATAAGGTCCCTCGGGCATGCCATCAATAGCCTGCTGTATTATCCGTAGCGACTGTTTGATCTCCTCAACGCGTATCAGGTAGCGGTCGTAGGCATCACCCTTTTTACCGAGCGGGATCTGGAAGTCGAAGTTTTCGTACCCGCTATAAGGATTGGCTTTGCGAACGTCATAATTGACCCCACTGCCACGAAGCATCGGACCTGACAGGGAATAATCGATAGCATCTCCGGCCGATATAACCGCCACGTCCCTTGTTCTTCGAATAAAGATCTCATTGGCCGTGAGGAGATCTTCATAGTCTTTGACACCCTGCGGAATTTGTTTGAGGGCTTTTCTGACAAGTTTGTCAAAATCCCTGGGCAGTTCATGGGCCAGACCACCGATTCTGATATACGATGTCATCATCCTCTGGCCGCCGCAGGCTTCATAGATGTCGACGATTGATTCGCGCTCGCGGAAGGCGTAAAGAAGCATCGACATGGCCCCCAGGTCAAGAGCGTGCGTGCCGAGCCAGACGAGATGTGATTTTATGCGAGTCAGCTCCGCGAGACAAACTCGTGCCCACTTAACCTTCTCCGGAACATCAATATCCATCAGCTTTTCCACCGCGAGGCAGTAGCCGAGGTTGTTGGACATCGGAGAGAGATAATCCATGCGGTCGGTAGCCGGCAAAGCCTTATAGTAAAGCTTGCTTTCCATGGTCTTCTCGATACCGGTGTGGAGGTATCCGATGACCGGAGTGGCCTTGATCACGCGTTCACCGTCCAGCTCCAATACAACCCTGAGCACACCGTGGGTTGACGGATGCTGCGGGCCCATATTAAGGGTGACAGTCTTGCCGGCGCTCATCTGATCACCTCAGGCGGTTCGTCTTTATTCCAGCTGAAAGCGGGAACTTCCCATGTAAGGGGGAAATCCTTACGCAAGGGGTGGCCTTCGAGATCATCCGGCGTCAGAATCTTTGTCAGGTTGGGATGTCCATCAAAATGGATTCCCATGAGGTCGAACACCTCGCGTTCCAGCCAGTTGGCGCCGGCCCAGAGGCCGGTCAGAGACTGGACAGTTGGCTGCTCCTCAGGCAAAGGCACTTTAATAAAGAACCGATACCGGTTTGAGATGGAATAAAGGTTGTATACGACCTCGAAGCGTCCGTCCTTTTCCTGCTCGTGATTCAGCCAGTCGAGAGAGGTTATGTCCGACAGGTACCTGACATCGAGCTCTCCGTCATCGAGCAAGGCCTGGCAAATGTCCAGCAAGCGGTTGGGCTTTATGTAGAAGGATTGCTGGTGTCTGAAGTTGTCTTCTTTAATTACCGCGTCGGCGAATCGCGAGTCGAAAAAAGCTCTTACCTTATCTACCATAGCCGTCGAAAGTTCCAATTTTCACAAGCTCCGATTTCAGTATTACCTTGGTTGGCGGCGCGGTTTTAAACAGCTTTCCGTCCCCATTCCTGGCGAGAATCTTTCAGGGATTCCTTTTCAACCTTCTCTTGTAGCTTAAGAATACCTTGCATTAGCTGTTCCGGGCGCGGAGGGCAGCCAGGAACATATATGTCAACAGGGATGATGCGGTCGACACCCTGAAGTATCGCGTAATTATTAAATATTCCACCGCAAGAGGCACATGCTCCCATAGCGATGACCCATTTAGGATTGGGCATCTGTTCATAAAGTGTCTTGATGACGGGGGCCATTTTCATCGAGACTCTGCCCGCCACTATCATCAGGTCGGCCTGACGAGGGGATGGTCGCATGACTTCCATGCCGTACCGGGCCAGATCAAAATGGGCAGCGAAGGTCGAGATCATCTCGATAGCACAACAGGCCAGGCCGAAGCCCAGCGGCCACATTGAGCGCTTGCGAGCCCAGTTTACCATCTTATCCAGGGTGGTAAGTATTATTGAATCCGGAATCTTTTCTTCTAATCCCATTTGAACGCTCCGCGGCCAAGCTCATAGAGATAGCCAATAAGGATGACACCGACAAAGACCGAGATAATAATGAAACCGTACAGGCCCAGATCTCGCGAGACGACAGCCCATGGATAGAGGAATATGACTTCGATATCAAAAAGGATAAATGAAATAGCGACCAGATAGAATTTAACCGGAATTGGGTCTTTGGTGGAGCCGACCGGTTCCATTCCGCACTCGTACGGGTCGTTTTTCTTGCCCATTCTGGTTCTGCGGCCGAGAATAACAGAGAGTACGGCGAAAGCGACGGCTATCACGCCAGCCAGAATTAAGAGCAATAAGATTGGGAAAAAAGTCTCAAACACCGATGTAAATCCTCAAGTAAAACAATCCGTAACTTTAGCCAATATACGTATACTTGTCAAGGTATTTTGGCCTTGCCCGATGATTATTTATTGCTCGCGCCAAAATCCCTGCCCGACGAAGTTACTGTATGACACGATCTTATTGGGCACCTAATTGGGAGCAGCAAAACGCCAGGCGTGACCTTGGTCCAGGCGGGGTCGTCAACGCTCATTCGTCGATGGTGATTTGATAGCCACTGACGTTCTCGTGGTTTTCGAAAAGATATACTATATCTTCGGGATCGAACGGTCCGTAAGCGGTAGAATAGCCATAGAATCTGAGGTGCTTCTGCCCCGGCTTTTCCTCCATCCAGCCGCCCCCCCGGAGGCGGTAGGAATCGGCGTATATACCGTACAAATCCGGTTTTCTTATCCAGCCGGAGGGAATGCCACTGATGTCGCAAAAACGCTTGACAAGTCCCGCGTGGTAAGAAAACTCCTTAACCGAACCATAAACGAAGATTAACCGGTCATCGAAAGAGAAAATAACGAATTTTGAGATTACAGACTGTTCAGGGTTTTCGTGCGACTCCCCGGTAGGGCCGCCCGAAGAGAGGTTGATAATTTGCGCTGACTGAGACATAATCAGGTTTCGGTGGCAATCCTGATATGATTTGAGAATATCCACCCGCGCCCATTTTTCCATACTTCTATCCTGTAAATACCTTGCCTGACATCGGTAAACTCGAGGTAATCAGAATGGCATTCAACGACAGTACGGCCGTTATGAACCAGTTTGATCTGCGCAGGCTCGGGAAGTCGGGTCTTCAGGCGGACTCCCTCAGGGTACGGTAGCCAACCCCCGCAACTGACAGTTTTAGACGATGATTCGGCTACGAACTCGAAGTCATCCGCAATCCCCCAGCGCATATTAGAGAAAAAGAGCCTGCAATCGCGGATAGCCTCGTACAGTTGCTTTTTGGCCACCTCGAAATCAGACGACATCCTTTCTTTCAGGAGCAAGTGGGATCGCAGACATCGGAAGTGCACTTTATAGGGGAAGATTTCCACGGTGAAGGGCCCGGCTTTGATTGGGAACGCATGAGCGTCGGCACCAGCCAGGCCAACTACTTTCCGGAACATGTTGAGTTCATCCCATTTCCGCAGGATCCTATCAGTAGGACCTTCCATTGACCTCCTTGGTGAGAACGACATCATCAGCTTGTTATAACGAGTGAGTTTTTCCATCCATTCCGACATCTGATTCCACAACTCAATCCCCACAAATCCGTCGACGGACCAGTCAGTCCAGGGGTAAGCCGGATGGTCTTCCAGCGCCGTGCGAATCTCGTCAGGATGAGCGAGAATCCCCAGTGCTCCATCGCGGGCACCGGCTGCCACGTATTCAGCGACAGTCATGTCAGCCGGATAAACTCCGGGCGATTCGAACAGGAGATAATGATGGTGGTCTCTGACGTCATTATGTTCATAGCCAATTACGACAAGGGTGTCGCCGTAGAAGCCTTCCAGGCCGCGCTCGCGGTTGCTCAGCGTCATGTGGTCGCTGAACATCATGAATTCGAGTCCAGCATCGCGCCCGATCCGGACAACCTCGTCGAGCGTCTTGGTCCCATCGGATTCGGTGGTATGAATGTGGATGGCCCCGCTATAAGCGTACCAATCACCGACTTTCTTCGGCATCTTCTCTCCCGTGGGTATCCGGTACTTTCCTAAATATGTAGAGTCCGATGAGCATTATCAAGCTTAGTGATAATACGGCCATTTTATACGGCAGTTTGACGTAGTCGTCGGGGTGAATGTCCAGAAGGTTCACTGCCATCTTTCCCAACACTCTGTCGGCATTAAACAGGTATACGATAGTGGTCCATACGAGTGGTCCGATGATAGCGGCCGCCCGTCCGGAGAGCGAAAATAGGCCGAAGAAACGACCCAGTTCAGCCCTGGGCACCAGCTCAGCCAGCAGCGGACGAGTGGTGGTCCAGAGCCCGCCAAGCAGAATGCCTATGATCGAGCCTAATATCCAAACCACTGTTACACTATTAGTGAACACGAACGTGGCGAGCGATATAATCCATCCCCAGATGATCAATATGAGCAGTTTCTTCAGGGACCAGTGCTCGGCAACTTTGCCCATAATGAACGAGCCGAGAACCGCCGAGCCTATCGAGATCATGAGAAAGTAGTGCATGTGCGCCTCTCGAAAGCCGATCACAATTGAGCAGTAGAGACCAATATTTATAATAACGGTCATGGCGGAATCTTCGAAGAAGTAGTCAGAAATCAAGAAGCGGAGTACTCCGGGGTACTTGCGGGTAGCCGTGACTCCTTCCCAGACTTCTCTGTAGGATTGTCTAAAATTGGTTCTCCGCGGAACAGTGATCTTGGCTTCCCGGACCCACCAGAATAGCGGAAGTGAGAATAACATAAAGAGGAACGCTGTGGGGAGAAACGACGCGACCTTTCCCCCGCCTTCGAGAAAAGGAATGTTGATCGAGAATACCTCACCGGTGACAAAAGCAAGACCCACGACGGTACCAACCGCCGAGCCGACATATCCAAGAGCCACGCCCGCTCCTGACACGAACCGAGCCTTCTGGCCATCGGCAACGGAATAAAGCAGGGCGTTATAAAACGGTTGGCCGGCCTCATAGGAGAAGTTAGCCACAATAAAGAGCATAATGGTAAGTATCAGCATCGATGCCGGTACGAAGGCCATCAATCCCACCGCCGCACAGCAACTCAGTGTGAACAGAAATACGAATAGTTTCTTCTTGGTGGAGTGATCCGACATGGCTCCGAGAGCCGGGAGGAGCACAGCGGCTACCAGCATTGATACGGAAAAGGGAATGTCGAAATAGCGATCATCCTTACCCAGATCTTCGATGATATATCGCTTGAGATAAAGCGAAACGATATTCATGGAATAGATGGTATTGGCGAAATCATAGAGAGTCCAGCCAACAACATCTTTCCTCCACACGGAGGTGCTGTTGTCCATTACCTACAAACCGAGTTGATCTGATATGGTCATCATGCCATCACGGACCAGTACAAGGAACTCTCTTAGTTCCAGGCCGAGGTTAGACGAGGCAGCCATGTTTTCCCGGCTGGCTCCAGCCGCGAAACGCTTTTCGTCAAAGCGGCGCAGCATAAAGTCACCGTCGACAGAGGCCAGCTTTTTATCGGGGTGCATCAGGGCGCAGGCAACAATAAAGCCGGTGGCCGGGTCAACCGAATAGAGCGCCCAGTCCATCTTGTTGTTACATGGCACGTGGCCGGGGTGGGCATGAATAGCGTACAACATATCCTCGGGGAGGCCGAATTCTTCCAGCCACTTTTCGGTGATGTAGGTATGGTTAGCTTCGTCGTTTTTGGTCTCATTGTAGTCGAGATCGTGCAGAAGACCGGTCATTCCCCAGTACTCGATATCCTCACCAATATGATCGGCTAACTTGCGCATGCCGGCCTCAACAGCAAGGATGTGCTTTAACAGATTATTGACGCCTATCTTTTCTTCAACCAGCTGATAGGCTTGCTCGCGAGTTATATTAAGTTGTGGCATAAAAGCAAATAAATTATTCGATGAACCCTAAGTCAAGCGCCTTATCGACGCGGGGATAAGCTTAATCCATGAAATTCCATGTCAGACCAAAGAAACTGTAGCGACCGGGAATGAGGAGTCCTTCCCGGGCATAGTGCTCAGCCGAAAGCGCATTCTGGATCACGAAATGAAAGCGAAAACCCTTAATGCGAAAAGAGAGCTTGACATTGGCGACCAGAACGTCGCCGTAACCCCCATAATGGTAACCATCGTATTCCGAGCAATAGCTTATCTCGCCATAAACGTACAGATGCATTATACGCTGTGGCCAGTAGCAATGCAGTTCGAGGCCAGAGAATAACTGGTAGTCGGGAAGATACGGTTTGTCTTCAATATTCGCGTAATTAACATTGTGATACGCCAGTCCTGACCGAAGATTGAGAATGTCGGAAAGACGGAGTTTTTGCTGTACGGAAGCATTGAGAAAATCAATGTCACCGTTGGCGGGCTGGAATAGAGTGTAAACTGACTCACCGGAAATCGGAATCCGGGCATTTTGCCAGTCGATTCCGCCGTTGATTTTTCCGCCGGTCAACGTGAATTTGATATTTGTATGTATCCCGCCCAATTCAACCAACCCGGAAGCAACCAATTGTTTTTCCTTCTCCAGGGCGCCATTGCCGGCATCGGCATAATCTTCAACATCGTCCGAATACATATAGACGCGCTGGAATCGCAGGTGCAGCTGATGTAGAGACGGTGCCTGTTCGGAATATCCCGCCGACAGGAGCATATACCAGCCCGGCCTGTCCAGTGTAATGACAAGGGCGACCGACGGCAACCAATCAAAGCCATCAATGTATCCGGTGCCAGCCATGACAGCGTAGCGCAGCTGTGGCAGGTACTTTACATAGCGCGCCGATACTCTGCCATCATCGCGGATAAAATCCTCGTAACCATTATTATAATTGAGATGGCTACTGCTTACTTCTACCTTGAGCAGCGAACTTCCGCTTACCCACTCCCGCGCTACGAAGAACCCCCGGCCGCCGTAGTCAAAGGCGCCCCGATAGGTGCCCATCATATGCGACCCCTGCCGAAGGTAACGATAGCCAAGCAGGTAGCGAGCAGTGTGATCGGCATTATGCCGCTCAAACGAGATTTCGGCTGAGCGATCGATACGCTCCCTGGCGAAAGTCGCGTACGAAGTTCCTGCTCCGGTAGTCCGGGCGACCCAGTATTGACCTCCCCGATCATATAGATGACCGGAAGCGCTGAAACCGTAGTCGAGACCCAGCGGTTGATACAGTCGTCCAGTATAGTGATAGGTGTCATCTTTTCGCAATGCGAATTCACCATCACCATTCCGATATCCGATGGACAGATCTATTTCTCTGCCCGACGAAAACAACCGGGAATAACTACCCCGGACATGATTGAACTCAAAAGAGCCCTGGTCGACAAGAAAGGCGCTCTCATAGGCGCTGGAATCGGGTCTTTGCGGATAAGTAATCAAAGAAGCGGTACTATTACTCCCCTCGAACAGCATTCCTGCGGCTCCGGGAACAACGTACTGATCGTGGTCACCAGCAGTAGGTATATCATTGAGGTCTATCTGGCCGTCCGGCTCGATATAATGCTCGAAAGGGTGAAGCGGTAACCCGTTGCTGATAACATTTAGCCGGTCTCCAGAGAGTCCGAACGGCTGGACGGTTTTGCGCATCGGTGACGAGACATAATCGATCACAAAGTAAGACGGGTCGAAGCGAAAATAATCGCCGGCATCAACATAGTAGGATTGCTCCACGCTCGCCCGCTGGTTGAGACGCGGTGAAAGGAAATATGTCGAGAGACTGTCAAGAAAGCACAGATTCGGTCTCCGCTCGACTTTTTCCTCCTCATATTCTTTTCTTTTTTCTTCGAACTGAAGAAGGGCTTCTTCGGCCCCGGTAAGGGAGTCAGGCTGAATAAGCGAGTCAGGCTCGGGCGCTGGCTGGCGGGTCGAATCCGGCTCCGGGGGGATAAAAGCGGTATCCTGATCCTGGCCGAAGCCGATCTTCGCCATCGCCAGAAGGAGCACAATTACAAAAGGTACAACGTTTCGCATCAGTTCAGTTTCCCCTTATTATACAAGAGACGCACCGGTCGGAACAGAACTGAAAAAATAACCATATTCGCCACGAGTGAGATCACCGCCCACAGCATGCCGCCAATGAACCGCGGCCAGAACGGCTGATAAAGCCAGGCATCAATGACGTTAACGGGTAGATAGAATAACAATGTGCACACTATGGCCGCCAATAGCAGGTATCCAGACAAGGTCTTTCCAGACAGCAGATGCCAGTTGTACGCCCGAAACGCCGCTCCCACTACTCCACTCAGAGCCATGCCGATCACCTGAGCCACCATCACCTGCAGATAGGCCGGACCGAACGGGTTAAACAGTGTCCAGAGGGCCATTCCCAGAGCCCCAACCAGCGCCCCGGGAAGAATTCCCCAGAAAACCCCGGCGTAGAACGCAATGAAAAAAGCCAGGTTGATATTCGGCAAATACGATGTTCCCCAGGAGAATACATAAATCAAGGCAGCGAACAACGCGATTCGCGGTATCAACCTGAGCCTGGAATTCATCGAATGACCAGAACCTTGGTTCTTCCTTCGGCTATTATCTGCCTGTGCTCACTATCGCCAAATAATCGGCCGTACGCGATATAAACACCAGAGGCAACCGGATCACCGGCACCGTTTTTGAGGTCCCATTCCGTCCAGTACTGACCCATCCTTTCACCACCCAGATCGAAATCAAGAAGCTCCAGGGTTCGAATATACTCACCGGCGACGGTGAATATATCCACATATAAAGACACGCTCGACGAATCAGGGTAGATCGGGAAACTCTCGTCGTCAGTGGGAACCTGGAATTTGAATCTGACACCGGCGTCACCAAGCTCGCTAACGACCGCAGGGTTTGGATATGGAGCCAACATCGCGCCAGGGAGCGAGATCAGACTGCTGTCAACAATTGCCAGGTCAGTGGCGATCTGGTAACCGATATCGAACTCACCGTTCACATATTCAAATAACGTATTGTCATCAGACGCGGGTGTAAGGATAAATGACATGGAGGCATAAGGCTCGAGGTCACTCAAATAGAAATCTATCAGGTCGCCGAAATTGGCCGGAAGAGTTAATTCCTCAACGTCGGAACCCGGAGAACCGTAGTTTTCATACACGATATTCAGTCCCCACGCGTAAGGAAAATCCTGGTCCAGGTCAAACCCAACCGAGAATACCGAGTCGATGTGCATAATGTCATAAGGATCGTTGGGATCAAGGACCTGTATCGAATCAAGGCAGGCCGGGAAGGACCCGTCAAGGCACAGCCAGTAGGTTGTGTCAGGCTGGAGATTCTGAATATCATCAAGTTTAAGGTAGAAGGCGGCGTTATGATACGGATTGTACGGATTATCGGCGCCGTCAACGATTATCGAATCGGTAAAATTCCTGTAGACAGCGATGATGCTGTCGATCCCCGAATCGCGGAACTCATCGTATTCCGCGCGCTCCTCGTATCCATAACTCGGAGGGGCCCAGCTGGCTCTGGAGCCGGTAAAATAATTCCACAGGGTAAACTCATGGAAACTGGAGGCAAATGATTCCTGTCCTGAGGTGAAGGTACCTATGACCTCGTGGGCAGCCTCAAGCAGATTATCCTGGTAGGCCCCCAGCTGGCCACAGCGGATCCATATATCCCTGATCAGATCACGGTCATGTCTTTCCGCCAGGAAAAGCGGATAAAGCATAGATGCGTAGGGGTGCAGATCACTCGATCCTGTAAAGCGCTCGATCGATACGGCCGCGCTGTCAAAGAAGTACGGCAAATAGAAGTAGTAGTCGTTGATGTGATCGTACTTCTCTTCTTCCATGTAGGTGGCCGTCATTTCCATCCAGTAGCTGCGCCAGAAGCCGTCCGGGGACTGCGAGCCTTCGGTGAAATCGATCCCGAATTGCACCACGTGAAAGAACTCATGGGCACACGTAACCCTGACTGCCATCAGCGGGTTGCTGACGTACGGGGGAATCTCCTGATAATCATTATCCAGAATCTGAAAGGCCGTAGCGCTGGTTGGATGTTGAGCGTCGATCGGGTAATAATCAAGATAGGTCAGCCCGAAATACATTCCACCAAGGTCCTGGAGATAAACATCAAAAGCGGCGCTGCCGCCTTCAGGGTAGAAATCGTCCGTTGGGGGGTCAGGATAACCGAGGGTATCAACGAGAAAAGCATACACTTCGTCGTAGATCTTCGCGACCGAATCCGCGTACCCCGGGAATCCGTCATAGACGGCATCGGACCCATTGTCCGTATAATGGATAAGAAAGCGCCCCGAAGGTGAGGGAACGGTAAGGTTCAAATTGGTGGGGCGCGGTACGATCAATTCGCTGAGAATCTTGGCAAGGTCGGGATCGAATTTGTCCCGATTGAAAACGAAGTCCATTATGGCCGGCGTTCCGCACTTGATAGGGACCTCACGCGTCGGGATTTCTCCGGTTCCGATAGCCAGAGATTCCAAACCTTCCGTTTGCCCTGTTGCCATCAGGTAATTTTGAATAATCTCGATTTGCCTCTCCCGGCTGAGCTGGTCAGCGGAGACGCCCGCCACGGCAATAGCCAGGACAACGAAAACAGACACAACTTTCTTTATCACTACCGCCTCACTTCTTTTGTCGCTTTTAACTGTTCCAAGTATTCAAAAGGCACTTTCTGGGTGCCGATCATTGCGTAGCGACCGTTCGCACCATGGAAATCCGAACCACCCGTCATCACTAACCGATACCTCCGGGCCATATGCTTGTAACGATCCACCAGGCCCTGGGAATGATAAGGATGATAAACCTCGATTCCGTCAAGACCGAGGTCAACCAGCATTTCGACGTATTTATCCTTGCCATCAATGGCGGGGTGGGCCAGAACCGCCAACCCGCCGGCCCCGTGAACGAGATTGATGGCCTCATCGGGAGTCAGATTGGCTTTAGGCACGTAAGCCGGGCCGTCATAGCCGATGTAACGCTCGAAAGCTTCCTCGTAATACCGGGTGCTTTTTCTGTCAAACATCGCTCTGGCGACGTGGGGCCGTCCGACAACTCCGCCACCGGAATGCTTCTCCACATCTTCGTATGTGACCTCTATTCCAAGAGCATTGAGTTTGTCAACCATCAGACGTCCGCGTTCGCTACGCCGCTGTTGAAAACCACTGAGAGTCTCCGCCAGTCGCCCGTTTTCGGGTTCGATAAGGTAGGCCAGGATATGCATATCCCCGCTGTCCACGGTCACGGAGAGCTCCAATCCCGGAACCAATTCCGGGTCCTCATCGGCCCTCAGATCGCGAATGGCCCGATAACCATCGAGAGTATCGTGGTCGGTGACGGAAAATGCCACAAGGTCACTACCCCTGACCATGCTCAATAACTGTTCAGGTGTGCTGGTTCCATCTGAAAAGGTTGTATGCATGTGCAGGTCGACGTACCTTTTCATCTACAATTTGCTTTCCACCCGTTGCTTGATTCTGGCCGCTATTTCCCGGCCGTCTTTGATAATGCGGTTGGCTTCGGTGCTGAGCTTCTTGACGAAGCCCTTATCTTCAATTGATGTCAGGTTGATCTTGACGTTGTACCCGGCACCGTCTATGGAGGCCATAGCCATCAGGCCGGCAACCCCGGCATCGGTAATCGAGTTTTCGTTCCCCTTATTGGCCACGGTTTCAATCATTTTAAGGGCCTCCAATGACTTGTCCATCACCGTAAGGGGAACCGAGGCCGCTTCCTTGTTGGCATCTTCAATCACCTTATCATCCTTGGTCTTGAAGGCCTCCATTACTTTATTGAAAGCGTCTTTATCAGTATCGATGAGAGTTACCAGCTCCTCACGGAGGACATCGCATTTGTCGCGTATCTCTGAAAGCTCATCCTTAACATCGGCGTACTGCTTCTTACCGACGCTCAGACGGCAGACCATGGCTGATAGAGCCGCCGCCAGAGCCCCGGCTGATGCGGCTACCGAGCCACCACCCGGTGCCGGCGCCGATGAGGCCACCTCGTCGTAGAAAGATTCACCACCGTCACCCATTACCGTGCCGGCTTCTTTGAGCTTCTCTTCGAGGATCTGGGCTTTGGTGAAATTCTCCAGCCGGAGATAGAAATCGCCGACATCTACAAGCGCGTCATTGGGGACCAATCCGACTATCTCGGACGACGTTACCATCACGCCGTATCGTTCGGCCTCAGACTTGATCGTTTCGAAAACGCGAAAAATAGGGGTCCTGGTGTAATTCACCAGGTTCATCGAAATTTGAACCTGATCGCGTTCCTTGATGGCAAAACCGAGGGCCTTAACAAAGCGATAGCCGCCTTTGAGAGACTTAACGGCCTCGGCAATCCGGTCGGCAATCCATTTCCTGTTGGTACCGAGATAGACATTGAATGCGACCAGCGGAAAGCGAACGCCTATCGCAGTCGCACCCGACTTGAGATTCATTCTGGCCGGTCCATAGTCGGGCCGACGGCTTTTTTCGTTTTCTATGGAATCGCGAATGCCCTCGTATTCTCCCTGTCGGACCTTGGCGAGGTTCTTTCGCTTAGGCGAGGTCGCAGCATCTTCGTACAGGTAGACCGGAATCTTCAGTTCTTCCCCAACCCTCTGACCAAGCCTGTTGGCCAGCTCGATAGCATCTTCGATTGTCACATCCGAGATGGGAATAAAGGGACAAACATCACAGGCACCCATACGCGGGTGCTCACCCTTATGGGTTGTCATATCGATCAGCTCCGCGGCTTTCTGGTAGCCGCGAAAGGCTGCCTCGACAGCGTTATTGGGATGGCATACAAAAGTTACGACAGCACGGTTATGATCGGCATCCATTTCCTTGTCAAGTAAGACGACTCCGTCAACAGAAGTGATTGCGTTGCATATGGCGTCGACAACTTCGGGTCGACGTCCTTCGGAAAAATTAGGTACACATTCGATGAGTTTTGCCATGTCGATCTCCGTCAGGTATTATTTCTTAAACTTCTTTCTCAAGCCCCACGCAAGGAGTGGAATCATAATTTCGTGATGCCCCACGAAATTGAAACCCTTGCCGGATTTGAAGGTAGGTCTGTCCACAACATTCACGCGGGGTCGATAGTGCATGATCATGTCAAAATTCGCGGTGGTAAGGTCGCCTCCGCCTCCGTAAACATTACGGGCAACGGTCAGCGCTTTTAAGAAGACTTCCGGTAGTATCACAGCAGAGCCTATGTTGGCCACAGCTCCACCGCGATTGATGTCACGACATATGCTGGATAGAATCCTGAAATCCACGTGCGAGGCCTCGCCCAGTTGGGCGGCGTTGAAGTCCGGCTGCTGAGAAACGATATCGGTGCCGATTCCGACATGGACGGTAGCCGGAAGGCCCAGTTCATGCGCGGTCGCAAAGATCGAGTGCTTGCGGAATCGCGCTTTAACGGTATGCAAGTAGGACCCGGCCGCTTCTCCCAGACCAATACTCTTCTCTGAGGCCAGTTGGCCGACGGCGGCTACGACCTCGGCCGTCTCTTTTACCATACCGAAACTTCCGTTCTCAAGTCCGGCCTGCACGTCCTCAGAAGTCTCCCCCCAGAAGGCAAGCTCCACATCATGAATCAGTCCAGCACTGTTAAGCGAGACACCGGTAACGATCCCGCGGCGCATAAGGTCATTGATCACCGGCGACAGGCCCACTTTGATAGTATGGGCCCCGAGCAGTAGATGAAAAGGTCGTCGGTTCTTCCTTGCTTTTGCCACCCGCGCTATGAACTCATTAAAATCGGAGGCTTTCAAGAAGTCGGGGAGGGATTCAAAAAAGTCCGCACGGTCAACGGCAGCCATCGGACGGCCAAACGCTTTGACCCGGGTGCGGTTCTTGCGACCGCGAATGGAGTAGGTTCTCACCTTTGTCAGGTCAATCGGTTTTATGGTGCGTTTATTCTGAGGCATGCTAAAAGACTTCGATATCACCGAGGCTATATTCGCTCAGTTCAGCCGATATGGATCCCACCAATACTTTTGATTTCATCAGAACCGGCATTTTGAGCCGGTCATCGGTAAGCCAGACCGTCAATTTACCTTCGTGTTTGAAGACACCAACCGACTGCAGAAGCGGCTCCACAACAATACAATCAAATGTGCCTGCCGGGACGGTTTTCTCTTCTTTGCGAAGCACCTTGATTTCCAGCGAATACATCTCGTCATCGGTAAAGTTATCGACGAAGACGGATTTGCCAACTTCAAGCTCCTGGGTTCTGACATAAAACAGTACCGACAGGGCATCCTGAATGAACGGTGACACCTCAACGGTATCCTTGCCGGAATAGGCGAGATTCCGGCGCTGATCAAAGGTGATCTGCTCGTCGGCCCGGTATTTGCCTTCCCTCAAGTTCTTCTCAAATCGCCAGCTGAACAGACCAATAGCGTCAATTATCGACTCCACGCGATCGTCCACCCGGAAGAAAGTTGAAAAGAAACTGTTCGAAAAGGCGTGCGTAACAACCTGGTAACAAGGCCGGTTATTGTATTCGATCAGGCGGGCGACTTCCATAGTGGCACCGCCGGCATTGATGAAACCGTAGTTAATCTCAAAAGTGAGCTTTTCATTAATACCGAAGGCCACGTTCTCCACGTAGCGGTCCAATGGATCCTCTGGCGACGCTATGTTTCCGCTGTCACTGACCTCGGCACGGGCCACGCCGATCTCAATAGTAGCAAAATAGAGCAGCGGCACCAGCCCCAAGAAAACAATGCTCAGCACAACGAAATTAAGTGTTTTGGAATTACTTCTCATTGATGGTCTCGTCAATTCGTCTTACAATCTCGTCGCGTGATTTGCCTAAGTATTCTCCAATTTCGAGGAACGTCGCATTGTACCGCTCCAGGCTCTGCCCGATCGGATCGGCAACCGGTTCGCCCTCCAAACCTTCTTCCGGGAAATTTTTTAGAAGAAATGTCTTACTCGCCGCGTCTCTTCGCAAGCGGATAACCTCCCGAAAGTGTTCCGGCGTCATAACCAGAACAAGATCCGCTTTGTCCAGCAAGGCTCCTGTGAGGGGTTGGGAAATGTGCCCGGAAATGTCAACATTCCACACCTTAGCCGCCTCAATAGCATAGAGGGTAGCGGGGAATCCCGAGGCAGCAGCGGTACCAGCAGAAATCACTTCGAACTTCCCGGACCGCTCCTTTCCAAGAATGGAACGCAGCGCTCCCTCCGCCATCGGCGAACGACAGGTATTACCGGTACAGACAAACAAAACTGTATACTTCCCCTTCATATCAACTGGCTATCCAGGAGGCTGAATAATTCCTGGTCGGGAATGGCGCCCTGCCTTATAATCGCGGCATTGTCAGAACTGACATCGACTACCGTAGAAACCGGGTTGTCGAGGACCCCAACATCAATGTAAAGTTCAATCTTACCTCCGAAAGCGCGAGCAATCTCATCAATGGTGTCGAGCTCCTCGCCCCCCGACGGGTTGGCCGAGGTGGCCGTAACCGGGAAGGTTACCTGCCGAAGCAATTGCGTGATGAACGGAGCAGCAGACATCCTTATACCGATTTTCCCTTCGACAACGAGCGGTTCATCCAGCACCGCGGACGCTCTCAATACCAGGGTGAGGGGACCGGGCAAATACTTCTCGGCCAGCCTTCGCGCAGCGGCGTTAACGGTGCCATATCGGGCAGCATCGGTAATACTCTTAACAAATATCGCCGTGGGCAAACTGGCTGGACGACCCTTGACACTATATAACCGGGAAACTACCGTTGCCTGATCGGCTCTGGCCAGTAATCCATAGCGTGTCTCGGTAGGAGCCACCACCAATCCGCCTTCGCCAAGTATCGTAGCGGCCCTGCCGACCACTTTTTTATCAGGCGAAGAATAGTCGATTGCCTCAATCTTAGGGCCCGTCATCTTCGAACAATTCCTCAGCTTCATACAGAACGGTATCAATAATTTCCGGGAGTGCGGTCTCATCGTAAAGGGGGGCTGTTTCCTTGACCCGCACATTAACCATTACTACCCAGGCGTCGGTGTACCCGGCCGCCTTGGCTCGCATCAGATACTCCTCAGCTTCGTCACGATCGGCAAAACTGCCCACTCGAACCTTGAAGTACGGCACTTCATAATCCATAAAGACCGGACGGTCAAATATCTCCTCGGCCACCTGCCGTGCCAGGTTGGCTTCGCCGTAAACCTTGGCGGTGAACAACTGGATTCGATAAGCCTGGTTATACAACGAATCAACTGTGGCAGGCGAACCATCGGACGGACGATAGGTTGTGTCGGAAACCGACGGTTGCGCCTCCACGAATTCCGTGCGACCGGAGATCTGCCCGGGTCGAGGGTGCTCAATCGGCACAACCTCACGGTCTTCGGGGAGTTCAAGAGGGTCAAATCCGCGCGGGTCGACGCCCGATACGGGTGGTCGCTGCGGCTCTTCTTCGGCGGCAGGTCGTTTCACCCGACATCCCATTGCCACGAGAAGCAGGCAGAGTAAAGTGATATTACAGATATTGCCGCGTGTTTTCATTTTCTTCCAGTCTTGCCAGTATTTCTTTAACACGATCCGCCTTCGTTTTGTGCACAACCAAGGTAATATTTGCCGAACGAACCACGATCAGGTCTGACACCCCCAGACACGTGATTATTCCATCCCCCTCATTATACACCACAGTCTCGTAAGAGTCCAGTACAAGCGCATCTCCGACAACAACATTATTGTCATTATCACTGTCCCGGTGTCTCGAGAGCGAGTTCCAGCCACCGATATCGTCCCAAATAATGTCAGCCTTAACTGTTAGGACATTGGTGGCTTTTTCGAGAACCGCGAAATCTACGGAAATCGAAGTAGCTTTTTCGTAGAGGGATTCCCGGGCAGCATTTTCACCGGGGGTGCCGATGTGGGTGGCATACTCGACAAGAAGCTCGCCGAGATCGGGTTGACATTTCTTGATAGCCGCCAGGATAGATTTAGCTGACCAGACAAACATACCGCTGTTCCATAAGTAATCGTGACTATAGTAGTACTCGTGGGCCACGGCTGCCTTCGGTTTTTCGGTAAACGCTGAGACCCGGTAAAAGATAAAATCCTGCTCGTGCTTATAAATGTCTCCCAGCTTGATATAGCCATAGGCTGTCTCAGGGCGAGTCGGTACTATGCCAATTGTAATCAGGCAATCCTCGGCACTGGCGATGGCGGCAGCGCTGTTGAGAATACGGAGCAGCTTTTCGGGCGGTTTCACCAGATGGTCGGCAGATAGTGTCACCAGAACAGCATCTTCGTCATCGTGTACGAGATGTACCGCGGCTAAACCAACCGCCGCGCAGGTGTTGCGCCCAAAGGGCTCGGCCAGAATATGGCGCTCATCGAGACCCTTGACGTTTTCTCTGGATAACTTGCTCATGGAGCGACCGGTTACAATTCGTATATTTTCAAAGGGAATCAGAGGTAGAACCCGGTCGATTGTCTCTTCAATCATGGTCTTGTCGGAAATGAGCCTCAGAAACTGCTTGGGTCGCTCGGCGAGAGAAAGCGGCCAGAATCTTTCTCCTTTTCCACCAGCCAGAATAACCCCGTATAACAATGCTATCTCCTTTACTAAATTCTCGTAATTTGCTGATAATAATTGGGTTAAATCAATTAGTCAAGAAAAGAATGGCCCGGTCGAGTGCTGCCTGTCGTTGTAATGACATCCTACCTGTCGGAAGCGACCGCTAACGCCGCCAGGACAATGGAATTAAAGCGGTTATCAGTTGTATCGGAGCGAGAATTCAACACCAATGGAACCTTGCCGCCAACAATCATCCCCCCCATGGCGGCGTTACCGAATAAGGTCATAGCCCTGTAAACACCGTTGGCGGTGGCGATGTCCGGGGCGATCAGGATATCGGCCTGGCCAGCTACGAGGGAGTCTTCGATCCCTTTTGCGCGAGCCGCAGCAACATCCACAGCGACATCAAACGAAAGCGGTCCGTCGACATAGGCTCCCACGATTTGTTTGCGATCGGCCATCTTGGCTATGATAGCCGCATCAATCGTGACCGGCATCTGAGGGGAAATCACTTCTACCGCAGCGATGATGGCAACCCTCGGCATACTGATTCCAATTACGTCGGCGACTCGCACAGCGTTATCGACTATAGCGAGTTTGGTTTGCAGAGCAGGCTCCATGTTTACAGCCGCATCGGACAGGAGCAGAAGCTTGTCATAAAGTGAAGGTTTCATTACAGCAACATGAGACAAGACACTACCTTCAGGCAGATATGAGTTCTCCCTGTTGAGAACCTGTTTTAGAAGCTCAACGGCTGGAACGCGGCCGTTAATAAGGATATCCAGCTCCTCCCCCACGGCCATTCTAATAGCAGTCTGCACGGCCGCTTCTGGCTCGCTGATGTTTACAAAATTGACTGAGCCTACGTCAATCCCATTCTGGAGGGCGGTCTGTCGGGCGAGCCTCTCATCCCCTATCATGTAAGGCTCAATCAGCCCTTCGTGGTCCGCGCGGGCAACCGCCCTGAAGGTATGAATATCAAGAGGCACCACGACAGCCGCCCGAGGTTTTCCCTTTTCACTCACAATCCTGGCGGCTTTATCGCGGATCTGTTCAAATGAACGCACGCTGGGGACAGCAGATTCAGAGGTACCAGACATGCAGATTATATCCCCTTTCCGGTGTGACTAATGTAATCGGATAATACACACGCCAGCGCCAGGGAGGCTTTCTTATTCTTCATTGTATCTGTTCGTGAGACAAGCGATATCGGCACTTTTGCCCCGACAATAACTCCAGCGTGAACGGCTCTGGCAAACTGTATAAGTGACTTGGCAACGATATTGCATTCCTCGATGGAGTCAACGAGATAAATATCGGCATCGCCCACTACCGGTCCTTCTGTCTGCTGCGGGTCGGCAACCGCTTTCGAGGTAGCCAGGTCGAAGGGAAGGGGTCCCTGAATGACGATGTCCTCAAGCTTCTTCATAGCCTCGGGGATGATGAAATCCATATCGGAGAAGGCGTGAGAGAGTTTTTCTGATGGTTTGTCGTATGCGGCCGAAATAGCAATCTTGACCGGGGAAAGTCCCAGGGCACGCCCAACAAGGACAGCGTTTTCCAGTATCTGAAATTTTTGTTCGCTGTCCGGTTTGACGACCACGCCACCATCGGTAAGATTCAGCAGCTTATGGTAACCTGGAATGTCAAGAACGGCACAATGCGAAAGGGTATTCTTCCCGCATAGGCCATAGCGTTTATCAAGTACGATCTTAAGCAGCGCCGACGTTGGCAGGAAGCCTTTCATGATAACGTCGGCCTCTCCATTTGCGGCCAGATTAACTACGACATGAGCCGCGCGATCAGTATCTCTCTCATTGATAATCCTCATGCCGCTTACGTCAATCGCATTTTCGGAAGCTAACCTCTCGATACCTGTAGCTTCACCAACAAGCATGCCTTCCAGAAAGCCGTCAGCGGCCGCTTCGGAAACAGCAGCGATAACGTCGATATCCTGAGCCACCGCGACGGCTACGCGTTTCTTTCGACCCTGGCCGGCGATGTCGGCGGCTCTCTCTATGAGTTGATCTGAGGAGTGTATCGGTTCCACTGTCATAAAGGTCTATCCTAGTACTTCTTGAGTTTCTCCCGGCCCGTCAGAAAACGAAGCCCGGCGGCGGCCAGAGCCTCCATCTCATACTCCCCAGCCACCACTACGATTCGCCCCAGAAAGCCGACATATTTCGCGATTTCGTCGATCAGCATCCGCGAATGGGCCATGCCGCCGGTCAGCACGATGGCTTCAAACTTTCCGTGCAGACAAACAGCGGCGGCACCAATCTCCTTGGCAATCTGATAGGCCATGGCAGCGAAGTATAATCTTGCCTTATCGTCTCCGCTCTGTATCATCCGTTCGACCTCACGGAGATCGGCTGATCCAAGATATGCCACCAAACCGGATTGTCTGGATAACTTGTCAAGCATTTGCTTTTCCGTGAACTTGCCGCTGTAACATAATCTCACGAGGTCGCCGATCGGTACGGCACCAGCCCGATCGAATGAGAAAGGTCCCATACCCAGCAGGGCGTCATTAACGTCAATGACCTGACCGCCCCGGAGAGCCGCGACCGATACACCACCACCCATATGCACGGCCACAAAGTCCACCTCGTGCAGTGTCTTTCCCAGCTTGTGCGCCTCTCGGCGACAGACTTCCTTGATGTTGAGAGCATGAAGCCGAGACTTTCTCTCTATTTCCGGAACACCACTTACCCGAGCTATGTCAATGAAGTTATCCACGGTGCTCGGATCCGATATTAGCGATGGAATGCCATACTTGTCGCCGAGATGGTGGGCAATGACAGGTCCCAGATTTGAGGCATGGTTGGAATACCGCATACACCTGACGTCGGCCAGCATTTTCTCGTTAATTTCATACGAGCCTCCCTCAAGAGGCTTGAGTGGGGCGCCGCGGCCGATAACGGCTGCGATTTCCGTAGCCTGGTCACCCAGGGATTCGATCCAATCTTCTATTAGTCTGGTACGATACTCGAACTGGTCGGCCACGTTGTCGAAGCGGGCCAGTTCGGCACGATCATGGCTAACGGCGACTTCCGCCAGCCTTACTTCGCCTTCGAAAAGTGCTACTTTGGTCGATGTCGACCCAGGGTTAATGATCAACATCTTCTGAGACATTTTATCCTGACCCTCCACCAGAGCTGGTATCGCTTGCGGCCCGGGCTCAAGGTCGGCAAAATCCGCATCACTCGATTTTGCCCCGTTTGTTTGCTGAAAGTTGCGTTGTTCTTTGCCCTTTTCCCCCGCCGGCCGAAGATGTAAGATGGTGCGCCATAAAATCAAGGCGTGCGAATTATTTCACGATAATAACAGGAAGGGTTAGACCGGGCAAGGCTTTTTTGGCTGGCCGCATTGTCGCTCTTGGCAGTGATACTGCTCAATTCCTTGTCACATGCTTTAAAGACTCCATGACCGTCAAAGTCACTGCGATAGCGGAAAAAGATTTTTTCAGCATTGCTTCGGTCTGGGATTTTCCCGATGACCTTCTCATATTCCAGATGGAGGGTAGCAGCGAAAACCTCTGTCGGGAGATCTGCCGACTGTTGCACGGGCGGGCGAAGGAGATGGTTATTGAGGGCGGCTTCTATCGTGGCCTGGCATCGCTGGTGTGTCTGGATCAGCTTGGCGGAAAGTGTCTAAACCACACAGCCCAGGGGCGGCTGCTGGCCATAGAAATGGAACGCCAGCTCGACGAACAGACCTATACCGCCATCGAAACACTGGCCAAAAGACACGGACTATACTGGTTCTCCGCATCGGGAAACCTTCGTTAGTCGGAATTTAAAATTCACCTGTGCTTGGCAGCCATCTTTAATTCCTTGTCATCCGGCCAATTATCGATTTTATTAACAACTAGAATCGCATACCATCTTAAGATGACAAGCGGGGTCAAGAGGTGAGAACAAGAAATCTTTTTCCGACAATACTCCTAATTTTGACAATACTGGTGATAATTGCTGCGTTCAACTGGTCCTCGCTGATTCACAAGATGTTGCCATCCGACAGCAGGCCCTCAGCGATCACCTTTGTCGCAGAAGCCATCTCGCCGGAGAAGCTTACCACCTTAGGGCATGAGATAACCACCGACTACGATGGGAACTTTGGCCATATC
Source organism: Candidatus Zixiibacteriota bacterium (assembly GCA_020351995.1). Taxonomy (GTDB): domain Bacteria; phylum Zixibacteria; class MSB-5A5; order GN15; family FEB-12. Next base: position 1,346,896 of record CP070674.1, read on the forward strand.
GACTATTTTCTTGACGCCGGCATATACAGTTATGAGGGTCCCGCAACCTGCCTCGGATGCCACGCCGAGATAGAATACACCGACGCACATACCGGGCAGACAGTGGCAACCGAGCTGATGGAGAATCTGACGAGCTCAGCCCACTACCGTTTCTTCACCAGCAGGCATCCGAATGTCTACGGCTTCAACGGTGAGTTGGCCGACAATTTTCCGATGGGCAAGATCAACCGGCCGTGCCCCAAGCCAGGTTCCTTCGCCATGACAGCCTGGGCCGAAATAGTGGTTACAGAAAACGGTGACACTTTGTCCGAAGGTTGCGGGCAATGCCACATCGGTGGTCAGTATCAAGCTCCCCTGGGCGAGATGATGCCGATGTATAAGACCACTCAGGTGGAAAAAGACGCCATTGATTGCCTCATCTGTCACGCGGCGGCCTATGACATGAACGAGAAACAGGTTGTGGTTGATGGCAACGGACTTAAACGATGGGAGCAGGACCGATCAATGCGAGCAGCCCTATCCGTGACGACGCCTTCCGCTCAAAGTTGCCTGCGATGCCACCAGCATAATTTCGGCGGCGATATTTATATCGATGAAGGCGACCCTTCATACATGGAAAGCCTGCGTAACACCGGCGACAATCGACCCCGGGTGCTTCACCCCGGCTCCAAGCGTGGAACACCGTACTCGCCGGCATGGGATGTTCACGCGGCGGCGGGAGTGTCGTGCATAGAATGCCACACCACCCAGGGACACTACATTGCCAAAGGGACACATTCTACGACGATTATGGCCAACGACCTGCCTGAGGCTGAAGTTGCCTGTGAAAACTGCCACGGTGCCAAGCCGCATGCCGAGGACAGCGCAACAGCCAGGTATTTAAATCAACATGTCGAGCGAATCGCCTGTCAGACCTGCCACATTCCCAGCCTGCACGATGACAATGTCACCATGCGGGATTTCGGCAATGCCGAATTCGAAGAGCATCCGGGAATCTACATTTACAGTGACATTGTCAAGGAGTCACTGCCAGGATCAGGAATCGAATATCGCTGGTGGAACGGTGATGCCACTTTTCTAGGCAATCCGATCGGCGACAATCCGAACGGTTCCAACCTTTACAGGTTTTATACCGCCAACCGGGTCTGGCCGGAGTATGCGGGATTTGACTATGAAGCGTGGTACGAAAAGATAATGAGACCGATAGCTAAGAGTGGGCGGCCTTCGAAAATATATGCCATGAAAAAATTCAACGGCAGACAACATATCGACCTGTCCAATATGGGGCCATTCGGGGGCATGTTTGTGCCTTACAACCTGCCGGCCTACTACGCATCGGGCGATCCCGACAGGGCAGCTTCGATCGAGATGGACAAGAGCATGATGGAGATGATGTACGGAATTATGTTCAAGTATTACATGCTCGACAAGTTCATGTCGTTTATGGATATCGATGGCTGGAACACAGGCGCGTACGAAGATGTTCGAGAGATAAAGAATGTGGAGCCGCGCTGGATTCCCAACGATGCATCGCTGGAGATAAGCCACGCTATTCGCAGAGTGGGAGCGCTTTCGTGCGGCGACTGCCATACCGAATCCGGCGTTCTCGATTTCGCAGGATTAGGGTATACCACCGACGAGATAGAGACGCTTCGGTCACACCCTCTTGAATAGGTTAGGTGAGATTATGCCCTACAAGTTCAGCCGGTGCTTCGCCATGGAGCATCCCCAGAGCACGGAACTAATCCGATTTTACCGCGAGCAAATAGGCCTCAAAATCGTGGAGGCCGGCCCCGACCAGGTCGAGTTCGGCACAGATCCGGTTAGACTTTTTGTCAACCAGGGTGACCAGCAGACCTTGATTTTTGAGTTGATCGTCCCGGATCTGGAAAAAGCCCGGGAAGACTTAACAGCCAAAGGCTGCGAGATCCTCCGGTGGGAAGGCAAGGGGAAGACCTGTTATGTTCGCGATCCCTTTGGATTTGTTTTCAACATATGGGAAGACCCATCCGCCTTCGGCGCGTGAGCAAGGAATTCCCCTGCTGTTGGTCAGGATAGTGTTGTCTGCTCGAGGGCTGGCTGTGACCCGAAAACGGTAAAACCTATCCGAGGATAGTTTTTACTGCCAGGCCTATCAGAATCAATCCGCCGAAAATGCCAGCTTTTTGACTGAACCTTAGCCCCAGAGCGCGACCAAAGACAAGACCCAATACCGTCATAGACGCCGCTACTACTCCAATAATCAAGGTTGGGTAGAGAATTTGAATGCCCACCAAGCCAAGTGTAAAACCCGCGGCCAGAGCGTCAATAGAAGTAGCAAACATCAGGATTATAAGACTTAGCCCCCGGGTGGGGTCACCCTTCCACTGCCGGCCGTCGGGGTCAAATTGCTCGTAGATAAGTCTGGCACCAATTCCGGCCAGAACGATGGCCGCGAGCCATCGGGCGTATTCGCCGATTACACCGGACAGGTACTCGCCGGCCATCCACCCGACAATCGGCATTCCAAACTGGGCAAATCCAAAATGCCAGGAGAGCCGAAAGATGACCCACCGGTCGAGGCGGCCGAGTTTAATTCCGACCGCAACCGCCACCGCGAAAGCGTCGAAGGCCAGTGCGAAAGCCAGCAGGATAACGTTTACAAATTCAATGCCGATGTTGGTGTCCTACAATTCCAATGTGTTTCAAGGCATTAGGCAGGCACACAGGCTCTTTGAGGCCGCCCGGTCACTGAAAACAACAAAATAACTCACAACGGTCGGAATTGGGAAACTTTTTTTTAGGCAGACGGTTATAAATAAAAGCATACAAAACAGTAAAGTATTCGTATTAGCTGTAGGGAATTATATCAAGCCTTTGGAAGTGGTAGAATTATGAGAATATCAGCCCTTGAGGAGTATGGTTTGAGGTGTTTGCTGGCGCTGGCCAGAGTGGGGTGCGACGGGCAGTTGTCGATTGCGGATATCGCTGAAAGGGAAGCGATATCAGTGCCGTACGCCTCAAAACTGCTCTCCACCTTGCGCAAGACCGGTTTGGTCAAAGCGGTAAGAGGTCGTGGCGGCGGCTTCTGTATAGCCCGTCCCGCGTCAGAGATAAACCTGCTGGAAGTTATAACCGGAATCGGCGGGCCGCTCATCGATCCCAATCATTGCCGCCGGTACTCGGGGAATCTTGAAAAGTGCATTCACACCGATAATTGTTCCGTTCACTATACGTTGGTTGGGCTGTCCCGGCTCGTGGGAGAGTTTCTTAGCAAGACTACCCTTGAAGACGTTCTGAATACTCCCGGAATTCAGGATCTTACCAAGATTGAGTCGAGAGTAATGCTTGCCGCGGCGTCGGCAAAACCATCCAGATCAAGCGCTGATGTACCTGGTAATCCGGTTACCGGGCAGGCAAATATCAAAAACTGAAAAAGGACTATTGAAAAAGGAAATAAACCAGTCGTGAAGAATAGGAAAGCGGTCTTTTCGTTTAGCGACATTCATGTCGAAGTCGAGGGGAAGGAAGTTGTCAAGGGGGTGTCTTTAGCAATTGCCCCGGGGGAGATACATGCTATAATGGGACCAAACGGGTCCGGCAAGTCCTCTCTTTCCAACGCATTGATGGGCCATCCGGGATACGAGATTACCGGGGGTGAGGCTTATCTCGACGGTAACAATTTGCTCGAGATGGAGGCTGACGAGCGTTCCCGTGCAGGTTTGTTTCTGGCCTTCCAGTACCCCCTCGCGATTCCGGGTGTGACGGTGGCCAATTTCTTGAGAGCAGCCCTTAAATCACAGCGGGGACCCGAGGCCGATATGTCGGATTTCCGCAAACTGCTCAAGAAGAAGATGGCGGGTTTGTCGATTGATGAGTCATTCGCGACCCGTTATTTGAACGACGGCTTTTCAGGCGGCGAAAAGAAGCGAATAGAAATTCTCCAGATGTCAGTTTTGAATCCCAAGGTAGCCCTTTTGGATGAGACCGATTCCGGTCTAGATATCGACGCCCTGAAGACGGTCGCCGCGGGTATCAACCAGTTCCACGATGAAACCAAAGGGATCCTGCTGGTCACTCATTATCAGCGCCTTTTGAATTACGTAAAGCCACATCACGTGCATGTGATGATTGACGGTCGGTTGGTGAAATCCGGGGGCCCGGAACTGGCCCTGAAGCTGGAGGAGTCGGGCTACGATTGGGTTGGCGCCGAGGCCGGTTTGAAAGCGGGGGCATAAGTATGTCAGAATCCCTCAGGCAGCAGAATCAGCAACTCAGGGCTATAAACGAGGACTATGCTACCCGGTACGGTTTTCGTGACCCGGTAGACTATTTTCATAAGGGAGCCAGAGGCCTCAGCCACGAGGTGGTTGAGATGATCTCCCGGATGAAAAATGAGCCGCGATGGATGGCTGACCGTCGTCACGAAGCACTCGATATCTTCTACAGCAAACCGATACCGAAATGGGGTAACACCCTGCTTCTGAATGAGATCGACTTCGATAACATCTATTATTTCATGAAGCCAATCGAAAATCAGCAGACCAACTGGGACGACGTTCCGGAGTATATCAAGAAGACTTTCGACCGACTGGGCATACCGGAAGCCGAGAAGAATTTTCTCGGGGGGGTATCAGCACAGTACGAGTCTGAAGTAGTCTATCATTCCTTGAAAGAGGAGCTCAAGCAGCAGGGAGTGGTCTTTCTGGACATGGATGGAGGTCTGCGCGAGTATGGTGATATCGTCAAGAAGTACTTCGGCACGGTGATTCCGTCGGCCGATAACAAGTTCGCCGCCCTCAACACCGCTGTCTGGTCGGGTGGGTCGTTTATTTACGTGCCGCCTGGAATCGATGTCGAGATACCTCTTCAGGCATATTTCCGCATCAACGCGGAAAACATGGGCCAGTTCGAAAGGACTCTAATCATCGCCGACAAAGGCTCGCGGGTGCACTATATCGAGGGTTGCACAGCGCCCGTCTATTCGACAAACTCGTTGCACTCGGCAGTCGTTGAGCTTATCGCCCTGGATGACGCGTACATCCGCTATACCACCATTCAGAATTGGGCGCGGAATATATATAATCTTGTCACCAAGCGTGCCACGGCCCACAAGAATGCCACCGTGGAATGGGTCGACGGCAATCTGGGGTCTCGCCTGACGATGAAATATCCATGCATACAGCTAGTTGGCGAAGGCGCCAGAGGTGAAATACTATCAGTCGCCTTTGCCGGTGTCGACCAGCATCAGGATGCGGGCGCCAAGGTCATTCACGCCGCGCCAAACACGTCATCAAGAATAACCTCTAAGTCTATCTCGAAAGACAACGGTCGTGCCTCATATCGCGGGCTGGTCAAAGTCCACAAGACTGCCACTAATGCCAAGGTGTCGGTGGAGTGCGACGCTTTGCTGATTGGTGAAGAAGCGCGCAGCGACACCTATCCGACTATGGAAATTGACAACGAGCACGTACGGGTTGAGCACGAGGCAAGAGTATCCAAGGTGGCCGAAGAGCAGTTGTTTTACTTGACCAGTCGTGGTCTGACCGAAGACGATGCCCGGTTGCTGATTGTCAACGGCTTCATGGAGCCGTTTACCAAAGAGTTGCCGCTGGAGTACGCGGTTGAATTGAATCGATTGATCGAGCTGGAAATGGAAGGATCGATCGGCTGATAGGCCGCTGGAGAAGACATATGAGCGAAGCAAAGCACGACATCATCATTCCGGACATTATCCCGGAACTCGAACGCGGTCCACTGTGGCTTCGACAGAAAAGAAGATTTTCCCGGGAAGCCTATAACGACGCTCCTATCCCTCCCCGTGGTCTGCATCTGTGGCGTTATACTGACCCGGCAGCGTTTGTTGTTGACCGCACCACATCCAGTGACACGGCCTACCATGATAATTACGATGTCATCGAAAAGGTCGAACTCCACAACCTGAGTGAGGGCCACCTGTCCGGATTGGTGAGTGATTTCGGTGGCCGCGAAATTCGGTTTCACGGCTTCGACAGGCTGAGAGATCAGGGGATAGTAGTGACCACTCTATCAGAGGCTGTTGAGCGTTATCCCGGACTGGTAGAAAGATATCTGTACGAGCTTGTTAATGCCGGCGTGGGAAAGTTCGAAGCCATGAACGGGGCACTCTGGAACGACGGAATTTTCATTCACGTCCCCGACGGAGAGGTAATCGAGAAACCGATTCACCTGTTAAGAGAGGCGGGTTCATCGGATTCGGCCCAGTTTCCTCGGGCGCTTGTGGTAGTCGGTCAAAACGCACAGTTAACTTTGATCGATGAATATGGCGGTGGCGCGGCGGGCAACGGCAGCGGGGGAAGTTATAGCAACGGGGCCGTAGAGATGTTCGGTCTGCCTGACAGCCGCACACGCTACGTGATGCTTCAGCGGCAGAGCTCAGTGACAACTTCCTACTTGACTCATCGGGCTCGGATAGACCGCGGCGCGAATATGTTGACGATCGCTCTGTCGTTCGGAGGAGCTGTTACCAAACAGAATTTCGGCGTCACGCTGAACGGTCCCGGTGCCGAGAGCAACATGTACGGACTGCTTTTTGGTTCCGGCAATCAGCACTTCGATAATCATACCATCCATCATCATGCCTCCGGTCAGACCCGCTCTGACATTGACTTTAAGGTGGTCCTGCGTGATCGGGCGGTATCAGCCTACACCGGTCTGATACGTATCGATCGGATGGCCAAATCATGCGAAGCCTATCAGGAAAATCGCAACTTGCTGCTTAACCTGGGAACGCGGGCGGAAACGATCCCGGAACTCGAGATTCTCAATGAAGACGTCATGTGCTCGCACGGCGCCACCATCGGGCCTATCGACCCAATGATGGTCTTTTACCTGCAGGCTCGCGGAATCAGACACCAGGAAGCAGTGCGAATGATTGTGTCCGGGTTTGTTTCTGACACCCTCAGACAGGTCCCTCGGGATCTTCAAGAGAGAATTACAGGGTTTGTTACCCAGAGATTGGAGCACATATAATGGCTGAATTTATCAAGGTGGCGGCAGTCGAAGATATCCCGGTCGGTTCGGTGAAGTCAGTTTGGGCCCACGGCCGACGTATTGCTGTGTGTCATACCGAGGATGGGTTTTTCGCTGTGGCGGACGAATGTTCCCACGACTATTCCCCAATCAGTTCCGGTCAATTAAGAAATGGTGAGATCGTCTGCCCGCGTCACGGTGCCCGGTTTGATATTCGAACGGGCGAGGCGAAAGCGCCACCGGCCGTGATCGGTATAGATAGGTTCGAGATAAAGATTCAGGATGAACATATCTTTGTGTCGGTAGATTGACCTGGGGGAAAACAGTATATGAATCCGGACATCAGAAACGACGCCACAGCCCTGAAGGGCAGATCTGGCCAGATGGATATCGACAGAATCAAAGCCGATTTCCCGATTCTCAAACAACCGGTAAACGGTCATCGCCTGGTTTACCTCGACAACGCCGCGACATCACAGAAACCAAAGCAGGTTATCGATGCCATCGTGAAATACTACAACGAGTCCAACGCCAATATTCACCGTGGGTTGCACACACTGGCCGAGAAAGCCACATCAGCCTACGAAAATGTTCGCGTCCATGCGGCACGGTTTATCGGTGGCGTCGACAATAGTGAAGTTATTTTTACCAGCGGTACGACTGAATCGATAAACACGATAGCGCGGACGTGGGGAGAAAAGAACATCCGTTCGGGAGATGAGATTGTAATCACCGAGATGGAGCATCACGCCAACCTTGTACCCTGGCTGGTGTTGAGCCAGAACACGGGGGCCACGTTGAGGAGAATTTCTCTAACGCCGGACGGCCAGCTGGATCTGACAAACATCAACGATATCATTACCGCCAGGACAAGGCTTGTTGCAGTGGCTCACATGTCAAATGTCCTGGGCACAATCAATCCAGTTGCTGATATCGCTGAACTGGCTCACAGGCGAGGCGCGATCGTCCTAGTCGATGGCGCCCAGGCGGCTCCTCACATGCCCGTTGATATCAAACAGACAGGTGCCGATTTCTATGCGTTCTCCGCGCACAAGATGCTTGGCCCGACCGGTGTTGGGGTTCTCTGGGGACGAAAGACTCTTTTGGAGGATATACCGCCGTTTACCACAGGTGGTGAGATGATACGCGAGGTTAGGTTCGACCGTGTGACCTGGAACGACGTCCCGCACAAATTTGAGGCTGGCACGCCCAACATAGCCGGAGTAATTGCCTTCGACCGGGCTCTTTCATATCTCGAGGAACTGGGTATGGAAAACATCAGGAGTCATGAGATTGAGTTGTCCGGATACGCTATCAACAGGTTGCTGGAATTGGATGGAATTGAAATTCAGGGCCCGCTGGATCCGCACCTTCGCGGCGGAGCGATATCGTTTACGGACGCCAAGATTCATCCCCACGATATCAGCACTTTTTTGGATTCGCGAGGCATAGCCATTCGGGCCGGGCACCACTGCGCCCAACCTTTAATGCGGACCATGGGGAAAGTCGCCACGGCTCGGGCATCACTCTACATTTATAATGACAGGATGGATATCGACGCCCTGATAGACGCCTTGAAGGAGACGAGGAGATACTTTGGAGTATGACCAATTCACTGGATGAATTATACCGGGAGATAATTCTCGACCACTATCGTTCGCCGCGCGGCAAGAAGCCGGTCGACAAAGTTGATATCGCTTCGGATGGGCAGAATCCCTCGTGTGGTGATGAAATCGCGGTGCAGGTCACCATGGATGATGGAACGGTCAAGGATGTTCATGTGGACTGTAAAGGATGCGCTATTTCGATAGCCTCAGGCTCCATGCTGGCCGAATACACGAAGGGCAAATCACTGGGTGAGGTGAAACAATTGGCCGACACGGTAAAGAAGATGTTGAAAGGTGAGGGGGATGAAATTCCGCCCGAACTCGAAGATCTGGATGCCCTGAAGGGAGTACGGAAGTTTCCGGTTCGGATCAAGTGTGCTCTATTAGCATGGATGACCCTGGTTGAAGGGCTCAAGAATTACGAGAACGGTAAAACCGGTCAAACACCCCTGGTTTCGACCGAGGACGAGAGTTAGAAACCATGGCCCTGCCAACAGAAGAACAGATATACGAAGTTCTCAAGCCGGTTCAAGACCCGGAAATCCGGATAGGAATCATGGATCTAGGTCTAATATATGATGTGCTGATCGAGGAAGAGGGCAAAGTCGTGGTTAAGATGACACTCACAACTCCGGGGTGTCCTTATGGCGAAATGCTCATGACCCAGGTACACCAAGCGGTCGCGCAGCTTGAAGGTGTGAGAGAGGTCGAGGTCAAACTGGTGTGGGCTCCCCCGTGGGATCCGAGAGAAATGTGCTCCGACGAAGTTAAGGATCGATTGGGAATATGGTAGGACCGCAACTCTGGCCAATTGTGTGAAATAACACCATTTGCATTTGCAGCACCCGGGTATTATAATATCAGAACCCTTTCCCTTTAACGCAGTTTACTAATTACGATTATGGCAGAAGAAAACAAAGCTGATCTCGCCTCACTGAAGATTGACCGGGACAAACGATACGATGACAGGCCGGGGAGTAAATTCTGGCGATATTTTATCCCTGGCATGGTGATTGCGGTTGTTGTCGTAGGCTATTTTCTGCTGAAAGATTCGGTCAGCCCGGCAACTAAAGTGAAAGTGGCCGTGGTTACTCACCTCTCGGGGTCGGAGTCCCAGGCAAGCCTGGTCGCATCGGGCTACGTCGTAGCCCAGCGCAAAGCTGAAGTGGCTTCGAAGGGTACGGGACGCCTTAAGTACCTCGGCTTTGAAGAGGGTGACACCGTGCTGGCTAACCAGGTGATTGCCGAGCTGGAAAACGACGACATCAAGGCTAATCTCGAATTGGCCAGAGCCAACCTGCTCAGTGCTGAGGCCGACTCACTCAATGCCGGCCGGAACTTCCGTCGCCACAAGCAGCTTTACGAATCCGGCTCCATCACTCTGGCCTTATACGAGGATGCCGAGACAGCCTTCACGCTTGCCAGAGCATCGGTCGCCGCCTCCGTTGCCGCCGTGGCAGCGGCTGAAGTCGAACTGGAGAATACCTATATCAGAGCTCCATTCACCGGCACTATCCTGACCAAGAACGCCGATGTCGGCGAGATGGTAACACCTTTTGCCTCGGCGGCTTCTTCGAAGGGTTCGGTGGTGACGCTGGCCGACATGGGTTCACTTGAGGTTGAGGCTGATGTATCGGAGTCCAATATTCACAAAGTGAAAGTCGGGCAGAAGTGTGACATAATACTCGATGCCTATCCATCGGTGAGTTATCCCGGGTATGTCAAGAAGATAGTACCCACAGCGGATCGCGCCAGGGCGACGGTTTTGACAAAGGTTGCCTTCGAGCAGATTGATGACCGGGTTTTGCCGGAAATGTCGGCGCGCGTGAATTTCTTTGAGGCCGGACAGCCGGTGGCTGACGCCAGTCTAACAAAAGCTATTGCCGTAAACAAGGACGCCGTGACCAGCCGCGATGATCAGAAAGTTGTTTTCGTGGTAGAGGACAACGAGGTGCGCATGGCAAACGTCGAAACGGGTCGCATGCTGGCTGACAAAGTCGAAATTATCACCGGGCTCACGGCAGGTGACGTGGTCGTCCTCTCCCCTCCCGGCAAGATGGTCTCCGGGCAAAAGGTTGAAATCGCCAACTAAAGCTACAAAGGAAATAGATGTCTAAATCATTCGTTCAACTTCACAACGTGAACAAATCCTACTGGCGCGATACACTGGAGATACCGGTACTGCACAATATAAATCTCGATGTCCCCGAGGGCGAGTTCGTTGCCCTGATGGGACCGTCGGGTTCAGGCAAAACCACTCTTCTGAATCTCATCGCGGGCATCGACCGGCCATCCTCGGGAGAAGTATCCGTAAACGGTGAAAGTGTGTCACGTTTGTCCGAGAGTGCCCTGGCCCGGTGGCGCAGCCGCAATATCGGTTTTGTCTTTCAGTTTTACAACTTGATGCCCGTGTTAAACGCCTTTGAAAATGTGGAGCTGCCGCTCTTACTGACAAAGCTGAACAGGCGCGAGAGACGCCGGCAGGTGGAGACAGCGCTGTCTATCGTCGGGCTGGCCGATCGTATGAAACATTACCCCAACCAGCTATCGGGTGGGCAGGAACAGAGGGTGGCTATCGCGCGGGCAGTTGTGACTGACCCCAGACTGATTCTGGCCGATGAACCAACCGGCGATCTGGACAAACAGTCGGCTGAAGAAGTTATGGAGTTACTGAGTCGACTCAACAAGGAATTCAACAAGACCATTATTGTGGTTACCCATGACCCGCGCGCGGCAGAAAAGGCCCACATCCAACGGCATCTGGACAAAGGGGAACTCAACCATCTATGAAAGTCCTCAAGCTCGTCAGCAAGAATGCCACCCGGCATCTGCTGAGGACATTTCTCACTATTCTGGGATTGGCAATAGCCGTGATGGCTTTCGCCGTGATACGCACCAGTATCGATGCCTGGTATGCCGGGGCCAACGCGTCCTCACCCAACCGGCTGGTGGTGACCAATAACATCTCTCTGGTGTTTCCCCTGCCGCTGGCATACAAAGAGAAGATAGAACAACTCGATGGTGTCACAGGGATATCGTGGGCACAGTGGTTCGGAGGGACTTATGTTGACCCGAAAAATTTCTTCGCCCAGTTCGCAATCGACGGCGAATCATACCTGGCCCTCTACCCCGAATACATAATCCCCGCCGTACAAAAAGAGACTTTTCTTAAGGAACGCAACGCCGTTATTGTCGGCCGGGCCCTGGCAGACCGTTTCGGCTGGTCAGTCGGCGATCCAATAAGACTTATCGGAACCATATATCCCGGAGAATGGGATTTTGTTATCAGGGGAATATATACCGGCAAAGAGGAGACAACCGACGAAGCCCAATGGTTTATGCGTTACGAATATCTGGATGAACGTATGAAAGCCGAAACACCGGGCCGCGCCGGTCAGGTGGGGTCGTTTATTGTCCAGATCGCCGATCCGTCGAAAGCCGCGCAGATGTCGGCTACTATCGACAGCATTTTTGTCAACTCGCTTGCAGAAACCAAGACCCAGACAGAAGAAGCGTTTCAGCTCAGTTTTGTGGCCATGGCCAGTTCTATCGTAACCGGGCTACGCATAGTATCATTTATGGTTATCGGGATCATTCTACTGGTGCTGGCCAACACGATGGCTATGACAGCCAGAGAGCGAGTCTCCGAGTACGCGGTCATGAAAACGCTCGGGTTCAGGCCAATTCATATTCTCGGTCTCATTTTCGGGGAGTCACTCGTGATCGCCGGCATCGGGGGACTTCTGGGCATACTCGTCACTTTTCCCATCAGCAATCTACTTTCAATTGTAATAAAGGATTTCTTCCCCGTATTCAAGCTGGAGATCATCACCCTTGCCATCGGAATGATTGCCTCTATCACAGTGGGCATTGTGGCGGACATATTCCCGGCCCTTAAGGCCGTTAAAACCCCAATCGTAGAGGGACTCCGAATAGTCGACTGAGAAATGCTGCTTATTCACTACTCATATAAGAATATTCTTGCGCGCAAACTGACATCGTTGCTCACCGTTTTCGGTATTGGCCTGGTCGTATTCGTTTTCTGCGCCGTGCTGATGCTCTCCAACGGTCTCGGTGAGACGCTGATAGCTACCGGCGAGGACGGTAACGCCATTGTCATCCGGAAAGCATCACAGACCGAGGTGCAGTCAATAATTTACCGGGATGTGGCCAACGCCATTAAGGCCGACGCAGCGATAGAAAAAGACGCCGATGGAGTCCCAATTGTCACGAGCGAGATTCTGGTCCTGATTAACCAGAACAAACGCAGCAACAACAAACCAAGCAATGTCCCGGTTCGTGGCGTAACCGGGATGTCAATCAATATCAGACCCGCGTTCAAATTAGTCGAAGGACGGATGTGGCAGCCGGGAACGTCGGAGATTATCGCCGGCTCAAAAGTCGCCGAGTCTTTCCAGGGATGCGGCCTGGGCGAAACGGTGCGGTTCGGCATGAGAGACTGGACCGTGGTGGGTCTCTTTGAAACCGGTGGCTCCGGGTTTGAATCAGAGTTATGGGGTGATATCGACCAGCTTATGGATGCTTTCGGCCGACCGGTTTTTTCGTCGCTTACCATGCGACTGGCGAATCCGGAGGAATTCGAAGTTTTCAGAGCACGGCTGGAGGGTGACCCTCGTTATACAGTTGAGGTGATGCGTGAAAAAGAATATTACGAGGAGCAATCTAAATTCACGACCATCTTCATTAACGCAATGGGCGTGACTATCTCCATCATATTCTCCCTGGGAGCCATTGTCGGCGCGATGATTACTATGTACGCCGCGGTAGCAAACAGAACCACAGAAATTGGCACGATGCGTGCACTCGGATTCAGCCGGCGGACGATTCTCTTCGCGTTTCTGACTGAGTCACTTCTGATAGCTCTGATTGGCGGAGCGATCGGGGTGCTTACGGCGACGTTTTTGAGACTCGTGGAAGTTTCGACCACCAATTGGAACACCTTCGCAGAACTCGCTTTTTCATTCGAAATATCCTCAGAGATAGTTCTCTACGCATTTATCTTTGCGATAGTGATGGGTATTGTCGGTGGTTTCTTACCGGCCGTCAGAGCGGCTCGTTTCCGAATTGTGACTGCTCTCAGGGCCAAATAGGCCGAAGATCCAAATCCAATCTTTGCTCAAAAAACAGCCAAAGCGTGGGATGAAATCCCCGGAACTGTACCCAGGGGTACGTGACGGCGCCCTGGGAAGTGTTCCTGACAAAAGCCCACAGAAAGCGTCTGTTTTGGCAAGGTGAAAGCGGCATAGTGGGTTCCGTGGCACAATCTTTGGCCGGTATGAAGTTTGCACATTGTCGGGTACTTGGTCAAGGGGAAGCCAGGAATCAGTTAACCCGCAACTTAAGGAGGACAGCAGAAATGCGAAGAACTACTGTGATTTTTCTCGTGCTTGCTGTGGCCCTGTTCATGTTGCCCTCTGCCACCCTGGCAGTTAACGGCAACTTTTACCAGTGGCTTCACGACGATGATGGGGACGGGATTCCGAACTGTTTAGACCCTGACTGGTATCCGCCTGAGGACGGATCCGGTTATAAGAACGGGAATGGCCAAACTATCGAGGCAACGGATGCCTCTGACAATGGCAGCAATGGAGATTGTGACCGCCTCCAGTTGAAGGATGGAACCTCCGGAAACTGCCCTGACACCTGTCACATTCCGTGAGGGAATGGGCCAGATCAAAAAATCCGCAATTACGGGCCCCCTGCCATCACGAAGGAGGGGGCTTTTAACTTGAAAAACGCACCGCCCCCAAGTTCACATCCGCATCCCTAAATGTACCCTGACATGTACCCGCCGGTACACGAATGTCTCCGCGGTGAGCCTCCCCGTTCACTTTGAGACTGTGAGCAAGGCTGTCTATCAAAAGGTAACTAATTGAGTCGTAATTGTCTTGATAATTATGGTTCTTCTTGGCCCGAAGTTTGCAGGACTAAAAATGTCTGATTTTTAGGAAGGCTTAGAACTTGCGACTCAAGGAGACGGAAGAATGCGTAGATTGTGGATCATCTTGTTAGTACCGACTTCGTATCTGCTATTCTCTTCCGGCAAGCTTCTGGCCTGCTCCGTAGTACCTTGTTGAGGCTGGTTTTTGTGGTGGCGGAAACGGCGGCGGCAGACTACATAAGTGAGTAGCCGCCGTCGACTATTACTGTCTGGCCGGTAATCCAAGTCGCCTTCGGCCCCGCCAGGAACACCACAACATCCGCAATTTCCTCCGGTCTGCCGACCCGTTTGAACGGAGTGCGATCGGACACCTCCTGAAGCATCTGCTGATAATTCGGAAAGCTTTTCAAAGCATTGGTATCGATGAATCCGCCGGACACGCAGTTGACTGTTATGTGTCGCGAGGCCAGTTCGATAGCCATATACTTGACCATGTTTTCAATAGCGGCTTTGGACACACCGATTGAGGCGTAACCGGGAATGTACCGAATGGAGCCGAGCGATGATAATGTTACGATGCGGCTGTGGTCGGGCATGATGGGCGAAGCCAGTTGGACACTATTGAGAAAGGCCCGGGCGTTGGTATGCATGGACAGGTCCCAGGCTTTGTCATCGATGTCAATCATACTGGTAAACAAGCCGAGGGCGGCATTGGATATCAGGATATCTAGCTTGCCGAAACGTTCTTTAATACCTTCGAATATGGGCGGTAGCTGATCGTGGTTTCCCATGTTGGCCCGGTGAGCATAACTCTCGACACCGAAGCTTTTGATCTTTTCAACGGTTTCATTGGCGGCCTGGCGTAAGCGGAAATAATTGACGACGACATGGGCTCCTTGCTCGGCCAGCTTTTCCGCCACACATCGACCGATTCCTTTCGTCCCTCCCGAGACGAAGGCAACTTTACCTTTGAGTTCCAACCCGGTTTGCCCCCTGTTTTATATCACATTTCCGCCAGCCTGCGACTCGATATCCTCGGCGATTTCGTCCAGTCGGACAGGATAAAATGCTGTCTCGAACACATCCGTATAGGCCTCGATCAATTGCCGGCCAAATTCCGCCATATCGATCTGATGACCCACCAGGGCTTTTGCCGAGGTCATAACGTCGGCATCAAGCCCGCAAGGGCTGATTCTCTTGAAATCGCTCAGGTCGGTATTAAGATTGACGGCGGCACCGTGAAAGGATATCCAGTTTCTCACCGCCACACCGACAGAGGCAATTTTCTTCTTATCCACCCAAACGCCGGTGTGTTCTTCATCCTTTCTTGCCTTTATTCCAATCTGTTCCAGGGTTCTGATAATTCCATCCTGTATATTGGACATAAAGGCGTGAATGTCGCGCCCCCGCCGGCTCAGGTTGAAAATAAAATAAGCTACAAGTTGGCCCGGCCCGTGATACGTAACATCTCCCCCGCGCTCGATGAAATATGGCTCGCAATCAAGAGCTTCAAAGTTCTCAGGATGACCGTCCTTGCCCACCGTTATAACCGGCGGGTGCTCAACCAGAATCAGGGTATCGCGTACCAAACCCTCCTTGCGGAGTTTGACCAGCCCGTGCTGCCATTGAAGGGCTCGCTCAAACTCGACCCTGCCGAGTTGCAAGACCCAGCCGAGATATTTTGCTTTTTCTTCGATTACCATTCTTAACGCAGCTGCATCAGCAGCAACCTGGGATCAGCCAGATATTCATGGATACGGTGTAAGAACTGCACCGCGATATGGCCATCGATAAGCCGGTGGTCAAAGGACAAGCCGAAATTAGAGATGTCGCGGATCACAATCTCGCCTTTTACCACCCATGGCTTTTTGATAATGGCGTGGACCCCGAGAATAGCCACCTGCGGCTGATTTATGATGGGGGTGGATGATGCGGCACCGAACATACCGGCGTTGGTGATTGAAAAGGTACCGCCGCTAACGTCGTCGGGCATCAACTGATTAGTTCGCGCTCTTTCTCCTATAGAGTTTAGCTCCACCGCCAGCTCAACGATGGTTTTTTTGTCGGCATTCTTGATTACAGGTACGATGAGCCCTTCTTCGCGCGCGACGGCAACACCGATGTTATAGTAGTTTTTGAAGATTATCTCTTTTTCGGTCATCGAAGCGTTTATTTTTGGAAATTCCTTTAAAGCGAGGCAGGCCGCCTTGATGATAAAGGGCATGTACGTAATCTTGGCACCGTAATTGGTCACAAAGCTGTTCTTGATCTCTTCGCGATACTTAACCAGCTCGGTGAAATCTATGTCCTCGAAAGTCGTTACATGAGGCGAGGTATGCACGGATTTAACCATGTGATCGGAAATCATCTTGCGGATTCCAGCTAACGGCGTTCGCGTCTCGCGCTGCGCGGCAGGTAAAGGCTCAAATACAGGAATCTCAACCTTGACGAGGGGTTCTCGGGCTTTCTCCGGGGCCGGGGCCTTTTCGGCCGGAGGAGCGGAGGGCACAGCTACCATAGGTGCCGGAGGCGCCGGAATGGGACCCGGAGTAAACCCGGCGGCCTGCGAGCGCTCTTCGACAGCTCGCATGACATCATCGACAGTCACCCGTCCTTCTTTGCCAGTCGGAGTAACCGTCAGAGGATCGACCGAGTATTCGCGAATCATCATCCTGACCTTGGGCGACATCTTCCCCTTGCCCATCTCAGCAGTTGCTTTGATTTCGGCTCGCGGTTTGGGGGTGGGCGGGGCGGCCGCAGGTTGTGCGGGTGCTTCCGGGGCGGCTTTCTTTGGAGCAGCTTCGGCCTTAGTCGCCGGTCCCTTGCCATCATCGATAACAGCGATACGCGTTCCGACCGGGACTACTTCTCCCTCTTTGGCAAACTGATGAGTGAGAATCCCTTCGATTTCGGCGGGAATTTCCACGTTGACTTTATCCGTCATCAACTCCACAAGAACCTGATTGAGTTTGACCGGTTCGCCAACCTTGACCTTCCACTCCAGAATCGTGCCTTCGAGGACCGATTCTCCCATCTGCGGGACCAACACGTCAAGCGCCATATTTGGATCCTTTTATTTCTAAGCTCATGAGATTACTTATTGTGAAACATAGGCAATATATAGAAGGTTCACCACTATAGTCAATATTCGCCCCGAAGGTGATGAATCAGTTGACTTCGAGCATTTTCTCAAGAGCCAGCAGAGCCTCCCCCCGAACAGGCTCCTTGACTTTGATCGGTTTGATTTCGCCTAAGTTTTCCAACGTATATGCCAAGTCATTAATAGTGGTGCGATACATATTGGCACAAACAGGACAAGTCTGACCCGATAATTCAAATATCTTCTTGTCCAGGTACTGGTGAGCCATTCGGTTGATCAGATTGATCTCAGTCCCGATGGCTATGGTTGCCCCCGAAGGTGCCTTTGCGCAGTACTCGGTGATGAAACGAGTGGAACCGGCAGCATCAGCCAACTCAACCACCTCACGCGGGCATTCCGGGTGAACCACCACTAGAACTCCAGGGTACTTTTCCCTCACTTCGCGAACATGCTCTGCTGTGAAGTTAGTGTGGACGTGACAGTGGCCCTTCCATAGTATGACCCTGGCCCTGTCTATCTGTTCGGTCGTCAAGCCACCGCCATCGCGAGAGAAATCCCAGATTACCATTTCCTCCGGTTTGAGGCCATACTTGATGCCACTGTTGTAACCAAGATGCTCATCGGGGAAGAAGAATAGCTTTTTGCGACGCTCGAAAGCCCACTTGTAGGCGGCGTCGGCATTTGAAGAGGTGCAGATAAGTCCCCCGTGGCGCCCGGTAAAGGCCTTAAGCCCGGCCGCCGTGTTCATGTAGGATATGGGCATGAATGTCTTATCGCCACCGAATTCTTCAAGATATTCCCACGCCTCCATTACATCGGCCATCTCCGCCATGTCGGCCATCGGACATCCCGCCAGCGGATTGGGCAGATAGACATTTTTGGATTCGTCGGTAAGGATATCAGCCGATTCGGCCATAAAATGCACTCCACAGAATACAATCGTTTCAACATCCTTCTGCTCCGCCGCAATCTTGGAAAGACCGTAGCTATCACCGATGTAGTCGCCGAACCCCACGACTTCAAGGCGCTGGTAATGATGGGCGAGAATGACCAGTTTATTACCCAGTCGTTCCTTGGCCGCAGCAATTCGTTCTTTCAGATCCTCATTGGTAGATTCACGATATTCTTTTGGAAGCGAAAAATACATTTACTTATCTCTCCGATTATTATCGGCTTTCTTTTTCTCCCGGGCTATCTTTCTCATCACCAGTTCATGCTTATCCGTTGAGTGACCCGGGCTTACTTTGGCCTTTGGGTCAATATAATGCTTGGCGTTGTTGACGGCAATAGCCGCCTCGCCGCAGCCGATAGATATAAGCTTCAGTTTGCCCTCGTAGGTTACAATATCACCTGCTGCATAAACGCCTTCGATGTTGGTACGCATACGTCCGTCCACTTTGATGGAATTTTTGTCGATTTCAAGACCCCAATCGGCGATTGGCCCCAGATTTGTGATAAAACCGATATTAAGGACAACCGCGTCAACTTTCAGCCTCTCCTGCTCGCCGGTTTGCGTCTGGACGATAGTACAATGTCTTACCCAGTCGTCACCCTCAATCTGCTTCAACTCCCAGAAAGGATATTTGAGACGCACTGATGATTGTTTGACCTTGCGCACGGTGTCCTCGTGAGCGGAAAAGAAATCGTTACGATGTATGTGCGTTATAGATTTTGCGACCGGTTCAAGCATAAGGGCATAATCAAAAGCGGAATCGCCGCCACCCACAATCAAGATATCCTTGTCTTTGAAATCATTCAGGCGACGCACGAAATAGTAAACTCCGGCCCCTTCCAGCTCTCTGACATTGGGAATATCAAGTCTTTTGGGGATGTATGCGCCAAGACCAGCACAGACTATTACGGTTTTTGAAAGATGCTCAGCCTTCGGTGTGGTTAATCTTACCGTGCCGTCAGGTAGCTTCTCGAGGCCGATGACCTTCTCTTCGAGGCAATAAGTGTGCTCGTACTGATCTGCCTGTTGTCTCAACTGCTTGACGAGGTCCTTGGCAAGGATTTTCGGAAATCCCGCCACGTCGTAGATGTACTTCTCGGGGTATAGAGCCATCAGACCGCCCCCGACTTCACCCAGCATATCGATGACTTTCGATCTGGTTCGTCTCAGTCCGCTGTAGTACATGCCATAAAGAGCCACCGGTCCGGCCCCGACGAAGGTAATGTCGTAAATGTCGTTGCTATGCGTGCTCATTGATTCAACTTGAGAACTCAATCACGGCCAGGATATCATCGTAGCTAGCCTGTCCTCTCTCGGCGAAAATTACCTTGCCCTGAGGGTCGACAGCATACACCGTCCTCAAGACCCCTTTGCCTCCGGCTTTCTGACTATTATAAGCCGCCAACACTTTCTCACCCGGGTCTGACAGGATCGGAAAACCGAAACCCTTTTTTGCGGCGTAGTTTTTGTGCGATGAAGGGGAAGCTGAGTTGATAGCTAAAACCTGTGTGTTGTGGGCCTCGAACCGAGGCCGATAGTGCTCCAAGCCGGCGAGCTGACTGTTTCAGCCGGGGGTATTGTTCTTAGGGTAAAAGACAATAACCGCGAATTTGCCTTTCAGGTTCGCCAGGGATAACCTGCCGCCATCATACGCTTCGAGCTCAAAATATGGCGCCTTTTGTCCCAGAGGAAGCAGCGCTTTTTCCGAATTACCGGCCACTACTTACCCCCTTTCTTTTCAGCTTTTTCGATTTTGGCCCAGGTGTCGCGCAACGATACGGTGCGATTGAATACCGGCCTTTCGCTGCTGAAATCCTTGGAATCCACACAAAAATAACCGTGTCTCAGAAACTGGAAACGCTCTCCCGCCTTCACATTTTTCAAGTTTGGCTCCACCTGACATCCGGACAGGATTTCCAGAGATTGCGGATTTATACACTGTCTGAAATCTTCGCAATCGTCGGGAGACTCAACGGTGAACAGGTTATTATAGATCCTGACCTCGGCGGGAACGGCGTGATCGCACGAGACCCAGTGCAGGGTACCCTTGACCTTCCGCCCATCATGTGCTTCGCCGCTTTTGGTCTGGGGGTCGTAGGTGCATCGCAGTTCGAGTACCTCACCGGTCTTATCATCTTTGATCACACGCTCGCATTTAATGAAATAGGCGTGCTTGAGACGTACCTCTCTTCCGGGTGATAGCCTGAAGAATTTCTTCGGGGGGTCCTCTCGGAAGTCATCGTGTTCGATATATATTTCGCGCGAGAAGGGAATTCTCCTCACACCCATAGACTCGTCCTCTGGATTATTGATAGCCGTCAACTCCTCGACCTGACCTTCGGGGTAGTTCTCAATTACCACCCTGAGCGGCTTCAATACGGCCATTACCCTCGGTGCTGCTATATTCAGATCCTCGCGGACACAGTGCTCAAGCAGGGCGATATCAACGACACTTTCCCTCTTGGCCACGCCAACCTTGTCTAAAAAGCTCCGGATTGACTGCGGCAGGTATCCTCTTCGGCGCATACCCGAAAGGGTGGGCATCCGGGGGTCGTCCCAGGCGTCAACATGACCTTCCTCAACCAGGACCCTTAATTTGCGTTTGCTCATTACTGTGTAGTTAATATTGAGGCGGGCGAACTCGATCTGCTGGGGGTGAAAAACGCCAAGTTGCTCCAGGTACCAGTCATACAGGGGACGATGATCCTCAAACTCGAGCGAGCATAACGAGTGCGTAATCCCCTCAATGGAATCAGACTGCCCGTGGGCCCAGTCATACATGGGGTAAATGCACCACTTGTCGCTGGTGCGGTGATGGGTGGCATGGAGCACCCGATACATCACCGGGTCACGCATATTGAGATTACCAGCGGCCATGTCAATCTTTGCCCTCAACACCCGTGAGCCATCAGGAAACTCGCCGGCTTTCATACGCTGGAACAGATCAAGATTCTCTTCAACGGGCCGGTTACGGTAGGGACTTTCTCTGCCCGGCTCGGTAAGAGTACCACGGTACTCCCTGATCTGGTCAGCGCTGAGATCGTCCACATAAGCTTTACCATCCTTGATGAGTTTCAAGGCCCATTCGTAGAGCTGATCAAAGTAATCCGAGGCATAGAACAACCTGTCTTCCCAATTGAAACCGAGCCACCGGATATCTTCCATAATCGAATCTACGTACTCGGTATCCTCTTTGACCGGGTTGGTATCGTCGAAGCGAAGATTATACAGGCCGTTGTAATCTTCAGCAATACCGAAATTGACAAACATGGATTTGGCGTGACCGATGTGAAGATAGCCGTTTGGCTCCGGGGGAAAACGGGTATGAATTCTTCCGCCATTCTTGTTATTGCCCAGGTCCTCGTCGATTATGTCACGGATGAAATTGGAAACGCCAGGCTTTTCATCCGTTGCCTTTTCGGGACCCCGGGGTTTATCGTCCTCTTGCGATGTCGAACCGGGTTTCTTCATTTACTCTAGTCCTTGTTTCATTTCGATAGTGCTGTTGCCCATTCAATAAATGGATATCGAAAGCCCTCGTATTGAGTATATGCGTAAAAACAATCAGCACTCATGAAGGTTCACAGGATTGACCGGCCGCGCGCACTCTATTGCAGTTTGGCCAGTTCCTCTAACAAACGCTCATTATCGGGCAGTTGGGCCAGATTTACATGCTCGATGTATCGGATTATTCCCTTCTTATCAATCAAGAAAACAGCTCGCCCGCTATACCCTCGCTCTGTGAGAACACCATACTTTTCAGCTACGGCACCGTGGGGATAATAATCCGACATCAACGGAAAGGACAGACCGCCGAGCGATCGCGCCCAGGCCTTGTGGCAGGGGACAGAATCAACCGACACACACAGGAGCTGGCAGTCATGTTCTTCAAACCGGTCGGCAAGCTTCTCGTATTGCGGTATCTGGTTAGCGCAAACCGGGGTCCAGTCACCGGGGTAAAAAGCCAACACCACGTTTTTCCGTCCCTGATACCAGGCGAGATTCAACTCACCCTCATTGTGCGTGGGCAAAGTAAAGTCCGGGGCCGGGTC
This sequence comes from Candidatus Zixiibacteriota bacterium, assembly GCA_020351995.1. GTDB lineage: Bacteria > Zixibacteria > MSB-5A5 > GN15 > FEB-12. The sequence continues at coordinate 1,369,499 of CP070674.1, forward strand.
ATTTACGGACGGCCCTTTACAATCGCGGTCAATGTGCTGCACTTTATCACCACTCATTCTTCGTAATCCCCGTACAGGTCACTTTCAAAACTGTCGCCATCACCTTCTACGGTTTCATCAGAGAGAAAATCCGGATCCTCCTCAGTCCACTCTGTGAACTTGCTCTTCGGAGCACCACAAACGGGGCACATATCGGGCAGGTCTTCCCCGTCGTGGACATAACCACAGATTTCACATACATATTCCATGCTGTACTCCTCCTGCACCACTCAACGAGACTACCTTAGTGTTCTTGCGGTGACGTATCACCGTAATCAAACCAATAATAATTGCCCGACAAGGCCTCTTTCTCTGCCATCAGTAATTCGTAGTGATTGTGTTCTTCCCCGGCCAACTGGTCGAAGATATCGCGAAATATGACATCATCTACCAGATCTCTTTCCTGCTGATAATACCTGGTCGCGGCCAGCTCAGCCTCTATAGCCAGATTGATGAAGTCCATCTCCGTCTTGTGTTCTTCGAGGTGTCCTTTACGAAAGACTTCGGCCAGAGCCGTAATACCTTTAGCGGGCAGCTCGCCCACTTCACCGCCGACATGCTTGTCATACATTTCCAACAGGGTGGCTTTGTGTCTGCGTTCATCATCACGAAGGCTCTTGAGCTTACGCCTGGCCTCCTTGTTAGTGGTTTTCTCAGCTAACAGATTGTAAAAGAAATACCCGTCCTGTTCACCCTTAATGGCCATCCTCAGCACTTCCGCCACCCGTTTTTTCTGTTCCGACATTGGTCCCTTTCACTTATTCAATGATACTTGTTTTCGATATATGTTACGGCTTTTCTCATTCTTTCGATAACGACCGGCTTTGTCAATAAGACAAGAATATCGTACAGACCCGGGCCACCCGGCACACCCGATACGGCAAGCCGGGTGGGGTGAATTAGTTTCGCCCTCTTTATGCCCTTATCCTCGGCCAATTCGTCCAGGGTGCTTTCGGTGTTTTCATGAGTAAACTCGCTCAACAATTCGAATCGGCCGGTAAGCTCGGACAGCAGCGTGCCGGACTCAGGGGTAAAGGTTTTCTCCACGGCCTGCTCGTCGTAGTGATAATCGAAGCTGAAAAAGTAATTCCCGAGGGTGACGAAGTCTGTTAACCGGCGGACGCGGTCTTTCAGGGCGCGGATGACGGCCCTGAGATACTCCCACCTTGTCTCCAGCCAGTACTTCGTGGTGCAACCGGATTCTATCAGGAGCGGGGCAACCAGCGTGGCCAGTTCATGATCGGTCTTCTTAAGAATATGTTCCCTGTTAAACGCAACCAATTTCTCCTCATCGAAAATAGCATTCGAGGTATTGAAGTTATCCGGCGTAAATATCTCTATCAGTTCGTCGGCGGTGTAGATTTCCCGGTCGGTCTTGGGCGACCAGCCAAGCAGACAGAGGAAATTAAACATGGCCTCGGGAAGAATACCCTCGTTTTTGTACTGCTCAACGTCCTTGTCGCCCAATCGCTTCGAGACTTTCCTCTTGTCAGGCCGCAGAATCAGCGGGATATGACCGAATTGCGGCAGTTCATAACCCAGCGCCCGGTAGATGTGAATCTGTTTGAAGGTGTTGGTGATATGGTCATTACCGCGAATCACATGAGTAATACCCATGTCATGGTCATCCACCACTACAGCCATGTTATAAGTGGCGCTACCGTCTGAACGCGCAATAACAAAATCCTCAATTTCAGTGTTGGCCCGTCTCAACTGCCCGGACACCATGTCGGTAAAAGTCGTCTCACCCTCGGGGATTTTTATACGGATGGCGAACGGCTCTCCGTTTGACAGCTTCTCTTCTATATCCACTTCCGTAAGGTTCAAACAGCGCCGATTATAATGCAGGGGAAGCTTCTTTTCTTTGGCTATCCGGCGGTCTTTTTCGAGCTGGTCGGGCGAGCAGAAACAGCGATAGGCATGGCCACTGTCCAGAACCTGCCGGGCCTTCTCGCCGTAAAGCTCAAGACGAAGAGACTGATATATTATATCGCTATCCCACTGAAGACCCAGCCATTTCAGGGCGGAGAGAATCGGTTCAATCAGGGCCTTATCGGACCGTGAAGCATCGGTGTCCTCGATGCGGATCAGGAATTGTCCACCGAAGTGACGCGCGAAAAGGAAGTTGGCAATGGCCGTGCGGGCAGTTCCGACATGGAGGTACCCCGATGGCGAGGGAGCAAGGCGTACTCTGACAGGCTGATGGCTCATGGGAAAATATTATACCGTTAGCTGTTGGGTTGGCCTTCCTGGGATTCATCGACACCCGGTTCTGGTCCGGGGGACTTAGTTTCCCCTTCTGGAGGAGAGGGGGGCGGCTCAGTAGTGACCGGTGGGGGAGGTAAAGGCCTATCAATGACGGATTCCGGCTTAGAGGGCGCCAGCCGAGTGGGATCGGGCAACTGGGCAGATTCCACAGTCGGTTCCAGGTGACACTCTACTCCACCGATAATCTTGGCCGTAAGATTATAAACCAGGCCGAGTATTATTACGAACAAGGTCCCGAAGCAGGCACACCAGAGGGCCGACAGAAACGGGAGCATCATTGCGGCAGCGCCGGTAGGCCCCGCGTCGATGTCAATGTACCCGGTATCGTACGCAGCCATGGCGTTTACAAACGCCAGTAAAGGAACCATAAAGACCGCCAGGAATATCCCCCCGATGAAACCGACAATAAGGTTCACGAAGAAAGCCAGCCTGGTCAGGGGCCATATCGGAATTGATTTAATCTCGTAATTCATACCGCTCACACTGGGGGTTTGTGCCTATTTTCTCACAATGGTATATAACAAACAATTTTCAGGCAACAGCAAAAAAGTCAATAATCGATAGACTCCCGAGGGGCTCACTCGGGGCCGGTAGCCAATTTTCAATTGAGGAAAAGATAGCATGCCCTGTCGGGGACGCAAGTCAATAATCGCCACGACCCCAAAGACATGGGGCTAAAGGACGCACTCCTTGATGATGAACCTGGCATCGACCGCCTTGCACATCTCTTTAGCCGGCGAGGCAATGAAGGGGTTTATATCAATTTCGGCAAAGCAATCAAAATCGCTCACCAGCTGCGACAGTCGGAGCAGGGTTTCTTCGATTGTGGCCAAATCTACCGGTGGCGCTCCCCGAAAACCTGTCAGCAGGGGGTACGATCTTATAGATCGAATCATGTCTTTGGCAGCCTCGTCGGTAAGGGGATTAATCTTGAAGGAGACGTCCTTCATCACCTCCACGTAGATACCTCCCAGACCAAACATGACCAGCGGCCCGAACGAAGGATCAATCGTCATGCCCATGACGGTCTCGATTCCTCCGGATATCATTCGTTGCATGGCCACGGTAAATTTTTCCCTTTTTTTGAGTGTCCCGATTCGCTTCTTTAATTCGTTGAAGGCGTCGCGGACTTCCTTATCTGTTCGGAGGTCCACCATGACGCCACCCAACTCCGTTTTGTGCAAGATTGGAGGGGTATTCACTTTCATCACAACCGGGTAACCAATTTTGTTAGCGCGCGTGACGGCTTCCTTCGCGTTCGACGCGTATGTGTATCCGGCCGCGGGTATCCCGTAAGCTTTTAGAATAGCTGTGGCGGCGTCTCCGACCAGGGCTCGATCACCGTTATCAAGGGCGGTCTTAATGATGCTCCGGACCTCGTCAGAGTCCACTTTGAAGTTCCGGTATTTGCCCTTCGGCTTGCTGAGCCACTTCTTGTGACTGGAAATAGTGGCGAGGGTTCTTGCTATCGCCTCGGGAAAAATATAGACCGGTATGTTATTGTCTTTAAGATACTCAATACCCTCAGATTCCTCACCGGCCCCCATGAAGCAGGCCAGCACAGTCTTCTTGGTATCTTTTAGAGACTGGTGTATTTTCCTGGCGACTTCCAGCTGGTCCACGGTCACGGGTGGAACAAATATGGGAATAATCGAGTCATATCGTTTATCGTTCTTGACCACATCAAGTGTCATTTTGAATACCTCGGCGCCCGCGCCCGCGACCAGGTCCATCGGGTTGGAAAAAGAGGCCTCCGCCGACACAAACTTCCTGAGCTTGGTGACTGTCTGAGGCGACAGTGAAGGCATTGCCATACCATTGTTTATGAGGGCATCAGTGGCCAGAATACCGGGACCGCCGGCATTGGTGACAACAACAACCCGGTTGCTTTCGGGCAAAGGTTGCTTGGAAAGAGCGGCCGCAACATCGAAGAGCTCTTCGACGGTGTCAACTCTCATAACGCCGGTCTGTTCAAACAGCGCGTCAACGCCCACATCAAGTCCCGCCAGGGCGCCGGTGTGCGAGGAGGCCGCTTTGGCACCAAGCTTGGTACGTCCGGATTTGACCGCAACGATAGGTTTGATGCGAGAGACTTCACGGGCTATGCGAGTGAAATTGAGAGGATTACCGAAATTCTCAAGATACATCAGGATCACGTCCGTGTCGGGGTCGTCTTTGAGGTAGGCCAAAATATCATTGGAGGAAATGTCCGCCTTGTTACCGATCGAGGCCACATATGAAAACCCAATTCCGAGCTCATTGGCGTGGTTCATAATTGCCTCGCCCATGGCGCCGGACTGAGTGATAAAACCGGTCCGGCCTACCCTGGGATAGACTTTGCCAAAGGTCGCATTGAGACTGACCTCCGGGTTGGTATTGACTACACCGAAGCAATTAGGTCCGATCATCCGCATGCCGTACCCATGGACTATTTCCAAAACTTCCGTTTCGCGTTTCTTCCCCTCCGGGCCTACTTCAGAAAATCCAGCCGAGATGACTATCAGACCCTTGACACCTTTATCGCCGCACTGCGCGACAACATCCTTGACGTATTCCTTGGGGACGATCACAATGGCCAGATCAACAGCATCAGGCACATCAAGAATGGTCGAGTAGGCTTTGATAGAGTGGATGACCTGTGCTTTTGGATTGACTGGGAATACCTTACCGTTGAACTCGGCTAAAAGGATATTGTGAAGAGTTTCACGACCTATCTTTCCTGCGGAACTGGTCGCACCGATTACAGCAACCGATCTCGGTTTGAATATGGCATCTAATTGGTGTCTCATATCTCTTTACATTCTATTATCTTATGAGGCCGGGGCGACTACGGCCGGGTTTTCTCAAAGGCCATTCGTCGCGGCCGCCCGTTATTTATATCCACACTTCCCCACAAGAAAATCAACATGATCTTTGTCAAAAGTCAAGCTAAAGCCAGGCAAAATGGTTGAATTTTTCAGCCCGGAGACAAATTCAGCCGCCCAGCAACGTCGCCAGGCGGCTGGAACAGTTGTTCAGAACTCGTCAGGTCTTCTTTTTACTCTCTTTCGGCCGAATCGTTCTCCGTCAGTGCGGCCTGAGCAGCAGCTAACCGGGCGATGGGCACACGATATGGCGAGCATGAGACATAATCCAAGCCTATCCTGTGACAGAAATGAATCGACTCGGGATTGCCTCCGTGCTCTCCGCAAATGCCAACTTTGAGGTCGGGACGGGCCTGCTTCCCCTTTTCCTTCCCCATCTGAATCAGTTGGCCGACTCCCGTCTCGTCGATCTTTACAAATGGATCAAAGGGAAGAATACCCTCGCTGATATAGTAATTCAGAAACTTGCCGGCATCGTCGCGGGAGAATCCCATAGCCATTTGAGTAAGGTCATTGGTTCCGAAGCTGAAGAACTGCGCCTCAGTGGCAACCTCGTCGGCGGTAAGAGCGGCCCGGGGTATCTCAATCATGGTACCCACGAGGTACTCGAGCTTCTTTATCTTTTTCCGATGAAGAACCTCGTTGGCAATCCGGTCGATGACCTCCTTCTGGTTCTTGAACTCATTGACATGACCAACGAGGGGGATCATTATCTCGGGGCGGACCTGCTTTTTATCCTTGAGAAGCTCGCAGGTAGCTTCCAGAATAGCCCGGGTTTGCATCTCGGTTATTTCGGGATACACAATCCCCAACCGGCATCCGCGGTGGCCGAGCATAGGGTTAAGTTCACTCAGTTCATCGATTCTGCGGAGAACTTTCTTGAGACGCTCAAGGTCTTCTTCGTATTCGTCACTCTTGCGATCAAGTGTTTCGATCTTCTCTTCTATCTCGGCGCGCCGGGGGAGAAACTCGTGCAGGGGCGGGTCAAGAGTACGAATGGTGACCGGAAGACCACCCATGACATCGAATATCTTCTTGAAGTCCTTTTTCTGGAAGTTCAGGAGCCGATCGAGAGCCGCCTGGCGTTCTTCTGTCGAATCAGCGAGGATCATCTCCCGGACGATTGGGATTCGATCCTCGGCGAAGAACATATGCTCCGTGCGACACAGTCCAATGCCCTCGGCACCAAACTTTATGGCCTTCTGCGCGTCGCGGGGCGTGTCGGCATTGGTTCTTACACCAAGCTTTCGGATACCATCAGCCCAGTCCATGAACTCGGCGAACTCACCTGACAGTTCCGGCTCAATCGTCGGTACTTCGCCTAATATGATATCACCGTTAGAGCCGTTAATGGTAATTGTCTCTCCCTCTTTGATCACCAGCTTGCCGACCTGGAAGCGTTTCTTGGCCGCGTTGACCCTGATGGCTTCAGCGCCTGACACGCAGCATTTACCCATTCCGCGTGCCACCACGGCCGCGTGTGATGTCATGCCCCCGCGGGCCGTAAGGATACCCACAGCCACGTTCATGCCTTCGATGTCATCGGGGTTGGTTTCCTCGCGTACTAGAATAGCCGGATGGTTGTTTCCATGCCGAACAACATCATCAGCTGTGAAATACACTTTACCGGAGGCAGCCCCGGGTGAAGCCGGTAGGCCTCGGGCAATGACTTCGAAGCTTGCCTTCGGGTCGATACTCGGGTGGAGCATCTGGTCAAGCTGCTTGGGCTCAATACGCATAATAGCTTCTTCTTTGGCGATGAGCTTCTCCTTGACCATATCTACAGCGATCTTAATAGCTGCCTGTACCGTTCGCTTGCCGTTGCGCGTCTGCAGCATATAAAGTTCGCCTTCCTGGACAGTGAATTCAAAATCCTGAAGGTCACGGTAGTGAGTTTCCAGCCGACTCGTTATGGTCTTAAGCTGTTTGTAAACCTGGGGCATCTCATCGGCCAGCTGTTCGATCGGCTGGGGAGTCCGAAGTCCGGCCACGACATCTTCTCCCTGGGCATTAACAAGGTACTCGCCGTAGAATTCCTTATCACCGGTCGAGGGATTTCGAGTAAAGCCGACACCGGTACCCGACTTGTTACCCATGTTGCCGAAAACCATGGCCTGTATATTGACGGCCGTACCAAGATCGGAGGGGATGTTGTTCATCCGGCGATACGAGATTGCCCGCGGGGTATTCCAGCTGCGAAAGACAGCGTCTCGCGCCATGCGGAGCTGGTCAAAGGGGTCGTCGGGAAAGGCTTCGCCGGATTTCCGCCTGATAATCTGCTTGTACTTCTTGATTATATCCTTGAGGTCATTCACCTGCAAAGAGCTGTCCTGACGAACGCGGCGCTCCGATTTCTTCTTGGTAATGACGCTCTCAAAGAGATCCTTATCGATACTTAGCACAACATTGCCAAACATCGAGATGAAGCGGCGGTAGTTGTCCAGGGCGAACCTCTGGTTACCGGTCTTTTTGCCAAGTCCCTCGACAGTCTTCTCATTAAGCCCCAGATTCAAAATGGTATCCATCATGCCGGGCATGGAGAATTTGGCCCCCGAGCGCACGGAAAACAGAAGCGGATCCTCCGAATCGCCGAATTTCTTGCCAGTGGCTTTCTCCACCACGGCAACATACTTTTCCAGTTCCTTATCAATTGCCTTCGGTACTTCAAGATTCTTCTCGTAGTAGATATTGCAGACTTCGGTAGTAATCGTGAATCCGGCCGGAACCGGGATACCAGCGTTGCACATTTCGGCCAGGTTGGCGCCTTTTCCGCCAAGCAAATCCTTCATTGAAGCGTCGCCTTCGGCCTTTCCTGGACCAAAGAAGTAGTAATATTTATGGGAAGATGATGCCCTGTGTTCGGCCGCCCTGGCGGTCTTGGCCCGACGCGCCCTTTTTATTTTCGAGGCCTTCTTGGCTGTCCTGGGCTTACTAACAGTTTTCTTCCTGCCCCTTCCGGCACCGGACTTCTTGCCAGAAACCTTTTTCTTAGCAGACATTCAGGTCTCCCTTATCTTACTGGTCAAAACTTTGGCGGAATGTATCAAAAAAGGACCCATGACGCAATAAAAAAGGCGATTGAGTTAGTTCGTTTTTCTCAACCGCCCTAAGCTTGCTCAGGGAAAACCTACATCGTAAAGAACCTTTCCCCCCTGATGATCTTTTCCAGGATCCTTATTGTCTTCTCTACCGGCGAATGCATAATATCAGTCGTGTTGTAAGTCGAGCGGACGACCTCCCTGGGGGCCACAAAACTTGCTCTACCTCTTCCCCCCCGAGCCTTCTTCTTGTGAGTCAAATTATACTGCCGCTGGTACTCTTTGGCTTTCTCCTTATGCATTTGATAGTAGCGTCGTTGATACTCCCGGCGCGCCTCAGCGGTCGAGAGCTTGCCCGTCCTTTTCGTTTTTCTTCCTTCGGTTTGAGCTTGAGTGGTAGTGTCGGTTTTGGCTGGAGTACCTCTCCTGGTCCGAGCCATTTAACTACCTCACTTTCCCTGTGTAGAAGTGACTACCCTATTCTGTTTTTGCCTAACCCTGCTCTGGTTCCACCACCAAACTCATTGTATACTTTCGCAAGATGGGTTGTCAAGGAAAATTTTTCACTTTTTTAAAAATATTTCTCCTAAGTAATGGGTTATTAAAGAGTTAATTTTGCGTTAAATTAGCGATTGTATATTCCTTTAGTAATTAGCAACTTATAAGGGCAAAACCTGTAACATATAAGCCATTGCGCATCAGATACTACCTGCCACTGCTCTCCGGAAATGACATACATCAAGCGACACACACAAACCTTATACGCAGCAGTGCTGTCAAAGTTTTAACTAAAGCGCACAAATGGAAAAGTCCCGCCACCAAGGTGGCGACGGGACCAATCCTTAATCGCTATTAGTACGTTGTCAGCTCGATTTAGCCTTTCCCCTGACGTGAATGATGATCTCTCGTGTCGCGTAACCAACCACCAGGAGTACCATTAACCAGAAGAATAATTGGAACCAGGCGGTGTAGTTTTCATTGGGAGTGGTGCCGGATGCGTTGAAGGCCTCCGCACCCCATCCTCCCAGAAACTGCATGCGATTGATAAAAAGCGAAATTCGAGCCATGACCGTAAATCCAAACGAGGCACCGAACCCAATCATCAGTGTCCATATGCCAAGTTTGGCGGTCGCTCCAAAAACTCCCGTGTGGGCCTTCGAGAAAAAGAAATAGATCAGAGCGGCGACGACACCTATCACAATCAGCAACTGCGAAAGACCAGAGGCGGTATCAAGGAAGAAGAATCGACCTTGACCCAGGAAGTTGGCCCAGTCGAGATCGGCCATGGTATCATACAACTGTTTGTTGACACGGTTGGACATCTCCAGCGGAACCGCTATACCGGCCGAGATACCGATATACAGCGCCATCGGCCAGCGCGAGATCCACTGGTAGTTCTTGGAGAATCGCGTCCACATCAGCACCCCGAGCAGAGCCGGTATGAGATACCATGGTTTCGAGGAATTCAGCCACAGCGTCCACCAGTCACCGTCATCGAGTCGCTGGAACCAGAGTTTGGGTACCAGTCCATTATGCCATAGCAGAATGGCAAAGTATCCGGCGGCCACGCCGGTTACGATGTGCTCGGCAATCTTGTAAAATGGATTGTCCTTATATAGGAACGAGTATGTTGCCAGAGTCAAGAAGGCAGCAAATGTCGTCCATAGGAAAGTCGAAAAATCCATGCTTACCTCCTCTCCTCTCTTCTGGCTCTATACCGGCTGACAAAATAGCCGACATTACCGAGAATGATGAATAAGATGATTACCATATGGGCTGACCACTGCACACGCATACCGTCCTTTGCCAGCCCGGGGTTATCAGCCAATTGTTCATATTGAGCCGCGCCCAGCATGCCACCCATAATGCCAAATATCTGACCCGATCCATAAAACGGGTAGTACTGGGCGGTGCTGACGCCCGTTACTCCAATGGCCAGGGGGAAGCCGTAGCGTCCCTGACCATAGGAAATCCAGTAGTCAGTCGAATTGGTGCCTGAAATATCAATGACGCAGGCGACATCATCGTAATTCTGGATATTCCTCATCATCGGTAGCGAATCGAGTGGCGTACCGTAGTAGTCCAGGGGGAACGGCAGGCGGAAGTTCTGGCCCATGCTCAAGATGATTATGGCGGGGTAAGGTTTGTATCCGAGAAAACAGTAGTCAACACCGTTGACTATTTCCCGCGGCGGGTACACGACGCCGTTATATTCCTTTTCCACTTTCAGCGAATCGGAGATATCGCGAATAGCCTGATCGGCCATGCCGGGACTGTTCTGTGACAGCGCTGAAAAGATCAGCTTAATTTCCTTTCGCCAGCACTGTTCGACAATGGCGTAGGTCATCGGGTGAAGCTCCGCCAGAGAACCTGGGTCATAATCAATAGGGATCATAACCACTGAGCCGGCCGGCAGGGTATCAACGAAGTCGAATATGGCCTCGACCTCGGGCTCAACCAGAACCGGAATCTCGAAGTCAAAAGCGTAAGTTAGCACGCAGACAACAATCAGGAAAAGGAACACCCAGCGCCGGTCAAGCCTCATCAGTTTTTCAAATATATCCATAGTAGTGACCCTTATCCTTTCCCCATGTATCCGCGTTCGATACCCAGAATTACCTTCAGGGCGGTCGCGACAATACCCAGACCAACTCCTATGATGATTGCCCTCTGGGCGGCCAGATTAGGAACATTCATAAGCCAGTTGGAGGTCTTCGACATGAAGGGTGCGATGTATGGCGTGAGAGGACCGTAGAAGGGGTGGAATCTGAGCATAACGATCAACGCCGCCAGAAGCAACAGGGTCGCCATGACATTGCGGGCCCTGAACGCGCGGTAGGCTGCCGAGGCAATGAAGAAGGCCAGCAGCGAGAACATGGTGGCGAAGATTGGAATCAGAATGTGATCGAAAAAGGCCCGGAACATGGTGCTCTGAAGACCTTGAGCTGTCTCGAAGTGAAAGCCCCAGGTATTGTCAAAAACTATAATCACAACGCAGGCTACCAGGAACACTCCGGCCAGGCCCAGAAACAATCCTCTGCCGCCTTTGTTTACAGAGGCCTGAATCATCAGGACCAGGACCAGATTAGCTGACACCAGGAACGGAAAAAACCATCCCCAGGCTTCACCGTTCTGAGTTGTAAAACCGAAAAACATCATGGTGAATAAGCCGCAGAGCGTAAGATAGTTGTAGCCCCAGGCAGGCTTGCGTGTCTTTATCTTCTCGACCGATACTCGATACAGGGACCACAGTCCCAGTGCCATGGCGAAGATGCCAATGATTATGGTCCAGTCGAGAAGAAACTCGTAGACCCATTCGGAAGATTCATGAGGGACAAAATATTGGAAGATCATGAACAATCCGAACATTCCCACGAGAATAACAGGAATTTGTCTTTTCATGCTACATGTCCTCCTAATCCACTACGCGGAAAAAATCTACGATGTTATTAGCCCAGGCCCAGTCGTTGCCAACACCGAGGTTGGCAAGGATCAATCCCGCCAGGACCAGTATGATGACGGCCGCCTTGGCCCAATCCTGAGCCTTAAGTGACCCCAGTAGAATCGGCTCACGTCCCAGATATGCCGAGGCCGCGTAAAGTTCCTCACCTATCAGAGTATAGTCACAGGCAACTATGAAGAAAGGAATCTGGGCAATCTCGTCGGTCCCGGCTATTTGAATGGAGCCGGCCACGGCGCCCGTCTCGGCCAGCAGCAGCGATTCCGCAAAGAATTTGCCCATGTACACGTTGGTGGCGGGCAGCTCTCGTAGCATCAGGCCGTTTACAGCTGCGACGTAAGCGAACTGGAGACTGGTCACGAAAAAGACTATATCTTCTTTGTAATCATCGGGCCGACCAGCGTCATAGTAGGCGGTTTTCACGACCTCCTGTGCCACCGCCATCACGACCGACTCGTAAGCGGGAACCATCAGCTTGGTCTGGTACTCGGCAACCCGCTTGGCGACGCGACCCAGAATAGTGAATGAAGCAATGGTAGCTATCTGATCCGCTGTTCCCAAGCCCATCACGTATAGTATGGGGCGTCCCATCTCCGTAGCCCGGCCGATAGCGTCGTCAACTGCTTCTATACCGGCCAGGGGACGAACATACAGATCGGCTCCGCGGCGCGCGTGGCTGACGAAGAAAATCGTCAGGAAACCAAAGATCATAACAAAAACGAAGACCGCCAGTCGCCCCAGATTGAACCACTGGCCGTAGCTTTGCACCGGACCGAAGATCTCCGAAGGTGTGCGGATATCGGGGTCGGCCGTAACCGCGTTCACCCGATAGTAAAAATCGCTGTAGTCGGGGAGGTAATCAGGCGAGTCCTTTTCCTTGGTACCTACGTCCTCGGCGGTGACCGACCCGGACGGCGCAACGGCCACCTGTTGCCAACTGCCGTTCTCCGGGTAAGCGGCATGGGCCGCGGGCAGGTCACGGATGGCCTGGCCTATTGTCCGCTCCAGCGTTTCTTTCTTCTGCTCAAGCTGGGCCATATCCAGTTTCGCAAAAACACTGTGGATGGAGTCAGTCCTGCTACCCGGCTCAGGTTCACTCCAGCTGCTGCTCGTCCGTAGTTTCAGGTAATCGAGGGTATCGCGAAAAGACGGGATAGCCGTCATGAGATCGGGTACCCACCTGAAGACCTCGTACATCGCCACCGACTGCTTCCCTGCTCCGTCATCCACAGAAATTTCCCACTCCAGCGTAATGGCATGGCCGTGGTCGTTCTCGGTATCAAAGGCAACCAGATTGGTCACCGGCGCCGGTAACAAGGTGGAATCGAAAAGCAGGGTATCTTCCGGTGGGGAAGTACCTTCTTGAGCGGAAGCGACACTGAAGCAGGACAGCAGCAAGCACAATACGAGAAGTTTAAGCTTCATGGGATGCTCCCTGATATTAAGGGATATTCTTAAGTTTATATTAATTCCAACCAGTCTCTAAAGAGGAATGTGATTCGCCCGACCAGCAACGATATACGACCCATGACAGTGTAACCGAAGGAAGCCCCGAAGGTTATCATAAGTATCCAGATGCCGACTCGAGAACCGGCGCCGAATACCCCTTTGTGCTCCCTGGAGAAGTAGAAATATATCAGGCCGCAGAACACACCAAGGAAGATTACCCAGTTGCTCACCATCATTACCAGTTGACCGGTCGCCGACAGGTCGAGATTCGAGAAGAAGGCACCGATTCCCTCCCAATCTCTACCTAATAGCGGTACGAAAGTAGAAGATATCTGCTTGATGAAATCAGAGCGTAAATAACGAATGAAGTTCAGTCCGGCCGTCGTACCTACGATAAATGCCAGGGGCCAGCGGGAGATCCAGCCAATCTTGCGCGACAGGCGCAAGAGCAGCAGGATACCAAGAATAACCGGTGTGTAAAAGAAGAAGTTGAGACCTTCGGCCCGCTGAGGCACCTCGAAGAAATCGGCCAGGCTGGTGGAAAGCCTGGGAACGAGGTTCTGCACGATAGTGGTCCAGAATCCCATACACATCCAGAAGGCCGCCGAGACTCCGACAAACAGGTGCTCGGCAAATTTGTAGTAAGGGTTATCCTGATAAAGGAAAGACATCACCGCCAGAGTGAGAAAAGCCGCGAAGGTAACCAGGAAACCGCGGATGATATAATGGTCGTGTTCTCCCTGAAAGGCACCGGCTTTAAGTATCCAGCTGGCCAGGAACAGGACGATCACCGCCGCCATAACTATGATGGTAACTTTCCTCACTGACCCTTCTCCTTACGGCGTCCTCTGAAGTAGATAATGTTTCCAATAACGATAAAGGATATTATCACAATATGCGCCAGTGTCTGAGGACCCATCATCTTCAGTCCCGGTGTATCCATGTCCTTTAAATCAGGGTAAGTCTCTTTCAAGGAAAATTCGTATTCGGCGGCGCCTTTGACGCCACCGAGAATGCCGACCAGCTGTGCCGGGTAGTAGGGATAAAGCTGTGGCGCGACCACTGCCGCTACACCAGCGGCCACATCAACGCCCCCCGGGTCGCCGACGAACAGCACCCATTCCTTTGAACCGGGCAAGCCACCACCAAATGAAACGATGAAGTCAAGATCCCGGCAGGAGCGGATATCGTCGAAAATCTCAATTTCGCCCAATGGGACACTGTTAACATCAGTCGGAAACATCTTTTCGAAATTGCTGACGATCACATTCAGAACGCCTTCATTGCCGGCTTTGTAGCCAATATTCACGTAATCGATGCCATCCTGCTTTTCGGGGAACTCGGGAAGAATCGTGTTGGTCAACGATTGCGTCAAAAGGGCTTGACCGGTAGCCCACAGCGACATGAAGATGACTTTGTGTCCTTTCTTGAGGCAGTGGCGACTGATGGCGTTGGCCATCGGTTGTACCTCTGGTGCCATAGCCGGATCGAAATCGAAGGACAACAACACCGTTGAACCGGGCGGAAGACTTTCAACTCTATCAAACACGGCTTTAACTACCGCGGTGGGTTTCTCGGAGAAGGTTATCGGGAATAACAGCGGCGCAGCTACAGCCACAAAGATGAACAGGAAGATGATTCGCCGGTCGACTTCCTTAGCAAAGATAGAGCGCAGCAGCAAAGCCACCAGCCCACCAAATATAAGCAGGAGTGAATAAAGCTGTCCCAATCGCTCCAACGGGAAGATCAGCGCGATCGCGATAATGATAACTATAGCGACAGCAGCAAGCAGTAAAGTAAGGTTGACTTTACCCACGATCTTCTCCCAGATAACTGCGTTCTATCCCCAGTATTAATCGCAACGACATAGACACTACGCCCAGGCCGATACCGATGATAATCGCGCGCTGTCCCGCCAGGTTGGGTGAGTTCATAATCCAGACGGCCAGATTCGGTATTTGCGCAATCGACCACGATTCCGGAACCCAGGCTGTCAGCATAACTCCGAAGGGAGTACGCCCCAAAAGGATTATGAACGCCGCCAACAGCAACAGAGTGGCCTCACGGTTCTTAGCGCGAAAGGCGCGGTAAGAAGCTGATGCGACGAAGAACGCCAGAAGGGCGTACATGGTCGACTGAAGCGGATTGATTACATAATTGAAGGTCTCCTGGAACCAGGAACCCTCGGCCGTCGGATCTGCTCCGATTCCACCGGGGTTGCCGATCTTCAAAAGGCCTATCACCAGCATGAAGAAAAACCCAAACAGAGTCACAATGGAGAAGCCCCAGTCCTTTCTCTTGCGCCAGAGCTTATTGAAATGAATTCGAACGAGGTTGCCTCCGCCAAGAAAGAAAGCGAATACAGCAATGATGTCAAAGAAGAGAGTGAAATCTTCACCCAGGTTTTCCAGGGGCGGGAGGAATACGGAGACTATTAGAACCGTTCCAACTACAGCCAGTATGGTTAAAGGTATCGCCCGTCTCATCACTCAATCATCTTGCCGAAAATACGTCCGACAGATACTCCACAATATCATTGAAGAACTCTATATCCCATGCTAAACCAACGGTGGCCGAAAAAACACCCACCAGAATGGCCAGCATGGCGATAGCCTTGCCCACATCCTGCCCTTTCAGTGACCCCAACTGCATTGGTTCACCGGAAAGGTAAGCCGACGCAGCGAAAAGCTCTTCCCCTATCAGCGTAAAATCACAGGCGGCGATAAAGAACGGCAACTGGGCCGGGCGAGCTGTTCCCGCGATCTGTATCGCACCGATACTGTTGCCCGTTTCAGCCAAGATCAGCGACTCGGCAAAGAATGCGCCGAGCAGAAACACCGTCGCCGGTTTCTCACGAACCATAACGCCATCGACCGCGGCCACGTAACCGAACTGCTCATCGGTATAATACGTCACCATGTCATCGTTGTATTTATCCGGTCTTCCCGCTGCCGTGTAGGCGGCCTTTACCGTCTCGCGCCCGGCTGTCATCACCAGGGAACGTGAGGTTGGCATAAAAATCCTTGTATCGTAATCGGCAATCACTCTGGCTACCCGGCCAAGAATGGTTAACCCGGCCAGTGTTTGCACGTCATCCATATCGCGGATGCCGGGGATAAACAAGATGGGGCGTCCCATTTCGGTAGCCCGTCCTACGGCGTCATCCACTGCTTCAAGACCGGCTATCTTCCTCACGAAGAGCTTGGTGCCCCTCTTGGCGGCGTTGATGAACAACAGCACTGAACCACCCACAATTAAGGCTATAAGGAACAGCCAGCCACGATGGAGGTTGAGCCACTCGACTTCGGGTGCGATTGGCGCGGTACGATTGGATTCAGCCGCATAGTTTTCTGAGAGTGCCGCGATGAAATAGCTGTAGGTGGAGTCACTATATACGCCGTCATCGGTAAAGGCATTTGTGCCGGGGGGGAACTCCTCGACGAGAACAGGCTCCCCTCCATTCGCGCTACGATAAAGCTTATAACCTATGACCGTGCCATCCAGGAGTTGATCGTCGATGGATGGTACCCAGCTAAGGTCGATATGGTCGCCCTTATCGTACTTGTGGTCCTCGGCAATAAGTGAAGTCACCGGCGCCACAACGACCAGCTCGGAATCAGGTACTATAATAGCGGGGTCTGTATCGGATGGTTCGTCTTGTGCTGAAATGGAAATCGATAGAAGCAGGACAAATAGGAAGACTGATAATTTCATCTATATGACTTCAACGGCCGTAGTCGCCTTAAGCCGAATAATAATCTATTTAATCATTCCCAACCAGTCACCCAGCAGATAGTCAATACGCCCGATCAGAAGAGACATACGACTCATAACCGTGTACCCGAACGAGGCACCGAAGGTGATCATCAGGAAGAGAATTCCGATCTTTGCGGTCGTACCAAAAGCCCCCGTGTGAGCCTTGGAGAAGAAGAAGTAAACCAGACCGCTGAAAGTACCAACGAATATGACTATCGTTCCGATAATGGCTCCCAGACTGCTGTCAAAACCGGAACCGAAGGTCGACGAGAAAAGCGGCACCATGGTTGCCTGGACCTGCACCATTACGTTTGAAGCAACGTAGTTGATGAGCCATAGTCCGGCGGTGGCACCGACAATAAAAGCCAGAGGCCAGCGAGACAGCCATCCAATCTTTGGAATCAGCCGCAGCAGCATCAGGAAGCCCAGAATGGCGCCGACCCAGAGCATAAGGTCAATGCCGCTGGATGAAGGCACCTCACCACCAGACAATTTAGCACCGATCCACCCGAAGGTGTAATCGCCAGCGCCAACCCAGAATTTGCCGTAGAAATTGTCCCAGAAGAGCACTACAAACCAGTATCCAGCGGAGATGCCGACAAAAATAGCCTCGGAGAGTTTGTACCACGGGTTATCTTTATAGAGAAAAGAGAAGATTCCCAGTGTCAGGAAGGCGGCTAACCAGAGCCTGAAATGTTCAAATAAGACTTCCATATTCTCCTCTAACTCACTCGCCTTTCAGCGCTGACTTACGACCCGACATAATGAATGCGACATTGCCGATGAGAACAAAGGCAATCACAACAATATGTGAGACCGACTGCGACAACATATATTTGGTGCCCTTACCCCGGGCATCGGCGGCTCTTTCGAACTCAGCGGCACCGCTCATGCCTCCCAATAAACCGGTCATCTGCCCGGAACTGAGATAAGGATAAACAGTCGGTGCCTGAACAGCCGTATTGCCGGCGCCAAGTACCACACCGTATCGGTCAACCGCGATCTGTACCCACTCAACTGTCCCGGGAAATCCGGAGGACAGGTTAAAGCAATAATCTATATTGGAGAAGTTCTTGATATTCTTGACCAGCGGGAGTTCGTCGTAGGCTATGCCCCCATAGTCCGTGCGGAACATGGATTTAAACGAGCCGCCCATACGTTGAATAACGAATTCATTCCCCGCCTGGAAACCAAGATTGACATAGTCAACCCCATATTGAAGGTTCTTGGAGGCAATATCGGGCTCGGCCAGGATCTTCTCTAAGGCCAGGTTGGCCTGCTGAGGTCCCTGGGGCCACAAACCCATTATGATAATCTTAAGGTCTCGCTTGAAACAAATGCGCATGAATGTCTCAGCCATCGGTTGCAGCTCAGGCGCGGTTGGCGGATCATAGTCACAAGCGATAAGCACCTTCGCACCAGGTTGAAGCTCCATAACAGCGTCATAGACTCCCTGAACCGCCGGTGATACCGGCATCTCCTGGCTGAGCTTCATAAACAACGGCACGGCAACAGCTATGCCCACATAAAGGAACACAATACGCCGTTCGATTAGTCTGCCCCGTATCGTCAGCACAAGTATCCATGCCAGTGAAATGAGCAGAACAGCGACGACAACCAGTGATACCCCGGTAGAAAACTCGGTGGGTTCCCATCCGGAGGTCTTGCCGATATAGAAAATCAGGGCGAACACGAGAATAGCGGCGACGACGATGAGTTCCTTGGCTCTGGTGGTCATAACTATTCTCCACTCCCTATATGGGCTCGTTCAATCCCAAGTATTACACGTAATGACGTAGACACAACACCCAGGCCAATGCCTATCATAATGGCGCGCTGACCGGCCGTTTGCGGAAAGTCCATGATCCAGTTCGCCAGATCGGACAAACGGTAGCCAACAGGCATAAACTCGGTGATAATATCTCCGACCGGCACCCGGCCGATCATAACAAAAAAGGCGGCAATCAGAAGCAGTGTAGCCTCGAAATTGCGCGCCCGGAAAGCACGATATGACGCCGACGCCACGAAAAAGGCGAGAATCGAGAACATCGTGGCCGATAACGGGATGAACATATTAACATAGAGCCAATCGAACGCCGTTCCCGGATCACGATAGTTCGACCC
>CP070674.1:1388596-1563971 GCA_020351995.1 Candidatus Zixiibacteriota bacterium
CTGGGTTCCTTCGGCCAAACGCTCGTTCAGAAGCCGGTTGGCCGAATCCAGCGATTCGCGTAGCGCAATAAGACCCTCCATCTGCTTGGATATTACTTCAGCTTTAAGCGATTCCAGGCGGGCTTCGATAGCGTCGCCGCTGTCAATGAGTCCACGCCGTCGCCAGTATGACAACACCCATAGAGTCAGAACCAGGTTAAGAACCACCAGGACCACTATGATAATCGTTACCGTATCCATACCCTACTTTTCGAGTATCAGGTAATCCTGCGGTGACGGAAGCGTGCCGCGAGAAATGTCGGACTTGAACTTGAAGGTTATCCGGTTCTGATCTTTGTCGTAGTATGACTCCGATGGTGCCATGCCCCAGATATACTTGGCCAGAATCTCATTTGTAGCGTAGTCGTACAGGCCAACCTCGAACTGGTCGAACCGGATGCCAAAGCGGTAATTCTCAAACTCCAGTTGATGTTGGTACTGTTCGTCAAAGAGTGTCGACGCTTGAAGCTCGCCTTCAGAAACATGACCGAAAAGAAGGTTCCCGTTGGGGACCTGCCCGTTCGGGAAGCTGGCCGTCACACCAACCCAGTCGCCGGCTCTGCTTACAACAAGGTTTCGAGACTCGAGGATAACCTCACCGCCGTCAATACTTCCCGGAAAAACACCGGCCTTCTGCTCAACCCATCGATTGACAAAGTCGTCAAATTCTTTCTTCAGCTTGCTCCAGCTATCAACTCCTACCCGGGAAGCGATAACCGATTCAATATCGCCGGCGGCCATACCATAGACTTTATCAAACCCGCCCGACATCTGGCGATACAGCTCAAGAAAACTATCCCTATCGCTCTTTTCTATAAGATACCCCACAAGAAGGGCCGCCAACGGATACGCCAGGTCGGAACCGGCATTCGCGTCAAAATCAGTAAGGGTCATAATGGAGTCGAGGAGAACAACCTGCCCCCGATGAAGATACCCGCCCAGAGTCAACATGGCGGTAGGTGTCTTACCCCACCGGCCGCCATAAAAAACGGCGAGACCTTCCCGAAATACCGGTAGCGTGTACATATCAAGGCGCCGGAGTTTGAAATTGACCAAAAAGTGGGTCAGTTCGTGATAGTGCGGGAAGAAGGCCGAAATTATATCATCCGATGCCAGATCGTAGGTTCCCATAACCATATGGTCGATGATATCCCTGACAGTATAATCCGAATCACAATATATGTATTCTATCTTCTCTTTTTCGAGAAGTCGCAGATCATCCACCGAAAGGCCGATTGCCCGTGCCGTTCTTTCAATAAAGTTATCGGCTTCATCCAGAACTATCTGGTTGAGATATTTGCCGCGCTCGGCCGGGTAGCGGATATTAAAGTACTTCGTCTGCCGGGCCGCCCAATCCCGGGCGTGGTAGTCCTGCGGAAATATCAGCCAGTGATAACCCCCCAGAACCTGCGTGTAGTAGTAGTACTTCATTTCTTCACCGTTTATGGTGACCTCGTGGGTATAGCGTAAGTAATCTTCGCTGGCCAGTTCGGTCATGTTGGTTACAGACGTGAGCCCAAAGGTCAGTTCAGCCCCGGGATTGCGGACAATGGGCGAGGTGCAGTCGATTTTGAAAGGAATATCAGTATACTCAATGCCGAAACGGCTGGAGCGATGGCGACTTTCTTCGGTCCAGTATTGGATCGCGGATTCATAATTGTCCGACGCCACCAGATCAATATACTCCATGACGGCTTCACTACCACTCCGGGCTGATTCATTGTCGTCTTCATCAGCTGTCTGAGCCATAACCAGGCAGTTAAGAAGAATAATGCACGCGCAGATGCGAACCACTACAATCCTCCTGTATTGAACGGTTTGAGACCATATATAAATATTTGTACACCGGAAGTCCAGCCCTGACTGCCATAAAAAAAGCCCCATACGGGGCTTGAAAGACAGCAGAACTCTTATCAGAAGGTAAATCCCACACTGAATCGCTGAGTTGACTCCAGTCGGCCAAAATCCTGCCAGGCATAGTCAATCAGCAGGCGGGTTGATTTTGACACCCTTGTATCGAGGCCGCCACCCACGGTTAGACCCTCTTCGTCGTAGTTGATCTTGTAGCCGCCCCGCAAGAAAAACATCTCGTTAAAACCGAATTCTGCCCCCACGGAGCCCTGCTGTACGTTGTCATTGGGATGCTTGATCTCGCCGGCAATTGTGACGATAGCCATGGGCGTCAACTCCACATCATAGGCCGCCCCCATCCTGAACAGCATAGGTAGATCGTAGGAGTTTGTCTGGAGCGCTGCGCTAACCGGGTTGATGGCGTCATCACCGGCATCATCATAGTATGACACAATCAAATCGGAACCCGAAAAGGACATCTCCGCTCCCATGTTACTGATGCTGACACCGAGACGCAAAGAACTCAACCCCGGATACAACAGGGTACCGAAATCGACACCGAATCCATGGGCAGACTCGTTGTGGATCCGCTCCCCGATGTATTTAATGGAAGCACCGAACGAAAACTGAGCGTTCAATTGACGCGCGAAAGTCATGCCAAAAGTGTATGACGTGGATGAATAGTACTCCCCGGTACCTTCCTGGTACTCCAGCGTGGTTATTTCTTGGTCCCCGGTGGTCAGGATTGTCGCCGAGAGGCCGAAAACGCCCACGTCCTCGAAACGACGGGCGAAACCCACATAGTTGAGACTTATATCGAGAAGATAATTGACATTGGTGAAACTTACCGCGGCATTCTCGATTTCGGCCAGTCCGGCGGGATTCCAGTAGGTAGCGTATATGTCATTCGCCACCGCCACCGAGGCCTCTCCCATGGCCTGGTACCGGGATCCGATACCTATTTTAAGAAACTGAGCGCCGCAGGACCCGGCTTTCGATAGATCGGCTGAAACCGTGGGCGAGAGAAACAGCGATAACAATATCAGTATTATGAGCTTTTTCATGTCATCGTTTCCCTTCACTTAATCACCGCGAATCGCCCCAGGAAATTCCCGTACGCCGACTCCACATGGTAAAGGTAATTTCCCGCCGCTACCAGCCGTCCCCCGCTGGAAAGCAGATCCCATGTTTCGGAGCCGGTGTCGTCATCATGCTCGATGGTCCGGACAAGATCTCCCGCCAGGCTGTATATGCGGATGGTGCACTTTACCGGGAGATTGTTGAAAAAGAGCATCGACTGACCCTCGTTCGTTTCTACCCGCGACGAATACCGTACAAAATAAGGATTGGGCGCAACCTTTATGTCGCTCAACTCCTGCTGAGCAAGAGCGTCGTTTATGCCGTCTACCTGGAACGTGAACACGTCACCGGGACCGCTGAGAGGAGCGCTTTCGAAAGTCAGAACATCGCCGGGCGACGGATCATAAACACTGCTCTCCAGGTTGAAATGCCACACGTAATAGGAATAGTAGTCCCGAATATCGAGATCATCAGCCGGGTCATATGGATAATTGACAATCATGATACTGTCTCCCGGCTGCCATGCGGGTTGGTAGTCCCAGGCGCCGTGAACAAGCGAGACGCGTTCGTTCGTCAGCATATTCCAGACCTCGAACGGAACCGGAACCGGGTCGTATGCCCCGGGCACCATGGGATCCCAGACCCAGGGGGCGAGCGTGGAATCCTCCGTATACCTGAGCTCGTAGGGCGTTCTGTATCGGGCATACCCGTCAGCCCAGCTGCTTGGAGCCCCCAGGAAAGTAATCGCGGGGCCGTTGAAGTTTTCCACCTCCAGCGTGACTGACCCTCCGGCCATGCCGGTTTGTGAGATATCAGCCGGCTCGATCGGCGGATTCAACACGACTACTCGTAATCCCTCAGCGATAGGGTACAGTTCCGGGTCGGCGTTGTATACATCCTGGTGGGCAAGCACCGTGTCACCGGTGGCATTATCAATCAGGTGCCAGTAGGTGCACGTGTCGGTATCTTCGAAACGAACGCTGTATTCCGAGCCCCTGAGGGCGGCCCGGTCGAACACCGTGGGAATGACTTCACCCTCGGAGGCCTGTTCGTTGCCTTCATAAGTATGTTCAACGGTCGTTGCCGCCTCGTAGAAACCCGCCGGATCGCACTCCGGTCGAACGGCGACCACGTTGGGCGATCCACCGGCCGTACCAAAACCCGACTGAAGCGGATCTATGGTCTCATCACCGCGATCAAAGGCAACCAGGCAATACCAGTATTCGACGCCGTTAATGAGGTCATCGTCGACGTACGAGTGAGCGATGGGATCACCGGGTTCGTCCACAACAAAGGTCGCGATAGGAATGTAATCTATAGCCAGGCAGTCATTGTCGTTGTCCCTGTCCTCGGTTCCCCATGTCCGGCCCAGGTTTTCACTGCGATACAGCTTGTAGCCCAGAAAATCATTGACACCGCTAAGTGGATCGGTCGCGACTTCAGAGGTATCACCCCAGCTCAGATAGACTTCCTCGTGCCCGGCCTGAACCTTTAGCACAGGCGTGGGCGGCGGCTCGGGACCGACATAATAATTGTCATACATCGTCTGAGCCATCCTGGCGTTGCTGACAAAATCCGCGGAATCGGCTCCCGCGACAAGAGCATAAACGATTCTCACCGTGGAACCGGCCGTCAGGTTGATCCCGCGAACGCACTGAATATAATACTGGTCGGTGGGCGGCAATGGATTATCAAACCGGGTACTGTTAATCATCTCGAAGCGACCGGCGTCATCATCAGGTAGATATGACCAGTCGTCCGTTCTGAAGGCTGTAATGCCGATGTCGTCAGGCGTCTCGAGCACTTTTGTGCCCATGATCCCTGTCTGTACGGTAGGTCCCCAGCCGGGATCGACTCCGACAACATCGAATGTATAAGCCCAGTCTTCATCCGTGTCGTAGACAACTGAATCCTCCATATTTCCATTGCCGCCTTCACCGTCCAACCCTCCTACATCAAAATCAGCATACAGGCCAAACGCGAAATCCGCGTAATCCGTGGCCGATGTGTTCGTAATTTCGAGAACGAAAATTATGAAATCTTCATTGTAGCAGTAGTTCCACTGCATGACCGAGTGCGTCATCTCCAGTCCCATCAACGACGAACCCAGAGCGGCATCACCCATGCGATAGTGAGAATCCTGAAGGGAGGTCGGACCGCCGCTCACAAAATCGGTGCTCACCGGGTCGTAAAAAGTATTGTAAACGTAAGTCTCCGACGCCGCGTCCCAGACCCTCCAGCCAAAAGCAGGGTTGGCGTGTCCCGCGCCGAGTGTGTCGGTTATGTCGTAGTCGTAATACCTGTTGGTGTCCGTGGATAGATAGATTTTGTAGGCATCCGTCCCGTTCACAGGCATCTGGAGACCTTGCATGTCATCATAACTGTTGACCACCAGCGTGTCGTTGCCGACCACGGCGCCCATCCAGTACCTTATCTCGGCCAGGTAATTGTGACCCGAGTTTCGCGGCCACTCACCTGACGGCAGGTAATACCAGTAACCGCCCACCAATCCCCAGTTGTCGATAGTCGTAGCAATGTTACCGAGGTTATGGGTTACTATATCCATCGTCGTCGGTTCGGGATAAAGGCGCACCCCTGACGTGTCCTCGCCTACCCCCGGGGGACGGGCGTCGACAGGCATGGAGAATGACGAAGCACCGACCACAAGTATAGTCAGCATCGCGAGCATTACCCTACTGTACCATCTCATAACTCTGCTTCCCGTTAGAAATGAAGTTCCAGGCCCGTGCGTATGGTTCTCGGCGGTGAATAGTTCTGCGGGTCGTGATCATAAAGCCGGTCATATCTGCCGAGCTCTTCGGCACTCAGTGCCAGAGTGGCCGTCGGACAGAAAGCGTCGTAATCCGGCCTGCCCGTCAGCGAATACACATCGATGACATTGCGCTTATCGAATATGTTATCAGCCTCCACAAAGAAACCCAGGATAAATCTTCCGGCGCCGATGTAAAAATCTTTGTTGAATCTCATGTCAACGGTGTGGTAGGCCGGCAGTCTGCCCTCGTTGCGCTCGCCCAGACGAACACCATCAACATCGGTCAGGGTATATGGAAGTCCCGAACCATAGTGCCCGACAACATTGATTCCCCAGGCTCCGGGGACTTTCAGGCCCAGCACGTTCAAATGCTGATTATGGGGAACCCTGAAATCAATCATGGCTGTCACGGTGTGCCGCTGGTCATAATCAAGCGGATACTCTGTTACCGGAGCCAGAGTGTCTACCGTTGACGTCAAATATGTGTAATACGGCTCAAGGGCGTCCGAGCCAACCCCTTCAGCGATAAGGTAACCGTATGATATCGAACCCGTGAGGAAACCATCGGAAGGAAGTTTCTCCAGGCTGATATCAACGCCGCGAGCCGAGCCATAGGCACCATTGTCAAAATAGCTGACCGAATTACCGGCCACTTTGAACGAGGAGTAGGTGGTAACCAGGTCTTCGATATCCTTATGATAGGCCGTTACATCCAGCCTGAAATCATCGGCCAGAAGGTGGTCCAGGCCGATTTCGTAAGCGGTGGTCTGCTCCGGCTCGAGATCGGGATAGCCGACCAGCGGATACCCGCTGGAGACATCGCCGAGCATATTAGTGTAGAGATAAGTGTACTTCGGCACCTGGTAATAAACACCGTAGTTCACATGCATAACCGAGCGCTCCGAGATCGGGAACGAAATCCCCAGGCGCGGGGACACCTTCTTCGACGACTCGGATTCTTTGTAATATGGTACCCCGTCTCCGGTGGGACTGACCTGCCACGCCACGTAAGTGACGGCGGCGTGACGGTAGTCAAAACGCAAACCGGCGTTTATGATGAAATTATCGTATTCCATCTTGTTCTGGAGGAACATGGAAGCATAGGTGGGATGACTCGTATACTTCTCACCATAGGGCCGGACATTGTAGAACTGCTTGAAATCCCAGTCAACCCGGTAGCGCCGATATTCAAACCCGGCCTTTATTTCGTTGTGCTTGTTCACCTGATGAATCAAACTCAGGTGATAAGCGTTGTACAGGGCCTCCCGGAGACGATAAGTGGGATCGAAGTCGTCGCCTACCGTGAAACCAACCACCTGCATCGGGTCAGTCCAGTCTATGTCATTGCCGTAATTGACATCGTCGATGGTCCCGTTGTAGATACCCAGCGAATCTTCCGAGTAACCCGGCCAGTCGGACCAGTAGACGTCGAAAAGGTGACTCGGGGCCGACTTCGCATAGGTATAAAATCTGTTGTAACGGGCAGATAAGACCATTTTCTCGTTCAGGTTCAGATTCCCCGAAAGACCGGCAAGGTATGAGCGCTTCTTGAAATCAGGTAATCCGTCGAGGTTGAAATCGTATGACACGCCGTTGACATCCCGGTGCGTATACTGCTCGCCGGTTTCTTGATAATAGGCCAGGTTTGAAACCAGTTTGAGCTTGCCGCTCGGCTGGGCCGATATCTTGGCCGTCCCCGTGTAGGAAACTCGCCCGTTGTGAGGAAGATCGGTGGGATCATGCAGATACTCGCCGGCCGCGCTGAATGTGTAAAGCTCCGGATTGGCCGTCGGGATCGGCCCCGACAGACTGGCCGAGATAGCCCGGTTGCCAACACTCTTCAGATCGCTCCAGTCACCCCGGTTAATATCGTAAGCATGCGTAAATCCCCTGTAAACCTTCACATTGCCGTGGTAGTCCGACGTACCCTCCCGGGATACCGCGCTGACCACACCGGAAAGAGCCTCACCGTACTCGGCCGTATAACCGCCCGACGTCAGGGTCAATTCCTCGAGCGCTCCCGGAATGATGTTAAGGCCGGAATTGGCGACAAACGGATCCTGAATGGAAAATCCGTCGTAGTAGTAACTCACCTGCCCCGAGCGTCCGCCCCTGACATGAAGGGCCTGGTCACGATCGAGAATAACACCCGGATAATTCGTCAATACCGACTGAACCGTGATTATGTTGGGCAGAGTCCTGAGTCGATCGGAAGTGAAGATAATTCTGGAGCCGGTCAGATCTTTTTGTATGATGGGATTTTCGGCCCGAACGACCACAACACCTCCCAGCTTCACGTCCTCCTGCGAAAGAGAGAAATCCAGCGGCGTCGTCAGATCAACAAGCACCCTGACATCGCGCTTGATGGTCGATTCGTAACCAACCGAGGTAACAGAGATATCATACATCCCGCTGGCGATGTTGATTATGAAGTACTCACCATCGGCGTCCGTGCTTGTCAGAAGATTCGTCCCCTGAACTCGAACGGTCGCACCCTCGATGGGAGCTTTGGTGTTTTCATCCAGAACAATCCCGGACACTTTCCCGGTGACGCCAGCCTCCACGATCTGAGACCAACTGACCAGTAACGCCAATATTAACAACCACGATATCGCGAGTTGTCGCCTGCCCAGTATTGCTCTGCCTCGATCTGCTCTCACAATCAATTCCATGTTGTATATGAAACTTATCTACAGCACAGCTTAGCGCGGTCTTACATGATTATCGGAACCCCGGTTAATTTCTTGACTGAATCCCGGCAGATACCATTAGAGAAAACAGGTTTAAAAAAGTCCATTTTATCCGCCCAACGTCAAGATTTTGTCTCAAGGGCCGATAACCTGTACATCGGGTCGTAGTGGTACGCCCCGTCGCGGCTCGCCGCAACTACCGTAACGGCAACAAAATAAAGAGGGTGATCAGGTCAATCCTTCCTATGGGTTACTACCTGAGAAAATGCACGGGGATTGCTCTGGCAGGCCTGATATGGATAGGTCTGTGCAGTTCTGCTTTCGGTCAAAAGCTGGAACTGGTCATACTGACCAGCGATACCCTCACCTCGACCCAGCGGACCCTGCATGGCCTCCAAAAGGCAGTCAGAAGCGAGCATCCCGAGGCCGAATTCCCAACCTTCCAGATTTCGAAAAATCCTTTTCACAACCAGGAAATCGTCGATTCCATACGGACTTTGAATCCAAGACTTATCCTGACCGTTGGAAGTCCGGCAACAAGCATTGCCAAAGAGAATTTTGACGATCTGCCGATCGTCTTTTCCGGTGTAAAATATCCCTCGCTATCGGGCTTTGTCGATTCCACCCACGGATCCATCCGGAACATGACCGGCGCTTCGCTCGATATCCCGACCGATATCCAGTTCAACTGCTTCAGACAGATCGTCCCTGGTATCAAACGCATTGGCGTCCTGTACACCGATAATACCGCCAGCCTTATACCTCATGCCAGGATCGTCGCCCGCAGTCTGAACATCGAGTTGATTGCTCTGCGGGTGGCCAGCGAGAAGGATCTTCCCGAGGTGCTCGACTCGCTGTCGCTACTCGTGGACGGCATCTGGTCGGTAGCTGATCACAATCTTTTCGGTCCCCGGTCAACACGCTATATCCTCTTGAACACCGTCCGCAAGGGCATCCCGTTCATGGGATTCTCCCGACATGTGGTGGAATCGGGCGCTTTGTTCGCTCTTGATTTCGACTACAAAGCGGTTGGTATACAGGCTGGTAATATCGTCAACCGTATCCTGGCGGGTGAATCACCGGTCGATATAGAGGTCACCTCGGCCGATGTTATCTGGTTCCACTACAACGAAAACACCGCCAAGAGAATCAATATAGAAATCCCGGCGGAACTGGCCTCGGTGGCTAAGGAGGTGTACCGATGAACCTCGTTAGCCGCCTCAGATCGCTCAGCCTGCGTACCAAAGTCGTACTGCCCATTTCGGCCGTGCTCATAACCGTTATTCTATCTATCAGTTCGTACCTGATCAAGCAGCAGGCCCAGGCATTCCGTCGAGAGATGGAAACAACGGGTGAAACTATGGTGCGCATGCTGGCCGTGAACGTGGAAAGCGGAGTGCTCTTCGAGTCCGAATACGAACTCGAAGAAGCCATGCGTGTCCTCGAACGATTCAATTTCGTCCAGTATGCCTCTGTGGCTAACGCCGAGGGTACCGTACTGGCTCAGGTCGGTCAGTGGTCGGAAGACACCGCGACCCTGGTGGCCAGGCCGATCCAGAAGGATCACCATGCCCATCGCGATTGCCAACACATGTTTTACGAAAACGAGGACGGCCGACAGTTCATTGAGATGGTCGTTCCCGTCGTTTCACGGGTACAGTGGCTCAACCGTGAAACACTGGGTATCACCGGGCCCAGCGGCACGTTCGACACCGCCTATGATACCGAAACAATAGGCCACGTGCGCCTTATCCTGTCTCTTGATCAGGTCAATACCGCTATCGCCGACGCACAAAAAACCGTAATCGCCCTCACAGCGCTGGTGTTGCTCTTCTCGCTGGTAGTGTTGAATTACTTCGTGCGATTCTTCACTCTCCCCATCAGAAAGCTGGTTGAAGCCACCGACCAGATTGGACGGGGTGATTTCAGCCAGAAGGTGGACATTACACAACAGGATGAGATTGGCCAGCTGGCGGCTACCTTTAACCGGATGGTCGATTCACTCAGGCAATCGCGCGATGAAATCGAGGAGTACAACCGCACCCTTGAAGAGAAAATCCTCGAACGCACTCTTGAACTGGGTGAGGCCCAGGCACAATTGGTCCAATCCGAGAAGCTCAGCGCTATCGGTCAGCTGGCCGCCGGAGTAGCCCATGAGCTGAACAACCCCCTGGGAGGTATCCTCGGATACGCTCAATTCGCCCTTGAGAAATTACGAAAATCCGACCCGCAACAGTCCAACGCCCTCGAAATCGACAGCTACATCCGTTACCTGTCTGATATAGAGAATCAGGCCCGCAGATGTAAGACCATCGTGCAGAACCTGCTGCGCTTCTCTCGCTCCTCGCGCACAACCGAATTCGACGACCTCGATATCAACTGCGTGATTGACGATACCCGATCCTTCGTTGAGCACCAGCTCAAGATGAAGGAAATCGAACTTGTCGTCCAGAAGGAAGAAGGGCTGCCCACAATCCAGGGCAACGCCGGTCAACTTCAGCAAGTCTTTACCAACCTGATCATTAATGCCATGCATGCCTCCCCACCGCGAACCCGGATAAGACTCATAAGCAGGCTCAGCCCTGCCCTCGGCGAGTTTGGCGGTGCTCTCGAGATTCTGTGCATCGACCAGGGAGTTGGCATTCCCAAAGAGGACCTCAAGAAAGTCTTTGAGCCGTTCTTCACCACTAAAGAAGTCGGCAAGGGCACAGGCTTAGGGCTGTCAGTAAGTTACGGTATTATCCGCGAGCACGGTGGAGAAATAAAAGTATCGTCGGCACCCGGACAGGGCACAACCTTCACCGTCATATTGCCGGTTCAGAAACACGGCCCGGGTTCCGATACCGAAAGTAAGGACAATCTGAGCCAATCCATTCGGTAATAGAAATATGGGGCTAAGGTGCAGATGAAAAAAAAGTCGATATTAATTGTGGACGATGAGGAGATCATAAGGGATTTCCTTTTTGAGGTGCTTAGCGAAGATTATAAAATAAGCATGGCTACCGATGGTGATGAAGCCATCGAGCAGATGCAAGCTCAATCCTTTGATCTCATCATAACCGACCTTAAAATGCCCAGAGTGTCCGGCGAGGAAGTGGTTAAGTACGCGCGCGACAACGATCCGGACTCTAAAGTCATCGTCATTTCTGGATACTCGAGCCTGTATACCGTAAGCCAGTCCGTCAATTCCGGCGCCTGTGCTTTCCTCTCCAAGCCCTTCAGCATCAAAGAACTTCTTCAGGCGGTATCACGCGCGATGGGCGCCTGAAAAAAATAAACATCTATTCAGAGATGTTGGCCGGCATAACGTGATGAAAAAAGTCTCAAACGCTGACATCAATATACTGGTCGTTGACGACGAAGAAGTCGTTCTCAGTCTCGTTCGGGACGCCCTTGAAGACGACGGATTTACGGTTTTCACAGCTTGCGATGGAGCCCGGGCCCTGGAGCTGATCGATGAAAACCGCTTCGACCTTGTTATTACCGATATCCGCATGCCCGGCATGGATGGCATCGAACTGGTGAAACGTATCCGTGATATCGTTTCCGGCGTCGAAGTAGTTTTCACAACCGGCTATGCCAATCTCAATTCGGCCAAAGAGGCCCTCCGTCAGGGAGCTAGTGATTATATCCTCAAACCGTTTGAGCTCAAGGAAATTCGGGCGGCCGTCAACAAAACTGTCGAGAAAATCAAAAGAGAGGCCGAATCGAGAGAGTCCGATCGGCAACTCGACAGGCTATCCGACCTTCATCGGATGCTCTTCACGGTTGGCGACAGGCGAACCCTGGTGACCATCTCTCTGCGTTTCGCCATGATGCATTGCGAGTCTAACCGCGGTGCCGTCGTCTACTGGAACAGTAATAACGCCGATGTCAGGATGCTGTCCATAGTGGACGATGAAATTTCCGAAAAGAAACTCCCCGAGCACGTCTGGTTCGACAGCGTGGAACAACTGAATCTCAGCCATACCGAGGAACCGGTAATTTTGTCTCGCGACCACAATGGCGGTTTTCCCGGCAGCTTAGAGTCGGCCGGCCTGGCTCCTTTGTTGTCACTCGACTCCGGGGCAAGTAACACCATGCCCGTACTTGTTCCCGTTAACCGCGGATCTTCGATATTTGGTTTCTTGACACTGGCTGTCGATAAAGATTCTTCTAAGCTCGATGCCGCTGGCCTGAAATTCCTCACCTTCACAGCTCATCAGTTAGCTATGTCGCTGGAAAATCTCGAGTTTCTCGAGGAGGCGCAAAGTGCCTACACTCGCCTAAAAGAACTTCAGGATGAAACCATTCAACTGGAGAAAATGGCCGCCAGGGGCGAAATGTCAGCCGAGATTGGACACGAGCTGAACAATTTCCTGGGGGTGGTAGCCGGAAATCTATCCCTGCTCGACTACCAGTTGAAACAGCAAAACTACAACAGACTCGAGAAATACGTGGCAGCCATGTCGGCCAATATGGATAAGATAAGACAGTTCACGACCAACCTGATGGATCTGCGCGCCATCTCCACCAAGAAAGAAACCGTCTATTTCGAGAAACTCATCACGGAAGTTGTGGATTACCTGAAACCGCAGAAACGTTTTCGCGAGGTCGATATACAACTGGAACCTATCAACGATTCCCTTCCATTCGAGGCCGATACAGTTCACATACAGCAGGTCCTGTATAACCTGTTTAACAACTCCGCCGATGCTATGGCCGACTCCGAGACGAAAGTAATCACCGTCACGGCAGCCCGCAATCCGGACGGTGACACTTTTCGCGTTACCGTCAAAGATACCGGGGCGGGTATCGCTCCCGAGCATCTAAGAAAAGTGTTTCATGAAAAATTCACGACGAAGGAAAAGGGCCACGGTTTCGGTCTGGTCGTCTGTAAGCGGATAATACAGGGTCACAAAGGCAGTATCAGCATAGATTCCACACCCGGCCAGGGTACCTCTATCAGCATCGATTTCCCGCTGAATCTAAGCACTCACGAGATTCCCGTTCCTTCCGCGAATCCGCGCGCTCAAACAGGCTCAACCCGCGAGACCTAAAACTTCCGGCTGCCCCGCTGAGTCAGTTCCATACCTTTCGCGCACAGAGGACATTTTTCCGCATCCCAGTTGTTGGCTTCCACCGACGCCAGGGCACGATAGGGATAGTCGAATTTCACCTGACCGTTGGAGCGATCGAGCATCAGGCTAATGGCGACGATATCGGCACCGTAGGGCTTGACCAGGTCAATGACTTCAAATACGGATTTCCCCGTCGTCAGAACATCATCAACAATGGCCACCTTCTGGCCTTTTTCCAGCGAGAATCCCCTTTTGAAGACCCGGCCATCGCCGCCCGGCTCGGCGTAAATTGACTCGATGCCCAGATAACGCGCGATATCATAGGCAATTATGATACCGCCGGTGGTCGGACCGACAATTGTCTCGGCGCCACTATCTTTAAGTCCGGCGGCCATTTCTTCGCAAATCCGCGTGCACAGCGACGGCTGTTTCAGGAGAGTAAATTTCTCGTAATAAACGTCGCTATGCTTACCTGAAGTCAACTTGAAGTGCCCGGTCAGCAACGCATTAGACTGCTTGAACAGGTCGATAATCTCTTGTTGGTTCATCTCTCCTCCTCAAATATCGCGACGGCCGCGGCATAATAATTGTCGTGCGTGATTGAAATCAGGCTGCGAAAATCGGGCAGAATCCGTTGAACTCTGTCCGACAACTGCAGTTGGGGCTGACCGGTCTCATCGTTGATGATTTGAATCTCGCCAAACCCCGGTCGCTCCTTCAGATAGAAACCCAGGGCCTTGATTACCGCCTCTTTTGCGGCAAACCGACCAGCGAGAAACTGCGCCCGGTTACGCTTCCGCTGAAAGATCTTCCATTCCTCTTTACCCAGAATCTTGCCGACGAAGCGCTCCCCGTACAGCCGCAAGTCGTGGTCAATGCGAGCTATTTCCACAAGATCCAGACCAATCGAATTTATCAAACCGTACTCCCGTCTGATCCGTAACTGCTGTGAGAACATATAAAAAAAATCCAGCGCTGGCAACTTCTGCAAAAAACAATTGCATAAAAGTATTGAACAAAATATCATTATTATTGAGACGGAGAGAGGAATGACATTTGAAATTCTCTAACACTTAACCAATGAAGGTCGTCTCTTCTCTTGCTGCGCTTTCGCCGTGAACCGGTTTTAGGACCGATAGCGAGGCTAAACGCGAGGAGGTGGCTTTAAAAACCCTTTACCGTAGAGTAGGGGAGTTTTTCAAATTGCGGACCTCTCTCCTAAAATTTTCCAGAAAGCTCGCCTTTCGCCGGCGGGCTTTTTCGTGCTCATTTCGTTAGAAATTACCGGGTTACGTTTCCGGAGCGGGTGGAAATGATCCCCGCTCAGAGCTCTATCTTGATAGCGAAATTACACTAAAAACGGCAGGCGGCAGGGGTCAGCCTTCGGCAAAGTAATCATCGACGGCCTTCTTGATGGCCGCTTCATAAGCGATATTGTCGGCGGTCGGACGAATGGTCACAACACAGATTTCATCACCACACGAAACCAGGTACAACCGATCCCGTTCGATCTCTAAAACGCCTTTTTCGCGGGTCATGCTTATCCCCGGTATCGCGGCGAAAATCTCTATGAGATCTCTAATACCCTTGAATAACGCCGCGTATGCCTTCTTGAACTGATCGGCCTCGGACTGTTCGAGGAAGTTGCCCTCATTATCCAGATCGTAGGTCCTCTGGACACCGGGGATAGCCTTGAGACGGTCAGTCAGAGTCAGGTATCCGCTTGACGAACTCTTGAGAGCCTGAAGGGTCGTCGGCTTGCCGGCAGCGTTCTCCTCAATTATCGAAACGACATCGGAATGCTGACGCTTGATCATGCGCTCGATTTCAGACTGTTCTTCCACCGATTCTATGGGTCGGTCAAGCTTCTTCTCGATCTTGTGAAGAACCTGGCCGTCGTTGAGAACGGTGGTGGTTAGTCTTGGATACGGGCGATAGGCGTACTCGGTCTGCACCTGCAGCGAGGTCTCACCCTTCTTAATGCGAGATGTCCGTCCATTAGGTATAAGATTCGAAGTCTTCATGCTATACCTGCAGCATACGTACCCTTCCAAAAATGGTCGTCTAATTTTATATCGGCAGAATTAGCAGGTAGAATAACCACAAGATGCGCAGGTAAAGCACCCCGAGTCGAATCTCATGGCGGCCGAACATTGGGGACAGATCTCGGCTGATCCGGCTGAATCGTCCTGACCGCGACCAAAATGCTTGTTCAAAATTTGCGCAATGGCATCGGGAATGGAAGTAACCTTTCCTCCACCTGAAAACACCTGGCTGGACCCGCCGATGCCCCGCAGCTGCTTGATCACCTGGCCGACCGGCACACCGGACCTGAGTGCCAGTGAGATGAGCCTGCAGATAGCCTCAGTGTCGGCCATGGTCGTATAGCCCGACTTGCCGATGTGGGCGAAGACTTCAAAAGGCTGGTTATCTCTAAGATTTATAGTAACATACAGGTTCCCGTAACCCGTCTTGATCTTCTCCGTGATCCCCGACAAAACCGGCGGTCTCTGCTCAACCTTCAACGAACCATCGTCTGCTCTTTCGTCAGTCTCCGTGACAGACAGCACCTGGTCGGGCCGGGAACGGTCACGGTAAATGGTGACGCCTTTGCACCCATACTCGTAAGCGAGCGTGAAAGCCTGACGGACCTCTTCCCGTGTGGCTGACTCGGGAAAATTAATGGTCTTTGAAACCGATGCATCGCAGTGCGCTTGAAAAGCCGCCTGCATCCGTATGTGCTCTTCAGCGGAAATATCCACAGCGGTCAAAAACAGAGCCTTCACCGACTCCGGTATTCCGTTGATTTCAGATAGCGACCGCGAGGATAGTATTTCCCGGGTCAATTCCTCCGAGAAAAATCCTCCGTCCACCGCCGCTTTCTTAAACAACGGGTTCGTTTCGAGAAGCCGCGTGCCATCCATTACGTTCCGCTCAAAAGCGATGGAATAATACGGCTCGACCCCCGACGAACAGCCGGCGATAATCGATATGGTACCGGCGGGTGCGATAGTAGTGACGGTGGCATTGCGCATGGCCACATTATCATCGCGGTACACCGATCCCTCCCAGTTAAGGAATTTCCCCCGGGTTTTGGCCAGTTCCGAAGACTGCTTGCGAGCTTCGTTCTCGATATAGGCCATGGTTCTTTCGGCCAGCGCGAAGGCTCGGTCATCATTATACGGTAAACCCAGTCTAACGAGCATATCGGCCCAGCCCATTACACCAAGGCCGATGCGGCGATTCTTCTTGGTCTGCCGGTCAATCTCCGGGATGGGGTACTTGTTCTGGTCAATAACGTTGTCAAGAAAATGGACCGCCTCCCGGACCACTTCCCCCAGGTAATTCCAGTCGATACCGCCGTCCGGCTCATCGGGACTATAATCCGCGGGCAGCGGTGCGCGAACAAAAACTCCAAGGTTCACCGACCCCAGGTTGCACGAATCGTACGCCGGCAGGGGTTGCTCCCCGCACGGATTGGTGGCTTCAATGCTTTCTGACGGGTGCGTCGGATTCGATTGATTTATTCGGTCAATAAAGATAATTCCCGGCTCACCGGTTGCCCAGGCGTTGTCAACTATCCGGTCAAAAACCTCCTCGGCGTCAAGGAAAACTTCTTCACCATCAATCTCGTGCTGTCTGCCAGTATGCGGATTGTATAACGGGTATTGCTTCCCGTCCCTGAGAGCATCCATGAAAGCCTCGGTCACGGCAACCGAAATATTAAAATTGGTTATCTCCGAGGTATCCCGCTTGCACGATACGAATTCGAGAATATCCGGGTGATCGATGCGCAGAATTCCCATGTTGGCCCCACGCCGGGTACCTCCCTGCCTCACCGCCTCAGTGGAGGCGTTATAAACTTTCATGAATGACACCGGCCCTGAGGCGACACCGGATGTCGAGGCTACGATCGAATTTCTCGGGCGCAGACGCGAAAAAGCAAACCCGGTCCCACCCCCCGACTTATGAATCAGGGCGGCGTTCTTGTTTGTCTCGAAAATCTCGTCCATCGAGTCGCCGACCGGAAGCACAAAACAGGCCGACAGTTGCCCCAGCGGTCGCCCCGCGTTCATCAGCGTAGGTGAATTGGGAAGAAAGACCAGCGAGGCCATCAGGTCGAAAAATTTCCGGGCGGTCTTCTTGACCTCTCCGTCATCGGCACCGTAATTCCGGTCGGCCTCGGCAATAAAGCCCGCCACCCGCAAAAACAGGTCTCGGGGTGTTTCTATCACACGCCCTTTCTTGTCCCTGGTTAAATAGCGCCTCTTGAGAACTTCGAGCGCGTTATCGGATACCTTTACGTCTTTGTATGATGGCATATTGTCAGCCTCGTAATAGTAATTGTCGGAAAATCGGGTCTATATTATTATACGATATTGAGGCGGGCCTGGTAATCACATTCTGCAGTTTTTACTGGTACGGAAAGTATTGTTTTGCTTAGATTTGTCTATGTCCATCAGGATTAAGGAGCCAGCCGCCAGACGCCGCACGCTCGTGCTTGTCGCAGGATCGGTATGGGTAGCCGTCGGCATCGTCCTGGCCGCTGCGGCGGCAGTTTGGCTGGGCACCACCGAAGCGGTTTACCTGATCATTGCCGCCGTTTCTTTGCTGGTCGGCCTGTTGATAAGCCGATTCGCGTTCTCCCGCCTCATTCGCAAAAACCTGCACCGCATCAGAACTCTTTCGCCCCACAAACCGCGCGTATGCGTCTTCGCATTTCAAGCGGTAGAATCGTATTTCCTGGTACTGGTTATGATGGCCGTGGGCTACATTTTACGGCATCTCCCCCTGCCCCACGTGTACGTTGCTATCATTTACTTGACGATTGGAGTAGCCCTGATTAAATCGGGCATTGATTACCTGAAAGCGTCACGAGAGTTTACCCCGGATACCTGAACCGCTACTGTACCGAAGGACAAAACTCAGGAATATAATGTCATTCGGCCGGAATATGATCCGGGTCGCTGAATTGGATCATTTCCAGGTAACTGACTCCCCGCGCCCCAAAATAGGCCTCAAGAGTATCATACAGGTCATCTTTAAGAGCTTCATCAAGGGAGATGAAAACGTATCCCATATCCTCTATGGCGGTGAGCATTTCATCGAGGTACACCGCGTTCAGACGGTTGGCTTTCAGCCTCAAAATATGACGGCACGGCCGGTCGAGCACCGTCTGTGAAATCATTTCCATACGCTCAATTTCATCCAGCACATGGTTGACATATTCGTTAAGCAGAACCTCGAATTCGGCCGAATCGGGCACCTTGCCCATTTTTTCCAGGGTCAGGTTATACAGGTAATCCTCGATGACAATCGTAGCGTGAACAGTGATATAATCATTTTCGTCCAGATACAGCTTGACATGTTTCTTCGCCTCGGCGCCATCGCCGTAATGAAGATACGGGTACCGGAAATACTTTTTCTTCTGCCCGAAACCTTCCAGCATGGTACGGAGGGCGTCTTCCCCGGCCTGAATATCAAGGATAAACTGTTCTATTCCAAGTTCGTGCAGATCCTGGTTGGAGTATGTCATGTTACCCAGTGCATGGCCGTTATTGAGCCACTCGCCCAGAATATCGAAACTGTCCTCGATCTGGTTGCCAACCACGAACCCGACTGCGGGAACGTCATGCTTTTTCAATGTCTGAAGAATCAGGTAGGTCACCGCCTCCCGATCAACATCATCGAAAGACTTTGCCGCCGGGAGCTCGTCAAAGGTCACACACATATACCTGGTAATTTTTTTTCCGCTTGATTCGCCCTGACCGAAAACCGGCGCTGCCGCCGTCAAAATCAGGACCATCAGCAGGACCGTCTTACTTCCTTTTAGAACGACGTACATTTCTTCGTTTCTTTCCGATTTCGTGGATCATCATGAAATTAGTGGGCACTGTCGATCCAAATGGGACCCCACCGGTAATAATCGCCTTTTCGCCCGACCGCGTCAGGCGATACCGTTCCGATACTTTCTCGACTGTAGCCAGCATATCGTCGAACGAACGCGGCTGGTCTATCGTCACGGGATAAACCGAACGCAACAGGGTCAGCCGACTCCGCACCCGCTCATTGGGCGTAAGCGCGATTATCGGCTGAGGCGGCATCAAATTGGATATCAGCGAAGCCGTGAAACCCGAAGTCGTAAACGCGAATATGACCTTAACGAGCTTCTCATGTTCATAACTGCTCACCGCATGGGCAATAGAATGAGTAATATCGGAGCGTACCTCATGATGTTCATAGGGAACATCTGTCCGATCCATACGGCTCTCGGTGGCCGTTATTATCTGCTCCATTGTCTTAACCGCTTCTACGGGATACTTACCGGTCGCTGTCTCCGCCGAAAGCATAACCGCATCGGTAAGATCAAACACCGCCGTAGCGACATCGTTAACCTCGGCCCGGGTCGCGCGCGGTGAGAACCGCATCGACTCCAGCATCTGCGTGGCAACGATAACCGGCTTGTGCTGATAATTGGCCAGCCTGATGATGTCCTTCTGCAGGCGTGGAAGTTCGGCAAAGGGAACCTCCACCCCCAAATCACCCCGGGCGATCATGACACCGTCGGATTCCTTTATGATCTTCTCGAGGTTCGCCACCGACTCCCTTTTCTCCAGCTTGGCGATTATTTTCTGATCACCACCGAAGCTCTCGATAATCCGCCGGGCCTCGACAACATCAGCCGGTGAACGCACGAAGGACAGTGCGATATAGTCGGCCTTGACCCTGATGGCGGTCTTGATATCCTCCTTATCCTTGTCCGATATCGTGGGAATCTTGATGTCCGTGCGCGGAAGGTTAATCCCCTTGCCGGACATGATGGTTCCCGCGTTGACGGCTCGCAATGTCACCCAGCCGCGGCCGGAACCGACCACATCGAAAACCAGATTGCCGTCATCGATATACACTTTCTGACCTTTCCTGACCGAACTGATTATGGCGGGGTGGTTGACAGCCAGCACTTTCTTATCCAGGTCGGTGCGTCCCGCAGTCAGCTTCAGTCGCTGGCCGGCCTTAACTGGTAGCTTGCCCTCGAAACGCTCGAGACGAAGCTTCGGCCCCGAAATGTCAAGAAGCAGTCCAACCGGGAACTGGGCCTTCCGAACGGCAGACTTGATGGTATCGGCCGCTTTGACAAAATCGAGAGTTGTTCCATGCGAGCAGTTTACTCTAAAAAGATTTACCCCGGCGGTCACAAGCTCAGAGACTTTGGATGCCGAGGCAATGGCAGGGCCGTAAGTAGCTATTATCTTGGTCTTTTTCATGTTCCCCCATTACTATCCGGAGCGGCCGCCAAAATCAACAAAAAACCCCCTCCCGGCTCAACCCGGCCGGCACCTCCTAAAGTAAACAGCCCCGGTTCCGATACAAAATATAGTCGTATCAAATTGAAACGAGAGAGAACCTATGTTGATTAAACAGTTTCATGATGAAGCAGTCCGACTGACGGACAATCCCCGCATTTCGGAATCTGCTTTCCGGTCACCGGTGTCCACCGACAGCAACCGTGAGACGGTGCTACCGCTGGTTGTTCGGCTCTTGCTAAAAGGATGGATTACCGACAAAGAGAAAGTCTTTCTCGACAAGGTAGCCCCGGAAGATTGCCTGACATTTTTGTTGAATGGAAAAACCTATGTTCACCCTGAGGGACTTGACCTGTTTCCTTTTGACGAGATCGAAACAACCGTCATGCATGGGGGCGAGGCCATATTCTCCCATCGCTACCGGCCACCGCACATGAAAGACTCTCATCAGGAGTATCGCATATTCTCGGCCGCCATAAATCCCGGCGAGCCGGAAAAGATAATCCTCGGCTTCTTTGGCCCCGCTCACCGACTGGGGACAATGGAGGAAGACTGTGACTTCAGTCGTCTGGTCGGTGATTTCCGGAACGCTTATTGGTCCGTCAGGGATGAACTCGGCACCCTCAGGCAATATCTCGATCGAAAACAGGCCACCGTTTTAGTCAGCCGGTCCACGGGAAAGGTGCAGGCTCTAAATGATTCCGCCTCAACCCTATTCTCCCGGCCGGACCGCGCCATGGTCGATATCAGTCTGGATCAATTGAAATACCACATCGCTCCGCTGCTACCCGACTACAACCTCAAGATGGAAAACATCGCAGTGGCCGACCTGGGAATATCCGTGGTTACCCTTGAACGCAATCTGGGCGATCCCGATATCACGGCCGAATTGACGCGGCTGATGAGTAGTCAGTTCACCGCCTCCGCGGCCAACCTCAGTCTGGCCGGTAGCCGACTTTGCGAGATTACCAGCATGAGCGAAAATGACGAAAAGCATCAGCTCGGGGAAGCAGTTCAGTATGAAGCCGATAAACTCCGGCTGGCATCCCAACAGCTGTCGCTCATTAGCCAGTACAAGAGTCTCGAACCCACCTCACAGGATATCGACAGCGAGCTTGAAAAGGCCGTCAGAGCTATTTATTGTGTGTCTTCGGCTCCTGCTATCACCCGGAGACTTCTCGACCTCGGACCCGCTCAGGCCGTAGCGCCGCCACAGGCGGTGAGGGTTATGTTCGAATCCATTCTCAGCGATCACCACCAGTATGGAGCAGATGACAGAGAGAGTCAGGTGGTCCTCGAAACAACCGATCCCTCCGGAATCCGAGTTCTCTTCGAAACCTTAATCGACGCCGGGCTCCGCACCGAAACCATAAACAGCTATAACAGTACCCTGGCCGAGTATATTGCCGGCCTGATTGGATTCAAGGTCGTCAGGAATTTAAACATAGAGAACGATGTTCTCATCACTGAATTAACATTCAACAAGTGAGCGGAATGTATGAATACTACCATCAATACCACTGACACCAGTCGCGTTCTCTTTATCGGAGACGGAGCGACGCCCCAAGATTCACTACATCGTACACTGAGCAGGGGTCAGCATCAAGTAGCAACTTCCGAATCACTTAACGACGCGTTGTCGAAACTGCGGGACACAACCTTTCATCTGGTCGTCATAGCCACCACCGAACTCTCGCGGGGGCGACAGATGGCGGAGACCATCCGGGCAGCATTCCCCTGGATGGAAATCATCGCCGTTTCGCCATGCGCGAGCGATAAGGACCAGTATGAAGCCATTCAGTCGGGAGCCCGAGACTATATCACCACCACATGTACCCGGCAGGAACTCGACCTTTACCTGTCAAAGGCCCTCGAATACGGTCGAATGAAACACGAATTAACCACTCTGCGTCAGCAGGTCGCCATGAGTTACGGTTTTGACAATATCGTGGGGGTATCCAGGCCGGTCGCGAAACTGAAGGAAACCATTAAGCGGGTGGCTCCAACCGACATCACTGTCCTTATCAACGGGCCTTCCGGCTCCGGGAAAGAACTTCTCGCCCGGGTTATTCATCACCACTCCCCGCGCCGCAAAAACAACTTTGTTACCGTCGACTGTTCGTCGATCCCGGAAAGCCTCTTTTGCGCTGAGTTGTTCGGAGAAGAACCCGGCTCCGAGGTTTCCAGTACAACAGAACGAAATTGCCTTCTTAAAGAAGCCAACGGTGG
Organism: Candidatus Zixiibacteriota bacterium; assembly: GCA_020351995.1. Lineage (GTDB taxonomy): Bacteria > Zixibacteria > MSB-5A5 > GN15 > FEB-12. The sequence goes on from CP070674.1 coordinate 1,411,623, forward strand.
CACGATTTTCTTCGATGATGTGGATCGTGTACCACCCTCGGTGCAGCCCAGGCTTATGGACTTTCTGAAAAACTTCACCATCCGACCTGCCGGTCAGCACGAACCATTCAAGGTCGATGTCCGGGTCATCTCGGCTTCCGGTACGAGCATCGAAGCCATGGTGGAGGAAGGTTGCTTCTCCAAAGAGCTTTTCTATCAGTTGAGCGTCCTGCCGCTGGTAATCCCGGGTCTGGCTCAGCGGCCGGAGGATATAGAAATGTTGACCGAATATTTCCTCAGGCGGCAGGCTCATGAGATGGATCGACCTCTCTTCGAGGTCACCAGGGCCGCCCTTGATTTGCTTCTGAGCCACACCTGGTCCGGCAACGTGCGCGAACTGGAAAACACCCTCAAGCGCGCCACTGCTTTGTGCCGTGAAAACACCATCGACGCCGACGACATCCTCTTCATCGGTACCGATAGCGATGCGCCATCACCAGCCGAGGAAATGGAGAAGACGGCATTGCGGCGCAAAACCGGCCTGCTCGACGAGGGTCAGCGTTCGATTATCATCAAAGCCCTGGCCGAAAACGACTGGAATTTCACCCAGACCGCCCAGGAACTGGGAATCGGCCGAACTACCTTATGGCGCAAGGTCAAGAAATACAATTTGAAAAGAGAAACAGTAGCTCAATAGGATAAATGCAAACGACAGGACACTCGAATGAGCAATAACCAAACCGTCACATATACAGCCACAAACCTGATAACCGATCTCCGGGCCTCAATCGACCGCGATTCAGGGTTATCGCACGCCTTTTTCGAACTGACCCGGAGACTGGCCCCTCAGTTTAACATCCGCAAGGCCGTGTTGCTTTTGAGACCGGATGCCAACGCCCCCCTGGCAGCCATTTCGACCTGGGACAACGGCCAGATTCGTGAGGGCCTGGCGCTAAAACTGCCCAGCGAGTCATCTCTATTCGAAATAGTCGCCGGGCATGGAGAAGTCTATACAGAAAATTTCTGCGGTGGCTTCAGCGGCAACTTCTTTGAGAAGAAACTGCTCCTTGAAGCTGACTCCCGGTCTTTCGTGCTTCACCCCTTAAAGCACGATGGCCAGGTCATTGGACTGTTGGGCTTCAGTTCCGACCGGCCAACGGCTTTCACCTGCTTCGAGGAAGGTCTGGTTGACCCGGTCATCAATGAGTTCTCGGCTATAATTCGCGATAAGGCCCTCAGGCTCTGAGTCACTCAGCGCAGGGAATCTTTTACGCGTTGCTTGGCGCGGTTGTGCTCCGCGTTAGTACGTGAAAAGTAGTGCCCGCCACTCTCATTTGCCACAAAAAAGAGATATTCCGACTCCGCCGGGTATAACGCCGCCTTTATCGACGCCAGCCCGGGCGAGTTAATCGGTGTTGGCGGAAGCCCCCGGTGAAGATAAGTGTTATAAGGCGTATCTTTCCTGAGATCCTTGGTATACAGCGGCCGCTTTAGGCCTCTCAGCCCGTAAATCACTGTCGGGTCGGCATCGAGCTTCATATTCTTCCTGAGGCGATTGTGATAAACCGACGACACCAGGTCTCGTTCATCTACCAGTCCGGTCTCCGCTTCGATGATGGATGCCAGCTTGACTATGTCGTACCGGCTCATCCCGCCCGCGATCGAATCAGGCCAGATACTCTCGGTCATACGGCTGTACATTTCTATCATCTCATGGGCCGCCTCGTCCTCGCTGATTCCCCAGGCAAAGAAGTACGTCTCCGGAAAGAGAAAACCCTCCAGACCCGGTATATCATGCCGCGACAGAAATATGGTGTCATCATCGAGACCCACGAAGGCGGCTGAGTCGAGGGGAAGTTTCTCGGTGACCAGCGCGGCTACCTCCCATAGACTGGCGCCCTCGGGTATCGTGACTTTGATCCTTACAAAATCCGCTGACTCGAGCTTCTTCAAAACCGAACGGCACGAGTTCTCACCCGTGAAATCGTAACGACCCGGGGTAAGTTTTCTATCGAGACTCATCAACCGGGCCGGATAAACGAGCATCGTCCGTGAATACACCACCCCCTCATCTACGAGCTGCTGGGCGATATGGCTGAGAGCATCTCCCTTCTTGATGATAATGGTAACGACGCGATCGCCGATATCAACCCCCTCCGTGTAAATCCGGACGAGATAGACAACGGTAACAAGCAGCGCGACTATGATTAAGGAAACTAAGGTCTTGAATCTCATCTATACACCTGTAACATTCACCACTCTCCCCTGAACATATATACCCGCCTGCCCAGATTTTCAACTTAAAATGTCCGGGGAAACTGTGTGGGAAAATCAACCCGCCGGATTGTCATCGAGATACCGCTGAAGAATGATAACCGCCGCCAGCCGGTCTATCCGCTTTTTGTCCTTGCCGGCTTTCTTGCCATGGGCATGGACTATCCCGGCCGCCTCCTGCGAGGAATACTGCTCATCGACCCGTTCGATCGGACCTTCAAAAATACCCCCCAGTTTCTCAACAAAACTGTCAACCTCACGACATTTGTCACTCTTATCACCCGATGTCAGGACGGGGTATCCGATTATTAGCCGGTCCGGCTGATGCTCTTCAAGGATGTCCCTAATCTGCGATAAAGCATCCTTGTCCGACATCACCTCAAGCGTCGTCAGTGCCGACGCGATGGTTCCGGTAGGATCGCTCTTGGCCAGGCCGATTCGCTTTGAACCATAGTCAATAGCGATGAAAGTTCGGTTATAATCTGAGGGCATAGTCGAAATCTACAGGATTATATATACCCGGTCAAGGCGCCGATTTCAGGTCTTGCGCTCTTTCTTCTTGGCCGCCGGGAAAAGAACATTGTTGAGAATCAGCCGGTAGCCCGGCGAGTTCTTGTAAAGAGCTAAATCGGTCGGCGGATCGTGAACCATGTGCCGGTAATCTTCCGGGTCGTGCCCCGACAGAAAAGTGAATGTACCCCGCCCCAGGTTCCCGTGAATATACCGCACCTCATCGAAATTATCCGGCTGAGCCATCACCGTAACGAACTTCTTCAACAGCGACTTGCGAAACCCTGTCGTCTGCCCCATAAAACCGTCGATAGTGTTCACATGATTCTGCGTTAGCATGGTCGGGACCGGGTCCAGCTTGGCCGCGAAATCGAACAGGTAGAAAAAGTCATCATCCTCGCGAGGAAAACGAATCTGACGGTCGGGATAGGTATCGATATTCGAGTGATGATAGAGCAGAGGATCGATTGATATTCTAAAATTCTCGAAAGCGAAGGTTTTTTCGAAATCAAGCATATCCTGGCAGCCGGGATCAACCGGGTCACCGTCAAATTCACGCGGCACTATATCGACACCTTCAGCGGCAAGGGCAATATCGATTGTCTCCGGCGCCGAACACATCGTAAAGAAAAAGCCGCCTCGGGTAACGTAGTCCTTGACAGTCCTGGCCACATCGAGCTTCATCAGCGATACCTTGGTGTAGCCGAGTTTCCTGGCCATTTGCTCGTTGGCCGCTACGTCGGACTGGTACCACAACTGGTGACTGAAAGCGGCGTAGAATTTACCATACTGGCCGGTGAAATCCTCATGGTGGCAATGCAGCCAGTCGTAATCATCGAGTGTTCCCGAAAGCACTTCCTCGTCCCAGATGACGTCGTAGGGGATTTCGGCATAGGTCAGCGCCAGGGTAACGGCGTCATCCCAGGGCTGCATCGACGGTGGCGAATAGACAGCTATGGACGGCGCTTTCTCCAATTCCACGCGTTCCATATTTTCGACCTCGATCACCCGGTATATATCCGCCACCTGCCCTGAGCTTACCTGCTGGTTCGCTACTCCCATCAGAAGGCACATATTGACTACTTCCTGGGAATAATCGATAAGGAACGAGCCTCCCTGGTAGTTCAGTAGCCATTCGGCTTCGTATCCTTTATCGAGGGCTTTATAGACCACTCCATAGGCTTTCAGATGGTCAGTTTGGGACTCATCCATCGGTATAAACACCGACGCCCCCATCACGGGCAGCGGGAGGAGTAGGATTATAACTGAGACAATCAAGCGTTTCATAAGCTGTAAACTACGAAGTATCCTCTATCAGGCAACTATAGTTTTAACGAATAAGGCTGGTGCTGGTTGCATGATATCGCCCCCTACCGCTCCACCCTGCCGAACGCGTCCGCGGCAGATGCCCTCAATAGATGGTCCTCCCCCGAACGGATCCCGCTTAGCCACACGGGTACGGCCCGGATCACCTCGCCTGAAAGCGATTTTCCGACACATACACGGCAATTTGCTCCCTCCGCGCCATAGATAAAGACGATTCCAGACTGACATGAAAGCCGGGACAGATGAAAAACAAAAAAATAACGAAACGAACCCAAATCGCCATAAGTTCATCTTCGAGAAACTCTTATAGCGAAATAACGATAGGGTCAAACTACATTGCTTATAGGAATTTTGTCGAAAGGAGTAGACGAGCCACTACTTCTTCAAGAACTCGGCCAGCTTGTCTCTGAACTCGTTCTTTTTGATATCGCGGTAAAGGACGCCTTCGAAAGCTATAGATATCTGGCTGGTTTCTTCAGACACGACCACAACGATGGCGTCGGAGACCTCACTTACGCCGATGGCCGCCTTGTGGCGCATGCCATACAATTTGCGATAGCGGGGATTATGGGAAAGCGGCAACGAGGCCGCCGCGGCCACGATGTATTCGCCGGAAACAATCACGGCGCCATCGTGAAGAGGTGTATATGGAGTGAAAAGCGTGATAAGCATCTCAGCCGACAGTTCCGCGTTGAGTTCTTTGCCGGTCTCGGCGAAATTGCGCAGCCCGGTGCGGCGCTCGATTACAATCAGGCCGCCGTGCCTCAATTCCGAAAGGCGAAGAACGGCGCGGGAGATTTCTTCCAGGGACTTGCGCTGTTCCAGCGTGACAAATCGCCTCAAAAGCCGGCTCTGTCCCAGCTGCGCCAGGACTGATCGTAACTCGGGCTGGAAAACGATAATCAAGACGATAAGTCCGAATGTCGTCAGGTTGGAAAACAGCCAAGTCAATCCTTCAAGCTGGAACCAGTACGCGATAAACGCCACCCCGGCCACGAGAAAGAAACCCACGATAATCTGGACCGAGCGCGTTCCCCTGACCAGCTTGAGTACCTGGAAAATGATGAACGACACGATCACAACGTCGATGAGATCTTTAAAACCGAACCTGATGAAATCAATCTGGAATAATGTCATACGCCTTCCCTGATAGCCGAGATTATTTTGATCGCCTCGACACTTTCGGCCACATCGTGAACCCGGACGATATTCGCTCCGTTCAAGATTGCCGCTACCATCGAGGCAATCGAACCGCCGAGACGCCTGTGCGCCGGGGCGTCCTTGTCATGGAGCATACCTATAAACGACTTTCGCGAGGTCCCCACCAGAAGCGGCACGCCGAAACGCTTGAATTCCGCCAGCCGGGCCAGAACCTCTATATTATCGGACAACCTTTTTCCGAAACCGATTCCGGGATCGAGAATAATCCGATCGCCGCTTATTCCAACCGTTTCACAGAGCTGAAGACGCTCCTCGAAGAAGTCCGCGATCTCTTTCACACAATTATCGTAACGCGGTTCTTTCTGCATCGTCAAGGGTGTTCCCAGCATGTGCATCAGAATCACCGGCACTCCCCGCGAGCTTACCAGGCTGGCCATCTTGGAATCGAAACGAAGCGCCGAAACATCATTGACAATATCGGCCCCGTGATCGAGCGCGGCCGCGGCCACTTCGGACTTGTAAGTGTCTATCGAAATCGGTATCCGTGTCTTTCGCCGAAGACCATCGATAACGGGAATTACTCGCTCCGTCTCGTCTTCAACGGAGACCCCGGTCGCGCCGGGACGGGTCGACTCACCGCCGATATCGATGATATCCGCGCCCTGCTTTTCCATCTCAAGGGCCCGGGATATGGCCCTGTCGGTATTCTCGAAGTTGCCGCCATCGGAAAAAGAGTCAGGTGTAACATTGAGCACACCCATCACTACCGTACCGGTTAAGCTGAGCTGGCGGCTGTCCTTGAGGCGGATTGCTCCCAGATCTGTCTTCTTTTTGGCTAACGGCATTAGTCTCAATATCTTGGCTAAATTGGCCTCCAATCGCATATAAATCGATTGTGCCCTTAAAAGCAAGCAATAAACTCCGGCCCCCGGCTGTAAGTCGAGCCTGTATAGCGGCTTATTTCAAGGCCTGTCTGACCCGCGCCCGGACGGCAACTGACAGCCCACCAACCGGCCGGAAAGCCCGTCTTTTCCCTTGACATATAAGGGGTTAAGTAGTATACTTATCAGAGTAGGGCAATATAATACCCTAACCTTTTTACTGCAGTAAATTGCTGTTAAACCGCCATTTCTATCAGGAGAGCCATACTTCATGTTAGCGAAGTACGTTATACCTCTCGCGCTCGCTGCCATGTTGGTTTCCTCACTAGCCTACGCAAGCGGCGACTCTCGCCCCGCTATGAATCTCTCCCACGGCGCACCACTGGTTTTTACATCCAACGAAGGACAGTGGGATGACCAGGTCCATTTTCGAGCGAACATTAACGGGGCAACCATCTGGTTCGCCACGGACGGTGTCTGTTATGAGTTCGTCCGGGACGTTTCAGGGAACAACGAAGCTCCCGACAGGCCCGACAAAACCGAAACTGCCCTCGAATGCCTGATGATCAAAAGCACGCTGGTTGGAGCCAACACGGCTGCGAAAGTATCGGGTGAGGGTCTTCTGGGTTACAAATCCAACTATTTCCTGGGTTCAGATCCTGCTCGCTGGCGTACCGGCGTACACAGCTACGAGGCAATCGTATACCATGACGTGTACCCGGGAATAGATCTGAGGTACTACTACAACGGCCGGAAGATGGAGTATGATTTCATTTTGTCTCCCGGTGCCGATCCTTCCGTTATACAGATTCGCTACGACGGTGTGGAATCAGTCGACGTCAATGAATACGGTGAGCTGGAAATCACCACCGCCTGGGGCACCGTTACGGAAACCTGCCCTTACATCTATCAGCAGGACGATTCCGGACGCCGGCAACTGACCGGAAGTTACAAGCTTATTTCGGAAAACAGCTTCGCCTTCAATTTAGACGACGACTACAACCCGGAAATGGCTCTGGTTATAGACCCGGTTCTGCTGTACAGCTCTTTCCTTGGAGGAAACTATACGCAGACCGCGTACGATAATGCTATTGATACCGACGGCTATGTCGTGATTGCCGGGCAGACGAGATCGGAAGATTTCCCGACTGTGGATCCTTATCAGGGTGAGCTCGCGGGCCAGTCCGACGTCTTTGCTACAAAGATAAACCCCGTCACCAGCGAGATTCTATACAGCACCTACTTCGGTGCCACAAATGATGAAGAGGCTCCCAGGGTCGCTTTGGATTCGGAGGATAATATTTGCCTGGTTTTCAGAACCAACTCCCCCGATATGCCGACCGTCAACCCCTTTCAGTCCACTCTGGAAGGAGATCGCGATGCCTTTGTACTCAAGTTAAGCAGTACTGGTGACGCAGTTCTGGCCGCAACCTATCTCGGCGGAGATCGGGTAGAGTATCCATGGGGAATCACGGCCGATAACCAGGGCTACATGTATGTATGTGGTGAGACCGATTCTCGCTATTTCCCTCTCGAGAATGCCTATAGTACAGAAAACGCCGGCGGTGAAACGGATGGGTTTGTCACAAAACTCAGTCCCTCAGGTGATGCGTTGATTTACAGCACGTATCTCGGTGGAAGCGGCTCAACCGGTCTTACGGTCGCGGACGTCGATGCTTTGTATGATATCGCCGTAAATGACGCCGGAGAGGCCTATGTTGCCGGAGCCACGTACTCGCCAGATTACCCAGCCGTTAACGCCCTCTTCGAAACCATGATCAACAAAGAAGGTCCTACTGACGCCATAATAACCAAGTTCAGTGCTGCCGGAAACACCCTTGTCTTCAGTACCTTCCTCGGGGGCACCGAGGACGAGTGGATAAAGGATATCGAGATCGACGCCGACGGCAATCTGGTTATCGTTGGTTCCGTCGAATCGGACGATTTCCCAACCTTAAATGCCTACCAGACAGAACGATGCCCTGGACCGGATCTGGGCATGGCCGCTGTTTTTATGACAAGAATGGCCGGCGACGGCAGCGCTCTTTTGTCAAGCACGTATCTCGGCGGGTGCGATGAGGATTTCGGAGAGGCATTGGGTATCGGACCAACCGGAAACATATTTATAAGCGGTACTACTTACTCAACCGATTTCCCCATGGTCGATCCCATCTACGGAGCACTCAACGGTGTGTGTGACGTTTTTCTCACAAAATTCGATTCGTCAGGATCAAACGTCATTTACAGCACCTACTATGGCGGCAGCTCGGGCGATCATGGCATAGGCCTAAGCGTCGATAATAACGACTGGGCCCACATTACCGGGTACACACGGTCGTCTGACTTACCGCTGGTCAACCCGACACAAGCCAACGGGACCACCTATCCAAGCGGTAATGACGTCTTTCTAGCCATGATCAAAGGCGGATGCTGTAGATGGCTGACCGGTAACGCAGATGGTGACCCGAGTGACCGTCTGGACATACTTGATATTGGCTACGCCATTGACTGGCTGTTCCGCCAGGGCCCGGCGCTGCCGTGCGGGGCTGAACTCGACACCGATGCCAGCGGTCGACTCGATATAGAAGATATCGTGTATTTAGTAAATTACTTTTTCAAGTCGGGACCAGAACCGCTTCCGTGCCTCGATAATTGATTATTGGTCCCGGAGATTCGTTCTGACAGTCGACAATATAAATTATAGGGTATTAGAATATACATTGGAACAAACCTCATCGACGGGAATATTCAGTATCATAAGTTCATAATCCTTGTACATATCCAGAGTAACTTTATCGTTACGCTCCGGCCGGAGGGTTCTCAGTCATGTTGCAAAGAAAACTAATCGCCAGCTCGCTTCTGTTCACGACCCTGCTGCTCATGGTATTATTTAGCGCGGGGCAATTGGGCGCGGCGAGCGACCCGGGACAGAATCAGTCTCCGTTTTTCACAGAGAACGTTGGCCAATGGGACAGTCACATCAGATTCAAGACTGGTTCCATGGATGCCACAGCCTGGTTTGCCGACGACGGCACCTATTACCAGTTTTCCAGAGAAATAATCGAGAACAAACATCCCGACGCCATGAAGACGCCTGTTCGCGAGAGCATAGACTTCGAATGCTTGATGATCAAGGCAAGCTTCATCGGAACGAGCGCCGCTCTCAAGATCGTCGGTGAAGAAATGCTGGACTACAAATGTAATTACTTCCTCGGCAACGACCAGACAAGATGGCAAACCAATGTCCCTAACTACAGCTCCATTCTTTATCGCAATATTTATAACGGAATCAATCTCAGATATTATGGCAACGGTTCCGAGTTAGAATATGATTTTATAGTAGCTCCCGGGGTCGATCCGTCACAGATACAGATTCGCTACGACGGGATCGAATCGCTGGCGGTCAACGGCGATGGAGAACTTGAGGTTACCACACTATGGGGCACTATAATCGAATCCTGCCCGTATATCTATCAGGTCGACGGCGACGAGCAGATTGAGCTTTCCGGAAGCTACGAGCTAATTTCGGATAACAGCTTCGGTTTTGCCGTAGACGCGATCTATGATGCCAGACTCCCGGTTGTAATCGACCCGATTCTGACCTACAGCACTTATTTCGGGGGGACGCGCGCTGACTATGCCGTGACCCTTGAAATTGACGATGCTCGCAACGTATACATTGCCGGCGTTACCTCGTCATCGGATTTCCCTCTTCTATTTCCATACCAGGCGACCTATGGCGGATCCATAGATGCCTTCGTGACCAAGATGGAGCTCGACGGCACCCTGCTGTTCAGCACCTACTTTGGCGGAGTCGGTGCCGAAGAGTGGCCTACCATGGCCCTCGATGACGAGTTTAACATTTACATCTCGGGCCGGACATTTTCAAGCGACTTCCCGGCCTACCTCGGGTATTCCAACGAGATGAACGGTAACTCGGATCTATTCGCCTTCAAACTCAATAGCACGGGCGATCAACTGATCTACAGTTCCTTTCTGGGCGGCAGCGCTGACGAATACGCGGGCTATGTGGACGTTGACCCAAACCGCAGATTTTATGTTTTTGCCATCACCGAATCCGATGATTACCCGCTGGTGAATCACTTCCAGACCTATCCCAGCCAGAACCCGGTCTCCTATGATCTCTGCCTGACCAGATTCAATACCGCCGGGAATGACCTGGAATACAGCACCTATCTGGGCGGGACTGAAGACGAGTCCGCCCTGGGTATCGCGGTAGATGCAGCCGGCTGCGCCCATGTCTGCGGTTACACTTACTCACCCGAGTTCCCCGTAGAAAACCCTTATGATGCCGTTCAGGAAGGATGCGATGGCTTCATCACCAAGTTCAGCCCCGAGGGGAATAGCCTGATTTTTGGTACATTCTTCGGCGGAACGGAAAACGACTGGATTGAAGCCATTGACGTGGACGGGGAAGGCGGCGTATATGTGACCGGTTCAACGAGGTCGGACGATTTCCCGCTCGTAAATCCCTTTCAGTCAGAATTTCGCGGAGGCGTCGATCTCATCACTGATTTATTCGCTTCCAAGTTTAACAGCACCGGCACAACCCTCATTTACAGCACCTACCTCGGGGGAACCGGTGACGACTTTGTCGAAAAGATCCTGATTGATGACCTCGGGGTCGCTATCATCTCCGGATATACTTACTCGGCGGACTTCCCGCTTGTCAACCCGCTGTTCAGCGACCTCAATGGTATATACGATGCGAGCTTGAGTGCCCTCGGGCCAACGGGGAACGAACTCACCTTCGGCACCTATCTCGGTGGCAGTGAAACGGAAATTGGCTGGGATCTTGCCGTCGACGAGGTTCGTAATGTATATCTCGTAGGGTTCACCAAGTCGCCGGATTTCCCTCTCGTCGACCCCATCCAGACCACGCTGAAAGGAACATTCGACGGTTTCGTGGCAATTATTGAACTGGGTTGTTGCGTCGGCATGTCCGGCAACGCCGATCATGATCCCGATGACCTGGTTTCGATTCTCGACGCCGATTACCTTATAAGCTGGATGCATCGAGGCGGTCCGGAGCCTTTATGCTTCGGAGAGGCCGACCTCGATGGCAGCGGCGCATTGAATATTCTGGATGTTGACTACTTGGTCAACTACTTATTCAGGGATGGACCTCCACCTGTCATTTGCGAGTAAAGCCCGGCGATCGCGTTGCTGCGAGCCAGCCGGACCACTGTAAATAGATTCCCCGCAGTGACCTTGAGTCACTGCGGGGTTCTACTTTTCGGATGCTGTCACTCTATTTTATGAGTCCGGGGTAGGAGCGGGTTTCTCCTTTGCTTCAACGTCACCCGCCGAGCTCCCGATTATTTCATCAACTTCCTTGCTGTCGATGATCTCTCTCTCCAGAAGGGCCTTGGCCAGATCATGAAGTTTGTCGAGGTTCTTTTCGATTATATTCCTCGCTGTCTGCTCAGCATTATCGATAAAAGCTCTAACCTCCCTGTCGATGATAACCGCCGTTGCCTCGGAATAATCCTGATGTTGCTGAATTTCTCGACCGAGAAATATGTGTTCTTCCGTTTTGCCGAAAGTCACCGGCCCAACTTTCTCGGACATGCCCCAATTGCATACCATCTTGCGAGCGAGACGCGTGGCACGTTCCAGATCATTTCCGGCGCCGGTATCGAGTTGATTGAACACTATCAACTCGGCGACTCTGCCGCCCATCAAGACCGACAGCACGGTTTCGAGATAATCCCGCGAATGGGTGTGCCGTTCATCGACGGGTAGTGACTGGGTGACGCCCAGGGCCATGCCCCGGGGTATAATGGTCACCTTGTGAATCGGATCGGCTTTCGGCAAGAACTTGGCTACTAACGTATGCCCGGCCTCGTGATAGGCGATAATCTTCTTTTCCTCGTCAGTGATAACAAGAGACTTCCTCGCCGACCCCATCATCACCTTATCCTTGGCTTCCTCGAAATCATCCATGGTCACAGCGCTGCGGTCTTTTCGCGAGGCCAAAAGGGCGGCCTCATTGACCATGTTGGCCAATTCGGCGCCTGACATGCCCGGTGTTCCACGGGCAAGGATGGGCAGGTCCACGTCCTCGGCCAGCTTGATCTTGCGGACATGCACGCTCAGAATGCCTTCGCGGCCCTTGACATCGGGGGTAGGCACGATAATCTGGCGGTCAAACCGGCCTGGCCTCAACAGAGCCGGGTCGAGCACATCGGGACGGTTGGTGGCGGCGATCAGTATAACACCTTCATTCGATTCGAAACCATCCATCTCCACCAACAACTGGTTGAGTGTCTGCTCCCGCTCATCATGACCACCGCCGAGCCCGGCACCGCGGTGGCGACCGACCGCGTCAATCTCGTCTATAAAGATAATACAGGGGGCGTTCTTCTTGCCCTGGTCGAACAGGTCGCGAACACGGCTGGCGCCAACGCCGACAAACATCTCGACAAAGTCGGAACCCGACATTGAGAAAAACGGCACTCCCGCCTCACCGGCCACAGCTCTGGCCAGAAGGGTCTTGCCCGTTCCCGGAGGCCCAAGCAGCAGAGCACCTTTGGGTATTTTGCCGCCGAGCTTCTGGAACTTTGCCGGCTCCTTGAGAAACTCTATGATTTCCTGCAGCTCTTCCTTGGCCTCGTCGGCTCCGGCGACATCTTTGAAAGTAACTTTTGGTCTATCCTCACTGAGAAGTTTCGCTTTGCTCTTGCCGAACGAGAACAGTCCTTTGGGACCACCACCCCCCTGCATCTGCCGGATGAAAAAGAGCCAGAAGAGAATGAGAATTATCCAGGGAGCCGCAGCTGCCAGGTATGAAAACAGATTCGGGCTTTGATCCTTCGCGGTAACTTTAGCACCGTTATCCTGAAGCCGATTAATCAACTCGTAATTATAGTCATTGAATGGAATCCGCGTCTTGAACTTGCTGAAAGAATCGGGTGAGTTCACCGATGGAAACCGCTGAGGTTCCCTGAGGACACCCTCCACCTTACGCTCCTCGAAAGTAGCCTCAAGTATGTTGTCACGTTCAAGTTCCGCGTAGAACTCGGAGTAAGTGATTTCCGGAGCGTCCTGACCGAAGTTGTTGTAATAGGAATAGGAAAGAAACACTATCAGGAATAGGGCCATCCAGAAAATGAGTGACTTGCCCGGGCCTCGCCAGCCCGTGGGTTCCTTTTGTTTATCCCCGCGATTCTTTCCTGATTGTCCCCTGTTATCCGAACTACGCACGTGATTCTTACTCCAACATTACGGTTACTCTTAATTATACAAGAAAAAGTCCATCATATTCATATTATATCGGTCACGGGGCTGAATAATTAGACGTCTATGACCTTGCCGATGAACGGCAGGTTGCGGTATTTCTGAGTATTATCCAGTCCAAAACCGATTACGAATTCGTTCCCAATAGAAAAACCTTTAAAGGCAATATCCAGTTTCGTCCGGTGACTGCCCGGTTTGTCAACCAGTGTAACAATCTCAACCGAAGCCGGTTCCATCTTCGTCACCAGGTTGAGGATAGCCGAAACGGTACGACCGGAATCGACCACACCTTCCACAATCAGCACGTGTCGATCCTTCAGCGGAATATGGCTGGTGCTGCTAAACAGAATTTCGTCATCCGGGGTGGTGCCCCGTCGATACGAGGCCGCCGAGACAAATTCGACTTCCAGCGGCAGCTTGATATAGCGCATCAAATCAGCCAGAAATACAACGCAGCCCTTCAGAACTCCCAGCAACACCGGATTTCTGTTCTTGTAGGCCGCGGTGATGTCGCGGCCGAGTTCGGCGATGCGCCGGGCGATGGTCTTCTGATCGAGAAGCAGCTCAAAGGGCTTCAACTCAAGATTCTTTTCGCCTGCTGAATCCAATTTTCAGGACCTTTCTCGTTGTACTGTCAACTTTCGCGTGGTCGGAAATCTCGAATCCAACCAGCCACACAACTCCCCTGCTGTCACAAACCAACGGTATTTCATCCCTGTAAACAGGGTGGACTTTTCGATCGGTGAGATAATCTCCTACTCGCTTGCTTCCTTTCATCCCGAGCGGCCTGAACCGATCGCCCCGTCTGATATTACGAACCTCAAAAGGAGGAACCAATTTCTCATAGTCAACCTCCACGACTCTTGCCCGCCTCCGCCGGGTGGAAGGCTTCGTCCGCCGGTTATGCACCGACATACGCAAGTTTAGACGCAATGTTCGCAAGCAACATACTTTACCCGGCTCAATAGCAACACTATAACCGGTTCTACCACGATGGTACACAACGGCTCTGTCGCCGGCCAGAGCAGCCTGAATCCCATCCGGTAAGGACAAGCTCTTGCGTCCGCGTTGACAAAACTCGTCCAGACGCTCAACGACCGCCCTCTCGGGCATCATATCCGACGCTGAAAGTTTTGCCAGACAATACCTTAGCAGTCGGCGTCGGAACCATTTATCATAACGATTATATTTATTCAAATCAAGCTCAATTTTCCCGCCGACGGTTTCGCTGATTATTCCCTTGATACGTTTGAGAAGATACTCCTGCAAGAATGCTTCATCCTCAACCGCGATTTCCGACAAACTCAGCAAGGCCCGGTCAACGGCCGGGTTGAGCTTCTGGCGAATGTCGACCAGCAGGCGGTTGCGGATGAAATTTCGGTCGTATTCTTCACTCAGGTTGGATTGGTCGATACAATAAGACTGTCGCTTCCGCCTGAGATATGCCAGAATCTCTTCCTTTGTAAGATCATAAAGGGGGCGAACGATTCGGCCACGCACTGGTGGTATTCCGCGCAGCCCGGCGGTCCCGGTCCCGCGGATTATCCTGAAAAGGACGGTCTCCACCCTGTCGTCTACATGATGTCCGAGGGCTACTCGCTGGGCCTCATACTGGTTGGCCAATCTTTCAAACGTCTCATATCGGAAATCGCGGGCTGTCTGCTCGATACTTTGGCGATTCGCTTTGGCCAGCGCGGGAATATCCTCAGCAACCAGCAACAGTTCCACGCCCAGTTTTCCGCACAGCCGGAAGCAAAATTTCTCTTCTTTTCTGGCTGCTTGTTTGCGGATGTTGTGGTTTATGTAGACGGCCCGGATAGTCAACTGATATCTCGCCCTGAGTCCCTGGAGAAGGCGCAGCAACGCCACTGAATCCGGTCCTCCCGAAAGAGCCACAATCACCGAGTCGCCCCGCTGGAGCATATGATACCCAACAATTGTCTCAAGGACTTTATTCTCAACGCTCATAATACCAAGATAATACGACCGCCCGCCGCGTCGAGTAAAAAAAAGACCGCCTCGGTACTGAAGCGGTCGCTAACGGGTATTCTCTTTTTTTTGACTCAGTTGTCAGCGATGATCTTTTTCAGCGCAACTACATCAAGCAAATCCACTCGCCCGCTACCATCAACATCGAACCTCAAATCATTCGGGGTGGCGTCACGCGTATGGAACAGGTAGTTCATCAATACGTCCACGTCCCCGTTATCAGTTATCCCGTCGGCGTTAAGGTCAGCCCCGGGATAGATATGCACCACCAGATCACCAATCATCTCGAATCTTGTCTTATCGAGGAACTTCCCTGAAACGGTGTACGCCAGCTCTATATCGCCGGTCAATGGTTCATAGGGCTTGAGAAGATTCTTCAAGGCAACGGTGGCCCGGATAGCCTTTCCTCCATAGACGGGATCCTGCTGAACCACCATTATGGTCCTCGGTTTTACGGCATCAACCTTCACGGACTTAAGGTCAACGTCGTATACGTCTTTCCCCCACTCACAGAAATTCCCGAAATAGATGTCCACGAATCCTCTTATCGGCGTTGTAGTGACGATATACCCCGGATCCGCATACGTGAATGGGTCGGGGCAAGCGTCGCCAATGGTATACTCATATGGGCCTCCCCAGTCAGGCACCACATTTACGTCCCCCCATATCCAGTGGTCTACCGGCGGATAGGAAGACGAATCCACGATAATCGTCTTTTCGGCGTGTTCGCTATCGATCGGCCCTATTGTGATAGTATAGGCCGGTTCGTCAAAGAACGGCGGCATCCCGGTACCGATCACGTCCATGGCGACAAAACCTACCGTGTCGGCTACGGAACCGTCGCAACTGAACGTCAATAAACCGATTGGACCGGTAATATAACGGGTCAGGCCATCGGGAACCGTGTCAGGAACGGTAGCCGTCCACTCCGCACCATCGGGCGAGTATACCCTGAACCCATTGTCAAGAATCCGATGATAGTCCTCATCGCCGGTAACGTGAAGAACGAACTCTATCGTTTCACCGAGCTTGAGAGTGCCGTCGGGGTTGGTAGCCTCCACGTCCTCAATCCAGATTGACTGACCCCATGCCGCACTGCCGAAAAACATAAACAGGACAAACACGAGAAACAATCCTGCCAGTCTCATAATACCTCCCATTGAATCAGGTTTAAAGGATTAGTGTTTTTCCCAGCAGCGTCAATTGTGAGGGGGGCTACGCTGCGACCGCAATATAGCTGGAGGCCCCCGTCTTGTCAACGATATGCCCGGACAATCTGCCACAAATTGCGGCCTTTCGACACAAATTCGCCGGGCGTAAGCCACAAAAAAACCCGCCCTGTAAAGGGCGGGTTTGTATTCTGATGCCTGAACGAATCAGACAACTCAGTTCGTTTACTGCATGACGATATCAATGATAGCGCGAACGTCGAGCAGGTCGATACGCCCACTGTCATCGACATCCATGCACTCATCCATTCTCTCGCCCCAGAGCGTAGCTCTCGGGCCACCATTGAACAACCAGTCTATCATGAAGACTGCGTCTTCGATGTTGGTCACGCCGTCAAAGGTGACGTCGCCAACATACATCGTCAGGTTGAACAGGAACGTGAGCGTCTGATCGCCACCGGACTTGTAATCATAGTAGACCGGGCAGGGTCTATCCTGATAACCATCCGACGGAACCGGGCGCATACCACCGGCACCAAGGAAGCGCATAATGAAACAATCCGTCACCAGCGCTGAATCATCTCCAAAATACTCTATTTGAGGATGATCAGCGGAGTAGGGCGGGATGTTGAACACGCGGATGGTTCCCCAGTCAATGTCTTCAAAATCATCGCACCAGATACGAACGTCAAGTCTTCTCTCATTCTCAAGCGCTTTGAGTTTGGTCGTCTCCGGGAAGCAAGTAGCATAAGGGTCACAGCCTGAGACCGTAATCGTAAAGTCCTCGTCATCGCTCAACCCGGCAGTGTTGGTAGCGGTAACCGTAACCGCATGAACACCAACCGCGGCGGTCCAGTCGATCACGCCGGTCACGGGCTCAATAGTCATGCCGGCGGGGCCAGCGATTGAAAAGGTCGGGGGAATCGGATAGCCGACTTCGTCGAGTTCGACGTTATAAGTGAACGCCGCACCCTCGGTGGCTGTTTGGTCATCAATCGCGGTTATAACCGGAGCCTTATTGACCACGATCACGAACTCCTCGGTTGCTTCGCTCGGGCAGTCGTTGGAAACTCTGACGGTTACGGGGTGGGTGCCTTTAACGCAGGTCCAGTTGATTAGGCCGCTCACAGGGTCAATAGTCATGCCGGCCGGAGCGCCGGGGTCCAGCGCGAAAGTAATAGGAGCGTCACCGGTCGCGTCAACATCGTAGGTAAAAGCGTCGCCATCCAGGTACGGGCCGGCTGGAGCGGTCGTAGCAATCGCCACATCTTCACAGCCACCTGGCTCGAACTGAAACACGTACGGGCCATCCCAGGCGATCGAATCGCCAACGGCGGTCCAGAGCCAGAAGTTGCCCGGCTCCCAGTACGTGGTATCCAAAACCAGTTGGGCCTCCGCGGCGCCCGCGACACTGGCAACGTTCAAGGAATAAAGCCAGTTATTGAATCCCGCCGGCAAACCATCCCCTTCGTTAGACACACCGGCGATACCCAGACCACCAAGACCCTTGGTAAGGGCGGCAGCTCCCCAGTACATGTCGAACCAGGAATAGCATCCTTGGAACGGGTAGCAGCCCGCCATGAACGCGCACTCCATTTCGAATGGGTAAGTGCAGTTCTTTCCCAGGGTCACTCCGCCAATGGTAACACCATCCGGAGAATCGAAGTAGAAGCCGTTCGAAATCGCGGTGCGGACCTCATTCACGCCATCACGATTTAGATTTAAGAAGTAAATTGGAATTACCAGATCACCACCAGCCAGGGGAATCTTTCCCTCGGCGGTCAGCCCTGTCACCTCGGCGAGATCTACATAGACCCTGCAGGAGTCTACTTGGGCGGTTGCCAGGCTGAATGAGGCAATTACCAAAACAGCAAGCAATGCTGTCACTTTGATGGGTGCTCTCATAATTTCTCCCTCAAATAGAGTTGAAAAGTTTATTGGGTTGTAAACGGTAGTATTCTCCCAAAAATGCTGCGTCTAATCTTTTGCGACGATTTAGTGTGTCGTCACAAGTATTCCAAGCCACCCGGGTTAGCTAACACTTTTGATAAAGGCGGCGGAAGTAAACGGAACAGTAAGATTAATTCGTACACAAAAATATATCATCCGCAACCCATTTTGTCAATGCCAAAAACGCGTCCTGACGGCAATTCTTTTCACAATACTTTATTAAAGTTTAAGGGATTAGCAAAAGCCGATATATTTTCTCCTATATTGCTGAGTTGCGGCGCAGGTGCCCCGGGACCACCGAAAAAAAACCCGCCCCTTTAGCAGAAGCGGGTTCTTATTCAGATTCCTGAAGCTATTCGATAGCTCAGACGCCTGTCTTAGTACACATACTCGATCAGCGCCCGAATATCGAGCAGGTCAAAGCGACCACTCTGGTCGAAGTCCATGAATTCATCCATCCGATAACCGTCATAGGTGCAGGGCTCTCCGCCGTGGAAGAGGTAGTCAATCATGAAGACTACGTCATCGTTATTGACGGCGCCGTCAAAGTTCACATCGCCCTGGCTGATCATCTGAAGGAAGTCGCCATACAGAGTGTTTTCGCCACCAGCTAAATAGCTGTACGTGACCCAATACTCACCGGTATAGTCATCGGCAGGCAGCGGACGGAAGCCACCTGAGCCAAGGAAGCGCATCAGGTAGGCGTTGGTAACGACTGAGTCACCTTCGACCCAGGCCAGACCCTCATTAGTGTAGCACGGGATCTTGCCGAAGATCTTGACCGTGCCCAAGTCAACCGCATACGGATCATCTTCGCAATGAATCGAAACGTTCAGAACGCGGTCATTGTCATTGACACCGATCTCAAACGGGTTAGGCCAGCAAGTGGTAAACGGCCCTTCCGGACACGGGTCAAAACCACCCACGAATAGCGGGTCTGGAGGGGTCCAGCCCACATTAGCGCCAACACCGGTCCAGAGCCAGAAGTTGCCCGGTTCCCAGTAAGTAGTATCCATAACCAGCTGGGCCCCCAGCGGGCCGGAAACGCCCCAAGCCTTGATGGCGTAAATCCAGTCATCAAATCCCGGGGGAAGACCAGTACCCTTTTCCGCCAGGCCAGCAATACCCAGACCACCAAGACCCTTGGTAAGATCGGTGGCCGAGAAGTACATGTCAAACCAGGAATAGCAATTGAACGGCTCGAATGGATAGCAGCCATTCATGATCGCGCACTCAAGGTCAACATTGTACACGCAGTTCTTGATAAGACTCAACGAATCAATGGTGACGCCGTCGGGCGATAAGAAGTAGTACCCGTTCGATACCGCGGTACGGAAATCCTCGGCGCCACTGGTGTTAACAAAGTGGATCGGAAATTCGAGGTCGGCGCCGACATCAGGGATATTGCCCTCTCCGTCAAGACCCGCAATCTCGCTATTAAGCACATAGACCTCTTGCCCCTGTGCGAAACCGAACGAGAAGAGTACCATAACAGCAAGTAGTACTGTTGCTTTGAAGGGTGCTCTCATAGTTTCTCCCTCAATTAGAGTTGAAAAGTTTTATGGGTTGTAGTTACAAACGAACAAATATGCTACGCCTTACTTTGGTGCTTAAAGGTTATTCTTCAGGCTCAAGCTAAAGTTCTCAACTTACTCAAACGCTATTTCAGCTAATAAGTAAGGAATAAAGAAGTAAACTTCGTTTCGCTGTACGTCGGAAATATAACAATAATCGACCTGGCTGTCAACCTATTTTTGGGCCTAAGACTCAGGCCCGTAGGCCATTTGTGCGCAATCTGGACAGGTTTTGAGGTGGCGAACAGACGTCTGGAAGAGTGCTCGAAAAGTAAACAGGATATATTCTCTCCTGTTACGTGGTCAGTTTCTTGCTGAGATCCTCAAGGCCCTGCATCTTGCCTATCAAGACCAATATGTCGTTCTCTTCGAGCACAGTTTCCGGGCCGGGGGCGATTACCATCTCCCGGTCTTCCTTCTTCACGCCGATTATGGTTATTCCAAACTCTTTTTTGAGGTTGGACTCAACGAGACTTTTTCCAGCCAACTCGCAGCCACCAGGGACGACCATTTCCTCGATGGTCAGGTCGCTCTCACCCAGAGAGGTAGCGCTCATGAAATCGAGCACATTCGGCCTCAACGAGGCCATGGCCATCCGGATACCTCCGAGCACGTGAGGTGTTACAACATGATTCGCTCCGGCCCGCATGAGCTTCTTGACACCTTCTTCGTAGTCCGCTCTCGCGATGATCTGAAGGTTTCTGTTCATGTCTCGCGCGGTCAGGGTCAGGTAAACGTTGTGGGCTTCGTCGGGCAACGTAGATATGAGCGTTCGGGCCAACTCGATCCCGGCTCGCCTGAGGGTATCATCGTCGGTGGCTTCACCCTGAATGAACAGAAAGCCGTCCCGGTGCAGTAATGAGACCGCCTCCTCGTCTTTCTCGATCACCACGAAATTGACCTTTTTCCTTTGAAACTCCATGGCCACCTGTCGCCCGACTCGGCCGAAGCCGGCAATTATGAAATGGTTCGAGAATTTTCGTATCTTATTCTCCATCTTTCTTCTCCCGAGTATTTCTTTGAATTGCCCTTCCAGGACGATCTGCCCGATTACAGTGGCCGTAAAGCCGGCCAGGGCCACCCCGAAGAGAATCAGGAATATGACAAATACGCGCCCCTCAGGGTGAAGAGTTTTTACCTCCCCGAAGCCGACCGTTGACAGTGTTATGATCGTCATATAGAGGGCATCGAGCGGATCCATTCCTTCCAGCAATATGAAGCCGGTGCTCCCGAGCACTATCGCGATCATCAATCCCCCCAGAGCCAGGTTCAGCTTTTGGGTAGCCGTAAGGGGAATACCGGCATTTTGATCAACAGCCATAACGGCAATAACCTATTAAATTTTGACTGTCTTATCTACAAAAATATTGAGTGCCACAAATCACCGTATCAATCGGCGGCTTGACCCACCCTCGCACCTTCCGCCACCCGGTAGCTTGGTTGGCGCGAAAGGGGTTTTAGTTGACGAAGAGCATGCGGCCTATTAACAAAGGTAAGTTTAAGCCAGGGAGTCCAAACTGAGAAGTACCCATCGCTTTCTGTTGTATCATCTGCCGATGATTCTGTATGCGGGAATGATAATAGCAGTCTCTTCCATCCCGCATCTGAGAGGTCCGTCGATAGAGATACCAGGCGCCGACAAGATTGTCCACGGTATCGAATACGGAGTCTTCGCATTTCTGATATTCAGATCGTTTTTCAATTTCAGCGACAACTTTTCGTTGAGAGGAACACTTGCCTGCGCGGCAACATTCATAGTGATCTTTGCCGTCTTCGACGAATTCTATCAGCGATCCGTCCCGGGACGTCAATTTGATGTGAGCGATATGATCGCCGACATAATAGGCGCCCTGCTCGTGCTCTTGATTATAGGGATGCGCAAACGAAGAGCAAGACGGGCCGCGGGTCGGTCCGGTCAGACCGCGCTTTAGCACTGAAGTCAGCGACTATTTGTTCCCGGGGCGAGCCAACGCCCGCACATATTTCCGCTTTTTTGTTTATTTTCTGTTGACTTATACATATATTGCACGCAATCACATCGACTATTTGGGTTTATAATTCTTTAGGAACACCGTGCCACTCCAGATAAAAGTCGCGGGCAAAACTGATGTCGGCCTGGTCCGTACGGCTAACGAGGATTGCCTGCACCTGGATGAAAAAAACAGAATCTTCGCCGTCTGTGACGGCATGGGCGGGCATCAGGCCGGTGAGGTTGCCTCGATGATGTCGGCGGATATCATTGACATTATCTTCAATCATTTTCAGGATGAGATTCAGCGTGACGAACGACTTTCGTTTGGGCACGCATTGCCTCAGAGCGGCGAAATCCTGATCAAGGCCATACGAATCGCAAATCGGGCCATCTTCAATACCGCCGTGGAAAAACCCACCCTCCTGGGTATGGGCACCACCGTTGTGGCGCTGGCCCTCGAGGGAGATGTGCTGTCGGTCGCCCACGTCGGGGACAGCCGCGCCTATAGGCTCAAGGAGCGGTCACTCGAGCCACTCACTGTAGATCACTCCTGGGTAGCCGAAATACAGCAGAATCAGAACCTGTCACATCAGGAGGCGGCCTCGGTGGTGGGAAAGAACGTCATAACCAGGGCCCTGGGCGTTCGCGAGAATGTCGAGGTCGATTACCGCCTGGTTAAAGTCGGGCCGGGCGACAAATTCATGATCTGCTCCGATGGCCTGTGCGGATTCGCTGATGACGATGAGATATTCCATACCATGAACCGGGTTCGCGACGACAATGAGCATATCGTCACCGAACTGGTGCAGTTGGCCAATGATCGAGGTGGTGCCGATAACGTCACGGTCGCTGTTCTGGAGGTGATCGACGTTGAGGCTTCCGACGCCCCGGAGATCGAGAGATTGACGATTCCGGCTGAGACAAACGAGATTCTCAGTGTCGAAGACGGGTGGCTGGAGAAATTGAACGCGTTTATCGCCCGCAGAAACGAAACACCTGAGATTGTGCCGCCCGAGAAACCGGTAAATAAGGCCACGGTAATCGTTATTTTCGTAATCTTCATTATCATCGCCGCTGTAATCATCTACTTCTCCGCCGTTCGTTGACATCCCGATCATATCACTGTCTCCTCACCGCATTCTCATTCGGAAAATTCCCTTGACTTTTGAGTCTGATACGCCCTATTTGGACTCGAAAAATGCGCCCATAGCTCAATTGGATAGAGCGTCTGACTACGGATCAGAAGGTTGGGGGTTCGACTCCTCCTGGGCGTATTTTCTTATTGCAGATTTTCCAGATTTGCCGGCCCGGCGTCAGTGGAGAAAAGCGGCGACACGCCGGGCGATTTCGAAATTCTTGAAGGGCTTGGTTATATAACCGTCAGCGCCCGCCTCCAGAACATCGTGCTTATCGTAACCGTAAGTCTTGCCGGTGACTATAAGCACCGGGATTTTGCGGGATTTCTCTTTTATGGCTTTGAGCAATTCCAGGCCGTTCATGCCAGGCATCTCGAGGTCCGAAATAACCAGCCCGATCTTCTTTGAATCAAACAGTTCCAGGGCCTGTTCGCCGCTCTCGGCTTCTTTCGTCTTATATCCCTCACGCTCGACGATCTTCTTAAGCAGGCCTCGCATGAGCGGATCGTCATCGACAATCAGAATCGTCTTCGTACTGTTTTCAATCAGGTGCTGAATTTTGGTGATAAGGATTCTGGCGTCGACCGGTTTGACAATAAAATCCTTGGCCCCCAACTCAATGCTTTTCATGACTGACTCGCGGTCGTGCTGAGCCGAAACCACCAGTACCGGGATCTTGTTGTACCGCTGGTTGGTCTGCAGGTACTCCAGAAACTGAAAGCCGTCCATACCGGGCATGTAGATGGTGCAGATTATGGCATCAAAAAAACGGTGCCCATTGAGCTCATTAATAGCCATTCGTCTGGAGTTGGCGATGACTACCTCGTATTCGGCCGCATCCAGGGTGGTTTTGATGGTTTTCAGCGTGACCGGATCTTCTTCGACCAGTAAGATTCTCATGAAGCAATACTCTCAAAAACCGGGTTGCTCGGTTGATAATCCAACCACGAGCCACATTGTCACAGACAGGGCCGATTACCCTATCTATAAGCTTATAATCGGCCAAATTGTCCTGTGGATTAGCCTTATGCCGGTGTAAGCCACTTTCCCGGTGTTCAACACCTGAACACCGATCAACCACCAGCAGCGGAAGATTCGACTCTAAAGTCACCGGACTCAATCCCGCTCTCCCGTAGATATCCGCCTTGTAGCGGCTCTCTAACATGGACAGAATTATCTTACCATTGCCTATGCTGTCCCCAATGTCGGATGTCCGACAGTATTCAACGGGACTAATCCATCCCGGCTGCCATGACTTGACAGGGGCGGCGCAAGACGCTTTATAACAAACAATTACGTTCAGGCCTCGATGGCTGACGCCGGGACGACAATCTAAAGGTTTGGCCCCTGAAGCCGATATTTTCTTAAAGGACCGGCAGTGCCGGTTCCGCCCTACCATTTATTAGAAAGGACTATCGGGGTTATGTACCACATTACAGGATACCATTGGAAAAACGACCGCGGCCTCAGTCTACTCGAAGTGCTGGTGGCAATGATTGTGCTCGCGGTCGGTATCTTAGGACTGGCACCTATGGTTGTGTTATCTATCGAAGGAAACAGTATATCGCGCGACTTCATCGTCGCCACCGAACTGGCTAAGGAGCAGCTTGAGCTATATGAAGCGCAGGATGTATTGATGAAGGCCAAGCCGGCACCCGCGCTTCCCACTGATAGTCTCAGTGATACCTTGATTTACTTACCCGACGTTGACGGCTATTCGCGCACCGTTACCATTCAGGCCGCTGAAGGAATCAATCCGCCGAATCTTGTGAAAGTGACAATCGACATATCCTGGACAGACAAGTTAGGCAAGGTCCGCGCGATAAGACACTCAACACTGATGATGAATAACTGAGGGGGGCAGGTTGAAAATGAATACAAAAGAGAAAAAGCTCATTGGCGGACACGCCGGTTTCACTCTTATAGAGCTTCTTATAGCGGCTCTCATTACGGCGATTCTGGCCGTTGCGGCGTTTCAGTTCTATGTCACCATGCAGCAGCAGGTCACTTCTCAAAAAGAGATTTCGGACATGCAGCAGATAAGCCGCTCGTGTCTCCAGGAAATCAGCAAAACTCTCCGCATGGCGGGCTACATGCTTCCCGAGGGCCACCCTGCCTTTGACACGATAAGCTCTGCCGAAATATGGGTATACATCGGGACCGGTGACCTGAGTGCCCTGGACCCGGTCGACACGACCAAATACTACCTTCAGGAGTTTGATGCTGCTCAGTATGACAAGGTTCCGGGTCTCGCTGCTGGCATGAAACTATACAATCTGATTAAGGAGTCCGAAGAGCCCGGCTGGACACAGCCCGAAATCTTCGCCGACTACATAACGTCGCTATCCTTTCTGCCTATTGGTTCGTCAGAAATAGCAGTCACCATAGAGGTGCAAACCTCGAAAAAGGATGAAACCTTCAACGCTAACAACGGCTTTCGAACCTTTGTCAACACCGAGCGCGTTAACATGCGCAACCTGACGATATGAGGAGGATCAAGTTGAAGAAGCTGATAAATGACAATAGTGGCGGGGCGCTTGTTATCGTCCTCGGTTTAATGCTTCTGCTGACAATAGCGGCCATACTGGCGGTGCATACCGCCCAGACCGATATAGACCTGTCTTTCAATCAGGTAGACTACGACCACGCCTTCTACATCGCCGACGCCGGCCTGAAAAAGGCCTTCAATGAACTGAACAAGGACAACTTCTGGTCAGCCGGCTACCTTGAAATGGCCTTTGAGGACGGCGCGTATACCGTCATCACGGAACGGGATATCCCCGTCACCGATTCGGCCTTCGACCCGATCACCGACAGGGTGACCCTGCGATCAACGGCCAGCTATCGGGAGTCTCAGGCTAACCTGAGAGCAGTGGTGGTACCGGAATTATTCTACCCCTTCAAATACGCCGTGTATGGAGAAGATGGGATTCTCATGGACAACAATTCGGAAACCGATTCCTACAACTCCGATGACGGGGCTTATGTTGATTCGCTCGCCGGGACAGAAGGCGATGTCGCATCTAATGGAACTATAGTCCTGGAGAACTCAGCGTTGGTAAACGGCGACGCCAGTAGTTCCCTGACCGGTGGTGTCAGCGTTTGTGCCACGTGTGGCGTCACGGAAGATGTTAGCGATGCAGCCGAGCCTTTCGAAATTCCGCCGATACCGGATTCGGTGTTCACTTACTATGAATCAAACAATGACAACATTACCGGTGTTGATCCGGTAACCAGCATGATTTACCCCGGGCCGGATCTGATCCTGGCCATCGCCGACACGATAACCCTGACAACCGGCGTTTACTACTTCAACGACATAACGATGAACTCAAATTCGGTGATCATTCTGGATCCGACAGATCCAGACGTTGAGGTAAAGATATATATTCGCGGAACACTCACCCTGGACAATAACACCACCATAAACCCGAATAATGACCCGACGGATTGCCTGATCTTCTCCGACGGCCAGATAGTTACAATCGGCAACGATACTGAGATTTATGCCGCGTTCTACGGACCGGATGCCGATGTTGATCTGGGTAACAGCTGCGATTGGTACGGTTCGATAATAGCTGAATCGGTGAGCATGGTCAATACGGGAAGCCTTCATTATGACGAAGCGCTGGCACCGATTCCGATCACTACCACCGGCAATATGCTCATGATATCCTGGATCGAGGATTAGCACTTTTGGCCCGAATCGCCTCACAGGCACATGGGAACTATAGCAGTATGTGAGGCACGACCGACGGCCCGGGCCCGATGAAAAGGTCGTCGATATTGAGAGTCAATTGGACTCGAACGCTTTTAGACAGGTAACATGCGAGGGGCCTTTCTTCCTGGCGGGGGCTGACCAGCCTGCATGACATCAAGCGTGTTACAACAAGATAACGCTGTAATACGAGGAGTGTGTAGCCGTGGGACAACTACACATCAGTCAGCAAGGCGGGGCATTGCTCATCGCTCTGGGCATCATGTTACTGCTCACTATCGCAGCCCTCATAGCCGTGGATACCGCTCAAACCGATATGGAGCTATCCTTTAACCAGGTTCACTCCAGCCAGTCATTCTATGTCGCCCAGGCCGGGCTTATCCGGGCTTTCAACGAGATTAACAATGACAATGACTGGACGGCGGGCTTTCTGAACGAGCCGTATGAGGGGGGCTATTACACCGTCATCGTGGTTGACAGCACGGTCGAGGGTGCTCTGGTAGACACTGTCATTCTTCGCGCCACCGGTAAGATCGGCGACGCCAACACTAATCTCGAGGCACTGGTCGTTCCCGAATACTGGCGACCATTTCAGTATGCTATGTTCGGAGACAGCGCCATAGTGATGGACAATAACACCTGTACCGACTCCTATAACTCGGACTCAGGCGACTATGCCTCCACCATGGATCTAATCAATGGTGATGTCGCCTCTAACGGCGACCTGGAGTTCATCCATACCGCCGTTGTCGGCGGCGACGCCTCGAGCGCGACCGAAGGAGGCATCTTTGTCTGTGCCACCTGCACCGTTTATGGAGATACCACCAGCAAGATCGATCCTCTCCCCGTTCCACCGGTACCGGATTCCGTTTACGATTGGGCACGGTCGGTCAACGCCGCTCCCGGCGGGCTTTCGGATCCATCCATGTACGATGGCGTCACTCATGCTTTAAACATGAATCTCAACTCAACGCTGACTCTATCCGGAGGCGTCTATTATTTCTCCGAAATCACAATAGAGAACAATTCCCGGCTGCAGGTTGCGCCTGGCGAAAGCGTCGAAATCTACGTGACCGGCGATATATCTATCGGGCAAAACGCGTATGTCAATACTGACGGCGATCCGGCCGACATGGTGATTTTCTCCGATGGCGACTCCCTGCAGCTAGGCATGAGCACGGTGGTGCACGCCGCCTTTTATGGGCCTTCGGCAATTATGACAATGGAGAACAATTGTCAGTACTATGGATCAATCGTAGCCTACTCCGGCAGCGCCGTAAATGCCGCCTGTATACACTACGATCGGGCACTCCGGGAAGTGGAAGGCGGAAAAACCGGCGTGATGCATATGATCGCCTGGAAAGAATTATAACAAAACAGGAGGCCGAGGCGACAATCCACTGCCGTCTCGGCCTGCTATAATCAACTCTAATATCAAAGAAATCTATGGCACGTTGATTGTGTAACTCTGGTAGTCGGTGCCATAGTCATTGGTCGCCTCAATCACGACATCGTAATCGCCCGAAGAACCGGGCGTAAACTCCACTTCGCCGGTCACAGGGTCTATGGTCATCCCGCTCGGGTAGGTTGTCAATGCGTAAGTTGGGGCGGGATACCCGCTGGCGTCAGCGTCGTACGTGTACAGTACACCGACGGACCCGGTCGTTATCGGCGTGGACGTAAACGACGGCGCAATTCCAACTACCGTAATAGCAAATGACTGAGTGTCGCTGCCGTAAGAGTTGATAGCAACAACCGTGACGTCATAATCACCAACATCAGCCGGGGTCCACTCGATCACGCCGGTATTGGCATCGACTGTCATACCCGACGGCTTTGTCGTCAGCGCGTAAGTCGGGGCCGGATAGCCATCAGCTTCAACATCATAGCTGTAAAGTTGACCGTAGGTACCCGTTGTGACCGCCGTGGAAGTGATTGTCGGGACCTCGACGATGGTCAACACGAAGTCATCAGTATCGGTGCCGTAAGCGTTGGTAGCTTCAACGACTACATCGAAATCACCCACTCCCGTCGGGGTCCAGGCAATTTCCCCGGTGATGGGATCAATCGTCATTCCCGTCGGGTAAGTCGTCAGCGAATAGGTTGGAGCAGGGTAACCCGTGGCATCGGCATCTTCAGTGAAACCTACGCTAAGAAGCTGTACCTGATCAGGGATATCAGCCAGGAAAGGCGCCACGCCCGATACACTGATAGTGAACGGCTGCGTATCGGTGCCATAAATATTGGTAGCTTCAACAACCACATTATAATCGCCTATATCCGACGGTGTCCACTCTACCACACCCGTATTGGCGTCAATTGTCATACCTGTTGGGTATGTTGTCAGTGAGTAAGTTGCCGCCGGGTAGCCTCCGGCCTCGGCGTCATAGCTATACAATTGGCCATAAGTACCTGTCGTCACCGGCGTTGACGTAAACGCCGGGGCAACACCTGTCACCGAGATCGTGAAGCTCTGGGGTGTCGTTCCAGCGGAGTTGGTGGCTTCAATGACAACGTCGACATTCCCGGTATCAGACGGCGTCCAGCGAACCAAACCCGTACCACTATTGATAGTCATTCCCGCGGGGTACGTAGTAAGAGAATATGTCGGCGTCGGCTCACCGGTAGCGTCGGCGTTGTACTCATAGAGTACATTATAGGTACCGGTGGTTATCGGAGTCGAGGTGAAGGTCGGCGGTATTCCTACAACGGTAAGGATGAAACTCTGGGTGTCGGCGCCATTAACATTAGCCGCTTCAACCTCCACATCGTAATCCCCGATACTGCCCGGGGTCCAAGTAATTACACCAGTGGTGGCGTTAATCTTCATGGCCGAAGGAGACGTTATCAAATCGAACGTAGGTGCCGGATTTCCCGTAGCCTCGACATCATAAGTGTATGGTTGGTCAATCGTGGCAGTCGTAACCGGTGTTGATGTTATCACGGCTCCAGCCGGGGCCGCCGATACACTGATCGTGAAATTCTGGTATGCGGTTCCATAAGTGTTAGTGGCCTCGATTTCGACATCGTAGTCACCCTCCGAATCCGGGGTCCATTCCACAAGACCGGTTCCGCTATTAATCGTCATTCCGGTCGGATAGGTGGTTAGCGAATACGTCGGGGTCGGATAACCATCGGCATCCGCGTCATAGGAATATAGTACACCGGTTACTCCGGTAGTGACCGGCGTCGAGGTAAAGCTCGGCGCGACACCGCTCACGGATATGGTAAAGCTCTGATAATCCGTGCCGTAAATATTGGTAGCTTCCACCACAACATCGGCATCGCCGGTGGCGTCTGGTGTCCATTCAATGACACCGGTGTTGCCATCGATGGTCATCCCGGTCGGGTACGTTGTGAGAGCGAATGTCGCCGCAGGGTATCCGCTGGCATTGGCATCATAGCTGTAGAGCTGACCGTAAGTCGCCGTGGTAACAGGAGTTGACGTAAACGCTGGAGCCACACCGGTGACACCGATAGTATAGCTCTGCTGTGTACTTCCGGCGGCATTGATCGCTTCGATAACGACATCGACATCACCCGTATCTGCGGGCGTCCAGCGTACAACACCGGTTCCACTATTGATTGTCATACCGGCTGGCCCATCGAGCAGGGCGTAGGTAGGCGTGGGATCGCCCGTGGCGTCGGCATCATACTCGTACTGTACACCGTAGGTCGCCGTAAGAATCGGCGTGGAGGTAAAGCTTGGAGCAACTCCCGACACCGTCACCACGAAACTCTGGGTGTCGGCGCCATTGACGTTAAGAGCCTCCACTTCAACATCGAAGTCACCGACAGACCCCGGTGTCCAGCTGATAAGCCCGGTCGTTGAGTTGATGTTCATGCCCGACGGCGAGGTAATGAGGTCAAACGTCGGGGCCGGGTAGCCGGTAGCCTCAACGTCGTAAGCATACGCCTGCCCCACCGTCACGCTCGTGACAGGTGTAGAGGTAATCACCGGTGGTTCCGGGGTTCCGGAAACCGATATGGTGTAATTCTGAATATCAAGACCGTAGGCGTTACTGGCTTCGATAGTAACATCAACATCACCCTCTTCGGTCGGTGTCCACTGCACCACACCGGTCGCCGGATCAATCGTCATACCGGTCGGGAATTCTGTAAGGGCGAACGTCGCCGCCGGGTAACCGTCGGTCTCGGCATCATAACTATATAGCACTCCAACCACACCGGTCGTCGGAGGACTTGATATAAAAGTCGGGGCAATGCCGGCCACCGAAATAGTGAAATTCTGAATGTCCGTTCCATAAGCGTTTGCGGCCTCGACGATGACATTATGATCGCCATCATCATCCGGTGTCCACTGAATAAGGCCGCTCGCCGGGTCAATCGTCATTCCGGTGGGGAAGGTTGTCAGCGAGAACGTAGCCGCCGGGTAACCATCGGCGTCGGCATCATAACTATATAATTGTTGATATGTTCCGGTGGTGATCGGGGTCGAGGTAAAGGTCGGCGCGATTCCGGCTACCGATATGGTGAAGCTCTGCGGATCGGTACCCGAACTGTTACTGGCTTCAACCACAACATCGTAATCCCCTACGTCACCAGGCGTCCACTGAATCAGCCCCGTAGCCGGGTCGATGGTCATCCCGGTAGGGTAAGTCGTGAGCGCGAAGGTTGGGGCCGGATTGCCGCTTGCTTCAACATCGTATGTGTATAATTGATTGTACGTCCCGGTGAGAATAGGAGTCGAGGTGATCACTGGCGCCTCGGCAGGCAGGACCGAGATTGTGAAATTCTGCGGCGTCGTGCCGGCCGAGTTAGTGGCCTCCAGAACAACGTCGTAGTCACCGTCCGAAGGCGGAGTCCACTGGATAAGACCGGTAATAGGATCGACAGTCATTCCGGCCGGAAAGGTAACCAGAGAATAACTGGGCACCGGATACCCGTCAGCATCGGCGTCATAAACATATAGTTCACCGGAAACACCTGTCAGGGGTGGGCTTGTGGTAAACGAAGGGGCGATACCGCTGACCGAGATGGTATAGGGCTGATAATCATCGCCCCACGTATTCGAAGCGTTAATGGTAACATCGAAATCGCCAACGTCATCCGGCGTCCATTCTACGAGGCCGGTAACCGGATCGATAGTCATTCCCGGCGGTGCCAAAGTAAGTGAGAAATCCGGATCTGGGTCGCCATCGGCGTTGGCGTCATAGCTATACAGCACACCGTAAGTAGCCGTCGTTACTGGAGTGGACGTGAACATGGGCGCGATTCCGCCGAGGGGACAGTCGATTGGAGCGGGGCCGCCGCGGTGCAGGTAGTCGATCAAATAGTCAACATCGAGAATATCTACCTGGTCATTGTCATCGGCATCGGCCTCCTGCTCGCAAATCGGTGCCGAGCCGTCTCGAAAGAGATAGTCGACTATAAAGTCCAGGTCAAGAAGATCGAATTGACCGTTATGGTCGGCATCGCCACGCAATTCACAGCACTCCAGCCATTCAAGCTCGGTGTTGACGTATAAATACATTCGCTCACCCACAATTGAGTCAACCCGCACATAGATGCCCGAATAACCATAGTAACTGTCACTGCTCGGATAAGTCTGCGGACCAAACTCGCTCTGTCCGGGGACATCGGACGAAAAAAGCGCCCCTTTTCTGGTCTCCCAGGGATACCACCATTGGGCGCTGTCGGTCAAACGGCCTTCAGGGTTATAAGTATAATCCTTGAGCGGGTTGTAACCGGCATCCTCGACGCACACGGCATAGTGGGGATCTAAGGGCGTTCCCTGGTTGAGTGATATAATCTCTTGGGGGTCGACCAGCGAATCATCAATATGTGTTATCAATAGTCCGCGGTCCAGCACGTCATAACCGAACGTGAGATTGGGATAGAACCATGAGCAAAAATCGGAGTCGAATTTATCGAACTTACCTGCTGACTGCGGATTTCGGTACTCGAGTAAGAAGTACTCCAGGTCGCTGTCATTGATGGGTATTCTATATAATGAAGAATCTGCGGTTGTCTCAACATTGTATATGACGAGATCATGATACTCGCCCTCAAGAATGATCGGCTCGATATACCCCAGCCGCACCTTGTTCCAGCCGCAGTAATGATTGGCGCTTACCCCGCCCAGCGACAAATAACCGTAGCCATAGTAACCCATTGGATCCCAATCAACAAGCGGATGGTCGTTCTGGTCGTTCGCAATATTATAGGTCGATGTCACCAGTTTGCCGTCGTAGTCGTACAGGTCTGCCAGGCCGATGTTATGGCCAACTTCGTGAACAAACACGCGGATACCGCTCCGTACAGTCTCTCCGCTGAACTGCACCGGGTATATGGGGTCCCGCAGTGGTTTGAGCTCCGGACAGGTGTTCCAGGCGTCCACCTGGACCCGGTCATAGCGGCCCCAGCCCTGATCACTGGCAGCGGCATAGGACCAGATATCGAGAGGATCCTGGGAATCTTCTTCTCCGACACCGGAACGGATGAAACAGATCGCGTCGGCCTTCCTATCCTCGTTGCCATCATATAGAGAATAGTCAATGTACGGATCTAATATCTCAAACAGCGAACTGAATGGAAAATACTTTCCAAATGTGGGGCCGGCGTTGTACCAATCAAATACATCGCCGGTAAGCTTCACCTGGCCATACGAAACCTCATGGATGTAATCGGCCAGAGAACCCTCGGGAAGAACGTCGCGGGAGAAGAGCAAAGTATCGAAAGCCTGCCATGGTAACGTCCCGGGCCGATCTCCCCATTCCACCAGAATAGCCAGCAGCCTGAGACTGTCTCCCTTAAAGCTTGCCGCTGAGAGGAGGTCAGCTTGTGTCCCGGCATATCCGTGCCAGGGAAGTCTGCCCCATTGAACCTGGACCTGTGATTCGGGCATATCGAAGACGAGAAAATAATCGGGGTCGGAAGCCAGCGCGGGCACGCCAAGGAGTAAGACAAGGCTGCCAATTAGAAGTTTTCTGGGCATTTTCTTCACTGTTGTTGTCCTGTTCTTAACTGGTGTGTACGTAAGTGTCAGAGTTCTTAAGTAATCGGAGTAAATCTCTCACCCGGACGGGGGTCCTGGGGCGAATCGGGTAAAGTGCTACTCGACACGGTGATTAACTGGCCTAAATATAGGCTACAAAGTCTTTTTTGTCAACACTTTGTCTTCCTTCAGAAGACATTATTTCCGATCGGAAAGTGTTCATATAATGAACACCGAAAAACGTCCTCCTGTATCCGGCAAACATTCATTGTTATTTCTGTCTTAATTATCGGCCGCAAGACCATCTACCTGCACCCGCAAAATCAAGCGAAGGCGATAAAGCCAAAGGCCTTACGCTTGTCACGTGAGGCTCAATGAGAAGATCTTGTTTCTTCTCAAAGGTGAGGTTATTTGCAGTGACGGTGCCCCGCTTATGGCATCAGCCCCCTGCCATACGTGCTAAACACGTATATGGAAGGCTCCATAAGTCGTATTAAATATTGGTGCCGAAGGGGGGACTCGAACCCCCACTCCCGTAAAGAGAACTGCGCCCTGAACGCAGCGCGTCTACCAGTTTCACCACTTCGGCACACGGTGAACCGCGCTAATAATAGTCCAAGACACTAAGGTTGTCAAGCAAGTTCGCGCGCAGACGCATAAACCCGATATAGCACAACGCCTTTAAGTTACAGAAAAAAGGTTGCCCTCACTCACAGCCAGCCATATACTTAACGACTAAATGGATAAGAGACAGGGAACGACGGCAATGAACCTTATGCGCATATGTTGGCGCTGGCTCGGTCCTATCCTTCTGATGCTTATGACCCATAATTCCGTTGCGGGTGACGAGGAAGTAATAATCAGAGATCGGGGTTTTGACCGGGAATTCAAAATAAAATATCCTGACGAATGCATATCGTACCAGTTCGACATCGATTCGCTGCCGTACAGCAAGCTATCCAACATCACCTATTCCGAAAAAACACTTAACGATACATCCGGATTCATTGATGGCGACGGTATTGCCATGACCAAATACAGGGGTCGGCTCTACTACCACCCTGTAAACATGTGCCACCGGGCATTTCAGATAGTGGCCGCTTACCGCGAAACCGGGGATTCAACGTATCTTCATTTGGCCGAGCGACATGTAAAACGGCTAATAAAGGAAAGCCACGAGTACGATGGAGCTATATACTATACCTATGCGATGAACCACAAGGTTCACAGTCAGAACAGAGCCTTGCTAACAGCACCCTGGTACTCCGGTATGGCCCAGGGTGAAATTCTCGGACTGATGGTGCGGATGTTCTGGGCCACCGGTGACTCAATATATGTTGAGTATGCACGCAGAACCTTCAGGTCCTTCCTCAGGCCGCGCGGGGGATTCGAGCCCTGGACGGTGTTCGTCGATCATACTGGATGTTACTGGATTGAGGAATATCCCACCGAGGATCCGAGCAAGACACTTAATGGATTTATCTATGCTCTCTACGGTGTCTATGATTATTATCTACTGACAAACGACGACCAGGTTAAGAAAGTCCTTACCGATTGCCTGAGCACGCTAAAGAACTATATTCCTTCTTACCGGCGTCCCGGACAGGCTTCCTTCTACGGTCTTGAGTTCCGACATTGGTCTCAGCCCTATCACAAAGTGCACGTTAGGCAGCTCAGACAGCTATATAAGATTAGTAAAGATCAGTTCTTTAATGAGTGGGCCAACATTTTCGAGCAGGATTTCCACTGAGGTGACCGTAATCTCGTACCTGTTGGGAATACGTGGCGTTAAGAGTTAATATCCGCATGAACGGAACCACGGATCGGGGCCGACAACTTATCTGCTGTCGGGCAATCTTCTTTAGATGTGGGGTCGATTGCTATGATTGAAGTTGCACTTCTTATCGTTATTCTGATGTTCAAATTCGGCCGCGACCTTTCTGGCCTCTCGTATGATTGGTTGGACCGGGCCCTGATCGGCCTCGAATCTCGCATGCGCATGGTTGGTTGGACGCTGCTTCTCTCGCTGCTGCTTATTGCCCTGGCTACGGTGTATGCTCGTATCGCCGTCGAATGTACCTATCTCGGTAGGCACTATGCCGCGTTGGCAGAGAACCCCTTTGCTCTTGGCAGCTCAAACCCGGTCTCATATCGCATATTGACTCCCCTTATCAGCTACTTGATCGGCCTTCGTGGCCAGGGAATCATCATCACCAACCTGCTAATATCGGTGGTAATGGTAGCATGCGTTTACATGTATTTCCGCAAAACTGCCCCCCGACCTGGAGACGCTTTTCTGATGTCTACTGTGATCACCTTCTCTCTGGTGGTGCTGACCTCCATACACTGCGGAGGATACTGCGACATCATGTCCTATCTCCTGATTTTTCTCATGTGGTGGTTTCGTAAGCACCGGACGTTGTTCTACCTGATGTTCCTGGCCGGACTCCTTAATCGAGAATCCGTTCTGTTTCTGCTGCCGTGGTTCATTGTTATAAGCCTCGATTCTGACAGACCATGGTATCTTAGGATTGTGGAGATGATATTTGGCTTCGGCATTACTATCCTCGTTTACTACTTATTCCGTCAGTGGGTAACCTCGGGTGCCGAGATAAAGTACTCTCTGAGCTATTATCTCGAGCCGTTCGTCACGAACCCACTGCAGAGACTCAAACGGACCGTTTATTATCATTCCCTGGGTCTCTTCTCAGTCTACAAAGTTCTCTGGGTCTTCCCCTGTGTTGCAGCGCTATCCTGGTGGCGCAACCGGAAGTATGCCTCGCTCGCAAACGTTCTCATCCTATTGTTGTGCGCATGGGCACAGCTTTTTCTCGCCATTGACACATCCCGTATGTTCACATTAGGTTTCATGGTTATGATTGTTGCCGTGGATGACTTGCTCAAGACCGACTTCATGCACTTTCGACGGTGGGCATTCTGGGCCGTGCTGTTTAACCTGATGATTCCTCAAGTCTATACTGCGGGTAAAGTGGTAGAAGTGTGGCAGACTCTCACCACGCACATTTCGTTATGACTGCTCTAAGAATCCAGTTGATCCTGATTAATCGAAAGTATAGAGTTCAGCTATTAGACGGTCGCGGTGAAGGAAGCCCAGCGAAAATCTGAGCGCGTCAGTCAACCGTGGCGCAGCTCGACAACAGTAGTAAAGGTCCGCCTTCTTCCATTTGTAACTGGGTGGGTCAGGATAGAAATCGAAACTGAGTTCCTTACCGGTTTCGCCCCGAACCTGAAGCGATATTTTGAGGGTGTCGTCAAGATCATACCGCGGCTGAAAACAGAAAAGGAAATACGTTGAGTCGTTGTCATTAACCACAAAACCTGCAGGCATGGAAATACTGTCACCGAAATCGATAGCTCTGTCCGTAATACGCCTCCAATCCTTCATACCAGTGCCAAGGTATTCACTGACAAGTGTTTGTCCGTCCGGATCGAGAAAAGTTTGCAGGTGGGCAGCTCTGACTAGAAAAGCCAGACTATCCCTTTGCGAGGTGAAGCGCGGACTGGTCCACTCAATACCCTGCACATCCGGAATGTCCACGACTTTGTACCGGCAAGGCACGCCAACGTTCTGAAACAGGCGGGTGTCCGAAACCACGGCCTGATCGATCCTGAAGATCCTCGTGGTGAAACGATTAGGGTAATTACTCAGATTAGCATATACCTCCAGATTCCGACCCTGCTTACGCGGCAGATAGTAGTCAACCGTATCGAAAACGTTGTGTCGAAGACCAATATTGAATAAACAAGGATCTGACAGGTCATGAAGAAGATAAAGCAGATTGTGCCTCTCCAGATACTCACACGCGGGATGACCATAATGCTCATTACGGGCTATGAATGTGTACACCGGATGAAAAGAGAATATCCAGTCGTAGCCGGACAGAGCTACTCTGCCTGTTATATCAGCACTCAACTCGTCCTCCAGCGGCACGGGTGGCAGGGTCGTTTTCCGGGCGACCTGGATGTCCTTATCGGTGGTATGCGCGTGAAAATTGTGGATGAAGACGAGCAGAAGAACCGCCGCCAGTACGACCATGACGTTGTTTCTTCTGTTCCTCCATATGTTGGACCTTACAAGTGCCGCCGCAGCCAGACCGATGAAAGGTCCGCCGGCCATGGCGACGAACTCCCTCGATTTCACCAGATTGATCGGCCTGTCGATATAACCAAGCAACGAGCCCGCCAGAAAATATACAACCACGCTTCCTATCAACAGGAGCAATCCTTTGTGAAGTGAGCGGCGGGAGCGACGTAATGAAAAGATCAGTGCGGCCAGAAACAAAATTCCCGGTAGCGTGAACTCCACAAAGGGAAAATCCAGTCCCGGCGATCCCAGGTGATGCCAGCCGCCGCGGGAGCGGTCTATCCCGTTTTCAATGATGGATCTCAGAACCGGAAACCAGTAGATAGCACTGACCAACGCCGATACCGCGAGTACGCCGAGAGCATTCACAAATCTGAAGGGATGATTATCCTTTAAGAAAGTCCACCCCCTCAGTATTGTCGTTCTGATCAGTAGGAGAAATGCGCCTATGAAAAAAGGATAGAAATATGTCATGAACAAACAGCCCCCGATCAATCCTCCCGCCAGATAGTATTTCCAGTTGCTCCTGGGCCGTCTCACCCGCTCAATATAGTAGAGCCACCAGGGGACGAATAATGTGTTGGCGAGAAATGCATGCGGAGCCTTGAACGGGAATATAGCCGGCAACGAACAGAACAAGTAGGTCGCGAAGGTGACCATGATGGCTTGAAACGGGGTCACGAGCCTTCGCCACATGTAATAAAGCAGGAAAGGACCGATCAGGTAAATCCCCATCGAAGCGATTTTGACCATCTTGTAGTTCTCAACCGAAAACAACCGGGAATAGAGTGAGAGAAGATAGTAGACCACGGGAGGATAGAACGCCGGCAGATCTCGGTAATAAAAATCTCCAAGATGCTTGAATGTCGCGAATTTCAGAATCATGGTCATCCGGAATCCCTGATCGCCGGAGTAACCGTTGAGTCCAAACGGCGTGCCATCAAACATTAAGCTAACTGTAATAAAACCATACAGTGAAAATGCAATTGCCAGTAAGAACGATTTCAGCCTCCAGCTGACCCTGGCCACCCAGAGTGTTATAACAATCAAGAAGAACGACAGACCCCAGGCATCAAGCAGAATGAGGTCTCTGATCAGGACGTCTTCGTGAAAAACCTTTGGGACGTGCGAATATCGGAAAAGATAGAGGGCAAAATAAAGATATCCTATCGCCAGGATTAGTGGCAGAACCGTCACTTGAGCCTGCAGCTTCTGTTTAAGGGATGCCGTCCAGCGAAAACGACTCTTATTCATCGCCCTCATCCCGCATTATCGAATGCCGCATTTCATCACCCTGATATATAAAATTCGCCCTTCTTGGTTAAAACACTTTTGGACTGTGGCTGGAGGAGACAGGGGTCGTATTCGCGCCACACCAATTTCACAAAAGTAAACTCCCTTCACTTAATGCTGTCAAGAAAATACTTACCTCAATCTGTACTGCAGCCTCATGCCGCCCGGAACTGGCCACTGAGTTTAACGCTTGACAGAATCACCGGCGATCAGTAATCTACTGTGCAATGGTTGCTACGCCGGTTAACTTTAATCAGCGACACCCTCGGCGCCGGTCTGCAATCTGGAATCGATTGACATATAATGCCAGCGATGGCGGCTTACTATTGACGCCTTGGTATTCGCCCCGCACAAGAACAGTTGCCGAAAGGGAGGAGAGTAATAGATTGATGACGCGAAGAATAATCTACATCACACTGGCCTCAGGGGTGATAGTAATAACAATGCCCGACCATGCCCACGCTTATATAGACCCATCAACTGGCAGCTATATTCTGCAGATCCTGCTCGCGGGACTACTTGGTGCTCTCTTCACTCTCAAAATCTTTTGGAGAAATATCAAGGGATTCTTATCCAGATTTCTCGGTAAAGACAGACAGCACGATGTCGGAGCAGACTGAAAATCAAGTCAACGGTTCCTTTCGCGACCCCAGTGGATTCGTATTCTCAAGATCCGGGACTCTGTACCGTCAGGTCAATGCATGCTACAGCCAAAATTATGATCTCTTGATGGATTCAGGGCTGTACGCAAGACTTGTGAAAGATAAGCTGCTCGTGGCTCACGAGGAGATCGAAGACCACAGTGAGCGTAAGGAACAGGTCTACAGGGTCTTAAAGCCGACGCGGGTCAACTTCATATCATACCCGTTTGAGTGGTGCTTCGGCCAATTGAAGGATGCTGCCCTGGCAACACTTGGAATTCAACAGCGAGCAATGGAATATGGAATGGTGCTGAAGGACGCCAGCGCCTACAATATTCAGTTCGTTGAGGGAAATCCCCTACTGATTGACACGCTGTCCTTTGATCGATACGAAGAAGGCCATCCCTGGATTGCGTATAAGCAGTTCTGCCAGCATTTCCTGGCGCCGTTAACACTCATGAAATATTGCGACGTCAGGCTGGGTCAGATGCTGCGAACCCATCTGGACGGGATACCGCTCGATTTGACCAGTAGCCTGCTACCGAGAAAGACCTGGCTATCTTTCCCACTGTTAACCAATATTCACCTTCATGCCAGGAGTCAGATAAAGTACGCGTCGAAGTCCCGCGGCACCAGAGTAAATGGGATGAGTCGCCGGGCTCTTATGGGACTTATCGATACCCTTCTCTCCGCCGTTAAGCGTCTCAGTTGGCAGATAAAAAATAGTACCTGGGCCGACTATTACGAAAACACCAACTACGAGATCCAGGCGCTTGAGCAGAAAGAGAAATTGGTTGCCGATTTCCTCGATCTTATTAAACCCAAATTGGTTTGGGATTTGGGCGCGAACACCGGCCGCTTCAGTCGTATAGCGGCCCGCAGAGGAATAAACACTATAGCTTTCGACTTTGACCCGGCCGCTGTCGAGATCAATTATCGCGAGTGCCGGAAAAACTCGGACACCAGGGTCCTTCCACTGGTGATCGATCTAACCAACCCCAGTCCCGGGATTGGCTGGGAACACAGAGAGAGGATGTCACTTATCGACCGCGGTCCTGCTGACTGCGCCATGGCACTGGCCCTGATACACCACCTCGCCATAGGCAACAATTTGCCCCTGGGTCGAATAGCTCGATTCCTCCGTTCAATCTGCAGCACGCTGATAATAGAATTTGTCCCTAAGGAAGATTCGCAGGTGCAGCGATTGCTCAGGTCGCGCGAAGACATCTTCCCACAATACACCCCTTCCGGCTTCGAGCGCAGTTTTGAGCCTTTCTTCTCAATCGAAAAAAAAGCCGGCATCTCCGACAGCAGCAGATCCTTATACTATATGAAGGCAAGGCCCTGACATGAAACACAAACTACCCGTACATCCAATTCTGTTCTGCATTTTTCCCGTGCTCTTTCTTTATGCCCAGAACGCCACTGAGATGGAACTTGGTGACCTGATATTACCGCTTCTGCTCATCTGCGCCAGTACCGTGGCACTCACCGTTGTTATCGGCCTTTTGTTGCGCTCTCTTATGAAAGGCGCTCTGCTCTCCACGGTGATAGTCTTTCTGTTCTTTTCGTTTGGGCATGCCGTAAAAATTATTCCCGAGTTCACACACCAGATGGCGGAATCCGTTTTCGGGCCAAGTTTGCTGGTACTGATAACCTTTATAGTCATCATTTACCTGACATCTCGAATCATCTCACGGACACGCCGAGACCTCGGTTCCGCTACAGCGTGCCTGAATTGGCTCGGCACACTGCTGGTAATTTTTCAGGTCGTTCACATAGGGTTAACGGTAGTTCCACGCCAGAGTAACCCAGCCAATACGGATGAGACAAAGATCTGGACGGAGAATGCAGGCAGAACAGCTACCGCTCCCCAGAACTCCTATCCCGACATTTACTATATTGTACTGGACGGCTATGGCCGTAGTGACATCCTCCGCGAAATATTTGCCTTCGACAACTCCGATTTTATTGACCGACTTCGCCAACTGGGCTTCTATGTAGCAGATAGCAGTTATGCCAATTACCCACAAACGATATCTTCCCTTGGCGCATCATTGAACATGGCTTATGTCGATGATCTGGGAAGCTTTCTACGGACCTCCGGGGACAGGGTCCCGCTGATGAACAAACTTCAGAAAAATGCAGTGGTCAAGTATCTAAGAGAGGCCGGCTATGTCGTGGTCTCATTTGAATCCGGGTACAGCGCCACCAAAATGAAAGAAGCTGACACGGTCCTTTCACCGGATTGGAGTTCCAGTGAATATCAGAATATTCTTCTTTCTACAACGCCTCTTCCGCTATTCGCTGAAAGCCGACAATCACCGTTTTTCCAGCATAGACAGCGCATTCGGTATATTATGGACAAGCTGGCGGTCCTATCAGGTATGAACTTCCCGAAGTTTGTTTTCGCCCATGTCGTTTCCCCTCACCCGCCATTTGTGTTCGATGCGGACGGCAGTCCGGTAAGACCCAAACGTGAATGGTCCCTTAACGACGGTTCGCACTTGATAAAGGACTCTCTGGACAGGATCGAATACATTGATGGGTACAGACGTCAGATCACACACATGACACAGGTAATTTTGGAGACAGTAACGGAGATACTCGAAGTGTCCGGTGATAACCCGCCGGTGATTATCCTCCAGTCCGACCACGGACCCGGCTCCGGACTTAACTGGTATTATGCCCGACAGACCAACCTTCGTGAACGCCTCTCTATTCTTAATGCCTATTATATTCCGGGCCTTCAACCCGGTGTCATTTACGATGAGATCACCCCGGTGAACACCTTCCGTATAGTGTTGAACAAGTGTTTCGGTGCCAATCTGGATCTCTTACCGGATAAACACTTCTACGCATCATGG
Organism: Candidatus Zixiibacteriota bacterium; assembly: GCA_020351995.1. Classification (GTDB taxonomy): domain Bacteria; phylum Zixibacteria; class MSB-5A5; order GN15; family FEB-12. The sequence continues at coordinate 1,454,386 of CP070674.1, forward strand.
AATCAACCCTACACCTTTCAACCCGTTTCAAAGCTGTTAGGCGGCAGCGCATACGAGCATCTATTGAAGCAATATTCGTACCTCTGCCCCGATACCGTGGCTGCGGAGGAATTACTTGAGCCCGTCCAGTACGATGCTAGAATAAACGACGAAAATATACATTTCATGTGCGAGGCAGGACTATGTATAGCGTTCAATTTCAAGCAGCGGACTTCACGATTTGAAGTCAGCATTGACTATGACGACGATTACGAGTTTCAGTTTCGAGCCGGACAGAAGGTATTGGCTGTCGATACGGTACGTCATAGGTGGATTAAGGCGAAGGGGATCCGCATTGATACTGTATTGGTGCCCCAGGATGCCTCAAAGCATGGCTTCGACAATATTGTCATATACCCCTCCGGTGGCAATGGCTGGTACGCCATTGGACATCTCATGCCAATCTAGTCTTCCCTATAACCCGGGGGTGACCGCTTCCGGTATTGAGTAGCATCGGAGCCCCCACAAAAAAACCGCCCCCAAAAGAGGGCGGCTCAATGTCCTAAAAGCAAACTAATCTCAGTTCAGGTAGGCCCGTAGCGAACGGCTGCGCGAAGCATGCCGAAGTCGACGAATGGCCTTCTCCTTAATCTGCCGCACCCGCTCACGGGTCAGCGAAAAACGCGCGCCAATCTCCTCGAGCGTCAGCGGCTTCTCGTGATTAAGCCCAAAATACAGATTGATAACCTCGGCCTCGCGCGGAGTCAGCGAGTCAAGGGCTTTCTCGATCTCGAGCTTGAGCGAGCCGCTCAGCAAAGCCTCGTCCGGAGACGGCTGGTACTCATCTTCGAGCACATCAATAAGTGAATTATCCTCCGAAGATGAAAACGGCGCGTCCAGCGACAGGTGCGAGTTCGATATCTTCAGCGTGTCCGATACCTCACCTTCCGACAACTCCAGCTCTTTGGCAATTTCTTTGGGCGAGGGAATTCGTCCCAACCCCTGCTCTAACTGGCTGGACACCTTGCCGATCTTGTGAAGCGTTCCGACACGGTTCAACGGCAGGCGCACAATGCGGCTCTGTTCCGCAAGCGCCTGAAGGATCGCCTGGCGAATCCACCAGACGGCGTAACTGATGAACTTGAACCCGCGGGTCTCGTCAAATCGCTTGGCCGCCTTGATCAATCCGATATTACCCTCGTTAATCAAGTCCGCCAGCGAAAGCCCCTGGTTCTGATACTGTTTTGCCACCGATACAACGAAGCGCAAATTGGCCTTGGTCAATTTCTCCAGGGCTCTCTTATCGCCCTGCTTTATACGTCGTGCCAGGCGCACTTCCTCATCGGCGCTGATGAGAGGTGTTTCCCCGATCTCACGCAAATAAAGGTCTAACGACCTGTCTTCGTCGCGATACTTTAGGGATTGTTTAGCCACAGTCTAAGACTTACTCCTTCCATCATATATACTGTTGGTGACCGCCTTTATGCAGTCGTAATATCAAAAAACGCCAATTTTCTTACTCTATGGCCGAATCACCTTTCGGGCAACGGTGCCATCGGGCTCCACGACTATCAAAGCCACTCGCTCCTTGACAGGCAGTTCCCGGCTGATGCGGTCAATATCTTCAATCGACGAAACCGACTTATTATTCACCTGCACGATCACCGTTCCCATGGAAATCGACGACCGGTCGGCTGGTCCGCCCCGGGCAACTCGGCGCACATAGACACCGTCAATTCGCTCGACTGCCAGCGCCTGGGCAACCGCTTCCGTAAACGTCACCAGTTCCATCCCCAGCCAACTTTTAACCTCAAGATTACCTGAGGCATCCCCCTCTGTCGAGCCGTCCATGGAGGCCAGGAAACTGTCTCGGTCACCGATCACCGTCTTCAAGGTCATCCTTTTACCGTTGCGCACAATCTCTACCGGATAGGGTTGACCGGCGCGCAACTGCGAAACCGCCACCGAAAGCTGGCTGATGTTGTCAACCGGATGATTATCCACACTCAGTATGATATCACCGGCCTTTATACCAGCCCGCTCCGCCGGAGAGTTCGCAAAAACAGAATCGATCTTCACACCACGCATGGCATCCAAACCCTGGCGCCGCGCCTCCTGTTCCGTCAGATTGCCCAGAATCACACCAAGCCATCCCCGGCTGACTTTGCCGGTAGCAATCAAATCGGGTACCACCGTCCGGGCCAGATTGATCGGAATCGCGAATCCAATTCCCACCGAGCCGCCCGTGGGACTGGAGATAGCCGCGTTGACCCCGATGCACTCGCCGCGAATATTGAGCAACGGACCCCCGGAATTCCCCAGGTTGATCGAGGCATCGGTCTGAATATAATCCTGATAGGTCGGTGTTTCCCGCCGACCGAAATTCAGGTTGCTTCGACCCTTGGCCGAGACCACACCCACCGTCACGGATCGAAATAGACCCTGCTCAGGAAAAGGATTACCGATAGCGATCGCCCAACTTCCGACTTTGATGGCTTCCGAGTCGCCGAAAGGTATAACTGTTATCTGCTCTTCCGGTTCAATCTTTATCACGGCCAGGTCTGTCAGCGGGTCAGCACCGACCAACCGCGCCTCATACTGATAACCGCTGGCTGTCGTTACATTGATCTGCTGGGACCCCTCAATGACATGGTTGTTGGTGAGAATGTAACCGTCATCGCGAAAGAAGAAGCCCGAACCCGCCGACGTTGAATAAGACGGGCCATGATGCCACCACGGTAAATCCTCCAGCTTGGTACGAGCCGATATGTGAACAACCGCCTGCTGGGCATTCTCGACCACCGCTACGAAAGGCGACTCCAGATCACCGCCGACATTTACCACCGGATAAGCCAGAAATGAATCAGGATCCACGGGATCCTGGGCCACCGATTTGGTGGTCAGGTCGAGGTTGGAGGAGATAATAATCCCCGCGACGAGGCAAACGGCCGCGACGATTATGACAACAAGAAAGCGTTGCCCCCTGGATGCGCTGTTTTCAGGGGAGAGAGAGCGCGAGTTCAACTAAACCAATCCTCCAGACACTTAGCCTTACATAATACGTAATTGCGGTAATGTAGTCAAGAGAAATATCCCGGCTTCCATTGCCTAATACTTTAAACGCAACAGAAATACGATTGATTCAAAAAATTTTCCCCATATTTAAGCCTCGCTTTATCAACAACTTATGTCAAACCACGGTATTCTCCGGCCAAACCCTTGCCAGCCTCACAGATAACTCAAACCTGGCACTAAGTTGCTGACCTACAATAAATTAAGGCTTGAGCGACACTGCCGGGGTGTCGGGCGTCATGCTTAGTGGTTGACTTTCCCTGAATCAGCGTCTAACTTCCACTACGATTATGGCGCTACCCACTAATTTTGTTGACGAAATGATCGAAGTCGGCCGGCTGTTGTATGACCGCGGCCTGATCGCAGGTACCGAGGGCAATATCTCTGTCCGTCTTGATGAACAGCGAATACTGATCACGCCGTCAGGTCTGCCCAAGGGCCGTCTTACGGCCGACGACCTGGTAGTTGTGGACAGCGAAGGTCGCCAGCTGGAGGGACGCAAAGCCGCCTCATCCGAACTACCCATGCACCTGAAAGTTTATAAGAAGCGGTCGGAAGTCAATGCCTGCGTGCACTCGCACGCCCCTTACGCCACCTCGTTCGCAGTAGCGGGCGTGGAACTTACCGGCAACATCCTTCCCGAGGTCGTCCTGTTTGTCGGTTCTATATCACTGACCGACTACGCCCCGCCCGGTACCGATGCCGTGGGTGACTCACTCGAACCCTTTATCGGCGAAAGCACAGCCTTCCTGCTCAGGAACCACGGCCTTTTGACTATCGGAAGGGATTTGCGGGAGGCTTTTTACAGACACGAAACCGTTGAGCAGTATGCCCGAATCATTCACCATGCCCGCCAGTTGGGCAATATCGATTCGATACCTCCGGAGGATGTTGCCAGACTCGAGCGAATTCGCCGGCGCATGGGACCCGACCCGGCCGGTCAGCAGCGAGACCTATAAACATGATTATCAAAAAGGCCGTTATCGACAAAGCCAACCGGCTCTATCAACTGCCCCCTGACATATTCTCCTTCACCCGGGAGAGAACCCGTCCGATGGCTATAAAGAAGGTTGACCTGCTTGATCTGGCCCGGTTCAGATGGCCGGTGTCGATGGAACCGGATAAGCTTCCGGCCAAGTCCGACTTCGAGCCCGCCGGCAAGTCAGAGCTAAGCAAGCTAAAGGGCACCCTGGTCGAGTGGTTCTCATCTTTCGCCGGTGTCAAGCTTAACGATACTAAAGAGGTATTCATCGGTGGTGGTATATCGTCCCTGATTTTTGCAACTACGCTAGCCTTTATAGATAATGGCGATATCGTTTTTGTCCCGGAACTGGCCGTGCCTCTGTATAAGAAGGCTACCACCGCTTGTGGGGGCGAGCCGGTCCATTATTCCGTCTCATTCAAGGACGATTGGCGTCCAAAATTCGATCGCATTAGCACCCGGCTCGGCCGGGTAGCGCGGCTACTGTTTTTGAACTCACCTCACAACCCGACCGGTGTTTCCCTCGACGAAAAGGAGATGGAGGACCTGATATGGATGGCGGCCAGAGAGAACATCGTCATTATAAACGATGCCGCCTACCGCTCGGTCAGCGCTCGTCCGCCTGTTTCGCTGCTTAGTGTGGAGGGTGGCAAGAAAGTAGGAGTTGAAATATACTCCTTCGCTTATATGTTCGGACTGCCGCCAATGCCTTTTGGCTTCGCGGTTGGAAACCGGGACGTCGTCAGCGGCATGGAAATGGCTTCAAGTCTGGTGCCGGCCCATATCCCGAAATATTTCGTTGACCTGGCCTTAACGGCTATCCGCCAGTATCCGAATCAGCAGCTTCGGACTATGAGACAACACCTGGAACGAACCGAGGCGGAAGCTACAAGATTTCTCGGTTTGCTCTCGCTGGAAAAGTGCGGGTATGACACCGTGCCGTTCGTCTGGGCAAGTATTTCCGGACGTAAGAGTTCCCGGACCCTGGCCAGCACGCTTTACCGCCGAAGCCGCGTTCTGGCTGCGCCCGGCACGGCCTTCGGCGATACCGGCGAAGGGTTTCTCAGATTCTCATTGACGGCCCCTGCGGCTGACTATCAGGCCGCTTATGACCGGGTCAAGCGCAAGATCAACTTGCTGAAGGCTGGAGAGCAATAGTGAAGGACGTCATCAGGCTGAGCGGATTATCATTCTACGGATACCACGGCGCCACGGCCGCCGAGAAGGAAACCGGCCGCGTATTTGAGGTGGACTGCGAATTGGAGGTAGACCTGGCCGAGGCTGGACGAACCGACCAACTGGCCGATACTATTGATTATAGACAGGCTTATGACGTTATTAAGGAAACCGTCGAGGGACGGGCCTTTTCCCTGCTGGAGGGACTGGCTAGCCATCTGGCCAAGAAAATGCTGGAGGTTTTTCCGGTCTATCGGGTCACCCTGCGGGTACGCAAAATGAACCCGCCGATACCCGGCCAGATCGAGTCTATCGAAGTCGAATTGACCCGGTTTCAGCAGGACACGTCTAAGCTAATCGGCAACGACCAGCGCAAGGAGTAAATAACGATCATGACTGAAACAGTATATATTCTGCTCGGCTCCAACATCGGCGACCGTGAAAAGAATCTGACTCATGCCCTCAATGCCATTGAGCAGATTGCCGGCCTGGAAATTGTGGCCACGTCGTCAATCTACGTTTCCGAGGCGGTGGATATGGAAGGTGAGAATCCATCGTTCATGAACCAGGTGATCATGGCCGAATATCAGTTCACACCCAATGCTTTGCTATCGGAACTGGAAGCACTGGAGAAAGCGATGGGACGTACCGGTAAAGGCCAGAAACTGCCCCGGGCCATGGACCTGGACATCCTTATGTTCGGTGACCGAATCGTGGATACCGATAACCTGGTCATCCCGCATCGCGAACTGTTGAACAGGCCTTTCGCGATGGTGCCGCTTCTGGAAATCATGCCCGAGTTGATACACCCGGTCACGGGTACACCAATAGCTGACCATGTCAGCGAACAGGACAAACAGGAAGTTATCCTGTATAAGGAACATGTCGCCCGAGTCTTTTGAAGCGAAATATATCGCCGTCGAAGGCGTTATAGGCGTCGGCAAGACCACCTTCGCCCAGATGCTGGCGGAGAGAATCGACGCCGAGTTGATCAATGAGGAAGTCCTGGAGAACCCTTTCCTGATCGACTTCTACAAAAACCGCAAACGCTTTGCTTTCTCCTGCCAGCTGTATTTTCTCATTTCCCGTTTTCAGCAGCAGCAAGGCTTGATGGTTCGCGACCTGTTCGCCCAGCGAATAGTGGCTGATTACCTGTTCGCCAAGGACTCCATTTTCGCCTCTGTCAACCTTTCCGACAGAGAGCTGGCACTCTACAACAGGATCGCTCCGGTTTTGTTGAGCGACATACCCAGGCCGGATCTGGTCATTTACCTTCAGGCATCGACCCCGACTCTTCTGAAACGCGTTCAACGACGGAATTTCAGCTTCGAGAAATCCATCGACTATGACTATATCGAGGTCCTCAATAAAGCCTACGATTACTACTTTTTCAATTACACCGAAACACCGCTGCTGGTCGTCAAAACAGACCAGATCGATTTTGTCAATAATACCACGCACTTCGATGATCTTATCGAGCAGATAAGCAAACCCATTTCCGGCAAGAAGTATTACGCTCCCGCCGGAGATCTAGCCGGGAGATAACCGAAATGTCTTCCACCAGGAACAAGAACAAGGTCACTGTTGAAACGATAACAGCCAAGAAGGCCCGGGGCGAGAAGATAACCATCCTGACCGCGTATGATTACTTCATAGCCAAACTGATTGACGACGCTGGCATTGACGCCATCCTCGTCGGTGATTCGGCCAGCAACGTCATCCACGGCCATGATTCCACACTCCCTATATCAATGGACATCATGGTAGCCCACACAGCGGCTGCCGCTCGCGGAACCAAACGGGCGCTCTTGATAGCTGATATGCCTTTTATGTCATTTCAGCCATCTGTCCAGACCGCCATTGAAAACGCCGGGAGATTTCTGCAGGAGGGCAACGCCGAAGCTGTGAAAATCGAAGGCGGTATCGAAATGGTCCCCACTGTGAAACGAGTGATCGAATGCGGCATCCCGGTGATGGGACACATCGGCCTGACCCCTCAATCCATACACCGCTTCGGCGGACCCAGAGTTCAGGGCCGGCACGAAAAATCGCGGGCCTATCTCATGGAGTCCGCCCTGGCCCTCCAGGAGGCCGGCTGCTTCTCAATGGTATTGGAGCTCATGGAGGCCTCTATCGCCGCCGAGATAACCAAAGCCCTCGACACCATGGCCACCATTGGCATCGGCGCCGGAACCGACTGCGACGGCCAGGTTCTCGTAATCAACGATATTCTGGGGCTAAGACCGGAAGGCTTCAAACCCAAGTTCCTTCGCGAATACGCCAACCTCTCCCCCATTATCAGCGAGGCCGTGAAAAAATACATCGACGACGTCAAGACCGGGCGATACCCTGGAAAAGACGAGTCCTATTAGGCCCCTCGGTCCACAAAGACGGCTTGACTGCCTCCGTCGCACTCAATTATAGAGTTTATCGACAACGGCAATGACCTTGCTGGTGTTGCCGGGAACAAAGCCGCGGGGAACGATGTTTTCAGGCTAAATCTATCGCAGAGAAAGCTTACAATGCTCCGAAAGACCTCCTCGCAGGAAGCATCTTTCGGCCGATGGCAGGCGCATATCGGAACTTTAACGGAGGGCGCTCAGGTAACTTCTGTTTTTAACCTTGCAAGAATTATTAGTGGATTCAATAGAATCTTAATCCCTTAATCTAACATTCACGGGAGTAATTTCAAAGTGGGCATGATCAAAGAATTCAAAGAGTTTGCCGTCAAAGGCAATGTAGTTGACATGGCCGTGGGAATCATCATTGGCGCCGCGTTCGGCACCATTGTTAAATCCCTCGTAGCGGATGTAATTATGCCACCCATAGGCCTGCTTCTGGGCAACGTCGACTTTTCCAATCTGTTTATCGTTTTGAAACAGGGTGCCGAAGTGGCCGGGCCGTACGCAACTATGGCCGACGCGCAGACGGCGGGCGCGGTGACCCTGAACTACGGTATGTTCATCAACACCGTTATCAGCTTCCTGATCGTAGCATACGCCGTCTTCCTCGTCGTTCGCAGTATGAATAAGCTTAAACGAAAAGAAGAGGCACCGGCACCGGCCGAACCAACTATGAAGGACTGTCCTTATTGTGCTTCCGAGATCTCAATCAAGGCCAGGAAGTGCCCGAATTGCACATCGGAACTCGCCACATCTTAGAAATAAACAATAGGAGGTAGTATCAATGACCAGCACTCTCAGAGCGTCCTTTGTCCTCACTCTGCTGCTTTTGGTCGCTTCCGGGGCATCGGCCGCCGAAGAAGACAGCACCTTTGTCGGCTGGAGAAAATCACTCACAGCCGACATTACCGTCACCCAGACTGGCTACTCCGACTCATGGACCGGTGACGAAGTCAGTTCGTTCAACTGGGTAAGCAATCTCAACGGCACCGCCGAGAAACAACTCGCCCCATGGTTCGACTTTAAGTCTACCCTGAAAATCTCCTTCGGGCAGACCATAACACAAGACACGACCTCCGACGGTGGCCGCGAGTGGGGCGACTGGAGAAAATCCACCGACCTTATCGACTGGGAAAATGTCGGACTGTTTACACTGCACCAATTTGTTGATCCTTATGTCGCTTTCAGACTGGAGACAAGGTTCTACGACGGTAGTAACGCCGATAAGAAGCTCTGGTTCTCGCCACTCCGCCTGACAGAATCGGCCGGTATCGCCCGCAAGTTCTATACGAAGGAAGATGATTTCGTCCTGAGCCGCCTGGGCCTGGCCGTAAGAGAAACATTCATATCATCGATCGCCGACCCGGTAACCCTCAAAACCACCGACACAACCCTTACTGACGGCGGGCTTGAAAGCGTTACCGATGTCAGTCTTACACTTCACCAGAATATTCTCTACACCGCGAAATTGACGCTTTACAGGGCCTTCTTTTTCTCCAGGAGCGACGAGGTGAAAGGAACTGAGTACGAGGATTTTTGGAAGGCGGTCGATGTCGCGTGGGAAAATATACTGGCCGCCCAGGTTACCAAGTTCGTCACCGTTAATCTTTACACCCAGATCCTTTACGACAAAGAAATATCCAGGAAAGGCCGTTTTAAAGAAACCGTCGCGATCGGTCTGGCCTTCAAGCTGATCTAGAATTCCCTTGGGACCCGTATCGGGTAGACAGGCAAGGGTGAGTCGGCATGGCTCACCCTTCTGTAATATCACCGGTTATTGATCATCCTCGGTGCTCCAGAAGGGAGCATGGTAGCTGCCGTCAAAATCCGATTCATAAAAACGTCCGTCCGGACCCTGGTAGATTAGCTGGTTGAAATCCAGCAGGTAGGGTTTCACGTGACCGGTCTGGGCGATAAAGTTCTTTGTTTGCGTTCCGACCTGCCCGGTGAAAACCAGGTTCGCGTCATCCCGTTGCTCCACGTAAACGTAGCGATTCAGGGTCGGCTCCATACTCAGCCACCGAACCTTACCCTCGGAGGTAATGGTTACAAGCGTATCAACCGTAATCTCAGGACCTTCTTCGATGTCAAAATATCTTAATCGGCACACATCCCAGACACCGTTGTCGCGCTCCGACAGGGTAATAACCCGATCGGCCGAGTAATAGGTGGGGTCGGACCCGTTAACATCAAGCTGGGAAACACCGGGATTCTCAATATTGATCAGGTAGAGAAGCTTTCCCACACAACCTATCAAAAGGCTATCATCGAGGAACGCGATTGCATGATAATTTCCGGTTACACCCGCTGTTGACACCGAGCCACTGGCAAAGTCGAGAACGTTGAGGGTCCCTCCGGTCAGAAATGCTACACCCGATCCGTCAGGAAATTGCACCGGCGAATGAAAACCGAATCCATAGAGAATCTCTTCTCTGGCAGGGCTCGTCACGCGCGCACGATATATACCGTTCTTATCCGCCAGGAGAGTATCACTGGTTATGTAATAGATATACTCGCGATCCGTCGAAAGAGACGGTTCAAGCTCCGTTGAGTAGTACGAAGGCTCGTTTGGGAGATTGGGCGCGTTGGTCCCCGAATTATTATTGTTGCACCCTGACGCGAAAACGAGTGCCAGACCGACCAGAAGACCTCCATACGCGAATACTTTGAACATAACAAATCCTGAAAACCGCTCTTTGTATCTAATATAACACCGAACAGATAGAATCCATTCCGAAAAAATGCCGGTAAAACCGAGAGTTTTGTGGGATAACGGGAAGTTAAGGGATGATATTGGCGACGTAGAGCACTGCCAGGATACCGGCCAACAAGCCGGCACCGATGGTCACGTACATCCAGAGACGACCGTTCTTGCCGGTTGGCGCGTCCGGTTCTTCTTTGACAACCGGTGCCTGCTTGCGAGCCTCCCGCTGATGCTCATACTCCTCGAAATCCAGCAGGAACTCGTCGCAGGATTTGTAGCGACGCGTCACTCTGATCGCCAGAAGCTTGGCCAGCATCCTCTGAACGTCTTCAGGTAACTGCATCTTAACGTCGTGGAGAAGCAGGTTGCTGGCTGTGTCATAACTGGGATTTCGACCGGTTATCATCTGATGAGCGATAACGCCCAGACTGTAAATGTCTCCCTGGCGTGTCTTCTTACGTTCAGGGGGCATATACCAGTTCTTCTTGCGGGGATTTTCATAGTGAGCCGGCAGGCCAAAATCCGTGATCTTCACAACGTCATCGGCATCAAACAGAATATTCGATGGCCTCAGGTTACCGTGAATTATGTTGTTCTTGTGGGCATGGTGAAGTCCTGAGGCAACCGCCGTGATAATTCCAAAGGCCTTGTCCCACCGATACTTACGCACCATCCGATCTGCCAGAGACCCCCCCTGGGCGTAATCAATAATTATGACCGTGGACTTAGTGTCACCACCGGAACCGTAGATATCAATAATGTTCGGGTGCTTGAGCGTGCCGAGTACTTTCGCCTCCTTGCGTCCGGCTTCGCCCTTGCCGTGTTTCTTGATTACGTAGAGTTTCTTGTTTACCCGGTTCTCCACCAGAATGGTGGAACCAAACCTCGTTTCTTTTATCGTATCCAGATATCGGCATTTGCCCAAGAATGAATCCGTTCCCTCAAGAGAAAGGCTATCGGTCTTGGCGCCGGATTCATCGCGAATGATCACATTGAGTACGGCATCTTTCAATTCCACTGCTCTCTGGTAACGATCCTTGGCCTCCTGGGCCAGGCACTTCAGGATGATTTCATCAAACTCTTTGGGCAGCTTGCCATTTATCTCGGACGGAAGTTTGAAATGCCCCTGCGGCTTGTTACCGACGAGGATCTCATACAGCATCACACCTACAGCATAGATGTCGGTCGTCTGGTCCACCCGGGCAGAACTGATTTTTTGCTCCGGTGACATGTAGGCCAGGGTCCCCATGATGATATCCGATGACGTCATCTCGCTGTCGGGCGCGCACACCATCTGAGCTATCCCGAAATCACTCACCATGGCATTGCCCTGACGATCCACCAGAACATTGGTAGGCTTTATGTCCCGATGGATAACACCGTTCTTATGGGCATAGTCGAGCGCCTTGCACACCTGTACAATCATCTCGAGCTTCGTCCTCAGCAGTATCTTGGGACTATCGATTACTTCGCGCAGCGAGGTACCGTTGATGTACTCCATGACGAAGTAGTAACGACCACTGGCCTTGCCCCGATCGATGATGTGGACAATATTGGGATGATTGAGCCGCGCGATTACCAGCGACTCCCTTTCAAATCGGCGCACGATATCCTGGTCCTCGGTCATCTTGGAGGACAGGATCTTTATGGCCACGTCACGATCCAGCGATTCCTGCCTGGCCTTATAGATCTCAGCCACACCCCCCCGGCCGATCTTGCCGGTTATGACGTAATCGCCAATCTTTACCGCTTTCTTGGGCTGCGCTACCTGTGCTGTTTCAACCATACTAAGTGCAATTTGTCGCAGACAGCCGATAATCCGGCTATCCCTATTATAGTCGGCACAATCAAAGGGATGGTTTATTGGGCTGAGGCTATTTTTTGGGGATGGGGGCAGGACCCGTGCACACGGATTCTATGCCCCGTGCCGGGACCAGTGTGGGCCCGTATGGAGCTGCTATCGCGGCAATTTAGTTCCAGTGAGTCTTAACGTTTACGAAAAGAGTCTTGTTGTTTCGCCAGACAAAGAAAATGACTTCGGCCGGTTTCGTCTCCTGGACCTCATCCATAATAGGTTTTATATCGTCTATCGTCTCAACCGCCACATCTCCCACCTTCTGGATAACATCACCAATAGCCAGACCTTCAAGCGCGGCCAGCCCGCCCTGTTTGAGTTCTGAAACGACGACCCCGTGAAAGGTCTCGGGATCCTGATTATAGAACAGGTAGTCCGCGAAAACCAGGTCGCGCACCTTGAATTCCAGGGCTTCACTTTCGTACTCGGGAGCGTCAGCGGCAGCCAGCGGGGCCGCCTCCAGGGTCGCGAGCACCCGAAGCGTGTCTACCCGATCATCACTAACCCGAAGAATCGAAAATTCGACCGCTGTCCCGGGTCCCAGGTCGGCTATGAATCGCTGGAAAACAGGTATCTTCTCATCCTTGTCGACCTCAACCGGTTGACCGTTGACTTCGTAGACAATATCCCCAATCTCCAAACCGGCCTGTTCGGCGGGGGAACCCTTTACGACATCATTGACGATTATCCCGCTGGAAGTCTCCAGCCCCCAGAAGTCGGCAATGTCTTCCGTTAACGCCTGAAGCGTAATGCCCAGCCAGCCCCGGTCGATCTTTCCCTTTTCAGGGGGGTCAGCAATTAGTTCGGAAAGTCGATCCCCGGTCACGACTCCCAGTAAAGGCATGCCGAATCTTTCAAAAGAGTTCATCATACCACCGGGATCAATGCCGGATACGGCCGGGTCTTCGAGTTGGCCAAGAACGCCGACTGGCTGTAAGGCCTCGTTGAATAGAACCGAGGCTATCTGAAGAGAGCTGAAGCCAACGGTCAGGGGGAAATACTCCGGTGACTCCACGATGGTCGATATCATACCGACATCAACTGCCAGCGGCGGACTCACAAACTCCGGCAAAAGCATAAAGAGCGCCAGCCACCGGCCGGTATTGAATTTCTGAGTGGTCGTGAAAGTTATCGGTACAAATTCGTCCGGTCCGACACCCTCAATCCGCAGGAAGCCGATTTTGGTGTACCGGTCGACGCCCACGTACTCGCCCGTGAAACTCCGGCCGTCAAGGGTTGTAACCTCTATATTCGTTGGTTTCGTCCTTATCGAGAAACCGGCAAACGACGACGAGGAGTTATCGGTCGCCAGAGAAGCACCATCGAAAAGAACCAGCCCGTCACTCGATACGATCGTGCCGAGCAGACGGTCCTCCTGTTCATTCACATGAACGCCGAACGAGATCTCTAACTTCATGTCGATTACGACCGTGTATCCCTTTATGGCCTGCCCGAGCTTCTCAAAATCAAAATTCTGCGAATAACTGGACTGCCATAGTGCCGCCGACACCAGACCGAGGGCAAGGATTGTTGCTCGGAGAAGAACCTGCACGCCAGATTTACTGCTCATCAACTATTTCTCCCGTTTTTTCTTCAATCTTAATCGGCACAAAGCGCGTGGCGCCACCCCTCCTTATGGTCAGAAGAGCTTTTTCGGCTTCCTGCCTCGTCAGATTATTGTATGCTTCCACAAAGTCGGCCAGGGAATTGATCGTACTCTTATCAACCTTTTTCACCACGTCGCTGCGGCGCAGGCCTCCTTCATCAGCTGTGCTGACCGCTTTTACACCAATCACCATCACACCGAGAGTGTCCTCAAGTTGATTATCAATTTGCATCTGCTTGGTGATTGCCTTAACCGTAAATCCCCACCCTTTGCATTCGAAATCTTCACCCTGGAGATCCCCAAGTTCTTTCGTAACTACCTTGAACTTGTGATGCTGGTCGCCCCGCAGGACTTTCAGCGTTATCTCGGAACCGGGTTCTCGATGCGCGATCAGGCTGTAGAAGGCCGGAAGTTCCTCGACAAATCGCCCCGCCACCGGCTGATCGTCAACTTCGAGTATAACGTCACCGGCTTTCAAAAAACTCTTCTCCGCGGGCGAACCGGGATCAATGGATGAGACCAGCACGCCCACATCCCGATCGGTACCGAAGTAATCCTCCAGCTCCTGAAGGGCCTGACAGTGAACACCTATCCAGCTACGTATCACTTTGCCCTGAGATAGAATCGAGGCGGTGGCTTCTTTAACAATGTTTATCGGTATCGCGAAGCCGATATTATTGGCGAACCAGGTTCCTCGCGAGTTTATGCCAATTACGCGACCGGACAGGTCAACCAGCGGGCCACCCGAATTGCCCGGGTTAATGGCCGCGTCGGTCTGAATCCAGAGGTTGTATTGACCCGTGCGTTCACCCGTGGGAAGGCGAACATCTCCACTGAAATAGCGGTCCTTGGTGGAGATGACACCCGCCGAAACCGACCTGGAGAGGGCCAATGGTGAACCCATCGCAATCACATACTGACCCACTGCGATCGAATCGGAATCGCCAAATTCCGCCACCATCACCTCTCCCGTGTATTCAGACAAATCCAGTTTGATTACAGCGATATCGGTCAGCGGGTCGCCGCCCACAAATTCAGCCGGGACAATCTCGCGGTCGGCAAGAGTGCACAAAATCCGCTCGGCTTTCGCGGTCACATGATAGTTGGTTACGACATACCCGTCGGCATGGAAAATTACGCCGGATCCGACCACTTGCTGCTTTTCCAGTTCACCGGTATTGTAATTCTTCACCACCGGTTGAATATGAACGAGTGCTGGCATCACCCTGTCCCTGGCAAAATATATCTCATTCTGAACCGTTCCGGCACGCGCGACGGCCGTTACCATTATCGGGACCAAAAGAATGATAAGTGTAATTCTAGACATTGACTTTCCTGGATATGTTGGTTCTTCGCATCTCTTAAACAGAATTTAGCTGTGCTGGTTCAAAAGTAAACTAAAAAACCGCCTGCTGCCGGCTACAGGAGCGTCTTATAACCGTCAACAGGCGATGATTTCAGCGTCGGGAATACCGGCGCCGGTCTGCTGCCTCTCTACCTATGTCAGCCGGCGGTCAGGGCACCGCTTCATTTCCAGTAAACATCCACTGAACCCAGACCGACCGAGATTTCGAGAGTTATTCGCGTATTAGCTCCATCGAAATCGTCGGACTCGTAAACGTCATCGTCCACTTCATCCATGTCACGGTTGTGGAGATCGACCGAGGATAACCAGTTGTCGCCCTCGGTTTCGATACGGAAAGGAACACCATCGGGCAGAGTAATATCCGCCGAGCCAAGGCCTATGTCGACACTTATCACCGATTCGCCGGAATACTCGCCCCGGAGATCAAGTTCAAAGGAACCTGCCCCACCGTCGAAATCAAAATACTCGAAATTGGCGTTGCCCACGCTGTGAATCTCAACGGAGGACGCCCCGGCATCAATATCGATTTCTTCCAGCCGGATAGGGTTGGGCTCGGAGAACTCCAGCACAGCCGAGGCCGCGCCAACGTCAAGCGAAAATTCCTGAAGAGGTATTCCTCCCAGGTCAATGTCGGCGTCACAGGCCCCAATATCCATCTCGATAGATGTCGGATACTTCTTGGATAACACAATGTCCCAGCGATTATCGTCCGTGTCGATGTTGGTCGATGAACGATGTTCACTTTCCAGGTCTATAAAGCAGGTACCTCGTTTCTCCGCGTAATCAACCAAATATTCGACCCGGCGCGGATCATAGGTGATATCAATTACGGCTGCCTCGGCCATGTCCTTCGACCGAACCGTAAACTCTCCTGCCCCCAGATCGCATCGAACGAATACTTCATCAGCATTCTTTAATTCTACTGTATCGCTGACGTGCTCTTTTCTGTCAGCCACGACCGAACCGGAAAGAAGCATAATCGCCGCAAGAACAACAATCCATCTATTCATAGCCTAATCTCCCAAAATTGATATTCTACTTGCCTTTATATAAGATTACGAGCCGGCAGGACCGGAGGTTTCATCCTCATTCTCCCCGTCGAAAACCCCGGGCGTAGGTTCCGGGGGCGTCTTGGGAATAGGTGGCGGAGCCGGGGTTACGGTTGCTCCGGCTCGCCGCTGACGCTCTTTCCAGGGAATGTACACTTTGAAGCCGAACCGCGTCATTACTGCTCCCCCAACACCAGTCAAAATAGGGTAAGTACTCAGAACTATTGAAACCACCAGGAAGAAAACCCCAAAACCGCGAGCTACGTCGGCGCTTGCCCTCAGCAGGGCCGCCGTTAAGAACCACAGCGCCATGAACGCCAGTATCCCCACCATTGACCGTAGTAACACGTTAGATCCGGGGCCCTCAAACCTCGCCAGAACCACCCGGCCAACATCTTCACCAAATGCGACTACTCCGAGTAAGATCGCAAACAGGTAGACAAAAGGTACAAACGGTAAGAGTACTACACCGACGATGGTAATTGCCACCAACACCAATATGAATGGCATCAGCAACATGAAGAAAAGCCCGATAAGATAAGCCTTGAGCCTGTTCTCAGAGAGACAGGTCTTGAAATTTGCGGTCTGACGGGGCAAAAGCGTCACAATCAAAAAACCGAAGAATAAGAAGACACTGGTGAATATCACGATCAGAATCATCCCGACATCGGAGCCGGGCGGCGGTATGTAATCTCCCGGATCGATGTCAACGATCACCCGCTCACCCAGAATTTGCCCCCCCGGTTTGACCACGATTTCCGAGGCAGTAACGTCCCCATCGACCCTCCCGCCTCCCGCAATCAGTACCCGGTTATTTATGGATGTTACATCGCCTTTGACCCACCCCCGAATCGTTACCCGACCCAGCGCGATGATATTCCCATCGACATACTCGTCATAGTCAATCACAATCCGTTGGACGACCGGCTTTACTTTCACCTCCCGCGAGTCACGTTCCTCGACCGGAGCATATACATCACCCAGCTCGTCGGGGGCCTCGGGCGCCTCGACATCCTCACCATCGCCCGGAATTCCGACTACAAAGACGCCCCTGTCAAAGTCGTAGTACCAGTCATAGCCGGCCGTGTCAACGGCCGCGACGCCGTCTGCAGTCAGTGTTATTTCATTGAAAACGGTGTCGGAAGGCGCGTATTCGCCGGCCTCGTCCTGCGCCCGCGATACGGCCACGCTTGCCGAAAGCAAAAGGACGGAGGCAAATAGCACCTGTGTGCCCACCGGGGGGATTCTCATCGTTACATCCTATGTATTCTGCCGATGCCTAGTAAAGCACAACATCGACATCACCAGTGCCCGAGGAAAGCGATATGGTCGGCCCGCCGTTTCCAAACTGACCCACCAATCGCTTGCCCGATACAGATTTTATCGTCACTGGTATTTGCGTACGTATTTCTCCGGCTTCGGTTTCGATATCCAGCAAACCTGATGATGATACCGGCACCGAGAAAGTAATAGAACCGCTCGCTGTCTCAACAAAATAGTCTTTGGGGCTGTCCAGTTCCGTCTGGACTTTTACCTCGCCCGCCGACGTGGAAAGGTCAATAGCCCCCCGAACCTGTATGATGGAGATCGCGCTGGACGTCGACTTGACTCTGATATCCCCTTCAATCCAGTGCAGGTCAATTTGCCCCGTCGGCTGTACCAAGGCCACTGATCCAAATATGTACTCGCCGGTAGTCGTACCACCCGAATTCTCCACAACCACGTCTCCCTCGACGGAGGAAATACTAACATCACCGTTCATGCTCACAATCGATACCGACGAGTTAATCGGCACGGTAATCTGAAAATCAACAGCCCCGTACGAGTCTTTGCCGGCTGTGCCAAGCAGACGGCTCCAGAATGAGCGACCGCGGTTAAGCATTTTCAGATAATGCGTTTCGATTTCTACGTGTCGGTCGTCCGATTTCACTTTGATCTCAACGTGATCAGCAACTTCTTCGGCCTCATCCCGGTTTGAACCTCGTACTTTCTTAATAGCCTCGATAATGACACGACCATCGCTGCCACCGGTGACAGTCACATCACCCTTGACGGAATACAGGTCCAGCTCCACGGGTTCATCGATTTCAAGAATCTTCTGATATTCAAACGAGAATTCCTCACCGCTGACCGGCAGACCCAGACCAAAGACAATTACCGCTGCGGGGAGCAGCCTGATAAGCAACCAACGCATAATCTTTGCCGTCCTGTTTTCACCGGCTATACCACCGATTTCAACCTTTTCTTTAGCAGCTCCCGGGCTCTGAAAATCCGGGCTTTGACGGTACCAACCGGTATACTCAGTAAATCGGCTATTTCCTCGTATGATTTATCGTCTTTGTGACGGTAAATTATTACCTCACGGTACTTATCCGGCAGAGAGGCAATGGCTTCTTCGATATTATAGCGCTGCTCCTTTCGCTCCAGTTGCTTTTCGGGGTTGAACGAATGGTCGGCTACCTCAATCCCCACCGCTCCGTCCTTAGTCTGAACTTCCTGATCCAGTGACAGGGCGCTGATGCGCTTCTTCCGGAGATAATCGATAGAGCAGTTGGCCGCGATTTTGTAAAGCCAGGTCGAGAATCTGTACTCGGAACGGTAGCTGCCGAGCGAAGAAAAGGCCTTCATAAAGGTCTCTTGTACCAGGTCATGGGCAGTCTCGCTGTTGCGCACTATCTTGAAGATAATGTGATAGATGGCCAGGCGATGCCTTTCGGTCAGGTTTTCATAGGCCTTTTGGTTGCCTTTCAAAGCCTCGGATATAACTTGTGTCTCGTCGTCGTACAACCGAATCCTTCTGCCCGTTTTGTTAATCCACTTCCCTGGCTCGATTTAGCCGGTATATAATAAGCAACCTGAAATCTACTCACAAGGGAAAAGTCTGAACGCAGTCGGAACACGCAAGCGCTTGAGGGAAACTAAAGAATGGTTCAGAATGAAACACTCGCCTCAACATCGGTTTAACCGATTAGCATCGAGTCAATCCGTCGCTCCAGTAACTTCTCTAAAGTGCTCAGGGTCGGTATCACCCTCGGTATTGAAGACCAGGATTGTTGAATCGGATCCGATTTCCAATCGCTCTTTGGCTTCCGCCAGCTTCTCCGCCGTCGCAAGAGCAATCAGGGCCGCCAGGCCGGCGGCTCCGGATTCTCCGGATATAACCCGAGGATCATCACCGACAGGGTGGTAGAATTGCCGCATGGCCTTGCGGCATGACTCGTCTGATATCGCCACAGCCAAGCGAAAGCCGTCCCGAATGAGCGGCCATGCGTTCAGTGATGGTGTGCCGCAATTTAGCCCGGCCATAATGGTCCTGAGACTCCCCCGGCTCGATCTGAGCTCGCCGTCGCCATGGCGAATCGATTCCAGAATGCAGTCAGCCTCGGTCGGCTCAACCCCGATCAGAAGCGGTGGGTTTCTCTTCTGCAGGTAATACCAGGCGGCCGCCCCGGCAAAACTACCCACGCCCACCTGGAATATGGCATGACTCGGCGGTGTTTCGGCACTGTCATCTAACGCCCGGTCAATTTCTCTAAACATGGTTGTATAAGCAGCCATAATCCAGGCCGACACCTCCGTGTATCCCGGGTACGAAGTATCCGATATGACGTGCCAGCCCTGTTCCTCGGCATCCTGAGCCATCCGCTTGAGCGTCTGGTCATAGCTGCCATCCACCACGACTACCTCCGCACCTTCCTTCCGGATATTGTCAATCCGGGCTTTCACGGCACACGAGGGAATGTAGATAACGGCCCGCTGGCCGATCTTGTTGGCGAACCAGGCTACCGCTCGGCCATGATTACCATCCGTCGCGGTGCAAAACGGACGCAGATCAATCTGAGCCAGCAGGGCAGGATCATAAAGATTCGCTATCTCGAATTTGACGCCAAAACGATTTTCCCACACTCTCTTGATGAACCTGTAAATGGCATAAGACGCTCCCATCGACTTGAATGCCTTGAGGCCGAACCGATGAGATTCGTCTTTCACCAGAATCTCCCGGACCCCGATTTTACGGGCTAAACAGGAAAGGCGCACCAGTGGGGTAAAACTGTACCCCGGCACGGAACGATGGAACTCTTCAATGTCTTCGCTCAGAAACGCGGTGTATTCCGGGTCGCTCCAGACAGGGTTGTCGGTCACATGCCGGTTGAGGCTGTAATCGCACATAGTCTCAAACTACGGTTACAGTGGGAGGTTTTCAAGGCCTTTGTTGATACGTCGCCTTGAGTGGTCCGACAAACAGCCGGATACACTCCAGCCTCGACGCGACCGCGCCGACCTCGACAGCAGCCGCCATGGCAAAAAACGATTACCTTCCTCAATCCGGGGACTGAGGTCTATTTTTCACAAGGAGCTTCGCGCAGATACTTCGAGAATTAATGCCGCCCTTTGAATCGCTGAACGAGCGGCACTAATACTTAATCACACGAGGTAAAGTCTTGGCAGTCTCGACCCAGGTCGCAACAGTCGTACGGGATGGTACTTGCCGAACCAGGTTTTTTTGCTCATTGACATCGATCAACACGTCGTAAAGGTTCTCCGGGTTGCGCTTGGCCATCTCAGGGACCGTGTCGATTCCCGCGGCCTCCAACAGATCCGAGTATTCTTCCCCGATCCCTTTAATCCTGAAGAGGTCCGACAGGTTTACCCAGCGCAGGATTCTCTCCTCACCGATGCCGGTCATCTGAGCTATTTCTTTTCTGCCTTTGGGAGTAGCTCCCCTTTCCAGCAGAACCTCTGTCGTGGTAATGCCGGAACTTTTGAGCTTCTCGACAAAGGTCGGTCCAATGGCCTCGATTCTGTTGAGCTTTGTCATGGTGACTCTCCTTGGTTTGTTTTTCTTTGATACCCTGCCGCTCCGCTGTCGTCACCCCTGAATTCTCTCACCCTGTCGGCCGACAGCAGAGTCCTTAAGAACAATGCGGTATATATACGATGTCCCCTGTTCTTTGGAGGGGAACTGTTTGAGCCTCTTGAGCGCAAAAAAATAGACCCGCGGGGGGTCTCAAAACACCCGCAGATCCATAAGAACTTGGCCGTGTATGGCCAGATCGCCGCCGCGAATTACTTGATTAACAACATCTTACGGTTTTCGACGTATTGTCCGGCAACCAGCCGGTAGAGATACAACCCACCTGCTACCACGTCACCCACGTCATTGCGCCCGTCCCAGGATAGGGCGTGGTCTCCCGCCGAAAACGACCTGTCGGCCAGCACACGGACCTTCTGCCCCAGTGCATTATATATCACCACCGATACACTCGACCGGTTGGGCAAAGAGAACGCAATAATAGTGTTAAGGTTAAACGGATTCGGGTAATTCTGCCCGAGGGCGACCGAGGCCGGCAATGCATCGTAGCCTATACCATCATCTATGCCCACCAGAATATCGGTTCCATTTAAAAGGATTGTTACGGTGTTGTCATCAAAGTTCGTAATTGCCAGATCATTATCCATGTCGCCGTCAAAGTCGGCGCCACAAACCGCAGTGGGGCCAAGACCGACGGGATAGTCCAACGCCGGCTGGTCAAAATTTCCGCTGCCCAAATTCATCAGAAGCGCGACCTCATCCGAGGTATTTGTAACGGCCGCCAGATCAAGATCGGTGTCGCCGTTGAGCTCAACCGCACAAATCCCCCGCGTCGCCGCTCCCGCTACCAGGTAGTTGCTGGCGGTGCCGAAAGTGCCATCACCATTATTCTTCAGTACCGAAACGTCGTGGGTGGCAGAATTCGCCGTCGCGATATCATAGCTCCCATTCCCATCAACATCGGCTGTCGTTATGGCTCGCGGAGTACCATTAACAGCGTAGTCAACCGGGCCGGTAAAGGTGCCGCCACCGGCATTAGTGAAAATCGAAACACTATTGAAACCCGAGTTCGCCACGGCTAAGTCGACTGAACCGCTCCCGTCAAAGTTGGCGGCACAAATCGCAAACGGGGTTGAACCCAGACCGGTACTATAGGTGACATATGATGGAAAGGTCCCATCGTCATTGTTAATCAGAACCGTAATGCTGTCGCCCCACTCATCAGCCACCGCCAGGTCAATCAATCCGCTGCCGTTGAGCTCAGCCGCACATATTGCCCGCGGGCCAATCCCGTCCACGCCGACCGCGTAACTAACCGGTGCCGCAAAAACCCCTAAGCCGTCGTTTTTTAAAATCGTTACATCATCGGACATAAAATTCGTGACTGCCAGGTCAATATCGCCGTCGCCATCAACGTTGGCGGCACAAATTCCGGAAGGCTCCGTACCGGCATCGTAACTCACAGCTGCCAGAAATGTGCCGTCACCCACCCCCAGTAGCACCGACACATTGTTCGAATTTGTGTTCGCCACGGCCAGATCAAATTCGCTGTCGCCGTTAAAGTCAGCAACGCAAATAGCGCGTGGACCCTGGCCTACCGGATAATCCACCCGAGAAGCGGAAAACGGGGTATCAGCCAATACCGAAACCGAGACAACGCCAATCGTCATCACAATAGTGATTAACAGTAAACGCATACAAACCTCCTCGCGGAGAAAAAGGTTCAGCACAAGTACGACCCTTCCAGTCGCAACGCCTGGCTTTACTTTGAGATAACCGCATACACCGGGAAACTCCGGTGACCAGATCGCTGGCTCGCCCGATCTTCTGCCTGAATATGCTCAGCAACAACAATGATGTCAAGTTTGTGCGGACTAATCCAACAAGAGCTGCTGGAATCGTCAAATATGGTTATCTTTATCCGGGTTTTATAGAATTCTAATCCGAAAACCGACCGGTTCAGAGAATTTTCTTGGTCCCCAACTGCCAGATTCTGACAGCACCCGGTCGTACTGTTCCATAAAGAGAACCTGCCCACTGCCACCCTCGATGGTCGGCCTGTGGGTCACAGAGGTGCAATAACCGGCTATGAGAAAAGGAGAAACAAATAAGGAGATGTGCTCTGCCACTTATCGGGCGGAGCAGCAATCCGGAGTTGTTGTCATTCGAGCCACTGGTGTCCACCAAACCACTGGTTTTGATGTGTCCTTTGAAAGAGTGGGGGTCACTATTTTCCCGCCCCAGTATTCATTCATGCATGAGGCCCCCGCCGGTGCCTCGAAGCGCTCGCCAACACCGTTCGATCATAAGGTGTCTTTCGAAACCGATAAGAGAGTAGACTCAATCGTCATTTACGACGCTCGTGGAAGACACGAGGTCAAGGTGGTTCAGAAGGAAAGAGCCTCGGAAGAACTCATTACTAATGAATCATAAGCACACTTGTATCTGCAGCCTTTAGTGGGTAGCGAACGATCGGTCTCTCATTCCTGACTGTACACAGAGCATTGTTACGGTCTGACCAGGGAGACTTTCTTTATTCGGGGGAACTCAGCGGCCTCGGAATCTGACTCCGTGCCGCTGACTAATTGCCAGTGCTTCTTAAATCGAAGGGCCGGGTTTTCAATACTCACGGCTTTGTCATAGGGGGTTCCCGAATTGACTGTCAGCTTTACTCTTCGACCAAATCTTATCGCGGAACTGATCAGAATCGACGAAATCAACTGCGAACATTCCTGTTGATCGGAGAGACTCTCCAACTGATGCTCGTAGGCCTCGAATATCTCCTCAAGAGGTATTGACTGGCTCACGAGGATCTTCTTGCTCAAGGCGCTGACTTCCTGCCGATAGTCCGGATTGATACTCCCGGCTAATCGCTTGAGGGCAACAATGATGAGCACCGCCTCCTCAAGACTGAAATCATCCATCCGGGGGCTCGACCCGTATCGATCGAGGCGATATGCCCTCGAATTGCGGTCAAAATAAACCGGGAAGTTGGCCTCGGATATATCCTTCAGGTAGCGGTACGCGGTTCTTTCGGGAATTCCGCAGGTCTTCTTGATCGTTTCCAGTGTTACCTGCTGACGATGGGTCAGCAGGTTTATAAGCCTGAGAACTCTGTTAAGTTTTCCCATATCAACCCCTTAGTACGATAGGGGGGCAATTTGCCCCCCTATCCCTCCCCGCGCTTCACTCAGAGGAGAATCCTGATCGCAGCGTCGACTATCAAGACCTCCAGAAAACTTGGCTCAGCCTCGGCCCTCACCTGATTCTGAGCGTTATCCTCTTCACCCGGATTAATGACGTCTAGCGTGGAATCCTGCGGCGTCGGAGGCTTGGTAGGGGGTTCACCTGTCCCGCCATCACCGTAAACGCTCACCGGGGTCGAGATAAGACCGGTCATGCAGATAACCAGAACGGCAAGAGCATAGAGAACTACAGCTCTTGGGACTGACTTGCGAATCATTTCTTTACCTCCATCATAGGTGCCAACAACATGCCCCGCGCAATAGGGCAACAACCTTCGTGCCGGGGCGGGCCGCAAATCGTTGCGCCGGGTAAGCTATTGCCGTAAGGGAGCTTATCTGTCCTGTCGGGGATTAACTAAAAGGAAAAAATCTGCCGGAATTTGCAGGCTTTTTAGCCGTGCGAAACAAGTCCTCCATGGTACAAGGACTTAGACCGGTTACTTGCCTGCGTGAAATGGCAAGCCGGCAAAGTTTGGGGATAGTTTAAACCAGCCTGGAGATATTATATTTCTTTATTTTTCTGCGAAGGGTGCTCAGAGGTATGTCCAATTCGGCCGAGGCGCGGGACTGATTCCAGCCATGTGCGGCCAGGGCCTTTCTTATCTTATCTTTTTCCAGCCGCTCGGCAACATTGTCCTTAAGCCCGGTTGAAGGTCGGCTGGAGCTGATCTCCTGTGGGAGTTGATGCAGCCCAATGGCTTCGCCAGGGTATATGATACAGCAACGCTCCACAAGATTCTTCAACTCCCTAACGTTGCCCGGCCAATAGTGAGCCCCCAGAGCTTCCAAGGCCTCGCTCGCGAAGCGAGGGGAGTTACCGGGCTGCGAAAAGAGGTTGAGAAAGTAGTCTGTCAGCAGCAGGATATCGTCCGGCCTTTCTCGCAGCGGAGGTATTTCAATGGTTACCGTATTAATCCGGTAATACAGATCAGGGCGGAAATTCCCCTTCTGCACCATTGCCAGCAGGTCTTTGTTGGTCGCGTAAACAAACCTGATATCGGTATACATGGTCTTGTTGCTGCCCACTCTTTCGAACTGCTGGTATTCGATGGCTCGCAAGACCTTACTCTGAACCTCCATCGGCATGTCACCGATTTCGTCAAGAAGCAACGTTCCTCCGTCGGCAGCAGCGAACTTCCCTTCTCTCTCCTTTACATCCGTCGCGACATTGGCAGCGACACCGAAAAGTTCGCTCTCAATCAGGCTGCCTGCCACGGCGGCGCAGTTTAACTTGATCAGCGGCTTGTCTCTTCTTAGGCTCAGATTATGAATCATCTCACAAAGGATTTCCTTACCGGTTCCGCTTTCCCCAACTACCAGAACCGGCGCGTTGGTGCGTGCTATCTCCGGAAGCTTATCAAAGAGTTCTCTCAAGGAAACATCATTGGTAATAAACGACTGCCTCCTGCCGGACCTGTTGACATCTTCTACCAGTTGGCGGTTGATCAGGGTTATATCCCGGTAGGAACGGATGGTGGCGATCATCACCGCCAGGAGATTTGCGATGGAGGAAACGTAAATTACATCGTTTTTGTCGAAAAGGGCCGGTATGGTGTGATGATCAAGATATAGCACCCCCAGCACCCTGCCCTCGAGAGTGATCGGAATACAAATAACCGACAGAATATTGTGGGCCACGATACTTCTGTAATTCCTGGTACGCTTGTCTGTCAGGGCGTTATCGATAATCAGCGGGCTGGTTTTCCTGACCACATCCAGAGGAATCGAAGAGCTGAAATCAACGATATCATCAAGGCTGTCCTCATCACAGTTAATCATTGCCGCCATGTGAAGCCCGGCTTTGGGTTCACTTTTCAAAAGCAACACGCCGCGCTCGGCTCCAGTCTGATCCACGGCGAACTCCACCGCCCGGGTCAGCGACTTACCATAGTCCTTTATGTTCTTGAACACCTCGGATATGGCATAGATTGATTCGAGAAGGGCCGACTGGTCCCTATCGGGCAAATTCACTTCCTCCAGCTCACCCAGCAAATTCGCCGCCATTGACTCGTTTTGCATAGCGCGAGCCAGTTTGAGGGACTGGTCGTAAAATTTCCTGGCCAGTTTATGACTGGAACTGGCGCCATAGCGCCGCGCCAGCGTACGACAGACAACACCGGCCCCAAAGCGGTTACCGCTCGACTCCAGAATCCGATACGCGGTCTTGAGAAATCGCATCGTCAAACCATTGTCCTGCCCGCCGGCAGATCCACAATCAATCAATGCCGTCAAAGCTTTGAAAAACGGAGCCCGGGATTTGCGGGAGAGCTCAATTAGCGAATCAAACCTGTCAACACTAACGGTCACTCCCTCGTCTATGCCCCTCAACAGCAAATGGAAAAGCCCCAGACCGGCGAAGTAGTAACTGTTACAGCCAATCAATGACTCCACCACCGCGGGCAACTCCTGAACTGCCTCACTGCGGTTATCGTTGTACATGTCATTGAGAATGCCGATCAGTTCCAGTTCAAGACGTGAGGTTTCATCACCATAAGATTTCAGGTGCTCTAAACCGGCCGTCTGATACTGCAAGCACCGTCGATGCTGCCCCTGGAACAAAGCCATCTCAGCCAGGTTGTGATACAGCTTTGTGACTGTCCGCAGCGAGGTGTCGGAATCCATCAGGTCCTGCGCCTTGGCAAGAGACTGTCCCGCCGAACGATAGTCGGCCCGGTTAATCTTGATGAAAGCGTCACTGATATAAAATATAACCATACGCTCATGGCTCGGCACGCACAGTTCAGGTGCGATATACTTCAGCAACCAGTATTCGGCTTTGTTGTGCTCTCCAAGCCGGGAGTAAGTATGCGATAGCGTAATCGAAATGTTCGCGACAATGCTTCGGTCCGACGGCTCTTCTATCTGCCTGATCGTTAGTTTTCCGTACTTTATGGCGGCGTTGTACAGAGCCATCTCGAAATTCAGCAGCGACAGACCAAGGATGGTGCTGACCGATTTGTGCAGCAGATTGTGCTTCCTGGCGATCTCATAACTTGTCTCAAGCTGCTCTCTTGCCTTGCCGAACTCTCCTCTCCTCCAGTCCACGATGCCCCCGGTGTAGCAAGCCTTGACCTCCAGTTCATGAAGGTTTTCCGTCGCCGCCCGCTCGCGAACCGACTCAAGCAAATTTTCGGCCTTCTGATAATCACCCTGCGAACCTATCCGACCGGCTTCAATCCTGGTAAACATCAGTTCATAGTACACGTCATTTGCGGATCTGGCTTCCTCTAAACCTTTCTCGATAACTTTCCTGCTTAAACCAACATTGCCCAAGTCCAGTAGAACACAGATGTGATCATAGCGCGCCTCCAGGTCAAGCTGTGAGCGAGACTCGTTGATCGCGGCGAGCCGACCGAAGTAATCGGCGGCATCTTCGAGACGACCCAGGCCCCTTGCCAGCAACGCCAGTTCTCTGACCACTTGCGCACAAACATCGGACGGCACCGATTGGTCCGCCCCCAGCTTCTCCCAGATAGTCTTGAGGTCTATGAACGCCCGAAGGTATTCACCGTTCTTTCTGAGTTGAAGGCTCCTTCGTAAAACTTCCCCGGCCAGAGCGCCCCCACTTAGGCTACCATAGCGTCCGCCAATATCCGGCCGTCCGAGTGCCTTATCGATCGCGTCCAGGGAACTCCTCAGGTCGTCATCGCGGAATTCAAAGCGCCAGTAATCTCCATAGCGCTTGAGGCCCGCTCCTTCAACCATGGCCTTGAACAGGGCGATGGCAGTCGTCCTGTCAAGTGCCCAGACCTCCGTAAGGCCACCGATAAGCTCCTCGTGAACCCCAAGAATCCTGTGGTCCTCGAAAATAATCTTCTTGAGCGACTTTTCCTCCCCGGATTTGACATTGCGGGTCCGGCGTAATCCGCCTACCAGCTGGGAGGAAAAGAGTTCCAGAGTGGCTTTCCGATGTGCCGATTCACTGATAAGTTCCGCCTTCACCAGGGCGTCGAGCAGATTATACGGCCTGAGCAACGGATCATCCAGCGTCAACTGATGAGCCAGACCGGACAACTGTGCCACGATGGAACCAACGCCGCTATCGCCATTCACCTTCGAATCATGCACATACTCAAGACAGCCCATGAGGGCAACACCGAGTGAATAGTTGTCGGACTGCGGCACAATCGTGTCGTTGGCGAGTATCTCGGGGGCGATGTGGCGCGGTGAACCAAGAATCCTGGCTTTGGGGGAAGAACCTGTCTCGGTCAGGAAATCGAGATCAATCAGAACCAGCCTGGGTTCGCCGTCGGCCTGCCTGACAAGAAAGTTACTCAACTTCAGATCGCAGTGAACCAATTCGTAAAGATGAACAAGGTCCACCAGGAGAAACATCTGCGTCAGGATGCTTTGAGGATATCTCCAGAAGACATCTTCCGTCAACTCCTGCCACTCTTGCGGGTCGAGATGTTCATACTCAATGTACAACTTGTCACGACCCGGATACTTCCGTCTGGCAGTAATGATCCGGCTACTCTTAATGCGGCGTTGCAGATTGAAAGAATTCTGCAAAATGCCGCTCGCTACCACTTTGTCTACCGATGATTCGGGATTAACAATCTTGAGGAAACATTCGGCGCCCACCAGACGGTCAACCGCCAACCACGATTGGCACAACTCATTTTGCGACAACAGATTTGTCAGCTCGTATCTTGATTCATCCGGCGCAGGCATAACAGACTCAGGGCAAGAAGCGCTTCACATTCACGGGACACCTGACTGAGGAAGGTGCACCACTGTCAAAACCAAAATAACACTCCGGCCGTTTTTTTCAAACTATTTAGTGCTTTTTGTGTCCCTGCACTGCCAGAAACTGTCAGTGGATAGCCTTAAATTACCACTGAGGCTGTATAGAAGGGGGAGGGAGCGAATCAGGTGGAGGACACCTCGGTGGTTCAAAGGGGTCGATTCGAACCGCTGATGGCACATGCCTCCACCTCGCTTTTTCACCCGGAAGCTGCGTGAAGGTCAGTCATCTCCGAAACTAAAATGGATTCTTACTCTCGTTGAAGCAGGGCCGCATGACTGCGCGCGACAGACGGGTGCTCGACAACCCGGAATCCGGCACCTGCCAACCACCCGATCGTATTGTCGAAATCCTTCTTCCCCACATGTCCTTTAGGTTCGGCGACAAGGCAGGTAGCGTTCGGCTTCAGAGTACGACGAAGCTGCTCAAACATAGCGTCCACGTCATCAATCTCATGCGCGACCGCGAATACCAGGCAGAAATCGACCTGCCCATCAAGGTCGCCCACTCCTAAATCAGCCGCGCCACAAACGCGCGCGTCGATGGTCGCGTCCACTCCCGCTTTGGCTGCCCGACGCTTCAAGGCGCGAATCATCTTCTCCTGAACATCCACACAGACCACTTTTCCGTCTGCGCCGACCGCGTCGGCCATCCACAGGCTGAAATACCCCATCCCGGGGCCTACTTCAAGAACAGTCATACCCGGCTTGACATACGAACCAAGGATTTTCTCGGGCGATTGAAGAATTCGCCTCAACGGAGTTATTAAAAAATACCCCAGCCACCAGGGGCAAACATGACCGGCCAAGTTCTTTCCTTTCTCTGCATCACTCATCTAGTTCACACTTTGTTAACGAATACCTCGCCGTGCGGTTGCGCAAGTACATTATGACACGCCCATCTTAAGTCGTTAGTTACTATCCAGTCTGGTTATACCCTACCCCGCTGCGATTACCGACGCGCGAACGGCAGGCAGAGCCAATTCCCTGTCAAGCAAGCACATACAAAAACTGCTCAAAGACTGGCGGTTTGGCACATGGGTTGATATGACCCACTTTGGATGGAAACCTTAAGCAGGAGGGATAGAAAATGTTCAAGAAGACAATCAACATGATAACCGTGGCAGCCTTTCTCTTTTACACCTTCGCCGGCTCCGGCTGCACTCGCAAAACTGTCATAGTCCCCATCGACGAAATCAAGCGCGACACCTCGGGCCAGGTACTTAACGCACGGAAAGCCGTCAAGGGGCAGATCCGGGGCGTCTACACCGCTAAGGGAGCCTACTTTTTCGATGAGCACTACGCCCGTATTGACTCGGCCACCAACGCTGTCGTCGGCAGCACGGTGAATCAGGAACGGCTCAGCCTCCCGCTGACAACAGTCGACAGCCTCTCGGTCGCACGAACATCAGTAAACAAGACGACTCTCTCAATCATCGCCGTTTGTACGGTACTCGCAGTTGTCCTGGCACTTGCTGTCTCGCCCGTGGATTTGGACGACGCAGGTTGGTCCTTACCATAGGAGCAAGAGAAAGATTATAGGCGAATGAACTAAAGGAGATATTACCGTGTTTAAACGAACCGTTTCCCTGATGACCCTGGCAGCTTTTCTCTTCTACTCCTTCGCTGTCTCTGGCTGCGCAACTCGCAAAACCGTTATAGTTCCCATCGGCGAAATCAAGCGGGACACCTCGGGCCAGGTATTGAACGGAGGCGGTGCCGTCAAGGGGCAGATCCGTCGCGTCTACACCTCCGAAGGCTCCTATTTCTTCAACCATTACGCGCGGATTGACGCGACCTCCAATGCGGTTATTGGTTATGCGGAAAACCAGGGAATGGTCAACGTGCCGCTGGAGATAACTGACAGTCTCTCTGTCGAACGAACCTATGCTTCCACAAAGAATATCTTGATCACTGTCGGTGTTTTCGCGGTCCTGGCCGTTACCCTGGCACTCACCGCGGAGTATATCCCCGTGAGTTTTCACCCCAAATAGGAGGATACGGGAAAGCCTAACAAAATTTAGGAGATATTGCCATGTTAAGACAAACAACAAACCTGATAACCCTCGCCGCCTTTCTCTTTTACTCCTTCGCCTCGTCTGGTTGTACGAGTAGAGTCAGCGTTCCTGTCCGTGAGTTGAAGCTGGATCCACCTAAAAAAGTCACCCGTGTAAAACTCGAACAAGACAGCACCCTGGTCTGGAATTCCCAGGGCGCGGCATACATCTACCAGGCGGAAATGTTCGAAGGCATTACCACCGATGGAGTTCGTCAGCACGTCCGGCTCGGCTCAATCGACTCAATCTACTACACCCTGGGAGACAGCCCGTCCGAGCAGTCACTGGATGCCGGCGCCTTCCATAAGGACGAGACTAACCGGCGCAAGGATCCCATAAGAGGTAAAATCGAGGGTTACTTTGCGGGGATTGGGCTGACGAAATTTCAGAAAACCGGCTGGATTGACACTCTTAATCAGAGCATTGTCGGTATCATTGACACCGGCGACACCCTTCGTACACCGTTGAACGAGGTTGCCAGCCTCAGTGTCAGGCGCGCCTCACCCACAAAGACACTCCTGTTAACAGCAGGGATAACCGTCGCCATTTTTGCTCTGTGGGCCGCCATTGCCATGTCACAGTTTGAGCTTAATTGGCGCAGCACCAGTATGGGGAATTAATAATTTGTGACGCCAATAACTCCACAGTTAGTAATGGAACCCTGTTTATCATGCGAAGACCTCGCAAAACCAATGGAGGTACTACCATGTTCAGACAAATTATAAGTCTGGTCACGCTGGCAGCTTTTCTTTTCAACTCCGTGGTCATATCGGGATGCACCAGGATCGTCAAGATACCTGCCGGCACAATAAACCAGGAGCAACCGGGAAAGATCACCCGGCTGAAATTTCTCGACGGCGGCAACCTCGTTTGGAACACCGACGGAGCCAGGTATCACTATCGGGAAAAGCTGTTCGACGGAGTAACCAGCGATGGTGAGCCGCACCAGGTACGGCTGGTCTCGGTCGATACGGTTTACGTCACAGTGAAGAATGACACCGTCGAACACGCGACAGACCCCGAAGCCTTTCATGAAAAGGAAGTTAAAAGATGGCGCAATACCATCAAGGGCAGGATTCACGGCTTTACAAACGAGGAGGGCAAGGTTACATTTTATAAGAGCACGGGGTGGATAGACACGACCGGCCAATTCATTGTCGGCGGCATCACCGAATCCGGCGATACCCTTCAGACACCTCTCAGCGAGATCGACACCCTTGAAGTCAAACGGTCCGCCCCTGATAAGACATTTTTAGCGGTTCTCGGACTCGGTGCCCTCGCTTTCCTGATTACCGCGATTATCGCTGGCGCAACGATGACCGGCTTTGGCTCGGGCACCAGTTATTAGTCGTCTCAGAGTCTTGGTCGGTAATGGAAACAACGGGAAAATAAGGGAGAGCAATAAAATGAAAACATTAACGGTGAAACAAACAGGGGTGGTTATTACCATTCTTGTAGCCGTCAGCCTTTCCGGCTGCACCAAGACGGCCCTGATGCCGGGCAGCGAAATCAGGATCGCACCCCCTGCGGTTGTCACCACCGTCAAACTCGACAGCGGCGAACAAATCACCTTCGATCAGGCCGGTGGCCGGTTTCATCAGGCTGCGGCGGCCATTCAGGGCAAGTCAACCGACGGTACCCGACAGACTGTGCGCATCAGCGACATTGATTCGGTGTATTTCACCGTTGCCACCGATTCATCCACGCATTGTCAGTCGGCGAATGACTTTAAGGAGCAACAGAAACGCGCCAATAGAGACACCGTCAAGGGCCGCATTAAAGCCGCCTCAACATCGGACACCTACATCGAGTTCGACGGGAGCTATGGCCGGATTGACACGCTCAATTACGCCCTCGTCGGTAATGCAAAATCAGGCGAACCGGTCCAACTTCCCCTTAAGTCCGTAACGAGCGTAAAAGTCAGGCGGATAGATGGTCTCAAAACCGGTTTACTGCTGGGCGGGATCGCGGTCCTCATCTACTCCATCGCCACTTTCGAGATGGATCTCTGGGAGGAAGACGAACAGATCTTCTAACCTCGCACGGGGCTGTATTGTGACTGAGAAGCGCTACGATGGCTCCGGCGGCCAGAATTCGTGCAGTACCCTGCGAAGCCTGACGTTGAATTCTTCCGGTGCTTCGAGTTGAACGAAATGGCCTATACCCTCGATAATGTCCACCTCGAACGACTCCGCCACCCGTTGATTACCCTCGACATCAGTCGGCCACATATCGGCGTTAATGGCTCGAACGGGCTTGCGCATATCGGACATCGCTCCACTGAAATCGTAGGCTGCGAACCCTTCGAAACAGGCCAGACCAATAGTGGAATCGGCCTGGCTCATATCTTCCACTACCTGCTCCACCAACAGCGTATCGGCATCGGGTCCGAACATACCCCGAACAAAACCCCTTGTCGTTCCAACAAAATCCTGACGAAAAGGAGCTATAAAGGCATCCGACTCCTCGGTCCTCCCTGCCCGGGACAAATCCTGGTAGGTATCAGCGCCTACGGTCGCGATTACCTTTTGAGGCAAACGCCGGGAAGCCTCAATACACACCGCTCCCCCCATCGAGTGTCCTACCAGAATCACTTCTTTAAGGCCGAGACTGTTTACTACCGCAGCCACATCATCGCCGAAACGGCCCATGGTCCATTCTTCGCGATCCGCCCCCGAATTGCCATGCCCGGCAAGATCAATCGTCACCACCTGGTACTCGTCCTTGAAAGCCTCGACTTGCCTTACCCAGTAACTTCCGTCGCAACTCCATCCGTGGACAAAAACGACCGCCCGGTCATTCTCACCGTATGATTTGTAATGAATCATCACGCCGTCGGCCGAGGCTACCGAGTCGACGACAACCTGAGGTATCTCGGTCTTATCGGCCTGCTTCTGGCAAGCCCCAAGAATCAGTAATAATGAAAGCAGCAGAATTGCGGCTGACCTTATCATATCGAATTCCTCCTAATCTCAGTAAGTGTGTCAATGTAGCTGTTGGTGAACCATTAGATTAGCTTGACTCTCGTCTGTACCCCCTCGCAAAGCCTCGGGGTTTAAGACCCAGTAACTCGCTTCACTCGAACTGGCTCTAGAAGCGGAGGAGGTAGGATTCGAACCCACGGTACCATACGGTACAACGGTTTTCAAGACCGCCGCTTTCGACCACTCAGCCACTCCTCCGATTGGTCTGTCGAACACAATAAGAACGCCATCAACGCCCCTGTCAAGATATTATCGGACAGCCAACGGTGTGATAAAACAACATCCGCATTAATGAAAAAAGGAAGACCGTCAGGCCTTCCCTTAAAAATCGAAAAATACCACGAGCCTCAGCGCTCTCTAATCCTGGCGAACAACTCGGCGTACGGACGGGTGGGCCCGGCCACAACATCGCACGTATCCGTGAAAGTCCAGCGCGTGGTAGAGTTCTCGGCCACCACCTTGATACTGTCGCCAAAGAAAGTCTGGTCGAATGTCCAGGTGTCAGTGAAAGTAAAAGCCGTGTCGCCGGTACACTCGATGGTTATCGTGGCCACGTGCACCAGATTACCTGATTCGGGGCACGCCCCTTCTTCCGAAGCGGCGATATTCAAGGCTATGTCGTCTGCGGTGGCCGAAGCCTCCAGATCCACGCTGCACTGCCCTCCCTCACCAGTCAGCATCAATGCGAACGTCCGCGTTCCATCGAGGACAACATCGCCGTGATTGGCAATCTCGCCCGCTGCGCCGGCGACGGTGACAGCCTGTGTGGCCATGGCGTTGCCCTGACCGGTCATCGTTGTAACGAGGAG
Organism: Candidatus Zixiibacteriota bacterium; assembly: GCA_020351995.1. Lineage (GTDB taxonomy): Bacteria > Zixibacteria > MSB-5A5 > GN15 > FEB-12. The sequence goes on from CP070674.1 coordinate 1,489,231, forward strand.
AGTGACACCGTTGACAACGGCAGTGAGCGCGCTCGAATCGGGCCATTGCACCGGGTCGCCAGTGTGCTGAAACTGAATCGAATCATAAAGTCTCAGGGTCGTAACCTCCTGCACGACATCCCCAACCCAAGTGGTGTCATCGTGCCTGAAATACAGATACCAGTATTCGCTGTCCTCGTGATAGGTAACCCAGACCGTATCGGCCAGCAATTTGGCCGTAAAGGCACTCGAACCACTCGGTTGAGCGGCTTCCCCGAAAACACTGTCAATGAAGAACTCCATCCACGTGAACATCTCATCGGAGAAATCTTCCGCGCCGAAAAGCGCTTCCTGGGCAAGTACAAACTCCGGATCCTCGGTGCTTCCTGTCAGCAGTTCATTCGGTTCGGTCGGACCGTCATCGTCGCTGCAGCCGATTACAAGGGCCAAAACCACCCCCAGCGACAACAGCAGGATTAAGATCTTCTTCATCGCAAACCCTCCATTTTGGAATTATCAGTCGTTGTCCATACGGTATAGAATCGGCCGTACCGATGGCAACTTTTAACTTTTATCGAGTTGCGATTGATAATGTTGAGATAATGCGCAGCGCTACTTACGCCACGCCTGGGGTCCGCCGTAAAGGCCTATATGAGAGACGGTTCCGTTGAGGTTGTAAATCGTGGAGTCGCCGCCGTTAACGGCCGGTGAGCCCCCGGCAACATGGAAATCAGCCTCACCCAGAAACAGAGGATCTTCGCTGAGATTTCCGTTTAGCCCGGTGTTATCCCAGATATCCCCATAGTTGCCTTCAACGTTATCCCAAACGATATTGTGCGCGAATTCCCACTTGGCCCAGTCACCGTAATTCTGAACACCCACACATGGGCAGACCCATTCCTCGCGCCAGCCGTTGCCCGTCACGATATTGTTGACGATTCTTCCCCTGCTCTCGGTTGACCACGGCGTTATTCCACAGTTGCCGTTGTCATGCACCACGTTGTTGGTGATATCCATGTAGGATTTTCCGGTCGCAATTATCCCCCAGCCAAGATTGTCATGAACGAGATTGTTGCGCGCGATGACCCATGATGACCCAAAAGCCCCGATACCCTTCCAGTACCCGGTTATCTCGTTGCGGTAGGCAACACAGGTAGCGTCCCACGTTACACCGATGCCGGCTCCGCGACCGTTCTTGATTACACAGTCAGTGACAGTCGCAACGGCTCCCCGGTAAAGTGCAACTCCATCCCAGCTATTATCGACAATGGTGGTGTTGTTTATTGTCACCTCGGCTCCTTCCCTGCCGATAACGCCCGCGATACCGATTACCAGAGTATCGATACGGTGATCGTTGTCCGTTATCAGGCAGTCATACACGCTGACCCTGGAGTTTCTGGCCACAACCGCTGCATCGGTAGCCATGCCATCCGGATCGCGTTTACCCCCGGTCACTGTCAGGTTCTTGAGCATCGAGCCACGCGAATTCTCGAAATAGATTCCATATCCGGCGTTGGTCACCAGCCGGCTCTCCTCGCGTGATTTACCGACTATCACAAGAGCTTTGTCTTTGATGATGAAGCCGCGAGTCGCCGGAATTTCGGTCTGATGGATCTCGCAGTTTCCGCACAGCGGGTCAGTGAATTGCGTTGGCCGGGCTTCAAATGTCTTAGCCGCCAGGATGATAGTATCGCCGTCGGAGGCGAAGTCGATTACGGATTGTAAGTCGGAGCCCCTCTCAACAGTTAGCGTCACGGCCGGTAGCCTGATTCCGATCAAGCTCAGCGTCAGAGCCGCGATAATAGCCACCCTTCTGTTCATGCCGCAATAAAGCAGCTCTGTTTTCCTGTGCGCAATTTAAAAGTCCCTGAACCTCGTAGGGCAGCCTCGTAGGTCGAAACCCCTGCCCGTAAGGGTCTCCGCAGCGCGGGGAGGTTTCGACATCATAACTCGACGCCATTAGCGGCGAGTCATCCCCGCCTTCGCGGGAATGACTCAAAAAGGGAATGACTGGAAAAATGACGAAACGAAGCCAAATTGATGTAAATGTATGGGGATTGCCGCGCTTCGCACGCAATGACTCAACGTTTTGGGCGTTGAGATTCCTCCCCCTGATAAGGGGGATTGAGGGGGTTTGGACCGGATTCCCGCGTACGCGGGAATGACTGAGAAGGGCGGGGATGACGGAAAGAAACTGTTGTGACTTAAAAAATGACGAAACGAACCCAAGCCCCGCAAAGCCAATGACAAACAGAAACATGCACCAAACAAACAATAATGGGAACTTACCGGACACGGTCGGCATTTTTTTGTTTGACGGCCCGCACCCGGCATGGGAATATTGAAAACGTGAAACTTGTCGGGGAGCTCTTCAATAGCAAGATCGGAATTGAACAGGTGAGGTGATCCTATGTCCATATTCACGATGGGGATTTTAGCCAGCACCCTGGCTGGCTTGGCCAGCGGCGTCGGTGCCCTGCCCGCCCTAATTTTCAAAAAAGTACCCGATAAGGTTCTAAACACCATGTTGGGCGGGGCCGCCGGGGTCATGCTTGCGGCGACATCATTTTCACTCATAGTCCCCGGAATCCACCACGGCGACCGGCTCTGGCCCGGATACGGTGCCTATATAGTCGTTGTCGGGATGCTCTTCGGGGCGGTAGTGCTCGACCGGGTGGACAAGTGGCTGCCTCACGAACACTTTTTTATCGGACGCGAAGGACCCGACACTAAGCTCAAGAAGATCTGGCTGTTTATTATCGCCATTACCATTCACAATTTTCCGGAAGGTCTTGCTGTTGGCGTCGGATTCGGCGGAGGTGACGTTGGCGCGGGCACAAGCCTGGCTATAGGTATCGGGCTTCAGAACCTTCCCGAGGGCCTGGCGGTGGCCCTGCCCCTGCTGGGGCTTGGCTACAAACGATGGACGGTCGTGGGAATAGCTACCCTGACCGGGCTGGTCGAGCCTGTCGGTGGACTGCTTGGGGTCGGCGCGGTGACTATCTTCGATCCGGTTCTCCCGTTCGGGTTGGCTTTTGCTGCCGGAGCCATGCTCTTTGTAATCAGTGATGAAATCATTCCCGAAACTCACTCGAAAGGCAAGTCACGACTGGCTACTTTCGGAGTGATGATCGGATTCGTTATTATGATGGCCATGGATAATATCCTTGGCTGATATCGTTCGGGGAGGGACGCAGTGTGTCAATTATCTCGTTCGGGGGCTATTCTATTATCGCGCCAGGCGCTTCGGCCTGATGGAAACTGCCCATGGGTCAGACAAACTGTTGAGGCTGTCCGGTGGCTTGGGTCACAAAATATGGCCCTTAATACGTCGGTGGGCATACAGACCTGGGAGTTAATAACCTGCCTCGGCGCTGTCAATCAACTCGAACTCAATATCTTCCTACCCTGTACGCATAATGACGACGTTGAAGCGCTGTCGAGCCACGTCCGCGATCGATTCAGGCTCGATGAACATCAAGTTACTTTCATTCCGGTCTTCCCTACCGATGAAAGTCGGGAATTCAACCGGGACCGGGAAGTCGTAACACGAGCGCATTCGATTTTACCCGTGAGCATCCGGCCCGGCGGGTATATGGAAGGCCTGATCGAGCAAGCGAAAAGGCAGGGAAAACCGGTTGACCGGAGATTCGAGGTGAAATATCAGCCTCGCCGGCAACCACTGGGGTATCGAATCGATAGCGAGCACGTCAATCCGGAGGTAGAGAAGCTGAATGACAGTTATCTCATTCACTGGACGCGATCGTCAAACGGCCCCTGGCCCACCGAGTCGTTATTCGATTATTACGGAGCCATCATCGATTCGGAAGACTACCCGCGGAGCGCTTTTCATACTCTGTCAAACATACTCGACACCAGGATCATCAAAGGGTCGCCGAAGAACATACCGGGGAAGGTCGCCGCTGTCTCGTTCTCGAATCGCCCGCCGGCGAAAATGGCGGAGCTTATGTCATGGCGCTCGCGCTACCGGGTCATGTCGTTCGAACCCTACGGTATCGGCATCGAAAAACGCACGGCGCTCGAAAAAGGTGTTCTGCCAGTGATATACTACGACAGGTCTTCGGGCGACTCGGCGAAGTGTGTGAACGGCAGTGATCGGTGGCGGACACAGTCGCGCGGTGTCAAATCGGATTGGTCGGTCGAGGATGAATATCGGCTCGCGGGAGACCTGGCTTTTTCAGACATACCTCGAAACAGTCTGATTGCCATTTGTCACACAGAAGATGAAGCCGAACAGATTACGGCAAAAACCGGAATCAGGACAGTTCCTTTTGTGGTGAAGGGTGACTAAGCGCTACTTAGTCAGGACCATCTTCTTTGTATCGATAAAGTCACCGGCGTTAAGCCTGTAGAAGTACACTCCCGAAGCCATACCGCCGGAGCCGATCGATACTCGTACTTCGCCGGGTCCACCCCGTCCGTGGTATTCGCGGACCTTATGACCGAGCATGTTATAGATAGTCAGAGTATAGCTGACAGTGGTTTCCAGATCGAAGGACACGGTCGTGCCGCTGTTGAACGGATTGGGGAAATTCTGCCGGAGGACATATTCGCTGGGCAGACTGCCGGCGATGCGGATAAGCATCGAAGATGTATCGGCCAGGGAGCCATCGCTGGCAATGAAGAGGAACGGATACTCGCCTTCGTCGGCCAGACTCGTGAACCAGACGAAATCGGCAGTACCATCGTTGTGGTCGGTAAAGCTGGTTCCGGCGGGAAGGGTATCAACCGACAGTTCCGGTATGGTTCCGTTCGGATCGGTCGCGACAACCTGAAACTCGATAGTCTCCCCTTTGAGGGCGGTGAGTTCCGGTACGGCTATCACCCGTATGATTGGGGCCGCGGCGCTGTTGTCCAGAACGGTGATAACGACAGTCTCAGTATCGGCGTTGATGCCGTCCTCGGCGATGAACATCGGCATGAAAGAGCCGGTCTGAGCCGGATCAATAGACCATTCGAAGCCGCCATTGCCGTTGCTGCTATCGGTGAAGGAGGCGCCGGAAGGCAGGTCTTCGACACGCAGGGTTGGAATTGTGGCGTTGGGATCGATAGCCGATACCTTGAACGACAAATCACTCCCGGCCAGAACGGCCATATTTTCGATGGGCGTTATTTCCGGGGCGACATCGACGGCCAGTATCTCGTCATAGGCAGTCCTGGCAGCCGCGACGCTTGCGTTAAATTCCGACAGATTGCGACCGGCGACAAAGGCGAAGACGACAGTGTCGATCTGGTTTGGGGCCAGTTCGGTGATTTTTGCGGCCATGACCTGGAACAAATCTTCCCGGCCCGTTTCGTATTCAACGGGCGAATTGATGCCTTTCGCCAGGCTGTTCATCTTCTCGGCCTCGGTGTAGCCGTCATCATCGAAGCCATCGGGAGGATAAACAACAAGGTCGGCACGCTCGGTGTATGCCGTGGTGAAGTCTCCATCGAGCAATACCATGCCGCGGTAGTCGATTGGTGCGTCGACGGGGTTGTCGGCGATCCATAGTGAGCCGTTGCCGGTGTTGTAACCACCCGCGTTGGAGAAGGCACCACCAACATCCCAGTCGAGGTGCAGCCCCACGTAGAGATTGGGCAATTATGACGCACCGGTGTTTCTCACCACGTAGCGCAGGATGACTATATCCTGGTAGGGCGCATCGTCGAAGGCGTAGCTTACCTGGGTAAGCTCGACTCCCAGCGGATTCTCGGCTCGCTCATCGGTGAAGCGACTGTAGGTCTGCTCTGAGGCTGGTCCGATCGGAGTTACGAAGTCGATACTGCCCGATGAGACAACCGAAAAGTCACCGTCGGGCTCGAATGCCACGTTGGTGACGCCGTCGGATACATGTGACGCGTCGCGCCCGATCATCAGACCGCCGTCCCAGAGATCGTTGGAGCCGAGCCTGAATTTAAATCCGGCCCCCCCGGCATCGAAATACGAATCCTCACCGACCCCGAAGGTACCGAAGTTCGTGAGAGTGAATTCGATGTTGCCGACATTGTGCGTCAAAAGCGAGCGCTTGTCTCTTTGTTCAACCAGGAAGTAGAGCTTGAGAGTCTTCGAGTAGCCGGTGGCGTTGGAAATCTGAAGGTCTAAAGTGAGAACTGAACCGATGGCAACCGTGTCGCTGACAACGACCCTCAGGTCCTGGGCTGCCCGAACCGTGTCGCCTTCGTCAATGTCGCCGAAGATGGCCAGTCCGTTAAGCACTTTCAGCGACGGATTGCTGTTGGTAGCCAGGACCGTGATGTTGCGTACGTCGCCCCCGAGGTTTTTCAGCACCAGAGAGCCCTCCACCGTATCGCCGGGGCTGATGGGGTCATGGTCGAAAGCAAAGACTCGCACGTTGGGTTCTGTGTTGGTACCCGATAGCGCCCTAATGGCCGCCATGCAGTCAACAAGACCCCATCCGTAGTCGTTGTTCGGCAGAGTCTTGTTCAAATGGTTCGTTGAAGTAAGGATAGCCTTTTTGATCTCGTCAGGTGTGGCGTTCGGGTTTTTCTCCCGCAACAGTGCCACCAGACCGGAGACATGCGGAGCGGCGAAAGATGTGCCGGAGGCCGTGCTGTAAGTGTTGACGGGGACGGGAATTCTAATGAGCACACCCGGGGCGACCACGTTCGGCTTGATGGCGCCATTACAATCGGATGGACCCCTCGACGACGTCGGCGAAAGAACGGATGTGGTGTGGTTGATATTGCCGATCGCGAAGCAATCAAGCGAATCAATGGCCCGGTTGGCTGGATTGCGTATCGCGGGAAAGTTCGTCCCTTCATTACCGGCGGCAAAAATATTGACGATTCCAAGGGCCTCGGTATTATCGATCATGGTGTAGAAGACATCCTGGCAGCCAATGTTTTGAATGCCCCAACTATGATTGATGACGTCCGGTACATCATCGATATTGTTCGGGTCACCGTCAGGATTGGCGGCCCACTCAAAGGCATCGATAATAGAAGCACCCTCGATATCCGCCACCGCGGCGGCGATCCATTTGGCGTCGAGCGCCACACCGACGGTGTCGCCGGTGGCGTCATCGTGACCAACCGCGAGTCCGGTTGTGGCAGTGCCGTGGTAAGTAACCGCACCCGGCTGGACAGGAAGCACATGCGGGAAAGATTCGCCCGCGGCGGGGTCGAACCACGCCGCCGCCGGATTCCCATCGTGACCCTTCCAGTTATCGTACAGGGCCGGGTGCAAACCGTCTACCCCGGTATCGAAGATGCAGACGATCCTGCCTTCGCCCGTATAACCAGCTGCCCATGCTGTGGGAGCATTGATATAGGAAAGATTGGCTTCGACTCCGGCTGAGATAGCCGTCGCCGGTTCGGAGCCTTCAGGCGCGATGGTCGTGATTTCCGGCACCGCCAATATCGTCTCCACATCATCACGCTGTGACAACTCGTACAGTTGCTCAACGGTCACTTCGGCCTCAATGATATTGACGAGCCAATGCCCTTTGGGAGATTCCGTGGGCACCTGCTGCGGAACCGAACGAATTGACCGCAAATGGCCCAGCAAATCCCTTTGCGCTGCCGTGTGACTGGCATACAGGCGTTCACGTGTTATCCGGTACCTGCCAGTTCTGGTCTTCGCACTGGAGGCTGCGACCGTCTTAAGAGTGGCGGCATCCTCCACATCGGGCAGCTTAATCCAGACCTTCACCAGGTCTGTTGATTTCTTGCTCGAAACCTGGCGGACCAGATCCTCCGATAGTTGCCCGGCCCGACCGGTCGCTGTCACGACCATCAGCAATAATGACAGAGCCAAAAGCCTGTGGATATAATGTACTATACGCGCCATATCAGATTTCTATCCTATTGTAACAACTGAACATCGAAATCGTCGCAGAATATATCACCGCGCAAGAACCTGTCGAAGTTAATCACAACATCGATTATTGCCGGTTGATTATCCGTTATAAATAACGTAAAATGATACGTTTATGACTAATCATTGTAAACCAAATTGTTGGCAATTCACAATTTTCAGCCAATAGTGAACTCAAAAGGAAAATACATGACAAACATAAAACAGCTCAGCCGCGAGACACTTGAAGGTATGTTGACCGATTTCGCAAAGAACTGGTTGGCGCATGACGGCATCTGGTTTCAGGCCGTCGAGGAGAAATTTGGTTTGGAAGCAGCCATCCAACTTGACGCAGCAGCCTGGGAGAAATTCACCGTCATCGAAGCCAAACGGATCATGGCCAGGCACAACATCCCGGAGAACAGCGGGCTGGCCGGCCTGAAAAAGGCTCTCGGCTTCAGACTCTACTCTCTTTTAAACACTCAGGTTATTGGCAACGAAACCGAGAACTCATTCGAGTTCTATATGGTAGAATGCCGCGTTCAGTCGGCGCGCAGACGCAAGCAGATGCCACTGTTTCCCTGTAAGGAGGTTGGCATAGTTGAATACGAGAATTTCGCCAGGACTATCGATCCGCGCATCAAAACCGAGTGCGTTTGCTGCCCACCGGATAAAGAGGCTGGCGACAAGTACTATTGCGGCTGGCGATTCTCGATTTAACAAAAACGGCAGGGCAACCTGCCCCGCCGGTATCTGCTAAATCTGCCGATCGAAGTTGTAAGCTCATCGACGCTCGCGAAAAAACTCCACCGTGCGCCTCAAACCTTCCTTGAAATCGACGGATGGCTCGTAACCGAACTTCCTAAGTTTATCGATCGACGCGTAAGAGTGCAAGATGTCTCCGTCTCGCGGAGGGTCATACTGAGCCTGGATATCCGAACCGATAATCTGACGCAGGATATCGAGCGTCTGATTAAGAGTGAATTGATCACCGCAGGCGACGTTGTAATGGTCACCTACAACTTCATCGTTGGTAACGGCCAGAAGGTTGGCCTGAACACAATTATCAATATAAGTGAAATCTCGGGACTGCTCACCATCGCCGAAAACGACTGGTTGCTCACCCTCCAGCAGGCTGGTGATGAACTTTGGAATCACAGCGGCATATTCGCTACCGGGATCCTGTTTTGGCCCAAAGATATTGAAATACCTCAACGCAACCGTTGGAAACCTGTATAGCTGCCAATAGACTTTAAGGTAATACTCATTGGTCAGCTTAGTTACCGCATATGGAGACAACGGCGACGGTGTCATCTTCTCGTGCTTGGGCAACTCCTCTGATTCGCCGTAAACTGAAGACGAAGAGGCCATGACGAATTTCTTCACGCCAGACTTCCTGGCCGCCTCAAGAAGATAAAGCGTGCCATCAATGTTGACGGCGTTGGAGGTCAGAGGGTCTTTCACCGATCGTGGAACCGATGGCAGGGCTGCCTGGTGCAGAACATAATCCATCCCGCTAACGGCTTTCTCGGCTTCGGCCATGTCGCGGATATCGCCTTCGATAATTTCGCACCGGTCTTTCAGGCATTCAACATTCTCCCGTCGTCCGGTGGAAAAGTTGTCGAGAATTCGTACCGTATCTCCTTGTTCGATAAGTTTGGCGGCTATATTAGATCCGATGAATCCCGCCCCGCCTGTTACAAGATACTTCATATTACATAAACCCCTTGTTTCTCAGCAGATTCTAACTACCCGGCCGAACCGAAGCCGGTCAAAAGTAAAACCACCGGGCAGCCCCAAGGTTCCGCAATAAAACCGGGGACAGGTCCGGGGTCGTCGCTCATTTCCACATCGGCCGCAAATTAACCGGCTGCCTGACATTTATCAATGACACTTTTGATATATAGTGCGGCAAATGCAGAAAGCATCGGAATAATCGGGAAATGGTATCTACTCAGACCGTAAAACACAAAATGGATAGCTGTCCAGTAGCCGATTATTCCCAGGAGCAAGAATCCGCCAGGGTTCATGACCTTTGAACTCGACCCAAGAAACACAATCAGGCCCGGTAAGGCGCACATTAACATCAGAATCCAATATAACTGGCTGATCAATGAAATGAATACGATGCCGTTAGTCTTCGATGTCTCAGCGGTTTCAGCCAATCCGAACCACAAAGCATCCATGTCAGCAGCATAGAAAAGAAGAAGCTTGGCGAAGCCCCTGACCAGAAAGGCACCGGGTCGCTCCAAGATGTAATCTTTAGCGCGGTGCCAGGCGGAACTGTCAAAATAAGCTTCCTGAAGAGGGCCGTTAACATCAAACTGATCGGCCAAGTACTTATTGTATCCCATACCGGCCCCGGGTTGGTTACCTATGAACAGGTTTATGCCTGTATTGGTATTTATTGTCGCGACACCCACCACATGGTAATTGCGCACCATCCAGGGGGCGACAACTACGAGAAAGCCAACCAAGGCCAGCACGGTGAAGCGGATCGTTCGTTTGACGCTCCTTGTCTCGAGCCACCAGAACGGGACTACGACAAGAAGGAGAAACTTCGATATGGCCCGCGTAAGCGTCGCCATACCCAGCACGAAGCCCCCAATTAACATGACATACCACTTCTTGGACCGTTGACCATCAACTGGCAGGAATAGCAGTATAGAGAGTAGCAACAACGGCTTAAACAGGGCCTCCGATGACAGCAAATGGGTGAACAGTATCTGACTGGGGAAAAAGGCCAGCACCAAGAGTGTCCAGCGCGCCACCCTTTCATCGAACACTCTCTTCATTATGAAAAAGCTCAACAACAACTCAGGCAGGGCCAGAAAAACGTTGGCAATAGCACCGAGCCTGGGAACATGCCCGAACAGGACGTAGATTCGCGAAAGAAAGAAAGGATACGCGGGTGGCCAGTAAGCGGTAAGGTGCTCTCCGCCATAGTATCCGCCCCGAAGCGCCCATTGCCAGGCCAATTCATCATATGAAGCAAAATCGCTCGACTGGTCGAAGGGCAAAAAAGTCACGGCTGCTAGCCGGAGAAGTAAACCGACAGCAATCACGTAAACCAGGAATCGCCTGACATCGATGTGGCTCATCCAGCCGTCGATGCGAACGAGAAGCGAGGTCACCCGACTGTAAAAGATGAGCACCAGGCCTAGCGGAGCCAGAGAGATAAGGCATAATTGGAGGGATAGCATCATGAACGGAGTAACATTGCCGTCCGGACTCAGAAACAGAAAAAGTCCCGAGAAATCCGCGAACCACCCCAAAGCCAGGATACCGATGATTACAAACGCTATTCCAAATAAATTTCTTACATTGAGCAACCATACCCTCCCGTCTTACCGAGAGATTCTTTCGAAAAGTCAATATACCATTGGGCAGCAGCATGTAAACTGCTTTTTTAAGACTGCCCATAATGAACAAAGGCACCTGGCATTAAGAAGCGGTAACGGTTATTCTTACAGGGAAATTTGGGTGCAGAGAGACACAGCCGCGAATCAACAGTCACTGACCCCCGCGCTGCTTAATCAACTCTTTGTACGGTATGTGTAGTCCGCGCCTTTTCTCGTCCATATACTTCTTGGTGACCGCAACTACCGCTCCCGATAGCGCGATCAGCGCGATCAGGTTGGGTACCGCCATAAGGCCATTTGCAGTGTCAGCGTAGGCCCAGACGGCCTGAAGGTCGAAACGTGCGCCTAAAAGAGTGAAAATAACGTAACACCATTTGTAGGGGAGCTTCGCCCGCCTGCCCAGAACGTATTCCACTCCTTTTTCGCCATAGTAAGACCAGGCTATTACGGTCGAAAAAGCAAAAAGCAATACGCCAATGACAACCATCCAAAGACCATAAAGCGGCAGGGTCTGGTTAAAAGACGTCATGGTTAGAACCGCGCCCGTCTCACCATTGGCCCACTGTCCGGTGGTTATAATAACCAGCGCCGTCATGGTGCAGATGACAATGGTGTCAATGAACGGCCCGAGCATGGCCACTAATCCTTCACGCACGGGTTCTTCCACCTTGGCCGTCGAGTGCGCCATTGCCGCCGACCCCTGCCCGGCCTCATTGGAGAACAACCCTCTCCGGAGTCCCCATGTGAAGGTCATCCAGACAGTGGCTCCGCCGGCCGCGCCACCCACGACCGAAGTGGGGTTGAAAGCATGATAAAAGATCAGCTTAAAGGCCGGTATAACTTCAGCGTAGTTGATCCCGATCACGACAAGAGCACTGGTCACGTAAACAACCGACATGAAAGGCACCAGATACGAAGCTACGTGACCTATGCGTTTGATGCCGCCGATGAGAACCGTACCAGCAAGACCAGCAATCACAAGTCCGATTATCCACCTCACCATACCCTCGTGTTCAACCGGGATACTAAGGGCATCCAGCAGCGAGTGAGCGATGGTGTTTGACTGTACCATGTTCCCGGCCCCAAAAGCTGCCACAGCGGTACAGAAAGCGAACATCCAGGCAAGGGGTTTAAAGAACTTACCCATGCCCATTTCGATGTAATACATCGGCCCGCCGAGGACATTGCCGTCCTTTTCAACCTTACGAAACTGGATAGCCAGGGTACATTCGGCATACTTGATGGCCATTCCGAAGGCAGCCGTTACCCACATCCAGAAAATGGCTCCCGGCCCGCCCCAATAGATTGCTATGGCGACACCGGCAATGTTACCGATACCGATAGTAGCCGAAAGGGCCGCCGATAAAGCCTGGAAATGAGTCAATTGACCTTCGTGTGCCGGGTCGTCGTACTTTCCGGTAGCAATGCCGACGCCGTGCTTGAAGCCGCGAACCTGAACGAATATGGTGCGAAGAGTCAGAATCAGCCCTGCGCCGAGAAGTATCAGGGCCATGGGCCAACCCCAGACAAAGTTCGATATGAGCGTAAGAATGTTATTAAGCTGGTCCATTATTGCCCGGTAGATAACCATTCGCTGTGGGTGAAGCAAGCAAAAAATTCTTGATCCCGGTGCGTATCCAACGAGTTCAAAGTTAAATCTTGCACCGGCCGCCGGCATATCGTAATTTTGCCCACAGTCGAAAACAAAATAGACAAGAAAGGTATATACTATGTCCGATTACATGTACATTTATGGCCGCCAGATTCTTGACTCCAGAGGCACCCCGACTGTCGAAGTCGATGTCTGTCTTGAAGACGGTACGCTCGGACGGGCCGCCGTACCGTCGGGGGCTTCGACCGGGGCACATGAGGCGGTGGAGCTGCGTGACGGCGATAAGAACATATATTTCGGAAAGGCGGTCACAAAAGCGGTTGATAATATCAACAAGATAATCGCCCCTGCCCTTATCAAAGACGAGGTTGATCCTTATGACCAGATAGAGCTCGACAATTACCTGATCAAGCTTGACGGGACCGAGAACAAATCAAAACTGGGCGCCAACGCTATTTTAGGGGTATCGCTGGCTACTGCCAAAGCCGCCGCCGAATCGCGCGGACGCTTTCTTTATGAGTACATTGGTGGTAGCAACTGTAAAATCATGCCGGTCCCGATGATGAATATCCTCAACGGGGGTAAACACGCCGATAACAACGTAGATCTCCAGGAATTCATGATCATGCCGGTTGGTGCAAAGAACATCCGTGAGGCCCTGCGGATGGGCGCCGAGGTCTTCGGACATCTCAAACTGGTGCTGAAAAAGAAAGGCTATAACACGTCCGTGGGTGATGAGGGTGGCTTTGCCCCGGATCTGAAATCTAACGAGGAAGCCCTCGAAGTTATTATGCTGGCTATCAAGAACTCCGCATACAAGCCTAAGAAAGACATCCTCATCGCACTCGACCCCGCCTCAACCGAATTCTACGACTCCAAGACGAAGAAATACAATCTCGCCGCCGAGGGCAAGAAGCTGACGTCTTCAAAGATGATCGATTTCTACGAAAACCTGTGCAAGAAATACCCGATTATCTCGATTGAAGATGGCCTGGCGGAAGACGACTGGGACGGGTGGAAAGAAATGACGCATCGGATGGGTAGCCAAATTCAGATTGTTGGTGACGATTTATTCGTGACCAATCCGAAACGGCTGGCCAGAGGCATCATGGAGATGGCCGCAAACTCCATCCTAATAAAACTTAATCAAATCGGTACTCTGACGGAGACTCTGGATGCTATTAAGATGGCACAGAAGGCGGGCTTCACCGCAGTCGTGTCGCACCGTTCGGGGGAGACCGAGGACGCCACCATCGCCGATGTAGTGGTGGCTACCGGGGCCGGTCAGATAAAGACGGGCTCCATGTGTCGCTCGGATCGCATCGCCAAGTACAACCAGCTGATTCGAATCGAAGAGACTATCGGGAAGAACGCCATTTATCCCGGCAAGGATGCGTTTTATAGTCTGAGCTAACCTTCGAGTATGCGCAACGATTTCAGAGCGCAAGCGGTTCACTGACGAAGCCTGCTCCGTTAAACAGAATCATTCCGGTCTATCCTGTCAAATCCGGAGGAGACAAATTGGTTGACAAATAGAAATTTTTTCGTTAGTTATTGTTGTTCGAGGATAGCCCTATATTCCTAAAACACGTATCCGTCGTACCACATCTATGATCATGATCGTTTGTTCTATTCACGAGTTCCCACTGGAAATAACATTCAGTACGTCCAAGACCACAAGCACAAGTGCAGAACCTTTTAACCAACGGAGTGATGGATGAGAAAACCAATCCTACTCTCGATCGGGCTCATGGCAATGGCCGCTGTTTTTATGCTTGGCGGCTGTTCCCAGGATTCGTCTACCGCACCGGACACCTCACCGGCTGTGCTCAGCCAGAAGGCTACCACGTCGCCAGGAACTAAAGATGTCTTTATCGGCTTTTCCGGCGATCGGCCGGACGAGGCTCTCAGTGCCGTCGGTGGCGCTATCAAGCGGGAGTACAGGCACCTCCCGATCGTGTATGTCACAGTACCTGAAAACGCCATTGAAGGTCTGAGAAAGAATGCCAACATCAGATTTGTCGAGGAACCGGTACATCGGGAGTATCATGCTCAGACTCTTGACTGGGGTGTCGATCGTATTGACGCCGAATATGTACATGCCACCTCGGGTAATCGGGGCGCCGGCGTGAACGTCGCTGTTCTCGACACCGGCGGTGATATGGACCACCCCGATCTTACCTGGGCCGGGGGCCACTCGGTTGTCAACTCAGACCCCAACTACTGGGAGGACAAGAACGGTCACGGCACCCACTGTTCGGGAATCGTTTCGGCCGACGATAATGACATCGGCGTAGTCGGTGTGGCACCCGAATGCAACATGTGGATGGTTCAGATCTCGACCAGAAAGTTCTTGATGATGGACGACATCATCGCCGGGATAGACTACTGTTACGGGACGCATTTTGACGCTGACCCGAATAATGATATTCAAGTTATGTCAATGAGCTTTGGTGGCCCGGGATCATCAGCGGAAGAGCTGGCCCTTCAGGCCTGCTATGACATCGGCATTCTGCTGGTTACTTCGGCCGGCAACACCGGCGGCGCAGTCACCTCTCCTGCCGACTATGAGTGCGTCATGGCTGTTTCGGCGATCGATGCCAATGACAATTTCTACACTTACTCCGCATATGGACCGGAGATCGAGATAACGGCTCCCGGTGTGAGAATCTACTCCACCTACAAGATGGACCGATATCGCATCCTTACCGGTACTTCCATGGCCTGCCCGATGGTCGCCGGCGCGGCGGCATTGGTAATGTCGGACAATCCCGGCTGGACTCATGAGCAGGTTCGCGCTCACCTCAAGGCGACCGCCGAGGATATCGGGCTTAGCACCTTCCAGCAGGGCTCTGGTCTGGTGGACTGTGAAAATGCCGTTCTCGGCACGACCAGCGGTGACAATTAGTTAAACCAGTAACTCGATTCATATGGCACACATCTGACTGATTCAGATGTGTGCCATTTCTTTGGAGTCCAACAGCAGCACCATCGCATAGACGGCCAAAGAGCCCACCGCTGACGGTTATTCGTTGACAAGGGTGGTCATCACCACTATATTCGACAATAGCCCAAACGTACCTCGCATTTACAATAATGTCCTCTTGGACAACAGCTTAAGCAGCAACGGAGACGTCGTGCGTAACCGGAAGGGGAGTTAGCCTGTTTCGTGGTCAACGAGCCACCATATGGACGAGAAAAGTTCTCACAATGCACATAAACCGAAGGAGTTGTCAATGAGCAAGAAACTTGTAACTTTGATACTGCTGCCGATTATCACCGCCCTGCTGGCTGGTGGTTGCTCTCAGGAAACGTCGACTTCACCTGATATGTCGACACTGGTAAGCCAGCGCCTGGCTGAAGCACCGATCTTCAAAGAGGTTGCCATAGTCTATCGTGGTACCAGTCCGCGTGCGGCTCTGGAGGCCGCAGGTGCCACGATCACCGATGACTTTAATCACTTCCCGGTGATTGCAGCCTATGTACCGACTGATGTGATTGGAAAGCTGCGAAACAACCCTAATATAATCGCTGTCGAAGAAGACATTCCCCGTGAACTCTGCGCTCAAATCGTCCCCTGGGGTGTCGATAGAATCGACGCGGATAAGGTTCATACAACGTTCGGCAACAGGGGTGCCGGCGTTAACGTTGCCATAATAGACACCGGGGGGGACATGGACCACCCCGACTTGAACTTCGCTGGCGGAGTGACCTTCTTCGGTCGGGATCGCACAGACTTCGACGATGAGTATGGTCACGGCACACACTGCGCCGGGATTGTCGGCGCAAAGGATAATGATCTCGGTGTGTTGGGTGTTGCTCCCGAATGCAATCTGTGGATGGTCAAAATTGCCAAGACGCGAAGAGTCAACCTCATGAAAATCGTCAAGGGTATAGAATGGTGTATCGAAACTCATTTCGATGGTGATCCGAATAACGATATCCAGATTATGTCCATGAGCTTCAGCGGCGGTTTTTCGGCAGCCGAATCTACGGCTGTTCATTCGGCCTGGGACGAGGGAATTCTGCCGATAGCCGCAGCAGGCAACTACGCTACGGCAGTCAGATACCCGGCCGCTCTGGACAACTGTATGGCAATTTCAGGATCGACCATAACTGATGGCTGGTACACGTCGTCCTGTTACGGCGATGAAATAGAATTGATTGCCCCTGCCGTTTCAGTGTTGTCGACTGTCCCGGATGGCATATATTCTACTATGACAGGTACATCCATGGCGTGTCCTCACGTGGCAGGCACAGCCGCCCTCATCTGGTCTGATAACCCGGCGTTCACGAACGAGGATGTCCGTAACAAACTCAACACTACCGCTGAGGATATCGGAATGATTGTTGAGCGGCAGGGCAATGGTCTTGTGGATGCCGAGAATGCCGTTCTGGGTACAACCAAAGGCGACGATTAATAATTACTTGAGATGCCGCAACTTGGCAGCCGCCCCCCTGACGGGGGGCGGTTTTTTCGTGGTATCGCCTCATCCCCGCAGGCGGAATCTGTGTAGAAGTCATTAACTATCAATAGCTTATCTTTTAAAAACTGTTTATGTGGGAAACTTAAGAAATTTTCCCCTCGGCTTGAAACCCCTTGACAGCTAGCGCGTTTAACATATATTCGTGTTAGCACTCACTTATGGTGAGTGCTAATAACGCAAGAAAGAGACAAACAAAGTATTAGAACGATTAACCCCCCCACAACACAGGAGGGATCAAAATGCAGGTTAAACCACTTGCTGACCGTGTCATTGTTAAGCCTTTCGAAGAGCAGGAGATGAAGAAAGGCGGGATCATAATTCCCGATACAGCCAAAGAAAAGCCTATGGAAGGCGAAATAATCGAGGTTGGTCCGGGCCGCGTCAGCGAAGACGGCAAGCGCATCGACCTTGAGGTCAAAAAAGGTGACCGCGTTCTGTACGGCAAGTATTCCGGTACCGAGGTTTCGATCTCAGGCGAAGAGTACTTGATCATGCGCGAGTCAGACATCTACGCCATCATTAACCGTTAACCAACCAGCAGGAGTATTAGGAATGGCTAAGCTTATAAATTATGACGCTACCGCCCGCACCAAGCTTAAAGAGGGTGTCGACAAGCTCGCCGATGCTGTCAAGGTAACCCTCGGGCCCAAGGGCCGGAACGTTGTCATCGACAAGAAGTTCGGTTCGCCGACTGTCACGAAGGACGGTGTAACCGTGGCCAAGGAAATCGAGTTAGAGGATAATTTCGAGAACATCGGTGCCCAGATGGTAAAGGAAGTTGCTTCGAAGACCTCTGACGACGCCGGTGACGGTACGACCACCGCAACCGTAATTGCCCAGGCGATTTATCGTGAAGGCCTCAAGAACGTCACGGCCGGGCATAATCCCATGGCTATCAAGCGTGGCATTGAAAAGGCCGTGGTCGCAATCGGCGAGTCTATCAAGAGCATGTCCAAGCCGGTTTCCGGTAAGGAAGAGATCTCCCAAGTCGGTACCATAAGTGCCAACAACGACAAGCAGATCGGCGATCTGATCGCGGAAGCTATGGAAAAAGTCGGCAAGGACGGCGTCATTACGGTGGAAGAAGCCAAGACGGCCGAGACTACACTTGACGTCGTGGAAGGTATGCAATTCGATCGCGGCTACGTGTCACCGTACTTTGTGACGGACCCCGACAGTATGGAAGCCGTGTTGGAAGACCCGCAGATTCTCATTCACGACAAGAAGATCTCCAACATGAAAGACCTTCTGCCAATACTGGAGAAAGTTGCTCAACAGGGTCATCCGCTGATGATAATCGCCGAGGATATTGAAGGTGAAGCACTGGCGACTCTGGTTGTCAACAAACTGCGCGGGACGATCAAAGTCGCTGCTGTCAAAGCTCCCGGCTTCGGTGACCGCCGCAAAGCCATGCTCGAAGACATCGCCGTTCTTACCGGCGGTAAAGTCATTTCCGAAGAACTCGGTTTCAAGCTGGAGAACACTGTCCTGGGTGACCTTGGCACAGCGAAGAAGATCACCGTTGACAAAGACGACACCACCATCGTCGAAGGCGCAGGTGACAAAGAGAGTATCAAGGGGCGCATCGGACAGATCCGCAAGCAGATCGAAGATACCACCTCCGACTATGACCGCGAGAAGCTTCAGGAACGCCTGGCCAAGCTGGCCGGTGGCGTGGCCGTCATCAACGTCGGCGCGGCTACCGAAACCGAGATGAAAGAGAAGAAGGCCCGTGTCGAGGACGCTCTTCACGCCACCCGGGCGGCGGTAGAAGAGGGTATTGTTCCTGGCGGCGGCGTGGCCCTGCTTCGCTCCATCGAGGCTCTCAACACTCTCAAAGTTGATGGCGAGGAAATCGTCGGCGTGAATATAGTTCGCAAGGCTCTCGAAGAGCCGATTCGGCAGATCGCAGAAAACGCCGGTTCGGAAGGTTCGGTGGTAGTCAACAAAGTCATGACCGAGAAGGGCTCGTTCGGTTACAATGCCGAGACGGGGGTTTTCGAGGACATGATCAAAGCCGGCGTGATTGACCCGACGAAGGTCACTCGCACGGCCCTGGAAAATGCCGCTTCCATCGCGGGCCTGCTTCTGACGACCGAAGCGGTTGTTGTAGAGAAGCCTGAAGAGAAGAAAGCTGCCCCCGATATGGGTGGTGGAATGCCCGGCGGTATGGGTGGAATGGGTGGAATGTACTAAGACCTTTTCTTTGTACACATATATACCAGGAAGAACCCGGCCACAGGCCGGGTTTTTCTATGGGTATCATTCTCGATACCACCGTCAATTCGTTGACAACCCATATCGCTTTTGCTATAGTTTTTACTTACGGGCTGAACCGGGGTGTACCTCACCCCGGCTTCTCGCCGCAGCGCTTTTAACTGAGGCAATCCATGAACAGATTGGCAGAGGCTGAAAAACTGCTCGGCATGAAGAAAAGTGCCGAGGCGTTGCAGGTTCTCCGGGCTATCGACACTTCACAGCTAAACACGAGAGACAGGAGCGTTCACGATATCCTCCTTGCTGAAGCCGGGATGTTGCTGAACGACTATTCTCTTGTTTCCGGGCTCGATTCAGCCATCGAGACCTTTCGCTTTGATGCTGATACCGCCAAGTTCGCCAGGGCCAAGTACCTTCAGGGATGGCTGCTGCTGGTTCATGGTAAATACGCACAGGCTCAGGAGGTGCTTCTGGAGGCTCACTCCAATTACCTGCGCTGTCAGGAATTGGAGGGCGCCGCCCGAGCATTAAATCGTAGAGCGCAGGTTAGTCTGCGTCTTGGCGATAGCGACGACGCGGTGGAACTGCTCCTGAGGAGTCGTGACATCTATCAGAGGCTCGGGAATCATCTGCAGCATGCCAACGTGTCAGCGAATCTGGCCTATCTCTACTGCCTCACCGGGCGACTGAAAGATTCCCAGACGGAATACGGTTACAAGGAGTGTATCCTGCGGGAATATAGTCCGCGTTCCAAAATGAGTTACTGGCTCGGCATTTCTCTCGTTCACGCGCTCAAGGGTGATACTTCTACGGCCAGGGCACAACTCGACCAGTGTATCCCCCATCTTGACAAATACGCCTATGAAAAAGCTCTTTACCACGAATTTTCGGGATGGATTTCGTGTCTGGAAAATGACCTCGCAGCCGGTGAGGCGTCCTTATCCGAAAGCATTAGGCTCCACCGCGCTCCGGGTATTCCTATCGGGTCCGATAGTGTGAGACCAGAGCGATTATTGGCCCAAATCTATGCCGACAACGGTCGGTGGCGATTGGCGCAGAAGCATGGCGAACAGGTTTTTCAGTTGGCGTCGGCCTCCAACGACCGTGCGGAGATAGCCGGCTGCTACCGAATTTTTGCCCAGATAGACTACCATAAAAATAAACCTGACTCTGCCCGCACATGGTATGACCGGGCTCTTGATCTATATAGCCTGATCAAATACCGGTATGAGCTGGCAGTAACGCAGTTTCTCGCCGCCCAAACCAACCTTTACACCGAACCCGAGTGCGCGGTGATGTTGGCACGGTCGCGAGATTACTTTGCCTCGGAAGATATCCCATCTTACAAAAAGCGCGTCGATGAGGAGATCCGCAGACTGCGAAGAACTTCAGCCGTAACAGCAACGCCGCACACCGACCCCATCGATGCCGGAGGTCGCTCCATAGAGTGTCCCGATATCATTACAAGATCTTCCAAGGTAACAGCCTTGCTTACCCTGGCCCGAAGGGTTGCGCCGAGTGAGATGAATGTTCTCGTGACCGGAGAGACCGGGACTGGCAAGGACTTGATGGCAAAGTACATTCATTATCACAGCCGGCGAGCAGGCCGCTTCATTTCGGTCAACGCAGCCGCGGTCCCCGATTCGATGGTCGAATCGGAGTTGTTTGGATACGTAAAGG
Source organism: Candidatus Zixiibacteriota bacterium (assembly GCA_020351995.1). Classification (GTDB taxonomy): domain Bacteria; phylum Zixibacteria; class MSB-5A5; order GN15; family FEB-12. Next base: position 1,510,387 of record CP070674.1, read on the forward strand.
GGGCTTTCACGGGAGCCGACCGGGACAAGCCGGGATTATTCGAAGCCGCCGATGGCGGTACATTTTTTCTCGACGAGATTGCCGATGCCTCCAGTGCCTTTCAGGCAAAGCTTCTCGAGGTTATCGAAAGTCGTTGCATCCGGCGCCTCGGCGATACCTCCGTGCGACCGGCTAACTTCAAACTCATCGCCGCCACCAATCAGGTTCTGGATTCCCATATTCAACAGAACCGGTTCAGGGCCGATCTTTATCATCGGTTGAACGAATTTCTAATTCACCTGCCTCCACTTCGTGAGCGTCAGGAGGACTTTCTCCCGTTAACAGAGTATTTCCTGCGAACCTCCGGCCTTGATTCTCGCACTAACGGTAACCGCCGGCACATTGAAAATCTCAGTGATACCCTTTCCAGGCGCAACTGGCCCGGAAACATCCGCCAACTCCGCGCTGAAATCAACTACCTGGTGCTGGTGTCAGATCGCAATGTCAGGCGGATGGTAAAGGAGGCGGAGAAATTCGACCGCCACGCCGAGGATTACCGCAAGCTCACCAAAGCCATCGAAGACGCTGGAGGAAACCAGAGTCTGGCGGCCCGCAGATTGGGAATACCTGAAAGCACATTGCGGTATCGACTGGCAAAATACCGAAAAAAATCAAAAAAATGAACTGGTTCCAGAAAGCACCACCCCGTTACGCAAATAGTCGAATCGGTTTTCTGCGAGTTTGCGAATCGCGCCGCATATCGTGCGCTTAAATCTGTTGATTGCCAACGTGTTAACCGGCGTCCGGCGGTGACGCAGCTTATCCCGCAGGAAATTCAGATTCGACTCCCATTCCTTTCTCACTACACATTCCAGTACCGCGACTAACTTATTTAAAAACAGCGCCTTACGGCGCTACACTCAGATTCTCGACCCATGGCACGCCATTTGATAAGATGCCGGATGGTGTGAGGGGTTGGATAAAGTGGTAACTGGGGGAATGCTCGGCCGGGATTGGCCGGATGCGGTGAATCGTGAGGGTGAAACTGTTTTGCCGGTCAACCCGGCTGAGCCACCTCCTGACAGCCATTTGGCAATTAAACGAACGCTATCTGCTGTTCCCACAGCGGGAACGGAACCCCGGGGAATCTCAGATCGGCCAGTGGGCTAATCTGTGTTACGTCAATGTCCCAGCGATTGGGAAGGAGGTGAAAAAGACTAAAGAAGTTACCTGCTTTGGCATAGCTGGTCGTGATGGTGTTCCCATTCGCACTCAAGGTGATTGCAGGCAACGAACTAAACAACCCCGTCCGTGTAATGGCCATGAGTGCTATATTGGCCAGGGCCGCGCCTATGATCGGGATACCGGGTTGTATTAATGTTGGTACCTGAAGTGCTGTTGTGATGAATGCTTCTGCAAGGGCGGCTGCGTTTGGGAACCCTACGAGTACGTGTCCCTTGTTTAAGGGAATCAATGGCCTTACCCTGATGCTTTGGTAGGGGGTGCTAGTAGAGCACCCCTTGCTCTTTTGCCGCTGTTATTGACATAGGACAAATAAACACTATCTTGGCGGAATGGTCAGGCTACGAGAATTTCTTTCTATAATCGAATCTGAATTCCCAGCTGACAGGCTCACCTTTCAGAAGGCGGTGCCAACTTTCCATCCCGAGGGTGCGCAGGACGCCGCGGACCTGTTCCGTCTGGCCAACCGGCACCGACAGCCCATATTTATCACCGGGTTCGGCAATAACATAGATCCGCAGGGGAAACCATTCACGGACATGGTTGCCGTTCGCACCGATCGTCTCAACCAGTTGATGGAGATTGCTCCCGATGATTTCTATGTAACGGTAGGAGCTGGTTATCCGTTGAAAGAGATCAACGCGCAACTGGAGCATAAAAACCTCTGGCTGCCGCATTCCTCGCTACCATACGTTGGCTCTGTCGGCGGGGCTCTGGCCATCGGTTTGGCAGCAGACTTCGAAAACCAGGATTTCCCCTTGAAAAGGTACTTCCTGAAGGCCGAAATCGTCACGCCCGAAGGGGATATTGTCAGTCCCGGCTCGGTTTGTTTCAAGTCGGTGTCCGGTTATGATGTGGTCAGGATATTTGCCGGAAGCTGGGGGTTGCTTGGTTTAATCGTATCGGCAAGCCTGAGAGTGATGCCTCTTTCGGCGGCGGCGGAATATGTTAGCGCCAGGCTCAAGGCGGCTGACCGCGGGGGCCTTTTGGAAGCTCTCGACACTTCCTCCGATGACCCCGACGCCATATACTCGCGAAAAATAAAGGCCAAGTTTGACCCTGAAGGAGTCTTACCGATCGTATAACTCCCGGCCGCATTGACCAGAGATAACGCGTCCTTCCAAAAAGACGGGGGCTGCCATAATTTAACCTGATCGCCCGTATAATAGACAACATTAGTCAATTAACTAATGTCAAAAGAGGAGTTACAATGACGAGCCGGAACCCCAAATCAGATGGAATGGGATGGCTGAATCCCTACATGATCGTGAAGGATATAAGAAAGAGTCTGGATTTTTACCAGAAAGCCTTCGGTTTCAAAACGCGTATGACCCTGCCCGACAAAGACGGCGAACTCATGCACGCAGAGCTGGAATACAAAGACGACGTGCTTATGGTAGGTTCCGAATCTCCGGAACAGAAGATGCTGGCCGCCAGAACCCTCAATGGTAGCCCCGTTTCTTTCTATCTTTACGTTGACAACGTGGACGATTTCTTTCTTAAAGCTCGAAATGCGGGCGGCGAGGTGGTCTCGGAACCGAAAGACCAGTTCTGGGGAGATCGTACCTGCACCCTCAAGTGTCCCGAAGGCTACCAGTGGACGTTTGCTCAGAATGTAGCTGACTTCGATCCCGACAACATCCCGGGCTGAGTCGAATCGGGATCTCGCTCCTTCCCGTCACGGGCGCGGAGTGCGCCAGGGCTGCTATTTCAATTGAACTATGTACCGGAACGACTGTTATTGCCCTTGAAGACATTGCCTTGAAAGGAACATAATTATGGGCAGAGCACCGCTTGCCGCAAAGGCCGCTGTGCTGGGGGCCTCGCCAAAAGAGGATCGCTATTCGTTTAAAGCTGTCAGAATGCTGAAAGAGCACGGTTTTGAGCCTATACCGGTCCATCCGGCGGGCCATACCGTGGATGGCATCAAAGGCCTGAAATCCCTTGATGACATCTCGGAATCCATCGATACCCTCTCAGTTTATGTAAATGCCGATGTATCCAGCGCCGAACTGGACAGGATTCTGCGCCTGAATCCAAGAAGGGTAATATTTAACCCGGGAGCGGAGAACGCTACCCTGGCAGCAACGTTAAGAGAGGCCGGCATCGAGGTCGTGGAAGCTTGCACCCTGGTTATGTTGCGCACAGAGCAGTTCTAAACATGGTCATGATCAAGATAAGTTAGCTTGTCAAACTTGGCCTTGATGGCCGTCATTACGACGTTCACCAGTTCTTCGACATCCATATACTCGGCGTTCACCACCAGGTCATAATGACAGGGGTTATCGATATCGGCGTTGAAAAGCTTTTTGATAAATTCTCGGCGCGAGGCATCGGACTCGCTTATGATGCTCACCGCCTCTTTTTCATCAACGTTTTTGTAGGTTATCAGGTTTTGGATACGTCTCCCAACGGGCGCAATAAAACGAATATGAAAACCTCGCTTAGGCCCCAGAATGAAATTACCGCCTCGCCCCATCAAAATCACACCCCCCAGGCGTGACATCGACAAAACTATCTGCCCTAGGTGCATCAGGTAGTCGCGGTGGTCGACGGCCTTACCGGTGAAGATAGATTCAACCATCAGGGCCAGCTCTCCCCTGAATCTTTCATCGATGGACTCGATAATCCGCTTGCGGTATCCGGCCGACTCGCAGATAGTGTCGATTACCTCGCGGTGAAGTCTCTGATAGTCCATCTTCTTGGCCAGACGCGAGGCAAAATATGATCCCCGGCTACCGCTCTGACGGCTAATGGTGACAATTGGTGGCGGCAGCGGGCGGGCCGCAGCAACTTCCTGTTCTTTCCTTCGCTGCAGTTCCCACTTGAGTAATTGGCGATTGATAATGGCGTCGATTGAGGTCATGGGGATCACCTCCTAAAATAACTTACGCACCACGACCGACTTCCGCAACTGCTTTATATCAGCCGTTGATCAAAGATGGGATAAAGCCGATTGATGACCCGGTCACTGATGGCCGTGGACCAGTCCCCTTTTGATTATCTCCGCGTATCGACCGGCCAGTGCTGCCGATGCGTAAGTACCCGTCGCATATTCGTGCCCGGCCGATGCCAGCCGGCCCCTTAGCAGTCGTTCTTCAAGCAGGCGAAGCAGCGCTTCGGCCAGAGAATCCGTATTGTCCGCCTCCACCAAAAGTCCCGTCTTCTCGTGCTCAATGATATCGACGATACCGCCCGAATTGGCTCCGATTACTGCCGTACCGCAAAGCATAGCCTCCGACAGGGCCAGTCCGAAGCCTTCCTCAACCGAGTTGAGCACAACTACGGCGGCCTTGTTGTAAACGTCTCGAAGCTCAGGCTGGGGAACCGGGTCATGTATCGCCACACGGTCGCTCAGGCCAAATCTGGCAATCAATTCATCCGCATCGCTACGCAGCGGGCCGCCGGCATACAGCTCCAACTTCGATTGTGGTCTGCTCTCCAGAACGCGCGCGAAGGCCCTGAGCAGATAGTCAAACCTTTTCTGCTTTGTAAAACGCGTCACCGCCACAACCAGATTCTCGTCGCGAATAACGCTCTCATCGCGGAAGAAGACAGTTTCATCATGGGGTATGGGCAGCACTTCAATTCTATTTTTCAGGCGAGGGTCCAGTGCTACCATTTCTTCCTTGAGATAGTTCGATACCACCGTCCACCCATCCAGATTGAGACAGAAGTCGGACAGATAGCGATAAAGCGCCCTGAAATACTTCCTGGCCAAGCGGACATCCGTTCCGTGGGAATACATAAAGGTCGGCAGGTTCCTGCCTTTGTTAATCGTCTTCATGACCATGCCCGACGGCACCAGCCAGTGACCAGCCAGGGCATTTATCCCCTCCTTAGATATAATCTGATTAGCCGCTTTCCGAAAAGAGTCAAGAAAGCTCTTGAAGCGGAAAATGCCGCTCACCGAACCCAGAACCAGCTTGTGCATACTGCCGTGATAGGCCAGGTTCTCATCCTCGTCTTTGGCGGCGTACCGAAAGCGGTATACCTTGACGCCATCCATTTCCTCGAATTCCGGCGTACCTGGCGCATGAGGGGCGACAATCACCGGTTCGATACCGCACTCCGGCAACCGCCGCGCCAGAAGCGAAATAAACACTCCGGCGAAATCCCCCTCGAACCGGGGATAATTATGGGTCAGCATAAGAACTTTGCAGGGAGTGCTCATTGCCCTATGTTAAAAAAAAACGTCAGGCAGAGAAATATAAATTTTGACCTACAATCGTAATTGTTATATATCACAAGCGTATGCCAGACGACAACGCTAAATACATGAATTTCCTGCAAAAGCCCGACTTCGAACAGATACTCAGCAACCCTATACTGGATATCGCCGCCCGCTTCTGGGATGACGACAGATATGAGGCTTTCCGGATTTGTTACCGGTCTATGCGCGTCATCGATGATCTTGTGGATGACCGCAAATCTATTCAGGAAGAGATGTCTGACGAGGAAAGAGGTCAGATCGCGCTCACCATGATGCAGTGGTTCGGCGCGTTAAAAGAAGGAAAGCCACAGGACGACTTCCAGGTTACCCTTATCGAGACCGTCGAACGGCTCAAAATCCCTCTGTGGCCCTGGCAAAGACTGGTCAGGGCTATGTTGTATGATCTGGATCATGACGGCTTCAAGAACTTCCTGGTCTTCTTGCGTTACACCGAGGGAGCCGCAATCGCACCCGCCTCGGTGTTCATGCATCTTTGCGGAGTGCAATCAAAGGATGGACAGTACGCCGCTCCCGTTTTTGATATCCGCAGAGCCGCCCGGCCGTTGGCGTTATTTTCCTATCTCGTCCATATCATAAGAGATTTTCAAAAGGACAGCCTGAACGGCCTGAATTACTTCGCCGACAGTCTTCTGCGGGAGCATAATCTTGACCCGGCGGATTTGAAAAGCATCGCTGAAAGTGGTAAAATTCCTGACGGTTTCAGAAAACTGATAGGGCACTATCACCACTTTGCCGAATACTATCGCATAAGGGCGCGCGGCACAATCGACAAAGTGCGCCCTATCATGTCGCCCCCCTACCAGCTCAGCCTGGAAATCATCTATAACTTGTATCTTCAGATTTATGAGAGAATCGATGCCGATGGTGGAAGGTTTACGACCGATGAGTTGAACCCGACGCCTCAGGAAGTCCGGAAGCGAATTCACCAGACTGTCATAGACTTCCGTCCCATCGAATGAACCTTTTGCGGAAGTTGTGCGTCCCTTAATTGTATGTGGTATAAGCGCAAGTGAAGCACAGAATTAACAGGAAGAGACTCCTGATAATGGGATTGAAACGTATGAAGATGGGAGGGGCGACATGAGACTATTCTATGTTCTAGTGTTGGTGACATTGCTGGTGTCGCTGGTCGCGGCCGAGGACGTTGCGGTCACCGTTTACAACGACGACCTCGGTGTTATCAGCGAAACTCGCTCTCTGGAGTTTAGTAAGGGGATCAATCGCCTTGCTTTCACAGATGTACCGTTCTGCATAGACCCGGCCTCGGTCCGCCTCGAGGTTCTCGGCGGCGGTAATATAACAATCCTTGAACAGAACTACGCCTACGACCTGGTCGGCGAGGGCCAGATGTACGAAAAGTATATCGATCAGGTTATCGACTTCGTGAGTGCCGATGGAGAGCACTATTCAGGTACCTTGCTTGCCTATGATGGCGGTAGTTGGAGGACCCGCGGTTCCGTAATTTTGCGAGGCCAGTCGGGCAGAATCAAGATTGTTCAGCTTGACCATATAGCCCGGGTCGACTTCCCGGAACTGCCGGAAGGCTTTGTAACGCGCCCCACGCTGTTCTGGATATATAATTCTGACACTCAGGGCAAGTTGGACGCTAAGGTTGGTTATCAGACCTCCGGTATGAACTGGTCAGCTGAGTATGTGGGAGTGCTCGACGGCGAGGAGAAGAATCTGGATTTGTCGGGCTGGGCGTCTATACAAAACGTGTCAGGCAACACATACCAAGACGCGACACTGAAGCTGGTTGCCGGTGAAATTCACAGGGCGCTGGAAGAATTGTTCATCAGAGGTGGCAGAGGATGGGTTATCAAGGACGGGTTTGACCTGGAATATTATGACGAGTTGACCTTTGAAGAGAAAGCCTTTTTCGAGTATCATTTATATACGCTTCCGCAAAAGGCTACACTGGCCGACCGGGAACAAAAACAGATTGCCCTTTTCGAGCCGGCCAGATCGACCGTGAGCAAGGTTTTTGTCTACCGGCCTGAGAGAAATGCCAAGAAAGTAGAAGTCGACATCAAATTCAAAAACTCAAAAGAGACCGGCCTGGGGATGCCCTTACCGGCCGGCCGTGCCCGGCTGTTCAAGGCCGATGAGGATGGTTCGCTCATTCTGCTTGGGGAAGATCAGATTGATCACACACCTAAGGACGAAGAGGTAAAACTGCAGGTGGGTTTTGCTTTTGACATCACCGCCGAAGAGAAATTACTTGACCAGACCAGGCCATCGCCCATGGTCGAAGACAAAGTGTATGAAATGAAGCTGTCGAATCGAAAGGAAGAAGCCGTCTCGGTTGAAATAGAAAAGAAGCTCTACGGTTACTGGGATATTATGGAGTCAAGCATTGCCTACGAAAAGAAAGACGCGACCACTATAAAGTTCGATGTCCGGCTTGAGGCTGACGAGATGAAGATGGTAAAATTCAAGGTGCAAAATTACTTGAGATCATCAGACACAAGCACCGTAAGTGATAGATAAACATATAATTAACGGAAAAACAGTCCTCATAACGGGCTGGAATGTATAAAGATCGGAGAAGTGGTATGAAATTATTCTATGTCGTTATGTCAGTGACGTTGCTGGCGTTGTCAGTAGCAGGCGAGGATATCGCAGTAACAGTGTATAACAATGACCTCGGTGTTATCAGCGAAACTCGAAGTCTTGAGTTCGACAAGGGTGTCAATCGCCTTGCTTTCACAGATGTGCCATCGGGGATAGACCCGGCCTCGGTTCGCTTAGATGTGCTTGGCCGCGGTAACATAACTATTCTCGAACAGAATTACGCCTATGATCTGGTCGGGGAGCGCCAGATGTATAATAAGTATATCGATCAGGCTATCGACTTGGTGGGGACCGATGGCGAGCTTTATTCCGGTACTCTTCTTGCCTATGACCAAGGTTACCCCAAGCGTGGTTCTGTTATTTTGCGGGACCAGTCGGGCAGGATCAAGATTGTCCAGCTGGACCATATAGCGCAGGTAAACTTCCCCGAGCTTCCCGAAGGTCTCATAACCCGGCCAACTTTGTTCTGGATATATAATTCCGATACTGAGGGCAGATTAGACACTAAAGTTGGCTACCAGACCTCCGGCATGAACTGGTCTGCCGAGTACGTGGGTGTGCTCGACGGCGCGGAGAAGAATCTCGACCTGTCGGGCTGGGCATCGATGACCAACAACTCGGGCAAAACATACAAAGACGCCACATTGAAACTGGTGGCAGGCGACATTCATCGGGCGGAACAAGCTGTGGCCCGCAGGGGCGCCAGGGCTTTCGAGGCAGACATGGCCGGGGGGATCATTGACGTTGGATTCGAAGAGAAAGCCTTTTTTGAATATCACCTGTACACGCTTCCGCGAAAGGCGACCCTGGCCGACAAGGAACAGAAACAGATCTCCCTGTTTGAGCCCGCCAGCTCAGTTGTAAGCAAGGTTTTTGTTTATCGTCCGGAGAGAAACGCAAAGAAAGTAGAAGTGGCCATCAAGTTCAAGAACTCCAAAGAGACTGGCCTGGGGATGCCCCTTCCCGCCGGCCGCGCCCGGCTGTTTAAAGCAGACGACGACGGTTCGTTGATACTGCTGGGTGAGGACCGGATCGATCACACGCCGAAAGATGAAGAGGTCAAGCTTCAGGTTGGTTACGCTTTTGACATCACCGCTGAGGAAAAACTGCTCGAGCAGACCCGGCCATCGCCCAGGGTCGAAGACAAAGTCTATGAAATAAAGCTGTCGAATCGAAAGGACGACGCGGTTTCAGTTGAGATAGAGAAGAAACTATACGGCTACTGGGATGTCATGGAGTCAAGCATCGCATACGAGAAGAAAGACGCCTCCACCATAAAGCTCGAGGTGTCGCTCGAGCCCGACGAGACAAAAACAGTTAAATTCAAGGTCCGGAATTATTTGAGATAGACAGATTGTAAGTTGACAAGGACATCCGTATGGCCTAAATTAGGCTCCCTATGCTACCATGGCACTGACAGATAGAAGATTGGAGGATAATTTGAAATTCACTGCTAAACTGTTGCTGATTTTTGTGCTGCTGGTATGCCTGGCCAGCTCTACTTTAGCTGGCAAAAAGGACCGCAAGCTCACAATTAGTGCTTATCTCAGTTCCGCGAAGATCGAGATTATCTCCGGCGATTTGGAGCGCTATGAGACGGCGGTCGCTTACCTTGATTCACTTTTCATGCATTACGGGCCGCACGCCGAGGGGCTGAAACTAATGGCTCAGGTTCAAGTGGACCTTTTGGAGAAAAAGGCTGTCAGTCCCGAGGAAAAACTCGTGTATGTAGAGAAACTCGTGGCCTACGTGGATTCGCTTCACATGTGCTGCGAAAACGATCAGATCAAGAAGAAGCACCGGAAAGATTGCGATAAGCATGTTGAATTCACGGATTCACTTAAGGTGCAATACTGGACTATTTTTTATAACAAGGGAGTTCAGGAACTCCTGCCCCAAGTCGAGAACTATCAATCAGAAATAGACGCCGCCCCGGATTCTTCTTACAGGGCGGACTACGAGCAGCGCCGGAAGGCTACTCTTGACACCCTGGTAACAACCATGAAAATGGCCGCTCTGCTTAATCCTCAGGACCATCGCTCCTATGTGGGCATAAGCACCGCCTATGAGAAAGCCGGGGAATTCCGGAAGGCGATCGAGTGGCTTGGTGAAGCCGTGAAATACGTCGGCGACGAAGAAAAACCGAACCTTATTCTCAGACAGGCTTTTGATGCTATCCAGCTCGCTGATTTCAATGGTGCTATCCCGTATTTCAAAGCATACACGGAACTGCTCCCCACCGACATCGTCAACATGGGCAATCTGGCTATATGCTACAATAACTGCGGTTTTTACGATTCTGCGGCAGCGGTGAACCAGAAGATACTGGAGATTGACCCAATCAATCGCGACGCGCTGATAGGTATGGGACGTTACTACAATCAGCTGGCACGCGAAGCAACTGACAGCTCGACGGCTTACCGCAGAGTAGAGAACGAGGAGGCGGCGACGGCCTGGACAGAAAGGCGCGACGCGCAATTTGATTCATCCATGACTTACTTTAAAACCGCGGCGGAGAACTATCCGGATGATATCGAATCGTTAGAGCAGTATGCCACTATCACCGGCCTGAAAAGCCTTAATGCCGAGGCCGCCGCGGCTTTCCGAAAACTGGCTGACCTGGAAACTTCGAGTGCTGAGTATTCGAGGGCCGCCGGAGACTTTTATCTGCGCGATCAAAAGTTCGACGAGGCTATCATCGAGTATGAGCGCACCGTCGAGAGAGACCCGGGCGACGCCGAAACCTGGCAAAGACTGGCGGATCTTTATGATAACGCCGGCGATACCGAAAAGGCGGCGGCCGCAAAGAAGAAGATCGAAGAACTCAAGTAGGTTTGAACCATCAAATCTTTCAAAGCGGCAGGCCGGATTCGTCTGCCGCTTTATTTATCTCTTATGTCCCGTTACGCTTTGATAGCAGTCAGCGGACCAGTAAAAAAATCTTTTACGTATCGTATTCCCCCAACGCTGGGTCGCCTGGAACCGGGACAGCGCGTGCTCGTGCCGTTCGGTCGCGCGCGCAAGGTCGGCTTCTATATTAGGGATGTCGATCCACCGCCTCATGTTGCCATAAAGGATATCCTCCGCACAATCGATCTGAGCAGCTGGTTCTCCGGCGAGCTATTCGAGTTCTGTCAGTGGATTGCCGATTACTATTTCGCTAACCCGGCCGACTGTCTGACGGCTGCCCTGCCACCCCTGTTCAAGAAAGCTGTCGGCCCAAATTACTTTTGGTCCGACCGAAGACCGGAAAGATTACCGAAAGAACTCAGCTCGCTTTTCCGGAGGAATGGCAGACTATCAACAAGGGCACTTGAAAAAATCGCCGGCACTCATCCGGGTCTTCTGAACCGGTTGACCAAACAGGAGATGATTGTAGAGAGATGGCCCGAGCAGTCCATGGATAATAGGCGACTACTCGGCTACAGTGCCGACGCGGGCGAAAAATGGGATAAGCACTTCAAACACCGAAAAAAACGCCCCAAGCCATTCGCTGGAACCAGGACCCGATCCGATCTCCTGGCAGAAGGCTGGACTGCTCACGAAATTCGCGCTGCCGTTTCGGCCGAGATACTCAGACCCGTTATGACCGACAGTCCGCTCCCGCTTTTGCAGTTTATCCGTCCCCGTGAGAACCTTCGCGACATTGTGCTCAGCGACGAACAGGTGGGTGCTCTTAACACGCTGCGCGTTGCTCTTAAAGCCGGATTTCAACCCTATCTTCTTCACGGAGTGACCGGTTCTGGCAAAACGATCGTTTACTGCCATCTATGTCAGCAAGTTGTCCAGATGAAAAGAACCGCGCTGGTGCTGACCCCCGAGATCGCGCTTACCTCCACGACCCTGGCATATTTCAGGGGTTTCTTTGGAGATCGCGTTACCGTTATTCATTCGGCCATGACAGATCGGGAACGGCTGGAGAGCTGGCGCGGTATCCGGACAGGCAAGTACGACATCGTCGTTGGACCACGCTCGGCTCTTTTCGCGCCTCTGAATAATCTGGGCGTAATTATCGTTGACGAGGAACACGACAGTTCCTACAAACAGGATGATCCGTCGCCGCGCTTTCATGGTCGCGACGCGGCCATCATGAGAGCGAGAGTCAATAACATCCCGATCGTGCTGGGCTCTGCCTCACCATCGATCGAGTCATATTACAACGCCAGAAAGGGACGTTACCAGTTGATTCAACTGAAGAGCCGACCGGCCGGAGCCACACTTCCGTCTGTCACGGTCGTCGACATGAAAAGCGATCGCCTGCGCGGTGACCTTCCCTATCTGTCGTATCCGCTCAAGAAGGGTATTGAGACTCGGCTGGCCAGGGGCGAACAGGTAATATTGTATCTCAACAGGAGAGGTCATTCACCGCAGCTGAAATGCGCCGAGTGTGGACTGGTTTCCCGGTGTCCCAATTGTCGGGTCAATCTTACTTACCATAAAATAGGGCGCCGCTTGAGCTGCCACTACTGCGGTTATCTGCTCGGTCGCTATGACTCTTGTCCAACCTGCGGCAGTCACGAGTTTCTTTACCTTGGTGTGGGAACCCAGAAGGTCGAGGAAAATATCCCCCGTCTTTTTGAGGGAAGTCTTCCCGCCCGACTCGATTCAGATTCTGCTACTGGACGCAAAATGGCTTACACCATTCTTAACGACTTCGCCGCTAACAAGAGTAACTTGCTTCTGGGTACCCAGATGGTCACGAAGGGTCTGGATTTTCCGGGGGTAACCCTCGTCGGCGTGCTCTCGGCTGACCAGAGCCTCGATTGGCCCGATTTCCGGGCATCTGAAAAAGCCTTCGCCAAGCTACTTCAGGTCGCGGGCCGCAGTGGCCGATCGGCGAACCCCGGTGAAGTAATGATACAGACTTACTATCCCGAGCATGATGTGATCTGCGACGCCGCCCGGCAGGACTATGAGACATTCTTTGAGCGGGAAATAGCGTCGCGCAAAGAACTCTCCTATCCCCCATTCGCCCGGATCGTGAATTTTGTGATGGTCGGAGATGATGAACGGAAACTCGAGAGAGAAGCCCTCGCTTTTCGCGACAGGTTGACGGCTTTGATAAAAACCGGTACTGTCGAGGCTAAAATCCTCGGACCAGCCCCCTGCCCCATGTACCGTCTGCGCGGGCGCTACCGCCGCCATCTGTTCGTCAAGACAAACCAGATGGTGAAGTTTGTTCGTGCGGTGACTGAATGGGAATTACGCGAAGCGCGTTTCAAAATACCATCGTCGATAAAGGTAAATGTCGACGTCGATCCCGATGATATGATGTAGAGCCGTAACGAAAATATAAGAAGAACCGCCGGAAATCCGGCGGTTCTTCTTTATCTCGAATCGAATTATATTATCGAAGCTACTCTTTCTTCTTTTCTTCTTTCTTGTCTTCTTTCTTGTCTTCTTTCTTCTCTTCAGGCTTGGCACCCTCGGCAGCCTCACCCTCGGGGGCAGCCTCAGCAGCTTCCTCGCCCTCAGCCAGTTCTTCAGCGGCTTCTTCCTCAGGCGTCTCAACCTTGACCACCGTCGGAGCCGCTACCACCACAACCGTTCGCTGGGGCTCGTCGAGTATCTTGGCATTGGGTACGCTCAGATCCCTGACATGAATCGCGTCACCGATCCCCAGATCAGAAACGTCAACGTCAATATGCTCAGGAATATCGGACGGGAGACACGAGATATCCACTTCACGCATAGTCGTCTGCAAAATCCCGCCGTCGGTTTTTACACCCCGCGCTACGCCAACAAATCGAACCGGGATTGACAGGTGCAGTGCCTTGTCCATCCTGATAGCGTGAAAATCGACATGCACAACGTGACTGGTAACTGGATCGCGCTGGATATCACGAATAATGACCTTACTGGCTTTCCCGTCAACTTCCAGGTTAATAATTGCGCTGGTTCCAGATGCTTCTTTTACGGCCGCCCTGAAAGCCTTCTCCGAGAGCACAATAGGCAGTGGAGAAATCTCCGGGCCATAGACAACGGCCGGGATATTCCCCTCCTTCCGACTACGCCTGGCCGGGCCCTTACCGAATGTCGCGCGCGATGATGCGGCCAAACTAACTTCTCTCATTTTCTAACTATATCCTCCAAATACAATGTTATCGCACAACCTGTCAATCAGGAGGCAGTTGGTTTTCAAACAGCGAAGACACCGACTCCTCATCGAAAATCCGCTTAATCGCTTCGCCGATCAGCTCCGAACAGGTCAAAACTTCAAATTTCGGCGGCAGGTTCCGCTTGGATTGGTCTATCGAATCACAGATAATCATCCTCTTAATAGGTGATTTGTCTATTCGCTCGATTGCCTGACCGGAAAGCACGCCGTGGGTACAGGCGGCATAGATATCGAGGGCACCCCTCTCTTTGAGAAACTCGGCCGCGGAACAGATGGAACCGGCGGTATCAACCATATCGTCTCGAATAAGAATATTTCGACCTTCGACCTGGCCTATCAGATTCATTACCTGCGAAACATTCGCCTTGGGTCGCCGTTTATCGACAATGGCAAGTTCAGCATCAAGTTTGCTGGCGGTCGCCCGGGCCAGCTTAATCGAGCCGACATCGGGGGAGACAACGGTCAAGTTGCTCACATTCATACCGGCCACATACTGGTTAAAGATCACCGAGGAATACAAATGATCGTGAGGCAGGTCAAAAAATCCCTGTATTTGACTGGCATGCAGATCCATGGTGATCACGCGATCGGCACCGGCGGTCGTGATGAGATTGGCGACTAATTTGGCCGTGATCGATACTCGTGGCCGATCCTTACGATCCGCACGGGCATAACCATAGTAAGGAATAACCGCCGTGATCCGCATGGCCGAGGCTCTGCGTGAAGCCTCAATTAGCATTAAAAGTTCCATGAGGTTGTCGGCCGGCGGGTTAGTCGACTGCACTATAAACAGATCGGCACCCCGAATATTCTCATCGATCTGTACGAACACCTCGCCATCGGAGAAGTGGGTCACCACACAGTCAGCCAGGTCGGTCCCGATATAATTGGCGATCTTTTTGGCCAGACCACTATTAGAAGTGCCGGTCACAAGTTTGATGTCATCACGTAGGTTCATGGCTGCCTTTTTACTTGTTACACACTTGCCAATACTTCAACGATCAACTGTCACAACTGAAAAGCCCCCGACAACCTTTCAATTCTGGGGCGCCAGGATTCGAACCTGGGAATGCCAGCTCCAAAGGCTGGTGTCTTACCGCTTGACGACGCCCCAAGAAAACTCCTGGTCGGTCAACATTATCCTTGTGACTTCACTTCAGCGTTGTAAGCCTCCAAGACTTTTTCTTCTATCATCCGCCGCATATCACTGTTGATAGGGTGGGCGATATCCTGGTAGGTCCCATCCGGGCGTTTACGACTCGGCATAGAAACAAAAAAACCGTTATTCCCCTGAATGATCTTCATCCCGCGAATAACAAAGGCGTCATCGAATGTCACATTCGCAAATCCTTTCAAGCGTTCCTCGTCCCGTAATGTGACCCGGATTTCAGTTATCTCCACGGTTGTTTCCCCCATAAAAGATTAAACCTGCGCTGGCAAGGTTACCGGCAAAACCGTGAAAATTTGCCAATTTCCCCTTCCCACGAACTCTTCCTTAATGTTGTCAGGTGCTCTATAAAAAAGTCCGAACATAGTCGGGCCTGAACCGGTCATCCGGGCCAACGACGCACCACATCGCGACAGTTCATCTCGAATTTCACCCAATTCCGGATGGGATTTAACATGAACCTCTTCGAAATCGTTACCACAAGAATGTAGTGACCCTATCAGCTCTTCAGCCGTCGGACACGCCGCTAAGTTAAACGGATTCTTGGACATTGTCAAGTCTCTTTTAAGCGACGCATAGCCTGCAGAGGTCGACAAACCAAAGGAAGGATTTACCAGGACTACCGCATAGTCGGTTGGCAGTTCAACTTCGCGCAGCTCTTCCCCCCTTCCCGAAACATGAGCCTGACCGGAACTGAAGAAAAAGGGCATGTCGGAGCCAATATGGGCCGATAAAGCCATCATCTCCCCTTTTTCTAATCCCGTTTTGAACAACATGTTACATGCGGCAATGGTCGCCGCACCGTCAGATGACCCCCCACCCAGGCCGGCGGCAACCGGAATCCGCTTCTCCAGCCGGACTTTTAGGCCCCGACGCAACCCATACCTTTCTTTCATCAATTGATAAGCAAGAGCTATTAAGTTGTCTTTTCCGGCCGATACCGTGTTTCTCTCAACAAGATCAATCGATATACTGGTTTCCTCCGTGACCGTAAATTCGAGCCGGTCGTACAACGAAACCGCTTGAAAAACCGAATTTATATCGTGATAACCGTCCGGACGTTTATTCAGAACTTCCAGAAACAGGTTAATTTTAGCTGGAGCGTCAATTGTCACACCGGTGTCACTGAGCTGGCTAACTATCACGTTTCTTCTCCGCTATGTCGTTGTTCCCGAACAGACCCGTATGGGTTCCGGGCGAGCCGTCACAAAATAGCCGGAATGGTCTCGAAAGCAAGGAAAATAGTCACCCTATTTGAGAGCAGGGACTTGTGAAACAGGCTTATCCGTTTTATAATACGTAACTTTGCACTTTGAGTTCATATAAGGAGTCGTTCCATGAATAGTTTTGGTGCTGCCGCCGAGCTAAAAACAAAGCACAACAGTTTTGAAATATACCGTCTGGACAAACTGACCGAATTTGGAGCAATCGAGAAGTTGCCCTATTCGATAAAAGTCCTGCTCGAGAATGTCCTCAGAAACGTGGACGGTCGCATCGTAAAAGATGACGACGTAATCAAGTTGGCCGGTTACAATCCGAAGCAGGTCGGTGATATTGAGTTGCCTTTCAGGCCCGCCAGGGTACTTCTCCAAGATTTCACCGGTGTTCCAGCCGTAGTTGATCTGGCCGCGCTGAGGGCTGCCATGAAACGTATGGGCGGCGACCCTAAGAAGATCAATCCAATGGTCCCGGTGGACCTGGTGATCGATCACTCTGTTCAGGTCGATGCTTACGCTACCGAAAGCGCTCTGAAGATCAATATGGAGATGGAGTTCGAGCGTAACGGCGAGCGCTACGAGTTTCTGCACTGGGGCCAGAAAGCTTTCAGCAATTTCTCGGTAGTCCCGCCCGCGACCGGTATCTGCCATCAGGTTAATCTGGAGTACCTGGCCAAATGCGTGCTGACCCAAGACGGAACCGCTTTCCCTGATACTCTGGTTGGAACCGACAGCCATACCGTCATGATCAATGGACTGGGTGTGGTCGGATGGGGTGTCGGCGGTATTGAAGCCGAAGCAGTCATGCTGGGACAGCCGATTTACATGCTCACACCGGAAGTGATTGGTTTCAGAATGACCGGCAAGTTGTCTGAAGGCGTAACCGGTACCGACCTGGTTCTTACGGTCACCCAGATGCTTCGTCAGAAAGGTGTCGTGGGCAAGTTCGTTGAGTACTGCGGTCCCGCCCTTGATGATCTGTCACTTCCTACCAAGGCAATGGTGGCCAACATGGCCCCCGAGTATGGCGCCACCATGGGTTATTTCCCGTTTGACAATTCCACGCTCGATTATCTGCGAATGACCGGTCGCTCCGAGGAGCAGGTCGAACTGGTCGAAAGGTATGCCAAAGAACAGATGCTCTTCAGAGAAAAAGGCTCGGCCGATCCGGAGTTCACCGATGTGCTGGAGCTGGACATCTCTACCGTCGAACCGTCATTGGCAGGACCAAAGCGTCCTCAGGACCGGGTCACCCTGAGCAATATGAAGGACGAATTCAATCGGGCCCTTTCTCGCCCGCTCAAGGAGCGCGGTTTTGAACTGTCGGCCGGTGATATCCAGAAAAGAGCGGCTATCACGGACGGATACGAGGCCGAGGTCGGTCACGGAGCGGTTGTCATAGCCGCCATCACCTCGTGTACAAACACGTCTGACCCTTCGGTTCTGATGGCTTCCGGCCTGGTGGCCAAAAAGGCGGTGGAAAAGGGTCTCAGCGTACAGCCGTTTGTCAAGACTTCACTGGCGCCTGGCTCGCGGGTGGTCATCGAGTATCTGAATAAGTCCGGACTCATACCATACCTAGAGAAACTCGGTTTTCACAATGTTGGCTATGGATGCACTTCGTGCATAGGCAACTCGGGACCTCTTCCCCAGCCAGTTATTGACGCTATAAACGAAGGCAACCTGGTTGTGTCAGCGGTTCTTTCCGGCAACCGCAATTTCGAGGGCCGGGTGAACCCGTTCACGAAGGCCAACTATCTGGCCTCGCCGCCACTGGTAGTGGCTTACGCTATTGCCGGCACAGTCAACATCGACCTGACTACTGAACCGATCGGGCAGAATGACAGCGGTCAGGATGTTTATCTCAAGGATATCTGGCCGACCGACAAAGAAGTTCTCGACGCCATCGAGCAGGCAGTTAAGCCGGAGATGTTCCGTCAACAGTATGGCTCGGTCTTTGACGGCAACGAAACCTGGAACATGATCGAGAGTCCCACCGGGGATCTCTATGAATGGGATGAAGACTCGACCTATATCCAGGAGCCGCCGTTCTTTGTGGATCTTCCCAAAAAGCCGCAAGACATCGCGCCCATCCAGGACGCCCGTGTGCTGGCCGTGCTGGGTGACTCTATCACCACCGATCACATCTCCCCCGCCGGAGCAATTAAAGCCGATTCGCCCGCCGGAAAGTTCCTTCTCGACAATGGTGTTCAGTTCGCCGACTTCAACAGTTTCGGTTCCCGCCGGGGTAATGACCGCGTCATGACACGGGGGACGTTCGGCAATATAAGGCTGCGCAATCTTCTCGCCCCTGGCACCGAGGGTGGTGTCACAATTCATCTGCCGAGTGACAAACAGATGTCCATATACGAGGCCGCTGAGTTATACAAGCAGGAAAACATTCCGTTGGTGGTTCTTGCCGGCAAAGATTACGGCATGGGCTCATCGCGTGACTGGGCCGCCAAGGGAACCATGCTTCTGGGCGTGAAGGCGGTGCTGGCGCAGAGTTTCGAGCGGATCCATCGCTCAAACCTCGTTGGCATGGGCGTTCTGCCGCTGCAGTTCATGGAAGGTGAGTCGAAAGAGTCTCTCGACCTTACCGGACACGAGTTGTTTACCATCGAAGGTCTGTCAAACGACATTCGCCCACATCAGACGGTTACTGTCAAGGCTTTCAATCAGCACGGCGAAAAGAAATTCCGGATGGTAGCCCGTCTGGACACGCCAGTCGAGATTGACTACTATCGTCACGGTGGGATTCTTCAGATGGTGCTTCGGCAATTGCTGAAACAGAAATGATCAGATTGAGGAGAATGGTATGCCACTGATGCTTTCCCGAGACGATGTTATGCAAGTACTGGACATGAATGATTGTATCGATGTTACCGAAAAGGCTTTTGCCGAGATGGCCAACGGCACGGCGGTGCTTCCGTTGCGCACCAATATCACCCCACCCGACGGCCTGTCCTTATATATGCCCGCTTATCTCAAGGAACTGGGCGCGCTGGCCTGTAAGATAGTGACCGTTTACAAAAACAATCCCGCAAAGTACAACCTGCCTGTCATTGTTGGTAAGGTGCTGTTGCAGGACCCCAACACCGGTGATGTAGTATGCATCATGGACGGAGGGTATCTCACAGCAGTTAGAACAGGTGCGGCCAGTGGCGTGGCAACGAAATACCTGGCTCGCGAAGGTGACGGTCAGGTGGCAGGCATATTCGGCGCTGGAGTTCAGGCAACCTGTCAGCTATGGGCAATGACCTGTGTTCGCAATATTTCAAAGGCCCTCGTATATGACCTGTCCGATGACGCTGTTGAGGGGTTTATTTCAAAAATGAGTGACAAGCTGGGAATGGAGATTGTCAAGGCTGACTCTCCCGATACAATCCTGCAGCAGGCCGACATTATCTGTGCCGCGACCTCATCCGCGACACCTATTTTCGATGGCACCAAGGTCAGGGAAGGCACTCATATCAACAGCATTGGCAGTCACACTCCCGGTGCAAGGGAGCTTGATACGGCAATCATCACCCGGTCCACCCTGATAGCCGATTCGTACGAGGCCTGCCTGAACGAAGCCGGGGATATCATGATTCCCATCAAAGAGGGAGCAATCGATAAATCGCACATGAAGGCGGAGCTCGGGGAAATCGTGACCGGAAAGAAACCGGCCAGAAACAGTGACGCGGAAATCACGATATTCAAGTCTAACGGATTGGCTATCCAGGACGCTGCCACGGCGAAGTTGGTCTATGACAGAGCCGTTGAGGTTGGCGTAGGCAACAGTGTGGAGTTGTAACTCTCTACCGAATACGTTAGCTCGGCAGGTCTTGTCCGCCCTCTCACTTTGAGCGCTTACTCTGGCGGGAATCGTGCCAGCAGGCTTTGAACCGCTTCTTCAAATTTGCCTTTTGCATCCTGAGGATCGTCGATGACCCGTGCGGCCCAGCCGCGCCAAACCAGTCTATTGGTGCCGGGATCCACCATGTCCAAGACCAGGGTGCCCTCTTTAAAAGAATGACTGGATAGCCATCTCCCCTGATATTCAGTTTCCCAGAAAAAATCCACCTTGTAATCATTGCGGTCGCTTTTTCTCCGAACGCGTTGGGGCGCGATGACGTGTACAGCAACCAACAAGTCGGGTTGTTCTTCCCCGGCCACCCGAAACCCGCGGCTTTCCATCTGGACTGCCACCGATTCCCTGATACTGTCTTGAAGCAAACGCCAGCCGAGCGGTATCGACTTGGCCAGTTCCTCATCTTCCGGCATGAAATCGAAGGTGCGAAATACAGAGAAGTCATGTTGTCGATTGTATTCAGTTTCAACCCTTGGCGAGCCGCAGCCAAGTAAGACCAGCACCACCCCCGTGACCATGAGACAATACATACGGCGCATAACTAAATCTCCATGCGATTAGTAGAATTTGGCGATTGATAAAATAGATACTCTAAAGAATAAGCTCTTTTGCCTCCAATTTAAAGCCAAAAAACGACCATCTTAAGTCAGAAAGGAGGATTCTTGCGGCCTCCAACTATGTGGGCGATATTTCACTTCAATCGCATTTATTAGCTCACACTACTCTGCTGAAACCCTTTTTGGGTAAGGAATTTGATTTGAAACAGGCGGATATCGTTTGCGCCGCAACTTCGTCACCCACACCCATTTTTGACGGCACTAAGGTCAGGGAAGGCACCCATATCAACGGCATCGGCAGTCACACCCCCGGCGCGAGGGAGCTTGACACGGCCATTATCACCCGCTCAACACTGGTAGCGGATTCTTACGAGGCTTGTTTAAACGAGGCCGGGGATATCATGATTCCCATCAAAGAGGGAGCAATCGATAAATCGCACATGAAGGCGGAACTCGGCGAAATCGTGACCGAAAAGAAACCGGCCAGAAGCAGTGACGCGGAAATCACTATATTCAAGTCCAACGGATTGGCAATTCAGGACGCCGCTACGCTTTCGAGTTATTCGGCCAGCGCAGATGCCTGACTTTAGATGAGCAGTTACTTTGGCGGGAATCGTGCCAGCATGCCACTAATCGCTTCCTCAAATTTGCCTTTCGCATCCTGAGGGTCGTCGACGACCCGTGCGGCCCAACCGCGCCAAACCAGTCTACTGGTGCCGGGATCCACCATGTCTAAGACCAGGGTACCTTCTTTAAAATAATGAACGGCCCGCCATCTGGACGGGGGTATTTCCGAGAAAACATCCTTTTTGATACCATAGGGAAAGCTCTTTCTCCGAACAAGCTGGGGCGCGATGACGTATACAGCAACCAACAAGTCGGGTTGTTCTTCCCCGGCTATCCGAAAACCGCGGCTTTCCATCTGGACTGCCACCGATTCCTTGATACTGTCTTGAAGCAAACGCCAGCCGAGCGGCATCGACTTGGCCAGTTCCTCATCTTCCGGCATAAAATCAAAGGTGCGAAATACTGAGAAGTCATGTTGTCGGTTGTATTCTGTTTCAATCCTGGGCGAGCCGCAACCAAGTAAGGCCAGTACTGCTCCCGCGACAATGAGACGATACACACGACGCATAACTAAATCTCCCTGCGATTAATATAATTTGGCGAGTGATCCAATAGATACTTAATAAAATATGTGCTTTGGCCTCTAATGCAAAGCCAAAAAACGACCGTCTCAAGTTTGAAAGGCAGATTCTTGCGGCTTCCAACTATGTGGTTGACATTTCACTTCAATCGCATTTATTAGCTGACATTACGCCACAGAAACCCTTTTTGGGTAAGGAATTTGACATGAACGATTCGCAAGAGCTGATTAGAACTCCCTTCTACAACTTCCATGTCGAAGCCGGGGCTAAGATGGTGCCATTCGCGGGGTTCCATATGCCGGTCCAGTACAAGGGTATTACCGCGGAACACCTTGCTGTTCGCAAAAATGTCGGCCTTTTTGACCTGTCGCATATGGGTGAATTCGAGGTCTCGGGGTCGGATGCCCTGGCGTTTCTCCAGAAGACGACCACTAACAATGTTGAAGCTCTGGAGGTTGGCCAGATTCAGTACACCTGTATGCCAACTCCCGAAGGAGGTATTGTTGATGACCTTCTGGTATACCGCCTTGAGGACAGGTATTTTCTCGTGGTCAATGCCTCCAACATCAAAAAGGATTTCGAGTGGCTTCAGACGCATGTGTTCGGCGACGTCAAGCTCGAAAACCTTTCCGCGGATACGGGTCTTTTAGCTATCCAGGGGCCCAACGCCGAAAAGCTTATGGCGAAATTAACCGATTATGACCTGACCACGATGAGATACTACACCTGGGCCAGAGCGAAAGTGGCTGGGGTCGAAATACTCTTCTCGCGCACCGGGTACACCGGGGAGGATGGCTTTGAGCTATATATCCCAGCGCAACACGGCGCCACGCTATGGAACGCCATAGTCGAGAAGGGTAAGCCGGCGGGCCTGGAGCTGATCGGGCTGGGCGCCCGCGACAGCCTGAGACTGGAGATGAAAATGGCCCTGTACGGCAACGACATCGATGAAACCACCTCGCCGGTCGAGGCCGGTCTGAGCTGGATAATTGATTTTGACAAAGAGTTTGTTGGCAAGGATATTATACTTCGTCATAAACTGGAGAAACCAAAGAGACGACTGGTTTGTTTGGAACTCGAAGGTAAGGCATTTCCCCGCCACGGGTACGAGATTTACGACGGTGATTCGGTGATCGGGGAAGTAACTTCGGGAACATTTTCACCGTCGCTCCAAAAACCGATAGCGCTGGGTTATGTGCCCAGAGGGAAGTCAAAGGCGGGGTCGGTGGTCGAGGTTGCCATTCGTACCCGCCGGTTCAAAGCAGTTGTGGTGAAACCACCTTTTTATAAAGAAGGATCGCACAAATA
This sequence comes from Candidatus Zixiibacteriota bacterium, assembly GCA_020351995.1. Classification (GTDB taxonomy): domain Bacteria; phylum Zixibacteria; class MSB-5A5; order GN15; family FEB-12. The sequence goes on from CP070674.1 coordinate 1,533,788, forward strand.
GGCTGTATGAAGATAGATCTATATCTGACTCCGGTTCCAATAGGAAAGGCTACTGCCGAGGGCAAGGCGGTGGTTATAATCGATGTGCTGAGGTCGTCGACCTCAATTTGCGCCGCCTTCGTTTCGGGAGCCAAGGGCGTGATACCCACCCCCGGTCCGGGTGAGGCCGGCGAGATGTGGACCAAGATCGGCGGTGACATGGCCGTCCTGGCCGGGGAGCGGCACGGTGTCAAGATCGAGAATTTTCAGCTCGGCAATTCCCCTTCGGAGTTTACCGCCGAGGCCGTGGGCGGCAAGTTTGTGGTGATGACCACCACAAACGGCACCGCTCTGTTCAGCAAGACTTATAACGCGGCCCCGGTCATATCGGGCTGCCTGGTCAACATCTCACTGGTCGCCGAACGGATAGCCAGGGTAGATAAGGATCTTATCATTGCCTGTTGCGGTCGCGAGGGACATTTTTCGATAGAAGATACCATTTGCGGCGGGATGCTTGTCCACTTACTGGCTGAACGGCACCAGAAGCGGATAGTGCAAAATGACGCGGCCGCCCTGGCGCTGCTGCTGTACGAGACCAACAAGGAAACTATCAAAGAAGCTATCGCCGGGGGCGAGCACGGCCACTACTTAGCATCGATTGGCTTCGCCGAAGACGTAGCCGTGGCCTCCGAAGTGGATTCAATGTCGGTCCTGCCGGTTCTCAAAGACGGCCGGCTGGTATTGGAGACCGACTGAATCTGTCGCTCAGCAAATCTTTCCCGGCAGATTGGGGTATAAATTACAATGGCTAAATACTGTTTAATTGTTCTGTCTTTCCTGATCATTGCCGTACCCGCGGCGTCCGGCGCCGAGGGTGTGCAGTGCCGGTTTTCATTATACCAGTATGACGATAACAACCAGCAGGATGTCCTTCTTTTTGAGGACTCGACGGTGCTGGTTAAGGATCTTGTCGCGACCGGTTTTATCGGACCGATTTCGGTGGAGCTGGAAGTCAAGCAGATCGACACGGCCCTGGTAGCCTTCGATGTTCACGTGGTTACGCTCGGTCCTCCGGCAAGTACTTTCTCCCGGTCATTTTCGATGGAGTATAATCTGCCGGCCCGCATGAGCGGTATCACCTGCAAGAATGACTCACGCTACACATTGATCATTACTCCTCAGGCGCCGACCGAGGTTGATGATCACTGCCTGATCGATTACCGCGACAGTGAGGCCTTTACATCGATGCCATCGGCCTTTATGGACATCTACTTCATGCCCTCATCGCTGGCTGATTACAACTGGGAGTCGGTCCGAAGTTATCTCGATTTCGAGTATCGCCGCTTCCAGGGAGTCGCGAATTTTACCCTGCCCGGGAAGATTATGGTGTACCTGTGTCCCTGCCCGGCCTATTCGATAATCTGGGATCGGCGTTTCGGCATGGCTGTGGATCCCACACGCAACAACGTTTTCGCGATCTTTTCCAGGAGTATGAACACGGCTGATCCGTTTATGGTCACTTATGTTTCGGTATTGAGAAATTATGGTTACTCTCCGCCGTTTCTAGCCGAAGGGCTGGCCAATCTGCTGGCGTTCACGATTTACGATGCCCGGGAGATTGTAAGAGAGAAGACTGATTTCACGCTGGAACCCTTGCTTTCAACTCACGGGTACCTCAGCTGCGACCCGCACGTCGCCGACAGAACCGCATCGAGTTTTATCAAGTTCCTAGTCGGCAAGTATAACATCAGCACTTTCATGGACCTGTACCGGGCGGCCGACGATCTGAATGTGAAGGAGAAGATGGAGGCTGTTTACGCGCTGCCGTTTGACAGCCTGGAAGGGCAATGGAAGCAGTGGCTCGACACGGTTTCGATACATCCCCGGGAATACGCTTCGGCAGCCGGTCTGGCCGAGCAACTGTTCAATTATGATTTGATGGTTAAGCGGGCGGAGAATTTCCTCAGGAGCGCATCGTCACTTCAGGATAGCCTGGAGGCCATTCGGTTACTGAGAAAGGCTTACTTTTCGCGCGGTGATTATTACAGCGCCGACTCCCTCCAGGGAATCTTCATCGACCTGGACAGCACGAACGCTCTGGCCTGGATGACGCGCGGTTCCTATCGTATGATGAACGGATACTACGAAGAGTCTTTGCGGGACTTTCAGAGAGCGAGTGCACTCGATACATTGAGCCAGGTGATCGAATTCAATTTAGCCCTGAACTACCTCTATCGCGGGGATACCAGTACTGCCAGAGACATTCTCTGGAACAATATATCGGGCGGCAAGGGAGCATCGGCCCAGGGAGAGATAAGAATCTATCTGGCCGATATCATGCTCCGGAGCGGCGATTCCACCCAGCGGGAAACAGCCAAGACTTATCTGCAGGAAGCGGTGGCCATGTATCAGCAGTCGCTCTCTATCAACCGGTCGTTATCGACTCACTATCTCTGGTCAGGGGCGGCCCTGCTCGGACTGGACGAGGTTGACGCGGCCATAGAGTATCTCAACCTCGCTGATTTCCTGGAAATCCGGCCGTTTTATACGGGCATGATCAACCTCTGGCTGGGTAAGGCATATGACCGGATGAAGCAACATGATAAAGCACGGGAGCACTATTCACGAGTGCTCTCGGTGGCATCGGCCGACTACCATCAGCGTGAGGCCCGAACCCATCTTGAACAGCAATAACGCCCTGTGTCGTTATGCTCAGCTTTCTTAACACAACAGTTCTGATCGCGGCCGTGGCGGCCCTGATCCCACTTATTATCCATCTGTTTTCCCGGCGAAAAGTGAGGATAATCGAGTTTTCGTCTCTCAAGCATCTCAAGGCAATGCAGCGTCGGCAGGTTCGCCGCCTCAAAATACGCCAGCTGTTACTGCTCATTCTGCGCATGCTGATTATCCTGCTGGTGGTTATGGCCTTTGCCCGGCCGACCGCCGAACGAGGCTCGGTGGGTTCGCACGCTTCAGTTTCCGCGGTGATACTCTTTGACAATTCAGCTTCCATGAATCGTTATGTATCGGACGGCATTCTGTTCGACATTGCCAGAAGACGAACGCTTGACTTACTTCAGAATTTCGGTGAGGCGGATGAAGTGGACATTGTTCCCCTGGCAGGTGGCGACGAACGCGAGGTTTTTCCATCCTTTACTTCGGCGGCCATTGCCACCGACCGGCTGGGCCAGTTAGAAAATCGACATAGCCGGGCTGAGATGAACGGCGCTCTGGATCACGCCGCCAGTCTTCTAAGGCAAGCCCATAACCTGAACCGGGAGGTTTATTTCGTGACGGATCGCCAGCGCCATTCTTTACCTGACAGCGGTTTCCTGAGCGGCACCGGGGCGGTTGCCTTCTCCCTGGAACTTCCGCTCGAGGACCCTGACAACTGTGGTATCGTAGCTGTTGATTTTGGGGGGCAACTAATCATACCGGGACACGACTTCACGATTACGGCCAGGGTGAAAAATTACGGAGAGAACGACCGGAACGACGTCCTGGCCTCTCTTTCACTCGACGGAAATCGGTCAGCGCAGGCAGACTTCTCAGTGGCGGCGGGGGAAGAAACCGAAGTTAAATTTACGCGGTCAGTGGCTTACACCGGTTTTCACTCCGGGTACATAGAGATTTCTGATGACAAGTATCCCGGGGACAACAGGTACTACTTCAGTTTCAGGATTCCCGAACGAATGAATTTACTCATCATCGACGGGGATGGCACCGGGCAACTGCTATCGCTGGCTCTTAGTCCATCACAGAACATAAATCAGTACTGGTCGGTCAAAGAAACGACGCCGGACAATCTGGCGGGGATAAATTTCTGGGACTACGATGTCGTTTTTCTGGCTGGCGCACCCGTCCTGGGGGCCACTTATATCCAGAGACTGAAAGCGTTCGTCGGGCAGGGGAAGTCATTGTTTATATCCTACGGTTCGCTGACGGATACGGCTTATTTCAATTCGGCCTGGTCCTCGCTGACCGGTGTCACCTATGATAAGCCCGCCCCGCGCGATATCAGCCGGGCAGGGTATTACGCACTGAGCTCCTTTGACGCGGGCCACCCCATTTTCTCGGTATTCAATTTTGAGGCGGGTGCTTTTCCAGAGATAAAGTTCTACGCTTTGCCTGCGATGCATGTGAGCGATACCGCCCGGGTTTTGATGCGGTTCACGGGAGATCGTCCGGCGCTGGTGGAATCGTCATTCGGAAACGGCCGGGTGTTGACCTTCACCGGGCCGATCGATGCCCGTTACTCCGACTTGACCGGGCACGCTTTCTTTGTACCGCTTGTATCGCGGATGGCCGAGTTTCTCGCGGCCGATCTGTCGAGCTACGACGTGCGGCTTTTCTGCGGAGACAATATCAGTCGTTCGATCGCGGTGAAGAGCTCGATTGCCTCCTCACTTTATCTGATATCCCCCGATAGTAGCCAGTATGCCCTGGTCCCTGAAGACCGCCAGGGCAGCCTGGCGCTCAGGATATCCACCACCGACCTTCCCGGAATATACAGCGTAAAATACCTCGGCCGGGAAATCGACCGCTTCGCGCTGAATGTCAACCCGGACGAGTGTGACTTATATTCGGTTGATATGGACCAGTTCGCGGCGGCGGTCGGTGTCAACGAGATCAATCAACTTGACCTCAAAGCTGATATGGCCGGTGCCCTGTCAGAATTTCGGTTCGGCAGAGAGTTATGGCATATTTTCATATGGGTGGCGGTCATACTGTTTGCCCTTGAGATGTTGCTTTCGCGAGGCTCGACTGCGGAGGAAGCATGACGCTCCTGGCTGCCGAAAGAATATCAAAACGTTTTGACGATCTGGTCCTCTTTAACGATGTATCTTTCACCGTCAACGAAGGTGACCGCATCGGCCTGGTCGGAAGAAACGGCAGTGGCAAGACAACCCTTTTCGAGCTCATGGCCGGACTGCAGGAGATTGACTCCGGAACCGTTACCCGGGCTCGCAAATGTAAGATCGACTATGCCGAGCAGGAAAAGACAGAATACATGGAGATCTCGCTTTTTGACTATGTGGCGTCGGCACGGCAGGATCTGCTCGACATGCGACACGAAATAGCCGAGTTGCAGGATCACCTGGCCAGTCATCCTGCCGACCGGGCCAGTCTGACTAGAATGGGGCAGCTCCAGAACCGGTATGAGGCCGAGAAAGGTTTCGGATTCGAAAACGAAATCAAAACCATCCTGGCCGGGCTGAGTTTCCCGGAGGACCGCCACCGAGATCAAATACGCAATTTTTCCGGTGGGGAGAAGAACCGGGCCGGACTGGCGCGAGTACTCGCCGGCAACAGTACCCTGATGCTTCTCGATGAGCCGACCAACCATCTCGATATTGAATCCACCTGCTGGCTGGAGGAATATCTGGGCAAAACGGACCGCGCCTATATCGTCGTTTCTCATGATCGAACCTTTCTCCAGAATACGATATCATGCGTATGGAACATTCAATCCTCCGGGATTGACTTCTACGCTGGCAGTTTCGAGAAATTCCTATCGCAGCGTGCCGAACGCCGGCGACTTCAGGAGCATCGCTACAAACATCAGCAGGAGGAGATTCGCCGTATCGAAGATTTCATCCGGCGTAACATGGCCGGTCAAAAGACCAAGCAGGCTCAGTCAAGGCTGAAATACTTGCAACGCATTAAACGTCTCCCCCCTCCAAAGAGCGACGGCTCTTCGCCCAATATCAGTATGAAATCATCAGGCCGGTCCTACGCCCATGTACTCGCCGTCAATGACGTGGCCGTCGGTTACGGCAGTACGACAATCGTGCGGGACATGAATTTCGACCTGTACCGTGGGGATAAGATCGGCATGATAGGGCCCAACGGTTCCGGTAAGTCGACTATTCTGAAATCACTCATCGGAGAGCTGGCCCCTATCCACGGTGAGATAAGACTCGGCAATAACCTGGACGTGGCATATTTTGACCAGGAACTCTCGGAACTCGATTCGGAGCGCACGGTGCTGGAGAATCTCTGGGAAATGGATCCGAGCGCGGAAGTCGGGATTATCAGGTCGTTCCTGGGCCGGTTCGGGTTCACCGGGGATGAATCGTTGAAGAAAGTGTCAACGCTATCCGGAGGTGAGAAGACCAAGCTTTCGCTGGCTCGGCTTCTGTACCATCCGGCCAATTTCATCATTTTCGATGAACCGACCAATCATCTCGACCTGGGGTCCAGAGAGGTACTGGAACAGGCCCTGATCGATTATGAGGGCAGCACTCTGATTGTCAGCCACGATCGATACTTTCTCGACCGGGTGGTCAACAAGATTCTTCATGTGCATGATGGTATCGTTGACATCTACGCCGGCAATTATTCTTACTTCAAAGAGAAAACGGGTCAGGTCGCGGTCGAAGTGCCGGTTAAGCCCCAATCATCAAAACAAGCCTACCTGAAATTCAAGGAGAAATCGCGTTCACGAGCCAGGCTCAAAAAGGAGATTCAATCAACCAAGGACAAGATCGCGTCAACTGAGAGGGAGATAGAAAACCTGACGGAAGCCATAAACCATGAGATCCCCCGCAGCGACTGGGAGAAACTGGCTGAGGCGACCCAGAAGCGTGCCGATCTGGAAGAGAAAGTGTTGACCTTGATACACAGATTGGAGGTGCTGGAGGAGATTGAACTTGATTAAGATTCTTGTTGTATCGGGTTCGCCCGTTATTGAGTCCTCTACCGATATTCTCCTCAGGCATATCGCCGAAGGCCTTGTCGGCAGCCTGAAGGGCAAGTGTGAATCGGAGGTGTCGTTTGTGAAACTCAACTCGATTCTGTTTCGTTCTTGTCAGGCTTGCGGCGTAGACCCGACACCACACTGGTGTTTTTACGAAGACCTGGCGCCCGAGTTAGAAAAGCTGGCGGCCTGCGATTGTTTGCTTTTCGGTTCACCCATCTACTTCGATACGGTATCGGCCCAGGCCAAAGCGTTCATAGATCGCTGTAATTGTTTCAGGCCCGCTGATTTCGAGAGCGAGACCGGCACGCGATTTATCCGCCGGCTCAAGCGTACGCGGCCGGGGGCGATGGTGCTGGTCGGCGGCAAAGACGGCCATTTCGAAGGTGCCCGTAGAGTAATTGCGGGGTTTTTTAAGTGGGTCGAGGTAAGCAACGAAGGTGTGCTGATATATTCGCCTCCGGACAATATGGAGAAAGGCTCAGCGGCTCAGGACTCCGCCATTCTGGCCAAGGCAGCCGAATTGGGAAAAGACCTGGCGACACTCCTGCTGAGGCAGTCGGAGGAATAAAGGCAGTGAGGAAATTTGACTCCATAACCAAGTATTATGCGCTTCGCGCTCCGGAGTACGAGCAGATTTATTATCGTGATATTCCCGCCAAGCGAAAAGAACTGGCCGGGGAAGCAGAACGGCTCAAGAAACTGGTTGCCGGGAAATCCGTGTTCGACCTGGCCTGCGGCACCGGTTACTGGACAGCGGTCATATGCCAGACCGCCCGCGAGGTAGTGGCCAGCGATATATCGGCGGAGATGATTTCCGAGGCCAGAACAAAAGAATATGTTTGCCAACCGGACTTCGTGCGAGCCGATCTTTACGAACTGCCCTTCAAAGGCGCCACATTTGATATTCTCACCCTGGGGTTCTGGTTCTCACACGAACCAAAGCAGAACTACTGTGAGTTTTTCCGTATGCTCAAGACGCTGGTTCGGCGCGAAGGTCTGATATGGATGATCGACAACAATCCGCCGGCCGAGGGCCCAAAGTACCGCTCGGTTGGTACCGATGATTACGGCAACAACTACCGGCAGAGATTTCTGGACTCCGGCGAGGAGTTTGCTATTCTAAAGAACTATTTTACCTCAAGGGGACTTCGGGAGATGTTCTCGCCAGAATTCGCCATCGAGAGCATCATTTTCAACGAGTGTTACTGGTCGGTAGTTTTGAAAGATAAAGCGGCCCCCGGCAACCCGGCAACTTACAATCTATCAATGGGTTAACGGGCCGGCCCGGACGGGAATGAATATCAGCCTTGCTAAATATGGATAAATGCATATATTAGTGACTCTGGGTTTCCGATATACCGAAGGGAACCCGGATTTGTTATTGGAAGTTGGACAAAGACATAGTTTTGATGAGGGACTGTTAAAGTGAAATCTGGCATTCATCCTGAATATCACGACGTTGAGATAACTTGTGCCTGCGGCGCCAAGTATAAGACCCGTTCGACCAGAAAATCCATCAACGTTGAAATTTGCTCGAATTGTCATCCGTTTTTCACCGGCAAGCAGAAGTTGGTTGACACTGCCGGCCGTGTTGAGCGTTTCCGTCGCAAATACAAGCTGAACAAGAAAGACAATTAGTTCAGAAATTGTCACTCTTTTTCCGTCGGCAGTGCGTATCTAAAATAGTTGAGCACTCCGCATCGATTTTGGGATTTTTTCATAACTCAGAACTCTTTGGTCGCATAAGAACAACATGCCCGATTTGAATATTGGCGGACAGGCTGTTATCGAAGGCGTTATGATGCGTTCGCCGGATCGCATCGCAACCGCGGTCAGAATCCCCAATGGCGAGATTCTGGTTAAGGCGGAAAACTACAAGTCGCTCTCGGCGCGGCACAAGCTGCTTAATATCCCTATCATTCGCGGTGCCATCGCTTTTGTAGAAATGCTCATCATCGGCATTCAAACGCTTAATTTCTCGGCTGATATCGCCATGAAGGAACTCGAGAAAGAGGAAGCCGTCAAAAACGGCAAAGAGTACAAAGAGAAAGAGGCGCGCAGCAATACGCTCGTACTGATTATCAGTGCCGTTACCGCCGTCGGCCTTGGCATCGGGATATTCTTCTACCTGCCGCTGGCTATATCGAGCCTGTTCCATGTTGATAAAAATGCGGTGTGGTTCAACCTCGTGGCGGGTGGTATCAGGTTGACCATGTTTGTCGTGTATGTATGGATTATTTCTCTATTCGGCGAATTTCGGCGCATATTTCAATATCACGGGGCCGAGCACAAGGCGATTTTCGCACATGAGGTTGGCGACGAGCTGACGCCGGAGCGGGCCGCCTGCCACACCCGCTTTCATCCACGCTGTGGAACCTCGTTTATTCTTATTGTGGCCCTGACCGCTATTCTGGTTTATGCCATCTCCGATACGGTCTACGCGTTATCCACCGGTCACCCGCCGTCACTGGCAACGCGCTTCGGCATACATTTCTCACTGCTGCCTATTGTAGCCGGGGGATCGTATGAATTGCTCAAACTGTCCGGAAAAACCCGGGACAACCGCGTTACCAGACTGCTGATTAAGCCGGGTCTGTGGCTTCAGAAAATCACGACCAAAGAACCATCGATGGACCAGCTCGAGGTTGGCATCACGGCCCTGAAGGCCTCTCTGGGACTGGTCGAATCCAATATCCCGTCGGGCAAAGCGCCGGTATCTTAGCTACCGTCAATACTTAAGCACTTGCCCCAGAAACCTTTTTCATGTAGAATTGTTTAACTCCCGGTGTGATAATTATGCAGGAACTTGTAGAAAAATTAGAAGCGAAGCTCAAAGCTCTCGATGAGACAATGAGCGACCCGGCCGTCTTAGCCGACCAGAAGAAACTTATTGAACTCAACCGCGAGCGCCGGCATCTGGAGGACATCCTGTCCGCGGGACGGAAGTATAGCAAGATTATGAAGGGGATTAGTGACGCCCGCGAAATTATCGACGCCGGTGAGGACACTGAGCTGGTCGCGATGGCCAGGGAAGAACTCGCAGAATATGAAAGCAAGATAGACGACGCCGAAAGAGAACTCAGGCTGAAGCTTCTCCCCCGCGACCCCAATGACGATAAGGCCGCGATCGTCGAGATACGCGCCGGTACGGGCGGCGACGAAGCGGGCATATTTGTCGGCGACGTTTTTCGTATGTATCAGAAATACGCTGACTCGAAGCGATGGAAACTGGAAGTCATGAACTCCAACGCCGCCGCCTCGGGTGGGTTCAAAGAGATCATTTTCTCACTGGAGGGCGAGGGTGCCTACGGTCGAATGAAATATGAGTCGGGTGTTCACAGGGTACAGCGTGTGCCCCTTACCGAATCGCAGGGGCGGATACACACCTCGGCAGTAACGGTAGCGGTTTTCCCCGAAGCTGAAGAAGTTGATATCCAGATTAAAGAGAATGAGATCAAAGTGGATGTTTATCGTTCTTCCGGCCCCGGCGGCCAATCGGTAAACACCACTGATTCAGCGGTGCGGATCACCCATATTCCCACTGGAGTGGTGGTGACCTGTCAGGACGAGAAATCGCAACTGAAAAATAAGGTCAAGGCCATGAAGGTGCTTAGGGCACGTCTGTTTGACCGGATGATTGCCGAACAGGAAGCCAAACTCACCGCGGAAAGACGATCAATGGTTTCCAGCGGCGATCGCTCAGCCAAAATTCGAACTTACAACTTTCCGCAGTCGCGGGTCACGGACCATCGCATCGGCCTGACTCTTTACCGACTCGAGGGAATCATGAACGGGGACATCGATGGAATTATCGACCCCCTCCGAACTCACGATCAGGAACAGTCCCTGAAACTCCAAAACTCAGGTAAACGGTAAGCCTGATGAAATATACCAGAATTATAATTGCCCTGATTCTCACGATCGCGATGCTCGTCATAGCGCGCAACAATTCGCGCGGGCGGCCGGAGTATTACTCACACCAGGAGAACGGCTACACTTTCGAATATTGGTCGGTCCCCAAGGCCCTGGAGTTCACCAACGCGACCATCCCCCTTACAATAAAAGGGGACTTTAGCAACAACATTCAACCGACCTTCAGGCGTTCTGCGGAAGGGGCCGACATCGCCCGTCTGGACGGTTATGAATCTCACCCTATGACGGCTTGCGATAGCGCCGCCGATTGCTTCCAGATCGGGGTGACAGCAGGCGAGAAGAACGGGCGGTTCTACTATTATTTCGAGGTTTTAGACTCATCCGGCGCAGTGCTGGCAACCTTCGCCGACTCTGACGGCTCTCCATTTATGTTTCGTTATATTGGAGCCGTTCCGAACATAATTACCGTTACCCACATCGCTCTTATTTTCGCCACGGTATTTTTTGTTGCGCTGGGCACAATCCACTCCATCGGGCTGGTAAACGGCGGGACCAACGTAAAACCACTGGCGATCTATTCGTTCCTGGCGGCGGCCTGCGCGTTCCTGGGCGGCTACCCCTTTGGAATTCCCATGAACTGGTATGCCTTTGGTGGTCTCTGGGAGGGTGTGCCGTTTGGCAGTGATGCCACCGACAACAAGACCCAGCTTCTTTTTGTTTACCTGCTGTTTGTAACGCTGGCAACGTTTGGATCTCTCAGAGGCAAAAGCGCGAAGGATATATTCTCGGCAAAGACGTCAGGATGGTTTGGCATCGGTTCGTTCGCGGTGATGTTGTTTATCTACTTGATTCCGCATTCGATCCAATTTTCATCGGGCCTCACCTATGCCTTCTGTTACTCTTTCATCGGAATCGTTGTCCTGATATACCTGGTCGGTCGGATACGTCGCGCCAGAGCCTGAAACCATCAGCATTTTGCGGAGTTATAACTCAGTGATTGAGCATCTCCCCCGTTTCATTGCCGAGAAAGGTGAGCTTCTTGAAAACACTGGCATCCAGCAGGGCAAAGCCGAGGTAGAGCTCATCCTGTGCCACCTGCTCGATATCGACCGGCTTCAACTGTATCTTCACGGTGAGACCCTGATTGATAAATCCGTCCTTGACCGGTTCGACAAGATTTTCACCCGGCGTCTCAAACGCGAGCCATTGCAGTACATCCTTGAGGAATCATGGTTCTACGGACGCAAGTTTTTCGTGTCTCCGGCGGTTATGGTCCCCACGCCCGAGACCGAGGTTCTCTGTGAAGCCGCTATCCGATTCGTCAAATCAAAACCGTATTCGAAACCGAGCATCATTGATCTGGGTGTTGGTTCAGGCGTAATCTCAATCACCATGGCCAAAGAGCTTGACGACTGCGAGATTACGGCTGTTGACATATCCGAGGCGGCGATTGAAATTGCCCGCAGAAACGCCATCGCGCTCGAGGCATCGGACAAAATACACTTTCTTCACTCGGATTACTTCGACAACATCCCGGTCGACGCAAGGTACGATCTTATCCTGTCCAATCCACCATACATCTCTGCTGAGGAGTATAAGACACTTCCGCCGGAAGTTTTGGCCGATCCCAGGTTGTCATTGCTTTCCGGGAAGGAAGGGCTCGATGCGATAAAAAGGATCGTCAAACAGGCTCCGGATTACCTGGCCGCCTGCGGACGGGTAATGTTTGAAATAGGTTACAATCAAGCCGACCGGGTAACGGAGTTTACCGAAAAGGACGACCGTTATAAGTCAATCGTTATCCTCAAGGACCTCAACGATGTTGACCGGGTGGTGATATTGGCCTGTGAGGGAGCTTGATTCGTGCCAAGAGAATCAAACAGGGATAAGAAAAAACGCGCCCGGACCTGTATCAGATTGCTGAGGAGACACTATCCCGGAGCCACGACCTCGCTGAAATATAAATCCGTCCACCAGTTGTTGGTTGCTACCATTCTTTCCGCTCAGTGTACCGACGAACGGGTCAACATGGTAACGCCAGGCCTTTTCAGGAAATACCCATCGATCCACGCGTTCGCTAATGCTGACCTCAAGGAGTTGTCGCGGGATATATTCACTACTGGTTTCCATAATCAGAAGGCGAAGGCAATAATCAACTCGGCCCGCGCGATAATAGACAAACACAACGGCGAGATACCGAAGGGTCTCGATGAATTGGTCAAACTTCCGGGCGTCGGCAGGAAAACAGCCTCAGTTATACTTGGCAATGCGTACGGGATTGCCGAGGGGATTGTGGTCGATACGCATGTCGCCAGTATAAGCCGTTTGCTTGATTTTACGAAGCACCGAGATCCGGTCAGAATCGAAAAGGATTTAATAAAGGTCATTCCGCATGAAGACTGGATCGATTATTCGCACATGCTGATTCTTCACGGGCGCGCTATCTGCGCAGCCCGCCGTCCGGACTGCCCCAACTGTTTCTTGTCAAGGCGCTGCCCGGCTTCGCAATAGAAAAGCTGCCAGGCAAACGCCTGACAGCTTATTGCTTCTTATCAACCGGTAAATACTGCTATCGCCGACCTACATCGCCAGGGCTTTTTCTACACTGGTTTTCAGATTTTCGCCGATACATCCCTCACCGCAGGCCACCATGGAGCCATCGGGGCCTATCAGAAAGGCCGAAGGAATCGACCGCACGAAATATTTCCTCACCAGCGGCGTGCTCCAGTCCTGGCCATCATAAATATGACGCCAGTCCATACCGTTTTCTTCAATCCAGGCCTTGTGGTCCTCGGACGACAGTCTGTCGGCATAATCCAGAGAAATCGAAAGCACCTCGAAACCGGAGGGGTGGAACTCATTGTAAACCTCGACCAGGTTCGGCAGTTCTCTTCGACAGGGAGGACACCAACTGGCCCAGAAATCGATCAGGAGCACCTTTCCATCGTAGTCGGCAAGCGACACTATCTTGCCATCTACGTCGCTTTGCCCAAGTTCAATGGGCCAGAGGCAGCGGGCAGCATTGTGCTTGAGGCGACGCGACAGGGCTCTATAAACAGACAGGTCTCCTGCAAAAGTTTCGACAAGGCTTTTGAGCTCCGTCTTGATGGCTTCCTCATCAGCATCCGGTGATTTTATCTTGTTGGCAATCATTTGAGCTTTCGCTCCACCGTGATACTCACAACCCTCAGTAACTCGATTGAAATACTCCTGGCCGTCACTATATCCTTTAACCCTGTTCGGGTCGTCATCGAGATACCTCAGCGAAAGAGCCGTCCCGGCTCGATAACAGGCCTCGCCGGCTTTGTCTTCCGAAGGCGATGAAGCCAGGTACCTGTCGACTTCGTGTTGCACCATATCCGACAGGCCACACCAACCGGGGCTGGCCCAGTCCAAAAGTCGCGACATTTTCCTGATGCGCTCATAACCGTAATCGAAATCAGGGTCATCCGCCTTGAGTTCTCTGAGGGCGGCGAGTTCGCGAGCGGTCAGGTCGAAAGCAGCATTGAGATACACTGCGCTCTTCCAGAGGTAACCCTGCTGGCGCAGTTTGTCCTTCTGCTGACTGACCCATTCGTTGAGCTCTTCCTCGGTGGTGAATTTATCCGGAGCCTCATTGTATTCCGGCCTCCCCCCGGCAAAACAGGCGCTTGCGTTAACGAAATTTGCCTGCGATTGTTCAACGACCGCTGCAAAACGCGGCTCTTGTCGAAGAGACTCGAAATCGGGATCGTCCTGGAGCCGGTCGGGCCGGTCATAGCCGCCGGCCGCCATCTGTTCGAGCAAACCGAGCGCGGTTTCCTTGTCCCCGGAGCGCGCGTGAACGCAGGCCAGATCGTATTCCGCGAGCATGCTACCGGGAATATACTCTCCTATCTGTTGGAACACCGCGATGGCGCTGTCGAAATCCCCGTTTTCCGCCAGACCGTATCCGAGCGATGAAAGCTCCTGAACTCGTGTCAGAGCCTCGTCGCTATAAAAGAAGGGAGGTTCTAATTCTACTTTCTGCGTTGTCGAGCACGATATAAGGCCCACGAACAGCAACACCGACAACATCAGAACTTGGAGCCGAACAGAACTTTTCATGCTAACTCATCCTATATGTGAGGTTTAGAAGTTCAGGTGTACGTATCACTTCTTTGCCTTTAGTTTCACTTCAAACAGGTCGGTGGGAAGACCATGATCCCCGGGCGACTTCTTCAGCCACTCGGCGGCCTTCGTGTCATCGAACAGATTCGCCTTCAAAAAATTGAGCAGATACAGAGTGGCAATTTCAAAGCTTTTCTTGATCTCCGGATCATTACCATAAGAGGACATGTACATAAAGTGCTCATGCCTGAACTTGAACAGTTCCACGATATAAGCATCGGCATTGGAAATGCCCTCATAGAAATCCAGGCTTCTTTTCTCACCGGTGCAGTAGCTGGCGTCGGCGAGAATCAGCATAAAGGGATCGGTCAGATTTACTGGATTATAAGCCGGGAATTGCGCCGCCATCTTGGCCGTGTAATCACTGCAGATATCGGTGCCGTCGAGGCTCACCACGGCATCGACGTTCTCCTCGGACAGGGCGAAGTTTATCGCGGCCGGTCCGCCATAGCTATGTCCTACCACGGCGAGGCGGTTTGGGTCCGCAAGTTGCAGGTAGCCGGCCTTCGTCGCGGCGAGTTTCAGGTACTCCTGTTGCAGCTGCCTGAAATCCCACCGGTAAACTTCCTGCCCGTACGTGTACCGATCGCCGGAGGTGGGAAATGTTGCCACAATGAATCCGTGGGTCGTCAGGAATCGCGCCATTTTGAGGTAAGAATTAAGTCTACCGTCGACACCGGGGCAGAACACCACCACTGGGAATTTGTCCGGCACCTTTTTCTTGGCCAGGTTTCGGCTTTTTTTAACATCCGGATACCAAGCGGCAACAGGGACCCGCCGGAATGTCTCGTTGACGAGGCGTATTGTGGAGTCAATTTCGACCGGCATTTCCAGATATCCGACCTCGTACGGTCCCGGTTTGAGAAATTCCCAGGTTTCTGCGCCGTTGCTGCTTGCTGAAAGGTTTGAGACTATGATAATCAATAAAAGACTGATAATAGTTGCTGTTTTTCTCATCTCGATAACCCCTGGTCTACAGCGGGACATTGCTGTCATCAAAGTAATGGACGAATTACGGAGAAATAAATACAATCCGGGGAAGAATTCAACCACTATTTGCGAAGACCATGAAAGCGAAGGACCGGGAAGGGCGACATCGATGGAGTACGTTTTATCTTTGGCAGCGTTTTTACGAAATCGAAGGCAGGCAGTAATCAGCCTTCGAGTATCATAACTGATTACTCGGGACCCCTACTTTCCGCTTAATATAGGTTTGCCATCCCGGTTGAGATTTACCACTGAGCCCTTTTCAAACGAGTGCCCCTCGATTGTGGCATCAGTGGCCAGCTTGCAGCGTTTCAACTTTCCGTTGTCGTAAAACTCGGTGCCCACCTGGGCCAGGAAACCCGCTTTCGCGCACGGTATTCCCTGAATAACTTCATCCTCAGCCAACCACGCGAGACGGAGCTTCCCGTTCGGATGGAAGCCGGTTGTCCAGCCATGACCGTGCCCCTTGCACAAATGACCCTGAATACGAGTGTCTTCCGGAAGAAAACACCGGTCCATCTTCCCATCAGCGCTGAAATGTACCGTCGTGCCGAGTGGTAGAGGTTGACCTGACAGGGTGTCAGCGCGGGCCAACCTGCACGATCGTATACTCCCGTTTTCGTAGTACTGTACCCCTTCCATACAACTGACGCCCTGAACTTCCACCACCTCAATTTCACTTGGGTCCATCGATTTGTATTTGTTCAGTTCTTTCTCCGAGATTTGACTGACCAGAAGCAGTGACGCGACGGCCAATCCTCCAAGACCCAACAACCTGGTGAGATTACGATTGAAATAGACCCTGAGACTGGTCGATTGGCTGTCCCCCGACCCCGTCTCCGCCTGGCTGCCATGAATAAGACACGCAGCAGCGATAACAAGAGGTAAGGGCAACAATATCGATACTACGAAACCCGGTGTGATAACTACCCAGAAAGCGACAGCAACCGCGAGGAGTATTCCAGCCAGCACCCTTGGGAATCTGATTCCTACCAGGCCAAGCATGCTAATGAGAATGCCAACCAGTCCCCCGATTATCGCCGCGAGCGAAAAGCCGGCTTCGAGGACAATAAAGGCGGTAACAATCAGACCCACAGAGATCGTTATCTGAACCCCCGCAGCACGGTAATCACGGACCATTATCAGTCCCACCAGGGCCTTGGTAACCAGCCCGATCGCCAACAGTGTCGCAAACCTTTCCACGGTCTTGTTGTCCATCTCCGCCTGAATCGCCATAACGGCTATGGCGATGATGAGAACGACAAAGGCAATGTTACCGGAATGAAACTGAATCAGTTTTTGACGTTCGTCGGCATACTTATCCGCCATCCCAACCGAGTGCAGAGCCGGGCGCAGCAGATAGACCAGAATAATGCCGTAGAGGAAATAGGTGCTCGCCAATAGCGCGAGCAGCAAGCTGGCCACAAATATCCCCGTGGCGCACCAGAAAATGGCGTCTCGGTCAAACATAGTCGCTCTCCTCCAACTCGAACAGGTTCTCGACAGTCGTACCAAGCTTGTGTGCCAGGAGCAAAGCCAGCTTCACCGACGGACTATAGTGCCCGCGCTCGATTGCTATAATCGTCTGCCGGGTTATGCGGACCATTTCCGCTAACCGCTGCTGGCTCAACTCGCCCCCTTCAAAACGATATTTTCTCAAGTTGGTCTTCATTATCCATTCGCAATAAGACTAGAGTTTTCAACCACGACCAACGTAAACTATCCTTTACATATTGTCAAGTATTATTTACATATCATTTTCATTTTTTGAGCTAAGTTTCGGCCTAAGCTCTTGTAATTCAAAATATTGATTGCGGCTGATATTCGTGCCCCTTTCCCGTTTCCAGAACGCCATGCCGCTTCTCTGTCCGAAGGTTCACCCCTTGACCGAAACTTATGAGCAACCGGGCCGTAATCACTGACATGGCCGGGCCGATAAAATGGTCCGTGAAAACCATCTCACGAAGTTGGTTAATGAAGATGATCTTCTAGACTACAATTTCACACAGACTGCCGGGCGTGACACTCATGGTCGCCAATGGCAGTCCCCGTCAAGCCTGACTTCCTGCTGGCAGCAGGCGGCAACAGTCAAACACATAATTCTCACCACGGAAAAAGGAGTAAGTTGTGAAACTAATCATGCGCAATTATAGATGCGATTCAGATTACCGTCGCATCCGAGATTTTCTTCGTGACGTGTTTTTCAAAAATAACTATTGGGAAAGAAGCTGGCACGTTAACCGTTTTGACTACTGGCGATGGCACGGTATCGAAAATATGGGTCACGGACGACTGGAGACAGATGTCTTTATCTGGGAAACCCCTGACAAGAATATCGCGGCGGTGCTGAACCGCGAGGGCCCCGGTAGTGTATGGCTACAAATACATCCCCAATACCGCACACAGGAACTTGAGGAGGAGATGATAAACGTTGCCGCGGAACACCTGACGGTACCGGCAGGCAATGGCCAACAAAGACATCATATCTGGGTGGACCCGGATGATAATCTTCGTTTGAGTATCCTTAAACGCCTCGGCTACACTAAATCCGCCCGGGTCGAATACCAGCGTCGACGGTCGATGGCCGACAGTATCATCGAGGTTTCAGTCGCTGACGGATACACCGTACGCGCCCTGGGAGATGAGGACGAATTGCCCAGTCGAAGCTGGGCATCGTGGCGCGCCTTTCATCCCAAAGAACCGGACGAGGCCTATCAGGGCTGGGAGTGGTATCACAATATTCAACGCGCTCCCCTGTACCGCCGCGATCTGGATATCGTGGCGACAGTTCCCGACGGTGAAGTTGCGGCTTTCAGTACGGTATGGTTTGATAAGATTACCGGCACGGGTGTGTTCGAGCCGGTGGGTACCGTTCCTGAACACCAGCGCCGCGGTCTGGCCCGGGCAGTAATGACCGAAGGGCTCAAACGGCTTAAAGGACTCGGAGCACAATTCGCCTACGTTGGTTCCTGGAACGATGCCACTCACGCTCTGTACGGTGACAGGTTGGGTTTTAACGATTATATTATCCTTAACGCATGGGAGAAGCGGATGCCAGTAGAATCCGGCAACTAAATTATTTGCGTTAACCGGGAGGCCATTCTAAATTAGCGTCAGTACGCGGGCTGTCGCTTCTCAACCGGAAGGATCGTGGGAAAGGGGTATCTCCGGAATGGACGCGCTGATATATCTTCGTGATCTGGTCGTAATCCTCGGTTTCGGTGTCGTAATCGTGGCCCTGTTCCATCGCTTTAAACTGCCATCCACAGCGGGTCTAATCCTCGCCGGGATACTGGTCGGTCCGCAGGGATTGAGCATCATCGACGATATCCATCAGGTAGAGGTTCTGGCTGAGGTTGGAGTGGCATTGCTTCTGTTCGGTATCGGGCTGGAGCTTTCTCTGGACAAATTGCGGCGCCTGTGGAAGCCGATCATGGCCAGCGGATTCCTTCAGGTGGGACTCACTATCATCGCCACCTTCGGGATCGCGCGAATATCCGGGCTTACGAACGCCTCGGCACTCTTTGTCGGTTTTCTGGTGGCTTTGTCGAGCACGGCAATTGTGCTGAGAGGCCTGCAGCAACGCGGCGAAGTCGACGCTCCGCATGGACGTCTCACACTGGGCATACTGGTCTTCCAGGATTTCAGCGTGGTGCCCATGATTCTGGCTATCCCCCTGTTGGTAGGCACAGATAGTCCGGGTCTTGACCTGCTCATAACGGCCGGTGAATCAATCGCTATCGTGGCTGGAGTTCTGATTGCGGCCCGTATAATTGTCCCCCGCGTGCTTAATTTCGTCGCCAGAACACGGGAAAGACAGCTTTTTATCCTCACCATTTTCGTAATCTGTGTCGGTACCGCTTGGTTGATCACGAGTTCAGGAGCATCTCTGGCCATTGGCGCTTTTCTGGCAGGACTGGTAGTGGCCGGAAGTGAATATCGCCATCAGGCTCTGGCCGATCTGATACCGTTTCGGGAGATTTTTGCCAGCCTGTTTTTCGTATCGGTAGGAATGTTTCTTGCCCCGGCTGGGTTTATCGACAATATCCTGCCCATAATCGTGCTCCTGGCGGCAATAATGGCAGGTAAGGCCCTGATCGTTTTTGTGACCGCCCTTATTCTCAGACTTCCGATGAGAGTAGCCCTTCTGGCCGGGGTATCGTTGGCCCAGGTGGGTGAATTTTCACTCGTCTTGTTTTTTGCCAGCCAGGGAACCGGTTTGATCGACGCCTCGCTTCAGGGGAGTTTGATCCCAGCCGCAATCCTCTCCATGTTTCTTACGCCAATTGCGATTGCATACGCACCGCAGTTCGCCGCGGGTGTGGGACGGCTACGCGGTCTTACCCGCTTCATGAAGGTGGAGGCTGCTGAAGAAGCCATCGAAACCGCGGGCAAAATGCGTGACCATGTTATCATCGGTGGCTACGGTTTCGCCGGACGGGAGTTGGCGATGGCCCTGAAGCAAGTCGGCATCCCGTATGTAGTAGTGGACCTGAATGTGGAAAACGTCAGAGTAGCGGCGAAGGAGGTAGGAAGCGCTTATTTCGGCGATATAACCAGCGTCGAAGTCCTCGAAAAAGTGGGAGCGGCCAGTGCCAGGGAGTTGGTCTTGCTTATAAACGACCCGCGGGCTACGGAGCGAGCCGTGAAGGTAGCTCGACGACTGGTACCGGATTTAGTCATCGTCGTACGGACATACTACCTTCTGGACATCGAGCCGCTGGTGACGGCTGGCGCCAACGATGTTATCCCTGCCGAACGGGAGGCCGCGGTCCAAATTACCTCAAGAGTACTGGCCCGTCACAAAGTTGATTCGGCACAAATCGATACTTGCTGCGCGCAGATTCGCACCCGCAGTGAAGATGAACCCTGACATCGACTTGCGCCTTGACATCATCTGGCATAATCGTAAATTAACAGACGGGACGGCTACCGACGGTCAATCGGACTAATATTTCGCGCCGATAACAAAACATAGACCGCCCCAGTCGTGTCGCACATGGGTGGTAAAAGACATGCTGCTTTGGCTAAAAAAGATTTACTGGAGCTACCTGAGAAACCGGTATTTCCACTGGCAGTTCTTCCTGAAGGATCTCCCCTGCGAATATGGCGAATGGCTCCGGCGACGTCTGTACCGAAAGTACTTCGGGAAGGTCGGAAAGCACCTGGTTATCCGGCAGGACGTCCGTATCCGCAATATCCAGGACATTTTCATTGGCGATTACTCTGAGATCGGCGAGGGCGTGATGTTGCAGGGTGCGGGCGGAATGCATATCGGCGACCATGTTATACTCAGCCCGCACGTCAAGATCTGGTCGGCGAATCATCGCTATGATGACATCAACAAACCGATCCTGGACCAATGGTATGACTTCAGGAAAGTTGTGATCGGCAACCACGTCTGGCTCGGCGCCAATGTATTTGTAATGCCTGGGGCTAATATCGGTGATGGCGTAATAGTCTCGGCAGGGTCGGTCGTCGGCGCCAAACCCATTCCACCTTATCGGATCGTTGCCGGTAACCCGGCTCGCGTTATCGGGACCCGGCCGGGCGCAGAGACTAAGCTGCCTCAGGGCGGTTCGGATGAGGCCTCTGCGGATTTCCCGTCCCAGGAACCCAGCGAAAAATAGCAATATCTATTGAGATCCTGTGCGAACACGAACAACCGGTGTTCGCACGCGGACACCGCAGCTTCACGGAAACCGTTAACTCATTAGTTCATAAGAGGTAAAATTGTCGGCATCATATCTGCTATAGTTTCGTACGAAATATAAGAACGTGCCGCAACTATAAACACCGACCGATGGGCGTATAAGCCATGTTGTTGAATTACCTGAGAATCACACTCCGTAATATCCGGAAATACAAAGGATATACCCTCGTAAACCTGGCCGGTCTGGCTATCAGCCTGGCCTGTTGCATACTGATTGGCCTGTGGATACTCAACGAAAAGAGTTATGACAAGCACTACGCCGATGTCGACCGGGTCCAGGCTATTCTCACAAACGGCCACTTCGTCAGTGCGAATGCCCTGGCTCCCTATTTGGAAGAAAATGTTCCTGAGATACAGTATGCGGCCAGGACGACCGGCAGCAATGAAATTCTGGTCAACAGCGAATCGCTCGATTCATTCGAGCGTCTCATGGCCGCCGACCCACAGGTACTTCAAATACTTTCCTTTCCGTTCATCGCTGGAGACCCGAAAACAGCTCTCTCAAAGCCGAACTCGGTCGTTATCACCGAGGAGATGGCCGCCAAATTCTTTGGAAATCAGCCCGCTATCGGTAAAACACTGTCGATTGACAACAGGGCGGAATACGTCGTTACGGGAGTCATCGAGAACATTCCGCCTAACTCGAGTTTTCAGTTCGACCTGCTGGTATCTATCGACTATCAGCGCCAGGAGGTTATTGCGGACGGCTTTCCCTATGAGGCATGGAATTTCGTAAGTACCAAAACCGTGGCGAAGGTACAACCGGGCGTCACCACCGCGGCCCTGACCGACAAGATCTCCGGGTTAATTCAACAATTCTACGATGACAGAGAAGTGAGCCTTGCCGCCATCAATATCGGCGATCTGTACCTGAGATTCTCCGAAACTAACACAGGCATAAAGATATTTTCATCCATAGCCCTCGCCATCCTGCTGATGGCCTGCATCAACTACGTGAACCTTTCCACGGCGAGGTTCAGAATGAGGGCCAAGGAAACCGGCATACGGAAGATAATCGGAGCTTCAAGAGGAGCGCTTATAGCGCAGTTTCTGGGTGAATCATTTGTGCTTATAACGGTCGGATTCGCTCTGGCTTTATGCCTGGTGGACACGTCACTTCCCTTTTTTAATTCCCTTTTTGAACTGCGGCTATCGCTCAACCTTCTGGGCAACCCTTCAATAATCATGGCTGGCATCGCCATTATCATTGCCACCACGCTGGCCGCTGGGATATATCCGGCTGTCGTGTTATCCCGTTTTCACCCGGTGCAGACCATAAGGACGGGCCTCAACCAAACCAACAGGCATTTCACGTTGAGAAGAGTGCTGGTAGTCCTTCAGTTTTCACTGACCGCAATCCTGATCATCGGCACCGCCGTAATCTACACGCAGGTTAACCATATGAAGAACTGGGACGTCGGCTACAACAAGGAACACGTCGTCAATATCAGGCTCCGGGGCGACAGCCGAAAACAATATCCGGTCTTGAAGAACAAATTGAGACAGAGCCCGGAGATCCTGGCGGTAACCGCCGCCACCAACACTCTACCCTACTGGTACATGGAAACCTCGGTGACCTGGGACGATCTGGAACCGGATGAACAGAAGGATGTCGCCTTCAACTTCGTGAGATTCGACTTTACGGACACGTATGGCATTGAGGTAACCGAAGGCCGCAGTTTCAATGAAAACATCGCTACCGATGAACAGTTTGCCTGCCTTGTCAACGAGACTCTGGCTCGTTCCATGAACCGAAGCCCGGTGCTGGGAAGTCACATAAATGTCTGGAATGTGGAGCGCGAAATCGTCGGCATTGTCAAAGATTTCAACTTCCGGCCGCTGAACTCCGGCATTCAGCCGCTGGTGCTGACGATCAACCCCGCCGGCGCAGAGAGATTCGGCAGGATAAACGTGATGTCGATACGCATCGGCCCCAACAATATCAGTTCCACCCTGGCTTCCATTGAAAAAACATGGAACGCAATTATACCCAACCATCCATTTGAATACACATTCCTGGACGAGCAGTTTGACGCCAATTACCGATCCCTGGAGCAGGTCAACAACCTGGCCGTCTGTTTTGGGACCCTGGCAATTTTTATCGCCGCCCTCGGATTGTTCGGGCTGGCGTCCTATACTGCCGAACAGAAAACAAAAGAGATTGGCATCAGGAAAGTTCTGGGGGCTTCCATCACCAATATCGTGCGCATGATGTCCAGAGAGTACGTTATCCTGGTGGCTGTCGCGAATCTAATAGCCTGGCCCCTGGCCTGGTTCATAATGAGCGACTGGCTGTCCGAATTCGCCTACCACATCGACGTAAGCGTGGGTACTTACGTAATGGTCGGTTGCTTTACGTTATTGATCGCGTTACTCTCAGTCGGTTACCAGGCCATTCGAGCGGCCAATACCAATCCCGTCGATGCCATACAATATGAGTGACATCGCGTAACTCAATCCGTATCATTGCGTATCTATACCATGATGGAATTGTACGTGAAAAGCCGCGCCGAATGGCGACGGTGGCTCAGCAAGAACTATAACCGAAGTTCGGGTGTCTGGCTGGTCTTCTATAAGAGACATTCCGGTAAACCAACGCTTGAGTACGATGACGCCGTTGAGGAAGCCCTGTGCTTTGGCTGGATAGACAGCACTATCAGAAAGATCGACGACGAAAAGTACGTTCGTAAATTCACCCCTCGAAATCCCAATAGCCGATGGTCCGAACCGAACAAGAAGCGGGTAAATAAACTTATCAGGCAGGGTCTCATGACTGATGCCGGGCTTGCGAGGGTTAAGGACGGCAAGAAATCGGGAGCCTGGAACAAACCGGACCGTCCGACCATCTCACTGGAACTCCCCCCGGAGCTGGAAACCGCCCTGGCCAAGAACGAAAAGGCTAAGGCATTTTTCGATCAACTGGCACCTTCAAGCCGGAAACAATACATCGGCTGGGTCTTCATGGCCAAACGTCCGGAAACGAAGGCCCGTCGCGTGGCCGAATCGATAAAGCTGCTTGAACAGGGGAAGAAGCTGGGATTGAAATAATTGCCGTGAGCAATTCTGAGGTCAACATCATATGAGCTTTACTATCAAACACGCGAACGACCCGGACTTTACCGAAGAACTCTGGCAACGGCTGTTCGAATTGCGCAGCACAATTCGTGATAGGTACCAGCAGCAGATGGTGGCCACGTCCTGTGCCAGCCTCAAGGAAGAAATTCTGAGCCAGGTTCAGTCGGCTGAGAAGAACTACTATTTCGTGGTCCTTGAAAAAGGAAGCCCGATGGGTTGGGTCAGCATGCGTATCGACAGAGATGAACTATCCCGGCCAATCGGGAACATGTTCAGTGACCACCTGTACGACTCTGTCCCGGCGGGATTCTCCGCGACCATCGCGGCGGAGCTACTAAGAATTATCAATGAGATCGATTGTCGCAGAATCGTCTGCGAGGGTATCCATGCCAGAGCCGAGATGGTCGCAGCATCGCTCGGGGGCCGAAAGACGGGTCGTATGGATCGCTACCGGCTCTATCGTGAAAAGGCCAACACCGACATCATAAATGGCTGGCTGGAGTCTTTTCCGAAGAAATACCCTTTCTGTCGATCGATATTTTTCAAAGAAGTGCCCGACGAACACGCCCAGGCATATGTCAAGCTGATGAATCAGTTCATAGAGGATATCCCCTCCGGCAACGACGGCCCTCCCCCGCAACTATCCGTGACGACTATTCGCTCCCGGGAAGCAGCCAGGCGAAAGCGGCACATGAACTTCTACACCGTAGCGATTCTCGATCAAAAGGGTCGGATGGTCGGTCACTCGAGTGCCTCGATCTTCGAACGAAATCCGGTAAGCGGCTACCAGTCGTTGACCGGTGTTGAGCGGACCTATCGGGGACGAGGTCTCTCCAAATGGCTGAAAGCCGAACTCTTTACCCAGGTGGGCAGACGCCATCCAAATAATGAATACTTCAATGTCGACATGCTGGCCGTCAACGAACCGATTCTAAGGGTCAACCGGGCTATGGGATATGAACTATTCTATCGCGGACATGAATACATGATTGAGCCCGAGGGCCTGCAGCGGGCTGTTCAATCCCTATAAGCCATGCTTGGGTTATAAGAAAGAGTCTTGGGGGGAGGTGAACTCTCTCTACTTCTGTTCATCCAACAAATCCGAGAGCAACGCTGCCGCGGCCCCGGTAAGTTCGGCGCACTTATCGTCGTTGTCTTGCTCGCCGAATCGCTCAAGCAGCACACCGCACTTAGTCGTCCCGAATTCCTTGAGAAACCGCGCACGGAATTCCGTGGCCAGATCCTTCGCAAACTGAACGTCCACCTCCGGCTCGGTTCTTCCATATAGCAAACCTATTGCCAGCACCCCGCCCGATAACGCCCCGCACAGTTCCTCATGCGACCCGCCAACTCCGCCACCTAAAGCGGAGGCGATTTTCGGTAGTTCGGGGCTAACGTTGTCCACTCGTGATTCCATTGTAGCCTTAAGTACCGATTCCGCGCAATTGAATCCGGAGTCGAAGTAATCAGACGCTTTTTTTTCTGTTTCTTTCCGTGACATTTCTTACCTCGTCGGGTTATGCTCAAGTCGGCGGCGGGCTCACTTTGAGAGTATACGGAAAATATCGATAACTGTTACGAAACAAAAGCGGCCCTCTGGGCGGTCCATTACCGCGGGGTCACAGGGTTCCCGCCCTATGGGCACCTAGAAGACGAATCCCGCACCAATCGATAACGAGATCGATTTTGCGCTCTCAGACACATCGTAATCGTAAAACCAGTCGTTTGCTACGGGTAGACCGATCTCGGCCGATAACCGAACCCGCTCTGAAATCCTGTAGCTGTATTCAATGGAAGGAAGAAATACCGTAAAAGCATGATCGGCAGCTGACATGTACCCGTAACTCATCTCTAAAAGAACCCTTCCTGAACCCAGTTTGATGACATAGAATGGTCCCATCGTGGTTACTACTGAAGCCCGCCTGCTGCTAACTTCAGGCTTAACACGAGAGACAGACGCGTTGAGCACAAATCCCAACGGCCCGGTAATCTGCGTACGAATCTTTAACCCAACGCCAATACCTTCTTCATTCTTAACAAGGCTTCTTCCCTCTTCATACTTCAACAGATTGTCGGGAAACAAGAGGTGTACATAGGGCTTCAACTCGATTTCACGCCGGGGGCTTTCGTAAGCGCCGCAGGTCTGAACGACAATAATCGATACTACGAACAGGCTCGAAATTACTTTTCTAAATATGGACATTAACCCCTCCCGTATCTGAATTTGTGTGACATTGAGTTACCTAACATGATAACGTGAATATGAACCGGTCGCAATCGCTAAGTTCCTCTGTCCCATCTTGTATTCCAACATCACTTTGCCTGTTGATTTTGAGTTTGTGGGTGGCTATATTCGGCTTTTACCCTAAGGAGAAAATATGGCGGCCGCCTACAAGCAACCCCAGGTTACCCCCGAAATGGTTAAAAGCCACGGGCTTAACGAAGAAGAATATGAGAAGATAAAAGAGTTTCTAGGGCGCGAACCCAATTACACCGAGCTGGGTATCTACTCGGTTATGTGGTCAGAGCACTGCTCGTACAAGAACTCGATTGCCCTTTTGAAAAAGCTCCCCCGCGAAGGCAAGAACCTGCTGGCCAAGGCCGGCGAAGAAAACGCCGGAGCGGTGGATATCGGCGGCGGCATGGCGGTAGTCTTCAAAATCGAATCGCACAACCACCCCTCGGCGGTCGAACCGTACCAGGGCGCAGCTACCGGCGTGGGCGGTATCCTCAGGGACATCTTCACTATGGGCGCCCGGCCCATAGCCTCACTAAATTCCCTTCGCTTCGGCTCGCCCGAAAACGGACGCGTCCGATACCTTGTCGATGGCGTCGTGCGCGGTATCGGCGACTATGGTAACTCGTTCGGTGTGCCGACGGTAGCGGGCGAAGTTTACTTCGATGAATCCTATACCGGTAACCCGCTGGTCAACGCCATGGCGGTGGGAATTGTCAAAACCGACCAGATGGCGTCGGCGGTGATGAAGGGCGAGGGCAACCCGGTTATGATAGTCGGCTCCAAAACCGGACGCGACGGCATCCACGGCGCCACCTTTGCCTCCGAAGAACTCACCGAGGCTTCGGAAGAACGGCGACCCTCGGTGCAGATAGGCGACCCTTTCACGGAAAAACTGCTGGTTGAAGCCACTCTCGAAATAATCCGCGCCAACCTCATTGTCGGCATCCAGGATATGGGCGCAGCCGGTATCACCTGTTCGTCATCGGAAATGTCGGCCAAGGGCAAGTCCGGGGTGGTGATCGATATCGACAAAGTTCCCGTGCGTGAATCGGGCATGATACCCTACGAGATTCTACTCTCCGAATCGCAGGAACGCATGCTCGTGTGTGTTAAAAAAGGTAAGGAAGACGAAGTCAAGGCGATCTTCGATAAATGGGGATTGGATTCTACCATCGTTGGATTTGTCACTGACGACCAGTTGATGACCGTGCGCCTCGATGGCGAGATAGTGTCACAGATACCGTCCGATTCGCTTGTGCTCGGTGGCGGCGCCCCCGTTTATACCCGTGAGACGAAACGCCCGGCTTACATGGATGAAATCGTCAAACTCAACATGGATGACTACCCGCTCGATCAAAACTGGGCTGATACGCTGCTTGGGATGCTGGCGGCGCCGAACATTTGTCACAAGGGGTGGGTATTCGATCAGTATGACTCGATGGTTCGCACCAACACTGCTATCGGCCCCGGCTCCGATGCCGCCATAATGCGTCTTCGCAAAACCCGCAAGGCGCTGGCCTTGACAACTGACTGCAACGGCCGTTACTGTTATATCAACCCCCGGCTGGGCGGACAGAGCGCGGTGGCCGAAGCAGCCCGTAACATTGTTTGTTCGGGAGGCCGACCACTGGCCATCACCAACTGCCTCAATTTCGGCAACCCGTACAAGCCGGAGATATTCTATGGTTTCGCCGAAGCTGTGGGAGGCATGGGCGACGCCTGCAGGGTTTTCGAAACACCCGTAACCGGCGGCAACGTGTCGTTCTACAACGAGGATCCCGACCGGGCCGTCTTCCCTACGCCCGTAATCGGAATGCTGGGATTGATTGAGGATATCGACCATATCACAACCCAGTGGTTCAAAAACGAAGGCGACGCTATTTTCCTTCTGGGCGTCAACAAAGAGGAACTGGGCGCTTCGGAGTATCTTCATACCCTGTGCCACCAGACTCGCGGCCCCGTTCCGGAACTGGACCTCAAATTTGAACATCACCTGCAACGGAAGCTCTTAAAAGTAATCAAATTGGGCTTGATTCAAAGCGCTCACGATTGTTCCGAGGGCGGACTGGCGGTGGCGCTGGCGGAGTGTTGCATCTCCAACAGGGAGGCGCAAATTGGCGCGACGATTAAATTGAAAGACGCTATCCGCACTGATTGCCTGCTCTTTGGTGAAACCCAATCGCGGGTCGTGATAAGCTGCCGACCGGAACATGCCGGCGAGGTAATGGAACAGTTCAAGGGCTACGACATACCATGTGCTAAGATCGGTGTTGTCGGTGGCGACACCCTGAAAATAAATGATCTCATTGAGGTAGGCCTTGACCTGCTGAGCGACCGCTACTTCAATGCCATGACCCGGTTCATGGAAAAAGTATCGTGACAGGCAATGCCCAGCGCACTTTACATATTTTCAGACGCGCATCTGGGATCGGCATCCGAGGAAAAAGAGAACCAGAAGGTTGAAAACATCCGTCGGCTCTTTGACATCGTCAAATCGGACGGCGACCGGATGGTTATACTCGGCGACCTTTTTGACTTCTGGTTCGAATACAAGCACGCTATCCCCAAAGAGTATCATCAGGTATTGTTCATGCTCGATGAGTTGGTTCGCCATGGAGTCAAAATCGACTATGTCAGCGGCAACCATGACTTCTGGATGGATGACTTTTTTGAGACGCGAATGGGACTGGTAGTTCATCCGGATTGTTTTGATATGGAGTACGGTGGCAAACGCCTGCACCTTATTCACGGCGACGGATTGGCGCCTGCGGATCGAGGTTACCGGTTGCTCAAAAGAATACTTCGCAATCGGTTCAATATCTGGCTGTACCGCAAACTCCCCCCCGACTGGGCCATTCCTTTAGCCAAGGCCGTAAGCGGGTCATCGCGCGAGTACACCTCAAGACGCGACCACACCTTCGCCCCCGATTACGAGAAATACGCCGCCCGCAAGCTGAACGAAGGCTTCGATATTGTCGCTATCGGGCATCTCCACATTCCGGTCGAGAAACAGCTCGACGGTGGCACCTACATCAATACCGGTGATTTCATACATCATTTCACCTACGCCAAGTTGGCCGACGGGCAGATAAATCTCCATAGCCTGGAAGGATAAGCCGGGTGCCCCACCGTCCTGTCCTGAGCTTCGAAGGATTGCGGTGGGATTACATTCATACTTGAACACCGCCAACCGCCATCAACCTCCCGATTAAGAGCCCCTGCTGAATCCCTGTCTTCCGCGCACCACTCATCCGGAACCCGACCTACCTGGGTGAACTGGTGATAAACAACGGTTGTCCTGTTTCCGCATCCACCGCTGTGCGATCCCGGCGGGGTGGCCCACCATTTATGGTGGGTTTCCAGTAACCCCTAAGTTATCTCGTCCATCTGCATCGGCACATCTTCCATGCCGGCATAGAAATTATAACTGGACCATTTCCACTCACCGCTCTGCTTAACCAAGCCC
>CP070674.1:1564071-1609046 GCA_020351995.1 Candidatus Zixiibacteriota bacterium
AATCAATACACCCCGCTGACGGAAGCCATCATGCAGCAGGCGGCGCTGGCGGTGGCGCTGGACAAGTTTATCAAAGAGCGCAAGATTTCTGTCGGCAAGAAGAAAGAAGCCAAGGCGCAGTCGGGGTGGGTTACTTACTATCGTCGCGGCAGCCTGCGTGATTTTGGCGGGAGTCGCTGATGCCACGCTACATGGTCCACATCGGCGGGAAAGAGTTCGATATCGAACTGGAATATCGTTCGGAGAAGTACTACGCCCAGATCAACGACAGCGAAATCGAGATTTCCAGCTATACGATAGGGGAAAGCAGATCGATCCTGATTATCGGCGGGCAATCGCTCGAAGTGGACGTGCGAGCCAACGGTTACGACGCGCGTAAAACAGTTTTTATCCGGGGGCAGGAGATCGCCGTAGATATCGAAGATTACAATCTGGCCCGGTTGCGCAAGACGGCGGGGATGTCGTCGGCGGGTGCCGTTGAGAAGACGATCAAAGCGCCCATGCCGGGTCTGGTGCTGGATGTGAAGGTTACGCCGGGTGATCGAATCGCCAAAAACCACCCGGTTTTGATAGTGGAAGCGATGAAGATGGAAAATATTATCAAGGCTCCAATCGATGGAATCGTCAAGGCGGTCCACGTGTCCGCCGGGACATCGGTCGAAAAAGGGGATGCCATGGTGGAATTCGAATAGATGCCGGAGAAACCAAAAAAGACAACGTCGAACATTGATATACCGGTGGCCCTCAGGCCGGGTGATGTCAAGCTGAAACCTGAAATGCTCGCCATGGCCGGGGAGTATCCCTTCACGCGAGGTGTTTACCCGGATATGTATCGGGGCCGTCTGTGGACGATGCGCCAGTACGCCGGTTTCGGGACGGCCGCGGAGACCAATAAGCGTTTCAAGTATCTGCTCGAACAGGGGCAGACCGGTTTATCGGCAGCTTTTGATCTGGCCACCCAGATAGGTTATGACTCGGACCATCTCATGGCCAAGGGGGAAGTGGGAAGGACCGGGGTGGCGATAGATTCGCTGGAAGACATGGCCGTCCTCTTCGAGGATATTCCGCTGGATAAAGTCTCGACGTCGATGACGATCAATTCCACGGCGGTGATTCTGCTGGCCATGTATATAGCTGTCGGCAAGCGGCAGGGTGTGCCGACCGAAAAGCTGATGGGCACGGTTCAGAATGATATCCTGAAAGAGTTCATCGCCCGCGGCACGTATATCTTTCCGCCCGGACCGTCCATGCGGATTATCACCGATATTTTCCGGTACGCAGGTAAGCACCTTCCCCGGTATAACACGATCTCAATATCCGGATATCATATTCGCGAGGCCGGCGCCACAGCGGCGCAGGAGGTGGCCTTTACGTTGTCCAACGGTGTGGCCTATGTGCGGGCGGCGCTCGATGCCGGACTGGATATCAACGAGTTCGCGCCGAGGCTATCGTTCTTCTTCGCGTCGCACAACAACCTTTTTGAAGAGGTAGCCAAGTTCCGGGTGGCCCGGAAAATCTGGGCGAAGATCATGAAGGAACGTTTCAACGCGTCCGACCCGAAAGCCATGCTGTTGAGATTCCATACTCAGACGGGTGGTTCGACACTGACGGCCCAGCAGCCGGAGAACAACATCGTGCGCACTGCTATGCAGGCGTTGGCGGCGGTGCTGGGAGGAACACAGTCGCTACATACAAACGCCTACGACGAGGCCCTGGGATTGCCGACCGAGAAATCGGCCGAAATCGCCCTGCGAACACAACAACTGCTGGCCTATGAGTCGGGTGTGACCGATACGGTTGACCCGCTGGCCGGATCTTACTATGTCGAGTACCTGAGCGATGAAATGGAAAATCGCGCAGGGGAGATTATGAAGACAGTTGACGGTATGGGAGGAGCCGTGGCATGTGTTGACTCAGGGTATTTCCGCGACGAGATAGCCCGCTCGGCTTACGCCTATCAACAGATGATTGAGCGAGAGGAAATGACGGTGGTGGGTGTAAATAAATTCACGGGTAACGAGGCCGAGATCCCCGAGATTCTAAAAGTTGACCCAAAACTTGAAGCACAACAAGTTTCAAGACTCGCCGAGGTTAAGAAGAAACGGGACAATGACCGGGTCGGAGAGTGTCTTGAACGCCTGAAAGACGCTGCCGGAGGCAACGAAAACATTGTCTACCCCGTCATCGAGGCTGTTGAGAATTATGTTACGGTGGGAGAAATCTCCGACGCACTGAGGAAAGTATGGGGTGAATACCATGAAAAGAATCTTTAATTGCCACGTGATAGTCATTCTGATGATAGTTCTGGCCATGCTGATCGGCTGTTCGAGTAAGGAAGAGTCACCCGGGACGGTAGCGGAAGCCGACGAGAGCACAGCGACAAGCGAGGTTCAAGCCGCCAGACCACAACCAGTGACGATGAAAGATACTATAGAATACAACCTCAATCTTGCCCTGAACAGACTGCGCCTGGGTGATAAATCGGGTTTATTCGAGAACGAGTTTGAGTACATGTTCGGAGAGGAAACCTTCGACGATTACCTGGAGTACCGGCATGTCAAATTCGCCAGAGCGGACACGATCAAGTGGGTGGAGGTTACGGAGGTAATACCTTATGCTCATGACTCCGCCGAGCTCAAGGTGATTGTGCATTTTGAGGGTCCGGCCGGTATTGAAACCGAGTTTGAAGATAATATAAAGGCACATTTTCATAAGGGCCGATGGATAAAGCCTACAGCGTCGAACCTGAAGGGCCAGCTCGAATGGGAGGCAGGCGAGAGGTAGCGGGTCTCTTAAGGTCACAGTAGATTTATATAAGATAGATGAACAACCCACTAATATCCCATATCGGTATTGCCGTGCGAGATATCGAGGCAGCACGAAAGAACTTTGGCCTGGTAGTCGGCGACGATTCACCGGAGATCTGCGAAGTCGCTGATCAGAATGTCCGGGTGGCTATGTTCTCGCGGGGCGGTACCTCACACGGGATGGGAGACCGCATTGAGCTGGTCGCGCCAACCTCAGCTGACAGCCCGGTGGCGCGGTTTATCGAGAAGCGCGGCGAAGGGCTTCACCATATATGTCTGTACGTTGATGATATCAAGAAAGCACTGGCCGAATTAAAGCGGGCCGGTGTCAGATTAATCGATGAATCGCCGCGAGTGGGGGCGGAAGGTCATTTGATTGCCTTCATTCACCCTTCATCCATGAATGGCGTCCTGATCGAGTTGGAAGAGAAACTCAGCTGACTTCTTCAACGGGTTGCGGCCGCCCGCAACGCCGGCAGGTGTCAAACTCTACATGATTTAGCCGCCCGCAGTCGCAACGCCAGAAATTGGCCTCGTCGGAGAAGGCGATTTTTTCCTGGCGCTGGCGTTTCTTGAGAATAAAGAGCATAACCACCAGCAGCGCGAAGAGAAAGCCAATCAGGTACCAATCGTAGGGGAACGAGCTTCCGAAAACTTCACTTTCCACGTCACCAGTGTAAGCGAATTCGTCCTGCATCAGCCGCATCTCATACAGAGCTGATGCCGGGGCTCCTTCGATGGCCTTACCCCAGAGCGAGAACAGGAGCTGGTGACCATCCGGGTGCTGGTACAGCACACCTTTGAGGCGATGCCTGATTTGAAGTTCACGTTCCGGATCCCATGATTCGAAATCAAGGTCGAACCAAACCCGGTTTTTATCGAAATAGCCGGTGTTGGCCAGGAGATTGGCCTCGGGCAGGCCCAGGATAACATCTTCGATGACCTTATCCACCGAGAGTTTGAGTTCCTGCTCGTTCTTAATCTTTTCGTCGGCAGCTATGATTGATTTGAAGATTGACAGTTCGGCCGATTGGTCGGTGCGGGATAGTCGGTAAGGGAAACCACCGGTATCATCGACTATTACCCACCTGTCGGCGAGAGGAATTTTGGCTTCCCTGCCGAGTTCCACAAAACCGCTGGCGGAAGCAGAGCTGGCTGCGAACAGAAATATGACCGCGAGGGCCGAAAGTCTTGACATATACATTATATCGGCGAATATCGCAGGTACGATAGCTGCATTATCGGCTGAGATGCCTAAGTACGTTTTTTCCAGCGATCAGCTATGAACGAGACTCCGAGGGCGACGAGCGCTATGGGCAGGATGTAGTCGCCGAAATCAAAGTGAATGACGCCCACCTTGTCTAGGAGCAATAGAGCGCCGATCAACAGAAGAAAAACTCCAATTAACATGAAATTACCTCCTATGAAAAAACTGTGCCCATTTGGATGAATCGGGAATCGCGGCCGTATAATCAAGCTTTTTCTTGTTCAGGCAGGTTCCACGGTCTTGATAAGAAAAGGCTCCTGTCGTCAATGCCCGATAGCTTTGAGTCTTCGGACGACTATAGCCGCAATCTCTTCGAGCATCAGGCGATCCTGCTGGTCAAAGAAGGCCGGCTGGTTGGAATCGATATCGATTTCTCCGAGACACCTGTTCCCGTCCATGAGGGGAACCACGATTTCCGAGCGGGTGGTTACGGAGCAGGCCAAGAAACGCGGGTCGGCGTTGACGTCGTCGACCACAATGGACTCTTTTTGTGTCGCGGCGGCCCCGCAAATGCCTGAATTGAGCTCAATTTTCGTATGGGGTGTTTCGGGACCGACATAAGGGCCAACTTCGAGAATATCGCCGCGCATCATATAGAAGCCGGTCCAGTTGTATCCGTCGGAGAAGTCGTCGATCAACTGGACGGCGGCGGTCAAAATTTCCTTTTCAGTATTCTTGTTTTCGATAGCCTCCCTTACCGAGTCGACCAGCTTTGCTCTTTCCGGTTCCATCACAGCTTCTCCCTTATGGCGGCCAGGTTTTCCAGTGGAACTTCCGGCGGAATCGAACAACCGGGGCCGACTATCAGACGGGCCGGGTCGAAGTTGGCTTTGAGCTGGTCCATCTTGTGGCGCATCTCGTCGGCGGTACCATGCAGTAGCCATCCGGCCCGATCGGCGCCGCCTACTACGGCGCGGTCGGTTATAAGCTGGGGGCCCTTGTCGAGGGGCAAGTTGGTCGGGTCATCACTGTCCCAGTTGTACATCCGACAGGGATAATCCAACTTAACCAACTGTTTGAGATAGTTGTTCGATGAACAGACGTGAAGCAGATTGATGGCGTCGCTGCCCGCGGAGTTGATCACGCGGAGGTCGAAGGGAACCCCGAATTTTTCGTATTCTTCCCAGCTTATAAGATTGCTCGAGGCCCACTGGGTGGTGGCGAAGAAGAGCCCGTCGGCGCCGGCGTTTCGCAGTTCGGTGACGAACGTCTCGAAGGTCTGAGTTATGGCTTCGATAGCCGGCAGGACCCGTTCCGGGTGCTTATGGATATGTTCGGCCAGCAAATTGTCGTCATCGACGAGCCGTCCGGCGACAGCCAGCGGCGTGAAAACGGTCATCAGGATGGGGAGTTCTTTAGACGAATTCTTTCGGATGAGCGAGACTACTTTCAGGTGTTCGTCGAGAACGGGTGTTGAGAGTTTCAACGGTTCGATATCGCTCCAGTCTTCCAGTGAGCCAACCGGGAAGTTGCTCTTGGCGTGTTTTTTGAATTCATCGTGGGACCACTCCTGTTTTAAGCCCCAGCCTTCGACGTGGTAATCGGCCCGGGGATTTATCTTCATGAAGTCCCAGTCGAACCGCATTTGAAAGTCGAGCATAGCCTCGGCGGTACCTTCGGCATAATGTTCTTTGTGAAAGAAGTGTCTCCAGAAGGAAGCCGCGAAGCGGTCCGGCCTCTGGCCGGCAAAGATCATCTCTAAGCGTTCACGGTGAGAATACCCGTCCATATCTTCCAGACTATGTTTTACCGCAGGATTGTTCCTGTAAGAACCTGCATCGTAGGTTAACGACCATAAATCAAAGGGGCAATATGTTCCAATCAGCAACGTCTGGCAACCAAAATATCGGCCCCGAAAAGTATGGGGAGAATCCCTGTTTAATCTATGACCAATATAGGCTTAGCTTATGCAGTGAGGAATATGTATGCCGACAAAATAGTATGATGTAAACCGGTTAATGTATTTACTCGCTGGAGGCTTCATGCCGGCTAAGATCCTTGTTATTGACGACGAAGATTCGATGTGCAACTTCATGGAGATCATGCTGGCCAAGGAAGGTTACTCGGTAGCAACCGCGTGCTCGGGTAATGAGGGGCTACAACTACTCAAAGAAAATCGGTACGATCTGGTCATTGCTGATTTGAACATGCCGGACATGACCGGGATAGATGTTCTCAAGCAGGTGCGGTCATTTCGCCATGATCAGGACCTGATCGTGATGACCGCGTACGCATCGGTTGACACGGCGATTGAAGCCATGAAGCACGGTGCAGTCGATTACATCACCAAACCGTTCAAGGTTGACGAGATCAAGCTCGTTATCGAAAAAAGTATCAGCCGCAAGAACCTTGAGAAAGAAAACACCAATCTGAAAAAGCAATTGAAGGGTGACAACTCGTTCGACAATTTTATCGGTACCTCCGATGTCGTCGTTCAGTTGAAAAAGACGGCCGGGCGAATCGCCGTAACCGATTCCACGGTTCTAATCCGTGGCGAATCGGGTACGGGAAAGGACCTGATCGCCAAAGCCATTCATCATCATTCGCCCAGGTGCGGTGGGCCGTTCGTGACTATCAACTGCGCCGCCCTTCCAGAGAATCTCCTGGAGTCCGAACTGTTCGGGCACAAGAAAGGATCGTTTACCGGTGCCATCAAGGACAAGGATGGTATGTTCAAGGTCGCCGACGGGGGCACATTCTTTCTCGATGAAGTCGGCAACACTTCGGTAGCCATTCAAGTCAAGCTTTTGCGAGTACTGGAAGAGAAGAAGATTACGCCAGTTGGGGATACCCGGCCGATTGACGTTGATGTGCGTCTGATCGCGGCCACGAACTCGGATCTCGATGCTGATGTCAAGAATGGACGTTTTCGCGCTGATCTTTTTTATCGTCTGAACGTGATTCCTATCCATATTCCTCCGCTGAGGGAGCGAAAGGAAGACATTGAACTTCTGGTGAAGCACTTTATCGATCGCTTCTGCCAGAAAGTAAACATCCCGCCCAAGGAGATAACGCCCGACGCTTTAGAGATTTTGCTCAACTATCATTGGCCCGGTAATGTTCGTGAGCTCGAGAACACCATCGAACGAGCCGTACTTCTGAATCGGTCGGCGACGCTTGATGTTTCGGATTTGCCGGAGAAGCTGGGCCGGTCGGAGTCGATTGCGGCGGTGAGTGACGCCGAGCCGGGCAATCCGACTTTAGAGTCAATTGAGAAGGCCTATATCCATTATGTGATGGCCCAGACGGGGGGAAAGAAGACAAAAGCTGCCAGAATTCTGGGGATAGACACATCGACGCTGTACAGGAAGCTCGACCGATACAACATGAAGGATATTCCGGGCAGCGGTGATGACAACAAGACCGACGAATCTTAATTAGCTAAAAATTTGAACAGATCAACGGAATGATTATTGCCTCTTTGGAGGGTATGAGGACTATAATTCTGAAGATAGAGAGGCATATATGAGGATTATGACCGCCAGGAATGAGAGGGGCTTTACCCTGATCGAATTGATGATCGTGGTGTGCATTATTTCGATACTGGCCATGCTGGCCATCCCGCGTTTCATGCAAGCCTCGACCAAAACCAAGCAGAGCGAGGCCAAGACGATCCTCAAGCAGATCTATGTTAATCAACGTACTTTCCGACAGCAATCGATGGACAACACTTATTTTGTAACCGCGGAGGTTGCTTCCAAGGATAACCCGGACGCCTTCAGGGACATCTGGATACAAGTTATGGCCACATGCCGGTATTCTTTCGAGATCGCGGCTACACCGAACACCTTTGTGGCTACCGCGCGCGGGAACATCGATGATGATCCTCTCGAAGATGTCTGGACAATAACCGACGCGGGTATACTGGACAACCCCACTAATGACGTCGAAGAGAGTTAAGACCAAGCGCCAGAGTGATATGAGACCCGCCCTTCGGGGCGGGTTTTCTATTGTCCGGGCGGAATCCGGGTTAGCGCATAAGGAGTTTTTCCCTGGCCCGGGAAGAAGGGAATCCATCGCATTTTGCCACAGTTTTGGCATTTTGCGTATGCTTGCGGGGAGTCAAGTTACTGAAAAGTATGGGATTACATCCACACCGGGCATTTCGGGTACGAGTAGCTTGGATTTAGGTCTGTTAGCGACGTCACAAGATGTTCAAAAAAAGACGCGCTAAAGGCACTGTGTTTGCGATAACAGGGTACGAAGAAGAAAACTAACCGGACCATTAACCTTTATCAAAACCTGTAGGAGGTTAAGATGTTTTCAAGGATTCACAATCGCAAGGGTTTCACCCTCATCGAGTTGATGATCGTTGTGGTCATCATTGGTATTTTGGCCGCTCTGGCTATCCCGCGCTTTATGCAGGCCACTACCAAGTCGAAGCAGTCGGAAGCCAAGCAGCTTCTGAAGCGGATTTACACCATGCAGCGTGCTTATCGCCAGGAGTATAACACCTATGGTGACAATGGTGTAATCATTCCGGCTTTCACCGGTGGAAGATTCCAGCAGATAGGTGTTGAGGTTCAGTCAACTGCTCGCTATCAGTATGCAATGGTGGCCGCCATCGACGCTTTTACGTGCACCGCCACGGGTAACCTTGATGACGACCCGACCATCGATACGTGGACAATTGACCATACTGGATTGCTCAACAACGATCCTAACGACGTCACCGGTTAATATCTGATCCATCGAGTTACAACGCCCCGCTCAGCGGGGCGTTTTTTTTGTTTGCACGAACCTCCCGAGATGATATTAAAGAATGGATATAACCCACGCCGATAAAGAGTAAAGAACGGTCGCGGCCGGGTTTTCCCGCCACATTTGCCATGAACATGAGGGGACTTAATAATTGTTGATTTGTTCATCCACGTCGGGCTATAATTGGCCTATGGTGAGGGCCACTTTAGTCCTGCTGATATTAATCCCAATATCCGCCTTCGCGGAAGGTGAACGGAATTTACCGGCGGAGCGATTCGGGATCGAACACCTCACGGAGTATATCGGTATGCGGCCGGATGATATCGGGTTTCGCACCGACTATGCCGAGCCGGATTCATTTCGGCTGGAGGTGGTCGCTGACCTGATGGCGCGCCCCCTGAACGTTATAGACTACGCGACCGACCTCAAGAACGGCCATATCAACGGTCAGCCGGAGATCATGGCTCAGTATCTGTTCAAGCAGACCGCAAGGGAGGGTCAGGCCTATCGGGATGATGCCTATCGGGCCGACATATCTGAAATTCAGGCTAACTATACTCTTCACTATAATGACGTTACGTTCAGCCAGATTCTAACGAGGGCCGCTGTTTATCTCGATGTAACATTCTCGAGGTCTCTGGATAAGTCTCTGGCTTTGCTGAGCCGTTCGGAGCGGCGATTCCTTCGTGAGGAGTTCCGGGAGCTTCTGGTGCTCCGTGTAGAGGACGAATTGCTGCCGATAGAGCAAATTGACTCTCTTGAAAAAGTCGAGGAAAGGTACTGCGAGCAGTTTCTGACGTTTGGCCACAAGGTGAATAAAGATCCCCTTCTCGATGCCGGGGTGAATTGTCTTCGGGAATTGCTCCTTGAGATAAACAGTCTCAGATCGCAGCTTAAATCCGGCGCTGTATCGTCCAAATCTGTTCTCGAGGGGACCGGTTTCCTGCCGGACAACGCGAATCTCGAGGCCTACCTGGGACTTCAGACGGGTTGGAAGGTCGGCGGTCCGGGCAACGATTATTACAATGGTGACTACAAGTTCATATTCGATTTTGGTGGTGATGATATCTATGACCTGAGCTACGATCCAGCCAACCCCCATGGTGTAATCATCATCGACCTGTCCGGTAATGACAGTTACCGGGCACAGTCCGATTTTGTGTTTGGGTCGGGGTGTTTCTCGGTCGGATTCCTCATGGATTTCGAGGGGAATGATCGCTATGACAGCCGGTCTTTCAGTCTGGGTTCAGGGTATTTCGGAATGGGGGTACTTTATGACGCGGCCGGGGACGACTGGTACAGCGGTGATACTCACGTGGAGGGAGCCGGTACCTTCGGTATCGGTTTGCTGATTGATGAAGGTGGCCGGGATGTCTATAACGGCGCAGTCTGTACACAAGGCTTCGGGTTTACGGAAGGGGTCGGTGTTCTTTATGATTTAGCCGGTTCAGACAACTACTTCGCCGGTGGAAAATATAAGGCGACGATCCATTACGATGATCACTACAACTCCCTTTCACAGGGCTGCGGCTACGGTATAAGACCGTACGTGTCCGGCGGAATCGGGGCCCTGATAGACCTCCAGGGCCATGACAACTATCAATCGGATATGATAACGCAGGGGGCGGGTTTCTGGCGGGCGCTGGGTCTGGTGTATGACTCATGCGGCAACGACCAGTATAACGGGTTCCAATATGCCCAGGGATCGGGGACCCATATGGCGTTGGGGGTTTTAATAGATGATCACGGTAACGATGTTTACTTCGGAAAGGGGTTGATGCAAGGCTGTGGTCATGACTATGCCTGCGGTCTTATTCTCGACCGCCACGGGGACGATACCTATACGGCTTACGATCTATCGCAGGGGGCGGGTTCCGCCAACGGAGCGGGTCTGTTGATTGACAACCTGGGCAATGATCTGTATACGGCCCGGGAGACAAAAAACACCCGTGGTTACGGAAACCCGCGGCGCGATTTTGGCTCTATTGGTCTGTTTATCGATCTGGGCGGTACGGACCAGTATCATGGTAATGGCAAGAATGATCACTACTGGCGTCTTGACTCGAAATGGGGCGCCGGAATGGACATCGAGTTAAATCCACTGCCCGGCCAGGAGGCAAAAAAGTGAGTACGGCTTTGAGAAAAGTGATGTTTAAAGCGGGACTCACTACTTTAATTTTGATTGTGGCGGCTTCGCCTGGGTTATGCCAACAGACTCTAAGAAAGAAGATAGATTCGCTATTTATGATCGCATCTTCGGCGGAGCTGAAGGTTCGCGACCAGGTGGAACCAGCCAAGGATTCAATAGCCGCCCTTGGTGTCGATGCCGTGCCCATTCTGGTCGGCAAGCTAGGTACGAAATCGGCGCGGGATCGTTGGACGGTGATTCAGATTCTCAAAAAGATTGGGTCACCGGCAGTGCCGCATCTGGTGAAGACACTTAAGAACCCGGATGCTCTGATCGTGCAGCGGGTTTGCTGGGCTTTAGGCGATATCGGGGACAGTGCCGCGGTTGACCCTCTTATCGCCGTAACTTCTCATTCCAAGTGGCAGGTCCGGGAACAGGCGCTGGGGGCCCTGGGTGATATCGGAAGTGAGCGTGCCTCTGAGGCTGTCGTGTCCGGGTTTGATGATGAGGTTGGCCAGGTGCGCAAAGCCGCGGTAGTGTCGTCCGGAGAGATAGGTGTATCGGTGGCAATCTCGCGTCTGGTGCATATGCTCGGCGATGAATTTTATGGCGCCCGGCTGTCAGCGATTGACGCGCTGCTGAAGATGGACACGTCCGAAGTAACGATAATCGTTGCCGATTCCCTGACTTCGGCGAACTCTCTGGTTGGTGACCTTGGTTGCACGGTTCTCGGTCGGATAGGCGGTGACCGGGCTCTGGAGATTCTTGTGGGTGAGGCTCAAGGAGGCGACCCTTCCCGAAGAGCCCATGCGTTGCTGGCCATAATTGAAGCCGACCCGCTTGATAACTGTGGTTATCGTGAGACCATTGTCAGTGACGAAACCGACCGCTTCGTCCTGCTTAAGATAAATTCAGCGATCTACTCCGTGACCCATGCCGGAAAAGAAACTCAAGAATAAACTAGACCGTTTCGGTACTCTGACTAAAGCCGACAGTAAGACCTCGCAATTGACGACGCCACCTGAACGCTACACGAAACTGGCCAGAGCGGCAGGGGGAAAGACGGTCGTCCGTCGGGCGGGGACCTATTGCCTGGTTAAGACGACCTATCCTTACAAGTATAATCACGGTAATATGGTTCTTGACAGGATTCAGCGACAGACCGTGCCGCTTTCAGCTTTTCGGACTCAGGACGAGAAGGGGGCGCTCGATCTCAAGAATATGTTGTTTGTAGACACCGAGACCACCGGTCTGGGGGGTGCGGGAGCGGTGGCTTTTGTTGTGGGTTGCGGGTCACTGGGCCGGGGCGGCTTCGAAATTCGGCAATACCTGTTACCTGACTATAGCGACGAAGCCGGTATGCTGGAGGATGTCCTGACGGAATTCGCGACCAGGTCAGTTCCGGTCACGTATAACGGAGCGGCTTTCGATATGCCGCTTCTTAGGGACCGTATGATTCTGAATCGAGTGGCCAGCGATATTGACTACGACCACCACATAGATCTTCTGCACGCGACCCGACGCCTGTTCAGGCGGCGGCTTCGGGACTGCAGTTTAATAAGTATCGAAGAGCAGGTCTTTGACTTTTTCAGAACCGATGACATCCCCGGTTATTTAATACCATCGATATACTTCGAGTGGCTTTCTGAGGAAAATCTGGACCTGGTCAGCGGTGTTCTGGAACACAACCGGTTGGATATTGTCTCGCTTCTGTGCCTGGTATACCTGCTGGCCGAGATTCACGAGACCGAGGGTGGGGTGCTCAATCAGGTGGATGACCTGCATAGTCTCTCGAGAGTTTATGGCCGTCGCCGAGACGGTGAAAGCGTAAGCCGAGTCTTTTCCCGTATTGACGAGATCGGTGGCAACTCGCTGGCCGACGATATTGTCCTGTACCACGCCATGAATTTCAAACGGACCGGTGACATCGTCCGGGCTGTTGAAATGTGGCAGAGTCTGGCCGAATCGGACTCCAGGGAGGCCTACTGGGCCAATCTGGAACTGGCCAAGTATTACGAGCATCGGGAAAAGGACTTCCCCCTGGCTCTGCACCATACGCGTTTGGCGAAATCGGTGTGTCCTTATGGTCACGGGCATCACAGTCGCCTCGCCGCTCGCCTTAGTCGGCTCACGGCTAAGCTAAGAAGCTGACCGGCGGCAGCTTATAAAACATCTCAATTCCCTGGCCTTTCGTCCGATAATAGCCATTATGAGGCAAAAATGAACGACGATTTGTACGCCCAGATACTTGAAGATCACAAGGAATTGTCATCTCTGCCGCAGACACTGGCAGAGGTGCTCCGTGTTACCCGCGACGATAACTCCTCGGCCCAGGACCTGGCCGACGTAATAATGCGTGACCCAGCCCTAACAGCTAAACTATTGCGGGTAGTGAACTCGCCTTTTTATGGAATGAGTCGCGAGATCAGCACCCTCACCCAGGCCGTGGTGACACTGGGCATAAGGGCCGTTTCCGCCCTGGCCCTGTCGACGTCGATATATGACCTGACCGGCCGGTGGCAATCGGCCATTGACCGGATAAGGTTCTGGCGGCATTCGCTCGAGGTAGCTATTGCCAGTCGTCTGATTGCCGATGCCATCAGATACCCGCGCCCGGAGGAGGCTTTTGTATCCGGATTGCTGCATGATCTCGGTTTGCTGGTGCTGGAAAAATCATTTGCCGACAAGTTCGCTACAGTCTGGAAACAGGCGCCGAGCGGTGAGGAACTTGTCAACCTCGAGGAAAACACCTGGGGGACCAATCATGCGCGGATCGGTCAGTTTCTGTTGGAACAATGGAAACTCCCGGGCACAATCTGCGAAGCGGTTGGTCAGCATCACAAACATTTTCCTCCGGATCTCCATGACAGCGATTACCGACTTCCACAGATAGTGGTACTGGCCAACCGAATATCCAAGTTCTCGGTGGCCAATACCCGGAGGAATCTGCCGCACGAATTAGGCAGCGTTGAAGTCCTCAGGAAAAATTTGCAGTTGCCTGCTGACAGACTCAAACCCATCGAGGAACAGCTTTTCAGCCATACCGTCGAACAGGCCAAATTTTTGGAGATTGATATCGGCTCGCCGGACGACATACTGCTGGAAGCCAACCGCATGCTGTATCAGCATTATCATTCGGTGGAGAATCTCTTGCGGGAAAATTCACAGATGCAAAAGGATATAGCGCAGGCCCAGGTGGAGAAAGCGGCGCTGGAGACTTTGAAAACCATCACGGCTACCTTTAATCATTATATAAATAATGCCGCCGCGACTATTCTTGGGCGGGCTCAGCTTATTGAGCTTGGCGTCAAGCGGGG
Organism: Candidatus Zixiibacteriota bacterium; assembly: GCA_020351995.1. Classification (GTDB taxonomy): domain Bacteria; phylum Zixibacteria; class MSB-5A5; order GN15; family FEB-12. The sequence goes on from CP070674.1 coordinate 1,578,292, forward strand.
TGAAATAGCTGACGCCAAGAACCAGATGCCGGTGGCAATAGATGTCATCATCAGCGGTGTCAACACCATCCAGATGGTTCTGGAGCAGTTGAAGAGTCTTGAATCTTTCGAAACCACGCCTTATTACGACGATACGCACATCATTGACATCGAGAATAAGATTAAACAGCAATTGTGCGAGCTGCAGAAAACGGCCCAATCTCAGGTAATCAGTTAGTAAGAAGGATCTTTTTTGGGGTACGACCGGACGGGGATGTCCGGTTTTTTTGTGGCTGGTTTTTAGATATCGTTGGCGCCTTTGATGATGACGGTGGAGTTTTCCGCGGTCACTTTGAGAGGCGCGTTGGCCCGACCGAATTTCATTTCGGTCGAACTGATGTGGCCATGCTTGCGGATCGGGTTTCCCCCGGCTCCGATGATGCGACCACCCTCGGTTCTTACGGAGAGTAAGATGTCAGATTCGGTAGTAAGGTCCAGCTCTACCGTACCGGTGTAGCTATTGATGACCGATGGTCCTTCCATGCGTTCATGCAGGATCAATATAGTCGTTCCAGCTTCGTTGGTGATCTCGATGGGGCCGCGCAGGTAACGGCCGGTAATGGTGCCAAACTTGTTGGAAGCTGTCACCTGCCCGGAAACGTCGCCTATATCGATGGGGCTGCTTATGTTGGACAACTCCACCGACCCGCGAATGTCAGAAGCACTAAGAGGTTTGTACGAGTTGCGCGCAATCAGGTCACCGTCCAGGTCGCTTATCTCGACCAGACCGTTGCTGTTTTCGACGGTGACCTTTCCGTTGTGGTCGCTGATTCTGATTTCTCCTGAGTTGCGCACTATGGCCGGTCCGATACATTCAGTCAGCTCGACGGGTGAATAAGAGTTCTCAATATCCAGTTCGCCCTGACATTCGGTCACGGTAATTGGGCCCATGGAGTTGACCAGCCTGAATTCTCCGAACGAGTTTGAAACGGATAATGGATTCATCTTGGAAACCGCTTCTATGTCACCCGAAATGTTATCCAGCCGGACATCGCAATAGCTTGTATTCAACTTGATCCCCTGGCTCAGGTTTGTCGCGACAACAGCCCCGAAAGAATTGTCGCAGACCACGCTGTTTTGCGACGGTATCTTAACATCCATACTGCTCAGCAGTATTCGGCGTTTGGGGTCACTCAGAGACGGGAATACAGCTTTTAGATATATACCCTTATCGTTACCCGACAGTTTTACCTCGACATTGTCGGCGAAGCTCTGGGCATTGCGCTCGCTTTCGGCAGCAATCTCGACATTGAACCTCACCATCAACATATCTCTGTTCCAGCCCGTGACCCGGAGTTCGCCGGTACCGCTATTGATAAAGATCGGGACCTCCAAGGAGGGCACCTTGATGCTGTCGTTGTATTCGAGATGAGCAATGGCCTTACCGGTGTGGTCAATAATCATGTGCTCTTTAGGGGGCAGGACAACGACCGCGGGTGGCGCCGGCGGGAGCTCCAGTTGTGGATTCACTTCCGGAACGGGTGGGATTTCAACCTCGGGGATTTCGACAACCAGGGCCCAGTTGGAGATTTCCTCGAGAAGCTCCGGAAGGTTCTCCAGCACTTTAATCTGCTCTTCGGTCAGCAGGTCTCTGTCGACGCTCTTGGCAGTCTCGTAAGCTTCCCTGATTTGCTCAACCAGTTCCTTGTGTTTGAGCATCGTTTCCTTGTATATCTTTTTGGCCTCCTCCGATATCTGCCGTTGATATATGAGATATTCAATGGCCTCGTCGCGTGAGATGTCCAATCCGTGTTCCAGGAGGATCTCCTCAGCCAATTCATCGATCATTGTGGATAGCTCTCTCTCGAGATTTCGTGACAGGCGATGTAGTTTGAGGTTGCCGCTTTCTTCCTTCAATTCGCTCTGTTCTTTCTGGAGAACATCCCTCAGGTAGACCATTTCATCGAGAAGCCTCTCAGGATCGCTGCAGAATTTCCCCTGGCTTATCTTGAGGATGATCTTTTGAAGATGAGCCTGGTATCGGATGGCATAGTAATCGTCAGACTTGGAGAAAGAGTTCAGGTAGTCGAAGCAGAGGCTTTCCACGCGTTCGACGAAATGCTCATACTCTTCGGCGGCCTCGATGTCGGCGTGACTCTTGGTGTCGGAAGCCTGAGCGTAATGTTCTGTACTGCCGTCACCGAAAATCAGCACTTCCTGGGTAGCCGCGTTCGAAAACGGAAACAGCACCGTGGCCGTCAACAGGATAGTGAGTACTCGTTTGCTCATGATCGAGAAGGGGAAGTCGCTGCTCTTTGCGTACATTCCCCCTGCCCAGGGATGGTCACTGTGCTTACTCAGGACACGAACAGGGACCAACCGCGGGTAATTTACTGCCGCTACAAGGCTTTTCGCCATTAAACCAACTATCCTGCTAAAAATCAACATAATCTTTCTGAATCGTTGTCGAGCATCAATATCTCGACGCGCACTCCTTATGTTATAATACGATTTTCGGACACTTTAGTTTCTCGGACTTGATTTGCCCGGGTTTAGCCAGACTCGAAGCAGGACCATGATAGCAAGCTAAGTTACCGAACGATAAGACAATATATGGACGCTGGGAGGTGGAATCGGTGCAATAAAAATATACAAAAAAGGTAGTGATTAGGGGGATTAACGTTTTTACTGCGGGAAGAACAGGGCCATAAGGTCCTGGAAGGAGTGGGCTATGATACCGGGCCAGAGAGTGCCCGTTCGCAGGTACAACAGCGAGAAAAGCAGGCCGTAAGTGCCAATCAGTATGGGTCCGCCGACCCCTTGATAGGCGTGGCAGATGCCGAAAACCACAGACGACACGATGACGGGAATGATCCAGTTGTCCAGCCTGAACAGCAGCCGTAGCCGGGTCATGAGATAACCGCGAAACGCGACTTCCTCGCAGAATCCGGCGGAAAACGAAACCCCGACCCAGACCAGCCGCCCGGTGGCGTCTTCCGGGATAAGCATGCCTAATTCGCCGGTCAGGGGGAGGCCAATCTGAGCAAGCAGCCAAGCCAGCCCCGTAAGAAAGGCCCAGGAAAAAGCCAGGAAGGCGATGGCCCAGGCGAAATCGACCAGTCGTATGCGCTTAAGGCCGACACCGGCCAGAAGGGTGTTTTCGCGGTAGGTGGCGATCCACAGTATCAGAAAGATTGTCCAGAGGCTGATTATGGTCACAACCAGCAGGAATATCCTTAAACCCTCATTGAGGTTTCTGAGAATTTCGGTGGGGTCTTCGGTGAAACCTGCTGTCAAGCCGGGGTAGCCCACGATGAGTATAAACAGTGACACCCAGGTCATTGTGGAGACGCGGAAACTACTGTTGCCCCAGCGTTCCTTAAAGCGCTCGAACGGGTCACTGGGGATATCGGGCGGCTGATAGACCTCTAATCTTTCGTACTGTTCCTGATTCAAATATACCTCAACTCAGGGCTGAATTTGCTCCACTACATAGTTTGTCGGACGCAGCCTGTCATAACTGAGAAAAATCAACATGTGATTCACGTGATACTCAGCGGCCGTGCCTATGTGGAATCTATGTTACGTGCATGTGCTGGTCAAGTTTTGCCTGATGGGTTATGGTGGTCAGAAAAAGGAGATTCATGTCACCGGTTCGTGTTACCTATCAGGACTGGATTGTCACCCTGGGCCGTGACCCGGCACTGCGGCGGTACGCTGGTCCTGGTACCATGTCAACAGGCGGGGCATTTGAAAGTGACCGGGCGGCTGAAATCGCCGAAGCTGTCGGGCGGGCCCTGGAGTCGCTGACGGATCAGGAGCGATTGCTGATAATCCGCTTTTACTTCATGGGTGAGAGCTACGAAAAATTGTCGTGTCTGTCGGGAAGGGCAATCCATAAGCTGGCGGCCGTTCATCATCGGGCCGTGAAGAAACTCAGGGCCCGCCTGGCAACATTTGTTGAGAAGAGATTCGATGTCCGACCAACAGGCAGACCTGACTGCATCATCTGCCGCTCGCCATTCCGGGCTGAAATTGACACTCTCATCGATCAGCGCGACCGCGGGCGAAGCTGGCGGACAGTTATAAAGGCACTGAAAAAGCGTTATTCAATAATAATAAAGACACCGCAGATACTTATCGGCCATGAGAAATACCACTAATCCTATGAAGAGTTTAAGGGGAGGATGAAAATGAGTAATGAGGTATCAGGAATCAGCAAGACGCGGGGGGAGCAGTGCATCAATATCTTTGTCTCGTCGGAGTTGAAAGGGCGACTTAAGGGACTGGCCGAAAGGTATGACCGGACCCTGTCGGATATGGTCAGGGCGGTTCTCAAGATTGGCATTCCGATGATGGAGGGGTTGTCTCAGGCCGAGGAAACGATGGTGCGGGAGTATATACACCTGTTTCGGCGACTTCGGCAGGTCAAGTCGCTCAAGGATATCTAGAGCTGTTGGGGTCAGCAAAAAAAGCTTGAGAAAGGGGTCGGATATTCTTATACTCAGGCCAACCTCTTTCTTGATTTAACTTATGTATGAAAAACAACGCACTATAAAGAAGGAAATTGCTATGTCCGGGGTGGGTCTCCACACCGGAACAACCTGCAGTTTGAGATTCAAACCGGCCGAGCCGGATACCGGTATCAGGTTCGTCCGGGCCGACCTTCCCGATAAGCCCTGGGTTATAGCCGATATTGACCATGTAGTGGATATTTCACGCGGTACCACGCTTCAGCACGGCGACGCCAAAGTTCACACGGTCGAGCATGTTCTGGCGGCCCTGGCGGGTCTTCAGATTGACAATATCGTAGTTGAACTCGACGGTCACGAACCTCCGGTGGGCGATGGGTCGGCCAAGCCGTACGTGGATACCATCCTCAAGGCCGGTATCGAAAACCAGGACGCTGATAAGCTCTATTTGGAGATCGATGCCCCCATGGCTTACAGCGAGAAGGACCGCGGAGTAGATCTGGTCGTGGCACCCTCGGATGACCTTCGCATCACTTTCATGATCGACTACAAGAACCCCGCCCTGGGAACCCAGTACACCACGCTGGTTGACCTTGACAAGGAATTCGTCGAGGAATTCGCCCCGGCTCGTACTTTCTGCTTTCTTTCCGAGGTCGAGATGCTCAAGCAAGGCGGCCTGATCAAAGGGGGAAGTCTGGACAACGCCATTGTCATCTATGATTCTGATCTCGGCCAGGTTGAAGTTGACCGGATTCGCAAGGCACTCGACCTGAAAGAAAAGGCTTTTGTCGGCGAGACAGGTATTATCAACGATGTCCCCCTCCGTTTTTACAATGAGCCCGTACGGCACAAGACGCTCGATTTGCTCGGTGACCTGCTTCTTATCGGGGTACCGTTCAAGGGTCATGTGCTGGCCGCCCGCTCGGGGCACAAAGCCAACGTGGAACTGGCGCGGAGGATGCGGCAGTTGTATCAGAAGAAGAAAATCGCGGGGAAATACACCAAGAAGAAAGGCGGGGCCTTTTTCAACATCGACTCTATTTTGAAGATAATGCCGCACCGCTACCCAATGCTTCTGATCGACCGTATTCTCGATCTGGTGCCGGACAAGAAGGTGGTGGCGATAAAGAACGTGACCATAAACGAGCCGTTTTTCCAGGGTCATTTCCCCGATCATCCCATAATGCCCGGGGTGCTTATACTGGAGGCCATGGCCCAGGCCGGGGGTGTGCTTCTGCTGAACGCGATCGACGATCCTCAGTCGAAGGTGGTTTACTTTATGTCGATCGACAACGCCAAATTCCGCAAGCCCGTTACTCCCGGCGACCAGCTTCGGTTCGAACTCGAGATGCATGCTTTTCGTCGTAACACGTGCAAGATGTCGGGCAAAGCTTTCGTGGAAGATGACCTGGTGGCCGGCGCGGACTTTATGGCAATGGTGATGGACAGATGACTGATATTCACAAGACCGCGATTGTCTCACCGAAGGCTGACCTGGCGGACGATGTAAAAGTCGGGCCATATAGTATAATCGAAGACGACGTTCAAATCGGCGATGGCTGTGTAATCGATTCTTCGGCGCTCATAGCCGGTGGGGCCCGGATCGGCAAGAATGTCCGCATACGCCACGGAGCCGTTATTTCCACGGAACCTCAGGATCTCAAGTTCGGCGGGGAGAAAAGCGTTGTGACCATCGGCGACGGGACAACAATCCGCGAATACGCCACCGTGAATCGCGGTACCGCGGCGCGGGGTGAAACTACGGTGGGTAAGAACTGTCTTCTTATGGCCTATTCGCACGTCGCGCACGACTGCCTCCTGGGAGACAATGTGATCTTAGCCAATTCGGTAAATCTTGCCGGTCATATCGAAATTGGCGACTACACCATCATCGGGGGAATCGTACCCATTCACCAGTTTGTGAAAATCGGCGCTCATGTTATGGTTGGCGGCGGTTTTCGCGTGCAGCAGGATATTTGCCCTTACGCGCTGGTGGCCGGCTACCCGCTTAAGGTGAGGGGTCTCAATTCAATTGGCCTCAAGAGGCGGGGATTCAAAGCCGAGGTTGTTCAGGCATTGGATAAGGCCTTCAAGATTCTTTTTTTCAGCAAGCTCAATACCACTCAGGCGCTGGAGCGTATCAAAGGAGAGGTGGAGTTGATTGCCGAGGTCCAGGCCATTGTCGACTTCATCGAGAGCTCCGAACGCGGGATAATCAAGTAGTTTTGCCGTTTCGGTCCGATCAACGGCTATCGTTTACCACGGAAAGATGACATGTATGCTTGAAAAAGACAACGCTGTTCTCGTCGTTATCGATATCCAGGGGAAGCTGGCGACACTGATGCATCACCGGGGGACCCTCTTTCAGAACGCGGTGAGGATGATACAGGGAGCCGGGGTTCTGGGTATCCCGATCATATGGACCGAGCAGCTTCCCGACAAGCTGGGGGAGACATCGCCCGAAATCAAAGCCGCGCTGAAAGGAGAACAGCCGCTGGTCAAGAAGGCTTTTAGTTGCTGCGGTGACGACGCCTTTCTCAAACGGATAGTTGCTGTTGGGCGGAAGCAGGTTTTGCTGACCGGCATTGAAACGCACATCTGTGTTTACCAGACGGCTGTTGACCTGATCCGGTCCGGATATGAGGTATATGTGGTGCAGGATGCCGTGTCGTCACGGATAGAAAGCAATTACGATCTCGGTATCGAGAGGATGAAGGACGCCGGGGCCATCCTGACCAGCGTGGAGATGTCTCTTTTTGAGATGCTGAGGGTGGCCGAGGGCGATCAGTTTCGGCAGATTGTCAGGATCGTTAAGTAAAAGTGCCCGAGCGATTTCCCACTGGGGACACGTAAATAAACGATAGATAATTCTTTATTCCTCCGCGGTGCCATATTATCTTCTTTGCCAAAGTGAACGACTTAATCCGATTCATTTCAAAGGCCGGGAACAATGTCGAAACTTAAGACTGCGGTCGTGGGTGTAGGGGCGCTTGGAAGACACCATCTCAAATGGTTGTCAAAGCTCGATAACTCCGGGCTGGTTGGTCTGTATGATATAGACCGGGACAAGGCCGCCAGATACGCAGAGGAGTACCGCTGCCAGAATTTCGAGAGCCTTGATCAATTAGCCAGCGAGACGGAGGCCGTTTCGGTGGTCGTTCCCACCACAGCCCACTACCCGATCGCGTCGTTTCTTATCGATGCCGGCGTACATTGCCTGATCGAGAAACCGGTGACGCTCTCGGTGGAGCAGGCGGCGGCGCTGGGGGAAGCAGCCCGGAAAAAGAACGTTAAGGTCACGGTCGGCCAGATAGAGAGTTTCAATCCGGCTGTGCGCGCTCTGAAAGCTTATGATATCCGGCCGGCGTTTATCGAGGCCCATCGTCTGGCGGCGTTTGACCCGCGTGGTACCGATGTAGCCGTGGTGCTTGATTTGATGATTCATGACATTGATCTTGTGCTCATGCTTATCGAGTCGGATATCGTTGATATCCAGGCCTCGGCGGTGGCGGTCGTGTCGGAGCAGGCCGATATCGCCAACGCCCGCATTACCTTCGCCAGCGGCGCCGTGGCCAACCTGACCGCTTCCAGAATCTCGCTAAACCCGATGAGAAAGTTGCGGATATTCCAGCGATCGGGATATTTCTCGCTGGATCTGGCTAAGAAACAGGCCGATATCTACCGTCTGGCGGGCGATGAGCAAGAGACCGAGGGTTTCCGGGTGCCGCTGGGCAAATCGGGCAAGGATATCGTGTATGTCAAGAAGGAGGATGACGGCCGGGATATGCTGGCGGCCGAGCTGGAGGCGTTCCTGTCATCGGTCGCCGATGATAAACCGGTGGCAGTGACCGTTGAGCGGGCTACCGAGGCGCTGAGGGTAGCGCTGGAGATCGAGAGAATCGGCAAAGAGTCCCTGGCACGGATGGTAACAGCGGACCTGGCATAGATGGAAAGCTCATCAATTTTCCTATCAGCGGGCGATCCCTCGGGTGACATCGCCGCGGCAAAACTGGTTTCGGCGCTCCGCTCCATAATGCCGCACCTGAAGTTATCGGGCCTCGGGGGAAATCGACTTCGTCAACAGGGACAAGACCAATTAGCCGAGCCTGACGATCTCGCCGTGCTTGGTTTCTGGGAGGTCGCCAAACGGTTCGGTTTCTTTCGCACACTGCTGTCGAGGGCCGCGGCGCACATCGCCGAGACGAAACCAAAGGCGATAGTGCTGGTTGACTACCCTGGGTTCAACCTTCGGCTGGCCAGGAGAGTCAAGGACCTCGGGATTCCGATTATCTACTATATCTCACCACAGATTTGGGCCTGGGGAAAGCGTCGGCTGAAAGCTATACGCGAATTGGTCGATTTGATGCTGGTCATTCTCCCGTTCGAGACGGATTTCTACGCAGGCACCGGGGTAAAGACAGAATTTGTGGGTCATTACCTTCTGGAGGATATTCCGGGTGAATACATTTCATCACCGGTACCGGTCAATGATCCGCCACACCTGGCGATTCTTCCCGGTTCCCGGACGCAGGAGATAGAACGGATGCTTCCCGCAATGCTGAGGACGGCGACCATGTTTGGCCACAAGTACGGCGGCAGGATAACAATTGCGGGAATCAAGAACAGGTTTGATTATGCTGCCTGTCTTAAGGCAAATGCCGGGGAAGGAATTGAGATTAGCTTTGAGGATTCACGGAAGGTCATCTGTGACAGCAGCCTGGTGTTAACGTCGTCGGGTACGGCTACGCTCGAAACGGCTATTGTCGGCCGCCCGATGGTGGTGGTGTACAAGACCGGGTTCTTGAGTTATCATATCGCTCGATGGTTGGTGAAGCTGGATCGAGTCGCGCTGGCCAACCTGGTTCTGGGTGAAAAGGTCGTACCGGAATTAATACAACAGGAGGCTTCCCCTGAGACAATGATGAGGGCCCTGGAAAGATATATGGCCGATGACACCTATCGTGTCGGCGTGACTGAAAAACTGAACCGGGTGCCGGGTCTTCTGGGTGGGGCCGGGGCCTCGCGGCGTGCCGCCGAACTTGTGTCCCAATTTTTGAACTGACCGGGTTATTCATGCTCTGGACGTACAGATTCATCACTAACCTGTTTTACCTTGCGGTATATCCCTTCGGCAAAGGCCGTTCGGATCGTGGCCACCAGTTATGGAAAGGTCGGCTGGGTTTGCTTTCGCCGCGCAGGACGGGGTGCATCTGGCTTCACGCATCCTCGGTAGGAGAAGTCCGGGTGACGGCTCACCTGGTTGATTATCTGCTTAAAAGAGATGATTCGCTTGCGATTCATCTTACGACCATGACCAGGGCGGGATTCAATACGGCTTTGAAGATACATCGATCCGATAACGTGACTATTTCGTACTTTCCGTATGACACCATGCGAGCCATTAAGAAGACGGTCGACGCTATCAAACCCGACCTGCTGATTATAGCGGAGACCGAAATCTGGCCCAATCTCATCTGCGAGGCGGACGCGCGGAAGATTCCCATCGTGCTGGCGAATGCCCGGATGACAGAGAAGGCTTACAGGCGATACAGAATATTCCGGCGTACTATGGGGGATCTGTTGAACAAATATGACCGCTTCTTTTTCAAATCCGATGATGATGCTAATAGATATTACCGATTGGGGCTGGCCGACGAGAAAGGGAGGGTCCTTGGAGATATGAAATTTGACGCCCCGTTGCTCGAACGCACGTCCGAGAAGACGAGGGAAATACGGCAGAATGCGGGAGTTCCGGCCGACTCGTTTATCTTCGTAGCCGGTTCCACACATCCGGGGGAAGAAGCTATCATGGCTAACGCGTTTCGCGAGTTGTCATTCGAGTTCAAGAATCTGGTCCTTGTTATCGCACCACGTAAAGTCGACCGCGTGGGCGAGATAAAAGCGCTGTTCGATGATAAGGCGGTGGATTTCGCCCTGTTCGGTGATAATCCGCAAGATCGAAGGGTAGTGCTGGTTGACAGGATGGGCATACTTAACGACCTGTACTTAACCGCTGACCTTTCTTTTGTCGGCGGCACGCTGGTGGATATTGGTGGGCACAATATCCTCGAGCCGGTATGGGCCGGTTGCCCGGTACTGTTCGGTCCGTCAGTCTTCAATGTCCGGGAGGCATCGGATTACGTCCTCGGTCATAATTACGGGGCCATGGTGAGGTCGGAGGAGGAGCTGGTTTCTCTGTTGAAAAAGGTCCTGGTCGGTGATATAATATATGCAACCAAGCAGTCCCGGGACTTAGAAACGTCGCCAACAGCAGTTATCGGCGACTATATTCTGGAAAAACTTAAGAATGCTTGAGCAAACCTGGAAAAAGATTCTAAGGCGCAGAGGCTTCTCGCTTCTTTCAATTCCCGCTTTTCTGCTATGGCTGGGGTCGTTCGTTTACCGGTTAGGTTTCTGGCTCAAGAAGAAGTGGACGGCGGTCAAAGTCCGGGTTGAGGTACCGGTGATATGTGTGGGCAATATTACCGTCGGTGGTACCGGCAAAACACCCATGGTGGCCCAACTGGCCAGATACCTGATAAACGACGGGCACAGAATCGGAATAGTTTCCAGCGGTTATGGGCGGACCGGCCGCGACTCGGTGATGGAGCCGGGTTACAGAATGCAGGGACTCCCGGTCACCGTCACGGGAGACGAAATCAAGTACCTGGCCCATCTGCTTCCTGACGCTTTCTTCGCGGTCGACCCGGTGAAGTCGGAGGCTGCCCGAAGGCTTGCCGCAAGTGACCTGGTGGATGTTATCATTGTTGACGACGGTTTTCAGCACTTTTCTCTCGCCCGGGATCTTGATATTGTCACTTATGATGCCGGCATTAAAAAGAGATTTCTCAAGCCTTTTCCGCTCGGCGTTCTCAGGGAGCCGCTGAGCGCGCTCAAGCGGGCCGATGTGATCATCATAACCCGGGCCAAATTCGCCAAAGATCTCTATCGTTTGAAAGAAAGACTGAAAAGGATAAACGAAAACGCCCGGCACTATCACGCCCAATTTACGGCTACCGAGATAGTGGGGCATAAGCAGACTCTCCCGGTGAAGTATCTCGAAGACAAGTCGGTGTTACTGTTCGCCGGGGTGGGTAATTTTTCGAGTTTGCGCCGGCAAGTCATCGCGCTGTGTGCCGATCTGGACTATGCCATGGAGCTATCAGACCACCAGATTTACGATTTGGAGCTGCTCGAGAAGATCAAGGAGATGGCGGATAAATATGATCCCGACGTAATATTGACTACCGGCAAGGATTGGGTTAAAGTAGAGCACTTTGATTTCGACCGCGAAATCTATTATCTTAATCAGACGGTGGATCTTGATCCGGGAGAAGAGAAACTGGTGGCATTCTTGCAGGAAAAACTCGGTTTAGAAAAGCAGGCGACCTGATGGAAAGGTATTACGATTTCATAGTCGTGGGCAGCGGTATTGCTGGGCTGTATTATTCCCTGAAAGTATGCGAGTTCAACCCGAAAGCGAAAATCGCCATCGTCACAAAAAAGGGTGAGTCGGATACCAGTACCAATCGTGCGCAGGGAGGTATCGCGAGTGTACTGGGTCGGACTGATTCCTTTGAGATGCACATCAAGGATACTCTTACTACGGGTCAGGGGTTGTCTCACAAAGAAGTCGTGGAAGAGATTGTCCAGGCCGGTCCATCGGTTATAGAAGAGCTTATCTCCTATGGCGTTCGTTTTACCACGGTTGATGGCAAGCTCGATCTTGGGCGGGAGGGGGGACACTCGTATAATCGCGTTGTCCATGCCTCGGATTTCACCGGTCGCGAGATCGAACGGGCCCTCATAAACGCGTGCCGCTCCAAGCCTGACAATATCGATATATTTCGTGACCACATGGTTCTCGACCTGATAACCTTTCGCAGTCCGGACGGAAGCGCCTGTGCCGGAGCTTTCGTGTTTTCGGAAGAGGAGCGCGAGTTCGATGCCTTTTACGCTCCGGTAACGATGCTCTCAACGGGCGGCTTATGCCAGGTCTATTTTCACAATACCAACCCGCGTATCGCTACCGGCGACGGTGTCGCTATGGCCTATCGCGCCGGAGTCTCGGTGGCGAACCTGGAATTCATTCAGTTTCATCCGACACTACTTTACACGCCCGGGCGCTGGCCGTTTTTGATTTCCGAGGCCGTTCGCGGTGAGGGCGGGAGGCTGGTAACGGTCGACGGGCGCTTTCTCATGGAAGGTACGCACGAGCTGGAGGATCTGGCTCCGCGTGACGTTGTGGCTCGCGCCATCGATAAGGAACTTAAGGAAAGCGGTGAAGAATACGTCATGCTGGATATCAGCCATCGAGATGCCGGTTTTATCAAGAAGCGTTTTCCAAACATCTATAAGGAATGTCTTCGTCGCGGCTTTGACATTACCCAGCGCGACATACCGGTGGTGCCGGCAGCGCATTATTCCTGTGGTGGCGTTGTGTCAAGTCTAAGCGGCGAAACCGAGCTGGCGGGACTCTATGTGGCGGGTGAAGTGGCCATGACCGGGATGCATGGTGCCAATCGTCTGGCATCCAATTCGCTGCTCGAATCGGTGGTGATGGCGGAATACGCCGCGGAAAAGTCAACCGAGTATTTTAAGAACGTCGATGTGCCCAGGAGCGGTATCGCCGACACGACGCTGTACTCGTCGCTGCAATATCCTCGGGAGAAAATTTTGGTGGCCCATGACCGAAGAGTGCTCAACCGGGTCATGTCTGACTTCGTCGGGATTGTCCGTTCGCGCGAACGGCTGAATCTGGCGCTGGAGAAGATCCAGCAGATTAAAGCCGGGATCGAGCAGTATTATCTGGCGACACCGGCCACCTATGGTGTGGTCGAACTGAGAAATATGGCCACCGTGGCCGACCTGATTGTCAGATCGGCGCTGATGCGGCTGGAGTCGCGCGGACTGCATTATCTGACTGATTATCCGGAAACGAACCCAAAGTACGAGTGTGACACCGTGATTAAAGGGATGACCAGAGAGGACCGTGCTAATGAGCGTGCATCATGAAATGATACTGATTCTGGATTTCGGTTCACAGTACACACAGCTGATTGCCCGGAGGGTTCGAGAAGCCAGCGTTTACTGTGAGATCGCGCCTTTCAACGTAGACCTTGCCTCCTACGCCGATAGGAACGTTAAAGGTTATATCCTCTCTGGCGGGCCGGCCTCGGTCAAGGATCCTGACGCTCCGATGCTAGACGCGGCCTTTTTCAAGACGAACCTCCCCGTCCTCGGCATCTGCTACGGCATGCAGGTGATGGCCGAGGTATTCGGCGGTCAACTGGTAAGGTCGAAGTCGCGAGAATACGGTCGCGCGCACCTTGAAGTCGTCAACGAACGGTCTTTGCTCTCCGGAGTGCCACAGCGCAGCCAGGTCTGGATGTCACACGGCGACTCCATTGCCAAGCTTCCCGCGAATTTCGAGATCATCGGTTCGACCGACTCTCTCGAGGTGGCCGCCATCGGAGATTTTGAACGCAATTTCTTTGGCCTGCAGTTTCACCCGGAGGTTCATCATACTCCGGAAGGCAAAAACATAATCAACAACTTTCTCTTCGATATCTGTAACCTTAAGGGTGACTGGACAACGGAGTCGTTTATTGAAAGCAGTGTGGTCAGAATCCGCGAGCGGGTCGGTAAGAAGAGCGTTATTCTGGGGATATCAGGTGGAGTTGACTCCACGGTTACCGCCCTTCTGCTTTCCCGTGCGATCGGTAAGAACCTTCACGCGGTCTTTGTCAACAACGGCCTCTTGAGAAAGAACGAGTTCGAAAACGTGGTCGAGATGCTGGGGAATCTACAATTGAATTTGCACCCTGTAGATGCTTCAGGCCTTTTTCTGGAACGTCTGGCCGGGGTGGCTGACCCGGAGGAGAAGCGAAAAATTATCGGGGCAACATTCATTGATGTATTTGAGCAGCAGGCTGAAAAAATTGGCGGTATTGAGTACCTGGCTCAGGGAACACTGTACCCCGATGTAATCGAGTCCGTTTCGTTCAAAGGGCCGTCGGTAACGATCAAGTCGCACCATAACGTTGGCGGCCTGAAAGATCGGATGAAACTGCGGTTAGTCGAGCCGCTCCGGGAGCTTTTCAAAGATGAAGTTCGTCAACTGGGAAGTAAACTTGGCCTTCCCGCGACGTTTATCGGCCGCCATCCCTTCCCCGGGCCGGGGCTGGCCGTGCGGATACTCGGTGACGTGACAAAAGAGCGCTGTGACCTTCTGAGAGAAGTTGACGCCATCTTCATTGAAGAGCTTCACAAGGCGGGAATCTATGACGATATCTGGCAGGCCTTTGCGGTCTTATTGCCGGTGAGCGCGGTGGGAGTCATGGGTGACGAAAGAACCTACGAGAATGTGGTGGCTCTTCGCGCGGTCACCTCGGTAGACGGCATGACGGCCGACTGGGCACGAATCGACAACGACATCATGGCGCACATCTCCAATCGCATTATAAGGAACGTCAGGGGCGTCAATCGCGTTACCTATGATATATCATCAAAACCGCCGGCCACTATCGAGTGGGAGTAGGCTGGTTATCCTGTGAACCGGCCCTAACCTTTTCGACCTATGAGAGTAGTAAGGATGTTTCTCTGGTTGGTCTTATTCGCCGTTGCCGCCTTTGCTATCCTTTCCTTTTACCTGTATTTCAACCAAAAGAACATGGTCTTTTTCCCGATAAAGGATCTGGCTGTCACCCCGCGCGACGCCGCTATGGACTACGAGAATGTAACGGTATTGACCGGCGATAGCGTCAAGATTCACGCCTGGTACGTTCCCGGAGATTCTTCGAGCGCCAAGGTGTTTCTTTTTTGCCACGGCAACGCCGGCAACATTTCTCACCGGCTCGAGACAATAGAATTCCTGCGCCAACTGAGGTGCGCGGTGATGATATTTGACTATCGGGGCTTTGGTCGATCGGGCGGTGATCCGAGTGAGGAAGGAGTCTATGCCGACGCCCGGGCGTGTTATGACTGGCTGGTTAACGGCAAGGGAATAACCCCGGACGACATAGTTATCTTCGGACGTTCTCTGGGCGGCGCGGTGGCCGTTGATCTGGCCACCAGGGTACCGTGCGGCGGGCTGGTGGTCGAATCCTCGTTTACATCGGCTGCCGATATGGCCCGCAGGATATTTCCTTTCCTTCCGACCAGTATGCTTTTGAGATACAAATTTAACACCATTGAAAAAATAGGCGCGGTTAGCTGCCCCATTCTGATAACACACTCACCGGAAGATGATATTGTTCCTTACAGCATGGGGGAGGAGCTCTTTGAGAAGGCCGGTGGCTCCAAGCGGTTTGTGAGGCTATCAGGCGGCCACAATGACCGGGAATATCTGGCTCAATCGGATTACCGGGCCGCGTTTATTGAGTTGCTGGGACAGATGTGATTCGCCCGGGCTCGAACAAAGGGCATAACCTGCTGTTGTTTAATCAATAAAGTCAGGTCCGGTTGCCAGAGTAAGCCAAAATAGATTGACATTAAGCTCCAAACGGCCTATTTTCTCGTTCCAAAGAAGCCGTGGCACGATATAAATGCTCGATCTAAATAAAATGTACGAGTTCACTGGTCCGATAAAGTCCGACCTGGACCAGTTCAGCACAAAACTGAATGACCACCTTCAGGGCGATTCTCCGCTGATAACCTCAATCGCGCGTCACCTGCTAAAATCGCGGGGTAAGCGGATCCGTCCCGTGTTCCTGTTTCTATCTTCGCGGGCAGCGGACAATTATACCGAGTATTCTGTCGATGCTTCCCTGGCAATTGAACTGATCCATACCGCTACTTTGCTTCACGATGATGTTGTGGACGAGTCCGAACTCAGGCGAGGCCATCAGACGGTTAACGCGCAGTGGACGAACCTTATATCGGTTCTGATGGGGGATTATCTCTTTGCCAAGGCCTTCCGTATAATGGTGGAAACCGATTCCATTGACCTGATGCGCGCTATATCACGGGCTACGGAAAGAGTGGCCGTGGGAGAGTTAAGGCAAATCGAAGAAACCGGCAATTACGACCTGTCCGAGGAAGAATATGTTTCCATCATTGCCGATAAGACTGCATCGCTCTTCGCGGTATCGTGCGAGGCGGGGCCGATTCTCAAAAATCGCATGAAGAGGGAGCGGGACCGATTTGCCGATTTCGGTGAGAAGATAGGTACGGCATTTCAGATGGCCGACGACCTTCTTGATTTTGTTGGTGATGCTGAAGTGACCGGTAAGGAACCGGGCAACGATGTTCTCACTGGGAAAGTGACTTTGCCGCTGATATACTCGCTGAAAAAGGTCGGCAAGGCCAGTCGCGAGGAGATAGTCAAGTATTTGCGCGACGGACACGAAGACACTTTTGAGAAAATACACAGCTTCGTGAATGAAACCGGGGGGATTGACTACACTTATCGCAAGGCCAACGAGCTCAGCCAGCGTGGCCTGGATTCCATTTCCTCGGTCAGCGATTCTATCTACTTCAAGCGCCTTCAGGATATGGTCACATTTACCACCACCAGACAATCTTAGTCGGGCCGGGTTCGATTCTGCTTTTTCAATGGATATAATCCCGGTCAATACTTATATAAACAGCTGGGACAAGTAATGAGTTATGTTTGGCGTTAAAGACATATCGGTCAGTTTTTTGTCCGGGTCACCGTTGGTTGTCTGGCTGACGGCGGCCCTGCTGGTGCTGCTGGCCGTGTACCTGTACCGGCGCACCAACCCGCCCCTGCCGGTATATATGAAAGTCATTCTGGCGGTATTGAGGATCATTGCGGTGCTGGCGCTGGTTTTCACTCTGGCCGAGCCGGTGATCGGTTTTACCCGGCAATTCGAACGTGATTGCAGGGTTGCTGTATTAATCGACGTGTCGGGAAGCATGGACAAAACCGAAGCCGGAAAGAAACGGAGCGAGCGACTGGACTCACTTATGGCATCGCCGGATTTCAATGGGCTTAAGGGAAATGCCGAGGTCAGTACCTTTTTCTTCGGGGAAAACCTGAGTCCGGAGGAAGCCGAGGTGAAACGTGACAAGACGGCTCTCGGCGACGCCCTCGAACTTCTGCAAACGAGGCAAATAGCGGAACCTTCCGATTACTGGATCCTTTTCAGTGACGGTAACTCCAACTCCGGGCAGCAGCCGCGACGGGCAGCCGGTCGATTGACCCAGCCGGTCGTGGCCGTCGACATGGCCTCCGATACCGGTTCTTTTGATATCGGCATTGCCGAGGTGAATTACAATCCGGTGCTGTTCGTTGGCCAGCCCACCGAGATCAACGTGAGACTGACCTGGCAGAATGTATCGGAACGGAATTTGCCGTTAGAGCTCTCCGATTCGGTCCGAACGGTGGTTCAGAAGACCTTTCAGATAACACAGGCCGAAGGTCTCGGTGAGGTTGCGCTTTCTTATACGCCCTCAGAACCGGGTCAGAAGATTCTGCGGGTTCAGATCCCGACCGACGCGAAGGAGGAAAACCCGGGGAACAATCAGCGGTCGTTTTCGGTGAAGGTTCTGAAAAGCAGGCTTCTGGTTCTCATGGTCACCGGGCAACCTGATTACGAGATCGGGTTTCTCAAGAGGCTTCTGGAGCAGTCGGAAAAATATCAGGTCGAACTGGTTGTCACGGGTTCTAAATCGGGCAACCTGGTCGGGCGGATACCGTCGCGACAGACGGAAATGAACCGTTATGACCTGATAGTTCTGCACGATCCAGACCCGAAGGGCCTGGAGTCCCGGCGCGCGGTGCTGGAATCGTATCTGTCTGAAAGAGGTGGAGCGGTCTGGGTACTGATGGGTGGGCGGTTCAGCGAGCGAGGTCCGGTTGGCTGGTTCAACGACCTGCTTCCCTTCTATCCATCCTTTCGGCATTCGATAGAGTATGCCGGTTTTCGGGGCGAACCGTCGGAGAGTCACCTGTTCCATCCGGCCGTCCGACTGGCCGACGGCCCCACGGATATTCGGGAGGCCTGGGCGTCGCTGCCGCCTTTTCAGGCGCTGGTAAAGTGCGATCGAATCCACCCGGAAGCGGTGGTTCTGGCTCGAGCGGCTTTTGCCCGGCGGGATCAAAGCAAATACCCAATTCTCGGCTATCGGCGATTTGGGCCCGGTAAGTTGATGGCGTCGGCGGCGCTTCCGTTCTGGACCTGGGGATTCGTCAATCTTGGTTTCGGGGAGGATCCCGGTGACTATGCCGATTTTGCGGAGGGTACCATGAGCTGGCTTACGGTAAGTGATGATCTCGAACCGATTCGGATAAAGCCGGAGAAGGACGTGTTCCATCGCGGCGAAGTCGTTCGCTTTGACGGTTTTGCCTTCGACCTGGGCTTTCGTCCCATTCCTGGGGTAACAGGTACGATCGGCCTGATCAGTTCGAAAGAGCATCGTTCATATGAGACCGATCTGGTCGCGAAGGGTGGGGGTGCTTACCGGGGGGAACTATTCAATGTCTCTCCGGGCTCATATACCTATCGGGCGATTTTTGAGAAAGATGGGCGGACGCTCAAAGAATCAGTTGGCTCGATCGTGGTCGAGACATTCTCGGTAGAGGAAGTTGACCAGGGTGGTGACCCGGCCACACTCGCGGCGGTATCGCGTCTTTCCGGAGGCAGCTACTTTCGTTTCGGTCAATTCGCCGATGCCATTGCCGCGCTTGATCTAACGCCGGTCGCCATAAATGAAAAGGCCGAGATCACTCTTTTGAACAAGCTGTGGCTTCTTTTCATTTTCATGCTGGCTGTCTGTATCGAGTGGCTGGTTAGAAAAATTAATCAGTTGCTGTAGAACCCGACGGTGGCGTGCTTTCCAGGGCCGTAATGTCAATCTTCTTCGCCAGGGCAGCTTTTTCCGCGGCGAGCTCCTCCAGCGTCGTCTGGATCTTGACGGCGAAATCACGAATTTCCTCAATACTGAGTCTCTGGCCCGCAGTAAGGCTTTCACTGGTGTCCAATAGAAACTCGCAGTAACCTACAATCCCGGCTACAGGATTGTTGAGCTCTTTGCTCAGCGCCAAACATCGCCGCAGAATGGGCAATACGGCCTGATTGATTCCCTGTGCCCCTTTTTGATTGTGTGTCATAATATCCCCTCTTGTTTCCGTAAGTACGGCGCCCTCCCTAACCGATTGGGAAGCCCCCAGATTCGCAGACCCGATCAGCCAGGCGGAGATTTATTGATTGTCTGATATGGGGTCAACGGTACCAGCAAATATTGTCTTTATTGAAACCGCCGTCAACATTATATTTCACCAATTAACGGACACCACGGAGGTTTCAAGAATGAATATAGCGGTGATAGGTGCCGGGCTTATGGGTCGTGCTGCCGTGTATGATCTTTCACGAATAGAAAGTGTCAAGAAAGTCGGCGTTTTTGATATCGATGAGCCCCTGGCCAGGAAGATTGCTGACGCCTATGGCAATAATATCGCCGAGGCAGGATGTCTGGATGCCGGTGACGAGCCAGCTGTTGCCGAACGACTGGCCCAGTACGACGCCGCTGTCTCATGTGTTACTTATAAATACAATCCGGGTTTGACCCGGGCCGCCATCGCGGCCGAATGTCATCTGGTTGACCTGGGGGGCAACAACGATGTTGTTCAAACTCAACTGCATATGAACGACGAGGCCGAGCAAGCCGGTATTATCGTAATTCCGGATTGCGGCCTGGCCCCCGGGATGGTGGCGGTAATGGTATCAGATGGCGTTTCGCGGTTCGACCATGTGCGGTCTCTTAAGATTCGAGTAGGTGGTCTACCGCAGTCGCCTCGCCCGCCCTTGAATTACCAGATGGTATTTTCGGCCGAGGGTTTGCTCAACGAGTACTGGGAGCCGTGTGTTATTCTGGAAGATGGCAAGAAGAAAATCGTCAATCCGATGACGGGGGTCGAATCACTGGAATTTGACGGCGTTGGCCCGCTCGAGGCGTTTTACACTTCGGGTGGCACCTCGACCCTCCCTGATACCTATGAAGGCAAGATAGATTTTCTCGATTATAAGACTATCCGTTACCCCGGGCATTGCCAGCTTTTCAAGCCCATGCTTGAGATCGGTCTGGCTTCGCGACAGGAGATCGAGGTTGAGGGGCAGAAGGTCCGGCCGAGGGCGGTTCTTCGGGCAGTTCTGGACAAAAATCTGACGCTGAATGACCTCGATATGGTACTCGTCCGTCTGACGCTGGAAGGGGAAAAAGACGGCAAAGACAAGACAGTCGTTTATGAGATCGTTGACCGTCAGGATACAAAAACGGGCCTTACGGCCATGATGCGGACGACCTCGTTCCCGGCGGCCATTATCGCGTGGATGGCGGCGGATGGGCAAATAACCGAACGTGGCTGTAAACCGCAGGAAGAGGTTGTCCCGCCGTCGCTGTTCTTGCCACAATTGAAGAAACGGCGCATAAATCTTGTCATTAAGGAATCTTAGTCGGATGATCGCGAAAGTGAGGCCTTCACCGGATCTTACCAGAGGTCGGCAGGGAAGGTAATGCTAAGTTTGGTCGTGCTGGCGGGTGCTACCGAGACATTGTACGTCGCGGTATCGTTTTCCGCTACGTAGACTATTTGCAGAGTATGGGCGCCGATAGGGACCCCCGCAAAAGTGAAGTTCCCATTGGGGCGCGGATAGACTGTGCTGGTTGTTGTCCCGCCGCTTCCGTCGGGGTACACCAGCGAGATTGTCAAGGAGGTGGTATCTTCGGTGCCGGGTACGTCGTGGTTGGCATCGACGACGAAGCCAGTGACGGTGTTGGACAGCACTGCGTCGCTGCTTCTGGCAATCAACTTATCGATATTTGACCCGGAGCCGGTGGACCTTATCAGAGTGTCCTGATACGTGTACTCGAAACCCCAGGCGTCCTTCTTGAAATCATCTTCATTGTAGCCGGTTCCCATGTAGGGGCCGTCCCATGTGGAATATCCTCCGGGGTTAGTAACCAGCGCGCCGAGGCTGTCCGGTAGTGCTCCTACATCGCCAACATATCCGAAATCGGTACGTGTGCCACTGGAATAGACATTAGGATTGCCGACTATGGCAAAGACCAGTTGCTCCATCTCCTGTTTGGTCTGTTGGTACCGGGCAGTTTCGATGGAAGTCGACATCTTCTGAGTTGCCACGGCAGCGATGATGCCGATTATGATAATCACGATGGCGAGTTCCACCAGTGTCCAGCCTGAATTCTTGCGAAGTCTGTGCATTACGGATCTCCCGTGCATGGGCCGGTGTTGAAGCTGAAGGTGGAGCCATCGGAGAGTTCGACGGTAATGTCAACATTGTTCATCGCAACCGCCGCCCCTCCCGTTTCCTGCGTGTCACGGAATTGCTCGACGTCGATCGTGACGGTTTCCCCGCCGTCCGCCCACTTGACATCGTTGGGCTCCTGGAAGACCGCCCAGTCGCCGGAGGCGGCGCGGCTGGGATTGCCGTTGAAGGCCGCCTGTCCGTTCCACTGCACATTCTGATAATAGGATACCGGGCTGGTGACGTAGTCGAGTTTGATTGCTGTTACGGAGCTAGGTACACCGCAAGTGTTTCGAATCTGAAACCGTAGCCCGTCGCAGTCGACACCGCCGATAGTCTGAGCACTACCAGCGACATATTCAAAGCATCCTAAAACCGGCGGGACCTCGGACCAGGGGCTGAAGGTCAGAAAATACTCCTGGTATAAAACCGAATTGGGCAATACTGAGACAAACCGGTGCAGGGTGTCATCAATGGGCATATATACTATCCTGATATCATGGTTACCGATCGGTATCGAGTCGAACTCGAAGTATCCGCTGGGTTCAGGATGAGTGGATTTGGTCGCGGTCGAGCCCACACCGTTGGGGATGGTAAGCAGAATGTCGACAGTGTCGCACTCGTCACTTCCGGGCGGGGCGCCATCGCGGTCGAGAATTATCCCGGTAACCTTATTGCGGAGCAGATCATCCTCGGAGTTGGCGAGCCTCCGGACTATGTCGGATCCGGAGCCTGAAGACGTAATCTCGATCCCGCCGGTGTAAGTGTAAGCCACGCCCCAGGCATCTTCTTTGTAATCGTCAGTGATCTGCTGAAACCTTCGGCTGACATAAGGTCCGTTCCAGGTGGTGTAACCGGATGGCTGGGTATAGAGTGAGTCCAGCCCAGCCGGTAGCGAACCCACATCGCCCACGTAGCCGAAATCGGTCCGGACGCCGTTGTTTTCCAGCTCAGGGTTGCCGCAGATGGCCCAGGTGAGTTGTTCCATTTCCCGTTTGGTTTCCTCGACCCGACCGGTTTCGGTGACGGTTACGACCGACTTCATCGCTATGGTCACCAGGATGGCCGCAATAATTATCACCATGACGACTTCGACTATCGTGAAGCCGCTATTATTGATCTTTCTTTTGGTTTCACTAATCACAATAACCACTCATAGCTACGTCAAAGGTTGAGCCGTCAGAAAAAGTGACGGTGAATGTCGTGGTCGACATGTCGACTTTGTTACCGGTTCCCGACTCCACGTCAATGAATGTCTCGACCTCGATCTTACTCGTACCACCGTTTGCTACGGTTTCGGTGAGCGTGAATGTTACCGTATCGCTCGATCCGTTACGCGGGGAACTGCCGGCAAATTCGTAATCACCGTCGGCGCCATAATCGAAAACCTGGTAGTAGGCAGTTGTCGAATACTCCAGAACGACCCAGTCGATTTGGATCGAAGCACCGCTATTGTTCGCGAGCCAGAAACTTACACAGTGGCAATACCCGCCGGCACCGTAAGCCGTGTCGCTTCCCTCGACGAAAGTCAGGCCGACGCAGGCGCTCGTGTCCGGTTGTGAGAAATAGCTGGTGTCGAAATTATATCGGGCCAGCTGGTCGTCGCCGTTGCGCGGTACGACCGTGACATAGCGCGTTAAAGTATCGACCTCCGGGGTGTAGATGACATGTACCTGGTGTCGGCCAATCGGCAGCGAGGTGAGCGAAAACCAGCCGCTGTCATCGGGGTGATACGAATTGGTATCGAGGCCGCCGGTACCATCCGGGTAGATGATGACCACGTCAATATCAGCTGCGTCGTCGGGAGTCGGGAGAGAGTCATTGATATCCCTGATGAGTCCGGTGATGCTATTTAAGAGCAGATCATCGCTACTTTCGGCGAACTGCTTGACGATGCTGGAGTCAGAGCCGGTAGAAGTTATTGTAACGCCGCCGGTGTAGGTATAGTCAACTCCCCAGGCATCTTTTTTGAAATCGTTATCAGCGGTGTTGAAGGAAGGCGGAATGTACGGTCCGTGCCAGGTGGAGTAGCCGGGATTAGTGACCAGGGCGTCAAGATTGGGAGGCAAGGCGCCAATATCGCCGACATAGCCGAATTCGGAACGTTCGCCGCCGGCTACGGCCATGATCGATGGATCGCCGGCAATGGCTTTGGCCAGCATATCCATCTCGCGCTCGGTTTCCACCTGCCGGGCGTCTTTCAAAAGAGCACTCATCGATTGCAGAACCAGCGAAGCGAGGATACCAACAGCCACGATTATGATGGCCACCTCTATGAGGCTGATACCTTTTTCGCCCTTCGCTCTGTTGACAATGCGCTCGATGTTCATATCAGACTTCTCCCGCGGTTACGGCTATGGACAACTCGGTGTCGTAAACTCGATTATTGAACCATCCGAAAATTCGATGGTAAAATCCCTGCTACCCATATTCACTGAGCTTGCCGATCCCGTTGACTTGTTCTTAAATGCTTCGATTACGATGGTAAGGGTGTCACCATCAACGACAGTCTGGTCATCTATATCGGCCAATTCACCGGAACCGTTTCTCGTTGAACCGGCAATAAACACGACGGTACCTCCCCAGCGGATGGTCTGGTAATAAGCGGTGGAACCGGACCACGTCGCGGTCATACTCTCCACGAGTACGTCCTCGCCGGTGTTGTTGGCGAGATCGAAGGTCACATCCTCACATTCAGGTCCGTCGGCCACGGCGGTACCTTCAACGAGGGTCAGCATGCTGTCGCTACCGCCGCCGGAGGTATCCTCGGTGGAAAACCAGGCCGAGGCGAAATTGAAACGCATATACTCATCACTGCTGTGACGCGGCAGGACGACTACGCAACGGCTCAGAGTATCCACCTCCGGCGTATAGATTGCTTCTATGTAGTGACGGCCGATGGGAATAGAATCGAGGGAAAATTCGCCGGCGGAGTCCGGGTGGTACACTTTGGTTGTTACGCTTCCGGCGCCGTCGGGGATGGTTATCTCGACATCGATAGAATCGTCGAAAACCGGACCGGGTACCGAGTCGTTGACATCACGGATTAGTCCGCTGACGGTGTTGTAAAGGATGTCGAGCGAATCAATGCTGCCGCGATGTCGCATCGGTGAACCGGAACCGTGGGATTCGATGTCGAGCCCTCCATTGTAAGTGTATTCCACACCCCACTCATCGGTCTTAAAGCCGTTTATGAGTTCCGGAGGAATGTAGGGTCCTTTCCAGGTTGAATAACTGCCGGGGTTTTCTACGAGAGCATCGAGGTCGGGCGGAAAGGCTCCGATATCGCCCACATAGCCAAAATCGGCGCGCACTCCACCCGCTACCGTCATCAGCGACGGGTCTCCGGCTATGGCCTTTATTATGGCTTCCATTTCGTGCTCCGTTTTCCTCTTTCTGGCATTTTCAATGCCAGGTGTCATAGATTGCATCGCCACGGCCATCACGATAGCGATTATCACGACCAGCATTGTTATTTCAACAAGGCTGATCCCGCGGTCATTTCTAATGTCGCGCCGCTCGCCACGCGTTCTCATACCTAGCCCCCTGCGGTTTGATCAAATAAGTCGTCCTAGCCATGTTAGTTACATTCCCCCATGGTTACATCGAACGTTGAGCCGTCGGAAAACAGCACTGTGAATGTCGTCCCGGACATGTCAGGTTTGCTTCCGTTGCCCGTCGGCGTACTGCGGAACAACTTCACCTCAACCGGAACGGTCCAACCGTAAATTATCGTCTGCGGATTATCGAAGACGGCGGTGTCGCCGCTGCCGTTGCGAGGTGTGGAGTTGTTCCAGACCCTGGCCCCTGCCCACCAGACTTCCTGATAGTAAGCGGTCGGGCTGGGCCAGGTTAGTTCGATGCTTGTTACTTCGACATCCTCCCCCGTGTTATTCCTGATCTCAAAGCTAATGTTGTTGCAGTCCGTCCCTGAGCCGAATACCGAGTGTGAGCCTTCAACCAGAGTCAACATGCTATCACCGCCAAGATCGGCCGAAAAGTAATTCTGGGCGAAATTGAAGCGGAGCACATCATCGGTCTTGTTGCGCGGTATTATCTGGGAGTACCGGATAAGCGTATCCAGTTCCGGCAGAAAAATTGCCCTCATAAGGTGTTTGCCAACCGGGAGTGAGTCGATGGTGAATTCTCCCGACGAATCGGGCTGATAGACTTTCGTCTGCAGACTGCCCAGGCCATCGGGAACGACAATCTCAATCCGCGCCGAATCCATCCATGCCGACCCCGGGAGGGAATCGGCGGCATCGCGCACCTCGCCTATCAGTGTGTTATCAAGATAGTCTGAGGTACGGCTGTTGCTGCCTCTCCGGATGGTACTTCCCGAACCGTGCGACACTATCTCCAGAACACCGTTATAGGTGTAGGTTTTCCCCCAGGCGTCGGTTTTGAAGTCGTTCCCGTCGTTGGCGAATCCGGGCGGCAGGTAAGGTCCGTCCCAGGTGGAGTACCCTCCGGGGTTTTCCACCAGCGCGCCCAGATCGGGCGGGAAAGCCCCCACGTCACCCACGTACCCGAAATCGGAACGCGCTCCACCGGCGACGGACATTTGTGACGGATCCCCGGCGATGGCTATCTGTAGCATTCTCATCTCGCGTTCGGTTTCTCTTTCGCGACTCTGCTTCAAGCTGTGTGTCATCGACTGCATAACTGCCGCGGCCAGAATGGCGATACCGACCATGATAATGATCACCTCAACCAGACTGATGCCGCGCTCTTGTTTTCTTCTACCTATCTTTTTCTGACTCATCACCTGATCAGGTGTCCAGCCCCGAAGTCAGTCATGTTGTTAGCCCCGCTGCCCCCACCAAATCCTCCTACCAATAATTCTGTGAAAAACTAATTTCCGTGTAAAACGAGTCCTTCGGATACACGACCACCTTGCGAAAAAGAGTATCATAGGTGGGATCATCCTCCCAGATAACCAGCAATTGGTGATGCCCCACCGGGACCGATTCAAAGCTGGCCAGTCCATTACCGGCCGGACTGCTGGAAGCAGTTGTGTCGGACCCGGCCCCATTGGGATATGTCAATTCAAGCGTCACCGACCCGGCGCTGCCGCCGGGTGGAGTGTTATTGACATCGGTAATCAGCGCCTGCACCACGTTCGACAGGAGATCACTGGTTGAGTAGCATACTTCCCGGGCAATCGAGGTTCCGCCCCCGGTGGATATTATACTGTCTCCGGTATACGTGTACTCCACCCCCCAGGCGTCGTACTTGAACTCGGACTCGGCTCCGCCGCTTGAAGCATAGAAATCATCGCGGATGTATGGCCCATCCCAGTTAGCGTAACTGCCCGGGTTGGTAACCAGGTTATCCAGGCTGGCCGGAAGCGCCCCGACATCTCCGACATAACCGAAATCCGTTCGGACACCACCGGAGATCAGATTGGGGTTACCGCAAATGGCCCAGGCGAGCTGATCCATCTCTTGCCTGGTTTCCTCAACCCGCGAGACTTCGACGGTCCCCCGCATCGAGCGCATCGAAACGGCGGCCACGATACCGATAATGATTATCACGGCTAGAAGCTCAAAAAGCGAGTAGCCGTGGGCTCTTTGGAAACTCCGAATGCTCATTTTGCACAGAAAACCCTATTCTGCAAGAGTATCGGCAGTTTATGAAACTCTCTTAATATTAGTGATTTAGCTCAAAATCGGGGTGTTCCGCGACCTGAACCGCCGGGGGTCAAACCGGGTAAGTGCGGCTGCGATAATTGATTGGGTTGACGACCCGCCAGAAGAGGTGCTGGGAGAGCCTTTTTCTAAATATCGTCTTCGAAAAGGGGGGCTTTTTCGGGGATACGGACAAGCAGGTCCGAGGTTACCCTGCACTGGCAGGCCAGACGGGAATTAGCCTGCAGATTCTCGACCTCGTCGAGCATATCCTCTTCATCCTCGGACATCTCGTTGAGGGTATCGTAACCTTCTTCGATGTAAACGTGGCAGGTGGAGCAGGCACAGTTGCCGCCGCAGTTGTGGTCGATCTTCACGTTGTTATCCAGCGCGGCGTCGAGCAGAATCTTTCCCTCCGGGACTTCAACTTCCGCCCCCGAAGGCAAGAATTTTATCTTAGGCATCGGGTTTCCATCTTGAGTCTGTCTTTGGTCGATAAGATAGACGCCGGCGTGGGATTTTTCAAGTTTATTACTCACTCTTATACACCGCTACGTTATCGTGTTCGTTGCCATAGTAAATGGACCGTGCATGCGGGATGAGTTTCGCGGTCAGGTGCATCAACGCCCACGGTGGTAGAAAGGTAGAGGAACACCCGCGCACAAGGACCCGCTTGCCCTTAAAAGGGCTCCAATCCCGGCGCTCAACACTGCGCAAAAAGAACTCCTGTCTGAAGACGTTATTTTCCAGGAACTCTGATGGATCGACTATCTCGAAAGCCATGCGTTAACAGGTGAAAGAACTTCCGCAGCCGCAGGAGCGGCGGGCGTTGGGGTTGCTGAAATGAAATCCGCCGCCGAGCATACCGCCCTTGTAGTCGACAACCGATCCGGTCAGGTAGGGCAAGGCTCGCCCGTCGATAACGACTTTCAGGCCGTTGTAATCAAACTGCCGGTCGTGTTCGCCCGGGTTGTTATCGAAAGCCATTACGTATGACATTCCGGAGCAACCCCCGGCCGCAACTCCGATTCGCAGAAAGAGATTGGGATTCGATTCCTGCTGGAGTAAGCGCTTGATTTCGGATATGGCCGTATCGGTAATAGTAACGGCGGGATCTTTATGGGAAGAAATTGAGTTGTCCGACATATTTTTTTCTCACCGGGTTGAAATTTCAAGGTGTAACATTCGTGTTTATTAACACCTTTGGCTGCTTGTTGTTCCTGCGGTGGGAGAATTTTTGCCGATCGCTTCTTTGTCTACCGGGCACATATCGGGTATGGTGGGTACCGCCTTCGTACTGATCTGGTGAATCGAGAAAAAAGTGCCTATTTTGTCAATTTTTTTATGGACTATGTCAATCTTTTTTCGTATATACATTGAACTAGAGTGGATTTAAAAGGATATAATACTTAACAGAACAAGCCAAACAATAGGGATTGCAACATGAGACTGTCACGCAAATCAGATTATGCTTTGAGGGCTGTGCGACACATTTCCTCACTGCCGAAAGGGAAGCTGGGCTCGATAAACTCCGTCAGTGAGGCTGAGAACATCCCCAGGGAGTTCCTGGCGAAAATCCTTAAAGACCTTACCCGAAGTGGTATTCTGGTTTCGTATCAGGGTGTAACCGGCGGTTACAGGCTGTCCCGTGTGCCCAAAGACATTACTTTTCTTGATGTAATAGAGGCCATTGACGGTCCCATTCACCTGAATCTGTGCACCGAGTCGCCCAATTGTCGATGCGAGCAGTACAACAAGTGCCAGATGAAGGAATTCTGGATGGCACAGGAAAAGATCTTCAAGAGAGCTTTGAGTAAGGAGCATTTCGCCAAGTACAAGAAGGGAAAGAAAAAATAACCGGCTTTATGTTGCCGGATAGCTAGCCGCCGCCAGCCCCAGCGGGTCCTTCCAGACACCCTGGGCCCATGCCCATGCGACATTTGACCGCAGGCCGGCGTTGACGGGTTAGTTTTTGGGGCTTGTGTAAAGGCCCCATTTTTTATTATATTTTTGCGGAGCCAGATACATCGGATAGGTTTTTTCCGCCGTCCTCAGGCCGTCGCGATGCAGTTGTCGGGCCGGTCTGGTCAAGAAACTCTCCCGCTCTGGCAGTGTTAGAATAGATGGAAGACCAACAAAGGAGTCTGACAGTGTTCGATTTCAATGATAAACAGCACAAGGTGAAAGTCGGTCTGGCCGAAATGCTCAAGGGCGGCGTCATAATGGATGTGACCAGCGCCGAGCAGGCAAAGATCGCCGAGGAGGCCGGGGCGGCGGCGGTTATGGCGCTGGAGAGGGTGCCGTCGGATATCAGGGCCGAAGGCGGGGTGGCCCGGATGGCCGATCCCGATGTGATTGAGGCCATCAAACGTGCTGTAACAATTCCGGTAATGGCCAAGTGTCGTATTGGTCATTTTGCCGAGGCGCAGGTGCTGGAGTCGCTCGAGATCGACTTCATCGATGAATCGGAAGTTTTGACCCCGGCGGATAACAAGTATCATATTAACAAGTGGCCGTTCAAGGTTCCGTTCGTATGCGGATGCCGAAACTTGGGTGAAGCCCTCAGGCGAATTTCCGAAGGCGCAGCGATGATACGAACCAAGGGCGAAGCCGGAACGGGTGACGTTTCCGAGGCTGTTAAGCATCTGCGTGAGATTGGACTGGCCATGAAACAGCTTACGGTGATGAGCCAGGAAGAGCTCTACGGCGCGGCCAAGGAACACCGGGTACCGATAGAACTGGTTCGCATGGTTGCCAAGACGGGTAAACTTCCGGTGCCGAATTTCGCCGCCGGCGGTATTGCTACACCGGCTGATGCTTCACTGTGCATGCAACTTGGTGCCGAAGCGGTTTTTGTCGGTTCGGGTATATTTAAGTCCGACAATCCCGAGAAGCGGGCCAAGGCAATTGTAGCCGCTACCACGCACTATAAGGATGCCGTGATTGTAGCCGATGCTTCGCGCGGACTGGGTCAGGCCATGAAAGGCATCCAGGTTACCGACATCCCCGATGAGGAGATACTGCACACGCGGTAGACCGCTGAGCAAGGGTCCCAAAGATTAAGTCAGACAAGCCGCCCGATGGGGCGGCTTTTTACATTTTGTGATTTACCTTTCGCTGAACTTAGCGTACCTGTTAATGGAACTATGACGAGACGTTCGAATATAGAATGGACCTGGGTTACCTGGAACCCGGTCACCGGGTGCAACAAGATCAGTGCCGGGTGCGACAACTGTTATGCTCATCGCATGGCGATAAGGCTGAAGGGTATGGGTGTTGAAAAATACAGGAACGGATTTGAGACGACACTTCATCCCCCCACGCTTCAGATTCCCATTCGCCGCAAAAAACCCCAGATAATCTTCGTCAACTCTATGGGCGACTTGTTTCATGACAAGGTTCCTGATGTGTTCATAAAACAGGTGTTTAGTGTTATGACAAAA
>CP070674.1:1609146-1683084 GCA_020351995.1 Candidatus Zixiibacteriota bacterium
GGGGAGTTTTCGGGCTGGTTCCGTCGTATACGGTCTCGGAAAATATCACTTTTCCTCTCGTCTTAGCGGCGGCACGCAAGAAAGTAAGTAAAGAACGTCTGCTGAAGATGCTTACGGAGTTTTCCCTGTTGAAACAGGCAGGGACACTTCCCGACAAACTCACGCGAGTGGAGCACACACTGGTGCAACTGGCGCGAGCTACGGTCGCCAATCAGCCGCTTATTATAGTCGATGAACCGCTGGCGGGGCTGGATCAAAAGACGTACGAGCGGATTTATGACTATATGGTCAAGCTGGCGCTGTCGGGCCGCTCGATGATAATTGTCAGTGGCGAGACTCTGCCGACGGATTTCCCCAACACCGACCGTTACCAGATAATGAACGGAGCCCTGGTGTGATACGGATTCAGCATATTCTGAAAGAGCTTTTCCGCAATGTGTACCGTAATCCGGGAACGACGCTGAGCGGTTTTCTGTCGATGGGGCTGCTGTTTTTGCTGTTTGACCTGTTCTGGGTAGCCGCGGGAACATCGAACAAGTTCTACTCAGAATTGATATCCGATCTTCAGATGGAGATTTTTGCTTCCGAGGCGGCACCCGATTCGACCCTTCCGGCCGTCGAGGACCGATTGGCATCTCTGCCGGGGGTTAGCACGGTGGAATATATATCCAAGCAAACCGCCCGGGAGCAATTGACCTCGCTGGTAGGAATCGACCTGCTGGTAGGCTACGACACCATCAATCCGCTCCCTCGCTCGTATATACTTTCATTTACCGGTGATTATCTGACAATTGACGGGTTGGCGGGCATCGAGCAGCAGGCGACGGCCATGGAAGGTATCTCGCACGCGTACTACAGCCGCAACTGGCTGGAGAAAGCCGAGCAAACAAAAGGGGTTATTCGCAATGTGGGGATGATACTCGGGGCGGTAATTCTGCTGGCGGTTCTTATAAGCACGGCGAACAATATGCGCTTAATGACGCGCGCGCGGGCAGTTGGATTCCAGCAGATGCGTTTGCAGGGGGCGGGCGGACTGCTGCTGGCTTTTCCGTTTCTGATAGAAGGGCTGATACTGGCCGGGCTGTCAGCGGCAGCGGGCTGGATGGCAATCTTCTATGCCAAAGACCACGTAGATTTCACGCAGATAGAGATAATTTTCCCGAGTTCCAACGATATTCTGCTGTTCTGTTTCGCGGCGGCCATTCTGGGCACGTTGAGCGCGTTTCTCGGAATCAAACGTTTTCTGAGGCTTTAGTATGAGATCACGAGTTCTCATTCTTTCGATTGTCTTTTCGCTATTGTGTCTGGTAGGCGCGCGCGCCGATGTCAAGGATGATATTCTGATTCAGCAGGAGGAAATGGAGCGTATTAAGAAAGAGGTCAAGGAAAGCAGGGAGAAGCTCGATTCACTGAAGCAGACGGAAGTCGATATTCAGAAGATGATATCGGAGGGCGATCAGAAGTTAGCGACCGACAAGAAGGTGATAGCTCGCCTGAACAGGCAACTCAGAGGACTGCAGAGCGATATCGCACAGACGGCTTCGGAGCTCGAAAACCGGCAACTGGAGCTGGATTTGTCGCGCCGTCGGTACCTGGGGAATATCCGTCAATTCTACATTGCGACCCACAAGCCCCCGGAGATTTTTTCGGAGGACCCGAATGAAGAACTGGTGCTTCAGCGGCAGATAATTTACCTGACGGCTCTGGCGAGTTTTGAATCGGGGAATGTCGACCAGGCTTACCAGGTCGTGGAACAGACAATGCAGACGCAGGACGAGCTTACCGGCAAGACAAAGCATATATCGAGCCTGAAAAGGAAGCGGGAGACGGCCAGTTCACTTGTGGTGAGCGCAAAGCGGAAACATCAAAAGACTCTTGAACAGGTCCGGCGGGAGAAGACCGAGGAGGCGGATAAGATCCTGACGCTGGAACAGGCGGCCCGTGAGATGGAGGCCATTATTGCGCGTCTTCAACAGGAAATGGAAGACCGGCGCGCCAGAGAAGGTGTGACCGAGGGGCCATCGGTTTTCGCCACTCTCAAAGGGCAGTTATTGCCTCCGTGCCGGGGAGAGATTGTGGTGCCGTTCGGGGATGCCATCGACCCGGTGACCAAGCTGAAGTCGTTTTCGTCCGGAATTTCGATAAAGGCCGGGTCTGGCAGCAAGGTGGCAGCGGTGGCATCGGGCTCGGTTTCTTACATTGGCAATTTGCGCGGCTACGGGAATTTTATTATAATCAACCACGATGACCGTTACTACACCACCTATGCCGGTCTGAGCGACATAGTTGTCAGCGTTAACGAGTACGTGCTGGCCGGCAACAAACTGGCCGTAGCGGACGCTGCCGGTGTAGTGAAATTTGAAATTCGTGAGGGTCGCAATCCGCTCGACCCGGTTACGTGGATTAGTATTGATTCCTTCTGAAAATGTCATATACCAAACGCGGGCGTGGACAATCCTTTCGCGTTCGTTTGAGCAGGGGCGGACGGCGGGGACGTATTTGCTTTTCGGTCCGGAAGGAACCGGCCGGTGGCTTCTGGCGGTATCGTTCGCGGCACTAGTCAATTGCGAAAAGCCGGATAAGTCCGGCGAAGGCTCCGGGTCAACGGTACCGTGCGGTGAGTGCCGGAACTGCCGCAACATATTCGGATTGAATTTCGAGGGGATGCATTTCGCCGTGCCGATCCCTCCGCATGAAAACAAACTCGACCAGGCCATAGACCTGACCAACGAGGTGTTGACGGCCAAGAGAGAGGAGCCGTTCGCTATAGTCAGTTCCTCGGCCTCGACCAATATCCCGGTAGCGATGGCTCGCGAAATAAGACGTCAACTTTCTATGAAGTCCAGCAGTGGTATCCGGAGAGCAGTTATTTTCTACCAGATGGAGAAGATGAAGACGGCCTCGGCGGACGCGCTTCTTAAGATGATCGAGGAGCCGCCGGCGGATACCACCATTTTGCTGATAACGCAAAACCCGGATTCGCTGTTACCGACCATTCAGTCGCGTTCGCAAAAAATCAAGGTGAGCCCTTTTTCGGCACAGATTATTGAAAACTACCTGCTGAGTCACTACTCTGTATCGGAGAAAAAGGCCAGACTGATGTCGAGAATTGCGGAAGGCTCGGTCGGTCGGGCGATTGACGCGCTCGAGGGCGCCGACGAAGACGAGGGGTCGACGCGCGGGGTGGCGCTTTTGCTGTTTAAATCCCTGTTTCTGGACAAGGGGCCGGAGACCCTGGCTCATATGAACGACGTTCTGGATCTTCGTGACCGCGGCGAATCCGAAGATTTGCTTCGCTTGTGGCAGTTGCTGATACGTGATTGTGCCCGTGTGTCGGTGACGGACGAGGATGATGAAATTGTGAACGTGGATTTCGGTACGGATATCAGAAAACTTGCCAGGTACTTCAACGATGCCGGTCTGTCGGCCCGTATGGTGGATGATATCAAAAATACGCTTGCTGACCTGCGGCTCAACGTGCATATTCAGGGCGCGTTAATGGCACTGGCCTTGAGACTGAAGGCCCACATTCAAGCGGCCAACTGATTGATTTTTAAGCACTAAGCCAGTAAGGAGACGACTGTGGCCGAGCTATACCTGGTGGAATTCAAGGGCTCCCGCAAGGAGTATTTTTTTAATACTTATTATCATAGTCTGAAGCTGTCCGAGTATGTGATTATCCAGGCCGAGCGCGGGGAAGATATCGGGCTTCTGTCCAAGAAAGTGGACGTAGAGATGAATTTCGAAGAAAGCGCCCGGCCCCGCTCGATTCTTCGTCCGGCCAGCGACGACGATAAAGCCAAGCTGGAAGAGATCCGTCAGAAGGAAATCACGCACGAGACGGAAGTGATCGAGATGATCAGGAAACATCGGCTGGAGATGAAGGTGGTCGATGTCGAGTGGCAGTTTGACGGCAATAAAATGACGGTGTTTTTTACGGCGGATCATCGTGTTGACTTTCGTGAACTGGTCAAGGACCTGGCGGCGCGATATAAAACTCGCATAGAGCTCAGGCAGATTGGTGTGCGTGATGAGGCTCGGCGTTTGGGAGGAGTCGGCATCTGCGGCCTTGAACAGTGCTGTAACGCGTTCATTACGGAGTTTGTGCCGATATCAACGCAGCAGGCTCGCGAGCAGGACCTTCCGCTCAACCCGTCGAAGATATCGGGGAATTGCGGGCGTCTGTTGTGCTGTTTGAGGTATGAGTCCGAGACCTATGAGACGTGTAAGCGCAGGTTCCCGCCACCGGGGGCGCGAGTAAGGGCAAAAACCGGCGAGGGGATTATTGAAAAGATCGATGTGTTTAATGAGCAGGCTGTCATAAAAGTTGAAGACGGCATCACGATAAGGGCCGGCGCCGGGGACATTCTTAGTGTCGAAGCGGAGCGTGCCGCGGAAGTCAAGCCAGCTGTAGCCGAACTCGACGAAGACGTCGAAGCCCAGGAAGAGCTAAAGAAGCTTGACGATAGTGAGAGAGCAAATTAGCTGACCAATAGAAGGAGCAAGGGATTGGCGAAGCCCATTTATATAACCACGCCGATTTATTACGTAAACGATAAGCCGCATATCGGCCATGCTTACACGACTATCGCTGCTGATCTTATGACCCGGTTTTACCGGCTGGCGGGCAGAGAGGCATTCTTCCTGACCGGTACCGACGAGCATGGCAGCAAAGTGGCCGAGGCCGCGGAGGCGGCGGGTTTAACGGAAATCGAGTTTTGTGACCGGACTGTCGAGACGTTCAAGGAGGCATGGAAGAACCTATCGATAGAGAATGATGATTTTATCCGCACCACGTCGGAACGCCATTTCAAGGCGGTAGTGAAGATTCTCGATGCCATGCGAACGGCGAAGACGGATGATGGTCGGGATGTGGTCTATTCGGATTACTATGAGGGCTTGTATTGTACCGGTTGCGAGAAGTTTGTGACGGAAAGAGACC
This sequence comes from Candidatus Zixiibacteriota bacterium, assembly GCA_020351995.1. Lineage (GTDB taxonomy): Bacteria > Zixibacteria > MSB-5A5 > GN15 > FEB-12. The sequence goes on from CP070674.1 coordinate 1,614,089, forward strand.
TCGTGAACGGAGTGTGCCCGGATCACAACCGTCCGCCCGAAAAGCTGAAGGAGAAAAACTACTTTTTCCGCCTGACGGCCTTTCTGGATACAATCAAAGAGAAGATTGAGTCGAACGAGCTATTGATACTTCCCGATGAACGTCGTCGTGAGGTGTTGGGTCTGATAAATCAGGATCTGCCCGATTTTTCTCTTTCGCGCGAGCAGGTCAAGTGGGGTATTCCTCTTCCGTTCGATGAGAGCCAGCTTGCTTACGTGTGGGTGGATGCGTTGTCCAATTACATTTCAGCGATTGGTTATGCCGATGATCAGGCGAGTTTTGACAGGTGGTGGACCGGCGGTGAAATCGTTCACCTGATGGCCAAGGACATACTCAAGTTCCACTGTCTGTACTGGCCGGCAATGTTGCTGGCGGCCAAGGTGAAACTTCCAGACGTGCTTTTCCTGCATGGTTTTTTCACGGTGGACGGTGAGAAAATGTCCAAGACGCGAGGTAACCAGATTAGCCCGAATGATATGGTCGACGAGTTCGGGGCCGACGGTACGAGGTATTTGCTGTTGACGCAGTATCCCTTTGGAGTCGATGGCGACATTCAGGCCAAGCGGTTCGCGACTCAGTACAACGCCGACCTGGCCAACGACCTGGGTAATCTTGTTTCCCGGGTGGCCAAGATGATCGTAGCCAACTTTGACGGAAAGATGCCCGAACCGGTGAAAGAGATCGAAGGCCTGGATGAACTTCTGGCGCAGTCGGAGGCGCTGCCGGAAAGCGCCTACAGTCATATAAAGCACTTTCGCCTGGGCGACGCCATCGGGGACGCGATGAATTTGGTGCGGGCCACGAATAAATTCTTCAACGACACGGCACCCTGGGTTCTGGCCAAAGAGGGCAAGGTCAAGGAAATGGGCGGGATTCTTTACGCCTGCAGTGAGATAATACGCATCGTTTCGATCATACTATTTCCTGTCATGCCGAACAAGATGCGAGAGATACGAACGGTGTTCGGTCTGGACGACAGCACCCTGACGCTTGACAACGGCCGCAAGTTTTTCGAATTACGGCCCGGGACGACGGTTGCGATCGGTGAGTCGGTGTTCCCGAGATTGAAAGCCGGTACCAAACCCGGCGAAACTAAGGCTGCTGGTAAAGAGGCAGCCGGGAGTGGAAGCGTGATTGATATGTCTGAATTTGGAAAGGTGGATCTTCGCGTTGCCGAGGTTATAAAAGCGGAACGCGTTGAAGGAGCCGACAAGCTGTTGAACCTTCAGATTGACCTTGGTGACGAGAAGCGCCAGATAGTGGCCGGGGTGGCCGAGTACTACACGCCGGAAGAGATTACCGGCATTAAGATTGTGGTCGTGGTCAATCTTAAACCGGCAACGATAAGAGGTATTGAGTCGAACGGTATGCTGCTGGCGGCTACCAGTGGAAAGAAGCTTGCCTTGTTGACACCGGATACGGATTTGCCGCCCGGTGCCAAGGTCAGTTGATGATAGACTCTCACTGTCATCTCAACTTCATCGATAAGAGCGGCACGGTTTCACAACTGGTGGATGAAGCCACCCGGGTTGGCGTTCATACCATTGTCAACATCGGCGCCGATCTTGACAGTTCGCTTGTATCCGTTGAATTAGCCAGGGAGTTTAAATCGGTTTACGCCACGGTAGGGGTGCATCCTCACGATGCCAGAACCGCGGATGATGATGCGATCAAAAGGATTCGGGGACTGGCTGATGAGAAGAAAGTGGTCGCGATCGGCGAGATTGGCCTGGACTACTACCGGGATCTGTCGCCGCGTAAGCTTCAAAGAAGGGTCTTTGAAGCTTTTCTGGATATGGCGGCAGAAGTAAAACTACCGGTGGTGATTCATACCCGTGAGGCCTTTGAAAACACGGTGGAAATCATCGAGAATTACGCGCCGAAACTGGTGGGCGGTGTGTTTCACTGTTTTCCGGGTGATGTCAATGACGCCAGGCGCGTTTTCGATCTGGGATTCGTGATATCCGTGGGGGGGGTTATTACCTACCCGAAGTCGCGGATGGCGGATGTGGCGGCGGCGGTCCCGCTCGATAAAGTAATTCTTGAAACTGATGCGCCTTATCTTACACCGGTACCTTTTCGCGGGAAGACGAACCGCCCGGCGCTGGTGAAGCATGTTTATGACAAGCTGGCGGAGCTGAAGGGTATCAGCCCGGGGGAAGCAGAAAAAACGGTAGATCGTACTTGCCAGAAATTATTCGGGCTGGTTGAAACATTTGGTGGGTGATGGGTTCCTATCGAGCCAAGAAACGCCTGGGGCAGAATTTCCTCGAATCGCAAATCATCATTGATAAGCTGATGGAGGTAATAGCGCCTCAGCGCGGTGAGCGGATAATCGAAATCGGACCCGGTCGTGGAGCACTCACGCTGTCCCTGGCGTCAGCGAAGGCGCAGATCGCGACGGTTGAGTACGATAAGGACCTGATAGGCTATTTGTCGAAATTGTTGCGGGGGTATGACAATGTCGAGATCATCCATGCGGATTTCCTGAAATACGAACCGGCATATAAGAGTTTCAAGCTGGTCGGTAACATTCCCTACAACATCACTTCGCCGGTGATTGAGTGGGCGGTGGCGCACAGCGATTCGATAACAGCCGCGTACCTTATGGTTCAGAAAGAGATGGCCGACCGGCTGGGTTCCGCACCGGGAAGTAAGAGCTGGTGTCCGATGGCCATTTTCACTCAACTTCATTTTGATATCGATATCTGTTTTGATGTGGCCGCGAAGCATTTCAGGCCACCACCGAAGGTTATATCGGCGGTTATAAGATTGACGCCACGGGAGCCTGCGGCAATTGAGGATTACGGGCATTTTGAGCGGCTTGTGCGGACATCATTCGGGCATCGACGCAAGACCCTGGTAAACAATCTTGTGCCGGAGCTGACGGCTGATAGACAGAAAGTTGTTGAGGCGCTTGGTAGCCTTGGTTTGACGGAAAAGGCGAGAGCGGAACAGATATCGACGGGGCATTTTTTAGCATTGACTAAACTTCTGGCCAAACATAACATATTCAGAGTATAAGTGAGCAGGAATCTTATCAAGATGAGGAGGCTTGAGTGTCTGGCCTGACGGTGAATATAGATTTAGTGGCTGTCCTGAGATCGGTGAGGCGGCTTAATGAGCCGGACCCCGCACAGGCGGCGGTACTATCGGAATTGGCCGGTGCCGATGGTATCGGGGTACAGGTGAGGCGCGACCGGAAGTATATTCGCGATCGTGACCTGTATATTCTCAAGAGTGTCGTGAAAACCAAGCTGGTCTGCGAGCTTCCTCCGGCCGATGAACTCATCGGCCTGGCGGCCGAAATCAAACCCTGGATGGTAATACTGGTCGCCGACCATGCTGATAGTGACAGCCCCGTCTCGCCGATAGATTTTGACAGCCCGGCCATTGATTTCGGTGGGATAACCGACCGATTCAAGGGAATCGGTGTGAATGTCGGGTTCTTCGTGGGGCCAGAGAACGATGACATCAAGGGGGTCGCGAGGGCCGGAGCGACCGCAGTCCTTATCAACTGCTCAGGATACACCGACGCGCGGACAATAGAAGATGCCCAGAGTGAGCTAGACCGTATTGACCGTGCGGTCAGCGGGGCCTCGAAACAGGGGCTGGCCGTTTACGCCGGTCGGGGAGTTACCTACAAGAATATTCAGCCATTGGTGGAACTCGGTTATGTCGATGAATTTATCATCGGTCATGCCATTAATTCCCGGGCTATGCTGGTTGGTTACGAACGGGCGGTAAAGGAAATGCTGGCCCTGACAAAGAGCCCCAGGGCCGGAGGTTAGGGGGGCCCATGGTCCCGTCGCCGCCAAAAGAACCGGCTACGGTGGATGTCGAGGTTGAAGCGGGCACCACACGGCAAAGAATCGACATCTATCTCGGTAAACATCCGGAATTAGGACTAACCCGTTCCCGCGCCCAGAAGCTGATTGACGAAGGACTGGTTCTTTTGAACGGCCAGGCGGTCGCCAAAAAGTCCCAGGTCGGGCCCGGTGACCGGATCGCGGTGACGCTGGCTCCCGCTCGCCCTTCCGATATCGAGGGTGAGGATATTCCGCTGGATATCGTTTTCGAGGATGAGCATCTGGCGGTCATCAATAAACCGCCCGGTATGGTGACCCATCCCGGTGCCGGTAATTACTCGGGGACCCTGGTCAACGCCCTGCTTTTTCATTTCAAGAGTCTCGCGGAAGGTTCCGGGCCGGACCGGCCGGGGATAGTGCATCGGCTCGATAAGGACACGTCCGGGTTGTTGCTGGTGGCCAAGACCGAGGGAGTTTATCAGAAACTTCAGAATGCTATCCAGAAACGGGAGATAAGGCGCACTTATATGGTGTTGGTGTGCGGGCATGTTAGTTCTGATGAGGGAGTTATTGATCTCCCTATCGGCAGGTCACTCAGAGACCGAAAAAAAATGACTGTGACCGGGGTGGCCAGCCGACAGGCGGCGACGTCTTACCGCAGGCTGCGGCGGTATCGCTCCTATGATCTGCTCGAGGTGAACCTGCTGACGGGGCGAACGCACCAGATCCGGGTACATTTTTCGCATCACGGGCATCCGGTATTTGGTGATCCCCAGTACGGTGGGCGTGATAAGTGGCATCGTGGAATTTTCGCTCCGGAACGCCCGCTCGCCAGGAGACTTCTGGATATTATTAAGCGTCAAGCGCTTCATGCTCGCAGGTTGGAGTTTTTTCATCCGGTGACGGGAGAGAGTATGGCACTGGAAGTCGAGCCGCCGGAGGATTTTGAGAAAATCCTCGGTATACTCGACGTCGAGGGTAGTTGAAAAGAATTTCATATAAACCTGATCGAAGGGAGCAACGATGTTTATTAAACGATTATTGATAGCCATGGTAGCGCTCGCGGTGGCGGCAGCACTTTACGCGAGCGAAAAAGAAATGTCCATAGGGCAGAGGTTCCATTACGAGACCAGCTACGGCGATGCTGGTTCCAAGGCTGAAAGTCCGGGCTGGGGTAAAGCAGTGCCCCTGTACAAAGAGTATCCCGAGGCGACGAAAATCGAACTGCCGGTTCCGGGGCGGACCGACGCTTCCCTCGAGGAAGTGGCGCAGCAAAGAAAATCAGTGCGGTCATTTGCCGACCGCGGCATAACTCTGATGGATCTGTCGCGGTTGCTACTTACCGCCGACGGACTGACTCATGGTCGGGGCGACTGGCAAATGAGAACGGCACCGTCGGGTGGCGCTCTTTACCCGATTGATATTTACGTGTTCGTATCCAGGGTCGAAACGTTGGCTGCCGGGCTGTACCACTTTCAGGTTTCGGACAGCAGTCTCGAACTGGTAACATCGGGTGATTTTGATGAACGGATTCACGTCGCCTCGAACGAGCAGGGGGCAGTGGGAAATTCGCCGATAACGGTAATCTTAACGGCCCGGTTTGACCGGTCGACCGTGAAGTACTCCGACCGCGGGTATCGCTACACCTATATCGAAGCGGGCTGCATATGCCAGAACGTGTATCTGCAGGCTACGGCTCTGGGAATGGGGACAGTGGCGGTCGGGGCTTTCAACGATGATGCTCTTAACGAACTTCTGATGATAGACGGCCGCGATGAGGCCGCGATACTGATGATGCCTGTTGGCTACCCGGCGACGCCCTAGGCGTGAGGGACAGCGAAGAACAAAATCATCTAACGTTAGTTGACATTCGGGAGCGTCAGGCGTATATAAACCCAATGAATGACAGAGAAAAACGAACCAAGTTGACATACGCCGCCAGCGGCGTGGATGTCAAGGCGGGAGAAGAGGCAGTTGAAAGGATAAAGCAACTCGCCGCTTCCACTTTCGATTCCCAGGTATTGACCGGCCTGGGGTCTTTTGGCGGCTTTTTCAAACCGGAAATGTCCGAGTTGAAGGAGCCGGTCTTGATTTCTTCCACCGACAGCGTGGGCACCAAACTGAAGCTGGCCTTCATGACCGGCATCCATAATACTATCGGGGAAGACCTTGTCAATCATTGTGTCAATGATATTCTCGTTCACGGCGCCAGAGGGCTGTTCTTTTTGGATTATATCGGTGTCGGCAAGCTCAAGCCCGAGACGGTGGCGGAAGTAGTCGAGGGTGTTGCCCGGGGATGCCGCAGCTGCGGGGTCGCACTGGTGGGCGGAGAAATGGCTGAGTTGCCCGACTTCTATCAACCGGGCGAATACGATCTGGTTGGTTTTGTTGTCGGCGTTGTGGATCAATCGCGCATAGTAAACGGCTCAGCGATCAAAGCCGGTGATGTATGTATAGGTCTGGTTTCGACCGGCCCGCATACCAACGGCTACACGCTGGCCAGAAAAGTCGCTTTCGAGATTGCCGGCCTCAAGCCGAACGACCGCGTAGATGAACTGGGAATGACCATCGCGGAGGCGCTTATGAAGGTTCACCGCTGCTACGCGCCGGTGATTCATCCGCTGTTGCAGAAATTCGACATTCATGGTATGGCTCATGTAACCGGGGGCGGCATACCGGGGAACCTCAAGCGGGTCCTTACCGACGGGCTTGGTGCTGTCATCAAGAAATCTGCGTGGCCGGTGCTCCCAATCTTCCGGTATCTTGAATCGGCGGGCAATATTGAACCGGACGATATGTACTCTGCCTTTAACATGGGGATCGGCTATATCCTGGTGGTCGATATATCGCAGGCGGACAAGATCCAGGCGGAGCTGGCAGGATTGGGGGAAGAGTCGTATATAATAGGTCATATTGAAAAAGGGGATAAGACGGTAAAACTGGTTGACTAGTATGGTGCTTCTTTGTGTTCTTGACGGATTCGGTTTGCGCGACGCAACCCCGGACAACGCCGTTGCCGCAGCACATAAACCCAACTTTGACTGGCTTGTGGCCAACTGCCCGCACAACAAAATCGATGGCTCGGGACTGTCGGTAGGTTTACCTGACGGTCAGATGGGCAATTCCGAGGTAGGCCACCTTAATCTCGGTGCCGGCCGGGTTGTTTACCAGGAAGTCACTCGCATCGACAGAGCCATAGCCGATGGCGAATTCGCCGGTAATTCCGCATTCCGCAAATCCTTTGAGAGAGTGGTCAAAGAGGGTAAGGCGGTGCACCTGTTCGGGCTTGTTTCCGATGGCCTGGTGCATTCGTCGATGGAACATCTTTTTGCCCTGACCGCCCTGGCAAAGGAGATGGGGGTCAAACGACTGTACCTTCATGCTCTCATGGACGGCCGGGACACATCACCTACCGGCGGTAAGGACTACATGGCCGAGGTTATGCGGAAATTCAGTGAAATAGGACTGGGCGAAGTTTCGACGGTGGGCGGTCGCTATTACGGTATGGACCGGGACAGGAGATGGGAACGGACCGACAAAGCCTACCGGGCAATCGTTCTCGGCGAAGGGAAGAAGTATGATGATCCGGTTAAAGCCATTCTGGACTCATATGAAATGGGTGTCACCGACGAGTTCATCGTGCCGGTGGTAATTGACACAGGAGACTCGCAGGCGGGTCGGCCCGGGGACGGTGACGCAGCCATCTTCTTCAATTTCCGAGCGGACCGCGTCAGGCAGTTATGCTATATGTTGCTGGGGTATGATCTCGACGGCTATGATTATGAGGAAAACCCGGAAGTCGAGTTGATCACGATGACCAATTATGACGTCCGTATGACGGAAGCCGACGTGGCCTTTGAACCGGTGAGCCTGCATAACATCCTCGGTGAAATACTCAGCCAGAATGGATTAAAGCAGTTGCGGACGGCCGAGACGGAAAAGTATCCTCACGTAACGTTCTTCTTTAACGGCGGCACCGAGAAACCGTTTGACGGTGAAGACCGTGACATGATACCCTCGCCTAAGGTGGCGACCTACGACCTGAAGCCGGAGATGTCATCGGTTGAAGTGACTGATAATGCCGTCGAGAAGATTGCGTCAGAGGCCTATGACTTCATATTGATAAATTACGCCAACTGCGACATGGTTGGTCACACCGGGATATTTGAGGCCGCCAAAAAGGCTGTGGAGGCCGTGGACCGTGGGCTTGGCCGGCTCATCAATGCTGTGAAGGAAGTGAATGGTGTGGCTCTGATCACGGCCGACCACGGGAACGCGGAGATCATGATCGATCCCGAGGGGGATGGGCCGTTTACTGCTCATACGACCAGCCCGGTTCCGTTCGTTATTTACGACCCGGCGCAGAAATTGGGTGAAGTTTCGGTGCGGAATGGAGGCATACTGGCCGATGTGGCGCCGACCATTCTTGAAATTATCGGAGTCGAGCCATCGTCGGAGATGACCGGCAGATCACTGATAGTGAGAGGATAATTCGTTGGCAGCAATTCTTACGAGAATAGGTAGATTCTTTGTCCCGGCTGAACTTGAGGTTCGCAAGCGACGACTGGAGCTGATGATCTGGTCGTTTTTGTTGTCGCTTTCGTTTTACCCGGAGTATTTCGGGTTCCTGGCGTGGTTCTCCCTGGTTCGCCCGCTGATGATAATTACTTCGTTGAAGAGCAGGGAAGCTTTCGGCGCGGCATATTTCTTCTCCTTTTTCTTTAACCTTTTTTCGATTTACTGGGTGGCGATGGTGACGGTGCCCGGCATGGTGTCGGCCGTTATCATCGTGGCGTTCTACTACACGGCTATATTGATGACTTTTCATCGAGTCTACCGATTCAGACCCGTATACGGGTTTATCCTGCTGCCTTTTCTGTGGGTGGGGATGGAATATTTTCGAACGCTATCGCAGTTTGCTTTTCCCTGGTCAGATCTCGGTTACAGCCAATCGTATTACCTCTATATAATCCAGATCGTGTCGGTGGTCTCGGTGCATGGCCTTTCGCTTCTGATTGTGGCTGTAAATGTTTTGCTCTGGCAGATATTCAGAAAAGGTGTTGCGGTCGAAAATAAGCTGACGTCGTTTTTTGTTTCGGCGGCGGTGGTGCTTCTGCTGGTGGCCTACGGCTGGATCGTGCTGCCGAAATACCCGGTCCCGGGCAAAATAAATGTGGCCCTGCTTCAGGGATCGGTACCGATCAATGTCAAGTGGACCAAGGGAAACGCCATGCACAGTTTTGAACTTTATGATTCTCTGACCCAGTCAACGTCGGACAGTGCGCTGCTTTATATCTGGCCCGAGACGGCGGCCCCATGTTATTTGTCTCATGACCCAGACTGCCAGCTGTATTTGGGTGACATCGCCCGAAGGTCGGGCGCCAGTCATCTTGTCGGAGCGCTGGGAGCAGGGATGGTAAACGGTGAGCAACGCTATTTCAACTCCTGTTTCCAGTTGGAGCCCTCCGGACGGATGACGAAACGCTACGACAAGGTCAAGCTGGTTCCGTTTTCCGAGCAGGTGCCGTATCAGGACAAGTTGCCATTTCTGAAAAAGAAGTTTCTGCGGAAATACCTGACATTCATCGAGACATACGATGTCCAGTGGTGGTCGGATTTCATGCCGGGTGATTCCTCGGTGCTGTTCGAGGTGGGCGATTACCATTACGCGGTTCTGATATGTTTTGAGTCCACCTTTCCGGAATTCATGCGTGAGGTGGTCAGGAAAGGTGCTGATTTCGTGGTGGGTATAACCAATGATACCTGGTTTGGTCGCTCGGTGGGAATCCATATGCATTCCCGGATTTTCCTGACCAGGGCGGTCGAAAACCGCTGCTGGTGCATCCGGGTAGCCAACAGCGGCTTGACCTATATCGTTGACGGCTATGGTCGCATCCGCCAGGATCTCGATATATATGATGTCGCTGCTCTTGAGGGGAAAGTCAACCCGCTTGATAGTTACTCCTTTTTCACCAGGCACGGTGATGTGGCCGGACTGGCGTCCTTCTTGATTACATTATCGATAATAGGTATATTAGTAGCGGCATGGTTTATTCAAAAGATACTGTCTCGAAAGTCGTCGCGCTCTGCTTGATAGCCGCTCTGGTTATTCCGGTAAGAGCCTTCGGCGCCTCCGATCTCACCTGGATCAATTTCACGTCCATGAGGAATATCCGGCAGATGCGTTTTATAAACGACACCGTATTCATTGTCAGTTCGGGGGGCGTTCTGGCGGTGGGGCAGCATGATGAACAGGGGCGGAAGTATGTTAATCTTGACGGTCTAGGAACCAACGATGTTAGCGATATAATCCAGGATCAGTCGGGCCAGAAATGGATAACGGGTTTTGGTCGTTTGATTCGATTTGGAGGGGATGACAGCCGGCAGTTTCTGTTCTTCGACCTTGACGACAAACTGTTTCCTTTGAACTGCGTTGTTGACGATGGGGATAACCTATGGGTGGGGACGGACCTGGGACTCGCTCTGTTTTCCAAGATTATTGACGGCGGTCAGATTCAGGATAGCTATCAGCTGTTCGCTGATCTGAATCCTGCCCCGGAAGTGTATGACATCATGCTGGGGGGTGACTCTATCTGGATAGCCACTTCGAGCGGGCTGGCGGTTGCCGATCGCACTGATCCGCTGCTGCTCAAATCGCCGGCGAGCTGGACCGGTTACAGCAGGGGGGAATATTCTGAGTTGGAGACGGACACGATTATAAATGTCGCCAGTTTCAATTCCGATGTCTACGTTGCCACAAGGCGGGGAGTGTTCCGGATGGATCGCGGCGCCACGACCTCATTTTATGAATTGCCAATATACGGTGTGAAGACTATTAACCAGATGAAGACAGAAAATGACTCTCTTTTTGTCTATTGGCTGGATACCGCCGGTGCCTATGGGGTGGTTGACGCGGACACCCTGGTTCGTTTATCGATGGAAGGAATTACAGGAACTCCCGGGACCGGGGCAGGAGACGGGGATATGCGTTGGGTGGCCACGCCCGACGGTGTGTTCTATAGTACCGCGACGGGATACGTCGAGTATCCACATCTGGGCATGCCGGGAAATGATGTTAGTGATTTGGTTATCGATAGCGATGGTGTTATATCAGCAGGTTTTAGAAAAGATGCTCTGGCGCGACTTGAAGGTGGTACGTGGATCGAGTATGAAGCCGACCTCTGGGCCGGGACAACCGATCTTGCCCTGGATCCGTTCGGTCGGGCCTGGGCGGGATCCCGCGGAGGCAGTCTGTGGCTCTTTGACGGCGATACGCTGGCTCATTATAATGATACTAATTCCAGCCTTATCGGCATCGATCGATGGTATGGCTACGTGCTCGGCCTGGTGGCGCAGGGGAATTACCTGTACGTGGGGAGCTACCTGGCCGCCAACGATTATCCGGTGGCAATAGCCGACCTGAATAACCTTAATGACCTGTCCGGGTGGGATTCTATTGGCGTGGAAAACGGCCTTACCGACGATGTTGTTGTGGATGTGGATGTGCACGGAAGTCAGTTGGCGGTGGCTACGGAGCAGCAGGGTATCTTTGTATGTGACATAGGCAACGATCCGTTCACCAGCAACATTACCTGCCAGCAGCTAACCCGGGAGAATTCGCTGCTGATTTCCAATAACACGAGACGGCTGAAGTATTCACCGAACGGCGATTTGTACGTGGGCACGACCAACGGGTTATCCTGGTACGACCGCGGCATAGACTTCTTTCGCGACGTGGACCTCCCGCCGGAGGTGGGCGCGGGTGTCACCAGTCTGGAGTTTGACGGACGTGGGAATCTATGGGTCGGGACGAGTGAGGGACTGGTGTGGATCGAGGCCTCCAGCGGAGAGAGGCACGTTTACAATACCCTTAACAGCGGGATTGCCGGTGATGTGATAAACAGCGTGACCTTTGACTCGTTCACCGGTGATGTTTATATATCGACAACCTCGGGGTTTTCGCTGATACCATCGCGGATGGGGATGCCCACCGACGATGTTGAATTGGTGGTGGCTTTTCCCAATCCATTCGTGATTGACGATTCAAATGACCGGCTCGACTTCAATTTCGGTCGGGAGGGGGATGTCCGGATATTCAACGTCGCCGGGGAGTTAGTTCGCCAGACTGTGGTAGGTGATGCGTGGGACGGCAAGAACGATAAGGGGGAGGGTGTATCCTCAGGTGTCTATATCTTCATTATCACCGACCGCGAAGGTCGTGTCGGTAAAGGAAAGATTTTGCTGGTTCGACAGTAATGGAAATCCGTCGTTTTCTTTTATCTGAAATCCCGACTGACCAGATTGAGCCGCTGATCACGGACTCGTTCTTTGCGTCGCCCGGTTTTCTCAATCTATGGCGACTTCGTGGCGGGGTTGGGGTGTGGTGGACAGCGTGGATGGACAAGGTGCTGGCAGCGGTGCTGCCGGGGGTTGAGTTCGGCAAGGGGCCATTGAGACGGCTTTATTCAACGCCCAACGGTTGTTATGGACGGCTATGCTTTGTGCCAGATATTGGGGAACACGATAGAAAGCGGATCGCCTCCGAGATCATGAAGGCTATCGCCGGCTCGGGCTATATGAAAGTATTCATCAGTGACTTCTATAAATGTTTTGAGGTCTCGGGGGGATTCCGGAGTGAACAGTGCGAGACACGACTGGTTGATATCAGTGAGCCTAGTTGGCGGCCGGCGCAAAAGAAACTCCGGCAGAATATCTCACGGGCCGAGAGAGAAGGTATAGTACTTGAGCGATTTGACGGGAAAAAGCACTTTGCCGGATTTCTGAAACTGGTGAGGCTCAGCGAGCAGCGGATAGGGGTAAGGAAAAAATACTCACCGGAGTTCTTTCGCGCTCTCGAAGAGTTATCCTGGCGAGATGACCGGATCCGGTGGGTTTATAGTGAGCACGAAGAAATGCCGATGGCGTCATCGATATTCCTGGTGGAGGGCGATAGCCTTCTCCACTGGCATGTTTATTTCGATGAATCACTCGCGCATCTTCAGGCGACCAAATATATCATATTCACAACCGCACAACAGTCGGCCGCAGACGGGGTGCGGTATCTGAATATGGGTGCTTCCCCGGAAAATGCAGAGGGTGTGCATATGTTCAAGGAGAAGTGGGGCGGTAAGCTTTTCCGCTACAACTGTCATTTCAAAAAATCATGGCTGGGCAGGATGGTATGAAACAAGGCGGCCTGAGAGTACTGCTTCTGTCCGATGCCGGGAGTTTTCACACGGAGCGATTCGCCAGAGAACTCAGGCGGCAGGGTTGCCATGTAATGACCGCTTCACTGGAAAGCGGCAAGATGCGGTGTATTCAATTGAAGCGTCTTGGACCGGTGAAATCGTTTCATTACCTTCTGGCTGTTCCTCAGGTCAAGAGTATCATCAAGCGTTTTCGTCCCGAGGTAATCAACGCTCACTATGCCGCCGGCTATGGTTTCATAGCCGCCCGGGCTGTGGGCGAGACGAAAACGCCGATTGCCCTGAATGTGTGGGGCTCCGATGTTCTCATCGTTCCCAACAAATCCACACAGGGTCGAATAAAGGTCAGCATGGCCCTGGCCAGGGCCGATTATGTTTTTGGCGATTCCCGGTACCTTCTGACAAGGGCCGAGAAGGTCTGTAGGTTGAAGGCGCAAGAAGTTATACCCTGGGGCATAGAAAGAGAATTTCTGAGTTTACATCGAACGAGCTATTCGCCTGGAAGACCACTTCGGATCATCACTCCCCGCAAACAAGAGGAAATCTACAACAATGGATTTATTCTGGAGGCCTTAAGGCCGCTGGTAGAGAAGGGTGACGTTGAATTGACTTTTCCGGATTTCGGGTCGTGCGCGCCGGCGTTTCGGTCGCAGGTGGGTGAATTGTCAGGCGACGGCGTGAATCTTTATAGTAAACTCCCTCGGGCGGAGTTTCTGGCTTATCTGGCTGAACATGATGTGTATTTATCCGCGTCGCGATCTGACTCGTCGCCAGCCTCGATGATTGAGTCTATGGCACTGGGTTTGATACCGGTCGCGGCCGATGTTGAGGGCGTGCGGGAATGGTTGACGGATGAGAGCGGCTTTGTTTTCGAACAGGATAATCGAGAAGAGCTCCGCTCTGTGATCGCGCGCATTATCGATGACGGCGATACGCTGGAAGGTATGAGGCGTAGTAATTTCAGGCGTGTAAATGAAGAGGCCATCTTTGAAGAGAACGTCGCGAGACAAGTCGAAGTCATGAAAGAGCTGGCTGGAGGTTCAAGCTGATGGCCGAACGAGTACTGTTAATATGCTATTACTTTCCTCCCCAGGGAGGGGCCGGGGTCGGCCGGCCCTTGGCGCTTTACAAGCATCTTCCGAAACACGGAATTGAATGCGACATTTTGACGGTCAAGCCGGTGGCATATCGGCTGAACGAACCGGAACTGCTCGACGGGCTGGATACCAGCAGAATCTATAGAGCCGGCTCGTTGGATCCACAGCGTCTCATGTACCTGCTGGGTATCAGAACGGTTAAGGATGCCACTATAAGTAAGAGCCGGAAGATAACGGACAGGTACTTTCCGGACCCAAAGGTTGGTTGGGTACGACCGGCGGTCAAGCTGGGACGGGTACTGTCAACCAATCGGCATTACGGGGCTGTCATATCGACCTCGCCACCGATGTCTTCGCACCTGGTGGGTATGAAGTTGTCGAAGGAATTCAGACTGCCGCTGATTGCGGATTTCAGGGATTTCTGGACAGGCTACAAGGTCGAGGACTGGTTCGAAGACCAGAGAAAGGTGAAGCGGGCCAGAGATCTCTTGAAGAAGATAACCGACGAAGCGGATCGGGTGATAACGGTCAATCCGGCCATATCCGATTATCTGGGCAAAGGGGCGGTGATTTATAACAGCTACGACGAAAACCGAGCCCGCCTATGGGGACTGCCAGAGAGGCGAGACCACTTCATTATCGGCATACTGGGTACACTTGAAGCGCGGCTGCCACTGGAGCCGCTGCTGAAGGTACTGGAATCGCTGAGAAAAGAAAAGCCGGCCTTTTTTGACAAGATACGGGTTGTGCATGTGGGAAGTGTGAATACGGAGGAAGCGGAGAGCCTTTTGCGCAGATACGACCTTGAGACCAGGTTGGACTTTCTCGGTGTCCGGCCGAGGGAGGAAACCATCAAGATACTCTCCGAGACATCGCTGCTGTACCTGGGCTTCTGTGAGTCGTATCGCGCATCGCTCCTGCCCGGTCGCTTGTTCGACATGCTGGTATCAGGTCGCCCTATTCTGGCCGCGACCGCGGAGGACGGCGTGACTGGGAGTATTCTCAGACAGGGCGGTGTCAGCTGTACCTTTGATGATCAGCGACTGGACACGGCTGTTGATTTCCTCGGTGAGCAGGTAGAGGCTTACGCAAGGGGGGAGACAGTCTGTAAACCGAACGCCGAGTATGCCCGGAGGTTTTCTTCCGAAAAGATGGCGGAGAGTTTTGCCCGGGTGGTCAAGAATGTGTGATGAAGTATATCAATACTATCTCAGCAACAGCATCTTCTTACCTTCGATGAAATCGCTGGTTTCCAGCCGATAGAGGTAAATACCGCTGCCAACTTCGTTCCCACCCTGGTCGGTGCCATTCCATATTGCGTGATGGACCCCGGCTGGCATGGCTTCATCTTTGAGGACGGTGACTACCTGACCGAGTATATTGTGGACAGCAAGCCTCACAGCAGATTTTCTGGCCAGTTCAAAGCGGATGGTGGTCGACGGATTGAACGGGTTAGGATAGTTCTGGCAGAGGTTGAATCGGGTCGGAAGCAAATCGCTATCATCGTCAACATCCGTGATAACGGTCGGAACATAGACAGTGCGACCTACCGCGAATGAGTCTTTGACGGCGGCGATGGTGTACTCGGTGTCAGTTTCGAGGTCACATGTCAATATAACTGTACCGTTGGCGGCCGTTAAGCTAGATTGCAGAATACTGTCTGACCGGCTGACGATAACCGCGCAGTCGGATACCGGGCTGGAGTTAGACGTGACCTTCACTGTCAGGTTCAGATCCGACTCTTCGATATTCATAGAAAGCTGGCCTGGTTTGGCAGTATATACATTCAACACCGGGTCTCCGAAATAATCGATGCCGAGGACTTGATCGCGATAGAACGGATAAGCTGCCTTAGCGTCATACATAGCGCAAACAGCGGGACGCCCCGGGTGGGCAAAGAGCGAGTCAAAAAAGGCTGTCTGAATAAGGTAACTTGAGCTTACCCATCCCCAGCGAGAGTTCGCTACAAAGCCTACAGCACCAGCGTCGCCCAGACCCAGAAGAGACTGAACCATGTTGGGCTGGGGAAAATTGAACGGTGGTTGGTCCTTATCGAAGGCACCATTGTCGCAGGCAAGAGAATAGTAAAAGGAAACTCTCCCGTTGGGCTCCAAACGGTGTACAGTGCCATCTGAAGCGGATCCCTCAATTGTCAGGAAACGTGACTTGGGCCACTCGTTGTAGCCTGACGTTCTGACTTCAAACAGCTGGTGGTTGCCGTGTGCTATCACGTTGACGACACCGTATCCGGATGAGATAATCGAAATCAATTCGGAAGCAGGTAGATTGTAAGGGGCGGGGTCATCGCCCCGGGCGAGCTCGACGCCGTTTGCGGTGTCGATTTCGAAGTACCCGGGATAAGCACCCCCGATGACCGCGTGCTGGGCGCCAAAGTGATCATCGCGCATCTGGTCAGACGAAAAGAAAAAGGCGCGTTCAAGGTAATCGACGTCTCCATTGCCGGGATTGGTTTCGTAGTCAATCAACTTGTCGACGTAGTTATCGACTTCGCCGGGTAAATTAAAAGGCAGCCGCCCGACCATCAACTCTGGTGTCAAATCGACCTCATCGACATAATTCTCACCCCAGATGCCGTCGTTATCGGAGTCCCAGTCACCCGAAACATCGGCGAAATAGAGGTCGCATATTTGCAGATAGTTGGGTGCTGGCGTGGATGTCGTTGAATACGGATAGGCGTATCTGATCGGAAGCTGGGTTTCGTCACCGGCGAGAAGCACGTACTGACCGCCACCGCTGTAAAAGTCGATGAGCCGCTCGCGCAGCTTCTCGGCGTCGTCGCGACCGTCATATGCCGCCAGGATATCATCGATGAGTTCCACCGTGGTGTTTATTCCCAGGGAAATTCGATAATTCGCTAGCTCGACAACGGATTGGTACAGGGGTGAAGAGGTGACAATCAGATAGCTGGTGGTGCCAGCGGAAGCGGACATAACAATGCCGGCGAGCGCACCCTCCGGGTCGCCGAGGTCTATTGAAGTCAGCAGAGCCGAAGCAGCGACTCTGCGATTTTTCACGCGCACGCCGATTGACTCGTTAAAGTAGCACTCTCCGCCGGCATCGATCGTTACCGGGAATACCATAATTTTCGCCCATTTGCGATTGCCATGGTTTACTATCTCTACAGGATATACCGGCTCTTGTCCGAGCGCATGCTGGTTGCGGAGCTCGACGGCTCCCGAATACGTCTCCGGCGAGCTGGAAGTCGGGATGTCGCCCAGAGTCTCTTCGACGTCCACAGTTGCTATCAACTGACGAGAGATTACCTCGCACGTTATGTCACTGAGCGATTCGCTTTCCTGAAGAGAAATGAAATAGAGAGCAGTGGGCAGTTCTGCCCGAAGGCCTACTGAGACTTTGCCCAGATCGTTGTAGCCGAATTCACAACCGCCGGGTCCTTCCCGAAGGTGACCAACGTCGAAATGCACGGTAGAGGAGTCCTCCGCAAAGAGCGTACTGGCGATCATGACAGCGATAAAAGTCACTATGAGGGTTTTTTTCATTGTCCCGGTTCTCGTTTCAAGGTGAACTGCAGGTATTATCTGCAATCGTGCCGCCAGTTGAGCCGGGCTATGTCGGATAGGATTATTACGGGATAAGTGATTGTTAAATAGTAACTTGCCGCCTTTGAATTTGTACTCTATAGACGAGTGCGGGGAGGCTGGATTGAAAAACCTGTGGGGGCAAACCGATATTTTGTCGGAGGTTGGAGAACACTATATGTTTGTCAAGAGAAAATAATTCTCGGGTGAGTTAATCATCTTCAACCGGTTATCATTTTAACAAAAACATTCATTTGTTATTCATTGTTAGTTTGAGGCTTAGCGGTGCTATTTTTTTAATCTCCTCTCAAAAAACCTCTTGACTTGAGTGGTAAAAAAGTGATTAATTGTGATGTTTTTGGTAGGAAGTGGTATAAAGTGGAGGAAGTTTTGAGCGGTTTCTACGGCCAATTCCAGACAACCATGGACGACAAGGGGCGCTTCGCTCTACCGGCTAAACTTCGCAGCGTTCTTGGACCTGACAACAAACCACTGCTGGAAGGGGATCTGATAATCACCAAGGGGTTGGAGGGTTGTCTTTCACTTTATCCGCAGGGTGAGTGGGCCGAAATCCAAAATCGTTTATCTTCCTTAAATTTTACCAAGAGAGACTTTCGTTTTTTTGGTCGTCGGTTTTACTCGTCGGCCTCGGTTGTCACGCCCGACCGTAACGGGCGGATCTTGATTCCATCCCATCTTGTCAGAGAGGCCTCCTTACAGAGAGAACTTCACGTGATGGGGCTTAACCGCTGGATCGAGATCTGGAATCCCGAGCGTTACCAGTATTATCTGGATCAGTTCGGGGGAAGTTACGAGGAAGTCGCCGAAAGACTGTTTTCCGCCGATGGGCATGAAGGGGAGTAATGGTGGGCACGAGCCTGTTCTCGTTCAACAGGTAGTCCGCTACCTCGCTACTGTACTGGATGGAGCCTATTTAGACTTAACCGTCGGTCCGGGCGGACATCTCAAAGCTTTAGCTCAGGCCTTGGAGCAGGATGCTCGGTTGTATGGAGTTGACAGGGATGCGGCGGCGGTCAGGCTGGCCCAGAAAAATCTGCAGGGGTTACCTCAGGTTAAGGCAATCATCCGCACCAGTTACAGCCGGGTCGACTCTGTCGTTTCAGAGTTCGGGGACACCAGCTTTGATGGAATCCTTCTCGACCTTGGGATTTCATCGCTTCAGTTAGATGATCCGCGGCGGGGATTTTCGTTCAGATACGACGGTCCGCTGGATATGAGATTCGATACCGGTTCCGATGAACCGACCGCGGCGGATTTGATAAATACGTTGGGCGAAAATGAACTGGCAAATATAATTCGCAACTTTGGCGAGCAACGGAATGCCGGCCAGTTGGCCAGGGCAATTGTTAGGGAAAGACAGAGCAAGATGCTTCGCACCACCGCCGAACTGAGAGACTTGATTCTAAAGACCGCCAAGACCTCGCAGGAGCACAAGACGCTGGCCCGCGTCTTTCAAGCCTTCCGCATAGCTGTCAACAAGGAACTTGAACATCTTGAAGCCGTCTTACCCATGGCAGTTGATCTGGTAAGTAAAGGCGGGCGCCTGGCGGTAATCTCCTATCACTCTCTTGAAGACCGTATGGTCAAGCGGTATATGCGCCAGCAGGTAAAAGGGTGTGTTTGTCCCGAGACTTTCGATGTTTGCGTGTGTGGTCGGCGCCCTTCCCTGAAAATGGTCACCCGCAGAGCGGTTACGGCATCACCGCAGGAACAGCAACTGAATCCGCGTTCACGTTCAGCCAAACTGAGGGTAGCTGAGAAGATAACATGAGAGAAACGGTTCGGAAATTCAAGGAAACCGTTGAAATCAGGTCATCGATACTTAACCGCATAAGGTCGCACCGGTACTTCCCGGTCACGCTTCTTTTCTGTGTCCTTCTTATTGCCGCCTGTGTTCACATATGGCAGCGCGTCAAAGTCGTGGAACTGGTGAAGGAAGTGGCGGAGTTGAAAAACGAGCAGGCGGAGCTGCGCGACGCCAAAAAGAAAATCCGATCAGATATAGCCATATTATCCACGGCGGCGCGAATCGAACAGTACGCAGTGGACAGCCTTGGATTGCGCAGGGTGGACGCCGAGCGGCTGTTTACGCTGGTGTTCGACAAAGACGATCATGAGCAGCCCGATGACCTAGAATTGTTGCTCTTTGCCATCAACCGTATGGCCGATGCCGTTCCCGCTTTAAGTAGTAATAACGCCATGGCCAGGGGTGTCGATAACCTCAAGCTGGATTCCCTTACACTTGAGGAGGCTGCCAAGTGAAGCGGACGCGGCAGGAGAGAATAAGGCTCGGGCTTTTCTTTGTTCTGGTATGCTGTTTCTTCGCCGTCGCGGTCGCCCGTCTTGTGCATCTTCAGGTATTCCTTTCGTCCAGATACAGCGAAATAGTCAATAAACAGTCGTCGGGCACCGTTCCTATCCCGGCCTTGCGGGGGATCATCTATGACCGTAACGGTAAGATCGTGGCCAATAACGTCACCAAGTATTCGCTTTACGCATATCCTCGCGATGCCGCGGAACTGAGCCATGTAGCGACGTACGTGGAGCGCCTGTTTGACCATCCCCGGGGATCGGCGCGCCAGAAATATGGTTTGGCTATAAAGCGTTTTCGGTGGGTCAAGCGCTTGCTTGATGATGACCTGGCCAGGCAGATCGCGGCCGAGGCACCCCCCGGGCTCTTGCTGCGAAAGGAAACTCAGAGAGAATATCCCTACGGTACGATCGGCAAGCAGATAATCGGCTTCGCGGACATCGACAATTGCGGCAAAGCCGGTGTGGAGATGTATTTTGACTCGGTTCTTTCCGGAAGAGAGGGCTACGCGGACATCCGCCGGGACGGACTGCGCAACACCTACCGGGTCGAGGAACAGGCGCTTGTAAAACCGGAGCCGGGCCGTTCGCTGGTTCTGACGGTCGACTGGAATCTTCAGGAAATAGTCGAGGAGGAGTTACGCCGCGGGGTGGAGGAGCACCACGCTAAATCCGGAATGGCGGTGTTTCTCGATTGCCGAAACGGCGAGGTCCTGGCCATGGCTCATTATGACCCGACCGAAAGAAACCCTCACTTACCAGTAAAGCTGCGGGCAGTCAGTGACCAGTTTGAGCCGGGTTCAATACTCAAAGCGTTCACAGCGGTAGGCGTAATAGAGGAGAACCTCATTGACTACGATGACAGCATCTTTTGCGAGGAAGGTAAGTGGAAGGTCGGACGAAGAATCCTGCACGATGATAAAGAGCATGGCTGGTTGAATTTTCGCGGGGTTGTGGAGTTATCGAGCAATATCGGCATTGCCAAGTACGCGATTATGCTTGGTGGCGAGGGTCTTTTTGATGTTCTGCGCCGTTTCGGGTTGGGCGAGAAGACGTGTGTCGGGTTGCCCGGTGAAACATCGGGGCGGCTGGTCCCGCCTTCAAGGTGGTCGGACTACAACATTGCGGCCCTGGCTATGGGGCATTCGGTGGCCGTCAACTCGCTACAGATGGCCAACGGGTTCGCGGTCATCGCCAATGGAGGAATACTGTATCAACCGTCTCTGATCCTTGGTCAGGTTGATCAGGATGGCAAGCTATTCTCTCGCTGGCGGCCGCAGGCCATACGACGAACTGTAAGCCAGACCTGTGCCGATACCCTCGCCTCGATACTCAGGGGAGTTGTTGAACGCGGTACAGCGGATGTGGTCAATTCACCGGTAGTCTCTATCGCTGGCAAGACGGGCACGGCGCAGATTCCTGATGTGGCCAACCGACGCTACTTCTGGAACAAGTTTATGGCCAGCTTCGCGGGATTCTATCCATGTGAGGATCCGGTCGTGGCCGGTATAGTCGTCATCGAGGAACCCCAGCCGATACATTATGGTGGGCTTACGGCGGGACCCGTGTTCAAACGGGTAGCCGAACGGTATAGCATCCTGCACCCCGACGTATTCACGTCACCTCACCGGACGCTGTCGGAGACATCGACCCGGTTTGAGAATACCTCGGAGATTCCGGATCTCGTCGGTCGGGGTCTGGCCCAGGCGCGGGCGCTCGCGGCTGAGCACGACCTGTCGATTCTCTGCGACGCGGAAGAGGGTACAGTGGCCTGGCAATTCCCACCGGCGAACCGGCTGACTTTCAGGGGAGACAAGATTCTGGTCAGTGTAACGACTGAATCGGCTGATGATGTGACGATGATGGATTTGCGTGGTCTCTCGATCAGGGAAGCGTCGGCCTTCCTGGAAAGAGCCGGTATTAATTTCATGTTCAGGGGTAATGGGCAGGTGGTAAGGCAGTCGATCAAGCCGGGTGAGACGGTAAGTCGGGGAACTCAGTGTCGGTTGGACTGCCGCCCCGGCACAGGAGGCAAATATAA
The DNA here is from genome assembly GCA_020351995.1 of Candidatus Zixiibacteriota bacterium. GTDB lineage: Bacteria > Zixibacteria > MSB-5A5 > GN15 > FEB-12. The sequence continues at coordinate 1,636,172 of CP070674.1, forward strand.
AGCTCAAAGAGCTGACAAGACAGATAAAACGGTCAAAGTTGACCGGCAATCCTGAAGTTGAGATTGAGAATATTGAGTATGACTCTCGACGGATCGAACCAGGAGGTCTTTTTGTGGCCGTGAAGGGCTTTAAGGTTGATGGTTACAATTATGTCGCCCAGGCCGTTAAGAAAGGCGCCGTGGCGGTGATGGGCGAGCGAACCGAGTGCCCCGAAAGTGATAATCATATATCCGTGCCCGACGTGCGCCAGGCCATGGCCACCGCGGCGGCTGCCTTTTACGGTTACCCCGGCCAGCATCTGGATATCACCGGTGTTACCGGAACAAACGGCAAAACCACGACCTGTTACCTGATCAAAGGGATTATGGAGACGGCGGGTAAGCCAACGGGGATGGTAACCTCGCAGGTTTATAATACAGGTGCTAACGAGGTCGTTGCCGACCGGACTACCCCGGAGTCCGTCGATCTGCAAAGATACCTGCACGAGATGAAGGGTAACCGTTGCGTGGGCGCGGTTGTGGAAGTTTCGTCACACGCCCTGGTGTTACACCGGGTTGACCACGTTGATTTCAGGGCGGCCGTCTACACCAACCTGACCCGCGATCATCTCGACTTTCACAGCACCATGGAAGAATACATGCAAGCCAAGGCGATGCTGGCCGAAAAAGTGAGCCGTGACCGTGGCTATGTCGTGATCAACCTCGATGTTCCCGAGTTTCGCGCCCTTTGCGAAGGTTTCGACTGTCCGGTTATCGGCTACTCGGTCAGCGATACATCAGCCGACGTCTATTGCGATGGTGTCAGGATAAGGCCGGATCGGACGGAGTTCCGGCTGGTGACACCGATTGGAATTGGCGCTGTTATCTGCAAACTTCCGGGAAGATTCAACCTGGGCAATGCCATAGCCGCCGCTGCGACCGGCATCGCTCATCGTGTCCCCCTCGAGAGCATTATTGCCGGACTGCAGGCCGCCCGGCAGGTTCCGGGTCGGTTCAACTACGTCGGAGCGGGACAGCCATTCGCGATTTACGTGGATTATGCCCATACCCCGGATGCTATCGAGCGACTGTGTGAATCGGCCCGCGAGATTACCAGGGGAAGAGTGTTGATCCTCTGTGGATGCGGTGGCGACCGGGATAAGGGGAAGCGTCCCATGATGGGCAAGGCGGCTACAACGTCGGCGGACTTCGCCGTGATAACTTCCGACAATCCTCGAAGCGAGGATCCGAACGCGATCATAGAAGATATTAAGCCCGGTCTGGTCGGCGAGAGTTATGAAATATGCATGGACCGGTCCGAGGCAATCGAGAAGATATTAAAGATGGCCAAGCCACACGATGTCGTCCTCCTGGCGGGCAAAGGGGCCGAGAATTACCAGGAAGTCAAGGGAGTTCGCCATCATTTCAGTGATACCGAACAAGCGTTGAAGGTGCTAAAAGAGTTGGGTTATTCCAACGAAGGTTCTGAACGGGAGAGTTGATAAGTTTGCGATTTACAGATGTGGCCGCCGTTACGGGCGGAACGTTGTTAGACAACGAAACCGGTGACATGATTTTTCGCGGGATTTCTATTGACAGCCGGCAAGTCAAGCCGGGTGAGCTGTTCATAGCGATTCGAGGTGAGAATCAGGACGGCCACGCTTACATAGATCAGGCCCTGCAGCGGGGCGCGGCCGGTGTGTTGGCGGAGGCGTCCTATACGCGCGGCGAGGGAACTGGTCAGGCGGCGGTGGTCACGGTGGCCAACAGCCACGAAGCCATGATTGAACTCGCGAAGAATTACAGGAGCTCGTTGAGGGGGAAATTCATCGGCATCACCGGGTCCAACGGTAAGACGACCACGAAAGAACTATGCTATCGGTTGCTTAAGGCTGTTGAACCCGACACTTACTGTTCACCCGGCAACCTCAACAATCTCTACGGTGTGCCACTCGCTCTTTTCGCGGTCGACAGTGAGGCAAAAGTAGTGGTACTGGAAATGGGCATATCGACCAGAAACGAGATGCCCCGGCTGGCGGACATAGTGCGACCGGAAGTGATCCTTATCACCAACGTGGGACCGTCACACCTGGAGTTCCTCGACACGGTTGAGGAAGTTGCCCGCTGCAAGCTGGAACTGGTGCGTCGGGCGGCCCCTTCGGTACCACTCATTGTTAATGCCGATGACGCACTACTGGTGCGGGAAACGAAGAAAGTGCGCGGTGACTTCTTTACCTTTGCCCTGAATTCAAGCGCCGATTTTACCGTGGATGACCTTCAGGTCGCGGACGACGGGACGACGATGGTGCGAATTGAAAACCATGTTTTCAGGTTGCCGCTGGTGGGTCGTCACCAGGTTTACAATCTTCTAGCCGCATATGCCGTTTTCCGCACAATCGGTTATGATTTCGAGGGCATCGAGACACGAGATATGAAGCTTGGTACGGCCCCCATGCGGGGACAGCGGATGGAAATGGAGGGGATTGTATTTGTCGCCGATTGCTACAATGCCAATCCGGAATCCGTCCGGGCAGGGCTCGAAGCCTATTTTGCGACGAAAACCGGTGGGCGGCGGGTGTTGATACTTGGTGATATGCTCGAGTTAGGAGAAACATCGGAACAGTATCATCGACGGGTCGGTCAAATGCTGGCGGCACGTTCGTTCGACAAAGCAATGCTGGTTGGCGAACAGTCCAAATACATCATGGATGAGGCTATTAAAGCCGGCGCGAAGCCGGAATTTTTCGACCATTTCGACCAGGCTGAACACGCCGCCAGGAGTGCGAAGGAATTTCTCAGAGAAGGCGACTTCGTTTATATCAAAGGGTCCCGTGGCATAGGGCTGGAAGCAGTCCTGAACGTTTTCGGTGAGACGGAGGAACAAAAATAATGCTATATCATTTGCTTTATCCGTTAACGAAGTACATAGGCGGGCTGAACCTGTTTCGCTATATCACTTTCCGTGCCGCCGGAGCGACCGTGACCGCGATTTTTATCTGTCTCATCCTGGGACCGATGTTCATCAGGCTGTTGAAGCGATATCAGATAAGTGAAAAGATCCGCCTGGAGGGTCCGGAGAGTCATCAAAAGAAGTCGGGTACGCCTACCATGGGGGGACTGATAATTCTGTGCGGGATTGTGATACCCACTCTCCTCTGGGCCGATCTGACTAACTTCAGTGTGCTGTCGGTGCTCCTGGTTACCGTCTGGATGGGTTTGATCGGATATATGGACGACTATCTGAAGGTCGTTAAGGGTCAGGCCCGGGGAATGATCGGACGCAAGAAACTGGTGGGCCAGATTCTTCTGGGACTCATTTTCGGGCTGCTGCTGATCTATCTTGAACCGTCAAATCGTTACGATGCCACCACCGACATTCCGTTTTTCAAGAATTATGTGCTCAACCTTGGCATTTTCTATGTGCCGTTCATAATCATCGTGATTACCGGTTCTTCTAACGCCGTAAATCTCACTGACGGTCTGGACGGGCTGGCGATTGGTTTATGCGGAATATGTTTTCTGGCCTTCGCGGTATTCGCGTATGTGACCGGACGTTTGGATTACTCGGCCTATCTGCAGATCGAATACTTACCGGGTGCCGGTGAGCTGTCCGTTTACTGTGGTGCCGCGGTTGGTGCGGGGCTGGGTTTTCTGTGGTTTAATACTCATCCCGCTGAGGTATTCATGGGCGACACGGGGTCCCTGTCTCTGGGTGGGGCCCTGGGAGCGATAGCTATCCTGCTGAAGAAAGAGCTGCTACTGGTAATCATTGGCGGGGTGTTCGTTATGGAGGCGCTATCGGTGATCCTCCAGGTTGGTTCTTATCGGCTGCGCAACAAGAAGAGAATTTTCCTGATGGCACCTATTCACCATCATTTCGAACTGGCCGGATGGCATGAATCGAAAGTTGTGGTACGCTTCTGGATATTGGGCGCTCTGTGCGCCCTGTTAACTCTGGCGACATTGAAGGTAAGATGACACTACAGGAACGAATCAGAGACCGGAAAATCGGCATTGTGGGTATGGCCCGTTCAGGAATTGCGGCGGCTATGCTGGCTGATGAATTCGGCGGGAAGCCCTTTGTCTCGGATTCGAAAGACGCCAAGTTGCTCGACGCGCAGGTGGAACGTCTTAGCGGTTTGAAGATTCCGTTTGAGACGGGCAGGCACTCGGACGAGCTGCTGACGTGCGATTACATTGTCGTTTCTCCCGGCGTACCCCTTGAGATAGAAATTCTGGCAAAGGCTCGTCATAAGGGTATCCCGCTCTTTTCTGAAATTGAATTTGCCTCGTGGGCATGTCGCGGGAAGATAATAGCGGTGACCGGCTCAAACGGTAAAACGACAACGACCACCCTAATTGGCGAGATTTTCTCCCGGGTCGGATTTGACACTTTTGTCGGCGGCAATATCGGGTTGCCGTTCAGTGAGATTGCCCTGAAAGTTCCTGAGGATGGTGTGGCCGTTATTGAGGTGTCAAACTTCCAACTCCAGACCATTGCTGACTTCACACCGGACACCGCCCTGCTGTTGAACCTGACGCCCGATCATCTCGACCGCCATGGCACCTTCGATGATTATAAGCGAGCGAAATATAGAATTACCGAGAACCAGGGTCCCGATCAATCCCTGATTGTCAATCTGGACGATCCGGAGATCGTGGTTGATGATATGGATACCGATGCCAAAGTGCATTATTTCAGTGTTGGAGATAAGGCGCAGGCGCTGAGCTTTGTTCGTGAGGGAACACTGTATTGCAGGGTCGGCGGTCTTGAGACACCAGTCATAAACAGTTCGGAGATTCTTATACCGGGTCCCCATAATCTTCAGAATGCCGCTGCCGCCGCGGCCGCGGCCAGTCTGCACGGCGTTGCTCCCGAAGATATAAAAAAGGTGCTGAGCGACTTTCCCGGGGTGGAGCATCGACTGGAAAATGTCGGCAGGGTGGCTGGAATCAGCTTCGTGAATGATTCCAAGGCGACGAATGTGGATTCGGTCTGCTATGCCCTGCGCTCGGTAAGTACTCCTGTTTATCTGATCGCCGGTGGGCGTGACAAGGGCGGGCAGTTCGAGAAGATTGTGGAACATGGGCGCGACAAGATAAAGGGAATCATCGCAATCGGTGAAGCCAGAGACAAGATCTTCAACGCTCTCGGGCAGGCTTTCCCGGTAGAGTTCGCGGATACACTTGAACAGGCAGTCAGGCAGGCCTTCGAGGCCGCCTTTCCGGGTGAGACGGTGATGCTATCGCCGGGATGCGCCAGTTTTGACCAGTTTGAGAATTTTGAGCATCGCGGCCGTGTCTTTAAGGATGCCGTCGCCACGCTGAAAAACGGGAAGAACGAGAATGAGGCGCTTTCGCAAAGATAAGTTGATTGATGAGCGTCTGCTATTGGCTTACGTGATCCTGATGGCTATAGGATTAGTTATGGTCTATTCGACGTCGTCCATTATGGCCGAGAGTCGATTTGGTTCACATCTGTTCTTTTTCAAGAATCAGTTTATATGGGCGCTTATTGCCGCAGCCGTAATGTTTGTCATCTGTCGCCTGGACCTGCAGAGGGCGGCGGTGTTTTCAGCCCCGGCTCTCTTGCTGGTGCTGCTATTATTGTCGCTCGTTTTTCTGATGCCGGCCCGTAACGGATCGCACAGGTGGTTGATGATCGGGCCGTTCACGGGTCAGCCCTCGGAATTGTTTAAGTTCATGATGATCTTTTACCTGGCCTTTTCGCTCTCCAACCAGAAGCGCAATCTGGCCGATCTGAAACAATTACTCTTTCCGTACGTGCCGATTATCGGCCTGGGGTTACTGTTGATCATCCTGGAGCCGGATCTGGGCACAACCCTGGTGATCTTTCTGACAGCCCTAGGCATGTTCTTCTTGGCCGGGGCCCGGATGAAGCACCTTACACTGGCGTTTGTTCCACTGGCCGCTGTGGCATCGTTCGCAGTCCTGGTTCTTGGCTACAAGAAAAGCAGAATTATTGACTATGTGAGTTCTATGGCGGATCCGCTTCTGGGCAGTTACCAGGTCAAGCAAGCCGCTCTCACCCTGGGATCAGGCGGAATTTTCGGTACCGGACTTGGTGAGGGAAGACAGAAGTTGTTTTTCCTGCCTTACCCTCATACCGATTTCATCTTCGCGGCTATCGGGGAAGAGATAGGGTTGATTGGCTTGCTGGTGATACTGAGCCTGCTCTTTTATATGCTCTGGCGCGGTTTGAAAATTGCCTCGGCTCAGCCGGATAGATTCGGATATCTGTTAGCGGCGGGTATGACCCTGTCGCTGTTCGTCAATATTGCCATTAATATCGGCGTGGTGACCGCGCTGATTCCGGTAACGGGTTTGCCGCTGCCATTTCTGTCTTATGGAGGATCGTCGCTGGTGGTGTCGAGTGCCGCGGTGGCGGTGCTGCTTAATCTTTCGCGAAGGGTGGCGACAAGATGAGCACGGCCAGAATCATATTTACCGGCGGTGGGACAGGTGGTCACCTGTTTCCCGCAATCGCCATCGCCGACAGGCTATCGGAATTGATGAAAGGGAAAAGGGAGGTAGAAATAATCTTTGTGGGCACCAGACGCGGACTTGAGTATCGAATGAGGGAGAAACTTGGTTATCCGCTTCATACTATCAATATGCGCGGGATAATTCGGGGAATCACCCTCGTCAATCTACTGGTGCCATTCGTTATCGCGACCGCGTTGATGAAGTCGGTCAGTTTGCTCAGTCGCTTCCAACCCGATATAGTCATTGGAACCGGTGGTTACGTGTGCTGGCCGGTTCTAAAGGTGGCAGCATGGAAGAACATTCCAACGTTGCTTCAGGAACAGAATTCTTATCCGGGAGTGGCGACCCGGCAACTGGCAAGCGCGGCGAAAAAGATTTATCTGGGTTTTGAAAAAGCGAAAGAGTACTTGAAAACATCGGCCGAAATAATGGTAACCGGTAACCCGGTACGAGCATCTATAACGTCAGGACGGCGTGAGGCGGCCCTCGAAACGTACGGGTTATTGCCGGAGCGTAGAACAATACTCGTGCTGGGCGGAAGCCAGGGTGCCAGGGCAATAAATAACGCCGTTCTGCGCAGCCTGGAGAAAGAAAAGCTTAACCAAGGAGTTCAATTGTTGTGGCAGACGGGAAGCAGGGATCACAAGGAGGTAGAGATAATGGCAGCAAAAAAGGTTTCGAACTGCGCCCTCTTCCCGTTCGCCCAACAAATGGAACAGGTCTATGCCGCCGCGGATCTGGTTATCGCGAGAGCCGGGGCTTTGTCACTTGCTGAAATAACCGCCTGTGGCCTGCCGGCTATCCTGATTCCGTATCCACACGCGGCGGGTGACCATCAGAAAAAAAACGCCGAGAATTACGTTTCGCGGGGTATGGCTCGCATGATTGAGGAAATGGACCTGGAGAATATCGACATCATCGCGGAGGCAGTCGATCTACTTGAGTCCGACGAGTACTCCCGGATGAAGACGGCCATTGCCCGCGAAACAGCCGGTCAAAGACCAGCAGTGGATATCATCGCAGAGGATATCATCAGACAGATAGAAGGTATGAAAACGACTGGAGACAGGGAGTGAGGTCGGATATTACGGGCGTGCTGCCTGTGGCGAAGTTCAGAAGAGAGACGCTAATGTTTGGAAAAGTCAAAAAACTTTACTTTGTCGGAATTGGTGGAGCGGGGATGTCCGGCATCGCCGAGATTCTGCACAATCTCGGCTATCAAATCAAGGGATCTGACAACACTCCCAGTGAGATCACTCATTACCTGCAGGGCCTGGGGCTGACCATATTCGATGATCACCGGGCCACGAATGTAGAGGATGTTGATGTAGTGGTCATTTCATCGGCGGTCGGGGAGGAGAATCCGGAGGTGCTCGAGGCCCGGCGCCGGGGAATCCCGGTAATCAAGCGGGCTGAAATGCTGGGTGAATTGATGCGTCTGAAATTCTCGATCGGTATATCCGGTACGCATGGAAAAACCACTACGACATCGATGATCGGCAAGATCCTCCAGATCGGCAACTATGAACCTACCCTTATTGTGGGCGGCGTTGTGGCTGAGCTCGGCACCGGCGCCGCCCTTGGCAGTGGGGAGTATCTCGTTGCCGAGGCCGATGAATACGATAAGTCCTTCTTATCGATGTTTCCTACAATAGCCGTGGTGACCAATCTCGAAGCCGATCATCTGGACTGCTATGACGACATGAATGACCTGATAGATTCGTTTGTAACCTACATGAACCGGGTTCCTTTTTACGGTTCGGTCATTATCTCGGCCGACGACGCCAACCTGACATCAATTCGTAATCGCATAGCGCGGCCGTACCAGACTTTCGGCTTTGACGTCGGCGCCGACTACCGGGCTCTGGACGTTGTGACCGAGGCCAACCGCACCATCTTTTCGATCTATCGCGAGGGTGATTTGCTCGGTGAAATCATTCTAAAGGTGCCGGGGATGTTCAATGTCAATAACGCCCTGGCGGCGGTGGCGACATGCAGCGAATTGGATGTGCCCTTCGCGACCATCGCCGAGGGACTGCTGACCTTCAGTGGTGTCGGACGCCGTTTTGAGATTATAGGTGAAGCCAATGACGTTGTTGTTGTCGATGACTATGCCCATCATCCGTCGGAGATTCGCGCCACGCTGGAGGCAGCCAAAGGCCTGTACGACCGGCGGGTGATAGTGGTCTATCAACCACATCTGTACAGTCGCACGAGGGATTTCAAACGAGAGTTCGCGGAGAGTCTGGCTATTGCTGACATCTGTGTGCTAACGGACATATACCCGGCCAGAGAGGCACCCATCGAAGGGATAACGTCACTGGCGATTGTTGAGGAAGCCGGGAAACTTGGCAAGGGGCGATTCGAATACGTTGGTCCAAAGGACAACGCGGTTGAGAAAATAGGCGAACTGGCCCGGCCGGGCGATCTGGTCATAACGATGGGGGCCGGTTCCATAACACTGATAAAACGTCAAATACTTGAGAGGCTTGGGCGGTAGGGCTGATGCTGTTTTCGAGAAAGACATTGCTGATAATGATTCTGACGGTAATTGCCGGTTCGGTATTGCTGTTCAGTGTCAGCTATACCGACGCATGCCGCCTGCAAGAGGTAACGTTGAACGAACAGCCAATCAGGAGCTGGGAGGGGAAGCTGGCGCTGAATGCCGAGAAATCGATTGTCAGGCAGCCTGTCGACAGTCTCGCCGGTACGCTGATCGCGGCGCCGGATATATACAAAGTTGACGTTTCGTACGAGTTACCCGGACGGATAGAAATCAAGACCAACAATTTCGAGCCGGTGTGCTTTTTGGTGGATGCCGGCAGCGGAGAACTCTTCGGTTTGACCGAACAGGCGCGAGTGGTGTCTCTTCAGCACAGCGAGTTTGACTGGGAACATCCGGTACTCACCTCGGTTATGGCCGGACCCGCCTACGGTTATTGCCATGATGTACGCGTCGGCGTGGTGGTCGAACAACTGGAGAGATTGCGGAATGTCAATGTCGTCCTGTATCGGCTGATAAGCGAGATTGATTTCGGTCAGAAAAGCTATGTTCTGGTGAGCCTGTCCGGGTTGCCCTATCGTCTGAAAGTGAGGGTCGAGAGTTTCCGGGAAGATATGCTCGAGTTTGTCGAGTTCGTAAGTCGTTTCGCCCCCGATCTCGAGGGGGTGACCACCATCGATATGCGTTTTGAGAACATGATAATATGCGGCAGGAAGAGTTGAATAATGGCCCGTGAGAATATCGTGGCGGCTGTGGATATCGGAACCACCAAGGTTGTGTGCCTGGTGGGAGAGATCGACAAGGAAGATCGAATCTATGTTATCGGTCATGGCCAGTCACCCGCCGAGGGGCTTCGCCGCGGTATTGTCGTTGATATGGAAAAGGCAGTTTCCTCGATTCGCAAGGCGGTAGAGGACGCTCAAATGACTTCAGGCACCGAAATTGATAGTGTCACGGTCGGCATTGCCGGTGAACATATTCGTTCCATCAACAGTCACGGGGTGATCGCGGTGGCCCGGTCCGACAATGAGATAACAGCACAGGATGTCAAGAAAGCCATCGATGCCGCCCGCGCGGTCGCAATCCCGGTTGACCGGGAAATTATTCACGTTATACCTCAGGATTTTTCGGTGGATGATCAGGGCGGGATTAAGGATCCGGTGGGTATGACCGGTGTTCGACTCGAAGTTGAGGCCCATATCGTCACGGCTTCAGTGACCTCGGCCAAGAACATCTATCGGGCACTCGAGCGCTGCCATCTGAACGTCGATCACATCGTTCTGGAATCAGTGGCGGTTTCCGACATACTGCTGACCGGCGATGAGACCGAAATGGGCGTTATTGTCGTTGATGTCGGGGGGGATATCACCGGGGTAGCTGTTTTCTTCGACAGCGCCATCCGTTACACCAGTGTGATTTCGCTTGGCGGGAAGAACGTCACGAGTGACCTGGCCATTGGCCTGCGGACCACCGTGGACCAGGCCGAACGGCTCAAGGTGACTTACGGGGCCGCGCTGGCTTCGATGGTTGACCCCGAAGAGATGATTACCGTCACGGGAGCGGTGGGCAGGTCGGATAAGGAAGTTTCGCGCAATGTTCTGGCATCGATCATAGAGCCGCGCATGGAGGAGATATTTTCGCTGGTACTTCGCGAGATCAAGAAGGCCGGCGTTGCCGATATGCCTGCCGCCGGAATCGTTCTTACCGGCGGCGGTTCACTTCTGGCCGGTACGACGGAGTTGGCCGAACAGATTTTTGACATGCCGGTGCGACTGGGGAGGATTGACAGGATCGAACACGTCCCCGAAGAACTCGATAACGTGCGCTATGCCACCGCTCACGGGCTTTTGAATTATGGCTTCCGCCATGAGCCCATCAGCGGTGGCGGCCGGGGAAAGTTCAGAGGGTTTTTGAAGAGATTCGAAAGTTGGATAACAAAACGGTTTTGAATGTTCATAGGAGGAACCCATCATGACAAACAACAAGCACAAGTTCAGCTTCGCGGAAGAGCTGATCGGCTACGCCAACATCAAGGTGGTTGGCGTAGGGGGCGGCGGCGGAAACGCTGTCAACAGAATGATCGATGCCAAGCTCCGGGGTGTTGAGTTTATCGCCATCAACACCGATGCCCAGGTGCTCGATCAAAACAAGGCCGAGAATAAGGTACAGATCGGCGGTGAGATCACCGGAGGGCTGGGGGCCGGAGCCAACCCGGAAATCGGGCAGAGGGCCGTCGATGAAAATCGAAAAGATATCGCCGAGTCCATCGGCAAACCAAACCTGGTTTTTATCACCGCCGGCATGGGTGGCGGAACGGGAACCGGGGCATCGCCGGGCGTGGCCGAAATAGCCCGGGCCGCGGGAGCTCTTACGGTGGCGATCGTCACCAAGCCGTTCATATTCGAGGGCCGCAAGAGGATTTATCGGGCCGAGCAGGGCCTGGTGGATCTCAAAGCCGAGGTGGATACTCTTATCACTATTCCCAATGAAAGACTGCTCGAGATTGTTGATAAGAAGACCACGCTGACCAGTGCCTTTGCCACCGCCGACGAGGTTCTTTACCAGGCGACCAAGGGTATTTCGGACCTGATTACCGTTCCGGGTTTGATCAACTGCGATTTCGCTGATGTCCGCACCGTTATGCTCGAGAGGGGGGATGCCCTCATGGGTACCGGTTACGGCAAAGGTGAAGAAAAAGCGGTTGACGCGGCCAGAGGTGCGATATCGTCGCCCCTTCTGGAAAACATCTCGATTAGCGGTGCCAGGGGCGTTTTGATCAACGTTACCGGTGGTGAGGATATGTCGCTGTTCGATGTCAACACGGCAACCTCGCTCATCTATGAAGAGGCCGGTGACGACGCCAATATTATCTTCGGCGCCGTTATCGATCCGGATATGGAAGACCAGATGCGCGTGACGGTTATTGCTACCGGATTCGGCCAGGGACAGGAGCTGGTCAAGAAAGTAGAGAAGGAGATTGACGAGTCTCGACCGGGCAAACCGATTCCGCTCTTCCCCGAGCACATGGAGGCTCCGTCGAAACCGCGCGAGCGCGTAATTCAGCCGGCCGAGGCGTTGATGTCGCCGCCGGAACAGGAAGTGCGGGAAGTCTTCGAGAGCGAAGACGCCCAGGGTCAAGGCGGTGACGGCGGCAATGGTGGTAACGGTCACGGTATTCGCAACCGGGTGCCGATGTTCTCCGAAGATGATAGGACAATCCCGGCCTACATACGAAGGCTGGATGATCAATGAGATAAGAGACGAGCTTTGAACAATTGAATAATAGATATAAAAGCACCTAACAATAGAGCCTAAACCGCTCTATAAACTGGTTCCTCCACGATACCGCCGGTTAACCTACCCTGCCGGCGGTATTTTTATTGCACTCCGGGCGACAGGTTGCAATAGGGGCGGGGTATCCTTATATTGAGAGAAAACAGAGAGTACCGGATGACAGGATAGGAGATAATCGTGAAAGAGAATATCGGCATCGAGTTTTTCGAAAAAACAAAATATCACCATCTGAGCGAACCCGACCAGTTGAAAGGAATCGAGGCACCGCCGCTGGAACCACCGTACGAGAAAGGTCAGAAGCTGGTCAAACTTCCGTCGCCGGACACAATCACATTGCCCGATTACAGCTTCAAACGAGCTATTGAGCAACGCCGCAGTCACCGTAGTTTCTCGAAACAGTCGCTCTCTATCGAGGAACTGGCCTACCTGCTGTGGTGCACGCAGGGAGTGAAGAAGATCTCGTCGGTTCAGGACAGCACGGGACGAGTCACCGAGCGCACTATCCGCACGGTACCATCGGCCGGAGGACGACATGCTTTTGTCACCTACCTGGGCATCAATAATGTCGAAGGACTTACACCTGGACTGTACCGTTATGTGGCACCTGAACACAAATTGGCCGAGATACGGCTCGACGATTCGTTCGGAAAGGTGCTGGCACAGGCGTGCGTGAACCAGACCTGGATGGCGAAGGCGGCGACGGTGTTTTTGTGGGTGGCCAACACGCCGCGGATGGCGTGGCGATATGTCGAGCGCGGGTATCGCTATATGCTTCTCGACGCCGGGCACGTGTGCCAGAATCTTTACCTGGCGGCGGAATCGATCGGATGCGGCGCGTGCGGTATCGGTGCCTATGACGATGACGCTGTCAATGAACTTCTGGGCCTGGATGGTGTCGAAAGGTTTATGATATACGCCGGCACCGTTGGCAAGAGAGAAGAATCTTAGTGGTCCGGTGAATCGATTCAGTATCAATGTCAATTCCTGACAGAGTATGGGGGAAATCCCATACTTTTGTCGTCTTTTGTTTTTCGCCTTCAAATCGACCCTTATAAGTAGTTATCACGCAGCCGTTTAGTAATAGCCTCCAATCCGGCACAGGCTCTGCTGTATTAAGAATGAACTAAAACACCTCCGCGTGCGGTAAGGAGGGAGAACATGGTATTGAGCATCTTTAACGATCAGCCGAGCAGCCGACTGGTCCACCACATTAATATATCGTTGTCGAATATGTTTTCGTCGCTGGGGAAGTTGTCTTCCGGCGTGCGGATCAATTCGGCAGCAGATGGACCGGCGCAGCTTGTCATTTCGGAACAGCTCCGCAGCCAGATAGCATCTTTAAATCAGGAAATCGAAAACACCAACAACCTGATCTATAAATATCAAACGGCTTCGGGCAGTCTGTCCGGATTCCGCAGTCAGTTAACCGAACTTCGCACCCTGGCCGTTGGTGCCGCCAATGAAGGGTTCAACAGCGATGACGCCCAGCAGGCCTATGCGTTTGCGGCCGAGAGGATGGTCAATTATTTCAACGACGCTATTGATATGGCCCAGTTCAACGGCATGGCTTTGTTCGATGGCAGCGAAGGATCGCTGGGCGAGCTAAGCCACCTGAGCGGAATCGACTTTTCATCGGCCGAATCGGCCGAGGCGTCGATTGAGCTTATTGACCAGACCATGGCCGAGGTTGACGCGCTTCAGGTTCAGGTGGGTTCCACGCAGCGATATGAATTGGAGTCGCACGTGCGGAACCTTCAGATAACCAGCCAGAATCTTCAGGCCGCCGAATCGAATCTTCGCGATACCGATTACGGCATGGAGTTTTCACGGTTTATGGCGGAACAGATAAAGTTTCAGGCCGGGATGGCGCTTTTGAGTTATTCGAATCTCAGCGCCAATTCGGTTTTGAGTTTATTGAAATCGAGTTAGGGTTCCATCCAAAACCCCCTTACTGCTATAGGACAGCGATACTGCGTTGGCCGCCGGGTTTCTGCTCGCCCGGCGGCTGTTTTTTTGGCATTTCCACGAAGGCAGGGATCCAGTCACAACCCCCTCGGTCCCCCTTATCAGGGGGAGGGAAGAGGATACCGCGTTGTAATGTTATGTCTGGTTTTCGATTACATGGATTTGGGTTCGTTTCCACACTTTGTGTGGCGTTTGTCGAGGGAGCCTTCGGTAACGCTCCAGCCGACGGTTTCCGTACAGGTGCCTACTATTTCTCTGGCAACATGCAAGGACCCCACAGCAAGTTGTGGGGCACCACTTCCTGGTGGCAATTTGGGTTCGTTTTATCTTTTTTGCTCCGGTGTCGAAACCGCCCTCGCGAAGCGAGGGACCCTTCCGGGCAGGGGATTTCGACCTACTACTTTCTTTTACATCGATTTGGGTTCGTTTTGTTATTTTTTGGTTTTGTACAGCTTCTCCCGTTGTTGCGGCTACGACTTACTTCGTAGGGGTTCAAAATTTTGAACCCCTACGAAAGGGCACATCGTTTCGATCAGGGGAAAGGTTGTAGAGAAAATGAGGGGTATATCCGGTGAATCTGAAGCTTCAGCGGGCACAACGCAAAGGAGACGCACCCGGAGGGTGGGCCATCGAGTTCTGATGCAGAACCGAAAAATTTTATGTTTTCTTCACATGACCGTCTGTATAGTATAACAATGCTACCAACAAGCGGGGGGACAATGTGAATTGTAGGGTACTCACTCTCAAGATATTTGTTTTCGCTGCCCTGGTTTTAATTGGCGTGGATCGCACCGGGCGCTCCCAGGAAAATTCGGTCGGTGCGAATCGGCAAATCACCGACTGGGGACAGATGTCTAACGGCCTGCAAATGCGGGTTGGTGCTCCAGCCTCCATCGTTTCTGAAGAATTGGTCGAACTACGTCTGGAGTTTCGGATCACATCGGATGAGCTTGAGCCTCATATCGAGGATGTCATATTATTGCCTCCCGGGACAAGAGCCACGCTTGACGTGTACAACGAAGTTACCGGAAGACAGACACAACACGTCTGGAGGCAGTCTGGGCGACCAGGTTTGAATCCCGCACGCTTCAGTGCGTCAACAGACGATAGCCGTGGCTTTCTCAGCACTACGATAAAGATCCCTACGCCTTTAGTGATTGTCGAATCTGAGGTGCGGTGTAAACTCGACCTGTTCGTCCCGGCATTTGACTCCTCGGCCTGGAACGGCTTTGTTTCATCACCTCTATTTGACCTTACGCTAATACCAAAACATAGTGAAATCGAGACCTTAACTGTGGTATTCCCAAGAGAATGCAGGCTACTTCCCGGCCCTCGCCTTGGCTGTGACACCCTTAGCATGGACAGCGTGAAGATCGCATATCACAAAGGGCTCTGTGTGAGCGGTTCCTATACACCAGACGACATGGTGATTACTGACCGATGGTTCTCGCTTCCATGGAATATCGTCTTCGAAGATGGACGCATGAGCACATGGCACAAATTCAACATCTACGAAAGCACCGATTGCCCGCAGCACGCATGGGAACTGGAGGGGAAAGTGTTCCGAATTCTCTGGGAACGCGAATATCAGTTCACGTTGATAAAGGAACAGATGGATTCGCTGACGATTCCGGAGCGCGAACAATTCTCATACCATACTTATCTGATGCCCCGCCAAATCAGGGTTACGGACAAAGGCGAGGTAGTTGCGGATGAGAGTAACCCAATTCCAATCGAATGCAAGATGAAGCGCGAGTACGAGGTCGGCTATTGGGTTTCAATCGACAGCGAATTTGTTGAATCATTCTATCATGCTCCGCGCTCACCCTTATATCAATTGCCCCGTCTGCCGACCTGTGAATCGCCTGTGGACTTCGGCATAGCGCTTTTTCAATTTCGTCGGGACCTGATCGGGACTGACAAGATGGATTCCCCTCCGCGCATTACGCGACTTTGGGCTGCTAACGCTCTTCTTAGCACTACAGCGGCATCCGTTGAAATGGAGCAGTCCAAAGATCTGCGCCTCCCTCGTCAAACAGTGTGGCGGCAGTGCCGGATGCCCAGAAGACTCAGGATAAACAGCGACTGGCAGGTTGTCGCGGACATGTCGGACCCGATCATGGTAGATTTTAAGGAATCTGAAGGGTACCTGCCGCTGGTCAGATTACAGGTTGGAACGGACACCCTGGGCTTTATGTCAACATTTTTGCCCGATATCCTTTGCCAGCTTGATCCATCGGTGAGCCAGGATTCGTTACTGAACGTGACTCTTTCGCTGGCCCGAGTCGCGGATTCATGTCCGCCGCCCCCAAGAGTATACACCTGGTGGAGTAAAGAGTACCAGCTTGTAGTTCCGCAGGCACTCGGCGATTCAACGGAAGGAGGGCGGCGTGGTGAACATTAGATGCGTTTGGGCTAAGCTGGTCCTGTTGCTGACCGCGGCCAGCCTGCTGTTATTCGTGCGTTCCTCCGCACAGTTGACATCCGAGGAAGAGGGAGTCGATACAACTTCACCCGAGATAGTTACCACCGACTGGGGACCGGAATCAAACGGACTTCAACTCAGAGTCACATCGGGCAGAACCTACAATTATCTGGATGCCATTTCCCTCTCCCTTCGGATACGTGCTGTCGATGGCTCCAATGTGACGTCAATTTTTGGTCGAGACGGTAACATGGGTGGTCCGTACGTCAAACTGCGGCTTGTAGATCTCGAAACCGGGTTGTCTCGTGACTTTGACACAGTGGCCACACTGTCGAGCCCTTACAAGGAAGGCGACACCGTATCCACAAACCACTCCGAACTCAATCTCGATGTCACCTATCATGTGGCCGGCGTGCCCGATAAAATTAATCCGGAATATGAGGCGTATCATCGGGACAACCGCAAATCTCTTTTCGAGTGGAAGACAGCGTGGGACTCGGCGTCAACTCGACCGCCGATCTCAGGCCTACCCGCCGGGCGTTACAGTGCGAGAGTAGAGATACTTATTGCGCCCGGAGAAGAGGACAGTTGGCACGGGCTTCTGATTTCCCCGCAATTCGATCTGGCGGTTTCAGATAACACCGCTAAACCCGATACTGTCAGCTTCGTATTCCCCCGCCGACTAGCCTTGCAGCGCGGCCCCATACTTTGCTCGGACACCAGCAGTTTTGACACCATATCAGTGGTCATTGCCCCACACTACGTCACGTCGTACACAATAGCTGGAAATGTTTCAATGGCATACCTGCCCGGACTTCCGTGCCCTCCGGCCATCTTGTTTGGTCCCGATGAACTTCGGCCATACGTTCCCGCTTCCGGCGTCACACTTCAGCTACCCGAAGGCCCGGTATTCGAGGACGGCGAGGCGATAATGCGATTTAAGTACGAATTGTCTCAACTCTTCTACACTCCGGGAAAACGGCACCGTCGCGCCCGGGCACAGCTTCGGGAGGAGGTGCTCTGGACCGGGAGTATAGAGACAATCATCACAAGAAGTGAGTATGAGTCGATGAAGGTTCCGGAATTGGAATTATATGACCATCACACACTGCTGATTCCTCACAAAGTGTACCTGAGAGAAGGGCGCACAGTAGAGTTCGACAAGGACAGTCTTCTCCCTTTGGGCGTACAGGTCAGCAAAGGGTCGGGATTCCTAACGACCGTCACGAAGGAAAATCAGATAGTACATCGATACTCCGGTCTTCCGGTATCCCCCCTGGTTGAACTTCCCGGAAGAATAGCAAGTAATTCCCGGGTGTCGATCAATGTCAGCATATATGAACAGGCCCCGACCTCGGATCTAACGCTCGCAGATACGTTGCGAGAAGATGACAAGGTATGGTCGGGAGATTTTATTCTGACAAACGTGGGTGATGCATTCGAGATTGCCTTGGAGGAGAAGAGGGAGGCTCCCGTTATTCCCCTGTACCGACGCTATGAAATTCCGCGCAGCCTGATATTGACCGATGGCCTGGAAGTTTACGGCGACACCACGAATCCGATCATAGTTGAGCTGGAGAAACTACCGGACGACGTTGTCCTTGGATATCTGCAGTGCCGTAGCGAGCGGACTGATTGCGACGAATTCAATGAATTAATCCCAACAGACTTCCGGGGTGCACTGGCGTCCCTAAGATTTCCTACCATCGACAAAGACTCTATTACCTGCGAGCTGTCGCTGTACAACGCACGCCGCCGGGATGGCGGTTTCTGGTTCAGTGTCGGTTCAAGCCTTGGTTGCCCGAAACTCTGGAAAAAGACTTACCGAATTCCGGTCACAGAAAAACAGGCGAAGAAGATAAACAAGCAGGTACGCGCGTTGTATAAAGCGCGCGGTATCCCTTATGATTCGCGACGTCGGCGATAGCCCCGTAACCCGCCCTGAGGATCCGGTGAATCTGAAGATTCACCGGGCACAACGCAATATATCCTGTCAGGTCCAAACAAATTTGAGCCTGTCACCCGGGTGTCGAAACCTTCGTCTGTCGACGAACCCTGACGGGCAAGGGGTTTCGACCTACTTCATCTGCCAACATGCAAGGATCCCGCAGCAAGTGGGGCACCCAGGCGAGATCGCAGGGATCCTGCCCCACGAATCCTAGTGACTGCAACCAAAAAAGACTGCCAGGGCAGTCTTTTGGAATCTTACGCGGCGAACAACGTCGAAGCGCCGGTGGTGCTGCGAGCTTACGTGCCGGTGGCGGCGTTGGGCTTTTTGACACGGACATGCTTGGTGACTTTACCGGCCTTCAAACATGAAGTACACACCGTGATCTTCTTCGGCGTACCGTCAACCAGTGCCCGTACCCTCTGAAGATTAGGATTGAACCGTCTCTTGGTCACGTTGTGAGCGTGGGAGACATTGTTGCCGGTGACCGGCCTCTTTCCGCATATTTCACAAACTTTTGCCATCGTTTTCGATAACTCCTTCAACTGTAAGAGCCATAAATTATGGCTATTCTGCCAAAAGGCAAGAAATATCTCGCGCCGGGTGGGTTTTTCTCGTGTAACATCTTGTCGATCAACACGATCTTTGAGTATAACACTATGGGGGCAAAATGGTTGCAATTGACTTAATTTGTTGATTAAGTTATAATTAGTCCAACTTATAAGAGAGATAACGCTACTTCTGAGCAGGGAAAAGAACCTTTATGCTTGATATGAAGTTCATCCGGGAGAACCCCGATTTGGTCAAAGCCGGACTGGCCAAAAAATACGACAATGCCGATATCGACCAGCTTCTGGCTCTAGATGAGCAGCGTCGAGAGATAATCCGCAATGTTGAGAATCTCAAGGCCGAACGCAACAAAGCCTCGGCCGAAATCGCCCAGTCCAAGAAAACTGGCAAGCCCGCTGACAAGGCTATCGAAAATATGCGCAAAGTGGGCGACGAAATCGCCGGGCTCGATAACAACCTTCGCGAGATGGAACAGAAAATACACGACCAGTTGATCTGGATACCGAACCTTCCCCACGACTCTGTCCCGGTTGGTGAGGACGAAAGCGCGGCCGTGGAAATTCGTAGTTGGGGAGAGATTCCCAAACCGGATTTCGAGGTCCAGCCACACTGGGAAATCGGTGAGAAGTTAGGTGTCCTTGACCTTCCCGCCGCAGCGAGGATTTCCGGCTCGGGTTTTTACCTACTCAAGAGACTGGGCGCGCGACTTCAGCGAGCCCTCATCAACTATATGCTCGACGTACATATAGCGGACGGCTATGAGGAAATCGCGCCGCCGTTTATCGTGAATGAGCAGGCGATGTTCGGGACGGGGCAGATTCCCAAGATGGCCGAGGATATGTACCGCACCGAAAACGATAATATGTACCTCATCCCGACCGGTGAAGTCCCCGTTACGAACCTGTACCGGGACGAGATTCTGAGCTACAAGGACCTGCCCATGAACATGGTTTGCTATACGCCGTGTTTCCGTCGCGAAGCCGGGGCGGCCGGGAAAGATACGCGGGGAATGATAAGGGTACATCAATTCGACAAGGTGGAACTGGTGTCGATTGTCAGGCCGGAAGTGTCGTATGACCAGCTGGAAACACTGACCGCGCAGGCAGAGAAGATACTTCAGGGACTGGAAATTCCCTACCGGGTGTGTGCACTGGCAACCGGTGATCTGTCGTTCGCGGCGGCCAAGTGTTATGACATTGAACTGTGGGCGGCCGGAGTGCAAAAGTACCTGGAGATATCATCGATATCGAATTTCGAGGATTTCCAGGCCCGTAGAATGAATTGCCGGTTCCGTGATGAGGATAAGAAAGTCAGGTTTCCGCACACGCTCAACGGTTCCGGGGTGGCACTGGCGCGGCTGATTCCGGCGGTGTTGGAGAACTATCAGAACCCGGACGGGAGTGTGACGATACCGAAGGTGCTTCGCCGGTACATGGGCGGGGTCGAGAAGATAGGCTAATGGCAGAGAACAAAGCCACAAAAGGCCGGGCCACGGACTCCCTTTATATTGGCAAGTCGACGGCATTCAAGATATTCCTGCTTACGGGAGTGGCGGTGCTGTCGGCCGTTTTTATCTGGTACACGTTCAGCGTGATAGACCAGTTAAAGGCCAATACGCGATCACAGGTGGAGAAGTATGTTCGGATGTGGCAACTCGCGGCCAATTCGAATATGACCGGCTCGGAACTTCAGTTCATCTTCGATGAAGTCATAGTCAAAGCGAATTTCCCGATAGTGGTTCTTGATTCCGAGGGGGAAGCGATTCACTACCGGAACGTGGAAGGCGTGCTGCCGGGTGACACGACGGCGAAGACCCGTGCGTATCTAAAGCAAGTGGCGGAGGAGATGATTAGGCAAAACGGGGAATATCCGCTGGTATATAGTGGGCCGGAGGCGGGGGAAGGTTTCACCAATTATCTCTGTTACGGTAATTCAAAGGTCATCAATCAACTGAGGGTTATGCCGTTTATCGAGATCGGTATTGTGGTGGCTTTCATGTTAGTGGCGATAATCGGGTTTCAGAATATCCGGCGCAGTGAGGAACGGCATATCTGGGTGGGAATGGCCAAGGAGACCGCCCATCAGTTGGGGACTCCGATATCGTCGTTGATGGGTTGGTTGGAGGTGCTCCAGACCGAGCGCGACGCGGGAAGTTTCAGGGGCGAGCAGAGGCAACTACTTGATGATACGCTGTCAAATTCGCGTGATGACGTTATCAGGTTGACGAAAGTGGCTAACCGGTTCGGTCAGATCGGCTCGGTCCCCGAACTTAAAGAGTACGACCTCAACGAGGTGATCATAGAGACGGTCGAGTATTTCCGCCGGCGGCTTCCTTTTGAGGGTGATGGGATCAAGATCGAGTTCAACCCGGGCGAGGTTCCCCCGGTGAGGCTAAACGGCGAGTTATTTGGCTGGGCGCTGGAGAACCTTGTCAAGAACTCGCTGCATGCGGTGGACCCGAAGGGCGGACGTATCGATCTTCGAAGCCATATAATAAATTCGGGGAAGTGGGTGATGATAGAGATAGTCGACAACGGTAAAGGAATCCCGCCGCGGGCCTCGCGCAAGATATTCAGGGCCGGGTTCACGACCAAGAAGCGCGGCTGGGGCCTGGGGCTGACCCTGGTAAAGCGGATCGTTGAGGAGTACCATAACGGTCGTGTAGTCCTGAAAAGGTCGAAGCCGGGGGAGACGGTTTTCGAGGTATTGCTTCCGGCGGGAAAGTAGACAGGTTGGGAAATGGCAAAGCAGGCGCCAGCGAAAAAGATACTGTGGGTTGACGATGAGATTGAGTCGTTGAAACCGCATGTAATTTTTCTGCGGAAGAGAGGTTTCGAGGTTGACACGGCTATGTCGGGTGAGGACGGCCTGGCCAAAGTGGCCAAGGAATTATATGACCTGGTGCTGCTCGATGAGATGATGCCGGGCAAGGACGGACTTACGACGCTGGAAGAGATCAAAGACATCAGACCTCATCTACCGGTTGTGATGGTGACAAAATCCGAGGAAGAATCGCTGATGGATGACGCCATCGGGCAAAAGATAGATGATTACCTGGTTAAGCCGGTGAACCCGTCACAGATACTTTCCGTAATCAAGCGTCTTCTGGAATCGCGTCAGATAATCATATCGTCGTCGATGCGACGCTATATTGCTGAGATAAATCGTTTCAATCAGAAGTTGTACGGTGAGGTCGGTCCCGATGACTGGCTGGAGGCGGCGAGGATACTGGCCACCTGGAGCCTTGAGCTCGACGAGAACAGTGACCCCGGCTTGGAGCAGGCGCTGGCGGGCACCCGCAAAGAGTGGAACAACGAGTTCACCAAGTATATGGAGGCGAATTACCCTTGCTGGTTGTTTGGTGAGAAGCGTCCGCTTCTATCGCCCGACGTTACCGGGAAATATGTTGTGCCGGAATTGACCGCTGACAAGAGAGTTCTTTTTGTTGTTATAGATTGCATGAGGCTCGACCAGTGGATGCTCATCGAACCGCTGCTGGCCGAGTATTACAATATCGAGAGAGAATATTATTTTTCGATTCTTCCCAGCGCCACGCCGTTTGCCCGTAACGCGCTTTTCGCCGGTCTTTTCCCCGATCAGATCCATGAGGCTTACCCGGACAATTACAGGGCGCAGGAGGAGGGTTCGTTAAACAGGTACGAGGAAGAGTTTCTCCGGGAGAGTCTCATCAGACAGGGGTTGCCGGCCGACTTGCGCAGCAGGTATTTGAAGGTACATAATGACTCTGAGGGTGAGGCTCTGGCCAGGAGAGTAGCGGATCTCTACGACACTCAGCTGGTTTCGATCGTGTACAATTTCCTTGATATGCTGGTTCACGGGCGTTCGAACAACGTGATCCTCAAGGAGATCGCCGGGACAGAAGCGGCTTTCAGGTCGCTGATGAAGAGCTGGTTCGTGCACTCATCGTTATTTTCCATTCTCAAGGCTTTCGCCAGTCGCGATTTTACGGTAGTCATAACCTCAGATCATGGATCGGTGCTCTGTCAGAGGGGGACGATGGCGCACGGAAGAAGGACAACCTCGACGAATCTCCGGTATAAGTACGGGGACAATCTGAACTCGGACCCCAAGGATTCGGTGCTGGTCAAGAAGCCGGAGGAGTGGCGTCTTCCGGCCCTGACGCTGGCGACGACCTTTATTATCGCTAAAGAGGATTTTTATTTCGTTTATCCCAACCGTTATAACGAGATGGTGCGACATTTTCACAATTCCTTTCAGCATGGGGGGATTTCCCTGGAGGAAATGGTGGTGCCGCTGGTTATACTTAATCCTAAATAAGCCTTGAAGCTGATATTAAGAGTAACCTCGCACAGCGAGGATGAAACGCTGGCGCTTGCCGGCAAGCTGGCCTCACTGTTCAGGGGGGGTGATGTTCTGGTACTGTGCGGCCCGCTGGGTTCGGGCAAGACAGTCTTTGTGAGAGGCCTGACGGTGGCCCTGGGGCTGGATGAGTCACTGGTGAACTCACCCTCGTTTACGCTCGTTAATGAATACCTGGGTGAAAGGCCGGTTTATCATTTCGATTTGTACCGCCTGGGCGATACCTCGGAACTGAAAGAAATCGGATGGGATGATTACCTTGAGCGCGACGGTATTGTGGTTGTGGAGTGGGGAGAGAAGGCCGGCGACTACCTGCCGTCACGCTATTATAAGATCGATTTCGCGATAGCCGACGAGAGCGACCGTGAAATAAGCATCGGATTCGAGGAGTCATGAAAGACTGGGCTAACAGCAATATACTGGCCATAGACAGTTCCGGCAGGTCGTTGATACTGGGTCTGAGTTTTGGCGGTGATCGTCTGGTTAAGTCGAGCGAAATGGTGGAGCGGTCGCACGGTCAGATCATCCTCAAGAAGATTTCGGGGTTGTTCGAATCGGCCGGAGCGAGCAAAGATGAATTGGACGGGATCAGTGTATGTACGGGTCCGGGGTCGTTTACGGGGTTGCGAATCGGAATCGCGGCGGCCAAGGGTCTGGCCGTGGCCCGGGGTATACCGGTTGTGGGAATCAGCCTGCTCGAGATTGCCGCACACAAGTCTTGCGATACTGACAGGGTGGTATCGGTGTTGATCCCTCTGCGGCGGGATGAGTTCATAGCAGCCGATGTTTTTCAGGGGAAACCCGTCGAAGATAAAGTGCGGGTAGTTTCCACCGCTGACTTACCTATGCTGGCGAAAGACAATCCGGTGGCTTGCTATCATTGTCGGATCGGTGACCTAATGTCGGGCTTCGCAGGGGAAGATTTGACGGCTTTGATCGAGTATGACGGGGCTGATTTGATTCAGCTGGGCCGCGATAGATTCACGGCAGGACTGGAAGCGGAGTTATCATCGCTGGAACCGTTGTATATTCAGAAATCACAGGCGGAGATCAAGTTTGACGCGCGCGACAAATCATGATTTGCGGGTGAATATCCGGGATATGAGCCTGGCGGACATACCGGCAATAATGCAAATAGAAAGACTTATTTTTCCGGATCCCTGGTCGGTGGCCGCGTTTAAGGAACAGGTTACAGCCGAGGGGTGGGGTGGCATAGTCGCTGAATGTGGCGGGGCGATAATCGGTTACGGCTGCTATTACATTGTGGAATCGGAGGCTCACCTGACCAACCTCGGGGTGGTACCCAAATACCGCAGAAAATCGGTTGCCAAACAGCTTTTGGGGAATATTTTACAGTTCGTAACGGAACGAAATTGCGAATATGTTTTTCTTGAAGTCAGGCCCAGTAATCGCGGGGCCGTAGCTTTTTATGAGAAGCACCATTTTGAGGTGCTATATCGACGACCAAATTATTACAAACAGCCGGTTGAGGACGCGCTTGTAATGGGAAGGTACCTTGGCGGTACCGAGAAAGACCAGCAACTATGACGTGGTTCAGAAAGGATAAATCGGGTCTTGCCCGTCAGGAAAAGAAGGATATCCCTGAAGGGTTGTGGACAAAGTGCCAGTCGTGCGGTGAAGTTGTATATAGCCGGAAGATGGAGGAGCTTCTGTGGGTTTGCCCGAATTGTGATTTCCATTTTCGAATATCGAGCCAAAAGTACATAGATTTGCTTCTGGACGACGGCGCCCTGGAGCAGTTCGATACCACCATCTCGTCGAAAGACCCGCTCAAGTTTAAGGACTCCAAACGCTATCCGGACCGTATCAAGCAAGCCCAGCAGAAGACCGGCAAGGTTGAGGGGGTGACGTCGGGCCTGGGTACAATCGACGGGATACCGGTGTCGTTCGCGATAATGAATTTCGAGTTTATCGGCGGCTCGATGGGTTCGGTGGTTGGTGAGAAGGTGGCACGAGCGATCGATCGATCGATCGAGCGGGAGATACCGCTGGTGATTGTCTCCTGCTCGGGAGGGGCGCGCATGCAGGAAGGTATTCTGTCGCTTATGCAGATGGCCAAGACATCGGCCCTTCTGGCGATTCTGGCGGAGAAGAAGATTCCGTACATATCGATACTTACCAATCCTACTACGGCCGGGGTAATGGCCTCCTATGCTTCGCTCGGTGATGTCATTCTTGCCGAGCCGAAAGCTCTCCTGGGTTTTGCCGGGCCGCGCGTGATTCAGCAGACGATCGGGGAGGATTTGCCGGAGGGATTCCAATCGTCGGAGTTCTTCCTTGAAAAGGGTTTTGTTGACCGGATAGTTCACCGTAAGGAGCTCCGCGACACGGTATCCCGGCTTCTGAAATTCATGTGGAGAAGGTGATGCGTCGCCATACTTATGCCTCGGCGGAGCGGTATATACTTTCCCGCGAGTTTTTCGGCATGAAACTGGGGCTGGAAAATATCACGGCTTTTCTGGAGTCGATTGGCTCTCCGCAGACAAAATACAAGACAATACATATCGCGGGAACGAACGGCAAGGGCTCGACGGCGGCCATGCTGGCGTCGATATACCATGCCCAGGGATATAAGACCGGGCTGTTTACATCGCCTCACCTGGTAAGCCTGCGAGAGCGGGTGAGAGTAGATGGACGAATGATACCCAAACGCTCGGTAGTGTCGTTTGTGGATCGGTATCGCAAGGTGTTGTCGGAGCGGAAGCTTTCGTTTTTCGAGTTGATTACAGCCATGGCCCTGGAGCATTTTGCGCGGACCCGGGTTGATATCGCGGTGGTAGAAACCGGCCTGGGCGGAAGGCTGGACGCCTCTAATGTTCTTAGCCCCGAGCTGACGATCACTACCGATATCAGCCGGGACCATCTTGAAATTCTCGGTTATACCATTCCCAAAATCGCCCGGGAGAAGGCCGGGATCATCAAGTCATCGGTTCCCCACCTGATCGGTTTGCTTCCGCTGTCGGCGGAGAAAGTCATCCGGACCACATGTAAGGAAGTTGGAGCACCGTTTTTCAAGCTTCACAAAAGCAACTTCGTTGTTTATCCAAATGAGATGAGCCTGAATTTCCAGTACAACGGCCTTGCTATTCGCAAGGTGAAGCCGTCGTTGCCGGGACCGCATCAGCTAAAGAATACGGCCCTGGTCCTCAAGGCGGTGTCGGTACTAAGAGAGCGGGGATTGAGGGTCGGCAAACGAGCCATAAGTGAGGGGATATCGCGCACAGATTGGCCGGGTCGTTTTCAGATAATCCGGCGCAGCAATCTTCCAACGCATGTCTTCGATGTCTGCCACAACGCGGCGGGGATAGAGTCGTTTGTGGACACCATTCAAAAGACGTTCCCCGGCCGGAAGGCGAAAGTGATTACTGGTTTCGTAAAGCGTAAACAGCACCAGAAGATGTTCAACAGTTTGTCGCGGATCGCCGAGAGCTATGCCCTGGTCCCGCTTCGATCGGGTCGTTCATCAAATCTTGGCGAACTTATCGATCGGATCGATTTCAGGGGCGTGCCGCTGAGACGGTACGGTTCTTTGAGGGGGGCTTATTCGAAGACTTTAAGAAACTGCGACCCCCGGGATGTTGTTGCTATAATTGGTTCCCACTTTCTAGTGGGTGAGTTTTTTGAGAAGTACCAGGTGAAATGACCGAAAAGGGCAATAAGAAAACGAAGAGCAGCGCACCGAGGAAGAAAGCGTCGTCGGCCAAGACCCCGCGGAATACCCGGCAAGATCAGGCTGACCGGGAGGCGGTCAGTCTTCTCAAGAAAGAATTACAGGAAAAGATCACCAGTCTGACGGAAGCGAACCGTCAACTTAAACGGAAGATCTTTGATCTCTATACGATTTTTGAGATAAGCCGGAATTTTTCGGCTGTTCTTGATTATCATCAATTGCTGGATACTTTCATATACACTTCGCTGGCCCAGGTGGGTGCTTCCAAGGCAGCCGTATACGTGGAACGAAGCCGTCAGGACGGGGTCTATGTTGTTGCCAAGCACAAAGGCTCGGGGGAGTTCCCGGCAGAAGACCTTCATTTTGAAGTTGGCACCACCATGATAGACTACCTGACAAGGCTCAATCGACCATCGCTGACGTCGGAACTTATGGGCGATATGGCAACCGAGAGAGAGCGACTGATATTGAATCAGTTTCACCCAGGTCTGGTTGTTCCGCTGATATTCCAAAGTCGGCTCGGCGGGCTCCTGCTGATCAGCGACAAGATGTCGGGTCGGGATTTCACCATGGATGACATTGAATTTCTTTCGATTCTGGGCAATAAGGTGTCGGTGTCTATAGAGAATACCCGGTTATACGAGGCTGAGAAAGTGGCCAGCCAGCAGTTGCGGGCGGCCCAGCAGCAGCTGGTGCACTCAGAGCGGCTGGCGGCTCTCGGGGAGATGTCGGCCAAGGTGGCTCACGAAATCAATAACCCGCTGGGGATTATCAAGAACTACATTCTGCTGGTCAAGAAATCTCTAATCGAGAATGAAGACGCTTCGGAATATACTGAGATTCTCAGCCAGGAAATCGAGCGAATCGCGAGAATCGTCAAGGAGCTTCTGGATTTCCATCGTCCCAAGGGGCTCGAGTACCAGAGTCTCGATGTGGCCCTGGTGCTGAGTGACGTGTTGCTCTTGATGGAGCGTCAGATTGAGAGTAAGAGAATACAGCTGGTCAAACGGTTTGAGCCGAATTGCCCGAGAGTGGAAGGTTCACCGGAGAGCTTAAAGCAGGTCTTTTTGAATATTATTATCAACGCTCTTGATGTAATGGACACGGGCGGTATCCTGGAAGTATATATCACTCATGAGGGAAAGGAAATAGTAATCCTGTTTTCCGATACCGGACCGGGCATCCCGCCAGAGGTAATTCCGAGGATATTTGAGCCGTTTTTCACGACCAAGGAGCCCGGCAAGGGAACAGGCCTGGGTCTGTCGGTTTGTTACGGGATAATAAAACAGCACGGTGGGTCGATAACTTATAAAAACACCGATAATGGCGGCTGTTTCGAGGTAAGGCTGCCAGCGGCATCAAGATCGGGACGTCATGGCGAGTAAAACTGAAAAGATCATAATTGTCGACGACGAGAAGCGCATGTGTGAGTCTCTGTCGGCTCTTCTGAACGACGAGGGTTATGACGTTCAGGGGTACCAGGATCCGGCGGAGGCGGCGCAGGTGATTCGTACGAGCCGGGTTGACCTGGTCATTACCGACATCAAAATGCCCGGTGTGGATGGTCTTGAGTTGCTTCAGATAGTAAAGCAGGTGGATCTGGATATCCCGGTGATACTTATGACGGGTTACGCGTCGCTGGAATCTGCGGTGGAGGCTATTTCACGCGGGGCTTATGATTACCTTTTGAAGCCGGTGGAGTTTACCCAGCTTGATTTAGCCGTGAGGCGAGCTCTTGATAAGAGGCGCTCGGATCTGGCCCGACTTCGAATTCTCGAGGAATTGAAGATTTCCAACCTGATTTTACACCGTCGGATCAGCGAGTTGAACGCCCTATACGAGGCGGGCAAGTCGATCGGTTCGACAGCGAACCCTCAGGAACTTCTAAGACAGATCGTGGCCCTGGCCTCGAATGTGACCGAGGCCCAGGTAGGGTCGATTATGCTTCTGGATGAGGATGGCGAGTACCTGACCATCGAAGCGGCCATCGGGCTCGAGGAAAAGATAATCGAGACGACGCGGCTACCTATCGGTGAGTCTATTGCCGGTAGCGTTGCCCAGCAGGGGCGTCCCCTGATGGTGGAGAATGTCGAAGAGGACGATCGGTTCAAGCGCATTAACAAGGAGCGGTACGGCGCGGCGTCGTTGTTGTGCTGTCCGCTGAAGATCAAGAATCGGGTCATTGGCGTGATCAATATGGCCAACAAGCAGGGCGGGGAAGGTTTCACCAAGGACGACCTGAGGCTGTTGACTACCTTTGCCTCGCAGGCGGCTATCGCGGTGGACGACGCCAACCAGTTTGAGAAGAATCGGCGCCGTTTGACCGAATTTCAGATTCTGCATGAAATAACGACAGAGCTAGCTCAGATACAGTCCCTGGCGGATTTCCACGAACGCCTGATCGATAAGCTCAGCCGGGTTTTTCCGATCGACTACTCGATCTTGTTTACCTGGGATGATTTGAAAAACGTTTTGGTGGCGGACGGTGTCTCGGGTGTGGCGGACATCCCGCTTACCCGCAGCGGGAAGATAGACCTGACCAAGATCCCGGTTGAAAAGATAATCTTCAGGTTTGCCGATGGGGACGAAGACAAATTCGCAGACATCGGCGGTCTGACATCGGCCATAGGGGAGAAAATGAATGAAAGCCAGGTATTTCCTTCACCGGCCAACGCTCACATGGCGATTCCCGTGTTCAAGTACGGTAACCTGGCTTACGTTTTTTACCTTGGTACCGACGCCCAGAGAAAGTTCAGCGATGAGGATATTTCGCTCGCCCGGCTGGTTATCTCGCAGGCGGCCATACTCTTTGAGAAGGAGAGGGCGCTGCTTAACGCCACCCGACTTCTGACGATGGGGAACATGATTTCCGAGATTTCCCATGATCTTCGCCGGCCGCTTACATCTATCAAGGGTGGCTTGCAGATTATCGGCCAGCGCTGGCCGGATGTCATGGAAAACTCGCAGTTTCTCAAGGACGTGCAGGACGAAGTTCACAGGATGAACGAACTCGTCAGGGAGCTGGTTGATTTTTCCAATCCGAACAAGTACCAGACAGAAAAAGTGGATTTGCGCCAGGTGGTGGAGCGAGCACGGGAGCTGGTGGACGCGGATCTTCGCAAGAGCAAGGTGAAGTTCGAAGCGAACTACGAGGACGCCGACTGGAACGTAATAGTTAACAAGAACCAGATTATGGAAGCCTTCCTGAATCTGTTTATAAATGCAGTTGACGCCATGCCCGATGGTGGGGTGCTTTCAGTTCACGGGCTGACAGAAACGCCCGAGCACAAGAAACAGGAGTACCTGGCCGTCCGGGTCACCGACACCGGGGTCGGCATAAAGAAGGAGAACCTGTCAAAGGTTTTCGACCGGTATTATACAACCAAGGAAACCGGGACAGGCCTCGGGTTGGCAGTGGTGGAACGAATAATCTCGGCCCACAATGGGACCCTGAGGGCCGAATCGGAGGAAGGCAAAGGGTCCACTTTCATTCTCTATTTTCCCATTGAAATGGCGAGCTAAACTGCACCGAATTGCCGAAAATAAGCAAAACTTTGTAGTTTTGGCTTGATTAATGGCTAAAGGTGACGATATATAACGAAGAACCACGAATATGGCTAAGAACAAAGTGAAAATACTCGTAATCGATGATGATCCAAAGATTTCCTGGTTACTGACGGAAGGTCTGGCCGGGAAATACGATTTTGTGTCGGCCCGCGACGGCTATGAGGGCTTGCAACTGGTTTCGACGGAGAAACCAGACCTGATCCTGCTGGACATAAAGATGCCCGGGATGACCGGGATCGAGGTTCTGGAGAAACTCAATAAGCTTGAAGAGCGCCCCGATGTGATCATGGTTTCCGGACACGGTGAAACAAATTTTGTGGTCGACTCGATCAAGCTTGGCGCGGCGGAATTCATAAACAAGCCGTTTAACGTTGAGGAGATTGACATCCACATCAACAGTGTTCTCGAGCGTTCGCAGTTGAAAAAGGAGGTCAGGAAGCTCAAGACCGAGTTGAGGGCCCGTGAGGACTACAGTAATCTCATCGGTGATTCAGCCGCGATGCAGGATGTGAAATCGATTGTCGAGCAGGTGGCTGATTCGGAACTTACGGTGCTGATACGTGGGGAATCGGGTACCGGCAAGGAGATAATAGCGCGCCTTTGTCATGAGCTTTCGAGCCGAAAGAATAAACCGTTTTTGAAGGTAAACTGCGCGGCGATCCCGCGTGATTTGCTGGAGGCGGAGCTGTTCGGGTACGAAAAGGGCGCATTTACGGGGGCCCACAAGAACAAGCAAGGACGTTTTGAGTTAGCGGACAAGGGGACGATATTTCTCGACGAGATCGGCGATATGCCGATGGAGCTTCAGTCGAAACTTCTCCAGGTACTTGAGCAACAGGAGTTCGTGCGGGTAGGGGGAATTCAGAACATCCATGTCGATGTTCGGATAATCTGCGCGACGAATCGCAATCTTGAAGTGGCCATCAAAGAGCAGGGTTTCAGGGATGATCTTTTTTATCGTCTCAATGAGATTACCGTATTCATGCCGCCTCTGAGAGACAGGCCGGAAGACATTCCGCTTCTGGTGAACCACTTCCTGGAGAAGTACAACAGCCAGTATGAGCGCGAGTTCAGTCAAGTGTCGTCATCAACTATAGCCTTGCTGACAGAATTTCACTGGCCCGGCAACGTGCGGCAGTTAGAGAACATGATAAAACAGGCTGTGGTTCGGGGGGATGAAGCCATCATCGCCGACCTAATAGCCTCAGCCGGAAGAGAATCTTCCGGGGCCGGGGTAGCTGATACCAAGCCGTTGACGTCAGTAATGGAGCCGGTCGACAGTCCCGAGCAGAAAACGTATTCCTTGAAAGATCGCATAGGTAAGACTGTGGCCGAGGAGGAGAAGCGTCTTATTGCCGAGGTTCTGACCAAGACGAACTGGAATCGCCGCAAGGCCGCGGAGCTTCTCGAAATCAGTTATCGTTCACTGCTTTACAAGATAAAAGACTACAAGCTGAACGCCACCGATTAGCCTCTTACGGTGGCGACTATTTCACTCCTTTTTTGCTAGTTCCTGCGCAATTCATGTAACTTCGTGCATATTTGCACTATTGGGCTTGTTTATTTGGTGCAGAGGGGCTGCATTGGCGTTTCTGTTAAGTTCCTCTGCAGCAATCAAATGCAATCAGAAGAGATCTATTTCAGGCCACCTGACGGGAATTTTTTTCCCTTTATTTGGGGCTAGATTCGTTAAGGAACGGCAGTTGCTGTGTAGATTATGAACAAGTGCATCTGTGCGTCAACATCCGGTAGGGAATGGGTATTGTGAACACCAAGATTTTGTCCGAAGACGTTTTTTTGACCAGAGTCAGCGCCGAGCTGAAAAGGGCGGAAAGGTATAGAATTTTCGTTTCCCTCATTGTGCTCGACGTTGGTGCTGTCAGAAACATATCCGCCGACGAGAATTTCTCTTTAATCAACGACGTGGTCGGGTATGTTCAACGGTATGTTCGGGTTATTGACGATATTTCTCTACTCGGTCCCTACAAGGTGGGCATGTTGTTTCCGGAGACGACGCGTCAGGGGGCTGAAATTGCCTCGAAAAGAATTTCTGAGCTAATTAAGCAGCAGCTGTCGGAATTAAATGGGTCACCTTTTGACCAGGTGATTCCGCTTGAGATGGCCTCGTATCCGGACGCGGCGGGTGCCAGGAGTATAGCTGATTTTTTGATGGAGTATTCCAAGCAAAATTTGAATTAGAGAGCCCTGTTTTTATTACCTCCCATTCCCAAAGGAAGATCGCCCAACCCCTCCGGGCGGTCTTCTTTATTTATATGTCGGAATTAACTAATCGGAAACGGCTTCGCCCACTTTGAAAAGAACGAAACGAATAATGGGCGGCCCCACGGTTTCGTAGATGATGATTGTGGCGAGAATGATAGGGGAGATGATGTTTCCCAGTTCCCGGTCGGCGCTGTTGACGATGTTGATCAGGCCGATAGCCACTCCTGCTTGAACGACCATACCCAATCCCAGAAAGTCTCGGACGGCGGATGAGAGATTTCGCCAGCGGCTGATAGTGTAGATTCCGGCGATCTTTCCCGCCACCCGGCTGATCAGGTAGACAACCCCGGCGAGGCCCAGGGCGGGGAGCAACTCGAGGTGAAGCGAGGCTCCAGCCAGCACGAAGAAGGCGATGTACAACGGTTGTTCGACCTGGCGGAGTTCGATATAAACCAGTCGGTGCATGAGTGAGAGGTTAGTGGTTACCGCGCCCATAATGAGGGCGGCGAAAAGAGGCTGTAAATTGAGGGTGGTGGCCAACCCGATTACCAGCATCACCCCGGCCACAATAATCATGAGTAATTCAGCCTGGTCCTCGACGTGCTGTTCCCATTTGGAGATTATATACCCGATGGAGAAACCAATGACGAGTGAACCGCCGAGTTCGTAAAGCGGACTCACCACCGCCCACAGGAGACTGGTTCCCTCGCGGATCTGACCGAGGGAGAAGACCAGTTCGAAGCCGAGTATACATACAATGTTGGAGGTGGCCACGATGGTGATGAGGGTATCGGTGAAGTCTCCCCTGGCCTCGAACTCGCGCACGACCAGCAGGGTGGCGGCAGGCGCGGTGGCGATGCCGATTGTACCCAGGAGAATAGCGGGAAACCAGTCGAGGCCGACTACGACGAGTCCCAGAGTGGTAAACAGCACGGCCCCGGCGGACTGTCCCACGGTCAGCCAGAGAGCTTTTTTCCCGACGGATCGAATGTGGTGTATTTCGAAGACTCCCCCGATGGCGAACATGATCAAGCCCAGGGCGATATCGTTAATGAGCGAGAGATTTTCGACCACGTTGGTGGAAATCAGGTTAAGCATGGACGGTCCGATCAGGATACCGGTGAGCAGATACCCGGTGACTTTGGGGAGCCTGATTCTTCGGGCGAGTTTGCCGCCCAGTAAGCCCAGGAGCATGACAGCTCCGGCCGGGGCAAGGTAGTGCAGGGTAATATCGAGAATCGGTATAGTATCAGTCATAGGTTATTGATACCGGGGTTGAGCAATCACAGGCAATTTTTCACCAAACGATTCATTCCACAAGTTAAAACTGGGAACGTCGCGGAATGACACTGACGGAAGGTTCGAACAGAATGTCGGGTGAGCGCAGGCTCGGGTGAGTGAAGCCGTGGCGGCTACCAATCCATGATTTGCTCGAGGTTCTTATTGAGTTTCTCGATGCGTTCCTGGAAGTCGTCCTTCTTGGCTTTTTCCTTGACGATTACATCGTCGGGGGCATTGGCCAGGAAGTCGGGGTTAGCCAGTTTTTTGGAAATTTTCTCCAGCAGGCCGCGCAGGTTGCCGAGCTCTTTCTCGAGCCGTTTTCTTTCAATCTCGAGATCGATCAGACCGGCCAGGGGAACGAATATCTCGGCCCCGGAGATGATGGTGGACGCGGAAACCGGCGGCTTCTTGATGTCGGTGCCGGCAAAGAGGTTTTCCACTTTGGCTAGAGAGCGGAAATAGTCAATGTGTTTTTCGAGCAGTCCGGCGAGACTCTGGTCGTCTACCCGGACATACAGGTCAGATTTCTTGGACGGGTGAACATTGAGTTCGGCTCGAACCGAGCGTACGGCGGTGACCACGGCCTGAATCTGTTCCAAACTCGCTTCGAGTTTGTCATCGATGTGGCGGCCATCGGATTTGGGCCAGGGGCCGAACATTATGGTTTTCTCAGTGCCGCCGACCTGCTTTTGCAGTTCGAGGTATATGTTCTCGGTAACAAAGGGCACTATCGGGTGCAGCAATCGAAGAATCTGGTTGAGAACATAGATGGCCACGTTGAGTGATCCCGGCCGAATAGGCTCTCCGGGTTGGTCGGGCTTTATCAGCTCAATATACCATGAGCAGTAATCGTTCCAGACGAAATTGTACAGGGTCTTGGCCACCGTGGACAGGCGGTATTCAGTGAATGATTTATCCACGGCCTGGATGGTTCTTTCCAGGCGCGAAAGAATCCATTTGTCAAAGATGACCAGGTCGCTATCATCGATTTCGGTCAGGTTGGGTCGGGAGTCGCCGATTCGCATAGTCACGAATCTTGAAACCTGGTGCAGTTTGTTTACGAAGTTGCGGCCCAGTTCAAAGGTATTACGGCTGATCCACGGATCCTGCCCGTCGGGTGTGGCCAGGACCAGCGACATACGCAGGGCGTCGGCGCCGTACTTATCGATGATTTCAAGAGGGTCGATGCCGTTGCCGAGCGACTTGGACATCCGGACACCGTTGGCATCGCGGACGGTTCCGTGAATGTAGACGTCGGAGAACGGAGCTTCGCCCATGAACTCATATCCGGCCATGACCATACGGGCAACCCAGAGGAAAATAATGGGCGGGTCGGTTGTGAGCACTCTGGTTGGGTAGAAAGTCTTGAGGTCCGGAGTCTGCTCGGGCCAGCCCATTGTAGAAAACGGCCAAAGCCAGGAGGAGAACCAGGTGTCCAGAACGTCTTCGTCCTGCGTCAGGGAAGCCGGGTCGTATCCCGGACATTCTTCGGCCGTGGGGCGGTTGACGGAAACAAAAGCAGTGCCGTCTTCGGCATACCACACGGGTAGGCGATGTCCCCACCAGAGTTGACGAGAGATGCACCAGTCGCGAATGTTCTCCATCCAGTGCAGGTATGTCTTCGACCAGTATTCAGGGTGAAATCGTATTTTGCCTTTCTTGACGGCCTCAATAGCGGGCTTGGCCATCTCATCCATCTTCACGAACCATTGGTCGGATAAGTAAGGCTCGACGATGTTGTGACATCGGTAACAGGTGCCTGCCGAAAGGTCGTATTTTTCGGTCTTTTCAAGGTGGCCCTTCTTTTTCAGTTCTTCGATGAGTTGCTTACGGGCTTCATAGCGATCCATTCCCTTGAACTTGCCGGCGTTCTCATTTAGCGAACCATCGGTATTGAGGATATTTACTTCTTCGAGGTCGTGACGCCGGCCGATTTCAAAGTCGTTTGGGTCATGAGCAGGAGTTACCTTGACGACGCCGGTACCGAATTCGGGATCGACATAGTTGTCGGCGACGATGGGAATCTCGCGCTCAAGGATCGGAAGAATAATGGTCTTGCCGACGTACTTTTTGTAACGACGGTCCTTGGGAGAGACGGCCAGGGCAGTGTCACCCAGCATAGTCTCCGGCCGGGTTGTGGCTACGGTCAGGAATTCGTCGCTACCTTTGAGCTTGTACTTTATGTACCAGAGGTGGCTATCCATCTGCCTGTGTTCGACCTCGTCATCGGAGAGCGAAGTTTGGCAGGAAGGGCACCAGTTGACGATTCGGTGACCTTTATATATCCATCCTTTCTTATAAAGATGGGTAAAGACCTCGGCGACGGCTCGGGACAGACCCTCGTCAAGCGTGAAGCGGGTACGGGTCCAGTCACAACTGCAGCCCATTCTCTTAAGCTGATTGAGAATCTGCTCCTTGTGACTGAGGGCCCAGGTGCTGGTTCGCTCCAGGAATTTTTCACGGCCAATCTCACGCCGGGTCAGGCCCTCTTTGGTAAGTTCTTTTTCGACGATAACCTGAGTGGCTATGCCGGCGTGGTCGGCTCCCGGTATCCAGACAGCCTCACAATTATCCATCCGGTGCCGGCGTATCAGAATATCCTGAATGGTACTGTTCAGGGCGTGCCCGAGATGGAGTACGTTGGTTACGTTGGGCGGCGGGATAACGATGCTGTACGACTTCTTTCCGGAATCCAGGTTGGCCTTAAAATAGCCCTCCTTGAGCCACCGTTCGTAAATGTTATCTTCGACTTCCGCCGGCGAATAGGCTTTGGCCTTCTTGTCGTTTGTCGTGTTTCCCTTGCTCATCATAACCACTTACGTTATATTCGTGACCTGCCCTTGTCTGGCGGTTTTCCGACCATAAGTTTTGGGCAGAACGTCAAATTTACTGGCGACCGGGCGGTTTGTCAAGACATGAAGGTATCTGCCGCGGCCGCTGAATCCATTAACTAATGGTATCGTCAAATATGTCTGATTTCAATAGAAACCTTGAAGATTCGAAGTTGTCCCCGTTTGAGCGCCTGGTGGCCATCATGGAGGTTCTGCGGTCCGAAGACGGGTGTGCATGGGATAAGAAGCAGACCCACAAAAGCCTGTTGCCGTACCTTATCGAGGAAACTTATGAAACGGTAGAGGCCATCGAGAAAGGTGACCCGCAGATGCTGTGTGAGGAGCTGGGAGATCTGATGTGCCAGGTAGCTTTCCATGCTCAACTGGGTCGGGAAACCGGGGTCTTTGATATAAACGACGCTCTTAACCGTATTAACGATAAGCTGATAAGGCGGCACCCTCATATTTTCGGGGAGAAGAAAGAGCTCAACCCGCAACAAGTCAGGGACCAGTGGGAGAAGATCAAGGTGGAATCCGGCGAAAAGGAATCGGTCCTCTCCGGTCTTCCTAAGTCTATGCCAGCACTTCTGATGGCGTACCGGATGGGGGAAAAGGCCGGTGGAGTGGGATTCGACTGGTCCAACGCGTCTGAGGTTCTGGAGAAGATTGATGAGGAACTGGCGGAGATCCGACGGGAGACAGCTGGCAATGACAAGGATAAGCTGGCAGATGAGATTGGCGACTTGCTTTTCGCGGTATCATCGCTGGCCCGCAAGCTTCAGATCGACCCTGAACAGGCTTTAAAAAGGGCGCTGGCAAAGTTCAAAGAGCGCTTTTCGCGGCTGGAGGAGGCCGTGAATGGCTCAGGGAGAAAATTCGATGATTTTTCTCTTGATGAGCTTGAGAGCATCTGGCAGAAGATAAAATAGCCGGGATTTGTTGGTCTGGACATCGAAACACAGCTCTTAATTACCACCATTTTTGTCCTCAAACGACCCTTTTTTTCTCAATTGTTTTTTGTTGATTAAAATCCTGCGCCAGATAACTTTCTGCTGATTTTTAGAGGGTTTCAACAGGGGATTTTGTCGGGAATAGATCAAAGGAATTGGATTCCGTGGAACACTTGTAGGGGATTAGCACCGCTTATAATCCTCTGGGAGGTATGCCTATGAGATAATAAATCTGATTTGTTACTTAATAAGAAACACAAGAAGATAATGATAAAATTAAAGTTAAGTTATACAGGATGAAGATATGAAAAAAGTGTCAATTTTTGTGCTGATCTTGCTGTTCATGATTGGCAGCGGGGTATTGGCGACGGATACCAGGGTCTTGACCATGGGCGACAACAATATGATCATGCTCGATGACGCCAATATCTGGCTTTTCCCGTCGCGTTTCTTTGAATATCCGAACCTGGCGATTGGGGAATTCTCGAATGCCGATTTTACCCAGTTTGGCATTCACTGGAAATTCGGTAAGGATAATCCGCTGGTTGTGGGGACTTATTTTACCGATCTGGGGGCCGCGTATCCGACCGATTTGCTTGGCGGAATTATCGATCCGTTCGATGCTCCCTTACTGGATAACCGCCGGATAGACTTTTTCTATGGAAACGAGATAGGTGGTTTCAATTTTGGTTCCCATTTCGCCTATTATAGCAGCAGTCAGGAGGTCGATGCGGCAGCCAACCAGGAAAAAGAGTCCTTTGGATTCTATGATCTCAACTTTGGCCTGACCTCAAATTCCGGCTCGTGGGATATCGTACTCAATGTCGGTTTTGGCAACTGGACCGACGAAGATGTGGATGGCAATACCGAGACGGAACCGGATGGTTTTACCAACTTTGGTGTGATGGGACGTTATTTCTGGCAGTGGAATCCGAATTACACCCTTGTGCCTCATGCCGGTTTCTTCGCTGCCAAACGCGGTATTATCGATAATATCTTTTATGACGGTGATCCCGCGGACGAAGACCGCACTGACAAATATAAGCTGACGGGATTCGATCTTGGTATTGGTGCGAATTACACTCCCACAGCTAATGTCTTAGCGGTATGCGATTTCGGGTTCCTTTATGAGAAATGGAAACACGATATTGACGTTGACGAGGCGGTTGCTGGTTTGGATGAGGATGCTGAGGAGACTTATGCGGCCACGGTTCTACCCTATTTCAAGATTGGCCTGGATGCCGACGTGTTCAAGTGGATGGATGTCCGTTTCGGGGCGACTTCGTACTGGGTGAAGGATTCGGATAAGTTGGAGGTCGCTGCGGGCGACTTTGAACTGAAGAGCAGTTACGCCGACAACGACACCTATCTGGGTTTTGGCTTCCACTGGAAGCGTTTACACATTGACACCTACACCGATCCCCAGCTGTTTTTGGATGGATTGAATTTCATCTCTGGCAGCGATATAGACATGAATTTCCGCATCTCTGCTGTTTACGAGATGATGTAGACTCCAGAGAATCTGCAACAGAAAGCCCGGCCAAGGGACTGGCCGGGCTTTTGTTTTTCCGTATCGGTCAACCCATGTAATCATTCAATGAGGCGCTTGACGAACTCGGGCAGGGCGAAGGCGGCAAGGTGGGTCTCAGCATTGTAGTAGCGAGTTTTCAGTTGGAGTTTTTCGCAACGCTTTTCGTCGAAGTCGGCCAGAGGGTCATATTTCTTACTGCAGAAGGCGAAAGACCAGTAGCTCGACGGGTAGATAGGCATGAAGCAGGTGTACATCCTGACGACAGGAAATATTTCATTCAGGTTCCGATAGAGTGAGCGAACCGTCTTCTGGTTGTAGAAAGGTGATTCTGTTTGTGCCACAAGGATACCGTCCTCTTTGAGCTGTTCGTAGATTCGCTGGTGGAATGTCTTCTGGAAGAGGTCCGCGGCCGGGCCTACGGGGTCGGAAAGGTCGAGTATCACGACGTCGAATTGGCTCTTGCCGCGTTCGAGATAAGTCTTGCCGTCTTCGAATACGACTTTGGCACGGGGGTCGGTCAGTCCCCGGGTGAGGTGAGGGAAGTGTTTTTCCGAGGTCTCGACGACCATTTTATCGATTTCACACATGGTGCACTTTTCCACTTCAGGGTGCTTCACAACTTCCGTAAGCGCCCCGCAGTCACCGCCCCCGACGATGAGGACCTGTTTGGGGGCCGGGTGGGAGAAGAGGGGCACGTGTGTAATCATTTCATTATAGGCGTTGTTATCGTTGTCGGCCACCATGAGTGAGCCATAGAGGACCAGCAGTTTGCCGAAATCCTTATTCTCGATAACGTCGATTCTCTGGAAGTTTGATTTTTTCGATTCGACGATACGGTCGATTTTCAGTGTGAGTCCGGACGGTCCGTCGTGAAGTTCGCTATACCAGACATGCCACAGATTCTGCATTCCTTCTTCGGTTATATAGGTATCGTCGATTCTCTTTTCACTTGCCATAGTAATTCCTCACTCAATTACAAGGTACTCCGGTCGTTTGAGTGCATTAAAGTTGCTGCCGGAGACGGCACAATACGCGCCGGTCGACATAA
The DNA here is from genome assembly GCA_020351995.1 of Candidatus Zixiibacteriota bacterium. GTDB lineage: Bacteria > Zixibacteria > MSB-5A5 > GN15 > FEB-12. The sequence continues at coordinate 1,676,826 of CP070674.1, forward strand.
ACATCAACTTGTCCCCGACCTGGTGTTCCGGCAGCATCAGGCCGTCGTACATGACATCGAAGGAGTCACAGGTTGGGCCAGCCAGCACCGACAGCCGCCCGGTTCCTTCCTTGCTGGTGACAACCGGGTACTGGCAGTGGTCATAGACGATGCCCGAGAATGTTGAGTACAGGCCATCATCGAGGTAATACCATATTTTCCCGTCGCGCAGGGCCTTGCCGATAACCGAGCATATCAAGGTGACCGGGGTAGCGGAGATGTATCGGCCCGGTTCGCTTGCGATCTTTATGCCGGGACGGATATGCCGGTCAAGCGCCCGGGCGATGGGTTTGCAGAATTCGTCGACGGGTGGTACCGGTTCGGCGTATTGGACGGGGAAGCCGCCGCCGATATCGAGCAGACGAGTATTGAAACCAGACAGGTCGAGCTTCTGGATAAGTCGGTGAGCGGCCATGATCGCCTTGACATAGTTCTCCGGATAGATGCACTGTGAGCCGATGTGGAAACACAGCCCGTAGAACTCGTGCCCTGTTTCCTCGATCATTCGGGCATATGGCAGAACATCCTGAGGCCGGCAGCCATACTTGTACTGAAGATTCACCACAGCGCTACTGTTGGTGTTGATCCTGAAACGGACAAGGATCTTGAGTTTCCTGTCATAGCGGCGCAGTTTCTTGATCTCTTCGACATTGTCCACGACGAAGATCCTGACACCCCGGCCAACGGCAAAATCGAATTCGGGGATAGATTTGATCGGGTGGGAGTGAATGAGCGTGGCGGGGTCGAGGCCGGTTTTTGAGACGGTCTGTATCTCGCCCGCGGAACAGACGTCATAGTTACCTCCCCTGTTAAACACCTCACTAATCATAACCTCGTGGTTGTTGGGCTTGACCGCGTAATGAATATTCACACGAGGGAGCGCTTTCCGGAGGGCATCGAAGTTACGTCCGATCTCACGACGGGATAGCAGCATCACCGGTGTCTGAAGATCTTTCCGATTCAACAGTTCTCGGATAAGATCGGTATCCACGCCACGCTGCCGGGCGGACTGCTCTAAGGCGGAGAATTGTACGGAATGGGTCATGGTACTACCGTTACCCTGCCGTCTGAGTACCGGTCGGCTGCCAGACGGGTTTGTGGTCAATAATTTCATCGGTCGCCGATGGCATACCGCGCTTCAGGTCGGTCAGGTGGGCGTTTTCTGATTCGAGGCATTCTCTCAGGTATTCGTAGGCCTTATGCGGATCCACGGTATCTCCGCAGGTGAAGAAGTCGACAGCAGCATAACCGTACTCCGGCCAGGTGTGGATCGAGAAGTGTGATTCCGCTATGACAACTACCCCCGATACGCCCTGAGGGTTGTAGCGGTGAAAGACCGATTTTACAATAGTGGCTCCGGAGCGTCTCACCGATTCTTTGAGATGCTTCTCCAGGAGCTCCATGTCGTCAAGAACATTTCGGTTGCAGCCGGTCAACTCAGCTACCAGATGGCGTCCGAGAATCTTCATTTTCGATCCCTCCTTTACACAGTTTGGAGTTTAAGGTTACAGCAATGTCTTATTACATCTGCGGCGGGGACACGACCCATAAAAAGGCAGCCTCTCCGTCACCGCTATTTACTATCTGGTGCGGCTGATTCGACTTAAAGTAGAAACAGCTGTTGCGCGATACCTGGTATTTATTCTTGTTGAGGATCAGTGTTATCGCACCTTTTAACACGTATCCGAATTGTTCTCCCGAGTGGGGTTCTTTCTTTTCCAGTTTCTCCCTGGCCTTCAGTTGTACCAGGATGGGGTCCATCAGGTTGTTGGTGGAACCGGGCACCAGTAGTTCGAAGCTGCTGGCGCCGGTGCCGTCGACCTGAATTCTATCGTCCGGTCCATAGAGCACCGGGGTTTCGTCGGTGTCGTCAAAAAACTCCGACAGGCTGATGCCAAGGGCGTCGAGAATGTCGGCGAGCGAGTCAAGAGAAATGGAAGTCTGGAACTTCTCATTTTCAAGCTGAGATATAAAGCCTTTGGTCAGTCGGGCGCGGTTGGCCAGTTCTTCCTGGGTTAAGTCCGACGCGAGACGAAGGGCTTTGATTTTGCTGCCGACGTTCAATTCCATGCCTTCCGGAACCCCTCTAAAAAAGCAAGGCGCTTACCCTGCCCGGTTTAATATAAGCACCTATTTTGTTTAGTAAAAGCGCACAAAGATAACAGATAACATTTGTAAGTCAAGCGTTTTTTGCCGGTTCGGCCTGTTTTTTTTTGAGTTGCACCGGGCTTTTGTTCCGTATTATGTTTAATCCGGGCGCAGGGTTGCGGATGTTCCAGCCGCGAAGAATCTTTTTGAGTGTAGCGATAAGCATTTAGCAAGAAATTGTATTATTGCACAGATGTAACCATAAAGGAGGGCCTATGAGACGGGCAGGTCTACTGTTTACTCTCTTGCTGTTGCTGTGTTCTTCGGTTTCAGCGCAGGGAGTTCGCTTCGGTGTCGGCGCATTTGGAGGCATGGACTTTCCTATCGGGCAGGATGACCAGGCCAAAGGAACGGTTTTCGGTCTAAAAGGGAAGGTCAATTTCATTCCGATTATCACTTTCGAGCCCAAAGTGGCGTTCACCAGTTTTGGTGAGCCGGAGGGTGACGAGGTCGTCCTCGGCTTTGACGGGTCAAAGGTCACTTTCTACGGGATTGATGCCGTTATCGGTGCTCCATTTGGCGGCAAAGGGTTCGGAATGTTCGCGGTTGTTGGGGCGGGGTTTTACAATTACAAGCGTGATCAGACCTCACAGGATGATACCAATCTGGGATGGTCGGCCGGTCTGGGGTTTTCGATCGGGTTCGTGCCCATGATTTCGGCCGATTTCCGGGGGACGGGGCACGTGGTGCCTTATGATGAAGGCGGGACGAAGAAGTCGGTCTCGGTTACAGCGGGCTTAAACTACTTTTTTGGAATGTAGGAGGTGATAGCTATGCTGAAGTTATTTAAGAACTACGTTGTTCTCGGCCTGGCTGCTATCATCTTGCTGGCCGGCTGCGGAATAGTTTCGATGACGTTTGTGATTGAAGAGGATTTTAGTTTGGTCGGTAGTGGTGACTTCTACTCCCTTGCGGTCGATGTGACACAGAATGAAGACTGGCAGGATCATGAGGAAGACATTGAGTTTGTGGAACTGGTAGCTTTTGATATGTATCTGACCAACAACGAGCCGACCTCGGTAACGTTTAACGGGTATGTTGATGACTACGATGCCGTCAATATCTGTACGGACAGGACGTGCTTTGACGGCCTGACTACGCCCACCAGGGTGCTGAAGGACATTATCATCCCGGCAAATTCCACGCGGCACATCACTCCCGGGGAGTCTTTGGCCTACATAGAAAATCTGGACGTGATGAAGGCATTTGCGCGGGAGGGGCAGTTCAATTTCTACGGGATAAGTACCGGGGGCGCGGCGGTCAATTTCAGTGTTGACGAGGGAACGGTGATTGTTATCCTGATGGTTAGTGGAATGTAGTGTAAAGTGATATATCATTCAGAGCCGGTCTCCCCATCGGGGGGCCGGCTTTTTGTTTTAAAGCCGCTTGCCAATCGAGATTAGCCGATTTAACTTAACGCAAATCAGACAACAATTTCCCATCAAGGAGAGGTTACAATAGAAAAGTACAATATAGTTATCATAGGTGGCGGCCCGGGCGGGTACACAGGGGGTATCAGGGCTGCCCTGAAAGGGGCCCGGGTGGCGGTTGTGGAGGTCGATAAGCTGGGCGGTGTTTGTCTTAACCGGGGTTGTATTCCTTCCAAGGCCCTGATTGCGTCGGCGGCTCTTTACCGAAAAATCAAAGAGGGGACAGGCTTTGGGATCAATCTGTCCACCCCGCCGGTATGTGACTGGCTGGCCATGCGGGCGCGCAAAGACAAGATTGTGGATGGTCTGGTACGAGGTATCGGACAGTTGTTTAAGTCACACGGAGTTGATCATTATCCCGGTTTCGGCAGGATTAGCGGTACCAACCAGGTGACGGTGGTTGATGAAAATGGCAACGAGACAAAGCTACAGGCCGACAATATCATAATCGCTACCGGTTCGCGGGCGATCAATATACCAGCCTTCCCGGTGGATGGTAAGCGCATCTTGAACTCCGACCATCTTCTGGAACTTGAGAACCTTCCGCGGTCGATGCTGATTATCGGGGCTGGCGTTATCGGATGCGAATGGGCCTGCATGCTTTCCATGCTTGATGTTGAGGTTACCGTGGTGGAAATGCTGGATCATGCTTTGCCGATGGAGGACGAGGATACCTCGAAGCTTATGGAGCGTGAACTCAAGAAGCTGAAAGTCGGGTTACATACGGGTACCAAGGTTGAGTCTATCACGCCAGGTGAGGAGGGAATTTCGGCGAAGCTGTCCAACGACAAGACTGTGGAGGCGAATCAGGTGCTGGTTGCGGTAGGCAGGGCGTTCAACACCGATGGACTTGGTTTGGAGGAAGTTGGGATTGAGTCGAATGATAATGGTTCAATTAAGACCGGTCTCGACATGCGCACGAATATCGGCAACATATTCGCTATCGGCGATGTTCGGGGTCAGATACTTCTGGCCTATACGGCGGTTCATGACGGGTCGGTGGCAGTGGACAATGCCCTGGGCGGAAAGGTTGAGCGCAATTATCTTGGAGTGCCGTCGGTTATATTCACTCATCCCGAGGTAGCCTCGGTTGGAATGAGGGAGGCCGAGGCGGCCGAGAAGCACGAGATTTCGATTGGGCGTTTTCCGCTTCGGGCATTAGGAAAAGCGCATGCGGAGAACGAGATTTCGGGTGAGGTAAAGATAATTGGCGATAAGAAGACCGATAAGGTCCTTGGTGTTCACATTGTGGGCGCGCATGCGACGGAGATTATCCATACGGCGGCGCTGGCGGTTAATCGGGGTCTGACGGTGACAGAGCTTGGTTCGCTGGTGTTTGGTCATCCGGTGATTTCCGAGTCTATAATGGAGGCGGCTCACGACGTTCACCGGATGTCGGTTCATCTTGCTCGTAAGAAGTAGCAGCGCAGAAATTAGCGATTGTTTGCGAAAATCGCCCTATGGGTTAATTTACGGCTGTCCGCATCGACTGCGGGCGGCTATTATTTTGTTGTTCAAGGGGATAATTGAGATATCCACAGTGTTGAGACGGTTTATCGGCGCAATGGCTGCGTTTTGAAAATGCGTTGAACATCGCCGGCAAGCCGTTGGCGCCTATAAGATTCTGTTATGTAATAACTTAACAATGGTTTTCGGGTACTGACATATTTTGGCATGGTAATTGTTTCTTGTTGAACCGAAGTTAGTTGCTCTTAAATATACAGTATGGCGGTGAAGGGTATTTAAGAGGTGGGGAGAAAGGAGTTCCTAGTGAGGGGGAACTCCTTTTTCGTTGCATTGGAAAGGGTTTTTTTGTGATCCCGGTTAGACGGGATTTTTTTTCGCTCTTATTGTGCTGCTTTTGGTGTTGTATAAAGGGGGTGTGATGTTTACTAATATCTTGACTGAGTCGATATAATTGGTAAATTGACTCGCTGGTTATCTATTGATTGATGGCGGTGTAGCTCAGCTGGTTAGAGCAGCGGAATCATAATCCGCGTGTCCGGGGTTCAAGTCCCTGCACCGCTATAAATTGTATATAATGAGCCACAAGTGGTTAAGCTGCTTGTGGCTTTCTTTTTGTAAGGGCTGGTGGGGCATAATCAGGCAGGCACGAAATGTGACAGGAAGGCGTCTAAACTGGATTGGGAATGCGCCTTGCAGGGTGTCTATAAACGTAGATTCCCATACACCTCCTTGATTCACTCTCATTAGAATAGGGACCAAACCAGAAGAGGAATAGAGAAGATATGGAGGGGGGATTTAATGAGATTGGGAGGGGTTCAGGTTAGAGAATTGGCTGTGGGTAAGCCGAGATATGAAATGGGAAGGGGAAAGGTTGAGAGGGAGTTATTTAACGACAATTGTAGGACCCCCTTATGTGGCCAGCACAGATAGGCATTGCCAGCCTTCAGCTTTCCTCCACTTTCATTCGTGTTGTGCTTGCGTCGCATTTCCAGAGAATCTTGTGCTTCTCGTTTCACCCGCTCTCCGCAAATAGCCTGTATTGACCAAACCTGTTTCGAACAAAGTTTCGCACACATCCAGCAACGTAGCATGCCTGTCAGATTAAGTTCTAGGGGAATGCATTTTTTCCCAGCCGTTCATACTCGAACTGCCTGAAATTCCAATGAACGGCTGAA
>CP070674.1:1683184-1703856 GCA_020351995.1 Candidatus Zixiibacteriota bacterium
GCATCCGGTTCCACAGCATTTTCTCCCACTCTTCGTCAGTCATCTGACCCGGATCGGCATCAGCATTCTGCCAGCGTTCGCGCGCCTCTTCATAAAACTGCTTCCAGCTGTCACTGGCGAAGGCATCCCGCTGACCTTCTATCTCGGCCATCCGGGGAACCTCAATGATGTTCCCGGCCGCCATCACGCCGGCTCGCGGTATGATCATGACAAAACCAACCCAGCACACCAGGCAGACAAGAAACGAAACCGATGACCGCCGGGTGAGAGCCGATATCATAACGCCGAAGAATATAAAAAACGTAAACAACGACAGAGCGAGCACGATCAGGGACATCACCCTTACCCAGTCATTGGCCTGCAGCGGCACCCCGCAGATCACCACCAGCAAAACGGCCAGCAGAGTCGGTATGAGAATTGACACCACCAGGGCGAGCCACGCCCCTGACCCTTTCGCGATAAGGTAGTGGGCCCGCGGAACAGCGTTGGAGAAAACCAGCCGCAGTGTTCCGCCCTCTTTTTCGCCACTTATGGTGTCATAGGTGAACAGGATCGCCAGAAGCGTAAGAACGAACAAGACGATAAAGGCGAAATCTACAAATCTGAACAGCGCGAAAATTGGATCCTGGGAATAGCTACTACCCATCAGCTTCACATTGAACCGTTCGAATATTAAGGACCATCGCCCGATATCGAATGTCAACCCGGCTGCGAATATCTGAAGCGGATCGGGCCGGCGAAAGACCTTATTGACGACATTTCCCCAGGACGTCTGCTCTTGCAGCCGCTGTTCGTTCAGATCAACAGCGGCCTGGTATTGCTTTACCGACGACTGGTACTCCACAATGCCCGTGTAAACCGATACCAGTATCAGGACGGAACATACAGCAAAAGTCGCGACGAACTTGGGGCTCACCAGTATAGCCTTTAACTCTTTTCTAATCAAAGTGGCCAGCATCGTTTTCTCCTTAGGATTATTCACCGCACGTCGTAGCGACTGAAAGCCAGAAAGCCTCCAGCGAAAAACAACAAATTGAAAATTGCCAGAATCCCCACGTCGCCCGCCGCCGATGCCACCGACTGATCGAGCGGAATCGGCCGGTAGCCGAAACGCGGCAACTCGTCGGGATCAATAGGCTCCTGGTTACTCTCGCCAATCTTGATGACCTTTATTCCGGCAGCCGGATTCAGACCCGTCTTCTCTTTTATGAATTGACCGTAAGCATCCTGGTAGCCGGAAGCCTCGTCTACAAAGTGCTCCTTGAGGGTGAGAAAAGTGCCGGCCAGAGCCGATGTGGCAAGGGTAAGCGAAGTCGAAGGTGATACCCGGGCAATATTAAACGCCAGCTTCTGCTGTTCCTGTTGGCGATTATAACGTTCCTCGTTGAGCCTCGCGGTGTAAATCTGCGTTCTTGCCTCACGCACATCCATAAGCGAATCCATAAACCGCCCAAAATCGGTCGCCGCGCAGGCTGTATTGGCTTTGGGCTGAAAATTCGCCATCAACTCGCGGGATTCCTTCCACAGCTGCTCCCGGTAGCTGGCTTTCTGTGCCGACATATGATCAACTGAAGGAACGTCGATCGCGCGCCCGGCCAACAGCACCGATACTCGCGGAACAATCAGAACCCCAACAATCCAGATGACCAACATAGCCATGAAGGAACTGGATGATCTATGCGTCACGGCTGAGACGAATACCGACATCGTGAGGAACGCGCCGAAATACAGAAGCCCGGTGAGGACAATGAGTACAAGCCGAATCCAGTCCCCTCCGCTCAATGATACACCCATCACCGGTAACAGAAGGCAGCCCGCTCCGACAGCAATCAGCAACGAGACAGCCAGAGCCGCAACAGAGCCAACCAGCTTCCCCGCAATGAAGGTATGTCGCGGCACAGCGTTGGCGAGCGCCAATCGAAGGGTACCACGCTCCTTTTCCCCGCACACCGCATCGAAACCCAGCAGTATGGCAAAAAGCGAAAAGACAATGTGGAAAATGAATTTTAGATCGAGAAAGCGGAAGACGGCGTAGATGGGGTCTTCACCGTAACGGCTATCCGTGGCCGTTAACTCGCCCCGTCCGGTCACCGTGATAGTGCGGCCGATATCGTTGGACACACCGGAGACGAGCGCGGCCAGCGGCTGCGGTGGCAAGAACACCCGATTCTGCTCCATCTGATTCCAATCGGTGAGGCCGTCCAGCTGACGAAGGTTTTCCGCCACCGAGGCCTCGTACTGCCGGAGATTCAAATTGTGTCGGGTGGCGCCGATTGCGAAGGCGCCTATTATGAGCACCGCCGACACGGCGAAGGTCAGAACAAATTTCGTCGACCCGAGCAGGTCACGAATCTCTTTTTCGAGTATGGCCCGAAACATGATTAACTCTCCACGGGAGCAGCGATTGGAGATGATTCGGTCCGCCCGGCCATATACCGCATGTAGATCTGCACCAGGTCCTGTCCCTGCAATTCCGCGGCGCGTTTTTGCATGATTATCCGGCCACAATCCATAATGGCAATTGTGTCTGCAACTTCACGAGCCCGAAATATGTCATGGGTCGACATGAGAATGGCTTTGCCCTCTCTCCTCAGCGAATCCAGAAGCTGGATAAAATCGTGGCCTGCCTTGGGATCCAGACCGGCGGTGGGCTCATCCAGTAAAATCGCCGGGGCATTCTTTAAGATGGCTATGGCTATACCGCACTTCTGCCGCATCCCCTTGGAAAAACCCTTGAGGCGCTTGTTGTGTGACTCCTCCGCCAGACCGACCCGCAACAGGACATCACGGTAATACCTGGTACCGTATTCATCGTGCCCGCTTAGCTTGGCGAAGAAATCAAGATTTTGGATCGCAGTGAAATTGGGATAGAGCATGACATTTTCTGATACGAATGCCATTTGCGATTTTGCTTTCAGCGGCTCAAGGTGAGCCGCCACGCCGTTTACCCGGGCCTCACCCTCGGTGGGCTCGAGGAGATTAAGAAAAAGGTTAACAGTTGTCGTCTTGCCGGCGCCGTTACCCCCCAGCATGGCGAACAGTTCACCGGCAGGTATGGCGAAATTGACATGGTCCAGCGCAAGGACCCCGTCTTCGTATCGCTTGGTCAAATCGACCGCCTCAAGAACCGGGCGATTATTATGAGACGTTTTCATATTTTCTCAGCACCTCGTAAATAACTGGTTATCTTTGCTCACCTACGGGACAATCGAATTCCGAAGACCACCACGCCCGTGACCAGGCCGATCAGCAGGACGACTACAGTCAGCGTGCCGGCCAAACTTGCCCTTGGCTTCACCTCAATCGTAACCGTTTTATCTTCAGCGGTGACAGGCTCAGAGTTGGACAGGCCGCTGGTACGAATCCTGACCTGGTACTTCCCCACAGCCACGTCCTCCGGCGGGATGAAGGTAAAAACTATGCGGGCTTCTTCATTAATTTCAAGCGATGGCACAACTCGTGGCTCGACGGTTCTGGACCAGCCCAACGGAAGGTCGACGTTCAGTTCAATGTTATCCAGGCGATTGCTGCCTTCGTTGACCAGGTCAACATACATTTCTGCCGTGCCGCCGGCATTTATCGCATGATATAATTGTGGTGCGCGCACGGTAATCTCACCCTTCCCCCTCGGTATCAGCTCAAGCCGCACATAACCAACCTCCAGCGAATCCAGTTCCGTTTCGGTCCACATACGTTCACGGAGATCGGTTAAACCATCGATCTTCTCCCGCGGCAGGACCAGCACATAGAAAGGAATGGGCTTGTCCATTAGTACTTCGCTTGATGGCCGGTCCGGCAGAGATACCTCCAGGGCCGCCCGCTTGGTCCGGTTCCCCTGGGTAAACTTCACCTGGCTCAGTCGCACCTGGCCGGCCGGGTCCTTGAAAAAGCGACCGATCTGTTGCGGAAGATTGACCACTTCCAGGGAAAACGTATTGGAGGTTCCGGAGAAAAGTTCCATGGTAAGGTCAAAAGCTGACGATGTCCCCAACTCCACCTCCTGAGAAAACTGCTCCGACTGCACGGCCACCCGATCGACCGACGCATCCTTTTCCAAAAACACTTTCATGTAACGCTGTGCGCCGTTAGCGTAATAAAGAAATATGGTGACCGCGTCCAGATCCTGAAGCAGTTCGAAATCCAGCCTGACCGGCTCGTCGAACCGGAGCTGACTGATCTTGGCCTCGTACGGCCGACTGATGATGGCCCGATCATCGTTCTGAATGGACACGTATACGTTGTGAATAACGTCGGGCTGAAGGGTTCTCAGCAGTTCGTCGTCCATCCGCAACAATTGCTGAAATTCAGCCGTACCGCCCGAAGTATTGGCGATTGTCAGCCTGACATGTTTGGAATCATCGGCGGTTTGGTACTTAACCGCCCGGGCCACCGAGACATGCTGCTCTTCAAAAAGCACTGCCAGCAGCGACTGCTGATAATTGACCTCGGCATCGTAGAATCTCGCCCGGCTCTGTTCCAGGTCAAGCGAAGTGATCATCCCCTTTTCGAACAACTGTTGCTGCCGTTCATATTCGGCGCGGACTGCATCGTAGGCCTGCTTCGCTCTTTTCAGCCCGAGAAGTCGGTACTCGTTATCCCGCTGGTTGAACGGGTTATAAACCTGAGCCGTAGCCGCTGTTGCGTACACCAGAAGAGCAAAAGCTACCAGGCACTTGTGAATGTTTGCCCTGATCATTGATTCCCGTGTTTCTTGATTACCCTGGCGCCTTCGGTTGCTTCCGGTTTGGCGAACGCCATCTCGACCGTCTCATCGCTGCGAGTGATCGTCAAATTGATCTGGTCGCCGACACTCAGACCGGCGATCAGCTCGGCAAATTGCGCAGGGGACGTAACTTTTGTACCGTTGCAGATGGAGATGACATCTCCCTTGTCAAGAGACATACCCGGTATTGGGGCCGGCATCCCCGGCAGTATCTCTTCCACTCTCACCTGATTGTCCTTGCCGATTAACACCAGCGAAAGGTCGCCGACCACTTCCATGGTTTCCCCCTCTCCGCAGGAAGCGGTTTTAATCATCATCTGGCCACCTTCCAGTTCGTCCGGGTCGGCCTTGGGAAATGACACCATGTGAGTCGCCTCGCCCCGCCTCACCGCCAGCTTGATTTGGTCGCCCACTGCCAGCTGCTTGAGAAAGTTGTTGGCTTCCCCGGCGCTCTTGAAGCGTTTACCATTCATCATCACAATAATGTCCCCTTCGCGCAGATCCACCTCGCGATAGGCCTCCATACGCTGCGAGGCCGGTGGCGGTTCTATAAGAACCCTCAGACCATCATTCTCAAACAGCAACACGCCCGCGACCTCGTTCAACATCACCACCTGGTCGGGACTAACTACCATTTTCCGTTCTTGCACGCCGGGAGTTTCCTCAGAAGTCTTGGATCCCGAAGCGCACTGCGCATCCACCCGCGATGCCGGGAGTATGGCCATCACGGTAAGAACTCCAAACAAACCCACCAACATTCTGGCAACGTTAAGCATCTGCTTCTCCTTTCATGCTTTTTTACCACTTGGCCTCTGGTACGCTTTAGATAAGGTGTTAGTTGCCAACTACATAGTTAAGGCAGGTTACCCGACGTTAAAAGATGTTAAAGAACCTGATAACGTCATTGAATTGCCGTATACTTGACTATGGCATTGTCGAACAGAAAAGTATCCGGCGTGGCAGCTCTCATCGTTGTGGCTCTCGCCGGGCTGGTCCTGCTGCAACTTCACCTGTTGCGAAACGCCATGAGTGAGCAGGAGGCCGCTTTCGATGCGAATGTGCTCTCAGCAATGAATTTCGCGGTGCTGGGATTAGAAGGTGACGAGGTTATAGGGGCCGCCGTCGACGTCGCCGCTTCAGATACGTCCAGACACGAAGTGACGATATTCGCTATGATGGAGCCCGACATCGGAGGAGCATGTGCCCCGGCCGATCCCACTTGTGACAACAGTGTGGCACAGGTCAACGTTATAAAGCCGCACGAACAGCAGATACAATACCGCGTCCCGTCGCCGCAAAGAGTGATAGTGAGGATGCAGCAAGTCGGCGGCAAAACCGATTCGATTCTCACTGACAGTTTCCTGCCAGCCGGCACGCATGAGGTTTTTGTCGACAGTAGCCTGGCTGCCCATGGAGCCCTTCGGATCACCATGATATCCGACAGCGGCTGCAGTTTCTTGCCCATGACCGATAACATAATCCGGAACACCGGCATCGTTACTTCCGCCGACAGCGCTCGCAACGTACTGGTGCGACGAGTGGTCACCGAACTCACAAGCCGTGAGTTGAGGCCAATCGACCAACGGGTGGATACAACCCGACTTAAGAACCTTCTGGACAACCGGCTTTCTCAGGTAGGCATAGATCTTGACTATATCTGGGGCATTCGTATCGACACGGCGGAAACATACTGGGTGGTGTCGTCTCAGGATCATTCCGATGAACTCGCCCGGTCCCAGTTTCGAGCACAACTTTTCCCGCGCGACCTTTTTCCGACAGGCGCCACGCTGGCGCTGTTCTTCCCTGACCGGGGATCATTCCTCTGGTGGCAGTCCGGTCCGCTGCTGGCGGCAACTCTACTGTTTGTCCTGACTATTGTGCTCTGTTTTACGTATGCTATAAGGGCATTGATTATCCAGCAACGTCATGCGGCCCTGATGATTGACTTTGTGAACAACATGACACACGAGTTTAAAACACCCATTTCCACGATCGCCCTCGCGTGTGAAGCCATCCAGCGCTCCGATATAATCGGCGACACCGAGCGCGTCAGGTCCTTCTCAGGAATGATTCAGGCCGAGAACCGCCGCATGCAGAGACAAACCGAGAAGATCCTGCAGATGGCCGCCCTGGAAGAAAGTGATTACGAGCTGAAGTTCGAAGATGTCGATATTCACACTGTAATAACCCGGGCCCTGGAGGCAACGACACTGATAGTTGACAAACTCGGGGGCAGGATCGAAGCACAGCTGGACGCCACCCGGCACACCATAAGAGCTGATCGGGTTCACGTCGCCGCCATGGTCAACAATCTGCTGGACAATGCCGTAAAATACTCCTCGGATCGGCTGCACATAACCGTGCGCACGCGCAGCACGAGCGACGGGCTCTATATAATGGTGGAAGACCGCGGTATTGGAATAAGTGCTGAAAATGCCAAACGCGTGTTCGACAAGTTTTACCGGGTTCCCTCCGGCAACATTCACGACGTAAAGGGCTTCGGCTTGGGTCTTTCCTACGTTGCGCTGATGATGAAAGCGCACGGCGGCAGGGTCAACCTGGACAGCGAACCAAACCAGGGCACCACGGTGGAATTGTGGTTTCCCTTTAACGAACATTGAAACTGATTGATGGAAACACTGAAACGAAAGATACTCTTGCTTGAGGATGATTCCAACCTGGGCACCATCGTGCAGGAGCATTTGACCCTGAACGGCTACGATGTCACCTTGTGTGGCGACGGTCAAGCCGGCGCCAGCATATATCGGCCCGGCAGGTTTGACCTTTGCCTGGTGGATGTCATGATGCCCAAGAAAGACGGCTTCACCTTCGTCAGGGAACTTCGCCGCACCGATGATCAGGTTCCGGTCATATTTCTAACCGCCAAAGCACTAAAGGAAGATCGTATCACCGGTTTCAAAATCGGCTGCGATGACTACATCATAAAACCGTTCTCGATCGAAGAGCTCCTGCTGAGAATCCACGCCGTTTTGAAGAGGACAAGTTCGTCACCACCCGACACTGAAGAGACGAAGTTTCAGATCGGGCATTACTCCTTCGACAGCCGCCGCCGGGTCCTCAGGCGCGGTGACAAAGAAAAGAAACTCACGGGCCGGGAATCAGAACTGCTGCGCCTTCTGTGTCACTATCTTAACCGGACCCTTCCCCGCGAGGTGGCCCTGCGTGAGATTTGGGGCGATGATGGCTACTTTGCCGGCCGCAGTATGGATGTGTTCGTAACCAAGCTCCGCAAGTACCTTCAGGACGACGGCCGCGTCACTATCCTGAGCGTGCACGGAAAGGGCCTCATGCTGACTGTCAGCGATTGATGCCTCGTGTCACCGACTGCAATCCCGCGTATCCGATTTATCAACCTGCCGCGCAAGGTTTCACAAATAGCGAGAAGACAGCAAGATTGGTGGAGGTCGGGGGAATCGTCGCAGATGCTGAGCTTAACCAAGCAAACACCATACTTCTCTTGCGAAACAAAGACTTACGCCGTATTGCGGCCAAATTGTGACCGTTCTTGCAGCTGTCATGTGGACCTCGGTATCGGTTCCCCTGACCGGACTCACACCTTGAACCGTTGGATGGGATCGGCCAGCTTCACCCGGTTGCCAGACAGATCAAGTGACATCTATTCCATGTGTATTATCTGATCCCTGCGCAGTCAGTGGCCCAAAAACCATCCCGTTACCGTGTCAAGAACTGGGCCAAGCCGACCGAGTGGGTGAAGGGGCCGCTTCAGTAAGACGTGTGGTAGTTCCCTTCTTACGGCACGTTCCATTGATTGCGAGAACCTTCATGTCACGACTCCTCATCCTCAGAAACATCTCATATCAGAACTCAACCCCTCCAATGCGCAGAGCCGAGTAGACAAGGGCCAGCGCTCCCCAATAGACGAAGAAGCCCCAGAAGTACGTAAAGTACCTGAGCGGCCCGAGCGCGGCATATACATGTTCCTTCTCCGTGAACCACAGGATGATATTTATATATAGCGTGGAACATCCTGCAGCTCCGAAGAGCACGTATCCCCAGGTTTGACCCAGTAGCACACCAACACATCCAGACACGAACAGCGGGACAAAAAACAAGAGGTCAGCCCAGGCGAAACCCAGATTAAGACGGAAATGTGTCTTGTCCCGCCAATCTT
This sequence comes from Candidatus Zixiibacteriota bacterium, assembly GCA_020351995.1. GTDB lineage: Bacteria > Zixibacteria > MSB-5A5 > GN15 > FEB-12. The sequence goes on from CP070674.1 coordinate 1,692,061, forward strand.
TATCCTTACCGATCATCAGGTCCTTCGATTTCGAACTGTGCGGGCTCCGCAGGAAGACGAGATATACATAAGTGAGCGGCCCCATAGTGATGACACCGAATACAACTAGCGCCGATGTGACGTGCGTTGGTTCCATTGTGTTCCACCTACCTTTCAGTCTGCGTACTTGGTCGTCTGGTACTGCCGGGAATGCCTTATTGTGGCCAAATCGCCACTGTTTCTTGATACCGCCTTATTCTATTTACAGAACTATGTTAAGGGTGACATCTCAGATTGCGGCTATTGCTAATTCTCTTTTCTTGCTCCTGCCATCAGACGTTGTATTACAGCTTCTTCGGTTCCTAATCCGTCATAATCCTTTTGATGTCCGTACCTGATGCCGTTCTTCTCATTTTCAATAATACATCGAGCCAGTTTCTCTAAACCTTCATCTCTGATAAAACGAACAAACGCTCTTAACCTCACATCGTGGGCATCGGAAAACATGTCCTTTCCACAGTTAAAGTCTGGACACTCCCAGCAGCCATTCAGATTTCGTTCCCGACAACAGTTATATTGATAACATCCGGACTCGGACAAATATCTTCCACAACTATTATTCCCAGATTTGCATCCACCACAATCTTTGGCGAGGTGACACAAACTGCAAATCAATCCACAGTAGCCGATATTGTTGACTATATCTTCTGTCTTCAAAATAAATCCTTTGCTCACAAGCATTCCGCCGACAGGTTTTTGGCTCGCCCACCAAAACTTCAATTTTGACAAGCCAAGAGTCAAGAAAAATGGAACAGGTCAAAGGGAGCTGAGGCGAATCGAAAAAAAAGGCTTTTGTCACTGTTTGGGTCGCCAATTGCGTTTATATCGACCGAACGATTCCTCTTATTGTCCGATAATTCTTAATATCTCTGGCTCTTTCCTCTTGGGGATGGGGGGGATTTTTTCCGGATAGCCCAGAATGATTGGCGCGACAATGGTGCAATCGTCCGGTATGCCCAACTCATTGATCATTTCGGGATCACGTATTACGGTTCCGAGATTTACCCAGCATGTCCCTAAACCTCTTGAGGTTGCTGCCATCATGAAATAACTGGCAGCCAATGTACAGTCAATATACAGGTTCTTTAAGTGAGAGAATCCAAGAATCATCACCAGGCATGGCGCATTATAAAAGACATTGTAAGCCTCATTTTGAAGCATCCCCTCATACTTTTTTGCATAGTCATTCGGATTAGCCGCGATGCGGGCAAGAAGATTCTTCTTGCTCTCATCTGAGATTCTCTTCAGGGTTTCTTTATCATTAACAATGATAAATTTCCACGGCTGCTCATTACCGGCGTTAGGCGCAAGCGTGCTTTCCTTGATTATTTCCCGAATAACCTCCACGGACACGGCACGACCCTGGTAATTTCTTACGGACCGTCTTCTTATGAATAGTTCTTCTAACTTCATGACTGAATCCTTCTTCTTTGTTGTCGTCTACTTAGATCGCGTTCCGATGCAAAGAAATACATTCGCGGATACCCTTCAACCCCAAAGTGCCATTTAGAGGTCACTTCTCGCGCGCCTGTATCCTGGAGATCAACTCCCGTATCTTAGCGTTGTCCGGCGCCAATCTGCAATAGACAAGTGCTTCATCCAGCATACCGGCGTTGAACAACTCATAAGCGAGGATTTCAAATTCCTCATCGATAAACCAGAACTCATCCTGTCTGTTATCATTGAGGTCAGAGTATTTCTCCCTGGCGGCGGTTGCTCCAGAATCAAGCAGAGACCGGAACACCTCGTACGCCGCTGATTTCTTCGGCAGATCGTAGGGCTGATCGTAAAGAATCGCCAGAATGCGTGAGGTGATATCAACGTTTCCCCAGGCCTGGAGGATGTGCCTATTGTGTTCCTTGTGATTGGTCAACTGGACTATGCAAATCCTGTCTTCGGCAATTCGAAGCACGTTGCATTTAAAGCCATTGATGCTGCCCAATATGACATTGCCGCGAATCTTTCGCCCCGCGTTGCCGACCTCAACCTTCTGGTATCGCCAGCCGAGTTCATCAAAGAACGAACGCATCAGAGCCTCATCTTTGAGCAAGGCGTTGCCGTAAAGTGCTTGGTCAAATAGATAAAGGTCCTCTACCGTCGAGAGCAGATGCCCGTACCCGAAGACAAACGACATGTCCAGGTGCGGCGCTAGTTCCGGGCCGGTGAAGTAATTATAATGGTAACCGATGGCTCGTTTCTCATATGCCTTGCCCGTTACATCGGGAAGCGTATTCGCCATCCCAAGCGGGTCGCAGATTTTCTCCTTCAGCAACTCCTCATATGGTTTTCCTGACACTCGCTCGATGATCACGCCGAGCAAGTAGTATCCGAAATTGCTGTATTCCCATCGCCGGCCAGGTTCGGATACGAGATCAAAGCTGGTGATCAAATCGAGCATCTGTTGCCGCGAATGGTATAGCTTCTCAATCCTTTCCAGGTCCGGCACCCGGGGCTCCCCCACAATACCGGACCGGTGCGTGAGCAGGTGGCGCACGGTAATCCCTCGCCCCTTATCTTTCGGGTATTCCGGTAGGATGTCAGTCAGCGCATCGTCGAGTCGGAGCTTGCCCTCTTCCACCATCTGCAGAATAAGGATCGTGGTAATCTGTTTTGTGGCTGAGGCTATACGGAACTTCGTATCCACTGTGTTGGGAATCAGTGAATCCCGGATGGCAAAGCCAGTAGCATTCTGATAGAGAATCTCTCCATTGACCGAGATAAGTATCGTCCCATAGAACTGTTCATTCTCATAGAATCGCTCCATCAGCTTTTCGATTGCCAGTACCTTTTCTTTGGTCAGAGAAACATCCGGTAATGGCGCGACACATCCTGAGTGTAAACAAAGGGCCATTGACAAAAACAACAGCCACCTGTTGCTTGTGCGTTCTTGTGATTTTTCCATGATAAGGTCAAAGTAACAATGATGGCCAAAATATCCACCACAAAACTGGGTCGAAAACATAGACACGGGGGCGGGTCATAACACCCCATCCAGTATTTAAGGCATTAAATAAAGGGTAGGAGCTTACTCCTTCGTGACGCCTCAGTCTGGGACTTGTCGGGCAATGGCCGGAGAAGCGTTGGCAAAACCAACAAAGTTGGAAGAGGTGGGGGAAATCGTCGCAGATGCTGAGCCTAGCGAAGTAAGCCCCATATTCGCCTTGTGGCACAAGAACTTACACCGTATTGTGACCGCTTATTAACGAAACTATACGGCCAGACGATATGATTTCAGAGAGTAATTCACTCTTTTTTTGTTCTTGAAGGGAGAAACTCTAAAACATCCATCACATATACATCCAAGTTTCCACTTCGATCTGAGCAGAAGGCAACTTTTGCTCCATCCGGTGACCAATCGGGCCATGCATTACTAGATGAGTCTGGAGTGAGACAGATAAACTCACTCCCATCCAGATACATAACCCACACCTGGCGATGACCGCTCCTTTCGGATGTGAACGCTAGCATTGATCCATCGGGCGAAAATCGCGCATGATCATCATTGGCCAAGTGGTACGTGAGTTGTCTGGGCTTTCCACCCGCAGAAGAAACAAGCCAAAGATCAGCATTACCGGTTCTGAATGATGTAAACACTATATACTGACCGTCAGGAGACCAGCTGGGATGGTAATCGGTGGCTGGATCGTGGGTCAGCCGAATGCCGTCGCCTCCCGTATTTGGTATGACATATACGTCAGTAGTTTCATTGCGATAAGATGCGCATGCGACTCGTTTGCCGTCGGGCGACCAGCTGGGGTGAACGTTAGGACCTTTATGCTCAGTAAGTCGGTTGACTTTACCGCCTTCAATCGATATTAGGAATAGATTCTCCAGCCCTTTTGCTGGATTAGCATCGAAGATAATTTGCTTACTATCCGGGGACCAACTGACGTGGTGATCACCGGCATAGCCGGTCTCGATATAAATCTCGTCACCGCCATCGACCGGTCTCATGAATATGCGCCCGGTGTTGCCTGTAACCGTGGTGTAAGCTATATATTTGCCATCAGGTGACCACCGTGGGGCATAGTTGTAATTGGTATCAAAGGTAATTTGATTGATGGAACAAAACGACCCTTCCTGCGCGAAGCCTGTACTATGTATTCCAAGAATAATCAAAAAGACCAGATAGATTCTCATTCGATATACTTCAAGTGATTAGGGGCTAGCATTCTATTTTCGTTTAATATATGAAGCCAAATCTTGTTTGTCTAATACACTCCTTGGTTTCATTTTTGATACGTCACTTAATGAGGATGGATTCAGTTAAACTTCCAGATTTTTACTTGGTCTTATTTGTGTCCATTTCGCATTGTTTTTCACTCTATTTGGCACAAACATGGCACAAGCCCTTTCAAAGAGGAACATTTGTTGTCAAGTAAATAGTTACGTGGATTATGGAAAATAAAATGGAGGTGGGGGGAATCGAACCCCATACTCGCTTTGCCGCACAAAAAGTTGCACCGTATTGTGACCAAATTGTGACCGTTTTTTTGTTTTCAGTATTGCGTCAATCAAATGTTTGAATCCCTACTGTCATCATCTTGACCAGTCGTTGCTACACGTCTATCCCGAAAATCTGAGGTTCTTTACGGATACTGCAATTTTCATTTAACCAGTTGGCGATACTTTTCATCGTGCCGTCTTCCCAAACCCTTGCACCTGTAGAACAGTTCTTAATACAAGCAGAACAGCGAATGCACAGGTCTATTTCAGTTGCCACACTCTCATTAATTGAGATGGCTGCAGTTGGACATACACTGGAACATGTACCACAAACTGTGCACGTGTCTTCTTTGGTAACTGGTGAAATAGCCATAGCTCGCGCTCCGCCGGCTGCATATGGAAATCTGCCGGGAATCTTCAAATCCTTTTGGGCATCAGCTGATTGTAACGATCTGATCTTATCTTTAATTTTTGCTCCCAAATCCACTGCGATTTGCACATCCGCGCCATCCGGTCGCCCGTTTGCGATAGGGACATCCTCTGTAGCAAAAGAGTGCTCCCCAATGAACGCACCACCGGCAACCGGATTAAAGCCTAACTCAATTGCAAGATTTTTTAGTTCTAACAATGCATCTTCAAACTCCCGGTTCCCATATACAACTATGAGAATCGCTAAGGTCTTGGTGGCTCTTAGTTGTTTGAATCGATTGACTGCCTCAACTGGTAGGCGACCGCCATAAACAGGTGCACCAATAATTACGAGTTCATTTGAAAAGGGTGGAATTATTTGTTGAGCTCTTTCTGGAAGCGTCAAATTGATATGCTCAGCATCTCTAACCGTGATACCCTGAGCAATACTTTCCAGTACTTTTTGAGTGGTTCCGGTGGGCGAAAAATAGATGAGTTTTAGCTGTTTAACTTCCATTGTTATCTCCTCCTGCTCATAATCACTCGCCTTATAAATAACCAGAACTTTACGCTAACTCCAACAAACATTACCTCGTCCAGTCAATGTAGTTATCCCGGAGATCTTTTGGTTCGACTCCCTCGCGTTCCTTCATCGGCGTTTCTCGGGATTGGATGAGTCGTATAACACCACTGGCTTTACCGACTTGATAATATCGCATCGCTATGGCATGCTCGGAGTTTGCAGCTAACACAGATTCCATCCGATAGTCAGTACGTTGGCAAAACCAACATAGTTGGTGGAGGTGGGGGGAGTCGTCGCAGATGCTGAGCATGGCGAAACAAACCCCATACTCGCGTGGCGGCACAAGGACTTACAACGTATTGCGGCCAAATTGTGACCGTTTCACCGCACCCCTTAACGACCGTCGCGTTTTGCATCAGGCTGCCTGGAGGCCCGAAATCGTTTCCCTTTAGTTCCCTTTCCGATTTACGCAACCCATCCCAGGAAAACAGCGTAGTTGATAACTTTGAGGCAATAGCAAGCGCGGACAAATTATCATAGGAGGCACTATGTCAAAAACCATACTGGCCTTGATGCTCCTGCTTGTGGGAGCGGTTTCCCCTGGGGCGCAGGAAAAGCCCGAGATCGAGGTAACCAAGCTGGCCGACCAGATCTATAAACTGAGCTACGACGGCGGCGGTTATACCGTCAAAGTAATTGCCTCGATTGGCGAAGACGGCATTTTGCTGGTTGACGCCGGCCAACCGGACCGGGCCGAAGACATAAAAGCCGTTCTGGCGACTTTGCGTGATGAGCCGCCGCGGATAATCATCAGCACGCACGTTCACGTGGAACATCTGGGTGCCAACCACATGTGGGGGGACGATCCTGTCATCATTGGTCATCGAACCCTCAGGTCAGCCATGCGATCGGGTGGCTATCTGTTTGAAGAGTTTCCCGACGAAGCCCTTCCGGATATCATGATAACCGATTCGACCACCGTTCATTTCAACGGCGAGGATATCATCATCTTCCCCGTACCGGCCGCGCATACGGACCACGACCTGGTTGTCTGGTTTACCGGTTCGAAGATCGCTTGTGTCGGGGCTATCTGCAACGGTCACGATTTTCCATCGGTCGATTACACGGGTAACGTGATGAACTACGCTACTGTCGCCAGAAGTGTGCTGGATTTCTTGCCTGAGGATGTGCTGATAGTTCCGGGACACGGCGCCGATTGTTCAACAGAGGAGTTCGGGGCATTCTGTGACATGCTGGTGGCGACCTCCGAGACTGTCGCCAGGCATGCCGCCGAAGGCATGGACGTGGAAGCCATGAAGGCGGCCAACATACTGGCCGATTGGAGTTCGTACGGCGGCAGTTATATGTCACTCAATGCGTGGATTGAAACCCTGGCTCGAGGTATGAGCGGCGAGCAATCTAAGCAGCGGGCGTGGGAGCCTATGTACTACGCCATCAGAGACCGTGGGGCCGAGGCGGCCGTCGAATACTATTTCGAGCTCAGGTCTGACCGGGCGAACGATTATCGCTTCCCCGACAGTGACCTGGCCTTTATCGGCTACCGGCTGTATATGAATAACCGAATAAGTGAAAGCATACCGTTCTTCGAGCGTTACCTGGTCGAATATCCCGACGGACAGTATAATGAATTCTCTTACGAGTACCTTGGACTCGCATACGAATCCTTAGGGGACAAGAAAACGGCGCTTGAGAACTTTCGCCGGGTGCTCGAACTCAACCCGGAAAACGAGGCGGCGGCGGCTAAAATCTCAGAGCTCGGTGATTAGTCCCTGACGCCTCAGTTTGAGACTTGACTGATTATCGCGGGAGAGGCGTTGGCTAAGCCAACATAATTGGATCCGGGTCGGCTTCACCATTCGTAGCGCCTCAGTTTGAGACTTTACTAATATTGCCGGAGTCCCGTTGGCAAAACCAACAAAGTTGGCGGCGGGGGGGGGGAAATCGTCGTAGATGCTGAGCTTAGCGCAGCAAACCCCACACTCACATGGCGGTACAAGGACTTACGCCGTATTGTGGCCAAATTGCGACCGTTTTCTTTAGCCCTTTTGAGGCCCCCCTCCATGATGCAAAGCGCTACTTCGATTCCAATAACCTTTCCAATGCTGCCTGCGCATCGGCAAAACCGTCATCCAGCTCAAGACACTTCTTGTGACAGGCTGTTGCCTCTTCAATCTCGCCCATCTGCTCATACGCGACGCCTTTTCGCCACCAGGCCGCAGCTATCGATGGTCTGGTCGATTCATCAGCCAGCGAGATGTACCGATCTAGCAAATCAATGGCCTTCTCCTGACCGAATTCACCTAGTATCCGTGTCCGAGCTGCCTGGTATAAAGACGGCATATGGGGGCGGTCACCTATCGTGTTCTTCTCAAACGACTCGAGCGCCCTGGTGTAGAGTTCGTGATCCTGAAAGTGCATACCACGCTTGAAATGAAGATCCTCCTCGGTCGCTATCTCGTATGGCAGATCCAGCAGCATGCAGTCTATTTTATTGGCCAGGTCGAATGCGGCTCCCTGATAGTTGGACAGGACGATCACCGTATACCCTTTTTCCGGATAACGCCGAAACTCCGAATTGAAGCCTCCCGAACCTCCGCTATGGTATATCACAGTCGTTCCACCAAAATCAACCACTATCCATCCATAGGCATAGTTTGGACTCGCTTCTACTGGTGTGAACATGAGATTTCTATTCTCTTCAGTCAGGAGCCTGTCTGTATATAAGGCTTGATCAAACTTGAGCAGGTCACCGACAGTTGTGTAGATCCCCCCTCCAGCATAGGCGGATGGTTCTCCCGGAACACGCTCATATGACTCCCCGTCGGCGGCCAGAGTGTAGGCCCCGGCCTTACCTGCTAATTGGTCTCCTCCGACATAGAAGGTTGTATTTTTCATCCCCAGCGGTTCCCAGATTCGTTCCTCCACCGCTCTGGCAAGTTTCTTTTCGGTCACCTTTTCGATGATCCCTTTAAGCAGGAGCACCCCGGCGTTGGAATATTCGAATCTCTCACCGGGTTTGAATGCGGGAGGGTATCTCCAAACCAGTGGTAACACATCATCAATACGGGTATAGTTGTCGCAATTCTGCTGATACTCTTCGTTATCTCTATAATCAGCAAGTCCTGACGTATGATTCAGCAGATAGCGAAGGCGAATCTGCTCGGCGGATTCCCAGGGACACTCGGGGTAATACTTTGTCAATGGGTCATCCAGATCGATCAGGCCCTCCTGATAAAGCTGCATGATGACGGTTGCGATGAATGTTTTCTGTACCGAACTGATATTGAATCTTGTGTCGAGGTTTATGGGGTCACCTGTTTCCTTGTTGGCTTCTCCGAAAGCCCCGGAGTAAATCTCCTGGCCGTCTTTCGCCACGAGCACTGTCCCGGAGAACAGGTCATACTTAACCTCGGCTTCTACTATGTCGCTAATCCTGCTGTCCCGAGTTGTCTCACTTAAAACCGTGTTGGACGCCGACACAAGAAGCACCATCCCCAAAAGCGCGCCCACGCCTAACGTAGACATCCTTTTCATGGAAATCACTTCTCCTCTCTGACCGGGTTATTCCTAGTCATACGTGTATTGTGCCATCCATGTTTCGAGTGAGCGAAGGGGAGGCCCGGGTCGTATTCGGGTCTCCTGGCAACCGGGAGAACAATTGGAGTCAGGTGGAAAAATCGTCGCAGATGCTGAGCTTAGCGAAGCAAACCCCACACTCACATGGCGGTACAAGGACTTACGCCGTATTGTGGCCAAATTGTGACCGTTTTTGGGTCTTTCTCAACACTAGTATTGTCCTTGTCTCAACATCATCATTGGCTTGGCGATGTCGGCCATTGTAGCACGCTTCATTCTCCTCTTAAATGAACCGCGTCAGACTTCGCGGATGCTCTTGCTTGTATGATCGGTACCAGTAGCACAGAGGATACAGGATGATTAATGCTGCGATTGTGGCGATCGTGCATTCGAGTAATCCAAGTTGGTGATACACTCCCAGGGCGCGGGCACCGACTTCCAGGATAATGATGTGTGCGACATAGAAGAAAAACGCTGTCTGCCCGAACAGAAGCACCGGGTTCAGACTACTTATCCGGGTGCCACGAATATTCTGTAAACGGAAAAGACCAGACATGACCAATGACATGATTCCTAATTCGAGCGCGACAAATGCCAGGCACGGGGGATACTTGCTAACGTGAAACCACTGAACTAACGAATTGTCGAGCCGAAACAGCCCCAGATTCCCGAATCCGTTGAAAGTGCGCAACAGCACAAAGACGATCACGGCAGCAAGTCCTGCTACAAATAACAATTTCCCGGGAGATCTACGTGAAACAGACTCCTTGGAACTCTCCAGCAAATACCGCCCGAGCGCCCATCCAAGGGCCATCATAGCCAGCCATGGGAGAACCGGGTAAAGCACCAGTATCTTGTCTGGGACGCCAATCCATGCGAGTAATCCGACCGATTCGAGAGCGGTGTCAATGATGCCAACCTGCATGAGAAGAGTGCTGGCTACCGGTGCCGCTTCAAGGGGCGTCATAAACTGATCTACCAGGAGAAACTCGTTTGCAGCCAGGATGATCAGGGCTACCGCAACCAACAGAAGTGTTGGGAGCCGGCGGAACAAAATCATCAGAATCATCGCCAGACCGATTGCATACATAACCTGCAGTAAGAAGAATTCTGGCACCAAGAACCAGTTGATTATGAACAGGTCGACACTGATAATAATCAAGCCGCGAAACAGTAGATCACGGTCGATTGTTGATGAAGGCACCCCGCGCTGAATCTTGCGTTCGATGCTTAACGCCAACGCCGTACCCGCGAGAAAAAGAAATGTTGGTGCACACAGGTGGCTGACAGAACGATACAAGAATTGAAGCCAGCCAAGTTGCTGCTGTGGATCGTAAAGCAAGGCTGAATCGGTGACGAGCCTACCAGCGTTAAACGCTCCGGAGGCGTGATCGCTTGCCATAAGGATCATCGCAATGCCACGCATCCAGTCAAGGGCTGGTAAACGATGTTTCATAACCAAACTCCTCGTCCACCGGCGCCTATCTTCTCGACAATCCGGTAGTGCGACACCATCGTGCCTTTCGTCAGCACGACGTGGGTTTGGGTGCGATCATCATCTGATTTGTCAGCCGACATGGGCGATAATCCTCATCTCTTGAGACTCCCCTTAGTATAAAAAACGGAAATCTATTCCATGATGCAACCTACTTGAACATTTCGTATTGTGGCCAAATTGTGGCTGTTTTTGGTGGCCTTCCATAGCGCTGGTATGGGCTCGCATGGTCCCCGCAAGGCGGCCTGGCGATATGTAGGATTCTCATTCGGACAGGGTCTCGTGTTCGTCGGCCGTAAGCAGTTCACACGCCGGTCTCGCAGAGCTACTACTGCTTACAGCCTTTCCATCCGGGACCCCGCAGCACCCGCCCGGGTTTTTCTCCAGTATGTTCGCCATTATTCAGGACCTGTACCCCATTCACAAAGACATGTGAAACGCCGGTCGAATATTGATGTGGTTGTTCGAACGTAGCATGGTCCTGGATCGTCGTCGGATCAAACACGACCACATCGGCGAAATATCCGGGCTTCAGCAACCCGCGCCTCTTGATCTTCAGATTCTCAGCCGGGAAAGACGTTAGACGGCGAATGGCTTCTTCCAGTGTAATGAGCTTCTCGTCTCGCACGTATTTGCCGAGTAGTCTGGCGAAGCTGCCATAGGCACGCGGATGGGGATTCCATGTCAGAAATACTCCTTCAGGCGCATATGAGCCTTCATCCGAACAGAAACTCATCCATGGCAATTTGATCTGTTTTTGAACGTTGTCCTCGTTCATTTCGAAGAAGGCAGCTCCCACACGTGAACCATCCTCTATCACCAGATTCATAGCCGTTTCTTCCGGGGATTCGCCCCGCATGCGTGCCACTTCGGCAAGTGTTTTCCCCGTATATGGTCTCAAGGAGTCACTCTTGAAACCAAGTAGAAGGATCCCTTCGGGTCCCGCGTACAAATAGCAATTCTCCCAGTCGCCGGAAGGAGAGTTCATTTCATTCTTCACTCTTTCACGTATGGCAGGATCCTTGAGACGTTCCGCCCAGTCTTTGTAGCCGCCCTCCTGAACCCAGGGGGGCATAGTAGCATCGAGACCGCTTGCGCTGGCAATGTAAGTGTACATGTCAGCAGTGATCTGAACACCGGCATTTCGAGCGCTGTCTATCTTGGCAATAGCCTCGTCGGCTTTTGTCCAGTTTGGATTCCCAGCGGCCTTCAGATGGTAGATCTCTCCCGGTAGTTTCGCCTTAGACAATATTTGAATGAACTCATCAATGCTTTCCAACAGTCGGTC
>CP070674.1:1703956-1712220 GCA_020351995.1 Candidatus Zixiibacteriota bacterium
CAACACCGTCTCGGTCCTGATAAACCACGGTAACGCCACCTTTGAAGGGGTGGTTGACTATGGTGTTGGCAGTGGACCAAGGTCGGTCTTTGTCTGCGATTTAGATAACGACGGGGACCGTGATGTGGTCACGGCCAACGGCGACTCGGACGATATCTCGGTCCTTCTCAACTACGGAGATGCTACCTTTGCCACAGCTGTGAGCTACCCGGCCGGGGATAGCCCTCATTCTATCTATGGCGGCGATATAGACGGCGATGGCGACAAAGACCTGGTGGTAGCCAATTATAATTCCGACAGTGTCTCGATTCTGATAAACCATGGTGACGCGACCTTTGAAGGTGTAATTGACTATGGCGTGGGAAGTGGACCCAGGGCGGTCTGCCTGACTGATGTCGATGGCGATTTGGTGTATGACATCGTAACGGCCAACAGTCTCTCGGATGACGTTTCGGTCCTGATCAACGAGAGTGACGAGCCGGTATATGGCTGTGAACTTCGGGGTGATTTCAACCGCAGTGGCCAGTTTGACATTTTGGATATCGATGATTTTATCGATTACCTGTTCCGCGATGGTCTGCCTCCCGCTTGCGAAGAGGAGGCGGATGTTAACGACAGCGGCCAGATTGATATTCTCGATATAGACTACATGATAGACTACCTCTTCCGCGATGGCCCGGAACCGATCCCTTGCCCGTAAAATAATATATATGGCGGGTTCGGAGACGGACCCGCCCTACGGCACACTGTCTCTTTTGGGACAGCCCGGAGCCACCCTGCCGTTTTGAAGATTTCTCGTAAGACTCGAAATGACAGGCGGAAGCAATGGTTGTTTTTGCGCCGGCCATCGCGTATAATAGTAGCCGTATTATCACCAGGCATAATAGGGAGTTGTTTGACATGTTACACAGGATGCTGTATGGGTTCTTCGCGATCACCGGGTTGATCCTTTCTGCCTGCGCGTCCGGTACGGCCAATGGCATACCGGAGGCCAGGTTTATCAACCACGATCTTACTATCACTTTCGATGTTCCTAATCACAGGGCGGAGTTCGTAGACGACGGGTCGGTCGAGCTTCAAAACGGCTGGAATGTCTTCGGACTGTCAACGCAGATCAACATCGAGGAATTTACGCTTGATGGTGAACCGGTCGAGTTTTTCGCGGGCGCAGTGATTGGGGCTTCCGATCTCCCCGAGGAGGTCGTTGGTGCCCTTCCGGAAATAGACTCGGCGGCTCAGTACCAGCAGGTGCTCTTCCGTTCCCCAAAAGCCGGAACGGCGGATTTTCATCTGGCCTACAGCGGTGAGTTCTATCAGGATGTGAGCAATACCCGTTTTTCGAACGAAATGGTCGGCAAAGAGATTACAGCCACCATTGACGAAAAGGGCGCCTATTTGAGTTCCGAGGCATACTATTACCCTGTGGGAAGTGAAGAGCAGGTTGAGTTCAAACTGGCGGCGACTATACCGGAAGAATGGGAAAGCATCAGCGACGGCAACCGCCTGGATTCCGACAATGTCAGCGGACGGAAATTCCAGACGTGGGAAAACCCATATGCATCCGATGGCCTGACCTTTTTCGCCTCAAAATTCATCGTAGGCTATCAGGAAGCGGACGGTGTCGGTGTGTACTGCTATTTCTTCCCCGAAGATTCCGCTTTGATGGATCGATATCTTACCGCCAGCGCTGACTACATCCGCATGTACAACGAATTGATTGGCCCGTATCCCTACAGGCGTTTTACCGTGGTGGAGAATTTCTTCCCGACCGGGTACGGTATGCCCGGCTGGACGCTTCTGGGCCAGCAGGTTCTGCGGCTGCCGTTTATCGTTTCAACTTCGCTCGGCCACGAGGTTCTTCACAACTGGTGGGGCAACGCTGTATTCGTGGATTACGAGAAAGGCAACTGGTGCGAAGGCATCACCGTGTACGGTGCCGATTATCGTTACAAGCTGATGTCATCGGAAGCCGAGGCTCGCGACTATCGGAAAAATATCCTCAAGCAGTATATCAGCTATATTAACGAGGGCAATGATTTCCCCCTGCGTGAGTTTACCTCGCGGAGCGACCCGAGCACGCGCACGATCGGCTATAACAAATCGATGATGGTCTTTCATATGATCGAGGAGCTTATCGGCACCGAGGCCTTCTTCGGCGCCTGGCGGAAAGTGTATCGGGAGAACCTGGGACGGAAAGTGTCGTGGGAGGACTGGGTAGCTGCTTTCGAGACCACGTCTGGTAAAGATCTGTCCTTTGTCATCTCGGAATGGATCGACCGTCCCGGTGCCCCGGTGCTGGCGGCTGACATTGTCGAGGAAGCCAGCTTCTCGGACAGGGATCAGCGAAGTGTAAAACTCCGGCTCAGTGAAACCAGTGGCCAAGGTTATTATTTAAGTGTCCCGGTTCGCTTTTACGGGAACGGTTTTGTGATGGATACTTCGGTGACTCTCGACCAGCCGGAAAAAGACTTCTTCTTTACGATGTTCGACGCCGCCACCGAGCTTGTCATCGACCCCGGATATGATCTATTCCGTAAGCTTTATCCCGAAGAGGTCGAGCCGGTCATTTCCGCGATACTCGGTAATCCGGAGAAGCGATTTATGAGCGATGACGGGAACGCGGAGCACATGGCGTTTTTCGGCGAATTCGGCAATAACATGACCGGAGTAAAACCAAAGTTTTCGGTGGTGTCAACGGCGGATAGCGCGAACGAAAGTTACGCTATCATCATGGGCGTGCCGTTGCCGGAATATCTGAAAAACTTTGTAACCGTTACGGATGACTCGGTAACAATCGCCGATGTTTCGTACAGTCAAGAGGGCTGTACGTTCATCCTTACCGGTCAGGATTGGCAGGGCTTCGGTAAGTACATGTTCATCATGACGCAGGATTACGAGAGCCTTCCGCGTATAGGTCAACTGATTCCCCACTACGGGAAGTATTCGTATCTGGTTTTCCAGGGGGCGAGAAACGTAGGCAAAGGGCAGTGGGAGCCGGAAAGCTCACCGCTCAAGATAAAGCTGGATATATAACCGACTTGCGGGTCGAGGTGACGGCCAATCAGGCCTGAACCGTCCGGAGTTTCTGCCATTCGGTTTCGATTGTCTCAATGTGCTTCTGGGTGCCGTCTGTCAGTGTAATCAGCACTGACTGAGCTTCCGGCGCCGGCGTATCGAGAATGTCAAAAAACTTGCGCTCAATCATCGCCTTTTCCAGATCGAGAGCCGTAGAAAGAGCGTCGCGTAATGTCACCAGCCCGCCTCGCGCCTGTCGAATCTGGTCTCTAAGATAACTTACCGATGTATTGACGGCGGCCGGCTTGAAGCCGGAAGTGTTAAGGACGCGGTTGCCCTTGTCGGCCAGGGGTAACAGTTTTCGCAACTCATCGGCGTGCTCCGTTTCCTCGTGAGCCAGGTTGAGCCAGTACTGGCGACGGTCGGCGAAACGGTCAGCATAGGCCGTGTATAATTCACTTATCGTATTCTCATGGTCAATAAGCATCTGCAGGGCGTCTGTGTCGCTACCTCTGTAATCCATAATCAAAGACCTCCTGGGATACGTCAAATCACTGACTTCTGCGGAACGCAGAATAATGCTTAATATCCGTTATCGGTAGATATACTATATCCTGAATGTCTAATTATTCCGGGGTTTCAGTGGCTGTTGAGAGCTGCCTGGAGGGTATCGAGATACTTGTAGCCGCTACCGGTTACGAATAATACCACTTGGTCGGTTTTCTTGATAAAACCGCTGGCAATAAGCTTTTCGAGGGCGGCCACGGTGGCGCCGGCTTCAGGCGCGGCAAATATCCCTTCTTTCGCGGCCAAATCTCTGGTGCCCCCAATCAGATCTTCTTCAGAGACGGCAACGGCTGTACCCCCGCTTTCACGAACGGCTCTGAGGATCAAGAAATCGCCCACGGCCCCGGGCACGCGCAGTCCCGACGCGATGGTCTGTGGGTTCTCCCACAATTCGGCAGCCTCACGGCCCTGCTCGAAAGCCCTGACAATAGGCGCACATCCTTCCGATTGTACTGATACCATCTTTGGTTTTGGGCCGGATAGCCAGCCCATGCGTTCCATCTCAGCGAAAGCCTTCCACATCCCGATCAGGCCGGTTCCGCCACCGGTAGGGTAGATGATTACATCGGGAAATTGCCAATCAAGCTGTTCGGCTATCTCATATCCCATGGTTTTCTTACCTTCTATCCGGTACGGCTCTTTCAGCGTCGCGAATGAGAACCAGCCTTCATTCTTGACCAACTCCGCGGCCTTGGCGCCGGCTTGTTTGATACTTCCCTTAACCAGTTCAAGCTGCGCTCCGTGGTAAAGGCAATCGATTAGGAATGGGCTTGGTGTTTCTTCGGGCATGACGACATAGGCAGACAGCCCGGCCGCGGCGGCGTAAGCTGCCAGAGCCGAACCAGCGTTTCCGGCGGTGGGAATAATAAGGCGAGTTAGCCCGAGTTCTTTGGCCCTTGATACCGCCATGCCGAGCCCGCGGGCTTTGAATGACCCAGTAGGATTGACACTTTCGTCTTTGAGCAGCAGGTTATCCAGGCCCAATTCCGGTCCGATATTCTTCGAGCGCAACAGTGGTGTACCACCTTCGCCGAGCGTTATAATGTTCTCGGTATCTTGAACAGGAAGTAACTCCCGGTATTTCCACATCGATGCATCTCGATTTCGCAGGTCCGCCACCTTCAGAGTACGAGCCACCGCTTCGTAGTCGTAATCAACAAGCAGGGGAGAGCCGCATTCGCAAAGGTTGATGACGGTTGACAGTGAGTACCGCCGCGGACATTTGGGGCAATAGAGTTCGGTGGCCGTCGATCCTGTGCTGCTCATACACGTAACCGGAATGAACTTATTCTTTCAAAAAATCGGCCGCCGGCTTGCGCTTCGGCGCCTTGAGGTTTCGGTCCGCGGGATAACCCAGAGGCGTAATAGTGGCCAGATAGTGAGTCTGCGGGATACCCAACCGATCCTTGATATCATCGCGGTCCATACCGCCAATCCAGCACGTGCCCAACCCAAAACACCATGCCGTCAGGATAAAGTGATACGCTGCGATACAAGCGTCCTGCTCGGCCCGTCCGGTGATTTTCGGGTCAGCGCAGATAGCCACCGCCATCGGGGCCTTGGCAAAGGGGGCGGTGCTGGACTCTCTGGTGCGTGAAAGCCACATCAGGGCCTCGCGGTCATCGATTATTCTATAAAAGTATCCCTGGGTATTGCGCGAGGAAGGCACATAGCGGCAGATATCGATAATTTTGTTCAACAGCTCCCGCGGCACTTGCTGGTCGGTGAATTTTCGCACACTGCGCCTGGTCAGCAAAAGCTCATCCCCGGACAGATAACAACTGACGGGATCATTGAAATACTGACACTCGACTGTCCGGCCATCGGGATCGCGCGCGAAAAACTGATATATGTTGTATTTCTCATTATTGACCGGCCCCGAAACGGATATCTCTTTAAGTTTTCCGCACATTTCGTCGACTTCCGCCTTGCTTTCGTAGAAGAAGGTCAGCATAGCTTTATCTTCGATTTCATCCCGTTCACAAAAACCGAACAGAAAGTTGCCGTGCCGGAAGATGACGCAGTCACCCTGGTCCTGCCAGATTTCACAATCCAGCTGCCCGGTATAAAAGTCCTTGAGAGGACCGAGGTTTTTCGTCTTTAAAAATAGTATGCCGCTCATGGTCACCTCGCTTGTTTCGGGGAAGATAAGAAATTGAACCTGTGTGCGAAAGGGAAAGATGACTCACCAGGGCGTATCGGTATGGCCCTTAAGATAATCCAGCCAGGCCGGAACACCGACTCGCTCTACGTAATGATCGACTTTCCGCAGCCCATCGCCGTAGATCGGATCCTCGTCCTCCATGGCCCGTCTGTAGACCAACCCGGTCTGCTCTTCCGATCGCTTCAGGATAACAAGGATTGCCGCGTACTGACAGCTGCCCTCAATCAGAATCGGCCGCATATCTTCGGGAGTATTCTTGAAAAGCCAGACGTGCATTAGTTCGTGCGCCAGTGTGAAAATGAACTCGGCCCGCGGCATTCCTTCCAGCACGTATACCTTGAAATCCCGACGCGTCCAGACGCCGGGGACAACCGAGATTTTTTCGTACGAGGTAAAGCCGGACGGGTCATCGTGGAAACCCTCCGACTTGCGTCGGATCGTATAGCGATCGACAAGTTCGAGCGGGATATCATCTTCATCCATCTCGATCCCGTATCCGGCCAGCAGCCTGAGAACATCTTCTAAAATCACTCTTGCCTCGCGGGTATCATCCACAGCGGTCTCCCGGCACAGGCCACAGACCTTACGGCCGTCGGAGTACATTTCGCCACGGCCGGTCAATCTGACCGCGATGTAACTTCCGCAATAATCGCAGGTCGGATACTCATCGAGGTGGCTGGCGCAGGTGCTGTTGCCGCGGGGGTCAATGAAGTAGTTGCCGTAAATAGCTTTATCACATATGGCACAGCGGGGGCCTATGTTCTGTTCGTAGCAATTCAGGTGATAGAGCTTCGATTCGAACTCGGTGTACTTGCCCTGAATGGGTTCACCACAATGATCACATTTGGGGACGAAGAGTTCGTAATAACAGGCTGAATCATACATCCGCTCCCCTTCGCTGTAAACGGAGCCTTCACGCAGATCGCCGCCACAGTTGTCGCACGTGAAGTGATGAGTGTGAAAATAACGGTTTTCGAATTCGATCCAGTGACTATCGGTGATTTTCTTGCCGCAGCGATCGCATATCTCGTTCCCGGCTACAGCAGTAGACACGGCGACCACCAGCAAGACTATCAGGCAAACTGTCAGTGAGTGGGCTCGATAGTTAGTGCGGAATCGTGGTAGCATCATATCGTTACTATCGGACGATGGTGAGGATATATGAACCTGGCTACCGGCCGTAATAGTGCAGTCGCCTGGCTCTGTCCGTTACGTTCGGATTTCCCATATAACCATAAATCACGTTCAGCGAAATGGTATTGCCGGACAGGTCCGTCCCGCCGTCGGTGTCGTAATCTACGAAGCTAAACCGCAGCTGCAGTCCCCAGAATCGGTTTTTGGTATCGTTGTAGAAATAGCGGGCGGTTAGTCCGGTGTTGATGTTGTAGGAGTGCAAGGTAGCGGAGCCGTCGTCGTGTTTGGTCCGGAAACCATCGTATCCGCCACCCGCGAAAAGTTCAATACCATACTTCATTTGGCTGAATAGCCGGTGGCTTACGCTGGCACCGATATACGCCCCAAGGAACTGCTCCGTTGTGGGCGTCAGGGCGCTATTAAGGTATAGCTCGTAATCGTCTTTGGCATCCAGAAACCGCACCAGCACGGTACCGTCAAATCCGAAACGACTTTTCCTGAGGCCGAACTCACCGCCGACCTCGACCTTATTTCCAAGTACATCAGCATTGCCCAGCGGAGCCCAGAGCCCGACGTTAAAGGCGGCGTGTATCCGGCGGTGTTCGAGATCGTATTCGATGGCGGCGACTTTTCTATCATACGTGCGCTGGTAGCACGTGTTGGGGTAGCCGCCGTTCTTCAGGCGGTCGATGATGTAATCCCGCCGGTCCAGGCAGTACTGGCAAACCAGATGTTCCAGCGATGTAGTGTCAATTCGCTCTGATAAAGCCTGGGCAAGGCTGTCAACGAAATCGTTGTAAGTCTGGAGATCGGGCCGCACTATCGGACCACGTTCGCCAAAATCGACGTCTTCCATATAAGATGCCAAGAGTCCAAACAGAAAGCTGTCGATCGTGCTGTCACACCAGTTACTGTCGATTTGGCCGGTTTCGATCAATCGTACCAGTTTGTAGTCGTTTACACTATAATAATTCCGCACCGGTTCACACAGGCTATCCAGCCGGGTTGTCATGACCTCGATCGAGTCAAACATCCCCTGCCGGTGGTATTCGGGAATCAGAGGGAAGACCGTTCGCCAGTATTGATAGCAGGAATCATGCTCAGGATTGCTTTCAGGATGGAAATCGGCTCCCAGATCTTGCGCAGACGCAACGGTAGCCACCGATGTGAAGAGTGCAACTCCGATTAGAATTGATCTTGTTGCCGTTCTTGAAAGCATTTTTCCGATTATCCCAGGTGCCGCTAAATCTGGTACCCCCGCCAGGACTCGAACCTGGTACCCTCTGCTTAGAAGGCAGATGCTCTATCCGGATGAGCTACGGGGGCAATCGTATTGAAAACCAACAAGATAGCTTGTTGTCTTAACGCGCCGAAATATAAGAGC
>CP070674.1:1712320-1718798 GCA_020351995.1 Candidatus Zixiibacteriota bacterium
AGAGCGTACCGTTCTTCTTAGAAGCAAGGATGTAGACAAAGGCTGTCTTCATCGCGTACTTTCCTGGATTCCCGCTTTCGCGGGAATGACTTGAAGCTGCATGGCTTCAAGTGGACAAGGGGTAATTTCTTTGATGTTCAAGCGCTTGGTTATTGATGCAATCCAATGTAAGTCTAGCGGGTGACAGGGCATGTCACTGTTACTCCTTTATTCAGAACCTCGTTGTACTCGCCTTACCGGTAATGACTTACATCTATTTGGGTTCGTTTCGTCATTTTCTGGTTTTCGCATAGGGGTTCAAAGTTCCGAGCCCGTATGGCTGTGTCTTACTAACAGCAGCGGAGCAACAATCTGGGTGGGAATTGTAGAGAAATTGCCGGGTGGGTTGGTTTTTCCAAAAACCTTTACAATCGGGGCGGATTTCGTAAATTTAGCTGGCCGGCTCCGGGTGGCCCGCCATTTGAGTGGGTTTCCGGGTCGGTGACAATTGAATCGGAGAGGTGGCTGAGTGGTCGAAAGCGGCGGTCTCGAAAACCGTTGTACCTTCGGGTACCTAGGGTTCGAATCCCTACCTCTCCGCATGCTTAGCATGTTTTACGCTTCGCCCGCGTCGGGGGAAGCCAAGATCGATTTCAAAAACGGGGAGACAGCTTCAGTAGCAGAATGAGAAAAGACATTACGGCAGAACCACTGCCGGGTTCTGCCCTACGAGACTGCAGATGGTTTTACCTGGACTCAGGATACTTACACCGCTTTCAACGGCGGCAGATTCACGGCGGTGGCCTGGTCAGGAGAAAGACTGGTCCTGTCCACCAGTGGCATGGGCGGTAGGATTTTCTACTCACCGTAACGGATTTTTCGGCAGAACCCCTGCCGGGTTCTGTGCTGCGAGGTTGAGGTCCGTTTTTCACTCCTGGTCAGACTGCATGCCAGACGACATCATCACAAGATAAAGGTCAATTACATCGACCAATCCGTCACCGTTCACGTCGAACGATTCCGCAGGAACGGAAGACTCCTGGCCGTCCCACAAATACTCCTTGATTAGGCGAACATCCTCTGAATCGATTGCCCCGTCTGAATTAAGATCGCATTGTCCTAGGTAGGATAATATATCACCCGGATACCAAAAGAGCCAATAACCGCCAGTCAGGATAACATGGCTGCCATCTGTTTTGTCATATTCCACCGTATAGGGTTTATCCTGGAATCCCTCTGGCGGGATCGGTTTAATGTGGAAAGTTCCGAGAAATCGCATAAGATCGCAGTCGGTTATGATAGAATCTCCGTCAATCCGCGCCTCCGTGAGAGGCGGAATCTTTCCCTGCACCCTAATCGATTCGAGTACAACGTCATAGTTCTCTTCATTGTGAATGGAAACATTCAGTATACCGTCATTTTCAGGTGCCTTGAGGATGGTTGGTTGTGGCCAACAGGTGGTATATGCAGGATCAGGTGACTCCACTTCAAAGACATATGGGCCACCCCAGCCCACTTCTTGCTGTACTCCACTCCACATCCAGTTTCTGGCTGGTGTCCAACTCGTCGAATCGAGAGTGAGCGTCCCTCTGGCATCTCCTCCCACGCCCATTACGGTGAGAGTGTACGCGGCGTCGTCAAAATCCGAAGGCAGACCGGTTCCAAAGGCCCCTGCGAATCCCGCAAGGCTCACTGTATCGGCCGGTGGCCCGCTCAAGTTCTTGTCATCGACGTAGACGCCGTAGTCGAAGAATGGATCGGGGACCCCAAGCGCACCAGACATATGGTAATCCCAGGGATAGGCCGAGTTCCAATCGAGGGTTATTTCCTGCCACACGATGTCCTCTGATTGCAGCACAAATCCGTTCAATATTGCTGTGCGTGCGTCAAAGGAATTACTGAATCGAATCGGTATGGTCAGGTCCGTACCCCCTATCGGTATCTTGCCATCCTCGGTTAGTCCGCCGACGGCCGCCGGGTCAACCCAAATAGACGCTCGCGGGCCTATCTCGAATTCATAAGGTCCACCCCACCAGACTTGGTCATCGACACCGGACCAAAGCCAATAGAATATCGGATAACACCAAGATGAATCAAGCGTTAACACCTCACCCTGATTCCCACTAATTCCCGTCACTGTAATCGTGTATGCTATGTCGTCGAAATCGGTGGGCAGACCAGTACCTAAGTGGGCCGAGGCAATAAACCCCACAGTGTCAGCGGGTGGACCGTAGAAGGTACTGTCGACGAATAATCCCAAGTCAAAGTACGCGCACTCTACAGGAATACACCCAAGCTGTTCTGCAAAGTTCCAATCCCACGGATGGTTTGGGTTCCACGCCGCCGCTAAGCCTGTCCACGTAACATTGTCAGAGTAGAACCTGTAACCATTACTTATTGAGGTACGGAGTTCATCTACGTTTACGAAACGAATGGGAATGGTTATCGTTCCGCCGTTCGGAATTTGCCCGTGAACCAATCCCTCGACTTCGTTGACATCAACATAGATTGCCGGATAAAAGTCTTGGGCAACGACCGCACTGACAAAGCTGACCATTGGGGCTACGCTCAGAAGTAGTGCCGCCAATAAAACACGGATTTTCATAGAAGACCTCCAATCGCATACTCGAGCTGGTATCAGCTCATAAGTTATTCATGATCTCGGGATTATTAATGTGAGTACAATACATCATACCAAATGTGTACCAAATTGTCAATGAAGATAGGTTCTACGCAACAGACAATGAAGATAATGGTTGTCTCCATTGGTGTCTACACTGGCTGTCCGGTGCGCTGCACAGACTTGCCATGTCTTGCGCTTCTGAGAAACCCACCCAGAGGGTGGGCCACCCCCATCGACATCTATAATCGCTTCGCTGGCAGCCTCTCGTAAAGATTAAGGGGAAGGATTCCGATTAATTATAAGAACGGGGAGAAAGCCCAATACAACATCGGCAGACACAATCAATCCTCGTAAAAGTTTGCGGCCCGTGAATTTGTTGTCGAAACCTCCCCGCGAAAGCGGGGACCCTGACGGGCAGGGGTTTCAAGGGGCAGATGTCGAAACCACGCTCGGCCCCGCTGAGGGCGGGGACCGATGCTCAGGGGATTTCGACCTACAGGTGACGATGCGGAGCAAAACTGAAAGCGAAGGGAGTTGTTATGTCGAGTTATGCTATCGGTCAGTACATCGGCGGACTCATTATCACTTATCTGCTAACGAGATTGGTCCGGTCGATAGCCAAGAAACGGACCAACGAAAAGACCGCCTCGCTGGTGGCGTTCGGAGTGGTTCTCTTAATCGCTCTGGCAATCACGTCGCAAACGATGGGCATAAGCCAGGGGATCGCTGTTTACCTGCCGTGCCTGATACTGTGGCTCATAGTTGACATGGTGCGTGCGAAGAAAGAACCGCCTCCAAGTGTGCGAAAGGACGATGTCGTCGAACGCGAACACGCGGACGTGATGCGCTGAGGTAATACGGCAGAATCACTACCGGGTTCTGCCCTACGAGGAATAGCAGACATCGAAATATGCCCAGCCACAAGACACTTAAGAGCGTGGTGGTAAGCCTCGCGCAATCCTTCACGAGCACCTTGAACTACGCATCAGGCGACTATGTCATGGGGCATATCGTTTATACGGCATGGTCAACAGGTGCTACAGGACTCCGATTGGACCTTTTGAGCGGTGAAACCGATTCTTCACCTCTTTTAACCCCGCCTGTCCGAAATTCCCTGCCGATCTATGTCAACCTGCTGCCGGACATTGTTGAGCGTTCTAACTCATCGATGGAGTTCATCGCGCGGGCTGAGTTGGTCATCACGGTCGACCCGACACAACGGCGGCCTTATCGGCACGGCCTGTTCGAATCACCATTTACTTGCACGGTGCGGATAGTCGATGACCGAGGCAAGGAGTACTCACACCGAATAGAGGACTGGTGGTTTCCAGAGAAGGTGCCCGGGAAAGAAAAGAAACGAAAGTGGTGGAAACTCTGGTAGACTCCACCGACGGACATTAAGACTCATCTTGTCGAAACCTCCCCGCCCCACTAATACCCTGACGGGCAGGTCCTTCAAAGTCCAGGAATAAAGGGTTGCGATCTACGCGACTTATGCCAGAAGGATTCTGCTCAACCTTATGCGACGTGGTGATATTTGCATAGCGATACTGTCAATTTCTGGCAGTGGATACTCTCGTTATGAGCGTCTGCTGGCTGAATCCAACTGGATAGCTCCGCTTAGAGGGACAAACATGTCGCAAGGCCGGCACATCTGTCATCAAAGCTCTTGACATATTCACTTACGATCAACAACTTCAAGTGGGCCGCTACGGCGGCGAGGCATCTGGGCACATTTCTTCACAAGACTACCCATACCCCTGACGTGATTTCGCAAACTTCGGTTGAGTCATCTTATGCCTGATACCTGGGAGTATTGGTGAATCCCCCGCCGATGGCCGCTATGTTCGCCACAGGTGTAATTCATTTATAAGGGGTAAGAAAATGGCACAAGATGAAAAGCTCACAAGGGAAAGACTCTCCGCTCTGTGGAGTGACCAGAGTGTCCCGCAACTAAACACGAAAGACAGGAAGATCGTTCTATTTAGCGATCTGCATGTTGGCGGAGGGGGCAAAGCTGATGATTTTCGAAATAACCAGGGTGTCTTCGAAAGGGCATTAGATCATTACCGGAAGAACGATTTCACGGTTGTCCTCCTGGGCGACATAGAGGAATTGTGGCAGTTTGACCTCAAGGAGATCGTCAAGAAGTACGACTCTGGGGTTTACAGGAGGCTGCGAGCATTTCCTAAAGACCGTTTCTATCGTGTGCACGGAAATCACGACGCGGAATGGGGAACGCCCGATGACCCCGCTCGACAGACCGATGGAGGTTATGTCGCGGCCACAGAAGCGTTAA
Organism: Candidatus Zixiibacteriota bacterium; assembly: GCA_020351995.1. Lineage (GTDB taxonomy): Bacteria > Zixibacteria > MSB-5A5 > GN15 > FEB-12. Next base: position 1,717,222 of record CP070674.1, read on the forward strand.
AGCTGAAGGACAAGAAAGGACAGGCAAGAATCCTGCTCGTACACGGACATCAGGGCAGTTCCGAATCCGACAAGCACAGCTGGGCGAGTCGCTTCTTTGTAAGGCTGTACCGAAAAATTGAACCCATCATCAAGGTCGATCCCCATTCCTCGGCCACCAAGTCTCAGATTGCCAAAGACTACGAAAGAATCCTCTATCGGTGGGCGAAAAAGTCCAGGGTTATACTGATCTGCGGGCATTCTCATCGAGCAATCTTCGCGTCGATTTCGTACGTCGAGAAATTGGAGGAAGAGATCAGACAAATACAAAAGGTGATTTTCGACAACCGCGAGAATAAGCCCCTGGTCAAGAAAGAGATGAAGAAGCTTGAAAAGGTGTTTGCCAAAAAGTTGCATGAGGAGACAAGAAATCGGGGCATTGTCAGAGTCGAGCCAAGAGGCAAGCCGTTGCCCTGCTATTTCAATACCGGCTGCGGGTTGTACACGGACGGTTTGACGGCAATAGAGATTGAGGATGATGAGATTCGACTGGTCAAGTGGAATAGAGAGCTCAAAAGGAGAGACAGGAAAGAAGATTTTGGGAAAGGATCGCTCAGCAAATTCGTGAATGACATCAGCTAGTGGGAAAGCGATAGTCGTGGATTCCGGCGCGCGCCGGAATGACGTGACGGTGGCAGGGGTGCCGTTACTGCGAGGAGATGAATTTGCCGACCATCTCCTGGATAGCTTTGCTTCTGGTCGAACTCTCCGGGTCCCAGAGATTGGTTATAAGAGCACTCGTTACGACGACCATGTCAAGATCGGGCACAATTACAATCAGCTGACCGCCGAACCCCCGGGCAAGCTTGATGCCGTGGCCGCCGGCCTCCGCAGTCCACCACAAATATCCATAAGATATGTTGGTCATATAGTCGAGCGGGTCGCCGCCGTAGACATCGTGTGAATACGGCGTTAGCGATTCGGTGACCCAGTCAGCAGGAATTATCTGCGTGCCTTTGTAAACGCCCCCGTTCAAATACAACAGACCGAACTTGGCCATGTCTCTCGGCCGCATACATACATCGCCGTGTCCCACATAGTATCCCCGCAGATCCGCCGGCCAGTACACCTGGCCGCATTCCAATGGATCAAGCAGATTAATACGGGCAAAGGTATACAAGTCGGTACCTGAGGCCCTGGCCAGAATCACGGCCAGCATGTGCGAAGTCAGACTCGAATACCCGAAGGCCGTACCGGGTTCATTCGTCAGTGGAAAGTCGATAAGCACGGGAATCCAGTCGAAGTCGTAAGCCATCAATTCATCGAGATAACCACCAACCGCTTCCGCCGGGTATCCGGAGCGCATTTGCAGCATCTGGCGGATGGTAATATCGCCTTTCCTGAGGTCGGTGCCGGCCCAGTCGAGTTCAGGGAAAAAATCAACCATCTTTTGATCGAGACTGATGAGATGACCGTCCCGCAAGGCCAGGCCGGTCAGGGCCGAGGTGAAACTCTTGGTTACCGACGCCACAGATGGGGCCATGTCCACGTAGGCGTCGTTGAAATACCGCTCGGCGACAAGGTAACCGTTCTTGATTA
>CP070674.1:1718898-1725204 GCA_020351995.1 Candidatus Zixiibacteriota bacterium
GACAGCAATCTCACTCTCACGACCGATACACTATCAGCGGCCCCTAAAGACAGCCTGTCGGTATTGTCGCGGAAGCTCTATTATCGATTGACGATCGACCTGCCGGGCAAGACTGCCGAGAGCTATTGCCGCGGGCTCTGTCAGGTACATAGCGGGCTGGATATATTCTGGGAAGGGGTACTGAGCCTGCCTGACCTCACTGCCGATGAGGGCCGAACCGTCCAGCAAGAGGTGACTGTATCAAGTACCAATCTCGACAGCCTGGTTATTGAGTGGAATTTTCGCGGTGTGATCTATGATTCTAAATTGGGTAAGAAATACGGCCCGCTGATGTCGGAACGGGAATTGCTCGACAGCACCATAGAGGCAGTCGGTTTCCACATTCAGGTCAACCCCGACGGGACCCTTGCGACAGACAAAAGAGTCTATCGCAAGTAGACAATCCCGGGTTTGCCCTAACCGCCTGATATTCAGTAACTCACGATTCGTTGTCAGACCGCGCTTTCCCTCCTGATGGGACAAATGCTTTCAGTCAGACCTTCTCAACCCGGCCTTCACTTCCTTGAAACTATCCGCTTTTTTGTTTCGTATTAACAGGTTATACCTGAAGATTTCTCGTCAACGTGAGGGAAAAAAGAAGGGATGATAAAACGATGAGATCCCCAATCTTCGGTCTTTTGCTGTTGGTTATTGCATCCGGTTTTGCACCTGCCCGAGCAGAAGAGGACCAGAGCTATCTCAAGGGGAAAATTGAAGGGACAATTGTTGATCGGAATACGGGTGAAGCTTTGGCCGGTGCCAGCATCTATCTGGTCAACCGGTTCGGTGGTGCGATTGCTGACGAAGAAGGGCATTTCGTTATCAGCGGTCTAAAACCGGAGGTGTACGCTCTGAGCGCAAGCCACGTCGGATACCTCCCCGGCCGGGTTGACAGCATAATGGTGGTCGCCGGCGAGTCGATTCAGCTGAGCGTCGAGCTCGACGAGAAGATCCACCATCTTAAGGGAATCACTGTTACCCCCGGCCACTTCACCATTATGGGCACAGAAGCGGTGGCCAGCCAGACTTTATCACGGCGGGAGCTGGAAACGACACCCCAGGTGGGCGAAGATCTATACCGGGCCGTAAAACGCTTGCCCGGAGTTTCGGCGGAAGATTTTTCATCGCGATTCTATGTAAGAGGGGGTGAGCATGAAGAGGTCCTGGTAACCCTCGATGGCGTCCAGCTCTATGAACCGTTTCACCTCAAGGACTTCAAAGGCGGCTTATTCAGCGCAATCGATGGCTCGTCGGTCGAAAGCATCGAATTGATTACAGGAGGCTTCACGGCCCAGTACGGTGACAGGTCCAGCGGGGTGTTCAATATCACCAGCCACCGGCCCCCGACCGGAGAAAGGAAAGTGGCGGCGGCTGTGAGTCTCATGAACGCCAGATTTATGACCGAAGGAACCTTCGCGGATAACCGGGGCTCCTGGATGATATCCGCAAGGCGTGGTTATCTCGATGTCCTGCTGAAGATTGCCGGTGAGGGTGACAAACTGCGGCCCACGTATTATGACCTGTTGAGCAAGGTTCAATACCAGCTTGGCGCCAACCAGATTCTATCCGGCCATTTTTTCCACGCCGGCGACAGGTTCAAAGTCATCGAAAACGATGATAATGATGCTGACACCGTTATAACCAGCTATGATAACACCTACGGCTGGTTAAATCTCAAATCGCAGTTACACCCCCGGTTGCTGGTCCAAACGGTTCTCTCGATAGGGCAGGTTAGCCACGATCGATATGGCTACAGCTTCTGGTCGTATGAGCAGCTTGAGGATGGTCGGGCTACCGATATTGAGAAGTTTACTGTGCTCGGTCTGAAGTCCGACTGGGAATATGAATTATCGGACAGCCACCTGTTGAAGGCCGGGATTGATGGGCGAAAGCTGAAGGCTGAGTACGATTACCTGGGCACCGACCACGTTTACTACACTCTCGAAGACGGAAGTGTCGTGCTGGAACGGATCGATACCGTGCAGAACAGTTTGAATCCTTCCGGAAACCAGTTAGGGGCATACCTGTCCCACCGCGTGCGGGTGTCGTCTCCTCTCACGTTCGAGTTAGGTGTACGGTTTGATCGCCACTCCTATACAAACGATGAGCACTTTTCTCCCCGCTTCAATTTCATCTACCAGCTCGGTGAAAACACTGCTCTGCGTGGCGCCTGGGGCCATTTCTACCAGGCCCAGAGAATCGACGAACTGTTTCCAGGTGACAACCTCACGGAATTTTATCCGGCTGAGCTCGCTGAGCACAAGACCGTCGGTCTTGAACACGACTTTGGCACGGGCATTCGTTTGCGGCTTGAGGCGTATCACAAGAAGTACTCCGACCTGAGGCCGGAGCCGCGAAATACTTTCGATGATATGCAGGCTTTTCCGGAGTACGAAGACGATCGCATCATAGTCTATCGTGATGAGTCCGTCGCCCGGGGTTTCGAGGTCTTCCTCAAGCGCGAGAAGGGCAGTAAGTTCACCTGGTGGGCCAGCTATGCCTATGCCAGGGTCGAGGACCAGATTAACCGTATCCATTACTCAGATGGCTACAATCCTGATGGTGTCGATGTAGTCTACAACAGTAAGTTCCCTAATCCCCATGATCAACGCCACACGGTATATCTGGATGTGAGCTACCGACCGACCCTCAGATGGCAGTTAAATCTGGCCTGGCATTACAATACCGGGTGGCCGTATACGGGCGTGGAACTGCGCTCAGCGGTGATTGACGGTGAAACGGTGGTCTGGATAAATCAAGGCGAAACCCTGGCCCAGAGATATCCCGACTATAGCCGGCTGGATTTTCGTATTAACCGGTACTTTGATTTCTGGGGTGGCCGACTGACGGCCTTCCTTGAGGTCATCAACATCCTCGGCCGGGAGAACGTGCGCTGCTATAATTATTCTATTCGCAGCAGTAGTTCGGGACTGTATATCGATTCCGAGGTTGAGCCGGCCTTTCCGACTCTCCCGGTATTGGGAGTGATGTACAGCATTAATATGTAGCTCGGCTTGAACAAATAACCAACGGAAATAAAGCCGGGATAGTATGATCCCGGCTTTTCGATTTTACGAACCTGCCGCGGGTAAGGAGACCGCAGGGAGATTATCTGCGGGAATAGGCGTCGAGCAAGTGATCATACTTGCCCAGATTCATTTCGACTATTGTCTTCAGTCTCGTCCCATCGAACAAACCACCGCTGACCACGAGTTTCAGTTTATCGTAGTACTTTCTCAAGTTTGGATCCTGAAGAGCGTTTCGGCCGGTCAGTACCGTTTCCCGGTAACCTTCCGGAACCGCCCGATATATATGGCCTATGCGCCAGTTCTTTGTGGTATCGAACGGAAGTCTCGCCAGCAGAGGATCTCCGAGACCGCAAAGGTCAATTACATATATTGCTGGTCCGGCAAAATAGCCGTAAAAACCTACCGTGCTTCTTGTCGTCATCGCGGTGCGGTTAGCTGTTAGGGGTTGGCGCTGAATTCGCGCCAGCTCGGCATACTTATGGGTAGGCATCGGTTTATCAACGGGAGCGTTCAGCAGCCCGGCACCGGAAAAATACCATCCCCGTTCATCTACAATGCCTCTGCCGAACTTCATTTTCTCAACATCGGCAGAACCATCGTCCGCTGTCGTGTAAACAGGAGAGTAAGAGGTTACCAGCCCGAGTACGACGATAACCGCGGCTGAAATCCAGAAGGTCTTCGTCAACCTCAGTGAGTACTGCGTCAGGACAATCACGGCCAGAATAAGTGGAGCTGTCAGCAGGCGCCCACTCATGAAACATCCGCCAATTCGCACCAGGTATATAAGATAGATTATAAGGCCGGCCGAAATGAGCACCAGTCGCCATTGCTTTCTGATCAGCGGAATGGCTACTCCACCGGCAATGACAACTACCGTAAGCGGATCTACTCTGAGCGAACTCCAGATATAGTACAGTCCCTGCTCGGTCAATGTCGTCCATGGTACCGCTGTAGCCAGCTTCGCGTAGGCCGTATTCGGCCAGAGGAATCCGTAGTAGAAAAGTGAGAACATTTCCCAGATCACGAGCGGCACAAATCCCAGCGCCATGGCCCCGACCGATCTCCAACTTCGACTACACCACAGAAAATATATCAGCACCGGCGCCACAAGTACCCCGTGATCCAAACGATTTAATGTGACCAAAGAAGCCACCAGGGATATGTAGAAAATAAACCTGCCGTTGATGTCTTCACGAGACAGGAACATCAAAAGGAATATCGCCAGCAGCAAGTGCGACAGCGGGTTCTCCAGGCCGGAGGTACTGTAATCCACAAATGCCTTTGATAAAGTGAGGGCGAGGATGGCTAAAATAGCCGTGTATGTCGATCGGGCAACGCGGAACGAGAGAAAAAGCACAGCGACTACTGAAACTATCACGGATAGGACGATTGTAGTGTAAAAGGATTCGCGGGTGACAAAATAGAAAATCGTCAGAAGAAACATCCAGAGTGGGTGAGTATATGCCTGAACCCGCTCACCCACATTCCAGGTCAATCCATAACCGTTTACGAAATTGTCCACGGTGCGAAGCGTAATGTAGGCGTCTTCTCCGACCCAGGCATTACGAATCACTATGATGGTAAAAGCGGCAAGCACCACGGCGAGGATGGACAACGACAGTTTCTTGTTTCTTGTCATAACTTGTGTCAGGCTGGCAAGATATCGGTTTACCCAAGATTGGCATAAGTACCCGCTATGTCAACCGTTTCCTTGGACTTCGATGACTTGACAAGTGTTCTTTAACTGGCGATCTTAAGGCAGCGTAACAGGCAGGCGAGCCGGGTCCAGGGCGGCCCGGCTTTCGCACATCTACGTATGAAGGCATTCCAAGAAATTACCCACCTCGGTCGACTGCGTCGATTCAGAAAGCTTGCTCATCAGGCTCTGAAAGCTTATCGCCTCAGCGACGCTGATGTTACTTTCCTTACCTATGAAGGAAATGTCATGTATCGCGTCGATAGTACCAGTCGCACCCGCTCTGATGACTTATACTATCCGGGTCGATACCTGCTGCGAATTCACATGGACTATCACTCTACCGCAGCTATCGAGTCAGAGTTGAAATGGCTTTCGGCCATGCGCCGCGATGCCGATCTTCCAGTACCTGAACCAATTCTGAGTGCCGATGGCAAACCTGTAATCGAACTGCTGCTGCCCGGCACCGATGATGCCCGTCGCAAGTGTTCAATTCTTCGCTGGGTCGATGGCCGTTTCGTTTCACGTCGCCTCGGGCAGCGTCACGTCCTGGCGTGGGGTGAACTTATGGCCCGTCTTCATAACCATGCCGCCCAGTGGAAACTTCCCAAAGGCTTTATTCGACCCCGGCGTGACTGGAATGGATTGTTCGCCGATGCTGCCCGGTTTGAACACCCGGCATATGACCTGTGGGAAGCCATCCCCGCGAAATACAAGGACGCGTTCGAAGTCGTTACCTCCCGGCTCAAGTCACTTATGAAAAGGTTGGGGCAGGGTTCAGATGTTTTCGGCCTGGTTCACGCCGACCTGATGATCAGTACCAACATTCTGTTCAAAAGGGGAAAGGCCCGCGTCATTGATTTCGACGATTGCTGTTTCGCTTACTGGATGCATGATCTGGCTTTCGCCCTCAGTTCATGGCAGGGAAATGCGCGGGAGCCGTGGATCCGTGATACCTTTCTCGAAGGATACTCCAGAGTACGCCATTTACCCCAGTCACAACTGAAGCACCTTGACCTTTTTCTGGCCGCCTTCAATGCCAATCTCATGCTTTGGATGCTGGACTGGGCCATGCTGAATCCAATATCCCCAGAGCCGCGCCGATTTGTTGACAAATATGGTCGAAATCTGCTGCGCTATCTGAGCCGTTAGCCGCAAATATCACCTCTGGCGAAAGTCTGCATCGGGATGTACAATTGTGAAAACTCGGGCAAACCCCTGAAAGCGTCACGTTTCGCCTAAGCCGTTGTTGCGTAGCTACTTACGGTTAGTCAACGGCGTCGCCTCGGATTGGCGCGCCTTTTGCATTATTTACCTGTGACAAAAACCCATTTGCCATTGGGAGGCAATTATGATTAGAAATATTGTCATTCTTCTCTCGTTGATAGTCTGCTTGATGATTCTTTCATTACCGGGCTGCGAGAAAGAGAAAATCGTTGAATCGACCGAGTATATTCACGACATCGAATATGTTGAGCTGCCCGCGGATACTGTTTTTCGTGTGGATACAGTATTAATTCAGGATTCGATCACGATTGAGAA
>CP070674.1:1725304-1746428 GCA_020351995.1 Candidatus Zixiibacteriota bacterium
CGCAACGAAAAGCGGCTGGTGTCGTCGGTGTTGATATGGAACGGAGTGTAGCTGTTACTCGCAACCGTAGTCGTGCTGGCAACCAGACGCCCCAGGTCCGGACGCATGGCCTGACCCTTCTTGACCTCTCGCAACATGAATTCTGGAAGCAGCGAAGGCGCCTGCTGGTAAAATTGCTCTACCGTTGTGGGGGCCTTGCCACCAAGGCGAATCCCGGCCAAAACGAGTTGACGTTCGAACGCGTCAAGCGGGCTGCCCGACGGGGACGGGTCGTACTCTTCACATTCGAGAAGTTCCGAAAGCGTCATCCCCCGCGCTTCCGCCTCGGAGTACAGTTCCCTGGTAACTTCGATAGATCCGGTGCGACTCAAGTCAATCGGCCCGGACGCTTTTCCTCTTTCGTGTTCACGCTGAAGGGCGGCGTGAGCGGAAGTATGTAAGAATTGATCAAAATCCATTTTTTCCCTTTCTAATTGAGAAGAATGAGGCAGTCGATGGTACCGTTGACTTCCAGCACCGTGCCCCGCGCGATATTCCCGCCGGCCGGAGCATCCGCAACTGCCGGGGCTTGTTTAACGGTACCGCTTCCGCCGCCGACCACGCGATTGCCGACCGTTGGAATGGTAGCACTCACACCAAGACGACAGACACCACCGAGCTGCACTGTCGCGATGCGCTGGCCGTCATCGGCATCGGTAAGTGTCAGGCTGATCAATTTACCCAGAAGCTGGCCGTCATCAGGAAGTGGACCGACTTCCGAGTTACCGGTTATCGCAACCGCCGAGCCAATATCAGCGTCTTTGAGGTCGTCAATGCCGCCGGTCTGATGAATCTTGAACGCCGCCAGCACCGGCGCGATTGTCTCCAGATTATGTTCTCTGATTGTCATAGGTCTCCCCTGTTAAGGTTATTGATTAGTACTGACCGGGAGAAATCCCACGGGTCGGGACAGGTGTCCCGCAAGACTATTTGTATTCGCTCAAATTCTGCTTGCCGCGACCGGTTTGCCTCTTCTGTAAAATCCCGTAACTGGTCGGAAAGGCATCGCGGAATTTTGCCTGTGTTCGGTTGTATTGCTCAATGAGCTCGCCCGCCGACAGCGTCGGCAGCGCGTCTGTTAATTCGAGAGCCCGGCTCAGACCGTCGCTGGCCCGCCCGGCAATCGCGATGGCTTTTTCCATGCCTGAGATACGGGCTATGTAATCCTCTCTGAGGCACTTCAGTCCTTCAAATGTCCCACCAACCTCATCAAGGAGGGTAACCACTTCACTCAGTAAGTCTTTCAGCTGATCGAAATCCAGCGTTGACAGCTCCTCACCGCTTATTTTCGCCACAGTCTCGTTGAGAAGCGTCTGGTACTCGCTAATTTTTTCCAACTTTATCTCCTAACTTTTCTTTCAGGTAAAACTCGATCCGGGACAGCCTACTTTCGGTATCCTTGGAGAATTGATAAAACTGCTCTTTGCTGACTACCCCTTCTTTGAGCATAACTTCGATATTCGCCAGCTTCTTATCGAGTGTCTCCACGGCCACGCTTTCGGCCTTCGCCGCCATCTCTACCTTGAGAGATTGAATCGTAAGAAAATAAACCGCGGCAAGACTGAGAATGACACCGATAATCCTGAGCATCGTCCACGAAACTTTAACACTGCCATTATTTCCATTATGCGACATGGCTCCCCCAGGTTACTCCGCCAACCGTGAGGTGTGGTAGATCAGATAGCGGCTGGACCTATTCAACTCAATTGCCTGAATCACGATCGTACCGGGCAAAGAGTCATCAAGCACAAGTCGAATCCCATCGCCATCAGCTTTACCACTGCCAATCGTCCCGCAGATCACGCTTTCACAGGCTATCGACTCCGGTGAAACCTTGCCGACCACCCGGTCCGCCACGAAACGGCCACCCTTGATGAAACGCTGCATGTGAAACTGCTTTATGCGAAAACGCTCCACCGAACCACCAAAGTCAAATTCGAGTAGGGCCTCGGTTCCGCTGCCGGGTAGACGAAAACGATAATAACCATTACCGATCCTGGCCGCGTTCCCGGGACGATAGACAAATCCGCCGTGTTCCGCCGGCAGAACGGTTACCGGCCATAAACGAACTCCGTGTTTGGTCTTCATCCTGACGGCTGCTTCGTCAAGATTGACCGGCGCACAGTACTCATGTCTGATCACCCTGAGGGGAACATCGCTTGTTCCCGGATCGAAACCATCGAAGGGGTGATTGCCATCGGGTATTAGCTTTAGCTCCACCCTGGTCACAGAACTGCTCTTCCCGGAAAGGTGCTTTCGCAACTGTTCCACCGAACACCGCTCCTTTCCGCGGTAGCCGACCAAGTGACTGAAGACGTTCTCCATCGGTGGCAGCTCTGATGGGCCCGTGTGCTCGAGACAGGCCAGACTGATCGGATTACCGTCCAGATCAACCACCGAGAGGGTTTGAGCGTCAACATTCACGATTACCGGTATGGATTCATAAAGTGGCACGACCAGGTAGGTAGTGTCCAGCGCCAACTCCGCCGGAGATGAAATCAAAATCTCGCGGCGAGCGGCTATCGGATGATCGGAAGCCAATTCCTTTGACATGGCTGTATCGGGAACGGCTCCCCGGTACACCAGCGAGGTTTCCAGCACCCGTTCGATCTGACGGTAATTGAAATGACAGACTTGTTCCCCGGTGCCCGCTTTGTAACGCTCGAACGGTTCATGGCGGCATCTGCGGATGTCGCCCCGACAGACGGAACACTCCGGGAATATGTAGCTAAAACCGATCGAGCATTCTTTGTAAATACCGCCGTCTATATTATCCTTGAGGTCTTCGGCGCCCTTAGATGACTTCAACCAATAGAAATAACTCTTTACCCAGGGGCGGTTTTCTCTGGTGACGATTTCAGCATGAAAAGTTCTGGCCACCGGCAACCGGTCTTTGCGATGACCAACCATCACCGGTGAATCTACCAGCAACCGGGCCAGGTTACCAAGTTCATCTGCGGGAAATCTACCGCCAAAGCTATTGACCTCATCCGAAACGATATACATCGCCCGAATATGAACATCGTCCTCACATACCTCGGTCGGGGGGTTGATATTATCGTTGATCAATTGAATCAACTTCGTCATTCGCTCGATAGTTGGTTCGGCCAATTGGGCCTTGATCCTGCCTATACCGGCGTCCATTGTGCCTCCTGTTCATTGTCGTTTACAGATATCCCCGTGCAGACAATCACCCGCAGACCCCCAGCGATTATGCGCAAAAAGTTGCTGGATTTTGTAGCCCTCCAGCGTGCTCAATCGGTGCGCTGTCGCCCCGTAAGCGTGTGAACGACAATACGATAGTGTGGCCGCGCGGGGGTATCGGGCCGGCGGCACAGGCTTTGCATTTTGAGGGGTTGGACAAGGTTTTATTGGAAGGTGAATTGAAATGACTCTGATTAGAAAGAAAGTTACCCGCAGACTGATTCGCGTCACCAAATTCTTGCTTTTTGTGATTGTGTTTATACTGACGCTGACTATTACGTTTTCGGATGTTTACGGCGCTGGTTTCTAAACGATATCCGTTCTTTGATAAGACATATCAGATGTTTCGCGAACTTTGATATAGCAGACAGCACCTTGGTGGCGAGAGAGTGCCGGTTCGGCATACAACAGCGTCCGGCATACCACCAGCGTCAAGCCCATCTCTGGTAAACGCCCTCTGATTCTCCCCCTCAGAGGGCGTTTGCCTTATTAATGCAGTCTCTAAGAATCCTGAACAGAGTAAAAAGCGGTGGATGAACATCTACTCGGCATTAATCTCCACCCGAAACTCGACACTCCTCTCCATTGAGGTCGAATCCCATGGCCGGAGATATTGCAGCGAGATGCCCGCCGAGCCCGGCTTTATTGCCTCGAATAGCCAGTGGTCACGGCCTCCGCGCCCCATCAGCTTTTCCGGGTTCGGATCGGGGACATATTTTTGTTCGGAGAGTTTCAGCAGAGTAGTGTCCACCGGCGTCCCGAATTGCCATTTGTATCCGGTAGTTGGGTTGGACTCAAGCGAAATCCAGAACGACTCGCCGACTTTCACCTGTACGGTGTCAGCCGGATCGGTATAAACCACAGGTTCGGTGCCCTCGTCGCCGCAAGCTTGCCCGACGAGAGCACCAAGCACGAGCAATAATGTCAGCGTTTTTCTTCGTGACATTCCTGTTTTGTCAACACTTACTGACCGGGGCGGACAACAATGGTATAATCCATCCACGCAATAGCGCTGTATGGATCCCATATCCTCCAGTACACCAGGTCAATATACGTGGTTCCCTTAGAATAGGCCTGAAAAATCCAGTGCTGTGTTCCGGCCGCACCGGGTAAACCGGAATCAGGATCCAGGTAATACTGATCGAGCAGTTTCAGCGGTGGCGTGTCGAACGGAGTCTCGAATGTCCAGGAAAAACCGGTCGTTATATTCGACACCAGAACCACCTTAAATACGGTTCCGCTGTTGACCTGAACCACCGCACCCGAATCCTCTTCTGTCAGAGTAAAAGCGATATCGTAGCTGTCCGGGTTTTTAGCAAGGATGAATGCGTCATCCTGACTGTCCAGCCATCCAACTGAGTTGGATAAGGCCGGTTCGCTTGATTCATTGCTGCACCCCGAGCACAACAAAATCAGCACAACAAGAATCGGACCCAGTTTTTTCGTGAGACTCATAATACCCTCCAATATTATGTTCTGGCCCCCAAAAGATTGACGGACTACCCGCCCTGCATGTGTAATAATAAGCGTTGAACGATAGGAAGGTCAAGTACAAAGTCCGATGTAAGCTAAAGACCTGTCACCAGATGTGGATAGATTTGTAGATGCGAACGGTGTTCACTGCCAGGTCGCGTAAGACGCTTCCCTCTTAGTTGACTTAAAGATTCCAGCAAGGCTTGAAGCGACTCTTACAGCCTGGCTAAGCCGCTCTTCTTCCTGCTTTACGAAGCCTCCCCTGCCGCGCATAGCGGTTACATCCATCACCGAGAAGATAATCGTGTCGCTCTCGCCCTTCATAAAGAAATAATTTGAAAGAGCCATTATCTCCCGCCAGACACTTGAGGGTATTTCCGCACGTACTCTTTCCGGTTCCTTTGCCGCCAGCAGATATTTTGCGGAGAAATCGGGCATACTGCCAACATCGACCTCGCTAAAACCGCCCTGTTTGAGAGCCATCTGCGTCGCCTTGCGCATCAGACCGGCAAACGTTCCGGATTTCACCATACACGGTGCCAGCCGGAACGCGGGGAGATTGACGCCGGGAATCACCAGAACCGAGCTGCGGCTGTTGTTGTTTTTATTCCGGCTGCTATAGATCTGGCAGTCGTAAAGTGTGCACGAGCCTTCGTCACGCTTGAACACTTTCCCGACACGCACTCGCTCCTTGCCGGATTTAGCGATTGAGGCTATTCGATTCCGTAGCGCTTCGTCAACATCTTCGATGCGGCTGAACCCGAGTCGGGTTCTAAGTTGGAGTAAGGCTTCTTTCTGTCTTTTCGCCGTGCGGATGCCCCAGACAACCATACAGGCTACAAATATGACTATGACGGTGGCAATTGTGGATTCCATACTATCCCTCTGGTCCTGACACGATTATGAAACTTTCCTGTCCTATCAGTAAGTATCGGTATCCCGCCCGGATACTATACCAACCTTTCGTAACGCCACAGCCCGGCTTATACCTTCCCGACTCTGGGGGTTAACGCGACCGCGCCGGCTTTCCGAAGTGGCCACAGCGCCAGCGACAGCGCCATAAGGGCGTCGCAATCATTATTGTCGTCCCAGCGGGCACGCCGAAGTTCGTCCTCAAGAGACCAGATTTTGCCTGGGCCGTCGGCAAGTTCCCAGCGGTCGTAAAAGACCCGGCGGCGGGCATGAAACAGCTCCAGGTTGGTCAGAAGTTCAGCTTTGGTTTTCGGCGTAAATATCACCGCGGATGGATTATAAGAAGCCAACTGCTCGACTATAACATCTCCAAGTCCGGTCGCGTCGATTATGAGCTGTCCGGGATACCGTTGCTGGCGGTCCTTGATCTTCTCGATTACCACCGTCCAGTCAAACCGCTTCATGCGCTCCAGTTCAACCACGCGGGCCCTGCCACCGGCAACCTCTACCGTTATGCCTACCGTAGCCGTTTGTTTGCGGGCTAAATCCCAACCTGAGATGAAGAATCGATGATCGGCTTGGTCATATTCGGACTTTGCCTGTTCCATACCCTTGACGGCGGCGTCAACGTATTCACCGCGGAGTATTTCGCCCCCGCAATCGACGAATTGTCCCATTATGTTCTGTTTCACCCGCCGTTCGGAAAAACCCTCCACCCGTTGATTAAGGCCCTCGGCCGAAATAAAACGGTTTTCCCGGCTGTCCCCGGACTGAAAATAACCCCGACGTTTGCCTTCTTTAATCTCCCGGGCACGCAGGTAAAACCAGTTCTTGCCGTTCGGGGTCGACACCAGATCCAGCCGCCCCTCCCGGTCGGCTAACCGCATCCGGATAACCTCCTCCACCACGTACTCAGGATCGGTTTCAAAAGCAACCTCGTCGAATATGAACAGGTCATAATCGTTACCGAGTAAGTATTCCCCCCGGTTCTGAGTCGAGCGCGATTCAACGGTAGCACCATTGGTCAAGGTAAGTTTTGGATAGGGCGTTCTGATAATCGAGTCGATCACCGGTGCTATCACTGTCGACTGCCGAAGCAGCCGAACAGCCTGGTTGAAGATGATATTAGCCTGATCCTGGGTGATGGATGCTGTAACGATGCGGTATTTACCGGCAATATCATACTTCAGATCGCAAATTCTGTAGAAGGCGTTGTGAATGATCTTGACGGCACAGACAAACGACTTTCCCCAGCGGTTGCCGGTTACGAGCAGGTTTTCCGGCTCCACGGAATTATCAAGCCATCGGCGTTGACCCTCGTGAAGCTCTACGCCCAGGGCCGCGGAGGCGAAATAGGCCGGCTCGACGAGAGCACGCTCCCAGTCTATCCTATACGTCATGCCTGCTAAAGCAGTTTTCCGGCCTTCTCCCGCGCCGTCTGCTTATCGATCAGGCCGCTCTCGTACAGCTTCAGCAAACTGTCAACGTGCGTCGAATTAATCTTCGCCTCCTCAATCGCCTGATATGCAAAGCTGTTGTCGAACCTGAAACGACACCTGGCATCGATTCCGGCAAGAGCCAATTCGATATTCCCGATCCACTCCAGAAAAGCCGAAACCTGGGCCTGAACCGACCTGACCTGACGCATTACCAGATCAAATTTGAACGATGACCAGGTCGTGGTGGCTCCATATGAATAACCCAGAAGAAATGGCGCCAGATTGGTGCCCGCACAGATCTCTTCGATCATACCGCGATGATTGACAAACCAGCTGTTAGTAACAGCCCTGACATTATCGGGTCCTATGCTCTCGATGCTGACATTGTCCCAGGTAACGGGATTCTCATCAACCCCGCAGGATTTGATCATCGAAACCGTAGAGTCAAAGTAGCCGTTGATTCTCTCCATATAAGCTTGATCGGATTCACCAGCCATTCTTTCCGGAGGCGTCACCTGTACGTGGAGTCGATGGAATCCGGAATTATGACTCGAACGGCGCATGTCATCAACCAGCTGTTGTTCAATGTACGCAACAAGTGGTATCGCCTGTAAAATGGACCTGCCCAGCGGGCGGGATATATCCGAGTTCATCGGGATGTAATAGAAGTCACTGCGATTAAGACAAATCGCACCGGCATCCAGTTCCAGGGTCAGCCGGGTGCCGCCACCGTCACAGTTCACCGTAAGACCGGACGAGTCAATGGGTACAAACCGATCCACGCCGGTGCCATCTTTTTTCACAGTCAGGAATCCGGCAAACACACCGTCGCGAAAAAGGCTGGCGAATATCTCCGTCAGAAATGTCACCATACTGCCCTGATGCCCCAACGAGCCCTGATACACCCGGGCAGCCAACTGAGACATCTGTTCCCTTGCTCGCTCGGTATCCCGTGTGCCCGCGTCATCGATGATTTCAAAATCTCCAGGCGCGGAGCTCAGCCGCGCCCAGGTAGATACACACGCGCTGATAACCGGTATGTTCTCGGATAGAAACCGATAAAGGGCTATACGATACCGGCCCGAAGAAACCTCTGCCCCCGGGCAGTCCAGAATCCGGCCAAGACCGCTGACTGTTTTGAAGGGAGCGCTACCGGGCGTGCGAACCTTTGTCGCCATCGCGTCGACCCTGGCTGCCACGGACGAGGTATGCTTCCTCTTTCTACTGAAAAGTCTCATGCGCAAACCTTTTTTCCAATAGGTGCGCGTTTGCGATTAACTAAAAACGTGTAGTTTTTCTGCTTTGGCGGGTGCCACCGCACTGCAAAATTGCCCTTGACCCCGCCTCACATTACCCTATATTCATCCAACCGTAGACGAGATCGAGCTATACTCCCGGATGAACTAAACATGAATTATCGCATTAGCTTACGCCTGTTGGTTCTTGTCGGCATAGTCTTTAGTCTGGTATCCTGTTCCGATAATCCGGCCTTGAGACTGCGTTACGAGGCCGAAAAAATGCTGTTTAACGCGGAAAAAACGGCCGCAGAAGCCAAACAGCTGGATAAGGAAATGCTGTCCGGAGTATATCCCGCGTTTCACAACTGCATTGAGTTCTGCTATGACGCCCTGAATACGGTCGACGGGGCCACCTATCCCGTTGAACACAAAGAGCTTAAGTATCTTACGTTTAAGTCCTCACTGAGGCTTGCGGAACTCTTTTTCTCCGTTCGGCAATTCGATAGTTCCATCGCTGTGCTGAATCGACTTATAGACAGCATCGCTCTATCCGATAAGCAATTGCTCCAGGCATGCTTGAATCTGGGCCAGTCCCTTCAGGCATCGGGCCGGTGGGACAGCGCGCTGGTTGTCTTCAATTTCACGATTGAGGAGTTCTATCCGCCCGTTGACAATCTGGGAGAATTGGTGATGCCCGCCTTCAATCTCCCCGGCAGCGTTTATCAGGTATTCAATCTCATTGGTGATTCTGCCGGGGCAAAAGCCGCATTTGAGCGCGCCGAATCATACTACCGCCGCGTAATTCGCGATTTCCCTGACACTAAGCTGGAAGCCGCCGCCCATCTTGCTCTGGCGGATTTGTATGACAGCGTTCGCCGGTGGCAAGATGAACTCAGAGAACTCCGTTTTCTCAGCGATTCCCTCTTACCCAATTATCGTGACATCCTCTTGAGGATGGCCGACGTACACGGTGGCGGGCTTAAGGACTATGACACCGCCCTGGCTCTCTATAACTACTTGCTGAACGATCTCGGTGAGAACGACACCACCTCCATGGGACCCGAGATTCTCTTCAGAATTAGCCAGGTGAAAATGGAGCAGAAAGATTACGGTGAGGCAAGGAGTGTCGTCAGCCGTCTCAAGAAAGCTTATCCAAAGTACTATGATACCATCCCTATGCCCCAATACGTCCTGGCTCGCTCTCTTGAGCTTGATGGTAAGTGGGAACGGGCCGAGGCCGAGTACAGCCTGCTGATTGAGAAATATCGCGGAACTGATGAGGCTATGATGGCTTTGCTCTATATGATAGACTACCTGCAAAGAAAGGGTCGTATTGAAGAGGCCCGGACCTGGCGACGAAAAGCCGAGCAATACTACGACGAACTCGCCACGCGTGGTCGAGGAGAAGTAACAGAAGCCCGGGCTTTATTCTATAAGGCCGAACTATACAGGCGCTCCAGGGACTACGAAGCCGCCGCCAGGATTTTGCTGGATGTATTTAACAAATTCCCTGATAGTGAACCCGGCCGGAACGCCCTGCGAGCCGCCGAGAAACTTTACCGGCAACAGCTCAAGGACGCTGATGTCGCCGATTCCCTGCTCAATCTAATGAAGAAACACGCGTCGACCATACCTGAAGGGGGTTGAAGATAGGGATCTTTCGGCCGATTAGTTAGTAAAAGGTTAATGATTATATCGCGATGGAGGAAAAATGAAATTGCTGCTAAGGTCTATTATTACGACGGCGCTTATATTCCTGATGTTCAACGCCGCATCGGCTCAAACTGACGGTTTCGGGTTTCTTGATACGGTATATGCCGATGTTGCCAGAGTCGATGACCAGAACTGGAGCATCACTGTTTCCTATAGCAATGACCAGAGGATCGTAGGTATATCGATACCTCTCAAATTCGATGCCGGGGATATTCCGGTGGTGGCCGACTCGGCCATCTATATGGGCGGGCGCGCTGAGAGATTCACCTACAAGGGCTTCCGAGCCGATACCGCTGACCAATGTGTCACCCTCGGTCTGATTGCCAATATGGGCCCTACTAATAATACCCTTTTGCCAGGTAGGGGTCGAATAGTGACTGTATTCGTCTCTTCGATTGATGCAGGCGCATCGGTGGAAAACCTGAAGGTCGATACCACAACCACTCATCCCGGCAACAGTCTGTCAATGGTGGCTGATCGCGTCCAGCCAGACTTGGGAGCCGATACTATCCCGATCGAAAACTACCGTATTCGACAGATTAGGCCTGTTTGGATCGTAAGAAAATCTCAATGAATTTATCCGAACTTCATAAAGAAACCCGGCCGTAGCCGGGTTTTTTTATCTAAAGGGGGATTGGCGGTCCCGTCAAAGTTCCTCACTCCCGTCCTGCGGTTCGGCATCCAGTTTCGCGGTGACCCTCGATCTCTCTTTTTCGACGATGAATGCTTCCAACAACTTTAGTTGCTCATCGGATAGGCGTTTTCTCTGGTAAACCTCTTTCATCAAAGCGCGAGGATCCAGAGAGAAGTATTCATCAAGACCAAGCTGACGACACAGAGAGGACAATTCCGCGAAAGCCCGACCGTCTTGCGATTTCGTTACGAACTCCTCCTTTCGCGCCAGGCTTACGCTGACCTTGCCCAGATCACCTTCAAATCGGGAGACATCATACTCGCGGGCGAAGGTCACCAGCTGTTCCTTCAGGGTATCTAGCTCGGCCGCGAGTTCCCTGAGCTGACGGTACTTGTCGAGATACTGATCCGTTAATAACCGCAACTCCTCGGCGGGCAACTCCTGTGTGCGCCCCGACTGCTCCTCCCCGTCGAGTATGCGACGATGGATCTTGGCCGGACAGATTTGGGGAAAATCACAATAATTGCAGTGAGTGCCCTCCTGAGCCGGAAAATCATCCGTCTTTTCAGCCTGAAGGGTTTCAAGGATCGCCAGGCGAAACTGCTCTTCAAGCAGATCCAGTTCATCGGGCCGGAGACGACGGCTGACAGTCTCGTTTTTTCTGAGAAAATACTGAGCCAGCTCAATTTCCTGGAACTGGGGGAAATTGGATTGAACCGCCAGTTGGTACAGACCCATCTGTTGGACGAACCGAGGATCAGTTGACAGCGTCATCGCCTGCCCGGTCTTGTAATCACATATCTCCACCACGCCGTCATCCCGCTTCCATAGCCGGTCAATGTAACTTCTGAACTTGAACGTCGTCCCCGGAAGCTCGTAAGTGAGATGGAGCTCGGCCCCGAGCAAGGTCCCCTGGTTAAAAGGCTTATAACTCTCGTAATGCTGCGCAAGAATTTCCCGCCCGATTCGAATATAATCATCAACAGTATAATAGTCCGATACTACCGTGATAAGGTTTCGGTCAAGCTTCTCCCATTCCTGGGCATAAGCATTCAAAGCCTCGTCCAGCGACATCAGGATGCCATCGGCACCGAGACTGTAAAGCTGCTTGAGCACACGATGCACCGCGTTGCCAAGGTAGGTATCAGCGGTCACCCGGGGAACCGTCTTCACTTTATCTATATAGGCATACTTAAATTTCCGCGGGCAAACACGGAAGGTATCAAGAGAACTGTAACTGTAACTCGACAGCATAGATACAATAGACAAGCGGCTAAGTGATTGATTGACCTTTATTGAGCATCTCTCTCAACATTGACCTGACAAATCCCATCCCTATCCCGAAATGAATGGTCGGAAAAATGACTGGCCCGTATAACAGACATCCCATACGTTTGTCTCGCAGCCACAGGATAATCGAGTATCCGATCACAGCCAGCAGATAGAGGGCTACCACACTCCGCAGAATGGCCGCAAATGCCCCGGAAAACAGGGCCAGAATCAACAGCAAACCCAGTCCCAGAACAGCCAGACCCGCGAACCACTGAAGAGGCGAAAAGATACCGTGCTTCATGGCAAACTTGTACCTGCCGCGACCCACTCGATTCATATGGCGCCACAATTCCTGGATCGTCGAACGAGGATAAAGAAAAACTCTCATCCTTGGTGAAATGTAGGACTTCAAGCCATTAATCTTCACGCGATGATTGAAGTCAACATCATTACACAAATCAAATTCCTCGTCAAACAGCCCGACCCGCTCGAAGACATCCCTCCGGTACGCTGCCCCGGTTGAAGTCGGATCAGCCATACCCTCAAATTCGCTGTAGGCATAGGAACCGGGATCATGGCCTAGCGCCGAACTGCGACATATCGCTACCGCCATCTCGAACTCGGTTATATCGGGAGGCGTCAGGGGTCTCGGTCGACAAACACAGTCAGCCCCGGTCGCCTCAAAAGCGGCCAACAGGTCGGCAAGAAAATTCTTGCTCGGTATGTAAGTATGACCCGTCAAGAATAACACGTAGGGCGCACTGGAATTCTTGATGCCGATGTTTTTCCCGGACGATGCGAAGTGCCTCGGATTATCGAGCACTTTCAGGTTGCCGAACCGACTCTTGTACGACTCGGCTATGTGTCGCGTATCGTCGCCCGAACCACCATCGACCACCGCCACTTCGACCGTATCCATGGGGAAATCCTGAAGGTAAATCTGGTCAAGAGTCTGGCTTAAGAATTTGCCTTCATTTCTTACCGGTATAACGATACTCAGGCGGTATTTTCTATCCTCACCAGCCATCAAACCTCATCAACAGTCGTGTTGAACAGTCGCGCAGACACCGTCGGCGCAGCTTACACCAGCGAATATAGAACGCCTTTTTCGCGTAAGACAAGTAAAAATGAACAGAGATTAACAGGAGCCTAAACGGTCTTTCGAGACAGGCTGCGGTAGACTTGTGACCAGGCGTCGCGCTGAGGGGACCTGCCATATTTTTCCGCGGTTCTCCGCGAGGCATTAGACAGCTTCTCAGTCAGGTCCGCGTCTTCCACCAGCTCGATTACTCGCTCGGCCAACCCCACATGATCGTTATACCGCAGCAGTATGGTGTCCTCGCGACTCCGGAACGCTTCGCTTCCTCCGGATAGAGGCGTCGATAACACCGGAAGCCCAGTTGCAAAAGCCTCTACGGTGGCTCCGGAAAGATAATCAACCGAAGAGCAATTGACATATAACTCGGACTCTCGGAAAAGCTCGCGTCGTCGCTTCATAGTCACGTCGCCCGAGAATGTCACGCCGTGTATCTTCTGACGCTCGACCATTTGCTGCAGGGCCCGGTACTGAGTTCCGGTACCGATGATCACCATCTCGGAACGAGGATATTTCTGCTTCACTAAAGCGAACGCTCGAATGACACAGGCAACGTTATGCTCTTTTTCGAGGTCCGAAGCAACCACTATTTTCGGCTGAAGGTTTCGTACGATCAGGGGGGCTATTTCTTCCAGAGCCACATCAGCCCGAACATAAACCGCATTTCCGCCAAAGCTGCTGACAAACTGTTGCTGGTAGGCCGACTGCACCAGGACCCGGTCACACAACCGCCACAGTCTCTGGCACAGGAAGCTTTCGATGAAGTGCCGGCTGATGAGAATAGGGCCTCGAGAGTCTAACACCACCTTCTTGCCCAGGAATCTCGCGAGCAGAACGACAGGCAGGACGCCGCGGATTAATGAGACACCGGGAAAAAGAACCAGGTGGAGTATGTCAAAGTAAGGAAGCACACGCTTCAGATTCCTGATATACCTGAGGTAAGATGACAGTCTTCCTGATAAAGACCCGGTTACGCTGGTAGGTTCTTTACCCTGTCCCGGTCCTCCATACGATAGTAGACGGGTCGTGCGGCGCTGGCTTCTAAGTAGACTCTCGATTTCAGCCACGGCCTCGCGATGACCATGGTAGCCAAGATACGCAGGGACCGTGATCAACACTCCCGACCAGGCACCGACCGATCTTTCTCCCTCTTTGCCCAGACCTTGGGATACTCGCGCCCACAGATTAACCTGATGTGATTGCCCGCTATTGATATCCGCTCCTCTTCTTTGTGTAATCAGGTCTCGTCTTACTATTCTACCCACCAGCCCGTACAAAGTTTTCAGACTTTGCCCGCATTACACAGTTCGGCAAAATGGTTTGAGATAGCCAGTCAATCGCGCCATACAATCATCGGCGTCGCCAAAATGTACCCTTTTAGCAACTACGGGAATATTTTGCCGGCCCATAAACGACTTTCCTACAATATTATATGGTGGCGGGGAAATGTGGTCTTGTGAATTTTTTCTCAATTTTTGCTTGACTTTTTCTACACCCATTATAGATTAAAACTGGAACTTCTCTCAGTAGGAGTAACAGTTGAGCAGGTACCGAAATGCCTTTCACCCTTTCTCAGCACACCAGACCACCTTCGGCGCTGAGTCCACCGTAAATCTATTAAGCGGAGTTTATGATGGATGAGAATCCGGCTTTTAAGGTGGGCGATCAATTGATTCTGCAGGGAAGTGATTTCTCAGAACTAATTGTCAGGTTGAAGGCCGCCGCCTACAGGGTCGTGGGGCCGATGGTCCGGGATGGATGCATTGTTTTCGATGAAATCTCCGGGGTTGAGGATCTGCCCGCCGGATTTGGCGATAACCAGGATGCCGCTACGTATCGGTTACGCCAGTGCGACGACATGGCTCTCTTCGGCTACAATAATGGGCCTCAATCAGTAAAGCGCTTCCTGTACACCCCTCAACGCGAGATCTGGAAGGCGCGGCGTAACAGGAAAACTGTCAGCATACACCTTCCGGATACGGAACCCGTCAAGACAGCTTTCCTTGGTGTGCGGCCATGTGATTTGAACGCCGTGTTAATCCAGGACCGAGTCTTTACCCGGGGCGAATATCTTGACGACGACTACAACAAGCGGCGTGAAAATAGCCTGATTATCGTTGTTAATTGCACCGAAGCGGGCAAGACATGTTTTTGCTCTTCAATGAACACCGGCCCGCGAGCTACCGCGGGCTTCGACCTGGCTCTGACCGAGATACTCCACGCGGACCACCATTATTTTCTGCTGGAGGTCGGCTCCGACAGGGGACTGTCGATCGTTGCCGGTATGCCGTGTGATCACGCTTCCGACCAGCAGTTACGGACCGCCGCGGAGAGCGTAACGCGGGCCGCTGATAACATGGGCCGGTCGATCGATGCATCGGGACTAAAAGAACTCTTGATAAGAAATATAGATAACGTGTACTGGGATTCCGTCGGACACCGTTGTCTGACCTGCGCCAACTGCACTATGGTATGTCCCACCTGTTTCTGCTCCACGGTCGAAGACACGACCGACCTGACCGGAAACACCGCCCACCGAATTCGCCGATGGGATTCCTGCTTTACGATGGATTTCTCATACATTCACGGCGGCTCGGTGCGTCCGTCGGCCAAGGCACGGTATCGACAATGGATAATACACAAACTGGCGAGCTGGCACGAACAGTTCGGCACCTCGGGTTGCGTCGGGTGTGGACGATGCATAACCTGGTGCCCGGTCGGGATTGACATTACCGAAGAAGCGCGCGCGATCCGACAGCGTGATATAAGGCCAGCCGAGGTTTCGGAAACAATGGAGGTATAAAATGCAGACGCTTGAGCCTTATTTGGCCGAGCACCCTTTCCTCAAAGGTATCGAAACGCGTCACATCCAGCTCCTGGTCGGCTGCGCGGGCAATGTCCGTTTCGATGCCGGGCAGTATATTTTTCGCGAGGGCGACGAAGCCAACGAATTTTACTTCATTCGGCACGGAAAGCTGGCTCTCGAGATTTTTCGACCGCACAAAGGCGGAATCGTCGTTCAAACGCTCCAGCCCGGAGACGTTGTCGGCTGGTCCTGGCTGTTCCCGCCGCATTTCAGACTTTTCGACTGCCGTGCAATCGAACTTACGCGCGCCATCGCCCTTGATGGCACCTGCCTGAGAAACAAGTGCGAAGAGGATTACCAGCTGGGCTATGAGATGATGAGACGATTCGCCCACCTGATGGAAGAGGAGCTTTTGGCCCTCAGGTTACAGGTACTGGATATCTATGGCGTACCGGGTTGAACAACCGCGCTCTGGGCATAACGGATCAACCGGAGCTATGACCCCTGTTCCGTTTATGGTCAAAAAAGTACAGCGCGACACTGCCGATACCTTTACCATCGTATTGACCGATGTTGAGCGGGTAACGGGTATGACCTTCGCCCCCGGCCAGTTCAACATGCTTTATGTTTTTGGCGCCGGTGAAATCCCGGTCTCCATTAGCGGCGATCCAACCTCCACCAAGAAACTGATCCACACCGTACGGGTGGTGGGAACCGTCAGTCGCGCCTTGCGGCGTCTCAGAGTCGGCGACTTCGTAGGTGTCCGCGGACCTTTCGGTACCGCCTGGCCCGTCCAGAAAGGCGAAAGCAACGATGTCGTACTGGTGGCGGGCGGTATCGGTCTCGCTCCGATTCGGCCGGCCCTTTATTATTTGCTGGCGAACCGTAAGAAGTACGGGAAGATTACCCTGCTGTACGGTGCCCGCACACCCTCTGACATTCTCTACCGCACTGAACTCGAACAGTGGCGCGCCCGGTTCGATCTCGAGGTGGAGGTTACGGTCGATCACGGTGATGATACCTGGTGGGGAAATGTTGGGGTTGTTCCCACTCTCATACCCAGGGCGCCGTTCGATCCGCTCAATACCATCGCCATGACGTGCGGTCCTGAAGTTATGATGCGTTTCACGGTAATGGCCCTGCGCAAGCGGGGTGTGAACACCGACGATATCTATGTTTCAATGGAGCGCAACATGAAATGCGCCATCGGCCTGTGCGGGCACTGCCAGTTCGGCGGAAAGTTTGTCTGCAAGGACGGCCCGGTTTTCCGCTACGATACTGTGGCCCATCTGTTCAATAAACGGGAAGTTTAGCATGGTACCTAAGAAAGAGAAAAAGAAAGCCAAACTCGCCGTCTGGAAATTCGCGTCCTGCGACGGTTGCCAGTTGAGCCTGCTCGACTGTGAGGATGAACTGCTGGCCGTGGCTGACGCCGTTGACATAGCCAACTTCCCGGAGGCCTCCCGGGCCATAGTTAAGGGACCCTATGAAATTTCTCTGGTAGAAGGCTCCATCACTACTCCGCACGATGCCGAGAGAATTCACAGGATCCGTCGTGCTTCCAAGTTCCTTGTCACTATCGGCGCCTGTGCTACCGCCGGCGGAATTCAGGCTTTGCGCAATTACACAGACGTTCGCGAATTCACATCCGCAATCTATGCCAGCCCAAAATATATCACGACCCTGCAAAACTCGACGCCAATAACCGACCACATACCCGTGGACCTGGAACTGCGTGGTTGCCCGGTAAATAAGTATCAGTTGATCGAAGTCGTGAGTGCCTACCTCAATCGCCGGAAACCGAATGTTTCCCCCTACAGTGTCTGTATCGAGTGCAAGCTTCGCGGACACAACTGCGTGATGGTCGCCCGCGGGACACCATGCCTGGGACCGATCACCCATGCCGGATGTGACGCTGTTTGTCCCGGCTTCGACCGCGGTTGTTACAGCTGTTTCGGCCCCAAGGAGACACCCAACACCCGGGCCATGGCCGAACGCTTTGAGGAAATGGGGGTGTCAGCGGATGATCTGGTGCGCATGTTTCGCAGTTTCAATGCCGAAGCCGACGAGTTCAGAAAAGAAAGTATCATCCATGAAAGACAAGACTAAGCTGATAAAGGTCGATTATCTTACTCGCGTCGAAGGTGAGGGCGGTCTCTACGTCAAGTTAAAAGGCAACAACATCCAAGAGGTGAGATTCAATATCTTTGAGCCACCGCGCTTCTTTGAGGCTTTCCTGCGTGGACGCGATTTCACTGAGGCACCGGATATTACCGCCAGGATTTGTGGTATATGCCCGGTCGCTTATCAGATGACCTCCGTCCATGCCATGGAACATGGCCTGGGCGTAAGAGTCGGCGGTCAGATTCGAGCACTGCGGAGACTGCTGTATTGCGGAGAGTGGATCGAAAGTCACGCTCTACACGTCTACATGCTGCACGCTCCGGATTTCCTGGGATACGACGATGCCATTCGCATGGCCAAAGACCACCCTGAAATTGTCAAACAAGGACTGGAGCTAAAGAAGATCGGAAACGAACTGGTGACACTGATAGGAGGTCGCGAAATACACCCGATAAACGTGAAAGTAGGTGGTTTTTACAGGACACCCGGCAAGAAGAACCTTGAAGCTATAGCGGACAGGCTGCGGTGGGCTCGGGGAGCCGCCCACGATATGATTGCCTTTACCTCCAAACTGAAATTCCCCGATTTCGAACAAGACTACGAGTATGTTTCCCTGCGCCACCCGGATGAATATCCGTTCAACGAAGGCGACATCGTCTCCAGCAAGGGCATCAACATTACCGCCGAGGAATATGAGATGCATTTTTCTGAGGAGCAGGTGAGACACTCTACCTCCCTTCATTCCGTAGTCGAGAATCGCGGCGCGTACTCAACCGGACCCTTGGCCCGTTACAACCTTAATTTCGACCGGCTTTATCCGGACGTTCAAAAAGCGGCCGCTGCCGCGGGACTTAAGGAGTCCTGTCATAACCCCTTCAAAAGTATTATTGTCAGAAGCCTCGAAACCCTCCAGGCAATCGAAGACGCCCTGAAAATAATCGAATCCTATCAGCAGCCAGATCAACCTTCGGTAGAGATTATTCCGAAAGCGTCGAGGGGATGCGCCTGCACCGAGGCCCCCCGGGGCAGCTTGTACCACCGCTATACTCTCGATGATAAGGGTATCATTCTCGATGCTAAAATCGTGCCGCCAACCTCACAGAATCAGAAGATAATTGAGCGCGATCTGTGGCACTTTGTGCCCCGGAATCTGAAACTCCCGAACGACAAACTAACCTGGAAATGCGAGCAGGTAATTCGCAATTACGACCCGTGTATCTCCTGCTCATGCCACTTCCTGAAATTGACGATAGACCATGGGTAACGGTATGTCCAAAAAGACCGAAAGCCTCGTCATTGGAATCGGCAACGAGTATCGTGGTGACGACGCGGTCGGTCTTTATATTCTCAGAAAGTTGGCCGGACTTGCGCCGGGCAAGTGCGTGCTGAAGGAATCTCCGGGTGAAGCCGTTCACCTGATTAACACCTGGGAAGGATATCGAAACGTAATCCTGGTGGATGCGGTAAGGGCTTCATCGGCAGCGGGGACCGTTCATCGTATTGACGCCATCCGCCAAAAGCTCCCTGACAACTGGGTTCATCATTCCGCTCACACTGTGAGCCTCCCCGAAGCCATCAGCCTGGCCAGAACACTGCGAGTCATGCCCGACTCGCTTACCATCTACGGTATTGAGGGAACGAACTTTGAGCCCGGATCGAGAATATCACAGGTAGTTAAGAAGGCTGCCGATGACTTGATCCCCGAAATTCTCGCCAGAATTGAGTCTCTCAAGTGAATCTGTGACCAAAATCTTGTGCCCCGACCCGGTCAGGTCGGGAATTATTGCGAACAATCGGCACCCAATGCGCCCATATCCACGTCACAGTCGCTGTTTGCTGCCAGACACGGCGATTCCGGCATCAGGTGGAAATTATACCTCGAGTCATCGCAGAACATTGGGTCAAGCGACACATTCCCATCCGTCCCCAGAAAACCCGCGATATCGTCGGTCCAATCACCCCCCTCATTGCCGTAAATGTCACAGCAGGAAAAAGTTGGCAAACAGTAGGCGTCGCCACATACTATGGTTTCGCCACCGAGTGAATAGGCTAAAATACAATTCGAGAAATGAGGGGACGAACCCGCGATGAGGTAAACGGCGGCACCGGTTGGAGCACTGTTGTAAGCGAAGGTGCAACTCTCGAAGGTGGGCGAAGCGCTCTTACATCGGACTGCCCCACCACTGGTTACAGCGTTGTTGTAGGCGAAGACGCAGTTCTTGATTGTAGGAGAGACTGATCTCAAATTCAGACAACTACCCTGCGAGTTATAAGCCCGGCGGATCGTAAAACCATCGATAGTCACCCCTGACTCGCTGGTAAGGGTAAGTTCGAAAGCAAAATTCAGATTGTTCGGATCCGACTCCAGCTCAAGAATCGTGCTGGCCGGGCCGTTTTCCGATTTCACCACCAGCGTCTTGCCGCCGAAGACAATGTCCTGATTCCCAAAACCAAAATAGACTCCATCGGCCACAAGTACCGTATCACCTATTCTGGCCGCATTAATGCCCGCTTGAATCGTAGGCTGCTCCTGCGGGACCCTGATGGTTCTATCTGCCACTACGTTCCCGTTGTCACCGGTAATCTCGTCATCCTCTGAGCACGCCGTGCCGAGCAACCCGGCCGCAACAGCAAAAATTATCAAAGTATGCTTCATTGTGGTCCTCCACTTAAGACCTTACGACCTGTTACCTTCAAAATAATATACGCATAAGTACACTTAAACGCACACTGAGAATCGCCCGCTTACCGCTCGTGAAGTGCTCCAACAGAAAGCTGTTTATCGCGTAGCATTTACAGAAACCGGGCAGGTTTTGACAATGCAGAACCCGTACCTCTTGGAAGCCTTTTTACCAGACAAACTTAGCCGCACTTGCGGTGGCACGCCAAATTTCCAAAGGTTTTTGTTGAAATTCCAACTAAACATGCCGTCTTTCACCAATAAGGGCCGCGGTGTGCCGCGAAAAAAATTGCTTCAGGCTTACTACTGGGCTAATCTTGCACGAAGTCGAGCGCCACGATCGGTCCCCGGACCAGTTATCAGGGGGGCGCGGATTTCCGGAATAGTATCTTAGCGCGCCGAACCGGGCTCTTGATATAGTATGTGATTAAAAACTGTTCGACCAAGAAAACCGTTCCGTTCTCTGGAGGGTATGAACTATGGAGATACAGCGA
>CP070674.1:1746528-1762060 GCA_020351995.1 Candidatus Zixiibacteriota bacterium
ACAGCGGCTTTACGGCCCTGAACGATTCTCTTCAGGCAGCACTGGGTTTCAAGGCCGGCCCGTTGTATCGGGAGATGATGATTCCCGAACTTAGATCCACCGACTCGGTACGCGACCTTCACACTGTTCTATGCTTTGAAGATGCCATCGACATCGGACCGGATGACGTATACGAAGCCGTATCGGTACTGGCCACCCTGCAGAATGGCACCCTGGCTGATTTTCAACAGGTGATCGATGATGCCGTAGCGTGGTATTATGAACACGGCGGCGGAACATGTGTTTTCAGGGATAACAACGGCGACGGTCAGATCGATATCTGCTCGGTATGCTGCTCCGGCGCAAACTTTGGTGAGTTCTACAGCCACGAAGGCGAGTTCAACATTATCGATATCGACAATTTTATTGAATGGCTCCTTAGAAATCCCGGCGTACCTCCAATCTACGACTGCTCTGATCAGGTCGACGTTAGCGGACCAACGCCCGGAGTCCGTGATTGCCAGGTTGATATTCTCGATCTCGATTACATGATCGGGTATCTACTCAGAGGAGACTACGAAACGCTTGGCGATTGCATCTAGTATTAGCAGCAAGCATGACACACCTACGCTTAAGAAAATCACGGCGGGGCCTAAAGCGAACGGGCCTCGCCGTTTCTGCGCCGGATGACAACCACGGAAAACCGGACAAAAACAGACCTGATAGTCCCGAAACTTGACAAAGGTTCGTACGTAGACTATATTTAAGTGTTAGTTGCGGTGCTTTCTCTATTGATTTCTAAAGCAGCTCATTTACCAGCGGTCCACCGCTTATTACTCACGTGTTTACATCGGCAAACCAGAGTCGAAAACGTCTTTATACATGGATCATAAAACTTAATCAGCCTCAATCCAATAACGTAGGAGTACCAGATGAAGCATGTTTTGTCGAAGCTCATTCTTCTCACCATCACTCTTACTTTCGCGACGTTCATGGTTTCGCAGGCCGCTGTCAAGAAGGACGGCGATAAAGGCCAGCACCGCGTGAACAAAGCCTCCATGACGGTCACCAAGGCGAATGGCTACGCGAAACTTGACGAGTCGCACCGTTGGCCCGACGGACCCGAGCCAATCGGACCCAAACTTCCCGTCGGAATGGTCACCGCGGCCGGGGGCGCGGCTTCGCCGGGGGTAATCGTTGGCTACACTTTTTACGATTATCAGCACAACGGCTCTATGGGCCGCATGATCGATGTCGGCCCGCACTCCGGCAATACCGGTGATCCGGTGGTGCACTTCAGCTGGATGTACCTTCCGGACAGCGCCTACCGCTCGCGTACCTATGCTTATGCAGCTTACCGGGCCGAGGATCACAGTTTGCTTTCGCCGGTTCTTTTGCACGACCCGGAACAGCAGTACTCGGGTTACGTCAACATCGACGTGACCGCCGACAACCGTGCCGTGGTGGGCGGACACTGCGACCTGCTGACGGGATCTCAGCATTACATGGCCCAGATGCATTTTGACGGCGGTCCGGC
The DNA here is from genome assembly GCA_020351995.1 of Candidatus Zixiibacteriota bacterium. Classification (GTDB taxonomy): domain Bacteria; phylum Zixibacteria; class MSB-5A5; order GN15; family FEB-12. The sequence goes on from CP070674.1 coordinate 1,748,045, forward strand.
TTACGCGACCTTCCCCAACTATGTCAGGGTACCTGACAGCCTTGGCGCGTATGACCAGGCCGGCAACCAGGAAGCCATGTGGCCGAAATTCATGCTCCAGTTCGGAACCGATACCGTTTTGCACGTGATCACCAAGAACTGGGACTATTACGGCGCCCACATGTATTTCAGAGCCGTAGGTTACGAGGGCGCGTCGGAGTGGGATTATCCACCCTATGTCGTGGATACATCCAATACCATCTCCCATGATCTGACCGGCACCCGTGTGGGTAACCGCGTCGCCCTGATATGGGCCGCCGGACCACCCTATCAAGAGCGGGATTGCGACACCTGTTCGGGTCTCAACCCGTTCTACGACGGTTACCTTGTCGGACATATGGACAACGATGTTTACTACCAGATATCCGAGGATCAGGGTGCGAGTTTTGAGCCGCGGGTAAACTTGACCAAGGTCGAATTCGGTACCGCCGGCTACCGCACCTACTGCGACCTCTCGGCACTGTTTGACCTCAGCGACAACCTGCACGTTATCTGGTGCTCATTCCCGTTCCCGGCCGACCTGTGCTGGGATGATGGCGGTTTTTGCTTTACCGAGGACATATATCCCGACCGCTCCCGTTTGTTCCATTGGTCGGAAAACGTGCCCTACGTGCGCACAATCGCCGACCATACCTACCTTCCCAGTGACAGTTGCGGCCCGCCGTGGTTCTGGAACGGCACCATCGGCAAGATGGCTGTGTCCGAGTGCCAGGGCCGCCTGTACGCAATGTGGGGACAATTCAACGACGTTCCCAACGGCATAATTGACGACTGCTCACAGTGGAGCTATGATAATCAGTGGGAAGGCGGCGCCAACGCCGAGATCTGGATCGCGGTATCCGAGGACGGGGGCATGACATGGGACAGGCAGCGTAACCTGACCAATACCTATACCCCGGAATGTGACCCGCATTTTGGCGAGGATTGCCAGAGTGATTACTGGCCGTCGATGGCTCGCTGGGGTCGTCAGGAACTGCCCGGTGAAGATTGGACCGGGGCTGTCGAAGTCGACCCGTCGGGCGGTGAATATACCGGGGATTACTATCTCGATATACAGTATGTCAACGATCTTGACGCCGGTGGTATCGGTTTCGGCGACGAGGGAACCTGGACGCTGAACCCGATTAAGTGGTTCCGCGTACCCTGTGTTGAGCCGATTCCCGCTCCCGTGATGATTTTCGGGTGGCAGCAACTCGGCGACCCGAATTACGTCAAGCCCGGCGAGTACCAGGACACGACCCTGCTGATGGAGAACATCGGTAATACCGAGCTCAACTACAGCGTCAGCGTAATTGAGGATAATGGTACACCCGGCTGGCTTCAAATTTCAAACTTCTCCGGATATATCCCGTCCGGCCTGTACGGCACCGAAACCGGCACGGTGACCCTGAACGCCTCTGTGCTGAGTACGGGCAACTATTTCGGCCGTCTGCACTTTACGGGAAATGACCCCTATAACCTGCCGAGAGACCTTGAAATAGAGCTGATCGTGGTTGATACCATTATCTCCACCGAATGGGATTATCTTACCTCCACCCTGCCAGGGGGAACCGACGCTCTAAACGGTGTTTCCCTGACAATATCGAATAACGGTAATATGGGTCACGATGGCCGGGGCATGTACAACCTGGATTACTACCCCGATGACTGCGACACAACAGCCAAGGTTTACATGTACGACGGCTCGCCCCTGATCGGCTGGCTCGATGGTGAGGACACAGTCTTCAATTATGCTATCTGGAGCCAGAGTTTCTTCAGCGAGTTCGGTTTCCGTTCCCAGGGGTATCAATTCGGAACCGCCCTGTGTGGTTTGCTGGGCGCCGAAGTTTACCAATCCGGCACCTTCACCACGCAGGATTCAACCATTGCTATCCAGAAAGTTTACCTCGCACCTCAGGAACAGGGCGCATTCATGATCGAATATATGAGGGTATGGTCCTATGATGGCGCCTCCCACGACGGCCTGATAATTGGTGAAGGTATCGACTGGGATATTCCCACCGATTACTCGGCAGTGGACACAAATCAGGTGAACGACGTAGCCAATACGGGCGGCGTAGACCTTTCCAGGAACCTCATCTACTGCCAGGGGCACGAAGCCTATGGCGAGGGTTCAGACACTCTCTACCCCTTCAACTGTCAGTATAACGACGATCGCTTCGGCGGCAGTGCGTTCGTGGAGTCGTATCTCAATGGTAACCGGCGTGCTACTGAGCCTTACGGCGGTTTCGTTGGTGAGAACGATTCGCTGCAGGCCACGCGCGGTTTTATCCACGGCCTGTTATGGCAGGAGATGGTTCAGCCGAACCTCCGCGGGACAGACTCTCTGGAAGACATTCACACTGTAATGACTTACGAGAATTCATTCAACCTCGGAGCAACCGACACGCTGGAGTTTGTCTCTATCCTGGCGACGGTGCATGAAGGCACTCTGGCCGACCTGCAGGCGGCAATCGATGCCGGTCGAGTATGGTACTTTGCTCACGACAGTATCGATGTGTTCGAGGACGCCAACGGCGATGGGCAGATGGATCTCTGCTATATATGCTGCCGCAACGCGAACTTCGGTCACTTCTATAACCATGAAGGCGAGTTCAACATCCTCGATATCGACAACTTCATCGAGTGGTTATTGAGAAGTCCCGGTGTTCCCCCGATCTACGACTGCGCGGAACAGGTCGATGTCAGCTCACCGACCCCGGGGTTACCGGATGGTTCGGTGGACATCCTGGACGTCGACTATATGATCGGCTACCTGCTCAGAGGCACCCACGAAACCCTGGGCGAATGTCCGTAGGTCAGGTGATAGAGGACAGCATTGATTTTACTTATAAGCGGCGAAGCCGACACTTTACGGCTTCGCCGCCTTTTGTTCGCGCTGTCAGGAATAATTAAGCCCACGTTAACACAAGGAGAATTTGTAACGAACTCTTTGAGATACCGCAGGAGCAAAAGATGAAACGTATATCGTCAAAGCTCTTCCTCCTAACCGCCATTTCGTTAGTGCTGACCTGCATGCTCTCACAGGCCGCTGTTGTCAAAACCGATAAGAAGGGAACCGTGCCGGGCAAGGCCACCCGCCAAGTTCAGAGAGCGCTTGGATACTCGTTCCCGGATGAATCGCACGGATGGCCCGACGGAAAAACGGTTCCACACGGGATGCTTCCAACGGGGACCATGACCACGGCGGGCAGTGGCCCCTCACCGGGCGTGATTGTCGGCTACACCTGGTACGACTACCAGCATTCGTGTTCCATGGGCCGCATGGTCGAAACCGGTCCGCACTCCGGCGAAACCGGGAAGGCCGTCGTGCACTTCGGCTGGATGTACCTGCCCGACAGTTTCTTTGTATCACGAAGTTATGCCTACTCCGCCTATCATACCAAGGACCACAGCCTGCTTTCCCCCGTGATTCTCCACGATCCCGAGAAGCAGTACTCGGGCTATGTCAACATCGACGCCACCTCGGACAATCGGGCCGTAATCGGCGGTCATTGCGACCTTCTGACCGGTGCCACGCACTATATGCCCCAGATGCATTTCGACGGCGGTCCGGCTTACGCCCTGTTCCCCAATTACGTAAGGGTCCCCGACAGCCTGGCAGCTTACGAGCAGCTCGGTGACGACGAGTCTATGTGGCCCAAGTTCATGCTTCAGTTCGGCTCCGACACCGTGCTTCACGTCACCGGGCGAAACTGGGAGTATGAAGGAACACTCATGTATTTTCGCCTGGTTGGCTACGAAGGCTCAGCTGACGCCGTGTGGGATTATCCGCCATATGTTTATGATACGGCTGAATGTTATTCCCACGACCTTACCGGGGAACGCAACGGCGACCGGCTGGCCATGTCCTGGCTGGCCAGTCTGCCCTACGGCGAGCCCCTCTGCGACACCTGCTCGGGTGAGACTATCTACACCCCGTACCTGGTCGGGCAGATGGATAATGACATCTACTACCAGATGTCCGATGACCAGGGAGCTACGTGGGAACCGCGCGTTAATCTGACCAGGTGCCCCATCGGTGAAGCGGTTTATAAAGCTTATCCCGACCTGTCTTTGCTGTTTGACCAGAACAGTAACCTTCATATTGTCTGGACATCTGTTCCGTGGCCCGCCGATGAGTGCATCGATGACGGTGGTTTCTGTTTTACGGAGCCAAATTACACCTGGATCGACAAAGCCCGCATCTTTCACTGGTCCGAAAACGTACCTTACATCCGACCGCTGTGTGACCACACCTACCAGCCCAGCGACAGCTGCGGAGCTCCCAAATGGGCTGTCAACGTTGGCAAGCTGTCGGTATCGGAATGCGCCGGCAAGCTGTATTGCATCTGGTCTCAGTTCAACGACATTCCCAACGGTATTTACGATGATTGCGCCCTGTGGGCGTACGAGGAGGACCTGTGGGAAGGCGCCGCCAACGCCGATATCTGGGTGTCGGTGTCCGCCGATGCCGGCATGACCTGGGACAGGCAGAGGAACCTCACTAACTCCTATACTCCAAACTGTGATCCCATCGAAGGTGAAAACTGTCAGAGCGACTACTGGGCCTCCATGAGCCGGTGGGGTCGCCAGAGTCAGCTTGAGGAAGATTGGTCGGGCGCCGTGGTGGTCGATCCTTCCGGTGGCGGTTACTCCGGCGACCATTATCTGGATATCCAGTATGTCAACGATCTCGACGCCGGGGGCGCCATCTGGGCCGACGCCGACGGCTCGGAAGGTACCTGGACGCTCACACCCATCAAATGGTTCCGCATGCCCTGCGTTGAGCCTGTTCCCTGTCCAATAATAGTCGTGGGATGGGAATCACTTGGTGAACCGTGCTGGATCAAGCCGGGTGTTTCGTTCGACACGAATCTCATAGTCGAGAACATCGGTAACGCTACCCTCACTTACACTGTCGACGTAATCGAAGATAACGGCCCGACCGGCTGGTTGGCGGCGACGGGGTTCTCGGGCTCGATTCCATCGGGACTGGCCGGTATGGAGTTGGGAAATATCCGCCTGAACGACGGTGGCATCATCACAACAACCGGAAACTATTTTGGTCGACTTCACTTCGAAGGAAACGATCCGGTTAACCTGCCTCTTGATGTGGAGATAGAACTGATCGTGGCCGACACTCTGGTCACTACCGAATGGGATTATCTCACGGCTACCCTGCCTACCGAGGCCGTTAACGGTGTCTCCCTGACCGTATCCAATAACGGTAATATGGGTCACGACGGTCGCGGCATGTACAATATGGATTACTATCCCGATGACTGCGATACGACAGCCAAGGTGTACATGTACGATGGCTCGCCGCTGGTGGGCTGGCTTAATGGCGGCGACACGGTGTACAACTACGCTATCTGGGGCCAGGTCTATTTCGGTGAGTTCGGATTCCGCCCGCAGGGGTATCAATTGGAAACCAAGATGTGTGCCCTTGTGTCCGCCGAAGTCTACGAATCCGGCAACTTCACCTCACAGGATTCCACCATCGCGATGGAGAAGATCTACCTTGCCCCTCAGGGAGAGGGACCGTTTATGATCGAGTATCTCAGGGTCTGGTCGTATGATGGCGCCGCGCATGACGGCCTGATGATTGGTGAAGCAATCGACTGGGATATCCCGAACGATTTCCTGCCCACGGATACTAATCAGGAGCGTTTCGCAATCAACAGCGGCGGCACCGACCAATCCCGAAACCTCGTTTACTGCCAGGGCTATGAGGCCTATGGCGCGGGTTCAGACACCCTTTATCCTTACAACTGCCAGAACAATGATGCCCGCTTCGGCGGCAGTGCCTTCGTGGAATCGTATCTCAACGGCGCCCGACGCTCGTTGAGCCCTTACGGTGGTTATGTGGCCGAAAATGATTCGCTTCAAACCGCCAACGGCTTCTACCATGGTCTGTTGTATCAGGAGATGATTCAGCCGGGATTCAGGGCAACCGATTCCGTGGAAGACCTTCATACGGTGATAACGTATGAGAACGGCTACAACCTCGGCCCAACCGATACCCTTGAATTCATATCGATTCTGGCCACGGTGCACGAAGGCACTCTGGCTGATTTGCAGGCGGCCGTTGATATCGGCCGAACCTGGTACTATGCTCACGACAGTATCGACATGTTTGAGGACGCCCTGGGCGACGGGTTTATCGACATATGTGTCATATGCTGCCACAACGACAACTTTGGTGAGTTCTACAGCCACCCGGGTGAATTTAACATTCTTGACATCGACAACTTCATCGAGTGGTTGTTGAGGAATCCGGGTGTTCCCCCGATCTACGATTGCGCGGAACAGGTCGATGTCAGCTCACCGACCGCGGGGGTACCGGACGGTTCAGTAGATATCCTGGATGTCGACTATATGATCGGTTACCTGCTCAGAGGCACCTACGAGACTCTGGGCGAGTGTCCATAGACACAGGCTTGACCCGACCGGTCCGATGAAATAAAAAAAACAGCCACCTCGCTTGGGCCGGGGTGGCTGTTCTCTTGAAATGCTAATGAACTCAATTGGTTCCGGCAGGGCTTTCACCCTGTATGGGAACCAGCAGGAAATTGATGTCTTCGATAAAAGTGCCGCCCTCTACCGGCTTGATTTCGAACTCAATGTACGCCGGACGGCTTTCATACCCGAACTGCTTGAGTTGTTCGGGATCGATAGAGGCCTTGTAGGATCCGGGGACAAGGCCGAGGTAATAATACTCGCCGTTGTTAAATGTCGTCAGTTCAATGAGACTCTCCTTTGACAGATTCATCAGAACGATCCGGGTACCGCCGACTCCTCGCAGGGAAGGTCCGAGTTGACGAGCAACGCGCCCGGATATCTCGCTGGCGGTAATCACCGGAACCTTGATAGCTGTGACGACATTTGGATTGACCTTTACTCTGTAATTTTCATTGCTGGGTTTTAGAAGCGGGTTGTCAAGGCTGTACTGGTCAATTTCTACCGTGTAATCTTCGTACGGTCTGAGCCCGTCGTAGTAATATTGACGTTCCGCGCCCCTGATATTTATGTGACCACCGGATATTCTTGCCCTGAGCCCGGGTATGTATTCTTCGCCGGGGTCCATAACCCCGTTATAGTTGGCGTCGTGGAAAGGGCGCACTACCGCCGAGCCGGTACCCACGGCGTTCCTGCGGTCAAACTGGACCGAATGTGTCTCACGGTTGTACCGAACGGAACCGCGCTGAAGCTGGTTAACGGACGTCTTTTTCCCGGCCTGAGTGAAGCGCGCGGTGAAATCGGCAAAGGATGTAATCAGATTGAAGGTGGCCATTATGGTATTGGATTTCGTCGCGACATTGCGCTCCACGGACAGGCTCAACTGGCCCATGCGGAAAACGCGTTTGGCCAGGTGAACACCATATTTCGAAAGCGACTTGCTGGTATGGTCGTACTCAACCCGAAACTGGGGACGAACAAATCTCAACAGGCGCGAGGACAACATGAACTGGCTTGACATGCTCTTCGTGGACTTGTTGGTGAACTCCGACCTTTTGAACTTTCCGATATAGGTGAGATAGAAAGTAGCCACTGAAGCGTTGAAGCCATAGTTCATGTTCATTGACGTCATGTCCGGGTACTTATCGATGGATATGTTGTAGCGCAAGCCCAGGTAACCTTTGCTGAATTTCAAGGGTGACGAAATCGAGAAATTAATCTTGGACAACTGTTCCAGTGGATTTCTGAAACGGTTCTCGTAGAATTTTGTGAAGCCAGCCATCACGTTGACCAACGATGGCCGACTGTACGACAGGCTGGCCCTCGCCGCGTAGTTTTGGGCCATGGAACCGTTCAAAGTGAGGTTGCCGAACAACTGGCAGGTTACATCGCCGGATATGATTGGTTTCTCATCGTCATCGGCGCCGATGGGCATGTCGAAATTGACGCCCATAGTCAGAGCGGGCAACACGCCGTAATAAACATTGGCTTGGCCGTAAGCGCGTTTTTCACCGCCGACTTTTGCCCTGCCTCCGGTAACGGTGTACTCAAACTCGCCTTTCGGTATAAGATTGTACGGTACTCTGAGTATTTTCTCTTCGGTACGAAGCTCACCGTTGGGACCGAACATTCTCAGCTCGATGTTCGAGGCTCCATAAAAAATGTCGGTGTTGAAGTTATAGAAACCGCCGGCGTCGGTGACCATATAGTCCATCAACTTTCCGTCTACCCACAGTTCGACTTCCCACGCCTCACCTACGTGGTCGCTGATGTTTATGGTCTGGAAGTATTTGCGCCGTTCCTGGGGCCGATTGGTAAGCATGGCGCCTTCGAGGCTGCGTCCCAGTGACCCGCCGGCGTGAACCTGGCCAATCTCCGCCTGCGTGAGAATCTTGCCATCGGACAGATAGTAATGCCACTGGTAGGCAAATTGCTCCGAGTTGAAAGGCTCGTCGGTGCTTCCCGCAGTGGTGATCTTGAAATCGCCGCCGGCCAGCATACCGCCGGTCACCAGATTGTAATAGTGTTTGTTGCGTCCGCCGACCGGATTGGTCGAGATTGACCAATCGACGGCAGCCCCGCTAATATACTCGCGTTGGTGCGCGACCCGGACAACATCTCTCAACGCGGCCCGCTTCCGGCTGAGTTTCTCGCGGGCGATCTTGCGTTTGAGCTTTTGATAAGCCGGGAAGTCCTTATCAAGAGCCAGGTATACACGCATCATCGAGAAGTCAAAAGACAACCTGAGGTTGAACATCCTGGCCAGGCTTTCCACTCGCACATAAAGATCGTCATCGCCGAGATAATAGTCGGAGGCGAGATAGGGATAGTCCCGGCCCATTATTCTAATTCTAAAGGCAGCGAGATCGAATTCGTAGTTGCTGTTCCTGTTGATATAAAAACCCCAGAATTTTTTGCTTCTGAGATCTGCATTAATATTGATATCCAGGGCGTCGAACAGCTTAACCAGCGGGACATACACGGTCTGGCCGTCGTATTGAACGAACATATCCTGCTGAACCAGCTTCGGGACCTCGAAACTTACCACGATCTCCTCGAACTGCCCGGGCCGGTCGAGAATCACCTGGGGATAACCATTGGCACACAGGAGCGCGGTCAACACGATAATCGCCGGAAGGCGATGACTTAGCTTGTGTAATGGTGTGCGCATAACGTCACCGTCGTTTCTGATACTCCCGTCCTGTCAGTTCAACTCTCGACCGCCAGGGTCTGAGTAATGTCGTTACCGTAAATCATTTCTTCGGGAGGTATATCCTTGCGACCCCTGTTGGTCACCGTTACCTCGACGCGATAGGGCGCCTGGAACTCACCCTCGACAATCGGCAATTCTATCCGCCGACGTAATTGACGATACACAGCCAGGTGCAGGTCGAAAGTACTCACTTCTTTGTTGTTAGCATCCAGAAGACGACAGGCCAGAACACCAACGTAGGAGCAGTTACCCTTGTTGGTGAAGTCCAGCATGGCTTCGACCTTGGAGTCGACGATGCGGGTTTCGGCCCCGGTCATCTCGAGGCTGGCCACCAGGTCACCGGTACGGTATTTCAGCGCGATAGCTGTGCGCATGACCATGTTCAGCTTGGTCGTGATTCGATCATCAGCTTCCAGCATGGGTATACCGGCCACGCCTTCCTGGGCCTCAATCACCACTCTGGCCCAGTACTCACCGTCCGGAAGGTTTTTCGGTGGCTTGGCCACGAACCTGACCACCTGCGAGCCGTTGGCCGGGATAATCAGCCTGCGTGGAAACGCCTTTACCCACTCCAGACACGACCGCGGATCGGTGACAGTAGAGTCATTCAAAAAGATATTTACGTTACCAAGGCTGTCGGACTCCGGGAGTCCAAAGCTGAGACTTATGGTGATTTCCTTGGGGGCGTTGGTCGGATTCTGAACCGTTATGCGTCCAGCCTTTCCTTTCTCCGACATAAACACGACCGGCGGGGCCACCAGCACGCCGGCCAGAATATCCATGGCGGGCAGGAGCGCAATCAGAAACGAATAGAAAATCCCCCGTCGGAATATCCGTTTTAACGACGAGGGATTGTGCTTTGCAGCGTTCATTTTAATACATCCTATGCTTATTTGTTGATCCGTCAACGAAACCGCTCATCCATCGCGGCTCTTGTCCCTTTGCAGGGAATCTAACAGTGACGGTACGTATCCGTCAAACTTTAACCGTCATCAGTTGCCAGTGTAGGCAGCGGTCAGAACGATGTCTCCCGCGTAGGCACCGACAGCCTGGTCGACCGCGGGATAAACGCTGCCAGCCAGGAACAGGTGGGCGCCACCGCCGCCACCGAGCGTCACCGCGGTGATATTGTACGGATCTTCAACTGTTTCATTACCACTCTTGGCGGCCGCAGTGGCCGTGATCAGAGTATCGACTTCGCAATCAGTTGAGCCGAAGGAGATGATCATGCGATCGGTATTGGTGGAGTTCCACAGAAACTCCGGTAGCTGAAGATAAAGGGCGACCTCGGTACTTGCCGCACCGGTGACCTGGAAGTCGCCGGCCTCGGCGATTACATCGATGTCAGCCGAAGCGGGCACGCCCTGAAGAACGTTGCCAAAGTTAAGGTCTTGCACCGAGGTAACGGCCAGGACCGCCAGAACGGTAGCGTTGGCACCGCCAACAGCGACTTCTTGCGCCTCAACCGCGGGACCGGCCGCAATCGCTGCCAGAACGAATGTCACGAGAAGCGCGGAAGCGAATCGTTTGTGTGTTTTGAATAGCATCGTGTCTCTCCTGAGTTTATATTCCAACTCTTTCCTAATTACCTGTGTAAGCCGCCGTTAAGACGATATCGGCGGAGTATGCGCCCACAGCCTGATCCACTGCCGGATAAACGGTACCGGCCAAATACACGTGAAGGATGTTGTTGGTGGCGTGCAGGGCGGTAGCCGGGAGATTGTAGGGATCGGCAACAACCGGGGCAACCTTCGTCGCCGCGGTTCCGATGTTGGCGTCAATTTCGCAATCGGTGGATGAGAATGAAATCTGCATCCGATCAGTGTTTGTAGAGTTCCAGAGATATTCGGGCAACTGTAGATACAGCGCTACTTCCGCCCCACCAGATCCCGTAACGCTGAAGTCCGCGGCTTCTGCCACGACATCTATATCAGCCGAACTCGGAACACCCTGGAGAACGTTACCGAAGTTCAAATCCTGAACCGAGGTAACAGCCAAAACAGCCTGGACCGTCGCGGTCGCCTGGCCAACAGCGACCTCCTGCGCCGACGCGGCAAATGGAATTATCCAAATTACCACCACCAGACACAGGAAACCAATCTTGGCTAAGCCCAGGTGTTTCCTGTTTTCGATCATGTCTCGCTCCAATCGGTTGTTCAATATTTCGTCAACTATGTTTATCAAATCCGTTAGTATGATAAATCGTCATACAGTTCAGTTTCTTAACAGCTTAGACCAAAAAAATTGGCAAAATGCCACACCCCCCCAGGCCCGCTCGCAAATCACTGTAGCCCACTGCCAATAGCGTTGTTTCAGTATAAAATCCTGATAAATTTCTGAAATTTATATGGTTTATGAGCCCCTGAGGTGAGTCAAGGGTCTGATATTTAAAGACTTAGCATCGAGACTCGATCACCAAGATAAAAAAAGAGGAGAGATATACTCTCCTCTCTCAAAGATATGGAAGTGAAGCAGAAAAACTAAGTTCCGTTGTAGGCCACCGTAATAACTATTTCGCCAGTGTAGGGACCGGCAGTCTGGTCGACCGACGGCACCACCTCGCCTCCAAGAAAAACCGCCGTTTGGCTCGGGGCAGCCGATCCAATCACCAGGTTATTCGGCAGAGCATAAGGATCAACGTTCGGCCAGCCATCACCGAATGTTGATGGGTTACTATTGCCAGTTGAATCTATCGAGCAGTCCGTCACTCCGAAGACGATATTCATCCGGTCATCTCCGGTGGCCGTGGCCAGGTATGGTGGAAGCGCGATATAAACCGATATACCCGCACTGGGTTCCCCGGTCACCACGAAAATGCCGGAATTAGCGGCATCATTGTTCGGGACCGATTTGGCTACGCCCTGAAGTACGTCGCCGAAGTTCAAAGCCTGGGTGGAGGTCACCGAGAGACCGGTTAAGACGTTGGCTGTCGCCTGACCGCTAGCCACGTCCTGAGCCTGGTGCGGAACAGGTGCGAGTACGATCGCCAGGCATAAGCATGCCACGGCGATAATCGATGCCAGGGCCTGTTTACTATTCTTGGTCATCTGTAGCTCCCGTTTAATAAAGACCGGTTTGGGTCGTGTAGTTTCTTCTATACCTGAAATCGCCCGCAACGGGAGGGTAAATTACGATTTAGTGGAAAAAACCCCCTATGCCCCAAAAGGTTGTAACAATTCTCACCAAACTATGGGGAGAATCCTAACTTCCTGTATACTGTACGGTGATAACTATCGAGGCCGAGTAGCTCCCCTGCTGCTGTCTCAGGGCCGGCACCACTATCCCGCCCAACCAGAGGGTAAGGCCATTGGAACCGAGCCGATATGTAAGCGTGTGCCAGGGGTCGAGATCGTCGAATTCGGGGCTCGACTGATCCGGTGTCGCCGCCGTGTCAATAGCGCAGTCGGTCTCGGAGAATATCAGTTGCATGCTGAATCCTCCGGCATTCATGTAGGTCGGGAGCGTTAGATCAATCGTGATTTCAGCACCGGCCGTGCCCGTAATTTGGAACTCACAGGCCGACCCCGCCGTGTACTTTGTTATCGTCTTGGGTATACCGGGGAAAACAGAACCAAAGACCAAATCATTATTGACGGTTACATTCTGACCGGATACGGATACGGTTAGAACGAGCACCAGGACCAGTGTTTGAATCACGATTCGCATCATAGACACCCGTCGGTACGGCAACGACTATGAAAAAGCTACCCCGGCGCAATCCGCGAGTCAATATTTAACTGGGAGAGGCGGGCGTACATGGGAACGGACTAGTTTTCGGAGTATATCAGGGTGACGATACACTCGCCGTCGGATGCATTCAGACCAGATAGGAGGGCATTAAGGTCGACAAATACCGCTCCCGGGTGTGTCAGGTCGGCTTCAATTCCGTCGGAGTGACTCGAAAGCAACGATATGTTCTCACGGGCTCCCGAACAGGATTCGACTGACACAATCACAGAGCTCAACGAAGGGAACTGAACGTGCAGACGGTATCTGGTATACGCTTCGGACAGGCCGACACCATCATCGAGACTGGCGAACTGTACCGGTTCCTGCGAGAAAGACCCGCCCAGAGTGGGCACCACCGTGGCCGTTACCTTAATGGAGGCCGAGACAGGGTCGGACCAGTCCTGGGCGACGAGACTTGTGCTTAGCAACAACACCATCGCCGCCGCCAATAATAGCGCGATTTTCATCAGATAGAAACTTCCTATGTTCAGTTCTGAAGTAACGTGGTGTGTACAATATCAAGATAACCCGAATACGGATTTTGTCAATCCTTAACAGATGGGTCGCGCCGGGCACGAAAAAGCCACTCCTCCGGCAGGGGTGGCTATATTCATCCAGCGGTCCTTGTTTCCTACGGACACGGTACCGGCTCCGGGCCGTCGCGGAACAGGTAGTCTATCATGTAGTCTATGTCCAGAATGTCTATCTGGCCACTGTCGTCACAATCGACCTCCTCCTCACAAAGAGGCGGCATGCCGTCCCGGAACAGGTAATCTATGAAATCATCAATGTCCAGAATATCAAACTGGCCGCTGCGATTGAAATCTCCCCGAAGTTCACAGTAGATAACCGGCTCATCACTCTCGTTGATCAGGATCGAAACATCATCCGATTCACTGTTGGCCGTCACGATATCATATACACTGTCACCATCGACATCAGTCAAACAGACCGCTCTGGGGCCGGATCCTACTCCATAGTCAACCACACCCTCAACAGTGGCATCACCATGGTTGATTAGGATCGAGACACTGTCAGTGCCGTAGTTAGCTACTACAAGGTCCTTATAACCGTCACCATCAATATCTCCCCCG
>CP070674.1:1762160-1764810 GCA_020351995.1 Candidatus Zixiibacteriota bacterium
GCTGATCATGAAGTCAATATCCAGAATGTCAACCGAACCGTCCGGAACACCTGCCGTCGCACCGCTGACGTCAACCTGCTCCTTACAGTCGTAAATCGGAGGACCACCCGGATCTCTCAGTAGCCACTCGATGAAGTTGTCGATATCAAGAATGTTGAATTCGCCTTCATGATTATAGAAGTGACCGAAGTTGGCGTCGGCACAGCAACCGGCGCAGACATCAATCTGTCCGTTGACATCGGCGTCAACGAACATGTCCATACCGCCGTTAGCGGCGAACCAGGCCGCGGCGTTGTCAACCGTCGTCTGAAGATCGGTCAGGCTACCCCCATGAACTGTGGCCACCACCGAAATAAGCTCGTATACATCGCTGGCGCCGAGATCGAAACCGAACTCATACGTCAGCACCGTGCTCAGGTCTTGCAGCGAATCGGACGCCGAGAAACCGGAGGCCGCCATCCGCTTATACAACTGACCCGGGAAGTAGCCTGCGCCAGTGGACTGCATGGTGTCGTTCATCTCGGAGAACCCGCCATAGGCGATGGTCGAACGCAGACTGCCGTTGAGATAAGACTCGATCATGGCGTTACCGCCGAAACGATCGTCGTTGTCCTGGCAGTTGAACGGATACAGCGTGTCGGAACCAAGACCGTAGGCTTCGTAGCCCTGCTGGTAAACCAGATTACGGTCGGCGTCAAAACCGCCTGTGTTGGCAGCAAGAATGTTCTGGGACGTGTCTTCAACCGGAAAGTCGGACGGGATATCCCAGTCGATTCCTTCACCAATCACCAGGCCGCTGTGCGCCGCCCCGTCGAACGACCACACCTTCGTATACTGGAGAATGAAATTGCAGTCTCCCGATCTGGGGGCCAACCAGACACGCGACAGGGCAACCGTCGAATCCTGGGTCGTGGCCGTGCCCATATGGTACACGTCGGCGTCAAGCCCCGGACAGACCTTGGCCGGCCAGTCACCGCCCTGGGGACGCCAACCATTCGCGAGGTAACTGGCACTCCAGATCGACTGCGCAAAGACTGTGTCGTCTCCGTCAACCCAGCCGACAAGCGGCGTACCTTCATAAAGGTAAATGGTAGCCGTGCTGTCGCAGTCCTCAGGGTAGTAGTCCATATTGAGCTTACCCAAACCATACCAGCCGTAATTGGCGTTGCTGGCAGCGATCAGGCCGAGGCACGAGGTCTTGACCGAATCATAAGACGGCCTGACGATGGTATCGGCGATAATTAACTCAACGGGAATATCTGTGGGCAGATTATTGGGATCGTTACCTTCAAAGTGCAAACGGGCAAAGTAATTGCCATAGTCCGTCATCAGGTTCTGGTTAACATGCACGGTCCCATACTCCATGCCGGCCAGACCGGGAGGAATACTGCCGGTGAAACCGGAGGTGCCCAGCCAGCCCGAACTGCCGTCATCGTACTCAATGGTCAGCACATAGGTCAGTTCGCTGTTACCCACGTTCTCCAGCATGAGGGTAGTATCCAGAGACTCTCCCGGTTTGCAGTAGCTCGGGTCACCGAACGCACCCCAACTGTTGGCAAATATGGGAGCCGGGATAGGATCAACGCAGGGCAAGCGGAACCACTTTATCGGGTTGATTGTCCACGAACCGTACCCGTAAATGATAGAACCGGCATCGAGGTCGTTAAGGTATTGAACGTCCAGGTAATAATCTCCTGAATATGCGCCACCCGACGGATCGACTACAATAGCCCCCGTCCAGTCCTCGGACGGATCTGCGTACCGGCCCATATAGTTCATCGAAGGGTAGTAATCGTGCTGGCAGTCATAGTTCTTTTTAGGATCACAGTGTGGTGTGTACGAGTTGGTCAGGTTACGCTGATAATCCCAGGTCATCCCCCAGTCTTCCGATACCGAAACCCAGACATCGGCGTTCGCCGCGTTTCTGCCACCCTGGGTCCAAGCCCAATCGGCACAGTCATCGATGACGCCCTGTTTGGGGTTATTGAACTGGGACCAGACACAGTACAGGTTACCGTCGCACTCAGCCAGCGACATCTTGGCAATTCTGAGCGACCAGGTGGACGGAAAACAGCTGTCGGGCAGTGGTGGGTCGTAAGTCTGGTCACAGATGGGACGGATGTAAGGTACGTTCTCCGACCAGTGCATCAGACGCGCGCTCAGATACTGGTTCCAGCCTTCCGCAAAGCATCCTGTCTCATCTTCCCAGCATAGGTCGGCGGGCCAGGGAATAGCGTTCCACGCGATGTGCAGGTTGCCTTCCGAATCATAAAGGGTCGAGGCGTCGCAGTAGGCCTTGTAGGCCTTACCGCCGAGCGGACACTTGGTCATATTGACCCTGGGCAGCCAGGTAGCGCCCTGGTCGTACGACTCCTGGTAGTATATGTCGTTATCCTTCTGGCTTATCAGAGAAGCGCCATAGATCGAGTTGACGGCCGAACAGGTGTCGCACCATGGCTCATCATACGGCAACGTGCCGAACCAGGTCATGCAGACCCGGTCACCGTTGCGCTGACCGACAACATCATGGGCGATATCGTTGACCGTATCTACCACGTACGGTGGGTAATCCCACTCGGTGTCCGAGGAACCCTCAAAGCCAACCTTGCGGAAATAGCTGATCCCCTGGGGCGGATAACCATCCAGAGGA
>CP070674.1:1764910-1802983 GCA_020351995.1 Candidatus Zixiibacteriota bacterium
CCGGGCATCCTCGGTTACAACTATTACCCGCGGGTCATGATAAAGATAGCCGCTGAACTCCGGCAGGGGCACATACGCCTTGACCGAATCGGCGACAAGGCTCGAGTCAGTTACACTATCAGTGGCGGCCGACGCCGCGGAGTCTGTCGTTTCGTCTCCACTGCCGCTTTGCGTTGAATCTTCAACCTGTTCTTCACCGCCCGCAGCCCTGTCGGCACTGGTGGAATCAGCGATGGCCGTATCGGGCTCGGATGGGGGAGGAGGAAAGTAGCCTTCAGGATCACCATGAACCATCATGTAGTTTATATGGGGATTAACTTCCACAGCGTGGACTTCAGTGGCGCCTTCTGCAAGCGCCTGCATTACATCGCCACCACCGCCCGCGCCGAGCGAGAGAAAAACGCAGGAATCGAACATACCGATCAGACAAGAGACGTTGATTCCCCATTGTGTTTCACCTGGCTTGACATCATCCCAGTTTCCATCGAATGCGTAAACCGGTGAATTCGCCACGTTGTCTATATTGATTCCACGGGCCTGGCCATTGTAGTCGTAGACTTTGATTTTGGACATGGCGTCCCAGTGCTTGTAGATAACGGGGGCATGATCCTGGTGCTCAGCTTCGAGCAGCCGCTCCGCTGAAGACCCAAAGACGAACACCAGAACGATACATACTACCGCAATGGCCTTGGTCCAGCCCTTGCTCACTACCAGCGATGCGACCACTATGGGCAGAGCCGTAAGAAAAGCCGCCAGGGGAGTTCCAAAGTAATTCATGGCCCATACGGCCAGCAGGACCCCGACACCGGCACCAACCAGGTCTGCCATATACAGCCGAGGCATGTCCTGATGGTTTTGCTTGAACAGCATGGCCAGCGCCAACCCGGCAAAAAAGAACGACGACATCAGAATCAGAACCGTCAGTACGAGCTTGCCTACCATAGCCCAGCTGGAATACAACTGGGAGAAGTCCAAGCCAAGTTTGAAAACCAAAATCGGTCCGAACTTAGCGCATAGGCCTGCCACCGCCAGATAAATACCCAGAAGCCCGGATCGGTTTAGCTTTCTGAAGAAGCGAAGCATTAGCGAACCAAGGCCGAGCCCCAGAATAGCCAGCGACAGGACTAAAAAGGCGAACGTATAAAAAAACTCCGCTGAGAAGATCCTGGTCCATGCCAGCTCCAGCGGAATAAGCGTTAAGGAAATTAATGCGATAACTACATAGTTGCGTGCTTTCATCAACTTTCCTCTTTTGGGTGTTTACTCTTGAGCCATTCGAAATATGGTTCTGATACGATGACCGAGCCTCAATTGTTTCGTCCGTCCCCGGGCTGCCGTTGACCCCGAAGCACCTGTCCAATCAAGCCGGCAACCTGCAGTCAAACATTGATATGCAAAAAAACAGCATTTTCTCCTTGACAGAATTTCTCATAAATGCTAATTTTTTAGCATAAAGTCATGCACGCTTATATTCGAAGGACGTCTCAAGAGTGATGAAAAAACAAATACTAAACCAGTTGAGCCGTCGGGAACGGCAGATCATGGAAATTATCTACCAGAAGGGCGAGGCAACCGCCGCCGAGGTTCACAAGGGTCTCCCCGACCCGCCAAGTTACTCGGCGGTCAGGGCCCTGCTGACCGTTCTCGAGGATAAGGGGGTCGTAAAGCATGACCGGGCCGGACGTGCCTACGTGTACCGTCCTACCGTAACCCATCACCAGGTTCGCGACTCAGCCCTGAGACAGGTGGTTCAGACATTTTTCGATGGTTCGATCGCAAGCGTGGTCGCCTCACTCGTCAATATGTCCGATAAGTCGCTGAATGACAAAGAATTTCAACGCCTTGAGGCTCTCGTCAGGGAAAAGCGAAAACAGAAGAGGAAGAAATGACGTTACTGGAGCTCCTGCAGACCCAACCTGAACTATCGGCCGACATACTCCTGTGGATGCTTTCGCTCACCGTCAAAGCCGGTGTCATTGTCGGCCTCGCGCTAGTGACCACTATCGTGTTTCGACGGGCTACCTCGGCCCGGCTCCATTTGACACTGCTCACTGCGGTCGTGGCGGCGCTCCTGCTGCCGGTCATGGGATTGATTTTCCCGGAGTGGCAGCCTGGCCTACTTAAAGATCTACCGACCTTGTCAACGGGGTTGATTTTCGCGGGTGATCAGCTGCGAACGGTAGACGGTGTCGATGTTGAGCACGCGGCCGCAATACCGTGGCCTTTCTGGCCAATCATCGTCTGGGCCGCGGGAGCAGCCTTTTTCCTTTCCCGCACGATAATCGGGCTATTTGCCACCGCGCGACTCGTTCGCCGGGCAACGACAGTATCAGACACTCGGCTGAACTCATTATATGATGTATGCCGGGATGTAACCGGCACCCGTCGCCAAATCCGCCTTGCCGTTTCACCCGAAATAACTTCTCCTTTTGTCTGGGGAATTTTCAGGCCCGTAATCATCCTCCCGGAAGTGGCACAGACATGGCCGGACCGTGACATTCGGTATGCCCTTCTGCACGAATTGGCCCATATACGCAGGTTTGATTCACTGTGGCTGGTTATAGTGGCGGTAGCATTTGCCGTACACTGGGTCAACCCGCTGATATGGTTAGCAAGGAAACGTTTAATAATTGAAGCCGAAAAAACCTGTGACGACTGTGTCCTCCACTCCGGAGCCGACGGATCTGAATATGCCCAGCATCTCGTCAGGATACTTGGTATGCTCCGAGATGGTCGCGGAGTGATACCCGTTGGTATCGGGATGGCGCGCAGGTCACACATGGAAGGAAGACTTATGTCGATTCTAAGCAACAGAAAGCGGTCTGTCGGTCTTGGAAAATCGCTCATTGTCCTCGCGGCGCTGGCTACTCTCCTTCTCGCCTTCCCGCTGGCCGGACTGCAGGTACAGGCTCAGGAGAAGACGGAAACAATTGAGGAAAAGGTGCCCGATCCGGACGAGAGCATAAAGACGGATAAAGGCCCGGAGATGATATATCAGGAAGCACCGGTCTACCCGGAAGAAGCCAAAGAGGCCAAAATTGAGGGTACGGTTTGGATCAAGGCGCTGGTCGACAAAAAGGGTAATGTGGTCAAGGCGATGGTCCACAAATCCTCGGGCCATGAGATACTGGACGACTCCGCCCTCAAGACTGCCCATAAGAACAAGTTCAAGCCGGCCATGCAGGGAGAAAACCCGGTGATGGTATGGATTACGTATAAGGTCAGTTTTGTGCTCGACGAGGACAAAGAGGATAAAGAGAAAGGCAACGGATAACTAGCACGGATAACCGTGGCGTAGGGAACACGTGTTTGAGAAGACGGCCGGTCTCACCCAAGGGCGGACTGGCCGTCGTGTTTCAATAGCTATACCAGTTGTGCAAAGCAGAAGGGCAGATCATGTTGATCTGCCCTTCTAAGGTTTGTACTCAGTTCTCAGTCACAGGACTAAGGTCCGAAACCGAAGGCAAAGCCTCCAAAGACAGAGATCACGCCGTTTTTGAATGAGAAATCAGGATCATCAGGATCATCATTGAGATTGCTCAATCCCAGTGTATAGCGAGCCGCGAACATGACTTTGGCCTTGTCCCCGGCCTTGACAGCCGCTCCTCCGCCAAACACTACACCGAAATCAGTGCCTTTGGTAAAATCCTTTACGTCAAGTTCTATACCAGCCACGTCAACCTTCGCGCTCAGCAGAATACCCAGAGCGGGACCCGCGAAAAAGAGAGGGCTAATTGAACCTTCCATCGGGACCTCGTATTTGAAGAGAACCGGAATCTCGAGGTAGGTGAGCTTGAACTTCTCCTCGATGGAAATTCCGTCTTCCTCATAATCCCACTTAGTCCCTTTCATCATGTAAAGAACTTCAGCCTGGACGCTAATCTGAGGAGCCAGAGGAACGCTTCCAAAGGCGCCCCCTCCAAAGGTAAGCAAAGTCTTGTTCTCAGTCCAGTCGCCGGTCTGGTTGGCCATATTCAGGCCACCCGTGAATCCGAGTTCGGCCGGCTGCGCGGTCGTAGCGATGATAAACAGCACCGCCAGTACAAGAGCAATTCTCTTCATACCATACCTCCATGAAATAAGTTAAAGTATTCCCTGGCAAAAAAGTTCGAACCGAGCCTGAAACTATAACGGGTTCAAAAAATAAGCAACAAAAAACTTTTCGGTTTTTCCCGGAATATTGACCGGCTGGACGCGGCCTAATTTGCTTGGTTTCGCAGAAAGGGTTGCGTACTATTTAATGTGGAGAAAACTTACGGGGACAACTCGTCTTGGTCCGGAGGGCCGCTTGTGGCTCGATTTAGGAAACCGCTTGTCTTTCTTTTTGCCTGTCTTTCCCTTTTGTCCGGGTGTGATCGCTCGACCGACCCCGGCCGGGAAAATTTGCCGCCCGCGATCGCCTCGGCCTCCACCGCTTACGCTTCCGGCGGCATTGCCTTTTCCTACCGCGTCGTAGCCAATGACCCGGATAACTCCAATCTGACAATAATTTTCACTTACGTTCCGGCCTGGGCCGCCGTCGAGGCCGACAGCGTTTACGGGCTACCGACCCACAATTCAAAAGACGACTCCATTAAAGTAGTCGTCTCCGATGGTCAATTGGCCGATTCAGCCGTTGTACAGGTTCGGATGGTACCTCCGCTCGTGGTCTACGGTGACTCCCGCACCGGTCATGACGCCCATCGCCGCGTGGTGGCTCAAATTCTAAATGTGTACCCGACGGTCGTGTTCCATTCGGGTGATCTGGTAGGTACCGGAACTCTGCCGAGCGATTGGGACACTTTCAACGAAATTACGGCGGAGATGCGCAACCGGGCGGAATTCTTCCCCGCCCTCGGCAATCACGAGTTGCAGGCGCAACTCTACTTCGACAACTTCGAACTTCCCGGAAACGAACAATGGTATTCGGTCGTACGTAACCGGGCGCATTTTATCATTCTCAACTCCTGCGTGGATATCAGCCCGGGATCCGTGCAGTACCAGTGGCTGGTAGATGACTTGTCGTCGATAGCCGACTCCATCTGGTTTACGGCTGTGGTTTTCCATCATCCGCCTTATAGTACCGGCGCCCACGCGGAAGATGAGTTGGACTTGAGAAATATCCTGGTGCCGTTGTTCGAGGAGTACGGTGTGGACATCGTTTTCAACGGCCATGATCACGATTACGAGCGTTCGTATTGCGGCGACATTTATTACATCGTCACGGGCGGCGGGGGAGCGCCGCTAAGGGGCCAGGCCCGTGACCACCCATGCAGTCAGCTTTTCCTCCAACAATATCATTTCTGCAAAGTGTCTGTACTTCCGGAAAGGATTTTCATATCGGTGATAAATGATCTCGGGGAGGTAATCGATGAATTCACCTTACCTGTCCAGCCCCGCTATAGACACCGCTCCGGCCCATCGGCCCAACACGGAGCCAATCGACAACCCATGCATCATTAGACAGCGCGATAAACCCGCTACATAACCCGGGAGAATAGCGGTAATCGTTGTCAATCCGACCCGGATTGCTTATACTCCTTCAAAATCATACGAAAGGGAGAGACTGAATGACCGCACAGGAAGCCTATACGGAATTGAAAAAGCGCATAAGAGAAATATCGATCCTCAGCACCACTGCCGGCGTGCTCTACTGGGATCAGGAAGCCTATATGCCCCGCAAGGCCGACGACCACCGGGCCGAGCAGCTTGCCCAGATCAGCCGATTGACTCACGAATGGTTCATCGACACGAAGACCGGGGATTTACTTGCTACAGTTGAAGGGTCAGATTTGGTGAAAAATCCGGAATCCGAAGCTTCTGTCAATTGCCGGGAATGGCGGAGGCTTTATGACCGGGAGGTCAAGCTCCCCACCAACTTTGTCGAGGAATTTACCCGCGTGACTTCAAAAGCCATTAATGTCTGGGCCGAGGCCCGACAAAAATCCGATTTCGCTATTTTTCAGCCCGATTTGGAAAAAATAATCGACTTGTGTCGCAAGAAAGCCGATCTCATAGGCTACGAAACCGAGGTTTATGACGCTCTTCTGGACGCTTTTGAGCCCGGAGCGAAAACGGCTGAAGTGGAATCAGCCTTCAAAGGCCTTCGCACCGAACTGGTGGCACTCATCGCCAAGATCAAGGACGCGCCGAAGAAACCGGATATCGGCATCCTGAGACGCCCGTATGATATCGCCAAGCAGAAAGTATTCGCTCAGATTATTGCGGTGGCTATCGGGTATGATTTCGAGGCTGGTCGCATCGACGAAACGGTGCACCCTTGCTGCAATGACCTTGGCCCTTTCGATACCCGCGTGCTTACACGATACTATGCTAACGATATCTCCGAAGGAATCACCGGCACCACCCACGAAGTCGGCCACGCACTCTATGAAATGAGCCGGCAGACCAAGGAACACTGGGGTACTCCCATGGGAGATACACCATCACTGGCCATCCACGAATCCCAGTCCCGAACCTGGGAGAACATCGTCGGTCGCTCCCGCGAGTTCTGGCAGTATTTCTATCCACAACTTCAGCGCATCTTCTATCAAGACCTCCACAACGTCGCCCTCGATGATTTCTACGGAGCGATGAACTGGGTAGCCCCTTCGTACATCCGTGTCGAGGCCGATGAAGCCACCTACAACCTGCACGTGATGCTTCGCTTCGAGATCGAGCGCAGCATAATAACCGGTGAGCTGAAGGTGACTGATATTCCCGGTGAATGGAACAGTCGGTTCAAAGACTATCTCGGCATCGAAGTTGATAAGGATTCCAATGGCTGTCTTCAGGATGTTCACTGGGCACATGGCGCCTTTGGGTATTTCCCGACCTATGCACTGGGGAATCTTTACGCAGCCCAGTTCTGGCAGCAGGCGCAGAAAGACCTTCCGGGTATCGCGGACGATTTCGCTCAGGGGAAATTCGATCGGCTGCTGGCCTGGCTCAGGGATAATATTCACACTCAGGGCTTTAAGTACTATTCCAACGACCTTTGCCAGCGCATTACCGGACAACCGCTGTCGCACAAGCCCCTGCTTGATTATTTGTACGATAAGTATGCCGGGATATACGGTATAACCCGATAACAAGAGCCGTGTGGCTCGAAAAACTCGTCAAAACCGTCTCGTGTAAACGTGGCAGTATGGCTCTTTTCCAGTTTTGTCGTAGTAATCCTGGTGATAATCCTCGGCCTCCCAGAAAGTGTCAGCTTTGACCAGCTCGGTGACGACATCGTGGCCCTTGCCCCGCAAGATACTGATGAGCTTTTCTGATACCTGCTTCTGGACATCGTCAGTGTAGAAAATAGCCGACCTGTACTGCCTGCCTATATCCGGACCCTGGCGGTTTTCCTGGGTGGGATCGTGAATTTCGAAAAATAGCCGGGCCAGCTTCTCATAGCTGACTTTGCTCGGGTCAAACACCACCTCGACCGCCTCGGCGTGCCCGGTCCCTTTGGTGCTCACTTCCATATAAGTAGGATTCGAAGTGTGCCCGCCCATGTAACCGACCCGGGTCGAGAGTACGCCGTCTTGTTGCTTCAGCAGATGTTCCACTCCCCAGAAGCAACCCCCGGCGAAATAGGCCTTCTCAACCGTTGTCGCCGGCTGATCGGAGGCAACAAAATTGAGCGATATCGAATTTACACAGTGCCGAACGTTCTTGGGTGTGATGTTTTCCCCCTCAAAAACATGACCGAGATGGGCGCCGCAATTGGCACAGACTATCTCGATACGACGGCCGTCGGGATCAGGCGAACGCCTGACGGCTCCGGGAATCTCGTCGTCAAAACTTGGCCAGCCGCAACCCGAATCAAACTTATCGTGGGAGTAGTACAGGGGAGCATCGCACCTTTTGCAAGTGTAAGTACCTTCGGATTTATGGTGTAAATACATGCCTGTGAAGGGTGCTTCGGTCCCTTTATCGATTATCACTCGCTTTTCTTCCGCCGTTAATTCATTGAACTTCATTTTGATCTCCGCTGTCTTGTCACTCCCCGGTGGCTCTTCCGATTTAGTGGCCAAAGACACAAAACTGACGACCAGCGACACTATTGCGACACCCCATATGAGCATTCGTATCCACGGACTTAGACCTATTTTCATAATGACACTACCTCGCTGTCGTTCCCCGCTGACTGCATATCTGAGCCCCTTTTTCTATTTAAGACAATTTTTGGCTACAATTGGTTCCAACGAGGATAAGACTGTTTTGCCACCAACGAATCTCCTTTTCGGGGCTGGCATTGTCCCAGGTCCGGGGATAAGATCTGAATCGCGCCGGTTGCCCAAAGTGTACACCCGTTCGGACCAGTTTTCGGGCAGGTTTTATCAGCACTTCGCTTTCTAAACTCGGAAACGGCCTTGACGAAATTCGATGGAATCACTATATAAGGAACACATAACTCACCGACACACATCTCTATGTGTCAAGATGGCCAGCGGGACCGTACCTGCCGCCAAGTACCGGCGTTACCCGGCGCCATCGCCGCAGGTCCGGCCTCATGGACGGGGAGATAATAAATGGACAAACTGCAAAGAGCGAAAGACAGATTCTTCTCCGACTGCGACCTGGTGGTACAGGCTCCGGGCTCATTCTTCCTCACCGGCGAGCACTCCGTCGAGGTCGGGCAACCGGGCCTTCTGCTCGTAACCGATTTCTGGACGAAAGTGGGGGTGCGATTCCGTCCTGGAACAGATTTCACGTTCAAGGTAAACGAGGTCAACCCTTCAGCCCCCTTACACAAGCCGCGTAAATTAGATCCCAACAGAGACTATTTTAAACCCGATGAGGCAGATCCCTATCTCATCGAAAGCCTGAAAGATCTCACCGTCGGTCTCAAGAAATGGCAGGCAAAAAATCCCGGCGTCGAGGCGTTCGACACGCTGGTATGGTCCGACATTCCTTTTGCAGTCGGATTCAACGCAGGTTCGGCCATGTCGGTTTGTCTGGGAATGATCATGTATTATCAGGAGCAGATCGTTGCCGGGAAAAGTATGAAACCAACGGAACTTAACGAAACCGTGCGGCGATTCTTTGGACTTGATTATGAAGGACTAATGAATAACGCAGCTTTCCGCCGTATCTTTGAGTTGAGTCGCTTTTGCGATGATCTTCTTCTCTCTCGTTACAAAAGCGGGGCTTCCACCTTCGCCTCACTCGTCCGGACCTCGGAATCCCGACGCACTGACGCCAGAGGGGAACTAATCCTGTATTTTACCGAATGGCGCGGTGTCCACAGCGATTTCCCGCTGGAGAGAACAGGCCCGATCGACTACACCAAGGACATGGAAAACCTGGCCAAACTGCAGTTCTATGGTACCAGGATAAAAATGCCCGGATGGCTGAGAAAGACATATGGAATCTCTCTGGTGTATTCCGGTGAACGAGCGTCCTACGAAGCTGTATGGGAGAAGGTTCTTAAGAGATACACTCTTAAGAAGTCCTCTCTGGCCGAGAAACTCGACGACATGTTTCCAGAGAGATTTGAGCCGCCGCACGCGAATCTGCCACAGCCCCTGCGCTATATCATGCGAAACCCCGCCGATGAAGGCACTCTCGACGGTGAGCCGGCTGAACGGTGGCCTCGATTGTTTCCTTATTCGAACCTCGGATTGATCGCCTGGTGTATGCTGGAGGCCATTCTATCCTCAGATCCGGCCAGCGATTCGCGATTTAAGGAATTGATAATTGACAATAACAGGATGCTCAAGGCTTATGGCGTTCTGCGCGGACATCTCAGAGAGTTTAAGAGGATACTGCGTTATGTTATACTGACGCCGGAATTGCGTGAGAAGAGCTGGTGCAAAGTCACAGGGACCGGAGACGGCGGCAACGTGATAATATTTGCCGAGGGGAAGCCTCTCAAACAGATTAATAATCTGGTATTGAATTACTTGCCCAAAGCACAAAAGAAGGCTCGGGAAGCAAGCCCGGGAGCAGAGGAAGATACTCCAATTGGACCCCAACTCCACTGCACATCCGTCAGAAACAATCGAGATACGCCTACTGACAAACCACCCGTTGTCAAGCCCGTCAAGCCCAAGCCCGATCCAAGAAGAGTCACCCTTGCCCGAAGGAGGGAGGAGATACGGGAAGGACCGCACAATAATCTTCGCCTCAGGCTGAGCAAACAGCAGGACGGCAGTATAATCGCGTCCATCCGCGGCATTCAGAATCCGCCCAGAGTGACGCTTCACATTACCGATGAGCGCTATCTGGGATTTCTCGAAGCCCTTGCCACCGCCACCCGCATTAGGAAAGACTTCTATGTCTCACGGTGGAACATCTATAGAATCTGCGGCGAGCATACCGGGTCGAAATCGAAAGCGGACAAATACGGAAAAGACGTTTCCCAAAAGAGCAAGTGGCGATCAAGATTCGGAGATCCGTCAGCACCTCCCCCTGTTGAAGATGAGGAGCTTATGAAGCGGGCCAACGATCAGGCGCAAAAGGTGTTTGGAGCCGTCAAAAAGAAGATTCAAAGATATTTTGAAGACGCTGGCATTCGGAACTCCCAGGCCGCGAACTTTTTTATAAATCGCTCGGCACCGTATACAAAGGGTGAAGATCCGTTGGCGGTGAAGAAGGGTTATAGGTTCAACAAGGATCGAGTAGAACTCCGCAGTTTTGACAAAGGCATAACCGATGCCCTTGATAACCCAGTCATACACGGACTTGACGAAGATCAGATTGATTGGCTGCGCCTTGGAACCGGGCGGTCTGGACGCAAACGAAAGAGTCGGGAAGGCAGCGACCGAGACACCGGTTGAGCATACGGTACCAACCATCTTAGAGTGACGAATCTGTTCAAAATTCAGACAGATTTTTGCCTGTTCGTGTTCTTGAGACAACTTTTTCAGACAAGTTCAGACAAGGGCTTTCTTACGTAAAATCTAAGCTCTTGTAATTCAACGCAATAATTCACCGTCTTAGCCCCTTCTAACGCTTTCTAAAATTTCCCTCAAATGGCCTGCGTAAAAGGGGGTTTTCCTCCATTAGGTAGAAGGCGCAATGCGGTTGACTGGAGTCAACCACATTCCGCAAAACCGAAAACCTCGTTAGCTCAGGAGGACAAAATGATGAGGTTATCTCTCCTCACTCTCACGCTGGCCATTTGTCTTGTGGGGGTGAAACAGGCACGGTCGACAGAGAAACCTGCCCCCGTGCCACCCGACATACCGGTCCTGATGGCCATTGTGGTCGACTGCTCCGGTTCCTACGAAGACAGCCCGAAGCCCGATCCGCTGTTTTTCGACCGTTGCATTGACATGATCGCCATACGCGGTGGTCACCTGGCTTTCATGCTAATCCGCGACAGCTCGTTCAAACCCATGATCAGGGAGTCGTTTTCAATCGA
Organism: Candidatus Zixiibacteriota bacterium; assembly: GCA_020351995.1. GTDB lineage: Bacteria > Zixibacteria > MSB-5A5 > GN15 > FEB-12. Next base: position 1,776,252 of record CP070674.1, read on the forward strand.
TACCGTGTCTCCGATCGGCCGGCTGCTATCAGAGCAAATATTGATCAGAAGGCATAATGACTCGACGCGTCTCGCTTTCGAGTCAAAAAAGAACAGCTTCATTGCCAGGGTGATGTCAGAAATGAACAGTACCACCTCAACCCAGCAGACCGATATCTACGGGGCCGTGGCCAGAGTTTCAATTCTGATGAACGAACCGGTATGGACGGATCATTACCGGCTAGTTTGCTTCTTTACGGACTCGAAAAACACCGTAAAGTACCCGGTAACCGCGCAACCGGATGCCCGGGTGTTTGTCGTTGGATCCACTCAGGCTAAGGCTGATTCCGTTTTCGATTCACCCATACTGTTTGAGAATTCCATCGGGCTTCTGGAATTCCTTTCCAAGCAGTTGACGCTCGTGGATGAATCGAGCCCCAATCGGCTGATCAATCGCAATTCACGCTGAGTGAAAGGAGAACTTTAGAATGAATCGTTCAACCGTCAACCGCATTTTCGAGAGCATACGACAACTTCATTCCCTCAACACGAAGCTGGCGACCCGTGCCAGAGAATCTCTTGATCGATTCAAACGTCTACGCAGCAAGCTGGACGAGATCCTCGATATCTACGCCGACTATTTTGACAAGACCGTCCTCTACGTTGCCATGCTCTTTGTTGGCACCGTTACGTGGTCGGCGTCTGCCTACATAGATTTTTCACTATCGAACACACTATGGTCCGATATCATAGGCTCGAAGTCCGGTGGTGCCGTAATGGCAATCGCTCGAGTGGCCTTCGCCGTTGTTGCCTCCGCAATGATGTTTGACCCAATCGTTCCCGTGCTGTCCAGGAAGAGCCGGCGGGGACGTAATCCCGAATCGGTTTCGGAACAGATTCTGGCCAAACGATCCCGTGCCAAATGGCTTTATTGCTCGATGGGCCTAGTGTTGGCGTCCGGTTTGGTGTATCTGATGTTGGTTGCGTCCAAGACGCGCGTTGGTCTTGAAATAGCAGCGGGAATTCTGCCTTTCGACTCCAATTACCAGCAATTTGTTCCCGCCGCGGCGGTGGTGATTGAGTTGATCACAGGCATCGCCTTTCTGGAACTCCTCTGCTGGACTGCAGGCTGGACTCGTCGGGGTATCGTCCAAGTCCGGATAAACCGCGCCAGACGTCGATATGAACGGGCTGTTTCCGAGATCGGGAACAACCAAACCGGACTCGACTCTGATCGCAGACAACTGGAGCAGGCTGGCGTCGAGCCTCCTGAGTTGTTTGTCTCAGGACACCTTCGCGAAATGTTAGATGAACTGGAAAACGGGTCGGGGCCTGAAAACGAGACTACTGACGAGCAAAGTGTTGGACGCCTCGTTCCCCGGCACAAGACCGGCGCGGCATAAGAAAGTGCACACGCGAGAAATTAGTAGTATTTGAAATCATTCATGGAGGAACTCATGAGCTCTGATTATCCCCAACTTATTGTGGCGCTTTCCAGCTTCGCAGCGCCTGTACTCGCAGCCATCGTACTGAAACGGAAACTGGTATGGCTCGTCACGGCCGTGTGCATCGGCTTGCTTCTCGGAGCCACCGGAGCGACGTTTGTAAGCTACGTGTCCGCTCAGACCAGACCAGCCCGAACGATCGACGCCCCTTTTCTCATGGCGTCCTACTTCTATCCCAGCGGGTGGATGGGGGATGGCGAGTGGGGCAAAAAAAACCTGAATGTAATCGCCCAGCACAGAAGCAGCAACCGGGTCCACGACACTGATAACGCCTGCATTAGAATAGAATATAGACCGGGATCTCGGGGCTGGGCCGGCGTCTACTGGCAGTATCCAGACGGAAACTGGGGTGAATTCCCCGGAACCAGAGTCCGAGATGCCAATAGTATCTCTTTTTGGGCACGAGGGGAATCCGGCGGAGAGCTGGTTGAGTTCAAGGCCGGTGGAATCAGGGGCAACGGCTTGCCTTACCAGGATTCCTTTGAAAAGACCAACGGCCCGGTGAGTCTGACCGACCAGTGGGTACGCTATGAAATCGATCTGCGTGAATGCGACCTGTCGCATATACTCGGCGCTTTCTGCTGCGTATTCACCAAAGAAGGCAATCCCCAAGGCTTGGTCATATTTGTCGATGATATTCGGTATGAGTAGCCTTTTTGCCTGCCGAAACATTCGAACAATACTTTAGTCGATAAACACGCGGGCGCTGTTTGCTGTATTCAGAGGGGGGCTGAAAATGCCAATTAACCCCCCTGTTCCTACCTTTCTATCCAGGTCATGGCTAGTCTCTGGTCCGCCGATGCTCCATCTTCTTGTGTCCGAAGGTCGATGTTTGCACTTGCATAGCACTGGCCGTTCCATTCCCAAACGCCTCAAGCCGACGCGGCGTTGTTAGAAAAATTTTGTTTTCTTATAAAAATAGTTGATTTTATTAATTCCTAATGTAACTTTATTAATAAATATGCGTATTATCGATTAGATAAATCAATAGGGAGATAGGATGAAAAGAGATTGGGCCTATCTAACAAGACTTACCGGCGGTAAATCCGTTACCATTGAGAGGATTACAATAAATGATCAGGGTATCGCCATAGAGGGCCAGTTTGAACTGCCCCCGCTGGCCAAGCTGGCTGCCGAGGATCAGGTGTTCGTGGCCGTGTTTGTGAAAAGTCACGGTTCGATCAAACAGATGGAAAAACACTTCGGAATAAGCTACCCCACCGTCAAAAGCCGCCTCAATCGCATAGCAGCCCAGCTTGATTTCGTTGACGTGGAGACTATCAGCGAAACCGGCGGCGTTCTCGAACGGCTCGAGCGGGGTGAAATCAGCGTTAACGAAGCCATAGAAGTGCTAAGAAAAGGAGACAATAATGAGTGAGCAAAGAAGACAAATACTGCAGATGCTGGCCGAGGGCAAGATAAACGCCGACGAGGCCGAGCGGCTGCTGGCCGCCCTGGAGAAAGGCAGTTCAACGGTATCGGAAGACCCGGAAGGCCGCCCGGAAAGCGGCAAGAAGCCCAAATTCCTGCACATCCAGGTCCAGGATGACAAAGATAACGTAGACATCAAGATACCGATCATGCTTGTCAAAGCGGGCATGAAGCTGGGAACCCTGGTGCCGGAAAGAGCCAAGGGGATGATTGTCGGACGCCTGGGAGAGCATGGGATTGACATCAATTTGAACCAGTTGAAATCGGGGGATGTTGACTCTATTATCAAGGCCCTGACAGAAAGCTCCATTGACATCCAGAGCGAAAAGGAAAACGTCCGCATTTACTGCTGCTGATGCGGCCCGTCCGGCCCTTCAAGATTAGACTTTCCTCCGTGGCGACCACGGATTATATTGAAGCGGAGGGTCGGTTTTGATAGCAGCATATTCACGAGTGCTCGCCGCAGTCATCTTTTATCTTTGCCTTCTCGCCGGTGAGTGTTTCGCCGCAAGAAAAGTCCAGCCCGCTGTCAATGTGGAGTTGCTTCCGTATCTTTTTCGAACCCAGCGAACAGTGCAACTTCTCGCCGACGGCGAGTGTCTCCCCATGCGACACGCCAACCAGGAACATATGGGCGCATATGAACTTGGAAACCACAGGCGCGATGACACCCTCAGTTACATAATTTTCCGGCCCGACTTTAACCCGGGGGCCGCCATCAGGCAAGCCAACAGAAACATCTGGACCTTTTGGTCTACTAAAGCGGCCGATCTTGATTACGATGGCGATGACGAAATCGCTGCTACATATGCAATCGGTGCAGAGGCCTGGTTTGAGATTATCGATGTCGATAACGAAATCAGCTATAAACGAATGCTATTTACGTGCATCGATCATAACGGCAATGGACGATTCGAAACCAGCTTCAGGAACATAAACGCCAGCGATATCAATGGTGATGGTTACGCTGAATGTTTCATGAGCGTATTCTCCGCCTTCGATCTATACCCGCGCGCATTCTACTGCCTTGACTGGAAAAATGATTCGGTGCTGTGGGTACAGGATGTCACCGGTTTGCTCGAAAAACCCGTCTTGACAGTTAACGCTGCCGGTGCACCTCGCATTGTGCTTTGTGTTTCTTCAATGGGAAATGCGGTTACAGCCGACACCATGACCGACCGTAATTCCTACCTGCTTTGTTTGGATGACCGGGGAACGTTGTTATGGAGCAAAACGCGGGGCGGCATTTTCAGCTGGACCTGGGCGCTACCCATCGACTCCGACGATGACGGTGTCATGGAGATTCTCTCCTGGACAAAACCGGGCCCCGAGGATGATTCGGGCCAGTCAGGCGGATACATGCAAATCTATGACCTGAACGGTACCCCGGGAAAATCTTTGCAGCTTCCCGAGAAACTCCTGTTCAGGTCTGTCATAACGGGTGATCTGGACGGTGACGGGCGCGACGAGGTTATCGCCAGCACCTCCGATCGCATGGTCACCGTCTACGACGGGCAGCTTAACCAGCTCAATCAGTACGAGTTCCCAACCGAAATCCGGTTTTGGAAATGCGCTGATTTTTTGGGCAAGGGAAATAACCAGCTCCTTGCGGTAACCGATGACGGAGTAACTTTGCTTCTCAGCGGCTCTCTCAGGTTACGGGCTCAGATGAATGCAGAGTTCGATCTGGGGCACTCTGGCTTTTTTGAGGCGGATTTCGCCAAACCGGGTAAGGCGCTGGTATTGAAAGACCAAGAGGAGAACCGGGTACACCTGATATACTTTGAGAGGCAGCCATTCCTGACGCGCGGCTTTGCGCTCATGGCCAGAAACCAGAGTACCTTGTACGCTTCGTTTGCAGCACTCATTCTGGCTCTCGTGTTCACCAATTACCACCGTCGGAAGGTCAGGCGAAACCTCGGTGTGATATCGAGCCAGCGTGATAAGCTTGAGCAGACCGGCCAGGAACTGGAGGAGACGCTCAAAGACCTGAAGGCCGCACAAACCAAATTGGTACAATCGGAGAAAATGGCCTCACTCGGTAAACTGGTTGCCGGCATAGCCCACGAGATTAACAGCCCCCTCGCAGCCATCACCAGCTCCAACAACACCGCCGCCCGCGCGATCAGTCTGCTAAGGAAACAAGTCGGCCTGGCAAAACTCGACGAACAGACCGAAGCCGGCTTGATGAAGGCTGTCGAAGCTCTCGAAAACAGCAATCTCGCCGTTGATACCGGGGCCCAAAAGGTGGACCACATTGTCAGTAAACTGCGAAGTTTCGCGCGGCTCGATGAAGCCGAACTCCAGAAAGTCAATCTCTCAGAATGCCTGGAAGAAACCCTTGAGCTCTTGCGCCCCCAGCTAAAACAACGTGTCATTGTCAACAAGGAATATGGCGAGTTGCCCGCGATCCCCTGCTATCCGGGTTACCTTAACCAGGTCTTTCTGAATGTGTTGATGAATGCGGTCGAGGCCATTCGCGAACGCGGCGAAATAACAGTTAAGGCTTTCTCCGAAAACGAAACGGCTGTCATTCAGGTCATCGATACCGGCGTTGGAATTAGTAGTGACCGCCTTGATAATATATTCGATCCCGGTTACACCACCAAGGGTCACGGTATCGGAACAGGGTTGGGTCTGTCTATTGCCTATCAGATCGTCTGCGATCACAAAGGGCAGATAACTGTAGATAGTGAAGTCGGCCGCGGTACCACTGTTACCATCAGACTTCCCATCGATCTCTAATACAGCATCTACATAACGAAATCACTGTAATGTGAGCTCGTTCATCAACTCGTCAAGACCATAGACTTCATCTATTACATGAAGCACATACCTGATATCAACACTTATGGAACGTGTCAATTCCGGATTGAACAGGTAATCGGCGGCAATACTCTCATAATTGCAGTCGAACAGCAGGCCCACCAATCGCCCCTTGCCATCAATGACCGGACTGCCCGAGTTTCCACCGGTGGCATCGTTGGTCGTCAGGACATTGACCGGGATATCACCCAAATCGCTGTCGAAATAGGCACTGGTCATACCCTTATTATGATACTGACGAAGTTCAGCCGGAACGATAAACGGGTCCTCACCGGTTTCCTTTTCGAGCACACCTCTGAACCCGGTAAAACAGCTGTAATTTACGGCGTCAGCCGGGCTGTACCCTTTCACCACCCCGAAATTGATGCGCATGGTTCCATTGGCGTCCGGATACAGATCACTTCCTTTCCATTCCGCGTACGCTGCAATCAGTTTCGGATCCAGTCGGCTCGCCATACCGGACAGCTTCTTCCGGCGCGCCACACGCTCTTCACGCTCATCGTATGTCAGTCTGGCCAGTTCTATGAAGGGGTCGTTCAATCCCTCAAGCTCTTCGATCGACATACCAAACATTGCCATCCTGCTTTCCGGATAACCCACTTTCGTATTGGCAAAGGCCTGGTCAAGCCAGACCTGAAGCTTTTCCTCTCGGTTCACACCGGTGGCCGAGGCGATAATATTATCTATCGAAGTTATGCGCTGACCTTCGGGCAGTTGTTGAGTACGTCCAAGCGCGTAGCGCAGGACTTCCCTTTCAAATTCCTCAACCATGTTGACCTGAACATCCTCCAGCCATTCCCTTATTTTGACCGAATCTCTATCCTGGTAACCGCGTTCGCGTTCGATGTCCGGCTTCTCACGCTCCCTGGACCACTTATAGATAGTGAATGCGATATCAACATAGTCCGACCATCCCAGATTGCTCAACGCGACATCCTTTTCGCGCGTCAGCGCCTTCTGTTGATACATACTGTCAAGACCGGCCAGCACACTCCCGAATCGCTCGCTCAGATCCGGCCGACTCGAAATGAAATCCTCCAGTTCCATTTCCATCTCGATCTTCTTCTGAAGCAGATTCCACTTTTGAAAACCTTCCAGCATTCCGATCCTGTTTTTCAGGCCATTATTGATGCCGTTGTCAAGCGATGCCAGCCGCACGGCTGCCTCGGGGTCATCGCGTGAAACAGAGGCTATGATATCGAGAATATCGCGGTACAATTCAATCCGGTCGGGGTAGGAGAACTCGACCAGATCGCTGATAAGCTTTGAGGGAGCGTACCGGCTGGTTTTGCCCGGAAAACCGATTATCATGGCAAAGTCTCCATCGCTGAGACTGCCGGTAGCTATGGGAAGGAATACGTTCGGGTGGTAGGGTACATTCTCAGCGGCGAGCTCCGCGGAACTCCCGTCGGGTCCCACGTATGCCCGAAGGAATGAAAAATCTCCGGTGTGACGGGGCCACATCCAGTTATCGATGTCGCCACCGTACTCTCCAATGGCGGCCGGCGGCACGTACACTATTCGTATATCGCGGATTCTGAACTCAGTGTATAAGATATACTGCTGGCCGCCGAACATTTCAGCCACTCGACATTTCACATCCTCGTTTGCCTCGCCCTCGGCAACAATCTTCTTAATAGCAAGATCAATTGCCTCGTTACGCTCGTAGTCTTCCATCTCGGCGCTTAGCGACGATAGAATTCTCTCCGTGACATCCTCGGTGGACCTAATGACCATGGCACTGTAACCTATGGCCGGAATCTCTTCCTCACGCGTGGAAGCGTAGAATCCGTCCCGCAGCAGGTTTCTCTCGGCCGTACTCTGTTTCTGAATAGCACCAAAGGCTACATGGTGGTTGGTGACTATCAAACCTTCTTTAGAAACAAACGATCCGGTAGCTCCCAGGCGGACAACAGCCTCACACAGCCCACCACCCTGGGGATTATAAATGTCGGTCGGCTCGAGCTCCAAACCGGCCGTCCGGAACTTCTCAAAGGGCAACCTGTCTACATCGTAATGTGGCCACATGCCCTCTTCGGCGCTCACAGCGGCGGCCAGAAAAACAGCTATGACCGTCGCCAGGACACTCGCGATAACCTTCGACTTCATTGGAATTCTCTCCTATGGTGTTTTGGCGGGTCGGAACGTGTATCCCGCCCACAAATCCGTGTGGACCATACCAGACAGGCATGGCACAACCAAACGGATCATTCAGCTTGAGATCATACTACCACTCCAACCCTAAGATACGATACTGGCGACGATTAAGAAAGACTAAATTGGGACGCAGCCCGGTCGTCAACAGGTGGAGGAACTACTCACAGTCCGCCGACTCAAAAAACTGATCGTAGGCCGCGGCCAAGTCCTCCGACAGCGGTATTCTGTTCGGCGGGAGCGACCGCTCCATTGTTTGCAGTGTATGGCAGGCCGCCGTCGTGTCGCCATCTGATAGCTGCGCCATTGCCAGGCCCATAAAGGACCTCTGCAATTCCTCCCCAACGCGAATGGTGATCAGTTCCAGAGCCACGGACTCATCGTCATAGCCCGTAAATATCCATCGATTCAACAGGTTGTCCGCAAGCACCGACATGTCTCCCGCTGCCTCTTCCGTTGGCATCAATCCCCACATAAGACCCTCCGCACGACATAGAGAACTCAACCATGACGGAGGAACATCGAAATAAACCGGGCGCCGAAAGCGGTTATTTCGCAGCACGTGTAAAATGAACCAATCCTGTACCATAAGATACTGCCCCGCTAAGGAAGGTGGAACCCGCACATCGATACTGTCTGGAAATGCTGTGCCCGCGGGAAGCCGGTACTCTTCCGGCGAGGCCAAAACCTGAACCTTGAAGGTGGTATCGCTCCACCTGCGAATCCGGAGTTGATCTATAGCCTCATCGGAGAGACTTATGGGAAGCAACGGGTGGTGCCGTTTCAACTGATGAATATACCAGGTGGTATTGGTCAGACTGGAACTTATGATCGCAACATCGGGCCGAATTTCTTCGGCGAGCTGCAGGTATATAAAAGGCCAATAATCATCACCGGTCACGAACAGAATAGCGTTCTCACTAACGCCATTGAACACATTCATGGCGTAATCACGGGCGAATGTTTTGCCGGAGGCATCCAGAGAAGGATAATTTCGGACAAACTGTATCACCGGCGCAGATATCAATACCGCAAGTAATATGGTCAAGGCAACAGCTCGCGACGCGACCGTCCGGCTCCATAGATACAGCGCTATCTGACCCGCGCCGTAGGCTGCGAACAGGGCAAACATCACGAAAGACGGCAAATAATGGCGATCCATCGGCCAGAAGAATTCACCCGGGGTGTTGAAATAGAATACTTCACCCACGCTGGCCAGCAGGAAGAACGCCAACAGTCCAATCGCCATGCGACGGCGCCACATTAGCATTTGAATGAACCCGATGACACCCAGCATCAGCGGCAGCACCGTCATAACACCCCACGAGTCCCGCACATAGGCGAAATTGGCGGCAAAATAATCGATATAGTTTTTCAGCTGGACTTCCACGAAAGGCGCCTTCCGCGGAAACAGATTCACCAGCCATCCGCCTCCATACTGTTTGAGCGAGATATAGTCATAAAGGCGCGGCCAGTTGCTCGGGTCATTGGCATTCAAAGGTGGATCCGCTTTGGCGATAGGAATCAGGAGCAAATGAAATGCACCTCCCAGAACCAATCCGGATATTCCTGCCAGCCACGTCTTCACTTTACCCAGTGCCCCCGGATAACGTAACAGCACCCAGACCAACAGGCCCGGCCCAAGTATCAGATTGGTTCGGTGAACGCTGAAGTCGAGGCCAAACAGTAGCAGAATCACGAAAACCCACTTCCACCCGGATCGGTCCCTGGCCTGCCGCCACCAGTTGAGCATCGCCCATAGAATAAAAGTAGTGAACAACGCCGTCAGCATATGCGGCTGAAAATGAAGCGCGTAACGCCACATTGTTTCGCCAAGCGCCATTGTGAGCACTGACAGTCCGGCCACGAGAATAACGAGCGAAGACGGTGTGGCCATGCTCTCAAAACCCCGGCGATCGTAGGCGTCGCAACTAAGGCCTTTGGCCAGCGCGATAATCATAACCACAGTCGCCGCAGCTACTACGCCGGCGAAAAGGTTAAGCGAGAAAATGTCCGTGATTCCCAGGGGAAGTTTGGCGACCAACCAGCCCAGAATGGTCAAAATCAGCGAACCTGGAGGGTGTCCCACCCCCAGGCAAACCGCAGCCGCCGGATATGAACTTCCAATCCACCAGGTAATAGTCCGGTGAGCTGTAAGCCAGTATACCGCCAATGTTATAGCGGCGAATATCAGTGTGATCCAAAGGGTATTACGCTGCCGACTCGCAGTCGCCATCATATTACCTCCCGTTTCAGATTTCTACACCCTTGAACCGCTACGAAGCCCAAAGTACCGCAATGGCTTAGGGCGGTCAAGCCAAAATCGGGGCCCCAAATTACTTTTTTCTTCGCATTTGCTGCTATCCGTGACAATATCGGTTAGACGTATCCATAATCTTGAACGTCACTCAAATACCATAGCAGTAAAGTGCTATTTTAGAGAAAAGAAACCAAACATTACAGGAGTACAGCCTCAACAACTATTTCGGATCAATCTCAATTGGCGCAATAGTCCGGTTCCGGTGGTTTCTGCGGTAACCGGGCAGTCACAACAAATCACCAATCAGTAGCTTGTTGATCTGAACGCCGCTGTCTCATTGGCGAATCGGAGCTATTATCATGTCACGCACACATACGGTAGGTATCATCACATCGGTGCTCGTCCTGATCTCGAAAGGCCTATTTGTGAGCACCCTGTGTGCTGCCACCATGAGGATATCACCGCCGAGCGTCGAACCGGGCAGCGACACCAATCCTCTGATCACCCACCGGATCAATCCCTTTACTGTACTGCACCCGGGAACATCATACGAGTATTGTGATTTGATCCACACCGAAAACGGAATCGAAAAAGAAAACGCCTATCTGAACCGGCGCCGTTCTTTTCATCAAACCGCACTATTTAATACCACTCTGACAGAAGCGGAACTTGAGGATATGGCGCAAACGGAACCTGACACTGAACGGAATCGCAAGCGAGTAGGTGACAGAGGATTATTTATAGAGAGTCGGGACCGGGCCGAACCACAGCGCGGATGAGCTAAGCACCACTAAAGTGGTAACAGTACCTACGGTCTGGTCCCGACAAAAAAAGGCGTTTTACCGAATTGAGCTTCCGGGTGTTCAAACGGCACTGCCCTTGGTTCGAATCCCGCTTCGCTCATCAGCCTCAACCACACCTTTTCACTAAATAAGCCCATTATGTGCCGATCATGAACGGCGCGAACCTCGTCGTTTTCATCACGAAGCAGGTAAACCATGTCACAGATGCATGTATCATCTTTTGGGTCAGGATCCCACGTCCAGGACAGATAGCGAAGGGCTCGATCCTCGCCATCGTGTCCGCCGTGGCTGGTGACCGAACGAAAAGTCTCCTTAACACAGTCCGGCGCAAACAAAGCCACCCCTCCCGGACGGCAATGCACATGCGCGGTATCAAATGCCCTCCGCAAATCCGACTCAGATGTCATGTAGCCGATGGCATCGTAAATGAAGACGGAATCGAAAGTGCGATCGACCCGAAGCTGGCGCATATCACCCGGGATGTGCTCGCACTCGGGATTCAGTTTGCGGCTAACGTCCAGCATCCCCGGTGAGATATCAGTCAGTGTCATCCGGAACTGCTGCTTGAGGTGTGAGGCATTATTACCGCCGCCGCAGCCGAGTTCAAGCATGGTATGAATCGGGCTACCGGCTGCCTGAAGAATGGTCTTTCTGACGAAATCGGCTTCCTGAGCGTAGTCCTCCGGCCGGGAGAGAATCGGCCACCAGTCGGCCAATTCAGAGTACAGCCGTGCCACATCCTGCCCACTGTTCATAACACATCCTTATCTTTTCATTTTTATCCGCATATAAAGATAAGATTACGTCTTGTGTAGAACAACTGCCAATGAGTGTCAGCCCGAAAGCCCAGTATCCTAGCGCGTTTTCTTACGCTCTATCCCCACTGATTATCCACAGAATTCAATCACCGGTTAATTGAAGTCCGCAAAACCAAAAACCCAAAAAAAGACGAAACTTGTGAATTAATTACACGTATTGTGTTACCAATTATACAATATGTAACATTATGAGTTATGACATCCGCTGCGTCCCGAAAAGCAGCTGAGCGCCAGGCGCGCCGGGACTACATCCTTGCCGCCGCCCGCCGGCTATTCGCCACTAAAGGCGCTGACAACACCAGCATGGAAGATATCGCCAGGGAAGCCGACTATACCCGGCGAACACTTTACTCATACTTCGAAAGCCGCGACGAAGTCTGCGTGATGGTGCTGACGGATGACTTGAAGGTTCGCTGGGAGACCCAGCAGAAGGCCATCGCCCACGCCAGCACCGGCCTGGACAAAATCATCAACTGGGGAACCTCATTCTACGATTTTGCCCGCGCCAATTCGCATTCGATGCGGCTACAGTATTACATGGATTTCAAGGGCATCGACCCCCGACGAATAAGTAAAGGAATATTCAAAGCGTTCGAGAAAATCAATAATGAACTCGCCGAGGGCCTCAGGGAGATCTTCCATCTCGGCATCCGCGATGGTTCCCTGCGCCCTGATCTCAATATAGATATGTCCATCAGCCAGTATCTCTACACTCTGCGAAGCATACTGAACCGGGCTCTTTCGCCATCTTATTCTTTCGCCAGTTTCGATCCCGACGAGTATGTAAAACACTATCTGGATCTCTTCATCCGCGGGATCCGCAACACGAAAGGAATAACCAGGTGAGTAAGACTGACTTTTGTATCACAGGAGGTCTATGCCGGATATTTCTCCGGAGCGCCTCATTCTACCTTCCCCTGTTGTTTGCCGCCTTGCTGGCAATTGGCGCTTCGGCCAGTGACCGCGACTCGCTCCTCGGAGCGCCCCCTGGAAAATACATAATCCTATCCGGAGACCGGCAAGTCCGTATTCCGTTTGAACTTTTCCGGGGAGATATCCTGATGCGTGGCGAAGTCAACGGCAGGGAAGTTCGCATGATGCTTGACAACGGATTTCTCTGGGACCAACTGTTGTTTTTCGGCAGTCCCATAATCGACTCGCTGGACCTGAATTACGATGGTGAGGCCCAAGTATCCGGTTCGGGCAGCGGGGACGCCGTTGCCTCCAAGACAGCTTCTGGAATCACTATCAGTTTCCCGGGGATTAAGTTCACCGACCAGAGCGCGATCATAACTCCGTACGAATCGGGGATGACAAACATGTGGTGGGGCACCGAGGGACAGGTCAGCGCTACCTTTCTGAAGCACTTCGTGGTCGGAATCGACTTCGATGAAATGATAATCACGCTAACCGAGCCGACTACGTTCAAATACAAAGGACAGGGCCTTGAAATTCCTTTGAAGCCGCTCCTTCCGGGAGCCTGGGGCATACCGGCCGAGGTGGAGTTGATGAACGGACGCACAATCTCCGTCGACTTGATGATGGACCTCGGCTATGGCGACGCTTTGCAGATCGATATCGGGCAAGCCAACAACATCGGCGTCCCTGAGGCAGCCATTGAAGCTATCCTTGGTTTTGGCGTGCAGGGGGAAACCCGGGGAAACTTTGGACGCGTGCGAAGTGTCAGGATTGGTACATACACTCTCGATAGCATAATCACCGCCTTCGCCTCCGTGCCGGACGGTGCCCCGAGTTTTCACGAGTTAACGATGGGTATGGAACTATTCTCGCGTTTCAACGTGATCTTTGACTACCCCAACCAGCGAATGTTCCTCGAGCCCAACACACGGTTCGCCGAGCCGTTCGAATACAACATGTCCGGTCTATCCACTAGAAAAGGTCGCGGGGATTATCTTGAAATAACGGCAATCCATCCTGGCTCCCCCGCTGAGAGGGCTGGCCTGAAAGTCGGCGACAAAATCACCCGGCTAAACGGTCGTCCGGCCACCGATTATGATGTTTGGGAGCTACGACCTGTGTTTCGTCAGGAAGGCGCTGCCGTAACCCTGACCGTACAGCGAGAAGATACCGAAAGTGAGGTGCGCATCGTACTCCAACGCCTGATATAGATTTGCCCCACTCTCGCTGCCGTTGCTTGTCACCTTTACGCTGCCTGTGCCCCGCCTCCCACGCTGGGCTCACACATTCAATTCTGCTCCAGAAGTGAAACACGCGGGAGGGTCTTGCGGTCTAATAGACATGTATCGGCAGGCTCGCCGGTAGCTCCCCCAAGTGATGATGGGCACACACGAAACAAGAGGAGTAAGAATGACCAATCCGAACGATCTGTTTTCCAGAGCTCGTGCGGTCGGGGCATGGCGGCGTTTTGTTGACTTTCCTGTCGCAAGAATTGTAGTCGCAGTGCTCTTTCTGATACCAGCCATCCTGCTGCACAATCTCATTTTCAACACCGCCAAAGGAACCCTTGACGAAAACACCTTCAACTGGTTCCGTGACGTGGAATGGATTGTATCGGTGGCTCTGATTTTCATCAGCTACCGAATCTACACCAGAGTCGTCGAAAAGCGTTCCGCAGGCGAACTATCCTCCCGCGGCGCGATCAAAGAAACCGGCACCGGTTTAGCTCTCGGCGCCGGCCTGGTTATTCTGGCTGTAGCCGTGATGTACATCGCGAATTGCTACCGCATTGAAAGCACCGGAGGCTGGGAATCTTTTGTCCATCTTTTCCGTGAGTTCGGGGCCTTCACCTTCTCTGAAGAACTGATCTTCCGACTGATTCTTTTCCGGCTTCTCGAAGAACTAATAGGTAGTGTGTGGGCGCTCATCGGCGCAGCCGTGGTCTTCGGCATCGCACATGCCGGCAATCCGAGCAGTACCGCCTGGACCACGATCTCACTCACCGTCCTTGGTTGCCTGTTCATAGGCTGTTTCATGCTTTCCCGACGGATCTGGATGGCCTGGGGAACGCACTTCGGTTGGAATTATTTTCAGACAGCCGTGTTCGGCATGGCCAACTCTGGCCGCGCCGACCACATCACCTTTGTCAACCCCGCCATTTCCGGACCGGAATGGCTAACCGGCGGTGACTTCGGGATTGAAGCCTCCTGGCTCGCCTTCACACTCCTGGCGCTCTCCACCGTTGCCGTCATCAGGGCGGCCGCCAGGCGCGGCCACGTGGTCAAACCGCGCTGGCTGCGGACCACCGAGGCTACCCCTGCTCCTTGATCGTTTCCATAACTACCAAGGTGCGGCTTGACCGAATCGAGGGAATGCTACCGATCTTTTCCCGAAGTATGCGGCCGAGTTCTTCGTTGCTGCCACAACGCAGCTTGACCAGAATACCGTCCTCGCCCGCGATATGCTGGACCTCGACTATCTCATCAATCTTGGCCACCCGGCCTGCCCCTTCGACCGAACCAACCCGGTCACCGGCATGGAGAAACACGAAGGCCGTTACACCCTGCCCGAGTTTCTCATGATCCAGGGCGGCATGATAACCTTTGATAATTCCACGCTGCTCCAGCTTCTTGATCCTCTCAAAAACGCCGGATGGCGCTACCCCAAGCTCTCTCGCTATATTAGCGTTAGAAATTCTGGCGTTTTGCTGAAGAATCGTCAGTATCTTATGGTCAATCTCGTCAATCATAAGCATATCTCCTATATCAAGAAGAATATCTATATCAGTCACCTTGTCAATATATTAATGAATTTATTTCACGATAATCAAATATTATGTGACTATTCGTCGCATTTGGCTACAATCATATGACATATATGCTTTAAGGCCGCCTTTTGTCGACATATCATTCACCAATATACACACATTCGTCAATTTTCGGGGTGGTTCAACAAATTACTGTTTAAAGACAATGACTTAGAGGGAAGAAGGCTTTAATAAGCAGGCTACTTACGGTAGGCTTTGGAACTGTTGTGGCCGGGACCCGCCAACAAAAGGCAGCGATAAACTTCCTTGCCATAGCGGGTCATCTGTAGAAACTCTGATTTCTCGACTTTGAGGTGCCGGGCGCGTGACCTGTTCTTGCGGTAGGAGGCTATATCCGGATCATGAATATATACATGGTCCCGGTCAAACCCGGTTACAACCACCCAATGCGGCACCCGATCCCCTGTCAGTCGATAGGTACTTATCATTGCTATTGGCACCATTCCTCGGTGCAAGGCCGAGATAATTTCGTCAATGCCGTATTCATAGGTCGCGCTGGTAACCCCGGCTCGCCGTGCTTTCCTCTTCAGGTCATTGTGCACCACCTTCATTACCTCGCGCTTTTTCTGAATCCTCACCGACTTCAACATCGGTGTGGTATCCATCGACATAATCAATCGGCAACTCAATCCCCTGTTGAGCAGCGAGAGGGCCAGACCGTAGCCGTCGGTGCCGCCAAAGCCCGAAGCCATGAATATCATGGTGGCCTCTTTCCACAAGCTCATCTCCAGGGCCCGGGTAAGTTCGATTTCGGGGAAGAAGTGTTTCAAGGTCATCATTACGCTGGCCGGACCGCAGGTGAAGTCGAGCGTCTGGGCATGATAGGGTATGTCAAGCCGCAGCTTTGAGGAGACCTTTCGGCGGACCTTTTTGGCCATTTTGAGCCCGGCCATGCCGTCGGAGTAATAATCGGGAAGGTTTCTGATTCCTTCGTATCCGTGTTTCTCATAGAAGCGAATGGCAGTTTCATTGTCCTGCCTGACCTCCAGCGTGATTCGATCGCATTCCCGCCGGGCCGACTCAAGTTCGCACTCGCGCAGCAGGCGGTCTCCGTAACCCTTCCCCCGAAAGGCGCGATCCACAGCCAGGTTATACAACCGGGCCAGCTTTCGCTCCTTGCGCCACAACACGCAGGCTGCACCCACCACCGCTGACCCATGCTCCAGCACGAAGGTAGTTGCCCGTGATCGCGTCAGCAGGTACTCCAACTGGTCTTTGGTGAATCGGTCCGTTTCAAAGGCCACCTGTTCGAGGTAAACCAGGACGGGCAGATCATACTCTGTGGCCGGGCGAATGCGAATCCTGCTACCCATCACTGTCTCCAGTCGCCATCAGGAATTTCACCAAACGCTCATACATTTCACCGTTAAGCTGATCCTCTTCTCCGGCATTGATGGTCGGGTTGTCATTTACCTCAATAACAACGTATCGGTCCTCCACCTGTTTCAAATCAACACCGTACAGTCCGTTCCCAACCGCGTTCGCCGCCTTTACGGCAGTCTCAAGGAGGGGTTGTGCGGCATTTCTCAGGGGGATAGCCTTGACTGCCCCGAACACCGTCTTGCCCTCGGGAGTATAGGTAAGTATTTTCCAGCGTTTTCTGGGGATCACATACCGGCACACGTAAAGGGGTTCGCCGCCCATGACGCCCACCCGCCAATCGAACGACGACTGCACGAACTGCTGGGCGATCACCCGGTCCGCCCGGCGCAGGAAACGCTTGGCCACACTAAAGAACTCAGCCGGTGTCGACGCCTTCTCTACATACATCGAGAAACTGCTGTTGGGTGCCTTGAGAACAACCGGGCTGCCGAGTTCATCAAGCACCTGCTGCCCCACGCTCGGGTTTACCTCGACCTCATCGATTATACGTGTGTCCGGAATGGGAATATTCTGATTCAGAAGATGGCGGTACATGTTCACCTTATCGCAGCATATTCGAATCGAGGCCGGGTCGTCGATTACCCTTATGCCGTGTAGCTCCGCGGTGCGGGCGGCAACATAGGCGGAATTAAGCGGATCAGTTAGAGCGCGGATGTAAATCGCATCGTACTCCGGTATCTTATACATATCCGGCCTGAAGAGAAAATCGGCCCGATGGCCCAGTTTCCTGGCCACCTGTATCAAGCGCATCAGGGAATTCATCTCATCCGAGCTCGATATGGTATATCGCTCAACGAATATTCCTAACTGCCCCATACCACGCGCTCCTTGATATATTCCATCTCCCGCTTTCCGAGCTCGGTAAACGGAAGGGGGGCAATGTCACTGAGAAGGATACCACCATCGGCCAGCTTAATCACGCGAATCCTCGCGAGGGGGATCTTGAAGACGTCCCAGATTACACGGGCCATTTCGCGATACTCGTCGCCGACACACCATCCAAGAACTGCCTTGAAATAAGCCACCTGGCTTCCTTCCGGCAGCTCCTGACAGCAGATAGCGTAAGTGAAGTTTCTGGTCAGCGATTTCGCGATACTTTTTGCCCGGCTGGCCTTGAGAACAACCTTTCCTTTCAGCGTAAACGGATTGACGGGATCGACAATCACCGGCGGTTCGATATAGCCGTTGCTGATATAGTATTCAGGTACTGGAAGTCCCGCCAAGCGCGCTTTCTCCAGAAACAGCGGGGAAACGTACGCGTCCAGCATATCCTGACAGCTTGGCACAATCAGCTCACCGGACAAAAGCCGGTCCTGTGACACGTAGTAAGCCTGGCTCAGGTAGTCATAATCTCCAGCCAGATTCACATAACCGTCATAATCGGCGAGACGACCCACAAATCCATGGCGCCTTGCGACCTGCAGCAGTTCACTGGCTGCGCGGGAGTTCGCATCCCTTTTAGTCATTATTTGTTCAACCCAATATCAGTTTGAGATTTCAACCCGGGTTACTCCCATCCGCGCCGCTCGCGATGGCGTTCCCGCCGCTCATCACGATGATCTTCACGGCGCTCTTCATGGCGCTTGCCACCACTCGAAAACTCATGATCACAATCAAGGCAAACGTAGACATTAACGTTGTGCTCGAGGGTGTCCTGCAGCAGCACGTCCCGGCTGCCACACTTGGGGCATTTGTGACCTTTGTTCTTCAATGCCATTACTTCTCCACATCTATCTAGGCGATTCGCTGATATCTAACACATCTCGGATTGATTCACCCACAATGACCTTAAGTCGTAGAATGGTTCTTAGGCGCGAGCGCGGGAGCTTGATGAGCATGATTCCGGGGCAACTCGACGGATTTCGGCAGAGGCTTTATGAAATGCTGCCTGAGGCTGTAAGTGTACGCCCCCTGATTCGGAACCAGCAGAATATCGCCGGGGCGGATATCGTCTCCAAAATAACTGTAGCCCCAGATATCATGCGGTGTACATAGCGACCCGGCTACCAAACAGCCATGCTCTTTCAGTCCCGGACGAGACAGGTTTATCACCGGGAAATAGTCTGTTTCGAACCTCTCCCATCCGACGGCGTTGGTGCCGCCATCGGTGATCACCACATCGGGAGCCTTTCGATCCACGACCGTAAGAAGGATATGCATCGCGTCGTGACACAGCCAGCGTCCGGGCTCGGCGTAAATCGCGCATTTCATATCATCCGGAAGATGTTTCCGCAATGCCTGCCCAATATGCTGAGCGAAATCAGTAATAGGGGCCGAAGGTCTCCAGTAGTGCTCGTGCGGACTCATCAACTCCTCTGACATCGCGGTTCGCAAAACACCTTCCGGTGTCGCCGCCGGCTGAAGCCATTCTCCGGCTTCGGGCCAATAACCGCCACCGATATCGATAAACCGAATCCTTCGCCGAAACTTATTGCCCAACCTCCCCAGCTCGGACCCGAGCCGGGCCAGAAATATCACGTGAGGCTCTGAGTTCATATTCCAGCTTAGATGAAACTGAACACCGCAGACGTTGACGTGGCGACACCCGTCGGCTGACTCAAAAAACTTGCCGAGACTATCCAGGGGAATTCCAAATTTTCTCCATATACCGGATTCGTCAGTTGTTATCCGAACTCCCGCGCGCACGGCGGTGTCCATGCGAGAGGCAACTTCCTCCAAACGTTTCAATTCCCCGAAACTATCGATCAATACCGTGACGTGGGAACTGTGACGTATGGCGATTTCCAGTTCTTCGGGCAGTTTGCCCGGACCGCTGAACACAATATCCTGGGCACCGTGATCGATGGCCGCTTCCAGCTCACGTCCGCTGGATACATCCAATCCAAACCCCTTTCTGACCAGGGTCGTGGCAATCAGGGGATGGCTGTTGCTCTTGAGGGCAAAAAAGAACTTCGCTTCTGGAATAGCCGCAAGGAAGGCCTCTCGAAACTGCTTCACCCTCAGCGTCAGGGCTGCCGTATCTACGGCATACAGAGGACTGCCGTGGCCGCGAATCAAACCCAGAAACGATTCCCTACGATCCAGAAACGACTGAACGAACCTCTTAAGGTCCTGGTCATCAAGACGCGCTGTTTTCTTATTAAGCAGTTCTGCGGCCCGCAGAATGAATCCCAGCGAACTTCTGGTCATGATACGATTCCATATCTATATGAATTAATGATCTCAACTCTTCGCATTCCATCGCCAGCTGGCTGCCGGAGACAAGCTCAAAGATAACATGCCCCAGCATCCAAGAATCGTAATCCTCGGGAGGAAGGGTAACGGTGTGGCCTGGCGATCGTTTTATGTACACCTCTCTTACGCGGCTATCCCCCTTGAGGGCCGTAGCATCAACTCCTTTGAATAACCCCGGGGTTGGTGCGAAGAGGCGAAGTCCTATTAACTGTGTCCACAACTTCTTCTCGGGTATTACCAGCGGACGTTCTTCCGCGAAGTCGAGAGCCAGCTCGATTGTATCCATGCCGCATGATTGACGAACAAGCGGCGGCAGGCAGTCACCACCGATTCTCGGCGTCAGTTCCAGAAATACAACCTCGCCATGGCTGATCATGAAGTCCACCATACATACTGCACGGGAAATAGCCAGTGCTTCGGCCGCTTCACGGAGTCGCTGGGACAGATGTTCCTCGTCAAGCCCGTTCGGCAATCGCGCGGGCACTATGTACGCCACCGTGGTACCGAACGGCAGACCCGGTTGGCTGAGCTTCTTCGCCACCCGGACAAGTTTTACCTTACCATCCTCGATGCTGAAGTCACAACTGTATTCGCGACCGCTTATAAACTCCTCGGCAAGAACCACCTCTCTCGGATCCATGGTTCCGTTTCCGCCTTGCTGCGGCTGGTACATGGGTAGAAGACCACGCTGGCGAAGTCCGGCACCCAGGATGTTTAGCGACTGTGCTATACCATGTCGGTCATGACATACAAACGTCAACTCGCTACCGCTGCCGGATAGAGGTTTAAGAACAATGGGATTGCCCCCCAGCTCTTCAAAAAACTGAAAAGCCTCATTTCTTGAATTAATCGATCTGGTCCGCGGGCAACGGACACTTCTCTCCACCCAGCGCTGCTTTGAGAGGTACTTATTACGGCTTAAGCGAATGGATTCCGGCGATGGATAGGGCAAACGCAATTCCCCCGCAAGGTATGATGCCAATCCCAGCCATTCGCAGTCGAAACACGTAATACCACTGAGATTCTGCTCATACCGACGCAGATGGCGCTTCACAGCAGTCAATACACGATCTGACTGCCACAGATCACAGACTATCTCCGAGGCGGCGTCCGGTTTATCCTCGGTGCTCCCTGTCCTTTGGGACGGATCGGTTACAAACAAGGCCCGACCGCGATAACGATTGTGAATATACGCGATATAGTCGGGCGTGGTGCCGACAACAAGCGCGCGTCTGTCAGACATTACTTACTCCTTGAACACTGATGGCTGGCACCGCTGATACCAGGTCAAGCTGAGCGCCCACCGGCATTACGTTAGTCGCCCAGGCATCACTGGCCAACAGGCAAAGAGGCGTCGGGGTCAGATGAAACATCGTCTTCCAGTTGAAATCCCCACATAGGAAATCAACCTGATCCATCTTCTGCTGGCATGCCCAGGCCATATGCTGCACATTGATCAACTTCGCTATTCCCGGAAACTTGGCGTTGGTGCCCCCGGCGAGCAGTGTCAGCGTTCCATTGTAAACACTTCCCATATCTACGGCCGCCGGTTCACCTTCAACCTCAACCTTGACCATACGCAACCAGCCACGATCACGAAGGAATCCCGCCAGTGAGCGAAAACTATCGTGAAAGCGTTGGTCGTGGAAATACGACATGTCTCCGTAGCGCTCCAGGTTCATACCGATCATAAGTTCAAAATCATCGACATTGTCGTAGTTCCAGCTAATACCGCGTCCTTCCCAGGCAGCCAATTCCTTGCGCAGCCGTTTGGCGGTCTTATGTGAAAACTCCTCGAAATACGCGTCTAACTCGTAGTTATAATTACCCGGCAGAAACATGTATCCGATTTCGTCCACCTGGTCGAGAAGACCCGCCCTGACAGAATCCGACCTTAGGTACCTCAGGTAGTACGGCCGTGAAAGCGATTCCAGCATGCGGTCCAGGGTCCGTCGGCTGTCGGCAATTATTCGGTTTTGCTCCAGCCACGTTTTACCCTCCCAGGTTTCACCGGGAAAATAGTTGTAGCTCCCCGTTTCCTCGTTCCAGCTCAGAGGTAAAAAGCCCCTGACGCGTCGGCCTTCCTCCGCCACCACGAAGTGGGGACGGTGACCGAAGAAACGATTGAAGCAATCCCGTACTTCCCAGAGATCGGAAACGAACTCCTGGGGGATGTTCGCCTGCCACAATTGCCGACACTCATCAGCATCGGATACACTTCGGATTCTCAACACGACTACAACCTCAGGTTCACGTGCGTAACACAGCGTGATCCGCCAAAGAATTTCATGGCAAATTCCTCCACCACAGCCGGATCATACGCTTTGCAGCTGAAAACATCCAGATAGGTAGTGTTGGAAGCGTTAGCGAAATGCGCAGAGATCAGCGAGGTTTCGATCAATTGGGTCATCGAGAAACCCGCTACACGCTCGTCCTCACCGAAGTTAACGACGACCGTGTCGCCGAAGCGGCGCATCTCAATCAGGTCGCATAGCTCCCTGACGAAACGCTTGATCTCTTCGGCGTCGCGAATGGTTTCGGGATTGCAGTCATAGATGTCGAAACTGCACGCTAACCCCCACGCTTTGTTGATATCCTCGGAGCTGAAATCTTTCAGCTCCTGATACGCTGTGAGTCGAGTCACAGCACCGTCAACGGCATTTTTTGCCGCAGGAACCACGTTTGACATTCAACTCTCCATTATATTTGAGTCTTCTATTGTCCAATTCGCCCCTCGGTACTGGCATGCCGGTACCAAATGGCGCACGATTCAATTTTCTTGGGAATCTTGTCTAATCCGCTACAAGCCTGTTTACAGGCTCTGGGACACGTGAATCAGGTAATTGGCCCGAAGCCGCCTTCCCTATCGTTCAGCACCTTACCATGTGACTGAACTATCTCGAAGACATACTCCACATTTAAGGACCATGTTACGAAGCCGGTAAGGCTTCCTTTACAAATCGCACCAAGCTGACCACAAAGGCTTTCCTCAATAGCCGGAACGATTTATCTACATCCTCATCTTCGCCGGCAACACTGGCGAACGAATAATAACCCGATATGAACCCTGCGATGGCACACCCGAGTCGCCTCAGCCTGGGTTTCGAAATCGGTTCCGGGATTACATCATCAACGAGCTGTTCGATGCTCTTGATATAATCCAGAAACGGAGTCTCTAACCCCTCATAACTTTCCTGCAGCGTCAGATCAGCACGGCCCTGATAATACAGCACGAAATCTTCCCAGCGATTGCTGAAAAATTCGATGTGAGCGCTGATCATGGCATCCAGCACAGATCCAATATCTTCCTGACCTTTACACTTGGTCTTCATCTGTTCGACGAGCTCGGCCAGAATACGCTCGATTACGCGCCGGACGATCTCGTCCTTGTTCTCGAAGTGGTAATAGAAACTACCGCGACCCACATCGGCCCGCTCGGCAATATCATCAATAGTAGAAGCCACCAAGCCCTTCTCGGAAAAAACCGACCGGGCCGCGTTAAGAATCTTCTCCTGTGTCCTCGAATATCTCCGCTGCTGGCGGGACTGTTTGCGAGGACCTTTCTGCAACTGTGCTGTCATCAATTACATATACTCCACATTGACACCTTCGTCACTTTCGACGATAGTGTCAGTTTTGACTATATCGTCAAATTCGACGAAAATGTAAACACTTTTTTTTCGATTTTGTTAATTTTTTTTTGTTTTTCCACATTAATAAATGTTCCCGAAAGCCCTTTTGCCATGTAATATATGACAATACAATAACTTACAGTGCGTCAGGGTAACTCTGGCCCACCTGGATGGACACTCCCCCGGGAGGCCGGTTTTGGCCAAAATTACAGAGATCACGGAAAAATTTCTAAAACATCTGAACCCTTATGAGACAATTGTCGTATATTGCGATTATGGTATCACGAACAAACCTACATGATGGAAGAGTCAACCAGAAGTTGCGGACCCGACAAGCTCTGATTCACGCCGCCTGGGAGCTGCTCAAAGAGGGCAAGCAACCCACCGTGGATGAGGTTGCTGAGAAAGCCATGGTGTCGCGTGCGACCGCTTATCGTTATTTCCCGAGTCGCGACCGATTGCTGATCGAAGCGGTGTTGAACAGGGAAGTCACCCCCGCCAAAACAGTGTTAGACGATATCGCCGATGATTCCGCGGGGGAGGCGGTCGGGCGAATTCAGCAACACCTTTATTCGCAGGTCATTAAGAACGAGAGTCTCAACCGATCGCTTCTACGCGCCTGCCAGGATGAATGGATGGAGAACAAGAACCGTTTTGTTCTTCGCGGTGACCAACGGCTGCCCTTGCTCAAGGAAGCTCTGAGTCGTCGCCGGAAAGACATCGAACCGCGTGAACTCGACAACCTCCTTTACGCCCTGGCTACCATGGTTGGTCTTGAGTCATACATTGTCCTGCGTGATGTCTGCCAGATCAATCAGACCCGCGGCAACGAGATCATGAACTGGGCCGTCCGAAAACTGGTCGATGCCGTTTTGAAATGACGATCGCTTCAACCGGGGACTATCCGGGCCGAGCTGGCCCGATAGCCCCGGTTAATTTCAAAGTAGCGTTTTCCGCCATTTGTTACGACCTTCCCGACAGAATCTATGCCCGAGAACAGCACGCAGAAAAACCATAACGGCCAGTCGCAGGTAACTTTCGCCCGCGACCTTGGCCTTTTCGATGCCACCATGATCGGGGTGGGGGCCATGATCGGGGCCGGCATATTCGTGCTCACCGGGATCGCGGCCGGTGAAGCCGGCCCGGCCTCGCTGCTTTCATTCGCTCTAAACGCTTTAGTCACCCTTCTGACAGCGTTTGCCTACGCCGAGCTGGCCTCGGCCATGCCACGGGCCGGCGGCGGCTATTCCTTCGTGCGCATGGCCTTTCCCGGCGCGGCCGGCTTCGTGTCGGGATGGATCCTCTGGTTTGCCTATACCGTCGCCTGCAGTCTATATGCCCTCGGCTTCGCCGGTTATTTCTGGGAGCTTATCCATCGATATTTGCCCGTACTGGCCGAGGCGGCGGATGGTCTTCTCGGACGGCATCGTTCCGTCCTTGTGTTGACCCTGATGGTCGGCTCCGCCTTCACCTGGCTCAATGTGCGCGGGGCCGAGGTCACCGGCAAAACTGAGAACGCCCTCACGCTCTCCAAGATCGCTGTGCTCTGTATATTCCTCGTGTTCGGACTGCACGTGATCTTCAACGAACCGAGCCGCATAACCGAAAGCCTGACCCCGTTCTTGCCGAAAGGACTCGGCGGTGTCTTTATCGCCATGGGCCTGACCTTCATCGCCTTCGAGGGTTACGACCTTATTGCCACCGTGGCCGAGGAAATCAAAAACCCCGAAAAGAACGTCCCCCGCGCGACCTTTATGGCCCTGGGTATCACCGTACCCATATATCTGCTGATCTTGTTCGTGTCGCTGGCGGCGATCGATTCCGGTGATCTTCCCGCCTGGCAAGTCCTCGGCAAATTCAAAGAAACGGCTATCGTACGCGCCGCCGAAAGTTTCATGCCCACTATCGGTGTGGCCGTAATCGTTGCCGGAGGTCTTCTGTCAACCATGTCGGCCCTGAACGCCACCGTCATGGCCGCCAGCCGGGTGGCTTTCTCGATGGGCCGCGACTTATGGCTGCCATCGAGCGTGTCCAAAATACATTCTACCCGTCGCACACCGCACGTCGCGATTATAGTCACCGGCGTCATCCTGTTAGGCATGGCCTTAACGCTACCGATTGAGGCGGTCGGGTCGGCGGCCAGTTTGATTTTCCTCGTGACGTTCGCCCTGGTCAACCTGTCGGTGATTGTCCTGCGTCGCAAACATCCGGATATCCCCCGAAGATACAAAGTGCCGTTGTACCCCATCATTCCCATCGTGGGCTTTATCCTGAATATCCTGCTGGCTCTGTACCAGTTCAAGTTTCAGCCTATCGCATGGTATGTCACGATCGGTTGGATCGGTGTCGGGCTGCTTTTGTACTATGCCGTATTCGAGAAGAAGTCCTCCGTTCTCAAGCCGCAGGTTCTTATTCCCGAGGCTCCAGCGGTTATCGAGGAGCGCCCGCCGTGCGTGATGGTGGCTTTACATAACCCGGCCAATATCGAGGCTCTGCTTGATCTAGCTTATCCCATCGCCCGTGCCCGGGGATTGCCGCTGACGGCCACGAGTGTGGTGCACGTACCGCGCCAGGTTCCGATACACGAAGGCATGCGCATAGCTCATCATCGCGAGGCGCTGCTGGCCAAAGCTCGAAAGGCGGCCGCGCAGCGCGAGAAAGAGATCGACACCAGGTTAGTCGTGGCTCACCAAGTAGCTGATGGTATCCTCTCGGCGGTGGAGAAACACAATGCCGACGTTCTCGTGATGGGTTGGAAGGGCTTCACGAACACCCGTGACCGCTTCTTTGGCGAGGTTGCCGACCGGGTCATCCGTCTTGTCACGTGCGATCTGGTGCTGATTAAGATGCCCGCCGTGAAGGAGTTCAAAACGTGCCTGCTTCCGACCGCCGGCGGCCCCAACGCCCGACTGGCCGCGACCATTATCGGCGCCATCGCCGCCGAGAAGGAGATTGCCATTACTGCTGGTCACATTATCAGACCACAGGCTACAGATGAAGA
>CP070674.1:1803083-1823972 GCA_020351995.1 Candidatus Zixiibacteriota bacterium
AACTAACAATAAAATATACTTTAAATTCCATTTTTGTCAATACGCCCGCGGGGGCATGACGGCTATGTCTGGATTTGTGAAGAGCTATGCTGAGCAAGCGGTTTAGCACCGTCATAACCTCAATTGGAACAAATATGAACCTGTTTGCAGGTCGCTGGTTTCGAAGGGGCCGTCTATCGTCGTAAGCTGTTGTCAGACAATAGGCAGACCTTAGTCCTGGGGCTGGCACAAGCCTTGCTTTTTAGGGCGGTATGGACTGCTACTTTGGATCATACGAACTGCCGCTGGATAACCAGCTGGACAAATCGGCGGTAGTGATGTTCACTATCCCGGAACTTGGCATCAAATTCAAGGCGCCATTCGATGGTGTCGATCACGACCACAACGATTTCGCCTCGCTACTGGCCCTGCTGGAGTTTATCGACAGCAACCAGAAGTACTTCTCCAATCACACCTACCAGATCTTTGGCAACAACACCAGGATTATCAACCAGGTCAACATGCGTGAGCAGCCGCCCGTGAAGTTCACGCCGTTGATACAGAAGGCGCTCGATTATCGCAAGAAGTATCGTTTCTCGTTAGCTTTTGTCAAAGCGGATGAGAACCCGGTCTTCAAATCGCTTTTTGATTGACCCCTCCAAGGGCATGTTCTTAAATTGAGCGCATGCCAACCCCCAGCACATTATTCAAAGATGTGACCGCCGGCAGATTCAAACCGGCCTATTATTTTTTCGGCAGTGAGGATTACCGGATTGCTGAGGCCGAGAAGTTCGTGGCTATGCAGTTTCTCCCGCATCTGCAAATGGCTACGAACCTCTACCGAATAGACGCCAGAAAGACCAGGGCCCCCGACCTGATGGCCGAGCTGGCAAATCTTCCCATGCTGGGCGAGAAACAGGTCTTCGTCGTGCGCGATTTTCAGAGTTACCGTGCTGATGACGTAAAACAGGTTCTGAAACTGCTATCGCCGGCCGACCCAAACCGAATAATCATCTTTTCCACGCCTTCGGCACGAACGCCTCGAAGAAACTCCGCCTTTTTCAACTCCATCTCCAAGGCGGCGGAGGCAATCGAATTCAAGAAACTCTCTTATCAGGAATCGGCGGCTATTATACAGGCCCGGTTGAAGAAGGAAGATTTGACTATCGCTCCCGAGGCGCTCAGGCTGTTGACCGAGTTGGTGGCGGGAAGCCGCGGAGCCCTCGAGGCGGAACTTACCAAGCTGGTCAACTATAAAGAATCCGGGGATAAAATCGAGGTGGCGGATATCAGGTCAGTTTCGGCCGGCTACGAAGTATTCGGGATTTTCGATTTAGCCGACCAGGTGGTGGCCGGAGACGCTAAGAAAGTTTTTAATATGGTTCGTTCTCTGCTGGCTGAAGGCAATTCTCCGGCAACGTTGATAGCGCTGATGCAGCAACATTTCACCTCGTTGTATCTGGTAAAGAACGACAAGAGCCCCCTGGGAAGGCGGGCCTTTTTGACCCATAAATTGCGTCAACAGGCGGAGAAATATTCCGGCCGCCGCCTTGAGGAAATAATCATCGAAATCGCAGCCGCCGACGTGCGACTAAGGCATAAGGGGGTCAAACCGGAGACTACCCTGGAAATGCTTGTGATGAAACTGGTTGGCGAAAGCAGAAGCCTGGATGGGTGAGAATATTCGGGAAGAAAAGGACAATCCGGCTGTAAATAACGTGGGAGAGGCGGTTTCTGAAAAGAAGCTGATTGAGGCGGTTCAGAATGGCGACAAGAGAGCTTTCGGCCAGCTTATCAGAATCCACCAGAAACGACTTTTCCGGTACATTTACGGTTTGCTGAAGTCTTTTGACGCCGCCGAAGATATTGTGCAGGAAGCGTTTGTAAAAGCATACGACAATATCAAAAGCTTCCGGACGGAATACGCCTTCTACCCGTGGCTGTCAACCATAGCGAGGAACCTGGCTTACAACCAGATCAATCGCGAAGAGAAAAAGGAATCCCTTGATGTGCTTCAGGAAAAAGGATACGACCCACAGTCTACCGAGCTTGGCCCGCTGGAGAACCTGCTCAATCACGAGAATAACAAGCGGTTTTACAAGGCGGTGATGTCATTGCCGGTTACTTATCGCTCAGTTTTTGTTCTGAGGCACTTCGAACAGATGGACTACGCGCAAATTGCGAGTTATCTTAAAATACCCCCCGGCACCGTTGATTCGCGTCTGTACCGGGCCAGGAAGCTCCTGATGGAGCACCTGAAAGATTTGATGAGCGACTAGAGATGAACTAAGATGGAACACTCATATTTCAAAGATAGAATATCAGCCTACCACGATCGGGAACTCAAACACGAGGAAGAGCAACTGATTCGTGAGCATCTCCAGCAGTGCGCCGAGTGCCGTCAGCTTCTTGACGAACTGGAGAAGTTCGATCGAATGGTTGAAAAGCACTCGGAATTGGCTGGCGGGGAATACTGGGAAGAGTCGGCCCGGCGAATAGAGGCGGCCATACGCCCGGAGGTCTCTACCACGACCGAGGTAACCAGAATATCCTCATATTCGTGGAAGAATCTGGGCTGGAAGCTGGCTGCGGTGGCGGCATCGGTCGCCGCATTAGCCTTTATCGCTTTTCACGAAGGTGACCTTTCCCGCGAGATCAGACAAAAAGTCGGGCTTGAACCTTCCGGCGACCAGAAGGTGATAACCGCCCCGGCGGATGCTCCGATTACGATAATGAGAGTAGTTCCTCCGCCTGAATCCGCTGATACCACCCTGTCTGAAGTCGGTGCGAGGATCGATGTGAAGCCCCGGAAAGGCGTGCCAACCGAGGGCGAAACGTTGGAGATACGTTCGGATGAGTTTGCTGACGGATACCCTAAACCGGAACGGGTACGGCTTGCAGAGGAAACGTTGGCAGTGTCTAAAGAGGCAATTCAGCAGCCTGCGTCGGGCATTCCAAAGGCAGTGGCGGACACCGCCACGCTGGGTGATGAGACAGAAGAATTGTCCATACCTGACTTGGCACCGGAGAAAGAAGCGGACAGCTATGAATTTTCGGCGGTGCAATTGGTGCAAGACGCCCGGTTGCTGACCGACAGCGCGGCTAAGGCCAGGTCCGAAATAACGGTTGATTCCGGGGAAACGCGTATCGTCACGCAAATGGAGCGCAAAGACCAGGAGCTGGGGGCAGAAATAGCGGTGAAGGGTGAGCAGGATATCGTGCGCCTTGCCGAAGAGGCATCGTCGCTGGAAATGTGGAGAGCCAGGCGGGATTCATTAAGCGATATTGTCTCGCAGTCGGAGAAGAAGAGAGAAGAGCCCTCGGTGGCTCTCGAAAAAAGCTTCAGCCTGAGAGCTCCCGAGGCTTCCGACGTTCCGGCGGACAGCGAGCTTATGTATATGGATTTGAAAGAGCCGCTGGACAAAGACCAGTTGAAACAGGTGCTTGATTCTGTCTACAATGAAGTAATACGCCATGACCCGGAGTATCAACTGCTTGAGGCCCAGTATCAGGTAGCCCTACTTACCACGGATGAGGGTGAGCACGACCAGTCCGTCAAGTACCTGCGTGATTACCTGGAGCGAGAAGACTCGGCGTATAAAATGCAGGCCGCATGGTATTTACAACAGCTGGATGAAATCGACTGACCAGAGTCCCTCCGGCAACTTTCTGTAAGTCAACCGCATACATGAAACCGGAGAACTTTCTACGCTGTTTTTCGTATATAATTCCCAAGAGGGAAGAATAACCAGGGTCAGACAGGAGGACATGAGATGAAAAGACTATATCGTTCACCGACTGATAAGGTTCTCGGGGGTGTATGCGGCGGACTCGGTGAGTATTTCGGTGTCGATCCCGTATTTGTCAGAGTCGTCGCCGTTATTTTATTGTTCGCGTCGGAGGGTTTCGGTTTTCTGGCGTACATTATTGCCTGGATTATTATACCCAAACGGCAACTGGAAATGGCCGTAGAGGAAAAGCAGCCGGTGCGTCAAGAGGAGCCATCGGCGTGGAAGACCTACCTGCCGGGCCTGGTTCTGATCGCTATCGGGCTGCTGCTGCTGGCCAGGGATTTCTGGTACTGGTTCCACTGGGAGGATTTCTGGCCCGTTTTCCTGATTATTGCCGGCCTATATTTTATCTTCCACAGGAATTTCAAGAGCAAGAAGACCGAAGAAGGGGTTGGTAACTCGGAGGCGAACAGCCAGCCAGAACCCGAGAATGGGGGTTCCGTCTCATGAGTCCGGCAAGGTTTCGCTGGGGCATATTGTTGATTCAGCTTGGGGTGCTGATCCTTCTGGCCAACCTTGAGGTCATCAACTATAATTTCCTGCTCGAAGGCCTGGTGTTTCTGGCGGTAGTGTTGATAATGGTCGGCATCGAGAAGATTTTCACGCGCAGCCGTCTGCAGTTCATATCTTATCTCAGCTCAGTGGGAATTCTGGCGATAGGTTTCCTGATCGCTTTCAACAGCAGTTTCGGGGGCAGCGCCACCTGTTATCTGTCGGACACGACATACACCTTGGATATTGACCCTGATGTGTCCAAAATCAGAGCCGTTCTTGACCTGGACGATGTGGGACTCCGCATTCGTGACTCCGGTAGCGACCTTCTTTTCGGACGGTTCGATAAATTCACTACCAAGCCGGATATTGATCACGAAGTCCGGGATGGCGTAGCCCTAATAAAGGTGGCAAAACGATCCGGGACATTCCTCGGGGGTGCCATAAGGATTGACGATGAAGGCGACCGCGATTGGAACCTGCGTTTTTCAGAAAGTGTGCCTCTGGAACTGGAGTGTATCGGTGAGGATGCGGACATCCATCTGAATATGTCCACCACCCTTCTGGAACAGCTGAGGCTTGAGGCCGACGACTCAAAAATCTATTTACGGCTCGGTGACCTCGTGCCGAGTGTCAAAGTGTCCATCAAGGGCCGTGAATCCTCGCTGGAGCTCCGTGTTCCGGAGAATGTCGGAGTCAAAATAATCGGTGAGGATTACGCGACTTATCTCGATCGGCTGGGGCTGGTTGAGGCCGACGAAGGCTCATTTGTCAATGACGGTTTTGACACCCTTCAGACGAAAATAGAGATTGATCTTGACGATGAGCTGAATTCTTTTGACCTGGTCTATTTCTAACACCGGTTCAATGTCCGGTATAACGATAAAAGCGGCCTCCGGGGGGCCGCTTTTTTATTGAACCGGGACCGCGAATTTGTTACCATCAGTTCGGAGTGTATTTAGTTACTGGCGGACGTACAACGCAATCTAAGAGAGCTATATGAAGAATACCTTTGTTCTCTGTCTGGGTCTTATACTTCTGGCTGGATGCGGTGGTGGTGACGATGATAGTGCGGCCCAGCGCACCGTTCTGCGCGTCGGTACCGACGCCACCTATCCGCCCTTTGAAACCGTTGACCCGGAAACGGGCCGGCCCGGAGGATTCGACATCGATCTCATGACAGCTGTTTGTCAGATCAACGGGTGGCGGCCACAATTTATCGTAACACCTTTCGACGGAATAATCCCCGGGCTACGAAGCAAAAAGTATGACGCGGTGATCTCGGCCATGACGATAACACCGGAACGGGCCGCGGTCGTGGATTTTTCATATCCTTACTACCTGGCCGGTCAGACAATCGCCGTGCCGCTCGATGATTCCGTCACTCAGGGGGTCGATGACCTGACGGGAAAGCGTGTGGGAGTACAGCTCGGGACGACCGGTGAGCTTATGGCGAAGAAAATGGATGGGCTGCACGTATTCTCATACGACAATATAGGTGCGGCCTTTATCGATATGGCTAACGGTAACCTTGATGCCGTCTTAAATGATTTCCCAACGTCGCGGGCCTATATCAGTAAGCACGGTACGGCGAAGACGGTGGGCAAAATACTCTCGACCGAATACTACGGTATCGCGGTTCGGAAGGGTGACGCGCAACTGCTGACGGAAATCAACTCGGCTCTGGATGAGCTGCGCGACACGGGGCGCTACGACCGGCTGCACGAGAAGTGGTTCGGGGGGCCGCCGGCTCAGGGGCTGGCGATTGATTCGTCCATTCTCGAATGACACCGTGATGTGGATTTTTCCATTGCTTGCCAGTTAGCATTTTGATAAAATTAGGCCAATGCAGGATATCAAGCTCAATTTACCTCGCCTGAAAGGCAAGATCATCGCTATCGACGGACCGGCTGGCTCCGGCAAGTCCACAACGGCGAGAATGCTGGCCGACCGGCTGGGATATGTCTATCTCGATACCGGGGCGATGTATCGAGCCCTGACCTACTTCGCGCTCAAGAGCGACATATCTCCGTCGGACGGAACGAAACTGGCTACGGTGGCGGAAAAGGTGCCCATTGAGTTCGAAACCCACCAGGATGTCAATAAGGTGTTCATTAACGGCGAGGATGTCACCGCGCAGATTCGCACCCCACATGTCACCCGGAATGTGTCGGAGGTTTCCGCGCACAAGGAGGTACGACAGGCTATGGTGGTCAAGCAGCGCGACATGGGCAAGAAGGGGTCGATTGTCGCCGAAGGGCGTGATACCAGCACGGTGGTTTTTCCGAACGCTGATGTGAAAATCTACCTGTCGGCTTCGGTGAGGGAGCGGGCCAGTCGGAGGCTTCTGGACCTGACCAAGATGGGGGTCAGTACCACTCTGGAGGAACAGGAGGCCGAAATAAAGCGGCGTGACGAGCTTGATTCCAATCGCCAGCATTCACCGCTGAAGAAAGCTCCCGGGGCTTTCACCGTGGATACCACGGACATGACCATTGAAGGTCAGGTTGAATTTATCATTTCGCTCATTCGCCGAGTTCTGAAATAATCATGAAAATACTGTATTACTCGGGCTGGATTCTCACCCGGATTATAACGAAGTTTTTCTTTCGAATCAGAATCACCGGCGTCGAGAACATCCCCCGCGAAGGCGGTTTCATTCTGGCCACCAATCACCGTTCCTACTGGGATCCGCTGCTTGTCGGCAGCTGGGCATACCGGCAGGTATACTTCCTGGCCAAGAAAGAACTGTTTGCGAACCCGATTTTCGGCTGGGTTATAACTCAGACCAATGCCCTGCCGGTCAAAAGAGGTACCATTGACCGCCACGCGATCCGACACTGTCTGGATGTTCTCTGGAAGGGCTACGGTCTGACAGTATTCCCCGAGGGAACCAGAGCGAGGGAAAGCAAATTTCTGGCACCCAAACCGGGAATCGGTATTATCGCCAGCCAGGCCGGGGTTCCAATAGTCCCGGGCTATGTCCATGGCTCCGATAGATATGGTTCATGTCTGGTCGGGCGCACAAAACTGTCTATTCATTTCGGAGAACCTATCACGGTTAACACCATAGCTTCCTATCCCAAAGATAAGACGGGCTATTACCGGATAGCTCAACTGGTTATGGACCGAATTAAAGGCATCTGCGACCGGGTTTGAAGGCTAAAACAGGGCCAGTTACTGCCGATTAATGATTTAACCGATTAGCAAAAAAGGGCTTGTCAAATAGCCATTTTTTGTTATATATGGACACTGCCCCGGACCCGAGGAGTCCAATATGGGCATCCTTCTGGCGGCTTTCCAGACGGAAAAATCCAAACCGCCGGATCAACTGTTAAGGAGGTTCTCAACCATTAATGGCTGAAGCCAAAAAAACTACCTCTAAAAAAGCTGCCAAGGTTTCTAAACGCAAAGCCACGACAGCGAAAAAAACCAAAAAAACCAAAACCAAACTCACCAAAACCGTCACCAAGGTCGTGAAGACCAAGAAGAAGGTTCCGTGGGAAACCCAAAAAGAAAAGGTTGTTACCGCCCGTCACAAGCGCGTCGCGGAGAAGGCCAAGGAGCGTTCCGAAGCTTCGGCCCCTGCCGATGTCGAGGTGCAACGGATGCGTATCACCGACGTATCGGGTGTCACTTATGATGACCCTGCGTACGAATCCATGGTCCAGATGTATGATTCAACCATCAAGGACATCAAGGAAGGTGAAATTGTCGCCGGGACCGTACTCGGTGTCAACCGTGATGACGTAATTGTCGATGTCGGGTTCAAATCGGAAGGAATTATTCCCCTCCATGAGTTCCCGACACCTTTGAATGTCAAGGTGGGCGATGCGATCGAGGTCTACCTCGAGCAGATCGAAGACAGCAACGGCCAGCTCATTCTGTCAAAGCAGAAGGCCGACTTTATGCGTGTCTGGGACCGCATCAGGGAAATCCACGATTCCGGCGACGAAGTCTCCGGGACCGTCGTGCGCCGGATCAAGGGCGGACTGGTCGTTGATGTAATGGGCGTTGACGCCTTCCTGCCCGGCTCACAGGTCGCTCTGCGGCAGGTGCCTGACTTCGATGCCCTGATCAATCAGGAAATGGCCCTGAAGATTATCAAGATTAACAAAGCCCGGCGCAATATTGTCGTATCCCGTCGCGTTGTTCTCGAAGAGGAACGCGATACCATGCGCGAAGAATTACTCAATGAGATCGCCGTGGAACAGGTGCGGCAGGGTATTGTCAAAAATATTACCGACTTCGGTGTATTCATCGATCTGGGTGGTGTCGACGGCCTGCTGCATATCACCGACATGTCGTGGGGCCGTATTCGGCACCCTTCCGAGATGGTCTCACTCGGCGACCAAATCGATGTCAAGATTCTCGATATCGATGATAAGACCTCGCGCATTTCTCTCGGCCTCAAGCAGATGACCCCCTACCCGTGGGAGAACATCGAAGAGAAGTATCCGATCGGCAGGAAGGTGACCGGAAGGGTTGTCTCCATCACCGATTACGGAGCCTTTGTCGAACTTGAAAAAGGTATCGAGGGATTGATTCATATCTCGGAAATGTCCTGGACCCAGCATATCAAGCATCCGTCAAAGATCATGAATGTTAATGACGCGGTTGAAGCCGTGGTGTTATCGGTTGACAAGGAAAACGAAAAGATATCGCTGGGTATCAAGCAGATGGAACCGGATCCGTGGGAGACGATCGATCAGAAGTATCCTATCGGGAAAGTTATATCCGGCAAGGTTCGCAATCTGACCGCTTTCGGTGCCTTTGTCGAGCTTGAAGAAGGTATCGACGGGCTGGTACATATATCCGATATGTCCTGGACCAGACGAATTCAGCATCCCTCCGAAGTGATGAAGAAAGGCGATAAGGTGGAAGTCAAGGTCATCAAGATAGACCACGAAAACCGCCGCATTTCGCTGGGTCTGAAGCAGCTTACCGAGGACCCGTGGGGCGATATCGCCAAGAAGTACGCTGTTGGCACAGAGTGCCTCGGCACCATCACCAAGGTGATGGACCGCGGCGTGGTCGTCGACCTTGACAATATGGTCGAAGGGTTCGTTCCCACGGCTCAGCTGGGCAGCAAGGAACTTACCGACCCGGTCGGTGTCTTCAGTGAAGGAGAGCAAATCCCGCTTCAGGTAATAGAATTCGAACGTCATCAGCACAAGATCGTTCTCTCCGTTACTGCTTATTATAAGAAACGGGAACGCGCCGAACTGGACGATTTTCTCACCAAGCATTCATCGGCCGGCAACAAGGCTATCGCGGAGGCCATGCCTGATGAGTTAAGGGAGGCCGGCGAACCCGAAACTCCGGCGGAAGAAGCGGCGGAAGTGCCGCCCGATGATACTGATCAGGGTGATTCTTCGTCCGAAGAAGAGAAAACAGAATAGCCTCCAGCAGGCTTAATCGATAGAGAGCAGGCCGGTTATCCGGCCTGCTTTTTTGTGCCTCGGGCGGGGCAACATAGCCCTTGCTATACCTATGTCTTTCTCTTACAATTTATTTGTATGAAGTTGGGTATCATCGGCAAGCCTCAGAGCGGCAAGACTACGGTTTTCAATGCCGCCTCGGGTCATCAGGAATCCGTGGGGGACTATAGCCAGGCCGTTCATCGGGCCGTGATCAGGGTGCCGGACGAGCGAGTGGATACGCTGGCTCGACTACTGTCGCCGCAGAAAGTAGTCTACGCCGAAATCGAATTCCTGGACGCTCCCGGATTCACCGGCAAGGGCAAAGACGCCTCAGCCCCTGAGATCAGTCCCGATTTGAAACTCATGGACGCACTTGTGCCGGTACTCGATTGTTTCTCCCCCAATCCCAACCCCGCAAAGGATGTCCGAGATTTGCTCGACGAAATGATTTTGGCCGATCAAGTCATTGTTGAGAGCAACATCGAGAAGAAATCGCGGAAAATCAAATTGACCGGTGACAAAGCCGGGGCTAAGGAACTGGAACTTCTGGAATCTTGCCGGGCAGCCCTTGACGACGGTAAGTTGCTGATCGACCTCGACTTCAGGGAAGACCAGGATAAAATTCTGCGCGGCTACACCTTTCTGACACGAAAGCCGCTCCTGCTTGTTATGAATATAGCTGAGAATGATATTGAGAAAGGCGATCTGTGTATCGAACAGATAGCCCGGTTTATTGTCCCGGGTGAGTGCGATGCCGCCGTGTTATTCGGAAAAATGGAGATGGAACTGCTCGCTCTCGAACCAGGTGACAGAGAGATCTTTATGAAGGACCTGGGGATAAGCAGTCCCGCCGTTGTGAAAGTAATC
This sequence comes from Candidatus Zixiibacteriota bacterium, assembly GCA_020351995.1. GTDB lineage: Bacteria > Zixibacteria > MSB-5A5 > GN15 > FEB-12. Next base: position 1,813,636 of record CP070674.1, read on the forward strand.
CGGAAATCGTATTCTCTGCTGGGACTAATTTCGTTCATTACAGTCGCCGGTCCCGAAGTGCGCGCGTGGACTATCAGGAATGGGACGGTAGCGCAGAAAGCGGCGGGGACGGTTCATACCGATATGGAGCGGGGCTTTATCCGGGCAGAGGTGATCAAGTACGATGATTTTGTGAAATATGAGACCCTGGCGGCCATAAAGGCCGCCGGGAAAGCGCATTTGGAGGGAAAGGACTATATTGTTCAGGATGGCGATGTCATCCAGTTCCGTTTCAACATTTGAGACGTATTACCTGATAAAAGGATGCGACATTCGAGATTAAGCCTGTTCAAAAAGTGAGCAGAACTGCCGATATATCCAAAATGGAATACGGTGTATATCGATGAGGTTATTGTGACAGATGTTAGGAGCAAAGCGACGGATAATGAGATAAAGGCGGATCAGGAAGATTCGCCGGTCGTACCGATTCTCCCCCTCAAGGGAACCATTGTGTTCCCATACCTTATTGTCCCGCTGATGATTCAGGACGCAGAACAGACCCGGCTGGTCGACGATGCGCTGATGCGGGGATCGCGAATCGGACTGTTCTTGCAGCAGAACACAGACGTCGAACATCCTGCGCCGGAGGACCTGTACCAGGTCGGTGCCACCGGTAACATTCTCAAGATGTTGCGTTTCCCGGACGGCTCCGTCCGATTTCTGATTCAGGGGTTGTCCCGGGTCAGGATCAAGCGAATTGTCTCGCGTCATCCGTATCTGTCGGCCGAGGTCGAAGAAGTTCGCGAGAAAGTAGATGACCCCGTAAAAATGGAGGCACTTCAGCGCAGCCTGATGGACGGTATACAGAAGTTGGTCGAGCTGGCTCCGTACCTTACCGAAGAATTTCATATTTCCGCGCATAACCAGGACTCGGCATCCAAGCTGACCGATTTCGTGGCCTCCAATCTCAATATCCCTGTTGAGAAAAAGCAGGAATTGCTCGAAGAACTCAATGTTTACCGTCGCATGAACAGGCTTTTCCAGATGATTACCAAGGAAACCGAGGTCCTGGAGCTTTCTCAAATGATCCAGGCCAAAGCGGCCAACGAACTGGGGAAATCGCAGCGAGATTATATACTTCGCGAACAGCTTAAGGCTATCAAAAAGGAGCTTGGCGACGGTGATGACAAGTCGGATGTCGATGAATTCGAAAGAAAGATCGAAGCCGCCGGAATGCCAGAGACCGCCGAACAGGCCGCCTACAAAGAACTGGATCGCTTATCGCATATGGCGCCGTCATCCGCGGAATATACCGTTACCCGGACATATCTCGACTGGCTGGTTTCTCTGCCGTGGTCGAAATCGTCGCAGGATAAACTCGATTTGAAACGGGCCAAGAAGATCCTCGATGAAGACCACTATAATTTGGAGAAGGTCAAGGACCGCATTCTCGAGTTCCTTGCCGTGAGAAAACTCAAGTCGGATATAAAGGGACCTATACTCTGTTTCGTGGGACCTCCGGGAGTGGGCAAAACGTCACTGGGCAAATCGATTGCCCGCGCCATGGGCCGCGAGTTTGCCCGTGTCTCGCTGGGCGGTATGCGTGACGAGGCCGAGATTCGCGGACACCGACGGACATACATCGGTTCGATGCCGGGACGAATCATTCAGTCAATCAAGCGCTGCGGTACCAATAATCCCGTCGTCATGCTCGACGAGGTGGACAAGCTGGGGTCAGATTTTCGAGGTGACCCGTCGGCGGCTCTATTGGAAGTTCTGGATCCCGAACAGAACGATTCATTCTCCGATCATTACCTTGAGGTACCCTTTGATTTATCGAAGGTGATGTTTATTACCACTGCCAACTGGATGGAACCGATTCCGGCGGTGCTGCGCGACCGCATGGAAGTCATCAATCTTCCGGGATATACCGATATAGAAAAACTGGCCATAGCCAAAGAGCATCTCATACCCAAGCAACTGGGCAATCACGGTCTTACGAAAAGCAATGTTGCTATCGAGGACAGCGCCATCAAAACGATCATCGATGGTTACACTCGCGAAGCCGGTTTGCGTAACCTGGAGCGCGAGATTGCCGCCGTATCGCGTAAAGTGGCGCGCAAAGTCGCCTCGGGCAGCAAAAAGAAGATATCGGTGAAGGCAGCCGATATACCCAGGATGCTGGGGCCGGTGAAATTCGTGCGCGAAGGGTTGACCCGCCAGGGGACCATTGGAGTCGTTCCGGCTCTCGCTTACACGGCGGTGGGAGGTGAACTGCTGTTTATCGAAGCGACCTCGATGCCTGGCAAGGACACTCTCACTCTTACCGGACATCTGGGTGATATCATGAAAGAGTCGGCCCAGGCGGCCCTGTCGTTTATCAGATCCAATGCCCAAGAGCTCAGGGTATCCGCGGAAAGCCTTGAAAAGAAGGATATTCACATCCACGTGCCTTCGGGAGCCACGCCCAAAGACGGACCCTCGGCGGGTATCACCATGGTGGTGGCCCTGGCTTCTCTGTTTACCCAGCGCCCTACCAGGCCGTGCCTTGCCATGACCGGCGAGATTACTTTACGGGGGCAGTTGCTTCCTATCGGCGGATTGAAAGAGAAGCTGCTGGCGGCCTACCGGGCCGGGATCAATATGGTGGTTCTTCCTGAGGGAAATCGGAAGGATGCCATCGAACTGCCGCCCGAAATAAAGAAAAGTGTCAAATTAAAATTCTTTTCCGAGGTACTGCCGGCTGTTAAATTTGCACTTAATGGTCCACGCGAACGCAGCAAGTCTAAAGGCAAAAAGCCGGCTAAGTGTAAGAAGCGGTAAGCCGCGGAGGTTGACCCCGTGAAACTGGTCACTTCCGAGTTAATGCGCCGGATAGACCGGGAAACAATCGATAACGTCGGCATTCCCGGACCGGAACTAATGGAAAACGCCGGCCGCGGTATTGCCTACGGAATTCTCACCGACATCGTCCAGACCACTGAAAGCCTGAAATTCGCGGTCTTCTGCGGTAAAGGTAACAATGGTGGTGACGGCTACGTTATTGCCCGGTACCTGCAGGAAGGCGGCCTTGAGGTCGTCATCTACTTCATTGGCCCGGTGGACAAGCTTTCACCCGACGCAAAGCTCAACTACGATCGGGCAATTGAGCTTGAGCTGGATATGGTGGAGATCAAATCCGCGGCTGATCTGCCCGAAGACCTCAGTAGCGACTTCATTGTCGATGCCATTTTCGGAACCGGGTTCGAAGGTGAGCCCAAAGGCCTTCCGGCCGAAATGATTGCCTATATAAACCGTCAGGAGCAGCCGGTGATCGCTGTTGATATGCCTTCCGGGCTCAACGCCGACAATGGGCAGCACGAGGGTGCTGTTGTCGTGGCCGACTATACTTATACATTGGCGTTGCCCAAGTACGGCCTCTATGTATCGCCCGGAAGAGAGCTGGCCGGAATGGTGCGTGTTGTTCCAATCGGTGTTCCCGACGAGGTTATCGAGAAGTTCGACATCCCCGATGAGTTGATTACCGATGAATATGTGATTGAGGCGCTGCCGTTTCGCAAACCGGATGGTCACAAGGGGGATTTCGGAACGGTGTTCATACTCGCTGGTTCAACCGGTTTGACCGGTGCCGCGGTGCTCGCGGCCAGGAGCGCCCTGCGCGGGGGCTGCGGACTGGCCAAGGTAGGTTGTCCGCGCACGCTGCTGCCGATTATCGCCGGCGGCGTTATGGAAGCTACCACAATGCCTTTACCCGATGTTGCCAAAAAAGGCGCTTTGGCCCTGCGGGGGCTGGGCGAAATAAGAGTGGCCATTAAAGAACACGACGCGGTCATAATTGGTCCGGGGATCGGACGACATCACGAGACGTCTGAGTTGATTCGACGGCTGGTGAAAACAATCGAGACACCGGCCATAATTGACGCCGATGGCGTCAACGCTTTAGCGGGCCACACCGAGTTACTCGCGGACACCAGCGCGCCAATAATTCTCACCCCGCATCCCGGGGAGTTCAGACGACTTACGGACATCAGCGTTCCAGATGATATCCATGAAAGGATCAAAGTCGCGCGCGATTTCGCCACCCTCTACAAAGTCGTACTGGTGCTCAAGGGAAGCCCGACTATTGTGACTGATGAAGATGGCGGCTGTTATTTGAATCAGACCGGCAACGACGGCATGGCTACCGGTGGTTCCGGGGATGTACTTTCGGGACTGATCGGATCGTTTTTGGCGCAGGGGATAGAGCCGCTCGATGCCGCCCTTTGTGCCGTTCACATACATGGTTTTGCCGGAGATATCGCCGCGATGGAGTTGACCGAACGGGCCGTTATCGCCGGCGACATTATCGATTTCCTTCCCGACGTTTTTGAATTTCTTGAATAGACGAACCCGGCGCCAACTCGTCTACCCCTTCAGTCCCCCTTGTCAGGGGGAAGAAGAAATAGCCGACAGGACTTGATATGTTCGAGCTTGTAGGCATTTGATTAATCAAATGCCCACAAGCTTAAACTGGCAAAAAAGGTTGTGTTATTCGGTGCGGCTTACCCACTGACCGATTTTTCGGCTACACTCTTGAGCTTGTCGTTAGCGAAGATAGCGATTTCGACCCGGCGGTTCTGCTGACGGCCCTCAGTCGTTTCATTGGTGGCTATTGGCTGAGTTTCCCCGTAGCCCAGCACAGTGAAACGAGACGCCAGGACATTGTTCGTTGCCAGATAGGAGCCGACAGAACTGCCGCGTCTGATGGACAAATCCATATTGTGTTCTTCCGGGCCGGTGGAATCGGTGTGACCCTCGATGAGAATCTCGGTGTCTTCGTACTTGTTGAGAATTACGGCCAGTTTCTGAAGATTGAGTTGAGCTTCGGGCCTTAACTCGGATTTGTTGACATCGAAGAGAATGCCCGAGGCAAAGGTAATCTTGATGCCCTCGCCGATACGTTCGATCTTGGCGCCTTCGAGATCGCGCTCCATTTCTTCGGCCTGCTTGTCCATATAGTTGCCAATATAGGCTCCGGCTGCCCCACCGATAGCCGCGCCGATAATAGCGCCTGCGGCGGTGTTTCCGGCGGCATCACCGATAACCGCTCCGGCAACGGCTCCGGCCGCTGCGCCGATAACTAGGCCCTTGTCCCGCTTTTTCCAAGTGCAACCGGTCAGACCAAAGGCCAGCAAGATGATGATGAGGATGGTTAGAGATTTTTTCATGCTTATTAGCCCTCCGTGTTTTTGTCTTGATTAGGTAGTTAATTCTACGCTGTCGACAGCTGAAAAGCGACAAAAAAATGCCGGTGGGTTCGTTTCGTCGCTTTTTGGATCCCAGAAAACCCCCTCGGTCTCCCTTATCAAGGGGAGGGAAGACGAGTCATCTCCGGGTGGAATTGCGAGCGCCACCCGGCAGCGGATTTGATGTAGCTGCCTTTGTGATAGCGAGTTACAGCCACCTGGGTTCGTTTCGTCGTTTTTAGAGGGCTAGATGACCGAGTCTACATCCTCCATATTACAGGCCACCTGGCCGATATAATAACCGTGAAGTATCTCCCGGAGCCGTTTTTGAGCATCGCAGCACTTCTTGTCTATAGGGCTCTTACTAAAGGGGAGACTTTCGCTTTAACCACCGATTATGTAGCGAAAATGAGCGGAGCGATCAGATGATAGTCTTCGGTCGAATCAAGAACAATGTCCCGAGCCGTGGCCGGCACTACTTGAGCATGTCAATGGCGTGGCTATATGTACTGGGGTGGATTGCGGCCATATATTTTGTGTGGAAATGGGATATATCGACTGCGGCCAAATACACTCTCGATTTTATCCTGCTGGCGCTGGCTCCGTGGCCGCTTACCCCTCTGTATCAGTCGTACGGTTCGTTTCTGAAAGAATATGAAAGGAGAGATGCTCTATCAGCTCTTGATCCGCCTCTTATGTTGGAGGATTACGAAGACATCGAGCAGACCGGAGGAAGGGGAGAGATCGTTTTTCTGGCCTCGCGGGAGGATATACTGAATGACCCGCACGACATTCTCAGCTATCACCGGTATCTGGGTTATGACGCCCAGGGGCGGAAGTTCAGTACAGAGCATGGGCAACAGGAACTCATCTCGGTTGACATTTCGGACAAGCTTGACGCGTTGGAAGCTAAGAGAAAGGCAATTGACTGGATTACCTACATGATGGGTGGCTCGAAGATTCAGGAAGTTGCGCAGAAGAAGAATGTGAAGGCCGACCGCGACTATCTGGAGTGCCTATCTCTGAAAGGTATTTACGAAAGCGGCTTGAAGCTTGGTCTTTAGAAGAACCCACCTGCCACTTCGCTTTAGGTGGGGTACCTGTGAGTGAGATTGAATGGATATGGTACGAGCAATCATACGACCGTTTGTCGTCTCGGCGGCGATTCTGGCGCTGGTCATAATCCTCGTCCTGGTGCCGGCGTATGAAGACTACGGGCTTGGTCTGCTGTTTAGTTTTCCTCTAATTATGATAATTGTCTTCATCTGGCTGCATCGAAATCTGTTCAAGATAGCAGCCGGTTTTTGGAAGGCCGCTCTGGCAAGTGTAATTGTTGCCTGGCCCTATATGATGGGGCTGGTGATGGCGATGGCTTGGTCCGAGAAGGGGCTGCAGCAAATGCTGAGAACGTGGCCGTTCTGGACGGTTTTCGCACTGGGGTGGGGCATCCCCATTTACTTTGTTTCACCGGCGATCTACGTAACGGTCAAGAAAGCCAGATCGAGACAGAAGAACTCACCAGCGGTGTCGCTTTAGGCGGGGCACCCGGTTATGCGCAGGATGAATAGAATACTCGACTTAAAATATACTATTGCTGTATTGGCAATAGTGGGGATTATCGGTGCTCTCCTATCGTGGTTTTCAGGTCTGTCATTCTGGGCATCTTTGGCAATTGTGGTAGCCGCAATGGTATTGAATGGAATTCTTGCGGTATTTGAAGACGACCTTCCCGGTGGTTTTAATAATCCAATGTCAGAGTACGAAATGAAAAGCGCAAAAGAAGAAAGGATGAAGCGGCTTTTGCGCATTCGTATAGGCATGTGGGTAGTAATCGTTCTAATATTGATTTGGTTCGTTTGGTTGTATTTCAATAAGAGCGCATAACCAGGGACTGGACTTAAAAGCGGGGAAGCGCGTACACTCACACGTCAAATCTGACTGTCTTTAATCCGTGATAGTGCTCGGCCTGCGTGGCGGTGAAGTGCAAGACACTGTAATCGGGGTCGTCAACACCCAGCGGGTAGTACTGCTCGAAACCCTCACGCCACAGACGTTGTCGCGATTCTTTGTCCTGAAGGATCTCAAACGTACCGGTCAGCGTAACACCCCGGAACGCCTCGCTATCGACATAATACACACACCCTTTGGGGTTTGCCTTGAGCTGGGCAATTTTTCGGGAAGATGTATTAGTCGAGAACCAGAATTCCCTCAGGCCGTCGTGCTCCATATTGAGCATAGCGCGAATTTCGGGGAAACCGTCAGTGTTGACTGTTCCCACTATGACAATCTGGCTTCGCTCAATCAAGTCAAGGCACGCGTTCCTAACTTCCTGCTCGTCCATACTTCTGGTCATTCAGGGATTCACCTATTCGCCCGCCCCGTGGCATTTTTTGTATTTTTTGCCGCTGCCGCAGGGGCAGGGGTCGTTACGGCCAATCTTACGTTGCTGGCGCCGTACAGTGCGGTCCTGTTTGCCGGCTTTCGACGCCTCCGCCATCGGGCTGGCCGCCACCGGGCCGCCATCGGGAGCCTGAACCGCGGCCGACGCGAGCCCCAGACCAGTGGTATCAGCGTGCTGCGCAACCATGGCGGGTTGTTCCCGGCGGCGCTCCTCGCGCGATTTTTCGGGCATGCTAACCTGCAGTTTGAAAACCAGATTGACAATTTCCTTGTCAACGGTCTCAACCATCTCCTGGAACATGCGGAAACCCTCGCGCTTATAGATATCAATCGGTTTACCCATGCCGCCGTGGTAGGCCCGCAGGCCAATACCGGTGCGAAGTTCGTCCATCTCAGCCAGGTGGTCGCGCCAGTGCCGGTCAATAGTCGACAACACGGCATACCGTTCGAGCTGCCGCATAATCTGGTCGCCGTAGGCCGTTTCCTTTTGATTATATATATGCATGATCGCTTTGTGGATATTCTCCTTAAGCGATTCACGCGTGAGTTTTTCGATGTCATCTTCTTTGAATTTGACATTCAGCAGATAAATCTTGCGCAGGTCCTCGGTAAACCCGCTAAGGTTCCATTCTTCCGGGTGGGCCTTCTCGTCACAATTGCCGTCGATCAGAATTTCCAGCACTTCCTCAACGAGCTCGACAACCTCGTCTTTGATAGACTCCCGTTCCAGCGCGGCCAGTCTTCGTTCGTATATCCACTTGCGCTGAACGTTCATGACATCGTCGTAATCGAGCGTGTGCTTTCGGATAGCGTAGTTTTGAGCTTCGACTTTCTTCTGGGCGCGCTCGATGGCTTTGGTGACCATGCCGTGCGTGATGACCTCGCCTTCCTCGACACCGAGCCGGTCCATTATCGAACCGAGTCGGTCACCACCGAACAGGCGCATGAGGTCGTCTTCGAGCGAAAGGAAAAACAGCGACGATCCGGGATCGCCCTGACGACCAGAACGTCCGCGAAGCTGGCGGTCAATGCGGCGGGACTCGTGGCGTTCGGTACCTACGATATGCAGTCCACCGCGTTCTACAACTCCCTGGCCCAGACGAATATCCGTTCCACGGCCGGCCATATTGGTGGCGATAGTCACAGCGCCCTGTTCGCCGGCGCGGGCGACTATTTCGGCTTCACGCTGGTGTTGTTTGGCATTGAGCACGTTATGTGGGACACCAACTCTCTTCAACATGCGTGAAAGCGTCTCTGATACGTCAACCGAGACTGTACCCACCAGCACCGGCTGGCCGGCGTGGTGTCTGTCGGTAATTTCGTTGATGATAGCGTTGTATTTCTCGCGCCGGGTGCGGTATATCTCGTCGTTGTGGTCTTCTCGGACAACCGGCTGATTAGTCGGAATTACCATCACATCGAGTTTGTAAATGTCAAAGAATTCCTGCGCTTCCGTCTCGGCGGTACCGGTCATGCCGGCCAGCTTGTCATACATACGGAAGTAGTTCTGCAGGGTGATGGTCGCCAGGGTCTGTGACTCGGCTTCGATCTGAACGCCTTCCTTGGCCTCGATAGCCTGATGCAATCCGTCGGAGTAGCGGCGGCCGGGAAGGATACGTCCGGTGAACTCATCGACGATCATCACTTTGCCTTCCTGCATGACATACTCGACGTCTTTCTCGTACAGAGATGAAGCACGCAGCAGCTGGTTGATGGCGTGGACCTTCTCGGAGCGCTCCGAATGGACGCGGTAAATTTCATCGGTTTTCTTCTGCCGTTCCTCGGCCGACAGGGATTCATCTCCCTCGATTTCCGAAAGCATGGTGGAGATATCGGGAATCTCGAATAGCTCCTGTTCCTTCTTTTCTAGCTGGGCGGTACCGAGGTCGGTCAGGGCGATGGAATGCTCGCGTTCATCGATAAAGTAATAAAGCCGTTCGTCGATCTGGTGCAGTTTCTTGTCGCGCATGTACGAGCTCTCGACATCGCTCATGAGTTTCTTCATACCCGGTTCTTTGAGAATTTTGAGCAGCTTCTTGTTCTTGGGAGCCCCGCGATTGGCAGCGAGAAGCAGCGTGCCCAGCTCGAATTCATCCTCGGCCTGAGCCCGGTTCATCATTTTTTCGGCGGTGGCCAGCATGTCGTTGATCAGAACTGTTTGTTTACGTACAACCTTATCGACCGTTGGCTTCATCTCGCGGTATCGGTCGTGAACACTTGACTCGACCTGTCCCGAAATTATAAGCGGGGTACGGGCCTCGTCGATCAGGATGGAGTCAACTTCGTCAATAATGGCATAATTGTAATTACGATGCACCCGGTCTTCGGCGGTCTGGGCCATGTTGTCGCGAAGGTAGTCGAATCCGAACTCGTTGGCAGTGCCGAAAGTGATGTCGCATTTGTACATCTCGCGGCGTTCAGCGTTGGTCATCTGGTTCTGGATTACGCCGGTGTTCAATCCCATGAACTCATATATTTTGCCAATCCACTCGCGGTCGCGGCGAGCGAGATAATCGTTAACGGTAACGATATGGACACCTTTTCCCGACAGGGCGTTAAGATACGTGGGCATGGTAGCGACAAGGGTTTTGCCCTCGCCGGTGGCCATCTCGGCGATCTTGCCCTGGTGCAGGGCGATGCCGCCCATAAGCTGAACATCGAAGGGAACCATGTTCCATTCGGTGGGTTGGCCGACAACATCCCATCTCTGTCCGAGCAGGCGCCGGCAGACTT
>CP070674.1:1824072-1850378 GCA_020351995.1 Candidatus Zixiibacteriota bacterium
CTGGTTTGGTTCGCCTCCCTGCCTTATACTGAGACCCCATATGTGCCGGGCTGCGACACCTGTTCAGGCACCAGTTTCTACGACGGCTTTCAAATCGGCCAGATGGACAACGATATTTACTATCAGGAGTCTCTGGATCAGGGTGCCAGCTGGCAGCCCAGAGTCAACGTTACACAGTGCGTCATTGGTGCCGCCGGAGATAAGGCTTACTGCGACGCTTCGGTTCTCTATGATTCTGACGACAACCTGCACGTCGTCTGGAATGCAATTCCGTGGCCCGCCGATTTCTGTATGGATGATACCGGTAAGTGCTGGAGCGATGACTGGTCTATCAAGAATGCCCGGTTAATGCACTGGTCCGAAAATGTGCCCTACATTCGCGAGGTTGCCGAACAGGTTTATGATGTTGATCCGGCATACGAGTGGATTGACAGCTGTCGGGCCGGCAGCTGGAATGCCAATATTTCCAAGCCGTCTCTGTCCGAGTGTGACGGCAGATTGTATGTTCTGTGGACTCAGTTCAACAATCCGAGAGAGGGCATTGTCGATGACTGTGCGCAGTGGGCTCTTGATGAACCTCAGGGAGAAGGCCGCAACGGTGGCGCTAACGGGGAGTTGTGGGTATCCGTCTCCGAGGATTGGGGTATGAACTGGGATTACCAACGGAATCTGACCAACTCCTACACTCCGGGTTGCGATCCGACCTGGGAGGATGACTGCGAGTCCGACCACTGGCCGTCAATGTCCCGTACAGGACGTCAAGTTCAGACCGGGACCTATCCGGAAGACTGGAGCGGCGCCGTTGAGGTCGACCCCTCAGGAGGCAGCTATACCGGTGACTACTACCTCGATATCTTGTACGTTAATGATGCTGATGCGGGCGGTGTTGTTGTGGGAGAAGGCGGCTGGACGAATAATCCGATTAAATGGTTCCGTATGCCTTGTGTCGAGCCGGTAGGGGCTCCGTCGTTTACTGTCAACTGGACTAACCTGGATGAGCCCGCCAGTGTTTTTCCGGGTGAATACCTTGATACGACTCTTATCATCAAGAACATTGGTAACACCGCCCTGACTTATTCAGTGGAGATCGTTTATGATTCCGGTGCCACGGGCTGGCTCGACGCAAGCGGTTTCACTGGAAGCATTCCTTCGGGTTTGGCCAATACGGAGGTCGGTTACCTTCGTTTGAATTACCAGATGTGGACGGACACGAGCGACGGTTACGCCCATCTGCATTTCACGGGCAACGACCCCAACAACCTCCCGGCCGACATTTACGTCAAGCTGGTTATGGCCGATACCATTTTGGTCGTATTTGCTCCAAGTGTTGATTACAGCGTGGGGATGTACCCATCGTCCGTCCACTCAGCCGACCTTGATGGCGATGATGATATAGATCTGGCGGTGACGAACACGGAATCCGACGATGTGTCGATTCTGCTAAATAATGGCGACGGCACTTTCGCGACGGCCGTGAATTATGCCGTAAACGATCAACCGGTATCCGTCTGCGGTGCCGACTTTGATGATGATGACGATCAAGATCTGGCCGTGGCTAACGCGGGATCGGATAACGTTTCCGTTCTGACTAATAACGGCGACGGGACCTTTGATGACCTTTTGAAGACAGGCTGGACCACCACTCTGGGTGTGGCTGACTACGGTGTGGGAAGCGGCCCGCGGTCCGTCTTTACCTGCGACCTTGACGGCGACGACGACGATGATCTGGCGACGGCCAACAGCGAATCGGACAACGTTTCCGTCCTCACGAATAATGGGGACGGAACCTATAGTGGGGCCGACAACTATCCGGTGGGGGACTGTCCGGTATCGGTCCACGGGAACGATCTCGACGACGATGAGGATAACGACCTGGCCGTTGCTAACTACTCATCGAATACGGTTTCGGTCCTCAAAAACAACGGTGATGCCACATTTGAAGGAGTAGTTGACTACGGTGTCGGCAGTGGCCCCCGGTCGGTTCTGACCTGTGATCTCGATGGCGACGGCGATTGCGACATTGTTACGGCCAATGAGGGATCTGACGATATATCGGTACTGCTGAATTATAGTGATGCCACTTTTGCGGATGCGGTCAGTTACCCGGTGGGTGATAGTGCGATGTCGGTTGACGCGGGCGATATCGATGGTGACGGTGACTTAGACCTGATCGTTGCCAACTTTGGCTCGGACAGTGTTTCAGTGCTGATAAATCGGGGCGACGCCACGTTTGAGGGCGTTGTGGACTACGGCGTCGGGAGTGGTCCGCGGGCGGTTCACCTGGCGGATTTAGACGGTGACAACGTTTGTGACATCGCGACGGCCAACAGTCTTGCGGATTCGGTGACGGTGCTGATCAACCTGGGTGAAGAGCCGGATGATGACTGTCTCCTCAGGGGAGACTTTAACCGCAGTGGGCAGTTTGATATCCTGGATATTGATGATTTTATCGATTACCTGTTCCGTGACGGTCTGCCTCCGGTCAGTCTGGAAGAGATTGATGTGGACGACAACGGCCAGATAGACATACTCGATATTGACTACATGGTCGATTACTTGTTCCGGGGCGGCCCTGAGCCGGTGCCCTGTCCGTAAAATGGCATATGGCGGGTTCGGAACTGAACTCGCCCTACGCCTGTAGAGATTTCTCGGAAGACTCGAAATGACGAAGAACGCCAGTTCTTTTGAGATTTTACCGAACTCTGCTGACAATTCTTCCAATCTCCCTCGTTGACTTGCTGTTAAAAGGTGGCTTATATTGACCTGTCATGAAAACGGTTGCGCTTATTGTTGCCGGGGGCAAATCGGTGAGGTTTGGGGGAGAGGTCCCCAAACAGTTCCGAACTATCTGCGGTAAGCCAATGTTGACCTGGTCGATCGAGAGTTTCGAGAAAGCGCGTTCGGTGAACCAGATCCTGGTGGTAGTCCCGGAAGAATATATGATCTATACCTCTGAGAAGGTAATTGACCCCTACAATTTTGAGAAAGTGACCAAAGTGGTTGCCGGAGGTGAGACTCGCCGGGAATCGGTCCTTAACGGCCTGAACGCGATGCCTTCGTCAACCGGATTTGTGGCGATCCACGACGGCGCTCGGCCTCTGATAAGTACGAAAGATATTGAAGCCGTTATTAAAGCAGGGAAAAAGGAGCGGGCAGCAATCATCGCGGCCAGGGCAACCGATACCGTAAAGAGAGTGCGTGATTCTTTCATAATATCTACTCTTGATCGCGATTCATTGTACATGGCTCAGACCCCGCAGGTGTTTCAGTTCGACCTGATTATGCAGACGCACCGTGAGTTCGCCGAAGAAAAAGAGCCTGGTAACATTACCGATGACGCGTCGATGGTCGAGAAACGCGGGTTCAAAGTAAAGACGGTGGAGCCATCGTCACTTAATCTAAAAGTCACGACTTCGGACGATATGGTTTTGGCCGAAGCCATACTCAGGGAGAGGAAATGAAGAAGCTGAAGATCGGGCACGGCTTCGACGTGCACACATTCGCCGAGGACCGGGCGTTAATTCTGGGTGGCATCAAGATCCCGTTCGACAAAGGACTGGAAGGCCACAGTGACGCCGACGTGCTTGTTCACGCCATCATGGACGCATTGCTTGGCGCATTCGGATTGCCGGATATCGGTCAGCAGTTTCCTCCCTCGGACGAGAAATATAAGGGGGCGGACTCCCTGAAACTCCTGGCCCAGGTACTGGAGATGGTGAAGGCCGCAGGATGCGCCGGGATCAATAATATCGACACTATCATAATGGCGCAGCAGCCGAAGCTCAATCCTTACATACCGGCCATGAAAGATAAAATTGCCGGCGTATTGGGGATTGAGCCGTCACGAATAAGTATCAAAGCCACGACCACGGAAGGTATGGGGTTCGTGGGGCGGGGTGAGGGAATCGCGGCTTCGGCCATCTGTCTGGTAAGTACCAATGGGTGAAGATCCCGTCAAAATCAATCAGTTACTGGATTTCATATTTAGCTATGGCCCTTTTTGGGTATATCTTGTTCTTTTTGCGGCCTGCTTCATAGAGAATCTTTTCCCGCCGTTCCCCGGCGACAGCTTTATTGTCGGGGCGGGGGCGCTGGTGGCCGTGGCGAGGCTGAATCTGGCTATTTCGCTGATAATCGTCATCGTTGGTGGAATCTTATCCGTCATGGTCATCTTTCTCCTGGGAAAGCGTTACGGCCGCGACTATTTTATGCGCAAGAATTTCAAATATCTGTCGGCGGCCGATATTATTAGAATGGAAACGAAGTTTGAGAGGTGGGGAGCCGTGATTCTGGTGTTTTCGCGTTTTGTGGTCGGATTTCGCTCGGTTTTGGCCCTTGTAGCCGGTATCAGCCGGTACGATACTTCTCGAATGCTGATCTTTTCCACAGTTTCATATCTGCTTTTCGCCGGGCTTCTTATGTATGCTTCAATGCTGCTGGTCGAGAACCTTGGCCTGTTGAAAGAGTACTTCAGGACCTACAGCCTGATTGTCTGGCCTGTCTTGATTATTGTGATAGGGTTTTATATAATCCGTAAGTTCAGGGCCGTCAGGAAAGGAAGCCGATGAAAGTACTGTTGCTGGCAGGGGGTGACTCAAGCGAAAGATCCGTTTCGCTCAATTCGGGAAAGGCAGTCTACGATACCCTGCAGCGCCTGGGGCACAAGGTTTATGCTATCGACCCATCGACCGGTCGGTCACTGCTGACCAGCGATGGAGCCTTTGTGGAATTAAAGGCGGAAGCTACATCTAAAAGTCTCCCCACGCCGGTAAGCAAGACGTGGTCCCTGGCCACCGCCCTTGGGTCGCCCGGTTTTACCGATATCGACGTCGTGTTCATCACCCTTCACGGGGGTTCGGGTGAGAACGGTAAGATTCAGTGTCTTCTCGATCTGGCCGGCAAGAAGTACACCGGTTCTAACATGGCTGCATCGGCCATAGCCATGGATAAAGCGGTGGCAAAACGGCTGTGTGTTTCGGAGGATATAAGAACTCCCGACTGGGCCCTTTATCGCATTCGCGGCAAGAAGATTGACGATCGGTTACTCCATGAGATATCCCACCGTTTCGAGTTTCCGATAATCGTCAAGCCGAACGACGGCGGGTCGACCATCGGTCTGTCCAAGGTGGACTCGGAAAAAGAGCTGCCGGAAGCCCTTGAAAAAGGCGTGGCCGAATCGAGCGATATCCTGGTGGAGGAGTACATTCTTGGCCGCGAGATCACGGCTGCCGTTCTGGACGGCCGGTCACTACCGCTTGTCGAAATCAGGCCGGAAAACGAGCTATATGACTTCGAGGCCAAATACACCAAGGGTAAGTCGGATTACATAGTACCTGCGGAGATAGACGATGCGGTGGCGCGATCGATTCAGCAGGCGGCGGTAAAAATCTGCAGTATCGTTGGCGCGACTGGATTGGTCCGTGTGGATTTCATATTGGACGCTAAGAACGAATTCTACTTTCTGGAACTAAACACGCTTCCGGGGATGACCGAGCTGTCGCTGGCGCCGATGGCGGCATCGGCGGTGGGGATTGGTTTTGATCAGCTCATCGCCAAACTCATTGAATCGGCCCTGCACCGTTAGAACGACATGGAAAAACTCAAACCCAGAGCCGTAATATTCGATCTCGGGTCGACTCTGATAGAATATGAGTCGATACCGTGCTCAGAGCTATCTGTAATCGCGTCACGGTCGGTCTGGAGTTTTCTCACCGATAAGGGATTTAAGGTACCGCCGGAGGAGGAATTCATTGATACTTTTGAATACATCAAAAACGAATTCCGAAAGCCGGCCAGAGAGAACCTTACCGAGTGGAGTATCCCACAGGCCGCCGAAAGGCTGTTAGCGGAATTTGGTATCGAGTCTCAGGACGGGTTGGTCAAGAAGCTGTTTCAGGCGTATTACAGACCGGTGGCCGAGCAGATTTATGCTTATGATGACACCGCGGAAACACTCGAGAGGGTAAAGAGGAGAGGTATGGTAGTCGGTCTCATTTCCAACACCATTTTCCCGGAGCAAACCCATCGCGATGAACTCAAGAAATTCAAACTGCATAAATTTTTCGATTTTGCCATTTTCTCCTCGACGTTTGGGGTCCGAAAACCTCACCCGGACATTTTCTGCGCGGCCGCCAATATGGCGGGGTCCGCCCCGGCCGAGTGTGTTTACGTGGGTGATCGATATGTAGAAGATTACCGCGGGCCGACGGAGGTAGGCATGCCGGCAGTTTTGAAGATAGTGCGGTATCGTGAATATCCTCAGGACCTCTTAGGGGAGATCCCCACCATCAACAGCCTCTCCGAGTTGACCAACTATATCGATATTTGAGTGGACTAATCGGATATACTTTCATATATTCTCCTTTCCCGGCTATGGGGAATAGTTATTGTAAGGCATAAGGTTATTGGAGTACATATGGATAAGAGTGAACAACTTTTGAAGGAAATCACCGAGGCCAACGGAGTTTCCGGCTACGAAACCGAGATACGCAAACTTATGGTCCGCGAACTGAAGAACAGCGTGGACCGAATCGAATTCGATAAGCTCGGTTCGGTTCTGGGAGTAAAGAAAGGTACCAGCGACAGTCCCCGAATCATGGTTATTGGCCACATGGACGAGGTTGGCTTCATGGTCAAAGAAGTTACCAAAGAGGGGTATATAAAGTTCCTTCCGTTGGGGGGATGGTGGCCGCACGTGGCGCTTGGCCAGAGAATGCGGGTGATTAGCTCCAAGGGCTGTTTTATCGGGGTGGTTGGTTCCAAGCCGCCCCATATTCTGCCCGACGAGGAACGCAACAAAGTGCTAAAGATAAAAGAAATGTTCATAGATGTGGGTGTTCAGGAGAAATTCAGCGTAACGAAAAAACTGGGTATTAAGCCCGGCGATCCGATTGTTCCTGACAGCCAGTTCACGGTTCTTGGCAATAAAAACATGTATCTGTCCAAGGCGTTTGACAACCGCGCTTCATGCGCCATCGTGCTTGAGGTGCTCAAGAGATTTCAGCGCGTAAAACATCCCAACACCATCCTTGGGGGTGGAACGGTCCAGGAGGAGGTTGGCCTTCGCGGTGCCAACACTATTGCGCACCTGGGTGACCCGGATGTGTGTATAGTAGCTGATATCGGTGTGGGGCAGGATGTTCCTCCCGAGGGGTTCTCGCGCGCTGAGAAGCTGGGCAGCGGTGTAACCATACTGATTTATGATGGTGGGATGATTCCGAACCTGAAACTCCGCGACCTGTTTGTAAAGACAGCCGAGCAAAAGAAGATCCCTTACCACTTATCCTACATGGAACGTGATACCGGCGACGGCGCCAGGGTACAGTTGAGCCGTTTGGGGGTTCCGTCGATTTATGTGGGTCCGCCGGTGAGGTATATCCATTCGCAGAACAGTATCATGAATCGTAGTGATTACGATAACACTATTAAACTTTTTGTCGAAGTAATAAAGAAACTGGACAAGAAAACGGTCAAATCGCTGACCGAAGGATAAGTTGTCATGGCCCTTCAATTCAGAAATACCTTAACACGCCAGAAGGAGAAATTCAGGCCGATTGAGCCCGGGAAGGTTCGCATGTATACCTGCGGCCCGACTGTTTATAAGCAGGCGCATGTTGGAAATTTCAGGGCCTATATGTTCGAAGACCTTCTGCGGCGTTACCTGAAATACAAGGGATATGAAGTTACCCAGGTGATGAACCTGACAGATGTTGACGACAAGACTATTCGTGATTCCACCGCTCAGGGAATACCGCTCCAAGAGTTTACGGCTCCGATGATCAAGGAATTCTTTGAGGATATCGATAGCCTGGGAATTGAGCGGGCTGAAATTTACCCGGCCGCCACCAATCATATTCCGGAGATGGTCGCCCTTGTCAGGAAATTGATTGAGAAGGGGCATGCCTACGAAGTTGATGGAAATTACTACTTCAAAATATCGAGTTTTCCGAATTACGGTAAGCTGGCCAATGTCGACATTGGCGGTCTCAAGGCCGGGGCGCGAATCGCGGCGGATGAATATGAGAAGGATTCAGTGTCTGATTTTGCCCTGTGGAAGGCCTGGGATGAGGCTGACGGCGATGTCTATTGGGAAACCGAAATCGGCAAGGGGCGGCCCGGGTGGCATATCGAGTGTTCGGCAATGTCGATGAAATACTTGGGCAACCATTTCGATATTCACACCGGCGGCGTGGACAACATGTTTCCTCACCATGAGAATGAAATAGCCCAGTCAGAAGCGGCCACGGGTGAGAAGTTCGTCAATTACTGGATGCACTGCGGATACCTGATTTCCGAGGGCAAGAAG
Organism: Candidatus Zixiibacteriota bacterium; assembly: GCA_020351995.1. Lineage (GTDB taxonomy): Bacteria > Zixibacteria > MSB-5A5 > GN15 > FEB-12. Next base: position 1,832,378 of record CP070674.1, read on the forward strand.
ATGTCCAAATCACTGGGCAATTTCTATACTCTCAGGGATATTCTTGGCCGGGGTTATTCAGGAGTCGCGGTTCGCTATATGCTTATTTCAACGCACTACCGGCAGCAACTGGACTTCACGGTCGATGGTCTCGAAGCCGCCGGGAACGCTCTGGAAAGATACAATGATTTTATCAATAATCTGGAAGACTACCCCGGAGGTGATTCCGGTGGCGAAGCTTCCGATATTATCGACAAGGCCAGGAAAGGCTTTGAGGAATCGCTCGATGACGATTTGAACATATCCGGCGCCCTCGCCGCGGTTTTCGATTTTATCAGGGATATCAATCGCCTGAAAGCCGAAAACAAGCTTTCGGTTGCTGAGCGTGATGAGGTTCTGAAAACGATCAGGCAATTCGATACGGTTCTGAATTTCACGTTCGAGAAGGAAGATATCGATAGTGAGATAGAGACTTTGATTACCCAGCGAACCGAAGCAAAAAAGAATAAGGATTACGCCCGCGCTGATCAGATTCGTGACGACCTTCTAGCCCGTGGAATAATTCTCGAGGACACACCACAGGGAGTAAGGTGGAAGCGGAAGATGTGAAGCTGCCACAGTGAGGATTTACCAGCCGCCGGGAAGTTTTTCGGCGGCTTTTGATTATACGCGGGTCATAAATTATATTGACTTCGCTCTATTTTTTGTTTGATTAGTACCGCCCTTAAGCCGGCGTAACTCAGCTGGTAGAGTAGCTGATTTGTAATCAGCCAGTCAGCGGTTCGAGTCCGCTCGCCGGCTTTTAATATTCCATCCACGCTCCTTTCATCCGAACATGACGCCCATCCATGTCAATCGGCTGCTCTATGTTTTGGACGCGACCTCAATCCTCTTTTCGCGGTAGTATGTTTGATTCCGGAGTTGCCCGGCTCTTTATTACCAGGTAGGTCCCGGCCAGATGCCCCTGGCCAAAAGGTTTTTCAGATAACAACTACTTCGGCCGATAATAACCACAAACGGGCAGCAATTTCAAGCTTGCGTTTGCACCAGAAAAAACCCTTTTTGGCATTGGTACGATTTCTGACTTCGGGACGCTTATGAATATTGTTGTAATCGAAGACCTTACAAAGATCTACAACACCGGCATGAAAAAGGGCGGGATAACGGCTCTGGACGGCGTTTCGCTGACGATTGAGCAGCCGGAGATTTTCGGTTTGCTGGGACCGAACGGAGCCGGCAAAACGACGTTGTTCAAAACGCTACTGGGCATAACTCAGGTAACCTCGGGATACGCCACAATAGCCGGCCTTCCCCCGGACAATCCCCGGTCACGCAAGAAAGTGGGCTATTTGCCCGAGAATCACCGATTCCCCGGCCATCTTACCGGTCTTGGCCTGCTCGAATTTACAGGACGGCTTTTCGGGATGTCTCGAAGGGATATTGACGCCAAGACCGAGATGCTTCTACCGCTGGTCGGCATGGACAAGTGGGCAAGCACCAAAATCAGTAAGTATTCGAAGGGTATGCAGCAGCGGATCGGTTTGGCTCAGGCGCTGATGGGTGACCCTGAAATTCTTTTTCTGGATGAGCCTACCGATGGGGTGGATCCAGTCGGCAAGACCGAAATCAGGGAGGTGCTGCGCAAGATCAGGGATGAAGGGAAGTCAGTTATTCTGAACTCCCATTTGCTGTCAGAGGTCGAGTCAGCGGCCGACAGGGTGGCTATCCTGTCTCACGGGAAAATTATCAGAGTTGGGTCAGTCGCTGAACTTACCAGCCGGGAAAGCCAGTACGAGGTCGAGGCCGATTTCGGCGACAAGCTTTTTGACATCCCCGAGGAAGTGGGAAAGAAGATATCGCTTTTCAAAGATAGACTGATAGTACAGTTGACGGATGAGAAGAAGATAAACTGGATAATAGATCAGATGCGGATGAAGAAGATTAACATAAGGTCGGTCAAGCCCATCAAGATCACGCTGGAGCAATCCTTTATCGAGACGGTCAGCGGAAAGAAGGTCGATTCCAAGTGAGAGGTATCACTCGCGACTGCATATCGGAGATGTTTAGCCGGAAAATATTCTGGGTTTTTGCCGTTATCACCGTTCTGGCGGTTGTCGTTATTATCCTCAGTGGTAACATCTCTATTAGCGATGGTTCCTTCCAGGAAGCCGAGGTGGATATCAAGGATATCAATGAGATGATAGGCAATCCCATCATAAGGGTATTCGCGTCATTTGTCTCGTTTCTCGTTATTCTGGTAGTGTTGGCCACCGCCGGGCTGATCCCGAATATGTTTATACGCGGGCGTGCTGAATATTTCCTGTCCAAACCGGTTTCTCGTACCGGTCTGCTGTTGAACAAGTTCTTCGGAATCTGGTTTTCGTACGGGGTACTGGTGGTTGTGTGCGGAGCGATAGGCTACTGTGCGATGTACCTTGTTCACGGAGTTGCCGCTGATAACCTGATCTGGGTGTTTGTTCTCAATCTCGTCAGCCTGTTCATCTGGCTGAGTGTAACTTCGTTCGCGGGGATTGTATTTGGCTCTACCACCATGGCTATTGTCACGGCCGCCCTGATATGGTTCACCCAGTGGTTGCTGCAGTGGCACGAGTATTATAAAGAGGTGATAAGTTCCAAGGCCATAACAGGGACAATAGATGTTCTTTACTATATTATTCCCAAAACCGGGGAACTGTCCGATCTGACGGTGCAGCTGGCCCTTGGACGAAATGTAGACAACTGGCTGCCCCTTTACGGTTCCTTGATTTTCGCGATTGTTCTCCTGGGAGCTACTCTTGCGATTTTCAACCGAAAAAACTACTGATTCAAGAAAGACTAATTCCAGGATTGGCAGTGTCGCATTCCGGACACACGAAACATGATAAACAAAAATGGAATCGATGGTCTTCTGGAGTCTTTTAAAATAGCGCTCGCTCTGGAACGCGAGGGTAAAAAACTGTTTCGTGAGGCGGCCGAAAAGACGCGCAGCAGGCTGGCACGACAGACCTTCGAATATCTGGCCGCGGAGGAAGAGCGGCACATCGAGCGCATTGAGGAATTTTACAACGCCCTAAGCCGCTCAGGAGGGAGCGATATCCCGGACACGGCGGACTCTACCGCCGACGAGAAACTGGAGACTTTTAACCGAATGCTCGAAGAGCTGAAAGATACTTACCAGTCGACGTCATCGGATATCGAAGCTTATAAGATGGCGTTGGATTTCGAAACATCGACCGAGGATTTTTACGAAGAAAATCTCAAAGAGTGCCAGGATGCCAAAATACGGAAATTCTACCGATGGCTAATTGATGAGGAGACAATGCACTCACGGCTTTTGAGGTCCTGCCTCAGGTTTGTTGAGGACCCGGCTGAGTGGTTTCGGATGAGAAAGAAGGTCCTGTAGGGGCTTGGAACCGCGCGGTCTTTAAGTACTTTACAGCGACGAAAGAAGTGTCTATATTGGGCCTGAAATTTTAACAAGTATGGAGATAAGGTGATGACACCCTTCGAGTACCTCAAGAGGACTGAAAAGAAGAGAATGGACGAACTCTTTCAGCTTCTGCGTTTTCCTTCGGTGTCGGCAAAGTCGGAACATAAGAAAGACATGAAAGAATGCGCTGCCTGGCTGAGGCATCACTTCAAGGCACTGGGCTTCAAGTCGCGGGTTTGTCCAACCGGCGGGCATCCGGTAGTTTATGCTGAGTATATATCCGATATGAGGTTGCCTACAATACTGTACTACGGTCACTATGATGTCCAGCCGCCGGAGCCGCTCAATCTCTGGACCTCGGGACCGTTCGAGCCGGAAATTCGCTCCGGCTACATTTTCGCCCGGGGTGTTGCTGATGACAAAGGCCAGACGTTCTGTCATATTAAGGGGTTAGAGGCGGTTCTGAGAGCAACCGGGACACTACCCGTGAACGTGAAAATGCTTATCGAGGGTGAGGAGGAAGTCGCTTCGGAAAATCTTCCGCCGTTCATCAGCAAGAATAAGAATATGCTCAGAGCGGACGTGGCAGTGGTCTCGGACACTGCCCAGTTCGGTAAAGACTATCCCGCGGTGACGTTTGGCTTGAGAGGCCTGGCCTTTGTCGAAATCGTCGTCCACGGACCCGACCGAGACGTTCACTCGGGCACGTTTGGTGGCGCCATAGCTAATCCCATCAATGTTCTCTCTTCTATGATAGCCAAACTTCACGATAAAGATGGCAAGGTAGCCGTCCCCGGCTTTTACAAAGATGTTAAGCCGATAAGCAAATGGGAAAAGGCACAGTTCAAGAAGCTGCCGTATAACGAAGCCGCGTACAAGAAGGTTCTTGGTGTTTCTGCTCTACAGGGCGAGAAGGGTTATTCAACGTATGAGCGTACCTGGTCACGCCCTACCTGTGATATCAACGGTATTACCGGTGGCTATCAGGGAGAAGGCGGAAAGACCATCATTCCGTCTATGGCATCGTGCAAAATCACTTGCCGTCTGGTGGCCGATCAACACCCCGCTGACATTTGTAATAAACTGGAGCGTTATCTACGGAAAATTGCTCCGAAATCGGTCCGGCTGCAAGTCATCAAATACGGGGGAGCCAGCGCGGTTGTCGTACCCACGAATGGCCCCTGGCTGGACGCAGCGGCCCGCGCTATCAAGGCAGGATTTGGCAAGAATCCGGTCTTTATGAAGGAGGGTGGCTCAATCCCGATAGTGGCGGATTTCAAGCGCATACTGGGAATCAACACAGTATTGATCGGTTTTGCTCAGAGTGACGATAATGTTCATTCGCCCAACGAGCGTCTGAGAGTGACTGACTTTGAACGCGGGTGCAAAGCCGCCGCGGCGCTGCCGGCAGAATTAGCGAAGGTTAAAGTCTGATGGAACTAGGTCTCAAAAGGAAGCGCGCTCTTGTAACCGGGGCCTCGACAGGCCTGGGTGCGGCCACAGCTATGGCCCTCGCCACCGAGGGTTGTGAGTTGTACATCAACTCCCGTAACGAACACAAGTTGAGAACGGCGGCGGACAAGATCCTCGACAAGACAGGGATAAAGCCCACGCTCTGCGTTGGCGATGTTTCCCGTGCCGCCGATATTCAGCGGCTGGATACTGAAATCGACCATGTCGATATTCTCGTGACGAACACCGGTGGTCCGCCACCGGGATTGTTTACTGACCTGCCGGGGGAGGCCTGGCAGGAAGCGGGCGATCTGTTATTGATCTCAGCGATAAACCTCACCCGGATGGTGATCGACGGCATGATCCGTCGCAAGTGGGGCAGACTGATCTACCTGACATCGGTAGCCGTACTTCAACCAATCGATGATCTAATTCTCTCCAATACTTACCGGGCGGGGGTTACCGGCTTCTGCAAGACGGTATCCAATACCTACGCCAAATATGGTATTACAGCTAATTGTGTCTGTCCCGGCTATACGGCCACGGAGCGGTTGGCCGAGATAGCGGCCTCCAGGGCGGAAAAGGCAGGGGTGCCGGTAGAAAAGATTATTGAGCAATTCGCGTCCGCGGCTCCGGTTGGTCGTATCGGCAAGCCGGAAGAACTGGCGGCCCTTATCACCTTCCTGGCCTCGGATAAAGCGGCTTTTATCACCGGTACATCAATACCGGTTGACGGCGGTGTTAGACGATCCCTGATTTGATATCTGTACCCAATGAGCAATCGGTGAGACATGAGCCAGACGGCAGAAGCGGTCAATGACGTTTCCTCCAAACCCGGTCTGGCTAATCTTATTCCTGCTATTGTCCTGCTACAATTGCTGGACGCTTTCTGTTTTCCGGTCACACGCTTTGGCGTCCAACTTATCGAACCATTCACTTTCGCGTTCTTCCGCTTCACGGTATCCTCAATAGTACTGCTTTCCATAGTTCGCATAATGAAGCCCGGGCCACCTATAGTGCGGGCAGACTGGTGGAAAATCATTATGCTGTCGATACTGATCATTCCGGGCAATCAGATGCTGTACATGTTCGGTCAGTCAAAGACCGCCGCGGGGCACGGTGCTTTTCTCTTTGCGACCTCGCCAGTATGGATTTTTCTTCTTGCGGTTTTTCATCTGAAAGAAAAGGTTACCTGGCAGAAGCTGGCCGGGATGGTTCTTTCATTCGCGGGCGTTTTGGCGATAATGCTTGGTGGAAAGGCGGTATTCGGTGCGGAGTACCTCTGGGGTGATATCACTGTCTTACTGGCTGTACTGGCGTGGTGCTACTACACAATAATCGGCAAGCGATTGGTAGAGAGATATGGTGCCTTTCGGATAACCGCCTACGCGCTATCTATCGGTTCCGCTCTTTACTTTCCCTTTGGTGTATATCGGGCGGCCACGCTGGATTACTCTCAAACCACGGCGGGGGCGTGGTTGGCGGTGGCATACATGGCCCTGGGAATGTCGGTCGCGCTCTATGTGTTATGGTACTGGGTGTTAAAACACATGGAGGCCTCGCGACTTGCCATCTGGCACAATTTCTTTCCTGTTATTTCCGCTGTCGTGGCATACTTTGCATTGGGGGAACCTTTAACGGCGACCTTTGTCATCGGCGGTATCCTTGTTTTGGCTGGTGTAACCATAAACGAAGTCTGACGTATACGAGAACATGTTCCCTTCGCGCCCTATCCCGATAGCAGGAGAACCGGAGCGCAATGTAAGCACCGGTTTGATAGTCTCGGTGCTACTGTTGCAGCAGACGCTGGGCGGGCTGACATTTCCGGTGGCGAGATTTGGCCTGGATTTCATAGAGCCGTTCACATTTGCCTTCTTCCGTTTTGTATTATCATCAACAGTTCTTTTAATATGGGTTAGACTGAAAAGACACCCCACTCCAATAGAAAAGAAAGACCGACTGAAGATTGTCGGGCTGGGTTTTTTAATCATCCCGTTTAACCAGACCATGTATCTCGTCGGGCAATCGTTGACCGGAGCCGGGCATGGTTCATTACTTTTCGCAACAGTTCCGATCTGGATTCTCATTCTGGCGCTGGTACATCTGCGGGAACGGCCGTCGCTCAGAAGAACGGCCGGAATCTTCATTGCCATGGCAGGTGTGGTGGTTGTCGTGGCCTCCGGGGCGGTTGAAATCAGCTCTGAGTATCTGTGGGGGGATCTGATAATTCTGGTGGCCGTTATCGCATGGGCCTACTATACCATACTCGGTAAACCTCTGGTGCGTAAGTACGGCGCTCTTCGGGTGACAGCGTATGCCCTCGGTTCGGGGTCGGCCCTGTATTTTCCGTTTGGTGTGTTGGCCGCTTCAAGATTCGAATTTACGGGGGTCCCGGCCTCGGCGTGGTGGTCGATTGTCTATGTCGCTCTCGGGGTATCAGTGGCAGCTTATGTATTGTGGTACTGGGTGCTGAAGTATATGGAGGCCTCGCGGGTGGCGGTTTTCCATAATATGCAGCCGCTGCTTGCCGCGGGAGTGGCTTACGTATGGCTGGGGGAGCCCCTGGGTTTGTCGTTCCTGGTGGGTGGCTCTATCGCTATTGGCGGTGTTGTTGTTGCCGAGCTTTAGTGCTGAGGCGGCTCAGTGCCCTTCCAGGCTCTGGAAATTCTTGAACTGGGCCGTATCTGAGAACGTATCGGGAAACTTCATATAAGTCAGGACGCTGTCAATCAAATAGATGTGGTTGCGTTCCTCGTTGGCGATCATAGTCAGGATACTGCGTTTCTGAACGTCGGGTTCGGTCTGAGCTTTTTCGCGGTAGAAATTCTCCGACTTCTCCTCGATCAGGAGCGCTTCCGACCAGATTGACTTTTCATCTTTGGTGAAGTCACCGTGTTCTCCGTTGGTGGATAACTCGCGGAAGATGTTCTTGACAGCACTCAATGTTTCAGAGTGGGCACTGCCCACACCCTCGGTGCCCGGGACTTCACCCTCCCGTAACTTTTTGAAGATGTGGTAGTGTTTGTTTTCTTCTTCGGCCAGCATAATGAGCACTTTTTTAAGCTCAGCGTCGGCTGTATCACGCGCCATTTTCTCATAGAAGGCTTTGCCGTCCAGCTCCATCTGCATGGCGAAATCAAAGATATTCACGGTTTATTGTCCTCCTTTTTATATACGCAGCCACCTTGCGGACATCATGTTCTTATTCCATCCCTTCAGCCTTCAGGTTATCTTTTGAGAAGTCTTCCTCAAGCTGCGGGTCGGTAAAGACACCGTCTTTTCTAACGAGCTTGTCATCGAAGTAAATTTCGCCTCCGCCGTAGTCAGGACGCTGGATCAGAACCAGGTCCCAGTGGATTGAAGAGTCGTTTCCGTTGGGGGCGTCATCATAACACTGTCCCGGGGTAAAGTGAATGGACCCCGCAATTTTTTCATCGAAAAGAGTATCTTTCATCGGCTTGAGGATAAACGGATTAACGCCTATGGCAAATTCACCCACGTAACGGGCACCCTCGTCGGCATCGAGCATCTCATTCATCTTTTTAACGTCACCGTCACAGGCCGCCTTGACAATTCTTCCTTTTTCGAAAGTGAATGAGATATTGTTATACAGAGTTCCTTTTTCCAGGGAAGGAGTGTTGTATGTGATGGTGCCATTGACCGAGTCTTTAACCGGAGCGGTATACACCTCACCGTCCGGTATATTGCGGTGTCCGTCGCATTTAACTACCGGTATGCCTTTCAGCGAGAATGTGAGATCGGTGCCAGGTGATATAATTCTGACCTTATCGGTGTTGTCCACCAGCGCTACCAACCGGTCCATGGCCTTTGACATCTTAGCATAATCAGCGCAACAAACGTCATAGTAGAAGTCTTCGAAGGTCTCTTGAGATGTTTCGGCCAGTTGTGCCATAGCGTTGTTGGGATATCTTAACACAACCCATCGAGTTCTCTTGACACGTTCCTCGAGGTGTACCGGTTTGTAAAAGAGGGTATTGAATCTCTCCATACGGACGCCGTCAATATCGGCCAGATCGAACGGGTTATCGGACCCACGGAGGGAGATGTAAGTGTCGGCTTTTTTCATCAAATGCAGGTGCAGATCGGCTTGAGCCTTCAACTGCTCATCGCTGGCGCTTTTCACCCAATACCGCAGCAGGGATTCGTCGCTGTAGTACCAGAACACCACCGCGCCCATCTCAGTGGCTCTGCGGAGCACCTGTTTGCCCAGTTCAAGGGTGTCGCGACCTTTTATTTCAAGATAGAGAGTCTCGCCGGGTTCAATGTGAATCGAGTATTCAAGCAGTTGACGGGCAAGTATCTCGTTGCGTTTGTCCTTCATTATTTGTCCTTTCGCGATTGAATTACAATGCCGAATGATAGCTAATCACAGACTTTAGCGCAACTACCCCCCGTAAATAAATACCTCGTCGTGGTCCCATCCGAAACGGTATCCCCAGAAACTTTGGCCACAAGAGTCTGTTATAGTTGATATGACGAATGAGCGTATCAAAATAGGGACATCGGGATTCAGCTACCGCGACTGGCTGGGCAATTTTTATCCCCAATTCTGTCCACAGGCGGATTTTCTGAAATTCTATGCCTCTCATTTCAAAACAGTTGAAATTGACGCGACTTTTTATCGCATACCAAGCGCGGATACTGTCAAGAAGTGGGCAAGAACGACCCCGGATAATTTCGTTTTCGCGGCTAAATTTCCCCGTGCGGTCACGCACGAGGGAGATCTCAAATCGCGTCTGGAAAGCGCCCGGGTTTTTATCGATCGGATGCAGAATCTCGACTCCAAATTAGGACCGCTGCTTCTGCAATTTCCATATAGCTTCAAACCTGACCACAAAGACATGCTGTTGAAGCTTATTGATATACTTCCCGCCGAGGGTCTCTTTTCAGTAGAGCTCCGTAACCGTAAGTGGCTTGAACATAGCGACATATTCGAGGCGCTAAGTGGTCGCGGCATCGCTTTCTGTCTTATCGATCACCCCTGGATGCCCAGAGTGAAGGTTAAAACGGCAGATTTTCTCTACCTGCGAATGTTGGGTGACCACAGTAAGATCGAGAGTGATTTCAGCTACGTGCGCTTCGATCGTGATGAGGAGCTAAACTGGTGGCGCGAAATAATCCTTGAGTACGCACGTCAAGGGACCAATTGTTACGTCTATTTCAACAACCACTATTCCGGTCACGCCCCGACCACAGCTGATAGGCTGGCCGAGCTGTTGAGTTAAACACGGAAATTCGTTAATAGACAGTGTAGCTCGTGCGCCGGCTTATGTCCCTCTTGCGGAAATCTCACGCAAGAACTGAGCCGATTCTTCGGGTGGGACTGTGTTGATATAAATACCGGAGCCAATCTCGAATCCGGCCGGGATGGAAATCTTGGGGATGATTATAAGGTACCAGTGTAGATGCCGGGTATCTTCGTCGCCTACGGGTGATGATCTGATTACATAATTGTAATCAGGATTATTGAGGCCGAAATATAACTTTCCGAGAACTTCCCTGAGAACCCAGGCCAACTCGACCAATTCTTCATCACCTATCGAAATATAGCTGGCGGCGTGCCGTTTGGGGTAAATTCGACTCTCAAAAGGTGATCGCGCGGCAAACGGACAGAAAGCGACGAAGTTGTCGGAATCGATAATCACCCGCTCGCCCTGGCGAATCTCTTCGGTCACCATATCGCAGTACACACAGGTACCATGTTCATCGTAATGCAGTACAGCCTGTTCGAGCGGGTATCTAACATGCGGCGGCACTATTGGCGTGGCTATAATCTGTGAATGGGGATGCTCGAGCGAGGTACCAGCGCGCTGACCGTGGTTGCGAAAGATGGTTATCAGGTTGATCTTATCGTTTTCCCGTATCTTAATATGCCGTTCCTGATAAGCGCGGAGGATATTGGCTACTTCGTCGAGTTCCATGGTTGCTATGGTCATATCGTGGAGGGGGTGTTCAATGACTACTTCGGCGATGCCAAATCCCTTGGCGGCAAGGAATGAACCTACCTGTGTTCGGGTGGTGGCCAGGTCCGGCTGAAGCGCGGCATACTTGTTGGGTACTACGCGTATTTGCCAGTCGCCACTCTCGGGGAGTACGCACACCGGTTCCTCGGTTTCGCTTTCATTGCCGACACAGAAGGGGCAGTCTTTCTCATACGAGGGACTGGGTTTGCGTTCGCTCGGCGGCAGGGCGTATTCATAGGGACGCTTACCACGCTCCGGTGCGAGGATAATCCATTCTTTGGTAGCCTGGTTCTGACGGAATTCCGGCATAGCTTCTCCTGTGTGGGGGTGAACCGCTACCGAGACTATAACGCATTCAAGCCGCGGGGTCAACAAACCTTTGCCGGGCCTGAACGCCCGCTTATTGAGAATCCTCGGAATTTTCCTGCTGAGATGCTTTCCAGCTCTTAATAACATCGGCAAACTTGCTGTCGATGTGTGTGAGAAACCATTCGTCGATCAGGGATCTTCGGAAGCGCCATTCCTTGCCGATTTTTGCCGCCGGAATTTTCTTCTCCTGGGCCCAGGTATAGATGGTCTGCGGCTTGAGCTTGAGATAGGCCGCAACTTCTTCGAGGGTCATAATGTCATTATTCAAAGCGGTCTCCTCACTGACCCTCGTCATACAGGGACTTAATTAGTGAATCGGTGTCGATATTCTCTTGCTGTGGTGTCTGCGGTTCGGAGGTGGTTTCCTGGTCATCCCCCCAGGCAGGCTCGTGCTCGTAGATGAGCTGCTTGACCGAATAAATTAGAGCCGTGTAAAAATTACCTTCGTAATCGCGGAAAAGCTCGAAGGGTTTGCCCCGATCACCTAGAAACGGTCTGAGGTTCCACGCCAGTTGTATTCCCACAAAGGCGATAATGACGACCCAGAAACGGAACACCGCCACGCCAATCTGCGGGTAAACACTTTTTTTCTCGCAGGAGTACTTGAGAGCATCTATAATCGTTCGCATTCCGAAAAAGCCGGATAACAAGAAGACAGCTATGTGCAGCAGTTGCAGAAAATAGTAGTTGCTGCCGGTCAGGAGAAAGAAAATGATGATGGGGACAAAGGAAACCATGATAGCCGCTGTCAGAACGAAGCCGGACAGGATAATCGATATAATCTGATGCAACCTGAGGCGGGAGCCGAGAATATACTGAATAATAAAAAAGGCGGGAAAGCAGATGAGAATCACCAATGAGAAAAGCACAGCCACCTTGGCTCCGGATACCAGCGCCTGGGTGACACTGTGATAGCTGCCCATCACCACGCCATAGACGAACGTGAACAAAGTCAGCAACAGATACTGACTCACAATACGACGCCCGATGTGCGCATCGCCGGTGATCTTGTCAAAGAAACCATCGGTGTTTTGGAGCGATGGAAAGAACTCAAACGAAAAAAGGCCCTTCGTTTTCATCGAATCCCCCAGTCTTGAAAGGATAATTGTGCCTGCAAAATGGGGTGCGAGGCGCAGGATGTCAACTGTTTTTTATGGTTTTTTGGTGTTTGATACTGTTTTTTGTCTGAGGGCTGTTCTGTAATCAGCAATTATCGCCTTACGTCATTTAGTGACCAGTCGAACGGCCTGTACTCAATTGTCCATTCCGCGGTTTCGTCAATAAACTCCTGGACCGAGTCATCGGCGTAAGTGAAAATGAAACTGAGTACGGCTCTTTCCGGACGCTCCAGATAGTCAAAGTCGTCGGTATCGTACTCGTCCTTGAAGTCTTCCGCGTACCGGCGAAATATCTCGCTGGTGGTTATCGTGTTATTGTGCGGGTTTATGGTGTTGCGATCGACATCATTTACAAATGCATAGGCCGCGCTGTCGAGTTGGTCGTCGATAGCCCGCCCCCGAAACGGCACCCTGAAAAGAGATGGGGAACCGGCAGAGGCCGAATGAAGAGCGAAAAACACCCTGACGTCGTAGAATTCGGAGCGAATAATATCGTCACGGATATTGTCGAGCGTAACGGTTTTTCCTGCGACCTGCCATGCCTTATCGTCAAAGGCCCCCTCGATATGGTTTATGGAAGCCACCGGGTAGGCGTCAATAACGATGCGAAGGGTTATGGCATTATACGCATTGATCCACATGGCAAGTTGTTCACTTCCGCCGAGGCTGTCATACTCTTTCATAGTCAGGCCGGCCAACTGCCCGATGAAGCTGTCGAGGTCGGCCCGGGAATCCTTTAGGCCCCGGTAATCCACCAAACCCTCCTTGACGAATGATTCTAGTACTCTGGAGTAGGTTTCGTAACTCGATTCGAATGGCGACGGTGAGACATCGGCCTGCTTTTCTTTGTATCCGCAGCCGGCGAATATCAACCCGACTGTCAGAACTGTTATCACATACTTCATAGGTCATTCACCATAAACTTTGAAAATTTCTATTTTTTCTCGGCGGCCTCGCCGGTCATGGGCACAAACCTTACCGGGATTACGCTTTCTCTCCGGGTCTCGCCGTCAGTTTTCGTTACCAGGATTAGTTCCTGCCACATCGTGCCGACAGGAATTACCAGCCGACCGCCTTCGGCCAGTTGAGTCAGCAGCGGTTCGGGGATTTCAGTCGGAGCGCAGGTGACGATAATTCCGTCATATGGGGCATGTTCTTCCCATCCCACGAAGCCGTCGCCGCACCGGACAAATATATTGGTGTATCCCAATTTTTCAAGCAGCTTTTCAGCCTGCTCAGCCAGTTCAGGGATTATTTCTATCGTAAAAACGCTGTCGGCCAGCTCGCCAAGGATGGCCGCCTGGTATCCGGAGCCTGTGCCGATCTCGAGGACTTTATCGGTGCTGTCAACGTCCAGCAACTCTGTCATGAGGGCTACGATATAGGGCTGGGAAATAGTCTGGTCTTTCCCTATGGGGAGGGGGCCGTCGGTGTATGAGTACTTACGGTAGTAGCCGGGCACAAAAAGATGTCTCTCGACCACGAGCATCGCGTCCAGAACGCCCGGGTCGGATATGCCGCGGGCCCGGATTTGAGATTCAACCATGTCACGGCGCTGCCGGTCGTAATTTGCAGAATCCGCGGTTTTGCTGGAGTCATCGGCACTCATACAGGCCGGTGCCATCGAGAGCACAATAAAACAGGCCAGCGATACCAAAACATCCTTCATGTAAAGTATCCTCCAGCCTGTAATCTCAACAGAATCTATGGTGCAGACAAGGGATTTCTTTGGGTTCGCTGACCCAGGCGCTCAGGAAAAAGATTTACGATTGGCCACGCCGGCGATATATTAACCCAGAGATCTCCAATTGTGCGAATATGCAGGAGCTGAATATCCCGCAGAAAATAACCTTCATTTATACCGATATTGGCCGCGGCCACCCGTTTTATCTGGACGGCATTAAAGAGGCTCTGATTCGGGAGAAAAGCCTTGGGCTTGTGAGGGGGCAGAGCAGTGTCTTTGAGTTGTCACGGGGTTTGTCGCTTATGGCCTGGAAACTGGTTCGCAAGACGTACCGCCTTGGCGCTTCCGACGGGCTGATGGGAGGGGTCTATTCGCGGCTTCGACATGGCGCAGACTACAACAAACCGAGCCGGACGCTGGATATTCTTGGTTCCGCTATTCACCGCGAGTGTCGCAAACTGGAGGGACCGATCGTGGTGGCACATCCAATTCTGGTCGCTGTACTCAAGGACCGTCCCGGCTTGATCTATCAGCACGGTGAACTGGCTGCCCCCAAAGAGGCGGTGGTAAAGGGGGCGGAGTACGTCTTCGTTCCAACAGAGCAGGCTGCGGAACCATTCCTGTCATCGGGCTACAGCCGAGACCAGGTTTTTGTGACGGGCCTTTGCATTGAGGCGGGTCTTGTACGTCAGGCCGAGGGAGTATACGCCAGCCGACTACGGAGGATAAACGGGCAGGAACCACTTACCGGCGCATTCTTCAGTTCGGGGGCAGAGCCAAGGACTCATGTGGAGAAGTTGGTGAACGCTGCCGGTCATGCTATCGCTTCTTCGGGCCGGGTCATAATTTTTGCTTTTCGCAATGGACTGTTTCAGAAGCGTTTGGTCGAGGCTCTGGAACGCTGGCAGACCGATTTCGCCGTGATAGATTCAAGTGATTACATTCCATCGGACCTGCCCTCGGCACTGGTAGTCACATACTCAAATCGCCGTGAGCTGGATGTTTTCACAGACAGGCTATTTGGGCTTTTTGATTACTTTGTAGCACCCTCTCATGAAAGAACCAACTGGGCTCTTGGCCTGGGCCTGCCAATGTTCGTCGTGGAGCCGGCTTACGGACCGTTCGCTCCGATCAATGCCAGCATTCTTTATGAATCCGAGGTAGCCCGGTCAGTCGATGAAAGGGGCGACTCGGGTTTTGGTAAGTTACTGAAGGACTTGCGGCAGCACGGTTACTTGAGCGAGATGTCGGAAAATGGCTGGAAGAAGCATTGTATCAACGGCTTCAGGTCGGCGGCCAAATTTTTCATTAACTACTGTGGGCAAAAAACGTTATAATAAGAACCGTATCGCAAGCATAACATAGACAAGGTTGGTCGTTAATGTACAGACTGGTGGGCACTGACGGTGGCCGCTATTATTCTTGGTCAATTCAACCGGGCGAGCACACGATAGGGCGCGGGAAAGGCGCCGATTTTGTCGTCGCGGACGGTACGGTATCGAAGAATCACGCCGTCATAGCCTTAGCCGCCGATGGCGAGAAACTGTATGTTATCGATCAGGGCAGCAAGAACGGTACCCTCGTTAACGGCGTGCGCATTACCGAACGGACTGAACTCAAGGAAAGGGATAGCGTTATTTTCGGGCAGGCTGAATTCCGGATTTGCGTGGGCGACGAGGGGGCGGTGGCGTCTTCAAGCATGGGCACGCCACAAACCACGCGGTTGGCCGAGAATGATCCCGAAAAGTCCGTTTTCCTGTCGATAAACGAGGCTCTCCAGCCGCTTCCCTCCAAAGTAGCGGACCTGCCTCAGGTCCTCCCGACACTTTTCGAGATGGCCAAGATGCTGGTTCTGCCCGGCCCACAGGAGGAAATGCTGGGGAACGCGCTGGGATTGGTGAACAAGGTCATTCCGGCCGAGCGTCTGGCCATACTGACCAGAGCTGAAGAGGGCGACGAACTTATAACCAAAGGTTGCGTGCTGCCGGGCGGCAAAGACCCCGGTGGCTTTAGTTTGTCGCGCACGGTGGCGGAAGAGATCCTCAATCAAAAGAGCTCAATGCTTATCGACCCTCATGATGACCCCCGCTTTGCGCGGCAGGAGTCGATAATCCGCTCCGACATCGGTTCGGCCATGGCGGTGCCGTTGTTTGATGGCGGCGTCGTTCTTGGAATCCTTTATGTGGACACGACAAATCCACTGCACCGTTATAATAACGACTACCTGAGGTTGCTGGCAACATTCGGAAACCTGATCGCATCACGCCTGTTAAACTATGAGTTGATGCGCGAAAGGCAGGAGAAAGAGGTCTTTGCGGCTGAACTGCGAAGGGCTTCCATGATTCAACGCAACCTTCTTACGAAGAAGATACCGGAGCTTGAGGGATACAAGATTCACGCCTTCCAGGAACAATGCCGAATGGTTGGTGGCGATCTTTACGATATGGCCAGGCTGCCGGATGGTCGGCTGGTCTTTGTAGTGGCGGACGTAAGCGGCAAAGGGATGGGTGGTGCTTTGCTGATGGCGAATATTCTGGCATCGTTCCGGATCCTGTATGAGGACTCCAGTTTTGCGCTGTGTCGAATCTTGAAACAGGTGTCGCAGCAGTTATTCAACTATAGCGCTCCTGAAGACTTTGCCACGGTTTTTGTTGGCGTGATCGACCCGGTTAAGCACGAACTCTGTTTTGTCAACGCCGGACATAACCCGGCCCTGCTGGTGCGCAGGGACGGAACTCTGACTTTGCTGGAAGCGTCCGGCACGATGATAGGAGCTTTCGTCTTTTCCGACTGGCAGGAGGAAACGGTGAGGCTCGAAAGCGGCGATCTTGTCTTTGTCTTTAGTGATGGTGTCGTTGAAGCGGACAAGGATGGTAAACACTATGGTGACGAGCGTCTGGAACGATTTGTGCGCAGCCACAGGGAAGATGCGCCCGCTGCGCTGGTTGATCACATCATGAGTGATATTATGGAATTCGCCGCTGGATCCGCGAGATCCGACGATATAACAATGCTGGCTGTTAAGAGGGATTGATCATGCTTCAAGCAGGACACGAATTCGGACGTTTCAAGATAATCCAGAGGCTTGGTGAAGGGGGGATGGGTGAAGTTTACCTGGCCGAGGATTCCAAGCTGAGCCGCAAACTGGCATTGAAAATTCTATCAGCGGAGTATTTCGACAATCCCGAACGTCAAGACCGATTTCGCCGCGAAGCAAAAACAGCCGCCGCTATATCGCATCCGAACGTTATGGGTATTTTCGATATCGACTCAGCGTCCGAGCCCGGCTCTGAGCGTGATGTTACCTATATCGCGATGGAGTATGTCGAAGGAGAACGGCTTTCGGATTACCTGATAAAGCATCAGCCCGATATTTCCTCGGTGGTCCGGCTGGCGGAAAAGATCGCCTCGGGTCTGACCGCGGCGCACAAGATGAACATCGTTCACCGGGATATCAAGGCCGACAACATAATTATCAATGAAGACGGGGAGCCGAAAATACTCGATTTCGGATTGGCGAAGCCGGTTGAACCGGTTTTTGAAGGGGACACGGACGATATTACGAAGTCAGTTAACCAGCCGGAACTAACGAAAGCCGGTAAGATTCTCGGTACGGTGTCGTATATGTCGCCCGAACAATCGCGGGGCGAGAAAGTCGATACCCGATCGGATATATTCTCATTCGGGGTACTTCTTTACCGGATGGCGACCGGCGACTTCCCGTTTTCAGGACCAACCGCCGTGTCCACTCTGGCCAAGATTCTGGAGGCCAGGCAGGAATCACCACGATTGAAGAACGAAAACATACCGCCGGAATTAGAAAGAATCATCGATAAGTGCCTCAGGAAAGATCCCAACGACCGTTACCAGGATACGCGCGATTTAGTTGTCGATCTGCGAAACCTGCGCCGGCTTTATGACAGCGGGGCGTCAGAGACAATATCGTCCGAACTTGCCGCTCCTGTAAGCGCCGCCGGTATTGGCA
>CP070674.1:1850478-1859118 GCA_020351995.1 Candidatus Zixiibacteriota bacterium
GGATCAATCAGCACATCCAACAGAACTGCGGGATCCGCCATTGATACCAGACGCTCTTGCTGTAATCCACTGCTCGATTCTGATTGGTAGGTTTCCATCTCTCCACATGCGAGAAAGCCCACCAGAATCGATAGCGCAATCAGGTGTCGCGGGCGGCTTGCCCCACGACTCATGTTTCCAACCCCCCCGAATCGAAAAGTATCCGATTTCATTACCCTGAGGGTAACCTATAATAATTTACTTACGTCATGCGCCAAGAACAAGCAAAAAAAGTGGAAGGTAAAGCGGAGTGGCTCGGTCTCCTTTTAGCACAATGACCGCTTCTTTGTGCTCGTGAGAATAACTGGCTATCGCTTCAAAACAGTCGCCGGGATGGTGCGGGTCGACCTAAAATGATACTTGAGTAACAAGAACGTCAGTCTTTAGCGTGGACTGTATTGCGTTGTGACTCCATCGCTTGCTGAGTTGTTCCCAGCAGTTTTCAAGTCCCTGCTGTCTACCTGTTCCACCACTCCGGCACGGTGCCAATTGCTGTTACCAGCTACTGGATCATCATGGAGGAGTTTAAAGATTCAATATATTCTCAATCTCTCGATACATAGGCCACAAGGCTTCGGAGGTATTACCCATTACCGTCAAAACAGCACCCTCGTCCAAATAGTACGCTGATTTCATCGAAACGCCGGGGTCGTAACCTACGACAAGGACCTTTCTTCTCTTTCCATCTACCTGGTCAACCCATACACCGTAGCCATAATGGGAACTTGTCGGGTCAGATAACGCGACAATCTTAGCCTCCAACATCTGGCTTGTCATGTCCTCGCTCAGAAGCTCGCCCCTTAAGAGTGCATTCCAAAACCTGGCCATATCCGGTGCCGTGGTATACGCACCGCCATCGGGCCCACCTTTAATCGGGATAGCGAAGAAGTTTGTCCGCCACGTACCATCGAGGTTCCTGATGTAGGCATAGGCCGTCCTTTCCGGTAGTTGGTCCGTCGAGAAGTATCCCGAATCGGTCATCCCGGCAGGATTAAACACGTTCTGTTGGATGTACTCCGAGAATTCCATACCGCTGATACTTTCAACCACCAGTCCCAGCAGAATGAATCCCCCGTCGTTATAATCGAACTTCTCACCCGGTTGAAATTTCATAGGTTTTGACTGAAACAAAGGGAGAAAATCCTTCGGCCTTCTAACCCTGTACATCGGCGTGTCCAGCCATACGGCCTCATAATCAGGATCAACATCTTCTTCGAAATATGAGGTTATGCCAGAACTGTGTGTCAACAAGTGACGTATGGTGATGTCGGGAGAATAATTCGGAAACACGGTGTCGATGGTTTCGCCGAGAAGTGAATCGAACCCAAGCTTGCCACTCTCCACAAGCTGACAGATAGCCACGCTGGTAAATATCTTGCACCCCGACGCCATCTGAAATCTGGTAGTGATCTCGTTGGGTATTGATTCTGATTTGTTCGCAAATCCATATCCTCTTTCAAACAGAACTTCGTCACCTTTCGTCAAGTAGACCACACCGGAAAAAGGTTCCGGATCAACCCAGTTATCGATGCTGTCTGCTATCCGTTGTATGTGCTGCCGCATGGCCTTCATTCTCTCTCCAAAAAAGACTTCGCAAGTCTTCTGTCGACCTCAGTCAATATTTGACTTTTCAAACGGTTTGAAACCACTTTGTGACCATATTTGCGCCAAAATGGTCTAACTCAGTCCAAAGTGGTACTTGAATAAGGGTAACATAGTGGTTTTCGAGGCGGCCGACACCCAAAGAAAAGCCCCTTCAGATGAAGGGGCCTGTAATCAGATAGCAGAAATAAAGGTCTTTACCTAATGGCTGTATACCATTTTAGGGGCAGTTCCAGCCACGGTCGGGGGCGGCGCCGGTAACCCGTCGACATAGTCGATAGAAGCCTCAAGCAAACTCCGGGCGTAATTGAAATTGTGGATGCCCGATGACTGGTCCTCTTCGACGAACACCCAGTTGTACAAGGCTCCGGCCAGATTGGCGTCAGCGATTGTGGTGGCGAATTGGCTGCCATCCTCCAGCACACCCTGTATCTCGAGAAGTACTGCCAGCGAATCAAGCATGCCGTGGATTTCGGTCTGGTAACCCTCAATAGTGCCGTCATTGTCGTAGTCGGCGTCAGCCAGGAAGTCGTATTCCTCGACGTCTTCGCCGTGACAACTGCTAGCGGCGCATACGCCAGCAAGATTGTCCTCTACACCCTCGACGTGCATATTCCACGAGTGGCCTCCCAACACATAGCCCGCGTGGGTGCGAGGGTTAGCCATGTGGCAACCGACACACGCCTCCTCCACCTGATTGACATGAGGCGAAAGCGGGAACTGATAGTCTTCACCCGGGAACTCCCAACCGTTGGTTCCGCTGATCATATCGGACTGATTGCTGTGATGCGGGCCGAAGCGCCGGCTGACCTCTATGTTATCATATATATCGCTGGTAACGTCGAAGCGCGCATGGTGACAGGCGGCACATTGATTGGCATCATCGTGGTCGAAAATATAGCCGTTTTCCAGCACGTAGGGGTCGGTCTGACGCACCGCCAGCGTCCCGGTGCCGTGCGGGTCATGACAGGTGAAACAGCCGATCGCCTTGGCGCTCTCAAACGGCTCATCAGGCAACGTACTGTTTTCCAGGTAATACAAATAGCCGTCCTGATTGTGGCACCTGCCGCAATCAGAGCCGCCCCGGTTCGTGTAATCAACGTTAGCACCTGACGCGTGCGTGGAGTTGGCCCATTCGCCCTGGGCCTGGTCCAGAAGGCCGGCGTGGCATACCAGGCAATCCTCGTCGGCATTATCGATCTCGGCAAAATTGCCAGTGATCTCCCGTTCGCAGCCGACCAAGAGTAGCACCAGCAATGCCGCGCCGATCACGAGAAACTTCAGCTTATCCATAATTCCTCCTTATTTGTCCTATTTCCCGCCCCCGTTTTCTCATCTATAAATCATACGAGAGACTTATCTGCACAATGTTGTCAGTGTAGTACTCGGTGTAAACAGGCGACGGATCATCCAGATTATCGAAGTTGTGCGAAGTATAAGTTGCGTTAAGTCTCCATCCCTTTTCGAAACGATATTGACCCGAGAATCGTACCGAGAAGCTCTCGATGTTCAGATCCTCCCGGTTACGAAGATAGGTTCCCCCGAAACCGAGGGTTACATTTCTATATTCCATCGATGTGATATTGCCTCTAATCATGTGTTCATTGTATTCGAACTCACCGGAGCTGTTGGTATATTCGCCGGTGCCGTAAGAATAGGAACCTGTGAGCGAACCATAGTCAGGTACCTCAACCGAAAAGTCAGCACCCAACCTCAGATATTCCGTGGAACTGCCTATGTCATCGTTATCCGTCTGAAGGTTACGAAGACTTACCCGAATCCATCCTTCTTCCCTTTTATACTGGGCCGAAAGCCAGCCGCGACTTCGCTCGGTTTTACCCGTAAGGGTACGGCCTTCGTTCACGCTCATATCATCGGCGCCGTATCCGCCCCGCAGATTCAGCTTATCAATCGGCCGCCACCAGGCCGACACGAAATATCCGTTGCCGGTACGTTCGGCGAAAGCATCGTCGTTCATTCGATACCGATATCCTACCGTCAGGCCGCCGCGACGCATCCAGCTTTTGCCGGCGTAGATAGCGTGAGTAATGTTATCGCTGTCGGTAAGGTCACCAGTGCGCCGGGTACGGTCAAAGATGAAGCTGTATCGGACCGTGTAACCACCGCGATAATTGTATCGTGCACCACCCCACAGGGTATGCGCCGTCAGAGTGTCTTCCCTGTCTTCAATGGCAAGCCGAAAATTCTGATAACCGGCGTTAAGTGTCAGGTTCTCAACATTTGGCACCGGCGCCGCAACCGAAGCTCGTAAACGCCGGGTCGTGCGATCATTAGCGAAGTTTTCATTGTCTGTATAGTCTGAACCGTGATATTCTATCTGAGCTGTTTTACGCAAGTGCTGGAAAGTAAGGCCCGCGTGATAAGACCAGTAGGCGAAATCGACTTCGCTGGCCACATCGGCCTCGTCTCCCTCAAAAAGAGTAAGCATTTCCCCGTTTTTCTTGTTTACGTTGATTCCTCCGTAGGCTTTGAGCCAGGGTTTAGCCCGCCACCAGATTTGGCCACCGCTACGATAGCGTTTAGCTTCGACGTGTCCCCCAAAATCATGCAGTCGCCGATAGGCGTTGTGATAAAGACTTGCACTCCACCGACCTGCCTTTGACGCACCCACCGATAAATTGCGATTTCCCAGAGCGGCGTTCCGGATATCAGCAGACAAATTCAAGCCGTTGTCAAGCCGGTAGGAGAATCGTTCCAGAGACAATTCTACTCCCTGATATAAGTTGTAGGTGCTCTGGTTGACACTCTGGTTACCTTCGCGATCCAGGTACAGGTACCCGACCGTAACCGTTCCATCATAGTCATCCGCACCCGTCGCCAATGCCGGCAACAGGCACGACATCACAACCAGACATGACCGAAAAATCTTGTTATGTTTCATAACCAAGCACCTTCATTAACGATAGTAGTGACAGAAACAGCCTTCCGGCCCACTTGCCAGCTTGTCCCCGAGTAGAGGATCGAGCAAGAACAAATTATCATATGATCCATGAATTTCACTGTGGCAATCAAGGCAATTGTAGGACGCCAGGTTCCCTCCGTGAGCGGTCAGATGTCCGGGCGGAGCCGAATGGCACTGCAGACATAGGCGATCATCGGGCTGGGTAAGAAGTTGATCGTTTGGGCTGCCATGCGGTGAGTGACAGGCAACACAGCCTGCCCCCTCAGGCGTAAATGAGCCCGTCCCTTCGTGCTCGAAAAGAAATGGCCCACCCTGCTGAGGATGGCATCGCGAGCAGTTGGCGCCGCTACCGTGCCCGTAATCAGGTTCCCCGCTCGACGTGAATCCATGACAATCAAGGCAGGTGACATTTTGTCCTGTCAGCGGATGATTGCTCCTGTGCTGAAAGTCGTTGACCACGGCCACGTGACAGGTACCACAGAAAGTACCGGCTTCATCAACCACAAGTTCAGCATTTCCACCGTGAACAGTATGACATGAGCTACACGACAACTCAAGACCGATATGCGGGTCGAACCCAATTGTCTGGCTGGTAAGATGTGATTCATGGCAGGTCGTGCACAACTCGCCGATCTCTGATGGCTCCATCAGAGCGGGGTTTCCGATCGTCCCACGACCGGGATCATCGAAGTGACTTTCCGCGCCGGAATGACACGACACGCATTGAATCATCACTGCCGGTCGATCGACGGTCGAAGCCAGTCTGTGCGCAGTCGGGGTCAAAGTTTTATCGACACCGTCGTGGCAGCCGAGACAATCTTCATCTTCAGCCGTGAACGACTGCGCGAACAAAACCGGTTCAAATGCTAGGAGAATGACTGAAATCAACAGAAAAGCTAACAAACTAATTGGAATTCTCATGAAACGCCCCAACATAAGTTGCCTCCTTTTCGGAGAGCCAATGCCGGTTTACCACCAGCAATTATTGTCCACCATACCGTCGCCGTAGTTAGTCGTCAACAAAAAACTACACATTCTACGTACTTAACTATTCTTTCGTGGGGGCCGATATCCACAAAAACGCATCTTTTTGTGATAAAGTTCACATATTATATCGGCCCCGTGAATCCATATTAAAAAGTATACTTTTAATGCCGAACGTCAGCGGTTCAAAGGGAACACCTTGCGCAAATTGTTGTAGAATACCTTGACCTTCCCTCACTACACATTAATAGGAGGAATACCGGGTGCGTAGAACCTTGTACTGGGGCCTTTGGGCAACGGCATCTGTAATACTCTGCTCAATCACCGGATGTTCCGGCCATAACAGGATCTTCTACGGGCAAGTCCAGTCCGAGCGGCATAATGATACTTTACGGCTTGAGTATGATATCGAGGTGAACAGGAGCGGGGTAGACTCGGTTGCCATACAGTTGGGAGGGGGCAACTGGAGACACGAGATGAGGTATGGTTCCGAAGCTCGAGTCAAGGATTCTCTGTACCGCAGTCTTGGGGATTCTTTGAGTTGCTGTTGCGATTCGCATCTCCATTGGCTGGTACGCCACAAGCCGGATACCCTTGCGGACGATTCGTTGGTTTTGCGCCCGGGTAGTCCGTTGTGCTGGTGGTTGCGCCAAGCGGACGGAGATACCGTCCAATACTGGATCTCGCCCCTTTCGTCAATCCCGTGGTGGATGGCCAGTCGGTCGTATATCGATTCGATTTTGAATACAGCCCCTCTGGATAGCCTCAGGAAAATTTCTATCCCGTGCGCGTGGGGAAAGAACGAGACTATCGTTACGCCGGCCTGGAGCACGGACTCCGTAATTTATCGAGCAGCGGGTTTCGCCGATGAAAAACCAATCAGAATAAAGGGTGGAGTGACATACGCCCTTGCTGGCAACAGCAGGCCTGAGTTCTACACTTTGAAGCTATACGGCCAAAATTCGGACAACGAGATCTCGCTGCCCTATCCGGAAAACATATTGTGGGCGGGTATTATACCCCCGAGACCGATGACGCGCAGGTTTAGGTTTGGGGAAAAGGGCGGATTTCTGGGCATGGCTGGAGGACTCGGTGTATCGAAATTCGTTAATGATAGATTTACGGCGTCTAACTCCGGCACAGATTATATGCCCGACCTGATGCTTGGACTCCTGTATTATTCGCCATCGGCCGTTTATCAGGCTTCGTTCGAACTGAATGGAGTCGACTCATCAGGCAGAGTACCATCGCTGTCAACGGCGAGCCCTTTAGGCGTTCGATATTATCCTTTCTCGCGCAGTTCCCAGGGGTTTTCTTTCCATGGCGCCTCGGAGTTTACTTTTTTCGAGGCACAGGTCGGCGGGCAGAAGATTGAAGACAACGAGTTCGGAGCGGAAGTCGGGGTGGGGTACGATACCGATTTCGACCGACTCACCTACTCATACCATACCGCTCAAGGCGGATATCACGAAGTGGAGCTGCTTATCGGGATAACGGCTCTCCAGCAAGGAAAAGCGGGCCTGAAAGCCTCGGTTTTGACGGGAGACAAGATCAAGTTCGCCACCATCCAAGCCTATATGGAAAACCGGCTCGATTTCGAGACGATGATCTTCCGTAACCCCCGCTCACTGCGGGCACGGGTGGCGGCTTTGGCCGGTCTGATAGGCTTGTGGTTTATAGTTCAATAAGAAACGGACTTGGAGTGGTCCGGAGTCTACTGTTCCGCCCCGTCTCAAGCGGGGCGGAACATGCTCACCAAATATTTAACGCAGAGCCCGCTGAGCCGACGCTCCGTCCGGAGCAAGCCGGACGCCGGGCTGAGGAGCCGCGGTGCTAACCGGTGGTTCGATCATTTCCCAGTTATTAACATCAGCAGGGTCACCACCGGTGTAAACCATGCGCCAGTAGAACTCGAATGCATAGAGACCGGACCAGTCGGGCGTCCAGTAATCGATAAAGCCGTACATGTCGTAGATCTCGGTGGACTGTTGAGTCAGGTCGAGCTGGAAAGTTGACAGGTAAAAGACCCAGCCGTCATTTATACCATATTCCTGGTTGATGACCTGGATGACCACCGGATCACAATAATACTGCATGGCGGTTACCGCAAAGTATTCGTTAGGTTCACACTGGACGGTCGTTACGGTATCAGTAACAACAACCGTGTCATAGTTAGCTACCACGACGGTATCGTAGACGTACGAAGTGTCATAAACGTGGTCTGTCTCGGTAACAGTGTCAATAATCACAACGGTATCGGTATTCTCAATCGTGATCGAATCCTGAATTAATACTGTATCCACACGAAAAACAGTATCCGCGGGCAGCTCAACGTATTCGACGTCGTGAATGTACTCGGTCGATTCAACGATTTTTTCTTTCTCACAGCCCGGTAATGACAGAATCATCAAGAAGGCGGTCAGCGAGATGAGAATGACAATGTTCCTAATCATATTTGCCTCCCAGTAGCAAATGGGTTTTTTCACATATCAACAATGCAAAAGTCGCGCCAATGGGAAGAAGTACCGCTCGGCGGTCGCAAGTGGTTGGCTCACAATGACTTGGCTGAGGCGTGGCGAATCCAGGGGACTGACGCAGTTTTCACAAATGTACATCTCGATGCAGACTTTCGCCAGAGACGCTATTTGCTGCTAATGGTCAAGATATCGCAGGAGATTTCGACCGTATTTGTCAACAAATCGGCACGGCCCGGTTGATTTTGGGTTCAGTAAGGCCCAATCCAGCATCCAGAGCATGAGATTAGCGTTGAAGGCGGCCAAAAAAAGGTCAAGGTGTTTCAGTTGTGACTGGGGTAAATGGCGTATTTTGGAGTATCCATCGAAAAACGTATCTCGGATCCACGGTTCCCGTGCGTGTCCCTGCCATGAACTGAGCGGAGAAGATCAGGACGGCTAGGATGGCCGGAATCATGCCCAGTCCCTGATCCACCATGAACCAAGCGGCCAGCATGTTGGTCAAGGCCACCATAGAGCCCAGGGAGAGATCAATTCCGCCGGTGATGATGACCAGAGTCACCCCAATGCCCAACATAGCAAAGACAGCCACATCGCGGAACATGATTTGGATACTCA
>CP070674.1:1859218-1917316 GCA_020351995.1 Candidatus Zixiibacteriota bacterium
GCCATCGCTGTTCGTGGCGTTCTACCTGCGGGTATTGTCTCAGCTTGGCTATCATCCTTCCCTTTCATACTGTGTTGGATGCGGCAAGGAACTGGCCGGGTTTGCCTCGCAAGGTGAGCGGATGTTCGGAGTCGAGCGCGGCGGGGTGGTATGCGAAGCTTGCCAAAAACCGGGAGATTATTATATTGGCTTTTCAAGTGATAGCTTTAACCGCCTGGTGTTGCTTCAGACATCATCGCTGAACGAAGCCACCGGCGCGGAAATCGGTTTTAAAGAAGCCGGCCGGTTTTTAGAGGCCTTGACGAGATTCCTCGCCAGCCAGACGGGCTTTACAGCGGACCTTAAATCGCTGGCCTTTATCGAGAAGCTGAAAAACAGTCAACTGATAGGATAACGACCGCTATGAGCCAAAAGAAGAACGAAAACGACCTGATGGATAAGATTGTGTCCCTGAGCAAGCGACGCGGATTTGTTTTTCCCTCTTCGGAAATATACGGTGGTATCGGTTCAACCTGGGATTACGGCCCTCTCGGCGCGGAATTGAAGCGAAACCTGAAGAACTACTGGTGGGACGCCATGACCAACCGTCGCGACGATATCGAGGGTCTGGACGCGGCGATACTCATGCACCCGGAAGTGTGGCATACGTCGGGGCACGTGTCGGAATTCACGGATCCGCTGGTTGATTGTAAGAAGTGCAAGGCGCGATTTCGGGCCGATCAGCTCGAAATGTCCCGTTGCCCGCTGAAGCCGTCAAAGTCACCCCTGGAGTGCGGCGGGGAGCTTACCGAGGCGCGGCAGTTCAACCTTATGTTCAAAACATATATGGGGCCCCTGGAGGATGACGCCAACATCGTATATATCCGGCCCGAAACGGCTCAGGGTATATATGTCAATTTCCTGAATGTCAAGAACTCATCCCGGCAGAAGATACCTTTCGGGATAGCTCAGGTGGGTAAGGCCTTTCGCAACGAGATCACGCCCGGCAATTTTATTTTCCGCACCCGCGAGTTCGAGCAGATGGAGATGCAGTTTTTTGTGCATCCATCGGAGGACCAGAAATGGTTCGATTACTGGCGCGAAGAACGGTGGAAGTGGTATGAGTCGCTGGGCATTAACATGGATAAAATGCGCTGGCACGAACATGACGAGAAGGAACTGGCCCACTATGCCAAAACGGCCTTCGACATAGAATACGAGTATCCGTTCGGGTGGCAGGAGTTGGAGGGTATTCACAATCGGACCGATTTCGACCTGAGCCGGCATATGGAAGCGACCAAGAAGGACTTGCGTTATTCAGATGACGTTTATACTGAGAAGTTTATTCCGTATATCATCGAAACCTCGGCCGGCGTTGACCGCACGCTGCTGACCCTTCTGGTGGACGGCTACGACGAGGTTGAGATAAAAGGGGAGAAGCGGGTTTTCATGCGGTTGTCACCAAAGATTGCCCCGATTCAGGCGGCGGTTTTTCCGCTGGTCAAGAAGGATGGTATGCCCGAGTTCGCCGAGAATGTTTACCATGAACTGAAGAAACGGTTCAAGACGTTTTATGATGTTTCGGGTGCTATCGGGCGGCGCTACGCGCGCATGGACGAGGCCGGTTGCCCGTTCGGGATAACTATCGACGGTCAGACCATCGAGGACGAGACTATGACGGTGCGTGACCGTGACAGCATGGAGCAGAAGCGGATGAAAGTCGGGGAGCTTATAGAGTTTCTTGAAAAGCAGATCTACGGGTAGGCTAACCGTCTATCCGGGTACTTAGCGAAAAAGCGGCCTTGGGCCGCTTTTTATTTTGTGGAGGATTCGCGGCGCGCCGGAAACATCCGCTTGACAGGCTACCGTCAAGATGGTTATGTATGGCTGGGGATAAGAATCTTCTGAGTAGAATTGCATCGAGGTACATCAAAAACAACCAAATGAAAGGGGTGGGTGTATGCCTGAAACACCCGAGCAAGAGAGGAAAGAGGGAGTGGGCCTGGCTCTCTCGGGCGGTGGCTTCAGGGCCACGCTTTTCCACATCGGGTCGCTGTGGCGGCTGAACGAGTTGGGGTGGCTGAAGAAGTTGTCCGAAGTTACCAGTGTGTCGGGCGGGTCGATCACGGCGGCTTACCTGGGATATCGCTGGAAAGACCTGACTTTTGACACTGAGGGTGTTGCACAGGACTTCAAAGACAAGGTGGTATTACCGCTGCGTGAGTTCTGTTCACACACGGCCGATGTGGGTAGTATTATTGGTGGGATAATAGGCCCGTTTGTTCATCCCAGTCAGCTTCTGGCCAGGAAATATCGAAAACGTCTTTTTGGCGACGCCACGCTACAGGACTTGCCGTCGGATGAGGAGGGGCCACGGTTCACGATCTACGCCACCAGTCTTCAGACGGGCGTGAGCGTGCGTTTTTCCCGGCCATACATGGCCGATTACCTGGTGGGCATGATTGACTCACCGGATGTGAGCCTGGCCCAGGCGGTGGCGGCGTCGAGCGCTTTCCCGCCGGTTTTCTGCCCGGTGTCGCTCAAGAGAGACGTGGAGTCGTGGCGGAAAGTAGGTGGTGCGGATCTTCACGGGAATGCCAAACTTCGTTCGAAGATGCTTCTGGTCGACGGTGGTGTCTATGACAATCTGGCACTGGAACGCGTCTGGGACGATTACACCACGGTGCTGGTCAGCGACGCCGGTGCGCCTTTCGATGTTATGGAGAGGTCGTGGAAGGTGCGAATGAGCCAGATCTTCCGGACCATCCGGGTGCTGGGCATCATTGCCGAACAGACCCGTCGTCTGCGCCGGAGAGTACTTATGGATTTCTATACCAGCGGGGCGATGGCGGGCGCCTACTGGAATATTGGCTCGAAGACCGGTAATTATAAGTTGGAACAGGCGGGACTACCCGGACCCATCGTAGAGGATTGCGAGGGCACGACCGAGATGAGCGAGATTCGGACGCGGCTCAATAGCTTCAGCGCGGAAGAACAGGAGCAATTGATTAATTGGGGATATGCTCTGAATGACACAGCTATGCGTCGGTGGGTGTTGGGTCTTTCAATACAACCGGGTACATTGCCGTATCCCGATCGGGCGTTTTAGGACGCGCTGCGGTGATTAAGGTCGGATCAGTTTTCGGATTTCGTTGAGTTGGGATTCGAGCGACAAAACGCCCTCCAGCCTGAGCACCGGGCAGGGTAATTTGGTCAGCCACTTCTCATGTTTTTGCAGGCTGCGTATTTCTTCTCCGCCCATATCGTATCCCGCGGCCCATTCCATGAATTCGGTGTAATTCTGGTGCAGATAGCCGCCGGGGGCGAGGGCTTCCTCGCCGAAATGCAGCGCCTCGCGCTGTTTGAGTCGTTTCAGACGTTCCTCGGTGGTGACATACAGGAATACCACGAGGTCGAGGAGGGGAATGACCGGGTCGCCCCATCCGGCAAAATTTCCCGAGATTACGCATACCGGGTGAGTTTGAACGGTTTCCAGCAGCAATCGAGTGCGTTCTTCCTCAGGGCGGAACTTTTGAAAGGGCGGGAAGGTGGGCTCCCAGAAGATGCTGTCGGTATCTATGTAGGCGCAACCGAGTTCTCTGGCCAGGGCCCGGCCGAGGTAGGTGGTGCCCGAACCCGAGGCACCGACAATATGTATGCGAAGGTTGGTCATGGTTTGTCTCGTATGCCGTCGAGATAAAAGTGCATCTACTGCCCGAACTTTGTCAGCGCCTCCAGGAATTCGCGACGTTCATCTTCCAACCAGTCGGCGTCGCACGGATACTTCTCAGATTCCTCTAGGCATTTTCTGGCGTTGGGCCCGTCCCAGAGCCCGTAATAAGAGACACCCGCGTAGAAGTAGGTCAGGGCTGCATATTCCTCAGGTAAGTCAAGCTCTTCAAGTTTTTCGAAGTGTCGCACTGCCTCGCGGTGGCGCTTCAATAGGCAGCACAACACCAACATTGAATAGTGAAGATCGAGGTAGCGGGTCTTCTCCAATTTCGCCGGGTTGACTTTGGCCAGAATGGAGTAGGCTTTCCGTCTTTTCTTCAGGCGCAGGTACGTTTGTCCGAGCTCGTATCCTATTCGTGAATGGTACTCCTCGACATCCCCATTGTCGGGGATCAGTTTCTTGAGACGCTTAAACTGTCTCAGGGCGTCGCGGTACCGATCGAGAAGAAAGTAGATGCGACCCTTCTTTAGTCGGTACTCGAACCTGCAGCTTTGACGGTCCGGAACATCGAAATAGTGTACATATTGCTCCCCCTCTTCAGCGTACTTGAGCGCGGCGTCGTACTCGCCAAGGTGGGAGTAGGCGTCGGCGAGGTCCTTAAGCGTCAACATGAAAGAGAGTCCGTCTTCTTGTTTAGGAATTGTTTCGTACGCCCGAAGGTGATGATCTATTGCTTTGCGATGTTCCCACATCCGCAGGTAGCACCAACCGAGCCGAAGATGAAGATTCCATTCATGAAGCTCATCGGCGAATTCGTTGAGGAGGCGTGAAAATATGTCCGCCGCCTCTGCATGCCTTCCGTCGGACGATAGAATGTGAGCGCGATCATAGAGAGCATTGGCTTCCTCCTCTCTATTCTGGCTGCTGATTTTTTGCGCCGCAAGAGGAGCCTCTTTAAGGTGCAGTGAGCCGACAAGGCGCCAGCTTCGCCAGCTATCTGCCAGTTCAAATACGGACCGATCGGAGTCGCGACTGCAGGGCACGGGACAGAGGTTAACGGAAAAACCGGTTTCATTTTCTGACAGACGGTGGATATCGTTATCGAGGGAACCGTCACGGCTGGTGGCGACAAGCCCGTCAAACTCGCAGCGCCTGTATGTAAAAGGTTTCTGCAGTCGGAGATACAGCGCCCGGGGTGACCCGGTCGGTGCGGACCCGATTTCTTCCACGACCACCCCAAATGGGCCGCAGCCGTAATTGCTGCCGAAATCCCATGGGTCGTTGATATACAAAACGAATTTCTTGCCGAGGATTGCGTCGATGTTCATGTTTGACTCGTTAATCGCATGCGTGACCGGTGTGCTCACCGGCCCATTGTAGAATTGAGTTCCCCCCGCCGGGTATGGTCATTCACAGCGGGATCACAGGAGAATCCCGCGCTTCGAAAAAATCAGTCCGAATTAACAAACCAATCGGTGGCCAGGCGCTCGGTGGCGGCGATTATCTCGCGGTCTTTCTCATTGAGCGCACCGCGGTCAATCAGCGTCTCGACAGCCTTGTGCAACAGGACCATCTTGTCGCGAACCGGGATAATGGCCGGGTAATATTCGTTGGTGAAAAATATCCAGTAGCGTTTGGCCAGGTGGTCGTTCTCGAGCATCTTTCCGATAGCCCTGTCCAGTTTGTCACCACTTAAATCCTCGATATTTTCCTTCGGTGACATTAACAGCTCGGCTGTGTGCTTGAGGCTCTGTTTGCATTTGAATTTCATCTGCCAGCACTCGACCATGCCGAGCGAGTTGACGAAGAGGACGTTGACGCTGATTTTGTCTTTTTTCGGATCAGTTTTGACGCCGTCCATAAACGGCAGATAATAATTGTCGGTGATGGAACCGAAAGCACTGACACCTCCAGCGAAGGGGTCATCGAGAATGTCATGAACGGTGAAATACGGTTTACGCTCGAAACGGGCATCCTGAATCTGCATGAACTCGTCTTCGGTGAAGTGGAATCGCTCTTTCCAGAGCTCTTCGGGGCTGAGATCCTTGCGGGTCAGCGACGACTGGCTGGTGAGCATACCGATAGCCTGACCGCCGCGCCACACGAGGGGAAGTACGCCTACAGCCCATTCAGCTGAACCGCCGATTTCACCTATCATCGAGAACAGGCCACGGTCATCCGGGAACTCGAGCCCGTTAAGACCCAGCAGCACCGCTGGGAGTAAATCGCCATCTTTGTCGAAAGGTGTGGCAACACCGGCTTCATTCAGGGTGTCCATCGCCGGGTAATGGCGGCTGCGATCCAAAAAGAACGCGCTGAGTTTTTTTATGCTCGAAAACCCATAGGCTTTGGCGATTACCTCGGCGGCATCGGTCAGTTTGGCTTCTCTGGGATTGAACTCGTCAAAGAATGCCCCGCCCATCCACCTCTGGACGTAGATGTCCGGCAGATGTCGTTTGACGTTGGCCTCGGTGACAAATAATGCCGTCAGACTCGAATGCAGACCTTTAATGGATTTCGTGGTACCGTCGATAACGTCGTTACCCATCGAAAGCTGGGTCACATTGCGCGGCATGCTCAGACCATACTGCGCCCGATGCTGATCTTTGCCGAAGACAGCTCCGACAGCGATGGTGGGATTACCGCCGGCTTCCTTGCCCGGTTTAACCCGAACGCCCTCAGTGATGGCAGATTCAATTAAGACTTCCTCCCCGGTGGGAAGGGTTTCGGTGGTTGTCTGGAGGACCTCGGCCATGATCTGGGCCGAGGTACGGTCGTTGGCGCGCTTGAGATTGTTGCTCAACTCTTTGGTAACGTGATCTTTGGGAACATCGTTGAGGCTTCCCCGACCATGAAGGCCGACAGCTATTGCCGACAGGGCCGCTGAGAGAGTTACTGACTGCCGTACCTGCCGGTTGCGAAGGGCGCCGAGATTGGAATTGTAGCTTATCCTGTCGCAGAGGGTCATGATGGTCAGGGCATCTAAAGTGATGTCATAGTTTTCCAGGACCGCTTTGTGGCGATGGTTGAATTCGATGATCTTATCCTGGTTGAAAACGTAGTCGTCTTTCTTTCCGCGGTAGGAAAGGCGTTCATCGGCGATATTGTAGCGAAGCTTATCCTGCATTTTGCCACCCCATTGGAATTTGGCCGGTTTGCGCCGCGCAGCGGCTGAATTTATTGACGGTAAGTATCATTGTATAACCGGGCGGACCCATTTTCAAGCACTAACTTGCGGCCGCGTAGCAGTTAGCTCCGCGGGATAAACGCGACTTTCCGGTCGGGCCAGATAACCATATGAGTAATAGATGGTTATATGCCTTGACAAACAGCCGGATCTTGGTTATCTATTTCAACATTCATAGAACCTATCGAGCATTGATGTGTACTTTATATATACTCCAGATTATAAACAATTGGAAATAAGAGGATGATGTTATGGCCAATGATACGGCTACAACTATGATTGAATCAAAGGGGCTCAGTAAATACTACGGCCCTTTTGTGGCCATCTCCGACATCAGCTTTTCTATCCCACGGGGTCAGATAGTGGCCTTTCTCGGTCCGAACGGGGCAGGCAAGTCCACGACCATGAAAATCCTGACCGGGTTTCTGGCTCCAAGCGAGGGAACGGCCCTCATAGGTGGGCTGGATATCCGCAAAGACCGACTTCGGGCGGTGGAAAAGCTGGGTTATTTGCCGGAAAACGGGCCTCTTTACCTGGACATGACCCCAAAGGAGCTGCTGAAGTTTTTCGGAGAAGTCCGGGGCCTAAAAGACAACAAACTTCGCGAGCGGGTCGATTACGTGGTCGATCTGTGCTCTCTTCAGGAGGTATTCGAGAAACCAATCGGTAAGTTGTCGCGGGGCTATCGTCAGCGCGTCGGTCTGGCCCACGCCCTGCTTCACGATCCTGAAGTTTTGATAATGGATGAGCCGACAGCAGGTCTCGACCCTAACCAGATCCGCGAATTTCGCTCCAACATTGCCGTGCTGGGTAAATCCAAGACAGTTCTGATATCCACCCATATCCTTCAGGAGGCCGACGCTATCGCGGAAAGGATACTCTTGGTCAACGACGGGAAACTGATGTTCGACGGCACGCCGGAAGAGCTTCGAAAAGGTGGCTCGCTCGAGGCGGCCTTCTGCGGCCTCACCGACCCGAAGCTTGCGAAGGCGGGTAGCGCAACAGGGGAGGGCCAATGATGAAGGTTAACTGGAACGTCATCTATGTCATTGCCCGGCGGAACCTGCTTTCGTATTTCGCGAGTCCCACCGGGTATGTGTTCATCACCCTGTTTATCTTCCTTAGCGCGGCGGCGGCTTTCTGGCACGGGCGGTTCTTTGCCGATAACCTGGCCAACCTGACCCAGTTGAATAATTACTTTCCCTACCTGCTTTTGTTTTTTGTTCCGGCTCTGACTATGAGTGTCTGGGCGGAAGAGCGCAAACAGGGGACCGATGAACTTCTGCTGACCATGCCCGCCACCGACCTCGAGGTTGTACTGGGCAAGTATTTCGCCGTGCTGGGGATTTACACCGCTTCGCTGATACTCTCAGTCAGTCATATTATCGTTCTGTTCTGGCTGGGCAGCCCCGATATCGGATTGATGTTTTCCAACTATGTCGGTTACTGGTTTCTGGGCGCAGCTCTTCTGGCTGTGGGTATGTTTGCCTCGCTTCTGACGGCCAATGTCACGGTGGCTTTTGTGATGGGAGCGGTGTTCTGCTCGTTTTTCATATTCGTTGATTCGGCCCTGGTGGTTTTCAGTGACTGGCTGCAGTCGGTTCTTGCGCCGCTGGGAGTCTTTAGAAATTTCGCCGATCTCGCTCGCGGAGTGGTAAGTTTTTCGGCGGTGGTGTTCTTTGTTTCGATCGCGGCCACGATGATCTATCTCAATACGGTCGTGCTCGGCCGTCGCCACTGGCCGGTTGAGGCCGGCGGCTATCGATACTGGGTGCATCAGCTAACCCGGGCGGTGGCCCTGGTGATCGTAGTGATCAGTCTTAACGTGATTATCTCGAATATCGCGATTCGGATTGATGTAACCGCCGAGCAACTGCATTCGCTGTCGGACCAGACGAAAGACCTGATCGACGCCTTGCCCGATGACCGACCGGTTCTGATCCAGGCGTATATCAGCCCCGAGGTACCCAGAGATTATGTGGAGACCCGGGTTAACCTGATCAGCAAACTGGAAGAAATATCGGCCATTGCCGGTGACAAGGTTCAGGTGCTGATATACGACTGTGAGCCATTCACCGATGTAGCCCGCAATGCCCGCGAGAAATATGGCATAACCTCCCGGCGGTTGCTGGGGACTGAAACCGCCCAGGCCCGTGCCTACGATGTGTTCATGGGACTGGCTTTTGTCAGTGGCGTGAACGAAGAAGTAGTGCCGTTTTTTGACCGGGGTTTGTCGGTCGAGTATGAACTGGTCCGGAGTATCCGGGTAGCGGCGAAAACGGAACGAAAGAAAGTGGGCGTGGTCGATACCGGAGCGAAGCTATTCGGTGATATTAATTTTCAGACGATGAGCCGCCAACCGGCCTGGTCGGTTGTGCTCGAGTTGCAGAAGCAGTACGATGTCGTCCGGATCGATCCTTCGCAGCCGATCCTCGAAGACATGGATGCCATGCTGGTGGTGTTGCCGTCGACATTGTCGCAGGGGCAACTCTACGATCTGGCCGACTACTGCCGAGCCGGTCATCCGGTGATGATCATGGTAGATCCGCTGCCGATGTTCGATATCGCGAAATCTCCGATAGTTCCGGCCGATTACGAACGGGCTATGTATATGGGCGACCAATCGGGTGAAACGATGGAAAAAGGAGACGTCGTCGAGTTTCTCCGGGCAGTGGGGATCAACTGGAATAGCCGGCTGGTGGTCTGGGACGCTTATAACCCCCACCCGGATTTGAGCCAGATACAACCGGAAATCGTTTTTATCGGAGAAGGCAACGGCAGTCCGGAGCCTTTCAATCCGCTCAGCCCGGCTACGGCAGGACTTCAGGAAGCGGTGATGATGTACCCCGGCTATATTTATAAGGGGATGGAAGCCGGGCTGACATTCCAACCCCTGCTGCGAACCGGTATCCTGTCGGGTTTTCTTGACTGGACGCAATTAGTAATGCGCGGACGATTCATGGGTATGGGCTTCAGCATTAACCCCAATCCCAGGCGTCCCCCCTCCCCCGAGGCTTACATACTCGCGGCTCGTATCCGGGGGCTTGACAGCACTATAATGGAGGATACGACGTGGTCGCTCCAGGAGGCCATGCGTGGCCTGTCCGATACGACCTGGATTGTCAAGGACGTTGACGCTATCGTGGTGGCTGACGTTGATATAATTTCCGAGCAGTTCTTTTCGCTTCGCAGACAGGGTGTTGAGGGCTTTACCTTCGACAACGTGACGTTCTTTCTCAACTGTATGGATCTTTTGGCGGGGGATGAGTCCTTCGTCGACCTGCGAAAGAAACGGGTGAAGCACCGCACGCTGGAGACGGTCGAGGCCCAGACGAAGATGTTTATTGAACGACGGATTCAGGAAGAAAGAGATGCCGAAGAGCAGGCACAACGGGCGTTGGAGGAGGCCCAGAATCGTCTTAATGAAAAAGTCGCCGAGGTTCAGAATCGAGCCGACCTGGACGACCAGGCCAAACAGATCATGGCCGCCAACATTCAGGAGGTCGAGAGCCGTCGTTTCGAAGCTTTAAAGGAAAACATCCAGCTTCGGATGGAAACCATGATCCAGGCCAGCAAGGAAAACACCGAGACGGCGATCCGCTCGATCCAGACCCGAATCAAGACCCTGGCAGTGATACTCCCGCCGATACCGGTGCTGATAGTAGGCGCGTTTATATTTGTACGGCGAAAGAAACGTGAAAAAGAAGGCGCAATGGCCGCGAGAAGGTTAAGGAGCTAAGCCATGAACGAGAATAAGAGGACAATCATATATGGAGCCGTGGCGGTCGTTCTGTTGATCATCGCTATCTTTTCCTCTCCCGGCCGGATTACCCCGGAGGCCTTCATGGACCAGGGAGAGGTATTCTTTCCCGACTTCACCGATCCCAACAAAGCCGCGACGCTCGAGGTAGTGGGCTACGACCAATCTACCGGTACCCCCAGGGCTTTTAAAGTCACCTTTAAGGGAAGCGCCTGGACGATTCCGTCGCATCACGATTATCCGGCCGACGCCAGGGATCGTTTGGCGCGGACGGCAGCGGGCGTTATCGGGATCAAGAAAGATGAGTTCAGAACCAACAATGTTTCCGACCACGAAGCGTGCGGTGTCATCGACCCGCTCGACGAAACGGCCGGCATTTCAGGTCGGGGTCAGCGAATTACGATTTCGGGCCAGAGCGACGAAATCCTGGCTGATGTTATAATCGGAACGCCGATCGAGATGCGGCCCAACTATCGTTACGTTCGCATACCGGGTTCGAACCGTGTTTACGCCGCCGAGGTTGATATGGAGTTGTCCACGCGTTTTCAGGACTGGATCGACACCGACCTGCTTCGCCTGAGAAAATCCGATATAGACCGGGTGGTTCTCCGGGATTATTCGGTCAATGAAAGAACCCTGAGCATTGACGATCGTGACAACCTGGTGCTTACCCGGCAGCCGGGCAGGTGGGCGGCTAACCGAATGTCGGCCGGTCAGTCGGTGGATTCAACGGCCATAGATGAATTGCTGAGTTCGCTGGAGGGCCTTACCATCGTCGGGGTGCGCCCCAAGCCTCAGGGTTTGTCGGCTAATCTCAAAGTGGCCGGAGATCAGAAAGAATTGACCCAGGAAGATTTTGTGTCACTTCGGAACAAGGGTTTTTATCTATCCAATGATGGGCGGTTGCTCTCTAACGAGGGAGAACTTCAGGTCATGACAAACTATGGCGTGAACTATACCCTCCGTTTCGGCGAGGTAGTCTACGGCTCCGGGTTGGCTGTTTCAGCCGGGGGCGAGGACGGCTCGCGCCGGGGCGATGAAGTAGAAGGCGAAAACCGATACCTGTTCATCACTGCTGATTATGATCCCGGATACCTTCAGGAACCTCCCAAACCGACAGATACGTCGTATCTTTTCAAGGAAGAGCGGCGCTGGGACGCTACCGATCGTGCCAATAAGCTTACTAAAGATCGTCATGATTTCTGGGTGAACGCTGTGGCTCGGGGCCCACAGGCGGCGGCTGAGCTCAGCAATCGCTTCGCCGATTGGTATTATGTTATCTCCTCGGATAGTTACGACAAGATTCACCTGAAGCGTTCCGACCTTGTGGCGAATCGATAGAAATCTAATCAGAACACTCAAAGGCAGGCTTCTCGGCCTGCCTTTTTCATTTTAAATAAGTTGGGGCACAGGAGGTTAGGGGGCTGATCCTGGCCGGGCTATTTTAATGGGAAGAAATCCGCAGTCCGGCTGTAATCCCTTCAGAACAACTGAACCAGCCAACATTAAGATTCGGAGGTGGATTATGCGGGGCAAATCAGCAGTAGCTTATGTTTTCCTTACCATTGTATTGATTGCCGTCACGGTTATCATCAACGCTCAGTCGTTCGGGAAAATTGAAGGGGTGGTAACTGACGCCGAGACCGGCAATCCCGTGGCCGGAGCCTCGGTCATGGTTGTAGGCACCAAAAGCGGGGCCATGACGGGGGTTGACGGCAGGTTCGTAATCAACCGACTGCAACCGGGCAGTTACGAGCTAAAAGTATCTCATCTTGATTATGAAACGATGACAATGAAGGCTGTAACCGTCCGTACCGGAGCTACAACCGAAGCTTCGTGTAAACTCAAGAAGAAGAAATCCC
Source organism: Candidatus Zixiibacteriota bacterium (assembly GCA_020351995.1). Taxonomy (GTDB): domain Bacteria; phylum Zixibacteria; class MSB-5A5; order GN15; family FEB-12. Next base: position 1,871,680 of record CP070674.1, read on the forward strand.
AAGATCTTGGCGTCGAGATCGATGTGAAATCCGAGCAAGATGAATTCGCGGTCTGTATGGATAAGAGCTTGGGGGTCGCTCAGGCTCCGGCGATCGGAATACCGAGATGTGTTTTGAGGGAGGGTACGGGATATTACCCGCCAGTTCATGGCGGCAACGCTATCGTCAACGGTGAAGCTTTCGACGCCATGTTCTTTAAGAACTACGGGGTCAACCCGTTTGTCGATACCGAGGACGACCACCTGTCGACCTTCGCAATTGATGTTGATGACGCCTCTTATATAATGATGCGGTCATATCTCAATCGAGGAGCGCTACCCCCGAACGAGGCTATTCGTACGGAAGAGTTCGTCAACCATTTCAAATACAGTTACCCGACCCCGAGGGCAGAGACTTTCGGTATTCTCTTCGAGGGTGCGCCGTCGAAGTTCGGGCAGAACTGCCAGATGTTGAAAATCGGCATTAAGGGCTTTGAGATCGCAGATGAAAACCGCAAAGCCTCCAACCTCGTTTTTGTTGTTGATGTCTCGGGCTCGATGGGGCGCGAGGACCGGCTCGGCCTGGTCAGGAAAGCTTTGAGGCTGCTTCTGGATCAGCTCACCGGGCAGGACCGGGTGGGTATTGTTGTCTATGGTTCGGAAGGAAAGGTTATTCTCGAACCGACTTCGATTAAAGACAAGAACAAGATTGTGTCAGCCATTGAAAAGCTTTATCCCCAGGGATCGACTAACGCCGAAGAAGGTATCCGGCTGGGCTATGAAATGGCCGATAAGCAATTCGAACAGGGTAAGATTAACCGCATTATCCTCTGCTCTGACGGTGTGGCCAATGTCGGGCGAACCGGCCCGGATGACATCCTGAAAATGATAAAGAGGTACGCTGATAAGGGTATCACGCTTTCCAGTATCGGGTTCGGGATGGGCAACTACAACGATATCCTGCTGGAGAAGCTGGGTAACAAGGGTAACGGTCACTACGCCTATGTTGATAACATCAATGAGGCTAAACGGATATTCGTTGAAAACCTGACCGGTAACCTTCAGGTGATCGCACGCGATGTCAAGATTCAGGTCGATTTCAATCCCGAGGTCGTGCGCAGTTATCGCTTGCTCGGATATGAAAACCGCGACGTTGAGGACAACAAGTTTCGCGATGACAAAGAAGACGGCGGCGAGGTAGGTTCGGGCCATGAGGTGACGGCTCTGTACGAAATAAAATTCAGGGAGTTCGCCAGCTCGGATCGTATCGGGACAATCTTCGTGCGCTACAAGAATCCGGATGATTTGGAGGATGTCAGGGAGATTAACCGTGATATCAAGCGGGGAGATTTCAACGGCAGCTTTGATAATTGCTCACACGAGTACCGGCTGGCTGCGTGCGCCGCTGAGTTCGGAGAGATTCTGCGCAAATCGTACTGGGCAAAAGGTTCGAAGTTGGCCGACGTTCTGGATCTGGCCAAGAGCCTTGTTAATGAGAGTGGGTCACAGGAGTTGATAGAGCTGTTAGGACTGATTTCCAAAGCCAAGGAGATGGAGCAGCAACTGGCGGAGGGTTAAGGTTTAGCTCCAGGGGGAACGACCAGACGGGGCGCACCATGAGGCGCCCCGTTTCCCTTTGGGATGTGAGATAACCGGTTATGTTTTGTTGTCAGTGTCGGCACTGATTTTTTGAACACTTTCGGAAAACCCCGCGTCATTCTTATGTAATCCCCTCGCGAACAGTTGAACCATTATACCTCGGAACTGGAGGTGGATTATGCGTCTCAGATCACTTATAGCGTATCTGCTCCTCACCAGTGTATTTATTGGTGTAACCGCCATAACCTATGCCGGCTCAACCGGCAAGATCGTCGGCACGATTACGGATGCCGAAACCGGCGACCCGGTGATAGGGGCCTCGGTAATGCTGGACGGCACCCGAAGGGGGGCGATGACAGACTTCGATGGCAATTATGTGATCGCCAATGTAAAGCCGGGAACTTACTCGGTGAGAATATCCCACCTTGACTACGCAACGGTAACTGTTACCGACGTTATAGTAAAAGCTGATATGAATACGGAGGTGTCGTACCAACTTGAGAAGAAAGTGTCGGATCTCGATGTGGAAATCAGCGTTCGAGACAAGAGGGACATACTGCAGATCAGAGAGGTGTCGAACGAGATTACGATTTCCAGAGAGGCTATTCAAGGGCGACCGGTTTCGACTGTTGCTGATCTGCAGGCCGAGGCCTCAGGTGTCGTGACGAACGACGAGGGAATGATCTTCATCAGGGGTAGCAGGGCTTTTGAGGTTGCTTATGTGGTCGATGGAGTGCCTTTGGGAGACCCGCTGGGCGGATTAGGCCAGGCGGGGGCAAACCTATCTTTGGTGACGGGCAATACGCAGCGAGAAGGTGCCAGCTACCGGTCTTCGGATGACGGGTTGGTTGAAGTAACCGTAGTCAGAGATGGGTCGGATCCCAAGGGGAAGGACAAAACCTTCCAGCGGTACCTGGTCACACCAGAATGTCGTGATATTCTTATCGCCACCGGTCCGGCCCATGGGGGAACTGCCATTGTCAACGGCGAAGCTTTCGACGCCATGTTCTTTAAGAACTACGGTATTAATCCGTTCGTCGATACCGAGGATGACCACCTGTCTACGTTTGCCATCGATGTCGATGATGCCTCTTATACAATGACCCGGTCGTATCTCGACAGGGGGGCGCTGCCCCCGAACGAGGCTATTCGTACGGAAGAGTTCATCAATCACTTCAGGTATAACTACACCGCTCCGCACGAGGAAACGTTTGAGTTGTTCATGGAAGGCTCGCCGTCGAAGTTCGGGCAGAACTGCCAGATGCTCAGAATTGGCATCAAAGGACAGGAGATAAACCCGGAAGAACGGAAGCCGGCTAACCTGGTGTTCGTGATTGATGTTTCCGGGTCGATGGCTCGTGAGCATCGCCTCGAACTGGTCAAGAAAGCCCTGAGGTTCTTACTCGATGAATTGCGGGCGGATGACCGGGTCGGGATTTGCGTGTATGGTACGCATGGCAAAGTCATCCTGGAGCCGACGTCGATCAAGTACAAATATAAGATTGTCTCAGCTATTGAAGAGCTTCACCCTCACGGCTCGACCTTTGCCGAGGAGGGTATTCGCCTGGGCTATGAGATGGCGGATAGGCACTTCCAGAAGGGAAAAATCAACCGAATCATTCTGTGCTCCGACGGCGTGGCCAATGTCGGCCGGACCGGCGCGGATGACATCCTCAAAATGATTAAGCAGTATGCTGACAAAGGTGTCACGCTCTCAAGTATCGGTTTTGGCATGGGCAACTACAACGATATCCTGCTGGAAAAGCTCGGGAACAAGGGTAACGGGTACTATGCTTACGTGGACGACATCGGTGAGGCTCGAAAAATCTTTGTTGATAACCTCACCGGAAATCTCCAGGTGATTGCCCGCGACGTTAAGATCCAGGTCGATTTCAATCCCGAGGTCGTCCGCAGTTACCGCTTACTCGGTTATGAGAACCGCGACGTGGAAGACAATAAGTTCCGAGATGATAAGGAAGATGGTGGCGAGATTGGTTCGGGACACGAGGTCACCGCGCTATACGAGATCAAACTCAAGGAGGATGCGACCTCCGATCTCCTGGGTACGGTTTTCGTGCGATACAAGGATCCGGACGATATGAGGAAAGTGACGGAAATCAATCGGTCCATTGAGCGGGAGGTATTCAAGCCCGGCTTTGAAGACTGCTCGCACGAATATCGTCTGGCCGCCTGTGCCGCCGAATTTGCCGAGATACTTCGCAGGTCATACTGGGCAAGAGGTTCGAATATGGGCGATGTGCTGAAGCTGGCGAGAAATCTCTCCAATGAGAGTGACTCACCGGAGTTGATAGAGTTGATGGGGTTGATTTCCAAAGCCAAGGAAATGGAGCAGGAGCTGGCCAACAGGTAGCCGACGCTCCATAGGGAAACAGACAAAGCGGGGCGCGAAAAGAAGCGCTCCGCTTCCCTTTGCTGCTGATAAATAAGCGGTTAGAATCATAGACGCACCGAACTCGAATGAAAATTGAACATATGTGGAAGACGAAGCGTCCTTTGGGTGTATTCCCCTCACGAATCACGCGTGCCACGGGCATGACTAAGGAGGTAGGTTGTGCGAAACGGCAGGGCATCGATTCTGATTCTGATATTAGTTCCAATCTCATTTCTGTTTATCTGCATGATGTCATCTGTCAGCGCATCCGAGACAGGCAAAATTATCGGTCAGTTGACCGACGCCGGGACCGGTCAGCCAATCGTGGGGGCTTCAGTGATAATCGTCGGCACAAGGCGCGGGGCGATGACGGATTTCGATGGTCAGTATGTGATCAGCGAACTTCGGCCGGGAATATATACGCTCAAGATTTCTCATCTTGATTATGAGACGGTGACGATTGAGGGTGTTGAGGTGAAGACTGACACGAGCGAGGAATGTTCCGACGAACCTACAAGAAGAGTCAAGGGTGAGTAATATTGTAGGTAGTCGTTAAATAATATAAGTAACTGGGGCTTTAATGGCGGAGGGGTAGCCAAGGCTCCAGGCAGGGGGGAGGGGCAACGAAAACGGAGCGCGAGTGAGGCGCGCTCCGTTGTTGTTCTGCAATTTCACTTAACGGCGTTATAACCAGCGCTTGAACAGTTTGAGAATACCCTGATCCCAGCCGACGCGGTGAGTAATACCCGCCTTCTGAGTGAGCAACTCCTCCTTGTGCTCAAGGTACCATTTGTGTGAGGCTATCAAAGCGTCCTGGTTGGAATAATTTGATTTCCAGCCGAGTTTCTTTTCGATCTTTTCAGTCGAAACGTACGAATCCTTGTCGGCGGTACCGTACACCCATTTATAAAGCGGAGATATCTTCAAAAACTCAAAGACAGCCAGCGCGCCTTTGACCAGTTTGGCCGGGGTCGGCATAACCCGTGAACCGCTTCCCGCAAAATCACACAGCGCGCCCACATCGAGCTTGACCTTGTCATACATCTGAGCGCCGACGTTGAAGGTGTCGTTGACAACGTCGCGCGGAGCGGTGGAGGCCAGGACGATGGCGTCAATCAGGTCGGTTACTTCGAGAAGCTGGTAAAGATTCTCGCCTTTGCCTATAATCGGGATACGCTTGCCGCAGTCAACCCAGTCGTACAGTATCTGAAACACGCCCAGGCGTGCCGTACCGATGAAAGTCTTGGGGCGAATGACCGGGACGCACATTCCTTTTTCACGGAATTCCTCACAGACGCCCTCGCCGGCGATTTTGCTCTCGCCGTAGGCACCGACACCGATAAGGGGGTCATCTTCGACCAGCGGGTGTTTCTCCGGTACACCATACACGGCCGTGGAACTGATGAATATGACTCGTTCGACGTTACATTTCTGAGCCTGTTCGAGAGTGTTTCTCACGCCCGCAATATTGGTCGAGTATATCTCCGGCTTGGGCCAGAGTGGCAGGGCCGCGGCACAATGCACGATGATATCTATTTTGTTATCATGAATAAGGCGATACATGCCCTCGGCGTCACGCACATCCTGGTTAACCAGCAGCATGTCATCGGTGTACTCAGCTTCCAGAAAAGGAGCGATATCGTTCATGGCCAGAAAGGCCACGCCGAACCGCGGTAGATTCATCGCCAGGTGGTAGCCCAGAAAACCGGCGCCTCCGGTGACCAGTACTCTTTTACCTTTCATCAGTTCCTTTCATCACAAATCTCACGAGAGACTAAGACGACAAAACCGTCATATTAAAATGACGGTTCTGCCATAATATAATCAATGATTCACAAAACGCAAGCGCCGACAGCTCGGATTAGCCCTCCTTATCATACGGTTCTTCGCCGTAGGTGCCCATTCCCGGACCGTACAGAATAGCATTGATGAACATCTTACGGGTACCGTAGAAATAAGCCCGCGGATTAGGATCACCGGCAAACAGGATAATCTGCCCCTTGCCGTGCCGCTCGCGGGTGGCGTAAGCCGTGCCGGCCCAGCGTTCGCGCGCTTCGGGCCACAGCAGTCCTGACATGCGCAACTTGTTCTGGTCCGGGCACAGCCTGGCCGAGGTCTGGACATGTTCACCCGGCATTAAGGCATTGTGAGTGTATAGTGAGACGGGAACACGTTTCTTCATGCCAAAAGCCAGCCAGTCTTCGGTATCGAGGTCGGCTCTCATAATGACACCCCGGGGGAAGAAGCGGCGTTGCCATTCGTCGCGGTCTTCAAGTTCCTCCTTACCGGCCGGGGGAGCCTTTTCTTCGGGCTCCTCTTTCTTCGCCGTCACTTTATCGGGGTGCCACAGTGCCATGGTGTCGACCTGGGGAGCCTCGGCCTGAATCTCTCGCTTGAGGACCTTGTCAAAATCTTTGAGCTTGTCCAGTACCTGCCGTTTAAGTCTGACTCCACTGAGACCCGTGGTGGTGTCGGCGGCCCAGAATGCCGAGTTGCCCGTGCAAACCAGAATTCCGCCATCGGAGACCCACTCAGACAGCCGGTTAGCGCCGTGCTTGCCAAGAACGTGTTCAAACCCTCCCCACCAGGATGAGGGAATGATTAACACATTGTAACGGGAGAGATCACTGTAAGCCAATGACTGAATGCGGATAATGGAGTGGGGTATTTCGAGTTCCCGGTCGATGGCAAACCAGAGTGATCCAAAAGAACCGCCGCTGAGCGGTTCCCCGCTGACAAGAGCTATCTTCGGAGCGTTCAATAAACGGAATGTGCCGGCTCCCAGATAAGAGCCGCTGGTCGACATGGCGGTATTGACTCCGTAGACATTGATCCCGACCTCACCAGCCAGTCTTTGCAGGACGGAAACCAGATCGTCGGGGTTACCGCGCTTGCGCAGAACAAGCGAACCGGGAAGGTAGTCGCGCCCCTCGATCGAAAACGGTTTCTGGGAAGCGTAGATCATCAACTCTTCGCCGAACATCCGGTTGAGCATCCGATAAGTTTTTTCGCCTTCCATATTGATTACGAAACCGAACTGCGCCTCGGGGTTGAACAGCTTTCCGATAGAAGTTGTTACTTCGGTTACCAGCTCTGTGGATACCGCCAGCGGAGATTTAGTTTCATAGGCATCTATGTCATAGGCCAGCGGGGTTGACCAGCCCGAGACATCGTATATGCGAGTATCGCCGTATTTCTCCAGTTCTCGCCTTTCTTCTTTGAGAAATTCCAGTTTGAGGTGGGGGTCAAACTCACATATGGCCTTAATAAGATTGCCGTGGGTTTGATCGGTTTTGACGATGTAGGAACCCGAAGGGAATTTCTTTGAAGCGTGTTCCTCGTGATAAATATCTACCGCCGAGCGGACGGTGAAGTCCTCTTTGGCCCGATGAATCTGAATGCCCTGACCGAGAAGGGAGCTTATAAACCGGTTCATCTTCAACTCGTCGCTGTCGGGAACGAACAGGTAGGCAAGGCCGGATCGGTGGCCTTCGCTGACAATATCCTGCCGGGCCTGCCAGTAGTCGCGTATAATCTCGCGGCGATTGTTGGCGAGCGTGCGAAGATTCGCCAGTGAAGAGGTAAACTGATGGTTGACTGCCTCATGGTAGGTAAGCAGGTAGTCGTCTTCCTGCCGGACAACCCCACCGTCGACGCCAGCCTGCTCATACAGAATACCAACCGCCCCCAAGAAAGTTAGCCACTGTGAGCCATAACCGGGGTACCAGTGTTCGTGCCATTCTTTGACATAATACGGCCATCCCCGCTGATCGAACGCGAGGCCCTGATCGCGACTGAAAATTTCCCACCATTTGAACACGTTTTCCGGTGTGTTGTAGTTAATAGGCTGACGTGGCGGCGAGAAGAGATAGTTATCATCGGCTCCCATTTCATGGGCGTCGACTACAAGCTGCGGATTCCAATCCAGCTGGGTTTTGACTCGTCCTTTAGTCTCTGGCTGAGTTAGCAGGATCCAGTCGCGGTTCAGGTCGAACAGGTAGTGGTTGCCGCGGCCCCAGGGCCAGACACCGCCATGCTGCTGAGCCTCCATATCATAATTGGGGACATAGCTCTTATAGGTTTGAAGCATCGAGAGCGCGCGTTCGCGGCCGTCGGGATTCTCGCATGGGTCAAGGATTATCAAGACGTTATTAAGCAGGTGCATCGTGGCCGAGTCGGTCCCGGCGGCAAGCTGATAGGCGAGTTGGACGGCGGCGTCGGTACCCGAGTATTCATCGCCATGGATGCTGTAGCCCAGCCAGGCCGTGGCCGGAAGATTCTCAACGAAAGCGTCCACTTCGGCCCTGGATTTCAGACCATCGGCGGAGGCCAGTTGGGCCGTTCTGGCTTTAATTTCCTGAAGTTTGCCTATGTTCTCGGGTGTTCCTATAAACAGATTGTACTGGCTCCTGCCTTCGTGGGTGCTGCCGTGTGTTTCTATCAGCACCCGGTCCGAGGCTCCAGCCAGAATTTCCAGATAGTTGATGATTTCATCAAATCGCGCTGGCCAGGAACCGACAGGATGCTTTAAATAATCATTCGGTTTGGGAATGGACTCGTCATAGGTCCCGTCGGGATAGAACGGTACCGTATCAACCGGCAGAACGTACGAATACGAGGGATGAGCCGAGGCGCCGACATCCGCGGCACCGGCCGTAATGATTATGGAAATCAGACAGATCGCGACTGAAGGTAATTTGTGAGACATGGAGAACTCCTTATTGCTGTTACACTCTGGTACAAGCAGTTAATAAACCCCAAAGACGGGGACGTGTAAAGTGGAAATTGAGAACGCCGCCCTATTCGTCGATGTTCTGGGCGAGGTCGGCCCCGGCTTCCGGATGCAGTTTAAACTCAAATATCTTTAGCAGGGTAATGAACACCGCCGCGATCAATGGGCCGAGCACAATCCCGAGCAGACCAAAGATATAAATGCCTCCGAGGATCGTGAAAAACAGCATTAGTGGATGCATCGAGGTCCGGCCGGAAATGAGAAGGGGCCGAAGGACGTTATCCACCTGGCTGATAACCACGGTGCCGATGATAATGACGATCAGGCCTTTGACGTAGGAACCGCCGATTATCAGAATCAGCCCGGCCGGGATGTACACGATGAATGCCCCCACGAACGGAATTATCGATAGAAAGGCCATGATAGCACCCCAGAAGACCGCGGATGGAATGCCGACAATGGCAAAGAGTATGCCGCCGATCAGTCCCTGTATCATGGCCACGACCACACCGCCATACATTGTAGCCTGAATAACCTCCTGCAACTGACGGAAAGTCATGTTAATCTGGCTCACCTCAAGAGGCATCAGCCTTTTGATTTTGTGAATGACTAGCTCACCGTCTTTGAAGAAATAGTACATGGTAAATACCATAAGGGCGAAATAAAACACCAGTCGGGTGGCGTTGGTAATGAGCCAGCTTGTCTGGTTCAGGATGACACCGCTGACACTCTCCATTGACTGCTTAATTATCTGGTCCAGGTTGATCTTCGACAGGTCATAATATTTGGACAGTTTTGCTTTGGCGGCTTCGATCCAGGGAAGATCTATCGACAGCATTTGCTGAAGCTCGCCGCTTTTATACATGGCGTTGACCTTGGCCACGGCGTTGGCGGCTTCACTTACCAGCGCCACAAACAGGTAGGTAACGGGCCCTATAATCAGGATGATAATCAAAATGCATACGATGAGTGACGATAGCCCGCGGTACTTGACTATAGGAAGTAGCTTCTCGTAAAGCGGGAAGAACAATATTGCGAATACTGCGGCCCATGCGATGGGAATAAAGAACGGAACGATCAACTGGTAGAACAGATAGAAAATAGCCGCCGCAATCAAAAAAAACAGCGAGACTAATATATACTCTCGTTTCATCCGCCGTGTCCTCTGTTTGTGCTATTGGAATCTATGGGACGCTGGTTTCACAGGCAACATTTTAAATTTTCTGCGATGCGACTACCGACATAGTTGACCTGGAAAACAGCGTTATCAGTCGCATCCGGTTCGATGGGGTCTTACGCTGTGCGAAATGCGCCGGGGATACGGGAACGAGCCGATATGGACCCTTTAAGTCATTGTTATAGAATAGATTACTTGACAATAAGGGATGTGCCGGTAAGGCCGGGAAATTTGGGTATCGGCAGGGGATGATAGTCCGGATTGGTCTACTGAGGTCATTGGGGTTTATAATACGGCTAATCTATACTAAATCGGTCGCTTTTGTTCCGGGCGAGAAATATAAGCAATTGGCGTAAAGTATTTTAAGTATTCGACGATTATAAAACTATGTCAATTGTGAACTGCGCGCATCGGTTTAGCCATATCCGGTGCCCGTAACCTTTAACTTGTGAAACAAGGAGAGAATTATGGCTAGGCGTAAAACCAGAACCAGTCGCAAAGCAGTCCGTCGCTCTCGTAAGGCCTGCCGCCCGTGGAGCCGCGAGGAAATCGCATTCATGCGCAAATGGTACCGTCGGTACGAGACTGCCTGGGTTGCCCGTCAGCTCGGTCGTTCCGTGTACTCGGTTCGCTACAAAGCGGTCGATCTGAACATTCGCAAGGCGAAGCCCTCTATCTGGAAAGGTCAGAAGGGTCCCGTCAATGCGTTCCGTAAGACCAGCTGGCGCAAGCCTACCTCCCGTAAGACCGCGTCAAGGCGCAGAACTTCTCGCTCTCGCTCCTGGCGTGCTACCTCTCGTCGCCGCACGACCCGCAGGGCCAGACCCCGTCGGAAGGCGCGTCGTCGCTCGAGGTAAGCTGCTATCCGAAGCTTGAATTAGACAATACTCGGATTAGTAATTAGAACCCGCCTTGAATGAAGGCGGGTTTTTTATGTCGGCATAATAGGGGTCGAGGTGTATATTTCAAACACCCGATATGGAGGAAATATGGCGGTAATCAAGTATGATGAGATTGAGATGTCCAATGTGATCATGGACGGTGCCAGCAACGTGTTCAAGGCTGTAGTAATTGGCCGGGGTGAGGGGTGGGACAGTCACGCGATGCGACTCTTCCGCCTGGGTGCGGACGGCCAAACGCCCGAACATCAACATGACTTTGAACATGTCGTCTACGCGGTATTCGGGAGTGGCAAGCTTATCATCGGCGATGAAACGCATGATCTGGAAAAAGGGGATTTCGCGTTCGTACCCCCCAACGCCACACATCAATTCAGAAATCCCGGAGACGGTGACTTTGAGTTCATTTGTGTTGTCCCGGACAGGGGCGAGTACTGAACGGCGGGCAAAAGAAAAGCCACTCACCGTAGCGAGTGGCCCTCTCACCAAAAGTGAACCTCTTACGCGGCCACAGAAGCTTTTTTCGCCTGAAGGTACAGGCTGTTGACTTTTTCCCAGTTGATGACGTTGAAGAAGGCTTCAATGTATTCCGGTCGGCGGTTCTGGTATTTCAGGTAATAGGCGTGCTCCCAAACGTCGATACCCAGAATCGGGGTCTTGCCGATGGTCAAAGGAGAGTCCTGATTCGGTGTTGACATGACTTCCAGGTTACCGTTGTCGACAACGAGCCAGCCCCAGCCGCTGCCGAAGCGCGCCGCCGCCGCCTTTGAGAATTGTTCTTTGAAGGCATGGAAGCCGCCGAATTTATCGTTGATAGCGTCGATAACCTCACCTCGTGAGGGTGATCCTTTCCGCAGGATCTCCCAGAAGAAGGTATGGTTGACGTGCCCGCCGCCGTTGTTGCGGACGGCCATGTGGATGTCTTCGGGTACCTGACCCAGGTTGCGGATGAGTTCTTCGGCCGACATTTTCTGAAGCTCCGGGTATTTTTCCAGAGCGGCGTTCAGATTGTTAACATAGGCCTGATGATGTTTGCTGTGGTGAATCGTCATGGTCTGGGTGTCGATATACGGCTCCAGGGCATCGTAACTATAAGCCAGTTTTGGCAGTATGTGCGTCATTTTGTCCTCCTTGTATTGAAACCACTTACTGTATTACTGTTTTAAACAAGATAATTTACGAAGAGTTCCCGGACCCCTGCAATCCATTATCATCATTCGATTTCGGCCCAGACCCCTGACGTTGGAGAAAGGGCGTACGGACGGGGAATACCGTTCTACCGGGCGAAAATCGCTTGCCATTTGGACCGGAGGACTTTATTATTGGCCAGAGCGCTTATTGACGATCAGTCAGGTGCTTCAGACACTAAAAAAATGCGCCATTAGCTCAGTTGGTAGAGCAGCTGACTCTTAATCAGCGGGTCCGGGGTTCGAGACCCTGATGGCGCATTTTTTCTATGGTCGGCGACCGGCTGGAGAGCTCGCTCGCTTTGGAGTTGAAAACCCTGTCCCCAGGCTGTATAATCTGTGGTGATGAATCCAAACCTCGAAGCATATCAGAATTACTGGGCGGTTAACGGGGTAGTCTTCAGGCGTTATATAAAGGCGGCGCTGGTGATTACCGCGGTGCTTCTGGGTTATCTTCTGATTGAGGAACATTATCGTTATTTGATAGTGGCCATCGTGCCGGTGGCGGTGATTATGTGCGTTTCGAACCCGCGCCTGGCCGTTTATCAGTTCATGGTGTTGCTTTTCTCCAATGCGATGTTCAGTAGGAGCCCGGTGATTTTGTGGCTTGATTTGTCGGCCTGCCTTCTGGTTTGCGCGGCGATGCTGGACTTCTTACTGGAGTATGCACCGCCAAGGGGATTTCCCAAACTCACCCTGAATTGGGTTTTGCTTCTGGTAGCGCTTTTCATCACATCTGTAGCCGGACACAATTTCATGCTGGGTCTTAAGCCGATGGCGCGCATAACCCTTATGGCGGCCACTTTTCTCTCAGTTTACCGGCTCTCGCGGCACTTCACGCTGAGACACCTGGTCACACTCTTCTTCTGGTTGGCCGTTCTTAATGCTTTTATAGCGCTGTCTCCGCTGGCGGTGTCGCAGCAGGCCGATCGTCTGTTCGGGCTCGGTCGGAAGACACTTGACGATATCATGATGATAACGTTGCCGATGGGTCTGGCGTTCTATCTGTGGTCCGACAAGAAGACGGCACCCTTATATTTGCTGGGATCGGGGTTCATATTTCTGACTTTACTGGCAACCCAATCAAGATTACCGACGATGTTCGCGCTGGCTTTCTCGGCGCTGGTGATGTTTCTGGCCCTCCGTCTCATTGGGCGCAAAAAGGCCTCTGGCGAAGCCCGATCAGATTCGATCAAATCGCGGGCGACGGTTGTCCGGACTCGACGTCGGACAAAACTCACACTCCTGTTTGGAACGGTCCTGGTCGCGGTGATGGTGGCGCTTCGACCGGAAGTAATGACTGTCATCTGGCAGAGATTCGAAAGCCTGATCACTCAGACGACCGGGGGAAGCGTGGCACAGCGATTGGTTCTGTGGGGGAACGCCTGGCATGCTTTCCGGGACAATCCACTCTTCGGTCTGGGGCCGGGTAATTTCGATGTTATCCAGCTCATCTACTATTACCTGCGATTCGACCCTATTCAGGTTTACGTTCATGGCCTGTCGGCTCATAATCTGATTCTTCACTACATGGCTGAGACGGGTATTGTGGGCACCTCGGTGCTGATTGCTCTTCTGATTCGCCAGTTGCGTCTGGCGCGAGCACAATTTAGCGTGGATAAAGCACAAAGTGACCCGGTCATAGCGATTATCCTCTACGTTCTGGCGGCAATGTTTCTGATTAACGCTTTTTTTGAGGCGGCCTGGATGTGGGGTCAGATGAGCTTCGTCTTCGTATTTTTTCTCGCCCTTATCGTCAGGTCACATGACCGTACTTGTTCAGTAAGGTAAGCACCTTCGACCGCGGGACTGCATCAGCCGCATTTTCCGCGTAATCTCTCACTCAAACCATTCGTGGGTCAGGCCGAGGGCAAATACGTGGGTGTAATATTCGGATATTTGCCAGCTGAAGTTCAGTGAGAATCCTCGCAGGAAGCCCCAGGGGATCAATCTTCCCATACTGAAGCCTATCTCTGAGTAGGGCTTGGTGGCAACCAGAATCTGTTCGTCACCCGGCTGCGTGGGATTACCCTTCAAGTCGGTCCAGAACACGCCGCCGTATACGGCCAGCGTAAAGGGGAGGTCCTTGATAACGGGTATGCCTGTTTTCTGAAACAGTTTCCTCTCGAAGTCATGGATGGCGTAGATGGCCAGGGTCCGGCTGCCGCTGAAGTTGATCTCACCAAGGGTATGAAAATTCAGCCGGTGGTCAAAAACACCGGAGCCAAAGTCGACCGTGAAGTACTTTTGAGGAGGAAGGGTCTGGTCGGAGGCTCCCGCATAAACAAACAGTGTGCTGAAACCCCAGCCGAACATCCGCTGGCGGCGATACAACCAGGCGTAGTATCTGATAAAGTCAAAATCGTTGCCAATGAAATCGTCGGAAGCGTATTCCACTCCCAGGCGAAAAGTGGTGTAGAAGGGTGTGAAGTCGAAGTAGTCCCGGTTCTTGTATTTTATCAGCTTTCGGGAATCAAACCGAAGCGATGACTCGATCGACCGAAGTTTGCCGTCGACGATGGCGGGGTTGGGGCGGTGTAGTTTCTTCTGTCTGAGCATGCTGAATTCGGTGCCATTATCGAGGGAACCCTGGTCGAAATCCTGGTAGGAAAGATGCCATCTCGTCTTGTCGAGGAGCTTGACGCTACCCCTCAACTGGAACCCTTTTTCGCGGTAGTAATTGTACGGGTCGGTCTTGTTGGTTATGGCCATGAAGGTGGAGTTGCCGTTGGGCGGCGCGAATATAGTGGGGCGGGTATGTACTTCGTTGCGAAACTCTGCTCCCACTTTGAGTTTTTGCCGTGGGCACAGCATGTAATCCACGCCATATTCGTGTTGCCAGAATTCGGCATCGAAAGCATAGCCGGTCTTGAAACGCAGGTCCCATCGGTTTCTTAGCCCAGTGAATTTGTAGCCGGCACCAAGATAGAAGCCCTCGACCCGGTTGAAGTGGAAAATATCATGGGCCATGGTCATGATGGCCGCTATACCCAGCGAAGCCCTCATCAGTTTCTTGTGCAAAGGCTTATTGTGCTCCAGAGAGTCGATATACACATATCCCCGTTCTTCCAGTGAGGTCAGGGGCATCAACTGACCGGCTTTCCAGGTCGCTGAATCAACATCGTCGGCGTCGCTCGAGACTTCGACCGTGTATTCATTGAACAAGGTGTCCGGCAGGTCATTGGGGAAGTCATAGTTGTGCAGGGCGGCCTGAAAATCGAGGGCAAAAACCGGGACTGCCGGAAAGCCGATATTGACAACGGTCTCGAACTGGATCATGGTAGGCATCCAGTATTTGTTCTGAAACTCGGAATAGATCTGGCGGTAGTGGGGGTCGTGAATAGCGGGTTCGTCGAAGCCATCGTTGAAGCCAAAATCCACCCCCACGACGGCATAGGTGGAATCGGCGATCATGATTTCGCCTTCGAAAAGCGGGTCGGTCTGGTTCTTTGCTTCGATTTCCAAGACATATACGGCTCGATTGTCAATCAGAACCGTGTCCATAAGGTAATAGTCATAGTAGTCGAGGGCGTCGGTGGCCGTGGGTGACACCAGCGAGTAGCGCCCGAGATCGATTCGATTCCGGTTGAAATCGAGCAGGTCTCCCACCGAAACGAGATTGAAGCCGGACCGAGCGTTGGCCGACTGCCGGCGCGCTGTGATTATCTCTTTGTGTTTGTCAGGATACTCGTGAAACGCGACAGCCTGGGTTTCGAGAATAGCCATGAAGTTGCTTGAGTCCGCTTTGCTGGTATCGATGACCGATGCTTTGGCGTAAGCCTTGAAGCTGTAATGCTTGATCTGCGAAAGTAGTTCATCTTTTCTTTTGATGGCCTCGATAATTATGCGCTGAGCGGCGTCGTACTGACGGTCATAGACTCTGATTGCTGAAACCTCAACCAGGGATGGTTCTAGGAATATATTTATGACGATATTTGTATCAGCGACTTCGACTGTAGTTGTCTGAGAATAATGAGCCACGTGGCTGAATTTCAGTTCGTAGTTTCCCTCCGGCAAGCGAAGAAGAAAATAACCTTCTTCATTGGCACTGGTAGAATAGGTGGTCCCCTGGGCGGCGACAGTGGCGAAGGCGACTGGTGCGTTGGTGGAAACATCCTTGATATATCCGGTAACGGTTGTGGCCGATGAGACCTGTGCAAGGCAAACCGACAATACTAACACCAGAATGCGAGCCATATGTGCTGTATCCATCTGACTATTAGATTAGAATACCTTCACCCGTAAATGCGCTCGGAGGGGGAGGCGCGGCGTTAACCTTTTGCGCTTTCCTTCACGACGCAGGATGATCTCAGGTTGCGTTCACCAATATTATATGCTGGAGAAGCCGATTGCAACACAAAAAAGTTGACATGACCATCCGGTATTTTCACTATCCCTGTGTGAGCTGGATCGACAAGCCGGGCGGGTGGAACAATTCGCGCGGGGCCCTGTTTTCAAACTATAAAAGACCCGACCTTATACGGAACAGTATCCCTGTGAAAGAAACCATATTACACTACATCAGGCTGACCAAGCCCACCATCATGCTTCTGGTGTTGTTCACCGGAGCGACATCGGTGATTCTCGAAGGAAGCCTGGTTCACCGGCCGATGCTGTTTGCTTTGGTGCTAATGGGGTTGTATCTCACCGGTGGATCGGCCAATGCTCTGAATCAGTATTTCGAACGGGACATTGACGCCCGCATGACTCGCACTTATAAACGTCGCCCGTTGCCGTTGGGCAAGGTGAGTCCTGTGGGGGCGCTGGTTTTTTCGATAGCGATAGGGGCGGTCGGAGTGGCAATTTTTGCTATCTTTTTCAACTGGCTGACCGCCGTACTCTCGCTGGGGACGATACTGTTCTATTCGCTGTTCTATACGCTGTGGCTGAAACCCGGCACGGATCAGAACATAGTGATCGGCGGCATTGCCGGAGCTATGGCGCCGGTGGGGGCCTGGACCGCCGCTACCGGCCGGATGGACGTTATTCCATGGATCTTATTTGCCATCGTCTTTTTCTGGACACCGCCCCACTTCTGGGCGCTGGCTCTACTGTGTAAAGATGACTATGTGAAGACTGATTTACCGATGATGCCGGTGGTGCGGGGTGACACCGCCACTCTGCGGCAGATCGTAATCTATACCGTTGTTCTGTTCGCCGTGAGCCTTACTCTGCTTGCATATGGAGGAGGCTGGTTTTATCTGGCCGTCGCGGCGTGTCTCGGCCTGATCTTCATCAAGAGGGCAGTGGATGCTTTTCGCCACCGGACCCGAACAGCCTGGCGCGGGCTTTTTAGCTATTCGATCATCTACTTGTTCGGTGTATTCGGCGGCATGATAATCGACGGCCTGCTGCGGTAGGTTACTGAATGGATACTCATTAGGTACGGTTTGCCGTGGTTTTTGGGGGAACATTCACATATCATGGGCGTTTTTTGGGTGACTAATCGATGTCAAGTTAAAGTCAAACTTGTTATTGCGTGCGCTCGTACCATTTTTCATTATAACGTTGTTGGGTTGAGCAGATGGGCGCAAAACCTGTAACGCGGGCGAAATAGTTGGCGCAGATATTTCCCAGTTGGACCAACAAGCTTCCAATTGCCCTGGCTTCGGGGGGTATATTAGTGGCCCTGGCCGTGGTCGGCTTTTTCTGGTACTATGGCTCGCCAAAATATACCGATGTCGGATACCGTCCCCGTCAGCCCGTTCCCTACAGTCATAAACTTCACGCCGGTGATCTCGGTCTTGATTGTCGTTACTGCCACTATTCTGTCGAAAGATCCGCTTCGGCAAATGTCCCACCCACTTCAGTGTGCATGAATTGCCACAATCTCATTCTTCCCGAAAGCGAGAAGCTTCTTCCGGTGCGCGAAAGCTGGGCGTCGGGAGAGCCCATCAGGTGGGTGCGAATTCACAAGATCGGCGAGTATGCCTATTTCAATCATAGCATACATGTCAATCGCGGTGTAAGCTGCGTGAGTTGCCATGGTAATGTCGCAGAGATGGAAGTAGTCATACAGAAAGAGCCACTGAGCATGAGTTGGTGTCTTGATTGCCACCGCAACCCGGGGCCGCATTTAAGGCCGGTCGAGGAGGTGGCAAACATGCGCTGGGTGCCGCCAGTCGATCAGGCCGAATATGCCGCCCGGATTATCAAAGAGAAAGGTATCGCGCCGCCGGAGGTGTGCTCGGCGTGCCACCGTTGACGGATATGAATAAGGATAGAAAGAAAGATAAGGTCCAGTGGAGGAGCCTGGACGAGCTGGCCGATACGCCGGAGTTCAAGGAATTTTTGCATCGCGAGTTTCCTCAAGGAGCTTCGGAGATGAACAACGACTGGAGTCGGCGCAATTTCCTGACACTTATGGGGGCATCGCTGGCTCTGGCCGGGTTGGCGGGTTGTCGTAGGCCCGAACAGAAAATTGTCCCTTATGTGAAGCCACCGGAAGAAGTCATTCCCGGAATACCGCAGTATTACGCCACGACCATGCCCTTTGGCAATAGCGCTTATGGTTTGGTTGTGGAGAGCTACGAGGGACGTCCCTCCAAGATTGAGGGGAATCCAAAACACCCGTCAACGCTCGGAGCCTCCAATGCCTGGATACAGGCTTCGATTCTCGGATTGTACGATCCGGATCGTTCGAAGCGAGTGATGCACAACGGACAAGAAAGTAGCTGGGACAAATTCGTAACAATCTGGCGCGAGCATTCGGCGCGATATGACAGCAACGGCGGAGATGGTCTGGCGGTGTTGAGCGAGCCGTTCTCTTCACCTACGCTGGCGCGACTAAGGAAGGAATTTCTCAGGAAATATCCGAATGCGCAATGGGTAACCTATGAGCCGGCAGGAGACGAGAACATATTCGACGGCGTGAGCATCGTGATCCCGCGCGGGTCGTACCTCCCGCTGAACGATTTCGGTCGGGCTGATGTAATCGTTTCGTTCGATTGTGATTTTCTTTTGACGGAGAGTGACAGTATCGCTGCCTCGCGCGGTTTTGTCCAGGGACGTCGTCTTACCACTGAATACGACAGCATGAACCGTCTATATGTATTCGAACCTGGCTTTTCGCCTACTGGCGCAGTAGCCGATCATCGTGTGGCGGTTGAGGCCAGCATCGTACCGCATTTAGTTGTCGCTCTGGCAAATGCGTTGAAGGCACAAGGTCTGGTGGAATTGGAGTTGCCTCGCGGCTATGAACTCCCGGAGGCCCTTCGCGGGTGGGTAGAAAAACTGGCGGAAGAACTCACGTCCGCCAGGGGCCGGTCGCTGGTCGTCGCCGGGCGTAGTCAACCCGGCTCGGTTCATGCCCTGGTGCTGGCAATAAATGATGCGCTTGGTAATCTTGGCAGAACGCTGACATTGGTCGCAGCTCCGGATGGCACATACTCCCGTCCCGCGGAGTTGAGATATCGACTCATCAAGGATATCCGTGACGGGCGAGTAAAAACTCTTGTGCTGATAGGTGGTAATCCCTGCTACAGCGTTCCTGCCAACCTCGAATTCCGAAAGGTTCTGGAGAAGGTCGAGACGAGTATACATTTAAGCCCCTATTACGACGAGACCTCGCGGAGGTCCATCTGGCACATTCCTCAGGCGCATTACCTGGAGAGCTGGGGGGATGCTTCGGCCCCGGATGGGACGCGCAGTGTCATACAGCCGCTTATCGCTCCGCTTTCTAACGGTATTGCCTCTGTCGAGTTCGCGAACCTGATTGCCACAGGCGCCAACAGCGCCGGATACGATATTGTCCGGGACACGTGGGAAAACATGCTCGGCAGCGCCGGCTTTGAGAACAAATGGCGGAGAGTTTTGCACGATGGAGTCTCAACTCAACCTCCCCCTCAGACAAATGACCCCGTCACCGATTATAACATGGTGATAAAGGCCCTGGACGATATCAGTGGTGAGCCTCCTGGGAGAAACAACGGCCTGGAATTAGTTTTTGCCCTTTCGCCTTCGCTTTACGACGGTCGTTTCGCCAATAATGGCTGGCTGCAAGAATTGCCTCATCCGATGACAAAACTTGCGTGGGACAACGCGGCGCTGGTAAGTCCAAGAACTGCTGAAGAACACGGTGTGAAAAATGGCGACATGGTGAAGCTATCTTATCGTGAGCGTGAGCTCGAAATGCCGATATGGATTCTTCCCGGCATGGCAGACAATACGGTTCTACTGGAGCTTGGCTACGGCCAAGAGAACCTCGGACGGGTGGCCAACGGCGTCGGTTTCAATACCTATTTGCTGCGTCATTCGGACGCACCGTATTATGACCGTGGCCTGACGATGGTCAAGACCGGCAAAACCTACAAGCTGGCATCGACTCAGAACCATGGGAGTATGGAAGGGCGGCCTCACGTGCGGGAGGCGACGCTGGACGAATATCGCAGGCATCCGAATTTCGCCCCGGAGGCGGTTCATCATCCGCCGTTAGTTTCCATGTGGAAAGATCACAAGTACGACGAAGGCTACCAGTGGGGAATGGCCATCGATCTAACAGCGTGTACAGGATGTAACGCCTGCACCGTGGCCTGCCAGAGTGAAAACAATATTCCCATTGTGGGCAAAGAGCAGGTGCTCAACGGGCGCGAGATGCACTGGATTCGCGTTGACAGGTATTTCACCGGCGACAAGGACCGGCCCTCAGTTGTATATCAGCCGGTAGCTTGCCAGCATTGTGAGATGGCCCCGTGCGAACAGGTTTGCCCGGTGGCGGCGACGATGCACGATAACGAAGGCCTCAATACGATGGTCTATAATCGGTGTATTGGCACGCGGTACTGTGCCAACAACTGCCCATACAAAGTACGACGGTTCAATTTCTTTAATTTCACGAAAGATACGCCGGAAGTCACGAAGATGGTCAACAACCCGGATGTCACGGTCCGTTCGCGTGGAGTGATGGAAAAGTGTACCTACTGTGTGCAGCGTATTAACCGGGTCAAGATCGAGGCTAAAAAGGAAGACAGGGAAGTCACGGACGGCGAGATTACTACCGCCTGCCAGCAGGCGTGTCCCACCGGGGCGATTGTGTTTGGCAACGTGAATGATCCCGAAAGCAAAGTATCGAAGGTGAAGGCGCGCAACCGCAACTATGACCTTCTGGGTGAGTTGAATGTGAGACCGCGAACATCGTACCTGGCAAAGATCAGAAACCCGAACGCGAAGGTTTCAGAGAGCGACTAAAGAGAAGGTAAGGCGAAGGTGAACGTTTCGGCCAAAGAACTGTCGGATAGCTCAACGCAACGAGAGATACTCGTGCTGGGCAATCCGACGTTTGAGAAAATCACCGAGGCCGTCAGCCGAATCGTCGAAGGCAAACCGACCAGATGGTGGTACGCTTTGTTTTCGATATCGGTGCTGCTGACTATCATGCTGTTTGCCAACCTGGTATACCTGTTCTGGGAAGGTACCGGTATCTGGGGGCTGAATAATCCGGTAGGCTGGGGATGGGCGATTGTCAATTTCGTTTTCTGGGTCGGTATTGGACACGCCGGAACGCTGATCTCAGCTATCCTTTTCCTGCTTCGACAACGGTGGCGAACCTCTATCAATCGCTTTGCCGAGGCGATGACGATATTCGCGGTAATATGCGCTTTGCTTTTCCCGGCCATTCACGTTGGACGGGTGTGGGTGTTGTACTGGGTTTTCCCGCTCCCGAACCAGATGGGGATGTGGCCCAATTTCAGAAGTCCTCTGCTGTGGGACACCTTCGCGGTAGGCACGTATTTTACCTGTTCTCTGCTTTTCTGGTACGTGGGGTTGGTGCCGGACCTGGCCACGCTCCGCGATCGGGCAAAAGCCAGGATAAAGAAGATTCTCTACGGTCTATTCGCGCTGGGCTGGCGTGGTGGCAACCGGCAGTGGCGGCACTATGAGCTGTCGTACCTGGTGCTGGCGGGAGTATCGACACCGCTGGTGCTTTCCGTTCATAGTATTGTAAGTACCGACTTCGCGACCTCGCTGTTGCCGGGATGGCACACGACCATATTCCCGCCGTACTTTGTCGCGGGGGCGATATTCTCCGGATTCGCCATGGTGATGACACTGAGTTTGATCGCCCGGAAGGTGTTCAAACTCGAAGACATCATCACCACAAAGACACTCGAGAGGATGAATAAGATCATATTGGTAACGGGGTTGATGGTTGGCTATGCCTACTCGATGGAATTTTTCATCGCCTGGTATAGCGGCAACGACTACGAGAGATTCGCCTTTATCAATCGCGCTTTTGGCCCCTACGCATGGGCCTACTGGATAATGGTGTCGTGCAACGTAATTGTGCCGCAGTTATTCTGGTTCAAGAGACTCCGGACATCGATTCCGGTGATGTTCATCGCTTCGATTTTCGTCAATATCGGCATGTGGTTCGAGAGATTCGTGATCGTCGTGACTCTGTCGCGCGATTACCTGCCGTCGAGCTGGGATTATTACAGCCCGACGATCTATGATATCATGCTTCTGGTCGGCTCGTTTGGATTATTCTTTACCCTTTTCCTGTTGTTCCTGCGATATCTTCCGATGGTTGCGATGTCGGAGGTAAAGGGTGTATTGCCGCAGGCCGATCCCCACTATAATCACGGAGAGGGTGGCTGATGAAATCAATCTTCCAAACATTGCCACAGGTGATTCTGGCTGAATTCGACTCGGCTCACTCCCTGGTGAGCGCAGCCAAAAAGCTGCGGGAAGCCGGTTATACAAAATATGATTCGCACTCGCCGTTTCCTGTTCATGGAATGGATGACGCGATGGGTCTGAAGCGTTCACCGCTGGGATATGTGGTAGGTGTGATGGGTTTTACCGGCATGATCGGGATGATAGCACTAACTTACTGGACGAGCGCCGTTGATTACCGCTTCGTAATATCAGGAAAGCCCTACTTCAGCTGGCAGGCCTTCGTACCGGTTATATTCGCTATCACGGTTCTCTTCTCGGCGTTGGGGGCGTTCTTCGGTATGCTGGCGTTCAATCAATTGCCGCGGCTGTTTCATCCAGTGTTTAACTCCGAGAAATTCAGCCGGGTAACCGACGGCGGATTCTTTATAAGTGTTCAGGCCGATGATCCTCTTTATGACAGGGGCAAGGTTATTTCCTTCCTCGAATCGATCGGCGGAAGAAATGTGGAGGTTGTCGATGCTGACGAGAAATAGGGTCGTCGTCACAATTTTCGTGGCCGTTGTCATGCTCGGTGTTTCAGGATGTGTTAGAGAGAGGCCCTCTGATAATCCGCCTATCCACATTAATCCGAATATGGATAATCAGCCCAAATACCGGCCACAATCGGAGAGCAAGTTCTTCGCCGACGGCGCTACCATGCGCGTACCTCCGGCTGGCACGGTGGCGGAGGGTGATTTGCGAAGCAACATTGAATACTGTACGGGGAAGAATGCCAACGGTGAATTCGTGGAGACAATACCGGATACCGTCAGTGTGAATCTGCCGCTGCTCAGGCGAGGGCAGGAAAGATTCAATATATATTGTTCGCCCTGCCACGGTCGGGTGGGCGACGGCAAAGGCATTATGGTCAACCGGGGCTACGTGCCGCCTCCGACCTTTCACTCCGATCGTATTCGGGAGCTGCACGACGGGCAAATATTCGATGTCATCACCCATGGCGTGAGAAATATGCCGGCTTATATGTATCAGGTTCCGGTCGATGACCGCTGGGCAATCGTGGCCTACTTGAGAGCTCTTCAGAGAAGTCAGAACGCGGCGAAAGAAGATATTCCGCAGACCATGCAGGATAAGGTGAGATAAGAAAGCCGATGAAGTTTGATAGTTCAACATACAGGTTTACCGAGCCGGGCAAACTCGGGAAAATCGCTCTGTCTGCCGGTTTGGTTTTCCTTGTCATAAGTGTTCTCGGCTACTTTCAGGACAGCGCTCAGTTCTTTCTTGCCTATATAACATCATTTATGTTCTGGCTCTCAATCGCCCTGGGAGGGCTGTTCTTCACAATGCTGCACCATCTGACAGGCGCCAAGTGGAGTACCGTGCTCAGGCGTGTATCCGAGAGCGCCGCCGGTACCATTCCGCTGATGCTGATATTGTTTATTCCGATCTTATTCGGTCTGCACGAGCTTTTCCACTGGAGTCACCCGGAAGTGTACGATCCGGCTTCACCATCCCTCGACGAACTGCTTAAGAAAAAGGAAGCGTACCTTAACGTTCCCTTCTTCGTTATCAGGGCGGTTATCTATTTCGCTGTCTGGTTTCTGCTCAGCCATTATCTCACCAAAACCTCGGTGGCCCAGGATAGCGGTCATGATGACAAGCTGACCGGCCAGATGCGGCGGGTGAGCGCTCCGGGGATGGTCCTGTTCGCACTGACGATAACGTTTGCCTCGTTCGACTGGCTGATGTCGCTGGACGCTCACTGGTTTTCCACTATTTTCGGTGTATATATCTTCTCTGGAGCGTTCCTGGCGATAATGTCGTTCATGATCTTAGTCGGGTATTTTCAAAGAAGAAGAGATGTTTTGACCGATGTCATCACGGTGGAACATTATCATGATCTGGGTAAACTCACTTTCGGGTTTATCATATTCTGGGCTTATATGGCCTTTTCGCAGTATTTCCTTATCTGGTACGCCAACATACCCGAAGAGAATTACTGGTATCTATATCGCTGGGATAATTCCTGGAAGTACGTGAGCCTGGTAATAATCTTCGGCCATTTCGTAATTCCATTCGTGGGCCTGCTGACACGGGCGGCGAAGCGTACGATACCCTATCTCGCCGTAATGGCGGGATGGATTCTGGTCATGCGCTGGGCGGACCTTTACTGGCTGGTGATGCCGACCCACCATCAGGGCGGTTTTCACTTCTCCTGGATGGATGTTACCACGTGTGTCGGCGTGGGAGGACTTTTTGTGTGGTTCTTCTGGAAGCGGTATACATCGTACGCGGTGGTGCCGGTAAAGGACCCGGGGCTCGAGGCCTCTATTCACTTCACAAATACTTAGGATCGTTCTTATGTCCGCTAATAATTCAGAGCCGGGTGGTGGATACGAGAGGTCCGATGTCAATGTCAGGATGGTAGTCCTGATTGCGGTCGGCGTTATCGTAGTAGTTATAGTCGCGCTTATTGTTCTCAACGAGTATTTCCTCTCAGTTAAGGAGCAGTATGTGTACGATTTGGTGTTGAAGCCGGAGTCGGTAACACTGCGAGACCTTCGTGCCGCCGAGGATGAAGTCCTTAACTCATATAAGCTTCTGGACTCGGCCGGAGGAGTCTATCGCATTCCCATCGAACGGGCCATGGAACTTGTGGCCGAGGAAGCCTATCGGGCCTCTCAGGGTAGGTAATCTCCGACGGATATCGGCGGAACAAATCAGGGGGTGGTCAGTTTTAAGAATGAAAATGACAAAATGGCTCCACATAATATCGATAATCATACTGATGGTTACTCCGAAACCGGCGGCTCAAGTGGTTCGGGACACAGTTCCGGAATTGATGCGAATCGACATCGAGGAGCATCTGGGCGATTACGTTCCCGTTGACCTTACTTTCACTGACGACCGGGGCCGGACCGTGCAGTTTGGCGACTATTTCAACGACGAACAGCCGGTGGTGCTGTTTCTTGGGTACTACGAGTGTCCCATGCTGTGTAATCTGGTTATGAACGGTCTCGTTCAGGGTATCAAGGAGCTCAAATGGCAACCGGGGGTCGATTACCAGATTGTGTCGGTGAGTATAAATCCGGGTGAAACTCACCAGCTGGCTGCTGCCAAGAAGAAGAATTACCTCGAGGCTCTGCAGATACCGTCGGCATCGGAAGGCTGGAGTTTTCTGGTGGGTGAGGAGAAACAGTCTAGACAACTGGCAGACGCGGTGGGTTTTAAGTACTACTGGGACGAAAAGACCCAGCAGTATGCTCATCCGGCAGCCATCTACCTGATTTCGCCGGACGGAAAGATCAGCCGGTATCTGTACGGTATCCAGTTCGACCCGAAAGATCTGCGTCTGGGTCTGCTGGAGGCATCGGAAGGCCGCATCGGCAACACCCTGGATAAACTGGTTCTCTACTGTTATCACTACGATCCTGACTCGGAAGGGTATGTGATTTTCGCCGGTAATGTCATGCGATTGGGCGGATTGGTGACACTGGTCGTTTTAGGGATTCTCCTGGTTTGGTTATGGCGGCGAGAACATCACAGGAAAACTTCTCCTACTGTATCGGCCTTAAAGAGCACCTGATCGCGAGGGATTCGAATTCATATGGATACTACCGGCACAATTTTTCTTCCACCGGGACAGTCCACTATTTCCGGGGAGGTGGATGCCCTTTTTAACTTCATCCTGTTCGCTTCGATACTTCTGTTTTTGCTGGTTGTTATCCTGTCGGGTTACTTTGTATTCCGGTACCGCAGGCGCACGGTGCCGGGAACGACCTACGGCAAGGATCATAATGTCAAACTGGAGATAGCCTGGACGGTCATACCGACGATCTTGATCATAATCGTCTTTATCTGGGGTTTCAGGACTTTCTTGAAGATGCGCGTCGTTCCTAAAGATGCAATCGAGATTAAGGTCACCGGTCAAAAATGGTTCTGGAGTTTCGATTATCCCGAGGGCGTCAATACCGTTAACGAGCTGGTGGTGCCTGTCGATAAGCCGGTCAAGCTCCTGATGTCATCCAAGGACGTTATTCACAGTTTCTTTGTCCCGAATTTCCGTATCAAGATGGATGTTCTGCCGAACAGATATTCCATAACGTGGTTCGAGGCTACCAGCGCGGGGGAGTACAATTTGTTCTGTACGGAATTCTGCGGGACAGGTCATTCCGAGATGATTGGCCGGGTGAAGGTCGTCTCGGAGAAGGAGTACGGCGAGTGGCTGGAAGCAACGGCGATACCGGCCGAAGGGATAAGCCCGGTCGAATACGGTGCCCGGCTCTATCAGTCGAAAGCATGTATAACGTGCCACTCGGTTGATGGATCGCTAAATACCGGCCCGACTTTTTACAAAAAGTTCGGTGAGCAGGAAATGATGGCGGACGGGTCGAGTGTGAAGGTAGACGAAAATTACTTGCGGGAATCGATCTTAAACCCTAACGCCAGAGTCGTTGCCGGTTACGCTCCCGTTATGCCAACCTATCAGGGGATTCTCAAAGATCGTGAGATCGACGCCCTGATTGCCTTCATTAAATCGCTAAAAGAAGATACAACCGCAAACGATGAATGAACTTCCGACGAAAAGTTACTTGAACGACCCCAAAGGTCTGAAATCGTGGCTTCTGACGCTTGATCATAAGCGGATCGGGCTTTTGTATCTGTTCTCGATTATGGCGGCTTTTGCGCTGGGCGGTATTTTTGCTATGCTGATCCGGTTGGAGCTGCTTTCTCCCGGAAAAGACTTCATGGAGGCCGATACTTACAACCAGCTCTTCACTCTCCACGGCGCCATAATGATATTCCTGTTTATTATTCCGTCGATCCCGGCCATTCTCGGAAATTTCGCGCTGCCGCTGATGATCGGCGCCAAAGACGTAGCCTTTCCGCGCTTGAACCTGGCCAGCTGGTATATATATATCCTCGGTTCGGCCTTTGCCGTGTATTCCATGGTCGCGGGGGCGGCTGACACGGGCTGGACCTTCTACACTCCGTACAGTACGGAAACCACGACATCGGTTATTTCGATGACCCTGGGGGCCTTCATTCTCGGTTTCTCATCGATCTTCACCGGGCTGAATTTCATTGTCACAATTCACAAGCTTCGCTCGCCGGGCATGAGCTGGTTTAAAATGCCATTATTTGTCTGGGGTTTGTACGCCACGGCAATTATACAGGTGCTGGCAACCCCTGTGCTCGGTATCACGCTCCTTTTGCTGATTATCGAGAGAGTAGCCGGGATCGGCATCTTCGATCCGGCTATGGGTGGCGACCCGGTTCTTTACCAGCATTTCTTCTGGTTCTATTCGCATCCGGCGGTGTACATAATGATCCTCCCCGGTATGGGTATTATCAGCGAGTTAATATCGGTTTTCAGCAACAAGAAGATTTTCGGCTACAAGGCCATCGCCTTTTCGTCGCTCGGCATCGCTTTTGTCAGTTTTCTGGTATGGGGACATCACATGTTTGTCAGTGGACAATCTGAGTTGGCGGCGATGATCTTCTCGTTTTTGACGTTCTTTGTGGGCATACCATCGGGAATTAAAGTCTTTAACTGGGTTACCACGATGTACCGGGGGTCGATCAGTCTGAAAACGCCAATGCTATACGCCCTGTCGTTTCTGTTTCTGTTCACGATTGGGGGCCTGACGGGAATATTCTTAGGGGCTTTGTCGGTAGATGTTCACCTGCATGATACCTATTTCATCGTGGCGCATTTCCATTATGTGATGATGGGCGGAACCGTGATGGCTTTTCTGGGGGGTGTGCACTATTGGTGGCCCAAGATATGGGGAAGGATGTACAGTGAACTTTGGGCCAGGATTTCCGTGGCGTTGATTTTCGTCGGTTTCAACGTGACTTTCTTCAGCCAGTTCATTTTGGGATCGCAGGGGATGCCGCGCCGTTACTACAATTATCTCGACCAGTACCAGCCGCTTCACGCCTTCTCTACTTACGGCTCATGGATACTGGGATTGGGGTTCGTGATTATGGCGGTTTACCTGGTTCATTCGCTATTCAAGGGTAGGGTGGCCGGGAGTAATCCGTGGGGTGCGCTGACGTTTGAATGGACAACAGCATCGCCACCACCTCATGAGAATTTCGCCACAATACCGGAAACCACACATGGTCCTTATGATTTTGACAAGATCGTTCCCAAAAGAACGCTGACAGAGGATTGATACATGGCGCAGGCCACCGGACAACCACATTTTCTCCAGCATCATTTCACCGATGTTGAGCAGCAACGCGAGTCCGCCAAACTGGGCATGTGGATATTCCTGATCACCGAAGTTCTCCTGTTTGGGGGATTGTTCTGTGCCTATGCTATCTATCGCTCATGGAACCCCGATATTTTTCATAACGCCCATGTTCATCTGGATATTTTCGCCGGCACGCTCAATACCGTGGTGCTGATAACCAGTTCGGTAACCATGGCTCTGGCCATACGCTCGATGCAGCTTGGTAACCGCCCGGCAACCCTCAAGTTTCTCATCACGACCCTGCTTTTGGCCGCGGTTTTCCTTGTGGTAAAGTATTTCGAGTACAGCCACAAGATTCATCTCGGTCAACTCCCGGGTAAATTCTATACCTTCGGCGGTATCGAGGGCACCAATCCGCATATCTTCTTCTCGGTATATTTTCTTATGACCGGTCTGCATGGGTTTCACGTGCTGGCGGGTATGGGTGTGATAACATGGTTAATCGTCAGGACGCAACGAAACGCTTTTTCAGCGGAGTATTACACGCCGGTGGAGATGACCGGTTTGTACTGGCATCTGGTGGATCTAATCTGGATCTTCCTGTTTCCGCTGTTCTATCTGGTGGGTTAGAAGAATGAAAAACGGCTCGTCACACTCACATCACATCCTCCCGCCCAGGGTGTATCTGGGGGTAGGGGCGGCCCTGCTGATTCTGACAGCCATCACGGTTGCGGTTTCGTTTTTCAATTTTGGCCCCTACAATTTGCTGGTGGCGATGCTGATAGCGGCCGGTAAAGCAAGCCTGGTGGCCCTGTTTTTCATGCACCTTAAATACGACAACAAACTTTACATGACGATTTTTGTAGCTTCGGTTGTATTTCTGGCAGTATTTATAATACTCACCATGTTTGACACCCTTCGTCGCGATGATATATATGATATCGGCGCCGGGCCTATAAGGGATCGCGCGGTGATGTATGACAGCGTGGCTGTCGACTCAACTATCACGGGCGCTGATTCGATTGAGGCCGTATCCGATACCACTATCAACCAGAGCCCCGGTCAGTAATGACATAGATGGGGGAAAGGGGTCCGTTGAGTATGAAGAGCTTTCGTCGCTTCGCCTTAATCACGACTATCGCCACCTATATCCTGATTTTTATCGGAGGACTGGTGCGGGTTTCCGGCGCGGGGTTAGGCTGTCCCGACTGGCCGACCTGTTTCGGTCGATGGATTCCTCCGACCAGCGTAGAGCAGCTTCCGCCCGATATCGACCCGGCCCAGTTCAACTTTGTGCTGGCCTGGATCGAGTACATTAACCGACTGTGTGGGATGGTGGTCGGGTTGCTCATAGCGGCGCTGGCCATATGGGCGCTGGTGAAGCTCCGCCCGTACAGAAAGATCACGATCCCGGCGGTCGTGGCAGCCATTTTGACTGCCATTCAGGGCTGGCAGGGCAGTGTGGTCATATCTTCACAGTTGGAGTCGGCGGTGGTTACTGTTCACACCCTCCTGGCCCTCATCATCGTGAGCTTGTTGCTGTATGTGACCCAGGAAGCATACTATGAACAGGATAGACGAGCGGTTAAAGCTCCTACCTGGCCTAAAAGCGTTACGGTATCGCTGGGTATACTGTGGCTGGTAGGAGTCATACAGGTTATCCTCGGGACGCAACTTCGGTCGGCCCTGGAAGGGTTAAGCGAGAAGTATCCTTTATTGACGAGCGGCGAATGGATTTTGACGCTGGGGGCGGTCAACCACGCTCACATGACGCTGGGGGTTTTGCTGGTCGCCTTTGCGTGGGTTGCGGGCTTTTCCATTTGGAAATATCGACAGGGGTTTACGCCACTGATGCGTCAGTCGCTTGGCCTGATGCTTATCGTCATCTCCGGGCAACTGCTGCTGGGGCTCGCTTTTATAGTCGTTGAACTCACGCCGCTGTTGCAGGTTTTTCACCTCTGGCTGGCCAGCCTATTTGTGGGATTAACGCTGGTCTTGTACGTTCAATCCAGATGGGAGGTGGTTTCATGAGCGGAATAACCCGACTGATAATCCTTGTGCTTGTTGTCATAGTCCTGGCGGTCGGGGCTTATGTGGTAATCAGGCAGGCTGAAGTATCCCGGTCCGACCTCCCCGCTCTGGCCCGTCTGCCTGAGTTCGAATTCGTCACCCATGAAGGTGCCCGATTCGGCACGGAAGACATGCTGGGCGAAATCAACGTGGTTGATTTCATTTTCACTCGATGCCAAGGCCCCTGTCCGATTATGGGCGGCCACATGTCCGAGCTTTACGAACTTTTTGAGGACGCGAACAATGTTCGTTTTATCTCGATTACGGTGGACCCGGAGTACGACTCGCTATCGGTGCTTCGGGCCTATGCCGACGGTATGGGTGTCCGGGATTCCCGATGGCTCTTTCTATGGGCGCCGATTGACTCGGTGGTATGGTTAAGCGAATCCGGCTTCATGTTGGCGGCTGAGGATCTACCGGGTTCTCACACTACCAAATGGGCCCTGGTGGATCAGAACGCCACCATAAGAGGTTATTACGGCGGGACCGACCTGGCCAGTATCGAGATTCTGAAAACACACATCGTACAGCTGGTAAGGGATATGCGGTGAGCGTCAGTGACCTTCCTACCTTAAACGCGGTGCTGAATTTAGTCAGCGCGAGCCTTTTGCTGATCGGATATCGTTACATCAAGAGAGGTGAGCGGCGACAGCATAAGAAATTCATGATCAGCGCCCTGGGGTCATCAGCGCTCTTTCTAACCAGTTATCTCATCTATCATTATCATGTCAAGTCGGTGCCATATCCTCATTATGATTGGACCCGGCCTTTATATTTCGCGGTGTTAATCCCACATGTTGTTCTCGCGGCTGTTATGGTCCCGTTTGTAATTGCCATCGTCTGGCTGGCTTTCCGCGAGAAGTTCACGAGCCATCGTCGGCTGGCCCGCTGGGTCTGGCCAGTGTGGATGTTTGTGTCGGTCAGCGGTGTGACCGTGTATCTGATGTTGTATCAGCTGTGATGGGCTTAAAAATACGTTATGAGAAGCCCGTTGAATCTTAAGATTCAACGGGCTCCACGTTGCGGAATTTATTTTCTATACGATAACTGGTTATTCAGCTTAGATGTCATCCACGCAGGGTCCAGGACCGATTATGCCGCTGTTGAAATCGGCAAGTACAGCGGCCAAGTTGAGTACCAGCTCCTTGGAGTACGGACTGAGAAAATCCCAATCGGTATAGTCAAATTCAGCGAGGAATTCATCGGCAGAACTTATTTCAGCTGCAACTGAGCTGCCATCGGCGCCGGCTGCAATATTGAGCTTGGCCGCCAGAAGCTGAGCGTACAGCACTATTATGCCGTTGTCGGGATCACCCCAGAACATCCAGAGAATCTGGTATGCCGTCCACGCGTCACCTACCAGGATACTACTTACACCACCCTCATCGCCAAGCCATATCGGAAGATACTGGGTGACCAGGTCAGGCTCAGGTTCGCACCCGACACCGCAGTGGTTTCTCCAGAATTCGGGGGTGCGTGTGCATCCATCTCCGGGCTCCTCCTCCTGTTCGACCTCACAGAAGAGCAGAACCTGTTTTTCCTTTCGTTCATCGTATCCTGATTTCAAGAATAACCTGTCGCCATAGTTGCTCGTAGCGTTCTGCTCCCAGATATAGGCGTCCGCGGTTGCGTCAACTGTCTCGGTGGCGGTTCCGCTGGGTGTGGAGTAGGTTATTTCCAGATAGGGCGGAGCTGCCTCGGGCTTGGTTCCGTGGCCGGGGTTTTCGCGAGAATAAAAGTGGGCCCAGCACATAAGATCCTGATCAAGCAGGATGCCATAATTGGGGTAATCACCGTCCAGCCAGCCCTGAACAAGGTCCGTTACATCGACCCAGAGCCATCCGGTTCCGTTGACGATAAAGGAACCGAAAACATACAAGTCATAAGCGGCTGCAAAATTACCCCATGTAACACCCAGTTCGGTCCATGGCGCGGTAATACGATGCGTTTTGACATCGACCACCATACCCGGTTCTTCGCTTCCATAGGCGTGTACATACACGAATAACTTCGCAGTCTGCAGTTCGGCGTCAGCCGGTAGAATAATTTTACTTAGCGCTGAATACCTAAAGTTGGCAGAGTCGTAAGGTTGAGTCGGGCCCGGGTCGTTCTGACAGCTTACCAGGAGAAGCCCGATCACCAGCAGGATGAAAAGAGGTGCTTTGGAAAACATCTCCCTTACTCCTTTCGACGAAAGGTTTTGAGGAACTTAACTAGGTTTGATTGCTAGCCCTGCGATGTGGGGAACTTATCAAAAATAGTATACCAATTAGTCCTGAATCGGTCAAGAAGAATCGGACCCCCACCCGCAAAAGAAGCCCGCTGAACCCGGATGGTTCAGCGGGCGCCACTTAGACAAAGTAGGCTATAATAGTCCGGTAAATCAGTCGATATAATCGCCGCCGTCGACGTCGTCACAATGTCCCGGCCCAATTTCACCGTTGTTGTACATATCGAGCGTTTCCATCCACTCATTGACCATTTTCTGGTCGGTCTTGCTCAATTCGTACCAGCTTCCCCAGCCGTGTTCGGCAAGGAAATCGTCGGCGGCACTGACGACATCCGCCACGGCGCTGTCATTGGCCCCGGCGGCGAAGCTAAGCTTGGCCCCCAGAAGTTGCGCGTACAGCTTGATGATTCCGTTCTTCGGGCTGTCCCATGCCATGGAAAGAATCTGTACAGCCGTATCGACATTCAGCACCGCAATACTGCTGTCAGCACCATCGTTGCCAAGCCAGATAGGAAGATACTGGGTGACCATATCGGGTTGCGGTCCGAAACCGCTCCAGTTTTTCCAATAGCCGATGGTGCGGGTGCATCCGTCCGTTGGCTGTTCTCTCTCAAAGAGCAACAGGGATTGCTTCTCCAGGTCGTTCTCGTTGAGCCAGCCGGTGTATAGCAGGTCGGCGCTGCCATGGTTGCCGTCGGCGTCGGCTTCCCAGATGTAGGCATCGGCTATCGCGATTAAATTCTCGCAAACGGTACCACCGGCGTTGGTGTAGCAGATTTCAAGGTATGGATTATTGCTGCCGAATTCCCGGCTAAAGTAGCTGGCCCTTGGGAAATTCTGATCCTGCTGATCGATGAGGATGCCATAGTTGTCATAGGTGCCATCGAGCCAGTCCGCAACAAGGGTAGTAATGTCGGCCGAGCGCCAACCGATGTCATCGGCGACAAATGAGGCGATGACGGCAGGATCAAATTCTCCGCCGAAGTTACTCCACGTTACGGTGCTTTCATCCCACTCGTCCGAAACCCGGTGGATGTAGATGGTTTCGCCATTAGCCGCATTAACGTAAATGTAAAATGTGGCCGACACGAGGGTTGCCCCGGGTGGCAGCTCAATCACCGAGGCCGCCTCCGGTAAGGCAGGATCGAGGCTGGCTGGTTGAACCGGGCTGGGGTCATTCTGACAGCCGATTATCAGAATGCCGATCAGGACCAACACGGTCAGGGAGGTTGTAATTCTCATATTAAAACCCCTTTGATTAATGGTATTCGGCTTTGGTCTTTGGGCCTCCGCGCCCCAGCGTAAGTACAGAGATGGTAAATGATCTACTTAAAAATAATCATTAGATGTTCATTCGTCAACTGCATATCTTCTTGAGCTCGAAAGGTTATCAGGTCTGCTTTTTCTCTAACTTGGCCAGCCTCATGCCGGTTTCGAGGATAACGTCGGGGTTAAGCGAGATAGAGTCGATGCCGTGCTTCACCAAGAATTCGGCGAAGTCGGGAAAATCTGACGGCCCCTGGCCGCAGATGCCGATCTTGCGCTTGTGCTTCTTGGCTACCTTGATGACATCGGCAATCAGGCGCTTGACGGCGAGGTTATTCTCGTTACCCAGATGGGCGAGTCTTCCCGAATCACGGTCAAGCCCCAGCGTTAACTGGGTGAGATCGTTGGAGCCGATCGAAAAACCATCGAAGATCTCGGCGAATTTATCGGCCAGGACTACATTGGACGGTATTTCGCACATGACGTAAAACTCAAGGCCATTTACGCCGCGCTTGAGACCATTCTCGGCCATGATCTTTATAACGTGTTTGCCTTCCTCAATAGTACGGCAGAAGGGAATCATCACCTTGACATTGGTTAATCCCATTTCATCGCGAACTCTCTTAAGAGCCTGGCACTCGAGATCAAAAGCCGGGCGATAGGTTGGGTCGATATAGCGGGAAGCGCCGCGCCAGCCGATCATCGGATTGCGCTCGTCCGGTTCGAACTGTTTGCCCCCGATCAGTTCGGCGTACTCGTTGGAACGAAAATCCACCAGGCGAACGATGACCTCGCGTGGGTAGAAAGCCGCTGCGATAGTGGCTATACCGTAGGAAAGCTTATCGACGTAGTACTTCTTCTTGTCGTCGTAACCGAAAGTCAGTTTGTCGATTTTCCTCTTGGCGCCGTTATTGGAAACGTTGGGATAGTTGACCAGGGCGAGTGGATGAATTTTTATGTAGGAATTGATGATGAATTCCTCACGGGCCAACCCGACGCCGTCATTGGGAATCTGCGCTACTTTGAAAGCCAGCTCAGGTGTGCCGAAGATCATCTTGATCTGGGTCTTCTTGGGACGACTGATTTTTTCGAGACTGGTCTGCTTGACTTTGAAGGGCAGTTTTCCAGCGTAGACCTTGCCAATATCGCCTTGGCTACAGCAAACGGTAATGGACTTTTCCGGGGGGATTACTCTGGTGGCTCCCGCTGCCCCCACAATGGCTGGAATGCCCAGTTCGCGGCTTACAATAGCGGCGTGCGAAGTGCGACCGCCTTCGTCGGTAACGATAGCCGAGGCAATTTTCATGATCGGCTCCCAGTCGGGGTCGGTCATGTGGGTGACAAGCACGTCGCCTTTCTGGAACTGGCTGATGTACTTTGAGTCGCGAATAATACTGGCCCGCCCGGAGCCTATCTTTGTTCCCACGGCATAACCGGTAACGAGCAGCTCACCTTCCTTTTCTAGAACATATTCTTCGAGTACCTGTTCGTTGCGTCTGGATATGACCGTCTCGGGCCGCGCCTGCACGATGAATATCTCGCCGGAAATTCCATCCTTAGCCCACTCGATATCCATTGGCCGGCGGTGACCGGCCAAATGCGAGTAATGGTCCTCAATTACCATGGCCCAGCGCGCCAGAGTCAGAGCTTCCTGATCGGTGATACAGAATTTCTTCCGATCCTTCTCGGGTACCGGTACGGTCTTGGTACGTTTAGATCGTCCGGCGTAAAGCATCTTCAGGCGCTTTGTGCCTAACGATTTAGAGACTATTGAGGGGTAGCCAAGCTTCAACGTGGGTTTATGAATGTAAAACTCGTCGGGAGAAGCGGCTCCCTGAACCACAATTTCTCCCAAGCCGTATGAGGCATTGATTAGAACAACGTCCTTGTTGCCAGACTCGGTGTCGATCGAAAACATGACCCCGGACGCGCCCTTGTCGGAGCGCACCATTTTCTGGACGGTAACGGAAAGTCCGACCGAGAGATGGTCGAATTTCTGGTCTTCGCGATAGGAAATAGCCCGATCGGTGAACATCGAGGCAAAACACTGGCGGCAGGCCTTAATCAGGGCTCGCGTTCCCCTGATATTGAGGAAAGTATCCTGCTGCCCGGCGAATGAGGCCTCGGCCAGATCCTCGGCCGTGCCGGATGAACGAACCGCGACATCAACCTTTTCGCCATACTGTTTCTCAAGCTTCTTATAATTGTATTTGATGGCCTTTTCGAGGTCGGCCGGGAAGGGGGCTTCGAGTATAAGCTGGCGGACCTGCGCCCCCCGGGCCTGCAGATTGTGGATATCGCTGGTGTCGAGGTCTTCGAGCAGTTCTTTGATTTTGTCCTGGATGCCGGCATGGGCGAGCAGATAAAAATAGGCCTCAGCGGTTATGGCAAAACCGTTGGGAACCCGGATACCTTTGCGACTGAGATTGGAGTACATCTCGCCCAGCGACGAGTTCTTGCCCCCGACGATAGAGATGTCGCCGATGCCGACCTCTGAGAACCACAGAATTAGTTTACGTGTTTTGACTTCGTGTTCTGGCATTTATTTTGTGATTCTACTGACCCTACATTTAAATGTATTACGAATGTTAAATAAGAAATCAAAGAAAAAAATGGACTCTTATTGTTTATTTTGTGTCCGTCAGCGGTCCGGCACGCAGCGAGCAACAATGATAACCCGGATAGCTCGAATCGGCCTGTCAGAACAAGATGTCGGACGACATTATGGACAAAAAGGGGCTTGACTTTGGCAGGTGCGTGGCTATATTTCCGGCTTAATATTGTAAGGGCGGGGTCTTTTGGCACCATTTTACCCTAAGCCTAACGGTAAGCCCGGCAAAGAGATAAAGCAAGCCAGTTTACTTATAACGATCCCGGCGATCATGTTCGCGGCGCCGGCCATTGGTTACTTTATCGGAAACTGGGCGGATAAGAAATTCGGAACGAGCCCCTACCTACTTGTTGTTGGAGTAATTTTCGGCTTTGCGGCCGCCGGAATCGAGGTTTACCGATTGGTGAAAAGATCGTCGGACCTCGATGAATCAGAGAGAAATGAAAACGGAACTTGACCTCAGCTTCATTCTCCGCACGCTTAAGACAACCGGTGTTGTTCTTTTGATCGGGGCCGCGTTCGGGTTGTATTATCTTGGCCCCTGGCCCTCGCTGGCCTTTCTCTCGGGCGGCACATGGGGAATGGTCAATCTCATATTTATCACCGGTCTCGTCAGAGTGACCATCCGGCCCGAGGGCGTGGATACTCAAAAGGCCCTGGGTTGGGCAATAATCAAGTTTCCGTTGTTGTATGGGGCGGGCTATTTTCTGTTGAAGGTGCCCCAGTTTGAGCCGCTTCATCTGCTGGCCGGTTTTTCTTTGCTATTACTAATTATTGTCCTTAAAGTTGTGGGTCGAGCCATACTGGGCCTTGATGAGAAACAGCAGCAGAACCAGAACTTCGGTCAGGTATAGATGATTATTTCAGCGTTGATTAACAAGGTCATGGGCGTCGGCGTCGTGAATAATTTGCCCATTCTGTCCGCCGCGACGGGCGGCGGCGACCACGGAGGCGGGGCTCCCCATCTTCCCAACATATTCTCTTTCCTGCACGATCTGGGCTGGCTGCCGGACAGCGTTTATCATTTCACGAGCGACTGGGTAAACGTTATCTACGGCATTTTCACCTCTATCATACTGTGTGTCGTGTCGATGCGAATTTACGCCCACCGAAAAATGATCCCCGGTAAGGCCCAGAATCTGGTGGAGATGCTGGTGGAGAGCATGTACAACTTCATCTACTCCATCCTTGGCGATGAGGCGAAAAAATACACTCCCTTTCTGGGAACGCTTTTTTTCTATATCCTGATAAACAATTTCTGGGGTATCATTCCTCTGGGTCACTCACCGTCTACCAATATCAATATCACCGCCTCGCTGGCAATTATGGTTTTCTTATACGCTCAGTATACAGGAATCAGGCGGCTCGGTATTGTTGGTTACCTTGACCACATGGCCGGTCAGCCGCGCTCTGCCGTTACCTGGGTTATGGTAATTATCTTGTTTCCGATTCACGTGATCGGTGAATTCGCCAAACCGTTCAGTCTGGCTGTCCGACTTTTCGGCAACATAACCGGTGAGGATACGCTGGTGGCGGCGTTTGTAATGCTGGGAATCGCGTCCATTTCGTTTCTGCATCTTCCGCTCGGTGTGCCGTTTCATATCCCGTTTATGTTTCTGGGGCTTTTGCTGTCCACCATTCAGGCCCTGGTCTTTACGATTCTGTCAACGATTTACATTTTGCTGATGCTGCCGCATGAGGAGCATCATTGATAAGACAATGAGAAAGCAGAACAAATAAGGAAGTATTAGGAGGACACAATGGATTATCAGTCAATGTTATCATGGGCACTGCCTATCGGCGTCGGTGTGGCCGCTTTTGGTTCGGCCCTGGGTATCGGCCGGGCGGTCGGGTCGGCCATGGAGGCTATGGGCCGTCAGCCGGAAGCCGCCGGCAAGATCCAGACAGCCATGATTGTCGGTGCGGCCTTTATCGAGGCTCTCACTCTGTATGCCTTGCTGGTATTCATTATGCTGCAGGGTAAGATCGGCGGTTAAGCAAGACCGGTTGCAGATCCCGTCGACGGGACAAACTATAGGGTTAGCATATGGATATATCATTAGCACAGTTGATTACCCATGCCGCCGGTTTTCTGATCACCCTCTGGATTCTCAAGAAATTCGCCTGGGGGCCGCTGATGGCCATGATGGAAGAGCGCCGTAGCAAGATCGTCGGTGAGTTTCAGAAGATTGAGGATGATAAGGCCGAGGTCGATAAGCTGGCCGCCGACTACGAAGGCAAACTCAAAGATATCGACAACGAGCGACGAGTGAAAATTGTCGAGGCGGTCAGCGAGGGCAAGAAGGTGGCTGAAGAAATCAAGGCCGCCGCCCATGCCAACGCGCGCAAGATAGGCGAGAAAGCCAAAGCTGACCTGGTCCAGGATATCGCCAAGGCCAAGGTCGAGCTCAAAGAAGACATGATCTCGATTACCATGCGCGCCGCGGAAAAGATAATTGGTGAGAAGCTCGATGACACCAAGCATCGTGAGCTGATCGGAAACTTCATCGAGAACGTGGAGAAAGCTTAGATCGGCCATGCTCATTTGGGAAGTCGCCGGAAAGTACGCTCGCGCCCTTTTCCTCTCGGCCCGAGAGCGAAACCTGCTCGACACCATTTACGAGCAGATGAGGGATTTGAGAGAAATGGTCCGGAAGGATCGTACTCTGCTCAATTTTCTCGGGGCGCCGCAGATACTCGAGAAGGCCAAGAAGGAGACGATCCGGGAAGTTTTCTCCAAGCGGATTGAACAACTCCTGGTCGAGTTTCTGGTGCTCCTGGTGGACAAGCGCCGCGTGAGCTTTCTGGTCGAGATTGTCGATGAATTCGAGCGTCTGGTGGAGGCCGAGAAGGGTGTGGGACGGGTGACGGTGGTCACGGCCGTGCCGCTGACTGACAACGAACGCTCCCGGCTCAGCCGGAAAATGGCCGCCAAGACGGGTCTGGAAATTGTCCTGGAGGAAAAAATCGACCGCTCCATAATCGGCGGGCTGATTGTTATTCTCCACGATGAAATCATCGATGGTTCCATCCGGCATGGTTTGAATCTGGTGCGGGAACAACTGGGCAAGGTTCGGGTACATTGAACTCGGCTGCGACCCCCGGCAACCCGCCCGAAAAGCGAAAATAGACGATTGACATAAAGCACAAGCTTAGCTTGTAGGAGAACGATGATGGGTCTTAACCCTGAAGAAGTATCATCGGTATTAAAGCGAGAAATTGAAAAATACGAATCCAAGCTGGAGATGGAATCGGTCGGGACCGTTCTCCAGGTTGGCGATGGTATCGCGCGTATATGGGGTCTTGAAGATGTCCAGATGTCGGAGCTTATTCAATTCCCCGGTGACATAATGGGACTGGTGCTGAACCTCGAAGAGGACAACGTTGGTGCGGCCATCTTCGGCTCCGATACGGAGATAAACGAAGGAGACACCGTTCGCAGAACGGGCAAGGTGGCCTCGGTGCCGGTGGGTGATGCCCTGATTGGCCGGGTGGT
Source organism: Candidatus Zixiibacteriota bacterium (assembly GCA_020351995.1). Taxonomy (GTDB): domain Bacteria; phylum Zixibacteria; class MSB-5A5; order GN15; family FEB-12. The sequence goes on from CP070674.1 coordinate 1,912,134, forward strand.
CAATCCTTTGGGTCAACCGCTGGACGGTAAGGGTCCCATTGTTACCGATAAATATCGGGTTATCGAGGGACGGGCACCCAGTGTCGTGGAACGTCAGCCCGTGAATGAGCCGCTTCAGACCGGTCTGAAAGCCATCGATTCTATGATTCCGATCGGCCGGGGACAGCGTGAGCTCATTATCGGTGACCGCCAGACAGGTAAAACTGCGCTGGCCATCGACACGATTATCAATCAGAAGGATACCGACGTTATTTGCATCTACGTGGCTGTCGGGCAGAAAGCCTCTACCGTGGCCCAGGTCGTGGAGACCCTGCGCAAGCATGGTGCCATGGAATACACGACCGTGGTGTCGGCTACCGCGACCGACCCGGCCCCCCTTCAGTATATCGCTCCATACGCTGGCTGCGCGATGGGCGAGGAAATCCGTGACAACGGCGGGCACGTTGTGTGCATTTATGACGACCTGTCCAAGCAGGCGGCGTCGTATCGCCAATTGTCTCTGCTTCTGAGACGTCCGCCGGGACGTGAAGCCTATCCGGGAGACATCTTTTACTGCCATTCGCGTCTTCTGGAAAGAGCCGCTAAACTCTCCGACAAAAGAGGCGGCGGTTCACTGACGGCACTTCCGATTATCGAGACCCAGGCAGGTGACGTTTCGGCGTATATCCCCACCAACGTGATTTCGATTACCGATGGTCAGATATTCCTTGAGTCGGAGCTATTCTTTGCCGGTATCCGCCCAGCGATTAACGTGGGTATTTCGGTTTCGCGCGTGGGCGGTAACGCTCAGGTGAAGATGATGCGCCAGGTAGCCGGGTCGCTCAAGCTGGATCTGGCCCAGTATCGCGAGCTGGCGGCGTTTACCCAATTTGGCTCGGATCTCGATGAAGCTACCCAGAAACAACTTAACCGGGGTGAGAAGATGGTCGAGCTGCTCAAGCAGGGACAGTATGTTCCCATGCCGGTAGCCTACCAGGTCATGGTCATCTGGGCCGGCACGAACGAATATCTGGATGACATTCCGACCGAGGCCATCGGCCGGTTCGAGGAAGGGTTTATCAAGTACTGTGAGAAGAACTATCCGGATATAGACCATACCCTGGAGCAGGAGAAGATAATCTCGGAGGAAACCGAGGCGAAGTTAAAGTCTGCCGTAGAGGAGTTCAAGAGGCAATTTAAGCCGTGATTGCCCGGCGAACGGAGGGGAAATACAGATGAATAGGAGTTGTCACGTATTGAAGCTGTTTCGGGGCTGCCTGGTCCTGCCGCTACTGGTGCTGCTGACCGTTGGCGCTGAGGTCTCGAAGGCCGCCAAAGTCAGGCAGTTCGATGTTGGCTTGAGGGCGGGGCTGAGCTTGGCCAGCCTCGGTGGTGAAAACGGCGATATGTATGAAAATAGCCGTACCGGTCTTTTAGGTGGTGGGTTTGTCAGATACAGAGTGTCGAATCTGGTCTCGCTGGAAACCGACGTGTCCTACTTGAGGAAGGGCGGCAAGGGAGAGATGCTGGTCGCGGACTACAAGACGAATGAAATCACTACCGCAGAAAACGTACTGGTGCTCAACCGGGTGGTGGTTACTCCCGCATTGGTCTTCACTCTGCCTGTTAAGGGACAGATTCGGCCTTCCCTGCTGGGAGGTGTGTCGGTTGCTTTTGCGGGTTCATCTCAGATTGAAGTTGAAGGATTCGAGCCGGTTGATATATCCGAGTACACAAAAAGCACAATCGTGGGGTACGTAGTTGGCGTAGAGCTGGCTTACCACCTGGAGTCGACAAGAGTATTCATTGATCTTCGCTATTCACGTGACACTGGCGATTTCTTTGAGCCGGAATCGTTTGAGTGGATAAGCCAAATCATGTCGATTGGCTTTGGCGTTGGGTTTGAGATCTAATGGCGTTTTGTTATGACAGGGATCCAGCGACGAGAGGAAGGGTTTTAGAAGCAATTTAAGCCATGATTGACCCACCTCGATACGGATCAGGCAAGTGGAGGGAAGAACAGATGAGAAGGAACAAAACATTAATCAAGCTTCTGAGCGGTTGCGTGATCTTATCGCTTGTGTTGGCATGCGCCGCAAGCGCCCGGACACCGGAGGGCAAACGATTCGAAGTCGGCCTCAGGGGCGGGCTTGCCGTGGGCAGCATCGAGGGTGAGGAGAGCTACCTCTGGGAAAAGTCAAGGACGGGCTTTCTCGGCAGTGCCTTCGCGCGTTATGCGGTAGCCGATTTGATTTCTCTTGAAATGAACGTCGGCTACGTAATGAAAGGGGGCAAGACGGATATCCCGCTTACCGACTATACGGAGGGGGCAGAGCCCGGTGAGATAAGCGGGTATGTACAAGCCACGCTTATCTCGGACCGTGTTGAGATGGTTCCCGTGGTAGCGGTCACTGTTCCTGTCCATGAGAAGATTAGACCTGCAATTCTGGGCGGGATATCATTGGCCTTTGCCGGCTCATCAAAGGCCAAGTTGGACGACTACGACCCTTATGACTTGTCTGAGGCTACCACCAGCACTAATTGGGGATTCGTGGTCGGAGCGGAAGTGGCCTATCAGTTTGAGTCGGCCAGAGTCTTCGCAGATATCAGATATTCGCGTGACTTTGGCGATTTTCACGAATCGGACCTGCTTGAGTGGATTAACGAGGTTGTATCGATAGGCGTGGGGATCGGGTTTAAACTATAGATGAAAGAATTGTTCGAGGACAACCTGGCATCGGCAGCGAGATATTGGACAGTGAGGAGTAACAAAGTATGAGACGCGCCTTAACAATTCGGAGAATCGGCTTTGTTGTCTTATTGACGGTCGCCGCGGTGCTGGTCTGTTCCGTTGTCTCGGCGCAGTCACCGGCCAAGTTGATGGGGCAAAATTTCGAGTTTGGCGTCAGAGGCGGTATCAGTTGGGCCGAGCTTGTGCATGAGAATTCCTTTTCGGGCATTGACAGCCGCATGACCTTTTCTGTGGGCGGGTTCTGGGCTTTTCCTGTATCGTCGCGTTTCGCCCTTCAACCGGAGCTGACATATAAGCGCTACGGGCACTCGTACTATGTAGTATACACAACAGAGGACTATCCGGACGGTTACGCCGAAGGCGTGTTCAGTCGTAAGCTGGACTACGTCGCAATCAGCTCGATGGTGCGGTTTCAGCCTTTGAATCGGGGGATACTGTTGCCTTTCCTTCTGGCCGGTCCCCGTCTTGATGTCAAGGTCCGTGCCGAACAAGGTCTTGAGGACGACTACTATGACATACACACTGCCAAGAAAGCGACCTTCGGGCTCGATTTCGGCGGGATGCTGGTCTTAAATCTCGAAACACCAATATTTATCGACATAAGGGGTTCGCTTGGCCTGACAGAGGCTTTTGATATACACGGTTTCCGGATGGATGGCACGACAATAGAAGCGGTGGAGCTGAATGTGAAAGGCAACATGCTTTCGATAACAGCGGGATTCATTTTCATGTAGGGCAGAGTAGGCAGGTAAGGACCTGAAAGAAGATATTATAGACGGATATGCCGACACTTAGAGAGGTAAAAAAGCGAATTAGGACGCTCGAGTCAACCAGGCGCATCGCCAAGACTGTGGGGATGGTCATGGTGGTGATTCTGCTGTCAATTTCGGTCAGCAATGCTCAGGCACCTGACCGTGTAGTTAACCAGAAGCTGGAAATCGGTCTTAGGGGTGGCGTAAGTTGGGCTAGATTTGTCGGACAGGATAATAATCCGAATGCCGATCCACGAAAAGGGTTTACTCTGGGGGGTTACGCCAGGATCCCTATTTCCTCTCGGTTCTCTCTTCAACCCGATGTAGCTTACACGCAAAAAGGGGAGAGCGTTGTGGTTATTATTCCAGACGATTTCGAGGAAATAGCACTTAGCTTTGAGGTTGACTATATCGATATCGCGTCGCTCATCAGCTTAGATTTTGGCTGGAAATGGAATGTTCAACCTTCTCTGTTAGTGGGGCCGTGGCTGGCATTTAATGTTAATTCACAGAGAGGAGCCGGCATAAGCATACCGAATGTGAATACTTCATGGGGTTTGGTTTTCGGCGGTCGCGCCCGAATCGGTGCGGACAGACTTGGCTTCATTTTCGACGTAAGATATTCACTGGGATTGTCAGATGCATTCAAGAATGATGACGACTGGACGCCGGATGATTTTGACCCCGACAACCCGGGAATACCATTGAATCTGGATGTCAAAACTAATGCTCTGTTGGTCACTCTGGGATTGGCGATCTGGTGAGTAACAGATTAGTAAGTGTTATTATTAGCATGAACGGAATATATGCCAACACTTAGAGAAGTAAAAAAACGAATTCGGACGGTCGAGTCGACCAAGCGTATCACCAAGGCCATGGAAATGGTCGCGGCGGCGAACCTGCGCAGGGCCCAGCAGCGTGTCGAACAGTCACGCCCATACAACCGGGTTTTGGAGCAGCTGCTCAGTCACCTGGCGGCGGCGTCGACTGATGAGATCACGCATCCGTTTTTCGAGGAACGCGAGATAAAGAAGAAGACGCTGGTGCTTATCACCTCCGACAGGGGTCTTTGCGGTTCGTATAACGGCAACGCTATCCGTCGGGCGGCCCAGTGGCTAAGAGAGAACGAAGAGTTCGAATGCGAGCTGGTCACTATCGGGAAGAAGGGCAACGATTTCTTCAAGCGTCGCAAGTGGCCGGTCGCGCAGTTCTACGGTGATTGGGGTGGATCTATCGACTACGAAAAAGCCAAGGAGATCGCCCGTTTTCTGACCTGGCGCTTTATTCATGGCGAGACGGACGAGATCAGTCTGTTATATACGGCCTTCATATCCACCGTGAGGTATCGTCTGTCGATTGATCGTTATCTGCCTGTGGCCCGACCCGAGGAAAAGGAAAAAGAAGTCGGCTACAACATTGATTATATCTTCGAGCCATCGGCCGAAGCCATATACAGCTCGATTCTGCCCAACTATACGACTTCAAAGTTAATAATCGCCCTTGCGGAATCGTTTGCGTCCGAGCACGGCAGCCGTATGATCGCCATGGGCAACGCGACTTCGAACGCCGAGGAGATGGTCGATACGTTGACCTTACAGTACAATAAGGCCCGGCAGGCTCAGATTACCAAGGAATTGCTCGAGGTAGTATCCGGCGCCGAAGCGCTGAGCGGATAAAAAGAATCTGAAAAAGAATATTTT
>CP070674.1:1917416-1948976 GCA_020351995.1 Candidatus Zixiibacteriota bacterium
GGTCGGTTCGAGAGGTATGGCATAGGCCTCGGCGCGATAACGCGCCTGTGATACGGCATCAGGGAACGGCCGTTTGTCGTCGCCCTTACGGGCGGCCTGCGATAACGAGCACATCGTCAGCAGGGCAACGCCTGTGACGATTACGATTCTTGACCAAACGTGCTTCATACTCTCTCTCCATTCTCGAGAAAGTGGCTTTACTCTACTTAATATATCGATTCAGGGCCGGAATCACCATTTTTTAATGGCGCGGCGACTCCGGCCGGTACATCAATCACTTAACAAAGCATTTCCAGCACCAGTCGTCGCTTCCTGAACACTCGCCACCCGGGCCGAATCCATTTCGCTACGGCAGGCCTAGGGCACCTCCGGGCATCCAGCGGGACACGGGGTAAACCATGGGTCCCTCAACAGACACTCTAGCCAGGCGTCAAGATCGAGAATATCCACGACGCCGTCCGGATAAATGCACATGTTTCCTGCCCATACACATTCGGCACCGATGAGAACGTCGAGCTGGGCCGGGCAGTCCGGGCCGGGCGGTACACCGGGATTGCGAAGCATCCATTCGATCCAGTTATCAAGGTCAAGAATATTCCATTCTCCGCCGTCATTGTAGAACTTGCCCATCACCTCACAGCAATTGGGGTCGGGGTAAACCCAGAGCTCAATATCGATACTCATCGGCAAATTGTTCGGATCATTGCCGACGAAATGCAGGCGACCGGCGTAAGTTCCCGTCTGAGTAATGACGCCATCCTTGTTGAGATGAATCGTAACCGTCTCGGTGTTCATCAGACCGGCGTTTACGACACCGGTGTATCCCGACACCTCGAGCCATCCCGGCGGGCCGTTGAGCTCTTCCACCGTAATTGTGTAGGTCAACTGTACGTTGCCGATGTTTGCGATGGTGAGCGTTGTATCGGACTGCACTCCTGAGTAGGCCGATGCCTGACAGTTGGTCCATTCGGGAAGAAAAACCGGCTTGGGAATCGGCTGTACGCAAGGTATGCGGAACCATTTGATGGCGTTGTAGGTCCAGGAGCCCTCGTCTATGATAACGGCTCCGGCATCCCGGTCGTTGACATACATGATATCCAGAGCATAGTCACCGATATAGCCACCTCCTGATGGATCAACGATTGCGGCACCGCCCCAGTACTCGCCGGGCTCAACCTGCCGCCCGTAGCGCGTCATCGACGCCCAGAAATCATTCTGGCAGTCGTCTGTAACACCCGGTTCACAGTGAGGCGTATAGGAATTGGTGAGATTACGGGGGTAATCCCACGTCAGGCCGCCGTTACTGGACACCGAGACATAGATTTCGCCATTGGCGGCACCTACCGGGTATCCCGATTCGTATCCCCACTGGGCGCAATCATCAATCATTCCTGCCCGGGGGTCGTTGAACTGCGTCCAGATTGTGTAAAGGTGACCGTCGCATTCCGAGATGGTTGGTCTGGCTATGCGCAGTGACCATGCTCCGGCCGAACAGCTATCCCATAGCTCAGTCTGATATGAATATACCTGGTCGGTGATAAGACGAAGATAGGGCACATTTTCGGACCAGTGAAACAGTCGAGCGTTGTCGGTGTACCAGTCTTGCTCGAAGCAGAAACCGCCCTCTTCCACACAAGGATCGGCGGGCCAGGGACAGGCCGGCCAGATAATGTGCAAACTACCGGAGAAAGTATCAAACAGGGCGGAGAGATCCCAGGCCGCCTTATAAGCGGCTTCACCGATGGGTACCTGCGTAAGATTTACCCGCGGCTCCCATGTCATGCCCTGGTCGAATGACATCTGGTAATAAACGTCATTGTCCATCTCTCCGATACGGTGATCCTCATACACGGTCGATCCAGAACAGGTATCACACTCCGGTTGCTGGTAGGGAAGGTTGGCCGTCCACACTATGGCTACCCGATCACCTCCGCGCACCCCGGTAACGACGTGCGACACGGTCGGAACCGAGTCCACCACGTATGGGGGGAAATCCCAGTCAGAACTGCCGGTCGAGCTCTCGGGTCCGACCAGGCGGAAATAGGTCATTGCCTGAAGCCACCGCGGGTTCTCCGAATCGTAAATCAGCGCCACGACATGCAGCACAGTGTCGGTTCCGAATTGACAGAAGAACTTGGGCCACATGCCATAACCCCCGTCAACCTGGCCATACCCAACCAATTCGTCCGGAACGGTAACATAGTCGGAGAACAGCTTGGCGCCGGGGTAGTCATCGAAGAAGATTCGAGAACGGTAAATCGAATTCTGAGTTCTCGCGTGACCGCCGACTATTGCCCGACTATCCGGTGCTACATCAACATTTACATAACCGCCGTAATCGTTCGGTGTGATCAGGTAAGGCGGCGTGGGGAAGTGCAGCGCGTCGCTGTCGTATATCTGGTAAGCATAGGATCGATCCATCCAGAGATCCGTTGAATCAGCGAGGTACATCCAGCCGAAATGAACGATAGCAGGGTATGTGTACATATCATCGCGTGGGCCAATCTCGACCATCCGGCCCATCGAACCGGAGTGCTGGGCATCCCAGTAGGTGTAACCCACGTCGTTGCCGGGAGAGGCGCTCAGGTATCCGGAACTCAGCGCAGGCACTGGCACTTTTTGGCGTTCGCTACTTTGCTGTAAGGTCGTGGGCTCAAGCGCTATGGCATAGGCCTGCGATTTTGCCATGAGACTGGCCAGACGTCCTGACCAGGTCTTGTTGGCGTCGGTATCGTCGGCCCGGGCAGACAAGCCAATTATTAAAGTGGTAGTAACGGCGAGGAGCAGAACCTTTATCACTGTACGAGTCATGTCAATACCCTCCATTGACTGATCTGGTGATCAGTGATTTGTGATATGTGCGGCCTGTCCGTATCAGTTCAGCGACGGAAGCACCATGAGCTACTCTCATGGCGATTCCGTCACCTCGTGAGGGTTACTTAATCAAGCATTTATGACACCAGTCATCGCTGCCGGAATACTCACCGCAGGGGGGCGGTACCGGTTCACCCTGCAGGATATAATCCTGCAGGTATAAAAGATCTGTAATACCGATAATCTCATCACCGTCAAGATCCATCTCGTCACAGCAGAACGGGTCCGAACATGGCGGAAGATCGGGGACCGCCCCGAGGTGTTCGGCAAACTGCTGCAGGTCATCTTCGTCGACCACCCCGTTGTGGTCAAAATCACCCTTCAGCACGCAACAGCCTTCGGGCACCTCCGGGCATTGGGCGGGACATGGGGTAGACCATGGATCTCGCAAGAGACACTCTATCCAGGCGTCAAGATCGAGAATATCCACGTAGCCGTCCGGACCAATGCATACGTTCCCTGCCCATACGCATATGGTGGTGTCGCGAATGTCGAGCTGGGCCGGGCAGTCCGGGCCGGGCGGTACGCCGGGATTGCGAAGCATCCATTCGATCCAGTTATCAAGGTCAAGAATGCTGAATGGTTCACCATCATTGTAGAACTTGCCCATCACCTCGCAGCAGTCGGAGGGACCTTCCACCGTCAACTCGATGGTGATATCCGCGGGTAGATTGAACGGGTCGTTACCGGTTATATGCAGAATTCCGTTGTACACTCCCGCATTGGTAATGACTCCGTCTTTGTTCAGATGAACGGTAACATAGTCAGGGTCCTGTACGCCGGGGTAGACATAACCGTTGTACCCCGATACCTCGAGCCATCCCTCCGGGCCGTTGAGTTCTTCGACTTCGATAGCGTAGGTTAGAGTAGCGTTTCCGGAGTTACCGATGCCGAGAGTCGTGTCGAACTGCTCATCTACCATGGTTGACGCCTCGCAACTGGTCCACTCGGCTTCGAAAACGGGGTAGCGAACCGGCTCGATACAGGCCAGGCGGAACCATTTGATGGGGTTATCCGTCCAGGAACCCTCGGCGTTGGACAAAGTTGGGCTGCCGGCGTCGAGGTCGTTAACATACATAACATCCAGGTAGTGGTCTCCGGTATAGGTGCCCGACGGGTCGATGGTTATTACCGCTGTCCAGTCTTCGTCAGGCTGATTCTCGCGGCCAAGGCGGGTCATCGAAGGCCAGTAGTCGCTCTGACACTCTTCGCCGAACTTGGGATCGCAACGTGGAGTGTAAGAATTCGTGATATTGAACGGCAGTGACCAGAACCCGCCTAAATCGTCGGAAACACTCAGATACAGATCACCGTTGGTGGCTCCGACGGACGGTACATCATCATAGCCCCACTCGGCACAGTCATCGATAATACCGTTACGCGGGTCGTTGAACTGCGTCCAGAGAGCATAGAGCTTGCCTTCACACTCTGAGATAGATGGTTTGGCAATTCTCAAGGCTAACCCGCCCGGCAGGCAACTGTCTAAAAGAGTCGCCTGCCACTCATAACTCTGATCTGCGATTGTGCGTATGTAGGGGAAACTCTCCGACCAGTGAAAAAGACGGGCGTTATGCGGGTACCAGTCCTCCGCAAAGCAGAATCCGCCTGACTCCGGGCAAAAGTCTTCCGGCCAGGGGCAGGCCGGCCAGACGATATGAAGATTGTCCGAGCTGTCGAACAACAGCGATAAGTCAAAGCCGGCTTTCCAGGCGGCCTCGAAAGGTGTCACTTTGGTCAGGTTCACGCGCGGCTCCCAGGTGGCACCCTGATCACTGGAAAGTTGGTAGTAGACATCATTGTCGATTGACGCAAGGTTGCTGCCATCGTAGAAGGATATACCCGAGCAGGTATCACAGTCCGGCTCGTCGTAGGGCAGACTGGCGGTCCAGGCGATAGCCACGCGGTCGCCCGTGCGCGTTCCTATAACATCGTGAGCAAGGGGCTGAACGGTGTCGATGACGTACGGGGGGTAGTCCCAGACGGATGTTGCCGCACCCTCAAACCCGACCTTGCGAAAATACTTTAAATGGTTCATATGCCACATAAGCGGGGCCTCATGAAAGTCGGCTGCGATCACATGAAAAACGGTATCGCTTCCGTACTGGAAGAAGAACTTGGGCCACATGTGGCTGGCGGATACTACTTCGTTGTACAAAAGGGTACTGTCCGGGATTCTATCGACATTGGGAAACGTGCCATAGGCCGAACCGCCGTCATAATAAAACTCGGGAACGTTCAGGTAGTCAATCAGGTTGTGTCCGCCTAAAATGGCCCGGTTATCGCGGGTGATATCGACATTGACATAGCCGCCGTAGTTATCCTCTTCCTCTGGCATAACTATGACCGGCCCTATCAAAGCATGGTCCTCGGACCGGTAAGCCGCGTAGGCGTAGCTTCGGTATGAATCCGCCGATTGCTTGTCGGGCAAATACGTCCACCCCATATGTACAATGGCGTAACCGGTCTCCCCGGGATGAGGGCCGGTTTCAATCATGCGGCCCATGGAACCGTTGTGCTGCCAGTCATACCAGGTATAACCGACAATCAAACCCGGCGACATCGTGCTGCTGGTTAATACAGGCGCGCTGAACGGTTGTTGGTTAGTGGTTGTAGTCGGAGAAAGATAGGTCGGATCGAGCGGTATGGCATAAGTGGCGGCGCGATACCGCGTCTGCGAAACGGCGGCAGTTTCCGACTGTTTACCCTGTGTTTCGTCGTCCGCCTGCGGTGCCGGACACAGCGTCATGGCGGTGACAGCGGTGAGGATTACGATTCTTGACCAAACGTGCTTCATACGACTTACCTCCTGCTGACAAGTTGCGAATTACATCAAGTATTACATCTAATATCTTATCTCAAGTATTGACTCGTTTAGTTGAAGCTCTTGACAACCACAAGGCGGTGATTGAGGGCAGAGGTTAGGGACGCTTTATCGTGGTGAAGACCCACCCCTCATATAATTAGTATAGTAATTATGGAACTCGTTGTCAATAAAAATGTTAAGAGCGTCTATTTTGGTCGTGTTTTGTCTGTCTGGTGGCGTCACTTTACATCTACTCCACCGGATAAATCAAGTCGAATTCTCACCTAGCTTACATCATATCATCTATTTCACCAGCAGCATTTTCTTCGTTTCTTCAAGATTTCCAGCCGTAAAGCGATACAAATAGAGGCCGGTGCCAACCCTCTTTCCATCGACTCCCGTACCGTCCCAGGTAACCCAGTATTCACCCGGAGGCTGAACTCGATCTACCAGACGCAGCACTTTCTGTCCAAGGATGTTGTAAATGTCAATCGTTACCCGTGCCGTTCGCGACACATGATAGTCGATCCTTGTCGATGGATTGAATGGATTGGGATAATTCTGACTTACCCAGAAAGTCGATGGCACCGGCGGCGGTGGCGGGTGACTGCCAGTAGTATCGCTTATTGGATCGAAACCGCTGTTGAGAAGAGCCTTTACCTCGGTTATCGAGTTGAGATTGCTGGTGCCCTCGGCCACAGCCATTTTGACGAGAACGAATTGGCTGTCACCGGGACGAAAATCAAATGGGCCGCTGCTCGCCAGCATTCGACGATCATCGGCAGCTATATCAAGGTCGCCGACTCCTGCGACCGGGTCACCGCTGGCTTGGTGGGTCAGGATATCGCCCATGTACGTGTAGGGCGCGCCGGACTTGGTGAGTCCCTGCAGATACCAGTATACTTGTTGATAGGTGTCGGGATCGAGGCTGCCGAACTGCAGTCCAAAAGCTGTCATATCGAGATTCTCGAAATCCGGTATCGTATCGCCGTCAAAGTAAGCTTCATCACCCGGCGAGGGAACCAGCGGTCCATAAAGAAGCTTGAAACCAAGCGCCGGTGGCGGCGATCCGTAATTGTCGTCGCTATTGGTTGAATTGTAGCAGAACCAGATATTACCGAGGGTGTCGCAACCGACCAGATCATCGCTGGCGGCGCCCAGGTCCGGATCACTCCAGTGGCCTATATACATATTCTTGATAGTATTGGGCCCATTGTTGTACAATTTGTACCTGATAAACAACGAAGAGCTTTCGTCAACATCGCTGCCTGGCTCAGTCCCATAGAACGCCCAGGTAGTCTGCTGCACCTCGATACCCAGCGGCCAGGTGCTGCCCGCACTATTAGTGTGGGCTGTCGTGTCGGCGTCATTGAATACCGACCACAGCATCTGGGTACCGAGCATCTCAGGCCGACCTTGATCGTCAACGGGAGCGCCAAGGTCAACCGGCCAGTTAGTGTAATCAATGTTGGGGTTGTCCTCCAGACTATCCCGGTAGAGCTTGTATGTCAGGAAAGCCGGTTCCATCGGCACGTAAGTCATATTCTCCATCGGCCCGGGAATAAATTCACTGGAGTATTCGCCCATGGCGACTCTGGTCTCGCCCGAAACCGAGTCGACCCCGCCGAGCCAGAGGCCGGCGTGAAAGAGAGGAGTGTAGTCCGCAGCGTTGTCGATATTGTTTCTGATGTCCGATGTATCGCCAGGGTACGGCCACCAGGTGCCGCAGTCATAATCAAATATATCCCCGATATCCCTTCCGAAAATCCCGTAATTAGTTACAAACATCAGAACCTGATTGGCGTCAATGAAGACGCTATGGTCACGAGCATTAAATTCCGCATTACCTTCCAGTTCGGCTACATAATCTTCTATTACGCTCAAGTACGATTTGAGAAGGGTCACCGATGTTAGCCTGTCAGTTGCTTGGGCCCCGACGAGCGCCAGCAGCACGTACTGGCTGTCGCCGGGATTGAACTGCATCGGTCCAAAACTGCCCATGATTTTCTTTTCACCCCCGACGGGATCGAGGTCGCCAGTACCCGCAACAGGATCGCCCGGATAAACAAAAGGAGTACCATTGGCCAGCGGCGAACCGTCCTTATGCAGTCCCTGCATTAAATTGTATGACTCGGCCGCATTTGCTGGATCGACGCCACCGATGTATGACACCACCGCGGCCAATTGGAGGTTCTTATGGTCCGGTATCCAAACGCCGTCGAAAAAAGCCGTGTCGTCTTGCGATTGGGCAAGCGGCCCCTTGAGCACCACGTAGCCGACTGCCGGCGGCGTATCGCCGTATTGAAAGTCGTCGTTGTCCGCGTTATAGGTGTAAAACATCTGGTTAAGAGTATCGCAGGCCACCATATCGTCGCTGGCCTGACCCAGGTCAAAGTCCGCCCATAAAGTGATATAAAAGTCACTGATTTCGTTTTCGCCGCGATTGTGAAGTATATACCGCAGAAACACCATGTCACCCATCGGGTCGCTGCTGTCAAAGGCATACGTGGTGTGATGAACTTCGATTCCAAGAGGAGAAGTGCTTCCCGCGTTAACTGTGTGGGCGTCTGGGTCGGCGTCATTGAAAGATGACCACAGCATCTGGTCACCCACCATGAGCGGCTCACCGAAGCCATCAACCGGGGCGCCCTGACCGGCGGGCCAGTCAAGATAATCCTGGTTAGGATTGTCTGCCAGACTGTCCGAATACAGTTTGTACACGCGGAAGGCCGGGTTATCCGGCGAGGACGTCCCCCCGAACATTATGCCGGGGACATATTCGTCGCTGTATTCCGCCACCGTTACTCTGAGATTACCATCCACATATCCACCGAGCCAGAGTCCGGCGGCATATTGGGGTGAATAACCACCAACGGCTGATGTCTTGATTATCGAGGTATCCTGACCGACTGGATACGGGTACCACGTGCCGTAATCAAACCAGAAGAGGTTGGCCAGATCGCGACCGAAACTGCCGTGATTGGTCACAAACATCAAAAATCGATTAGCATTAATGAAAGTTGTGTTATCGACCGCCAGAGTAGATGCATTTACAGATTGTTTAAGGCCTGTGCTCGGCGGTGCGCCGGCGGCAGTGAAGTCCCAGAGTACAAGTAAGACGAGTACAAGAACCATTAAAATTCGCAGCGACATAGAATTCTCTCCCGTTTGGAAATTTGGCCGTCCTCGCACCCTCCTAAAGGACCGGGTTCACTCAATTGTTGTCTATAACCTATTTAAAAACTTCTGTATTGAAATGAGACAAAGGCTCATTTCAAGAACATTATCTTCACTGCAATTGCCTGTTTTCCCGCTCCCACCCTGCAGAAATACAGTCCCGACCCCACTCTCTGACCGGCGGAGTTCGTGCCGTCCCATACAACCTCATGGTCCCCGGCCCACTGAAGTTGGTCGCGAAGTCGGGTGACTCTCTGTCCGAGAATATTATAAACATCGACTATTACCCTCTCCCGCTGATCCAGGTGATACTCAATGGTTGTGGACGGATTGAACGGATTGGGGTAAGGATGACTTACCTGAAAACTCGATGGTAACGGCGGTGGGGCCGGCCCGGGGTCGGATGTATATGGATCGAAATCTTCATTCAAGAGTGCCTTAACAGCGGTGACGCCCTGAATATAATCGGGGCCCCGGGCAACCGACATTTTGATGAGCACATACTGGCTGTCACCGGGGCTGAAATCAAACGGCCCACTGCACAGTAACATTTTCTTATCTTCCGGCGGATAATCAAGATCACCAATGCCTGTGACCGGATCACCGCTGGCACGGTAAGCAAGAACACTCCCTTCATAGAGGTAGGGATCGCCGACTCTGTTGAGACACTGCATACCACCGTATGCCCCTTCGAAGTCGTCCGGATCGAGACTGCCATGGTACACGTTGAAAGCTGTCATGTCGAGATTCCTGTAGTCCGGCAGGGGTTGATTGTCGAATATAGCCGTTTCCGTGGGAGCCGGAACCACCGGTCCGTGGAGTAGCTTAAAGCCTATTGTCGGGATTGAATTACCGTACTGGCTATCCTGCGGGTCGGCATTGTAGCAAAACATCAAATTGTTGAGTGTATCGCAACCGACCATATCATCACCGGCCCCGCCGAGGTCCGGGTCGGTCCACAGTGCCAGATACATATTCTTGATTGCGTTTTCGCCCTTATTGTACAACTTGTACCGCAGGTATAGCGAGGCTCCCTCGTAATCGCCTTCAACGAGTTCCGTTCGGGTAGTCGAAAACTGGAAGGTGTCCCTGGGAATCGTCTTCTCAGTAAGTATTCGAAACACCGTTCCATTCTCAGGGCAATACATCGCAAAGGGAGGGTCAACACCGCCGTTCAGGCTAACCAGGGCGGTACGGGCCAGAATCTCGTAGGCGACCAAACTGCCATCGAAAACTCCGGCGATCATGTCGTCCTGGTTGGCCAGATAACCCGCTTCCCCCGGAGTGCTGTCGGTGGGCATGTTCCAGTATATTCTATCGGTCCAGGGATCGTTATCATCGCCGGATGCGGAATGCTCGCAATCACCCCGGCAGGTGCCGTCGGCCGACGAACCCCAGCTCTCGAGCTCGAACTTATCATCACCCTCCCAGACCTCCGGTTCTCCCCACCTATCGACAATATAGGGGACAAGGCGAACATCATCGCTCGGGTCATTGGGTGTTCCTCTTCCCGTACGCCAGATTTCAAAAGGTACCCAGAAAGCATTGGTTCCTTCCGGCCACTCGACGGCATAGCCGCCGCCTTCGCCGGGGTCATCATAAGACCCGGTGAAGCGCAGTTCGTAGTCATAACTGTTGATGGCTTCGATGTTTTCTCCATCGCGCGTAACGTTGGCAAGGAAGGCTTCGTAGGTACCGTTGGTGCCACCTCCGCTGGTTCCTCCGTTGTCTTCATTGTGGATACCCCATCTCGCTTCTCCTACTTGCTGGTCGTAGGTGATATAACCGGCCGGATCCCTTTCGGTCGGTACCGGAAAGCCGTTAAACCAGAAAGCACCAGCATCAGGAGGATCGAGAACACCGGCGGCGTTGGCGACCACTTGAAAACTGTTGAAGAGCTTAGTCTCACCTGTGACGCTGATCACGAGCCCGTCAACAGTGTCTTTAGTGTTCATCGGGCGGTTGTCCAGGATGGTCGTTCCGAGCGTTTCATCGATCAGATCCCAGACAGGCAAATACTGTCCGGCGCTGTCAATCACTACGGAGTAATTATGCCCCATTACCTGCCCGTAATCCAGAACATAGACGGCCACCCTGCTATCGGTCGTCCCGAGCTGATCGACTATCACCCGGCTCGGGTACGAAGTCGTGCCGACGCCAGGATTCCAGAATCCCCATACTGTCTGATGAACCTCCACGCCCAACGGTTCAGTTTCTCCGGCGTCGTTGGTATGCGCGTCGGGGTTGGCGTCGTTGCAAACCGACCACAACATCTGGCGACCGAGCATAGCCGGGTTACCCACGCCATCTACCGGTGCCCCCTGGTCCACCGGCCAGTCGAGATAGTCCTGGCTGGGATTGTCGGCCAGGCTGTCGCAGTAAAGTTTATAAATTCTAAACGATGGGTCGTCGGGAAGAAAAGTGCCGTTTTCCATCGGTCCGGGCACATGCTCGCTGGAGTACTCACTCAAAGCGACGCGAATCTCTCCGGTAGCGGAATCAATGCCTCCCAGCCAGAGACCGGCCTGGAACAGAGGGGAAAGCAGGGTGGCTCCGTCAATATTGTTCGCGATGAAAAACGTATCACCGCAATATGGCCACCACGTGCCAACCGTGTATGGAAACAGGCCCCCGAGGTCACGCCCGAAGTTGGCGGCGTTGCTGACAAACATGAGAATCTGGTTGACGTCAATGTACGAGTCTACGTCCAGCGAGTTAGAACTTGTCAATTCCGTCAACTCCGATTGCTCCGAAGGTGCTCCCACCAACGGGCCCGTCGGAATCGCCAGAACCAGACATATCAATGCTACTCTGGCGATTTTCATAGTCTCCCCTCTCTGCTTCAGGCTATCTTATAAGCACCATCTTCTTCTTTTCCGAGTAATCTCCTGCTTTCACGCTGTAGAAGTAAATACCTGTGGCCACTTCATGGCCGCCCTGATCGGTGCCGTTCCATTCTACATTATAGACGCCGGGGGCCTGTGTTTTGTTGACCAGCAGCCTGACCCGCTGACCAAGCACGTTGAAAACCTCAACTGTTACATGAGCTTGCTCCGGTATGGCGTACTGAATCGTGGTGGTCGGGTTAAACGGGTTGGGGTAGTTTTGTCCCACCTCAAACGTCGCCGGTACAGCCGACGGTATACCGTTCGGCCCAGGGAAGTTCAGCTTGAACGGTTGACTGAGGATGTCTCTAACTTTCGTAATCGAATTCAAGCGGTCGGTACCCTGAGCAACGGCCATCCTGATAAGCACGTACTGACTGTCGTCGGGATTGAAATCAAACGGTCCGCAGGAAGCCATCATGCGAACGTCATCAGGATCATGATCAAGGTCACCCTCGCCGGTAACGGGGTCACCCGAATGTACGTATGTCAACTCGTCGCCCTCGTATGTATATGGATCACCGGTCTTGGTGAGGCCCTGCATAAAGCCGTAAGTCTGTGTGAAATGGTCCGGATCGATACCATTTATGTATCTTGCGAAAGCTGTCATGCCGAGGTTTTTATAATCCGGAATCCAGTCACCCTCAAAATAGGCGCTGTCGCCCGTCGAGGGCACGCGCGGTCCGTAGATGATCTTGAACCCGGTGGCTGGGGAGGTATAACCGTACTGACCGTCAGCATCGTCGCCATTGTAAGCGAAGAAAGCATCGTTGAGAGTATCACATCCCACCAGATCATCTGCGGCCGTCCCAACATCCGGATCGACCCACAATGAGAAATAGCAGTCCCTGAGGGTCTTGCCGCCCTCGTTATAAAGCTTATAACCTATGTAAATTGACTGGCCACGAGGGCCGGAATTGATAAACGATGGAGCCGATGACGTAAACAGAAAGGTGTCTTGAGGAATTCCTGCCTCGATATCATGGGCGCAGATTCTGAATATCGTTCCCTGTTCGGGGCAGTCCTGTCCGAAGGGTGGCTCGACTCCGGCATTCCAGTTGATCAACACCGTGCGGCACATGATTTCATAGGCAGTCAAGTCCCAACTGTAGCCCCCGGATAACATGCTCGCCTGGTTGGCAAGATAGCCCGACTCTCCCGGAGTGCTGTCGGTAGGCATCCGCCAGTAGACCCAATCGGTCCAGGGATCATCGTCCCCGTCAGAAGCGGAGTGCTCTCCATCTCCCGAACCGGTAATATCAAGAATGCAGCCCCAGCTCTCAAGGCCATACTGGTTATTTCCCTGCCGCCAGTCGCCATAATGGTCCATGATCCAGGGCACCAGCCTGATATCATCACTGGGGTCATCGGGTGTATTCGAGCCGGTCCGCCAGAGCTCGAACGGCACCCAGAACACATTATCGTCATTGTATGCCTCGAAGGCATAACTACCGCCCGACCCGGGATTGCTGTAAGAGCCAGTAAAACGCATTTCAAAGTCGTACCGCCCGATAGCTTCCGTGTTGGTACCGCTGCGAGTTACCCGGAACGCGAAGGCGCTATAGTCGTCCATGGTTCCGCCGCCGCAGGAGCCACCGTTATCCGCGGCGTGCAATGCCCACATACCATCACCGACTTGCTGGTTTTCATCGGGATCACTGTCCCCGGGGGTTGGAAAACCGGCTGAAGCCAGGGCTCCCGATACTGGAGGGTCGATAGACCCGTCAGCGTTAGCTACAACTTCGAATGATGAAAATACGCGCGTTTCCGGGGCTTTGAAAACAGCCACCGCGATGCCTTCCACAACTTCACCTGCTTGGCCCAGCGGTTGAAACGACAGAAGCCGAGTACCGGAGGAGACATTCTCAAGGTGCCAGAAAACGGTAGTCTCACCCTCAACTTCCGCCCCTTCGAAGACTACCCTGTACTGATCCCCGGTGACAGTCTTGGGATCTACCGCGTAGGCAAAAACGTCATAGGCTGAAGTACCAATCTGAGTAACCGCAAGCTCGGTGTGGTAAAGGATAGAATTGGTGTTGAAAACGGAAGTTTTGCGCATCTCTTCATCGGCCCATACCGACATCTGCACCTCGATTCCCAGCGGGGCGGTACTGCCGGCGTCGTTTTGATGGTTCATCGGATCGGCATCGTTAAAAACAGTCCAGAGGGTCTGGTCGCCGATCAACAGTGGATCACCCCGGAAGTCAACTGGAGCACCCAGTTCGTCAATGGCATAGTATACATAATCCCACCAATCCTGATCGGGATTGGTTGGGTCTAGCTTGTATACCTTGAAGTATGGGTTGTCCGGCAAGTAAGTGCCATATTCCATTGGTCCTGGAGCGTACTCAGAGTCGTACTTCGAGACAGCCACCAGAATATCGCCCGTGGCTTCATCGACACCACCGAGCCAGAGCCCGGCTGCGTACAGAGGACTCGTGACAAGCTGGTCGTTCAGAATGTAACTGTCATCAATGAATGGGTAGTAGGTGCCGTAGTCATGTCCGAAGTACCCCGCCAGGTCGCGGCCGAAATTCCCGTGGTTGGTGACAAACATCAAAATTGTACCTGCATCAATGTAGGTGCTGTTGTCGAGGGAGGCCGCAACTGGAAGTGCCGACTCCAGTTTCGGCTTTTCTCCCAGGGTGGCAGTTGCAAGAATGAAGCACAAGCCGCAGGCAAGCAAAATGCGCCTGCCAACCGAGACGAAATTCAAATGATACAAGATTAACCCTCCAGAACTTTGAGAAGTTTTGATGTTCTTTGATGTTATGAGAGCGGAGCTCACATGCAGTACAAATATAGTACGCTACTACCCAATGTGTCAAATACTCATTCCGCTTGCAGCAGGATGTGGTCTGGAATTAGCTACTGATTTCCGGCTTTCGCCAGGAAAAAATATATGGGACTTGCATAGAACTCCTTTCTGTCAGATACAAAAAAGGACCAATAAGATATGCTTTACTTATCAGCCCTTGAGGAGTCATTTTCATAGGATCAATAGAAAGGATTGGTTCCCGCGCTGTGATCAGTCGCGTCGATAACATCGGTCACCTCAGGCAGGACTTCTCGAATGGCCTTTTCTATGCCATGCTTCAGGGTGATGTTCGCCGATGCACAGCCCTGGCAGCCGCCGCTGAGCCGAACGTACACCTTGACGCCCTCGACACCGGCCAACTCGACTCGTCCGCCGTGAGAGGCGATCATCGGGTTTATCTGATTCTCAAAAAGGTCCTCGATAACCTCGCGAATCTTTTCTTCCGAAGGCAACTTCTTCTTGACATCCGGGTCGATCAATTGGACCCCGGACTTTATCTTCTCGCGAATGATAGAACCGATTTGTTGGCCCAGCTCCGGCCACGGGTCCGGTATTGTTTTGGCGATCGTCAGGGTGCTTCCGGAAACCATCACTTGCGAAATCCCGTCGATGGCAAAAAGAGCCTCCAACAGAGGGGAACCCGCGGCCATCTGTTTGCTTCGGCAGTTGAACGACCCTTCGGGAAAAATGGGGTGATCGACAATGAATTTGCACACCTGGGGGTCGATCGATGGTTCACCTGTTATATGAATCTGTTTTTCGTTTTCAGTCATGAAAAGTCCTCGCTGCTAAATCGTAAAAGAGTCTTGCTTTTTGTCTTTGCTGCATTTGTCACATTCACAGAGACCGCGCAGGCGGTCGAAGATGTATATACCAGTATTATGTCCATCCGAAAAAGCGATAGCCACCCCGTAACGCCCAACGGGATTATAGCCGGTTATCTGAATATCCAGGGGAACCCGGTCGACATCGAGCGTCTTTTTTCCGGTGTCCTCGTCGATACACGAAGCGCAGGGACAGCTTATTCGCAGAGTATGAGGTGTGTATACGCTCTCATGGCCATCGGGCCAGGTGATCATCAGGTTCCCTTCGTTGGACAACTGTATCTTTTTTGGTTCGGTCTGCGCGATTACTCGCATGATGCTCTCGGCGTTTTTCCTGACGGCCTCGGCTACGCTAATGAAGGCCTTTGCGGCCGTGGTATCGGTACCGTTGTTTAAAACCGGCACGCCTTCTTCGCCGCTATTCATGATCGACGTATCCAGCGGGATTGCCCCCAGGTAAGGCACGCGCAGTTGCTCGGCCATTTGTTTGCCGCCCCCTTCTTTGAAGATAGCCGTCTCTTTGCCACAGTGTTCACAGGTGAAGCCGCTCATGTTTTCGATGATACCGACTATCGGAACATTAACCTGTTGGAACATGCGAAGTCCCTTATGGGCCACACCCAGCGCCACCTGCTGCGGCGTAGTAACGATGATAGCGCCCGTTAAAGAAGCCTGTTGGGCCAGCGTTAGTTTCACGTCGCCGGTACCGGGCGGAAGGTCTATGAAAAGGTAATCCAGCTCTCCCCAGGTGACCGATCCGATAAACTGCTGGATCATTTTCATGGCTATTGGCGCCCGCCAGATGACCGGCGTTTCATCAGAGACCAAGAGCCCCATCGAAATAAAATCGATGCCGTACTTGTTGATTGGCTTTAGATGTCCACTGGAAATATCCGGCCGGGCGTCCCTGGAGCCGAGCATCCCGGGTTGGCTCGGGCCATAGATGTCGGCATCCATCAGACCGACTGTGGCTCCGGTGCGTTTGAGTGCCACGGCCAGGTTTACCGACACGGTGGACTTACCCACACCGCCCTTGCCGCTCGCTACGGCTATTATATTCTTTACCCTGGAGAGTCCGGGCTGGGTCTGGGCACCGGCGGGCGCGGGATTATCTGACTTACTCATTCAACTGTCCTTGTGTGCTTATCTAATTGTCTACGATTCTCAGGCGCATAATCGCAACCGTAGAAACACTATTTGGGCAATTTTGTGCCGAAAGTCAACCGATTTTGTATCTTTCCAATGGTCAAACACATAACGCGTGAACTGCGGCGGTGATTGCGGCAAGATTACGTGTGGGGCCAGGGATGGAACACCAAATTTTTTGCTGACAGGGTTTTTGACATTTCTTAGATTGCACTCTGTCACAAACGGGGAACGACAGGTGCTGACAGCCTTAAAAAAATATTTCCGGTTCGATCATCACCAGACCAACTTTAGGCGGGAAATCATCGGCGGCATCACTACTTTCTTTACGATGTCGTATATCATCATTGTCAATCCCAAGATTCTCGAGGCCGCCGGAATCCCGTTCGGGCCATCGATGGTCGCCACCATCCTGGCCGCGTTCTTCGGGACCGTGGCCATGGGCATCTATGCCCGCCGGCCTTTCGCGATTGCTCCCTACATGGGAGAAAACGCCTTCATCGCTTTCACGGTCTGCGGCGTGCTGGGATACAGCTGGCAAACCGCGCTTGGTGCTATTTTCATCGGTGGTGTATTGTTCACTCTCGTGAGCGCGCTCAAAATCAGGAGCTGGCTCGCGGCCGCTATTCCTAATTCGCTGAAAATCGCCTTTGCCGTTGGTATCGGTCTGTTTTTGACGTTTATCGGTCTGAATGAAACCGGTATTGTCACTCTCGGTGTGCCCGGAGCACCGGTGCACGTGGGAGAACTGGGTAGCACCCCGGTGATTCTGGCCGTGGTTTGTTTTCTGCTGATCAGCGTGCTTATGATTCGCAAGGTAACCGGCTCGCTCTTGATTGGCATACTTGTTACCACTGTTCTGGCTTTCGTGCTCAAGGCGGCCGAGACGCCTGACGAGTTCATCAGCCTGCCGCCCTCCCTGGAACCGATTCTATTTAAGCTCGATATCGCAGGCGCCTTCACCTGGGGTTTCTTCTCGGTCATTCTGACTGTCTTTGTGATGGATTTTGTTGATACCACCGGTACCTTGTTGGGTCTATCATTCAAGGCGGGTCTTCTGGATGAAAACGGTAACCTTCCTGAGATAGAGAAACCCATGATGTGCGACTCGACCGCTACTGTCGTAGGTGCTCTTCTTGGTACGACCACCACAGGTACCTTCATCGAATCAGCCGCTGGCATGGAGGCCGGGGGGAGGACAGGGTTTACATCGATTGTGACGGCGTTCTTATTTCTGCTCGGTCTGTTCCTGGCGCCGTTTCTTACGGCCGTGCCGCCTTGTGCTTACGGTCCGGCCTTAATCGTCGTTGGCCTGCTGATGATGACCACTATCACCAGGCTCGACTTCACCGACCTTACCGAGGCCATTCCGGCCTTCTGCGTGATTGTGCTGATGAGTTTCACCTACAATCTGGGAATTGGCATCACCGCCGGGTTTGTCGTATTTCCGATCATGAAGATATTCGCCGGGAAGGTTCGTGAAGTCAACGCGGGAATGTGGATCCTGGCCGTGTTATCGCTTCTGTTTTTCATATTTTATCCGTATTGATGAAATCTGGCTAAAATCCAGCCGGAGTGTATAGCAGGAGAAGGAGGCTTGTATGAATGGCACGACGCAGGAACTGGCCGGTCGCGGTATGCGCCTGGGAGCGGCCATTATCGACGCAATATTGATGATAATCTTGCTGATTCCGGTAATGCTGCTGACAGACATGTTTCAACAGGCCATTTCCGGCCAGGAACTCACCCTGACGCAGAAGATTATCGGCTTTGTGGCTGGATGGGTGATCTTTCTTATACTCCACGGTTATCTGCTCTTAAAGAAGGGGCAGACGATCGGCAAGATGATTCTGAAGATCAAGATTGTCGATTTGCAGGGAAACCTTCCCAATTTCGGCAAGTTGCTGACTCTGCGCTACCTTATTCTCAGCCTTTTGGCCCAGATTCCTGTCGCCGGCAATTTAGTCGGCCTGATCGATGTTCTATTTATCTTTGGCAAGGAGCGCCGATGTATCCATGATTATCTTGCGGGGACGAGAGTTGTAAATGTTTAGAGACCGACTGTGACGACATCTTCAGCCGAACATTTCTTCGTCCAATTGCTGGGTACCCGTGATAACTGGCCCAATGATATGACACCGGACGAAGAGAAGATAATGACCGACCATTTTTATTACTTGAAGGATCTGGTCGAACAGAAGAAAGTGCTGGTCGCCGGGCCGGTGTTTGAGCCGGTGTTCGGTTTGATTATCGTTCGGGCGGAATCAAAAGCCGAGGCCCGCGCCATAGTCGAAAAAGATCCATCGGTGGTTCACGGCCTTCATACGTTCAAGATATCACCCATGCGGGTATCGCTGCTGGCTGAGCGCGGATCGGAAGAAAAACCATAGCGCCCTGTTCACGGAATCCACGTAGGGGTCCAAAATTTTGAACCTCTACATAACTTTGTCCTACCACAACACGTACCCCCGAAACAAGACTCCTCTGTGAACGTACTGTTACCTAAAAGCAGAGGACTCGAATATGAATACAACTGACAAAGACAAAATCGAGCATATTGTCGAGACCAGAAAAAAAGCCCACGCCTATTATCTGAAAAAGTCAAAAGTCTATCGTTCATTTCTCGACATGGAAAAGGCCACCTACTCAGACGGCGATCTGGACAAGAAAACGAAAGAGCTAATCGCTATCGGTATTTCGGTCGTCATTAACTGCGAGTCGTGCATGGAATGGCATATAAAGCAGGCGCTCGATGATGGCGCGACCGCCGAGCAGATAATCGAGGCTATCGGCGTCGGCATGGAAATGGGCGGTGGTCCGGCTACAGCCTCGGCCAGGTTTGCCATGAATGTGCTTGAGCTCTACACCTGATTCCCGGTAGATCGCGGCCCGGGGAAACCTGTTCGCCAGCGCACAGATGCCGTCCGAAGACGAACAGCCATATTCACGCGCGACCGCATATGTTATTGCTGTAGAGAGCATTACGATTTCGGCCCGACATTTGCACTCTGGCGCTGTAAATAAGGTACCAACGGCCCGGAATCGTAGGATGTAGATACCATGTTACTGAACTATTTGAAATCAGCCCTTCGCAGTATAGCCCGGCACAAAGGCTATTCTGCCATCAATATCTTTGGCCTCGCTATTGGCCTCGCAAGCAGCCTGGCCGTGTTTCTCTGGGTGGTGGATGAAATCGGCTACGATCGGTTCCACGCCAATGGCGAGCAAATTTATCGATGCAACCGTGAGGTAATCTGGAACAACCGGACGGCATTTGACGAGGCCATGTCCATGCCGGTTGGGCCGACGATCAAAGAGCGTACGCCGGACGTAGTTGAATGCGTACGAACGAGAAGCACTAACTGGAAACTGGGCTACCGGGAGAACAGCACCATCGAACATGGAATGTACGTCGACTCAGCATTCTTGACGATGTTCTCCTTCCCGCTCGTCAAAGGCGATTCCGCATCGGCCCTGTCCACACCAAATTCCATTATCCTGACCGAGAAAACCGCCGTGAAGCTCTTTGGTAACGAAGATCCAATGGGGCAGATGCTGGATAACGGTCTGGCTGTTTCCGGCGTTGCCCGTGATGTCCCGGCTAATTCATCAATTGAGTTCGATTTTCTGATTCCGATGGCTCATGCTATCCAGATAAATCGGGTTCTTCCTGATGAATGGTTCCACTTTGGCTACGAAACGTATTTCCTGATGCGCGAGAATGCCGATCTTGGTCGAGTCGGTGCGCAAATTAAAGACCTCTTCAAAGAGCAAGATCCGGAAACCAGTCTCCGACTGCATCTTCAGCCCTTAACGGACATTCACCTGGTGAATCCCGGAGGCGGGGGGAAGATCGTTTATGTTTATGTATTCGCGGTGGTAGCTGCTCTTCTGCTCGTGATCGCGTGCGTCAATTTCATGAATCTTGCTACCGCCCGGGCCTCACGAAGAATGGGTGAGATCGGTATGCGGAAAGTCGTCGGCGCCTCTCGAACAGAACTTATCCGGCAAATACTGATCGAGTCATTGGTGCAGACGGTAACCGCAACCCTGTTGGCTGTATGTCTGTTGGAAATAGCCCTGCCGCGGCTTGAAGGTCTTTTCGGTAAACCTCTCGATCTGGAATTCACGCCCGGCATTGTCCTTGGACTCATAGCCCTTACAGTGCTGGTCGCGCTTATAGCCGGTGCTTACCCGGCTTTCCTGCTCTCGTCGTTTAGACCGGCTACCGTTCTAAAGGGAAAGAACACCACTGGTGGTCATCCTTCCACTAATCGTCTGCGCCGTGTTCTCGTCGTTTTTCAATTCATGGTTTCGTCGGGCCTGATATTCAGCGCTCTCGTGATATACGGACAGCTCAACTATATTGACAACAAAGAGCTCGGGGTCGCCAAGGATAACATTATTACTGTTCGGACCAAAGAGTTGGCGACGGACTACCAAACCGTCAAGACCGAACTACTCCAATACCCCGGCATAACGGGCGTGACGGCTGTTATGGAGCCGCCCGCGTGGTGCGGTTGGTACGTCGTCGGCTATGATTTTGAAGGAAAAGTCGAGGGTGAGGATATACGAGCCGGCTTTGCCTGGGTGGACCACGACTATTTGGACGTGTTCGGTATGGAAATAATCGAGGGCAGAAACTTCTCCCGGCAATACGCTACCGATGAAACCGAGGCTTATATAATAAACCAGGTCGCCGCTGAAGCGATGGGGATGGAGTCACCGGTCGGCAAGAGCATCGGTCTGGAAGAAAGACCGGGAAGGATCATAGGTGTGGCCAGGGATTTCCATTTCGCATCTTTGCACAATGAAATCTTGCCGCTGGTCATAGGCATCGACAAATCGAACTTTGAGTTCCTGTGTATTAAACTCGCTCCCGACGATATTCAGGGTTCGCTCGGGTTTATCGAGGCGAAATGGAAGGAATTCCGTCCGGGGGAACAGTTCAATTACCGCTTCTTCGATGACCTGCTCAGTCGCAGCTACCGCGGCGAGGCTCAGACCGGTAAGATTATTCTTACCTTTACCCTGGTAACGGTGTTGGTGGCCTGTCTCGGTCTGTTCGGGCTGGCTGCATTCAGCGCTGAGCGGCGCACGAAGGAGATCGGCATTCGCAAAGTACTGGGATCATCGGACGCCGGGATTATCGGCCTTCTTACGAGAGAATTCGTACTGCTGGTGGTATTGGCAAACGCTATTGTAGCACCGCTGGCCTATTATTCAGCCGGCCGGTGGCTGGAGCATTTTGCCTATCGCATCGAACTGACATGGGGTACTTTTGCCCTGTCAAGTGCCCTGGCTATAATGATTGCTTTGCTGACCGTGTGCTATCAGGCTATAAGGGCCGCCCGGGCCAACCCGGTCGATGCGCTGAAATATGAGTAGACGTTTGACGCAGGAGTGTGAGATATGGAGCTTATCAAGAACTTATTCCCGGTGTTGACGATGGGAGCGGTGGTGCTGTTAGCAATGATGTTAAGACTGGATTCGCTTCCCGAGTTCTTCCTGCTTTATTCCCTGGTGTTGTTGACCGTAATGCTGGGGGCCGTCCTCTTTATTCTTGGATAAAAGCAAAGGGCAGGTTTTACCTGCCCTCGAACTGCTTCCTTAAAGCGCAGGTTCGGTACAATCCTGCGGCAGAAATCTGCATCCGGGCTCGCAGATAATATACCCGAATTCATAATCCGGACAACACTTATACATCTGGTCGACGATGCACTCGCACCAGCAATCTGGCGGACCCGGTCTGCCTTTGGCCATTGCCGCGCCCACCGTCACTGCTACCAGCAGCAGCACCAATAACCCGATTCCAAGATACTTACGCACGCTCTTTCACCTCCTCCGCGGTTATGCTCAATATCTTATTGCGAGGTTGGAAATAACGATCGGTGTGAGAAATTCCTTCAGGCAATATATTCGGAGACAGAACCGCTGTCAATATCTCCGCATAATTCACCTCAGGTGGGATTCGAACGCAACCCGCGCTTGCCCGGTCCGTATTAAAGGAAAACGAATGAATGAACATATGACAAAACCTTGTATTCGCTTCGCCGCCGCGGCCCTGCTGATTCTTACCTCCTGCATTACAGCACCGAAACAGGACGACCAACCGACAAAAACATCAAACCTTCTGCCGATATATCCCAACGTCAGCCTTGAAATCGTTGAATGGGGGGGAAGCGGTACCCCGATGGTGTTCCTGGCCGGCCTGGGCCACACCGCTCATGTCTTCGACAGTCTCGCGCCTCAGTTTACCGATCAATTCAGAGTGCTTGGCATCACTCGCCGGGGATTTGGAGCCAGCTCGCAGCGTGCAACCGGGTTTACTCTTGATACTCTTGTCAGTGACCTGGCGGTCGTACTGGACAGTCTCGACCTCGATCAGGTCATCCTTGTGGGACATTCATTGGGAGGCGACGAGATAAGCCGCTTCGCGGCACTGCACCCGGACCGCCTCACCGCGGTTATCTACCTTGACGGTGCTTATGACCGCACTACAACCAGCGATACTCTTGCCAATTACCCTCTTCCGGAAATCAACTGGCCCGAACCGACCACGAAGGAACTCGAATCCGCCGAAGGTTATCGCCGTTATTATGAACGCTCTAACGGTGTCTTGATGCCATTGAAGGAAATCGAGGAAATCTATAACTGGAACGACGACGGCTCGTACGCCGGTGGAAAAACCCCCGGGTCGACTTATCGTAAGATAAGAACGTCCCTCCGTGATCAGGTGTACGAAGGCATCGAGACACCGGCCCTGGCTATCTATGGCGTTAATTATCCTGTCGAAGAGTTGTTTCTGGATTATTCCGAAGCCGACTCGGCCGATCAGGTACTGATGATGGCTTATTACGAGGCAGGCAGAAGAGCAGCGGCCCGGTCACGCGAGCGATTTCGTGACGAGATGAAAAACGGCCAGGTGGTAGAAATTGAAGGCGCCGGGCATTCACTCTATATCACCCATATTCAACAGGTTGAGGTGGCCATGCGGGGATTTCTGAAGGCATTCGACCGACCCGGAAGTTAGTTACAGCTACCACTGCCGTTTTCCTTTCTATGATAGCTCGGTCGGGGAACATCCGCGCCCCGTCCCGGTTCTACTGGATACCAAAAAGTCATACACAAAAGGGGCTAAAGGTGTGGTGCCGGGCATTCCCTACGCCTGAAACGCAGGGTTTCACACATTGCCAGCCAAAAACAACAAGGAGAATCGCATGGCAAAGAAGAAAACCATCGTGGTCGTGGGCGCTACCGGAGCACAGGGAGGCGGGCTGGTCCGCGCTATTCTTAACGACCCCAAAAGCGACTTCACGGTGCGGGCACTTACCCGCAATGTGAAATCCGACAAAGCTAAGAACCTTATCAGAATGGGTGCCGAGGTCGTACAGGCCGATGTCAACGATGTCGAGAGCCTCAAGAAGGCCTTCGAAGGTGCCTATGGTGCCTACCTGGTCACGTTCTACTGGGAACACATGAACCCGGAGACGGAAAAGGTCCATGCCCGCAACCTGGCTACGGCCGCCAAACAGGCCGGTCTCAAACACGTTATTTGGTCTACCCTCGAGGATACCCGCAAGTGGATTCCGCTCAGCGACAACCGTATGCCGACCCTGATGAACCACTACAAAGTCCCACACTTTGATGCCAAGGGTGAAGCTGACCGCATCTTTACCGAACTTGGCGTGCCGACCACTTTTCTTCTGACATCTTTCTACTGGGACAACTTCATCAATTTTGGGATGGGTCCCAAGAAAGGGCCGGATGGAAAGCTTAGTTTTACACTCCCGTTGGGCAACAAGAAAATGCCCGCCATCGCTGCCGAAGATATCGGTAAGTGCGCCTACGGCATTTTCAAGAAGGGTACCATTTATGTCGGCAAGACCGTCGGTATAGCCGGCGAACATTTGACCGGCAACCAGATCGCGAAGGCTCTGTCGAACGCGCTTGGGCAGGATGTCTACTACAACTCCGTGACCCCGGATACCTATCGGACCTTTGATTTCCCCGGCGCTGATGACCTGGGTAACATGTTCCAGTTCTGGGTTGAATTTCAGGATGACTACTGTGGTGTGCGTGACCCGAAAGTGGCTAAGGAACTCAATCCGTCGATTCAGTCTCTCAATACCTGGCTGGCCAATAATAAAAATCGTATCCCGATCGAGTAACACGATTCGCGATACTATTGGAGGGCAGGATCAATACGATCCTGCCCTTCTATCTTCCTATTTATCCGTAGCTTCTTGTGCTCTTCCCGCGCGCAGCTTGGCTCTCTCGGCTAACTTCCTCTTACGGAAATTCATCACGTGATAGGCGGCACTCATCCAGAACAGAAGGAAGAATACCAGCGCCGGTGTAACCGATACTGTCATCGATACCACTGCCAGGCCGAACAGCACAAACGGCGTCATGGTCGACTTCGCGGCTCTCTCTATAGCGGCGCGGTTTTTCCTGATTATCTCAACGGTGGTCTTTATGCTTTCTTTCAGCCATCTCCAGGGCTTCTGGAATTTTCTTCTACTTAGCCAGACAATCACCAGGCCAAGTACAATCAAGACCCACTTGAGCATGCCGGCCGCCCAGTCACGGCTGTAAGTAACCTCGAACGTGAGCGGATCATCGGAGTTGATAATAGTCCGGGCAAAACGGTAAACCTGTCCGCTCGTCGGCACCTGTATCTGAATAGGAAGCACTCCGAGGGAATTCGGCACCGTGCTGATAGCCTCTTTCGATATCGTACCGCCGAACTCAATTTCCCTTATGATCTGGGCCTTCTGTGACTCGGCCGGCATGGGGATATTGCGAAACCGGCTCTCATATTCCTCGTCGCCATAAACACCCTTAAGCTTGTCCGGGGCCAGGGCGTCAAGCTCGATCGCGTCGGACCGGGCAAGCTCACGCATCATTTGCTCGTTATATTGGCGTTTAGCGCCGGCGAAGATATTTACACCACGTGCCATCTGTTCAATCTCCAGCGAGCTGGAGAAATGGTGATAGGTGTAATCATTAGGAAGATAAACCGACCACATGATCTGGCTGATCATAAGGTCCACGGCAGGAAGTGTCGATCCGCGCGAACCCAACCAGTCAAACTTCTCCTGGACGACGGCATAGATTACCTCGACCGGGAACGTCTGCAGGTTGTTGCCGTTCTGACGTGACCGAATAAGCGGCACTAACAACTCGCCCTTGTCGTTAACCGATGACTCCACCGGCTGGTTATCGACCAACACGCTCCAGACGTCGGCCTCCGACGGCATACGAATCTGCAGAAACTGCTTGGCGCTGTTTTTTACCTGGTACACCAGTCGATGCACAATCTTGCCGTCCTCGGTGAATAGCGTCACGACATTGGCCGAGTTGATTGTTGCCACCGGCACCGCCACTTTGTCATGTTTCTTGACATCGAGCACAAGGCTGTAAGGATGTTTCAGGTACTTGAAGCCCATCGTGAGCGGCTTGGGTGATTTGCTGACTATCTGGCGCGGAAGTTTCTGGGCGGCGACAATCTCCAGACCATCACTGTCTGCCACCGTCACCTCGGCGCTGGTGTTGAGCACGACTCCGATATAGCCGGTCTCACGCACCGCCGCATCCACCCTGATACCTGAAAAAGCATTGGCCATGCCCGTTTCGGTGGCGGGGATCTCGGAAGTTATTCTAATTGTCGCGCTGCCTTTCTTGCCGTAGGTGAAGGGCACCAGGATATACTTGCGTTTGTCCTGCGTAAGCTCCTGCCATTCTCCGATCCCTTCGCCGGAGACAGCCAGCACATTGAGATTGTCCGGGATAAGCAGGCGGACAGCATCGATCTCGCTGTGCAGAATATTCAGGCTGACATCGGTATTGATGACAATCGCGCCGTCTTCGATACTCAGCAGATGATACAAATCGGCATGAAGCTTGGCCGGAATCTTCTCGATCTGCTCGACCTTCTTACGCCAGCGAATGCTGAAATTATTGCCGGTGGCAATCGCCGCCTTGACAACTGTCTTGTTTCCCACCGGCTTGGTCAGCACCTGCTGGGCCTGAGGAATCTCGACATCGATATCCTTCAGCGGAAGTTCCAGCGTCAAAAGCGTGATTGGCGTCTGCGCGATAGCGAGGTCGATCTTGTTCGGACCTTTATCGAGCGATGACGCCAGCGAGAACGAGGTCTCGACCGTATACTGACCGGCTTTCGACAGGACTATTGTATGATAGCCGCCCTCGCTGATTACCAGCGCCGGCTTGCCGTCGACGGTGATGTCTTCCAATGGTATCGCCATCGGTATCACCGGGATTTTCACGTAGGCATCATCTTTGAGCACGTGGATTTTGAAAGTACCGGTAAAGCTGGTGCTGAACGTGTTCATCTTTCCATCGTAGGTGGCCTTGGTGATAAGGTAGTCCACCGGACGGCCGGTGGCCCCGTCGACCGGGGCTTTCATCTGGCTGACGATACTCTCGAATTGCGCCCGGGTGAGGACAACATTGCCCTCTCTAATAAGGTGAGTGGGCGGATATTTGAGACCGGTCTGGGCCAGAAGTTTGTGGAAGGTTTCCACGGACATGATGATCTTGTCGGCATCAAGATCGAGAAGGATTTTGAACTCGTCCCACGGGACGGTTAACGCGCCGTTTTTGTCGGTGTCGCCTGGAGTATCGGCGATGGCCGGAAGGGCCAGGCCGATGGTAAGGATAAGAGCCAGGACAACTTTGCTGAGGGTTTTCATGTAACCTCCATCGCTTATAACAGTTAGAGTTATTCTCAGCCGTTTGAGGCCTGTCTTGTGTTTTAAGGATATATCTGACATAACTCATTTCCCTGCTTGGGTTACTATGATTACATCCAGCCCTTGGATTTCTTCCCTGCTTTCCGGCCAGCTCACTGTGCATTTTGAGGACAATCCCGCTCGACGTCTCCGGGGTCAAGTCATGCATTCCTCACATAAGTGATTCCTGCGCAGGCAGGAATTCACTTTCCCGGTCACCGACCAGCATGGGGCCAACACGCAATCTTGACAATCACCGCCCTTTTCCTGTAATTCCTCCTGTGATACGAACAATCAAGACCTTCCTGTCCACCACCCACGGTAAGCACCTTGCGGTTATCTTTGTCTGCGCCCTGATGTGCCGCCTGCTCTTGTTCTTCATGATGGTTGCCGATGTTGACACCGAAATTATCAACAATGCTTCGCCCGACGTCACCGCCTACGTGGAATCAGCCGATGCTATCGCGTCCGAACTCGATTTCAGTACTGACCCTGTCTATATCTTTGGCCCCGGATATCCGTCATTTCTGGCCTTGATGAAAATATTGTTCGGAACCTGCTCCCACTTGATCGTTCTGGTCCAGATTCTACTCAGCTGTGTCGGGTCGGTGCTCCTGGCCAAACTTGCATTCAAACTGACAGGGGATCTGAGAATCTCATTTATTGCCGGGATGCTCAACGCGCTTTCGGTTACATCCATTTCTCTGGCCAATACCCTGTTGTCGGAAACAGTTTTTTTCGTTCTGGTCCTGGCCGGGTTCTTGTGGTTCATAAAAGGTCTCGAACGGGACAGGGTTTGTTATAGCTTATTAGCCGGGCTTTGTCTGGCCGTGGCGGCCCTCACCCGGTCGATGGGTCAACTACTTTTCGTGATCCTCATACTCATGTCAATTCTGTTGTATCCCGTTCCCGGTATGCGCTGGACGCGGCTTCTTATCAGGCGACTCAAACACCTTCTTCCCGCGATAATCATCATGGTTGCCATCATGGGTAGTTGGGTTATCAGAACCAGTCACGTGTATGGTGTCTCCTTGCTGTCCGGGGCCGCTCCGGAGGCAGTCGCCAAGATAGGTTTGCTGGCCCGCAGTGATCTTGAAAATGTCGAATTTTGGGATCTGGTGGCGGAAGTCAGGGCCGAGGTTAAGGCGGCGGAGCTGGAAAACGGAAAAGGCGAACTGGTCTGGATTAAGTATGCCGACGAAACCTGGGAGCTGGCGCGCGATCATCCATTCACAATCGCCAAAGTCTACCTTCGGAAAGTTGTCGGCAGCGTGAACACCGATTGGCCGTTGATTTACTATGGAGATTTAACCGGCTGGATGGATCTCGCGGCACAAGTCAACAGCACCCTTCGGGGAATGGGTCTCAATATCCGCGCTTCGGTTCTCGCCATTATCGGGTTGGTGATGCTTTTTCGCAGGAAGCGGTACTCGATCGTTATCGTTCTTGTCGGCCTTTATGCTTATTTCGCTCTGGCGGCCGGTTTCTCGGTGGGCCAGGGCATGAGGTATTTTTATCCGGGGCAGATAGCCTGGACAATAATGGCCGCGTTTCCTTTGCTGTGGCTCTTTGATTGGGTGAAACGCTTGATCCATCGTCATCGTGATTTCCGCCTTGACGCGACGGATGGTTCGCTGTAGATTGGCGAACAAGCGGGAGGCTGTAAATGGCGAAAACATTTCCCATAAAGTGTTACTGTATTTGGCCTGCAGTTGCGGTACTGATCGCTCTGGCTTGGGTGGCAGGGTGTAATCGCGGCACCAGCGATATAGAAAAGGGATATACGGTTAAGGCGCTGGCGAATTACGACGTTAACCAATTTCTCCTCACTCAACTCAAGCGTAACCGCGTGCTGTTCGTTGGTGACTGTGGACACCAGAACTACTTGTACAAAAGGACAGTCTATGATCTCCTTAAATACTGGATCAGTCAAATCGAGAACGGCACTGATTCAATTCCGAGAAGACTGTATCTGGTACTGGAGGTGGATTCCGTCGAGGCAAACCAAATAAGGTCTTCGGTCGGCAATTTCGATGCGGGCGTTTGGCTCAATAAGTCACGCCCCGGTCGTACTGATTACAGGACCGGGGATCTACAATTTCTCTACCATGACGTCGGTGAAATCTTCAAATCCGTTGCGGCATATAACGGTAACCATCAAGACGACAGTATTTTCTTTGATATAGTCGGGCCGGAACGCGTTATAGATCTCAATGATTGGTCGATTGCCCGGAGAGACAGCTTTTTCGTGTACGAGCGAGACGACTATTCATCGGCTCGGATTATCGATCTACTGGAACAGAATCCCGATTACAGGACGGTTATATTCTACGGCGCGGCGCATATGCAACGGGGAGAACAACTAAAGCGTACTAGGAGAATCCAGAACACAGGCTATTACCTGGGACATTATCTCGCGGAGAGATTCGAAAATGACGGCGGCGTGTACGGTGTCTTTCAAACCAGTGTATCAGGGGAATTCACCCGCGTCCACAAATTCATGAGCTCTCCCGGGAAGACATATGCCATCGACAATTCCACTCTGGCTAAAGAATGGTTCACTTCCGCATCCGGCGGTCCCGGCTGGATTGGCCGCTGTGATGGCTCTATCATACATTTTGACCCTGCCGTGGTTGACCCGCAGTTGAAAAGCATACTTTCGCTGCGAATAGTAGATAATCTGCTGGGGCAGATAAAGAAATACGAAAACTCCGAAAACGATTTCTTCAGATCGTACTGGCGTACTGCCGACAGGAGGTTGAGACTCGTTTCCGCCATAAACACAAAGCGGTCCGGCGCGCTTCCTTATTCTGACTGGGCCAGATGGTATGGCTCAGCCAGTCCGGATATGGTCGATAGCATCTCTACACTGCGACTGTGGAATCGGCTGATCGATAGTATGGAGGTTGCCGATATTGAGGCGGCCCACTGGTACGATTCCCTGCTAAGCCTGTCACTTCGTATAGTCACGTTTAAGGATACAACCAAAACGTTGTCCGAGAAGGTGAGGGCCTATCGCGATCGCCTGAAGTCCCACGGTGATGTAATCATAATTGAAAACCTCGTGAACCTGCTTCTGGTCGGTACTGATGAGGAAATCGCCAGAGCCCTGCCGATTCTAAGGGACAGCACAGCTCAGAATTTTGACACACCGTGGGAATGGGCCGATTGGCTACGAGGAAGTCGCCTGGCAGAACATCCGTTTTAGATCCTGTATCCCGTACCGGTACCCCACCTACATTTTCCCTACCCGGTACCCCACCGCTTGCGGTGGGATCATAATGATTGAACACAAAAACACCCCGCCGGGCAGCCGCAGTCACAGCAATTTCCCTACAAACTACCGGTAATTTCGCTTCATTCAGACTTATATAGGACAGATCTCTGCATGCGCTGGAAAGATAAGAGTGCGAAAACTAAAAAATAATAAAACGAACCCAAATCGAGGTAACGCGACATTGTACAATGTTATACAGCAAAATAACGAGGGGGGCGAAATACAACGGTTGTTGGCCCATGGTGCCCCACCCTATGGGTGGGTTTCCGTGAGTCTCTGCCAGGAACCAAAAAAAGCGAAAACAAAAAATATAACAAAACGAACCCAAATCACTGTAACCCGACAAGGTATAACGTGATACAGCAAAACAAGGGGGTGACATAACACAACAGGCCGGGGTGGCCCACCCTTCGGGTGGGTTTGCCGGCTATTTTTGGATTGAAACCGCCCCCGATTCGTCATACTGTTAGGCAAACGAGGGAGGTCATATGCGCAGGTTCGTTATTCAAGTCCCGAAACTCAGTGTGGTTATAAGTGTACTCCTCCTGATCGGTCGGGGGGACGTCCGCGGTACAGCCAATGAAGGGGAGATACTCTACTACAAAGGTGAAAAAAACGTATTGTTTTCAACGCCCCTCGAACCATTCCTGCAACGGTTCGAAGAAACCCCTGAGGTCCTGATGTCCAATCTCCAGTCCACCGCGAACTGGAGAGGTTATGTCGGTACATGGTATATTGTACACGACTCGCTCTTTCTGGTGAGAATCGAAGTGGACTATTGGCTGATGAGTGACGATTGTTCGGATCACAGCCGTGCAACCCGTGAAGTCGATATTGAGGGTTTGTTTCCCGGGCGAAAAGCGCCCATTTTTGCTGACTGGTTCACCGACACCCTGCGGATTCCGAAAGGAGAGTTGCTTCGCTATGTCCACATGGGCTTCGGTTCGATTTATGAGAGGGATCTCCTGATAGAAGTCAAAGGCGGTGTCGTCATGGGTA
>CP070674.1:1949076-2017951 GCA_020351995.1 Candidatus Zixiibacteriota bacterium
CGAAAACCTCCACCACACCATCGGTATAGAGAACGACAACATCCCCCACGCCGAGGTACAGCGGCCGTTCCTCATAGGCCGCATCCGGGCTCACGCCCATAAGGGGTCCGCCCTCTTTCAATTGCTCGATTTCGCCATCGGCGCGTAAAAGGATGGGCAGATTATGGCCGGCGTTCGCAAAGGTTAGCACGTGATTCTTGGCGTCGAGCACACCGTAAACAGCGGTGACAAAATTGCCCGCTTTGACCGACTCACACAGCAGGGCGTTGACCTTCTGACAGATTGTTCTGATGGAGTAGTTGTTACGAATTTCCTCTATCAGGGAGGCCCTAAAGGATGCCATCAACAGCGAGGCGGGAATGCCCTTACCGGAGACATCCGCAATGGCGATGCCGATCTGGTGTTTCACGATATTTATGAAGTCGTAGTAGTCGCCGCCGACTTCTCCGGAAGATATGTTTTCACCGGTAATGTCATAGCCTTCGATGTCCGGGTCTTGCTTCGGCAAAAATGTTTGCTGGATTTCGCGGGCAATCCTGAGTTGTTCCTGCAGTTTCTGCCCCGATATCAGTTCATCATGCATGCGGGCTCGCTCTATGGAAATACCAGCCTGCGCTGCGAAGGCCGTCATGAGCGACAGGTCATCATCGTCGTACGCGTTCAGTTCATCTGACTCGATATTGAAGACACCGATTACCCGACTATCCAATTTGATGGGAACCACCATCTCACTCTTGGTGCCGCAATGCAGGTCGATATAGTGCTTGTCTTTGCTCACATCTGACACGATGACCGGCTCGCCCGTTTTTGCCACGTGACCAACCAGCCCCTGTCCGTATTGCAGGTGGATATCTTCCTCGGTACATTCTTCGTAACCAACAGTATAGATGGAGTCAACCTCGTGGCTCTCACAATCGACGATGAAGATACCCCCGGAAGAGTAATCAAGGGCCTGCTTCAGGGAATCCATGATTTCCTTGAGGACCTCGTTCAAGCTCAGGGAACTGGATAGCTTCTTCCCTATTTCATACAGGAGATTCTTCTTCAGTGCCTCGCGTTTAGCCTGACGATAGAGATTGGCGTTATCGATGGCGATAGCGATCTGGTTGGCCAGACCGATGACGACATCAAGATCCGATTCCTCGAAATCACCATCGATCTTGTTCATAGCCTCGATTACACCGATCATCTGTCCACGGCCGATCAGCGGCACAGACAACAGCGATCTCAGTTTCAGCTGCGTGCTTTCCCAGAAACGGTCATCGACCCGGGGGTCGCTGGCGGCATCGTTGATGATCACGGCTTCCCGGTATTGCGCCACCCAGCCGACGACACCCTGACCGAGCTCCCAGTGGAAGATGTTCATCTTGCAGTCGGTGGAGCAGTTCATGAACCGAATCTTCATATCCGAGCGATTGTGATCAACACGGAACAGGAGGGCCGCCTCGGAGTTGACGGCCGTAGAGATCAGTCTCAGCACCATCTCAACCAGCTCTTCGTATTCGAGGGTCGAGTTGAACATCCGGGCCGCTTCCAAAAGGAGTTTCTCGATTTTGGTATGTTGATTCTGGGCTTTCATTTGCGTGAAAGGTACTGTTTTATGGCTTTTTGTCAATCGGTTTTGGCGGATCAGGTAAAGAGGCCGGAGCGGGCCGTCCGAGCTTCTGATAGAGTGCTCAAAATCACTGCTCTGCCTGTTGAAGTCACCGTGCTATTCTGGAGACAATACAGGCGGTTTTAACGGGGGATAGGGTTAATCATCCTTGACGGCTATCACTATCGATGCGATGGAAGTATAGCTGACAAGTCCGCCACGTATGAAGCCTGTGCCGACAAAATCATCAATCACCCCTAAACCGGTCAGGCCACTGGCGGCTCTGACGCGGAACTGCCAATACCCCTCAAATTGAGTATTCCAGCCTGAAATCGATATCGCGGTGTTGGACAGAGTATCGATTACGGCCAGGACGCGATTGCCAGATGAGTCGTAGTGATATTCCGCGGTGAGGCCATAGCAGTCGGCACCATCGACAGGGTTCCATGCCAATACAATGCCGGTTCCGGTACCGATAGTGTCCCAGGGGGTCTCGTTGGACCAATCCAGAAAATTGATCAACCTTTCGTCATAGTCAAACAACATCACCATGCTTGTGTCCGTACCGTATGGCGTGAAGGCGAGAATTTCGATCTCCTGACCGGCTGTGAGCGCAGTATCAATTATATTTGTGTTGCAGTACGCTTCGGGGAAGGTTTCGGAATTGATAATCGTCAGAGGCAGTTTCGTACCGGCAAGTGTCATAGAGTCCAATTCGGGAGGTAGTGTATCTTCAACGTTGGAAACAGAACATTCTACCCACAGTGAGGAATCATATCTGAATATAAATCCGCCGGACACCTCTATTTTATACGACGGGCCCGGGTCATCTGGGCCTGTTGGTGTATCGTTATCCTTACCGCATCCAGCGGCGACCAACATCGCTATGACCATAATAAGAGACAGATGTCGCAGAACCTTCATCGAGCCCTCCTCCCATCAAAAATCGCGGGGTCTATATCAGTGAGCTATAATCAATTCTACACCAACCGGTGCCCTAAAACAAGAGGTTTTTCGTCGGTACAAGACACGAGACACGAGTATATTCCGGTCTGGCTGCAGTTATCTCAAGCCAAAGGTAGCAAGTCCGGCCTTGCTCTGCAGTTGCAGAAAGTAGTGGCATCTAATCCGTCATCACCATATCATAGTGAAGTAAAATGCACGACAGCACCAATAATAGAAGCAACACTAATCTAAAACAGAGAATAGGTCTATTTGCCGGTCCTGCGGTCGCCTTGATCCTGCTGATATTCTTTGACCTCAAGTCCGGCGAGCCGGGTGTTACCCGCACCGCGGCCGTTGCAGCCCTGATGGCTATCTGGTGGATTACCGAGGCCATCCCTATTCCGGCGACGGCTTTGATTCCGGTCGCACTTTTCCCTCTTTTTGGGATCATGAAAGGCCGTGACGTAGCCACCACCTACTTCAATCATATAATCTTCCTGTTTATCGGCGGTTTTATCATGGCTCTGGCCATGCAGAAGTGGCAACTGCATCGACGGATCGCCCTGCGCATCATCTTGCTCATCGGTGCCAGCCCAAAACGGCTACTTCTGGGATTCATGGTGGCCACGGCGTTTCTTTCCATGTGGATATCCAATACCGCCACGACAATGATGATGGTCCCGATTGCGATGGCGATTATTATCAAGCTGAAAGACAGTTTCCCGGGTCGCCCGATGGCGCGTTTCGCGATCGGGTTACTGATCGGTATTGCCTATTCCGCCTCCATCGGAGGAACGGCGACACTTATAGGAACGCCGCCAAACCTGTCGTTCACGCGCATATTCAATATCTATTTCCCCGGTGCGCCAGAGGTGACGTTTGCACAGTGGTTTCAATTCGGGCTTCCGTTCGCGGCCATATTCCTTCTGGTATCGTGGCTCATTCTCATTGCCCTGTTCGTACCAAGAAAACGAACTGTAAAAGCGGAGACAGAGATATTCCGCAAGGAGTATGAACAGCTGGGTAGTATGTCTTATGAGGAGAAGTTCATCCTTACCTTATTCACAATCATGGCGCTGCTGTGGCTGACGCGGGGAGATATCGTTCTGGGAGGGTTTACCATTCCCGGGTGGTCGACACTTATGCCCGTACCGGCTTTTGTCGACGACGGTACCATCGCGATAGTTGTTGCCATGATATTGTTTGTGATTCCATCTCGGACAAATAGAGGACAGCGACTGATGGACTGGAATACGGCGGTCAAGCTACAATGGGGAATAGTGATTCTTTTCGGGGGTGGTTTCGCCCTGGCCAGCGGCTTCAAAGAATCCGGCCTATCGATCTGGATTGCCGAACAACTGACTGGCCTTGGGGGGATTCAACCGGTATTCCTAACCGGCTCAATATGCACTATGCTGACCTTCCTCACCGAGCTGACGTCCAATACCGCTACCACGGAGATGATCCTGCCGCTATTGGGATCATTAGCCACTGCCATTGAAGCCAATCCCTTGCTGCTGATGATACCGGCGACCCTGTCTGCCTCATGCGCTTTCATGCTGCCTGTGGCCACGCCGCCCAACGCGATTGTGTTCGGCACCGGCGAGGTCACTATGGCTGACATGATGAAAGCGGGTATCATAATGAACATTGTCGGTGTTATCCTGATAACGTCGCTGATGTACCTGATCGGTGTACTGGTATTCGGTATTGATCTGGGTGTCATGCCCGACTGGGCGGCTAGCCACTGAAGAAAAGCCATTGCCTCTCCGGCAATGGCTAATACACAAATTCCTCCAGAAATTATCCTGTCACCTGTAAGTGTTGCGCAGGCCCTTGAGAATCGACGCGGGTGTGCGTGGGGTACCGGATTGGTCATTGATAGCCACCGGCATGCGCTGAGCAGGGCCAACAAAAGCAACCCGGGAGTACGCCGTTTGGCTCACGCTGTACAGTTTGCCCGCCACATAGTCGCCTTCCCAGTTGCCAAGCCCGGATTCGGGGTCCGGACCGGTGGTGGGGAGAACCCAGATATCGCACTGCAGCACGGTCATATTGTCCATTGTAGACGGTACCGTAAACGCTGTGTCGAAAGTATAAGTGTAATAACTTCTTTCGAACGGCACGAAGCCGGTATCCAATTGACACAGGAGTTCTATGCCGTACCATTCGGCATTCGTTACCCGTGACCAGGAGAACTCCATTTCGCTACCGGGAGGAACGATCGTATCGGACCCGCTCGGGACAACTATATCGGTGACGTCATCGTCATAGCTCAGAATTACGACCGTGGCGGAACCAGACATGTTGTTACCCCAGATGGTCACAGTGGCCAGATCCCCGCTCTCATACATGAACGGTTCGGTTTCATCCTCAGACCAATCCAGATATATATAGGGGTCGCTTTCATGCCACCACCAGGTGTGCCACGATTCTGTGGTTACCGAGTCGCCCACGCCAAAAGAATCGATCCGGGGAATCGCGCCGCCATTACCGAAACAGTCAATTCCCACCCAGGTGTACGGCCAGAGGGCAATATAACCATCGGCCCACACCATGCGTTCCTCCGGTAGGTACACCGTATCAACCTCGGCGGGGCAACTGGGGCAGTCGTCATCGCCGCATCCGGCGGCGATTAGCAGGGCCACAATCATGAAACCAAATAGAAACACTAGCCTTCGCATTTATTCTGTCCTCCCTGATCAGTTAATGGATACTGTTGTTTTAGCCTATGAATATTTTGCCACACGCCCGGCCTCAAGTTTTAAATTTAAAAAAAGCCGGAACGGTCAGTCCCGGCTTGGTTTTTCAAGGGAGCTTTTGCCTCACAACCCTGACAATTCTCTGGCTAGTTGGTGAAAATCAAATTCCGGCTCGTCTGATGGAGATATTAATCGGGCGGTGCCCACCGGACCCGGATCGCCAGTGCCAACATAGATGTATTGAGTGCTCCATCCACCCCGGCACAAAACCGACCCTGTGACAATCTTGCTGTACTTGAAACTGCCTCCATAGAAGGTCGGCTCCGGCACACTGACAGGCGAAATCACAACATACCATACCCCGTCGTATCTGTTTTCCTTGGCCTCGATGGCGAACACGGTGTCGGCCTGGAAGCCGGTGATGAGTTCCGACCGGTTGCCGGACGAGTCAAAGTAATGATAAATTATATAAGCGTAAGCCTCGGCTCCCTCAACCTTACTCCAGACAATATCAAAACTCGTATTTAGATCAAGGGTATCATAATACGGGAAGGTTACCAGATCATGTTCAAAATTCAGCAAGTCAACCTCACAGACACCGCAATCGACCGGGTTGTAGATTTTCAGAGTAGCTATATCGCCCGACGAAAGAGTCGTGTCGTACTGGCCAACACCTACCCGCAGGTATACAATGGACCCGAACATACTGTAGGCCTCGAACCAGGCGTAATGATTGTTAAGTTTGATAGAATCCACCGCCGGCAAAGTATCTCCAGCTGTTACCGTGACGAGCATATCCAGCATAATGGCGTCATCGTACAACAGAATTTCCCCGGTGGCAACCATCCGGTCAACATCCGCCGGCGTCCGGCATACAGGGCAGAACTCATCGCGACATCCAAGCGAAATGAGCAATGCGAGGATAACACCAGCCAGTGTGATTATTAGTATGAATGTCCTCATCGGTTACCCTCCGTACTGACAGTGGTGGGGAAGCCGTCATCCACATAGATTATTAGCTCACTCAAATTGGTGCGAGTAAAAAGCCGCCATACCACCGCACCGCTACCGGAATAGTCAGAGGTGTTACCTTCCATATCGGTGCCGCCGTAGCCCACAACGTAAAATTGCCAATGACCCTCAGCGTCGTTTTCCTCCGCCGCCACGGTAGTGACCGTATCTATTTGCTCATCCATGAAATTCAACGAGGAAGCTGATATACCGATGGCGAATTGAAACCTTTGAACCCAGTAGTAGCTGACACCTACGTCGGAATGCCATGCAACTTCAAATCCGGTGTTGACATCCACCGTATCCCAGGGTGGTTCCTGCGCCCAGTCATAAAATTCGATCTCGCTGAGAAGACAGAGGCGACACGAATCGACCCCAAATGGCGTATAAATGACAATATCGGCGGTGTCGCCCAACTTCAGGGTGGTATCCGTTATCCCTCCGTTGAAATAGATCAGCGTCATATCATAACCTCGGCGCAACTCGACCCTGTGGCCGGCG
Source organism: Candidatus Zixiibacteriota bacterium (assembly GCA_020351995.1). Taxonomy (GTDB): domain Bacteria; phylum Zixibacteria; class MSB-5A5; order GN15; family FEB-12. The sequence continues at coordinate 1,955,830 of CP070674.1, forward strand.
ACTGTCATAGAATCCACCTCCGGAGTGGCTTCGCCAGTCGTGGTTATGATAACGAAATTTAGACGAAAACCGTTGCCCTCGCTAAATTGCATGTAGCCGTCGATGAGAATCTTCTCACCCGGGTCATACGGGCAGGATGGGCAGTCTTCATCGGTGCATCCGAACAGTAATGTCAGAGCGATGAGGACTATGGTGAGGCTTAATGATAATATTGGGATACGCATCTCTCCCCCTGCGATGCTTAGAGTTTACTCTTATTCATAATATAAATCAGTACGAGGGAACTGGCAACACTTTTTAGGGCTATGCGACAGGGGAGTCCGTATGAATCACGACATGTTACTGACCAAGTTGCTGCAGGCGTTCGTTGATGTTCTCCCAGACCTCGGGCCAAGTTTCGTCAAAACCGGCTTTCTTGTACTCGTCGCGCGCGCGTTTGAAAAAATTGATGCCTTCCGTTTTTCTCCCCTTTACAATGGCGATCTCACCGAGGTCCTCGCAGGTCTGGCCGATCGCGGAATGGTTATCGAGTCTTTCTGCCCAGGCCAGAACCGGGCGTAGCCACTTGCCGGCGTTAACAAGATCGCCCATAGAACGGTACGTCATACCAACGTGATAGTCGGCGAACAACTTCCCCTGTTCATCGGAATAGCGCCAGTGGTAATCACGAGCCTTGAGATAACATTCCAAGGCCGAGTCCAGCTGTTTGAGGTCATAGTATGTAGCGGCCAAATTGTTCCAGAGCGGGCCCAGCCAGCGCTCTTCCTCGGCTGCCTCGGCCGCCTCAATGCCTCGCCGGCTCCATTCAATCTGCTCCTCGGTTGACTCCGACACAATGGCCAGCATATTGGCGGCGTCGATAGCTCTACCCCAGAGGGCGTTGGTATGACAGTAGGTGTATAAGTCGTCAAAGGTCTTTCTCGCTGAGTTCAGGTCACCGTCTTTCCACTCATACCTTCCCTTCACACCTAAATACCGTGACCAACCCATGGGGTCACTTTCGGAAGCCCGGGCTCCGGCTTCCTCCAAATATCCCCAACCTTCGTCCTTTTTATTTAGCAACAAACTCATTCGCGCCATTTGTGAGAGAGCCTCCACTTCCACCGAGCGGTTGAACTCGCTTTTGGCCCGCTGCACGGCCTGCCGGTACTTCTCCGTGGCAGCCTGGTAGTCTTTGGTCTGAAAAATACTGTCCGCTTCCTGCAGCAGTGAGTCGGCGCTTATGGATTCTGATGACACGTCTTCTCCTCTCGGTCTAACCTCTACCGCGTAGGATAGAGTAGTAATCGACAAACACAATAAAAAGCCGATCGATTTTCTCACAAGTAGTCGTTCTCCATACGAGATAATATCCCTCGGATTTGCGCAGTTACCTATTTTTATACGGCAGAAAATTTACCTATAATTAATACATTTGACCTGTATAAGCATAGAACTTATATTCAGGGCCACCGACTGCCCTTAGAAAGACTAAGGTAATTAACAAGATATAAGATATTTGTTAGCCAATAAAGGATATTTTTATGCGTGCGCTTATAACGGGAATTACCGGTCAGGACGGTTCCTATCTTGCCGAATTATTGCTTGACCAGAGGTACGAGGTCACCGGTATGGTGCGGCGTTCATCCACCGAGTCATTTGAACGGGTCAATCATATCAAGGACAAGATATCGCTGGTTCAGGCTGACCTTCTCGATCAGTTATCAATCATCAATATCATCGAAGAGTTCCGCCCGACCGAGGTTTATAATCTCGCCGCCCAGTCATTTGTTCCTACCAGCTGGAACCAGCCGGTTTTGACCGGACAGTTCGATGCTATCGGCGTAACCCGGATGCTGGAGGCAATAAAGCTCGTCGATAAGAAGATTCGCTTTTACCAGGCCTCGTCTTCGGAGATGTTTGGCAAGGTTAAGGAGGTGCCGCAGAAAGAGACGACGTCGTTTCATCCGAGATCTCCCTACGGGGTAGCCAAAGTGTACGGACATTGGATAACCGTCAATTACCGTGAGAGCTACGGTCTCCACGCCAATTCGGGCATTCTTTTCAACCATGAATCTCCTCGCCGGGGGCTGGAGTTCGTTACTCGCAAGATTACCGACGGCGTGGCGCGTATCAAGCTTGGCCTGAGCGATAAACTTGCGCTGGGTAATCTTGATGCCAAGCGTGACTGGGGTTTTGCCGGCGATTATGTCCGGGCCATGTGGCTGATGCTTCAGCAGGACGAGCCGGGCGACTATGTTATCGCGACCGGTCAGACCCATTCAGTCGAGCAGTTTGTCAGCCTGGCTTTCAGTCATGTCGACCTGGATTATAAGAAATATGTAGTTACCGATCCAAGGTTCGTCCGCCCGGCGGAAGTAGACCTCCTTCAGGGGGACGCATCGTTGGCCAAGAAGAATCTTGGATGGGAGCCCCGTGTCAGCTTTGAAGAGCTGGTGAAAATGATGGTCGACGCAGACATGGAGAGGCTGTCCAGTAGCACTAAATGAGTCAACCTGTTGCCTTCATAACCGGCATAGCCGGGTTCGCCGGCTCGCATCTGGCCGAGGAGCTTCTGGCTCATGGCTATCACGTTACCGGTGCTCTTTACCCGAACGAACCAACCGTCAACATCGTCCCGATTATCGACAGACTATCCCTGACCGAACTTGATATCCTCGATGAAAAAGGTTGCCGGGAGGCAGTAATGCGGTATAAACCGGATATTATTTTTCATCTGGCCGCTTTTGCGTCGGTGGGAAAGTCTTTCAGCAAAGAGCGACTGGTCTACAGGATAAATTTCGACGGAACTCTGAATATGCTCTCGGCGGCGATCAGGCTGGCCCGGCTGAAAAAGTTCGTATTTATTAGCTCCTGCGATTGTTACGGGGTATTCAGTCCGAAGGGCAAAACGCTGACCGAGAGCCAACCGTTTAACCCGGTTTCCCCTTACGGTATTTCAAAGGCGGCCGCCGAATTTGCCTGTCAGGCTTATGTAAAAAGATATGAACTTCCGGTGGTCATTTCACGTTCTTTCAACCATAGTGGACCGAGGCAGAGCCGGGATTTTGTGATCCCGTCGTTTGCCAGGCAAATTGCCGTTATAGAGAAAGGGAGAGCGAAACCGGTTATTAAGGTTGGTGATTTGTCGGTTAGAAGAGACCTTTCAGATGTGCGTGATATCGTTCGCGGATATCGCCTCCTTGCCGAGAAGGGCCGGGTTTCGCAGGCCTATAATCTCTGCTCGGGCCGGGCGGTCGCGATCAGTTCGGTACTTAATACTATGCTGAGGTCGGCCTCGAAGAAGATTATTGTTAAAACGGATCCCGCGCGTCTGCGCCCGAACGACATTCCGACATTACGCGGCGACAACGGCCTGGCGACACGGGACCTCGGTTATAAGGCAAGGTTTAGTCTCAACCAGACGATACGGGACACAGTCGATTACTGGCGGGGGAAGATCTAGAGTTGAGTTTTACAGATACGCTCAACAGGAGTTTTTGAAATGGCAAGAGCAGGGACTAAGAAATCCAGAACCGCGAATGTTCTGGAGAAGAAAATAATTGAACGAAAAGCCAAGGCGGGTGTTGTCGGGCTTGGCTACGTGGGCTTACCGTTGTCAATCGAGTTAGCCAGCTCAGGTTTCAATGTTACCGGTTTTGACATCTCGGAAAAGAAGGTAGCTCTGCTGAACTCCGGAAGGTCGGATATTGATGACATTTCCGATGCCGCCGTCAAGAAAGCGGTATCTTCCGGCAACCTCACGGCTACGACTGATTGGAAAAAAATCAGCACAATGGATACTATCTCCATCTGTGTTCCAACACCGCTGTCCAAAACCAAAGACCCCGATGTAAGCTATATTCTGAATGCTCTCAACAGCCTGAAGCCTTATCTCAGAAAGGCGACGCTGGTTGTGCTGGAGTCGACAACCTATCCCGGCACAACCGAAGATCTGATCCTTCCGCTTCTGACCGGTAAAGGAATGAAAGTGGGTGTGGACTTCTTTCTCGCGTTCTCACCGGAGCGGGTTGATCCTGGCAATCCTACTTTCACCACCAAGAATACCCCGCGGGTTGTTGGAGGCATCACCCCGGACTGCACCCGAATCGCGAAACTGTTTTATGAGCAGACGCTGCCACTGGTTTACACGGTATCATCTACCCGGGCGGCCGAGATGGTAAAACTCCTGGAAAACACTTTCCGCTCGGTGAACATCGGTCTTGTGAATGAAGTCGCTGTCATGTGTGACCGGCTGAAACTTGACGTCTGGGAGATTATTGATGCTGCGGCCACGAAGCCGTTCGGCTTCATGCCCTTTTATCCGGGCCCCGGTCTGGGTGGCCACTGTATTCCAATCGACCCACATTACCTGTCATGGAAACTCAAGTCACTGAACTACTATGCACGCTTTATTGAGTTAGCTGGAGACATCAACAGCCACATGCCTGAGTACGTGGTGGACCGAATCAACGCTTTGCTTAACAAACGATTCGCAAAAGCCCTCAATAAATCGACCATTCTCGTTTTGGGGGTAGCCTACAAACGGGATATCAAAGACATGCGGGAATCCCCTGCCCTGGACGTAATCAGTTTGCTGGAAGCCAGGGGAGCCAGCGTAATCTATAATGATCCCTTCGTTCCGGGGTTCGATTTCAGCGGCCAAAAGCACAAATCGGTCAAGCTATCAGAGGGTTTGCTAAAACGGGTTGATCTGGTCGTGATTGCCACGGATCATACCCAGTATGACTACGAGTACATTGTTGCACACGCTAAAGCCGTCTTTGACAGCCGCAACGCAACTAAGAAAGTCAGAAAAAACCGCAAGAAGATAGAGCTCTTGTAGCATAAGATCTTATGAGTCCCTGAAGCCCGCCTTTTGGTGGGCTTTTTTTCATTACATGAAAATCAAAAAACCGCTCAAAATGCCGATATAGATACAGAATAGGCTTATTCGTTAATATTGATTTGCACAATGACAGCGACCGACAGAAAAATCAAAGACATTTCACTAATACTTAAGGACTTGCTTAAGGTCATCAAGGTTGTTTCGATGTACCCTGCGGACAACCCTCTGCCGCAATCCTTGAGGCGTTCTTTTAGCGAAAAGCTCGAAGCAATCGTAGACGATTATGGGGATATTACAATCCAGGTGCAGGCCCAATGCCTGATCTATGACGGCCAAACAGTTTTCCAGAACAACTCGAAGGAAGACAACCTAGCGGGTATTTTTTACGAAGCGGGCATAACGGAATTCGCCTTCAAGTCCGGTCTCGACGTACTCGAGATATACAAGCTGCTTGATGTTATAAAGACTTATATGAATTCTCCTGACAAGTCCCAGGATTTGGCCGCATATATCTGGGAGGCGGGTATAACCGGTTTTGCTCTAAAGACGCTCGAAGATATAGCTCTTTCTGAGTACGACAGCAACTTCAACATCCAGGAGTACATTGCCTCGGACGGCGCGTCCCAAGACGTTCAGGGAGTGTTCCACACTGGGGTGTCGGATGGATACCAATCCATTTTTACATCCGAGGCGGATTCCGGCAAATGGGAACAGGCAGATTTTCGCGAGTCAGGGTCCCAGTCTCTGGAGGATCCCGACGAGGGATATGTCTCTTTGGGAGACTCGCCAGATGACGATGTGTCTTCTCCGGGCGACCCCGGCTGGAGGGCCGTTGTTTCTGGACCACGTAGGGCTACAAGCGCCGGCGGCCCCGCCGGACAGCGGGTGACGGAGAAGGGCACCAACGGTCTGCAATACGCCGAACTCGACGATTCAACGCCCGATCAGCCGGGAGCTCAGATACTCAGTGAATTCCTGTCTGATAGTCCGAGAGATGCAAAACCAATACCCGACGCTACTCTAATCTTAAACGACGAGTTCAAGCTCTCTGAAGAAGAAGAAGAGGTCATTCGCGTTATCATAGAAGAGGATGCCTCCTTTGAGCCATATCAATCGACAATCTCTTTATTGCAGGAAATGTTACTTCAAGAAACAGAGTTACCCGGCTTCAGCGAAACGATCACGATCTGTGAGAAGGTGATGGGCGAATTCATTCGACTCGCGAGACTGGCTGAAGCCAGTTCATTGCTCGAACACCTTAAGAAGCTGGAAGGGCGAGTCCGAAAAGAAAAGCCAATGTGGGCTGACCGGCTTAAAGAGGCCCACATCGCGGCTGGAAGCCGGGGACGCTTCGAGGCGCTGGCGCAGGCGCTCAACGACAACGCCGATATTAATCCTGCCGAGCTACAGCGGTATCTCGGTAATTTTGGCTGGGAAGCCCTGAGTGGAGTTACCGAACTGGTCGGCCAGCTCGAGCATCGGCAACATCGCAATACGGTACTGGCGTTCCTATCACAACGCGGCAAGGATAATCTGGATTTGATCGCTCGAGGCGTTCACGACCGAAATCTCGAGGTTGTACGTAACGCCATGTCAATCCTGGCCGAGGTAGCCAGTGACAAGGCCCTTAATTACCTCGCCCAGCTGGCAAAGCACACCGACGCCGATATCCGGCGGCAGCTCGTTCTATTACTTAGAGATTGTCCGAATGAAAGAGCGATACCGATCCTTCAGCAAATAGTTGGTGATTCCGATCCTCAGATTCGGCGCGGCGCAGTTAATTCCATCGTCTCCCGGCGCGGACCGGCCGCATTTGAAGCAATTACGAATGTCATTAACGATGAGAAATTCCCCTCACTGGACGAGGAGGACCAGAGGGCGCTGCTTAACGCCTTCTCAATTCTGGGTGGCGACCGGGCCCTGAAGTATCTCTGCGAGCTAATCACGACTTACAACCATTTTCATAATCGGACTTTGAGCTTCCTGAGAAGCGCCGCTTTCGAAGCCCTTGTTGTCAGCCGCAGTGAGAAGACTGACTTGCTCCTGCACAGGTTTTCCAAGAGTTGGCGACCCGATATCAAACGGCAGGCGTTGGCGGCCATTCGCCAGCGCGCCGAGATGCGATCAGGAGATGAATGATGGAAGCCGTCAAGAACAAATCCGCTAATCGGCGCTCCCTGGCCGGCCGTAATGAACAGAAACTACTGAACAGCTTCTTTGTGCTGTATAAGACGGCGCGTATCATCGAGGAGAGCAACGCCACTTTCAAACGACAGGCGGCCAACTTTTATGCGAGTCTGCGACTCATTTCCGAGGAAACCGAGGCGGTCAGCATCAAATCGATATCCGGTCGCTATTTTGTCAACCAGCAAATGGTGCGCTTTGATGACCAGGGTCCATCAGGCGCGTCTACAGTCGTGGCTGAATGGGATAGCCTGGGTATCGGCGGCGTTAATTTCGCTCCTCACATTTCCCTCGGTGAAATCGAGCAGTTTTTCACCTTTATTGCCAAGGTCAAGCCCAACTCGGAGAACCTCGAGTCCCTTTCGGAGAAACTGAAAGCTCATGAGATGTCGAGCATAAAGCTGTTATCCCGGACGAGCGGGGCGGACAAAGACTCGCTCATTACCGAAGAACAGCGCAAGGAACTTCGCCGGGGTGCCCGGACTACGTTTTTCAAGGCCATGTCGGTTGTCCAGGAAGTCATGGTCAACACCAAGCAGGATCGAGAGATCAATATCTCCAAAACAAAACGAGTGGTACATTCGCTCATCGATCACATAACACGTGATGAATCTTCACTGATGGAACTAGCGGCGATTAAGGACTTCGATGACTACACCTACGCGCACTGCACCAACGTATGTGTATACGCCCTCACCCTTGGAGTTAGACTCGGCCTGGATCGTTCCCGGCTTTCGCAGCTCGGCATGACGGCGCTATTTCACGATATCGGCAAGGTTAAACTGCCCACCGATCTGATTCGTAAACCGGAAGCCTACAACGAAAATGATTGGATCCAGATGCAGACCCACCCTTTGTTGGGATCGAAGACGATCCTGCGAAATTTGAAATTCGATGTCCACACCGCCCGGGCGGCCCGGGGCGCACTTGAGCATCACGTCAATAAAGACTTTACGGGTTACCCGATGTTAAGAAGTAAGAGGAAGGCGCTGAACCTATTCTCGAAAATCATCTCCATCGTCGATACTTTCGACGCCCTGACATCCGGAAGAATTTACATCCGTAAACCTATCCCACCCGAGGACGTCCTGAAAAAGATGCACTACCAGATGAACGTGAAGTTTGACGCTTTCCTGCTCAAGATTTTCAATGACGTGATTGGTATCTATCCGGCCGGAACGGTAGTACTGCTCAGCACCGACGAGATTGCCCTCGTCCTGACCAATAACGAGACGGATAAAGCCCGTCCGTACGTGAAAATCGTAGGGAATAAGGACGGTCTTCTGGAGTCTCCGGAGTGGGTGGACCTTTCCCTTGAGGAGAATCACCACCGCTCAATCTTGCGCAAGATCGATCCAACTCGCTACGGGCTCGACCTCAAGCACTTTGTACTCTGCGATTAAAAATCCAGCGAGAGTGATGCCACGAAGCCACCGTCTTCCATCGGCCTGACTTCCAGCGTTAATTCATCATCAGCTTTATGCGGATAGCCTGAAAGGTGAGCATCGACATATGCATCGAACATCGAGACAAAGGTCACAATCACAGCAAACCAGGTATACTTGTTCCGACTGTCCTTACGATCAAGGTACAGGTTGTACAACTCACGTCGGTCAACTAAATCGATTGCCGATTCATACTGGTCATAATAATCGGACGCCTGACCACCGTAGCGAATAGCCGAACTGATAAACCAGGCATCTAAACCGGCAAACAAGATCGCCTTGAGATATCGTCTATTTCCGAGCTGACCCCATCCGGGGATAACCATTGATTTGAAGAGTCCGACCGTGGGATTCTGGTACATCCGCTTCTCAAAATCAATGTCACTGGTTACCGCGCTCGCGTGTTGCAGCAGATCCTGACCGTCGAAGAGCACGGTATCGACAACCTGTGCTGAATCCGACTCGGAATCCGCAGCCCAACCTGTCCTCGAAAGGACAGACATCAGGAGTATCATCGATATCAATAGTGGCTTGCCCATTCAGCAAAATACCTTCAATTGCGCGGCTCCAATCTTTATATCAACCTTGTCGTTGATCAGATCCATTAACTCGCCATCGTAGCAGAGTTTTCTCCGGCCAACCAACTCAAGACTGATCTCCTGCCCCCGGAATAGTCTCACGGTATTGCCGTAGACGTATTTCTTTCGACAAACCTGCCGAACGAAAGTGGAAAACGGCTCGGTGTCGACTCCAACATTGAAGATGACCTCCGCCGTTTTGTCATCCGGGACCGACAGCGGCGTAAGAGGAAGTCCAAAGCTATAAGGGAGAAGATTTATGTTGAGGATTGTAGGATGAACCTCGAAACGAAAGGCGTCAATTCGGACAATTACTTTTTTCAATTCGACAGCGCTGGCAGCTTTGGATGCCAGACCGGACCAACCCAGGCAGAATCGTGGAGGTCTGCGACCTCGCAGCTGTTCTGTCATTTCCGGTGCGAAGCCGATCCCAGCAGAACCAATGAACATCTGTCCCGCAATTGTAGCAGTGTCAATCTTGCGATAGTTCCGAGCCATGATCTTGCTTATAGCCAGAGCCGGATCGGCACTTCCGCAAAGAGACCTTGCTATGTTATTCAGCTTTCCCAAAGGTAAAATACCCAGAGGCAGGTTGGCTTTCACGGCAACCCGGGCAACCTGATTGACGGTACCATCACCGCCGCACGCGATCAGCGAAGTAACTTTGCCCCGCCTGGAAAACTGCTGTGGGGTCGCACGGGACCATCGGCGCAGACCGCAGGCTCGCTGTGCAGTCTGATACAGCTGGGTGCGAGACTCCGGCTCGAAGACAGTATAGTACCCTCCTTTTTGCCGGATACGCTCAATGAGCTTTTTCACGAAATGCTGGCTGTATTCCGAAGCCGAGCGATTGACAAGGAGGCAATAATGAATGTGCTTCCCTTTTTCGTGTCTGCGGCGTTTCACCTGTCCATTATACGCAAATCGTTAAATCAAGAAAAGCCCAATATGGCCGCGCTCTGATCCCGGACCCGCCCCCTCCCCGAGGTCAAATAAAACTTGTAACAGCCTGCGGCATTCCTTATCGTTGATTTATGTTATCCGGACTGGTCAGGTTAGCTCGTCCCACACAGTGGCTTAAGAACGGTATTCTGTTGGCTCCACTGATTTTTGCCGGGGAATTGACCGATACAACTAAACTGGCCACCGCGCTTGAAGCGACTATACTGTTTTGCCTTCTTTCGTCCGCTGTTTACGTTTTCAACGATATAATTGACCGCGAGAAGGACAAGCTCCACCCCCTGAAAAAAGGGCGTCCAATCGCATCGGGACAGGTTTCAGCAGCCCAGGCAGCGATATTTATTTTGATTCTCATGATTGTTGGATTGGCATTCGCCTGGAATATCAACGCGCAATTCTTTTCCATTACGGCAGTCTTCCTGATACTCAATTTGCTTTACACCGTTTGGCTGAAACACATTGTCATTGTTGATTCAATGGCAGTGGCCGTTAGCTTCGTTCTTCGGGCCTATGCGGGGGCCTTCGCGATTGCCGTGCCGGCGTCTAAGTGGATGCTTATCAACACCTTACTCCTGGCGCTGTTTCTTGCCTTTGGAAAGAGACGTCACGAACTGGTCTTTCTGGAGGAGACCGCAACAGCACACCGAAAAGCCCTGATGAGCTATTCTCCGTATCTTCTGGATCAGTTGATCGGAGTGGTGACACCAGCGGTGGTCGTGATGTATATGCTCTACTCGTTTTCGACCGAGGTGTCTCACAAGCTCGGTACCGAGAACCTATTTCTGACCATCCCGTTTGTCGTATACGGCATTTTCAGATACCTATATCTGATTCACAAGGAGGAAAAGGGCGGCTCTCCGACCCGGGTACTGATTAGCGATCTGCCTATCCTTCTGACCGTCGTCTTGTGGCTGCTTACGGCCGTAATTGTGCTTTACTATGTATAGAAAGACACCCCGAATTCGGGGCATCTCTCAGGGGAGGTAATACATAAGGTGCTGACCTCTCAACTCTTCAACTCTACCATCGGCGTAGTGTCCTGGCCGTGGTATCATTATCAACCTGACAATTGGGAAAATGTTCCGGGTCTTCGAGGATGGTGGACCATTAAGCGATGGGCAATCAAGAATGAAGGCTGTCCCGGCCGCGTTGTCAATCTTTGAAGAGGTCGTCGAAACGCTTCTTGCGCTCTTCTTTCGAATCAGTAATCCGGGTAACTCCCCCGGCAGTCTTCATAGCGTCACGCTGGCTGAAGAAGTCGCAAAAATTGGCCTTTTCTTTGTTGACGGTGTTGGTTTCTATGGGTTCCCGGCAGTGGAAGCGTCGGGTGGGGTCAAAATGACGACACCCCCTGCAGCAGCGCATATCCGCCAGACAACTTGTGCAGGCATCCGAGCGCATCACCCTACCGGTAATGCCGGTAGGTTTACCGCAATTCCAGCAGAGTAGTCCTTCCAGAGCCATATTGCTGTTCCTTTCATTTGTTGCCTGGTCAAAGTATATCAGTTAACTCCGTATTTGTCAACCGGGGGCGAGCAAGCTTGAACTCCGGCCAATAACTGAGGACGAATGGTTGCCAACGGCGCTGATATGTGTTAATTTACGCTCCATGGATGACAAACGTCGCGAAATGAGTATAAAGCTGACGGCCGAGGTGAGTTGTGCGGGTTGAGCTTCCAAACTGGCGCCAAAGTTTTTGGCCGAAGCCCTAAAAGATATTCCGCAGTCCAGCCATCCTGACCTGCTCGTTGGATATAACAAGGCCGATGACGCGGGGGTTTTTCGCATCAATGACCGTCAGGCGCTGGTGCAGACGGTGGACTTTTTTCCGCCCATTGTGGATGATGCCTATAATTTCGGTTTGATAGCCGCAGCTAACGCCTTATCCGATATCTACGCCATGGGCGGAACGCCGATTACGGCTCTGAGCATAGTCGGTTTTCCAAGTAACCTCGAGGCTGGCATTCTCACGGATATCCTCCGGGGCGGCTCGGAAAAAATCGAGGAAGCGGGCGCGGTCGTCATTGGCGGCCATTCAATCAAGGATAAGGAGCTGAAATATGGTCTGGCCGTAACAGGTTTAGTTGACCCTCAGCGAGTCATGACCAACGCCGGGGCGAGGCCGGGCGACAAGCTCTATCTGACCAAGCCTCTTGGCACCGGGCTGATAACCACCGGGATAAAACACAGCCGGGTAGGTTCGCAATTGGCTACCGTTGTGATGAAACAAATGGCGCAACTCAACCGAAAAGCCGCTGGCCTGATGCTTAAGTTCAGGGCCAATGCCGCCACCGACATAACCGGCTACGGGCTGCTGGGTCATGCATACGAAATGGCGGCAGCCTCAAACGTGAGCATAAGGATTTTTTCGAGACTCTTGCCGTTGCTCCCGGAGGCCCTTGAACTGGCCGCCGCCGGCATGATACCGGGAGGCGCTATGGCCAACCGTGAGTTCCTTGAGAACAAGTACACTCTGGCGGGCAGCATCGAACCGAATCTCGAGCATGTCCTGTTTGACCCGCAGACATCAGGCGGGCTATTCATATCGATTGCCGAACAGGTCAGCCGGCAGTTCGAAAACGAGCTGGAAAGAGAAAGCGTGTTCGCACAGCTTGTTGGCCAGGTGGAAACTCCGGGAAAGTTTCCTCTGATAGTTGAATAGTACCTTTGAGGTACCCATGAAGACACCGATCAGTAAGATCATTCTCTACATATGCACCCTGGCCGTTATTGTGGGAGGTGTTGTTTTCTGGATGTCGGGGCTGGAACTTGATCCACCGATGTATTTCTCGGGACTGGGCCAATCGTTATCGACAGACCCGGCGCAGTATGTCTACCACGCCAGAAATTCCGTGTTGTTCGGTGATTCTGATCCATTTGACTATCCCCGATGGTTGGTCTATCAGCGCTCTCTTACGTCGCTCGTGGCCCATGTATGGTTCTCTATCGCCGGCGTGTCGCTCAGGCAGGCCAACATGGTCGGTATCCTCTTGTCAATCGGGGGTCTGATCTTTTTTATCCTTGCGGTCGGGAAACACCATCGACCATGGGTGGCCCTGGTATTAGCCTGCTGCTACCTGATGAACGTAAGTTTGGTAGTACATGGCCGTCTGCCGTACCTGGAAAACGGGCTGATCTTTATCACCGCGATGTTATTTTTCATCTATTCGTGGTGGGGTGATCGACGGTGGGGGTTGATAGTGTCCGGGGTACTGGTGGCTATGGCGATGATGATGGGAAAGCTCTTTGGATCATTGCTTCTGCCGGCATTGTTGATGACGGAGTTCTTCACGCACCGCAAAGACAGGATTCGTAGAATAGTCGTTGTCCTGGCAGCTTTTATCAGCACCGTCGTGGTACTTATTTTTGTTCTATATGGGAGTCATTTATCCGCTGTTTACGGCTATTTCGGGGAACAATCGTACGGTCTGCGCGGATTCCCGGCCGGACTTAGTTCGCCGTGGGCGTTCGTCGATCACCTGATATCCTACGGCTTTGCCAATCGACTTTTCTTCCTAGATGGCGACATCTACGTTTTCTACTGGTGGGGTGCCATTCTCATCACAACTCTATTTGTCACCGGCGTCAGACTCGACCGATTGCCGCGTCCCACGGTACTGGCCATGTTCGCCGTTCTATGCATCATATTTGGCCTGATGCCGTTGAATTATTCGCCGGTCAGATACGCCCTCTTTCTTATTCCGATAAGCATTGTATTTGGTTTCGGCCTGTCGGACTACATGCTTTCCGCTAAAAAGCGTCGGCCGGAAAAAACCGGGTTGGCGCGATTCATATTGCTGGCCCTGATAGTGTGGCAGGTCCTATTTCAACTGATTGGCGTGATGTTTTTCGTCAATGAGACCGACAGCCGCATTCACCTGTGGTTTTCGCTGCCAGCGGCACTCGCCATCACCTATTTCATTCGATATTTGATAATGAGGTACAGATTCGCACCCGGGCGAAAATTTCTCATCGGCGGTATCGTCACGATTTTATTCGTTTCCGTTAATGTAAATATCCAGCACCTTGTCATGCGGGTAACGGCCAGTCACAATATCAGCATTAAAGAAGCCAATGCTGATCTGAAAGATATTCTCGGTGAGAACGCTGTCGTATCAGGTCCCTATGGCCCAGTACTGACCGTTGATAACAAACTGAAGTCGTTTATTCACCTGTTCGGCGTTGCCACGGTAGACACAACATTGTTCCAGCGTTATCCTATCACACACCTGGCGGTAGATTCATCCAACTGGCTCGAAGCGGTGAAAAATTACCCCGCTCTGGCTAATATGCAGCCGGTTACCGCTTACTGGGTCCGCGACTTTGGCGTCAAAATTACGGACATTTCCAGACAGTTTGGCAACCGCGAAGCGGCCAACTATCAGCCAACGGCATACGAGAGAGCAGCTAACTACTACTCGGCGGGATTTATCGACAGCGCTTTTGGAGCCCTCAGGGAGTTTCTTTCCGAAAAGCCGTATAACCGTTCCGGCAACCTTTTGCTGGCCGATATATATATGATCAAGAGGCGTTTCAATGAGGCATCCAACGTACTGACGAGCCTGGCGGCCCGCCACCCCGAAGACTATTACACTAATCTCGTCTGCGGGCGATCACTTCAGATAATCGGGATGGTCCTGAAGGACAACATGAAGATAGCCCTGGCACGAAGGTACTATGAGAAAGCAGTTAAGAATAACCCGTTCAAGGCACACCACGCCAAGAACGTGTATGATTGGACATTCAAGCAGTATAACCCCGGGGCAGCCGCCCCGAAGACGAATCCTTAGTCCGGGCTCACCTCATGGCGAGAGCCAAACAACGCAAGGAATATCTTTTCTATCTTTTGACCCTGGTAATACTAATTGCCGGAGTCTTGCTGTGGACCCACAACTTAGGTTCCGATCCCCCGGCATACTTTGGCAACCTGGGCCAATCTCTAGCGACTGACCCGGGCCACTGCGTTTATCACGCCAGAAACAGGGCAATGTTCGGTGACCCGGATCCTTTCGATTTCCCGCGATGGATCGTTATAGAACGATCGCTGACTTCACTGGCAGCCTATCTCTGGTTTTCGGTTGCCGGAGTATCTCTGAAGCAAGCCGGCATGGTGGGCGTTCTTTTGTCGATCGGAGCCTTGTTGTTCTTCCTGCTCGCGGTTGGGGCAACAAGCCGACCATGGGTATCAGTAGCTGTTGCTATCTGTTATCTGGCGAACATTTGCCTTATGGTGCATGGTCGCCTGTCATTACTCGAAAACGGCCTGATGTTCCTGACGTCGCTACTCTTTTTTGTGTATTCCCGCTGGGGTGATCGACTATGGGGGCTTGTCGTATCCGGCCTTTTGGTGGCGGCAGCGGTACTGACAGGGAAGTTATTTGGCATATTGTTGCTACCTGCCCTTTTACTGGCGGTGTGGATATGCGGTGGACCAACTAAACGCAGGAATATCTTAGCTGGCGGTATGGCCTTCGCCACAGGCGCGACCATCTTGTTTTTCACGTTGTATGGCAGCAAGCTTTCGTCTGCATACCGGTATTACGTTGAGGGGTCCTATAGTTTGCACGGCTTTCCACAAGGGCTTACTTCCCCGTGGGCATTTTTCGAGCACCTCGTATCTTATGGAGGCCAGAATTCACTTTTCCGCTTCAGTCCTGATTTGCTGGTTTTCTTCTGGCTGGGAGGGTTTATGCTGACATACCTGATTGTCAGCGGCAAAAGATTTGAGCGGTTGCCGAGAATAAGCGTACTATCGGCTCTTGTGATCGCATTCCTGTGGCTTGGCTTGAGTCCACTAAACTATTCTCCCTTGCGGTACGGGGTTCTGCTCATTCCGCCCGCAATCATACTTTTGTTCACACTGTCGGACCGCTCGTTTGAAAATGTTCAGACAGATCCGTCGAAGAACGTCAGTTACGCGATATTCGTGCTCCTGTTGCTGGTTACGTGGCAGGCTCTTTTCCATGTAGCAGGAATGAGCTTTGCCTTCAAAACCGTTTCCGTTCGGGTAGTCATATGGGGTATGCTGCCTGTAGCGGTGGCTGTCACGATAACTATTCGCCATTTTTTCCTTGAACGACGGACACCGTTTGGCCGATCGTTTTTTTGCCTCCTGGCGGCGATAGCCCTTACGTTATCGATAACAGTCAATGGCTATCGTATCCATACCCATCTCTGGAATAGCAGCGACTCTACCATCAGATCGGCCAATACCGATCTTGGCTGTATTTTAGGCCAGGGAGCTGTCGTGGCGGGACCGTACGCCGCGGTGCTGACGCTGGAGAACAATCTGAAATCGTTCATCTACTATTTCGGAGTGGCTGAGGCCGATCTTGACCTGTTGAATCGCATTCCGATAACACATCTTGCGATAGACAGCACCAACTGGATCGAGGCTGTGAAACTTTACCCCGCCCTTCAGGGTGAGATCCCTATTACAACCTACCATATCCGCAATTATGATGTGCGGATATATGATATTGCCGATCAGTTTGGCCTAGCAGAAGAAAAGGACTATCAGAGGACTGGCTACGAGCGGGCCGCGATATATCGGAATCAACAGAAATACCCCGAGGCGTACGCGGAGATCACGGGCTTTGTGAAGAAACACCCCACCTGCTGGTCAGCTAACCTCGTTCTAGTGGAATTACTTATGAGGGCGCAGCAGTTTGATCGCGCCGCTACCTTACTGGAGGCACTGGCTTCGCGGCATGCAGATGATTACTATACCAACCTTATTTGTGGCCGTTCTTTTCAGGTAATGGGTATCCACGCCGGGGACAACCGGCTATTAGCCCGAGCGCAGAGGCATTATGAGAAAGCGGCTGGAGACGATCCTCTCAAAGCTGAAAACGTGTGGCTGGTTTACCAAGCTACTATGCGACAATTGAATGCGGACTCTGGCAGTGCGCGCGACGAGCCTTAGCCGAGATTCTTCTGTACAAAATCCCAGTTTATAAGGCTCCAGAAGGCCTCCACGTACTTCGGTCGGGCGTTCCGGTAGTCAATGTAGTAAGCGTGCTCCCACACGTCACAGGTCAACAGGGGTCGGTAGCCCTCGGCGACGGGGCAGCAGGCGTTGGGACCGGCCAGAATATCGAGCCCGCCACTGGACTTTTGAATCAGCCAGACCCATCCAGAACCAAACCAGATTACGGCCGTTTTGATGAATACTTCCTTGAATGTCTCAACACCCCCGAATGACTCCTCAAGAGCGGCTTCCAGTCCGCCAGAGGGCTGGCCGCCACCACCCGGCTTGAGGCAGTTCCAGTAAAAGGTATGGTTGAACACCTGGGCAGCATTGTTGAATATGTCGCCTCCGGCTTTTCGGATTATGTCCTCAAGGGCCATGTTCGCGTACTCGGTCCCGACAATGAGCTTGTTGACATTATTTACATAAGCCTGATGATGCTTGCCGTAATGGTAATCGATGGTCTCAGCCGAGATCAAGGGCGCCAGGGCGTCTTTGGGATAGGGCAGATCCGGTAATTTATGCTCCATGGATTCCTCCCTTTGTTTTTATTGCTTGAAGTACTTTACATTAGCCGATTGAATCTGGAATGTCAAATCCTTTTAGACCACATTAGGTTGATACGCAACGCTATGCGCAGTGCCTTTTCATGTTACGATAACGGTATTAAAAATCAAAATATGGGTTCTATAATCCGAATGGGTTGCAACGAAGGACCCCACTAAGCGTATTACTTATTGCAAGTGCCAGTTCTTGTTGACATTGGTCGAATAATCTGTTATTGAACGAGTAGCTCCTTGAAAAACGTTAGGGTAGGACCAAAATGGAAGTTGGGCTCGTTTATTCAAGCAGAGATCCTCGCCAGTTAAAGGCCCGGGATTTCGTCATCAACTACATTAAGGAGCGGGGCATCTTAGCCAGAATAGTTGAATCGGACGAACCAGTGGAATCGCCTCAAGTAATTGTCAACGGTCAACGCCTGATTGATCTTCGTAAGAAGCCGCGCGGTAGAGGCGCGGCGATGTTTCCAGATCTCGAAGCCATCGCCAGAATCCTTGAGCAGCACGCTTGGTGCCTGTAACCGCTTTCTTCTGTAATTGAGCGCAGTCACAGTTGATTTGGAAAAGCTCCTTTTTATAAGGGGTATGGTGTATTAATCCGCCAGATTGTAACTGGCACTGGTATTACGGGCGGGGGTCTTTGCCCCGCCCGTGATTTATAACCTTCACTGAGCGGGTTTCAGTCCCGTTATTTCCAAGCCATTATCTGACCGGCAATTACCGATTAGCATTTGACTTTAGCGGTCTTCACAGTACTTTAGTGTCAAGACTAATTCTGGCGGATAGACCGGGAGAATAATGTTGTGCTCGCTGTGTTCCGTACGGTCTTGGCTATTCTTATTATTTTGAGCCTGAACGGCACTGCCCCCACTTTCGCGGGCAGCATAGTCGGAAGAGTTCTGGATGCGGGTACCGGCAGGCCCGTGGCTGGTGCCACAGTGACAGTTGTGTGTGGCGACGGGCCGTGTCCGCACATCGGTTGTTCAACAGACAAGAGCGGGCACTACGCACTATCCGGCTTAGCCCCGGGCCTGCACACGTTGACTTTTTCACACGTGGGTTTCACGACCCAGACAATTACTTCTACCGGTGGACCACAGATCGCCGTCGATACGGTCAATGTGGAGCTGGTGGCGGCGATTATAAACATAAACGCCATTTCAGTTTCGGCATCTCGACGTCCGGAGAAAGTCGTTGAGGCCCCGGCTTCAATAGCTGTCATCGATTCGTCCCAGGTGCAGGCCAGAACCATCCTGTCGACTGCCGATCACCTGAAATCGGTTCCAGCTGTTGACGCTGTTGCCACCGGTATGAATTCCTCGAGCGTAGTGGTCAGGGGTTTCAACACTGTTTTCAGTTCCACCCTGCTGTCGATGATCGACTATCGCCTGACCCATGTTCCATCTCTGCGCGTGAACGCCTACCAGTTTCTGCCAATCGTTAATGAGGATATCGAGCGGGTCGAGGTCGTGCTTGGGCCGGGTTCAGCTCTCTACGGCCCGAACTGCGCGGACGGTGTCATGCATATTATCACCAAGTCGCCGTTCGTCTCCACCGGCACCCGGATATCGTTGTCCGGCGGGGAGCGCGAGCTGCTAATGGGATCATTTCGCCACGCCAGTCGTTTCAGCGACAAAGTAGGGTTCCGCTTATCCGGACAGTATTATCAGGCCGAGGACTGGCAGGTTGACGATCCTGCCGAGCCGGATTCAATCTGGCTTTTCAGGCAGACCCCGGACGGTAATGACTACGATCCGGCGCCGACCGACAACAGTCGTGATTTCGGGATCGAGAAACTGTCACTCGACGGCCGGTTGGACGTTTCGCTGGGTGATCATACGGTACTTATATCCAATGCCGGTCTGGCCCGATCGAGCAACATCGAGATGACCGATCTCGGGGCTGCCCAGGCTCGCGACTGGACCTACGGCTACCTGCAATCACGGCTTCTGTACAAAGATCTCTTTGTGCAGGGTTTCGTCAATATGAGCGATGCCGGCGAAACCTACCTGCGCCGAAGTGGCGCCAGGATAGTCGACAACTCCAAGTATTACACGGCGCAGGTTCAGCATGCCCTGCGGTTTGGTGAACGTCATTCACTCACTTACGGGTTCGATGCCTTTTTCACCCGGCCTTCGACCGATGGTACCCTTAACGGCCGCAACGAACGGCGTGACAATTACACGGAGTACGGTGTGTACCTTCAGTCCGAGTCGCAATTAAGATCGTGGCTTACCTTTGTCGCCGCCGGAAGGCTTGACGATCACAGTCTGGTCGACAAGCCGATTGCCTCGCCGCGCGCGGCGCTGACGGTTCACCCTTCTCCGTCACACAATTTCCGGCTTACCTATAACCAGGCCTACGGTACCCCGTCTTCGCCCAATTTCTTCCTGGACATATTATCTGCGACGGTGCCAACCGATGATCCCGCGCTGGAAGCACTTATCGGTCCGACTATCATGAATATTCGGGGTATGGGTACAGTTGACGGGTTCTCTTTCCGATACTCCCCCGACGGCCGACCGGAGATGGTATCGCTTTACGGCGGCACTCTCGATGACATGGGTCTGATAGCTTCCGCCAACAGCTACCTGCCTGCGGATGTCAACTCGGTCTGGCCGGCGATAAGACAGGCGGCAATTGACTCCGACCCGGCCCTTGAAGCCGTTCTCCCGGAGACGCTCAGCCAACAGATCGCCGGGCAGTTCGCGGTGCTGGACCCCAATACCGGCGAACATCAGCCAATAGGCCCGTTGAGTGTAACCGACGTTGAGAACTTGAGAGAAAGAAGAACGACGGCGTTCGAGGTCGGCTACAAAGGTCTCATTGCTGACAGGTTGTCTGTACGGGCGGATGTCTATTACACGCGCATCCACGATTTCATTGGTTCCCTGATGATCGAAACGCCGCATGTATTCATTGATTCCTCCGCTTTTGTGGAAACACTTACGGGGGACATTGTCGACAACAGTGGCGGCGCTATCGATACCGCGTCAGCCGAGGCGGTGGCGATATCGATGTATGACGAGTTTGGCCCGTTGCCGATCGGGCTGGCATCACCGGAACAGTTGCAGAACGCAACCGATGTAGTGATGACCTATCGCAACTTCGGTGAGGTCGACCTGGCCGGGGCCGATGTCGCTCTCACTTATCATGCCAGCGAGCACTTTAACGTGTCGGGTTACTATTCGTTCATCAGTAAGAATTACTTTCACAACCTGGATAACATCGCTGATCTATCGGCCAACGCCCCGCGCCACAAGTTCGGCGGGTGCCTGGAATACCTCAGTGCCGGGCTGGGTTTCAGCGGGCGTCTGAATTTCCGTTATGTGGACGGCTTTCCGGTGAACTCGGGCGTATACGTGGGCGAAGTTGACCGGTACGCCATCTTTGATCTGTGTCTTACATATGATCCTTTTGTTCGCTCCCGGCTTTCGCTGACGGTACAGAACCTTTTCGACAACCGTCATGCCGAGTTCGTGGGCGCCCCCGAGTTAGGTCGGCTGGCTATTCTTCGCGTCTTGTACCGGCTGTAAGTGGCGATGCCACAAGGACTAGCCTATAAAATCCTGCTTGCCTGTTGCACATCCGTTTGTGTATAACGTTTATATATTACGAGTAATTTGTCCCTAGTGTATCTTCCTGATCGAACCGGCTTCGAGAGGACGTTTAGAAACAAAACTGTGGTAGGGAGGTTGCCATGAGATTCAAAGGCATAAATTCATATTCCGGCTCTCTTCTGGTCGTCGTACCGCTAGTAGCGGTTGTGCTGCTTGCTCTCGTAATCGCATGTGAAGATGACAGCACCCGACCAATCATTCCGAGTCAGCAAATTACCGGCAGGGTAATCGACTTCAGTGAATGCGGAGGTTTCGTCACTGACGATCCCATAGTCAATGCTACTTACGGCCCTAGTTGCATTCTCTACTCGTACAACGACACCACCAATACTCTTTCGATAAGACATGAGAATGCGATTTTTAACTGTTGCATCGACGAGATCACCGCGGAGTTTACTGTAATTGACAACGTCATCGTAATCAGTGAGGACGACGTGGAGTCGGACCCGTGTGATTGCGTTTGTCCGTACGACGTTGACATAGAGATCAGCAACCTTCCGGCGGGATATTACCTGGTAATCTTTACAGGTCCTTATTTGCGTGATCCTATTCAGTTCACACTTAACCTTATCGAAGAGCCATCGGGTCATTTATGTGCCGATTCGACTGTTCCCGTGCCCGCTGACACCGCCTGGGGAGCGTTTCTTGGAATGCACGGGTGCGGTGTCCCGGAGGGCGGCGTTGAGGTTCCCGAGTCCCTGGAGTTTTACCCTCATGTCACGTGGGAATATGACGAAGATAACACTCTGAAATTTGGGGCCAATAATACCGTAGCCAACTGCTGTACCGATAATTTCATGGTGCTGTTCTCAATCGAGGACAATGTTATCAACATGACCGCGGTCGATTCCTCGACGGAAATCTGTCTCTGTATCTGTGCCATTGGTTTCGATGTCGCGATCTACAATCTGCCCATGGGGCAATATCATGTCTTCCTTTATCCGGAGCCGGGGAGTGTGCTTCCCACTGATTTCTGGATCGATTTAGAGTCCGAACCGTCGGGTTATTACTGTCCGAATCCGGTGGAGGTATCAGAGCCGTAGGTCATGAGAATTCCGTCAGGTCCACAGCAAGTTTGAGCCTGCCACCCATCAGCATAAACGCTACAGTTATTGTATCCGTGCGTTTTCGATAATCACGGTAAGCGGATGTTGCATTGTCGCTTACGGGAGTTTGGGTTCGTTTCGTCATTTTTTTAGTTTTCAGTTCGGATGTCGAAACCTCCGCCTGTCGGCGGACCTGACGGCAGGGGATTTCGACCTACTTCTTGCCGTAATCGCATACCAGTTTGCTAATTGCGCGGGTTTGGGTTCGTTTCGGCATTTTTTTGTTTTTGCTTTTTTCATCTCTTTGATCGCAGCATGATGCGGTCACTCTTTTCCTTTCTACTTAGGCCTCTGAATTGGGAATTTGCTGAGGTTTTGTAGCTGAAGTGTTTACCAAGCGACATCACCATGCAAGTTAGACTTCGTTTCCGGAAAACCGACCTACCTCTTTTTCTGATTGACTCGCGATAATACAGGTTCTATCCTTGATTGGTTTCGGAAATCTATCCAGTTTCAATATAAAGGTGCGCGCTATGAGACTGCGTATCACAGCTATGGTTCTCGCTCTATTGGCCCTGCCAGCGGTCGTTGGAGCACAAAAGAAGCAACTGACTCTTGAAGATATAATCCTGTCAGACAAATTCGACGGCGACTTTCTGAATCAACCCCGGTGGCACGCCGACAGCCAATATTTCACGTTTCTGATGACCGACACCACTGACGGCGTAACCTCGGTCTGGCGGCACGATGCCGAAACAGGCGAAGAGACAATCATGCTCGACGGCCACGAACTGACCCGACCCGGGTCGGAAGACCCGATCAGCCTTGACGAATACTGCCTTTCGGACGACGGTTCGAAAATCCTGATCCATACCGATACGGTTTCGGTCTGGCGGTGGTCGCAGTTAGGCAGGTGTTTTGTTTATAACCTTACAACCGAGGCAGTTCAGCCGGTTTACGAAGGCGAAGAGACGATCACCAATGTCAAGTTCTCCCCCGACGGCAACATGGTCGGGTTTGTTCTTAACAACGATATTTACGTGAAAGACCTTACGAGCGGCAATACCTGCCGGTGGACCCACGACGGTTCGGAGGTAATCATTAACGGCAAGTTTGACTGGGCGTACGAGGAAGAATTCGGTTGTGTAAATGGGTGGGAGTGGTCGCCCGACAGCAAGAAGATAGCTTTCTGGCGATTGGATCAATCGGGCGTGCCGGAGTTCAGCTGGATAGACTACAATCCACTGCATCAGGAGATCATCACGATCCGTTACCCCAAGGCAGGCGATCCGGTGGCGGTGCCGCAAATCGGTGTAATAAATATCGAAGCCGACACTACGGTATGGATAGATATCGGTGAAGAGACCGATGTTTATATCCCCCGCATTAAATGGACGAACAGTAGCGATACGCTCAGTATCATGTGGCTCAACCGCGCCCAGAACCATCTGGAACTGCTTCTGGTGGACGTAAATAACGGGCAGACCGACATCGTGCTGACGGAGACGGATTCGTGCTATGTGGATGTTCACGATAACCTGATTTTTCTCGAAGGGAAGGATCAACTCGTCTGGACCTCGGAGATTGACGGTTACAATCATATCTACATCTACACTACCAACGGACAGTTGGTACAACAGGTGACTATCGGCGAGTGGGATGTAATCGAGGTATACGGCGTGGATGAAGAGAACGAGACCGTATATTTCCGGGCCAACAAAGACGGGTATACCGAGTGGCATATATACGCGGCGTCGATGGACGGCAGAGAGGTCAAGAAAATATCGGCAGAGCCGGGATGGCACAAGGCGTATTTCTCAAAGGATTGTCGTTATTTCATCGATGAGTATTCCAACGCCCGAACCCCTCTTAAGACGGCGTTGAAGAGGGCCGACGGAACTACTGCGCGGATGCTTCGAGAGAACGAGATGCCGGTGCTGGATGAATACGAGCTTTCGTTTTTGGAGACATTCACATTCACGGCCGAAGACGGCGCCATACTGGACGCCTTTATGATTAGACCGGCGGATTTCGACGAATCCAAGAAGTACCCGGTCCTGGTTTATTGTTATGGCGGGCCGTACGGGCAGCAGGTGATGAATGAGTGGGGCAAGGACAGTGGAACGAGATGGCTTCTTCAGCAAAATTATCTCGCGCAACATGGTTATATTGTTTTCTGTGTTGATAATCGCGGGGTCGGTTGTCGCGGTAAAGCGGACCGTAATCTTGTCTTCGGTGACCTAGCCAAGTGGCCGGTGCATGATCATATCCGGGCGGCCAAGTACCTGACGAGTCTCCCTTATGTAGATAGAGATCGGATTGGCATTTATGGCTGGAGTTTCGGTGGATACGTGACACTTCATGCAATGTGCAGGGCGCCGGAGTATTTCAAGGTTGGTGTGGCCGGAGCGCCCGTTACGAATTACGAGCTATACGATGCGATATACACCGAACGGTTCATGATGGAGCCGGGGGAGAATCCGGAGGGTTACAAAACGTCTTCAGTGTTTACATACATTGACGGGCTTGAGGGCAAGCTTCTGATAGTGCACGGTGCTAAGGACGACAATGTACATTTTCAAAACACGATGCAGTTGGCTGAGGTGCTCCAGAAAGCAGGTAAGAAGTTCGAGATGATGATTTATCCGAGTCAGCCTCATGGGTTTTCCGGCAAGCAGATTAAGTTGCATCAGACCCGGACGATGTTTGATTTTATTATTGACAATTTGTGAGCCCGAAAAGTATGACGCCGGGGTCATTCTCTTCTGAGTAGAAACCCCCTCAGTCGCCCTTATCAGGGGGAGGAAGAGGCCGGTTGCTGTGTCAAAGCAGAGGAGGTTATGCGTTATGACCCCACCGCAAGCTGTGGGGCACCCGGCACAGATTGTGATGTAAAGACTCTTCAATGGCGGGTTCGAATCCTTCGGAGCTCGGGACAGAAACAGACCCGCTCTACTTGTTGGATCGAATTATTTCAGCAGAGCCATCTTCTTGATGGCCTCCTGGTCGCCAGCCTTTAAACGGCACAGATAGACTCCTGTGGCAACAGGTATTCCCTCGTCATTGGTGCCGTTCCACGCGACATTGTGGGTTCCGGCCGGAAGCTCTGCATTCAGCAGGTGACGGACGGCCTGTCCACTGATATTGTAAATCGTAATATCGACCCCTGACCGGCTGGGCAGATCAAACCCGATCGTAGTGAACGGATTGAAAGGGTTGGGATAGTTTTGGCGAAGCTCGAATTTGTCGGGGAGGCTGAATGTCTCCGTATCCTCGCCGATGGCCGTCAAAACCGTTGTGTTCATGAGGATGGCGACGTCGTTTGAGGCGGTATTGACCACGGCCAGATCTACCTTACCATCGCCGTCATAGTCTTCCGAATTCAAGAAAATAGGCCTGGTGCAGACTTCATACTTTGAATCCAGAGTAAAACCGCCATCGCCGTCGTTGATCAGAATAGAAACCGTATCGTGAGTATGACAGGTGACGGCAACGTCATCGTATCCATCACTGTCAAAATCGGCCATTGAGATTGAATATGGCATGGTCAGCACGGGGTAAAAGACCATATCGGCAAAGGTGGCGTCGCCGTAGTTATCGAAAACCGTAACCATGTCTATGCTCTGGTCGGCCAGGACAAGGTCCTTGTCGCCGTCATCATTGATATCGCTGGCGCATATTCCGGAGAAGCCGGCGTAACCTCCGCCTATCTGGTTTTCGAGGGTGAAGTCAGCGCTCCCGTCATTGGTAAATATCCAGATACTGTTGGCGGGGTCCCAGGTGCTTGTGACAGCCAGGTCACAATTGCCATCGGAGTTTAGATCGCTGGCGCACAGGCGCATAATTGATTCTCCGGCAGTGAAGGAAGTATCCAGTGTAAAGGCCCCGGCGCCATCGTTCAGGAATATACAAACGGTATCATTGGCATAGCCCGCCATGGCCAGGTCGTCGTAAGTATCGCCGTTGAAGTCGGCGGCACAAATGTCCCGGCTGCTTTTTAAGGTGGACTCATACGATGCCATTAAAGTGAAGACTCCGTTTCCGTCATTGTCCCAGATACGCAGGGAATCCTTTTTGTTTTCGTCCCACATGGTCATGGAGGCGGCCAAGTCAATATCGCCATCATGGTCAAAATCACCGGAACAGACGACAGTTGGACAATCGCCAATAGCGTATTCGACAGCAGAGGCGAATGTGCCATCACCGTTGTTGAGAAGAATCGAGACTCCGCTGTTGGGGTCCATAACCGGCAGAAGGTCCCAATCCTGATGGGTCACAGCCAGATCAGGATGGCCATCGCCATCAAAATCAGCGGAGCAGAACGCGCCGGGTTCCTCTCCGGTGGAGTATTTGACGGGCGGATCAAAGGTTGCGGCGGAAGCCAGCGAGCCGGCAAAAAGGATAAGCAGCGTGACGGTCAATTTTCTGGCAATCAACATGGTATTCCTCCCTGTGGCCGAGTGCAGTCGGACCTGTTGAGATTCTCAAGTTTCTACTTCTGTTGATCTGCTCGGACGGAGAGGTAAAAAGGCACGATGAATAGCAGATTCCCCTGTATTATATGGATATCGGAGTCTGAGGGCGGGGGCTTTAGAAAAGAGAAGATGGATTCCTGCTTTCGCAGGAATGACGCGACACTTGGGTTTCGCGGTTCATAGCAGGATCGCGTCCTCTGAAGCCCAGGACCGGGCTGTGGGGCACCCAACTTTAGAACAGGGACGGCGGGAAGGTACGGAGCATTTTGAGTTCAGCCCGGCAGGACGATTTCTCAAGGATAGCATGAGCGGGAGCAGTGATTATCAGAAGAAGGGCTGCCACTTCGCCTTATCTGGGGGTGAGGTAGCGTAACTGACGAATATCAGGCAGAATAATGACAGACCGAGAGCGGGATAAATGGTTTCAAGCCCCCACGGTTGCCCGGCAACTTCCCACAGGATAGTGATGATCATTCCGGCTGCGATCGAGCAGACGCCACCGGCGGGAGTGGCGCGTTTCCAGAAGAAAGCGGCCATGACGGCGGGAGTTATTCCAACACCGTACATCGTGTAAGCATAAATAGCCATCTCGAGCACTTTTTCAAAGAACTGTACTTGTAGATACGCGATCAGACCGAGAAAAACTACGACGATGCGTGAATAGAGGACCATCTTCTTCTGAGGCAGGTCAGGGTTAACGAAACGCTGGTAAATATCACGCATTATGTTCGTGGCCGGTACCAGCAGGAATGAGTCGGCGGTGGAAACTATGACGGCAACGATGGCCGACAGACACAAACATCCGATGAGTATTGGCAAAGCTTCCTTAACCGAGTAGAGGATGACAGATTCGGAGTCGATGCCCTTGAAAACAGAACTGCCAATGACCGCCAGAAAAACAATGAGAGTTTCTATAATTACTGTTCCAATTATCCAGCCAACCACAGATCGTTTAGCGGTGCGTTCATCGCGAGCCGAGAAGAAACGTTGATACATGCCGGACTCTCCCAGTAGCAAGAGCATCGTCGGCAAAGAGTAGCTTAAGGCTTTGCGCACGGTCATATCGCCCAGCACGGAGAAGTGGGTTTCGGGCAGATTGTTCATCACGCCCTCCCATCCCCCGGCGTTGTTTAAGAGAAACGGCAGGGCAATGAATAGGCCGATGATCATGATAACGCCGTTGACGACATCGGTATATGCCACCGATATCAGTCCCGCCAGAACGGTATAACCGATGACAAATATAGCGGTGATGATGATGCCCTCTTCGACAGGAATGCCGGTAATTAAATTGAGGACCATCCCCCCCGCTCGGAACTGGTAACTGACGATAGCGGTGTAGGCGATAATAGTTACGATAGTGCCCAAAAGGCGGGCGTACTTGTTGAAGCGGGCTTCGAGGATATCCGGCACGGTGTATTGTCCGAATTTGCGCGCGCGTCCGGCGATGAGGTACAGTATTATCAGGGCTGCCCAGACACCGGCATCGAACCACAGAGCGGGCAGGCCCCGGTCATAAGCGAGTCCGGCGGAGGCGATAATTGAGCCCGACCCGATCCAGGTGGCCAGCAGGGTGCCAACCAACACTTTGGCCGAGAGTTTGCGGCCGGCAACCATGAAGTCGTCCTGAGTTTTGACATATTTGCTTCGGTAGGCGCCGACGCCGATGAGGATTATCAGGTAGGCGATTATGACCCAGAAGTAGATCATGAGCGATGCTGCTTCAACGTTAAGATTGATTCAGAAATTACTTTAGACAAAGCTAAAGGGTCAGGGTTGAGGGGGCAAGTAGTTTTTGCGTTTCCGCAATACAAAGGCCACCCGCATTGAAGCAGGTGGCCTGGTTTGTTCAGACATCGCCAGACGTCCCTGGTGGATTCGCGTCTACGGACAGATTGGCTCGGGTCCGTCTTTCTTGAGGTAGTTGATCAGGTACCTGGCGTCAAGCTGGTCCACGCTGCCGTCACCATTCGCGTCGCCCGCTTCCATCGGGTCCGGGGCCGGACCACCCTTGTGAAGATAATCGATCAGGAACGAGACATCGTCCATCGTTACCTCCCCGTCGCCATCGGCATCGCCGCAGACGTATGCCTCTTCGCAGGCATCGCCGATACCGTCGCCGTCGCTATCCGTCTGGTCGGGGTTCCAGACGTATGGGCAGTTGTCGTCGGGGCAGGTGTTTTCGGGATGGTCGGGATCGCCGAAACCGTCGCCGTCGGTATCGAAACAGATTTCTTCTTCGACGGTAACGTTACCAAAAGTAGAAAAGTCGCTCCATTGATTCTCGGCATCCTTAGCGGCGACGCGGTAATAGTAATCGCCGGCGGCTTTGTCGTAGAAGTTGTAAACAGTGTCAGTTATATCTGAAGCTATTACCGTTTCTGTTTCGAAGTGCATGACAGGGTAAATGTCATCAATTTTAAAATGGCCGGCATCTTTGTGTGAGTCGGCAATCAGCCGCACCCAGACGGTTTGACCGACATATGCTGAAAGGTCAAACAGTCCTTCTATCCACCCGAAGGACTTTCCGGTGATGCCATTGCCGAGGTTGAAGCCCTGCGGGTCATCATTGGTGGTGATGTTGCCGGGAATCGATTCGAAGGTTACGCCGTCGGTAGATACCTGAACATACATATACTCGAAACCGCTGTTCATATCATAGTCAGTCCAGAATTTAAGCGAGTCCCCATCGGTGACAAAAACAGGATCCTTGCTCAGTAACGTCTCGCCGCCCCAGAAGATGACGTAGAACGATGAGGGTGCCGAATAAAATTCATAAGTGTAGATGGCGAAGAGTTCTGTAATCCAGTTGTCAGCATTGTCGACAGGGTCAAGTGTCTTAAGCGGCGTCTGAAACTCCTTAAGTTCATACGAAACCGCGGGATTTACGTCATCAACATGTGTCCAATAGATAGTGTAGTCGGGACCCTGAACGCCGTCCGGCGCAAAGATAATAGGCCGTTCCGGCGGCAGGAGAGTGAAAATTGTATCGGCCAGGTACAGGGAGTCGGCCGCCCGGCACAGGAACATGCTTATGGGAATATTCTCTTCCACGTATTGCGGAATGAGGGCCGGATCCGGCCACAGGTCGCCGTCGGGAACCTCAACACAGATGCCGATAATCTTATCCTTAAGCGTCTGTTCGCCGTAATTCCAGTCGGCCGAACAACCGTTGGCTCGACCGTACTCTTGCGGTACGTGGTTGCTGACGGCCGCCAGGGTATCGGTGATCAATCGATATATAATATCGTCAGGAGTCGCTGTCTGATTGTATGACCATGGCCAGAGGAAACTCCATCCGGCCGCGTGGTAGTCGGCCACAATTTCGAAGTGACGCGACAGGATGAAATCCCGCAGAGCCTGAGCTTCCGGCTCGGAGAAAGGCGCCGTTCCGCGGTAGTCGCCAGCATTAGTCATGGGAGAGGAGCCCTCATCGTCATAACCCCACATATAGTCGAAATTGCGGTTCAGGTCCACACCATAGGTGCCATCGAGGTTGTCGCGACGATTTTTCCGCCAAATGCCTCCGCCTTCCGGATCTGTGAGTTCGTTGTAGTAGTATCCATCCGGATTGACCACGAGTACGAACCAGACCTCGCGGTTATCGACGATTTCCGTCACCTCGGGCAGAACACCGTAGTTGTCGGTGAGGTGATCCATGAAATGGAGCAGGGATTCGACAGTCAAAGGTTCGCTGGCGTGAATGAGAGAGTTGAAGAACACCTCCGGTTCGTCCTCGTCTATGCCCGGATTGTCCGAGATTTTCACCGCCCAGATATCCCTGCCTTCAATGGTTTGACCGATGCTTGTTTTGTCGGTCATTATATCCGGGTGGGCGGCAATCATGGCGTCGAGGTAGGCATAGACCTCGCTGAGG
The DNA here is from genome assembly GCA_020351995.1 of Candidatus Zixiibacteriota bacterium. Taxonomy (GTDB): domain Bacteria; phylum Zixibacteria; class MSB-5A5; order GN15; family FEB-12. Next base: position 1,986,373 of record CP070674.1, read on the forward strand.
GTTTTGTATCCGCCCATGCCGTCATACTCCGCGAGCATGGAGGCATAGTGGGCGGCAAGGTCATGATGCAGGATTTCGATACGAAAGCCGCGATTTCTGAGTCGGTCAAGACCATTCCGGTCACTGAACACATCGATGTAGTCCCCTTCAATCAGCGAGCCCTCGAAGCCCATGGCCTGAACCGCACGGGCCTGAAACGGGTGGTCGAGATAGACGCGAATTTGCATCATCTTCTCGTCAGCCGCCGAGACAGTGATGGAGAAAATAGCCAGAGCGGCCACTGTCACCATCACGCATCTTCTCAGTAGCATAATTCCTCCTTCTGTTGAATTGACTTTGTCGTGAAGTGTTTTACAGGGACAATGTCGTCTTTTGGAAGCGTGTGCACTCCCCTATCTTGTGCGCTACGGTAAAGAGTATTCGGTCAATTTATAAGCGAACCCGCCACGGCTCACGGGCATTCGGGCAGGGACGGGTAATCTTGCCTGAGTAAGTATCCGATGAGATAGTCGATATCGAGAATGTCGAGTGATCCGTCAGGAACACCGGCTGTGGCACCGGATACGTCGACTGCCTCGAAGCACACTTCCGGACAGGTCATATTGTTCAGTTCGCAGCGTATGAAATCATCGATATCCAGGATGTCGAATCTACCGTCGTGATTGTAATCACCCATGACTTCGCAGCAGCCCTCGCCGCCGAGATTGGCCGCACGGCACAGAAAGAGGTTGACTGGCAGGTTCTCGGACACCAGCTGGGGGACTCTTGACAGCTTGGGCCAGAAACCATCGGAATTACCGCCGACTTCGATACAGAATTCGAAATTCTTGTCTTTCACTTCCTGTTCACCGTAAGCCCAGTCGAGGCTGACGCCATTGGCAAGGTACATATCCCAGGCGGGCGACGGCTCGTAGCCGTTGTAGTACGCCATAGAGTCACCCAGTGCACGGAAGATGTCGTCGTCATCGCACAGGAGGTAGTCGTACCACCAGGGCCACAGAATGAGGTTCGAGTAGGAGTGATAATAGACAATGATGGAGAAGTCGCGGCTGATGATGAAATCGCGCATGGTTTGAGTTTCGGGTTCGGAGAATGGTCCGGTACCGCGGTAGGTTTCCCGAGATGTGACCGGGGTGGAACCGACGTTATCATATCCCCACATGTAACCGAAGTTGCGGTTGAGATCCACGCCGAAGGTGCCATCGAGATTATCGCGGCGATTTTTCCGCCACATGCCGCCCCCATCGGGCGCAATCAGTTCGTTGTAATAGTAACCGTCCGGATTAACAACCATGACAAACCATATCTCGCGGTTGTTGACGATTCCATCCACTTCAGCAAGACTGCCGTAATTGTCGGTCAGGTAGTCCATGGTGTAGAACAGTACTTCGGGCGTGATGACCTCGCGAGCGTGGGTAACGCCGGTGAAGAGCAGTTCCGGTTCATCTTCATCGAGACCGGGGTTGTCCGATATTTTGACGGCCCAGATATCGCGGCCTTCGATACTCTGCCCGATGCTGATTTTGTCGCTCATGATATCACCATGGTCGGCGATCATGGCATCCAGATAGGTGTAAATTTCGCTGAGCGTTTTATATCCGCCCATGTCCTCGAGAACCGGTAATCGCGATTTGTAGAATTCGGTTATGTTTTCGTGAATTACCTGGTACTGAAGACCCATTGATTGGAGTTGGGCCAGGTCGGATTGATTCAGAAACAAGTCGACATGGTCTCTCTGCGGATGGGCCATGTCAAAGCCAGCCGCCTGCAACGTGTGCAGTTGTGAGGCATTTTCGTAAGTTACTTTCACCTGCATTATCGGGTCCTGAGCCGATGCCGGTGATGCGGCTGCAATAGCGAGGAGTATAATCAGGGCTGCGACTTTTGCGGACATATTTGCCTCCCGATGAACACCAATCCCGCGATGTTCATCTAATTATAAAGTCGGAAGAAAGTTCAGCTAATGAACTGTTCTCATTTCCCTTTATTTGCTGCTCTAACTATATACTGGACAAACGCCGGAGCGCGGTAATTTCCGTCGTAATGGTTTGGGTAATCGCTATTGAATATAATATACAATCCACTCTTTTTTCGGTCAAGTGATTCCCGACAGCGCCGATCCGGCCAGAAATCCGGGTCAGCGGAATTCCGAGAAGTCGATGTCAATCACCGGGATATCGTTTTCGATACGGTGTTTTCGGTCCTTGAAGAAATCCCGGCACCAGTCATTGAGTTCGAAGGCCTGTTCGGCATGAATAATAATATAAAGCATCATTTCCCGCAGTTTGTGAAACAGGGGTATTTGGGTCAGCCATTCACGTTCGAGGCTGTTTTCCCGGTTGTAGCCTTCAAGGAAGTGGCTGAAGAAATGTCTGGCGAACTGCGGTGTGCCCTGGTTGAGACGCTTGTTTCTCATCACGTAGAACAACGGAATCGAAATATCGGCGGCGAACCAGTGATACTGGCAATCGTCGAAATCGAAAACGGTGATTTTTCCGTTATCGACGAAGAAATTACCGTGGTGCATGTCCTCGTGAACGAGTCCGAAGGAATCGCGGTCGGTCGGGAGAGACCGGATTCGCTCTATCAGCGCCGCGCATTTCTCACGTACGAGGTGTTCCGACGGCGGCAGATACTTCTCGGGATTCAGGTCCTCGTCCTCATACCATTGGTGGCGGGTGAGGGACGGATGCGAAGGTCGGTAGTCTTTGGTCAGGGCGTGCATGCGGCCCATCGTCCGGCCCCATTCGGTGAAGAGTTTCTCGCTCCAGTCTTCCTCGGTGGCGGTACGCCCCATGGCTTTTTCGAAGACTACGAGGCTGTAAGGTTCGCTGTCCGGGTCATTTTGACTGGCCGGTTCGACGAGCTCGACAAGGGACCCGGTATTCGACCGGACGGGCCGCGCCGCCGAGACACCCCCTTCGACCAGGTAATTGATCCATTCCAGTTCCCCGTGTATCCGGGGCGGTAGGCGATGCGAGCCGGGAATTACTTTGAGGATGTGCGGCTGTCCGTTTTGTGCGAACTCGAAGACAAAACTTTCGAAGGAACCGAGTTTGTTGAGGTCCTCCGGCCTGAAATCGTAGAGTTCCGAGGCCCGACCCAGTACCCGGGTGCTGTTTGTGGTAAATACATCTTCGGTATGTTTAAGCATGGTGTTTTCCCTATATACTCACCCGCTTTAGCGCGATTGGAATTTCTTGTTAATCTTTTGCATCTCCTTGAAAAACCGGCGGTACCTTTTGTCGCGTGCCCGTTCACGGCGGCGGCTGAGGGCTACGTTTTTCCGTCGTTGCATATGACGAATTTCCTTTTGCAGTTTCAGGTAGTTGGCAAAGCGACCACGATCAAGTTGTCCGCCGTCGATAGCGGCGAGGACAGCACAACCGGGTTCATTGGTGTGTGAGCAGTCATCAAACCGGCACTGGCGGGCGAGCGTCTCGATATCGTCGAAGACGTGACCGAGACCGTTTTCATCCCCCCATAACTGTAGCTCGCGCATACCCGGAGTGTCAATTACGATACCTCCCTCGGGCAACACGATAAGCTCACGATGAGACGTGGTGTGGCGTCCTTTGCTGTCGTACTCGCGAACGGTATTCGTTGCCAGGCGCTCCTCGCCGAGCAACGCGTTTATGATGGTTGACTTGCCAACCCCAGACGACCCCATGAAAGCTATCGTCTTTCCCACTGTCACATATTGGCCGACGCCATCGAGGCCATCGCCGGTGGCGGCACTGAGAGTCAGTACGGGCACTCCGACAGCGACGGATTCTACTGCCTGAATCCGTTCATCGATATCATCGCATAAATCGGCTTTATTTAAGACGATTACTGCCGTGGCGCCGCTATTGTATGCCGTGATCACGTAGCGTTCGATGCGGCGCAGATTGAAGTCGCCATCAAGACCGCTGACGAGAAAGACGGTGTCAATGTTGGCGGCCAGCACCTGTTCATCGGTTTTGCCGCCGGTATCGGGCATACCGCCGGACAGGATCGCTTTGCGCGAGAAACAACTTATTCTCGGAAGAATAGCGTGAATAATCGCGTTGCCATCGCCCGGCGACGTTTTCATGGCGACCCAGTCCCCTACGGCCGGGAAATCGGCCCGGGATTGAGCGGCGTTTCGGAATCGCCCGGAGACCTCGGCGTTGATCTGGCCCTGATCGAAGGCGACCGAATACAGGTTCTTATGTTCGCGCTCGATTCTTCCGGGAATCATCCCTTGCTCGCGGTATGGAGCGAAGTGCTCCTTAAAGTACTGGTTCCATCCCAGGGGGATGAGGTTCGAATACAAATTATCGTTAGACATCGTTAAATATTTTCCTTACAAAATAGAAAGGCCGCAGATTGGTTCATCCGCGGCCACAAGTTTACATACAAAAATACCGCGGTGTCAGTTTTGCCCGCGGTGCTGATTTACATTAAACCGGCTCAATCAGAGTGGTTCTCAGGGGGGTACCCCTATTCGATCAAAACCGTTACCTCCGGGCGTAACTTCTTATCGACATGTCCCACAATCGCTGTCATACTTTGATACGCCTCCTTTCGGGGTCGGCCAGTTAAGTCGATTTAAATCTACGGCAAACAATATATAAGGTTTCGAGAAATTGTCAATAAAGAACCGAAGCCTCCAGAATGAAATTGACCCTGATTCAGTTGGGATTACCGGCCAGGATAAAGCCGCCCCAGAGCAGCGGGTGGCCGCAGCCGCGTTTTGCGCGAGACTGGCGGAGAACCTCCAAAGCCGATTCACGCAGAGCATCTCTTCTTGATGAGCCGGCCAGCCAGCGACGGTAGAAGCCGTCCATTAGTTCTGATGTCTCCTTGTCAGGCACTGACCACAGGCTCATTACAATCGTTTCCACCCCGGCATGCTGAAAGGCCCGGCGCAGGCCAAACAGTCCTTCACCATTGACGAACTCGCCCACCCCACTCTCACAGGCCGACAATACGGCCAGGTCTGTCCCGACAAGATTAAGACCGGACACTTCGAGGGCCGTGAGGATACCATCCTCGGTCATCGTAGAGTCGTCGCGCTCGCCTGATATCGTCCTGTTGGCTCCGGTAAGTACCAGACCGGATCTAAGCAAAGGGTTGTTCAGCAGCTCTATGCTTGTATCGACACTCTCACAGAAGAACCCATGAGTGGCCAGATGAATCACCTTCGGAGCAGTGGTCAAATCCTTCAGCGATTCTTCGCTGGCCATTGTACCGTAACGCTCGCGCAAGCTGGTTGCGTTGGCGTTTCTGAAGCAGGCGGCCACCGATGAGGCCTCAGTGCGGCTGTACGGGAGGGGATTGAACCTCTGGTCCAGACAATCGGTATTACCACGCATGTCCGGACCAAAGAGCTCGTCAGAGATGATAGTCCTGGTGGCAGTTCCGTCAAAATCGGGGTCAGCGAAGAGCAGTATCTCTCCTTCCGACTCCATATAGCCTTTTTGTTTTATCAGATCGCGGCCTGACGAGAGGTAACTGATACGGTATTTTTCAATGGCATAAGACCCGTCGGGCAGCACGAGTATCTCTAGAGGAAGCAGATTTAACAGGCCGTCGGGGGAAACGTATATATCGCTTTCCGCGCTCGATAAGGGGGCAAAAAGCAGGTCGTATAGCTGCCTCGTGACTTCGTTAAGTCTTTGCTCAGCTATCCTGGCCGCCGCCGAATAGATTTGAGGTTGAGCTTTGTAGATCATTTCGCGTGCGGTGATAATCAGGCTGTCGATCCGATGAGCGTCACCAAGGTCCTTAAGTTTCACATTGCCGGTCCGATTAACGGTAAAAGCCAAATAACGAGGCGGTTCCAGTTTGTCATCACCGGTAACGGACATATCCAGGTTGGCCGGTTGATATCGGACGAACTCCCACAACACTGCACCGTTTGGTATCAATGACACGATATCACCTACCTCAAACCGTCGTGCTGCAAGGGCATCACTAAACTCACTGCAGTGGAGGCTAAGAGCAACTTCAATGGAGTCTTTCATCTTGTACAAGGTGGCCACGCTGTCAATATAGTACCCTCCGGCCAGCGACAGGGAAGCGATAAGACTGTTGATTTCATTGAGTCGATCCAGCTCGACCAGAATTTCGTCATCGTAATGACAGTAGGCCGCCTGTTTTTCAGCCATCACGGCCTCGATTACCATCGCCTTCGACTTGAGAAGCATCTCCAGCGCCAGCTTTCTGGACGAAGGTGCTTTGTCCTTTAGAGCCAGGGAGAAGACAGTCGGGTCAACGATGGGATATTTGGAGATCCAGACCAGTTTCTGCTGTTCGGATGAATACGGGAAGACGTTTTCCAGGTAACGCTGACTCCAGTCGATGAATTTGTCATAAGAATCACGGCTTTCTGCTGACATCCCGGCGCAGGCATACAGCCGACCAAGGTCTTTGCGAAACTTGGCTACCTCGGGGTGCTGTGGGCCGAGGGCAGTTTCGAGAATACTCACCGCCCGTTCCTGAATTGGCCGGGCCTGGTCATACTTTCCCATGTGAGTGTAGAGATTAGCCAGATTGTTCAGAGCGTGGGCCAGCCCCGGGTTCTGCGGACCGAGGGCTTCCTCACCGATTTCTATCGAAAGCCTCAGGACGGAATCAGCTTCGCTATAGCGATGCAGAGCTTTATAGATCAGTCCGAGGTTGGATAGGCCGATGGCGATACTGCTGTACCGGGGACCGAAAAGTGCCTCCAAAAGCGCAAGTGCTTCTTCCTGGTTTGTCTCCGCCTGCTCAAGCCGCTGAGCATCGTAATACACCATTGCAAGATTCAGTTTCGCCACGGCATTGGTTTCTGATGTATCTTGCTCGGGAAACTCCCCGAGGATGCTAAGAGCCTGCTGGAACATCTCAATCGCCTCGTCATACCGCCCTTGCCCATGATATATAAGCGCAAGGTCACCCATCACATCCGCCACACCCGGACTTCTCTCGCCGCGTACCTGACGATAAATTTCGAGAGCCCGCATGAACTCTGTTTCCGCCTTATCAAAACTGCCCAGCCGGTAGTATAAAAATCCAACATCCCGGAATGCCGTCGCCAAGGGAAGGCTGGATTCACCGTAGATCTTCGCCGCTAGGAGTTTGGTCTGCTGATACAGTGGCATGGCTTCCATAAACTGACCCTGATCGTCAAAAAGATTGGCAAGCAGCTTGATGGTGTGGTAATATCTTGGATACTCTGTCCCAAAGATGGTCTCAATAAGAGGCAGCGCGCGGTGAGCGTAAGCTTCGGCCTCCTGGTATTTTTGTTCATTTTTCGAAACAGCGCCCATCCGGTAGACTATCTCGGCGAAATCGGGATGAAGCGTGTCCAGAGTTCGCTGTCTTATATCAAAAGCGGCATAGTATAACGATTCGGCCTGCACATAGTTCATAAGGTTTAGTTGCTGCAATTGACCCCGGTAGTAAAGCACCTCGGCTACCTCGGGATGAGCGGAACCAAATATGGCCCCCCGAAGCTCAGCGGCTCGCACATAGAATGAATCACTTTCCTCAAAACGGTCCATAAACCTGTAAACATTGGCGAGACGCAGATACGTGGTCGCGATATCCGGATGCCTCGTGCCGAGATGCCGCAGGCGAATTTCAAGTGCCATCACATAGAGTGACTCGGCTGGAGCATTGTCGTTACGGAAGTAAAGTGACATGCCGATCCACTCGAGGCAGTCTGCAACTTCGATACTCCCATCACCGAAGTGTGCCTCGACGATGTCCATAGCCCGGCGCGAGAGCTGTTCGGCATCATCATAATACCCCAATTTGATTAAGACCCGCGCCATGTTCAGGCAGCTGCGGGCGACCGCCGGGTGCTCGGGCCCAAGCAAGCTATCACGCATGATGAAGGCGCTGTCGATGTACGTAACGGCATTGATACCCCTGCCCAACCAGTAATACGTGACACCCAGCGCGTCGAGAGCCTCGGCAACGCGAGCGTCATGCGAGCCGAAGGCTTTCTCTCTGATATCAAGGGCACGCCTTGCCAGCGGCTGAGCATCATAATACTTGCCCATCAGGCGCTTGACTTCGACCAGCTTAAAAAGGGCATCCGACGTTTCGACAGCATCAGGGCCGAAGATTTTCTCAGCGGAAGACAGCAGAGCGGAATAGGCCTCTTCGGCGGCAACAAAGGAATCAAAATAAACGGGCGTGCGGACACCGTCGGGAAAGAAGATGATATCAACGGTGCTGTCGGTACTTGTGTACTGCCATTCGGCGGCCTGAACGGCCTGGCGGTAAACGGTACGTGCGGAATCGAGCTGACCGGATGCCGCCAGTTCCTCGGCTACGGGTAGCCAATCCTCGTAGGGTTGGCTTGCCAGAGAAGACAATGCCAAGGCCGCTAACGTCGGCAGGATCCACAATTTCGTTTTCTGTGAGGGAGACCTCCTCATCCTAAACTACATACGTGAATAAAGGCAATTAGTTCGGGTTGCCGGCCAGAATAAAGCCGCCCCAGAGAAGTGGGTGGCCACAACCTCGTTTTTCACGAGACTGGTTGAGAATTTCCAGGGCCGATTCTCGCAGAGCATCCCGTTTGGTTTTACCGTTCAGCCAGCGCCGATAGAAACCATCCATGAGTTGTGAGGTTTCCCTGTCCGGTACCGACCACAGGCTCATGACAATTGTCTCAGCACCGGCATGCTGAAAGGCCCGGCGAAGACCGAACATACCTTCGCCATTTACGAACTCACCTACCCCGCTTTCGCAGGCGGAGAGGACAGCAAGGTCGGTTCCGACAAGATTCAACCCTGATACTTCCAACGCTGTCAGGATACCATCCTCGGTCATGGTCGAGTCAGCCTCACCGGAGATAGTTCGGTTGGCCCCGGCCAGAGCCAATCCGGAGCGCAGGAGGGGGTTGTCTTTTATGGTGGCAGTTTCTTTCTCGGTCTCGCAGAAGAATCCATGAGTGGCCAGGTGTAGTACTCTAGGTGGTTCTGATATCCTTTTGAGAATGTCCTCCAGTGCCAAAGAATCGTAGTATTCGTTAACCTCGCTCTCACCGAGATCCCTCATATGCTTAGTGACCGATTCGGCTTCGGTTCGACTATGACCAAGACGGGTAAAATCCGTCTCCAGGCAGTCGAGTATGCCTCGCATAGGCGGTCCGTGGAGTTCAGCATCCAACGACACCGACGACAACATTGTCGCAGGGTCGATCACAGCGCCCGGCTCGGCAGAATCGAAATCGGGATCAGCGACCACGTACATGCTGCCTTCTGGCGGCGGTGTATCGCGGTACCTTAACAGATCGCGCCCGGACGACAGGTAGCTCAGACGGTAGTTTTCTATCAGATAAGACCCATCGGGGGCAGACAGGATCTCAAACGGCAAGAGGTTAAGTAATCCGTCGGGGGAGATAAAAATCTCTGTTTTGTTGTCCAGAATTTCAGCCAGCGGCGCAAAAACCACTTCATAGAGACGACTGGTCGTTTGCCTGAGTCGGTCTTCAGCACTGACCGCTGCCGGTGAGTAGATCTGACCCTGAGTTCTATAGATGAGTTCGCGGGCGGACATAACGAGACTGTCGATCAGGTCGGCGGGGCCAATATCGTGGAACGCGATTCTGCCATTGCGGTCGGCGCTTATGGCCAAATATCGGTCAGACCCATTGTCCAGACTGTCCAAGGAAGATCCTTCGATATCCACCGAAGTATACCTGTTGATTTCATAGAGTACGCCAGTCTCGGGGATGGCGCGATAGATGGCCTGCAGTTGAAAGGACTGCGAAGCGAGATCATCTTTGAACTCGCTGCAGGCGATACTCAATTCCGCTTCCAGCGAATCCTTGGTCTTGTAAAGACTTTGTATGCTGTCGGCGAAGGAATCACTCCAGACATCGGTGAATGACATATTGGCTATTTCAGCACAAATGGCGCTGTGCATCTTGAAATTGTGGACGATTTCCGGGTTTTTAGAGCAGTAGGCGACTTCTTTCTGAGACATCATAGCTTCCACCACAAACGCTTTTTGTCTCAGGACCATCTCGAACCCGAGTTCAAAGAGGTCGGACATGCCTTGGGCGGTCGCCAAGGTCAGCAAGACATCATCGGAGATGGGATACTTTTCGGCCCAGAGCAACTTTCGTTCCTCAGATGAATAAGAAAACACGTGCTCTATGAACTGGGCGTAGCACTCCGTATATTTTTCATAGGCGGCCCTACAGTTGTCGTAATCACCACCCATAGCGTACAATCGGGCCAGTCGGCGAGCGCAACCGGAGGCGTTGGATCTAAGAATATTATTACCTGTCATCCAAACCTGTAATGCTCGCGCCATGGCCTGCTGACTCTTGTCAATCTGCCCGAGACGCTCATACGTAATACTCAGATCCGTAAGGATAGACGCATAATAGGCGCTCTCAGTATCGAGAGCCGTGTCTGCCAGGGAAGCTGCAATCTCAAAGTGCTCAAGGGCTTTGCGCACGTCCTTGCGGCCCTCGTAGATGCAACCGAGATAGTGGTGTGTTTCAGCGATCTTGTCAGCCCTTTGCGATTCTTCCCAAATCGGCAGGTAATCCGTCAGAAGCGACTCCGCCTCGGAGTATTTTTCCAGCTCCCGCAGGGCGTCGGTCATATTTAGCACGGCATCGGCGGCCGGTTGACTTCGGGGTCCGTATAGTTCTTCGAGGAATGTTTTCTGATCCAGGTAGTAGGCCAGCGCCGCATCCCAGTCCTCCTGTTCAGACTTAAGTCTGGCAAGGGTCAGGTAAGTTTGGAACATTTTGGGACGCTCTGGATGTCGCGGCCCGTATACTTTCTTTTGAAGCTCCAGGGCTCTTGTTAGATAGTGCTCGGCCTCTGCCGGTCTCTCCAACTTATAATACAACCAACCGACGGCCCAATTTCCCATTGCCGCCCAAGCACTCTCAGGGCCATAGACTGATTCCAAGATGCGCAGCCAGCGCTCACGCACCGGTTTCATATCAGTGTACCGTACCTGGAAATTAAACAGGTTGCCAATATGCGACAGTGTCGAGGCCACTTCCCCATGATTAGGTCCGTAGGCTTTCTCACGAATTCGAAGCGATTCGAACAGGTAATGCTCAGACTCATAGTAATTTCCCTGTGAGTAAAGAGCGACCCCGATGTCTTCCAGCACACGTGCGATCTCAGGATGATCGGCGGAGAAGATTTGCTGCCTTATATTCAGGGACCTTCTGAAACGTTCTTCGGCCCTGGAATACTCCTTGGCCAGTTGAAAATTCCAGCCGCTGAATCTCAGTATGTCGGACAACTGTTCATTTTCAGAACCGAACCGTTTTTCGGTGACGTCGATTGCCCGCGTGTACAGGGAATCCGCCACTTCATACTCTTTGGTCAGGGACATGATATTAGCCAGGTAAGTCAGGCTCTGGGCTAAAACGGCATGGTCCGGCTCAAGATTAGATTCCGCGAGCGAGAGCGCATTTTGGAAAGTCTCTTTTGCCTGGTCGAATTTCCACGTCCTGTAAAGACTTCTCCCGTAGATGTTCATTGCCCCTATCGTAAGGGCGTCAGCGGGTCCAAGAAGTTTCTCCAGGGCGGCCAACGCAACCTCGGATGCCTGGGCAGCTTTCGGGTACATGTCAAGTACCGAGTAGGCCTGCGTTAGTTTAAGAAGCACTGTGGCGGTCAGCAAGTGCTCTACACCGAATGCGCTGTCCGCGCCAGCAGCCAACTGTTCATAGGTCGCAATGGCCGATTCATAGCTGGAGAAGAAGTAGTGGTGCAGCACTCCGGACTCGTAGACGATTATGTCGACAGTGCTGTCGGATTTTGAGAATTGCGTTTCGGCTAATTTCAGAGCCTCTTCGAATAAGATCTGGGCAGAATCGGCATTGCCGGCGGCAGCCTGCGTCTGGGTGTGCGCGAGTACATCCTGCCACGACGCGCACAAGCCGACTTCGCTTGCCACCAGCAGGCAAATGCCTACTGCCACCAACTGGAAAGCTCTAAGCAACGTATTATTCACTTAATCACCCCATTTATAATCATCAATCGTGAATTCTTCTTCAGTTTGGGTTGCCGGCCAGAATAAAGCCGCCCCAGAGAAGTGGGTGGCCACAACCTCGTTTTTCACGAGACTGGTTCAGAATTTCCAGGGCCGATTCTCGCAGAGCATCCCGTTTGGTTTTACCGTTCAGCCAGCGCCGATAGAAGCCTTCCATGAGTTGTGAGGTTTCTTTGTCCGGTACTGACCACAGGCTCATGATAATTGTCTTGGCACCGGCATGCTGAAAGGCCCGACGAAGACCGAACATACCTTCGCCATTGACGAACTCACCCACACCGCTCTCGCAGGCGGAGAGGACAGCAAGGTCGGTTCCGACAAGATTCAACCCTGATACTTCCAACGCTGTCAGGATACCATCCTCGGTCATAGTCGAGTCAGCCTGACCGGAGATAGTTCGGTTGGCCCCGGTAAGAGCCAGACCGGACCTCAAAAGAGGACTGTTTTTCATGATCGGAGCCGATTCAGAACTTTCACAGAAGAAGCCGTGAGTGGCCAAGTGCAGAACGCGTGGCGGTTCATCGACGGACTTGAGAATCTCTTCCACAGCGTTGTCATCGTAGTATTCCCCCACCCTTGTGGCTCCAGCAGCCCTGAGGGTCGCCGAGACTGATTCCGCCTCGGCCCGGGTGTGGCTCAGCCGGCTAAACCCGGCATTAAGGCAGTTTCCCACGCTGCGCATATCCGGACCATAAGTTTCCGATGCCAGTGATACCCCTGTCAAGCTGGAGTCTTGCCTGACGGTCATGTCACCGATGCCGTCAAAATTCGCGTCAGCCATGACCAGTACTTCACCATCGGCTTCTAATTCTCTCTCGTATTTCAGCAAGTCGCGACCGGATGACAGATAGCCGATACGGTAGTTTTCTACTGCATAGGAGCCATCGGTCATTGGTAATATTTCGAACGGGAGCAGGTTCAACATGCCATCCGGCGCAATAAACACATCTCCGCTTACACCAATCGACGCTGCCAGTGGCTCGAAGAGCATGGCAGAAAGCTGTGAAGTGACTTCATTCAGCCGATTCTCGGACGCCAGGGCGGCTGGTGAATATATCTGACCCTGGGCTTTGTATATTATTTCACGGGTTAGAGTTATCAAGCTGTCAATCTGGTGGGCGTCCCCCAGGTCGCTGGCCGAAATTTCACCGTTGTGACGGACGAGGAAAGCGAGATAGCGCGGTGTACCGAGCTTAGCCTGGCCTATAACGGAGCTGTCGAGGTCATGCGGTTCGTACTTTACGAATTCCCACAAGACAGAGCCATCCGGAATGGCGGACAGGATGTCGTCCAGCGCGAAGCGACGGGCCGCGAGGGCATCGCCGAACTCGCTACAGTGTCGGCTGAGCGTAATTTCGATAGAGTCCTTTACCTGGTAGAGAATCTGCAGGCTGTCGGCCAGTTCACCGCCCGCCATCGCGACTGAGGCAATCTCGGTATGCACTTCACTGAGCCGGTCGAGCTGTTCAAGCAGAGCAGAATCATAGGTGCAGTATGCGACCTGCCGTTCGCTCATGACGGCCTCGACTACCACCGCTTTTGATTTCAGCACCATCTCCAGCGCAAGCTTGCAAGCCGCTTCACTCTTGTCCCACAGGGCCAGCGACAATATTGCGTGGTCGAGAAGAGGATATTCTTGTATCCATCGCAACCGCTGGTTCTCCGATGAGTACGGGAAAACATTTTCCAGAAACCGCTGACTCCAGTCTATGAATTTGCGATAAGTCTGAAGACACCTCTCCGATTTTCCAGCGTAGACGTACATTCGGCCCAAATCGCGACAGAACTTGGCTACCTCAGGGTGCTCGGGTCCCAGCGCATGTTCAAGAATGCTGACGGCTCGTTCGAGAACCGGTTCAGCCTCGGCATAGCGACCCTGATGAGTGTACACATTGCCCAGGTTGTCGCAGGCATGGGCCAGGGCCGGGTGCTGTAGCCCCATCGACTCCTCGGCAATCTCGATCGAAAGTCGCAGGACAGAATCAGCCTCACGGTAGCGTTCCTGACTGTCATACGTGAGCCCAAGATTGAGATAGCTGATGGCTACCTGGTAATGCCGCGGGCCATGTGTTCGGGCGAAGATTTCGACAGCCTGCTCCAAAGAAGATGCTGCCTGGTCATAATCCTTCAAGCTCCAGTAAAGCCCTCCGAGATTCATTAGCGCAGGAGCGATCTGTTTGCTGGTATCCCCGAAAAGTTTCTTGTCAATCTCCATCGAGCGGCGATACAGTTTCTCAGCCTCCGCAAAGCGACACTGGACGTCATACGTGAGCGCAAAATCGTTGAGAACACTGGCTACACTTGTATGTTCGGGCCCGTAGATGGCCTCCATGCACGAGAGGGCTTCTTTCAGATACTTCTCTGCCTCGTCGAACCTGCCCAGCCGCCTATTCACTACTCCCACGTTCCGCAGAGCCCAAGCAAGGGCGTCATTACCCGGTTGGTGAATTTCTGTCTGTATACTCACGATTTTTTCGCGAATCGGCAAAGCCTCCGAAAATTTGCCCTGGTCATGGAGACAGTTCGCTACATCCCAAAGATAACGTGAATAGTCACTCTTATTGAGTGGTTCGACTTGCGATATGATCTCTGCCGCTTGCGTGTATAGCGATTCCGCTGTCTGATAATCGTTATATTTATTGTAAAACAACCAGGCAAGAGCGCGAAGGCTGTAAGCTATCTCCGTGTGCACAGGATCGTAAAGCTCACGGCGTATTTCCAGCGCCCTTACGTAAAGTGATTCGGCCGCCGCATGGTTGCCGTCCATCGCCCGGGCGTGTGCCAGTCTGGTGACCAACCGAGCTACGTCGTCGGAGACTTTCCCATATTGTTCCTCCCACACCGGCAGGACAGCTTCATAGGCCTTAGCAGCGCGCCGGTAATCGTCGAGACAATACGCTATGCGCCCCTCTACATCCCGGAATCTGGACAGTTCAGCGGCGTCCTGCGCGTAGGCTTTTTCTACAATTGTCCAGGCCCGCAATATCAGGGAGTCCGCATGGTGACACTTGTTCTGATAACGAAATTGATCCGCCAGGTAGTACAGACACTGGGCGACGAGAGGATGATCAGAGCCCCCTACCTCCTCGGCCATGTTGAGAGCCTCCACAAGCAAACTCTCCGATTTGTCCAACCGGTCCCAGTAATAATTTATCTTGGCCTGAAGTAGCAGGACCTCAACCACCTTGAGACTGCGCCGGCCGGATTGTTGCTGGCGCAGTACCAGAGCCTCGTTGGCAATTGTCTCGGCAACTTCATACTTCTCCTCCCGGTAGTAAGCTTTGGCCAGCTTATGATGCAGTTCGGCCGTTTGAGGGGCGTTATGACCGAAGATGATTTCCGCCCCCGAGAGCAAACGGGAGTAGACCTGCTGGGCCTGTTCGAAACTTCTAAAATACGCCCGATGAGGATAGCCGCCATCAAAATACACGACCCGAACCGTAGAATCGGATTGAGCATACTGATTTTCGGCCATCAGCAGTGCTCGCTGATATGCTGATTGAGCCGAATCAACGTTTCCCTGTTCAGCGAACAATTCAGCCTGCATGAGAAGATCTTCCCACGTCTGAGATGCAGCCTGATTTGCAAAAGAAAAAAGGGCAATAAGAAGTATTGCCCTCGCGGATATCTTGAGCATCATCAGTTCACCTTTCCCATTTCCCGGTGAACCGCTGTGCGAACCGAATCAGTTATTCAGCCTGCGGCTACCGGCGTACTTCAAACACGTACACTTGCTCTCGGCCGGGATCGGTGCCTTTAGGGTCGGATATGACCAGGCGGTAGGTGCCTTTGCTCATGCGACCCAGCGGAACCACAATCCTTCCGGTTTCGTACTCATCAAAGCCGGTGAAATTGTCGATCGACATAACCTCGGTGCCATCGGTGTCTTCAATCACCAGCCGATATTTTTTACCGACCTCGGCACCCGGGAAGACGAACGAAATCAGACCATCATGGTCCGAGGCTTCATTGAAAACTGCTGTGGCGATTGATCGAGAAGGTATGAGGCTGATTGACTGAATCTGCCGAAGCTCCGAGTCACCGTCTTTCATCCCTTGATAGGCGGGATAGATCATCAGGGCCAGGAGAAAGAAGGCCACCGCCGGTCGGAACACGAGTGGTGTTTCCGGCCAGAGGTAGCGCAGAAGGTTGGTAACCAGCGAAGGCTGGCGCTCTTTAGCTTCCGCCGCCATCCGAGCCTCGCGCCGCACATCCATATCGGTGCGCAGCAGGGTTGAGGCTTGATCGAACCGGGCTACTTCCTCATAGCAGCTTTCGCAACTGAGAAGATGAATCTCAAACTTTTCGGTGTCTTCCACCGAAAGGGCACCCAGTTCGTACGCATGTCGAAGCTCGCCTATAGCTGAATCCGAACACTTTTTAGCCGTCATTTTATACTCCTCCTTCAAGGCAGTCACTGAGCATCTTGCGGCTGCGGTTCAGCATGACATAGAGGTGGTTGGACTTCATTTCCATGCGCTGGCAGATTTCTTCGGTGTCGAATCCCTGATGAGCTAAGTTGAGAACCCGGGCATAACGGCGGTTGGACTTGATAAGCTTCCGCAGGCAGTCCATCAGCCTTTTCTTGAAGATTGGGTCCAGGTCGGCTGCCGCCGGTTTGTCCAGATATTCGATGTGCTCCGTGCTGACCATTTTCTTCTGCCGCAAGTTTTTGCCTTGTAAATAGTTACCTATTTTGTTCCGGAGCACCTGGTACGCCCAAGCTTCAAAATTCTCTTCCGGTGAGTCCGTTTTGAGCTTTTCAAGTACCGTTATGCATGCTTCCTGCGCCATATCTTCACAGTGCTCCTCTCCTATTCTTCTTTTAGCGAGAAGAACGAATCTTACGCGGAGATACTCGAAAATCTGGGTTTCGGCGGCTTTATCGCCCTGTTTGGCTTTGATTACAAGTTGCTGCAAAGTGTACAGCTCTTAGCTTAAGTGTTTCCCCTCTTAAGTTAATATAGCCTAACATTCTATTGTCTGTCAAGAAAGTACAGGAACCAGCCTGCTAATCATAAGCTTAGACTGTAATATCCGTGCTGATCGTCAAATATCAGTTATGTAAACGGTCTGTTGGGGTAACAGCCGGGAGTCACCTGAACTGGAGGGGACAGGTGTAAAACAGGGACTTGGTCCCCTCAGGGAGGTATATAGTTTGGCTGCCCCGACGGACCGTTGTTACTTTGCCTGCAATACGGCCCAGGGCACTTAAGACATTAAATCACAGATAGTTAGTATAATTTTGCGGCGGAATTTACCTTTGCTGATCGTTGTTAGTGGCCTATGTGTTTATCCCAGTAATACTTATTGTAGTCGTCTCTTGCGAAGCCCAGTAATCCGAGAGCTAAGAACTTTCGGCCGTGTTCACCGGCCCGCTCCACAAGTAAATCCTGACTTTTTTCGTAGATGAGAAGCCCGGTTTCGAGTTCATATAATCGCATCTTAGCCGTTCCTGAGGTGACATAACCCGGTGCCGACATATAGAAAACTACCGGGAAGAGGACGACATCGGAGTTATCAAGAGCGACTTTGAGATAATCGAATTCGTCATCGGTAAGTGTCTTCAATATAGATGGTCCCTGCTTGAAATCATCTTTTGTGTACTCCACTGATCCCAACTTGTTGAGGATTGATATTAAGCGATCATCAGCATTGATGGCTTGTCGTATGTCAGCCGGTGCGACCAGGCTCTGCGCCTTGCCGGTGTCATCGAAGATCAGCACTGATATCGAATCTATAAACTGTGCATCATCATCGACAACCGGAATCATGGCTAACTTCACCGCAGAAGGAGTTACCTTGTAGCTGAAGCCCTTGTTAACATAGAGCCCTCCCCCGCATCCAGCGAGATAGACCAAAGCCACAGATACCCACAGTACGCTCAGAGTCCGTTTCACTTCAACCTCCAAATAACTTATTGGTTTGCAAAGCCGATTGATTACGATAGGTTACCGCCCGGCCTAATACAACCTGGCTCCGAGAACGGCCTCGTGGGCGGGGCTGATCAGGGAAATCCCGCCCCCCTGACGGTCAACTCCCAAAACCAGGACTTCGGACATATACCCGGCGATGTTTTTCGGCTCAAAATTCACCACTGCCAGACATTGTCGTCCGAGAAGTTCTTCGGGAGAGTAATTCTCTTTGTAGCGGCCGGAGGACTGCTTTGTACCTATCTCGGGTCCGAAATCGATTTTGAACTTGTAGGATGGAAACCGGGCCCGCTCGAAGTCTTCCACCTCGACGATCCTGCCGACCCGGATATCAACCTTCTCGAAATCCTCAAAGGCAATAATGTCGCTCATTCCTTAATATATATAATGGCTGAGCGACACCCCAGCAAAATACCGATCTTCCGTATAGCGACTGTTGACATAGTACCACGAGGCATCACCGGGTCGGTCGTGTCGGTACCCGACCGATGCCGTCAGGGCAGTTGGAATAGAGATTCGGTAAGTTACGCCTCCGGCGAGCAAAAACTCTTTCTTTGTGGTCTCGCGAACATCCGGATCCAAAAGAAAATCCGATTCGGGATCAGCCTTGAAATATTCGTACGAATAGTCGGTTCGGAAGCTCAGCTGTGTTCGTGAGTTCAGTATGTAGGTCGCGGTTCCGACCAGATCGAAACGATAACGGCTGTCGATATCGTTTTCGAATCCATATGTCGATGACCCGGCATTGGAGCCATCGTCGTCAACGACATACCTACTGTACCATTCAGCCCGGGTGATATGCGAGCTGAAGTAGTATTTCCCGGAAGCCCACAAGTCGAGTTGCCATTGGCGCGACAGGGGTTTGGCGTATTCGACTATGGCCCGGAGGTAGGTGTCATACGCTTCAGTGATGGTGGATTGGTAGCGATATTCATGCTCGTTGTAATCATATAAGGTGTCGACCACGCCGGGGTTTGAGATATCGTAATAGGAAAGGAAGCGGTAGTAATCAGAGATGGTCGTCGAGCGATCCCGGTTGTGTGAGTAATCGAATCCCGGTCCGAGCCGCGCCCTGAAACCGAAGGTTCTGCCGTAACGCGGGAAATAATCCCAGACATCCTGGATGAGAAGACAGGCCCGGCCGTTGCCGGCATCGCTGATTCCCACATCGCTCAGATAGCTCATGATGGCATCGAGCGATTCTATCTTGCGAATACGCTCGTCGACGGCGTGCTCGAGTCGATTCTGATACACAATATCGCAGAGGGCGAGCATTTCGTCGTGAGTCGGCTCGCGCAAGAGGACACCATTGCTACGCAACTCCTCGATTATATACATAGCTGTGGAAGCGTAGTTACCCCGGTAGAGACGTCCCCAGCCCGGCAGCAGAACCATGGATACTAATACGTGCCTCATGTCAGGTGAGTGTTCACTGCTACGTTCTTCCAGCAGGGTTCTGACCCGCGGCGCATAATAATCTACTCTGTCTTGAAAATAGTAATCGGTAGCACCCGGTGATTCCTCATACATGAATCTTACCGAGGCCCCGATCGACGCAAAGAAATCTCCAGAAAGGTACTGACCGACGTCGGCGTAGGCCACCGTGCTGAGCTCTCTTCGGGCGCTTTTTGACTCGCTTCGGGACAGTTCGTATTCCTCAACTATTTCGCTGAAATCAGACCCTGTTCGGTTTCTCGTAGTATTTTCCTTTTCCCAGTCATAAGAACCTGTAATGTCGAGTGTGGTAGACAAGAAGCGTGGCACCGTTTGGTACCGATAAGCCAACCTGGACTTGAGCCCGCCGGACCAGGTGGCTATATCACGAGTCTGAGTGGAGTGATGGAGATTCGAGGTCGGACGATAGGTCGAGCTCCATATGTCATAATTATTAAGGCCGAGATTGCCCATAACTTTCCATTCAAGGTCCACAAATTTCTCGGGAATGTAATCACTAATATTGAATGTTGATTCCTCCGCTAACGCCATACTGCCCCCGGCCGCGGCTAGCAACGCGGCACAGCACATCACAAGGAATGATTTCCGCACGATTCTCTCCCATGACTCAGATGTTGATATTTCAGTGTACTGCGTAAACCGGGCGCCAGATCAGGTAAGACTGCTGAAAGGCGGCCTGTTGCTACACATTATAACCCGTAGCAACAGAAATCTTCCAGACTTTTTTCTTTTTTTTAGAAATCGAAATTGTCGAACGAGATTATTTCTACGATGTCCTTACGAGTTCGCGGGGCTTCGTCCTTTTTTCTCGTACGTTCGTCAAGCTGGTCAACGGAGCCCTCGTAGCCGAGCGAGATTACACAGAGGACGTGATACTCATCCGGAATATCCAGGGCTGTTTTCACACCAGCGGCATCGTAGCCGGCCATGGGATGGCCCATGAGTCCTTCCTGTACCGCACCCAGCAGAAGCGACAGGGTGGCCATGCCGCTGTCGAACTGGTAGTACTTAACGGGGTCGTCCTCGCGACTGTAATCGTCGGCCTCGCGGGCACACACGACAACGAGCACCGGCGCTTTGGCGGCCCATTCATTTCCACGTGACAGCGCCGCTGACAGTTTTTCATGACGCTGCTTGTTCTGCACGAATATCACCCGCCAGGGTTGTTTGTTGGCACATGATGGTGTCCAGCGGACAATTTCGAAGATGCGCTCGAGTGATTCTTTGGTAATCGGTTTGTCAAGATAAGAACGCTTGCTGTAGCGTTTAAAGAAGATTGATTCCTGCATGATCGCTCCCCCTTCGTTTCAGAGTGTCTGATAGCTACTGATTTATCGCTACATTGACTTTATAGCCGGCTATGGTCAGAAGCTTCTCCTGGCGCTGACGAATCATGGATTCGGTCATCTCGTAATCGGGGCCGACGTTCTCAATCATGATTGACGACGTTGCCGATGCAAAGCAACCAGCCGTGAACAAGTCGCCGCCGGTTTTGAGATACTCGAAGACAAACGCGCCCATATAGGTATCCCCCGCGCCCGTGGCGTCGACAAGGTCAATCTCGTAGGGCGGAATATCGATGAATTGATCGCCGTCGAATATAATCGAGCCGAGTTCCGCGAGGGTAAGGATAACAATTTTCGGACCCCATGACTTGATGATACGAGCAGCTTCGTACGGATCTTCACGACAATTTATACCCGTCAGAACCATGCCCTCGAGTTCGTTCGGTTTGACGATATCGAAAGCGCCCAGCGCATCTTCTATACCGTCGACCTTCTTGTGATATATGCGGCCGTCGTCCTCGGCTCCGCGCAGCAATCCCTGCGGGTCACAGAAGAAGAGACCGTTGAAGTTGTCGCGGATATGCCCGATCTGTTCAAGAGAAATCTCACCGAGAATCGGTGCAATCAGAACGGCTTCCGATGTTTCGTACCATTCTGATTTGATATTGGCGATGTTGTCGGCGCGCCCGAGAAGATCGAGGGTGCGATTGCCGAAGTCATCGTAGTATATCAGTGAGAATCCGCCCGTTTCCTTAGACGGCACAACCTCATAATCGATATTAAATCTCTCGAGGTCGGCTACGAATTTTTCTCTGTAATCATTGCCAACGGCTCCGACCAGCATGACTTTCTCCCCGATCTTCGAAAGAGCCAGGGCGGCGTTGGTCGAACAGCCTGAGAGGATACGTGTTTCGGTGTTGACTTTTTGGGTCTTTATGTAGTCATAGACGGGGTTACCAATAGCTGTAATCAAGATGCAGCCTTTCTGCGTTTATTGATGGTAATCGGCATGAATATAGCGCTACGGATGTAATATGTAAAGCCGGTGGATATGATCAGACTTCCTTTTTGTCACCGAGAATCTTCTTGGTATACGCGAGTCGCTGGATAGCGGTTATGATGGAGGTGACACCGACAACGATCAGGGCGAACTCCAGCCAGCCGCCTTTGGGCCATTTGCCCATCGGCAGAAAATGCTCCAGAACGGAACCGATGACTATGAGAATGAACTTCTCCAATCTGCCCATAATTCCCACGGCGCAGTTTTCGATCTTCCCCATTGACTCCGCCGCGGCGCGAGTATAGCTGGCTATCATCATTCCGAACAGGGCGAACAATCCCCATCCGGCATGAACTGTTCCTGACATGGTAATTCCGGCCAGAATGAAAAACTCCCCGTACCGGTCGGCGACATGGTCGAGAATCCCGCCATAGACAGTGCCCATGTTTCCGGCTCGAGCTGTGGAGCCGTCGAGCATATCCATAAACGAGGTCAGGACCATCCAGACCACACCCCAGATCATCTCCCCCTTCCAGAAGTAGATTCCTGAAACGATGGAACAGATCAACGAGATAGCGGTGAGGAAATTCGGTTTGAGACCGATTTTCACGCAGGCTTTCCCCAGAAAGAGTGATGATTCCTCGTAAAACTGTCTTTTGCGCTGGTTGATTCCCGGCAAGACTGATATTCCCTCGACTTAAAATTCAGTCAAATATATGGTCTTTTGAGATACCCGTCAACGACCATAATAGACATTTCACCGAGCACGAAGGCCTTAATCAGCAATGTCTTGTGGTGTAAAGAATCCCTGTTTGACATTTTTGGCCGGGCAACGGATATTGACAGCAATGTTTATCGACTACGTGGAGATAGAAATTACGGCCGGGAGTGGCGGTCACGGATGTGTGGCTTTTCATACTGAAAAATTCATCCCGAAGGGTGGTCCCGACGGAGGTGACGGCGGACACGGCGGAAGCATTATCGCCCAAGCCGACCGCAATCTGAGGACGCTGTTGGATTTCCGGTATCGTCGCGTCTACCGGGCCGAAAACGGTCAACCCGGAAGCGGTGGCCTGAAGACCGGGCGATCGGGAGAGGACACAATTCTGAGGCTGCCGGTAGGTACGATCATCAGAGACCTCTCTTCGGGTCAGGTATTGTTTGATCTCGACCGACCGGATGTCCAATTCGTTGTTGCCAGGGGAGGAAAGGGTGGCCATGGCAACGCTTATTACAAGTCTCCCACCAACCAATCGCCGCGCAAGGCCCAGGAGGGTTTTCCCGGTGAGAGTCGAAAAATCGCGCTTGAATTGAAGCTACTGGCCGACGTCGGGCTGGTGGGACTTCCCAACGCGGGGAAATCCACAATTCTGTCGGCGTTTTCTCAGGCGCGCCCGAAGATAGCTGATTATCCTTTCACGACTCTGACGCCCAGCTTAGGTATTGTGAAATTCCGTGAGTACAAGTCATGTGTGATGGCCGATATCCCCGGTCTCATTGAGGGTGCCTCGGATGGAAAAGGTCTGGGCCATCAGTTTCTCAGACATATTCAGCGCACGGCCCTGATAGTTTACGTAATCGACATCAATGATATCGATATCGAGGAGACAAGGCAGGTTCTGTACAAGGAGCTGGTCAGTTTCGACCGGCAGCTTGCGGCGCGCCCTACTGTCATAGTCGTGACAAAAATAGATACCGTAAGCGAAAGTGATTTAAAAGATATTTCCAGAGAATTGCCGGATGACTATATTTATATGTCAGCCGTCACCCGGCAAGGCGCCCGTGATTTTTTGGAAGCCATTGAGAACAAACTTGACCAGCAAGGAGCTTAAAGAGAAACTGATTGACGCCATTGGGCTGCTTGCCATACCCGGCGTTGGATCAGGGCGGTACAACCGGCTTGTAAAGGCGTTCGGCAGTCCATCAGCGGTGCTGCACGCCTCGCGTCTGGAGTTGGAGGCCGTGAGCGGGATATCGGCCACGATTGCTTCCAACGTCAAATCACTGTTTGACGGCAGCCGGGCGTGCGAGATAGCGTCAAGGATTACCGAGCTTGGTTGGACGGTTCTTTTCCGCGATGACCCGGCTTATCCGCAACCGCTTCTCAATATTCCCGAGGCTGATATTCCCCCGTTACTTTTTGCCGAAGGTGAACTTTCCGGCATCGATACGGCCGTCGCCATCGTCGGTACCAGGCATCCCACGGAACAGGGTCGTATGTTTGCTTATGACCTTGCCGCATCGCTGGCCAGGGCGGGGATCACCGTCGTTTCGGGAATGGCCGAGGGGATTGACGCCGCCGCTCACAAGGGGGCTCTGGAGACCGGCGGCCGTACCGTGGCCGTCTGGGGAAATTCACTCGATATCGTCTATCCGCCCGCGAACAAGACCCTGGCCTGTCAGATAAAGAAGAGAGGTCTGGTACTTTCGGAGTACCTGCCGGGTACATCGCCCGATCGGGCCAATTTCCCGGAGAGAAACCGGATAATATCGGGGCTTTCGGAAGGAGTGGTCGTTATCGAGGCGGGCAAGAAATCCGGCGCGTTGATAACGGCTGAGCGTGCTCTTGGTCAGGGGCGCGAACTGTTCGCGGTTCCGGGTCGGCCGGGCGCCACGATGAGCCAGGGTACCAACGCGCTGATAAAGAAAGGCGCGCGGCTGCTGACCTCGATAGACGATATTTTTGAGGAATTGCCCCGCCTCAGGGGAGAAGTACTCACTAAGAAATTCTCGCAATTGCCCGATATGACTGACATTGAGACCAGAATTGTCGATCTGTTTTCTCAGGGTCCACAGCAGCTTGACCAGTTGGCTCGCATGGCGGATTTGCCCGTGCAGGAAGTCATGGAATTCATCCTGGCGCTGGAGTTGAAAGGTATTGTTCGCGAAGTGTCGGGCAAAAGGTTCGTTTTGAATGAAGAATACCTATGATCAAGCAAAGAGCAAAAATTCTAAACAAGCTTGGCCTGCACGCTCGCCCCTCGGCAATGCTGGTGACGGCGGCGAGCAAGTTCGAATCACAGGTGTTCCTTACCAAGGATGGATTGCGAGTTAATGCCAAGTCAATTATGGGGGTGATGATGCTGGCTGCTGAACAGGGGACTGAACTTACGCTTGAGATTGACGGTGCTGACGAAGAGGCTGCCATGCAGGAGATATTGGCGGTGATCGAGTCCGGGTTCGGTGAAATGGACTGATATTCCTCTTGCCTTAACAACTCAACGCCATATACCTTGATAGTTGATAGTGAATTAACCAGGAGGGTTAATTTCGGAAGTGCTTTCCAGACGAACCATAATAAAGGGCACGCCCATTTCGGGAGGGCTCGTACTGGGTCAGGCACGTGTAATATTGCCCGGCGATGTTGAATTCGCGGAAATAACGGTGCCCGTATCGCGCGTCAGCGAAGAGATCGAAGCCCTGGAACAGGCCGTCGCGCAGACCATTGAAGAGATCCACGAGTTGCTGGATTCGGCCGGTAAGAAGATTGGCGGTCCGGTGGCCAAGATCTTTGACGCACAGCTCCTCATAGCTGATGACGAGCAATTTCTCAATCAGGTCAAACACCAAATCCGGTCTCAGCGACGTAATGCCGGATTCATTTACAACAGCCTTGTTCGCAGCACGACAGCACCATTGAAAAGCTCGCCAGACTCTTACATGCAACAAATGGCGACGGATATCGAGGCTGTGGCCCAGCGGGTTCTGTCACACCTGAGCGGTCATAACAAGAGCGACCAGAAGTTCCCACCCCACACGATTCTGGTGGGAAAAATGTTCACTCCCGGCGACATTCTCAGCTATCGCAAA
Organism: Candidatus Zixiibacteriota bacterium; assembly: GCA_020351995.1. Classification (GTDB taxonomy): domain Bacteria; phylum Zixibacteria; class MSB-5A5; order GN15; family FEB-12. The sequence continues at coordinate 2,011,854 of CP070674.1, forward strand.
CGTAAGGCGATCGGCTTCCTGGTCGGCGAGGGCGGCGTTAATTCGCATATGGCTTTGATCAGCCGCGCGCTGAGATTGCCGATGGTCATGGCCCATGACGTGCATTTTGAAATCGTCAATGACGCCAAGCTCATAATTGACGGTACATCCGGTGAGGTCATTGTCAACCCCAGTGATTCTGATTGGTCCGAATACCAGAAGAGAAAGAAACGCCAGGGGCCGGCGGCCATAACGCGCATTCGAAAGCTGGCCGATATACCGCCGGTGACGGCGGACGGCAAAGTCGTCCATGTCGGCGCCAATCTCACCCTCAGGGGACCCGCCGATGATGTGCTTTCGGAAAGAAAGATACCGGTGGGATTGTATCGGACCGAGTTTCTCTACCTTGCGAATTACGACTTCCCGGACGAGGACTACCAATTCCAGTATTACTATCAGATCGCGGAGAAGTATGCCGACACAACCGTAACATTCAGGGTTTTTGATCTGGGCTATGACAAACTGGTGGCCGACACCGGCTGGCCGTCGGAAGATAACCCGGCGTTGGGGTGGCGTGGTATGCGGGCCATGCTTGACATGAATCATATATTCAAGACGCAGCTTGGAGCCATCCTCAGGGCATCGGTGCTTAAGAACGTGAAAATCCTCCTGCCCATGATAACCGACGTATCGGAGCTGGAGCAGGCGCGGAAGCTGATATCTCAAGCCAAGTTCAGGTTACGTAAGAACAGCGTTCCTTTCGACGAGGATATCGAGGTCGGCATCATGATAGAGGTACCTTCAGCGGCTATGACCGCTGACATTCTGGTCAGGAAAGCTGACTTTGTATCTATTGGTACTAACGATCTGGCGCAGTATACGCTGGCCGCCGATCGCACCAACAACCGGGTTTCCAGCCTTTACAGTTCCTATCATCCCTCCGTTCTCAAGCTGATCAGGATGATTGTAGAAGCGGCCCGACGACACGGAAAGTCGATTTCGGTATGCGGCGAAATGGCCGGCGATCTTCTGGCCTTACCGCTCTTTGTGGGGATGGAACTGGACTTACTGTCGATGAATCCCGCCCGAATTTTTGATGTCTGCCGGATGGTGCGCAAGATGGATTCAAGCATGGCCCGGCACCTGCTGAATTCCGTGCTGTCCAGCGATACGCAACAACAGGTCATACATAAGCTTCAGACGTACAAGAATGAGCTGGACAAGATGAAAACGATCAGAAGAAGGAAACACGGTAGTGTCGATACTTAATGATGTGGAGAGGATTCGCGCGGTTGACCCGGCTAACATGTACAACCGCATTTTTGATCTGCCGGAGCAGATGGAGGACGCCATCCGGATCGGCACGCACGCGCATATCCGTACCAGCGACTTTGCGGATATAAAGAATATCGTTGTTGTCGGTATGGGCGGCTCGGCTATCGGCGGCGATTTGGCGCGGACATTGCTGGCATCCAAGCTGCAGATTCCTTTTCATGTATGCCGCCATTATGTCGTACCGGAGTATGTCGACGACGAGACTCTGGTTATCGCCTCATCTTACAGCGGTAATACTGAGGAGACCCTGTCGGCTCTAGACGATGCTCTGAGCAGGAAAGCCATGATTGTAGCGATCTCCACCGGCGGCCTGCTTACCGATGTTTCCACGCTGAATGATTTCCCCCTTATCGTGGTACCCTCCGGTTTTCAGCCACGGGCGGCCCTGGGATACTCGTTCGTACCGCTGCTGATATTCCTCGAGAAGATCGGTCTGATCAAGAACGTAGCGGATGAATTGAATCGTCTTATCGGGCAACTGAAGAATTTGCGCGAAGATTACATTGAAGATGTGCCGGTTGAAAATAACCCCGCCAAGCAGCTGGCTGAGCAGATACACGGTCGAATAGCCATCATTTATTCCGGGCCGACCCTGACCGATGCCGTAGGCTTGCGGTGGAAAGGACAGATCTGCGAGAATGCCAAAAACCTGGCTTTCGCCAACAATTACGCCGAGTTCAACCACAACGAACTGGTGGGCTGGTCGGAAACAGTGCAGAAACACCAAGATCAGCTGATCGTAATTCAGCTACGTGACCGCGATGACCACCCCCAGATCACCAAACGGATGAATATAGTCAAGGGGCTTATAGAGGACCGAGGCATAAAGGTGGTCGATGTCGAGTCTCAGGGCGATTCGAGCCTGACGAGGATGTTCAGTCTCATCCAGCTTGGCGATTTTGTATCCTACTACCTGGCCGTTCTTAACGAGGTTGACCCCACTCCGGTAAAGGTAATCGAGACCTTGAAGGGTATGTTGTCGGGGAAATGAACGAGATAGTTAACACAGGGCTCTGAGCGAGTCGGTTGATTTTAGCCCGCCACGATCCGGCGGGCTTTTTTTACTCTGTATTGTCATGGGAATGTCATGCTGGCGCGGTTTCGAAGCCTTAAAAACAAGGGCGCAATCTTTGCTGCTAAGTGATTATTATATTGACATATCCGATACGGGCTGTTATACTTAAGTACAATCGGGACGCGCAGCACGTCTGACTTTCAAATTCCCGATGTGGACCCTCCGCCACACACTAACTTCGTGTAGAAAAATACGCCTTAAAAGAACCTTTAACCAAGGAGTCTAATCATGAAACGCGTAGTTGTCGTTTTAGCTCTGGCGTTGATGCTGGTTGCCTTCGGGTGGGACCGAGTCATCGCAGCGGACATTTATGACGACCCGAATGGCACCGGTGACGACCATCCCTGGGGCTCGGAAGTTCCCAGTGAAGACCCGGGCCAGTATCGTCATACCCGTAGTGATTGCTATCTGTCGGGTTTTGTAACAGTAGATATTCTTCTATTGAGCACGGGCCTTGTGGATGAATTCGACGAGATATTCTATGAGCCCGTCAACTGGACGGACGAAATCAAAAAGGAGAGGGACTGCTACATAGGCCATACCAAACAGCAACCGCTTGACTAACTGTGACCGATAAATGAGGATGTAGAACAATGAAACGCGTAGAAATTTGTCAATCGATGAAGAGCTTTATGGCTTCACTGATTGACCGCAAAGACTTCGCTGGAGCGATCAAGTACTTCGAGTCGCATCAAAAGGAGCTTGAGAGCATCGGCGGGTCGCAGGCGGGTGAGGTTATCCACCTCGCATCAAAAGCCTACGCTTCCGCTGCTCATTTACCGGTTGCATTAAAGGTTGCCCGTACCGCGCAGCACATGATCGTCGAGGAGGGCGATTGTCTGCTACTGGCGGAGATATTCCTGACGATAGGTGTGATACTGCGCGATATGAGTGAGTTTAAGGAAGCAGAAAAAGCTTTTCGTGATGCCGAGTCGATCTTCCGTCGGAATGACAGCCTCCAAGGACAAGGCAAGGCTCTTAACGAGCTGGCCGGGCTTTTCTTCCGACAGACCGACTATGGCAATTCGCTGGATGCGCTGATGGACGCGATTGAGATTGCCCGCAAGCTTGGTGATACCAAGAAACTGGCCTACATGACTGGTAACATTGGTCGCATTCAGACTTTTACAGGGGATTTCGAAGAAGCCGTAAAGAATCTTCGAATCAATATCGAGCTTTCAGAGCGATCGGGTGAAAAATACGAAGTACTGAAGGCTTATCTTTCGCTAGGCTATGTGCTTATGCTGAAGGCCGATTACGAGGAAGCCGAAAAGGCTCTCAATGACGCCTACACACGCATCGTGTTAACGAGCGACACCCGGCATGAAGTGATATATCTCACTTACCTTGGCGAGTTGCGTTATCGTGTCGGCAATCTCGAGGAATCGGGTGAGATTCTGAGGAAGGCCCAGGCGCTTGCTCACGAGATTTCCCCCGGTAGTACGCTCGAAGGCCGAGTTCTCAGGCATTTGGCCGAGCTGTCTCTGAGTCTTAATGAATTACGCAATGCCGAACGTTACTGCGCCAGTTCCTGGGTGATGATGGAGCGGGGCAAGAACAAGGTTGAACTGGGCGCACTGTGTAAGATCCGGGCCATGATTGCCGAGGCCCGTAAGCGCGGTCGTGAAGGCCGGGAGTTGTATGTTCGGGCCATTAACCTTTTGAGTGATTCAAAGGTCCGTTTCGAGAAGGCCGACGCGCTCGCGGCGGCGGGCAAATCGGAACTTTTCTCGCTTCGGCAGAGACTGACTTATCTCTTCCGGGCAGAGGAAATCTATGCCCATTACAGGCTATTCCGTAAACAACGAGAGATCGAGCGAGTAATTGATGAGCTTGATTGTCAGCGGCTCCGTCAGAGCGATAACACGGTACCTGAATCTTGTTCCAGTGATGATGATTTCGATTATCATACAACCTGTCCGGAAATCATCCAGTTCAAGAACCAGCTTCCGCTTATCAGCCGGTCGGACCTGCCAATTCTTCTAATGGGCGAAACCGGAGTCGGCAAGGACCATCTTGCCCGTTATTACCAGAAGATGGTCAGGCCGAACGGGCCCTTTGTGGCTATCAACTGTGCCTCCCTGCCGGAGACACTGCTGGAATCGGAGCTATTCGGCTACCAGAAGGGCGCTTTCACTGGCGCCGACAAGAACAAGCAGGGGTTACTGGTCGCGGCCAACGGTGGTGTTCTCTTTCTCGACGAGATAGGAGACATGCCTCTTGACCTTCAGACCAAGCTTCTGGGTGTACTGGAGAGCCGTCGCCTCATTCCGCTGGGCTCGACCACGTCGGTGGAACTCGACATCAAGATTGTCGCGGCCACCAATCGGAAGCTGGAGGACATGGTGGAAAGCGGCGGTTTTCGTCGCGATCTGTACTATCGTCTCAGCGGCGTTTCATTCGAAATACCGCCGCTGAGAGAGCGCAAGGAAGATATTCCTGTGCTGTTGAACCTGTTCATGAAACGATGCGGGTTGTTAGAGGAGGACGAGTCACTGCCCGCGGAATTGGTACGGCAGTTCATCGAACATGACTGGCCGGGCAACGTCCGCGAACTGTGCAACAAGGTCAAGCGGCTCGAGGTAATGGCTCTTATGGTTGCCGAGGGTGACCTGGTTGAGCTGGCTCGATCCGTATTCGGCGGTGAAATGCCCGACAGTAACGACTCCCTGTTTGATCGCGTCGAGGAGTTTGAAAAGAAAATAATCCTCGAGGCCCTTCTGGCGGCTCAGGGCAACAAATCCGAAGCCGCGAGAATGCTGGGTGTTCACGAAGCAACCGTGCGCACCAAGCTCAAACGCTATGGACTTAGTTCAGGGAGGTACAATTAAGTATTGAGAGTCCTACACGGTCCGAGTGATCCGGCTGTCCTGAGTGCCGTTTCTCCTCATTCTGCGTGGAAACGCGCAGAAAACCGGTAGCGAAGACAGTCGTATCCATCGTACCGCTTTACGATTCAAAACAATACTCCTTGGTTAACGGTAAGCGCATGTATTTACGGCGCTTACCGTTTTTTATTGGGGAGGCAATTCGTACGTTTATACGAACGGGCGTCTCTGCTATAATCGTTCGTTTATTGTGGATCTCGCTGTAAGTCGTTCACATATCTATTCTTAAGTTTTGCGCGAACCACCTCAGACCGCCTGCGGCATGGCGGTTGCTATATATGAGGATGTCATTTTTACTCCCAAAATGCTGTTGTTTGTTTGGGATTTCCTTTCTCTTTGGTGTTGCCACCCGTGCGTGAGGGGAGCGCGGGTGGTTTTTTTTGTACTCTCAAAGACGGGAATGCGTATAATCGCTTGAAAGAAAATCAGATAGGTTTCGGCCCGGTTCCACGTCGGGCTTCATTGACATTTCGGTTGATGCTTCGTATAACTTTAAGAACGCGAATCTGCAGATTAAAAGGGAAGGAGTAGGGCTCAATGCGTGACTTGAAATGGTACTACTGGGTGGCTTTTATCCTTGGAGGGTTGGCCGTGGTAGCCATCGTTTATATAGTTCTGCGTTCCACGGGAGCCATTTACAGGCTTTCTCCCAAGAAAGAGAAGTGGGTTGAGTACGAGGAATAGGCCGTGACCGCCGAGCCCCGCAATGTTCGTATAGCACCACCCCGTGAGATCGTCCTCGAAAAGTAAATATGCGAAGCATTAGAGATAAGGTCGTTGTCATTACCGGGGCTTCCAGGGGGATCGGGGAAGCTGTCGCC
>CP070674.1:2018051-2080582 GCA_020351995.1 Candidatus Zixiibacteriota bacterium
TTATTCTCGACATGGCTGGCGTCGAGGAGCACCTTCGCCTGGCCTACCTTCGCGGTCTTTTGGGGAAGATATAAGGCTGCTGTATCTTACACTGAGAGTTTATTGAGACTCCCACAGCAGTAGTTCCGGTATAATTCCGTCCCGGATGTCTAACCCCACCCCGAAATTGTTGAACCCGAATGTTGAATCAGCGCGGGCGGGTTGGAGCCACAACGAATTGTCGCGGGCGAGAGGATGTTCGGTCGTAAGGGTGTCTGTGGTTGCGGTGGCACTGTCGCTCGCGATCTCGAATTCGTGGTAAGTGTCCTCACCGCCGATATCGATAAACCCGCCGAAAGACTTGGTATAGTAATAATAAGTCAGCAGCGGCAGAGGCTTATCCATCCCCGCACGATAAGTGGCCTCACCCAATCCCGGCGTGCCTTTGCCGAGCAGATAACGGTCGTTGCCGTCGGTATCAATCAGGAAAGCGTTGGAGCGAATCTGGGCTAAACCCATCGAGATCATTTTAGCGCGGTAGCTGTCATCGCCGCCTTTGTTGATTAGCAAGGCGTTGGCGAAATCCCACCCGAAACCAAGGGCGGCTCCGGCGGTTTCATACAATTCGTGCCGGTCGTTGCCGGATTCATCGAGCAGAAGCGAATTACAGTAATGCGCTCCGGAACCCTGGGTGAAGTAGCACGATTCGTAAATGTCGTCGCCATAGCGATCAACAGCGATACCGGTTGCGAACCAGTATGAAACACCCAGCGAAAAGTTGCCGGACAGGTAGTGATCGTTACCGTGAATGTCGATGATGGCCCCCAGGCCGCCGGCCCATGAATGACCATCGGTGATGTCGCCGCGCCGGCCTTTACCCGCTCCGTGTACCCAGCTGGCATTTATCTTGTGTTGACTGTGATAGTCGGCGTGGTCGTAAACCTCGGGGTCCTTTTCGGCAACATATTGGTCATTGCCATCGAACGAGGCACACACGCCAATACCACCGCCGACACCGCCTAACCCCTGACCGTCGCAATACAGATAGTACTTGTCATTGCCGCTGATATCGAGACACAACCCGATACCGAAATAGCCGCAGCCCTGCGCGGACAGTTGAGCGTTGTAGATATCGTCGCCGTTGCGGTCGAGAAGCACTCCCACGCCGAAGAGTCCGGCCCCTTGGGCGTAGACCGAGCCTTCGTATCGGTCATTTCCGTCGCTGTCGATGACCATCCCGATTCCGCACAGGCCGACGCCGGCGTTGGGGAGATGCTCATCGGCCGGTTGATAATTATCGTTGCCACCGAGGTCGATCAGGACCGATACCGGATTTTCGAGTGTTGCCGTGGCGCCGACGCATCCGCTATAAGTGATGGGCCGGCCAAAGTCGAAGACGAGCAGGCAGCCGCTGTCCGGAATAACCAGGGGTGAACTTCCGGGCGTAAGTATCAGGATTTTTCCGAACGGCGTCGGGATGTCTATGGTCAGGTCTTCGTCAACGGAATCGACGTATGACCTCAATGACAGTTCTGACTGTTCGGCCGCCGAGGCGATTTTTAACGCGGCGTAGTGAAGCGAGGGGAAGTCGATGTTTGCGGCGATATCATCCAGCTCGGGGTAGTACACCAGGCCGTCTTCCTGGCTGATAGCAAGGTCTCTTATCTCAATCGCCTTTTGCAAGTCCTCCGGGTCACAGTTGCGGAACGCGAGATTTCGCCACTTGATTGCGTCGGCGAGGTTGACCAGCAACTGCGCTATTATCGTTTGCACTGAATCGGGGAGGCGCTCGAATTCGGCAAATTGTTGACGCTGGATATCGGACATGTCTTCCCCTGCCATTCTGAATAGAGTTCGGACGGCTTGTTCAAACGGCTTGTCGCCTTCCGGGGCGGGAAGCAGGTCTATTGGATATGACCGGAGTCCCCCGAGTTTCTTGTCAACACCGAGATTGTAGACAAGCTTGTAGAGGCCATCGGAAGCGGTGTCGGCATACGTCGGATCCATGTATAATTCGACAGTGTTGGCCATCACCGTGCTGTAGTCGATGAGTTTGAGAGGTTTGGCAAACAGGTCATTGAATGAGGTCAATCGGTACGGGATATCCAGCGGAAAGCGGTTCCAGTAGCCTTTGGGCTGGTAGCCGAGGTCGGCCCGCGTAAAGCCGACTTCTTCGAGAACTTTTCCGAGTACATCTTGATCGGACTGACCTGATGCCGAGCCCAGCGCCAGGCTCACTATGATAATTGTATAGACGGCTGTTTTCATATTGTGCCTTGTCCCCGTTGTTTCCAATGGGTTGCCGGAATATAAGGGTGGGGCTGAGGGCAGGACAAGATTTGAGGTGTCGGATTATCAACAAAAAGGCGCCCGCTGAGCAGGCGCCTTAAGCAATCTATGTTTAGATTATATCTTTTTTACATGTTTTGGTGGGTTATGGCTTCTTCAAGCAACTCAGTCTCTGCCATTTCCTCTAATTCATCCATCTTCTCCTGCCGCTTGTGATGTTTCTGACGTTCCATCTTCTTGTAAAAGGCGTCTTCGTTTTCCGAATTCCAATCCTTACTCTTGTTCTTCCAGGGCTTGTTTTTCTTGCTTGGCTTGCCCCTACCTCGCCATGACCTGTGCATTGCAAATCTCCAAATAACGGTTACTTGATGTTAGATAATCGACTATGTCTTCTGGATTATATCATTGATATGAAATTTGACCACAAACTCTCACTCTTGCCTTGCGTGAATCGGTCGAGAATCCCGCAGATACTATACATTATTAATTATCGTCAGCCGCACGCCGCAGTTTTACACTTTTGTCATCCCGAAGAAAAAGTGTGCAGACGGTTTCGCTCGTTTCAACCGAAACCGGCTCCGCGCAAAGCCTGCACATAGCCGCCATCCTATTGATACATAACAACATAACTCTCATCGAGGGACGATCTGACCGATTTTGGCACCAGCGGCATAATCGATGCACTAAGGGGTAGTGTAATTGATCAACTGAGGAGAGCATAATGTTAGAGGGAAGATATCAAAGAGGTTTTTCGAACGAACGACTGGCAAGTAGCACCGACCCGCGGATTCACCAGGACGAAAAGGGCTATTTCACCATGTCGCTGTCGGAGAATACCAAAGTATATTTTGAGGATTACTACCGGTTCCTGGAACTGACCTACAGAAACGCCGCCAACGAACGTGATTCGGTCCTTTTGAAGCTGGCCAATACCCCTGAATCGCACGAAGAAACAACGGCTTTCTATAGGGCCAAGTCAGTCATTCTGGATCTGGTGCTCAGAACCGTCCGGCGTTTCTATTGCGACGGTGGCAATTTTGGCGTGGTTATGACCCCGTGGTGCTTCGGCACCGTTATGCTGGAAAAGATTGAGGTATATAAAGAACGCCTGGCTAAAGGCGAGATATCAGACCCCAACATCCCGGACTATCCGTACTATGCCGTAAAATATATCGAAGAAATATATAAGACCACCCTGTTGGAGCTGTTCGACTTCCCCGAGAACGCTTTCCACATGCGCTGGCAGTATTCCGAATTGCTCAAGAGGTACTCCAAGATTCTGACCAATATTACGGATTCTCTTAATTCTGTTCTCAGGACGGTTAAGAACTACGGTTCCTGATTTTCTGGTCTTAGTGTTGTTTTCTTCCCTCCTACAGGGCCCCCCGGAACCCTTCCGGGTGGTTTTTTAAATATCTGACCCAACTCTGCCGATAATAGTACCGATATCGACGATAACCGCATGAGGCGGCCAAAGTTACTGAATTTGGTGAGTCACGAGAGCTTATGCTTACTTCTGTCAGTGGTTTCATAGTCGGGGAAAAGTACCAGGCCATCTATCTGGATTCCATCCGGATCGATTCGATGCTTGATTTTGACCTGTACATAAAGGTCAATCACAAATTTGTCCTCTATCGTTCGGCTGATCTGCCCTTTACGGAAGGGACCCGGCAAAAGCTCATAGAAAACCATGTCGACCGACTTTATATCTCAACTGAATGCAAAGAAAAGTATCAGAAGTACATCGAGCAGAATTTAGGCAAGATCCTGACTGACCCGCAGGTGAAAGAGGACAAGAAAGCAGGCATCCTTTATGAGACATCCACCACCCTCGTTAAGGATGTGCTGTCGAATCCTACTTATGGTGAGAATATCCGTCGTTCGAAAGAGCTTGTGACCAATACCGTCAACTATATTCTAAGCGGCCGGGAGGCATTTCTAAATCTTCTGAAGATCACGTCGTTCGACTATTATACTTACACCCACTCGGTTAACGTTTCGACCTTTTCGGTGGCCCTGGCCCAGCAGATGGGTTTCTCGGACAAGAAATTTCTACGCGAGCTGGGCATCGGCGCCCTGCTTCACGATATCGGCAAATCGAAAATCTCAGAGCGGATTCTAAACAAGCGGTCGGCACTCAACCCCATCGAGTTCGAAATCATGAAGAAGCACCCCAAGTGGGGAATAGAGATTCTTACCGACACCGACGAAATCCCGGCCGCGGCCTACTATCCTATCCTTCAGCATCACGAACGCGGCGACCGGAGCGGTTATCCCTCCGGGCTTTCTCTCGACGAAATGCATCTCTATTCGAGAATCGTCGCCATTGCCGATTCTTTCGACGCCATGACCACCGAACGGGTTTACCAGAAAGCAATGGATACTTACCCCTCGTTGAAAATTATGTTCTCGCTTGATGGTGCGTACGACGAGGCCGCTTTGAGGGCATTCGTTGAACTGATGGGGCCCAGCGGCCTGGTGGGTATATAGTCTTTAGCTCTACGGTGATATCTCCGTCATCGATACATTCTGCTTCAACCTTCGAAAAAAGTTTCGCTTGACCGCCCGATTTATTAGATTCCTCTCATTCGACCAATAAGTAATCAAGAGAGGCAGGATTTCTGATGAGAGAAATCATCAAGACCGCCAAAGCCCCGGCGGCGGTTGGCCCTTACTCCCAGGCGGTCAAGGTATCGTGCGGGACGGTCGTCTTTGTTTCTATGATGATTCCGCTGAATCCGGAAACCAAGGAAGTCGTCGGCCGGACCGGTGGTGAACAATGCAAGCAGGCTATGGACAATCTGGCTCAGGTACTCAGAGCGGCGGGCGCGGATTTATCTAAAATCGTCAAGACTACCATCTTCCTCGTTGATTTGGACGATTTCGGTGCGGTCAACGAAATGTACGCGACCTATTTTGATACCGACCCACCCGCTCGTGCGACGGTTGAGGTAAGTCGGCTTCCGTTGGGCGCCAAGGTGGGCATCGAGGCCGTAGCGTTTTTGTAAAAGATTTGTTCACGCGTGGGGCCCCATCTGGGTTTTTTGCGCTTTTGCATTTGACATCGTGGAACCAACAGCATAAAATAGAGGAAAACAGTCTAATAATTTATGCGGAGGACGAGTGGCTCCGATAAAATCCTCCCGTCGCGGTTTTCTTGAGGTGATACTCGGAGGGGGCGTACTGGCTACACTGGGGGCGGTCGTATATCCCGTAATACGGTATATAATCCCCCCGGCAGCCGGAGAGGCCAAGCTCTCTCAGCTTAAATTGCCGTTTACGCGCGCCGACATCGAGGCCGATCCGAAAAAGGCGAAGTACTTCAAATACGGCCGGAATCTGGGGATTATCTACCTCACCGAAAAGAACGAACTGCGGGCTCTGGCGGCAACCTGTACCCATCTCGACTGCACCGTGCAGCATAGGCCCGACCTGGGAATCATCTGGTGCTCCTGTCACAACGGACGCTATGATCTTGACGGCAACAATATATCCGGTCCTCCGCCGAGACCTTTGGAACGCTACGCCGTCAAGGAAACGGATGATGTTATCCTCGTCAGCCGGGAGAATGCCTGATGCCGGCAAATGGAACTGACGCCAAACTTGGATTTTACGACCGGGCATATGCCTGGTTGAACGAGCGGTTCAAAATCGATGCCCTGGTCGAGTATATGGGGGATAAGAAAGTTCCCGTTCATGGGCATTCGGCGTTTTACTATTTCGGCGGAATATCGCTCTTTCTGTTCATCGTACAGGTGATCACCGGCATATTGCTGCTGATGTATTACCGTCCGGGAGCCGACACTGCTTATGAATCGGTCCGCTTCATTGTGTCCAACGTTCAATTTGGATGGCTCGTCCGTTCGATCCATTCGTGGTCCGCCAACCTGATGATTCTGGCGGTCTTCATTCACATGTTCACGGTGTACTTCACCTACGCTTATCGAAAGCCGAGAGAGCTAACCTGGCTGACCGGCATCGGCCTTCTCGGGTTGTCGCTGATGTTTGGCTTCTCAGGTTACCTGCTTCCATGGAACGAGTTGGCCTTCTTTGCCACCCGCGTCGGTACCGGCATGGCCGGAGCGATTCCTGTCATTGGTCGTGATATTCTGGTTATTATGCGTGGCGGCGAGGAAGTGACCGGGGCCACAATAGGGCGATTTTTCGGTTTGCACGTGGCCATCCTGCCGGGAATATTCACAGTGCTTCTGGCAGCCCATCTGATATTCATCCAGCGACAGGGGATGAGCGAACCCCTTCACTGGCACGACAGGGCGGAAACAGACAAAAAGTACCAGCGTTTCTTTCCCAGTTTTCTACTGCGCGACCTGCTGGTATGGTTGATAGTGCTAAATGTGCTGGCCATCCTGGCGGTGTTGTTTCCCGATGGTATCGGCGTGGTGCACTGGCCGCTGGGAACCAAAGCTGATCCGTTTGCCCCGCCGCCTGAGGTTATCCGTCCCGAATGGTATTTTATGTTTGCCTTCCAGGCGCTGAAGATGCTTCCGGCGCATGTTCTCTTCATTGAGGGCGAACTCTTCGGCATACTCGTGTTCACGGTCGGGGGAGTGATCTGGGCACTGGTTCCATTTCTGGATCGCAAGACTGGCGGACAAAAGGCCCGGTATTATATGGCCTTCGGATGGCTGGTGCTGGCATTCATAATTGTTATGACCGTAATAGGATATGTGCTCGAATAGGAGTGTATAATGTTCTCGCGCGTCTTGGCCGTTTCAATAATGATAGTAGCACTGTCACTCGTGGGACTCCCGGCCCTGGCCGCTGACAACTGTCAGACGTGCCATTTCGAGTTCGAGGACGAGGACGGAGCTTCCCACAAGTTTGTCAGAGACATCCATGGTCAGAAGGGGCTCGGCTGCGTGGACTGTCATGGCGGCGACCCTTCGCTCGATGATATGGACGAGGTGCGCCGTGAAAAGGATTATCGCGGGGTGCCGTCACACCTCGAGGTCCCCCGGTTTTGTGCCCGTTGCCACAGTGACGCCGCTTATATGCATGAGTACAATCCCTCTTTACCCACTGACCAGCTCGAGAAGTACAAGACCTCGGTCCATGGACAACGGCTGTTCAACAACCGCGATGATAAAGTCGCTAATTGCATCTCCTGTCACACTGTCCATGAAATTGGCGACGCCAAGATGCCGCACTCGAGTACCCACCCGGTGAACCTTATTGCCACCTGTGGAAAGTGTCACTCGGATGCGGACTATATGGCCGGGTATGGAATTGGCACCGGTCAGGTGGACGACTACGTCGTGTCGGTCCACGGCGTGGCTCTTCTGGAGCGAAACGATTTAGGGGCGCCCGCATGCAATGACTGTCATGGTAATCACGGGGCGGCCCCGCCCGGCGTAACTTCTCTTTCAGCCGTCTGTGGCAACTGCCACGCTATCGAGGCCGGGCTGTTCAACACTTCTCCGCACGAACCGGCTTTTGCCGCCAACGACTTTCCGATGTGCGAAACCTGCCATTCCAATCACAAGATTCTTAAGCCGGATGACAGTATGGTAGGTACTCACCATGAGGCTGTTTGCGCTGAATGTCACGCTTCAGATGATGGCACCCGGGCTTTCGCGATCGCCGGTACTATTTCTGAGGCGCTAAGCCGATTGGTCACAGCTCATGGGCAGGCCGGGGAAGTTCTCTCCGAGGCCATCGAGAAGGGAATGATGACCACCGACGAAGAGTTCCGCTTCAAGGAGGTGGACCAGGCCCTTATTCAGGCCAGAACCATGGTTCACGCATTTGATGCCGATTCGGTGCTGTCGCGAACCGGGCCGGGAATCCTCAAGGCTGACAGTGTACGAGTGAATTCGGCGGCCCTTATCGACGAATATCATTTCCGTCGCAAGGGGCTGGGCTTTGCCACGCTGTTTATAACCATTCTTGTGGTAGCTTTATATATCAAAATCAGGCGAATTGACCGTGGATTGAACGAATAGTTCGATCGGTCGAGTCAATCATATTCACACCCCCAATAATTCAAATCGTGACGCGGATGCGTCGCATTTCCCCGTGACCCTATGATGTTACGTGATAAGCTGATAAGCGGACTATTAGGTCCTTTTATGATGTGCCTCGTGACAGCGGTGACATCGATTCAAAAAAAGCAAAAACTTCTTGACTTTGGCCGAAAACGAGGTTTCTTGAGCCATTATTTATGTGAATTTCATCACATATCGAGCTATATGTGCTGACAGCAGATTGAAGCGATGACAGAGTATTTAGCAGTTTTAATCTTCATCTTTGCCGGCATTGGAATAGTGTTGTTTACGTTCCTGCTGTCCCGCCTCTTGAGACCCATTAACCCCTATCACGAAAAAAACATTAATTATGAGTGTGCCGAAAACCCGATTGGCACCTCATGGGTAAAATTCAATAACCGCTTTTACATCTTCGCCCTCATCTTTGTCATCTTCGATGTGGAAGTGGTCTTTCTATTCCCCTGGGCGGTGGTCTTTGGCCAGCTTGGGTTGTATGCCCTCGTTGAAATGGTAATCTTTATCGGAATTCTTTTCTTCGGCATCTTTTACGCCTGGCGAAAGGGAGCTTTGAAATGGGTTTAATCAAGAAGCTTCCGTACTACTCGGAGAAAATTCCCGGCGGGGCTATTGTCCTGACCAGTCTTGAGGCGACTTTACAATTCGCGCAGGCAAAATCATTGTGGTACCTGCTATTCGGTACCGCTTGCTGCGCTATCGAGCTTATGTGCACCGGGGCTTCGCGTTACGATTTTGACCGACTGGGCATGATCTTCCGGGCCTCACCCAGACAGTCCGACCTGATCCTTGCCGCCGGGACCATCACCAAGAAGATGGCCCCCCGATTGCGTCGGTTGTACGACCAGATGGCTGAGCCGCGCTACGTGATTGCCATGGGTGGTTGTACCGTAAAGGGCGGACCGTTTTACTATGATAGCTATGCCGTGGAAAAAGGCATTGACCATATCGTGCCCGTAGATATTTACATACCGGGGTGCCCACCGCGACCAGAATCTCTTATGGAAGGATGTCTTCACCTGTCGGAGAAAATCCGACGCCAGAAACTGAGCGATTGGCAAGAAAAGTGACATGACCCGCGACCAACTGAAAGATTATATCGGCAGTAAATACGCATCGCTGATGACGCCGCTGGATACCGGCCGGTTCGATCCCATGTTCGAAGTTAAAGCCGACCGGTTGTTCGAGGTTTCCCGCGCGCTTCGCGACGATGAAAACCTCAAACTCGACTTCCTGTGTAATATGCATGCCACCGACACCAGAGAAAATTTCGAAATTGTCTATTCTATAGCTTCGATAACGACGAAGCTGCGCCTTGATTTCAAGATCGTCATGCCCTACCAGAACGCCGAGATTGATTCCGTACAGGAAGTCTGGCCGGCAGCCAACTGGTATGAGAGGGAGATGTGGGAACTGTTTGGCATCAATGTGAAAAATCACGGGAATCTGAAGCGTTTTCTGCTACCCGATGACTGGAATCAGGGCCACCCGATGCGCAAAGACTGGGATGCTCCCGACTTTGTGCGGATGCCGGAGATTCAGTGATGTCCGCCGTACGTACCGAAGAGTTCATGGTCAATATGGGACCGCACCATCCCTCGACACACGGGGTGTGCCGACTATTGCTGACTATGGATGGCGAAAAGGTCATCAAGATTGAACCCTACATCGGTTACTTGCATCGCTCCATAGAGAAAATCTGCGAAAACAGAACCTATCATCAGTGTATCCCCATACTCGACCGGTTCGAGTACGTCACGGCCATGTCGTGCAACTATGTGTTCTCGCTGGCAGCTGAAAAACTGGCGCAAATTGAGGTGCCGGAACGAGCTGAGTACCTTCGCGTAATCATGCTCGAACTCAACCGCATTGCCTCGCACCTGATATTCTTTGGTACCACGGCGATGGATCTCGGCGCCCTGACACCGTTCCTGTACGCTCTGCGCGAGCGCGAGTATATCATGGATCTTTTCGAAATGACATGCGGGCAGCGTCTGACCTACAATTATATCCGCATCGGCGGTGTTTCCCGGGATATCCCGGCCGAGTTCGTACCCAAGTGTCGCGAGGCCATCAAGATTATCGACCAAAAGGTTGATGAATACATGGCCCTGCTGAACGGCAACCCGATCTGGCAGAAGAGAACCATCGGTGTCGGTTATCTGTCTCCGGAACTGGCCGTTGCCTATGGCGTATCCGGCCCGATACTCAGAGCTTCCGGCGTCGATTTTGATATCAGAAGGGACGACCCCTATTCAATATATGACCGGTTTGATTTTGAAATTCCCGTGCGGCCCAACGGTGACGTCTTCGACCGCTATATGCTACGACTCGACGAGATTAAACAGTCGGTAAGAATCATTTCGCAGGCTCTCGATGGACTTCCCGAAGGTGAGATCAAGGCCAAGGTGCCACTCAAGTTCAAGCCGCCGGCGGGTGAGGTCTACAGCCGCATCGAAAACTCACGCGGTGAGATGGGTGTGTATATTCTGTCCGACGGCACGGAAAAACCGGTTCGGGTGAAAACCCGTGGCGGGTCATATAACCACCTTCAGGTCCTCCCGGAATTCGCGACCGACATCCTCATCGCCGATCTCGTGGCGATATTCGCCTCGTTCGATATAATCATGCCGGAGGTGGATCGATGAACCTGATACCAATCGTTGCGGTTGAACTGCAGCCCATCTTCGCCTGGATTTACCGGTGGCTGGAGGGTCTGGGCCTTCAGGGAACCTTGCTCACGGTGGTGGTCTACGCCGGCCTGGGCGTGATGGTGTTCGGCGTCCTGGCCGTGTTGGCTCTCTTCCTGGTCTGGTGGGAACGCAAGATAGCCGGCCATATGCAGCAACGCTTTGGTCCCATGCGAAACGGTTGGCACGGATGGTATCAGACTATGATGGACGGCCTCAAACTGTTGCAGAAGGAAGATGTACTCGTTGACACCCGGGACAAGGTCGTCTTTTTCTGGGCGCCGGTGATCTGTTTCGTTGCGGCCTTTCTGGCTTACGTCGTGATGCCTTTCGGCGACGGTCTGATCGTAGCCGATCTTAATGTCGGTATCCTTTATATTATGGCCGTTACGACTTTTACGGTCATTTCTCTTCTCATGGCCGGATGGGGGTCCAATAATAAATATGCTCTCCTTGGCGGCATGCGCTCGGCGGCGCAGGTGGTCAGTTACGAGGTCCCCATGGTGGCATCGATTCTGACAGTGATTCTGTTCACCGGCTCTCTTTCCATGGTTGACATCGTGGAATCACAGTCAGGGTTGGTGTTCAACTGGTTCGTATTCCGCCTCCCGTTCGGACCGGTAGCGTTCATGATCTATATAACGGCTGCTACCGCCGAGGCCAACCGCACCCCGTTCGATATTCCCGAGGCCGAACAGGAATTGGTGGCCGGATTCAATGTCGAGTATTCCGGAATGAAATTCGCCATGTTTTTCCTCGCCGAGTTTGTCAATATGTTCACGGTTTCGGCCATCGCCGTCACATTGTTCTTCGGCGGCTGGCAGGGATGGGAATTTATCCCGTCGTGGATATGGTTCCTGGGCAAGACTTTTATGGTGGTCCTGCTGCTGATGTTGTTCCGGTGGACGTATCCGCGTCTTCGGGTGGACCAGCTGATGGAGTTTGCCTGGAAGATTCTGATACCTATAGCGTTCGTCAACCTTATTGTGGCAGGCTGGATGAAATACGCGGGATGGTACTGGTAGGGATTAAATTTGGATGTTGAGTATCGTCAAAGGCATAGTTGAACTCGTGCGTGGCATGACTATTACCGGGAAACATCTCGGTAAGCATGCCGTAACGCTCCAGTATCCCGAAGAGAAGTGGCCCATGCCCGAGCGTTCGCGCGGGATTGTGGTTCTTTTGTCCGATAAGGAAACCGGCGCACTCAACTGCACCGCTTGTATGCTCTGTATGCGGGCCTGCCCGACCGCCGCCATAACGATCGATGCTCCCCGCGGAGAAGACAAGAAACGCCAGTTGAAAGTCTTCCAGCTTGATGTCGGAATATGCTGTTTCTGCGGCCTGTGCGAAGAAGCCTGTAATTTCTCAGCCATCAAGCTGGCTACCAAGTATGAGTTTTCTACCGAGAACAAAGAAGACCTCGTTTGGGATATGCACAAGCTACAGGAAGTCGGCCGCGACGTTCCGTACGAAGCCCGACCGAAAAAGAAACCGGCTCCGAAACCGGAATCACAATCCCAGCCGCCCCAGACCGTAAATCCCGTAGCCGCTCCGGAAAGCGAATCGAGTGAGGATGAAAAGAAGGAGGGAGAGGCATAGTTATGGCTGAACCAGGCATCGTTTTCTGGATACTCGCAGTGGTTACCGTCGCATCGGCCGTTATGGTAGTGACCCTCAAAAATATCTTTCACTGTGCCCTTGCTCTGATCCTGTGCCTTTTTTCGGTGGCTGGCATCTACATACTGCTCAACGCTGAATTTCTGGCCGCCGCCCAGGTGTTGATATACGTCGGTGCCGTTGCCATCCTGATGATATTCGCCATCATGCTCACTTCCAACCTGGCCTCAAAGGCTATTCGTCAATCCAACGAACAGGTGATGGTGGGAACCGTGGTCTCGGTGCTGTTCTGCGGCGGCATGCTGGCCCTGATTTACCTTACCGACAAGGCTATCGTAAGCGAGGAGACAGGAGTGGCCTTCTGGAGACAGGTCCGGGGAACTCTACCTGCCGACAACGTGGCTTCTCTCGGCGGATACCTGATGACCAAATTCATGTTGCCCTTCGAAGTCGTGTCGGTTCTGCTGTTGGCCGCGATGATTGGTGCCATCGTGCTGGCGCGAAAGGAGAAAGCCTGATGCTGTTTTATCTCAGTCTGGCTGCCGTTCTTTTCGCTGTAGGCCTTTTCGGAGTGCTGACCCGCCGCAACACCATCGGCATTCTGATGTCGCTGGAACTGATGTTTAACGCCGCCAATATCAATTTTGTCGCTTTTAATAAATATGTCTGGGCCGACGGTCTGATAGGCCAGATGTTCGCTGTTTTCATTGTGGTTGTGGCTGCCGCTGAAGCCGTAGTCGGCTTGGCCATCGTGCTTCTGTTATACAGAAACTGGCAGGGAATTGATACCGATCACGTCAGCGTGATGAAGTGGTAGGATTATGAGATGACCGAATTTTCGTTTTTGATTCCGCTTCTGCCCCTGTTTTCGTTCGTGATGATCATTTTCTTCCTGCGCTGGAAAGAGATGCTTTCAGCGGTCTTCTCGATCGTGATGATTCTTGCGGCGTGGGTGATGTCAATTATCGTCCTGATTGAGACCATCGCCCGCCACGGCGACAACTATGAGGCCTTTTACAAATTTGTCGACCTGCCCAATTTCGTTCTGGAAATAGGCGTCTTGATTGATCCCCTGACAGCGATTATGCTGGTGGTCGTCACAACTGTAGGCGCCTGCGTGGAGATATACTCGGTCGGGTATATGCACAATGACCCGCGCTTCAGCCGGTTCTTCGCTTACCTGTCGCTGTTCTTGTTCTCCATGCTGGGGCTGGTAGTCGCCAACAACTTCTTTATGATATTCATTTTCTGGGAGCTGGTCGGTCTTACTTCGTACCTGTTGATCGGCTTCTGGTTTGAGAAGAAATCTGCGGCCGATGCCTGTAAAAAAGCCTTTATCACCACGCGTATGGGGGACTTGGGCTTTTTGGTCGGTCTGTTTATCATCGGTATCTATTTCGGGACGTTCAATTACCTCCGGGTCTTTGATATAGCCGGCTCAGGAATGATCCCGGCCGGGATACTGACAGCTGCGGCCATATTCGTATTCTGCGGCGCGGTGGGTAAGTCGGCCCAGTGGCCACTGCATGTGTGGCTCCCCGACGCTATGGAAGGCCCCACGCCGGTTTCGGCTTTGATTCACGCCGCCACAATGGTTGCTGCCGGCGTTTATTTAGTGGCCCGGTCAATGCCGCTGTTTGTCACTTCGGGCGATGCCTCGATGGTTGTGGCCATAATCGGGTTGATTACATCGTTCATTGCCGCTTCGATTGGTCTTGTTCAAAATGATATAAAACGCGTTCTGGCGTACTCAACTGTCAGCCAATTGGGTTATATGATAATGGCCCTGGGGCTTTACGGTTATGACCATTTCCATGGCCAGCATTCGCCGGGTTTCTATGCCGGAACTTTCCATCTCTATACCCATGCGTTCTTCAAAGGGTTGCTGTTCCTTGGAGCCGGATCGGTGATTCACGCTGTCCACACTAATGATATCCAGGAAATGGGTGGCTTGGGACGAAAAATGAAAAAGACCGCACTGACTTTTATGATAGCCTCGCTATCCATTGCCGGTATCTTCCCCTTGTCTGGTTTCTGGTCCAAAGATGAGATTGTCGCCGCGGCGTCACACCATCCTGTCTTTTTCATTGGTACCCTGACCATCGCCTTCATGACCGCCTTTTACATGTGGCGGCTGTGTTTCCTGACTTTCTTTGGCGAACCCCGCGACCAGCATCGTTACGATCATGCCCACGAATCGCCCAACAATATGACCTATCCGCTTATTTTCCTGGCGGTCCTGTCGGTTTGCGCCGGATGGGTTGGTGTGCCGTATTTGAGTCACGGTTTTGCCTCGTTTGTATTCCACGATGAGGCTTATCACCCGCACCCCAACTACCTTCTGTGGGCAGTTTCGACGATAGTCGGGGGCGGCGGAATAATCCTGGCCTATCTGATGTACTATAAGAAATCGATATCGGCCGATGCCATGGCCAACAGATTCAAACGAATTTATAAGCTTCTTTATAATAAGTGGTATTTCGACGAGATTTATCAGAAGATCTTAATTGACCCGGTCATGTCCATCGCTAGCTTCATGTGGAAATTCGATGCTAATGTAATCGACGGAGCCGTCAACGGTACCGGCTGGCTGACTATTAAGTGGTCGGATATCAAGGAATGGTTCGATACCTGGATCGTTGACGGAGCCGTGAACGGAACCGGATGGATTGTCAGGCAGGGAGCTAATATCCTGCGTTTCCTGCAGACCGGCTCAATGCAATTTTACGCCCTGTTTATTGCCGCGCTGGTGGTGTTGTTCGGGATTTACCGGTTCGAGACCAGCATGATGGAGGGGGATGAACCGATTTTCACGATAGGTTTCATAATTGCCGTTGTCCTTCTGGCTGTGGCCGCCAAGCTGCTTCAGGGCAGGCCCCAGACCGACCGGCAGGCCGAAAGCGAAGAATAGACCTGATTTTGGAGGATAGATAATAATGATTTTGAGCTCTCTTGTTTTTGTCCCCTTGCTGGGGATGATAATCGTGATGTGCCTTCCTAAAGATAAATTCAACGCTATCCGGTGGACGTCCCTGCTGGTAAGCCTGATTCCGATGTTCGCTTCGTTCTGGCTGACCTGGGATTACTTCTTCAACTATTCCGGGTCGGCGGCATTTGCTTATGTGGTAGGACCATACAATTGGATTCCCTCTCTGAATATTCAGTATTATATGGGGGTCGATGGCATCTCAATACCGATGTTATTTCTGACCGGTCTTCTTTCGACCCTCTCGCTTCTGGCTTCGTTCGGTATCAATAATCGCGTCAAAGAGTATTTCGCTTTCTTCCTTTTGTTGGAAGCCGGTATGATGGGTGTCTTTGTGGCTCTGGACTTCTTTTTGTTTTATGTTTTCTGGGAGGTCATGCTTGTCCCGATGTATTTCCTCATCGGCGTCTGGGGCGGCCCTCGTAAGGAATACGCGGCCATCAAGTTCTTCCTCTACACGTTGTTCGGCTCGATCTTCATGCTGGTGGCCATCCTTATCATGTACTTCACCTCCGAGCCACATTCGCTGAATATGGTAACCTTGCTCGATCACGGTCCGATGATGTCCCATACCCTGCAGATGGTCTGTTTCATCTTCTTCTTTATCGCTTTCGCTATCAAGGTTCCCGTCTGGCCGTTCCATACGTGGCTTCCCGATGCTCACGTCGAGGCACCTACGGCGGTATCGGTGATCCTTGCCGGTGTTCTCCTTAAGATGGGCACCTACGCCATGCTTCGCATCAACTGGCCCATGTTCCCGCAGGCGCTACGTGAGCTGTCGTTCTGGATAGCCGTTCTGGGCGTGATAGCCATTATCTATGGCGCGTTGGTATCGATGGCGCAGAAAGATCTAAAGAAGCTGGTCGCGTACTCATCGGTGTCGCACATGGGTTATTGTATGATGGCCCTGGCGGCCGTTTCATCGGTTAGTGCCATCGCCGGGTGTATGTTCCAGATGGTGTCACACGGTTTGATCACGGGCGCCCTCTTTGTTCTGGTAGGCGTTTTGTATGACCGCGCCCACACCCGCGAGATTGCCGCCTTCGGCGGCCTGGGAGCCAAGGTGCCGGTATACACCGGTATCATGGTGCTCTTCTCGATGGCTGCCCTGGGTCTTCCCGGGATGTCCGGATTCGTAAGTGAATTCATGATCTTCGTAGGAGCCTTCGGTGCCCTTAACAAGGTTCTGGTCGGCATCTCGGTTCTCGGTGTGGTGCTCGGCGCGACCTACATGTTGAGAATGGTACAGAACGTATTCCTCGGTGAGTTCAATATGGCCAGATGGGGTGGACTGACCGACATCAACCTGCGGGAAATCATCTCTGTGGCCCCTCTGGCGGTCCTGACGGTAGTCATCGGTGTTTATCCCAAGCCGCTGACCCAACTGATGACAGCAACTCTGGAACACTTAGTAAGTCTGATGGCTAGGTAAGAAAATGGACTTTACGCTGCCGCAATACGACCCCTTTAGAATGCTTCCTGAGATATTCATGCTTCTCTGGGCGCTCTGGGTGTTTACCTATGATCTTATTACGAAACGCCAGAAAGAAGCGGCGGTGGGCTACATGGCCCTGATCGGACCGGCCGTACCGCTTCTGTTCATCGTTTTCTATCTAACGGGTCTTTTGCCCGAAAGCTGGAGATACGGCGGCAGCGGTTTCGGGGCCATGTTCTTTAATGACACCACGGCCATGTTCTTCAAGATTGTCTTCCTCGGGGCCGCCATAATGGCCATCGGCAGTTCCTTCGGCATCACCAAACAGAAGATCGTCAATCACCGCGGAGAGTTCTACGGTCTTTTGCTCTTCTCTACTCTCGGCATGATGTTCCTGGCCTCCTCCAATGAGCTTTTGACCCTCTATATTGGGTTGGAGCTGACAACTATACCGCTCTTTGTGCTGGCCGCGTTTTTCAAGGATGACAAGCTCTCGGTGGAAGCCGGCGTAAAGTACTTCGTCATAGGCGCTTTCTCATCGGCTCTACTGCTATACGGAATGTCATTTCTTTACGGCCTCTCTGGCACCACAGGTCTGGTGCAGATGAAGATGAACATGGCGGTGGTCTTTCTTTCTTACCGGGATATCGGCGTAATCTTGCTCGGCGGTATAGTCTTGCTGGTAGCCGGTGTCGGCTTCAAACTGGCCCTGCCCCCGTTCCATCAATGGGCGCCGGATGTGTATGAGGGCTCCCCCACGCCAATCGCCGCCTTCCTGTCAGTCGGGTCAAAAGCCGCCGGCTTGGTGGCCTTCGGCAAGATATTTGTGAATGGCCTGATGGCTTTCTTTGGCCCGGAGCAGGCACCAAACGACTGGGGAATGCTGGTCGGGTTACTTGCTATCCTGGCCATGGTTATCGGCAACGTCGTGGCTATCCGCCAGACCAATATAAAGAGAATGCTGGCTTATTCGTCCATTGCTCAGGCCGGGTATATCATGATCGGTATGGTCGTCCTTAACGAGCATGGTATGGCCTCGGTGGCCTACTATATTTTTGCCTATATGTTCGCCAATATGGGAGCTTTCGCGGCGGTGGCGATATTTGAAGACCAGACCGGCTCCTGTCAAATTGAGGATTATAAGGGGCTGGCTAAAACCTCGCCGGTGTTCGCCGTGTCGTTGTCTTTGTTCCTGCTCTCGCTGGTGGGAATTCCACCGCTGGCAGGATTCCTGGCCAAGTACAAGGTCTTCGCCGCTGCCATCAGTATGGCTACCGTCGACCCGTCAGCGAGCTGGCTGTACTGGCTGGTTGGTGTAGGCGTTCTGACAGCTGTCTTCTCACTGTTCTACTATGCCAACGTGATGAGGCTGATGTTTTTCTCGAACGAGGAACCCCGGCACAAGATTACCTACTCGGTCCCGGCCCTGTGCGTGCTTCTTTTGGGGTTAGCGGGCATAGTTGTTTTCGGTATCTATGCCGAACCGATTCTCAAACTGGTCAGAACCATTCCGGCTGATTTCGGCCTGTATATCCCGTAACTTAGTTGCCAAAAATATTGACATTGACTTGGTGGGCGGATATAATCCACTTGCGTCCCTTTGTTTTCGGGTGGTGAGAATATGTCCGTGATAAATGAAATCTTTGGGGCTGTCAGGCGGTACTTTGTATCAGGGGTGCTGGTTGTCGTACCCCTTATCCTCACCTATATTGTTCTGAAGTTCCTCTTTGAGAGCATTGACAGCATTCTGCGCCCGCTTCTCGAGCGGGTGCTGGGTTATTACGTCATCGGTCTGGGTGTATTTACCACGATCCTGTTGATAGTCCTTGCCGGCATCATTACCCGAAATTTCGTCGGGGCCAAACTCTACAAGTTGGGTGATCGCATAATGGTCAGGATGCCGATTATCCGCCCCATTTACACCGCCGCCAAACAGCTTCTGGAAGCTGTCACCATGCCCTCGATGCAGGCCTTCAAAGAGGTTGCCATAGTCGAGTATCCCCGGCGGGGCGCCTACGCCCTCGGCTTTGTGTCCAACCGGCTTAACTTCACCATCGACGGCAGCCTGAAAAAATATACCTCGGTCTTCGTGCCCTCAACGCCGACACCTATCTCCGGCATGGTGATCATGCTCCCCGACGATCAGGTCATCCCCATAGAAATGACGGTTGAGGAGGGCGTGAAATTCCTGGTGTCCGGCGGCGTGGCGTCGCCCGAGTTGATACAGAGAAAAAACTACCCGGCAGTGGATAACGATAAAGAGGTTGGAAGTGAAGCTCGCTAATTTATTGATGGAGCGCCGCATTAACATTGATTTGAAGGCCCGCACCAAAGACGAAGCCGTCTACGAGCTGCTCGATATGATACAGGCCGAGGGAGTCAGGCTTGACTATGAACAGGTTATGGCTTCCATTCGCGAGCGCGAGGATATAGAAAATACTTCTTACGGCCGCGGATTTGCCTTTCCTCACGCTCGAACTGATGCCGTCAAGGAACTCTATATTCTAATTGGTATTTCCAAACAAGGTCTGGAGGAAAAAACACCCGATGGTATTCCCCTACACGTGGTTTGTCTGCTCTTGACTCCGGCAACGATCGCCAAGCTGTATCTTCAGACCCTCTCGGGACTGGCCGCGTTTGGCCGGATGCCGGGGAATCTGGAGAAGTTGCTGAGCATCACCCATAAGAGCGAGCTGGTCAAACTGATTGCAGACGCCCATATCACGGTCGACAAAGATCTTATGGTAAAGGATGTCATGCGTCATAGTGTCGCCACCGTGACACCGGACCACACCCTCAAGGATGTCGCTAACCTCATGTTTCGTGACCGTCTATCCGCACTGGCTGTGGTTGACCACGATAACAAGCTGGTGGGTGTGATTGCCGATCGCGACCTCATCAAAGCCGCCTTGCCGGACTATAAATCGCTTATCTCCAATCTCAATTACTCGATGGAAGTCGAGCCGTTCGAGGAATTGCTTAAGCAGGAAGACAAGATCAAGGTCTCACAACTGTTCCGGACCGATTACGAGGTTACCACGCCGGAAACCAGGATTGTTGAAGTGGCGGCTATGATGATTTTCAAGGATATTAGAAGAGTTTTCGTCACCACAACGGAGAATTATCTTGTCGGCGTGCTGCTCAGGAAAGACATTGTCAATATGATCATTCGTGGGTAGGGAACTGTCGCCCTTTACGACAAGGATGTTTCAACTAATGACCACCAACCACCAGAAGTACGAAGTTGATCCCTATCATTATGTAATACTCGTCCTGATGTTTGTGGCCGCCGTTCCAGGCGCCCTCTGCGGTTTGTGGGGAGTGCATTTGCAGCCGCTGGTGGGCGCTCTGGTGTTCGGGATTGCTATATTTGCCGGGGCCTTTATTCTCTCGTGGGCGGCCGAGGCGGTCCAGGTAGATATTTCCGAATCGCTGGCCGTCGCCATTCTGGCCCTGCTGGCGGTACTGCCCGAATACGCCGTCGATTTCGTTTTTACCTGGAAAAGCGCGCACGATCCCTCGCAAGCCCATTATGCTATCGCTAACATGACTGGTGCTAACCGTTTGCTGGTCGGTCTGGGCTGGCCGCTGATTCTTATCCTTTACATACTGGTCAAGAAAAGAAAAGAGATTGTACTGGAGGAGACCCAGCGCGTAGAGATTTTCTACCTGGCCATGGCTACCATCTACTCGTTCACTATTCCGCTCAAGGGCCAGTTGAATCTGATCGATACCATTATTTTGGTGACTCTGTTTGGTATGTACACCCGCCGGGCAGCCAAACTGCCGACCGAAGAGCCGGAGCTGGTCGGGCCGGCAAAAATCGTCGCTAATTGTAATACCGCGCCCCGAAGGGTATTTACCATAATTCTGTTTCTGTTTTCCGGTACCGTCATATTTTTTGTCGCCGAGCCCTTTGCTGAGTCGCTGGTGGCATCGGGGGCTCACATTGGCATCGATGAATTTCTGCTTGTGCAGTGGCTGGCGCCGATTGCCTCCGAGTCGCCGGAATTCATCATCGCCGCCACCTGGACAATACGCGGAGCGGCCGGGTCCGCTTTGAAGGCTCTCATATCATCGAAAGTCAATCAATGGACTTTGCTGGTGGGAACGATCCCTCTCGTCTACGCCATTTCGGGTGGTTTCATAAAGCCGTTTGTGCTCGACGATCTCCAGCAGCATGAATTGATTCTCACTGCCGCCCAATCACTTTTCGCGGTCGGTGTGCTGGTGAATCTAAAATTCAGACGTGGGGAAAGCCTGCTGCTGCTGGCACTGTTTCTGGCACAGCTCATTGTGGCCGAGATCCGTCTCGAGGTAACCGTTATCTACTTGGTGCTGGCTGTGATTGTCCACATCCTGCATCGCAAAGATTTAATCCCGGCCCTCAAGACAGGGCTGAATATAAAAAAATAGGCCCCCGTTAATCGAGGGCCCGCATAAGAAATCGCAAAACTTACTTCTTGTTCTGTTTCTTCTCCCTGAACCCGATTCTTGGAAACGGATTTACGATCGAGCTGGCAATGTTGGTCAGGTGAGCGTTGATACGCTTCAGGTGACGGGCGTACATGGCCAGGCAGACAGCGTCGGCCTTCGACAATTGCGGATCTTTTTCAAGTACGGTGTCCTCAACGATCATCTCGGCTCTCTTTCCGGTTTCGTCTTCCTTGCGAAGGATTCCCCGGGCGGAATTCTTGTCCTGGGTCTTGAGCACATTTATAATCTGGGAGAAGTGCTCGTCGATTGTCTTCTCGATTTCCTGCAGCGTATCCTCATGCATGCCTCCCTGGAGCCGGCGTTCGTGAAGGTTGGCCAGACCCGCGATATTCTTGGTATAATCGCCGATGCGCTCGACATCGATGACGATTGATACCAGAACCAGCCCGGGCACGAGATTCTGCGTCCCGGCGATGGTCAGGTGGGTCAGAACGTTGCGCCGCACTTCCCGCTCGTATTTGTTAATCTTGCGGTCCATCTTTTTGATATCGAGCGGAAGCATGGCGTCGTCGGCGCAGCGCAGGACTTTGCAGGAAGCGTCGTACATCTGCCGGTCATAGTCGAGCATGGTCAGGGTAGTCTTGAACGCGGTATCGAGCAGGTTTTCCGACGCGAACAGTTCTTTGAATTTATGGAACATATTTACACCTCTCATTAATTATACAGATAAATTATCAGAGCCGGTAATATAAAAAACGCAGCAAGAATATACAGGATGGGATACAGCCTGGATATCGTGGCAATTTTTGCCAGAGTCTCGGACATCCATATCGGAATTCGCTTCAGGGGCCAGAATATCGCTATACCGAAAACATTGAACAGCAGGTGCCCGAAGGCCACCGCGACCGCCTCGTGGGAGCCGGTAACAAATGAGGCCAGAAAGGCGGTAATGGTCGTGCCGACATTGGCCCCGAGAAGATAGGGATAAATCTGCTGGATAGAGATGACCCCGGCTCCGATGAGGGGAACGACCATCGAGGTTGTTATCGAGGAGGACTGCACCATCGCGGTGAGAAAGACTCCTAAGAGAAGGCTTAAAATAGGTGTGCGGAATATATAGCGCTGGAAGAATTTTTCAACCCGCGCTAACACCATCGATTTCAGAACCTTTACTATATAACGCAAAGCTACAAAGAGAAAGATGATTGAAATGGCTATTGTGATCCACCCGGAATCGCCCGTTAGCGCGACAATCTGACTGGCAACCGGCTTTGTCATGGCCTTCAGGGGCGAACTGAACTCAAGACCACCGAACCCGGCGAAAACGCTCTCCAGAACCCGCGCGCTTTTTCCTATAATGTTGAAATTCACCTGCAGCGGTAGCAAGACGATTACACCACAGACATTAAAGAAATCGTGGCACATCGCACCTGCAAACGCTCTTCTGAACTCTTCCCCGCGCGAGATATGACCCAGCGAAACGATAGTGTTGGTGACAGAAGTCCCGATATTTGCTCCCATGACCATGGCTATCGAAGACTCGAATGAGATGGAACCGGCGGCTACTAATCCGACAATAAGCGTAGTTGTTGTGGAAGATGACTGAATAACCGCGGTGGCCAGCACGCCTATCATCAGTCCCACAATCGGATTCGATGTCGCCTGGAATATTCTTTCAGCTAACCCTTTTCCGAAAAGATTGAACGCATCCCCCAGGAGAGTTATCGAGAGGATAAAGAGATAGACCAGGGCAAAAAGTGCGAGCAGCCTTAGAATTATCTTCCCGCGGCTGGCGGTTGCGGTACTGAACGTCTTGACTTCGTCGGCTTGATCAGCCATAAGGACAGCAGGCCCGTATTCTTCCCTGGTAATAATTGCGGAGAATATATGTAAGTGCCGACAGGGCGTCAAGGCAAGAAAGACGATTTCCAGCTAATTCTTGGCCTTCGGAAAGAGAAGTCGCCTTTTAAGGCTTTTTACCTGCTGTGGAGAGCACATAGGCATCGCTGCGGAAATACTTCTCGGCCGCCCGACGAACCGCTTCCCTGTCAGTTGCCTGAAGCGCTGCCAGGAAAGCCGAATCGTAATTAAGCCCGCGGCCAAGGTATTCATTCACGCCCAGATAATAGGCCTGGTTAACACTGGAGAGCCTCGCCCGCATACGACTTCCCAGAATCTGGTTCTTGGCGCTGGACACCTCTTCCGCTGTGGGGCCGTCGAATCTCAGTTTGTCGGTCTGCAGCAGCAGCCCGTCAAAAGCAGTCTGATAATTCTGCGAGGCTGTCGTGATACTGCTATAGAACCAGCCAAAATTCTTGTCCAGATTTGCGCCCGCCCCAACCGAATAGGCCAGGCCCTGTTTCTCGCGCAAATTGAGATACAGGCGGTTGGACAAAATGGTCGCAGCCACACGGATAAGTACAGCGTCCTTACTGGCAACTCCGGGCAAATCGCACCCCAGATAGATACTTATTTGTTCCTTGTCAAGCTCGGTGTGGGCCACCCTGGTCTCAATGAGCCGCTCCGGGGACTGCGCCTCGTTGGATTCAAACGGTGGATAACTGAGCCGGCCGAACCGTATATCAACCCAATCCTTGACGGTTGCCACCGGAAGGTTAGTGGTAATCGAAAGAATCATATTTCCCGGGGAATAAAACGAAGCATGATGAGCTTTCAAATCATCTACGGTAATCCCGCCCAGCGTGCGTGGCGAACCCATTATGGGATGCGCGTATTCCTTGCCCTCAAAGAGGGTGGCAAAGAATCCGTCCCGGGCAACTTTTGACGGTGAGCCGCTGCTACGCCCAAGCACACCCATCATCGAGCGCCGGACATTTTCGACCTCGATCGGGTCGAATGACGGATATAATATCATGTCGCTGAATAAGTGAAAACCTCGCTCGGCAAATTCATCGATAGTCTCGAATTTCATGAACGAGTACTGCCGCGTGGTGTAACGGTCATCATACGGGATCCAGGGATTGTCGCATAGAGTCACATTGGCGCCGATCTTGGCCAAATCGCGAGACAGCTCCGAAGCGTCGCGGGTGACAGTACCCTTATCGAGACACCGGTTCACGAAATCCGTGATGCCGATCTTATCGGTGGGCTCGTTGGCCGTGCGGTTCTTGCCGATAATGTTCATCCCGAATACCCGCGTATCGGGATTGGATCTGATTATCACTGTCAGGCCGTTAGCGAGAACCTCCCGGTGATACTCAGCCGGATCGCTATACTCAAGACTGACGGAATCGGTAGAAGGAAAAGTGAGCGGATAACCGTTCTGTAAATCAAAGGCTGCGAATTGCACCGAATCGAAGTGGGCTACCACTTCCTCGGAAGGAAGCTCGTACGGCTGGTATGGTTCAGCCGCGCCGTCACCGACTGGCTTCACCACCGTAGCTACATAATTAGGCGATACCAGCCATTTCTCAGCGATCTGCTGGCAATTGGTCCATTGCACCTCAGCTAATTCATCGGGGTAAGCCAGCACTGATTCCCAGCCACTGATCATCATTCTCGGACCAATCATGAACGCCACAAAGTACAGCTTTTCGGAATTGTAGATGTCGCTTGTCTTGACCGAAGTCTTGATCCCCTCCAGGCTCTCGTTATCGGCAATGTGATTCGGCACAGCCTTGAGTTGTTCAAGAACCGTGGTCACAATCCCGTCGGCGTTGTCAGCGTTATCCGTAATCACCGACACTTCCATACGTGAGAACTCCGGCCGGGTAGCGAGCGTGACATAGACCTCGGTGGCCAGCGGTTGCTCGCCGCCCTTGAGGGCTATCATCAGCGGCGAGATTTCATCCATGCTCAGATATTGCGCCAGCAGATCCATGGCCAGATGGTCGGGCTCACTGTGGTGCGGCGCGGCGATGGAGAAGTTAATATAGGTGGATTTGACGTTGGCCACAGTGTCATATACGTTCTGGCCGGTCAGGGCCGGCCGATCGGCCACGGGCGGTTCTTCGGGAATGTTCGCCGTCACGGTGTCAACGATCGAACCGAAAATGGACGCCATCGAGGCCTTCATCTGTTCAGTGTCGAAGTCACCGATTATCAGGGCAACCATATTCTCGGGCCGATAGTATCGTTTCCAGTAGTCAACAATGGCGGCGCGGGGAATATTCTCGATGAATCCCTTGTATCCCAGGACAGGGCGGTCATAATCGGTTCCGCTGTACGCCTTCTCCGTGAAGAAAGCATCTTTGGGCGCGGCGGGGGCATCAGCGTCACGATTTATCTCTTCCGCAACCACTTTGCGCTCTTTGGAGAGCTCCTCTTCAGGGAAAACGGAATTGAAGAGCATATCGGCCAGAACGGTCAGTCCATAGTCATTGTACTGCCGGGGGAGTAAGGTGAAGTAACAGGTCATTTCCTCACGGGTGAAAGCGTTAAGCATCCCGCCCAGGTCGCGAATGGAGGCGTCCAGCTCCTCGCGGGTCAGATGGGTGGTACCGTCGAAAAGCAGGTGCTCCAAAAAATGGGTAATGCCGTTTTCATACTTGGACTCATATTTGCTGCCTGACTTTACGAAGATCATCGAGGCTATCATGGGAGAGCTGTGATTTTCCCGTAGGATAACCTCCATCCCGTTGTCCAGGCTGTATACGGTATCCTTGGCGGCCGCGCCGACAGCCGGAACGACGACCAAAATTGTGAGCAGCAGCGCCCGAAAATGTATTTTGCGTTTCTGACAGGTTGCCATGATATACTCCCGATTTAGTGCCGTTAGCGTCCCCGGGCTAGGGCTTATTTGTTTAATTGACAATAAGTTATATTATGCGAAAGACGGGCTGTTGTCAAGGTTCGAAAGTTTTGAATTGACATAATTGAAGCATATACTATATTCGTCAAACTTATGCTCAAAGGGATTCTCACAAAAGCAGTTACGCCGCTTCGGTGGGCAACTGTGATGTTTGCCGTGATGGCTCTGTCTCTGGGTGGAGCATCCTCAGCCGAACGGGCCTTTGACCTGTGTTCGACCGCCGAGAACGCGGAGCAGGGGATTTCTCAGAACGATTTGCTTCTCCCGGGTCCGCCTTCGCCGGACGAAATCCCGCAAAACATGACACCGTCGGGCAAGCCGAACTGCGAACCATACGCCTATCTTTCGGCACTATTGATCGGTGATTTTGCCAATCTTGACAACCGCGCTGAAGGTGAATATCTGGATTTAGCGGTTCTGCATGGGACGGGAAAGTGTTCATCCGGTCAGGCGCAGGTTTGCTCAACCGCTTTTGGAGTCTCACCCCGACTGGGGATTCAGTTTACTCTGGTGGGTGCCAAACCATCGGGCACCAGTTAGCCTTTGAGACACTCCTGATTTAATCCACAAAACGAAAAATAGTAATAAACTAAGACATAGATGGGAAAGGGTATCTAATGTCGACAAAGAACTGGCGGGTTATCCTAACCGCCATCCTGATTATTCTGGCTTTCTACGCCTTCTGGAACACTTTCAAGCTCTGGACCATGAGCGAGGGGGAAAAGACCGCCCTTGGCGAAAGTGATCCCGGAGCACTTCTGCAACTGCAGCAGAAAGCCATCAGACTTGGCCTCGATTTGCAGGGAGGAATACACGTCGTCCTCAAGGTGATTATGGAGGGTATGGATGACGATGCGTCGAAGGATGCTGTTGATCGAGCCATTCAAATCATCCGCAACCGTATCGACGGTCTGGGTGTGGCCGAACCGATCATCGTCAAGCAGGGCAGTGACCGCATTGTCGTTGACCTACCCGGTTATACCGACGCCGAGCGAGCCGAGGACCTGATCGGCCAGACAGCTTTGCTGGAGTTCAAACTTCTGGCGTCGTTCGAAGATGCCAGTCAGATTCTCATGCGCATTGATTCAGTCGTTTATGCCTACGAGATGGAACGGCAGGCCGAAACCGAGGAACCGGAAACGATCGAAGAGGAAGCACCGGTTGATACAACCGGGGCTGTCACGGAGGATGACGATGAAGACATCCTCGCCGAGCTGATGGGTGACTCGGCCGTGATCGATACCGCGGCGCTGTTCGGCTTTGACGAGTCCGAACTCGGCATGAGTGAACTACCGGTCACTTCGCGAATGGAAGTAGCCCTTTATTCAGATCAGACAGCCACCAGTTGGCCGGGTTTTGCCGTGGCCAGAAAAGACCGGGAACTGATCGATAGATGGCTCAACCTTCCCCAGGTTATGGCTACCATCCCGATTGATATTCAGTTCGCCTGGTCAACGCGCCCGGAGCTGAGAAATCAAAGGGAGGTCTATTACCTGTACGGCCTTAAGAGAAAGACCGAGTTTCTCGGCAAGTTTCTCGAAAGAATTGCCCTGTCACGCGACGAGATGGGCGGCTTCGCCGTTAACTTCACCGTCTCCGGCGATGGTCTTCAAAGATTCGCCCAGCTAACCGGCGCCAATATCAACAAGCCTCTGGCGGTAATTATCGATAACAAGGTTGAGTCGGCACCGTTCGTCAATTCGAAGATTCGTGGGCCGGGCAAGATCACCATGGGTGGCTCGGCTTCTCTTGAGGACGCCCGCAATATGGAAATCGTTCTCAAGGCTGGTGCCCTGCCGGCTCCGGTCGAGATAATCGAAAAGAATGTTGTCGGAGCTACTCTCGGAGCCGATTCCATCAAGAAGGGGTTCTACTCGTCACTCATCGGGCTCCTGATTGTTTTGCTCTACATTGCTGTCTATTACCGGCTATCGGGAGTGATCGCCGACATCGGTCTGCTGTTTAACCTGTTTTTCCTCCTGGCCGTTATGGCGGCTCTCGGTGCGACCTTGACCATGCCTGGAATTGCGGGTATTATTCTTACCATTGGTATCTCGGTGGATGCAAACATCCTGATTTTCGAACGTATCCGCGAAGAGCTTCGCACCGGTAAAACCGTGCGGGCTTCCATCGATGCCGGTTACAGCCGGGCCTTCGTGGCAATCTTCGACTCTCACGTGACCACCCTGATCACGGCCGGTGCGCTGTTCCTTCTGGGGTCCGGACCCATAAAAGGATTCGCCGTCACGTTGTTCTGGGGTGTGACCATATCCCTGTACACGGCTTACGTAATCACCAAACAGATTTTCGATTTCCGCAAAGGATATCGAACACTGAGCATATAACGGAAAGGGATAAGTGAGATGTTTAGAATAATACCAGATACCAACATCAATTTCATCGGGGTCAGAAGGGTTGCCTTCGTAGTTTCTCTGGGTCTGGTCGCCCTCGGTGCCCTTGGCTTTATCCAGATTGTTACCGGTAGTGCCAATCTGGGGATTGACTTTTCCGGTGGCGTCATGCTGACCGGTTGGTTCGAAAGACCGGTTTCAATCGAGGAACTGCGCGCCGCTCTCTCGACTGAGTTCCCCGATGCGGAAATCACGCGTGTGACCGACTTTGAAGAAGAAAACGCCTTTATTATAAAAACAAAGGGCCCTCAAACAGAGGCCGAGGCCAAAGAGATGGCGGCCGGGATCAAGACTGTCATCGAAGGCCAGATCAAGGATAACCCGTTTAACACCGCCGGCGGGCAGGAGAATATAATCGGCCCGGCGGTAGGTGAAAGCCTGCGAAAAGACGCCCAGAAAGCGGTTCTGCTTTCGCTTCTGGGAATCATCCTTTATATCTGGCTGCGGTTCGACTTCCGAAGCGGTATCGCCGCGACGGTAGCGACCTTTCACGATGTGCTGGCGGTCATCGGGATATTTTACATCCTCAACCTTGAGTTTGATTCGCTGATAGTTACGGCCTTGCTGACGCTGGCGGGATATTCGCTAACGGATACCGTGGTCGTCTATGACCGAATACGCGAGAACCTCAAGAAATTCCGCACCAAGGGAGAGTTCACCTCGAGCGTGAACAAATCCATTAACGAAGTTCTTTCTCGCACCTTCAATACTTCGATCACCGTTCTGTTTGTGGTCGGCACATTGTTTTTCTTCGGCGGCGAGGTACTGCGCAATTTCGCCCTGGCCCTGATCCTGGGAGTGCTGGTAGGTACCTACAGTTCTATCTTCGTGGCCAGCCCTATCGTCGTTGAATGGGAGGCCCGCTCGCCGAAGCGATTCAAATAGAACACGTTTTGACACACCGATAAACCTCATCCCGCCGGACCAACTCCGGCGGGTTTTGTTTACAATCTGGCTGCCGCGCAGACCCTGGCTGGCCCGCGAATGACAGCTTTTCCAGCCACATTTTTGTCATCAAAAATACGGCTTTTACTGTATATTAAGTACATGGCAAAAATAGTTTCCATAATACTCGTGATGCTGGCTCTCGGCTCCGGTTTCATCACCCTTTCGGCTCTCGCCCAATTGACGGAACCCGAACCGGCGCTTGACCTTACACGCGCGGGACGACCTCACGAAGGAAACCCCAACCCGTCGGCTCTCAAGGTCGCTCGACTTCACTATTCCGGTGGCGGCGACTGGTACTGGGGACGATCGGCGGTGCCGAATTTCCTCAACTTTGTAAACGAAAACACTGATTTTCCGGTCGATACCAACGAATACGAAATCACTATCATGGACCCCGAACTGTTTCGTTATCCTTTCCTGTTCGCTACCGGTCACGGCGTAATCAGTTTCTCCGCCGAAGAAAAGGAACGCCTCAGGCAATATCTGGCTGGCGGAGGATTCCTGTTTGTAAACGACTCTTATGGCATGGACGCCAATTTCAGAGAAACAATGGAGGAACTGTTTCCGGAAAGACAGGTGGTAGAACTTCCCTTCGACCATCTTATATATCACGGCTTTTATGATTTTCCCAACGGTCCCCCCAAGATCCACGAGCATGACAACAAACCGCCACGCGGTTACGCTATAATTATAAATGGGCGGGCGGTAATCTACTTCTTGGTCGAATCCGATATTGGTGATGGGTGGGAAGACCCGCAGGTTCACAACGACCCGGAAGAAAAACGCCTCGAGGCCTTTAAAATGGGCGTAAACATACTTACCTACGCCCTCCTCTATTAGTCGGACACGTTACTGCTATGAAACAGATACACAACATCGATTCGGTATACAAGAGTCTCAGGATGACGCTACTCAAAAAAAGGATGGTCCTGTTCGGCGCGGGCGTGCTGGTGACGGCGGCAGTGGTGGTGATCCTTTCGATTATCCTGTCCGCAATCGCTTCGTTAGCTGTGCTTCCCGTGGCCATCAAAATATCCCTGCTTGCTGCGACCGGTTTACTCACTTTGGTTGCTTTCCTTAAAGCGGCTGTAAGTAGACTGTTCTCAGATTCAGTGGAATCAGTAGCGGTGGATCTGGAAACGAAATTCCCCGAGCTCAAAGGCCGTCTCATCGCCGCTATTCAGTTCGCCCGGATGAAAAAGACCCCGGGTTACTCCGCCGAACTGATGGCCTCAACCCGGCAGCAGGCGGTTGAGAACGCCAGTCAGATAAGTTTTGGCAAAGCCATACCGTTTCACCCTGTTCATCGAATGGTAAGACTTCTGGCAGTAGTGCTCGTGGTGGGATTACTGCTGGTGATTATTGCTCCGGGTATGTTTTACCGTTCTATTGAGGTATATTCCAGTCCACTGACGGTCGTCATGCCGCCGGTAGGCTATCGGCTGACCGCCTTTCCCGGTTCGGTTCAGTGGATCAAGTATCAGGATATCGAGATCGGCGGCATCCTTGTCGGCGACAAACTGCCCGACAAGGCCGTAATTCATCATCGTCTCGCCGGCGGCAGCTGGCAGGAGACAGAGGTTGATGTTACGAAGCAGCAAACCCACCCGCTCAACTGGGGTGACTCGGTGACATTCTCTACCACTCTCAGACAGATTAACAAATCGTTCGACTATTTCGTGGAAGCCGGCAAACTTGAAACGGAGATCCAGCGTGTTGATGTCGTCGACCGGCCCAGAGTGGTCGGCATCAAACTGTCACTGTTTTATCCCGAGTATACCGGTTTGGCTCCGAACATCATCGATGAAAATAACGGTTCTTTTTCTGCCGTAATAGGCACCAGGGTGAATATGCAGGTGACTACCAACCGGCCCGTAGAGACAGCTGAGCTGGTCTTCGCTGATTCCAGCCGCCTGCCACTGACCATAGAGAGCGGAGCGGCCATCACCACCCTGAGAGTCGACAGTTCGCGCGCCTACTATGTCCATCTGCTCGATCACCTTGGCGAACGCAATCCTGACCCCATCGAGTACTATATGACCGCCATACCGGACGAGTATCCCTCCATCGATGTTGTCCGCCCGGGGTTTGATGTCAACCTCAACGACGAGATGATGCTTCCGCTAAAGGTTCACATTTTCGATGATTTCGGCTTCTCATCTCTGGTGCTCAAGTACATTGTCATCTCGCAGGGCAGACAGTCCGAGGAAAATGTAGCCGTTCTGCACTTCTCGGAACGAATTAAAACCGAGGGAGAAATCGAGTTCAACTGGGGACTCGATCAGCTGAATATGTTCCCTGGCGATTTTGTCAGCTACTATTTCGAGGTGGCCGACAACGACCAGATATCGGGCCCCAAGATAACGCGGTCCCGGCGGTATATTGCGCGCCTCCCGTCGCTCGACGAAATAATCGCCCAGGCTGAATATGAAAACGCCCGGCGGATTACCGGCGCCGAGAATATCCTCCGCACCGGCAAGGATCTCTCCGAGCGCCTCAGGAATGTTGCCCGCAAACTGCAGGCTCAAACCAACCGACTCGAACAAACCGACTGGCAGCACCAGAAAGAATTGGAGGCCCTGCTTGACAAGAACATGGAGATGGTCGAGCAAATCGAGGATCTGGCCCAGTCGATGGAGAAATCGCTCGAAGAGTTAAATGATAAGGCCCTGCTCAGTCGCGAGATTCTCGAAAAACTCCAGCAGGTACAACAGTTATTCGAAGAAGTGGCCACACCCGAGATGAAGGAAGCTCAGCGGCGACTGATGGAGGCTATCGAGAACATGGATCCGGCTGACCTGGAGAACGCCATCAGGGACTTTCAAACCTCACAGGAAGAATTTCTTCAGCGGCTTGAGCGCACTCTGGCCTTGTTGAAGAAATTGCAGCTAGAACAGGCCATGGAATCGATGCTTCGTAAGGCAGAAGAGTTGGCCCGCAGGCAGGAAGAAATCAACGAGCGCACTGAGGCCTCGTCCGACTCCGAACTCGGCGACATCAGCGACGACGAACGGCAGGTGAACGAATCATTCGAACAACTACAGCAAAAAGCGAGTGAGCTCGACGAGCTTGCCCGTGAGGCACGCATGGAGCAGTCTCCACAGCTTGAGCGCTTCAAACAGGCGGTTGAGCGAAGCGAAGCCGGTGAGCACATGGAAAACATGGCTGATGCCCTCGAACAGCGGCAAAAGAATCGGGCCGGTAGCGAGGGGAAAAAGGCCTTCAGCAGACTGATGGAAATGATTGATGGCATGCAACAGCAATTGATGGCTATGAAAGGCGGGGAGAACGAAGCTCTAATGAGAGAGATGCAAATGGCCCTGCAGGACGCCAACAATCTCTCCCGTATGCAGGAAGAGCTTTTGAATGAGGCCGAGGATGTCGGGGACCAGTCGATGTTCCTTCGCGACCTGGCGACCCGGCAACAGGACCTTTCCGGGGCTACCTCCGGGCTCAAGAACCGCATCGACGAATTGGGTAACCAGTCACCGTATGTTGCTGCCGAACTTCGCCGGCTGGTGAACGAATCGGCCGAATACATGAATATGGCCATGCAGCAGTTCGACAACAAACGGGGTAGGCGGGCGGTCGGAGAGCAGCGACAGGCCATCTACAGCCTCAATCGAGCCTCCTTGCGGCTAATGGAATCGCTTAACCAGATGCAGCAGTCACAATCCGGGGCCAACTGCGACAAAGGAACCTCCATGCTTCAGGGACTGGCTGATAAGCAAAATCTGCTTAACCAGATGACTCAGCAGCAACTGGGTAGGTCTGGAATCAATCTCGAACTGGGCGAAGGTGGGATTGATCGGCAAACACTGCAGCGCCTCGCCGGAGAACAGGGCGGTATTCGTAAATCACTCGAACAACTCAACCGCGAGTTCGGGCAGTCCCGCCAGATTCTCGGTCGCCTCGATGATATCGCCGATGAGATGCAGCGAGTCGAAGAAGCGCTCTCGTCCGGCGACGTTAGCGGAGATCTCATCGACCAACAACTCAAAATCTACTCGCGAATGCTGGAAGCCAGCCGTTCGCTTTACCGCAAGGATTTTTCGGAGCAGCGCCGCTCCAAAACCGCCACCAACCAGGCTTTCCACATTCCTCCGGAATTGTCCAGGGAGATTCTCGAGGACAGAATGAAACTCGAGGACAGGCTGCATCATTATCTCGGCGGCAGTTACCCCCCGCAGTATGAAGAGCAAATCAAGGCTTATTTCAGGGCCCTTCTTCAGGCGGAAAGCAACCAGATGTTACCTAACAACGGCGATATTACGCCAACGGAAGATCAGTGATGGCACCCTCCAGATTCACCCTGGCTGTCTCGGCAATCGCTTTCATCGCGGTGATGATGGGATCGGGGCTTGTTCATGCCCAGGTTTCCGGTGGAGACGAAATACCGGGACAGAAAAATCAGGCCTCCCGCGACCTCGATGTCAAGATCAGGTTCTGCCGCCAGCTGATGCTGGATCAGAATTTCGCCGGGGCGGCCGATATGCTGGAACTCCTCTATGAAAACTACCCCGGTAATCCCACGGTGGTTGGCATGCTGGTTCAATGTTACGACAAGCTCCAACTGTATGACAAAGCCGAGGAGATTATCAGGCGTCATCTGACCCAGTATCCCGATAATTTTAACTTCCTGCTCCTCTACGCCGAGATCCTGGCGCGACAGGGCCGGGTTAACCAGGCCGCAACGGCGTATCTGCGAGCAGCGGCCGATATACCCCTGAATAATCTGGCAAGATACCAGCTCATTGTGCAGAGTATGGTTACCGAAGGTCTGGGCGAAGTCGCCATCGTCTTTATAGACAGCTTGCGTTCAGAGACAGCCGACAGCAGCTTGTTCGCCCTCCAGCGTGGCACCGTCCTGGAAAGACAAAAACGTTACGACAGTGCAGCCGCAGAGTTCTATTCTAAGCTCGATGATACTGCCCGCGTCGGCAATGAGGCGGAGAAGAAACTGCTGGCCTTACTCTCGTTTGGAGAATCAGAACCGGCGGCCGAGACCTATATTTTGACGCAGGCCGATCTGTTTCGTCAGCCAAGGGCTTTGAAAATACTATCTACCCACTATCTCAAGTCCGGACAGTATGAAAAGGCCTTCGAGTTTACCATTAGCCGCGATTCCCTTCAAGGCCCGGACGGCAGAAGTATGGAGACTTTCATGCGCAGCTGCCACGAGCATCGGCTGTACGACCAGGCAGTCCGTACCGGCGATTACCTGTTCGGGCGTCGCGACAGCGCCGCGGTGAGGGACGATGTTTATCTGATCTATGGCGACGCCCTTACGCACCTGGGCAGATTTGAGGAAGCTATTGCTGTTTATGAGAAGTTGTACGCGATTACCAGACAACGGCGGTTTCAGGCCGACGCGCTTTATCGAATCGGTACCATCTACCTCGATAACCTTAGTGATTTCGATCGGGCCCTGATTTATCTCGACTCGGTGGAGACTTTTTACGGCGCCAATCCGGCCTACTTAACCGCTCTGGTGATCAGGCCGCTCTGTTATGTGCGCAAGGGGGAACTAAAGCAGGCGCGGGCGGAACTGGAAGAGCTCAAAAGTCGCCCTATCGACGGTATATACAAAGAGCGAGCCCAGTACAGCCTGGCCCTGGTGCATTTCTACCAGAAACAGATAGATTCGGCACAGGCCGCCCTGAGTAGATTGCTGGTCGATTTCCCGCGCGGAATGTATGTCAACGATGCTGTTCGGCTGCTGTTCATTGTACAGCAGGCGCAGTCTAACCAGCAACTCTTGTATGATTACTCAAATGCGCTGCTTTTTTTGGAAAGACGAATGGTGGATTCGGCTGTCATCAGGCTCAACCTTATGGCCGAATCTCAGGACCAAAGCCTGGCCGATCTGGCTCTATATGAGCTGGCCATTGTAAGTCTGGCTCATGCCGATACTCTTAAGGGGATGGAATATATAGACTTGCTGGCCCGGGATTTCCCCGAGTCTTATTACGTTCCGTATGCTCTGCGAACCAAGGCGGATTACCTGAGCACTCTTGTCGACCAAAAAGACCGGGCGCGCGAAATCTACCGTCATTTGCTGGAGAATTT
The DNA here is from genome assembly GCA_020351995.1 of Candidatus Zixiibacteriota bacterium. Taxonomy (GTDB): domain Bacteria; phylum Zixibacteria; class MSB-5A5; order GN15; family FEB-12. The sequence goes on from CP070674.1 coordinate 2,053,707, forward strand.
CCCAAACTTCCCGTTCATCTCTGAGGTCAGACAGCAGGTGCGCAAACTCGAAGGGGCGACGGGATCCTCTTAGCCGATACCGAGCTTCTCGCGATGAGACTCGAGGGCCTTTACCTGACATTCAAGGTCAAAAATTCGCTTTTCGTAGTGCTCTTTCATCTTGGTCCGGGCCTTGGTGGTGGTACGTATCAGCAGCCCGAGTGAAATGAGCATAAACATCACCGAGTTTACCTGCCGGAAGATGTCCCCCATGTTGAAAATCGAGTCAACAAACGCGAATATTCCGAGTACGAATAAAACGCTACACCAGACAAGCATCTCTTTCCTCCCATGCTTCGATTAACTTAAGCCTTGGAAAATAAAGGGTTGTGGCTACGCCTACAAATATTATATTCTTGTTTCACAATCTTAAATAAGACTGATACTATTAATACATTATCGGTATAATGCTTAGCTGCTTTACTTGGAGAAAATTGCCCGTATGTATAATCTGAAAAAAGAACCTTTCGATCGGACAAACGCCCTGCTGGCCGTCGTCGTCCTGCTGATTTCCTTTGTGGTTTACGCACTTACCGTGCAGAGAACCTTTTCCTTCTGGGATTGCGGCGAGTTCATCGCCTGCGCCTACATCATGGGCATTCCCCATCCCCCGGGAACACCCTTATTCGTCATACTGGGTCGGATTTTTTCACTGGTCCCCTTCGTCGAGGACATTTCATACCGAATTAACTATATCTCGGTTGTTTCTTCGGCGTTTACGGCCATGTTCAGCTATCTACTTACCGTGAGAATAATTAAGTACTTCTTCGATAAGGGCGATGCTAACCAGTTCAATAGATTTATCGCTTACATCGGCGGTTTGACCGGAGCTTTCTTTGTGGCCTTCGGTCAGACCAACTGGGCCAACTCGGTCGAAGCAGAAGTGTACGGGATGGCTCTGGCCATGTCGGTAATGATAGTCTGGCTGACCATGAAGTACTTCGAGAGCCGCGGGACCATTTCGGGAACCAAGATAATGATCCTGATTATTTACATGGCCCTGCTTGGGGTGGGAATACATATGACGGTTTTCATGGTAGTACCTACCTGTGCCATCTTTTTCATCCTCAAAAGAGACGCAACACCCAGGGATTGGCTGATCGTTTGTGCCTTTATCATCGTCGAGTTGGCTCTTATTATCGTTTTCTCTAACGGCCGTGGCGGCTCGACCATGTTTTACATGTTCACGGCCGTGGCGGGGCTATCACTGCTGATTTTGCTTCGCAATAAGATTAACTGGGCCGTGCTGATTGGAATCGGTTCAGCCAGTTCGATAATGCTCGCGTTCTCCAAGTACATGATCGTAACGCCGGTCGCTCTGGTGGCTCTGATTCTGCTGGGTATCCTGTCCAACAAGTATAAGTGGAACTTTCAGTGGAAAACGGGCCTGGCCCTGGTCGTGGTGGCTTTTCTGGGGATGTCGGTTCATGCCTATGTGCCGATAAGGTCCGCACACAACCCGCGTATAGACGAAAACAATCCCTCCCGCGACTGGCGGACATTCGTCAACTTCCTCGACCGTAAACAGTATGGTCAGATTTCGATGTTTGAACGTATGTTCGAACGGCGTGGATTATGGTCCAATCAATTCGGGCGCCATCCGCACATGGGCTTCTGGTCGTTCTTCGAAGAGCAGTATTCCTCGGGTAGCTGGCAATTCATCTTACCATTTTTCGCGCTGGGAATAATCGGCCTGCTTACCGCCATAAAAAAACGAATTGAGATCGGCATGCCCTTCTTCACGCTCTTCTTGATATGCTCTGTCGGTTTGGTACTGTATATGAATTTTGCCGATGGCACCCAGTACAACTTCGAAACCGGAGACGCCTACCTCGAGGTCCGAAACCGGGATTACTTTTTCACACCCGCCTTCGTCTTCTTTGGCATCGCTATGGGTATGGGCGTCGCCGGGGTGATGCAGTTCCTTCGAGACCGCGCTGGCGCCTCGGGGACGTCAACATTGAAGGCAACGGTACTGGCCTCGTCAGTGCTGGTGCTCTTGCCCCTCGTTTCACTGGCCCACAACTATCACGCCAATGACCGATCCAAAAATACCCTCCCGTACGATTACGCCGCCGATATGCTGGATACCTGCGAGCCAAATGCCATCCTGTTTACCTCCGGGGACAACGACACCTTCCCTCTGTGGTGTATACAGGAGGTCTATGACTATCGCAAAGACATCGTCGTGGTGAATCTGTCACTGCTGAATACCGACTGGTACATCGACCAGATGAAAAACCGCTATGGTGTGCCCATATCGCTCGACCAGGAACAAATTCTCTGGTATCCGTGGGAAGCCCGCCCCGGCCTATGGGCCAGCAGGCCAAAAAAGCCCTTTATCGATCGACCCCGAAACCGCCGGGTCTATCTTACCCCAACCCAGCACGAGGGCCGGCTTGTGAAAGTTCAGGATATGATGACCGATGAGATTGTTCTTGAGAACAAATTCAGGCGGCCGATCTATTTCAGCATGCCGCCTTACGAACAATCCCCGCTGCGACTGCGTGATCGCACCTCCTCTGTCGGTTTGCTCTTCCGTCTCGATCGCGACCCGGATACCTCGCGGATCGATATAACCCGGGGACTCGGCCTGTACATGAACAAATACCGCCTGAGTGGTATGGCCAACTCGGACATATCCCGTGATGAAAGTGCCACCGGCGTGTATATGGGTTATGGCATGATGGCCGTACGCCTTTTTGAGGGACTTGTCTCACAGAACCGGGTGGACGAGGCTCTCGAACTGGGCGATTCAATTGTCCAGAAATACCCGGAATATTGGCAGATGCGAGTCGTCATGGCGGAGCAGTACGATAAGAGGGGAGATACCACCAAGGCTCTGGAGACGTTCCAGTCGCTTCATGACTCCCTGGCGGCTTTTCTGGCCGCCAACGAGGGAAATATCTATTACATGCAGGATCTCGGTCTGACGAAAGCTGAGCTTGGCCGAAGAACCGGCGACCAGGCTATGATCGATGAAGGTGTGCGGCTGCTGTATCGAGCCTTCTGGTTGCACCCAAACAGCCCCTATGGATTTCGCAAACTCGTTACGGTACTCGGCCGGCTGGGACGGTACCAGGAAATCGGTGAAGTTGTCCAGGAGTTCGCCACCTATAAGAGAAATTTGCAGGATCCATACCTGCAAACCCTGTTGGGCGCCGCCGGTCGCTGACACAACTCTCTGAAAAGCAAAATACTCTCATTCAAAAACGCTCTTCACCTTTCGGTAATGTGAAGAGCGTTTTCCTTTTTAGGACCTGTTCGAGTGTCTCAGTCAGTCCGAAAGCCGGTATTCCGTGCGCCGACGATATTTGCCGTCGACACGATCCATCATTTTCTCCACTATGAATTCGCGGCGGACCGTGCAAAAGTCGTTGTGGAAGCGGCCAATTATCCGATTGACCTCCTCTTCGGTATAAACCCGGTTAGGCTCGAATTGGGCCAAAATGTACTCAAGAAGGTACTTCCGCTTACTCCGCTGGGCAGGAAGTCTCTCGATGTGTTCGTCCTTAACGAAGTTCGACACCACTTTCTGGCGAGCGGTCCGGTTATGCTGGTTTGAGTGCATCTCCAGCCAGGCATGAACTGAGTGCTCCGGGATCCGCCAGTCCTTCCCTATCTTGTAAGCCTGAATCTCCCCCGACTGAACCTTCCGAGTAATGACCTGAACGTTCATCTTCAGTTTCTTGGCCAGCTCCGATGTTGTGAAGAATTCGGTTTTCCTGATTTGTCCTTCCCGGTATTCCATATATCAATTTCCTCTGTCAAATTGGTGTCAATAAGCGCCGGGGTATAGGTATTGTCAAGTAGTTTGTAGTATGATAAGGTATGATTTCCCCCGATGACCGAGCTAAACGTGACCTCTGAATTCCGAAATACGTGAAAAAGGCAAAAATAACCGAACATAGCCGGCATCAGCTCCTACAACCTATTGTCTAACAAGGAAATACCTCGACCGGCATATATGTTTTCGTGGTAAGAGCCTGTTACGAATGAACTTATGGGAAAATAGCGTGAATGAAACGACCAAAAACCATGTTTTTTTGGCTTCCCAGCTTGCAGATTGCCAATTTGGGTAGTATCTTTATTAGGAAGGGGCTGCCCACGTTTTTGAAGATGCTGATTCTTTGCTCTCCTAGGCCCATGGTGGCCACTGCCGAAACGGCCCGTTGAATCTGCTGAGCAGCCTCACAAGCAATAATATCTTAGAGCCGCTTTTCTGGTGCCGGCATCAGGATTGACTCCGGTGGTCTGATAGGAGGTCTTTATGAATGCCCGAGGTCATACCGATACGACCAGGAAGAGAAGGCGCCCTCGTGTTGTTTACAACCTCGATAGGCTTCCTTATCTCTCCGATAGCGAGAAAGCCCGGCTACGGATGGTTACCGAGAAATATGCCTTCCGGGCCAACGAGTATTATCTTAGCCTGATTGACTGGAGTGATCCTGACGATCCGATCCGTAGACTGATAATCCCCGACGTTGAGGAACTCAATACATGGGGCAAGCTTGACGCCTCAAAGGAACATGCCATTACCGTCGGCAAGGGGATACAGCACAAGTACACCCATACCGTCCTTTTGCTGGCAAACGAAACCTGTCCCTCGTTCTGCAGATACTGTTTCCGCAAACGTCTTTTTATGAACGGTACCGACGAAGTTACCTATGACCTGGAACCCGGCATTGAATACATTCGCGAACACCAGGAGGTGAACAATGTGCTCCTGACCGGTGGTGACCCGCTGGTGCTTCCGACTCCCCGACTGGAGAGGATTCTTGCGGCGCTGCGCCGGATCGACCACGTGCGGATAATACGCATTGGCACCAAAATGCCCGCCTTCGATCCGTTCCGATTCATCAACGACGATTACCTGATTGATGTCTTGCGAAAATATTCCCGGCCTGACCGTCGCATCTACATGATGTGCCATTTTGATCATCCCCGGGAGCTCACCGATGAGGCCAGGGAGGCCATAAATCGCGTGCTTGAGGCGGGCGTGGTCTGCGCCAACCAGAACCCGATTGTCAGGGGCATTTCCGATGACCCCGGGGTAATGGCCACGCTCTGGAACGAACTGTCTTATATAGGCGTTCCTCAGTACTATGTCTTTCAGTGCCGGCCCACTATCGGCAACCAGCCCTACGCTGTGCCTATTGTAGAAGCCTATCATAGAATCGAGGAAGCGAAGAAGTCCTGCTCAGGTCTGGCTAAAAGACTGAAGTATACCATGTCGCACGAATCGGGTAAGATCGAGGTAATCGGCGTCGACGCCCGCCACATTTACTTAAAATACCACCGGGCCAAGCATCAGGTGGACCGGCAGCGCATATTGGTTTGCCATCGCGACGATCAGGCCCTGTGGCTGGATCAACTGAAACCAGTGGACGGTTATCGCAATGAATACTATCGCTCGGGGGTCGAGCAGCGCCGGGGTTTCGGTATCGGCTCGGATTCTGGCCCGTATTCGTAAGTCTACCCTGTCACTGGTGAGTTAGCAGAGCAATTTCAGTCAGGCCATGTTGGCCTGGCTTTTTTTGTCCGAGAAGGTGGGGAAGAAGGCTATTCGATTGTCTTGTAGGTTACAGCCGCCGAGGCCTGGGCGGATGGAAATATGATCACTTCCGCAATCTGAACATGATCTGGTCGGCTGGCCACCCAAACGACTGCGTCAGCGATATCATCACCCGTGAGGGGTTTATAACCCTGATAAACAGCTTTTGCCCGGTCCCTGTCGCCGCGGAATCTAACCATCGAAAACTCCGTCTCCACCAGACCCGGATCGACCGTCGAGACCCTGACCGGGGTGTCAACCAGGTCCAGACGCATCCCTTTAGTCAAAGCGTCGACCGCGTGCTTGGTCGCACAATAGACATTGCCCCTGGCGTAAACCTCGTGTCCGGCGATGGAGCCAATATTGATGACGTGTCCTCGTCCCCTTTTTACCATTCCGGGTAAAATAGCTCGGCTGATGTAAAGAAGTCCCTTGATGTTGGTATCTATCATTTCCTCCCAGTCCTGAAGACTGGCTTCCTGAAACCGGTCCAGGCCGCGGCTCAATCCGGCGTTATTGACGAGCACATCAACGTCGGCCCAGTCTGGGGGCAGCGCCCCCACCGCCCTTTCAACGGCACCCGATTCTCGTACGTCAATCTCGACAGGGTAACTGTCATTTTTCAGCTTTCGCGATAGCTCCTTGAGCCGGCGAAGCCTTCTGGCCATCATTATTACCCTGGCACCCTCAGCCGAGAACTTTTTCACGCAGGCTTCGCCAATTCCCGATGACGCGCCGGTCACCAAAACGATCTTATCTTTCAAACTGCTCATCAGAGAAATCCTTTTTCCCATGGGTCTTGTCGAATTTAGCCAATTTGCCACAGGCAGTCAATCAATGGCCAGAACAATAGCGGTCCCCGCATGCAATAATCACCACCCGCCTGGCTTCTAACCACTGTTCATTGACTGAACACGACCAGCCTTCTCTGATCGGTCAAGAGCTCCTGATTGGCCCCTGCTCGTACCGGCGACGACCTCAAGTATGGCTCGCCGCTTTATAGCTATTGGGGCAAGGCGATATTTTTGACCTGTCCGACCCAGAACCCGATCCCGCTCAAGGACCCGCACCAGCCACTAACCTGTTTTACCGCAACGACATAGATTTACGGCAATCTTCTTGTTGGGCCGATCATTTACGGCACGATATGTGCACCTTTGGCTGCGAAACTACTCTAAATCAGAAGCCGTCGCCGCCCGATAATAATAGGTACCGGTTATTTGCCTTTTCCAGGCGGCTGTCGGCCTCCGGAGGGTAAGTACCGTGAACAGCAGTGAGAAAAAACAGGATCTGAGGCTTATAAGATCAAAGAAAACCTATTGGCATTTGTACAGCCTGCAGAGCCTGGAATCGGAAAAATTGGCGAGAATAGTAAACAAAGTACTCAAAAGAGAGTATGTACTAATTAAGTAAGTTGGCGGAAACTTAAACCTTGACAGATGACAGCAGGGAACATACCTTCTGCGCTGGTTAGTCGAGCTGTCTTAAGGGCACCGAAGAGTTGTCAACTTTTTGGTGTTCAAAAGTATTTGGAAGAGTTTTGAAAGTTCTCAAAAAGAAACTTACATTAATGCTGATTCCCAACTCCATGGGAATCCTCAAGCAACTCAATATCCCGGTTGCCTTGATCTATTTCGGCGCTTTTGCGGTGCTGGTGCTGCTGGTCGGCAGCCTGTTTTTATCAGCTGAGTTTTTCACCACCAAGGTAGATCAAGCCGAGTTGGAACGACTCCGGGCCGAAAACCAGCGTCTTCAGGAGAAATACGACCAGCTCAGGTGGAACCTGGTCGAAGTCGGTGAGCGCTACAACGACCTGGTCCAAAAAGAGATCCGAATCCGCAACATTTTTGACCTCCCCGAGATAGACTCCGAGGAACGGATGCTGGGTATCGGCGGGCCCTCCACCGAAAACTTGGCCGATATGTCCGAGTTCGAGCAGGATGCCGTTGCTACCGAAGTCGAGGTTGACCGCCTCCTTAGGCTCTCCCGTTTTGAACTGGAAAAGTACGGCGAGATAGAAACGTCATTGTTGAAAGTCAGGGACCGATTGGATCACACGCCCTCAATCTGGCCCACCAAGGGCTGGGTTTCGCGGGGCTTCGGCATGCAGTACGATCCGTTCACCGGTTACAAACAGATGCATCGGGGTATGGATATCGCCAATCGCACTGGAACGCCGATTATTGCTACCGCCGACGGCAAGGTTATCCAGGTCCGCACCGACAACATGATGGGCAGGTACATCGTTATAGATCACGGTTACGGCTTTAGAACCCGCTACGGGCACCTGTCACAGGCTAAGGTCAAAGTCGGTCAGAGGGTGCGGCGTGGCGAAGTTGTGGCGCTCATGGGTTCTACCGGTTATTCGACCGGACCACACCTGCACTACGAGGTCATCCGTAACGGTAAGTTTGAAGCCCCGAATAAGTTCATTCTCAACGACATGAAAAGTTGATGATCACTCTTAAAGAGTTTCTTAGACCGCCGCCAGAGGGCGGTTTTTTTGTGCCATAAACGGCCCTGCCTGGCAAAGGAAACGGCCGTCCTTCGAAACTCATTTCATGCTGTGAAATACCCACCCTGACTTTTCCCTAGCCGCCCTGCGCCTAAGAACTTAGCGACATCGAAACAACACCGGGCTAGCCGTGCCGCCAGGGCGCAGGAATTGTCGGTCGAAGTTCTTTCCACCAAACGTCCGCCTCGCAAGTCACAAATGCATGGGCCCGGCCAAAGTTTTCGGAACTTGCCACCCGCAGGTATTGTTCTTGAAGTATACAATTGAGGGCTGGGAAATATGAAAAAAGGCAAGACGACCCAAAACGGTACTTACCATAACCTTGCCGATGAAAAGGACGAACAGCACGTTAAGAAGCTTGTGGCCGAAATAAAAAGAGGAAACAAGCTTGCCTTTACTGAACTGGTTAATCGATATCGGAGCCAGGTAGCCTCGCTGGCTTATAAGATGGTAGGTGACTATGACGAGGCAGCCGATATCACGCAGATAGTCTTCGTGAAAATGTCCAAGAATATCTGGAGATACGACGAAAAGAAGAAGTTTTACACCTGGCTTTACCGCATTACCGTCAATGCGGCCATCGATTACATTCGAAAGCACAAACGGCACCGTCATGAACCCCTCGACAATTTCCGGGAAACCATCGAGAATATGCAGGGCGATCCCGAAATAACATATCGCCAGCAGCAGATCAATGATTTCATAGCCGAGGCCACCAAGTCGCTCAATGAGAAACAGAGATCGGCGTTTATACTGCGCGATGTTGAGGGGTGCAAGATCGATGACGTGGCCAACATCATGAACATGCCCGAAGCCACCGTCCGCTGGTATCTCCACCGGGCCCGGACCAAGGTCCGCAAAGAACTTATGCGCAACTGCCCCCAGTTGTTGATCCTGCTCGGCATTAAGTAACGGCGTGGTCCATATCCATTAAATCGCAAGAATCGGTTTCCATGACGAAAGTATCAGAACTAAATCTAAGAGTCGATGGTATGCACTGCGCCAGTTGCGTCAGCAGCATCGAAAGATCGGTCGGTGAGATGGCCGGTGTGCGCCAATGCCGCGTCAATCTTGTCACCGGCTCGGCTACGGTAACCTACGATCGGGGTACTGTCAGTGACGCCGGGATTGTCGAAAAGATCAGGACTCTCGGCTTTAAGGCGCAAGCGGGAACTCCTGACATACTTGCCTCAAATATCTCAGAGGAAACCGCCGCCCGCAGGGCTTTCTGGTCAGCTTTCGCCGTTACGATGCCCCTGATGCTTCTGGCCATGTGGCCCGGGGGATTTCTTATTGGCAAGATGATCGACGGAGCGATACAGGGTATAATTGCGGCTATCGTGCTGTTCTATGCCGGGCGCCGAATCCTGGCCGATGCCTTAACCCAAACCCTCCACTTGCGGGCTAACATGAACAGCCTGATTGCTATGGGCACACTGGCGGCCTTTGGCTGGAGCTGGTATGTCCTGTTCTATTCGCAGCCGGTTGAACAAATGCCGCAATTGTACTTCGATTCGTCGGCTATGATAATTACTCTGATACTCCTCGGCAGGTATCTTGAGGCGACAGCCAAAGGCAAGGCCGGTCAGGCTATCAAGGCTCTCCTGAAACTCAGACCGTCGCGTGCGCTTGCGGTAATAAAAGGTGTTGAAACCGAAATCGATGTTGATTCGGTGCGTCCCGGTATGGAACTGATCGTCAGACCCGGAGAAAAGATTCCCGCCGACGGAAAAATTCTGTCGGGCCATCCGATCATAGATGAGTCGGTCTTAACCGGGGAGTCGGTGCCGGTCGAGAAGGAAACCGGCGACAGTGTCATCGGCGGCTCGCTTAACGGCAATACCTCATTTCATATGAAAGTTACGGCATCGGGTGAGACAAGTTTTCTGGCTTCCATTATTCGTCTGGTAACGCAGGCTCAAAGCCGCAAAGCACCGGTTCAGAAGCTGGCTGATCGGGTCGCCTCGGTCTTCGTGCCCACCGTCATCTCAATCGCTCTTATAACTTTCGCGATCTGGTATTACTTCGCACCGGCCAGTCCGATGATGATCAAGAGCGTCATTGCGGTGCTGATCATAGCCTGTCCCTGCGCGCTCGGCCTTGCTACCCCAACCGCTATTCTGGCCGGAACCGGAAGAGCCGCACGAAAAGGAATAATCATCCGTGGCGGTGACATCCTGGAAAACATTGAGCGTATCGATACCGTCGTGTTCGACAAAACCGGAACGCTGACTTACGGCAATCTGGGTGTGGTCGAAGTAAAGACTTTTGGTGACCTGTCCGAGAGAGGCCTGTTGAGGTTGGTGGGAACCATCGAGATTCAATCCGAACACCCTGTTGCAAGAGCCATTGTCAACCACGTGCGCTGGCAACAGATCGATTTCAGGGCTGGCCGGGATGCTCAAACGTATCCGGGTTTCGGCATGCGGGCCGAGGTCGACGGACATGTCTTGATGATTGGTAACAGACGCCTGATGTATGAGCACCAAATAGATTTCGGCAACACTCTCACTGTTGGTGACGGCGAAATGGAGAAAGGGCGAACGGTGGTCTGGGTAGCCCTCGACGGACGAGTGGTCGGGTTGATCACCCTGGCTGATCGCCTTCGCAGCGAGGCATCCGACGTCGTGGCGGCCTTGAAAGCTCGCGGCAAGAAGATACTCATGTTATCCGGCGACACCTTCAGAACTGCCGCCGGCGTGGCCCGGACAATCGGAATCGATGATTTCCAATCCGAGATTCGCCCGGGGCAAAAGCAAACCGTCGTCGAGGCCCTTCGCAAAACCGGTCGTCATGTGGCCGTTATCGGCGATGGCATAAACGACGCCCCCGCGCTTGCCGCGGCCAATGTCGGCGTAGCTGTTGGTGGCGGGACCGATGTCGCTGTTGAAACCGCCGGGGTGGTACTGGTCCGTCCGGAATTGAATCATATCCTCGAGATGTTCAACATCGCCGGTCGTACCATGAAAGTCATCAAGCAAAATCTCTTCTGGGCTTTCTTCTATAACGTGCTGGCGATACCTGTCGCAGCCGGACTGTTTTATCCGCTTTTCGCTTTGACGCTTTCACCGATGATTGCCGCTGGTGCTATGGCCATGTCGTCACTGTTTGTCGTCACCAACTCCCTCCGTCTCAATCGAACCGATGTCGGCCATACCGACGGATAGCGTTCGCTCGATTCACGGCCAACATCTCAACACATCGCTTGCGTAACCCCATCCCGATTCGCCGTTGACAAATCGAGCACGTTCTTATATATTATTAACACTTAGAGCTTGCGCAGAAAACATTTCTGGTCCTCACCCAACAATTACCATCTTAAAGCATCGGGAGGATGTTATGAGGAGGCTGGTGTTATTTACTATCGGACTGCTACTCTTGTGTCTGGCAACCACTGCCCCGGCAGAGCAGCTCGATAAAGCAGTCCACAAGAATCTCAGGCAGCTATCACAAGAGGTTGCCGACGAGCACTCCTTCGGCACGCAGACGCCGGAGAATTATCTTCGACCTCAGACGAATATGCAGTATAAGCTGACAACCTACGTTGGCATAGACTGTGAGCTTCCCCATGAGGTCATTCGCATGAGTTTACCAGTGGCGCGCTACGCCTGGGATTTCGAATCGGATGGCGTCATTGACTGGGAATCCAGAAACTGGGAGATAGCCCGGCATGCCTACGATAAAGAGGGTTCTTATTACGCGACCTTCTATGCCTTCGATATTCTCGGTGGACACGGTCGCGCCGAGATTTCGGTAGAAGTTCTCTCCGGCTCGGGGCAACCCAAAACGGAATCAAATGCCTTAAAACTATCCCTGACCGGAGTCGATGAGCGAAATAAGAAAACTACCTTCTCCGTTTTTCCTGATCCTGAAAAGCGCTATTTTCTATTGATCGCCGACCACAGTGATGACTGGCTCTGGACCCCTATTGTTAATGCCTATCATCGACTGGTCGATTCGCTTGGCGCTACTGATGAAGAAATAATTGTTGTGGCGGGAGCGGCCACGGGGTTCCCTGATTATACCAGCTATCTTGAAGATACTGTTATAGTGGACTATCGTTACACTTCATACGGAGTTGATTCGGCCTTCAACTACCTTCTGGCAAATATGACTGTCAACGATGACCTTCATATCGTGAGTTCAGCTCACGGCGGCGGAAGGTACGATGAAGACGTGTTTGAGTTTGACCCCCAGTTGGCGTATCGCGCTTACAGGTTGGCCGCGGGCAGAATCTCTACTGAAGGAGATGACCCCGACCACTGTGAACTGGAGCAGGATTTCAAACTGGCTATACAGGGCTGGCAGAACGATGGCGTTCTGGAGACTCAGGTGGGTTTAAATGAATGGGCTGCCGTCTGGATCCCGTCGGAGAACGGAAGGCACACAGCCTGGAGAACCAAGCGAGTCGCCAAGTTCACCGGAATGAAGTTTGTCGGAAGCAGGATCAAGAAGGACAGTGACGTTTTTGTTGAGACAATCAAGCAGACCCTGGAAGGTGATAAGGACCGCAACGGTTATATCAATCCCGATCGAAAGGAAGTGTGGGATTACGATGGTGACGGCATTCCTCCGATTGATACCGTCGACGGGGAATACGTATATGATGAGGACGACTGGGGAGATTATGAACTACTAATTGACAACAGTGATTCGTCATGGTCCGGCGGCAATATCTATTTCGACGAGAACTTCGACGACGAGGTGGATATTTGCTATGATTGTATGGAGTTCTTCCCCAATCCTGTAGCTCACGCAACGGACTTCGGCAATGACGGTATTCTTGATCGTTGTGATCTGAATCGCGACGGCGACTGGTCAGACTACGTAGGTATTGATGGGTGGGCCTTCAAGGGTTACGATGATGACGTGGCCGAGTTTATTGACAATCTTCAATATCGGTATGTAACGGTCACGATGCAAAACTGCTTCTCCGGTGAATTCATCGATGATCTCTCTCGCCCGAATCTCGCCATCGCGACATCGACCGTCGATGGAACGCTGGCATGGGGAACAGGTTTCGAGTCGGCCATATACCGATCGCTCACCGGCGGACTATATACGTACGAGGATCATTTCCCGCCTGCCGAGGACAGAGTCGTGACGCTGCTCGAGGCTTATAACGAGATCTGCAATCGTGGATATACCGTGGGTGGCCGGGTCCGCTTTGATGACAACGGCGATGGAGTTGGTCATCTCTGTCCTTTGCCTGATGAAGGTGATGGCGCTCTCGCCGACGAACTCTGCTGGGGAACCCTCCCGCCCCCCGACCCGAGGGCACCGAAGCCGGTACTAATTTGGCCGGCTCAGGATGACTGGACCTATAACGTTTACCCGACCTTCATCTGGAGTGATACCGCCGATGCTGATTCTTTTAAGGTACAGTGGGGAAATGAAGACTTTTCAGTGTACGGATCAGGCGTCACTTATGACACTTTCTTCACGGTACCGACACACGTTTCGCCGTTGCCGAGATACGACCTTTTCTGGCGGGTTCTGGCATACCAGGCAGGTTACGCGCCTGGCGATTGGGCTGATTCGATATCGTTTGATGTCCTGATAGATTACGATTGTTGCGTCGGTATGCGCGGCAATCTGGATGGTGACCCATTAGATAGTGTCACCGTCGCTGATCTGAATTTCCTGGTTGCATATCTGTTCCAGGGAGGACCACTACCCGACTGTATCCCCGAAGGGAACGTCAACGGTTCCGCTGGCAGTGAGACCCCGGATCTCAACGATTATCAGTACCTTGCCGATTACCTGTACAACGCAGGTCCGCCACCGGTGCAGTGCCCCGGGTACATTTGCGGTGATGCTGACGGTAGCGGCCAAATTGACGCCGCTGACGCCGTATTCCTCACCGACTATATATATCACGGCGGTCCGCCGCCCGAACCGATGGATGCTGGTGATATGGATTGTGTTCCCGGCGTAGATGAAGGCGATCTGGATTACCTGGTAGACTATCTATGGGAAGGTGGACCGGCCCCCTGTGACTGTGAATAAACTGTGATGCGCGTAAATTAGACAAATGCCTTTCAATTCGAAGAAGCCGCCCCCTCCGGCGGCTTCTCTTTTGCCCGCAAAATCGTTTTACCGGTGCCACTTAATTTTGTAACTTTGTATAGGCAAATCGGTTTAAAGAATGATGGCTAGACTCGAAATCACCCCCAAAAGGGCACTCATACTCTTCATCGCTATCATAGTCGTCCTTATCGGACAGGCCGTGTGGTGGATTATCTTCATGGCCCGGCTGGTCGATGAAAAGGTCCGGATGGCTGTCGATCTCGGCGCCAGCCAAAACTTCGTGGACTTAGTGCACCAGCAGGAAATCCGCCGGCAGATTATGATCGGGAGCGAAGGTTTGTTCATGCTGGTGCTCGTCTTCGTTGGAGCCTGGCTCATATACCGGGCTCTCGTGAGAGCCGAAGAGTTGAAGTTCCAGCAACAGAACTTTCTGATGGCCGTAACCCACGAGTTAAAAACTCCTCTGGCGTCAATCAAAATCTATCTCGACACTCTCGAATCAAACAGGGTTGCGCCGGAGAAAAAAGCCCAGATCATCCCGCGGGTGAAAGAAGATGCCCGGCGCTTGGAAAAACTGGTGGAAAATGTGCTCGAAGCCGGACGGTTCGATCGCGGCGGTTATGATTTCAATCGCGAGCGATTCAATCTGAGTCAACTTGTGGCTGAAAGCCTTGGTAGATTCGATAATTACCCCTCTGAGATACCCCTTCACGTAACGAAACATCGCTTTGAACCTTCTCTCGAAATCTATGCTGACCGGGCAGCCATTAAACGTGCTATTGAAACCGTCCTTGAGAATGCGATAATATACAACGACAAGAAAGCCATAGAGCTCGGTATCCGCCTTTACAGGGATGACGACAGAATAGTGCTTGGCATATCGGATAACGGAATGGGTCTGCTGAAAAAGGATGTCGGGCGGATATTTGACCGCTTCTACCGTGTCGGTGAGGAAATCAACCGTAGCCGGCCCGGAACCGGACTCGGGTTGTATCTCTGCCGCGAGATAATTCGCGCCCATTCCGGTAAAATCTCGGCCAGGTCCGACGGCCCCGGAAAGGGAACCGAGTTCACCATTAAGCTGAAAGCGAATATCAACGATGAAGAAAATATTGCTCGTTGAAGATGACCCTAACCTGGCCGATGGCCTGACCCTTAATCTCGAAGGTGAAGGCTACGAAGTTGTGCATGTCGACCACGGTAAATACGCAGTGGATGAATTCGACCGCGGTAATTTCGACTTGCTTCTGCTCGATATCATGCTGCCGGGGATGGATGGCTTGACCATATGCAAAAAGATTCGCGCCAAAGGCTCAACCGTACCGATTCTGTTCATCACAGCCCGGGACCAGACCGAACAGA
Organism: Candidatus Zixiibacteriota bacterium; assembly: GCA_020351995.1. Taxonomy (GTDB): domain Bacteria; phylum Zixibacteria; class MSB-5A5; order GN15; family FEB-12. The sequence goes on from CP070674.1 coordinate 2,069,207, forward strand.
AAATCGAAGGACTCCTGGCGGGTGGCGATGACTATATCACCAAGCCCTTCGACGTCGCCGAGCTGCTGGCCCGTATCCAGGGAATCTTCAGACGCCAGGCCTGGCTGGCCTCAGGCGAAAACGTGGTAGATGAATACGCTTTTGACGGTCGACACATCAACTTCAAGACTTTCAAAGCAACTGGCCCGATTGGATCCTTTGACCTTACTCGAAAGGAATGCATGGTAATGAAATACCTCGTCGAGCGCGAAGGGCAGGTGGTGCCACGCGACCAGCTACTTGACGCCGTATGGGGCTATCATATCTATCCCACCAACCGCACCATCGACAATTTTATCCTCAAGTTGCGTAAGGTATTCGAGGACGATCCAGCCAACCCTAAATACATAGAGACTGTGCGTGGAGCGGGTTATCGTTTTAACCTGCGGAGATTTTCCTGATCTACCCCCGGCGTCGATTCAATAGTTAAGTTATTGCCCTATATGTGATTTGCCACAACCCGACAGACAAATATCACTTGACTTATCGGGCAACTTTATTATAATACACGCCGGCCGTACAGTCGGCTACAACGGATGATATCACTTGTACTTGGGTTAGGTAATATCGGCGATCGCTACCGTGGCAATCGCCATAACCTCGGGTTCAGAGTTCTGCAGCGACTGATTGCGGACAATCAGCTTCAGATGCAGCCGGGTACGAGTAAGTATGATTGGGCCATTAAAGAGACTGAAACGGCAAAGATTATCTTTGCGATGCCGAATACTTATATGAATTGCTCCGGTATCGCCGCCAAGGCTCTTTTACAGCGATATAGCTTGGAACCTGACCGGATGTTGGTTGTTGTCGATGACATCAACCTGCCTCTCGGGCGAATACGGATCCGCGCTGGTGGTTCCGAAGGTGGCCATAATGGCTTGGCTTCCATAATCGCCGAGCTGGAAACGGAAAATTTCTCCAGACTTCGGCTTGGTATCGGACCGATACCGGAGGGAGTCGAGCAGGTCGAATTTGTTTTAGGAGACTTTAAACAGAGCGAAACCGAGTCTGTTGAAAAAATGATAGCTACGGCTTCCGAAGCGGCTATGTTCTGCGTACAGCATGGCCTCAACGAAGCCATGTCTGAATATAACCAAAACCCTGCTTAGCTGGATCTGATATCCCCGGCTAAGCCGTTTAACCCTTAACTAACGTCCGTAGGGAGGATATTTGATGAACCTTTACGAGACAACTTTTATCATCAACCCGCAAACCGATGACGCTACTATTGACCGTCACGTGCGCGAGGTTGCCGATGTAATCAACAAGGGCCAGGGCAAAATCCATCACGAAGATCACATGGGAACTCGCCGGTTGGCCTACGAAATTCAGGACCTGACTCAGGGCTACTATGCCAGTTTCATCTTCGAGGCGCCGACCTCGGTCCTGCCCAAACTTCAGCGGCACTTCAAACTCAACGAGTACTATCTCCGTTATCTGACTGTTCGCTTTGAAGGTAACCTCGAAAAGCTCATTCGTCCGGCGGAAGAGCAAGCCCAATCACCTAAGGAAAAGCCTGCGGCGCCGAAAGATGAATCCGATATTGATGTCGGTAAGGGCAGCGAGGAAAGCCTCGAAACCGCCGAGTCACCTGAGACCGAGAAGATCCAGACGGTCGAAACCGAAGCTGTTGAGCCGGAAGCGACCGATGAATCCGAAACTGAAACTCCCGGTGACGACGCCGCCGAGGAGCAGGAACTCTAAGACAAAAAGCAAGGGTGTCGACACCACCGTGTCGGATAAGGACTTGATCGTAAAAAAAGAAGATATGAGTGAGGAAAAATATTATGGCGATGGTAAAAGGAAAAAAGATTTGCCGGTTCTGCGAAAACAAGATTGACTACGTCGATTACAAAGACGAGCGAATCTTAAGACGTTTTACGAATGAACGTGGTAAGATTATACCGAGAAGAATCTCGGGCAACTGTGCCATGCATCAACGAAAACTTACCACTGCTATCAAGCGTGGAAGAATTCTTGCCATTGTGGCATTTGAAAGTGAATCATACCGATAACAAAAACAACGGCCGGGAAGATACCGCCGTCGCCTCGGCTGTGAGTACGAAACCGGGACGGGAACGCTACATCATTGTCGCGGTCATGTTTACATACGCGATCTTGATCGGCCTGCTCTCGAGTCCCGGGAATGTTGGGGCCAGTCTCGTAATAAGCGTGCTGGCTTACTTTCTCGGGATCTATCTCTACTATGGCGTGGCGACCCTGGCATTCATGGCCCGCAACTACCTGTTGTGGTTTGGCGGGATTTTCGCCTTCGTTGTCAGTTATAGCATTGCCGGATTGTCAGGTACCTGGGTTATGTTAACCAGTTGGAGTATGATTCTTGCGTCCGGAGCCGCGGTGGGAAGATTAAGCCGCACCGGACAACGCCAATTCAAGGTATACCTGATCGGATTATTGATAGTCTCGGTCTTCGCGGTAGCCCAATTCCTGCCTCAATGGAAGAGTCTTATGTCCTTTGGCTCGGAGTTGAGTGCCCGCTTGATCCAGGATACTCTTGAAAAATCGGTCGCGATGGGCTACGGCGCCGATGCCGTGCAGAAGAGTCTTGAGGGTGTGGAAAGAATGTTCAGCGCTATGATAAGGCTGATACCAGCTTTCACCGTTCTTGGAGCGGTTTTGCCATTCAGCGTGGGCTACCTGGCCTTCGCATACCGGCTCGGTAAAACCGGTAATGCCGGGTCGACCATGGCCCCGTTCACGTTGTGGAAAATGCCTTTTATGGTCATGCCAATTTTGATTGTCGCCGCTGCGATGCGACTTTTCGGTTCGGAGACACTGGCTCTGGCAGCCGACAATGTGCTGGCCTTCCTTTGTCTGTTCTACTCGGTCACAGGGCTGGCCCTGATAGAATTCTTCCTGCGAAAGTTCAACTTTTCGACTATCCTGAAAATCCTCTTCTATATCGTATTCTTTTTGTCACAGTTCGTGGGGCTTTTTGTGGCGGCATTCCTGGGTTTTGTGGATAGTTTCGTGGACTGGCGCAAAGTTCAACAGTTGAGTTTGGAAAGAAAATAGCTTATTTTGTTTGAAGCACGAAAGGATCAGTCATGAAAGTCATTCTGCGTGAAGATGTTCCTGACATCGGCCGGGCTGGCCAGACAGTTGAGGTCAAAGCGGGATTTGGACGTAACTACCTGTTGCCCCGCAACCTGGCTATATTGGCCACCAAGGCCAATCTCAAAGCGGTCGGTGAAATTGCCAAGCAGAAAGAACTGGCCGACCGCAAACGGCGCCGCGAGGCTGAGGTAATCAAGGAACAAATAGAGAAACTGGAGATCTCGACCGAGGTCTTGGTAGGCGAAGATGAAAAACTGTTCGGGTCGGTAACATCGGCCGATATCAGCGCCATGCTGGAAAAGCAAAATATAATCATTGACAAACGAGCTATCCAATTGGAAAATCCTATTAAAGTTCTCGGAGTTTATACGGTGCCGGTGAAGATCGACAAAGATGTTACCGCTAACCTTAAGCTGTGGGTCATCAAAAAGTCGTAAGAATATGAATATGATTGAAGCCAAAGTCGAGGGACTGGCCCTGGATATGACCACCAACTCACCGGTGGTCATACTTGCCCCCACCGGGCTCAATAAGGTCCTTCCAATCTGGATAGGCCATGCCGAGGCATGGGGCATCGCCATGGAACTGTCGGGCGTCAAATCCAAGCGACCGCTGACCTATGACCTGCTCAAAGACGTAATAGGTACACTGGATGCGGAGGTTCAGAAAGTTGAGATAACGGAACTGAAGGAGCAGACGTTCTACGCGAGAATATATCTCTCGGTCAACGGTGAAACCCATGAAATCGACGCCCGCCCTTCGGATTCCATCGCTCTGGCATTGAAGGCCAAGGCCAAGATATTCGTCAACGAGGAATTGTTCAATATCAGCGAAACCCAGTCCGAAGATTCGGCCCCCATGCCAACCGACCCCGAGTCGCTGAGAGAGAGGCTGAAAAGAATCAATCCGGAAGATTTCGGAAAGTATTCGCTATAAATGATAGCCAGCAAGTTTTACACAGTACTGGCGCTGATTCTCGCGGGTATCTTGTTAACCGACCCCGCCGCAGCCGAGAACCTGAATGATTCTCCCGATGCCGTAGCTCTCTATGCCCGGGGCAAACGGCTTATGCGCGAGAAAAACTGGTTCGACGCCGCCGATGTCTTTCAGGAGCTGGAGGGGCGATTCCCGGGCTCTCCTAATATTGACCTGTTCGTATTTAACCGCGCCAAAGCACGTTTTCATCTGGGTGAACATTCCGAAGCGGCCGCCGGGTTTAACTACTTTGTGTCACGTTTTCCAGAGTCACCGGTGATAGCCCACGCCTATCACTTTCTCGGCAATGCCCTCTACCTGAAAGGAGATATCAATCGCGCGGTAAGGGCCTACCTGACGGCTTACCGCTTGTCCCGCAACCCCGAACTGACCCAGCTTGTGTCAGCTTCGCTGTTGGGTGCCTTCAGAAACGCCAGTTCTCTCAGCCTCGGCGCGGCCGATTTCGAAGACCTGCCCGTCGACAGAGCGTGCGCTCTGATCAAGCCGCTGTCCGAAATATACCTTCAAAGAGGTGAATCCTCTCGGGCGGCCGATCTGCTCGCCATATGTGGCGACAAGATAGACTCATCCGCTATCAGTTCCCCCAGTAAAGGTTCCGCCGGTATCCAGATCGCCATGGTGTTGCCGTTGTCGGGCGAGCTACAGACCTTTGGCCAGGAAATCTACAATGGTGCCGTTATTGCCGCCGAGACTTATCGCGAGGAAACCGGCCAGGTCGTAAGGCTGGCCTCATTTGACTCTAAGGGTGATCCGATCGAAGCTGCCCGAATCATCGGACAACTTTCGAATTCCGCTGGCACCAATGTGGTCATCGGACCCCTGACAAGTGATGAGGCAATGGTGGCTTCTGCCGCTCTGGCCTGTTCATCATTACCGATGATCGCGCCCGCGGCCACTCAGGCCGGACTGACCCGGCTATCCTCGTCGTCCTTCCAGCTATCTCCCAACATCGAATTGGAAGGCATCGCCTTGGCCGACTATGCCGTGAAAACGCTGGGCGCCGATTCGGCTGCTGTCATCTCGTCAACCGCGGCCGATCACCTGCGGATGACCCGCGCTTTTACCGATCGCTTCGAACGCCTGGGGGGAAAAGTCGTCGCTATCGAATACTATCGCCAAAGAGACAAAGATTTTGGCATCTATATAAGGGATGTCAAATCAGTGCTGCTCGGGCAGCCGCAGGATTCGACTTTCTTTATAAACGCCAATGGCGATACTCTGGATCTTGATGTTGTACCAGCATACATCGACTGCCTGTTCGTCCCGGGTGACTCCAGGCAACTCAGGCAACTGCTGCCTCAGATACACTTCTATAACCTTAACGGCGTTTACCTCGGCTCTGACGGCTGGGGCGACGAGAGCGTCTATAGTCTGGGTGATGATATTACCAAACGCGCGGTATTCGGTTCGCCGTTTCTCGAGGGAAGAAAATCTGAACAGTATCTGAAGCTGGCTGCGGCTTATGACATTCGTTTTGGGAGCCGGCCACAACGTTTATCTGCGCTCGGGTATGATGCTGTGAGTCTGGTGCTGGCCGCATCGCCCGGCAATAACGCTACCCGGGATGACATCCTGCGCCGCCTCAGGGAGATCAGCAGCTATGAGGGAGCCTCGGGTGTGATCTCATTCGGTGAGTACCGGGAGAATATTGAAATGCCCCTGTACCGCATTGAATCCGAACGTCCGGTGCTCATTGAGACCACCGAACCCGCGGCTGAAAGCAGCCTGGGTGTTGAACCATAATATTCGGCCCGCGCCCGCGTTGAACAGGGGTCTCAGCGAACCTGAGTTAACTCTTTAGAACGGGAGTTTCTGAAAATGGAGCAGAAAAAAGTCGCTTTAAAGATGATTGTGGACGGACAGGAGAGAGACATTTCCTTCGAGGAACTGGCTCTATCGAACAACCTCGCCCAGGAAGCGCTGGTGAGAGTCCTGATCGACAAGAAGCTCATCGAACCAAAAGAACTTCTTGATATGATGGAAAACGTCAAAAAGGAACGCTACCGCCAGATCGACGAAAAGTAGTGGTTCAAACCGCCTATGGCAGATCGCGATCAAAATAGTCGGTTGTCCGGGGCGGATGAACCCGAAGACGAGGGCGAGGTCCTCGAATGGACGACCCATCCCCTTAAACGCAAACCGCTCGCGGCGATTCTGGTGACAATCTTCATTCTCGTAACGGGATTTCTCGTATTCGTCGTGACGGAATCCAGGACCTTCGGCACACTGGCCCTCATCGTGCTGTTCGCCTCCCTGGCCAAGTTCTACCTGCCCACCCGCTACCGCCTGACCGACAAGCGCCTGATGGTCAAATCAACCACCCAGACGATTTATAAGAACTGGTCTCAGTACCGGAGTTTCTATCCGGACAGAAACGGTGTCCTGCTGTCACCCTTCTTATCTCCGTCACGTCTGGAGAACTTCCGCGGTGTTTACCTTATTTTTGAGCAGAACCGTGACGATGTCGTCCGGTTCGTTGAGTCGCACGTCGGGCAGGCCGCTGACGAAATAACCGATGACGCCGAGGAGAAAAAATGAGTTTCTTCAAAGGCAGCGGTGATATACCCGACCCCGACCACACCTCGCTTCCCGCCGACGAAGAGGACGTGCTTGACCGGTTGGCCAAAAAAGCCGTGGAAAGAGGTATGGCTGTGCCGGCCATCGTCTTTCTTGAGTCGGTAAAGCCCCTCAACTTTATCGCCTCACAGGTCATGGTTTTCTTCGAACCGATCGTCCAGACCATCTTCAATTTCCGTGATTATAACACTCTCCGCTCGGCCCTCGAGAAACGAGAGTCGGTGGAAATCCTTCTTCTCAAGATAGAGAAGTACGATGCCGTGGTTCTCGCCCGGGAAAAGCGCATCAAAAAATATATGAAAGAGATCAAGAAAGACTGGACCTGGTATCAGAAGTACTTGGGCCTGTTCCGTCCCAAGATCAAAATCCCCGATGAAATCTTGGACCCCCCGCAAAAGGACACATCACCCGGGCAGAAGTGAGATTGCTTCCCAATCGTTAACGGCTGTAAAAAACGCCGGCACCGGGCCGGCAGTTTATTATCGTTTAGTATAACGGTACGCTGTCAGATATCCAGATTCCTCACATACTGAGCGTTCTCCTGGATGAAGCGCGAGCGCGGCTCGATATCGCTGCCCATCAGTACGCTGAACAGGTGATCCGCTTCGGCCGCGTCATCAAGCGTAACCTTTAGCAGCGTTCGGGTCTCGGGGTCCATGGTCGTTTTCCACAGCTGTTCCGGATTCATCTCACCCAGTCCTTTGTAGCGCTGGATGGATACGCCGGACGATGGCATTGTTTGCAGTACTTTATCCTTCTCATCGTCGCTGTATGCGTACTGCTCGCTTTTACCGTGTTTGACCCTGTAAAGCGGGGGCTGAGCGATAAATATGTGACCCATATCTATCAGATCGCGCATGTAGCGGAAAAAGAAGGTAAGTATCAGGGTCCTGATATGAGCGCCGTCGATATCAGCATCAGTCATAATGATCACCTTGTGGTAGCGAACCTTGGTGGCGTCAAAATCGTCCCCGACACCGCACCCGAGCGCCGTTATAAGAGCCCGCACTTCGTTGTTACTCAAAATCTTGTCGATACGCGCTTTCTCCACGTTCAGGATTTTCCCGCGCAGAGGGAGAATAGCCTGAAAACGCCGGTCGCGACCCTGCTTGGCCGAACCACCCGCCGAGTCGCCCTCGACGATGTACAACTCGCATTCCTCAGGGTCGGTCAGCGAGCAATCAGCCAGTTTTCCCGGCAGAGCGGCAGTGTCCAGTGCCGTCTTGCGACGGGTAAGTTCTTTGGCCTTGCGGGCTGCTTCGCGGGCCGTCGCCGCTTGTACCAGCTTCTCGACAATCTTCTTACCGACCGGCGGATTCTCTTCCAGGTATGAACCCAGCTGCTCGTTGGTTATCGCTTCAACGATTCCTTTTACCTCTGAATTTCCCAGCTTGGTTTTGGTCTGTCCTTCAAACTGCGGATCACGAACCCGCACCGATATAACCGCCGCAAGGCCTTCCTTGCTGTCATCACCCGCCAGAGTGATACCGTTTTTCTTGACAAGATTATACTTGGCCGAATAGGCGTTTATCGTCCGCGTCAGGGCCGTGCGAAAACCGGTCAGGTGCGTACCGCCCTCAATCGTGTTGATATTGTTAACATACGAATAAACCGACTCGGAATATCCGTCGTTGTATTGAAGAGCGATTTCAACTTCAACATCTTCCCGGCTGCCCTTGAAATGAATCGGCTTCTTAAACAGAGCCGTCTTGTTCTCGTTGATGTAGTCAATGAACGAAGACAGACCACCTTTATACGCGAACGATACCTTCTTGTCTACCCGGTGATCGATTAACTCTATTGTCAGTCCTTGATTCAGGAAAGCCAGTTCGCGAAGGCGGGATGCGATGATATCGAACTTGATGTCGATCTTGCTGAATATCTCGGCGTCGGGCAGGAAGCGGGTTTTCGTGCCGGTCTTTTTCTTTTTGCCCGCCTTTTTCACCTTCTCCTTGGCGACACCGCGAACGTATTCCTGGCGATAAACATCGCCGTCACGGGATACTTCCACCCAGCACCATTCCGACAGCGCGTTCACAACCGATACACCGACACCATGAAGTCCCCCCGAAACCTTGTAGCTTTCGTGGTCAAATTTGCCACCGGCGTGCAGGGTCGTCATGACAACCTCGAGGGCCGACTTCTTTTGCTCCGGGTGAAGCTCAACCGGAATACCGCGACCGTTATCCGTAACTGTAACCGAACCATCCTTGCTGATCTCAACCGTAATCAGCGTGCAGTAGCCGGCCATCGCCTCATCGACGGAATTGTCGACAACCTCGTAAACCATGTGGTGCAGACCGCGTTGCCCGGTATCACCGATGTACATAGCCGGACGTCTGCGCACCGCCTCCAGCCCTTGGAGCACCTTGATGGTCGTTGCGTCGTAGCTGTGACCGCCGATCGCCTCTTTCTTCTCTTTCAGTTTATCCAGATCCGTCGCCATGTTATTCAAACCCTTTCACGTCCTTTACCAACCTGATTCGCTTAACCGCTTTTCCGTAAGGGAGACTGTGAATCTTTTCGAGCAACTCCTCCTGTCTCATGCTAAGCTCCTGCCTCCAGGTGGAGTCACGCACCGCCACGAAGATACACCCATCCTCGTAACTAACCGCTTTGGCCTTCGAGCTTACGGCTGGGCCGACTATTTCGTCCCAGCGAGTCACTACCAGCCACCCGTTGTACTTACCAGTGAGGCCCAGCGACTTCAGCACTCTCCCCAGAACACCGGAAAACTCCTTGGGCCGCCCAAATGACGGCTTCGGTTGAGGGTCAAACTGCCCTTTTTTCAGCTGCAATTCACCTACCTTTTCTCTGATGAATGATAGCTGTTTTTAAACACATTGGCAAGCAAAAAAAGCAATCTATGTGATTAAAAGATAATAGCTTATGGCGGTTTTTTCGGCTAGTTTTCGTTTAACAGATGGCCCGAATTTTTCACCCGGATTTGGCGAGCTAAAAAGGGCAACGGCAGACCCGAAGGTCTGCCGTCACAGGAGTGCTGCTGTGCTCAGCAGACGAGATAGTATGAAGTCGAGGGAGTGGCTATCTCCTTTTCGTGATATCTCCAGAGCCCGAAACGTGCCTCGACATGCGCTCTGGACTGCCATATACGTCTATGTCGCCGCTGCCGGATACTCGACCATAAAATGTTTCCGAGGCATAAACCTTTACATCACCCGACCCGCTAATTTTAACCGTGGCCTCTCTGGCTCTCAGATCGCGTGTATCAACATCACCCGAACCGGAGACACGAATATTCACCTCACCAACTTCGCCGTCGGCACGCATATCGCCCGAACCCGAGACACTGTACTCGAAATAGTCGCCGTCAAGGTCATAAATCTCGGCATCACCGGAGCCGCTGATGCGCACCTCCTCGAGGACTGGCATAGTAATCTCGATCCGGCACCCGCGCCGCGATGAATATGAATCTTCGCAGTAAATCTTCAGCGTTTTGCCCCGGACCTCGGTCTCAATCAGGTCGACAAGATTGTCATCGATAGTAATGCTGACCTTCTGTTCCCCTCCTACCGTTACGAAAACATCAGTGCTTCCCTTCAGATCTATAGCTGTGAACTCGTCGAGATCGCGCTCCTGGGTAACCAGGTCTCCAGAGCCTTCGATGCAGTCTCTGCCTGTAATCCAACTGAGAAAATCATCCGCCGATACTGACGAGACTGCCAGCATCACGACGGCAAACAGGCATAGGATAGATTTCTTCATATATGCTCCACCTGGAGTAAGGCATTATTGTATGCCTTAGGTTACGGCAGGGAACCACAAAAGTTTCACCACCGCAGGAAATCCACGCCGATAGCCGGCGTACCGTTCGGGAAAACTGGACAACGCCTCAGGGGTTGTAAGACCGGCAGAAATGTCTACTTTTTCACTCGGAGGGGCCTGATGTCAACCATTGAGGTAAACGCGCTCTGATTCTGGCGGGCCAGGAATACTACCGCTTCGGCAACCTCATCCGGGGTAAGTTTGCCTTTTGAATCGGGGGATGATGTGGGCCGTTTCCCGGTCAGGCCGTGGGCGAAATCGGTGTCTGTCGAGCCGGGAGACAGCACCGAAACCTTTATGTTGTCATTTCGCACCTCGCCCGCCACCGCCTCACTGAAGGTGTTCAGGGCGGCTTTGGAGGCCGAATAAACGGCCAATCCCGGGACACCCATGCGACCGGCCAGCGAAGAGATATTGATTATGTGGCCGAAATTCTGCTTCCGCATACGGGGAATCAGCTCCTTGAAACAATAGAAAACCGCTTTCAGATTGGTGTCCATCATCAGGTCATATTCTCTTTCGGTGGTTTCCGTGATACTTCGATGACCGCCCACGCCGGCGTTGTTGATGAACAGATCCACTGTCCCGAATTTTCGGTAGGCGATATTGACAATCTCGCGCATACCCGTCCTGGTGGAGACGTCCGCCAGAACGGTAACCACGTTCCCTTCAGGGAGCTTAAGTGAGCGAGCCACCTTCTCCAGCCGGGTTTTGTCCCTGCCACACAAAACCAGCTTGGTTTGCTCGGCGGCAAAGGCTCTGGCGACAGCTTCCCCGATCCCCCTGGAAGCCCCGGTAATGACAACGACCTTATCTCTAATGCTTCGCATATTTACTTTTCGAGGACGATCTCACGGGGTGGTGCTATACGAACATTGCGGGGCTCGGCGGTCACGGCCT
>CP070674.1:2080682-2118566 GCA_020351995.1 Candidatus Zixiibacteriota bacterium
CCTTTTCTTCACCAGCACCAGGAGAGGCACCGAAGACATTTACTGGGTTGACGCCGGGCTCATTGACCGCCTCAGAACAGAGGATTTAAACACATCGGATATGCTTTTCAACGTTATCATGATGAATGATAGCGAGGGGGGCAGGTACAAGTACGACCAGTTGCAAAAGCAGTTCGAAGAGTGCTGTGTTTTCGACGGAAGATTGCTGGTAGCGGTCGGGGATCGCCTTATGGGTGCCGGAAGGGTTGATGATGCTGTCGCCGTGATAAAAATGGGAGCCGAGCTTCATCCGCAAACATTGACGATCGCTCAGCGCCTCAAGCTGGCTGTTTTGACTGACGATCAAGTTCTTTTCAATGATGTGGCCGGTCAATTGCGCGAGCATGCGGCCGGTCTTGGCGGTAGACAGGAAATCCAGCTCAACGGCCTTGGCTATCGCCTTATGTTCTGGAGAAGACTGGAGGATGCCCTCAAGATCCTGAAGCTGAATGTGGAGTTGTTCCCAAATTCGTTTAACGTCTATGATAGTTACGGTGAGGCCTTGATGTACTACGGGGATACGGCAAATTCTATTCTAAACTACGAAAAGTCGTTTGAGTTGAACCCGGACAACACCAATGCCGTGGAGATTCTTAAGAGGCTCAAAGGAGAATAACCTGACTTCCGGTTAGCTGACGAAAAGACCATTGCTGTCATCACTCGGTTTTCCTCGATAACCGGCCTAACGGCCGCCCCTTCCAGAAATGTAAGGAAACTTCGCAAGGATGAGGTTAAACCGGATATCATAGCGAGAGACGGTAAGCCGCTTTACCGGCTCAATCGGGTTCCACCGCAGGTGCTTGTCATCCATTGGGGCGATGCCCGTTTTCAGGAGGCTTTCCGGCGCTTCATCACCGAAGAACCAGGCATCGGGAATTACGCTCCCATTATAGTAAGCGGAGGTGTTCACGCTTCTCGGGTTGCAGAGTTTCCTGCCCAAGAACTTCGAAATCCTCTGGGAACAGATTAAGTTCTTCATCAAACAGCAAAGGCTGACCCAGGTGATTATCATCAATCACGAAGACGGCATGTGGTATGAGAAGATGAAAGGCTATCATCCCAGGGTTGACAAGCTCTTGAAAGGTAAGCTGAATGTCTTGTCGGCAGCGAAAGTAATTCTGGCCGATTTTCCGCTGGTGGAAGGGCGTGCTTTCCGGGCAGGCCGTGACGGCGAAACGATCACGTTTACCGAGTTGACCGATAATCCCCTCTGGTGAGTTAACTATTTTTATAAAGGGACTCTGCTTTGTTCAGGCAGAGCCCTTTGTTATTTGACCTTTCGCAAAATTTCAATCATGGATCTTCGCGAGGTGCGCTGCCGCTGGTGCCGATTCTGTAAACTTTTCACTTGCCTGCGTGTTGTAGGTTCGTACGGAACGCAGCTGAATAAAAGGGGCAAATTTGAAACCACCGTTGATTGTCATCTTTTATGGGACCTATGTCTTCGCTATCGGATTGGTCGGTCTGGCCCGGGCAGGATCGTTTACCCCGTTGTTTGTCAACGGAGCCATAGCGGCTGTAACAATCTGGCTGGGATGGCTGTTAGGTAAAGGTCTGAGATCGGTCCGTGGAGCCACTATAGCCTGGCTGGTAGTAAACACCGCCGGGCTCGCCTACATGGCTTTTGAACAGATAGGGGCTCACGCTAAGTCGGATACAGGTTCCGTGTTTATCTTCGGCTCGATGGCGCTGTTTGCGCTGGTAAGCCTGTTGTTTGTTTGGCGGGCCGATCCGCGTCGATGGCTACGTAACGGCCTGCGATCAACCAACCGGTGACATAGTCTCAGGGTCGAATCCGGGAACGGCCACCTCGCTCTGAACTGGAAGCCAATTCAAGGGGTAAGAGCGAGTATTGGTGGATGGCTCGGTATAATATTAATGAGCATCTCTTTGGCCGAAACCGTGAGAATTCGAGCGGCACTGGGAACCGGAAACCTTCAGGCGAGAGAGGATGCCGTAAGAACTTCTAAGCCTCTATTTTACAACCCATTAAGAAAATATTACAGGCTCCGCTCAAAAAAAGTTGGATTTTTAATGAGAGTTACCGTATATTTAACTAAACAGTTAGTTTGAACTGAAAGGTTGAAAATATGGATGATTCCACAAAGCTTTCTGATGCGAACCGGTCCGGGTCAGTTGGAGCCAGGGATAAGATAGTCCGGGCGGCTATCAGGGAATTTTCCGAGAACGGGCTGGCCGGTGCTAGAGTTGACCAGATCGCTCTGGAGGCGGGCGTCAACAAGGCCATGATTTACTATCACTTCTCTTCCAAGAAAAACCTCTATTACCAGATTATCAAGGAACTGTTGGCTGGGCGTCTGGCAGATCTTCAGCGTAGTCTTGAAGAACAGCAGAGTCTGGAGGCAGCCCTGAAACAGACCCTGGATCTGCACGCCGGCCTGTTCGTCGAAAGGCCGGAGATAATCAAGATTCTTCTTCGAGAGTTGGCCGATCCCGGGAGTGAAGTTGTAGCGACGATTGCTGGAATCATTCAGCAGTCCGGCCTGCCAGCGCAATTGTCAAAGCGGTTGACCGATGGCGTCGGGCGCGGCGAGTACCGCCCCGTCAATGTGCGCCAGACGATAATTTCGTTCGTGACAATGAGTATTGGGTACTACCTTCTCTCGCCGATGTTCGATAAGGTCTGGCGGACCGTTCACCAGCCGACTTTCATTGATGAACGTAAGACTGCCATTGTCGATTTGTTCATGAACGGAGTGAGGGCGCGATGAAAACAAAATATTACTTCCTTATTGTGGCAATACTCCTGCCAGCGTCTGGCGTGTCTCCGCGGGAGTTGACACTCGAAGAAGTTCTGAAAATGGCGGAAAGCCACTCGTACCAGATTAAGGCCAGCCTGGCCCAGAGGGAAGCTTTTCAGAACGGCTTGAGAGCAGCCACATCCGAACGGTGGCCCACCTTATCGGTTTCCGGTGTGGCCTCTTACCGGGACGAAGTTGCACAGTTTGAAGTGGTGCTGCCTACCGGAGATGTCTTTCGTCGGGACGTGGGTCTCAAGGAGAATTACCAGGCCGACCTGCGATTGAACTTACCACTATTCACGGGCGGTCGCGTCGGTGGCGGTATCGATTTGGCCCGTGCGAGCAGTGATTATTACGGGGCTGTTGAAAGGGCCACTGTGGACGAGGTACTTTTGGCGGCCCGCGTGGCCTTTATGTCACTTTATAGAAGCGATCGTCTTGTGGAGGCGGCCCGGGCCGGCCTGAAAAGAGCCCGGATCATAGCCGGCGATGTTCAGTCACTTTACGATGCGGGCGCAGCGGACTCGGTGAGCCTTCTTGACGCGCGCTTTGCACTCATCGAAGCGGAGTCAAGACTAACAAACGCTCTCAGTTTGCGCCGTCAGAACGAGATCAGGCTTTTGGTATTGGTGGGTCTGGACCCGACCGAAACCATCACCTTACTCTTTAGACCGGCCCCGCCGGAGGTTAATGATCTGGTTCCCTCGAGTGTGTCTGAGTCAAAGCCGGAACTGGCAGCGGCCTTTTCGGCAGTGGGGATGAGCCGTTCGCTCGTGAAAGTCAGTCAGGCTGCCCTGTGGCCGTCGGTGTCGCTGTTTACCGGCTACTCGTGGGGGAAACCGAATCTGGATCAGTTTCACGATGAGTTTAATGACTACTTCACGGTTGGAGCGGTAGCTAGCTGGGTGTTCAATCTTGGAGGGAAGCCGGTCAGGAATATCGCAAAAGCCAGAAGCCGGTTGAGCGCAGCGCAGTTCGAATTCGAGAAGACACGGGAGCAGCTTGACCGCAATGCCCGGATCATTCTCGAAAATTTGAAACTGGCCTACGAAAATTATCAGGCAGCCTCGGAAAATCATCGTGTCACGTCAGAGCATTACCGGCTGGCCACCGAGAAACACCGCGAGGGCGCTCTGTCCGCTAATCGGTTGATAGAGATCGAGGCGTTATTAAGCCAGGCTGAAGCCTCGCTGGCCTCAACTATGGCGGAATTCTATGTGGTACAAAGCCAATATTATCACGCGGTCGGATCAGATCTGCTCAAGGAGGGCATGTAATATGAATAAGATCACGTTGTTGATTATATCTTTCGCGATGCTGCTCGTGATGGGTTGCGCAGGCAGCGGCGATGGAATCGGAGGCTCGGGATTGATGGAGGCGGATGAGTCGATTGTCTCGGCCGAAACGTCGGGACGCGTCCTGTCTCTGTTGTTCAAAGAGGGTGACGAAGTGAGCAAGGATGATACTCTCCTTGTAATCGATCCCAGCCGGCTGGAGCTTCAGCTGGCGTCTGCGCAGGCAGGTAAGAAAGTCGTTCAGGCCCGGCTCGGGTCAGTTCGCGTGGAACTTTCCAGAGCTCAGGAAACCGAAGCTTTTGCCGGAAGGGAGCGTGACCGCGTCGCCCGTCTTCTGGAATCTGGTACCGCCACGCAAAAGCAAATGGATCAGGTCGAATTCGAATTTACTCAGGCCGTGCTTTCAGCGGAAACGGCGAAGGCGGCTGTCTTGACTTCCGAGGCGGAACTGACTCGAATCGAAGCTGACATCAAGCGCATCCTTCGCGAGCTGGACGACTGTTATCCGGCGGCGCCCATCGACGGCATTGTGACCGAACGTTATGTCGAGGTGGGTGAACTGGTCAGTCCCGGTAAGGCCGTGGCCAAAATCTCACAGCTAAAATCACTGTGGGTCAAGGTGTATCTTCCGGCCGGAGATTTTGCCAATGTCAAAATAGGCCAGTCTGCCACTGTCGATACCGAGGCCGGAGGAAAGCAGTACCAGGGAGAGGTAGTGTGGACCTCCGAGGAGGCCGAGTTCACCCCCAAGAATGTTCAGACCGAAAAATCCCGCGCGAACCTGGTTTACGCCGTAAAAGTCAGGGTCGAGAATACCGATGGCGAACTTAAGATAGGAATGCCGGTCTTTGTGACGATAGGTGAATGATGAGTTTTGTCAGCGTGCAGGGCCTTGGCAAGAGTTACCGTGGTGTCAGGGCGGTTAATGATTTTACCTTTGACGTAAGGCAAGGTGAAGTATATGCGTTAGTGGGGCCCGACGGTGCGGGAAAGAGCACCGTAATACGAACTTTGTGTGGATTGATAGACTCGGACACGGGCGAGGCGTCGATAAATGGTTTCGACTGCCGTAAGCAGTTTAACCACATCAAACCGATTCTGGGATATATGCCGCAGGTCTTCTCGCTGTATCCCGATTTGACGGTAACAGAGAATCTGGCTTTTTACGGCGGCATCTACGGTGTGGTAGGCCCTGAATATCTTGAGAGGGTTGAGTACCTGTATCGCTTCTCGAACCTTAAACCATTCGCCGACCGGCGGGCCCAGGCGCTCTCAGGAGGAATGAAGCAGAAACTGGCGTTGTCGTGCGCCTTGATGCACCAGCCTAAGATCCTGATTCTCGATGAACCGACCACTGGTGTCGATCCACTATCGCGTCGCCAGTTCTGGGAAATTCTGCTTCAGTTGAAGGAAGAAGGGGTGACGATTATTGTCTCAACACCATACATGGACGAGGTTGCCCGTGCCGACCGGGCCTGTTTCGTCTTCAGGGGCGAGAAACTGGCCGAGGGGAAGCCGGCGGAACTTCCCGGACTGTTCGAAGGCACACTGTATTACTTTGACGGCCCGCCGACGATGGAAACCATTGATCGGCTTAACCGGCTTGGGGATATCCGTGCCCGCCGCTTTGGAGGAGGCGTTCATGTATATCTGAAACGAGGTATTACACTGGATGAGGTTACGCCTGCGTTATCAGAAATGGGATTCGATATTAAGGATTTCAATCCGATAAAGCCGGATCTTGAAGACTGTTTTATACAGCTTATGGAGGAATCGTGAACGCCGGGAATGCCGTGGTAATAGACAATTTGTCGCGCCACTTCCGGAGTTTCAAGGCGGTCGACAGGATCTCACTCGAGGTGCGAACCGGTGAGACGTTCGGCTTTCTCGGAGCCAACGGCGCCGGCAAAACAACTACGATAAGAATGCTCTGCGGATTGCTGTCCCCGACCTCCGGAACGGGTACCGTTGCCGGCTTTGACATTAATCGACAGGCCGAAGAGATCAAAAAAAGCATCGGATACATGTCCCAGAAATTTTCGCTCTATCCTGACCTGACTGGAAAGGAAAATCTTTCGTTCTATGGTGCCGCGTACGGATTGACCAGACAAGAGGTTCGCGAGCGCACGGCAGAACTCACCGACCGATTGAGTCTGGGCGATTTTATCGATCGGCTGACGAAATCCTTGCCGGTTGGCTGGCGGCAACGGCTAGCCCTGGGAGTATCTCTTCTTCACAGGCCCAGGATCCTCTTTCTCGATGAACCCACCAGCGGAGTCGATCCCGTGTTCAGGCGTAAGTTCTGGCAGATACTATATGAACTCGCCGAGGAAGGCGTGACCGTCTTTGTCACCACCCATTATATGGACGAAGCAGAGTATTGCGGGAGGATATCCATTATGCACCAGGGTAGAATTGTCGAGGCCGGCCAACCGTATGAGCTGATCCGGAAACATCGGTCGGAAAACCTCGAGGAATTGTTTATCGATCTGATTAAGAATCGGGAAACACTGAATGCAGAAGCTTAGGTTCCTCGCTCAAAAAGAATTTCGCCACATCCTGCGCGACCCGCGTTCGTTGGTAATTGTGGTGGTCATGCCCATCATGATGACCTTTCTATATGGCTACGCGATCAGTCTGGATGTGGACAATATTGTTATCGGTGTAATAGACTATGACCGTACGGATGAGTCGCAGCAGCTGATTGACCGCTTTTACAATTCGGCCTACTTCAGCAAACCCGATGTGAATTCGGAAAGTACCGATCCAGAAACCTGGCTTCTTTCGTCGGAAGCCAAGGCGGTGATGATCATCAAGCCGGGTTTTGCCGGGTCGCTCCGGGAGAGAAGTGATTTTTCCCTGGGTATGATTGTGGATGGGTCAGATAACACGGTCGCGGCGGCGGTGCAGAACTATGCATCGGCCGTAGTCAGTAAGTATGCCTTGGACCAGATTCCGGTCGGTAGGGATATCCCCGGGATCACCATATCGACGCAGGTGCTTTATAATCCCGACCTTGAGTCTTCCCACTTCTTTGTTCCCGGGTTGGTGGCCATAATATTGATGATGATATCGGCCCTGCTTACATCGATTACGATTGCTCGCGAGAAAGAAACCGGTACCATGGAGCAACTGCTTACCGCCCCGGTTACCCCGGTTCAGATAATCATAGGCAAGATTCTTCCCTATGTCGGGCTGGCGCTTCTTGACGGAATCCTGGTGTTGGTGTTTGCCAAGATCGTTTTTGGTGTTCCCTTCGTAGGTTCGTATCTGTTGCTGTTGGCCTTCGGTCTCATTTACGTTTCCGCGGCGCTTTCCATCGGCATTCTAATCTCATCTTTGGTGAAGACTCAGCAGGTGGCTATGATGTTCGCGCTGGTCACGACCCTGCTTCCCTCGGTGATGCTTTCTGGGCTGGTTTTTGCCATTCGCAACATGCCGCCGGTCTTGCAGGGGTTGGCTCAAATCGTGCCGGCCAAGTATTTCGTAACTGTTATACGCGGTATAATGCTCAAAGGGGCAGGGCTGGGAACGCTTGCCTTGAACGGTCTGGCTCTGTTGTTACTGATGGCCTTCTTGATGACTGTTGCCGCCCGGAAATTCAATACAAGGATTGACTGATCATGAACAAAGCTTTTTGGGGTCTGGTGAGAAAAGAGTTCATTCAGGTATTTCGCGACCGGAACATGCTGCGGATAGTCTTCGCTGTGCCCATTATTCAATTACTTCTGTTCGGTTATGTGGTGAAGCTGGACGTCAAGAACATCCGGATGGATGTCTATGATTTTGACCAGAGCAGGCTCTCGCGTGAGTTTGTGAATTCAACCTCCGCGGGGGAGTATTTTCTGCCGACGCCCGCTCAGATAGCAATTCTTGATCTGGAAGCCAATTTTCAGGATGGCAGCCGTGACATGGCCTTGATAATCCCCGATGGCTTCGGGAAAGGACTTGAAAGCCATCAGAATGTGACAATTGGGTTGGTTGCCGACGGCTCCGACGCCAACATGACCGCTATCGGTTCGGGGTACATGGCCCGGATGGCGCAGAAATACGCTCGCGATGTAGTCAACCTGCGCATGCCGCTGGAAGTGAAATATGATGTTCTCTATAACCCGGAAGCCGAATCGGTCTATTTCATGGTCCCCGGAATTGTCGCTACTCTGTTGACGATGGTGACGATTATGCTGACATCAATGGCCATCGTCAGGGAAAGAGAAAGTGGAACCCTTGAGCAGTTGCTGGTAACCCCGATATCGTCCACCACCCTACTGTTCGGAAAAGTATTTCCGTTCGCAGTATTAGGTTTGTTTGAAATGACAGTAGCCCTCGTGGTCGGTGTGCTCTGGTTCGATATCCCGTTTGTCGGTTCGCCGGTACTGTTGTTTGGGCTATCGGCTCTTTATCTGCTGACGACTCTGGGACTGGGCCTGTTTTTCTCGACGGTAACCTCGACGCAGCAACAGGCGATGTTCTTCGCGTGGTTTTTTTCGGTATTCGCCATACTGACATCGGGCTTCTTTACGCCAGTATGGAACATGCCGAAGTGGCTGCAGTACGTGACCTATGTCAACCCCATGCGATTCTTCATGAACATCGTCCGGGGAATCATGATGAAAGGCGCCGGCGTGACTCACCTTCTGCCGGATATTTACACCTTGGCGATTTTTGGTGTTATCGTATTTGGCTTCTCGGCGGCGCGTTTCTCCAAGCGGGCTCGATGATGCGCCTGAAGGCAAGGATCACACCGGTTCTTTTTCGGACAGTTTCAACCTGTTTACTAGGCGTGAAGTTTTCGGGAAGGCTGTTGTTACATTGTCGCGAAATGTCCGATAGGAGTCGTCGCCGGTCGACCGCGACCTCTTGCCGATGCTATCGTTAATCACAACAGCGAGGGTCGCCATCATGGCTGTAATCATTCCCATCAGCATCAGGATAATCGTGCGACGGGGACTGGATTTCTGCGTTGGCAACGACGGCGAGTCAAGCAGCCGGACTATCGGCACATCTTTCTGCGCCTCGAACTTGGCCATTTCGTGTTGCCGCGTGAGGTAGAGGTAAGCGGTGGATTTTATCTCCGCTTCTCTCTGCAGGCGAGTCAATTCGTGAAGGATCTCCGGGCTGCTGGTGGAACTCCAGTTTCGGTTTTCCATTCTGAATTGCTCGAGCAGCCTTTCGGCCTCGGCCAGTTCCAGCTTCTTCGACTCCATTTGCCCGGCCAGATAGATTTCGTTGTCCCTGGCGGTAGACCGGCGTTTGTGCAAGTTGAAATTCTCAAGTTCAGTGACGTAGGCCGATAGAATGGCTTGTGAGAAGGCAGGGTATTTGGTTTCAACCGCAAGACGTATCACGCCCGTCTTTTTGTCGATGCTGAAGGTGGCAATTTCACCAAGTTCACGTTGCAGCAGATCGGGATCAGCCTCGTCGAAGTATTCCTCGAGCGTAGTTGTCATTTCCTCGCCATCGTGGTCGAACGAATAGGTTCTGGACAATACGGCATCTTTCACCAGCCGGGACTGGAGAATTTCCGGAAACAGTTCCGACGAGTTCTCATCGGCCTGGGTAAGGCTGTTGAAACCGGCCAGCGACTTGAGGCTCGAAAGTTTGTCGGTCTTTCCCGAAGGGAGGATGGTTACGGTAGAGGTATACCGGTTCGGTGTGAACAGCAATACTACGGCGGTGATGAACATTACCGCCAGCACGGGGTATACTATGAATCGTCTTTTTCGAACCAGGGTGGTGCCGAACTCAAAAAGATTGATCTCGTCATCCGGATTCTGCCGCAACGAATGATCTACGGGTCCGTCCGATTCAGTGTGCTTCAAACTTATTCTTCTTCGCATTGTGTTATCCGTATTTCTCCGGTTATAAAGCAAACAAATTGCTTGCCGACCAGCCGTCAAATTCGTGTTGTAAGGCGCCAATTAGCAGGGTCTTACAGGCCAGTTTTGGGCGGTGTTCGGCGGTAATCACATATCAGAACATAATTTCCTTACCGGGTTGAATATTTTTCCCTTTCTAATCCTTCCCTTGATACTTTAGCCAGCCAGTATTTCCTCCGCTGAATCGACCAGGTTCTGCTCCTGACTCTTCAAATTCTGGCTGTCGCCGATTCCGCTATCTCTGTTTTGGATATGCTTTCTGATTGCATTATCCACAAAATCCCGGAATTCCTCGTGGAAACGGTCTTTGGAGAACCGCAGAGCGTTCCGCCTGATGGTCTCGGGGTCGAAGCGGTCGCTATTGCGTTCAAAGTAACTTACGGCCCGTATGATTTCCTGTTCATCCTGACGGTCGAAGAACACCCCGGTCTCGCCATTGATAACGGTTTCGAGGATGCCGCCCTTGCCGAAGGCGATTACGGGTGTGCCACAGGCCTGGGCTTCAATCGGCGCGATGCCGAAATCTTCTTCGGCGGCGAAAACGAACGCCTTTGCCCTCCGCATATACTGCTTGAGGACATCGCCCGGCTGATATCCCAAAAGTTGGATGTTATCCCCGGCCACACTTCTGACCTTGGCGTAATCGGGCCCATCGCCGATTACGACAAGTCTCCGGTTAGGCATAAGCGAAAAGGCCCGAACAATAAGATCCATCTTCTTGTAAGGAACCATCCGCGACGAGGTCATGTAATAATCATCCTTATCGACGCAAAGCTGAAAGGTATCGGAGTCGACCGGGGGATAGATGACAGTCGAATCACGTCCGTACACTTTCTTGATTCTGCGGGATATGTAATGCGAGATCGCTATATACTCATCGACGCCGACAGAACTCGAGCGATCCCAGAGGCGGAATCGATGCAAAATGTACTTCGCCAGCCAGCCCTTCAGGCTTCTGTTGAGTCCAGCCTCTTTCAGATATTGATGCGTCAAATCCCAGGCGTATCGAGCCGGAGAGTAGCACATGCATATGTGAAGCTGAGCAGGTCCGGTGATGACACCTTTGGCGGCGGCATGTGAACTTGATATTACGAGATCGTATTCGGACAGGTCGAACTGTTCGATGGCCAGCGGCATCAGCGGAAGATAATCCCGATATCTCGTTTTGGCCAAAGGGAACTTCTGCAGGAACGAGGTAATGACGGGTTTGTTCCTTATGAAGTTGCGTTGGTCAGGTTCGAGAAAGTCGTATAATGAGAACAGGTTGGCGTCGGGGAATTGTTCCAGTATCGCCTCTAACACTCTTTCAGCGCCCCCATAGGTGACTAACCAGTCGTGTACGATTGCTGTTCTTGGTTTCTTCATTAGTGCTCTACACCGTGCCTAACTAACAATAAGCTCGTTTTTTCGGTCTTCAATTTCTACTGACGGGCGATGCAATATAAGCGAACTCCGACTGCGGTTTGAAGTCTCTTCGATGACATCCATTATGGCCTTAACAGGGTTATCCCATGAGAATCGCCTTACTCTTTCGTAGCCAGACTTGATAAGTCGTTGACGTAAGGAGGCGTCAGATACAACATGATAAATCTTGTCGGCAATGTCGTGGGGATCGTAGGGGTCGCAGTATACCGCAGCGTTACCGCAGATTTCCGGCATAGCACCTGCCCTGGACACGACACATGGGCACCCGTACGACATAGCTTCAAGGGGTGGCAGGCCAAATCCTTCATACAGGGATGGCAATACCAGAACACCCGCATTCCTGTACATGTCGGGCAGTTTCTTGTCGTCAAATCTTCCCGTGAAGGTAATCCACCGGCCCCAGGATGACTCGGAAATTTCCTCTCTAAAACCGGGGATGCCGGTGATGAAATGATCGACTTCACCAACAATTACCAGTGGCAATGTCATATGGTAGTGTTCGTGAAGGCGTTTGTATGCGGCAACCAATCGCCTCAGATTTTTGTGTGGCTTGACGTTACCGACATAAAGGAGGAATGGCTTATCTTCGGATGTTTTCGGGTGTGCACGATCGCAAGTGGCCGAATTGAAGCCCAGGTGTACCACCTTAACTTTTGCGAGGCATGGTAACCCGTACTTTTTCATCTCAGACAACGTGAATTGCGAAGGAGTGAACACAACCCGGGACTTTCTCAGAGCCAGCGCAAGCATTGTTCTTGCGTATTTTTGCTTAACAATAGACTTGTCATCGTTTTCTTCGGCCAGATGAAATATGTCATGTATCGTCGTTATCTGGATTCCACGGTAGAACAAGGGGATATTGTAATGAGGCGAAAACGACAGATCACACCGTGCGATCTTTCTGGCGAGTTCGAACTGTTCGGCAATTGAATAGATTGGCGCTGTGCATTCAACGAGCTTGACCTGATGATTACCATTGCGGGCTATGTCTTTCAAATCTTCACTCCGGCCCAAAAGGAAGAAATGCAGGTCCGGCAGTGATGCAATTAGCTGTGGCACCACGTTTCTCAAGTAGGTGCCAATCCCGCCGGAGCGCCACATTCGACAATCAATTGCAAACCGCATTGTCAATCCTTTCGTTTTTTAGCAGATGAAAATAACAGACTATAGGGAATACACAAAGAACCCAAAAAGGATATAGCAGTAGGTTGTTTACATTAGAGATCACCAAACTTACCACAATGTAGTTTAGAAACACGCCCCTGAAAAACAGCTGGTCTTGAGCCGCGGGTGATTCGGCTGTTTTGAAAAAGTAATAGAGACAGCCTACTACTATACAGAACACAGGAACACCCAGGGTAACCATCATCGATAGCAGCGATGAATCTATCAAGGAGGATGTGGTCACACCCAGATAAGTGAAGAAGTTGAATCCAATGCCGAAAACAAAGATATCACCTTCCGTCAGTAAACTCAGGCCTAACGCCAGATCGTGTACCCTTTGCGCCGCGGAATTATCCTGGCTGACGAATATGAACCTTTCGGCAATTCTCTGGGCTTCGCCCGGCAGGAAGTAGAGAAAGCCTATGAGCCCGAGTATTAGAATAACGAGGTTATAAGCCAGCGACTTTCGGACTTTTAGAGCGAATAGCGAGCGCTTGACAAGAGGCGCAAAGTAAAGGATGAGTCCCAGTGACAGGCCCAGCAAAGAAGATCTCGAAAACGTGAAAAACTCGGCAAGGATGAGCAAGGTGAGTACACCGAGGTAACGCTTTTTTTGCGTCGTATCATACAGATACAAACAATACAGTACAGGCAGTATGAGTAAATTGCCGAGGAAGTTCGGGTCAAAAAGCGTGCCCAGCAATCGATGTACATGGGGATCGCCGTTAAAAGTAATCCCATAGGAAGCCAGAAATGCCCACAGCTTAGTCGAGTCAGGAAACACAAAGTAGATTATCCAGGCACATGCCACATTAAATAAGAACATAGATAGATGGAAATGCAGCAGTTTTGTTAAATTGTGGTGGAATATCCTGTACAATGAAAGGCCAATCACATAACTGGAAGTAAAGAACAACAGAATTCTGATGTTGTAAGTCAAGGCGATGACATCCATTTCCTGGACCCTGACGGCGCCCAGCATATAAGACACGAAAAAACACATGTAAACGACAATAAGGGCCGCCGGAAACTTGCTTGCCTCTCTTAGCGATAGGATCAGCACAATCAGACAATAACAGTGCAGAGCAATCTCGATTGTATTTACCGAGCCGACAGCGCTGGCCATCGGTATCAGTCGCAGAACATTCCCCAGCGAGAAGTATAGAAAGAAGCACAACAGGACCGATTTGTATTTCAGAACTTGTGTTTTCATATCATCAAGTATACATCTTAGAAACAATGGTCAACGATACGCTTTGAGAAATTGGAGTCATGAGCGTTGAACAATGCTTTTACCTTGGCTCTGCTTTCGAGATATGGGTCATCCGTACCTGTCCTGATTGACCTGGCGGTCTTCTCGATTTCATCGATCACCGCTCTCCAATCGGTGCATTTCGGCCCGGGAGTGACTTCATCATAATCATAATAAAAGCCTGCGTTGCGGCGTACGTAATCCGGCATATCAAACGGTGTAAAAATCATCGGTTTGCCGACTAACAGGTAGTCGAAGTAGACGCTTGAGTAGTCTGTAATCAGAATATCTGTATAGCGGATCAACGGGTAAGGATCGGCATGGTTATATACCTGGATATTGCTACTATCTTTCAGGTACTCGTTCAGGAGGTCGAGTTCCAGAAAATGCGGTTTTATCACCAGGACTGCTTTGAGATCTCGCAGGCGCTTGTTAACCTCTCGTTCACTGAATCCGTAATCATCCAGTAAATTAACTATGCTGGTGGGCGCGGGTTTGCGATAAGTGGGCAACCAGCTGATAACGAGTTCCCAATCGTCGCGTAACTTCCTGAGAAATTGGGATTCACTAAAGATTTTGGTATTCATGACAAAATCTCCGGACAGGCAGTCGTTGCGCGGCTGTCCGGCAACCGAAATACGCGTTTTGTCTATTCCGAACGCGCTCATGTATGACGGAATCAGAAATTGAGACGAAGCGACGATGAAATCAAATCTATTGCTCCCGTATAGATAGGGGAACAGAGCGTAAGAAGCTTTCCGAACCATATTCTTCAGGAACGCCTTGGTGTTTTCTGAAATCCAGTTGGCGTCATTGCCAATTTTCTTCAACGGCGTGCCGTGCCAGAGCTGAATCACCTGAGCTCCTCCAAGGAGCAAAGGGTGAATGTCATTTAGGGAATGCGAGAGAAACGCTTTCTTGGCACGCATCACCGTTCTTAGTCCGGCGAAAGAATACAGAAATTCAGCTTGCATGTTGTTACTTCGTAACAGACCAACGACCCGGCGATTTTTCGAGATAAAGACCGATGTGATGTTTTTCACATTTTCGTTGGCATACAAGAACAGGTATTTGCTGTTGTCGGCGAAATGATAACCCAGGGAAGAGCCAAATACGTAAAGCCTGTTATCTTTCGGTATGAGCTTGCCTAACAGGTATACTGGAAAAAGGGCTATCAGTATGAGAAAATCAAAAACGTTCCGCCTGACTCTCATATTTCGTGGAGATCCGGTCATCGAAGCACCCTTTCGCGACCGGCAGCTACCGTTGGTGAAGTTGTCAAAAAGATGGTTTGCATGCTACCCTCCACAGGTGATATTTCCGAACCCCGTATGCCCGTATAGCGAGCACGATCGATTCGGTGATTATCGTAATAATGGCAACCCAGTATATGTTTATGAATGGGATGGCAATAAGCAGAAGAAGTACATGGCATATTGAGCCGGCCACGACACTGAAATTCGCGTACCGCGAGTGGTCTAAGGCCGCCAGGAAAGGATAGCCAATAAGGACCGAGGCGACGTTGATCAGAATAAGCAACGCGAATAACCTGAGCAGGTCGGCGGCTGGTTCAAAACCAGCACCAAAGATCAGAGAAGTTATCGGGCCGCTGAATGCGAACGCGATCGCAGCGATAACTGATGCCGCGCTCATGGCGCCGACATAGATCTTTCGAAAGAGAGCTATATTCCTTTCCTTGGAGACAAAAGGATATAGCGCATTGGCCAGCGGAACAAAGACACCCTGCATGCCTTTATATAACTGCTCCGCCGCGGCATAATAACCAGCGGCTGTATTACCGACCAGCAGTCCAAGGATAAACGTGTTCGATGATGTATAGAGAGATACCGAGACTCTCGACAGGAAAAACTGTCCGCTCTGTCTGAGTTGACCGATAAGCTGAGGCATCCGGGGCAAAATCGGCTTGACCTTGAATCGCCTGAAGACGATCCAGATACTAAGACAGCCCGCCACGATAAATCCGGCCGAATTCAAAAGAGGCACCAACAGGTAATCGTCGCGATTTCTCACGAAGATAAAAAGCGTTACGGTGAATATTACCTTGGCAGTTATATTCAGCATGGTGATGTATTTCATCTTCTCCATTCCCTGGAAAAACCAGACAGGGAAAAGGACCTGGCCGGCAACAATGCCGTAGGTGATGAGAAATATCAAATAGTCTTTCTGGAATTTGGGAACAATGACGAGCAGAGCGACCAAGAGGAGCAACCCGGCCAGGAGAAGTAGAGACTTGATAATCATTACTCCGTTAAATATGGCTGCTACTTTGTCAGGGTCATCTCTGTTCACGGCTATTTCTCTGGTAGCCGAGAGATTAAAACCGTAATCGGTCAGGACTACGAAGTACTGGATGAAGGCATGGGCAAACATGACCAGGCCGTACACTTCGACCCCCAGTACCCTGACCAGATAGGGAAGGGTTACGAGCGGAAGAAGGTAGTTGACTACCTGCAGGGCGGAAAGAGATACGTAGTTTTCCGCCAGCCGTATCTCTTTGCTGCCTTTGTAGCGGTTATGTAACAGCCTGATAAATTTCATGTCATTTTATAGGGAACTGACTCCCATCCACTGTCATCCCTGACCTTTGTTGAGGCGAAAGTGATTCCGGGCTTAAGGCTGGTACGAAGAAGGCTCAAGACATGGGGCCTTAAGTCGCTTCCTTGAAGTCTCCTTTCTGGCCCGCCGGAGATCATAGAAAGTCCTAATTATTATTCACCGAAAAGACTTTGGTTCGGTCGCGGGAATTCTTCCTGAGCCGCTCTACAACTGTCCGGGGGTTTGAAAAATTGGCGACAAAGGAGCCGCCACTTGACATCAGGGCGAAAAACCGGGATTTCTTCTTCCCGCCGCCCTTTAAGTTCTTGATTCGGGCCATCTTAGCACTCCGTTGCTGATATGGTTCTTTCTTAGCAATCCATTGCTATTTTCGTCGCACAAGAACCATATACAAACCTCGTGCCAGCCCTCGAAACGAGACGCAACTCTTTGTTATACAATAATATAACATCCAGAATCAGGCCGCTTTTGGACTTCACGGCGTCTTCGGACGGAAAAAAGTTCTAGGTTTTCGGGGAAAAATCTGGCCCCTATTAATAGAGGGAGGGGACTTATCGTTGTTCGCGCGGCCCAGACTGGGCTGCGCACGATATGTCTAATAAAAACAATAACTTAGGTTATGGCGGCAGCGCTGTCGGTCAGAATAGCTTGTCGATCAGGATATCGACAATCCGTCCGGCTGTCTTGCCGTCCCAGAGTTCCGGGACAGTCCCTTTCTTGCCGGTACCATCGAGCGTGGCTAAGGCACCTTCGGTGATCCTTTTGGGGTCGGTACCGGCAATAACATTGGTGCCGATATCGACCGTGGCGGGGCGTTCGGTATTCTCCCTCATGGTGATACATGGAATCTGCAGGTAGGTAGTTTCCTCCTGTATACCGCCGGAATCGGTCAGGACCAGTCGGGAATCCGCCTGAAGCTTGAGAAAATCCAGGTAGCCCAGCGGCTCAATAATCCTCAGCCCCGTGCTCTGGCTGGACTTAAGGAGCCCGAACTCCTCGATACGGTTTCTGGTTCGCGGATGGCAGGGAAAGACTATTGGAAGACGCTCACTGATCTTTTGAATACTGGTTATGATGCCCTTGAGGGTTTCGGAATCGTCCACATTGGCGGGCCGGTGCATGGTCATGGCAATGTATTCCTTAGGCCGCAAATTCAGACGCTGAAGTATGTCGGATTTGTTGGCGACCGCGAGGTTACTGACCAGCGAATCGATCATTATGTTCCCGGTGAAAAAGACTTTCTTGTCCGCCACGCCCTCTGCTTTCAGGTTGGCCAGGCCGGACGGTTCCGATACAAAAAGATAGTCCGATAGCCGGTCGGTCACGATCCGGTTGATTTCCTCGGGCATGGTGTTGTCAAAGCTGCGCAGGCCAGCCTCGACATGGCCCAACTTTATCCAGAGTTTGGAGGTAACTATCGAAGTGGCCAGGGTGGAGTTAACGTCGCCGAAAACTATAACGAGATCGGGTTTAAGCTCGGTAAGCTCGTTTTCCAGGCTGGTCATAATTCTGGCCGTCTGCTCGGCATGACTGCCCGAACCGACACCGAGATAGATATCCGGTTTGGGCATTTTCAGTTCGTCAAAAAATAGCTGCGACAGCTTATGATCGTAGTGTTGCCCGGTATGAATCAGGAGAGTCTCAAACCTGTCGCCGTGTTTGCCCAGCTCCCGCATGAGGGGGGCCGATTTCATGAAGTTCGGACGGGCGCCAACGACCAGTACAATTTTCTTCTTTAACATTTTCTAAACCCTTCGATAGAGTCTGCCTTTTTTGGTGTGAAATTGTAGCCCTGCGTTGAAATTAGAGTCTGCCTCTCAAAAAAACAATTGAATTCTCGGCTCTATTTCCTAACTTGAGTCGACTACCGGCGCTACGCGCGGTACGCTACTGTAAACAACAACTTTCAGGAAAAGTTCAGTACTTTGACGGATATCAGTCGTTCACCCGGGGCCGGTCGTAAGTCGCCCGTTATCATTATCCTGAAGTATGTCCTTATAGCTATCGTTGTCTATTTCGTAGGCAGAAAGCTGGTCGCCAACTGGCAGGAAGTGGTTGCCTATCGATGGAGTATTAATCCTTACCTTCTGGCTTTGTCGGTGGCGGCGCATATTTTGACCTTTGTCCTTCTCGCGCAGGTGTGGTGCTTTATAATTTCCGGGTTCGGTTTTCGGGTTCCCCTGGGCCAGGCGTTTAAGATCAGCTATATCGCCAACCTCGGGCGTTATATACCGGGCAAGATATGGCAGATGTTCGGGATGGTCTTGCTTGCTAGAAAGATTGATATCAGCGAAGAAGTTGCCGTCGCGTCGTGGGCATTGGCGCAGGTGTACGCTATTCCCGCGGCTTTTCTGGCTTGCGCAGTGAGTCTTGTTTTTCACCCCCAGATGTACACCGATTACATCAGTTCACTGGTTGGAACGGCCATGTACGTTGTTGCCGCTGTCATTTTTGTCATTTCCGTGCTAGTAATTGTCGTACCCGACAAAGCTCTGCTGTTGTTTAATGTTCTTCTCAGGATCTTCAAAAGGCCACAGGTTACCTTTCGTCTTAGCAAATTGACCGCACTGAAAGTGTACCTGGGATACTTTGTGTGCTGGCTGCTTTTTGGCTTTTCATTCTGGCTGTTTCTCAACGCTGTGATTGAGGATCCGCAGATTCCGATAATGGCTGGAATTGTGACCTTTCTTCTGGCCTATCAGGTAGGCTACCTGACGGTCTTTTCACCCGGAGGACTCGGCGTGCGCGAACTGGTGTTGACCTCCTTATTGACGCCGTTCGTCGGGCCGGTAGCGGCGGGAGTTGCGGTAGCTTCGCGCCTGTGGAACATGATTGCCGAAATCATCGCGGCGTTGATAGCCTTGAAAATCAAGCTACCTGAATCTAACCATTAGACGGTAGTATTTACTGCGGTTATTCCCTCGAGACATATCGGGAGGCCCAGGCGGCGAGAGTGGCGCCGACGAATTCCGCGTCTTGTTTGCGGCTGAGCAGGTGATCGGCCTTGTCGAGGGAGACGAAGCTCTTAGGGTGCCGGGCAGCCTGGAAGATCTGGACGGCGTTTTCGATATCAACTACAGCGTCGATCGGCGAATGGAAAATAATCAGAGGCCGGTTTAGCTCGGTCAGCACCTTCTTCATGTTTTGGGCGGAGATGTCGTCGAGGAACTGCTTCTTGATGGTAAAGGGCCGACCGGCGATATTTACCACTGCCTGTCCATTCGCGACTATTTCCGCTTCAGCGGATTTCAGTACCCGCCGCAGATGGGCCGGTTCCGAGGGCGCGTTGACGGTGGCCACGGCCTGTACTGAGGCAAGTCGTGAGGCAGCCACGATAGCAGCCGTTCCGCCCAGGGAATGTCCCACAATCAGTTTGGGTGCCTCATATTTGTCGGCGAGAAAAGCAGCTGCGGCCAAAAGATCATCTACATTGGACGAGAAGTTGGTATTGGCGAAATCTCCCTGGCTGTTTCCCAGGCCGGTGAAGTCAAACCTTAGCACGGCGATACCCTCCGCGGCCAGCGCCCTCGAGATCCAGGTGGCCGCTACGAAGTCCTTCGAGCACGTAAAACAGTGGGCAAATAGCCCGTAGGCCCGGGGCGTTTCAGGCGGCAGTTCCAGGCTGGCGGCCAGCAGGGCACCCTCGGATGAAGGGAAGGTTATTTTCTGACTTGAAGTTGTGGCCATTAGCCATTTCTCCGGAAATCACTTAAGACAATATAGACAAAAAAGTTGACGTATCAAATCCAATTTTGGACTTCACAGGGTAGCTACATGTACGGAGCTTCGTTGTGGAACGATGAGCTGCCACTAGTGTAAAATACAGGAAACAAAAGATGGGCTGAAAAGTTTATGATTACACGTATCATGGAGGACGTTTTAAATGAATAACAAACATATTAGACTGACGGTGATTTTGCTGGCAGTCGTAGCGATAGCATTGAGCTCCGGGCCGATTCTAAAGATAGGTGGAGACGATTATGTTGCTGTCGTAGCGGCTACTGTTAAGACCGATTCGCCTCAGGACCGTCCTATTACGTCTCTTCGAGATCTCAATAATGCCTTTATTGAAATCGCCAGCGAAGTGAAACCGACGGTGGTGACGGTGTTCACCGAAAAGACCCTTAGACTCAGACAGAACCCTTTCCTGATGAACCCGTTCTTGGATTTCTTTTATGGACCCGATCAGCGCCAGCAGCCGGAGCAGGAATTCCGGCAGCAGGGATTGGGTTCGGGGGTAGTCATTGAATCCGATGGCAAGATTCTCACCAACCATCATGTGATTGCGGAAGCTGACAGTATATTCGTAAGAACTTTCGATGGGAAGCGCTACGTGGCCAGCGTTCTCGGCTCGGATCCAAAAACAGATATAGCGGTCATTGAGATCGAGGCCCGGGATCTGCCGATTATCAAGGTTGGTAACAGTGACAATCTAAAAGTTGGAGAACTGGTGATGGCGGTGGGAAGCCCCATGTCCGAAAACCTGGCTTACACCGTAACGCAGGGCATTGTCAGCGCCACCGGCCGTTCCAACATCGGTCTTGCCGATTACGAAGATTTCATCCAGACCGATGCTGCCATTAATCCCGGCAACTCCGGAGGCGCGCTGGTCAATCTGGATGGCGAACTGGTCGGCATCAACAGCGCCATTGTCTCCCGTAGCGGCGGCTTCCAGGGCATCGGATTCGCGGTCCCATCCAATATGGCGGTAAGCGTCATGAACTCACTGTTGGCCAACGGAAAGGTAATAAGGGGCTGGCTGGGCGTGCTGATTCAGGATCTCGATGAGGCTCTTGCCGAGGCCATGGGAGTTGAAGTCAACAACGGGGCGCTTGTGGGTGATGTAGTTTCCGATAGCCCCGCGGGAAGGGCGGGTCTTGAACCCGGCGATGTGATCGTTGCTATGAACGACAAGGAAATCACCAACTCCGCTCAGCTTCGCAACAGTGTGGCGGCGACTCCCCCCGGCACTGAGGTCGATTTCGACATTATCCGTGACGGCGACCGGAAGCGTTTCACCGTTGAACTGGGAGAGTTGCCTTCGGATGTTGCCAGTACCGGTACGAGACAGGGACTGGAGGACCTGCTTGGCTTTGACGTGAGTAATCTGACTGTCGACCTGGCCCGGCGATACAACCTGAATCCGAATCTGACCGGCGTGGTTGTGACCGGTATCGATCAGGCGAGCGCCGCTTTCCGGTCGGGTCTTCGCGAAGGTGACGTTATTTTTTCGGTCAACCGCAAGCGGATCGAGACTGTGAATGACTTCAGTCAAAGATTCGAAAACGCCCAGAAAGGTGATTCAGTCCTGCTCCGCATCTACCGTAACGAGAACACCTTCTTCCTCGCGTTTACTCTATAAAGGATTAATCTCGACGGGTATGAAAAAGCGGGCACGCCTTGTGCCCGCTTTTCTGTGGCAATCCTGTCTGCGGAATGTTACTTGTCCGGATCACGCGGTGACACATCGGTGTGCCCGCCGGCGTACAGCCCCATCAGTTCCACTGGTTTACCTTGCTCATCGACAATCACCTTCAATCTGAAGTAGTCGATGTCTTCAAAGCAAAATAGATCCTCGGCCATGGGAATCATTTGCCTCTGTGGCCCGTTCTCCCGCTTATAAAGAAGAACCCCCTTTTCAAAAGTGATTGTGCGGGGGCCATAAGTACCCACATAGCTTTGAAGAATCTCCGGCGCCACTGTCACCGGATTCAAAAGAGTCTCTTTGGTCTCGATGTTCCACAGTAAGCTTTGCTTTATTTCTTCGTCGGTGGCTTTGTCGGCCAGCTTTTTCATAGCTTCAAGGTGAGCAACATCGAGAGCCTGTTCCTGCGGCACCGCGATGTCCGGTTCGACCCCGGTTCCTTCCCAGTTTGTTCCGGTGATTGGGTTGATGGCCCTGCCGAAAGGGCACGACATCGCGACATTTAAGTCGGCAAAGACATGCCGGTCGGTTGGATGCGCTCCACCGCCGGTGGTTTCACCAATGATCGTTGCCCGCTCAAGATTTTTCAGGTTGTAGGTGAATTCTTCCGCTGCGGAAAAGCTGTAGCCGCTGGTGAGCACATAGAGATCGACATCGGACATTCGCGGCCCCTGTACCTGTTCCTGGGTCCAGAACTGTTGAAGGGAATCCGTTTCACGGATATAGAATGTGTTCAGATGGACGGGCTCGTCAAAGAAATAGCTGGTCATAAGCTGAATCATACTGGGCTCTCCACCGCCATTGTTGCGCATATCTATGATAAGAGCGTCACAATAAGCAAGGAAGTTT
Organism: Candidatus Zixiibacteriota bacterium; assembly: GCA_020351995.1. Taxonomy (GTDB): domain Bacteria; phylum Zixibacteria; class MSB-5A5; order GN15; family FEB-12. The sequence goes on from CP070674.1 coordinate 2,103,350, forward strand.
AAAGCCGCGATGGCTGTGGCACCGCCGTATTTGGCCTCCATAAAGCCGTCGAGCCGTAAATACCCTACATTGCCGGACAATCGCTCGGCTTTGACGAACGCGAAGTTGTCGTATTCCTTCCGCCGCAAGGCTTCCTGCTCACGACGTAGTCTTTCTTCATCAGTAAGTGTGTCAGAAGGGGAAAAGCGCTCAGTTTCTTCGCTCGGGATATAGCGAACCCACAGGTGTCCATCTTTGCTGATCTCGCCCAGTTCTTCGTTTATTTTCTCCGCGAATGATGCCGTGTTGTTTAGGTCATCATAGGCACCGCTTTTCAACTGCTTGCGCATGTGTTTTTCCATCTTCTGGGCTACTTCCGGGAAAACGTATATTCTGTTGAGTGTCGCCGAGACACTATCGATAATCGCGGCTTTGGTCGTGTTGTCGATTGACGGTACATCTTCCCGCGGACCGACGACCGTTTGAGCGTTCACGGACACTAAACCAAGTAAGATCACGGCCAGCACGATCATGGCAGGCGTGCGGTATCCGGCCCAACGCCTATGGCCGGAGGGTAATACGGTTAGTTGACGGAACTGCGGCATCCCGAAAACCTCCTTCAATTAGTTATTAGATTAACCATTGTACTGCTTTATGGCAAACAAGCAATTTTGATGTCCCTGGCCCGGATAGTGTGAGGCTGGATGGCGGCGGGCCCATCTCATATTACGTAGCTCAACTCGTGTAAGTTTCAATACCGCTCTCAGGCGGAAAGAGCAGGGTTCTAATCTCAGAATATGCTTACCATTGATGCGAAAACGATGTATACTTTACCGGGGAATATGGTTGAAACTGGAGGACCAAAGAAATGCCGGACAAGAACGAATGGAAAAAGTTCTTCGATGAACACGCTCCGAAATACATGGAGAACGTCTTTACTTCCAACACCGCCGCGGAGGTGGACTTCATAATCCGTGAATTGGCCCTGTCAGGTGGCGAGAGAATTCTTGACGTTGGCTGCGGCACCGGGCGCCACGCGGTGGGACTGGCCCGACGTGGTTATAAGGTGACCGGTCTTGATTTGTCGGCCGGGATGCTTGCGGAGGCGAGGAAGGCGGCCGAAAAGGTTGGGGTCGAGATTGAACTCGTCGAGACCGATGCCTCTGATTTCGAGCTGAATAGACTCTTCGATGCTGCTATCTGTCTGTGTGAAGGAGCCTTCGGTCTTCTGGGCTCAGCCGATGATCCGGCCGAACACGACCTGGCCATACTTCGGAACATCTATCGTTCCCTGAAACCGGGTGGTAGATTCTTGCTAACCGCGCTAAATGGCTTCAAGTTGGTGCGGCAGTATGGGGACAAGGATGTTGCCAGCGGCCGTCTTGATCCGGTCTACCTGAGCGAAAGATACGACGTTGAATATGATACTTTGGACGGCAAGAAGTCACTGCGGGTGACCGAGCGCGGCTTCGCACCGTCCGAACTTCTGCTGATGCTCCGAATGACCGGCTTTACCGTTGACCATATTGGCGGCGGAACAGCCGGAAACTGGGGCAAAAGGCCAATCGAACTGGATGAATATGAACTGATGGTAATCGCTCACAAGGCGGCCACCGACGGATAGCCCGAAGAGAAGCGGCCAATCCCATAATAGATGTTCACTTTCCTTCGGCAGCAAAAACTGTCGTCACACCATCACCGGGCTGATGCCTGCACACTCTTGCGAGGGGGGTCCAAAATGCCATCAGATGCAACGCTCTGCACTCTTGTTTCAGATTGAAACACCTTCCAAGGTCGGCGTCCTGATCCGAAGTATGCCATACCCCTCCGTATACCCTGCGAATTGTAAAGGATTATTTAATTAATACCGATACGTAAGAGTATGCGGATAAACAACCTGAGTTCGACCAACCCCGCATTAGACCTGGTGCTTATTCGCCTCGCTGAAGAGTACTCGCTCTTGAAAGCGTACCAGCCCGGCGAAACTATATTCACCGAGGGTGAGCCAGGCAGTACCATGCTTCTTATCCTGAGAGGAACGGTACGCGTTCTAAAGCAGGGTAGTGAGAAGATTGCGCCGCGCTTGATCGCGATGCGCGGACCGGGTGATTTTCTGGGCGAGATGGCCCTGGTGGAAGAATCACCGCGTTTTGCCACTCTGGTCGCTGGTACGGAATGTGAGGTTCTCGAATTTTCCAGAGAGAACTTCGAAAAGGTAATTAGCGAACAGCCCGCTCTGGCAACCCGCGTGCTTCGCAGTCTCAGCAGCAAACTGAGGGAATCCGATTCGTCTCGTCTGGCCGAACTTGAGGAGAACAACCGTCTTCTGACAACGACCAACGAGGAATTGATACGCCTCAACTCGTTTCTTGACTGCGTGATTGACCAATCACCCAGTGCCATCCTGCTTGCGACAAGAACCGGTGATATCTTCCGCATGAACAAGGCCACGGCAAGAATGTTCGAGATACGGGATCCCGATGAAGATATCAACATCACATATCTCTTCTCCGATTTTGAATACTTTGAGGATACTTATCGTGAAACAGAATCCTGGCACGGCGAGGTTACCGGGGTGCGCAACGGTGAGAAATTCCCCGTCTACCTGTCCGTGACATCGATGTCGGGACACGGCGACAATCACCTGCACCTGATTATCTGTCAGGACATTTCGGAATTAAAACTGCTGAACCAGACCATCGTTGATATTGAAAAGTACGAGAGCGCCCAGGAGACGGCCAGTGAGCTGGCCCACGATCTCAAAAACTATCTTGGTGTTCTGATCGGGAACGTGGAGCTTGCCCTGACACGTCTCTCCGACGAGCAGAAAATCCAGCTGAAGAACTCGTTCCAGGCTATCAGCGATTCATCCAAGCAGATTGTTCAGTTCGTTGAGAATATGATGATATACCGGGATGACAAGAGTGAGTTCCGGAGTGTGAACCTTCCTGCCGTGGTTAACGCCGTCTGGCGTTTCTGCCGTTCGCAGGTAACCTTTCAGACGATCAAGTTCGATTACGAGGTAGCTCCAGACTTTCCCGCCCTGATATCGGTCAAGGAGGACCAGATGCGGCGCGTTATGGTAAATCTTCTGGTCAACGCCGCTGAGGCTCTGTCACAGACTGACGTTGGCGAAGAAAAACATATCATAGTCAGATTGGAAAACGCGCCGGAGACCGACAGTGTCATCATCAAAGTGTCCGACAATGGGCCCGGCATCGCAAGCGAGCATGTCCCCAAACTTTTCAGGGAGCGTTTCACCACCAAGCGGGGTGGACACGGCATCGGATTAATGTCAGTAGCCAAAATAATCCAGGCCCACGGCGGGAAAATCAAAATCGACTCGAATCTCGGGCAGGGAACCACATTCGAGATGAGTCTGCCGAGCAGGAGGGAGAATCCAGATGATTGACCTGTTATTCTTTCTGCTGCTGGGACATTTTCTCGGTGACTTCGCCCTGCAAAGTGACCGGGTTGCGGCACGCAAACAACAGTCGAAGAAAGTGCTTACGTACCACGTTCTGATATACACGGCGATTCTGGCGGCCTCTTTGTTCGTGGGGCTCACGCTCAACGGCAATCATTCGTTCTTCGCGGTCAACACCTTGATCGTGCTGCCGGTTATTTTTCTCGCGCACTGGACACAGGATTACCTGAAGGCTTACAAGTTTAACGGCACCAAACAAGCATTCTATTTCGATCAGGCGGTCCACGTGGTCATCCTGTTCGCCATTAGGATCCTTGCTTACAATGGGTGATTGGCAGACCGACAGCAGAAAACTAACACCATATATCCCTCGTACTATTCTGGAATGGTACCAGACATCGTCCGGGGACGAGGTGCACGTAATCACCAAGCATAACGGCTGTGTGGTGTGCATCGATGCGTCCGGTTTTACGGCTCTCACCCGCCAGCTCTCCGCCATGGGGAAGGAGGGTCCCGAGGTTCTCACGGGTGTTCTGAATCTTTTTTTCGAGGCGGTCTCCGATGTCATCTTCCAATATGGCGGAGATGTGCTGAAGTTTGCCGGCGACGCTCTGTGGGCATACTTCCCCGAATATCCGGATCTCGCGGTATTCTTTGGAGACATTCTCGAAGCCGTTGAATCCGTGAATTCGAATCCGAGTCTGAAACACAAAACCGAACTGAGCGTCCATATCGGCGCCGAATCCGGTGAGTTCTTTCTGGCATCACTCGGCGATCGCGGGATCAGGCTGGAAGCCGAGCCACTGGGAAATCTTCTCGGAACCGTTTACCGTGCCTGCGACGTTGCCGGAGACAACGAGTTCGCCATCGGACCAGCGCTGGCACACCAGTGTGCCGGTATGCTCGAACTTCAGCCTGCCGACAGTGGATTCAGGCTTGTTACACACCGGCGCTCGGAAGGAAAGCGGCGAGCTGATGCTGACGATTCATACCGCGTTGGCCCGATCGGAAATCGGAAGGTTCTCAGATCGTACATTCCCCAGGATGTTCTATCAAGAATTGAAACCTCCGCTCCATCAATGTCTGTCCAGGGAGAACATCGTCAGGTAGTCGTACTCTTTGCCAGCTTTGAGAACAATATAGGACGCAAAACCGATGATCCGATTATCGCGGTGCAGGTCTTGAACGAAAAGCTCCTGAAGGGCTTCGAGGCCATCCGTGACTCGCACGGCAGTATCGCTCGCATTGACCCGTTCAAACGTGGTCACAAGTTGCTGGTCCTGTTTGGCGCTCCGGCGAAGCGCGAAGATGATGAGATTAATGCCCTTCTGTCGGCGAGAAAACTGTTGGAGTTGAACGACTCTTCGTTTCGAATCAGGATCGGGCTGGCCATAGGTCCGCTGTTTTGTGGCGATGTTGGAGCCGAGCGGCGCCGCGAATATACCGTGATGGGGGATGGTATAAACCTTGCTGCCCGTTTGATGGCCAAGGCCCAATGGGGCGAAATGATCATTAGCCCCGAGCTCAAGCCACGCCTCCCGCATGAGGTTATGACCGAACCCGTGACCCTGTCATTGAAAGGAATCGGTGATGGAATCCAGTGTCACCGGTTCGTCGATGTATCGGAGGCGTCAGCTGGATGTGATAAATCGGTGACTATCGTGGGACAGGAAAAGGAACTCGAAGCGCTTGAGCATGCCTGGCACCAGACCCGGCAGGGGCAGCAGGCCTCGGTTATTATAAGCGGCTCCGCTGGCGTTGGGAAAACCACGCTGGTGCAGAATTTCCTTGCCCGGAAGGAAGATGTCGAGCCCATAATTCTGGCGTGCAAGAACACCCGACTGTTCGGCTCCGGTTGGCTGACGCGAAAACTCTTTCAGGAATTGGTCCAGACACACCCGGTTGCTTCCTCGCAGGGTTTCGAGGACTTCATACTTGGTCGGGTCGAACAAAGGTGGCATCCCCTTCTTGAGGACATCGTACAGACCGGGGCCGAAGACAACGAATGGACCCGTGGCCTGACTCCGGAATTGCGGATAGAGAAAACCCGAGAATTACTCGCCGATCTTATTCGGGTTCTGGTGACCTCTCCGCGACCCATCGTGATGGATGACTTCGATATGTCTGATGAGATATTCAAAGGTTGGATGCTTTCAATGACAAATGATCTGGCCGATGTTCCCCTGATGCTGATTATGGTCACTCGTGATTCTGAGGCTCTGCGGCTGCCTGATGACACGGGAGGCTCTCGGGCGGTGGTGCGCGTTACCGGTCCTACAGACAAGCAGTGGTGGGGTTACTTTTCCGCGAATTTCGCCGGCGCAAGACGAGAGAAAGAGCTTCTCGAAAGGATTCTGGCCGCCTCGGACCGCAATCCCCATTTCATCATGCGGTTTCTCGGCCAGTGCATGGCCGAACAGAAGCTGGTCAAAAACGAAGTCACGGGCAAGTGGGAACTGAGGGCCGACCAACTCCAGATATCGGTGCCCGACGGTCTGGCAAACCTTCATCTTTCAGTATTTGATGCCCTTCCGGAGATCGAGCGTACTATCATGAAGGCGGCGTCGGTAGCCATTGGCGATTTTTCGGCCAAACTCTTAAGTCAGGGCCTTCCCGATATAGGCCTGGCCACTATCCAGACTCACCTCGAGTCACTGACGAAATCCGGCCTCCTTGAGCGCAGCCCGACTGACAATCGCTTTAGTATTGCGCATACGTCCATGCGCGAGTCGATTTACCAGTGTATCTCCGAATCGCAGCTACGGCGTCTGCATCATCGTTTCGCGGAGATCATTGAAGCGAAGAATTCCGATAAACACGCCGCTCTACTGGCCCATCACTTCTACCGCGCCGGGGTCGCCGACAAGGGTTTCCGGTACTCTCTTGACGCGGCCAGGAAATCCTTCGACCGATACGCGCTCACCGAGAGTGCGGAGTTCTTCGGCCAGTGTATACGGATATTGAACGAGCGGGATGCCAGGGTAATCGACGCGGCCGAACAAATATCTTTTTATGAGAACTATGCCAGTCTTCTGTTTTTTGAAGGACGTTACAAGGAAATGCATCCGTGGTTACGCAAATGGCGGAAGCTCGGCAGGTCGTCTGGATTGATCAAGGAAAGTATAATGGCTGTTGTTGAAACCGCCAGGGTCCTGTGGAGTCAGACACGTTATTCGCGAAGCCGGCGGGTGTTGAAATATGTTCTGTCCTACGCCGAGGACAATGACGCCGACGATGTCAGGGTCCGGGCTCTTATGATTCTATGTCAGCTCGAGCGTCGAAGTGGAGAGTTTACAAGAGCGCAGGAAGTTGGCAGTCAGGCGGTGGAGTTGGCCACGCGCCTCAATGACAGCAACCTTGTCGCGGATGCTTATACCAAACTGGGTCTCTCATACTGGGGAGGAGGTAAATTGGACGAAGCTGCCACAGCCTTTCAAAAAGCAATTGAATCCGGGGACGTGGATAAGCGGGATCTAGCAGTAAGTTATAACAATCTCGCCATTATTGAACAGGATCGAGGTCACTTTTTGGAATCCGAAAAACTCCTCATTCAAGCCCTCGAAATCGCCCGAAACATAGGTGATAAGCGCAATGAAGCTTACTGTTCTGGAAATCTGGCGAATCTTTCACGAGAATTCGGGAAAATCACAAGAGCCGAGGAACTATTCCTTCAGGCCAACCTGATCTTTGAGCGACTGGGTGACCGTCACGCTCACTTTTACACCGTTGGCAATCTTGGCGATATTGACCTGATGAGAGGCGAAATCTCCTCCGCCGCACGCAGGTTCAATGCCGTCATGGAGTTTGCCAGAAAGGTTGAAGATAAAGAGCTTATAGCAGAATGTAACGTTCGCTATGGGGAACTGGCATTCTTTACGGGAGATATAGAGAAAGCTAAAGCCATGTATGAAACCGCCATCGATATAGCCGGGGAGATCGGATCCGCGGAATATTTGACTCGGGCCTGTATCGGTCTGGCTCGTCTTCTTATTGGGCAGCGTAATCATGATCAGGCTTTAGAGGTGATTGCGAGGATATCCCACATGGCCAGAGAAAACAATGCCATTCTGGCAGAGAATGAAGCTGCCTTCCTGACCGGTGAGCATCACCGAATAAGCGGCGAACCTGATAAAGCGACCGCAAGTTATCGCCAGACTTTGGATTATGCCCGTAGCCAAGACCTGTTTGAACTTCGCCTGAAATCGGCGGTTCGACTTCACGAAACTGATCCCTTGGCTCGAGACGATACCACCCGCATTCTTAGTGAACTCCGACTTTACTTCGTGGAACACAATAGCCTTCCAGCCTGGGACCAGCTGGTTAATTCCGCCTACTTTTCCTACTTTGCCGAGACCCTCAAGGAAATCGCCGGTGTCGGTCAGTTGTGCTCTCACCCCACTGTATTGGAATAAGCCAACAAAAATCACAGAATATCGCCAATTGTTCATCCTTTGTGTGATCTTCGTCAAAAATTGAACACTGTCAAAAGGTTTTGTGATCTAATTGATTAACACCACCGTTAGCATGATGATGTAGATTTTCCACGCAACGGCCTTCATGTTGCTTCATTCTGGAACACCGAAAAAGGTCCTGCCGAAAGACCTTTGAAAGACCGAAAGAAAGACAAGTTTGAATAGGTTTGAGGAAAGGAGCGCTTTATGAAAGGCAAGCACGGTAACCGATACGGGGCACCCTGGCGCTTGATCGCGCCACTGGTGGCCATTCTTTCTCTGGCAGTTATCTTCGGGTTGCCGGGATGCAGCGACCAGCCTCTTGATGTCAATACTTCGCAGGAAGATGTCAGCTTCTTCGACCTTCCTTTTGACGAGGCCATAGCGAAAAAAGGTCTTGAGTATGATGCTGTTTTCGGAACGGAGGACTATATTGCGGCCGAAGATGGCGGTACAATTGCCATCAATGGCCACGGTGCCATCTGGTCATTCCAGGTCTTTCCGAATTCGATCCCGAACGATGTAAGGATTACGGTCAGGATCTACATCGTCGAGGATACCCCCGAGAAGACAACGGTTATTTATGAATTTGGCCCCGATGGGCTGGAATTCAGCGTACCCGCGTTGCTGACTCTGGATGCTGATGCGGTAGCTGGAACGAACGGCCAAACCATTGATTTCTACTATCTCAACAAGAACCGGTGGGTATATCAGGGGACATTTAATCGAACCGGTGACGATGAGTTTGTCATCCCCATTCACCATTTTTCGAGGTATGGCAGTGGCCGATAACAGAGAGTGGTAAATTCCGACCATTGACCAATTATATCAAACAGTTAACCCGGGGTCCCATGAAAGGATCCCGGTTTCTTTTGCACTTCAATAACTGCGTGCAGACCTCCCTGACAAAGGCATTCTTGCTTGGAAGATTCCGATACGGTATGGCTAGCGTCCCATAATTTACGCCGGAAATTAGTCGGCGGTGAAATTGTGATACACCCTATGCAAACATTGCACATGCCCCCAACCGACCCGAAGACAGATAGATAAGGCACAGGATAACCCTCCTCTGTGTTTTTTTGGGGCAGCGGTCTGATGATTGCTTCATTCTGAAACGCGCTGAGAAATGGCGCTGGTTTAGAAGAAGAAAACGAATTTTTATTCGGCTATGAGAAAGGACGAGAAAATGGCTACAAAAATCATTCAATCAAGGGTGGCAAAATGGGGCTTGTTAATTTCCGCACTAGCGGTCTTCGCTCTCATCTCGGGGCTTTACCTGCCCGGGTGTAGCGAGAATCCCGCCATCCCGTCGGGTACCGACCTTTCTCAGGATGAGACCAGTTTCTTCGACCAGCCGTTTGACGAGGCGGCTTTTGCTCGGGCGGTAGAACTCCAGGCGGTAGTTGACGTGGAAGTTCTGTATGAGGAAGGGCTGTTTACAAGCTTGGACGGAGGGGAAATTGTCATCGGCACCGCAGGTAATTTTCAGGAATTCGTTGTTTATCCGTACTCCGTGCCCTACGATGTCACGATCAGTCTTGAGATTACCAGCCTCCAAAGCAAGAAGAATGACGATGTTGCCATAGTATATGAATTCAAGCCCGACGGGCTCGAGTTCTTGATTCCCGCCGAACTCAAGATCAATGTCGCCAAAGTGCTCGGTAAAAGGGCCACCTGTCTTAGATGGTATTACCTCAACGAGCAGACCGGTATCTGGGTCTATCAGGGACAATTCTGTGCCGACCCTGAGACGGGCTTCGCGACTGTTCCCGTCGAACACTTCTCAAGGTACGGTGCTGAGTAAATTAAGCAGAGAGTAACTAATAACCGCTAACCCCGGAGCTTCCCGCTCCGGGTTTTTTTATGATGGCGCGGTGGTTGGGCGCTTTCCCGTTTGGATAAGGCTATGGCCCCGTCACCAGAAATTATCGGATATTCCCCATATTGAAAGCGGTAATGTTCGTTCGCTCTGGTTCTGACCAGCTCCAGTCAAAATTTGCACACCCATATATCTTCTTGTTAACGAACAGGATACATTGACGCAAATTGCCGGCGTGTGAATCTTTGGGTCATCGGCTTCCCTTTTGCTCCAAATGCAGGCAGGAGAAAAGAACATAAAAGAAACGTTTTGAGAAAGTAATACTAATTATCAAATAACGAGGAGGATGCCATGAAAACAAGACCGACACCATCGAAAATGCTTGCACGGGGGGCGTTGGTACTTTTCCTGGCAGCTTTGGTGTTCAGCTTGAGCTGGTTACTGACCGGCTGTGACAGCAACTTGACCAGCGTAGAGAATGTCGAGTCCCAAGAAGATGTCAACTTCTTTGAGCTGACCTACGACCCGGTCGAACTGGCCAAGGGAAACGATGTCACCATAGAGAGCGAAGAAACATTTGAGGCCTGGATTTCTGTCTCGGAGGGTGGTGTCATCCTTCTGGACGAGCCCGATGTGGTTAAGACCCTGGATGGTATTGAAAGACTCGACGTGCTCGACGGCGGGGGAGAGACACTCGATGCCTTTATAATTCAGCCGTATTCGTTTGTTTCTGACACCGTCTTTACGTTCACAGTCACCAAGCTGGTGACAGTTGACGGCGATTTGCCCATCATTTTTGACTGTAATCCTGACGGATTGATGTTTACCAAGCCTGCCATCCTTCTCATTAATGCCGAAAGAGATTTTGGCAAGAAGACGGAAACAGTTTGCTTCTATTACCTCAATGAGACCACCAACAAATGGGTGCTTCTCGAGGAGGTGGCGGTGGTCGATGGATTGGCCGCTACGCAGATGATCACGCACTTCTCCAAGTACGGGGTCGACGCGCCCAAGAATCAGGGAAAACCAGCAGGCATATAATCAGTCGGCAATCTCTTAGGAGAAAGTATGTAGAGGACAGGCGAAAATGCCTGTCCTCTTTTTTTGTCATCGACTGTCAAATTTGAGAATCGGATCCCGCCAATAATGTGTGGTATCCCCCCAATATTCTTGACCGAAATTCAGGTTGCGTTTCAACCTTGAACTGGCCTGTGCAATTCTAAGCCACGGCCCTAACCTCAATCCGTACAGCCATATGAGTTCACTCCACAGTGCGGGGTGTAGGTTTTTCACCCATTGGCCCAGGCGTTGCATCAGTTCATATCGAAACAGTAGATAGGTACGCCTATCGATTCGTGGATAATGAAAATGTCAGTTTAACGGAGGCACCGTGTCGATACAGAAACCTCACTTAGTATCAGCGAAGCGGCGAACTGTGCTGCTTGGTCTATTTGTTTTTGGGGGCTTGGCTTTGGGGTTGATCTTTGCCGGATGTAGCGATAATGGTCTGGTTGTCAATAATGATTCGTATGAAGACCAGGTCAGTTTCTTCGATCTACCGTATTACCCGGATGCTGTGGCCAGGCGTACCGACCTGTCCGACGCCACCTTCAAAAAAGTGGTATCCAGGCTGCTCACTGACCAGGGTGGTGTTATAGCCCTGAATGATGATGAGGACGCAGAAGTCTTCGTCGTGGTTCCGGGCTCGTTCCCGGAAGATACGACTTTCACCATCGATGTTACCAAGCTGGTCACCACCGACGGCGAGATGCCGGCGATATACGAGTTCGGTCCGGATGGTCTGCAGTTCTCACGACCCGCGGTTTTGAGGCTGGACCTTGAGGTTCTGTTCGGGAAAAATGCAAAGGCCGTTGAGTGGTACTTTCTAAATGAACAGACCAATTGCTGGGAGTACCTGATGACCTGTGAGGCCGATGACGCGCGGATTGCCTGCGTGCCTATCTACCACTTTTCAGCATACGGGGCGAAGAACAAGGGCGCCGAGCCAGCCGTGGACGCGAGGTAGCAAATTAAGTAGCACATAAATGCAGGAGGGATAGTGGCCGTACGCAAAACAAGGGACGCTTCGAATAACTATATTCGTACTATAATACTTCTGGCGCTGAGCATTGGCGCACTGACACTGTTATCTGTCGGCTGTGAGGAATACGCCGTTGTTTCGGAAGGTGATTCCGGAGACAGTGTCAATTTCTTCGATGTTGTATACAACCGCGATGCTCTGTCGACACGACCGGACGTATCCGATATACAGAGCAGCAGCTTCGAATCACGTCTCTCGGCGGACAAGGGTGGTATGCTACCGCTGCATGATGCTGCCGAGATACAATCGTTCGTGGTGTTACCTGCTTCCATTCCCTCCGACACGACGTTTAGTGCGGAAGTCTTGAAAATAAAAACCGTTGACAGAAAGACGGTCATGGTCTACGAATTTGGGCCTGATGGACTTGTCTTTTCTCGCCCGGCCGTCCTGCGACTCAACCTGCGCGAAATCCTCGGCATAGGCGCCTCTTCGATAAAATTCTACGGGTTAAATGAAGACACGGCTGAGTGGGTGTACCTGGGGACCTATGATTCCGACACGCAGAACATAGTCAATGTGCCCATAAATCACTTCTCGGTTTACGCAGGATCGGGTGACGGTTCCGACCACGAAAAAGACGGTCAAAAATAAGCCTTTTTTTGGTTCGTGGACAAACCAATATAGAAGCGCTATGAAAATGATGCGAAAATCTGGATATGTTTCGGAGGCGCGGATAAGTACGATCCTGATGATGGTGCTGAGTATTAGCGCTCTGGCGCTGCTACCCGTGAGCTGCGGCGATAATGGAATTATCCCGAGCAACGATTCCGAAAGCCAGGGGGACTTCTTCGACTTACCCTTTGACGGTGATGCCCTGTCAAAGCGTGGGGATATAGTCAGGATCGAGGAAAGCCGCTTCGATTCGCGTCTCTCGGCCGATGACGGCGGTGTTGTACCGCTGCATGACGTCGCCGAAGTGCAGTCGTTTGTGGTACTACCCGAATCTTTTTTGGCCGATACGACATTCACGGTGGCGGTCTCAAAAATTATAACCACCGACGGAAGTACATCGTTCGTTTATGAATTCGGCCCGGATGGGCTGGTCTTCTCTCAAGCGGCGGTCCTCAGGATAAATGTGGCGGCGCTGTTTGGTCCAAACGTTTCATCAATCAAGTTCTACGGATTGAACGAACAGATCGGCCGGTGGGTATATCTGGACACGTACGAGGCGGATGATGAAGATATGGTTTATGCTTTGGTCGAGCATTTTTCGAGCTATGGCACAGGCACAGGCACTGGCGTTGGCACCAAGTAGAGGATTTGCCACCTCTTTGTAACTGACATAGAAGGCTATAATTTGCTGAGACAGGCCCGTTCGGGCCTGTCTTTTTGGGGCAAATTTTTACCTGACGCGCCGAACCAGGACACAAGTCAGTGAAACTTGTCCAAATACTCTACCTGGAATAAGAGTCGGGTTCCACTCCAGCAACTAATCTATAAATTCTTCTTGACCCAGTTCTCCAGGCCGTCGGTTACGATCAACTCCTGTGCCGCCGCGCCTACCGGGCTGATTGAGTAATTCTTACCGTCAAAGCTCAGTTCAGATTGGGTAAAGTCGATCCGGACTTTCTCGCCGGTCGGGACGGTCAGCTTGTCAGCACCATATGTGGCCTTAAGGTCGTTAGCCAATTCCGGTGCCTCGATTGCCAGGAAGCCATTGTTGATGGCGTTACGCTTGTATGTCTCACTGAACGACCCGGCCAGGACCAGCCTGATTCCTCGATACTTCAGTGCGGTTGCAGCCTGCTCTCTTGAGGATCCGGTTCCGAAATTGAACCCGCCGGCGAGTATATCGCCTTCCTTGACAATTCCTCCAAACTCCGGATCGTAGTTTTCCATAACCACGCCCGCCTGTTGTTTCGGTGTGAAGTCATCTATATAGGTGTACTTACCGGGATAAATACCGTCGGTGTTAAGATTGTCCTGATGGCAGAAGACCAGATCACCCTCAACTGTCGGTGGAAACCCATCTATAATGGCGACGGCTTCTGTACGGCCGCTCGGCTTCTGGGCTACGTTAATGGAAGCGATGATCTCGGCTGTTTCCATTTCAAACGGCATGGCAACGTGGCCGGCGATGGCCGACGCTGCCACCACGGCGGGCGAGGCCAGGTACGCCTCGGCCTGTTTGGAGCCCATCCGTCCTTTGAAGTTACGGTTCGTCGCTGAAATGCCGACCTCACCATCTTCAAGAAGGCCCGCACCCAGGCCGATACACGGACCACAGCCGGGAGGAAGCTCGATGGCACCGCTATCAAGAAGGGTCTGCCAGTCACCGCGGCGACGACTTTCCGCTTCAACTTCGCTTGAGGCGGCGGCGATATAGAATTTGACACCTTTGGACACTTTTTTGCCCTTGACGACTTTGGCCGCTTCAGCCAGATCCTGAACCCTGCTGTTGACACACGACACCAGATATGCCTTGTGAATCTTCACGTTCTTCATCTTTGAGACCGGTGTCATAACCTTCACGTGGTTGGGGCCGGATACGTGGGGGGTAACACTGTCCAGCTCTAAGGTAAGCTCTTTGCTGTACAAGGCTTCGGCATCCGCCGCTACCGCCTCACTTCTGAGTTTCTCAAGTCTGTCGGTGTTCAGCCGGGGATGCGCGCCTTTCCCATCGGCATCCGACGGAACCCCAGCGAGCCCCCGCTTCCCAACGAACGCAATCCGGGCTTCGAGCCATCTCAAAGTGACTTCATCGATCGGGAAGACTCCTGCCAGAGCGCCCCATTCGGTGGTCATGTTGGCGATCGCCAGTCGGTCATCGATGGAAAGTGTGGCAATGCTGTCACCAGCGAACTCAATCGCCTGATTGAGTACCTGGTCCTTGTTGAAATGACCGCATAGAGCTACAATGACATCTTTGCCGGTAACGCCCGGCCGAAGTTTACCTTTCAACACCACCTTGGCCACCGGCGGCACCTGCCACCAGGTGCGCCCGGTCGCCCAGATCGCCGCAGCGTCGGTGCGAACGATGGGTGTACCAAGACAGCCAAGTCCGCCATACATGTTTGAGTGGCTATCGGAAGCTACCACCATCGTGCCGGGCCAGGCATATCCTTCCTCACACATGATCTGGTGCCCGATCCCGCGACCGGCAGGATAAAAATCGACTCCCATTTCCGATGCGAAAGCTTCGATCTTCTTATACTTGGTCAGGTTGGTTTCGCTGGTGTCCTGTACGTTGTGGTCGAGCGCGTACACGGGCTGCCGGGGATTGGCGATTCTGGAAGCGCCAATAGACCGAAATTTAGGAATAACCGCCCCCGTATTATCATGTGTCATAACATGCGCGGGACGGATCAATAGATAATCACCGGCATGAACAACATGGCCGTCCTTAAGCCCGACCGCGAAACACTGGGCGATTTTCTCCACTATATTCTGTCTTCTGGTATTGGTCTTCTCAGTCATGGCAGATTATCCTCACAAATTCG
>CP070674.1:2118666-2297879 GCA_020351995.1 Candidatus Zixiibacteriota bacterium
CCGTAGTCATGCTGGTCGGTGACGCGATTCTCATCCTGGGGATATATAGTGTGCTGTTTTATACCGAGTGGCGTCTGGCACTCATATTGTTCGCCAGTATCCCGGTGATCGGCACGATGGTGTGGATTTGCCATCGGAAAACTACGCCCCGGTTTCTGGAGGTTCGCAAAAAGATGGCCGAGGTGACCGCTGCCCTGACCGAGTTCCTGCACGGAATGTCCATTATCCAGATATTCCATCGCGGAGCGTACGCCAGGCAGAAGGTCTACAAAGCCAACCAGGCCAAGTTCAAAGACGATGCCTATGTGAATATCGGGGTGGTTCTGTTTTTCAACTCGGTCTTCTTTCTTGAATACGTGAAGATTGGGCTGGTCCTGGTAATTGGGCCGATTCTCGGGATCACCTACGGAACGATCTTGATGTTCATTATATACATCTGGCGTTCCTACGAGCCGCTCTGGCGAACATCGGAACAGTTGTCAACCTTCCAGAAAGCTGTGGCCGGCTCGAAGCGTATCTTTGCGCTTCTGTCCCGCGAGTCGAAACTCCCGCTACCGAAAAAACCTGTGAAGTGGGAAAAACTCGAGCGGGCGATACGCTTTGAGAATGTCTCGTTCTCCTATACCGACAACGGTAACTGGGCCCTCAAGGACGCCACCTTCGAAATACCGGTGGGTAAACGAGTGGCCCTGGTTGGTGTCACCGGCGGTGGCAAGACGACGGTGATCTCGCTTCTGTTGAGGCTGTATGACCCGCAGAAGGGCAGGATAACGGTTGACGGCATCGATATTCGCGATATAGCCGTCGAAGGCCTGCGGTCCCGACTGGCTCTGGTGCTTCAGGATATTGTCCTGTTCCCGGGCAATGTGGCCTCGAACATTTCGCTGGAGTCGGAGGATATTTCAACGGAGTCGATCGAAGCTGCTTCCCGAACGGTTGAAGCTGACCGGTTCGTACGGAAACTGGCTGATGGCTATGCCACCGAAGTCACAGAGAAGGGTTCAAACTTCAGCCGTGGCGAGCGGCAGTTGCTTTCGTTCGCCCGGGCACTGGCTTTTAACCCGGATGTGCTGATTCTGGACGAAGCAACCAGCTCGGTTGATCCTGAAACCGAGCGAACGATACAGAGTTCGCTCAGGAAGCTCATGGAAGGGCGGACATCCCTTGTCATTGCCCATCGTCTGTCAACGATACTTGATGTTGACCAGATACTGGTGATCCGGCGCGGTGAGATCATCGAACGCGGAACCCATACGGAGCTTCTGCTGCAGAATGGCTATTACTCGAAACTATTCCATCTGCAGTTCAAGAACAAAAACGGAGTATTAGCAAATGCTTGATAAGATAAAATGGTTCTGGAGATATTACCGGGGTTATCCCTACGTGCTGTTTGTACTGTTGATATTAACACCGGTACAGACAGTCTTTCAGGTATCGATACCCCGGATGATAGAATTTACGGTAGATTTCCTTGACACCGGAATACTTCCGTCGGACAGACTGGCCGTATGGCTGAACAATATCGGTCAGAGGCTTGAGCTTAATCCCGAAATTACCTTCGGGCTCAGTTTCATCGCTCTTGGTCTGATTGCCGCCATTCTCTACGCTTTTGTGCAGAGTCACCGGGCGTGGATGAACATTAAGCTGGAATGGCTGTTCCGCCAGGATGCCTTTAATGACATAACATATAAGGGGCCGGACTTTTTCAACCGGTTCCGAACGGGAGATCTGGTAACGAGAATGACCGACGATGTAGCCGAAAAGCTGTCCTGGTTTGCCTGTTCGGGTATATTCCGGCTTTACGAGGCGCTGTTGATGGTTGTCTTCACGGTAATGATGATGATAACCATCGACCCGTGGCTGACCCTGTGGGCGGCCGGCCCGCTTCCGGTGCTTATCGTGATATTTTTCAAAACCTCGTCTCTTCTTGACCGAAGGTACGACCACCTTCAGACACGGATATCGAGGTTCAACGATATCATGGAAGCCTGTTTCTCGGGCATACGCGTCATCAAAGCCTACGTCAGGGAAAAGGCGCAGAAGCTGAAGTTCGAGAATGCCGCGGTTGACCGACGGGAGGCGGAGATTGCCTCTATAAAGGCATCAACCGTGATTGACTCGCTGTATATGTATATCTGGCAGATCAGTATTCTGATTATTCTGGTCGGCGGCGGATATATGGTAATGGACGCCGGCCTGTCACGCGGGAAATTGGGGTCGTTCATTTTCTATACCGTGTGGCTGGTCTTTCCGATGTTCGACATCGGCCAGTTTCTGGTGAAGTCGCGGCAATCGGCGGTGTCCATAAATCGGCTGGTCGAACTTGAGAAAGTTGAGCCGATGGTGTCCGATGCGGGCACCATACGGGGCAACGGCGATATCAAGGGTGGACTCGAGTTCGAAAACGTGAAGTTTGGCTTTGCCGGGTCCGACCGTGACATCATTGGCGGTGTTTCCCTGGCGATCAAGCCCGGGTCCACCATTGCCCTGGTCGGCAAGGTCGGTTCGGGCAAGAGCTGGTTGGTGAGCCTGTTGCCAAGACTGGTCGACCCGACCGGCGGTGCCATCCGTCTTGACGGCCGTGACCTGCGGCAGTTTCGGATAGAAGACCTTCGGCGCAGTATAGGTTACGTGCCGCAGGAACCGGTGCTGTTCAGCGATACCGTTCGCAACAACATTATCCTGGGCCGCGACGAAATCTCTGAGACTGTCCTCGAGTGGGCAATCGACGTCGCTCAGCTCAAAGACGAAGTTGATTCCTTCCCGAAAGGGCTGGATACGTTCATTGGCACTCGCGGTATGTCGATATCGGGTGGGCAGAAGCAGCGGCTGGGACTGGCTAGAGCCTTGGTCGGCAAACCGAGATTGCTTGTACTCGATGATTGTACTTCGGCGCTCGATTCAAAAACCGAATCAGCGCTCTGGGAGCGGTTACATCAGGTTCTCCCGGATATGACATCGATTCTCATCACGCACCGACCTGACACCCTTCAGCGGGCGGACATGATATATGTTCTCGAAGAAGGAGTTGTGGCTGAAGCCGGTACCCATGATATCCTCATAAACAATGGGGGGCAGTATGCGAGGATATATAAGCGCTTTCAGCTTGAAGAGATGGTGCGATAAGCCATTTTGAACAGGGCATCCAGCTGAGTATACTTGCTGGATGCCCCTGTTTTCGCCGCAACCTCTACGTTCAACTATCGCTAATAGACTAGCCTTCAACGACTCTGCTCAGCTGCTCGTCTTCACGTTAAGTACGATATGGAGAACGCAAAGCGGCGTTGTCTGGCCTGCGCCTCATGTTACGTTTTGGCCTGAGTTAACGTTGCGTAGCGACTCAAGGTCATATCCAGGAGGACTTCGGGATGTTCACAAAGCTGCCTAGAGCGCCATTAGCTGATTCCTGTGCCATTGTCGCACTGTGGATCACCTCCATACTTCTTTTTCCAGGCTGTTCCGGTCATGACGCTTCAACTACTTCTTCATCTCTCCCTGAACTGGTTGTTCGGCCAATGACTATGCTGGATACTGCCACCGAGGATGACCCTTTCGGCGAACACAAACTGGTTTTTGTTGACGCCGTTCCATACGCGACAATTGACTTCTCCTTCGGCTGTAACAATCCCTGGATGACCCTTTCCAATTATGACGGCACCAATCGTGGCGTCACGAGTGATAGTTTTGCCGTTACGTTTTCACCGACCGATCTTCCGGTCGGAGTTCATTACGGTACGATTACCGTTAGATCGGATGAAGCGGCCAACTCGCCTCTGATCATAAACGTTGAGTATACAATTGAGCCACGATTACCCGAACTTATTGTCAATCCGACCTTACTGGCTTTTTCGGCATCCACCAGCGAGGACATTTTGCCTCCAGACACCTTTATCGTTATCTGTGGTAATGACTCGAGTGCTGAATATTCTCTTAGCGAACCGGCCGAATGGATAGAACTGACGGGTTTCTCAGGGACCATGCCGGATACCATTATCGTAGGTGTTTTCCCGGCGATGGCTTCCACCGGAGAAAATGTCGACACGATTTGGGTGAGTTCGGAAAATACGCTTAAATCTCCCCAGATGGTTGTGATCAACCTTACGATTCGATTACCCGATCTTATTGTGTCTCCGAACAATCTGATATTCTCAGCATACTCGCACGAGGAAACAGTACCTCCTGACACTTTTGTTGTGACCTGTAGCAACAATTCGAATGCTGACTATTCTCTTAGTGTACCTGCCGACTGGATAGAACTAACCGGTTTCTCAGGGACCATGCCGGACACTATTGTCGTAAGTGTTGACCCGGCGATGGTCTCGGCCAGCAAGAACATTGATACCATATGGATTAGTGCCGTAAATACGCTCGAATCTCCTCAGCCGGTTGAGGTCAGCCTTCTGATTCCGTCGTGGTTTGTGTCGCAAGTATCTCCGTATCCTCATCCTGTTAATGATGTGAAGTTCGTTGACGCCTACACCGGATGGGCCGGAGGATGTGTCGTGGCCACTACCCAGCGGGATGGTTTTATCCTCGGAACGAATGACGGGGGAGAAACATGGGAAGTCCGGCATTGTATTTGGTCCAGCGATCTTGGAGAGTTTTTTGGTATTTCTTCTATCGAAATCGCAGGTCAGACTGTATGGGCGGTCGGGGAAAGTGGCATAATCCGCTGCGGTCAGAATTATGGCCTCGACTGGGAATCAAGATCGACCGGTCTTGCCGACACCGTTGTGACGCTGGCAGATATTGAATTCGTTAACGAACAGATCGGCTGGATAGTTGGCGAGGGGGGAGTGATTCTCAAGACTACCGACGGTGGTGATACCTGGCAAGAGCAGACCAGCGGAACGGCAGCGAACCTGTACTCGGTGTCCTTCGTCGATGAATCAAACGGCTGGGCCGCCGGTTCCTCTCACGTCATCCTGCGTACGAACGATGGTGGTGAAACATGGACCTTGCTGACGAGTGAACTCACCAGCCATCGAAGTGTTTACTTTACGGATGCCAACAATGGTTGGGTTGTTACCACGGGGGGAGAGATTGCGCATACTTCTGACGGCGGGAACATATGGACCCCTCAGCAGTCCAATGTCTCGGGTTGGCTTAATTCAATATTCTTCATAAACAATTCGATTGGATGGGTAGCCGGCCAGGACGGTATACTTCTGTACACCGACGATGCCGGCTTAACCTGGAACAGGCAGGTCATTAACACTGACGAGTGGCTGTATACCGTATACTTCATCGATGATTCAACAGGCTGGTGTGCGGGCGGCGGTGGCGTGATATTTCGCACAACATCCGGAGGAAATTGACCACGCAGGCAAAAGGCAAGCCCGCGAATTCAACTGACATTGATTCTCAACGGTTTTGATCCAGCGCATAGGATCGCTCCATGGTGAGCGGTTTCATTGTTTGCGCTGGATAAAAGTACACCGCCATCGCAAAGACGGTAATTGAAATGACAGGATGGCCACTACGCCCGGATATACAAGCGGTTACAGCGAGAAGACAAGATACGTTGACCTGGTATGGCGCGAACGCCCCCGAAGTCGTTACCCGACCAGGCGGCTCCTCTTATCCGCAACTTAAATTATAATCTAGCGTATCATATAGCATATTTGAACAGGTGTGACTCAAATTCGTCTTGCAATATGTGCCCTAAGCCACAAATTAGGGGTAAAAGAGTCCGCTTTATGCAGTGCACGTCGTTCCTCATAATAACAATTGAGAATTCCGACCGTATCGGCTTTCTTGGATACAGGAGGTCCAGGGTATGTTCGCCAAACCGCTAAGTTCACGTTTGTTGTGTTTATTCGGTCTTATCGCGATCGGGTTACTTTCGGTGATCCTTATCGCGGCCTGCTCAGATGATAACCCGTCAGCGCCGACACCCGTCGAACTGCTGGTATCACCTCAGACGATTGAGGAGTCCTCGGTTGTCGGGATACCCAATCAGAATACCGTTCTGATCAGGGTTGATAGTGAACCGGTTCGCGAGAGTGCGCGCTTTACGTTCAGTTGCGACGCGTCGTGGATTGAGCTCAGCAATCTTGCCGGCACCGACTATGGCAATACCACCGACAGTTTTTCGGTCATGTTTTCGGTGGAGGATTTACCAATTGGCAGCTATACGGATTCTGTTTGCGTGACATCGTCGCAAGCAACCAACTCACCACAGTATATCGAGGTCAATTACGTCGTCACGCCCCAGGTACCACACTTAAGAGCCTTTCCTACCTGGCTGCACTATTATGCTGAGACCCCGGATCAGGAAATGGATGTTAGAACCATCAGGGTATATGCGACTGACGACGGACACTACGATTACACCATCGACCAGGTGGCTGATTGGATAACCATATCGGGAGTTTCAGGGATAACCCCCGATACCTTCGACATCACGGTCGATCCGTCGATCATCATCACCGGCGCGCATGTGGATACCCTGTGGGTGCACGCCAACGGTTTAAGCGACTCACCCCAGTCAGTGGCCTGCAGTCTGTATATCCATCCATGGCAGCTTCAGACCTCGCTGTATGAAAACTGGATACTGTACGATATGGATTTCGCCGATGATCTACACGGATGGGCGGTCGGTCTGATAATGGACGATGAAAACTGGTCAGGGTTCATTGTGAAGACATCAGATGGAGAGCAATGGGAGGACATGCTGTTAACGCCGGCATTTGAAGATCAGAGATATGGATTATCTGCCCTTGAGATAGTCGATGACGAGATGTGGATTGTTGGACAAAGCGGGATAATCCGCTATACCCAGAATTGGGGAGAAACCTGGGACTCCAAATCTACAGGGCTCATTGATACCGTTGTTGACCTGCAAGACATCGAGCTGGTCACCAATCAGATAGGCTGGATTGTAGGAGAGGATGGTCTGATTCTTAAGACAACCGACGGTGGTGATACCTGGACGCCCCAGAACAGCGGAGCCATCAATGTCCTTAGAGCGTGTAGCTTCGTGGACGAAAACACCGGTTGGGCAGTTGGTGATGCTATGACTGCATTGCGGACGACTGACGGGGGCGAAAACTGGGTGACAATGACCGGGCCATTCTGGGATAGTCGTGACGTTTTCTTTATTGATGCCAGTACCGGTTGGATTGTCGGCCACGGAGGCAATGTGTCATTCACTGATGACGGCGGCGTAAGCTGGACAGAGCAGACCACTGATTTCAGCGGCTGGCTGTACACGGTCTTCTTCTATGATCAATCTATCGGTTGGGCCGCCGGTGAAAGTGGCGCGGTTCTATACACGGACGATGGAGGAACCACATGGACGCAGCAAACTACGGGTACCGTCAACACCATCTATTCAGTGGAATTCCGGGATCAGTTGCGGGGCAGGATCGCCGGGCAGCGTGGCGAGATCCGTTACACAAACTCAGGTGGAAACTAGCCGGCCCCTGCCATAGATCAGTCAGTAGTTTTGAGCCGGGTTTGACCCGGCTCTTTCATTTTCAGTATAGCTGATGGCGGTCTTCTGAATCAGGCCTGAAGGGGCTTTTTCATCTGCGTCACATATATAATGGCCCCGGTCAGGAATAAGCCGATTGAAATGACGTGATTGTAGGTTGGGTTCATTCCCAGAAACGAGAAATGCATCTCCGGTTCGTAGTAACGGACGTATTCAATAGCGTATCGGAACAGCGCCTCCACCATAAATAGAATGGCGATCAACTGGCCAGCGAACTTTCTGCCTTTCATCATGAAATGAAGCAGTACAAATATTCCGAGACCGTAAAGCGAACTGTAAACCTGTGCCGGATGAAGGTGTGCGTCACCAAATACATAGGAAGGAATCGATCTTTCAGGAAAGGAGACACCCCAGGGCAAATCCGTTGGGGTACCGAAACAACAACCGTTGAGAAAACAGCCCAGCCTGGTAACCGCCAGCCCGAGCCCAAGGGTCGGGGAGAAGAAGTCGAATACCTCGAGAATCGAGATATTCTTCAGCCGACAATAAACCCATATTCCGATCAGGGCCAGTATGACACCGCCATACAGGTTCAGACCGGCGATCCCGAACTGATCACCCGAAAACGGATTAAAAGCTCTCAGGAGGTTACCGGAAAAATCGTCCAGGTGGGTCACGACATAGAATAGTCTGGCACCCACGACACCACCTATAATGATTATGTACGCGATTGTAAGAAATTGCTCGAAAGGCTTGTTGTATTTTTCGGTCAAATACTTGATATACCACACGCCCAGGAAGAACGATATGGCCAAAGCCAACCCGTAGCTTCGAACAGGCAGTGGCCCGATATTGAATAGCTCAGGATACATTTTCTGTTAAGGGCTCCTTAATTGATTCACTATTATAACGCTTTGTAGCCGAAACCGGGTAGTAATTCCATATAAAAAGTGTTGAAGCTAGGCCAATCACCCCACCTACAATCACGTCGGATACATAATGATACCTTCCCCAGAACGTGCCTATACCCAACCCGATAACCAGCGGAAGAAGCAGCCAGCTTGCCTTTCGGTAGTATCTGAAACAGTACAAAAAAATCACCAGGCCGACCGCGAAGTGAGACGAGGGCATACAACCGCCTCGGACAGCCCCCATGGTGATGATGAGCTCCGTCAGCGGCCGGAATACAGGACCGTCAATATCGTTCATATAGGCCGATGCGAAGTACCACCGGGGTCCTTCTATCGGATAAACAAAGAATAGGAAATACGAGATAAAGAATGTCAGGCAAATGGCCGTCAAAGAACTCCTCAGTAGTTGATAGTCTTTCTTTATGAATGCACCCAGTAGAAAGACCGGGATCATCAAATAGTAACTGAAGTAGCATAGCGAGAAGATCTCATTCAACCACACGCTAAGCAGATGGCGATCGATGTAAATGGTCGGATACACTCCGAGGACCGATTTCTCGAAACCGGTTAACTGCCAGTCATAGAAGCTGTCGAATAGCAGAAACATCGTTCCACCGGTTTCGCGATAAAAAAAGGTAAACAGCAGGCCGGGATATAATAAGCGAATCAGGTCAGTCAGCCTGGTTCCCTCAACGGGAACGTACCGCGCGATCGCAGCCACCAGGGCCGCGACACTGGAATAGAATAGTAATTCATCCCGGTAATTGGCAAAAGGCCGTCCGATCACCAATATCAGAGCAACCATGGCCAGGCAATAGCTAATAATTACTTTGTCGAAGGGTAATATAGCGAAGACCTGTGACCGCGAAGGACTGTGATTCACTGCTGCTCTACTCCCGGTTTCCCTCTACGATCAGCACAATCTCGCCCTTGATAGGTTTCTCACCGAGCATGTTGACAACGTCAGCGGTCTTGCCACGCAGAAACTCTTCGAATTTCTTGCTGATTTCACGGGCCAGGCACATCTCGCGCTGGCCCAGTATTTCACCTATGTCATGAAGTGTTTTCGATATCCGGTGCGGTGACTCGTAGAAAACCAGAGTGTGCTCAAGCGGTCTTAATTGCTCAAGTCGTTTTCGGCGAGCGGCCTTCTTAGCCGGCAAGAAGCCTTCGAAAAAGAACCGATCGGTGGGTAGCCCCGAAGCGGTAAGGGCCGGGATAAGCGCGGTGGGACCGGGAAGGGGCACTATTTCCACCTGGTTATCGATAGCGGTTCGTACAATTCGATAAGCCGGGTCGGAGATGCCGGGTGAACCGCCGTCGGTTATCACTGCTATCGAGGTTCCATCCAGAACGTTGCTCATCAACTGACGGGCTCGCCCGGCCTCATTGAAATTATGGTAACTTATAAGCTTCTTTTTCAGGCCGAGCTTCTTGAGCAGACTTCCACTATGGCGGGTGTCTTCACAGGCGACAATATCGACTTCGCTCAGTACCTCCACTGCGCGTCCGGTAATATCACCCATGTTTCCAATCGGGGTGGGGACAAGGTAAATCTTACCCTTAGGTTTACTCATGTTGGGCTTCAATTGACTTTATTGTGACCTGGCCTTCTTTGAGGATTCTACGATAAAGCAAAGTCACATATTCATCAAGCAAAATATCGCGTCCTTGACATCGAGCCGGCGGTCACCATATATTGCGGCGTTAATTTCTAACAGCAAACGATAGGGGAATTATGTCGGTAAACAAAGCCATTCTGTTAGGTAATCTTGGCAAGGACCCGGAATTGCGCTATACGCCGAGTGGAAAGGCCGTGGCCACATTCCCGCTGGCCACCACCGAGCGCTGGACCGGGCAGGACGGCCAGAAGAGCGAATCCACTACCTGGCACAATATCGTGGCATGGGGACGACAGGCCGAGGTTATCAAGGAATATCTGGCCAAGGGACGACAGGTGTATGTCGAGGGACGCATTGTGAATCGCTCTTATGATGATAAAGACGGGAATAAGCGGTACGTCTCGGAAGTCGTCGTGCAGAATTTCCAGTTCATCGGCGGTCGCGGGGAGGGTTCCGCGCCGGATAAGGATTTGTCGCAGGCTCCACCTGAGGATGTCCCGCCGCCGGTTCAGGGCGGGGCCGACGACGACGATCTGCCTTTCTAGTCAGATATTGAGCATCAGCTCATTGAGCCCTGCAAGCCTTTGGCGGCAGGGCTCTTTTCAGTTCAATTTTCAGGCAGCATTTTACTCAGATTTTATACTAATAAACTCCTCTTCATAGGCCGAAAAGATGGTCGCTACAGGTTTATATATGTCAGACCGGGGAGAGTCTATGAACATAGGAGGAAAAATCATGGCCAGTCACATTACGAGCAGCGGCATTCGCGGCAACATTTTTCACGACTACAAACAGGTCTGGTTGATGGCAGGGGGAGCGGTATTGTTATCCGCAATGACAATCATCTACTACAGCTACAAGTGGTACAACGAGCAAATTGAGCATGTCGTCAATAAATTTGAAATGGCTGCTATCACCTTGATGCCATATATGATTTCTGCGGTGGTGGCCGCTATTACCACTATAGCCATTCGCGAAATTCTGCCGATCCTTAAGAGTGCCCGTGTAACCCGCCATATCCAGACCAGAGTGAAGCTTCTGGCTGAGGGTGACCTGACAACTGTCTCCAGGCTCGAATGCGACAACGAGCAGCTCAAAGAAATCGCCACACAGCTTAATTACGCCATAGGCTTCATCGGTTCCTCGATAGCCCAGTGGAAGATAATTAACCGGCAGCAGTGGGATTTGCTCGAAAACATAAGACATGCCACGGCGAAAGGAGAACATGGCCGGGCTCTGAAAATGATTGAGAAGATGGAAGAAAACTGGAGAATGACAGCTACTATCGAGAGCAGATTCAAAACCTGACTTTAGTCGGGCTTTTTACTTTCGAGCTTTTTGACTCTCTTGAGCAGCTCCGGCAGGCGTGACAGAGCGGCCTCGATTCGCAGCGAATCTTTTATGTCGTGAGCGGGCGACCCGAGTACTGTCTTGCCTGCCGGGATCGATTTGGCCACCCCCGATTGGGCCCCAACCCTAACACCGTCACCAATATCCAGATGCCCGATAATGCCAACCTGCCCGGCCAGGATTACACCATTACCCAGCCGCGTCGACCCTGATATGCCCACCTGAGAAACGATAATACTGTTGTTGCCGATTTCCACGTTGTGAGCAATCTGCACTAGATTGTCGATCTTTGTACCGCGGCCTATCACAGTGGGTCCCATAGTTCCCCGGTCTACTGAACAGTTCGATCCAATCTCAACATCGTCGCCGATTTCCACCCAACCCACCTGCTTGATTTTCTTGAGGCCCTCCGGAGATTCAGCGAACCCGAAACCATCCGACCCGATGACAGTCGAAGAGTGAATTATCACATTGTTGCCGACTTTGCAGCCATCCATAATGTACACGCCCGGGTAGATCAGGCAATTTTCACCGACTGAAGCGTCCTTGCCGACATACACCGACGACAACAGTTGGCTTCCCTTGCCCACAGTCGCGCCGTCCTTGATATGACACAGGGGGCCGATGGCGGCCGCCGGGGCCACTTCGGCACTCTCATCAACTATGGTCGAGCTGTCAATCCCCTGCGGAACGAGTTGCGAATCCGGGTAGAGAATATCGATAACCCGGGCAAAGGTCAGGTATGGATTGGAATGCCTCAGCACCGCCAGATGCTGGCATGGAGTGTCCTTGTCGAGAATTACGGCCGAAGCTTTAGTCTTGGGAAGATGAACAAGATAACGCGGGTTGGCGATAAAAGTTATATCTCCGGTCTGAGCCTTGTCGACCGGGGCGGCACCACTGATCTTGATGCCACCGTCACCAGACAGCTCTGATTGCGTTTTTTCGGCAAGTTCGCCTAGAGTTACGCAGATACTGTTACTCTTCCTTTTCAAGGTACTCAAGAACCTTCTCAGTGACGTCGAAGTTATCTTTTATAAAGCCCAGCCCGCTCTGACGAGTGAATATGACGTCATAATCTCCCTCGACCGCCACTGCTTCGATAGCGCTGTTGAGCCGCTCGATCAGCGGGTCCAGTAAACCGGCATGCTTCTGTTCGGCAGTACCGCCGGGAGCGTAAATCTGGCGAGTGTAAGCATCAAGCGATTCCTGCTTGGCGCGGATAGCTGCTTCTTTTTCTCTTCTCTTTTCCTCGGAGAGAATCAGCTTTTGCTTGTTGTATTCGTCTATCAGTTCGTCAATCTCTCTTTGCTTGGCCGCCGCTTCCTCATCCCAGGCTCTGGCCTCTACTTCCCATTGCTCCTGTGCCCGTTGCCAGCCGGAATACCTTTGCTGAATTACCTGGTCATCAACAAAACCGACCTTCAGCCCCTGGGCATTCGATACCTGAACCGCTAGGGCAAAGGTAATAAGCGCGAAAACGAGCAGTAGCGAGACTCTTCTAAAAGTAAACATATGGTTCCCCTGATTATTGAATTGTTATGATGTTACCTGAATGTTGTGCCTATCTGAAAATGAGGTTTCCAGCCTCTAGGCTGCGTCACCTCATAGCCGCGTAAGCTAGGGTTGTACCTGATCACCTGGTCAAGTGAATAGGCCAGGTCAAAACCCAGGGTACCTATACCGGGTACCACGATGCGGAATCCAAACCCGACCCCTCGATACAGGTCGTCGAAGCGAATATCCCGCTTGCGCAGCCACGAGTTGCCGGCATCGAAGAACAAAAGCGCGTAGACCTGTTGTGATACAACCGGAAACTGCAGTTCGATATTGGAAACAAGCATATACTTACCCCGTACGCGCACTCTGGTGCCTGGACCCACGGTTATGGAGTCAGGAGGTGGCGGGATGTCGCCTTCGAAATCCGGAACGTCGTTGGTGTACCAGTAGAGAGTGTCTGAGAAATTGACCACGGAGTCGGGAGTTAGGCTGCCATCCTCATATCCTCTTATGATGCCGTCGAAAGCGGTACCACCGGGAGTGAACCGGTCCGACAGGAGTATTCTGCTGTCATCTCCCCCTGGTGAAGTGACGACCCCGTACTGAACCTTTGCGGCCAGGGCGAAATTCCAGAAAAGGGGAATGAACTTTGCCACCTCAATAGAGTGTTTCTGATATTTCCAAAATCCCCCGAGCGGGCCACCGGTGTTTTCGAAGGTGTAGCTTAGCTTCGACCCCGAGGTCGCAAACTCGGGCAGATTCCGTGAATCGCGCTGTACGGTGAAGGAGATCCTCGAAGCGGAGTTCCACTCCTCATTATACTGAAGGATTGAACCGGGAAAGGGTAAGCGGTTCAGCGTCGAATGGGGCAACTTGCTCAACTTTTGGCCTGACTCATCGGTTACCCATAGCTCCACCTGATAGGAGTTTGCCCCTACGAAATCGTCGTCGAAATCATGATACCGGGCCCGCTCCAGCCGATAAGACGTAAAGACACGGAAATAGTTGTCCGGCCAGCGCAATCGGCGCCCCAGGCGAATCGAGCCACCCTGCCGGCCCTCGGTGTAGTCTCCAAACCAGCGGCGGTTTAGGGTGTAGAGTTGGGAACCCATCAGCGTGGGGCGGCCGAACAACCACGGCTCCGTAAACGAGACCGACAAAGAATTACGATTACTCCCGAACTCGGTGTTGAAAGAAAGGCTCTGACCCATCCCTCTGAAGTTCGGGATACCCACTCCAAGCTGACCGACTACCTTGTCCTGGCTGTTGTAGCCGGCTCCGGCCGATATCTGACCGGTCTGCTTCTCCTCGACCTTGAACTCGACATCAACGTCGCCGCTCGGCAAATTGATTGGCGTCGGGACCACGTTGGCAAAATAATTCAGGGCCATGACCTCGCGAATTGACCTGATCAGAAGCTCCCTGCTAAACCGCTGGCCGGGCAGGCTGGTTATCTCGCGACGGATGACCTTGTCTTTGGTCTTGGTGTTTCCGACGATTCTCACCAGGTTGATCTTCGACGGCAAGCCCTCAACGATATCGTAAGTGATGTCAATCAGCGAGTCGTTACGCGTTATGCGTTCGTCGAACATGCGCATGTTGAGGTGGCCGATATCGTAATAGGCTGAATAAAGCTGTTCGAACGATTCGTTGTATTTCTCGACATTGAAAACATCCCCCTCATCGTACTTAAGGGACTTGCGCAGTTGATTCGCAGAAAGCTCGGCGTTGTTTCGAAAGTTTACGTTGCCGAAGTAATAACGCGGCCCTTCGTACACATCGAGATAAATCGTCATCCGGTTGATGCTGGTGTCAATCGAAATGGAGTCGGAAACCAGGTAGGCATCGATAAATCCCCTTTTGTGAAATTCGTCGATGATCTTCTCGAGATCCTCGGCATATTTATCCTGGGCGAAATCGGAACTCCGCAAGAAGCCTCTCTTGCGATTACGCATCTTGTCAATTATATCCTCATCGGGGACGCGATCATTGCCGGTCAGGATGACCTGCTGAACCTTTACTTTCGATTTCTCATCGACTTTGTATCTGAGGATGGCTTCGGTGGAATCCGGGCTGTATTCAAGCTCCGACTTTATGGTTGCCTGAAAGAACCCCTTTTCGCCGTACATGGCCTTGACTTCGCCGCGCTTCTTCTCGATCAAGTAGGGAGAGATGTAGCCGCCGACACCCAGCCCCAGTTCCTCCTTGATATCCTTGGTGTCGATTTTGCTGTTGCCCTCGATCTCCAGACCGGAAAGCTTGGGCAGCTCTTTGACAATAATATATACCTTGAGCCCCCCCATGACCTCTTCGGCGTTTATCTGCACATCGGAGAAAATCCCCAATCCGTAGAGCCGCGTAATGGTCTCACCGGTGATAATGGGTGTGAGAGGAGAACCGATGGCTATTGACGAAACGCCCAGGATCAGTGATTTTGAGGCAACCCGGTTGCCGACCACTTCGATCTCAACAACATTGAATACCTGTTGTGCTTGAACCGAGGCAATGATTACAGTCAGGGCGGCAATAATGATTAGAGCTGTCCGTGCTCCAGTTTTAAACATCGATAAACCTAATTCTTGGTCTTGGGCGCGACAATCTTATTGATCTTTACTTCGCTATATTTCTGCCGATGGCCCTGGGTGCGCCGGTATTTAGTGCGTCGCTTGTACTTGTAAACCAGGACCTTGTCGCTCTTGCCGTGCTCAATAACTTCGGCCTGTATTTTGGCGTTGGCCACGTAGGGTGTGCCGATCAGGGTGCGACCTTTATCCTTAACCAAAAGGATGTCGGTTATGTCGATCTTTGCCCCCTGTTTCGCATTTTGCAGGGGCGCTTTTATGATTTCACCTTCCTCCGCGGAGAACTGGATTCCGGAAAGCTTGAAAACCGCGTACATTTATATCCTCCAGGTAATCGAAATTATTTTCCGGCTTAAAGTTAAGCTGTAAATAGTAACATTTTTCTCAGTCAAGTCAAGGCAATTTTTCCAATCTCTCCAGGCCTTTGATTCTCAGACCTTAAACTCCTGTAACTACTTATGGTTCCAGTTTAACAGAGCCGTATGTGTCCGGGATTTGCGATTGCGACCGGCGCTGGATGGGGATATATTGATAGTTTGATTTTGCTACGGTAATTTAATGTTATGAAACGGACCACCGGAACACACAATCAGGGCATCAGCCGGTCGTTTGAGCTGCAATCGAGTTTTACCCCCAAGGGTGATCAACCCGAGGCTATCCGGCAGCTTCTTAATGGAATCGAGTCCGGTGAGAAATACCACACCCTGCTGGGCGTCACCGGGTCGGGCAAGACCTTCACTATAGCCAACGTCATTGCCCGGACAAACCGGCCGACCCTGGTAATTTCGCACAACAAGACCCTGGCGGCCCAGTTGTACGGAGAACTGAAGGCATTTTTCCCCAGAAACGCTGTCGAGTTCTTCATCAGCTACTACGATTATTATCAACCGGAAGCTTACATCCCAACCACCGATACATACATCGAGAAGGATACTTCGATAAACGACGATATCGACCGGCTGCGGCTGAGAGCCACCGCCTCCCTCCTGGAGAGGGATGATGTTATAATAGTCGCCTCGGTCTCCTGTATTTATGGACT
This sequence comes from Candidatus Zixiibacteriota bacterium, assembly GCA_020351995.1. GTDB lineage: Bacteria > Zixibacteria > MSB-5A5 > GN15 > FEB-12. The sequence continues at coordinate 2,135,109 of CP070674.1, forward strand.
CGGCTCTCCAGAGGAGTATAAGAGGCAATTTGTGTTTATCGAAAAGGGATCCGAAGTGGACCGGGACGAAGTTATACGCACCCTGATATCTATCCATTACAATCGCAATGATGTTTCATTCACGCGCGGAAATTTTCGGGTCCGGGGAGATACCATTGAATTAATCCCGGCCTATCATGAAAACGCCTTCAGGATCGAGTTCTTCGGTGACACTATCGAACGGATCGCCGAAATCGACCCCCTCACCGGCGAAATAATTAACGAAAGGACCCGGGTCGCGGTGTACCCGGCCAAGCACTTCATTACCTCCGCTCCCCAGCTGGAGAGGGCCATTGAAGAGATTAAAGTGGAACTCAAAGAGGCAAGGGATAATTTTGCTGCTGAAAATAAGTTACTGGAAGCGCAGCGCATAGAAATGCGCACCAAATATGATCTGGAAATGCTCAAGGAGGTTGGCTATTGCGCCGGTATTGAAAACTACTCGCGGCATCTGACGGGCCGCAAACCGGGGGAGAGACCGTTCACACTTATTGATTTCTTTCCCGAAAATTTCCTGACCATAATCGACGAATCCCACCAGACCATACCCCAGATACGCGCCATGTATGCTGGTGACCGTAGCCGAAAAGAGACGCTCGTGGCTCATGGGTTCAGACTCCCGTCGGCTCTCGATAATCGGCCTCTCTTTTTCGAGGAATTCGAAAACCTCACCGGGCAAACAATCTACGTTTCGGCAACCCCGGCCGAATATGAATTGGAGAAGTGTCAGGGTATAGTTGTGGACCAGGTAATCCGACCGACCGGACTGCTGGATCCGAAGATTACGGTCAAGCCGCTCTCCACTCAGGTTGATGATCTATTGGAGGAAGTGAGAGTGCGCCAGGCCAATAAAGAGAGGGTCCTGGTCACTACCCTTACCAAGCGTATGGCCGAGGACCTGACTGATTACATGAAGAAAATGGGCGTCCGCGTTAGGTATCTTCATAGCGAAATTGACGCCATAGACAGAACCGAAATCATTCGTGACCTTCGGTTGGCGGAATTTGATGTGCTGGTTGGGGTTAACCTGCTGCGGGAAGGGCTGGATCTGCCCGAAGTATCGCTTGTGGCCATTCTCGATGCCGACAAGGAGGGGTTTTTGCGGTCGGAACGCTCGCTTATTCAAACCGTAGGAAGAGCCGCCCGCAACAAGAACGGAGAGGTTATACTTTACGCTGATAAGGTTACTGACTCGATGCGCAAGGCTATTGATGAAACTGAGCGAAGACGGGTTAAGCAGACGGAATACAATCAAAAGCACAATATTGATCCGGAAACCATTTTTAAGACCCGGGAGGAGATCCTTCGGTCGACAAGCTTCGCCGACGCGAAAACTGTTGAAGAAAAGAAGTTTGAAAAGCCGGATTATTTTGATACCATGCGAAAAGAGGATCAGGTGGCCTTCATGTTGAAGGCCATGAAACAGGCTGCCGACAACCTCGACTTTGAAACCGCCATGCTGATCAGGGACGAGATTAAAGAAATCAAGGCCGAGTTGAAAAAAGGGAAAAACAAAAAGAGATAGATGTTCGTCTGACATTAAAACTAACGGAATGAACGGTGATCAAGCATATGTTTCCTAAGCTACTTATTATATTAGCCCTCTGCGCGGCGGTCGTCCTGGTGGTGCCCGGTTGCGAGGAACAGGAAGTTTATACCATTTCCCAGGAAGAGGAACTGGAGCGCTTTATAACCGACAGTGAAGAAGGCCGGGAACTCTTCCGAATTCATGACCTTGTTGTCGACGCTGTCTATAATTACGCCGGTAACGATACCAATTACACTGACATGTTAATTTCCACCTCCCGGTCAGTGGAGGTAGTCGCCAGCGAAGATTCGTTGATTGATATCGGGGTCGGTCTCTACTTCTTTGCCACTATAACGGTCCGCGACAAAGTCATCGGACGCACCCAAAAGCAAATCGGTGAACAGACGATCGAGGAGAATTTCGAGATAAATATTGAGCGCAGGGCCTATATGATAAAGCTGGGTGACAACAGCCAGGCTTTTGCCGGGTGGATCATCTATGGATATGATGGCGGTCACCCGATTCCGGCTGTTAAGGTGATAACACCGGACGCTGACACCTTTGCCGTCCATTATAACCGGGATCTGATTATCAACAACACGACTATCGAGGGATTTCTCGATATCGATGACGTTTTTATGCTGGACAAGGGCGCTCAGGTGATTATTGACGGTTGCGTGTTCAACAGATCGGCTGTGAATTACGAAGGCACAGGTGGCTTCTTCATCGACGGCTTTACCCATCCGCATACGACCGGCACCTGCGTTGCGGATACCATAAACGTTGCCGCTGTTACTGATAGGTTCTGGAACACACTATTTATTAGGACTTACGCTGGCGAGGACACAGAGGTTGTGTATTATAACGGGTCCTTTGTGCCGTACAAGATCGATCTCTGAGCCGTGTGGGGCGAACGGTTTCCTGAGTTCTGACTTTTCGGTGAACTGCGATCCGTCTCTCGCTGTTTACCCTGAAACGGTAGGACTTTGAATGGCAACAATTGAAAAGGGGCGCGTTTTGACTAATATACATCCGTCAGAAGCCAGGGGCTGCACGATGCTCGAATGGCTTGACAGCAAACACACATTCTCGTTCAACTCATATTGTGATCCGGCTGAATTCCTCCTGTTTGACCTGGCATAGCCTGTCGGAACAAAAGCTAAGTCTATCGGCAAAACCGATTCGCCCTGTTTTTTGTTGAATATCAATACTCGACAGCGGTAATATGTAAAAGCCAATCACTAAACATCGCCAACTAAACAAGGAGGTCCTATGATTCGAAAGAAATTACACCACCTGCCTCTATTGCTGATTCTAACTTTGTCTCTCACCCTGGTAGGTTGCGGTACCCAGATTGACTCTGGCTATCGCGGCGTTTTTTACTACAAATTCGGTGATGGAACCGAGATGGGAAAAATTTATAGCGAGGGTTTCATCTGGCATTTCCCGTGGAATACCATGTTTACTTACCCGGTTCGCTTACAGGAGCAACTGGAAAACCTGACCGTGCTCTCTTCTGACGGTGCCACGATTAAAATGGAGGTATCGTTACTGTATAGACCCCAAATTGACAAGCTCGACTCTCTGCAGATTACGGTCGGTCCAAATTATTATAATATCGCGGTGGCACCCAATATCAGGGGTATCGCTCGAACTGTGGCGGGAAGGTACAAACCCGAAGAAATATACTCCACCAAACGGGATCAGGTCAATGTCGAGATCCTCAACCAGCTGCAGGAGGCCCTTGCTGCCAAGTTTATCGTCATCGAGAATGTAGTCGTTCGTGACGTTGAAATCCCGGCCAAGATATCTGAGGCTATCAATTTCAAGCTGACTGCCGATCAGGAAGCCCAGAAAATGCAGTTTACAATCGAGAAGGAGAGGCTCGAGGCTGAGCGAAAGAGAATCGAGGCTCAGGGTATCGCCGACTTCCAGCAGATTGTGTCCGCCGGCATCACGCCGTCGCTCCTGAAGTGGAAGGGCATCGAAGCTACCCTCAAAATCGCCGAATCGCCCAACACCAAAGTAGTCATCGTGGGTAATGATGCCGGTAGCCTGCCTATTATCCTGGGTGGGCAATAAGTTAGCGCCGTAATTTTGGGAATAATGGTAAAGCCGCGGCAGGGGCGAGTTGTTCCTGCCGCGGGTAGAGGACGGGGGAAAATAATGTTGAAGCAGCAAATTCTGATGACGTTAATGGTGCTTACTGCACTGATGATGCCGTGGTCTGCGAGTGCTCAACCTTCTGAGCGTCTTACACTCAGCCTGCCGGACCTTGACTGGGCTCTCCAGATCGACGTGCCCGACTTCAAAATCAAAAGCGGTGGCCTGAGACCCGACGGTTTGGCAACCAAAGCCGTGGCGGTCAACGATGCTACCGGAATTGTCCTCTCCGTTTTTATTGAGGTTGCTCAGAAACCCGGCGACAGTCGCGTGGCCAGGGAATACTACTTGAGCGGCATTGAGCAATCTCCGATGAAAGAAGAGCAGATGGTAACGAGCGAAGACGGCGATGTTGCCCTGCTGGAATACGTCATTAAAGAATACCAGGGCGTTAAGGTCAACCAGAGAAACGTCAATGCCTACATGGTCAGGGATGAATTCTGGGTCGACGTTCACCTGTCCAAGGCCGAATACGTCGATTCTGAGAAGAAACTCTTTGACGAACTGCTCGCGTCCGTTGTGATTGTCGATGACTACATTCAGACTGAGATGGACAATCTTATTTACGCGTCTTCGTTCTATATGGAGCGGAATTTAGAGAAGGCCGCTGTTTACTATGAGAAGGCTATCGAAAAGGACCTGGCTTCCACCACGCTTCCCCTTGAGCTCTGGAGGGTGGCCGTGGACAACCTGGGAATGGCGTACGGAATGAGCGGTGACCTTGAAAATTCGAAACGGGTTCTGCTCAAAGGCATCCGGCAGGATCCCGACTATCCTATGTTCTATTATAACCTTGCCTGCACCTGTGCCGAGTTGAATGACGAAGACGCTGCCATGTCCAACCTTCGAAAAGCTTACGAAAGAAAAGGGAATATGATCAAAGGTGAGCAATTCCCTGACCCCAGGAGCGATTCTTCATTCGAAAAATATGTCAGCGACCCCGATTTTCTGGCCTTGCTGGCGGAGTTCGAAGATTAAAATATGATAAATGTAGCAGGAGTTCATCCGTTGAATCCCTGCTACTCCTGGTAAGAGAGCGTTTAATTAATCGCTCTTCATTGAAACCCGGCTAACCCCAGTCTGCGCGTATCTATATCAACTGTCTTTGCCCGGTGCCCCACCGTTTTGTCCTGAGCCCCGAAGGATTGCTGTGGGCTCCTGTACGGAAACCGTCAACCAGAGTACCACCGACGGCACCCTCGACAAAACCACACAATGTGCGGAAACGAACCCAAATACGCGTAAGCTACTGTAGGCCAGTCTGGTGCGGCGGAATGGGCGTAAGGGATTTCTATCTTTCCTCAGACACTGGAAACTGTGCGTGCAGGTGCATCCGGCGGCTCTCTGCGAGCCGAAACTTTCAATCTTGCCTCACATTAGAATGGTCCTTATACTCCAAAATATTCCGGCGGTGGCCAAACGCGCGTCTCTTCACGCTACTGCCGAGCAACGGGTTGGAGACAGACAAGTATGCCGGCAAAGATCGCTAAAGTAGTAGTGGGAATCGCCCTCTCGGTTGCCGGAGTGCTGCTTTTGCGCTCCGCCTGGGATTCGCTGAGCTGGCGTTATGTTCTTGACTCACCCATAATGGTGTACGCCGGATTCCTTCTCGACCACGGCTATATCCCGTATCGGGATTTCTTCGACATGAACGTGCCCGGCACCTACTTTATAATGTGGTTCATGGGTCAGGTTTTCGGTTGGGGAGACACTGCCTTTCGGGCATCTGATCTTATCTGTCTGGGGATAATCTCGGCGTCGACGTTCTTCTGGATGCGTCGGTTCGGTCTTTTCGCGGCGATAGCGGCTTCGATTGCCTTTCCTCTGTGGTATCTGGGTTACGGCTCTCACTTTAGTATGCAGCGAGAGTACCTTGCTCTGGTTCCGCTGGCCCTGCTGCTGGTTGTCGCGACTGTACCGACTGGGCTCGGCCCGGTGCTCCGATTCATCCTTTCAGGGATATTGACAGCCGCTGTTGTTCTCATAAAGCCGCAGTTCTTTCTCCTGGCGCTGCCGGTCGTAATTGTCCTGATACTGGAGTCCAGTACCTCGACACGGCGGCGGTGGCTTCGCCTCGGATTAGCAGGCGGCTTTATCCTGCCGTGTCTGGCCACGTTCCTATATTTGGTGGTGACCGGTGCTCTCTCTCCGTTTTTGGATATAGTTGCCAACTATTGGCCGCTTTACACCGGCCTGACCAGGTACCATGAACCTATCGGTGGCTGGGATCGCGTAACATACATACTGCTTTCCACCATTTATGGCCTGACCATGTTTTACCTTCCTGCCGCGGTGGCCGGGCTTATAGTGCTTTTCCGTGATGACGAAAAGAAACGCGACGCTGTGATGATTACCGGCATCCTGGCGGCCGCTGCTATCTACCCTGCTCTGGGGGGACAATTTTTCGGCTATCACTGGATCCCTTTCAATTACGTCGCAATATGTGCCACGTCCCTGGCTGCCCGCACTCTGACAGGTGAAACGTTTGACGTCAAAGCAGCCGTCCCTGTCGTTCTCGTATTATTCATGCTGCTCTCGCTGTCAACAATCTCTTATGAACGCATAGGGGTTTCATGGAAAGGATTTGGCGGAGAAGAGGTTGTCAGCAACGGTGTTCCTGACGGAGTAAACGAGTTTCTCAGCGACAGAATGCAGCCGGGAGATCTTGTTCAGCCTCTGGACTGGACCAGCGGGGCAGTTCACGGGATGCTGATGGCGCAGGCCCGACCCGCGACAAGATTTATCTATGACTTCCATTTTTACCATCATGTCTCGGACCCGTACATCGCTGCGCTTCGTCAGGAGTTTATGCGCGAACTGTCGGCCAAAATGCCCAGATTCATCATTCAGGTTCTGGACAAGAGACCCTGGCCGAAGGGCGAGGATACGTCAAGACAGTTTCCTGGGCTGACTTCATTTTTGCAGCAAAACTATATGATTGCAAAACGCGGTCGTACTTACCTGATTTTCGAGAGAAGAGATGCCATGCCCGGCCTGTGATTAGCTGCCGGGGCACCCTTCAAAACAGACCACTACTTATGGTAATCTGTGCCGTGCGTTATGGAAAGAGCCCTGTAGATCTGTTCCAGAAGAACCAGCCTGACCAGCTGATGAGAAAAAGTTAAAGGTGATAACGACACAACTTCACTGACCTGAGATAGCACCGATCGATGCAGTCCGTGGGGGCCGCCGATAATGAAATTTATGATGCCTCGGGAGGTGTCTATCTTAGCCTGCAACCACTTCGCGAACTCATCGGTATCCATCTTCCGGCCGCGGTTGGCCAGGGCGATGTTGAAACCTTTTGACATTAAAGTTGAGATGCGCTCTGCCTCCCGCCTCATGATCTGATCTGGCGGAATGGAGGGGGCGGCTTTTGTGGACGGGACTATTTTGACCTCCACCACCGCGAAGCGTTTAAGAAGCTTGATATAGTGGGCACACGCCTCGGAAACCCAGGTGTCCTTATCCTTGCCGACGGCGATGATTCTGAGTTTAATCAAGCGGAATCACCTTGATTATTACACGCCGCTGCCTGGGTCCGTCGAATTCACAAAAATACAGTCCCTGCCACGTACCCAGCACCAGATGTTTATTCTCAAACAGGATCTGCTGTGAAAAGCCCATCAGGGACGCCTTGATATGGGCGTCAGCGTTGCCTTCGCTGTGATGATAGTTGTCGTTCTGCGGGATTTCCTTGTTGAGCTTATATAGGATATCCCGCTGAACGTCGGGGTCGGCGTTCTCATTAATAGTGATCCCTGCTGTTGTGTGCGGTACAAAACAAAAAACCACTCCGCTGATATGGTCGCTCCTGGCCACCGCTTCCTGAGCAAGATGCGTTATATCCACCAATTCTTCGCGTCGCCGCGTTTCGACCTTAAATGTGTCCATCACTCGAACAGAGCCTCCGTAAATTCCCCGGCATCGAAGCGCTGCAGGTCGTCGATTCCTTCACCGAGACCGACGAAATCAACCGGTACGCCGAGTTCCTCGGCAACGCCTATGATTATCCCACCTTTTGCTGTACCGTCCAGTTTGGTGACGATGATGCCATCGCACCCTACAGCTTCGGTAAACACTTTCACCTGCGAAATGGCATTCTGCCCGGTCGAACCGTCAATTATTAGTTTACTGTATATTGGGGCATCGGGCAGGGCTTTGCCGATCACCCTCTTTATCTTCTTCAATTCTTCCATCAGGTTGGATTTGGTATGAAGTCTCCCGGCCGTGTCTACCAGCAACAGATCGGCCCCGCGCGCCAGGCTTGCTTTGGCGGCATCATATGCCACTGCCGCCGGGTCGGACCCCGTCTGAGACTTCACAATTTCGACATTGCTTCTTTCGGCCCAGATGGCAACCTGATCGATCGCCGCCGCCCGGAAGGTATCGCACGCGGCGATTATGACCATCTTTCCCCGGGCGGAAAAATTCGTGGCCAGCTTACCGATGGTTGTTGTCTTACCGACTCCGTTGACACCTACGATCAGCCACACCACCGGAGTCTTGTCATCTTCACTAAAGATGGGTGCATCGCCACGGGAAAGGATCTCGGTAATTTCTTCTTTCAGTAACCCGAAAATATCATTCACATCGGTGAGTTTTTCCTGGCTCGCTTGCTCTCGTAAGAAGTCAATGAGGCGAGTAGTGGCAGCGACGCCCACATCGGCCTCGATAAGTATTTCCTCGATGTCATCCAGAAGGTCATCGTCGATCTTTCGCCGCGTGATGACCTGTGAAATCTTGCCAAGGAGACCAACCCTGGTTCTAGCGAGGGACTGCTTCAGTTTCTCGAACGGACCTGCCATGGGAACAAGAAATCTTACTGTTCTTCCTCTTCAGCGGGAGTCGGCTTGGCCAGCGATGGGTTTATCCGTTCCTTAATTCTTTCAGGCAGCTCGTCGCCATCATCGGCCGATGCCTCATCCGTGATTTCAGGTGTACTACCGTTACCTGGTTCAGAATCACCGTCGATAACCGCTTCTTCGTGACTAATTATGAGTTCGCCCGCCTCATCGGATTCGATATCAGAGAATTTGACTGCTACCAGCTTTGAAACCCCGAACTGCTCCATAGTGACCCCATAGAGATTATGGGCTGTTTCCATCGTAATCTTGTTGTGGGTGATTATGATGAACTGGGTCTGTTCAGCGAATTTCCTGATAATCTTGAGGAACCGGTGGCAGTTGGCGTCGTCAAGAGGAGCATCTATTTCATCGAGAACGCAGAATGGTGATGGCTTTACAAGATAGAGTGAAAACAGGAGGGAAATCGCTGTAAGAGCTCTTTCACCACCTGACATCATGGTGATTGAAAGCAACTTCTTGCCTTTGGGCCGGGCGATGATCTCGATGTCCGACTCCAATGGATCGCTCGGATCCCTGAGAAATATATCGGCCTCACCCCCGGTGAACAACTCGACAAAGAGGTTCTTGAAATTGACTTTTACCTTATTGAACGTCTCCAGGAAAAGCTGGCGGGCGGTGTGATTGATTTTTGTAATCGTAGTCTGGAGATCCTCTTTGGCTGCCGTCAGGTCGGACAATTGCTCTTCCAAAAAGGCCTTTCTCTCGGCCGCAGTCTTATACTCCTCGAGAGCGAGCAGGTTAACGGCCCCGAAACTCTTGAGTTTTTCTTTCAGTTCGCGCAACTGACCTATGGCCTCTTGATCAGACAGGCTCTCATCGGGACAGGCAGCTTCTATGTCGCCCACGTTGACATCGTATTCCTCGGTAATCCGCTGCGTGATCGAACCTAACTCGGATTCGATCGTGTTAAGACGTATGTCAAGTTGATGAGCATCCGAACTCTGCCGCTCCTTTTCGCTTCGAACTTCCTTGGCCTCTTTTTCCTTTTGCGACAGGCGGTCGAGGAGTTCTCCCTGCTTAGTGCGCAGGGCACTCTGGCGGTCGATGATATCGTTACGTTCCTTAAAAGCGTTCTTGAGCTCGCCTTCAAGCCTGGTTATAGCCGCTTCGGAACTGGCTATAACCTCTCTGGCCTGATCGATCTCCCGCTTCTTTGTATCGATGTTCGAGGCGATGTCGCTTTGTAGATCGCGCTGATGTTGAAGCTTACTCGCAATCTGTTCAATTTGACCCCTGGCTTCGACCAATCTAACCTGGGAATTAGATACCTGTTGAAGAGCCCCAGTGGCTGCTGCCTCGAGGTCGGAAAGTTCCTCGGACGACTGGCTTATGCTCGTTTCCAGCTCATTGCGCTTGAGCGCGAGCTGGCCGGAGTCCAGCCCCAGGGTATATTGACGATGCCCTATCTTCTCGAGCTTGTCGCCGAAGTTTTTCTTCTCTTTGATCAGCCGCTCTCGTTCCGCGTCGATCGCGCGGCATTCGTATTCTTTCTCGCTCACCTTGGAGCGTGCCGCTTCGATTTCCTCGACTAGGCTTTCGACTTTTTCCACCAGCCGGCTCTGCTCGGCTCGCACGCCCGCCGCCTCGGCGGTGGCCCTGTCTTTCTCCGACTTTACCGCGGAGAGTTGCCTGGAAATTTCGGCGATCATATTGTCTTGTTCGCGGACCTTTTCTTTCCGCCGGAAGAGGGGCAGTTTATCATCCGAACCGCCGGAAATAATATTCTTACTGTAAACATCACCCGAAGTGGACACGGCTTTGAAACCATAGGGGAGACGCTCGAGTATTTCGTCCGGAGTGAAACCGCTCTTGAAAACGGCGGTGCGGGCCAACACAGCCTGCATGAGGGGCGTTAAATGGTCATCTGTGGTGACGAAGTTATCCAGCCACCCAATAAACTGTGGCATTTCGAGCTCTGGTCTCTTGACGGCCGGGTTTATGGTGCCGGTATCGGGTACCAGCACCCCTGCTCTACCCTTGTTTTGAGATTTGAGAAAGCCAATAACGGCTTCCCCGGTGGCTCGACTATCACAAATGATGAATCGCGACAATTCCCCAAGGGCAGCCTCTGCCGCCACCTCCAGACCTTCTTTTGGCACGAACTTTTCGGCGACCGTACCGTAGATGCCGGGCCAGCGTGCCCGGTTATCCATAGCTGCCTTTACCCCGGATTCGTACCCTTCGTATTGGAGCATCATGTCCTCGAGAAGACCTTTGCGAGCCTCGCATGCTTCGATCGAGGCTGTCAGGTTGGCAATCTCATGGGTAAGCTCTTCGCTTTTGGACACGAGATCTGATAATTTTTGTGACAGGTCGTCGTCCTTGCGGTCGCAGTCAGCCTTACTTGAAAGGAGTTCCTCCAGGTTACGGTGGGATGCTTCGAGGTCGCTCTCTGCCGCCTCGCGTTGCTGGCGCTTCTCTTCAAGTGCGCTCTCAGTCATTGAGATTGCGCTCTTCAATTCTTCCATTTGCTGCCTGAGGTTGTCTTCTTCGGTTTTACCTGAAGATAGTTGTCCCTCCAGTTCCACCAACAATTTGTTCTCTTGCTCTTTGGCCGACCGGGCTGCCAGAAGTATCTTGTCTGCCTGTGCCTGCCCCGCCTCTGCTTCTCTTAACTGTTCTTCGATGTCTGTCAGGGCAGCCTTTTGATTCTTGAGGGTCTGTGATGTTTCTCTTTCCTGTTCTGCCAGCAGCCCGGACCGCTTTGTCAACGCCGCAATCTCATTCTCATTGCGTTCGATAAGGACAGCTGCGTTTGATTTCTTCTCCTTATGGATAGAAATTCCTTTTTCAAGTGTATGAGCATTCTCGGATATCTCGTACACCTGGTTTCCAACCCGGCTTAACTCCTGTTCGATGTCAATCTGGTCTTTGCGCTCGGCTTCAAGTCGGGCTGATATGCTATCGAGGGAGGTCTCATTCGCCGAAAGCTGATCGATCAATCGATCCCGTTTGGCCTTCAGTTCGCGGGCCTCCTGCCAAATGTTCTTGATGCGCTTGGACCCGAGGTATACCTCCCAATCGCGGATAGCACTCTGGACCTTTTGGTACCTCTCGGCCTTTTTTTGCTGGCGTCTCAATGAATTGACCTGGGTTTTTACCTCGGCGTAAATGTCATTGAGGCGGAGAAAATCATTTTCGGTGGCTTCAAGTTTTCTCAGCGCCGCCCGCTTGCGCTGCTTGAACTTGGTGATGCCGGCCGCTTCCTCAAACAGAAAGCGCCGTTCCTCGGCTTTGTCGGATATGACCGCTTCGATCATATCCTGCTGAATGACGGAGTAGGAATGCGCCCCCACACCCGTGTCATAGAACAGTTCGGTGATGTCCTTGAGGCGGCAGGGGACTTTGTTGAGCAGGTATTCTGACTCGCCGCTGCGAAAGAGCCGTCGTGTAATCTGAACCTCGCTGTACTCGGTAGGCAGTACCCCCCGATTGTTTACCAGAGACAGGGTGACCTCGGCCATCCCCAACGGCCTCATATCCCGGGTGCCGTTGAAAATGACTTCTTCCATCTTGCTGCCTCGGAGGAGGGTTACTTTTTGTTCACCCAGCACCCAGCGCAGAGCGTCGAGGATGTTTGTCTTGCCGCAGCCGTTGGGACCGACAATGGCTGTTATGCCGCTCGAAAAATGTATGGTCGTCTTGTTCGCAAACGACTTGAATCCCAGTATGTCCAGCTTCTTAAGGTACACAGCGCCTCCAGATTGATATCAACTGCGAGCTGTCCGCTCGTCACTGCTCTCTTTGATCAATTTAATGGTTTCTAATAGCGACCGGTAAATATTCCGCTCGTCTCTCAAGTATTTGGTTTTAATCTCAAGGTTGTAATAAGGCCTCCCCAGGTGATTGCCCCGCCCGATACGCACGGCATTCGGGAAATTCAAAAGGATGCTGGACGTGAAGTTGGTCTGTTCCAGATTGAGATCCAGCACGAGGTCAATCTTCATGTTTCTCAAGGTGTCGACGTAACTTCGTTTCGGCAAACCGGTCCAGGTCAGCTGATCTGACGACGGTGAAAGAATCTGAAAACCCTTGCGCGGAAAGATGTCGTTGACCTTCATCCCTGGTACACAGAGCAGGGCGATCTCGGCTGGCTTAAACAGTTCGGTGATCGTAGGAAGAAATTGCTTGACCAGGGTTAGTTCCCTCAGGCCGCCGGGAAGACAGACTAATATATGTTTGGGATTTCTGAGTGAATCCGGAAAAATCACATCGCCGGATTCCATGCGTTTCGCGTTTTGCCTGATCTGCAGGCCAGCGACGATGTCCTTAAGTCTGATCATTGTCTTCTCTGTCCGTGGTGCTCTGGTCGGTACTGTCTATCGCCACCGGGACCTCTGTCGCCGTGTCACTGGTCGGACTGGTCGATTGCTCTTGACGGTTAATCTCTGTCGGGGCAGGTGCCGTGACCCGGGCAGGTCCGGTTTCGGTGCCCCTTCTGAGGATTTCATCAACATTCAGCTGGTTAATTTCGACACGAGAAATGCGACCGGTTATGCTATCGCGTAAGTTTACCGGCTGACCGTTCAGTTCCACGTCGACCTGAGAGGGAATCCCTACCGATACCGTCATTCGGTACATTGCCTCAACATCATAAACCCTCCCGGGGATCAGGTTTCTGAAAATGACCGTATCGCCATCAGCCAGTACCGTTGACCAGCTCTGGTTACGCGCCGTTAGCCTCAGGGTCATCTTCTCCGGTTCACTATAACCGGTAACATCCCACTCGACCTCGGTCTGTTCTTCAACCTGCTCAGGCCGGGATGCAGCGGTGCTGGTTACCGACGATGGCTCAGCCGGTGGCTCCGTGTCGCCGCGATCAGCGCTCTCCGACGCAAAGAATACGAGGTATATCACTATGAATACAATGAATGCCGCAACAATGCCTCCGAGAATGAACAGAAGTTTCTTCACCGAGAGGCCGTTTTCATCCGTCTTCTTCTCTGCTCTGGCTTCACTGTCGGGTCTGGACTCTTTCTCCCTGGCCGGTCCGGCATCTTTGACCGTATCACTATTCTCAACGGCCTCACCGATATCCTCCTTGATGGCCTCGATCGTGCGCTGATAGTCTATGCCAAGTGTCTCTGCGTAAGTCTTCGCGAACAGATTGTAGTAGATCTGTGAGGGCAATGAGGCCACCTCACCTTCTTCGATGTGACGCAAATTAGCTTCGCCGATCTTCAACTGTTCGGAAAGCTCCTCGAGCTTGATACCTTTCCGTTTCCGTTCCAGCTTTAGCAGTTCACCGAATTTTTTATGTAATTCACTCATAGCAAATAGATTACGTACTCTTAGAAGACTCCATTATCCTTTGCGCTAAGCTTTCCAGAAGTTCGCGCGGAAACCCAATGACAGTATCTAAGTTACCCTCTATACTGTCAACTAAAAATGCCCCCATACCCTGTATACCGTAGGCGCCAGCTTTATCCATGGGTTCCCCCGAAGCAATATACTCCTTGAGCTGCCTCTCCGAGACCGCGTTGAAAAACACTTCGGTTAATTCATACCCGCTCGCCAGAATGCCCGAGGAATCAGCGGCGGCGAGAGCCGTACACACAGTATGTCGTTTACCCGCCAGAGAAGAGAGGATGCGATAGGCATCATGTTCATCCATAGGTTTGCCCAGCACCGTCCCGGCCAGCACTACAACCGTATCGCATCCTATTACAAGCTGTCTATCGCTGAGCCTTCCTGATATCAACAGCGCTTTATCACGGGCGAGTCTTTCGGCGTAGTCATAAGGTGGTTCGTTGGGAAGCTGGTCCTCTTCAAGATCGGGGATTATCTGCTTGAACGGAACCCCGGTTTCCGTTAGCAGTTTGAGGCGTCGGGGCGAACTGGAGCCAAGGATAATCTCATATTCCCGGGCCAGCTCTGTGAGGTATTTATACTTCGTGCTCAAGAATAATCGTTACCGGTCCGGTGTTGTTGAATCTCAGATCCATCCGGGCACCGAACACCCCGGTGGATACTTTCAAACCATAGCTTCCTACCGATTCGATAAACCTGTCATACAGCCTCTCAGCCTCGCCCGGCTCTAATGCTTCGGTAAATGCTGGCCGGCGGCCCTTGCTGGTGTCAGCGTACAACGTAAATTGCGAGACGATCATAATTTCAGCACCGACATCAATCGCCGACAGGTTCATTTTGCCTTGGTCATCTTCAAAAATCCGCAGGTTTACAGCTTTGTCAGCCAGCTTCACACAGCTGGCCTCCCGGTCCCCGGTTTTGGTCCCCATCAATATCAGTAATCCCCGGCCCGAGGTACTGTGAATCTGACCGTCGATAGCCAGTTTCACACCATCTGTTCGCTGCACCACTAAACGCAAGTTATGGGCTCCATTATGAGTTCGGAATATACGCTAACTTTTGACAAAGACAACTAAATTTAAAAAAGACCAAAGTAGCCGCTAATAATTTGCTTGCATAACGGTCAACGGCCGTATTGATTTACTGGCATGGCGGGGTACTCATTGTTTCTGGGAATTGATATTGGTTCGGTGTCGGTCAAGCTTGTCCTTTGTCAAGACGGCCGTCTGGAGCGAACCGTATATCGCAGATTTCACGGACGTCCGTTTGAAACCCTGTACGATATTCTCAAAGATCAGTTCGCTGATATAAACGGAGAACCGGTCAGGCTGGGCCACACAGGTATCGGAGGGAAAACGGCCCAGTCCATTCTCGGTGGCAAATTTTTTGGTGAAATTGCGTCGCTTGCCGCAGGCAATTTCCATGCTGTCCCCGAAGCCAGAACCGTCGTCGAGATGGGCGGCGAGGATTCCAAACTGCTGATACTTGACAGCCGACGAAGAATCGTCAGGGATTTCGCCATGAATGCTCAGTGCGCGGCGGGTACCGGCTCATTCTTGGATCAACAGGCTAATCGCCTGAAGATATCCATTGAGGATGAGTTCGGCCGCCTGGCTCTCAGGTCGAAAAATCCGCCGAGAATCGCCGGTCGATGCTCGGTGTTCGCCAAATCAGACATGATTCACCTTCAGCAGATCGCGACCCCGGACTATGATATTGTCGCTGGTCTTTGTTTCGCAGTGGCCAGGAACTTTAAAAGTAGCATCGCTCGGGGCAAGAAATTCGAGCACCCGGTCGTGTTCGAAGGCGGGGTGGCGGCTAACCCCGGTATGGTGAGGGCATTTACAGATATTCTGGAACTGCAAAACGGGGAGTTGATAGTCCCCCAAAACTACAATGTGATTGCTGCTCTCGGCGCGGCCCTGTTGGCCGGCCATGAAGACAGCAGCGCAACAACCTTTGACATTGACAAAGTGGTCGGTTACCTGAAGTTTCGCGAAGTCGCTGAGTCTGACCGACAGGCCCTGTCATTCGACTACCCTGACTCAAAATTCTATGACACCACCCTTACGCCCAGTCCGACCGACATCGATAATCTCGACGTTTTTCTCGGCGTCGATGTCGGGTCGCTTTCGACTAACCTGGTGCTCATTGACAGGGAACATAAGGTAATCGCCCGTCGGTATCTCATGACGGAAGGCCGGCCTATCGAAGCCGTGCGCCGAGGGTTAAGGGAAATCAGCGATGAGGTCGGCGACAGGGTCAATGTTCAAGCTGTGGGCACCACCGGCTCGGGGCGTTATCTCATCGGTGATATTCTGGGAGCCGATGTTGTCCGTAATGAGATTACCGCGCAGGCCACGGCAGCGGTTGATCTTAATCCTGACGTTGATACGATATTTGAGATCGGCGGCCAGGACTCAAAGTACATCTCCATCGATAAGCGGTCAGTCATCGACTTCGAGATGAACAAAGCCTGTGCCGCCGGTACCGGGTCTTTCCTTCAGGAACAGGCAGAGAAACTTGATATCAACATTGAAACGGAATTCTCCGACCGCGCCCTTCAGGCAACCTGTCCCGTAGGGTGTGG
This sequence comes from Candidatus Zixiibacteriota bacterium, assembly GCA_020351995.1. Lineage (GTDB taxonomy): Bacteria > Zixibacteria > MSB-5A5 > GN15 > FEB-12. The sequence continues at coordinate 2,151,607 of CP070674.1, forward strand.
GGAGCGCTGTACCGTTTTTATGGAATCGGATCTGGTCGCTCATCAGCGAAGCGGTGCCTCCAAAGACGATCTCCTGGCTGGATTGGCATACTCCATCGCCGCCAATTATCTGACCAAGGTGGTTGGGGACCGACGGGTAGGTGAACACATCTTCTTCCAGGGTGGTGTCGCCTGGAACAAGGCTGTAGTGGCGGCATTCGAGAAACTTACGGGCAAGAGTGTTACTGTCCCGCCGCACCACGATGTCACCGGTGCTATCGGGGCAGCTATTCTGGCCGAGGAGTGGCTCGCCCAGGCGGATTTCAAGACCACCTTTCGCGGCTTTGACATACACAAAAGGCAATATCAACTGGAGTCCTTCCAGTGCGAGGACTGCCCCAACCAGTGTGAGATCCATAAAGTTGAGATGGAGGGGGTGGCGCCTCTGTGCTACGGTGCACGCTGTGAAAAGTATGAGGTAGAAAAGAAAAACAAGGATCTCCTTCCGCCCGACCACACCCGCATGAGACAACGCCTGCTGGCGGCGAAGTACAACGATGGCGCACCGTCCGGGAAGTATCGGGGAACTGTAGGCATTCCCCGCGTTCTGCACTACTTTGAATACTACCCGTTTTGGAGAGCTTTCTTTGAATCGGCCGGGTTCTCCATTGTAACCTCCGATGCCTCCAGTCAGTCTATTGTGGAAGAGGCACTGGAATTATTCAGCGCCGAAACTTGCTTCCCAATTAAGATTGTCTACGGACACATAGCCAATCTGCTGGACAAGAATATCGATTACATCTTCCTGCCGTCTTTGATCAAAGTGGCCGAGGGCGGCAACGATACCGAGGGCGGGGCTTATATATGCCCTTACGTGCAGACAATCGGTTCTTCGATAGAAGCCCGCTTCGGGCTGAAGGAAACCGGTATCAAGTTCATAACGCGGCCGATATACTTGAGCGAGGATGCTGGTGACCTGCGACACAAGCTAAAAGGGCTGGCCTCGGATTTCCGGCTTTCGGACAAGCGATTCAGTCGATCGGTCGACGCCGGTCTCAAAGCCTATCAGGCCTACAAACAGGTCATTCGAGAAGAGGGTGAGAAGGTTCTCCGGAATCTGGGTCCCGATGACAGGGTTCTGGTTATAGTGAGCCGCCCGTATAATGGCTATGACCGAAGATTGTCGCTGGATCTGCCCGACAAGATACGCAATCTCGGGGTGAAGGCTATCCCGCTTGACTTTCTCGCCATCGATAACGACCAGAATGATACACCGTTTATGTACTGGCGATATGGCCGAAAGATACTCGCCGCCGCCCGTTATATTCGTGAACACCCCAATCTCTTCGCAGTATATATTACTTCGTTCGGGTGCGGACCGGATTCATTTATAACTCATTTCTTTCGCAAGGCTATGGCCGGTAAACCGTACCTTCAACTTGAGCTTGATGAACATTCCGCCGACGCCGGGCTCATAACCCGCTGCGAGGCTTTCGTCGATTCTCTAAGGTTCTACCGGTTCAAAAAACCTGTCAGCCGGTTCAGTATCGCCTGTGATGACTTCCGTCCTTTCGAAAAAACCATTTACATCCCCAACATGTGCGACCACGCCTACGCGCTTCGTAGTGCCTTTGAAAGATGTGGACTCAAGTCCGAGGTTCTTGATGAACCGGACTCCCAGACTCTTGAGATTGGCAAAAAGTTCACCTCGGGCAAGGAGTGTTTCCCGTGTGTGATAACCACTGGTGACATGGTGAAAAAAATCAGGTCTCCTGGATTTGACAGAGCGAGAGCGGTGTTTTTCATGCCCGGTGCTAATGGGCCGTGCCGGTTTGGACTGTACAGCCAGTTTCACCGAATGGTCCTTGACGATTTGGGGTATACCGACATTCCAATTTACTCTCCTAACTCCGATAACGGCTATGCCGATTTCGGTTTGGATGGAACGGCCTTTCGCAAGATAGCCTGGAAGGGGATGGTCTTTATCGACTGTCTGCAGAAACTGTTATTTAGTCTTAGGCCGTACGAGGTCAATAATGGTGAGACAGAGAAAATCTATTTACGCTTATTGAGTTCTCTCGACCATGCCCTGGTTCGCGACGAATCCTTGGAGGAAGTGGCCGAGAAGGCTGTAGCGCAATTCAGCCAGATTGAGACAAGTGGTCCCATCCGTCCGCTGGTTGGTGTGGTCGGCGAGATCTATCTGCGCAACAACCGCTTTTCAAATAATCACTTAATACGATCGCTTGAGAAGCTGGGCCTTGAGGTTTGGCTGGCCACCTTTGCCGAATGGCCGCTCTACACATCACTCACTTACCGCAGGGATTCAATAGCCAACTTTGATTTCAAGGGGTTGCTAGAAAGCACTCTTCAGATTTTTGTGCAGAGGTATCACGAACACAAGATCCACCGGGCCTTCACGCGCGGCCATCCGCTCCGCTCCGATTACCCGGTTGACAGAGTCATGAAACTGGCCACTCGATATCTGCAGTTGGACTACAAGGGGGAGGCTATTCTCTCCATCGGCAAGGCCATCGAGATGGCTCAGCAGGGCGCCTCGGGTATCGTTAATGCTATGCCGTTCAACTGCATGCCCGGTACGGTGGTGTCCTCCCTGTCGAAGAAAATCTCAGAAGACCTTGGTTCCATCCCATGGCTCAATATCAGCTACGAAGGTCTGCGGGACTCGGGTGAAGAAACTCGTCTGGAAGCATTTGCCGAGCAGGTCAGGGCATTCTACCTGGGTGAAGCGCGAACAGAGGAACCCGGAAGAGTTCCGTCAGACCCGTTTGAAGTGTAGCGCTTTGCGGCAGGCCTGCCTTGCGTACGCACTCGATTTGTGCTGCCACCGCAATAAATACTTGATATTGAAGTCAACTGACCGTAGAATTGACCGACAGTGAACGCGCGGATTGATTTATCATGCGATTCAGGAACAAGCTGCAGGGTCTCCTGTTATAATGAGGAAAATTCGGAATTAAGTTATTGATTGGAGGTATCCATGAGTAAACCGCTGAACATTACCGATGACACCTTTGAAGAGGAGGTACTCCAGTCCGACAAGCCTGTCATCGTCGATTTCTGGGCTACCTGGTGCGGGCCGTGCAAAATGATCGCTCCAATTCTTGAAGAAATTGCCGACGAGTATTCAGGCAGAGTGAAAGTGGTCAAGCTCGATGTTGACGTCAATAACCAGACCGCCGGTAAATATAATATAATGTCAATTCCCTCATTACTGTTTTTCAAGGGCGGTGAGATGGTTGACCAGATAGTTGGTGCTATGCCAAAGGCCCAGCTTACGGCTCGTCTTGAAAAAGTCCTCAGTTGAGATTTACGGAAATAAAATCTGACACGGCCCGGACCCTCCGGGCCGTTTATTTTTAGCTCGGAACAAGTCGCGTTTTTTTATCATTCTTAGGAATATGAGTATATTATATTACCTGATGGCTTCCGGGCGAGGCGAAGGTGAGGAATAGCGTAATGGATTGGTACGATATCATCTTCGGCGGTGCTTTTTTCGTCATCTGGCTGCTTCTGGTGACGATAGTTCTGCCACGTTTTGGTATAAATACCTGAGCAACCGTGAGCCGGGAGCCCCAGGATGGGGACGAAACAGTTGAAAAGAAAAAACATGGGCATGGAAACAAGCCTCCATGCTAAGGTAAAACGACGGCTTTTAAATGAAATGCAAACTTGGCCGATAAAGTGAATGATGCGGTACTATCGAAGTCCAGACGGTGAGGTTCGGAGAGGATTCGGGATCGGGCCCGGTCGGATATCACCCTTCATTAAGGTGATGTTGATCGCAAACACGGTAATTTTCCTGTTGCAATATCTGTTTCCACAGGTTGAGAATAGTCTCGGTTTGGTTCCGGGAGAGTTCTTCCGGGAGTTTCCCAATCGAATTTACCAGCCGTTCACCTACATGTTTCTGCACGGAGGTATAGGGCATATCTTCTTTAATATGTTTGCCCTATGGATGTTCGGGACCGAGATTGAATATGCTCTGGGGACAAAGAGGTTTGCCAGGTTTTACGTTTTGTCAGGGCTTGCCGGCGCTCTGCTCGTATTAGTGGTGAAGCAGAACCAGCTCATCCCGACGATCGGTGCTTCTGCGGCTATCTATGGTGTCCTGGCGGCTTATTGGGTCAGTTTTCCGAATCGGCATCTGTACCTGTATTTTCTTTTCCCGGTTAAAGTTAAGTGGGCGATTCCGGGTTTGATGCTGATAGGGTTTCTTTTTGGGGGCCGCAACGTAGCTCACTTCGCTCATCTTGGAGGTGCTCTGTTTGGACTCCTCTACTATAAAACGGATTGGCGTACGATAACCCTGGGACGGAAAATTAAAGACTTGCGCTACCGGAGGCAATCAGCGAAACTGGAGAAAAACCGCCAAAAAGCCGAAGAAATAATGAGGAGAGTAGATGAAATCCTCGACAAGATCAACCAGGTCGGGATAGAGAATATTTCCAAGGAAGACCGCCGGTTTCTGGAAGAGGCGTCATCAAAACTATCAGACAAGAAAATAAACGATTAGCGGTGGTGTAGATAGCATGCATAAAAGAGTCCTGCTTGCCGAAGAGTCCGACACCGTTCGCGGGGCAGCTGAGTCAGCCCTCAGACAGAACGGGTTCGAAGTAATATCTGTTGTGTCGGGAGATAAAGCGCTTGAGGTTCTGGAACTCTCGCGCCCGGATATGATCATAGTCGGGACTGATCTTGAGGGAAGAGGACGCAAGCCTCTATATGAGCACGTGCAGGAAAACGATCAGCTATCGGCGGTGCCGCTTCTGCTTCTGGCCGACGACCAACAGAAAGAGCTTCCCTTTCCCGATGAGGTGATTATAAGAAAACCCATCGAGCCAAAAGAGTTTATTGACAAAGTTAATAACCTCGCCGGCAAACCGGCACAGACCCGGAGTTCGAGTGACGGGCCTAATCCACTCAGCGACGCTACCCTTGAGGATGACCTGCTGGACGCGGCCCTTGGTCTGGACCAGATTGATGTGACCGAATCGGAAGTTATGGACAAGACTCAGGTACCGGAGAATCAGAAGAAGAGACAGTCAGGCGATGGCACTGATACCGACGACCTTACTGATTCGGGAAGAGTCGAATCGCTGTTGATACGCGATGAGCATGCTGAAATCACTCATGGGACACCGGAAACCCGTAAGGAGGATCCGCAGTCATCGTCAGGCAAGCTTGAAATTCTCAATGACCAGTATGGTCTAATCGATAGACAGGCAGCCAATCTGGAGAACGACGACAAAGCCCATGACTACAATTGGTTTATCAACGAGATGCAAAAAGACGCCTCCGGGTTCCCCGGAGGATCGTCCGACTCCAAAACACCCGCCGAGGAGCTGAACTTCTCGGAACCGTCGTCGCTGGTCGACCCGGTAACACCCCCGCCCGAAGCGAAACAGTCGCGCTCGAACGACTCAGCTCAGAGTGGCGTCGATAAGTTTATCGATGAATTCAAATCGGAAATTGAGAAGATTCGTTCCACTGAGCCTGAGAGTATCACTGTTGCCGAGGATGGGAAGGCCGGGAAAAGCGTGGGGACGCTTAGCTGGCAGGATTCGCTGGAGAAAATGACCCCGGAGCAGATAAATCTGTTCACACGCGAGTTTATTAATGAGCTGGCCGAGAAAATCGCCAAACTTATTGCCGCCAAGATAGATGAAGAGAAATTACTTATCATGCTCAAGAGAGAAATTATCCAGAGCATTGAGAAGAATCAATAATCGGCAAACTTTGCCCCCACACAGCTGTTTAATGACCTGAGATCTTATCATAGGATGATAACAAGCGATGTTGTTTGACCAGCCGACCGTCGAAATCCCAGCCGCAATATTAGCAGGGCTTTTGTCTTTTGTCTCACCTTGTGTTCTACCGCTGATCCCCGGATACCTGTCCTTTATATCGGGCGTGTCTATCGAGGAACTCAGCAGCCGGCAAAAAACTGGCTCCCAGTACGGGAAGCTGGTGCTCAATACAGTCTTTTTCGTGTTGGGGTTTTCCCTGGTGTTTGTTTTGCTCGGTGCCGGCGCGACGAAGATTGGCCGGTTGCTTCAGGAAAATCTGGACATTTTTAACAAAGTGGCGGGAGCAGTGGTGTTCGTCTTCGGTCTGCATGTCGCCGGACTGTTGAAAATTAAGGCTTTGATGTATGAGAAGAGATTTCACGCCCGGCAGAAATCGATGGGGGTTTTTGGATCGATGGCTATCGGCATCGCCTTCGCCTTCGGATGGACCCCGTGTATTGGTCCCATTCTGGGTGCCATCCTCACCCTCGCCGCTCAACAGGGATCGATCAACCAGGGCATCGTTCTGTTGTTGTTCTATTCGGCCGGGTTGGGAATTCCATTCATCCTTACGGCGCTGCTGTTCAATTATTTAATCGGGGCCTTCGGCTTCATCAAAAGACATTTCCGCGTCGTGGAAATTGTCTCCGGCGTTCTCTTGATGCTCGTCGGCGTGCTGATATTCTTCAATCTCCTGCAGCGAATCTCCGTCTTCATTCTGGAGAGTTTTCCGGCGCTTCAAAATATCGGATAAATAGTGGATTTTTTGTCTTGCGTACCTTGACCGCCCCTGTGGCGGTTTTTATATTGTCCCAAAACCAAACTGACAACCAGCAAGGTGACATGCACCAGAAGAAGAAAAGACATTCCGTTATCGCTATATGCATCCAGGAACCACAGGAAGACGGTTCTTCGATGGACTTCGGACCCATTCAGGGTGACAATCTGCGTTTTCTGCATCAGGCGTTTATTACCGACACCATCGTAAATGCCAGTGCCATCGAAAACGCTGATATCAGGCTTTACTACATCGACCTGCCCGAACGGAAAAAGCTTGTGAAGATAGTCACGGATTATCTCGCCAACCGCCTTAAAGGGAAGAATGACGATTTCTTCAAGAGTCGATTCAAGAACATTGAGCTCGACAGAGAGCGATGGGGAATACGCATAGAAAAAGTCTTCCAGGACTGCTTCAAGCAGGGCTATAAACATGTACTGGTAATCGGCAGTCGCACACCAACCGTCAAAGCCAGGATGTTCGATTCGGCCCTGAAAATGCTGACGAAATCGGATGCCGTCTTCGGCCCGACTCCGGAAGGCCGTTACTATGTAATCGGTATGTCCGGTTCCTATAAGATCAATCTCTCGGAATTCGACTGGAAATCGCCGGCCATCTACTCCGAGGTGGCCGATGCTTTCTCACAGAAGAGCCTGGCCTGGTCAGAGCTCGAAATCTGGTACTGCGTCGAGAATACCGAAGAGATCGAGATGATGATTCGCGATATCAATCAGTTCCGGTTCGAAGGCGACGAACAGACCGCCCGTGAAACCGAAAAGGTCCTGGAAAGAATTCTCGCTCGACTGGAGCCCTGATTGCAACGGCAACTTCAAAAACTAAACTCCATACAAATCAAAGAAATGGTGCCGGCGGAAATCGACACCGTTCTTCTCCCCGTGGGCACGGTCGAGGCTCATGGATCGGCCTGCCTGGGGACCGATAACCTGATTCCGGAAGCTATCGCCGAAAGTATCGCCGGGCGACTGAACGCCCTTATCGCGCCGACCATCAGTTACGGTATCACCAAATCACTTTATCGTTATCCCGGCGGCTTCACAATCAAGCCCGAGACTTTCAGACTGTATATCAGGGACGTGCTCGATTCTCTGGCGAATTCATCGTTCAAAAACGTCTTCATTCTCAACGGTCACGGCGGCAACAATACCGATCTGAAAACTCTGGCCTATGAGTTCCACCGTGATCGAAAAGTGAACATCGCCGTGCTTCACTGGTGGCAGTTGTGTGCCGACATGACCCGTGAATTCTTCGGCCACGTCGGCGGTCACGCCGGAACCGATGAAACCGCCATGGTTCAGGCCATCGACCCCGAGCAGGCCTATGAACAGATGCACGATGACGATCTGGCCTACTATTTCCGGCCGGGGGCCGATGTTTACCCGGTGCCGGGAACCATACTGCTGTACCAGGAAGGCGAAGGCTTACCCAATTTCGACCTCGAAAGAGCCCGTCAGTACCGGGAAAAAGTTTTTCAGTGCGTTGGCGAATTCGCCGAATCTGTGCTTGCACGCTGGCGCAAGTTTGACCTCTGATATTCTGCCGGAAATTACACAGCCATCATCGCTAAAAACCAATCCTCTTACCGCCGATAGATAAAGAAAGGTATTTTTCTTTGTTATCTCGGCTTTTCAGCAGATGACTTATCCAGTAGTTGGAGGATATTACCATGCAGGCGGTAAGCAGCCAAACACAAACGGGGCAACATCCGATGCGCCGATACATCGCCACGCAACTTCAGGGCGGCGCCGATCGGGAAGTCATTGTCGCGGAACTCGGCAAATCCGGAATCGATGAACAGACCGCGAGGAAGCTGGTGGAAGACGTTTATCAGGAAACACTCAACGGTCCCATAAAGCTCTCAGAGTCGGCACCATCAATTCAGCCGGCCATTTTAGGTGGCCTGGCGGCGTCAATCATCGCCGGCGCCGTCTGGGGCGGTGTGGCCCTGCTCACCGGATGGGAACTGGGGTTGATGGCCTGGTTTGTTGGAGCAGTGGTTGGATACGCCGTGCTCCTGTTCTCCAAAGGTGAGACCAGTTCCACTCACCAGTTGATCGCGGTGGGCTATTCCATCGTCGGCATCCTTATCGGAAGGTATGTCACTTTTTATGTCATCCTCAAAGAGTTCGTGACACAGGAACTGGGTCCTGAAACGGCCGCCGGCATGTCGATCTTTTCGCTACAGCTGTTCGGCGAATTCCTTGGTGGCATGGGCGAATTCCTTGGTCTGTGGGATCTTCTCTGGATGGCTTTCGCCTGTATCACGGCCTGGAAACTCACCGGCAACCGAGGTTGATTCAACCCTCCCCGGTTTAAATATCTGGAGTTTGCGACCCACACGCGTGGCCAATCTGTTACGGTGGGCCAGCATTATGTTTTGGCGTTGGTTCATAACTGCTCTGCTGATTATTCTGGGTTTACTGTACTTGAATGCAGCCTTCAGTTATTTTTGGGCAGCGGGAGTATCATCGGTCGCGGATCGCGAGCCCTATCTCAGGTACGCTTACGTCGATTTGGCTCTCACCATTCTATTTCTTATAAGTGCCGCGGTAATGCTTGTTAAGAACATTCGGCGTTTGAGGAAAACGGAAGATCGACCAACCCACAATAACGAAGATTAGCCGACAAATCAAAACTTCTCTATATACGTAATGCTAATCTCGCGCGTGACAGTGGTGGACTCGCGACGGTTCTGCAGCAGATCCTTCACATGAAACTCAAGCTCGAGATTCTTCGTGAACAGCCACTTGACTCCCATATTCAAATAGCCCCGACCCTTACCGCCAAAGATATTCGGCTCATTGTTGGGTCGTGAGGAAGCATCATCATTCAGCCCCACGTCATATTCCATCAACAGGGCCAGGTTGTACTTGAAGGTCGCGTCGAGACCCAGGAAGAAGTTGAAATCGTCATCGCCGTCAAAGTCCTTTTCCAGCGAATAATTGCTGCCCAGGTGCCAGCCCGCCGTCCAGTTGTAAAAATAGAAACTCCGGCTGACCACCACATAGAACCCACGTGACTTGAACGTGTAACGGTCATATTCGTCGTTCCACGCCCCGAATCCCTGTGAGCAAAATCCGACTGTGACCGCGGGGAAATACTCCAGTTCGTCGATGACCCGAAACTTCACCTGGAATTCAATACTCGGGTTCCAGTTGGGGTCGGTGTTGGAAATGATATCCTCACCGCCATACGAAATACCAAGAGTCAGGCGATTGGACAGGCCGATGTTGGTTGCTCCAATGGCTCCGCCGTTAGGGAAAATGCGAACACCGATGTCGAAAAAGCCTCGTGGGAAAGTCCCGGCGGTCGGTACGTCGACCAGCCATCGCGGGGGTACGTCGTACAGGTTGGCGGAAAATTCTTCCTGGGCTCGCGGGCGGGAGCACAAACCGGCAAGCATCGCGAAGGTAACGAACAGTATATATTTCTTTTTCATAATATGTTTCCTGTCTGCCTCGTGACAACTAGTTACATCAACTATGTTGAAATTATAGGGGAGCTAAAAAGGGCAAGTCAATTTAAAACAGTTGACTTATTCGAAGCCGGTCATGCGCCTGAAATGATGGGAAAAGGCCTCGGTGACGGGACCGGTGCTGATCCGGTGAGTCTCCCGACGGATCTTAATGCTCCCCACCCCGACCACAAGTTTCAGCGAGCTTGAAATGAAAACCTCATCGGCATTGAGTAGCGTGTTCAGGGTGCCGTTCTTTTCGGTGACATCGAAACCGAGCCGCTTCGATTCTCTCAGCACAATTTTCCGTGTGACACCTTCGAGACATCCCGAGCCGATCGGTGGAGTGAATACGTGACCCTTTTTTACCCAGTAGATATTCGCCGAGGTAACCTCGGCCACCTGGTGGCTCTCGTTGAGCAGCAAAGCGTCATCGCACCCAACTGCCTTCGCCTGTTTCAGGGCGGCGGCATGTATGGCGTAGGAGAGTGTCTTGATAATACGGAAGACTGATTTCTGGTCGACGCGAAATTCGGAGACATGAAGTTTGAATGGCTCCTCCGGCAATTCATGCGGCGAAACGATAAGAACCACCTGCGGTTTTCCGGGTAAGCCGACCCAGCGGGCTGATTCGCCGCTGGTGACGGTGAGGCGTAATTTCTTTACTTCGTCCGGATGAGCCCTGAGCGCGCTTTTCATCCATTTGCGGAGAGCTTCTTTCTTGGCGGGGATATCAAGGTTGATGACTTTGGCGCCACGGTAGAGACGCCTGAGATGTTCTTCGGCGAAGATGGCGTGATCATCTTTGGCCAGAAAGGTCTCGAACAGACCCTCGGCGTAGAGCAGGGAGTTATCAAAAACTGATATTTTGTCCTGACCTCGTCTGACGATACGGCCATTGACCGATGTAATGGTCTTTAGAGGTTTGTTGATTTCAGCGGCTTTTGCCATTTGAGACTCGCTTGAGCGAGATTCATTATAAGACGGTGAAGCAGTGCTGTCAGCCAGTTTTTTCCTTTCCCGTGTGTTTTGATATGTGTATTTGCGCCAATAAGTTAGCGTGGCGTTTGCGAAGCGGGGGGTTAATCACCGCATTTTTGGGTCAGGGGGGTACAAAAAAGCCATTGACGGCCCGACAATAATCGTTAAATTATTATATATCAAGGCAATAGGCCAGAATGAAAGCCGGGTTATTTTGGAACTCGGGGCCGATTTGTGGGTATTAAATAATAGACGGACCAAGACACAGGTGTACCTATGGTGAAGGAAACGGAAAAAGACATCGATTTCACCCTGATAAGAGCGGTACAGAACGGCGACATGGTTGCTTTCAACAGTTTGGTCGATAGATATAAAGACCGTCTGATGAACGTGATCGGCCGCATGTTGTCATCGGCCGAAGAAGCCCAGGACATAGTCCAGGAGACTTTCGTTCGGGTTTACCAGCACCGGCAGTCGTTCAATTTTCAGCACTGCTTTTCAACCTGGATTTACACGATTGCCCTGAACCTGGCCCGAAATGAATTGCGAAAGAGAAAGAAGTTCAAGTTTTACGAGATAACGGAAATGAAAGGGAACGAAGCCGATCTGGCGGTGGAGATGAAGCTCCCCAGCCGTCTGCCCGAGGCCTTGAGCGCCGCTATCAAGGAGCTTCCCGAGAAATACCGCGTGGCCTTTATGCTGCGGGATATTCAGGAGCTTCCCTATGAAGAGGTGGCCAAGATACTCGGTGTTCCCCTGGGGACGGTCAAGTCCCGCGTGAATAGAGCTCGGATGATGTTACGTGATAAATTGCAACCTAAACTGGAGGGCTACAATGCGCTGTCGAAGAGTGCGCTCTTACCTGTCAGCTTACTCTAATGATGAGTTGGTCGATCGTGACAGGTTAGCGGTAAGCGAGCACCTTTCGACGTGTTCAGCTTGTCGCAAAGAGGCAGCCATATACAAGTCGATAATTGAATCGCGGCCGGAGGCAAATGAGCTGAAGGTCTCAGACGATTTTAACGTGAAACTCCTTAACCGAATTGCTCAGGAGCGATTTGCGGAAACACGCACTAAAGCACATTTGCCAAGGACCGCGCCAAGAATTGTCTGGGGACGAGCCGTACCGGCCTTTGTTACGGCTTGCCTGGTGCTTCTGGTGTCGGTTTCCGTATTTTCGCCACGGCTGGAAGAGGACACCGATCTGGTTGATTTAAGCTCCGCAGTGCTTAATGACGACTATCGTACCGTTCAGCCAACAGCGAACCCCAATATGACCGCCAAACTGGATCACAGTTGGTCCTTAAATGACCAGCTGGCCCGACTGGACAGGGTGAGTAATATTTCAGACCGGATAACCCAGATGAGCGGTTATGACTGGGACGTTTACTCCTCTGGAATGAAACTCACGGCGTCCTACGCCGGTCAGCGCGTGCCCTATGTAGCGGATTATTTCCGCGTACGTCCGGTCGTGCGCGTTTATGGAGTTCCCGAGGCAGCATCAGTTAAGGAGGTCACAAGGGTATATTAGAATGCTAATGACTGGTTTTAGAAGAGCCGCCGGGAAGTGTGCGTGGATGACTTTTTGGGCGGTTCTTTTTTGCTCATCGACATCAGGCCAGGAGAGTTCGCTCAGCGTATTCGAGCGTGGTCTGAATGACCTGATCTACCAGCTTTCGCGTTCGGTGGTTACTGTGGAGGTCTATTATCCACAGCCGGCGGGAGCTACCGGAAGCGCCGCCGATGGCGCCGTTTTCAACCTGATCTCGAGTGGGCTCATCTATGATTCGGCCGGGCATGTCCTGACCGTAGCTTCATCTATCGTCGGCAAGCCTGCCATTGTGGTTCGATTCGACGACCAGGCGCTACCCGCCGAGGTTAAGGGCATTGACTATCGCACGGGCCTGGTAATGCTCAGAGTGGCCAAACCGATAGGTATCCCCGTCAAGTTGAGCCTTCAGCACGGCTGTGCCGGTCAAATGGTTTTCGCCCTTGGCAACGCCTATGGTCTGCGGGCGGCGCCTTCGATGGGATTCTGCGCCGGGCTGAGACCGGATGGGATTGTCCAGTTCACGGCGCCCATTTCTTCGGGTACGCTGGGGGGTGGGTTGTTTGACCTTTCCGGGCAGTTGATAGGTGTTATCACCGGCGGTGTTCGGCAGGAAAACCGGGACGAGATAGGTCTGGCTATCTCCGCCCCGGAGATTTCCAGCGCCGCCCGGTATTTAATCGCAAACGGCGACCGGCTGGCTGGCTACCTGGGCCTGAGTACAACCGAGATTGACATCTTCCCGCCGCTTCAAATCAGTCGGACAGGTAATCTGATCCAGGCCGGAAGCGGCGACATCCAGGTGGGCAACGGAGTGGTTGTTACAAGTGTGGTCCCGTCTTCTCCGGCGGCCAGGGCGGGCATAAGAAAGGGAGATCTGCTGTTCAGCATAAACCGGCAGGCGCTGCCCTCGGCGGTGCAGTTGGCTAATATGATCAAGCAGTCGACCCCGGGGACGATTGTCGAGTTTGGAATTATGAGACAGAATCGAACCTACTTCGTACCGGTCAAAATCGGCCAGGCGCAGGTCCAATCCTTTCAGTCATCGGTCAGCATTACCTATGAGGAATATGAGTCGATTGATGTCACTGACTCTCTCCTGCGTGAGATAGAGTCTCTCAAGGAAACCATTCGATATCTCGAGCAGCGTCTAAAACAGCTGCGCTGACAAATTTAACATTGCCATTATCGACCGCCCTCCGTTATTTACAACCATGAATCTGACTGCGAATCGACAAGAGTTTGTTCGTCGGCTGGAACAATTCTCACCGGCAAACCACGCGGCTGAACGAGCCGTAGCCATGTATTCGGCTGCTGTCACACTAGCCGATGATGACACCCTGGAGTTCGCCATAAGTGTCGGACAGGGATGCGCGCTGACACCGCAGATTTTCTATGAAGTCGTATTGCAGTCTTATCTTTTCTTGGGTTTTCCGCGAATGCTCCTTGCCGCGGAAAACCTGAGCCGGATTTTTCCCTTAAGTCACAACGGATTCAGGCTCGAACGAATCAGTTCTTCAGAGGCGCAACAATGGTTCGAGGATGGGGTGGAGTTGTGTAAGAAAGTCTATGGTGAAAAATATGAGAGCCTGATGCGAAAGGTGGGCAGCATGGCGCCGGAGGTCTTCCGGTGGATGATAATTGAGGGGTACGGCAAGGTTCTGTCCCGGCCAGCGCTGGACATGGTTAGCCGGGAGTTGTCGATAATCGCCTTCCTTATGATGGAAAACCGAAAGAGGCAACTTCACTCGCATATCGAGGGGGCGCTCAACATTGGGGCATCGGTTGAACTGGTTCAAACCGTTATAAACGATATCGGCTCGGCCTCCGGAGACGGCCACGAAACAGCCCTGGAGTTGCTGAGAGGTCAGGGAAACTGACGATGCGCCGCCTGCTGAAAATACTGGTTATCGCTCTGATCTGTTTCATTGTAGTCCTTGGCGGAGCCTATATCTACATATTTCATCTGGGCGGCATCGAGTCTATTATCAATGCCCGGATTGCCGGTCTTGTGGAAGAGAGGTACCGGCTGGAGGTTCACGTAGGCAGGGTCAAGGGCAGTTATCTGTCGGATCTGGTGATCGAAAATGTCGTTGCCTATTACAGCGATTCCACCCATCGATATCAGCTTCTCAACATACCCAGAATTGCCACTTCGTATGCCATCGCCAATCTGTGGGATGAGCGCTTCATCTTTGACTACCTCAGCATCGATTCGGCGGAGATAGTCCTCCTGCAGGACACATCGGGAGCCTGGGTGATACCTGATTTTAGGCCGGAGCCGAAAGAGGGTGACACAGCCAGGGCCCCGCTTCCGTCATTCTCGATCGGCAATCTGAACCTCAGGGATCTCAGCGTCAAACTTATCAAGCCCGATGACACGGTCATATTTGATGATATCTTTGTCTCGCTGGCTTTCAAGGGTGAGGCCAATACCTATTCGGTCGACGTGGAGCAGTTCGAGTTTTCTTCGAGCGAGCGGAAACTGGAACTCAACGCTGCCGGTGGGAAAGTTACCTTTGCTGAAAATCGTCTGTTATTTCAGGACATGGCGCTGGTTTCGGGTGAATCGCGGCTGAAATTAGGAGGCAACGTCGATCTTAACAAGGAGCCGACCGGTACCGTTGTCTTCGCCGCCGACAACATGAACCTGGCCGATATAACAGCCTACGTGGGGCCGAAGCTGAGTGGCCTTGTGGACGTGAACGGCTCGGTTAGTTTCGTCGGAGCGAGTTTAAGCGGGACCGTTGATGTCGGCGGAGAGTTTCTCCTGGCCAGTTTCGAGAATCTATTCCTCGATTTTTCCTACGACAACAAGTTCCTGCAGTTTGACACGGTTTACGGCACCATCCTGGGAAACTGCGGGATTGACGGCAGCGGTTATATTGATTTCTCCGGTCCCGTTGAAGCCTACATGCTGGATGCCGGTATCAAAGGTTTTAATCTTAACAATCTCATCAACGGTACTTTCGAATCGGACCTTAACGGCAACATTGTCATTTACGGTGAATCCTTTAGTAACGACAACCTGGTTCTGGATATTCGGGCCGACCTGTACGAGTCATCCTTCGATGAATACCCGATCCAGCGCGGCATCGGCGGGATGGTCATCACGACCGATTCAATTGTCTTTCTCGATTCGTTCCGGGTAGATTACTTCGAGAACATTTTCTACGCTTCCGGGGTGATCGACTACAATGAGAATATGAGTCTCGACATTGACATCGACCTTCAGAATCTGGACCGCTACAAAGGCAAACTGTTTATTGACCAGCCGGGCGGAAGGGGCATCGCTCACGCCTCCATGACTGGACGAACATCCGACCCGGATCTTAAGGGAGATTTTGTATCCGACTCGGTATGGGTCTATGGTTTGTATTCTGACTCGATGTATGCCACGGTCGAAATCGAGCGGTTCTTGAGCCGAAAGCTTGGGACGGTCGAGGTTGACTTTTACAGTGGTACGGCCTGGGATATGCCCTACGATACCGGTTATGCGCAACTCAGGGTCGATTCGAATCTTGTCTTTTTTGATACGGCTTCCACACACAATCCGTATACCCAGCTCTGCGCCGCCGGACAATATGATTACGAGGCCGTTCCCGGGTCTCTGAATGTGGATACCCTGTGCCTGAACCTTTTTGGTCAGGCCTTCTATAATCGTTCGGACATTATTGTTGATGTTGATACCCTGGGCTTTGACTTCAAGCAGGCGGCTATCGGTAATAACGGAGCCGGGCTGTCCGTTAGCGGACGAGCTAATTATGACGAAACCATGGACCTGATGCTTTCTATCGAGCGAATTCCGATCAAGCCGTGGAAAAATATCTGGGCCGAGAGCTTGCTCGTGGACGGATACCTGTCGGCCGATGCGTCGGTCGGAGGCTCTTTCATGAGTCCGGAGTTTGTCCTAACTGCGCACATAGATTCTCTGGAATACCACGACCTGATGCTCGGGGAGATGGTTACCGGCGTTGACTATAAGGACCGGTTGCTGACGATTGAGAACTTCCAGATACTGTCGGGCTATGGCGATTATCGCGCTGAGGGATCATTCTATGTTGATCTGGCTTTCACGGCCGATTCACTGGAACGTTTTCCCTACCTGCCCATGGAGATATACATAGCGGCAGTCGATAGCCGCTTCGATCTGGTAAGCCTGCTCCAGCCCTCGGTGGAAGAGTTGACAGGTGACTTCTTCGCCGATGTTGTGCTATCCGGGACACCCAGGGAACCTCATCTGGATGGTGAGGCCTTTATGCTCGCTCCGGAACTCAAGTACTTCGACCTCGAGCGCCGGTTTCATGGTGATTCAATAGCTGTTACTATGTCAGACAACAGGATTATTATCGATACCCTGGAAACTTACGTGTTCAAGGATGAGGGAAAACCGGAGAGAGGTCGGATTTCCGCTGTCGCAACAGGAACGATAACGGTCCTATCGCTGGACAAGTTCTACTACGATCTCGATGTCAGGATCGACGAGGCCTTCCCCTTCAAGTATGAACTGGACGACATATCGGGTGAAGTAAAAGGTCGGCTGCATGTGGAAGGTGCGGAACCTCCTGAGGTCACAGGTGACCTGACCCTGGTATCAATGAATTATTTCGTAAATTTCGCCGAGCCCAATCAACTCTCCCCGGTTATCAAGGCCTTTACTGGTGATAATCTCTGGGATCTAGAGATAGATTTCACCATACCGTCCAATTACTGGATCAAAAATGACGATATTGATGCCGAGTTTGCCGGCGAGGTAACTATGATTCGTGAATCCGGGAAGTATAGCTTTGTGGGGCAGATGGAGGTTCTCCGTGGGCGCGGCTTTTTGTTCGACAAGAGTTTTCAACTCGAATCAGGCGGACTTGTTACATTCGAGGGCGGGGAGACCTTCAATCCGTTTCTCGACATTGAAGCGTATACATATATTACAGGGGTCAGGAGTACCGCGGAGGACGAGAGTCAAACCGAACGGCTTCGATTGGGAATTCTGATTACGAACACACTCGAGGAGCCTGAAATTAATGTAACCGAGGACTCTGACGTGGTTTCCCGCGAGGACATCCTTCCTCTGATTGTGGCCGATCAATACTCAGGCGAAGCGGGTACCGCTACCACCAGCCTCGAAGGGAGAGTGGCCAACCTCGTTTCAGCAGAGTTATCTCAGTTCGGCTACCGGCAATTGGGTCGCAGGTTGGGAGTAGAGACGATTGAAATCGATCCCGCTTACTCGGGACAGCTTGATCCGCGCAGTGCCAGAGTGACCGTGGGTGCCCAGGATTTCGCCACTATTCCTAACCTGTATGTCTATGGACGCACACCGCTATCCGTTTCCAGAGGGCAGTTGGAAGTCGGTTTCGAATATCGGTTCAGCAAGGAGTTCATCCTGGAAGGTCTGGGTGATGAGGAAGGACTCTATCACGTTAATCTGATACTCAACTGGGAATTCTAGGCCGTGAAGAAGTATCTACTATCGGGCTTTATGATAGTACTCCTCTGGTCCTCAGGAAGCGGTCAGACAATCGATCGTGAAACCCTGCGCTGGATGCGCGACCGGCCAATCATCGATTCCATTGAAATCACGATCGAACCGGTGACAATCCGGGATTCGATTACGGCCAGTGATGTCCGGGCCCAGATGTACTCGAAAAAGTGGAACCCACTTCACTGGCTGAGGGGAGAGCGGCGCAGCCACCTTCAGCGCGAGACTCTCGACAGGGATACCCTTGAAATAAAATATCTCTATCTCACCAGAGGCTTCCTGGGAGTGAAGGTCGGCGAAACATTTGAGATGGACCAGAAAGACTCATCGGCTATCGTCAAAGTTCATATCGATCCCGGTCGTGAGTACATCTATGGCCAGACGGGTGTCACAGGAGATTTCAAGCCGGCGTTTAATAACCTTCTGGCCAGACCTCACCGGAAACTAAAAGAAAGCAAACCGGTTAACCTGCTTGCCGTCCAGCAGGCAACCTTTGATATGAAAACTGTTCTGGCGAATAATGGGTATCCCTACGCCAAAGTGAGTTTCGAGTTCGATACCGTAACAGCACCCCCTGAGGCCGACCTTACCTTCAAAGTGCAGACAGGTTCCAAGGTCCATTTCGGTGAGGTCGAAGTTGTTGGCTCAAAAAACTACCCCGAATCGGTCGCGCGTCGGGAACTGACGTTCAAAAAGGGCGACCTTTATCGTCGAAAAGATATCCTTGATTCCCAGCGCCGGCTCTTTGAGTCGGGCTATTTCAGTTACCTCCAGTTGAGCCAGGCGGGGAACAATGGTGACAGTTTGAACCCTGATTTCCAGCTTCGCATAAGAGAGCGCAAACCCAAATTTGTTAATATCAAGACCGGTGCCGGTCAGTCGGAACTCAAGGACCTCATCTGGGATTTCTCGCTTGGAGTAGGGAAACGTAATTTCTTTGGTTCGCGTCGGGTGAGCCTGACTTCCGACTATTCTTTCTCGCTGGGTCAGGAATCGCGCCTCATTACACATCGTTACCGCCTGCGCTATACCGAGCCGTGGCTTCTGGGAATAAGAATGCCTCTCACCCTGACCGGCGAGTACGAACCGCCGATCAAGTCAACCCTGCAGGATTACACTATTACCCAGTGGACCGTGTCGGCCTCGACCACAAAATGGTATGAACTGAAAATCAAGATAACGGCGGGCATCGAGTATAATGAGGTCAAAATCACCGACGTTCCCGAGGAAACCGTTCAGGAGTTGAAAGAGGCCGAAGGTATTTCGGTACGGCGGCGTATGTTTACCACTTATCGGCGGGACAGCCGGGACAATATCTTTATCGCCCGGTCCGGCTCTCTGACCGACCTCGCGGTGGAGTTCGTCGGCGGTTTTCTGGGTGGTGACGACGACTATTATAAAATCGAAGCAAGCTGGGCCCGCTACCGGGTTGTCTGGCCTGGTTGGACCTGGGCAACACGGTTTAAAGGCGGCTACGCGACCGAGTTTGGTGACTCGCCGGACGTACCGACAGAAGAGAGACTGTACCTGGGCGGCGCCAACACGATTCGCGGCTTCAGGGAAAATACTCTCGGTCCCTTGCGCGAGGATGGTTCGGCCGAGGGCGCCCGCATCTCGCTGATTTGCAACCAGGAATTCCGGTGGAAGACAATTCAGGTCCTCAGATGGATCCCGCTGAAGGTTTTCGAAACCCTGCCTCTGTACCAGTCGATATTCCTTGATGTCGGCAACGGCTTTCGTAATGGTGAAGAAATTGCCTGGGAGAATCTTGCCGTCAGCTACGGCGCCGGCTTTCAGATTGTTTCTCCGGCCGGGCCAATTCGTATCGACTACGCTCGGCGGGTCAAGACCGAAAAATATGACTTTGACAGCCGGTGGCACTTCACTATATTATATGCCTTTTAGCAGTTAACATATTACCGGAACAAGCATTAGGTTGCCTGCGTTGATGATATTACCTTAATCTGGAATTTATCCTTAAGGATATATATGGAACCAATCTACCTCGACCATAACGCCACCACCCCGGTCGATCCCGAAGTTGTCGACGCCATGCTGCCCTTTCTGTACAATAAGTTTGGCAATGCCAGCTCGGTACACGCAACCGGCCGCGATGCCAAAGTGGCTTTGGAAAAGGCCAGGGAGATAATAGCTGAAGTCATAAACTGCGAGCCATCAGAGTTATATTTCACATCCGGCGGTACCGAGTCGGATAATATTGCCATCCTGGGCACCGCTTACCGTTTATGGGACAAGAAACGGCACCTTATCGTAGGCGCCGCCGAGCACCATGCGGTGCTTGAACCCGCTGAGTATCTGGCTCATACGGAGGGCTTTGAGCTTAACTTTCTGCCTGTTGACAAAGAAGGGTTTTCCTCCGGCGATTCTTTGGCCGCGCTTCTTAGAGAAGACACCTTAATAGTCTCGGTTATGCACGCCAATAATGAAACGGGTACAATTCAGGATATCGCCGCCCTGACGGCTGTGACCCACGATCATAAGTGCCTGTTTCATACCGACGCCGTCCAATCTACGGGAAAGGTCAAGGTTGATGTCAAGGCGATGGGCGTGGACATGGCCTCGATAACGGCTCACAAGATCTACGGCCCCAAAGGCATCGGCGCTCTTTATGTTCGCGCCGGGGTTAAAGTGTGGCCGCTGTTTTACGGCGGGGCTCACGAGAAAAAGCGCCGGCCCGGCACCGAAAATGTTGCTGGAGCCGTCGGCTTTGCCAAGGCTCTCGAGGTAGCCCTTCGCCGGCAGGAATCCGACTACAACAAGATGAGCGAACTGGCCGACTATTTCATTGATAAGGTCACTGACACCATCCCCGACGTAGTGCTGAACGGGCCGCGAAAAAACCGGGTGCCGCAAACAATGAATATCTCCTTCAAGGGTATCGAGGGAGAATCCATCGTGCTGGCCCTGGACCTCAAGGGAATAGCCTGCTCCTCCGGTTCGGCCTGTACCTCAGGCGCCACCGAGCCGTCTCACGTTCTCAAGGCCATGGGCGTGGATCCCATACTGGCGCAGGGTGCCATTCGATTCTCTATCGGGCGCTCAACCACCAGAGATCAGCTGGATCATGTTCTTTCGGTGTTGCCTGAGGTTATTGGAAAACTGCGTGAAATGTCGCCGGTTTACAGCCGCGAAAAATGATATATCCGAATTAAAGAGCGAGGTTGCAAGGGTCGCTCGGCGGCCCTTTTGCTTGAGATACAGTCATGAGCGCAAGAGTACTGGTAGCCATGTCCGGCGGAGTCGATTCCTCGGTAACCGCCCTCCTGCTAAAAGAGCTCGGTTACGAGATTGTCGGCGCTCACATGAAGCTCTGGGATTTCGTCGATGTGGGCGGAGACATCCATAAAGATGGCCGATGCTGTACTGTTGATTCAATCAACGATTGCCGGATGGTCTGTGACTCCATCGGCGCCCCGTTCTATGTCCTCAACATGTCTCAGCAGTTCAAGGAAAAAGTCATTAATGACTTTGTGGCTGAGTACCGGGCAGGGCGTACACCTAACCCATGTATCAGGTGCAATTCCGAGATAAAATGGGACGCCTTTCTTCGCAAAGCTGAAGAAGTCGGCTGCGACTATATCGCCACCGGTCACTACGCGATTATCGAGCAGGGCGACGGCGACCGTTACTTTATCCGCAAAGGCGCAGATAAGACCCGGGATCAGTCCTACGTTCTGTGGGGAATCTCACAGGAGGCCCTGTCAAAAACTATAATGCCGCTGGGGGCGATGCTTAAGTCTGAAGTCCGGGGGCTGGCCCGGAAATTCAATCTCCGCACGGCGGAGAAGACCGAATCGCGTGAGATCTGCTTCGTCGCCGATGATGATTATCACCGCTTTTTGGTCGAATACGAGGCCAAGGAAGGTCGTACCTATGAACCGGGAGATATCGTTCATGAGGACGGCACTGTGCTGGGTCAGCACAAGGGGACACCGTTCTACACCATCGGCCAACGGCGGGGGCTGGGAGTGGCCTATCCGACCCCTTTGTATGTGCAGCGAATCGATGTTGAGAACAATCGCGTTATTGTAGGTGATGATAGCTCCTTGTACACCGATGAGCTCCGAGCGGAGAACGTAAACTGGGTCAGTATAGAACCGCCCGACGACCCTGTAAACGTTGACATCAAGATTCGCTATCAGCACGAGGCCGCACCGGCCACCCTGACGGCCTTGACGGAGGACAGGGTACATGCTGTATTCGACCAGAAGCAGCGCGCTATCACACCGGGCCAGTCGGCGGTCTTCTACGACGGTAATCTTCTTCTTGGCGGCGGCGTGATCGCATAGTGAGGTCTGCGACCCGATACCCCTTACTAATCCCCTTGACAACAGCCCATAAAACGGTATCTTTATAAAATAGAGCTCTAAGGACCGCATCGTTGCGCAAACAACACTAACTTCACTGTACAAAAATCCTCATACGAAAGATGCCAGGTGCAAGCCTCTCGCTTTAATAAAACCGTCGATCTTGAAAACGGCAGTAAGCTTCTCTTTAACGCCACCACCGGTGCCATTGCCGAACTGCCGCCGGATATGTACTCGCCGATACGCAGGCTGATAGAATTACCCGATTCAGCCCAGACGGCCGAAGACAAAGAGCAAGTCGATCACTTACACTACGGTGGCTTTCTCGTTGAAAAAGAACCCGGCGAATTGACCCAGCTTAAGGTCGAATACGGAGACCAGCGCTTTGGCGGCTCCATTTTCACCCTGGGCATCGTCCCGACCCTAGAGTGTAACCTTGCCTGTTCTTACTGCGCCGGCCGAAAAAACCCGGGCCGCATGACCCGTCATGTGGAGAAAGCCTTGCTCCAATGGGCCGCCCGGTACATCAGGAAGGCCGACGAAACCCGGATAACCTGGTACGGGGGAGAGCCGCTTCTTTGTGTTGATACGATTGAACGTATCCAACAGGGCTTTGCCGAAATGGCAAGCGGATATAAGGCAACCCTGGCGGGCAGTACTATTCTCACCAATGGATACCTTTTAAGTGGTGATATGGCTCGTCGTCTGAAATCCGCCGGGGTAATGTCGGCTCAGGTAACACTTGACGGCTCACTGGAGAAACACGACTCCTGTCGCCCGGATTCAGACGGTAAACCTACTTTTGACAGAATTATTGACAACATTTGCGAAGCCGCCAAAGATCTTGACGTTGTCGTTCGCGTAAACGTCCATGACGGTGATATGACCACCGCCAGAGAGGCCGTGGAGATGCTTGATCAGAAGGATATCCTCTCAAAAGTCGGGTTCTATTTTGGGGAAGCCACCGGGGGATGCGAGGTCTGCTCGGATGTTACCGGTCGATGCCGCCTGAGTGAGTCGCATGCTCAGGCGCAACTGGCGATATACCGGGCGCTTGCCAGTAACACTAACTGCCGCATGGACTTCCCGTATCTGACCCCGGGTTCACGATGCGGGTCAACCCGGTCCAATTCGTTTCAGGTGGCCCCGTCCGGCTATCTATTCAAGTGTCAGCATCAAGTCTCCCCCAGGGTAGACAGTTCGGTGGGAAGTATCTTCTCCGATCAGGTTGAGGACTTCCAGCAATCCAACCAATGGGTTTTTGCCCGCCACGACCCGCTCGGCAGCTCCAAGTGTCTTGAGTGCGATATACTGCCGGTTTGTATGGGAGGCTGTCCTCGCGAGGCGAAGAAAGAACACAACGAAATCCAATATAAATGCAGTCCACTGAAAGACATCATGGGAGAGCTTCTTGTACTTAGATACCTTTACGAAGTAGGAGAGGAGGTGACCAGTTGATCTTTATCGTTCATCCGACGCGCTCGGCGCAGAAACCGTGTGGGCTGAAATTGGGACCGTGCCCGAAGAAGGCAATATCCATTCTTCCGCCGATGTACATGGCTTCCCCGTAATTCGGGCGCGCCTGTTAGTCTGGAATCAATGCTCTTAATATAATAGGCAAATTCCAGACACATGGAGTTATGCTGTGCTCGCAGTACCTTTTAAAATCTGAGAGGAGGTGACCAGTTGATCTTTGTCGTTCACCCGACTCGTTCGGCCTCCGGCGACTGCAGTCAAGTAGGACCGTGTTCGCCGAAGTACCGTCCGTGCAGGACGAAGGCGATTTATATTCTGCCGCCGATGTATATAGGTCCGCAGTAATTCAGGTGTACCCGTCAGTTTGGGATCAATGTTCGGACAAATAGGCAAATTCCAGACGCATGGAGTTTTGCTGTGTTCGCAGTACCTTTTAGCATCTGAGAGGAGGTGAATCCGTGAAATTCATCGTACCGCCCACCAAGGGAGGCAACGGGCCGAAATGCCCGCCGAAGACAAACCCCTGCGAAGTTGTCTGTTCGACTTTTTGCACCACATTATGCAAGATATTCTTCCCTATTATCCCGCCGTGGTAATAGTCTGAAGTATTTCTCTGGGAGTTTGCGTGGGAGACGTTGGCGCACCGAAAAACCGGCGTCTCCTGATTCTTTTACGGCCTCCGGATCGTGCATAATCATCTTGACCTTGAAGGCTTGTGGCAATATGTTAACAATGATATATCGTC
Organism: Candidatus Zixiibacteriota bacterium; assembly: GCA_020351995.1. Taxonomy (GTDB): domain Bacteria; phylum Zixibacteria; class MSB-5A5; order GN15; family FEB-12. Next base: position 2,176,204 of record CP070674.1, read on the forward strand.
CGCGGCGAGGTATATCAGAAAACTAATGCGGCATCCTGGCGTCAATCATTGAACCCTCACAGCATTAACGATGACATTTGACTTCCGGATATTGTGCTGAGATTGCCCCGAGTTTTATCGGGGTCATCTCGACAATGGCTCGATACTCTATTTGACTCGCAGTCGGCGAGAGGAGGCACCTGAACGCTGTTTATCGTACCGCCCGTTTTTTCGGGGAAAAAGGGACCATGTCCGGATAAAGTCTGGCCGTGCGGAATCCTGTGCGCGACCTTTTGCAGTGATAACTGCAAGGTGGTGTTTGTAATCATCCCGCCCAAGCCATAAATCAGGTAGACCTTGGTATTGAGTGAGAGGCGCATATCCGAAGTGGAATCTGCGTCTCCCTTGTTTTTGCCCGTTGACCAATTTTGCGTCGACATATCGAACTTGACGAAAATCGAATCCAACCGTATTATTATTGTTAAAGCACGCTCATTTTGTGAGCGCGCTCATGTGAGTGTAGAACCTGACGGTTTCATGTCTGAAACTTCCGGGACCCGTATATTAGTCCGAAATGCGTGCGTATAGCATGATCTAAAGAAACCGCTAAACCTTTATCCGCGAGACAACAGACGAGAGGAGGTGAACCTGTGAAGTTTATCGTTCCACCCACCAAGGGCAAGAACAAACCGTGCCCGACTTTTTGCCCGCGCTTGATTTACTTGATTAAATCCCCGGTTCTGCCGTAATTGTAAGTAACGCAAAGTGTCTTAAGGGAGACGCGGCTATATCGACCCGGCTGCGTTTCCCTTCTGAAAAATAGTGCAGTATTAAGATCGACCTATGGAGCAACAAGACCAAGCCCGTTCTGCGGGTTGGGGAATAACCCGCCGATGTAACCTGTCCTGTCCGCACTGCTATAGTGCCGCCTGGAAATCTTCCAAGGACGAGCTCTCCACCGACGAATGTCGTCAGGTCATAGACACCATGCCTGAGTTGGGGGTGGACACAATCGGGTGGACGGGTGGCGAGCCGCTTATCCGCAAAGATCTCGAGGAGCTCATTACTTATGCGCATTCGCTCGGTATCGATTCGGGTATAACCACTAACGGCATCCTGCTAACCCAAAAGCGAGTAGATAGTATCGCCAAAGCCGGCGTAAACTCTTTCCAGATTAGTCTCGACGGTTCTACTGCGGAGCGAAATCGCGACATCCGCGGCGCCCGGCTGAAAGATTTCGAAATTATCATCAATGGCATTAAGATGTCACTTCAGGCCGGGCTGCCGGTCTATATGGCAATGATTGTCGGGCTGGCGACTCTGGATGATGTCCTTCCATATATCGATTTGGCGCGCGAGCTGGGCGTTACGTCGGTCAGGTTCTGTGGCTTCGTGCCGCACGGCAGCGCTACCGACGAAGCGGTCAGGAAGCGGCTGGACTACTCGGATCAACCGGAGAAACTCGCCGAGCTGGTTGACCAGCTTCTGGATATTGAGTCGCCCAAGCTCATTCTCGACCCTGCCCATGGTCCTCTGCCACCGTCCTACGAATTCCACAAGTGCATTGCCGGTGTTGGAACTTTCTATATATCTGACAACGGCAATGTCTATCCATGCACCGGGTTGCTGGGTGAGCGGTTCCTGGTTGACAATGTCCGAAACCGCCCGCTGCCGGAAATCATCAGAGATCCCAAGATGACTGAAATGGTTTCGTACGACCGCAATAACATCCACGGCCATTGCCGCGAATGTCCTTATTTCCGCGTTTGTCGGGGGGCCTGTCGCGGCGCCGTCTATGCCCACACCGGCGACCTCGACGCTTCCTTCCCGGTATGTCTTTTCAGAGCTTCGCAGAATCTTCCCTGAAAGCCGATCGACAGCTGACATCCAAAAATATCGTTGACCTTGGCCATTTGCGCCTCAATATTGTATTTTGCTGCGTCAATAACAAAAATCAAGGAGTGAAAATATGCCGGAAGTCAAATTTCTAGGTCATTCCTGTGTGACAATCACGGAAGGAGCGCACAAGCTCGTCATTGATCCGTTTATTTCTGACAATCCCAAAGCGCCCGTCAAGGCGGATGATATCGATGCCAATTATGTGCTGCTTACCCACGGCCACGGAGATCACGTTGGCGACGCGATCACGATCGCCAAGCGCAACAAGGCCACGGTCATCGCCAATTTCGAACTCGCCAGTCTTTGCGCCAGCCAGGGAGTCGACATACATCCCCTGCACATCGGAGGTTCACATAAGTTTGATTTTGGCCGGGTAAAGCTTACCATTGCTCATCACGGCGGTGGATACGGCCCTGATGCGTCCCGATATACCGGCCCAGCCTGTGGTTTCCTCGTGACTATCGGTGGCGTTACCGTTTATCATTCCGGTGATACCGGCCTGTTTTATGATATGAAGCTGATCGGCGAAATGAACCGCATCGACCTGGCCTTTCTGCCTATCGGTGACAACTTCACTATGGGGGTTGATGACGCCGTCAAGGCCGTCGAATTTCTTAAACCTGCCAAGGTGGTGCCCATCCACTACGACACCTGGGATATCATTGCCGAAGACCCCAAGCGATTTGCCGAAAAGGTATCGGGGTCCGAGGTCGTCGTTCTCCAACCTGGCCAGGGTCTCAAGCTTTAGTCCATACCAATCAAGAGCTTCGTCAGAAAGGGGCCCGTGCCCCTTTCTGATTTTAATTGCTTCCCGATAGTTTTCATGCTAACATTTCAATCTAACCTGACACGAAGGACTATAAGAGTATATGAGAAGGGCCGTGAAAGTAATCGGCTGGGTAGCCGGCATAATTATTGGAGTCTTGATCCTTGCCATTATTGGCCTGTGGTTGTTTTTCCCCGTCGAAAAAGCTAAAGACATGGCTGTCGAGAAGGGTAGCGCACAACTCGGACGAACCATCACGGTGGAGAGCGCGGACATCTCGTTCTGGGGCGGTCTCGGAGTTAAACTCGGCAATGTGACTGTCGGCAATCCGCCTGAAATGGCGGAGGGGCAACTGTTGACGGCGGAGAATGTCGATGTCAAACTGCGAATACTCCCGTTGTTGACAGGCAACTATAAGATCGACCGACTTGTAATCAATCACCCCGAAATATCAATGGTCAAACGTCGTGACGGCGTGAACAACTTTACCTTCAAGACACTCGAGAAAAAAGCGCCTCCGGAACTTGCCGAAAAAGCCGCGCCCGAGGCTAAAGCTGCGGCGGTTGCGGTAACATTCGATAAGCTCGTGATCAATCACGGTTCATTGACATATGTCGATGACAGTTCCGGGGTCAGCTTTGGTCTGAACGATCTGGACCTGTCCACGTCGCTGACGAGTCCGCGTAAGAACCTTTACAGGTCTTCGGGAGAGATCTCCATCGCGTCCGCTGTATTGCCTGCTGACTTGCCGTTGCCCCCGCTTTCTCTCAAGCTCAACTATCACGCGGACTATGACTTTGATGCCAAGCTTATCACTTTCGATGAAACGGAGTTGGAACTAAGTAAACTCAAGTTCGATCTCAAGGGTGATGTCTCAGACCCTACCGGCCAGCTCAAAAGCAAAATGACTGTCAAATCCGCAAAGATCTCAGTGGGGGATTTTCTTTCTCTGCTTCCACCTGAAAAGCTCGAGGCCACCAGGGACATTACCATTACCGGTGACTTCGCTCTTGATCTCGACCTCGAATATGACCCGAACAACATCGATACTCTGACATACTATGGTACGGCTGTGGTTACGGGGATGAATCTGACTCACAGGGAAGTCTCCGGCGAATTCAAATTCAAGCGGGCCCTCATAGACTTCAAGAATAACAATCTTCGCTTCAACATCGAGGAAGGATACTTTGACAGCAAACCGGTCAAAGGACATCTGGTTGTAGACAATTTCTCCGATCCCACTGTTAACGGGGAATTGGCCGGTACGCTGAATCTTGCCTACCTGCAGCCGTTTCTCCCGGCCGAGGGTGGTCACCAGGTCGCCGGTGAAAGCCAGTTCGATCTGAAGCTATCCGGGAAAACCAACGACTTCGCGGCTATGAATTTCTCCGGAAGCGTGAAGGTGGCTGGGGGTAAATACAGTTCGGCCCTGCTGTTTGAACCGGTGGAATCATTTGACCTCGATGTTTATTTCGATAACCGGCTCACTCATGTCAAAAAGCTGACCGGGCGAATGAAGTCGGGAAACCTTGCTTTCGAGGGCCGACTCAACGATCTTGTTCCGTACTTTTTGGCCGACTCTGTCACCCGTCCTGTCATACATCCCACTATTGATGGCGAGATCTCCGGCAAGGTTGACCTGGCTATAGCCAATGGCTTTTTGCCGCCGAAAGGTGATCCGGAGTTGAACGGCCAGTTGGAAACCCGGATAAAACTGACCGGGGTGCTGACTCAATATGACAAGCTTAAGCCAGGTGGCACACTCTCTATTCGGCAAGCGTCGTACACGGACTCTCTTTTGCCTGAACCGGTGACGCATTTCGAAGCCGATATGGTCATCAGCCCGGACACGATTACCATCAGTAATATGACGGCGCGGTTTGTTTCCAGCGATGCCACGTTTTCGGGCAAATTGGCCAATCCGTTCCCATATTTGCTTCCGGTTGAAGGTGTGGATCGTACCGAAGTCAAAAAGCCCATTTTCCTGTTCAAACTGTCATCTCATCGATTCGACACGGACAAAATGTTCCCCGAAGCGGTGCCGGGCTCGGGTGAGAATCGTGCCACTATGTCGCTCGATTCGGTGTCGACGTTTATCCTTCCCGACATTGACGGCCTGGGGACCTTTGAGGCCGATACGATTATATACAGCGGCGTGGAGTTAACCTCTATTCAGGGAAAAATAAAAATTCACGACCGGAAAATAGAGTGCTACGACGCCATTGGCAAAGTCTATACAGGTGATGTTGCCGGGAACACGACTATTGATCTTAACGATTTTGCCCAACCCCGTTATTCCGGCGAGTTCAAAGCCTCAAATGTCGAAGCTAACGATTTCATAAGCCGTTTCACAAGGTTCGGGGGGATGGTGTTCGGTAAGGTCAATCTGGAAGGAGACTATGCCGCCAGGGGTTGGGAACCAACAGATTTCATCAAGTCTCTCAACATGAACTCGGCGTATACCCAGCTCGAGGGCAAGCTCGTCACCTCCGGGGTGGTGTATTCCTTACTGAACGAGTTGGCCGAACAGGCCGGCCAGTCTTTTAATAACGAGCAGGCGCTAAAAGACCTCAAGACAAATATTCTGGTCAAAGATGGCCGGGTGGGGCTTGACAAGCTCAAGACAAAATTGGGGAAAGTGGGTGATGTTGAACTCGGCGGCTTCTACGGCCTGCTTTCAAATGAGATCGACTTCAGCGGGACTATTCTTCTATCGGAGGAGTGGACACAAAAACTATTCTCGCAAAAGGGCCTGCTCAGCGGTCTGGCCGGGCTTCTCACTGACAAAAGCGTCAATCGTGTCAAGCTCCCGATTGCGTTCGGAGGAACACCCAACAAGCCCGAATTCAAGATCGACTACGATGCCCTGACCGAGAGTCTGGGCGATGACCTTAAGAAGGATGCCGGAGACCTGCTGAAAAATCTCTTTAAGAAGAAATGATATCAGTCGTTTTGACGACCGATCCTGAACGCCGCAAGAGGGTGACAGATGGTCTGGCTTGCTGAACAGCTGGGAGTCCTTACAAAAATATTCTATTACCTGATACAGGTTGTACACTGGACAATTCTGATATCGGTGTCGGCGTATATCCTGGCGTTGGTCCTGGGGCTGATCTTCGGTATAGCTCGCATCTCGCGTAATCGCTTTATCCGGGGTCTGGCCGGGATATATATAAATGTCCTTAGAGGTGTACCCCTGCTTGTCCTGATATTCTTCTTTTATTTCGGACTGGGTAAATTTATAAACCTCGACCGATTCGTGGCCGGCGTGATCGCGGTGGGGGTTTGTTATGGCGCTTATATGGCGGAGATCTTCCGGTCCGGCATTGAGGCTATCGATTACGGCCAGCATGAGGCTGCCATGTCACTGGGTATGACCCGCTGGCAGACTCTTCGCCACATAATCCTCCCCCAATCGTTTCGTATTGTCGTCGCTCCGGGAGCCAACGAATTCATCGCGTGTCTGAAAGATTCGTCCCTGGTTTCGATTATCGGGCTGAGGGAGCTCACACGGGCCGGACGGGAATACGCCGCCCAATATTTTCTCGATTTTCATACCTGGCTGATGGTGGGTCTCATATACCTGATTATGACCCTGACCCTCACGAGACTGGTTAAGCGTTTGGAAAAGAAATTCGCCATCCATGGTTACGGAGCGAGCCGCGATGATCATTGAGATAAAGGATGTGGTGTGTCGATTCGGCACTGTGACAGCGCTCGATGGAATTAGCCTCGCCGTCAAGCAGGGCGAGGTCGTGGTTGTTCTGGGTCCATCAGGGTCTGGCAAATCCACCCTTCTGAGATGCCTCAACGCGCTGGAGGAAATTCAGTCCGGTGAGATCAATGTCGACGGCTTCCTGATTGATCGCAATCACCGCCAGATCCACCAGATCCGGCTCGAGGTCGGTATGGTCTTTCAGCATTTCAATCTTTTTCCGCATCTGTCGGTACTGGAGAATGTCAACCTTGCTCAGAGAGTTGTCCGGAAGCGCAGCAAGGTCGAAGCTGCGCGCGTATCCTCCGAGCTCCTCGAAAAAGTGGGTTTGGAGGACAAAGTTGGAGCCTTTCCCGGTCAGCTATCCGGAGGTCAAAAGCAGCGGGTTGCGATCGCCAGGGCGCTGGCGTTGAATCCCAAAATCATGCTCTTCGACGAGGTGACTTCGGCTCTGGACCCGGAAATGATCGGCGAGGTTCTGGAGGTTATGAAACAGCTGGCCCGGGAAGGAATGACAATGTTGATTGTCACGCACGAAATCGGCTTTGCCCGCGAGGCGGCTGACCGGGTCGTGTTTATCGATGCTGGTAAGATAGTCGAGGAGGGTAGTCCTCAGGAATTCTTCTCAAACCCACGCAACCCACGGACCAAAGAGTTTCTGGCTCACGTGCTGTAAGAGGACGCTATCACGTGTCACCTGGAAAATGCTGCCGCAATGTCCGCTCTCCGAACAATTTCCCTTTTTTATTCGTTCTGTTTATAGAAATGCAGCCGATAGTGATACCATGATGAAACGAGCAACAGGCCACAAAATCAAACCAGCAGCACTTCTCGTGTCGGTATTCCTGATAATCTCGACAACGGGCTTCGCCCAGGACAAAATAGTCTCAGACAAGCTGACCCCGTCGGCACGACTTCTGGTCAATAGCGCCGACAGGCAGACTTACCAGCGCTACTGGCTTTACCTGGATTCATCCGCTGTCGACCCCGACGCCCTTCAGTTGAGTGAACGGTCTCTGGCCAGACGAGCCAGAGTGGACCCGGTGAATTTCCTTATTGACTGGAAAGATTATCCCATTTCCGACTCAGTGTTACAGGAAGTTGAGCGTGCGGGTATGAGAATTCGCCGTACCTCCCGATGGCTCAAAGCTGTATCGGTTGAAGCAGATTTTTCGGGTGTTGCCACGGCAGTAGCCATGTCGTTTGTACGAAAAATAGACCCGGTTAAGACGTTCGTCCGAATCAGAGATGATGACATACTCAACGCCAAACCGATTGTCCCGCCTCGTCAGACGATCGATTATGAATATGGCTTAACGCTGTTTCAGAATGAATTTATCAAGGCGGTCAAACTTCACAAGGCAGGGCTGACTGGAAGCGGTGTGATGATCGCTGTATTCGATACCGGTTTTGATATCAATCATCCGGCTTTTGCCTTCGCTGATATATTCGCCACCTATGATTTCATCAATAATGATGTGTCCGTTGATGACAGTGAGTGTCCGTCATCTCTTTCCACCGACCAGAACTTTCATGGCACAGCCGTACTCTCTGTCATCGCAGGCAACGTATCCGGAACTTTCGTCGGTGTTGCCCCCAACGCCACTTTTCTGCTCGCCAAGACGGAAATTAGCTGTGATTTTACTGAGATAAAGCAGGAAGAAGACAACTGGATTGCTGCCATGGAATGGGCCGACGCCCTCGGGGCCGACATAATCAGCTCCTCCGTTGGTTACGCGGTGTTTCAGGATGAGGGAAGTTACACTTTCGAGGACCTGGATGGGAACACGACGCTTATCACAATCGCCGCCGATGAAGCTGCCGCCAATAATATTCTGGTAGTAAATTCCGCCGGCAATGAACGCAACAAAACGTGGGGACATATCCTCGCGCCGGCCGGTGGTGATTCGGTGTTGGCGGTGGGAGCTGTAAACGGTGATTCAACACTGGCCAGCTTCTCCTCGCCCGGTCCTACCGCCGACGGACGCATCAAGCCGGATATTGTGACTCTGGGAGTCGGCGTGGCCACCGCCAGCCATCTGGGTGGTTATCTGACCGCAAGTGGCACTTCATTTTCAGCGCCTCTTACCGCTGGAGGGGCGGCGCTGGCTATGGAGCGTGATCCAACCCTGACGGCGATGGACCTACTTGACCGAATAAAAGAAACCGGTAGTCAGGCAAGCAGTCCCGACAATGATTTTGGCTGGGGTCTCTTCGACGCCGCCAAAGCAGCTAACTTAGCTGTTACTTATAACTTACCGGGAACATTGCAGGCACGGTTCAACCGGCCCGAGGTGTTCCAGCTGGAAGTCGTCGGTTGGGGGGGGCCAATTCCAGCCCTCACGGCGATATACCTGCCCGACTGGGTCAGTTTCACTGACAATGGCGACGGAACCGGGGTTATCGGCATTTTGGCCGATTCTGAAAGCTCACCCATAGACTCGATTGTAATTGAAGCCGACGTCATCGAGTTTGCCGATACAACGTCCTTCAAAATTGAGGTATTCCCAGGGGTGCCAATCACCGCTGGACCCAACCCGTTTCGTGATGAGGTCACGATATTCGTTGGACAGGACGTGGGAGATGTTCAGTCTATTTCAATTTTCAACAGTGCCGGAGAAATTGTGTGGGAAAAAGTCAACAATTTCGCCCAAAATGCCGATGCAACATATGGGTTACAAGAAATCTGGGATGGCCGCAACCAGTACGGACGCGTTGCGGCGGCCGGTGTTTATATTGTTACCGTTGTTACCGACCGGCAAACATTCCGCGTTAAGCTGTTGAAAACTGATTAGACAGACTGAACATGACCACGAACCAGTATGCGGCCGGCATCGGTTTCACCCGGTGTGCGGTCTGTAAGATCGATCTCAAGGGTCGATTTGTTTATCTCGATGAAAAAATAGAAAGCCTCCTCGGCTATACCAAAGAAGAATTGTTCGGAAAGTCTTTTCTCGAGTTTCTCGATGAGCCCTCCCAGCAGCAGATAGAAGCCCTTTTGTCGCAACGCAATCATTACGAAACGTTCTACGATGCCACCACTATCAGCCTGCTTGATCGCTCCGGCCAGCCTTTGAAGATGCGGGTCGTGGTATCGTTGAACTTTATTGCCGGCAACCCCGTTAACTACCAGTTGATAATTGACCACGAAGGTCCCGCCCCGGAGTCAACGCTGGCGCCAAAAACGGCCGACTACCGGTCTTTCCTGTCCGAATTGAGTCGAATCGGGTCTCTGGCGGACTGGAAGGAACTGCTCCGGTTGCTGTGCCGATTTGTCGGAACCCATCAGGCATGCCTCTATCTGATTAATGAAGATTCGCTTGAGCTACGTTCCGCTGTGAGCACTGATGCGGCCGGGGAATTCGTCTTTAACCATGTGCCGGAACCAGGCATGCTTCATAAACTGGTAGCCGAATCCGGCGATGAATACTCCTTTATTGATCAGAACGCCGTACAGTATATGATTGAACAATGCGGCTCGGCCCCAAATGAGTTTGTTACTCGTCTTGAAACAACCAGAGGAAACAGCTTTGTTATGCGGCTGGTGTTTGCCGATGATTTCGCTCACGACCGGGCCCTCGCCTCCATCCGTGATGCTCGCCTTGCCCTCGATCTATTCGTGAAGTTTCTGGAAAATGACAGTGCTGATCAAGACCAGACCCCTAGCGTCAGGTTTACGGTTGGCTTTCTCGATGCACTCGCCATCCCGGCCTTTCTGACCGGGGCTGATGGTTCAATTGTCGGCTATAACCCATCAACTCTCAGGCTGTTTTCCGAAGCGCAGCTTGAAGGGAATTACCTTGAGGTCCTGAATCATTACGTCGGGCTGAACCCGCCGGGGTTAATCGACTCCGTTGTTGATTATCTGAATACCTCTGGTGAACAGGCCTCCCCCGATGATATGGTCGTCAGTCTAAAAGTGTCACATGCGGAGCGAATGAAGCTGTCGGTGATGAAGCTCAGCGATGAGAACCGTGACCTCAGCGGCTGTTTTGTATTTGTTCCGGAGGCATCTGATACGGCTGCGCCCCCAGGCTGTGACAGCACCGCTATCTGGAGGAGTGTGCTCAGGCAGCTTCGACAGTATCTCAAGTCGACAGAAGGCCTTACCCGCCAGTTCGGACACGAATTCTACAACCAGCTGGGGGAAACCGGCAATGCCGATCTGGAGCGCCTGGCCGGCGGGATCAGGGATGTCAGAGCTATTGTGGGTGAAATGTCTCGCTTCGCCAGGCTGTTCGATGTCAAAGAACCGTCAAGGCTTATCGATCTCAACCTGCTGGTTGCGGAACAAATGCGGCAACTTGTCCCAATTGAGTCCGCCGCCAGGGTTAACTGTACCTACCAGAACTTGCCCAAGATTACGACTCGTGAGGACCAGCTGGGATACGTTATCGGCATGGTGCTCCGCAACAGCATTAGTTATAGTGACAGCGATGCCACTAACATCAGAATCAAAGCCGACGTCCGGGATGGCATCTGCCGCATAACGATTACTGACAACGGCTTCGGCATCGCCGCCAAGCATCTCCCGAGAGTTTTTGAGCCGCTCTACCGTGCGCCCGAAAAGAAAGTAAAAGCCATCGCCGGGCACGGATTGGGACTGACTCTGGCCAGGGAAATTACCAGGGCTCTCGGCGGAGATATAAACATAACGTCAGTTGTAGGAGAGGGGAGCGAAGTTAAGATTAACCTTCCGACGGAATGAGATCTATGACCCCGGAACCCAACCCTGAACCAAAGATTCTGATCGTCGAAGAAAACGAATTCCATGGACTTACCATGGGTCGTCAGATTTCACACAGGGTCGATGGTTCACAGGTGGTGATTGCCCGAAATGCTGACGATGCCCTCCGTTACGCCCGAACACAACACTTTGATATTGCCGTCATAGACTTGGTCCTGTCTGATTGCGACGGTCTTAGCCTGGTGCACTCACTTCACCAAATTGACACTGAATTGGCCATCATTGCGGTGGCCGAAGAGGTCAGCGACAAAATCAGCCGAGAAGCCCTTAGATGCGGGTGCGACGAACTGCTCGTGAAGGACAGCTCGTATTATGTGGTTATACCTCGTATGGTGGTCGGTTTGTGGTCTCGAAAAAAGCAACGTGCGGGTCGGAACCGGGAATCTATCGATGATCGGACAATACCGGTTGAAGCCATTGAGCAGACCAGAATAGAACTGAAGCGGGAACTGAATCACCATGTTGAGGAGATAGTGCGGGCCGCCCGGCAGATTCTGGCCCGAAGCGATTTGAAGGACAATGATTTGGCCGAAACCGTAAGACTGATTCACGCCTCAGCGTTGAGCGTAAAAAACTCGCTGGACACCACCCCGCACCCGGCTGATTCAGGTAACCGGTTGGACACTCGAACACGCCTTAGCCTGCGCCAGAAGGTCAGTTATCCGGTCGAAACCGATGGCTGAATCACTTTCGGGGGAATATCGGTTGACAAATTGAGCTAAAGAACTATTCTTTAGCCTGTTTTATATTAGGGTGAAGCTTATGAACTCGATGACAGGCTTTGGAAAAGCCGAAATAAAAGCCCGGTGCGGGAAAATGACGGTTGAGATCTCCAGCGTGAACAACCGGTTTCTCGAGATCTCACAGCGCCTGCCGCGGCAATTCTTCAGCCTGGAACCAAAAGTGCGTGATGTAATCAGCTCACTCATCAGCAGGGGAAAGGTTAGTATCTACGTTGGCTTTGAGGACAACGATGGTTCCATGGAGCAGTATCACTTGAATCGAACGGCGGTTAAGGCCTATTACCGACAGTTGATGAAACTGAAAAAGGAACTCAAGATCGGGGGGGACATCACCACCCGCGACCTCCTGCTGCTGCCGGAAGTTGCTAGGCCGGAAGAGGTTAGCCTCGACTCCGCGGCTGTATGGAAGGACTTGAAAAAGGTCATTGAGAAAGCTATGACTGAACTGCTGGCGATGCGGCGTAAAGAGGGGCAGTCCATGGCGCGTGATATGAAGAAGCGCTTGAACGCCCTCAACAGGCAGGTAAAGCAAATACAGAAACGGACTGTCAACGCTGTTGATCTGTATCGTGAGAAACTGACCAACCGGGTTGAAGAACTGCTTAAAGAGCCGCTACCCGATAATGCTAGAATAGAGGAACAGATTGCCCTGATGGCCGAAAAGACCGACATATCGGAGGAATGCACCCGCTTCCTGAGTCATATTCAGCAGTACGGTGAAACCCTGGGCTCCTCCGACCCGATCGGCAAAAGGCTGAATTTTATTCTTCAGGAGATGAATCGCGAGGCCAATACTATTGCCTCCAAATCGACCGACCTTGATATATCTTCCGTAGTTATTTCCGTTAAGGAAGAGATTGAGAAGATGAGGGAGTTAGTGCAGAACGTTGAGTAAGGCGCGGCACGTAGACCAAATAATGAAACGAACCCCGGGCACTATTATTGTAATATCTTCTCCATCCGGTGGTGGTAAAACCTCCATCTGCCGCAAGCTACTGACGCCTGCGCGTAAAAGAAAGGGCTGGCGTTTTTCGATATCGTATACCACCCGTGCCAGGCGGCCCGGTGAGAGAAACGGTCGCGAATACTACTTCGTCACTGAGAACGAATTCAAGAAACTTGTCAGGCGCCGCTTTTTCGCCGAGCACTTCAAGGTTCACCTGTACAGGTACGGTACTCCGCGCCGGCAACTGGAGCAGGTGCTCAAAGGCGGCGGCGTTATGATACTTGACGTGGATGTTCAGGGTGCCTTTCGGATTAAAAAAGAGTACCCTCAGGCCGTTACCATTTTCATTCTTCCGCCGTCCATACCGGTTTTGAGAAAGCGCTTGATCAGGCGGGGGACGGAAACGAGGGAACAGCGGCGGGTACGTTTTGAAAACGCCAGGAAGGAAATCGCCCTGTACCGAAAATTCCAATACTGTGTCATCAATGATGATCTCGATACGGCGGTGAAAGAGGTTTTGAGCATTATTGATTGTCATCACTGCCGGACCGAGAACATCAAGCCGGAACAAATAAGAAAATTATTAGTTTAAGTGAGTGGTTTTTATAAGGAGGTTGAAGTGCACAGACTTTCCATCGAGGACCTCGAAAAGCTCGGGTTAAACCGGTATGAGGCCGTAATTGTTGCTTCGCAGCATGCCAGGAGCTTGAACAACAAGCGCTTAAGGTCTCTGGAGAAAATGGAAGAAAATCCCGCCGTGGAGATCGAGGCCCGGAAAATTACTATGGTTGCCCTCAAAGATCTTTTGGAGGGAAGGGTAAAGTTTAATCGCTCCAATTCGATGTAATATATATTGCTTTCCACGCAGCGCTAAAAAAGGATACCAATGGCCAAGAACCTTCTGATAGTTGAGTCTCCCGCTAAGACCCGGACCCTTTCCCGCTTTTTGGGTAAAGATTTTGATATAATGGCTACCGTGGGCCATATTTGCGACCTCCCGAAATCCAAACTCGGCGTCGACCCCGAGAACAGCTTCAATCCCGACTACATCGTCATAAAAGGGAAAGAAAAGGTCATTCGCGACCTGAAAAAGGCCGCCAAAATGGCCAAAACGGTCTATCTGGCACCGGATCCGGATCGCGAGGGTGAGGCTATCGCCTGGCATGTATCCAACAGTATTGGCAAATCCAGTAAGGCCAAAATCGTCCGTGTAGCTTTCAATGAAATAACAAAGCCGGCTGTCACGGAAGCTATTGATAATCCGCGAGATATCGATATGAATCTGGTGAACGCCCAGCAGGCGCGCCGTGTTCTGGATCGCATAGTTGGATACACCGTTTCTCCTTTCTTGTGGAGCACCGTGGCCCGCAACCTGTCGGCGGGACGAGTTCAGTCGGTCGCTCTGCGTCTGATAGTTGAACGTGAGGAGGCGGTTAAGGCATTCGAACCGCAAGAGTATTGGAATATCGTAGCTGACCTGAAAACCAGGAAGAAAGAAAATTTCTCCTCGAAGCTCCATAAGATTGACAAACTCACTGTATCGACACCCAACGGTACTATTAACAATAAGATTATCATCAGGTCCGAGAAGGAAGTCAAAAAGTACGTCAAGGAGTTGGAGGGGCAGGATTTCGTTGTCTCGGACGTTAAGAACTCCGAAAAAACAAAGCGGGCCTCGGCTCCTTTCATAACATCGACTCTGCAGCAGGAGGCGGCCAAGAAGCATGGTTTCAGCGCCAAGCAGACCATGTCGATCGCCCAGAAACTGTATGAGGGTATTGAGATCGGTAAGGAAGGTCCGGTGGGACTGATTACCTACATGCGGACCGACTCAACGCGCATTTCCAACGAGGCCATTAAAGCCGTAAGAGCATATATAAGTAAGAACTTTGGCAAGGAATACCTTCCGGCGAAGGCGGTCCAGTACGGCAAGAAAAAAACCGCGCAGGATGCTCACGAAGCCATCCGGCCGACTTACATGAACCTGCCTCCGGAGAAAGTCAAAAAGCAACTGACCGCGCCGCAGTTAAGGCTGTACACGCTTGTCTGGAACCGTTTCGTTGCCAGTCAGATGAACCCGGCGAGGTTCGATGTTGACACCGTGCTTATATCCGCCGGCCGATTTACCTTCCGATCAGTCGCGGAGCGAGTGGCCTTTGACGGGTTTCTCAAGATTTATCATGAGGAGAAAGAACCCGACGAAAACGGAAACGGCCAGAATGGTGTCGATTCTTTGCCGGTGCTTAAGCCAGGGGACAAGTTAACATTGATTAAGCTGAATCCGTCGCAGTCATTCACGAAACCTCCCCCCAGGTTTTCCGAGGCTATGCTGGTCAAGGAATTGGAGGCTGACGGCATCGGGCGCCCATCCACTTACGCCACTATTATATCTACCCTCAAGGATCGCAAGTATGTGGAAATGGAACAACGCAAACTGCTGCCGACAGAACTTGGTGTCACGGTGTGCAAGATATTGACTGAAAATTTCCCCGACCTCTTTGATATCAGTTTTACGGCTGAGATGGAAAGGGAACTCGATGCCATCGAGGAAGGCGACGATGATTGGGTGGAAGTGGTTGGTGAGTTCTATGAACCCTTTATGGAAACCATCGACGAACTGAAAGGAAGAGAAAAAGAAATCAAAGCCTCGATGGAAGAGATGACTGACATCAAGTGCGAGAAGTGCGGTTCCCCGATGGTAATAAAGTGGGGTCGAAACGGTCGTTTCCTGGCCTGTTCGGCCTACCCGAAATGCAAATCGACGCGTCCTCTTCCGGAAGAAGAAGCCAGAAATAAAACTGATGAGAAGTGCGATAAATGTGGCTCTCCCATGGTCATCAAGACTGGACGCTTCGGCCGCTTTATGGCTTGCTCCGCTTACCCGGACTGTAAGAACACCAAAGCCATTACGCTCGGCATTAAATGCCCCAGGCCGGGCTGTTCCGGGGATATCATTGAAAAACACACCAAGGCCCGCCGGATTTTTTACGGCTGTTCGAACTACCCCAAGTGCGACTACGCCAGCTGGGATATGCCCGTCAAGATAGAGTGCCCTTCCTGTCATCATCCCTTCATGTTGCTTAAAGTTTCCAAGGCTAAGGGCGAGTACTATCGCTGCCCTGAGTGCAAGCACCAGATGAGCGGAGAAACTTCCGAGAAAAAGACAGTGGCCTGAGAACTGTTCCTGTTAAAACGATTGGAGCCGCAGCGTATACGCAGCGGCTTTCTTATTGCCGGAAGTTTCAAATTGATTGACCGGCCATAGGTTTTTCAATAACTTGCCTGCATGTTGGCTGATCTTCTTAAAAAATACCTTAAGGCACTCTTTAAGGAAAAACGGTGCGCCGCTCGAACGATTGAAGCCTACCGCCGGGACCTGGTGCCCTGGATTGATTTTCTGATGAAAAAGCATGAGGAACTTCCCGGTGCCTCCAGGAATGATCCCCTTTTCTTAAGGCTCTACCTCAGGCAGCGCTCGGAGGCGGGAGTCTCAAACCGCTCCCTGGCTCGTTTCCTCTCGGCCCTTTCCGGATTTCAGCGTTTCCTCGCGACCCATTCAGGGAGCAAACAGTACATCTTTAAAATCCCCACCATGAAATACCGAAGCGGAATTCCGGACTTTGTTCCGCAAAAGGAGGTTGTTCGCCTGTTTGATCACTCCTCCGCGCGCGATGATAAGAAGCGATATGCTTACTGGCGGGATTACATAATGATCGCGCTATTGTATGCTACCGGCGTAAGGAGGGAAGAATTAGCCAATATTAAGCTCTCTGATGTTGACCTTGACGGTGGCACGGTCACGGTACTCGGTAAGGGTAACAAGGTTCGCGTCGTGCCGATAGGAGATGCCACCTTGAAAGAAGTCAGCCAGTTCATAAAAGTGAGGCAGGTGTTTTGTGATGAGAAAGCTGCGCGTACGCCCTACCTTTTCTTGAACAATCAGGGAGGACCCCTGACTGTTCGATCGGTTGACCGTCTCGTCAAGAAGTTTGCCGCCGGGCTGGGTTTAGAAATTACCCCACATACGCTGAGGCATTCATTTGCCACTCACCTTCTGGAAAACGGGGCGGATCTTATGCTGATAAAGGAAATTCTTGGACATTCATCTTTGTCGACGACTCAAAAATACACTCACATTACAGCGGAATCGATGAAAAAAGCTTACAAAGTCGCGCATCCGCGTTCGGGCTCGAAAAAATAGCGAGGGTAAGGATGAAATTACACGGAACCACTATCATTGGTTTGGTACATAACGGTCAGGCAGCGATGGCCGGTGACGGCCAGGTGACGTTCGACGATACGGTCATGAAGACCGGAGCCGTCAAAATCAGACGGCTGCACGATGGCAAAATCCTGGCCGGGTTCGCCGGCGCCGTGGCCGACGCAATGGCTCTTTACGAACTTCTGGAAAAGAAAATAGATGAGTACGACGGTAATCTCCCGAGAGCTTCCGTCGAACTGGCCAAGGAATGGCGCACTGACCGAACTCTTCAGCGGCTCCAGGCGGTTATTGCTGTCACTGACAAAGAACACATTTTCCTGATAAGCGGGAATGGTGAGGTTATTGAGCCGGATGACGGCCTGATCGCCATCGGTTCGGGTGGCTCATACGCGCTGGCGGCGGCCAGGGCTCTGATGTTTGCCAATCCTAAGCTCAGCGCCGAGAAAGTCGCCGTCAAGGCGCTGGAAATTGCCAGCGATATCTGTGTCTATACCAATAAGAATATCAAGGTGGAAATTCTTAAATGAATGACAGCTACCTGAAACCAAAAGAAATTGTCGCCCACCTTGACAAGTATATTGTAGGCCAGGCCGATGCGAAGAAATCCGTGGCAATAGCCCTGCGGAACCGATGGCGCCGACAGCAGACACCAGAGGAAGTCCGCCGCGAGATCATGCCCAATAATATAATCATGATCGGTCCCACCGGCGTCGGCAAAACCGAGATATCCCGACGTCTGGCTGATCTCGCCGGTGCTCCGTTTTTGAAGGTGGAAGCATCCAAATTCACCGAGGTTGGATACGTTGGCCGGGACGTCGAGTCAATGGTTCGTGATCTTGTGGATATCGCCGTGAATATGGTCCGGGTGGAAAAGTCAAAGAGCTTCGAGGCAAGAGCCGAAGAAAACACCAACGAACGACTGCTGGACCTCCTGCTGGGGCCGCCACCGCAAACGAAAGGCGCAACCGATGGCGAACAGATCGACTCGCTGATACGGACCCGGGAAAAGCTGCGGACCCGACTGCTCGAAGGGAAACTAGACGACCGTGAAATTGAGTTGGAAACCACGCAATCGCAATTCCCGGTTGTCGAGATATTCACTCCTATGGGGATGGAGGAGCTCGGAGCTAACTTTCAGGAGATGTTCTCGGGGCTGGTGCCGCAGAAGAAAAAGCGGCGTAAGATGAAAGTCAGCGAAGCTCGGCGTCTGACCTTCAATGAAGAGTTAGGCAAGCTGGTCAATATGGACGACGTCGTGGCCGAAGCGCTGGAAAGGGTTCAGGAGTCGGGCATAATATTCATCGATGAGCTCGATAAAATCGTCGGGGATTCGTCCCGAACCGGTCCCGATGTCAGCCGCGAAGGCGTGCAACGGGACATCCTGCCCATCGTTGAGGGTTGCGCCGTGTCTACCAAGTACGGAATGGTTCGGACCGATCACATTCTGTTTATCGCCGCCGGCGCCTTTCATGCTGCCAAACCGTCGGATCTGATACCGGAACTTCAGGGTCGCTTTCCCATAAGAGTCGAACTTCAGTCACTTACAGCCGAGGACTTTGAGAAGATACTCATAGAGCCAAAAGTGTCACTGGTCAAGCAGTACAAGGCTCTGCTGAAAACCGAGGGTGTCACTCTTGAGTTCTCCCCTGACAGCATCAGGAAGATCGCCTCTTACGCTGAAAAGGTAAACCGTGAAGCCGAGAACATCGGCGCCCGCCGACTGCACACGGTCATGACCACGTTGCTGGAAGATATTCTCTTCGATCCCCCGCTTAGTAAGAAAAAGATCGTTGTCAGCGGGCGGATGGTATCCACTCGGCTCGATAAGATTATCGAGAACGAAGATCTGAGTAAGTATATACTGTGATGGGTCGTGGTGGCTGAGTATAGGGGAGATCAGGGACCGTAAATCTTGATGTCGCCAATGAAGCAATTGCAGGCTACATAGAGCTTCTTCTCGGATTCCTGATAATTTGCGGTCTGTGAGTCAATACTGTTGCCGAACCCTGAGGCGCGTTTACCCATAACATCAATATCCCCCACAAAACTGGAACAGTGTGTGAAGACAGCCATGTCGGCTGGTGCCGTAATACGGATATCACCGATAAAGCTCGAGATAATCAGTCGATTCAGACCCTGTTCGAGAATTCCCCCCTTAAGACGGATCTCTACATCACCGAACCCCGCTGATACCTCGACATTTTGGAGGTTCACACCGGTACAGTCGATAAACATATCGCCAAATGTCTTACTGTACTTAAACTTGCCCGGTTCGTCGGTTCTGGGGCTCTGAGAAACCCGCGGTTCCTCATAGTTGCTCGACGAATAGGAGTTGTCCTGAGGCGGTTCGATCTTCTGCTCATCCGGTCGGACCTAATCATCCTTTGGAACTGCAGTCTGCTGTGTATCAAAAGGTGGGGGAGGGGGTGGGGGGGCGAACCTTTCGGCAGCCTCCTGGCTCCGGCGACGAAGTATGAGCCAGAGACCAAATACAATCAGGGCCAGGGGTATCAGGGTGCTGAAAAGCTGCTCGGCGTCGAACAGACCGGTAGTCTCACCCAGAAGGATTATCCCAATTGCCACCAGGATAACGCCCCATATTAGTTTGCTTTTCGGCTTCATAGCTGTCCTGCCCTTAAGATTGTCTACAGGTTTAGTTTACGTAATATGATTGTCAATGTTGCTCCAAGCAACTTTTATATTCTTTTTGTCATAGGTCAATAAAAAATGCTGCCATCGAATTGACGGCTTGACATCGAAGAAATAAACGTCTTAATTCCCGACGATTTTGGCATTAACCCGCGATAAAAACCAGGAGGTAATATGCCCCGTTCTTTGACCCAGATAACTGATCTTTCCGCCGCCGAACTTAAACAACTCTTTGATCTATGCGCCCGGATGAAAAAGGGCGAAATCACTCCCAAACCGCTTTCCGGAAAATCGGTTGCCTGCATTTTTACCAAGGAATCCCTGCGTACCAGGATATCGTTTGAAGTTGGTATCCCTGAATTAGGGGGGCACCCAATTTATGTTACCGACAGGGAAATTAAATTGGGCGAGCGGGAATCGGTGGCTGATGCCGCCAGGGTGCTCTCGCGGTATGTGGGTCTGATCATGATTCGGACTTTCAAGCAGTCCCACGTCGACGAGTTGGCCAGGTATGCCTCGGTTCCTGTTGTCAATGGCCTTACCGATCTCGTCCACCCGTGCCAGGTACTTGGCGACTATTTTACTATGCTGGAACACCTCCAACCGAGCGATCGATACAAGGTCGCCTACGTTGGTGACGGCAACAATGTTGTCAACAGTTGGCTCAATCTGGCTTCGGTTATTCCACTCGAGTTCAGGATAGGTACTGCGGCTGATACACAGCCTGATTCAAGTATCATTGCTAAAGCCAAAGCCAATCCTGATAGCAGAATTGTCATCACCGGTGACCCTGTGGAAGCGGTGTCCGGGGCCGACGTTGTCTATACTGATGTCTGGGCATCCATGGGGCAGAAGGATCAGGCCGAAGAGAAGGCAAAGAAACTCAGGAAATATCAGCTCAACAGCGAACTGCTGAAGGCGGCGGCACCCCACGCTATCGTCATGCATTGCCTGCCCGCCGAGCGGGGACGTGAGATAACCGATGAAGTCATGGACGGTCCGCAATCCGTAGTCTTCGATGAAGCCGAAAACCGGCTTCACATACAGAAGGCCATTATGGTTTTCCTGCTCGACCTGATGAAATAGTTGTTTTGCGTGTCAGACAGAAATACTGTGCCCGGTCGATATGACCGGGCTTTTTTCTTAAGCTGGATATCCGGTAGTTGACAGATCAAGTTCCTCGCGTTACACTTGTCCACATGAAAGAAGTGCTAAGGTATCCCAACTGCTTTGTTTGTGGCGACCAAAACCACCATGGCCTGAAAGCAAAGTTCTATTATGACGGTGAGAAAGCTGTCAGCAGCGTGATCGCCAGCGAAAACTTTGAAGGCTACAAAGGAATTTATCACGGCGGGGTTATCTCCTCGTTGCTCGACGAGGTTATGATCAAGGCTATCCTGGCCGAGGAGAAATACGTCGTTACCGTCGAGTTGACCGTTCGCTATCTGGCTTCCCTTCCGGTCGGTGAAAAAGTTAACTTCGAAGGAAGAGTCACAAAGCAGAAAGGTAAAGTCATCTTTACGAAGGGTCAGGCAGCGGGCGAAAACGGCTCGGTTTTTGCCACTGCCACCGGCAAGTACGTGGAAGCAAGGCCGGGCCTCAAAGAGCAGTTGATGAAGTCTGTTGACTAAAAGGTTATAACGGATTTCAACATCTCTGAAAGGCAATCCCCACTCAGAATCATGGCAGCCAGCCAGGCGCGACCTAAGTCATTGCCGCACAGCGCATTTAATCAAAGGCCCATTTCGGCACTATCCTTGCTCGTATGTAGTGTATGAAAAACAAGAAACCCGCGGTATGCTGTTACATTGCCGCCTTTACCAACGCAAGATTGGACTCCTTTTTGGAAGACAACGGGTTTTCGAAAGGAATGATCTGTTTCGCCATTCCGACCTACGGGATCATGTTTCGTTGTCGAACTGAAGGCCGCCTGATAGACCTGGAATTCAGCGCTCTGTTCTCATTGCTGGAATTCGTCAAATCGAAACTGGAAGGGGAGAAAATTAAGAGTCTCCAGATATTCTCCTCGAATCCCGAGCTTGTCTTCGCTTTTACTGAGAAGTCGCCGCACATGCGAAAGGGCAGTTCGCGCCGGACCCTGCTTGACCAGTACGCCAAATCGATGCAGATAGCGATTGGTTACTCAAAGCCCGCTGAAAACCGTGCCCTGACATCTCCGGCGGAGTATCCCTCTGTCCCGAACGACCGGGTCGTCAAGCTGAATATTGACAAAAGTGAACTCACTAAGGTCGAATTCAAACCTTTCCAGAAGGGTATCAAAATCTAAACCATCCGGTTTTGACTTGACAATTCAGCCCCTGTGAATAAATTACTATTGTAACCCGTTCACAAAGTATTACAGCGACTTACGTTCCTATAATTGCTTTGTCAGTATAACATAGCACCTTGATTCGGAAGGTTTTGTCACTCCCATGAAACAGCTTTTGGCCGCTTTTTTGTTGGCGTTTACAGCCGTGGCGCCTGCCGGTGCCGACGATATAGGCCTGGTCACCGTTAAAAACAGCTACCAGGCCAAGGTACTCGGTGAATTGCTTGGTCACGCCTACGTCAGGATCGAGCAAAAATATCTGACCTCTGTCAGTGAAGAGCAGATGGCCGCTTTGGCTAAAGCGGGCATCGAGTATGAGACTGTGTTTACCGATGCCGACCCGTCATCGACCTATCTGATTTATCCCCCTCGAAAAAGGGGTAATCTCGACCAGGCTCCATCTGGAAGCAAAGAAATAGGTTTGGGTTTGAGGGTCTCGAGAAGCCAGCCGCCGGAGGGCCCCGGGCATGGTAAGTTCGCCGCTCTGGATGAGTTAAGCGTGGAGTTCCTTTTTGTATCTCCCGCTATCGAAGGTTTCCTCAGTAGCCTCGCGGATTATCCCTCGGATACCCTGGCCTACCGTGTCGACGTGGATTCCATCTATGCTTTCGATACCTGTCTGGAGGCCTTTCAGACCCGATATATCTGGACCGATTCCATCGACAGAGCCCGTGACTGGATGGTCCAGACGCTGCTCGACTGGGGCTACACTGACGTTACCACTCCCCAGTTTCAATACGACGGTGCCTGGCACTACAACGTAATGGCGGTCAAACCGGGATGGGCGGAACCCGACAAAGTTATCGTTGTCGGGGGACATTATGACTCTATTACATACGGAGTGCCCCCGGGACCGCTGGTCTATGCTCCCGGAGCCGATGATAACGCCTCAGGTACCGTAACTATGCTGGAGATGGCGCGCATTCTGGCTGATATCCCGCTGCGCAAGACAGTTATTTTCATGGCCTTTTCCGCCGAGGAGGTCGGTCTGGTTGGTTCTTACGCGGCGGCGCACGACTTCTGGCTGGCTGGTACCGATCTGGAGGTCATGTTCAACTATGACATGGTAGCCTTCGACCCTTACGATGATTGGCGAGTGGATCTGTCATCGGCGTACAACACCGCCTATCGCCAGATCTCGTATGATGCCGCCACCAGAGTCACTCCGCTGAGCCCGCGGATCGTTTCTATGGGAGGATCGTCAGATCATTTCTCATTTGTCCAGCACGGTTACGACATAGTTGATGCCATAGAGACTAATTTCAATGACGACGGCTGGCACACCAATCTTGACGTATCCTCACGACTGAACTTCGACTATTTTTCCGACGTGGTCCGCATGGCGGTAGCATCGGTCGGCATTGTCGCCGACGCCGCTCATCCAACCGAGATTGAGCAGATAATAGACCAGGGGGACGGGCAATCCGTCGAAGTCTTCTGGACCGATTGTCACCCGGAATATTCATATACCATCAACTACGGTACTGCGTCCGGTTATTATCCGTATTCGGTATCGGTACCGTCCGGCCTGTGTTCCTACGTTATCGACGGTCTCACGGAGGGGATGATGTATTACTTTTCGGTCGTCGGTGAGGTCGAGGGTGCTTATCCGCCGGCGTGGGCTGGTGAGGACAGTTCTCAATCATTTGTAGTGCCACGAACGCCCGAAAACATCTCAATAGAACCTGAGCTTCGTCAGATCGGCCTGGTCTGGAGCCCCAATCGCGAGGCTGACTTTTCTCATTACCGGGTGTACCGGGACGCCGGTTCGGGTCTGACTCTCTTTGCGGACAACCTGACGGATACCGGCTTTGTGGATACCGATGTCGAAGCACTGGTCGAGTATATCTACCAGGTTTCGGCGGTTGACCTGGATCTTTATGAATCAGCCCTTACCGATCCCGTGAGCGCCATGGCCTATACTTTCGATCAGGGTATATTGCTGGTCGACGAAACCGCGGACGATCCGTACCTGCCCAACCAGGCAGCCCAGGAGGCTTTCTTCGATAGTGCCTTCGCCGGAATACCCTTTGCTCTCGATACGGTGGGCGGTACCATCGATACTCTCCAGCGGCAGAAAGCCGGCCCGTATTCCTCGATTATCTGGCTCGATGATGATGTCAGTCACAAAGATATCGCGTATAATGAGAATGGCATAGAATGGTACACCGGATATCCAACCGATATGTTCATCGGCGGCTGGCAGACTATCACCCGCTGGGAGGATTCGCCCATAACCACGGGCCATGTCTTGTACGAAGAATTTGGTGTCAGGTCTTACGATCAAAATGACGTCAATGATTTTGTCGGCGGCATCGGGCAGAACGGCTGGCCGTCGGTTACCATGGACACGGATAATCTGTGGAAAGGGAAATTCCCGTTCATCCCTGCCCTTGAAGGACGTGCGGGAACAACCGTAATCTACACCTATGATTCATTTACGGACAATCCGCAGTTCGAAGGCAAGCCGTGTGGTTTCATCTATGAGTCGGACCATGGCAAAAGAATAATAATCGCGTTTCCGGTCTGGTGGCTTACGCCAGCGTCATCCCAGGCGCTGATGGCCAGAGTCGCGGCCGAGTTCGGGGAAGGCCCGGCCTACGTGTACGGTGATGCCGACGGCTCCGGGCAGTTTGACATACTCGATATTGACTTCCTCATCGACTATCTCTACCGGGGTGGCCCCGCGCCGACAAATATGGACGCCGCCGATGCTGACAGTTCTTGCCAGTTTGACATTCTGGACGTTGACTACATGGTCGACTACCTCTATCGAGGAGGGCTACCGCCCGGTCCGGGCTGTGTCCAGTAGTAACTGCTGAATTAAATCGCCGAATCCCGGCGCGGGCTCCCTGGCGGGCTCGCGCTTTTGTTATTGCACCGGTGGAGCAGCCTGCGGCGCCCACCGATAAATATTAGTTGAAACAGAGCTTTCTCCCGAATAGATTAAAGAATTGCTCCATCCAGGGGTATGGAAACGGGGACTCGCGATCCCGGAATCGCGGGCAAAAATAATGCCTCAAAGCGAGGCATTATTAACATCTGAATTCGGAACGTGAAAGATTATCCAAGTTGCTGAACGAAGCGAGCAAGACGGGCTTTGTTGCGGTCGGCGTTCTTCTTATGAATCAACCCGCGGGCAACGGCCTTATCAAGCAAAGACATAACCGAACGATACTGAACCAGGGCTTCTTCCTTGCTGGTCATGGTTCGAAGGTCTCTTATGTTGGTCCGAAGGAAAGATTTGTATTTTCGGTTCCGCAGCCGTTGCTGTTCAGAGGTCTTCATCCGCTTCTTACACGATTTATGATGCGGCAAAATATATCCTTTCAGCGTTACGTAAAGTTCTTGTTCGAGTTAAACCGTAAAGATAAACGGCAAACTGATTTTGTCAATAAGTAACCAACACAAAAATTCACTGCTGGGTTCAGCCGGGGTTGTCTCCGGAGCAACCGCCTTCTCCCGTGTTTTGGGGCTAATTCGGGAGCAGGTAATGGCTTATTTCTTCGGTGCCGGCATGGCTACCGATGCTTTTCTGACCGCCTTTCGGATTCCCAATCTGCTCAGGGATATGTTTGCCGAAGGGGCCTTGTCGGCGGCCTTCATACCTGTTTTCAAGGAAAAACTGGTCAACCAGACCAGAGACGAGGCGTTCAAACTCGCCGATATTGTCATCACCGCCATCCTCCTCGGAGTCGGTCTGATAGTGCTGCTGGGGATTGTAGCCTCTCCGGCCATTGTATATATCTCCGCCAAAGGTTTCTCGGCGATACCCGAGAAATTCGGTCTGACTGTTAGTCTGACCAGGGTAATGTTTGCCTATCTGCTGCTCGTTTCTCTCTCGGCTCTGGTTATGGGCATGCTCAACTCGTTCGGCAAATTCGGAATTCCAGCTCTCTCTCCGGCACTCTTCAACCTCGGTATCATCGGTACCGTATCCCTGTTTTATCACCTGTTTGACCAACCGGTCTACACCCTCGCTATTGGGGTGCTGATCGGCGGCGCGGCACAACTCATGATTCAGTTACCGCCGCTTCTGCGAATCGGCTATCGTTTCAAACCGGCCTTTAACTTTCTCGACGAGGGCATGAAAAAAGTCATCAACCTGCTGATGCCCATGATAGTTGGACTGTCCGCAGGAAGGGTTAATATCCTTTTGAATACCCTGCTGGCGTCGTTCTTAATGCAGGGCTCGATATCCTTCTTGAGTTATGCTTATCGACTGATGCACTTCCCCCTGGGGGTTTTCGCGGTCGCCCTCGGTACGGTTGCTCTGCCCACCGTTTCCGAACTGGTTGCCAGACGAGACACGGAAGGCCTCAAACGCACCTTTGATCAAGCGGTTGGGCTAAATCTATTTGTCGTGGTTCCTTCGGCTGTCTGCCTCGCGATGCTGGGTCGAGAAATAGTTAACTTGATCTTTGCCTGGGGGGCGTTCTCCGAGGCCGATGCCGCCAACACCAGCCTGGCTCTACTGCACTATTCGTACGGTTTGGTAGGCTTTGCGGCTGTACGCGTAACGGTGCCTTTCTACTACGCATTCGGTGATTCGCGCCTGCCCATGAAGGCTTCGATCGCGTCGGTGTTGGTGAATATGGCCCTGTACTATCCACTCATTCAGATTCTCGATTTTGCGGGTCTGGCGGCCGCGACTTCGATTGCAGGGTTGCTGAATTTCGTGATTTTGTTATATTTCCTGCCGTCACGAGGGATCAAGTTCTCCGTCGGACGTATTGGATTAAACTTATTCAGGGTTAGCCTGGCGTCGATTCTGGCTATATATGTCGGCAGGCTGATTCCGCTTGATTTCTACAGGGGAGGTTCCATGGTATTAACAAGACTGGAGCAATTGCTCGTTCCGCTGGTCATAGCCGGCCTTCTGTACATCCTCTTTTGCATATTGATGGGTGTCGATGAGGTAAGGGTCATTTACCGAAGGTTGTTCGGAAAAACCGCCGGCGACTAAATGATCCGACGTTTCCCGTCCGTCTTCTTGCTGGTCTTTGTCATCTCCGGAATTGTCCTGGCTGACCTGAGCCGGATTCCTTCCGCGGCATTCTTGCTGCTTTGTCTGCTTTCGTGTCTGACCGGGTTCTTCGTCCTTGGCCCCCCTCGGGAGCGGCTGGCGGCAGTGCTATTCGCGGTATCTCTGGCCGCCTTTTCCGCTTTCCATTTTGCCGTTCGTTATTACGATCTGGGTCCGAATCATGTTGCCCGTCTCGCCGAAAACCCGCGACAGTTTCACATTTTCGGTCGGGTCGCTGACTGGCCTGACCTTAAGATGGATCGAACCGAAATAAAGATCAGTGTTGACTCCGTCCCCGACGCCGGACTGTTTCATGTATCGGGCTGCGTTCTGCTGCGAATCTCTGACACGACAACGGTTCTGCAACGGGGCGATAGAGTCGAATTCTATGGAAGAATCTATCCGATACGGAAGTCCGCACCTCCCTTTGACTACGGTCGGTACCTCAATATGAAGGGGGTTTTTGGCACCGTGTACCTGTCGACCCTGCTCGACGTGAGAATTGACCAGCGCAACCGTTACGGGATTCTGGCTCATGTTGATCAACTGCGCGATGCTATCAGAAATATCCTCTATCGTAATCTCTCGCCGACCTCGGCTGCCCTTGCCTGTGGATTTTTGATAGGCGAAACCAGAAACATTCCAACCCAGGTGTATCAGCGTTTTCGTGATTCCGGGACTCTTCACCTGTTGGCTGTGTCAGGTTCCAACGTAGCTTTGATACTGCTGTTTTTCGTCCTTTTTCTCAGGCCGCTGGCCGTCAGTCCGGTCCGTCGGGCGATTATCCTGTTGTCCATTATATTGACCTTTTCGCTCCTGTCATATGGCGAGCCTTCAGTGGTCAGAGCGGCTGTTATGGCCGCCCTCGTCATCATCGCCGGACTGCTTCAAAGGCGCCACGATCTCAACAATGTCATTGCGGTTGCCGCCACAATTATTCTCCTGGCTGATCCCGCTCAGCTTTTTGATATCGGTTTCCAGTTGTCGTTTGTTATAGCCTGGGGTCTGATCTTTATCTTGCCCCGGATTACGGAACTCTTCCAAACTGTACAGAGTCGGTGGTGGTATCGCTGGCTGATTTTTCCGTTCCTGGTTTCCACTGTGGCCCAGGTTTGTTCGATAGGTATCATTGGCTTCTATTTTGAACGTGTTCCGTTGATATCACCGCTGGCCAATCTGATAATCGTGCCGCTGGTCTCCATAGCTGTCATGGGAGTCCTGGTCGTCTTGCTGGCCCACCTGCTCCTGCCGTCGTTAGGGCTTTTTGCCGGGGCCTGGCTGGATATCTTGCTCAAGTTGACACTTGTTCTGGTACGCGCTCTGGGGAGCGAAACAATGCCCAGTCTAAAGGTGCCGGACACCCCGATGTGGATGGTCGCATCATTTTATCTGTTTCTGTTGCTGACTATTCTCGCTCTCCGCAGAATACGTCTCCGTCGCGCAGTGCTCGTTGTCTCGCTGGTAGCTCTCAATGCTGGACTTCTGGCCGCCATCCTGTCTAAACGAAACTCACAGGGCATGGTGACGATCACACTCTTTCAAGTACCGGGTGGAATAACTGCTGTGGTACAACCTTCCGAGAGCCGAACGGCGGACATGGTTATAACCGGGATGGATACTCGACAGTACTCAGTTTGCTCGCGGATTATTAAACCGCAACTGTTCAGGCTCGGCGTGAACAAAATCGGGAGCGTCTTTGTGCTGGCGGCCGAATTCGACGCCGCGCGCGACATTCTCCAAATGGCCATTTCCGATTCGGTCCGAAACGTTTATGTTGAGCAACAACTCCGCACCAGTTTTCTCGACGCCCTGGATCTCGCACCGACGCCCGAGCCGGAATGCCGAATTGTAAGTCTGGGCAGAACCGCCGGTTATGCCGATTCCCTTGGGCCTGTATATTGTAAGACCGGCAGTGGGCTGGTCCTTTCCGCCAGTGGTTCCAGGCTTATCTTTTGTGACCGAATCGAGCCCGATCGTTTCAAACCATCGGAAACTGCCGCTGATGCCATTCTGATCATAGGCCGACCCTTCTGTATCTCCGAACGGGACCTGCCGCAGCTCTTTCATGCCGGATACCGGCACATAGTCTGTTCAAATATTGAGCAGCGCAAACCCGGCCAACATCCGTCTCAAGGGGGGGCCGGCTCGGCCTTTAGACCCGAGCACATCGATCTGCTCAGCCTCCGGGGGATAGTAACGCTGAATCTGTAAAAGGTTTGGTCCCAACCTTATGCTTTTGCCTCCAAAGCGATTTTGCGATTAAGAAATCCGCCCAAAATCCCGATAAATATAGAGAAATATCCTATTTGGTGAACGATCTCTAAGGAACAGTTTTGGGGACCAGATATGAGTTTAGCGGGCAACCTTAAGACAGTCTCTTTCCCGGATATACTGCAGCTGCTGGCCACCGGAAAGAAGACTGGTATTCTGGAGGTAAAGACTTCGACGCGACAGAAGGAAGTTGCGTTCAAAGACGGCAATATCATTTATGCCTCCTCGGTCAACACCTCCGAAGACCTGCTGGGGAACATGCTTCTTCGGCGAGGTAAGATTACAAAGACCGAGCTGGATAGAGCCATTTCGCTGCACAAGCAAACCGGCAGACAGCTGGGCACGACTCTCATAGATATGAATCTCTTCCAGAAAGAAGAAATCGCCGAGTGTCTCAAACTTCAAATCGAAGAGATTGTCTACAATCTCTTCTCGTGGCAGGAAGGCGATTTTGTTTTTCACGAAAACGCTGCACCGGCCAACGTGCCTTTTCTCATCGAACTGAATACCATGAATGTTATCATGGAAGGTACCCGTCGAATCGATGAGTGGATGGAAATTCAAAAGGTCCTGCCACCCGATGACGTGGTGCTTGCCCTGGCTAAATCGCCGAAGATCAACAAAGACGACATTTCAATCTCGCTCGAAGAATTCCGCATTATGGCCCTGATAAACGAAGAGCGGACTCTTCCCGATCTCATCAATGTGTCACCTATGGGCGAATTCGTTACCTGCCGGGCCATTTATCGTCTGATTATCGGAAACCTGATCGAGGTTGTCGGTCGCCGCGAGGACAGCCCGGAAGAGAAAGAAGATGAAGAAGAAGTCCTGCTCAGCGTAATTTTCCATCTCTATAATAATTGTTTTTATAAGATCAGGAGCTTGGTGGACTCGGTACTTGGTGAAAGCAACACTCGTTTTGCAAACTTTGTGTCGCAGTATCGAAGTGGTGTGTTCACCTTTTTCCCCGGGGTTGACCCGGCCTCGGATCTGTGCCCGTCGTTTGATAAATTCATGGTGGCTGTCAGAGCCATTCCGACTGAAACCAGATATCATAAGCTCATGTCCGGTCTGGAGAACATGCTGTCCGAGCAGCTGGAATATGTCTTCCGTCTGCTGGGTGTCGGCCTCTACAGAGAAGCTGCGGTTCAGGTTAAGAAAGAAATCTCCGAACCGCTGGCCGTCCGCCGTGAGCTCGTTAAGAGATACGCACTGGACGACAGTTTCTATAAGACGATGAAGAGAGCAGAGAAAGTCGTCAAAATGGTAAGAGGGTAAAGATGAAAAGAATAGTTGGATTGAGTTTAGTGTGCGTGCTGCTGGGTAGCAGCACCGCCTTCGCGGCTAACATAGCGGTTATCACCAGCCCGCCGACCATGCTGAAGTTCGTGGTTTTTGGAGTGGTTGTGGGTTGCCTGGTGGCCTCGGTGAAACTCCTCGGGGTACTTAAAGGCGGCCTCCTTTTCAAAAGCTGGCAGATATTTATGTTTGCTTTTGCGGCGCTTGGACTTGCCCAACTGGCCGGCCTGCTAAGCGATTTCGAGATTTTTGCCCTGCCCGATTTTGTGACTCCGGCCCTCTGGGTGGTGGTCTGCGCGCTGTTTTTGTACGGCATTTTTGAGGCGAAGAAGATTCTCGACTGAAGGGATTTATTAAGTTGACATAACTGACTGTATGATATATAAATACAAGTCGAGTCAAGTTGCCGGGTATGGTAGTGAATTGAAAACCAATAAGTTTGAAGTTGCTCATGATAAATGCTGTTGAGATAGATGACCGGATCAGCAAATGTCAGAAGATTCTCGACGTTGACCCGAACTCACAGATATTTGCCGCTTTAGCTGAAGCTTACCGGAAAAAAGGAGAATTCGAAGCGGCCTTTCGAGTGTGCCAAAACGGTCTGCGAATTCACCCCAATTACGGCTCCGCTCACGTAGTTATGGCCAAAATAAATCTCGATCGCGGCCTGTACGATTGGGCGGAAATCGAAGCCAAGAAGGCTGCTGACATTGATGGGCGCACGCGAACCATTGAACTCCTTCTCGCTGAAATTTACATCTATAAGGGCGAGTTCCACGAGGCCATAAAGCTGCTGAGAAAACTCAACGAAGCCGACCCCAATAACGATCAGATTAAAAAATTGCTCGATATTGCTCAAAAGATCCCCGAAGAGCAGACTGCTCTGGCCGGGAAGGATAAGGTCGATGATGAGAAGGAATCGGACAGCACCGACGGCGTCCAGGTTGCTGATGAATCGGCTTCCAAAAGCATCCTTGGCACAAGGGATGTTATTGAGCGGGCGATGAAAACAGGCGGTGTTGAGGGCGCTCTGCTGGTCAATTTTGAAGGGCTGGTTATTGACGCTGAGTGGAACCTGGCTACGGATCCTTCTCTTTGCAGTGCCACATTGGGGGATGTCAGCAACGTCCTAAGCCAGGACCTGGTAAGAAGTTCATTCGGCAATTTCCAGACAGTCCTGATAGAAGCCGGCAATGCGACTTTCTATCTGGTCCGAGTACATAATGGTTTGTTCCTGTTTGTTGTCAATGAGTCAGCTAACCTGGGGACACTGAGAATGAAGGTAGAAAATTTACTGGACAACTACCAGTAAGTAATAAAGGACAGCTTATGGAAATTAGCGGACGCATAGCAAGACAAATACTGCTCTTTTCGCTATTGGTGCTGACGGTGTCAATGGTAATATTTCCCAAGAAGTACGGTACCATGCTGCCCGAGGCACCGCTGGTGAACGTCGTCTTTGAGCTGGTATTTTACGGCCTTGTGGTTCATCTACTGAATCGAAAGCTATCGCCTCTGCAGCTGATTTCGTCGGCGGGTCTCTGTCTGATTTATCGATTCGCCCTCGGAGGGGGGGTTGGACTGCTCATTGTGGCCTTGTATAGTTGGAAATTGAAGACCGCCCTGCTGGCCGGGATGGGAAGTTATCTGCCCGGTATGCTGCTACAGATAGTCGCGGCGCCGTTTATACTCAAACCAGTTATCGATTCACTGCATAACCCGAGGGCGGCACGCCGGACTCGACCGGCTGCGAGCACGAACGCCAGTGATGCCACGAGCTCGGTGGCGGTATCCAAAGAAAAAGGATTCAGCAAAACAGTGCCTACGTACGCCACCGAAAGTCCCGCCGCGTCCGGCCGGACAGCGCAAACAGGAACCTCATCATCCGCAGTCTCCGATGGAAACGGATTTGAGCGGGCCACGCGCTACATTGGCGAGGATGGTTCTGTGCTTGTTGCGGCCGTGGTGGATAAGGAAGGCCTCTTACTGGGGAATTTCAGTCGCCGCGGAGTGGATGCCGAGGAATGGGCTCCTTTTGCGCTGACTCTGGTCGAACAAAACGAGCAAGTGGTCTCAAAGTTGGCGTGTGATGCGCCTGAGAAAATTGACATCCTTTTCGATAATAAGAGAATTGTGGTCGCCTGCGAAAAAGCTTACTCCCTGATGGTAGTGAGCGAACGGGCCACCGACGATGTGCTTAACATTAGAATAAATCAGGGACTGGAAATCATTAGAAAATACGTGGTTGAACGATACAGCGATAAGCTTATCGGGAACGCGGAGAAGGCTTATGTATGACGTGTTAGACGATTTGAACAAAACAACCGGTGTGACCGGGTCTATGGTGGTAGGCAATGACGGTATTGTCATTGCTGCCAATCTGGATGAATCGTTTGAGGGCGAGGCGATCGGAGCTCTGGCAGCGTCAATAACGACCAACATTCAGAAATCTCTCGATCGGCTCAAATCTACGCCGCTCAAGCAAGTCACAATTGAGGCTGAGCAGGGAAAACTGTTCTTCACGGACGCGGGGCTCGGCATATTGGTCGTCACAACGGAGAAACAGGTGAACATAGGGTTGATTCGCCTGGAAATCAAAAACGCAATAAGCAAGATTAAACTGGCAGGATAACAAATCTTCTTCATACGGGATTCTTAAAGTATGGTATCAATAAATTACTCGTCACGGGAGGTCTGCTGCAAAATTGTGTACTACGGGCCAGGTCTGTCCGGAAAGACAACTAACCTGTTGTATGTTCATTCGAAGGTTCCGTCGGACACGCGTGGCAAAATGATATCTCTGGCAACCGAGGCGGATCGTACTCTGTATTTTGACTTTCTGCCAATCAATATAGGAACCATTAACGGCTTCGCCGCCAAGTTCCAGCTGTATACTGTGCCGGGCCAGGTATATTACAACGCTACCCGAAAGCTGGTCTTGCGAGGTGTCGACGGAGTGGTGTTTGTAGCCGATAGCCAGCCCGACAAAATGGAGGAAAATATCGAGTCGTTGATAAACCTCGAAGAGAACCTTCGGGAATATGGGTACGATATCAGCGATCTTCCTATGGTGATTCAGTATAATAAACGAGACCTTCCAGGGGTCCTTCCAATTGAGACCCTCAACGCGAAATTGAACACACGGGGACTCCCGCACTTCGGGGCATCGGCCACCCTCGGCAATGGCGTCTTTGATACGCTCAAACTAATCATTAAGTTGGTCCTGGAGAAGGCCAAGCGGAGCGCCTCCGATCGTGCCCAGCCCAGTGTAAATCTCGCGCCGGGGTCGGCCGCTGAACCGGCAACACCCGCTCCGCCCGCGACTCCGGCTCCTCAGGTCGCTTCCACCGACGAACCTGAGCCTGAACCTGAACCCATGGCTCCGTATCCCGAGCCCGCACCGGAAGAATCCGTTCCCGCCGCCCCGTCTACTGTCGACCCCGTGACATCCGAGGTCAAGGATGATGACACTGGCCGACTGCCAGGCCGGGCGACGCAGCCGGTGTCGGTTGGTGTTGGGGCACCTTCAGCTGAGGCAACTTCGACAGATCCGGAGCCGACTACGTATCGTCCCTATCCGGGCTCAGAGGAAGGCCCTCAGGACTTCGAGAAAAAAGTATCCTCGGCAAATTTCACTCCGAAGAAGATGGAAGAACCAGATGACGACGATTCTGTCTCGAACAGGATTCGTTCCAGCTCCGGCGGTGATGCCGATGTGTCCAGACCCGCTATGGCTCCTTCACTGAAAAAGCGGGGCGATAATAAGAAGCGTGGTTTCATTAAACGTTTGTTTGGTATCAAATAGTCATCCAGGAGGCATAAATGGCTGACGATAGTCTGATAATCTATGAAGAGGAAATTAACCAGATCGACTCGTTGATTTCGAAAATGCTCAAAGGCGCCGAGGCCAAATGTGCGCTCTTGGTCGATAAGGATGGACACCTGATCACCCGCCAGGGCTTCACCCACTCCTTAGATACAACCGCTCTGGCCGCTCTGCTGGCTGGGTCATTCGCCTCGACCAAAGAAATCGCACGACTTGTTGGCGAACCGGAATTCTCCGTTCTCTTTCACCAGGGCAAAAAGGACCATATCCATATGTCGCTGGTGGGAGATCGCTCTATCCTTGTGGTCATCTTTGACGACCGTACAACCATCGGGATGGTCCGCCTTTACGCCAAGGAGACCGCGATAGAACTGGGGAAGATCTTCGAGAAGATTAAGGAGCAGTCGTTCGACAAAAGCAAGGCCGGTATTACAAATGATTTTGCCAGCCAGGCCGAAGACAAACTCGACGACATTTTCCAGGATTAGAGCAACATACCGTTAGTTAAACATTGGCGCAGGGAAAATCCTGTGTCTTACTTCGAGTTTCGAGTGTTATGTCCACTGAACTAAGCGCGATGTTGGTCAAGGCCGGCAAAATTACGCCGGAACAGGCGGAACAGGCCCTGGCCTTGACAAAAGAAAAAGGAGAGAAGTTTGAAGCTGCACTGGTCAAAGTCGGTGCCGCTGACTCCGAGGACGATATCGCCAAGTTTATAGGCAAACATCTCAAGATCGGTGCCCTGAGGCTCAGCGATGTCGAACTCAATCCCGATATCGTTAAGCTCATCCCCCTCGATATAGCCCGCAAGTTCAAGGTCGTCGCTGTATCCAAGCTCAACAAAACCCTGCTGGTGGCCATCAGCGACCCTAATAACATTTATGTTCTGGATGCCATAAAGTTCATTACCGGGTGCACCGTGCAACCGGTCATCTCGCCTGAGAAGGCTATCGAGAAGGCCATCGAGACCTACTACAAAGACGCCGACGGCCTTTCGGAACTGGTCAAAGGTCTCGAAGCGGACTCGGATCTCGAGGTGGTTTCCGACGAAGAAGCGCCGAGCGAATCCGATCTGTTGTCCCAGATTCAGGACAAGCCGCTGGTTAAACTGGTTGACTCTATTATCGCCGATGCTATTCGGATGGGTGCCTCCGACATTCACTTCGAAATGTACGAAAAGCGGATCCGCGTGCGCTACCGGGTGGACGGTGATCTCCGTGAAATGGCCCCGCTGCCGTTTAAGTACCGGGCGGCAATCGTGTCGAGAATTAAGATTATGGCCGAGCTCGATATCTCCGAGCGCCGCCTCCCTCAGGACGGCCGTATCAAGATCAAGATAGCCGGGCGCACCGTTGACCTCCGTGTCTCGGTTCTGCCCACTATATTCGGTGAAAAGGTCGTTATGCGTATCCTGGATCCCATGGCCCTTATGGTCGATATGACCAAGCTGGGGTTCAGGGAAGAGGACCTCAAGAAATTCCACGAGAAGATCCACCTGCCCTACGGCATTATCCTCGTAACCGGCCCCACCGGTTCCGGTAAAACGACTACTCTATACTCGGCCCTCAAACAAATCAATACGGTCGATGTCAATATCATGACTGCCGAGGATCCGGTCGAGTTCAACTTCGACGGTATCAATCAGGTAGCCGTCAAGTCGGATATAGGCCTGACCTTCGCCGCATCGCTCCGGTCCTTCTTGCGTCAGGACCCTGATATCATAATGGTCGGTGAGGTTCGTGACGGCGAGACGGCCGAAATCGCCATCCGAGCAGCCCTGACCGGACACCTGGTCTTCTCGACCCTGCATACCAACGACGCCCCATCATCGATTAACCGCTTGATTGATATGGGCGTACCTTATTATCTGGTGGCCTCGGCCACCAAGCTGATTATGGCCCAGCGTATGATGCGCAAGATTTGTCCGAGCTGCAAGGAAGAGATCAACCTTACTCAGGAGCAGGTCGAGGGTTTGAACGTACCAAAAGAGTTGCTGCGCAATATTAGAGCTTTTCGGGGTGTCGGGTGCAGCGACTGCAACAATACCGGTCTCGCCGGTCGGACCGGTATATACGAGGTTATGCCCATAACCAAGGATATCGAGTCCCTCATACTGTCACAGGCCAACGATTCGGAAATCCGGGACGTAGCCCTCAAACAGGGCATGTTCAGTCTGCGGATGGCCGCCGTCGAAAAAATGAAGAATGGCGTGGTATCCATAGACGAAGTGTTCTCGGTAACCTCAGCCAACCTCTAAGCCCTTCCCAAATAAATGCCTTGTAGTTCAAGGGCTTACCCCTCGATTTTACCCGAATTTCTTTCAAGATTCTACGGCATTTTCCGATAATAATACAAAACGGCGGTTTTAAGCCGGCTCGGGAAAAAATACATATTCTGGAGATAGTCTATGGTATCCCTGCGTGAACTGTTAGAGCAGATGGTTAAGATGGGAGCCTCGGATCTGCATCTAACTGTCGGTTCTCCTCCGGTCGTGAGGGTCGATGGCAAGCTTCAACGTCTCAACTATGACATTCTCACCAGTGAGCAAACCAAAAAGCTTTCCTATTCGATGTTGAATGAAAAGCAGAAACAGAAATTCGAACAAAATTCAGAACTTGACTTCTCGTTTGGTATCGAGCAGATGAGTCGCTTCCGCTGCAATATGTTTATGCAGCGCGGTAATGTCGCCGTTGCCCTTCGCCAGATACCGTACAAGATCATGTCATTCGAGGAACTGGGTCTGCCCAAGGTTGTGGCCGATTTCGCGAAGCTTCCGCGCGGATTGGTACTGGTAACGGGTCCGACTGGTTCCGGTAAATCAACCACCCTGGCATCGGTCATAGATAAAATCAATCGCGAACGCCCGGTTCACATCATCACTGTCGAGGACCCCATTGAGTACCTGCACCGGCATCAGCAGGCACTGATAAATCAGCGCGAGGTATATTCTGACACACCCACTTTCGCATCGGCTCTCAAGTATGCTTTGCGTGAGGATCCGGATGTTGTTCTGATCGGCGAGATGCGCGACCTGGAAACAATCGAATCAGCTCTGTCTATATCCGAAACGGGCCACTTGGCTTTTGCTACTCTGCACACTAACTCGGCGTCCGAGTCAATCAACCGAATTATTGACGCTTTTCCGACTAACCAGCAGGAACAGATACGGATCTCGTTATCCTTCACGCTGCAGGCGATTATCTCGCAGACACTGATTCCCAAGATCGGTGGCGGCCGGGTTCTGGCAATGGAAATTCTCGTGGTTACCCCGGCTATTCGGGCCCTGGTCAGGGACGACAAGGTCCACCAGATATATTCCATGATTCAGTCGGGTCAGAAATTCGGGATGAAGACTATGAATCAGTCTCTCTCAGAACTGTATTTGACAGGTAAGATCACTATAAATGATGCTATGAGCTACAGTCATAATCCTCAGGAGTTAAGCGAATCGTTGTCAAAACAAAAGAACCCAGCTTTAGCATAGCGAAGCTGTTTTTGAGAAAGGATTGAGTAGTGCCAGTTTTTGAATATAAAGGAAAGACCCTTGCCGGTGCCGCTGTAAAAGGCGAGCTCAAGGCTAATAGTCGAGCCGACCTGGAAAGGGTACTCCGGCAAAATCGGATCATGGTGACTTCGATCACCAAGAAAGCTCCGGAGATCACTATCAAAATCGGCACCGGCATCAAGCGAATAGAAGTATCCCGCTTCACACGACAGTTCGCTACCATGATCGGCGCTGGACTTCCGATGGTGCAGTGTCTGGATATTCTCGCTACCCAGATGGAAAACAAGGAACTGGCCAAGATAGTACAGCAGGTAAAGGACGGTGTGCAGGGGGGTGCCACGCTGTCGGAAGCGCTGGCTCGCCATCCGAAAATCTTCGACCCGCTCTACACCAACATGGTCGAAGCCGGTGAGGTAGGCGGTGCCCTGGATGCCATCCTCAATCGTCTGGCCGTGTACCGCGAAAAGGCCGATCAGCTGATTCGAAAGGTCAAGGGTGCTATGGTCTATCCGTCGGTTATTGTC
Organism: Candidatus Zixiibacteriota bacterium; assembly: GCA_020351995.1. GTDB lineage: Bacteria > Zixibacteria > MSB-5A5 > GN15 > FEB-12. The sequence goes on from CP070674.1 coordinate 2,214,650, forward strand.
GTCGTGGCCGCTGCCGTGACGGTAGGTATGTTGACCTTTATTGTTCCGGTATTCGCCAAGATGTTCGGCGGCGTCGGAGCTGAACTGCCAAAACCGACCCAGGTCGTCTTGAGTATATCCAACTTCCTGAAGGCCAACTTCGTCGTCCTGTTCTTCACAACGATCGGTGCCCTTGCCGCCCTGATCTGGTGGAAACGAACCCCGAACGGTGCTCTATACTGGGATAAATTCCTGCTGGCTTCGCCGGTGCTGGGAAACCTTGTACGGAAATCCTCAATCGCCCGTTTTTCCCGCACTCTTGCCACCCTGCTGGCATCGGGTGTGTCGATTCTCGAGGCGCTCGAAATTACAGGAAAAGCGGCCGGTAACCTGGTCGTCGCAAACGCTATCAAGAAATCCGTGCTGGCTATCGCCGAGGGTGACACTATTACCGGACCCCTCAAAGAAACCGGTGTCTTCCCGCCCATGGTTACCCAGATGATCGCAGTGGGTGAAAAGACCGGTGGCTTGGATGAAATGTTAAGCAAGATCGCTGATTTCTACGATGAAGAGGTGGATGAAGCCGTTTCGGCGCTGACTTCGATCATTGAACCGGTTATCATCGTTTTTATGGGTGTCATCATCGGTGGTATCTTGATTGCCATGTACCTGCCGATGTTCGACATCATAGGCAAGATCTGACGCATCGCAACCAGGTGTGTTCGAAAAGACTTTTCCAAATGTACGGCGCCGGGGGGCGCCGTTACTTTTATGGCTGAGAAACATACATTCGATAGAATTGGCTGGTTTTTACCGCTCAGACTGGCTCACTATATAGTTTTGTTTGCGGTAGTGGTGTTGTGGATGAGCTACCCCCGGTTCATGCAACCCCAGTTCATAATCTATTCCGCCTGCACTCTTCTGTTCTCGATTCTTCTGGCACTTGGCAACAAGCACAACTTAAAGAACGTAACGGCCGTTGTTATCGGGCTTCAGTTTCTGTTTGAGATCGTCCTCGAATCCGGAATCATCTATTCCACCGGAAACGTCAATTCGCCCTTCTCGGCCCTCTTTATCCTGACTATTGTCGCGGCCGCCCTGATTTACCGACTCCTCGGCACTCTGGTTATAGCTTCGCTGGTTTCTGTCGCGTATACCTTCATAATCTGGCTCGGATTGTCATCCGGGGAGTCGCACGAACTGTCCATCCAGACCCTCAGGACAGTATTCTCCACTGACGAGAGCGTCTTCTATTCAATCTTTCTCCATATTCTCATCTTTTACCTGGTGGCCTTTATTTCAGGGTACCTCGCCGAGAGGCTTAAACAACGAGACCGACAGCTCGAAGACACTTCCCTCGCCCTTAAGAAAGCAAAACTTGAAACTGACGATATACTCCGGCACCTCAACTCTGGCCTGCTGACGATCGACTCCAGCGGATGTATCATCTATTTTAATCGGGCCGCCGAGAGAATACTTGGGTATAAAGAAGAAGATGTCAAGGGTATGCACTGCGAGGAAGCCTTCGCCGAACGCATGCCGGGGCTGGCCAGACGCCTGATGGACGGCATAGAAAACCACGTCGAGCACCCGAGAGTCGAACTGGAAATCGTTAACACTGACGGAAAAGTCGTTCCCCTCGGTCTGTCGACCTCAATTCTTACTCAGGAGGCCAGGGAAATGCGGGGGATCATCGCTATATTTTCCGACCTGACTGAAGCCAAGCGTCTTGAGGCAAAAATGCGCACGGCCGATCGGCTGGCCGCCGTCGGCGAACTGTCGGCCTCGATCGCGCACGAAATACGGAACCCGCTGGCTGCTATCGCCGGTTCCGTGGAAGTCCTCAAAAAAGATGTTCAGGTTTCCGGCGAAGATGAGCGACTGATGAATCTTATCATTAAAGAATCGGATCGCCTGACTAATATCCTCACGGAATTTCTGTCATATGCCAGGATCGATCGGGCCGCCTACAACAAGGTTGAACTCTGCCACCTGGTGAGCGATGTTATTGAGATGCTGTACCACCACCGTGACCTGGGCGGTCGGGCCGATTTCAAGATTGAATCCGAAGAATCATTTGTCTACGTGGTCGGGGATGAAGACCTGATAAAGCAGTTACTGTTGAACCTGGCCGTAAACGCCTGCGAGTCTTTCGAGGGCGATGCGGGACAGGTTGTGTTCCGATTCTTATCGGACCGTCAGAACAATAAGATTCTGCTGCACATTCACGACAACGGACCCGGAATAAAACCGGAGTATATAAAGAAGATTTACCAACCCTTTTTCTCGACAAAGAAGGAAGGAACCGGCCTGGGACTATCCATCGTCCACCGGATTTGTACCGCCTTGAAGCTGAAGGTAGATGTCCATTCTGAACCCGGAAAGGGTACAACTTTCATTGTCGAGTTCGATATCTATGCCCCGGAGCCACCGACGCAGTCCGAAACAAGCCCGGAGTTGACAGCTAACCAGTGAGTACATGTCTGGTTAGCAGGAGATTGCACTTGTTTTTCCGGAGACAATGCATAATTTAGAGGATTGCCAATAACTCAAATGGAGACGCTAAAGTAATGCTGCTACGTTTTTCTACCATCTTGGCCGCTGTCCTGTTTCTGCTGGTCGGTTGCCGTCCGACCATGGTTACACAGGAAAACGCTCAGGGCTTTGATTATGTCATTGTCGAGGGTGATCAATCATTCGAAGTGACCATGGCTCAACTATATAATGAATTGAAAGGGAGCAAGCTGTTCCCCGGGGGTGGGATCGTTGAACCAGATTCCATCGAGATAGTACTCGATAGTATAGTCTTGGATACTCTTGACGGATTCGAAGCTGCCTTCGTTGATCTTGAGAGTAACTATGAATTGCATCGCCAGTACAAATCCCGCTATCGAGACGCGTTGATCGCTGGTTATCTTGATAAATTTGTGTACGGCAAAGTCGAGATAGATTCTCAGGCGGTGGCTGACTTTTATTTCAGTCGGCCGGATCTCTTTACGCTGCCGGAAAGGGTTTTTGTTTATCATATCCTGATAGCTGCCAAAGGACTCAGATACGGGCCGGATTCGCTCTTGTATGAAGATATGACAAGACCCGAAGTCGAGGCTGAAGCGGAAAAGGTGAGTCGGGAAATTCGAAGTATGATTGACTCACCGGAATCGTTCAAAGAGATTGCGGCCCAGTACTCTCATGACACTACCGCCCGCAGTTCCGGAGGCCTGGTCGGATGGGCCGAGCGAGGTCTGTACCTTCACCCCTTTGACTCGGTGGCCTTCGCGATGAAGCCCGGCGACATATCGGACCCCTATGAGGACTCATATGGCTGGCATATTGTGATGGTTGAGGATTATCAGGCAGAGGGCATGCCGCCTTTAAATGCCCAGACATACCTGGCCGCGGCCGAAAATTATCGAATAGCCCAGGCTAACATTATCGGCGCCAGCCTTATGGATACCCTGATGGATGGGATCGAAGTCAGATTCAACGAAACTCTGATGGATACCAACTTGTACTTTGTCGATATCCGGGAGTGGGTAGCTATAGTCAACGGTCAGGATACTATTGAGTGCAATGATGCTCGAGGGCCAGAGTTGAAAATGCGGAATCAGTATCAAGTGGCCAACACAACTGCCGAGCAGAAGAGATTCATGCTCTTGGAATTGGCCCGCAAGTACAAGCTTATCCAGGCCGCCAGGGCTACAGGTATCGACACTCTTCCTGAAATCGTTTCCGAGAGAAGAGGCCTGTGGCACAAATACTCGAAAACCATTGTAAAGCGATCATATGCCATCGATCCATACTGGCGCGCTCCCGACAGTGTCGTCGAGAGCTATTATAACGAGCACTTCGCGGAGTTCAATCCGGCCAAGCCGATGAAAGTCCAGCACATTATCGTTCAGGATTCCCTTTTTGCTGATTTCTTGCGAGATCAAGCTATGTCAGGCTACGAATTCCTGGACCTTGCTGAAGAGTACTTCTCCGCGGATAAAGCCGATCGTCGAAAACTTGCCGACCTTGGCGACATTGGCGAGAATGACGTCTCCAACGAGTTCTGGGAGAGGGCCAGGCAAACGGTTCTGGGCGAAGTTTCGCACCCGGTCAGAACCGAACAGGGCTTCCATATCATAAAAGTCCTTGAGCGTCGGGACGCCAAGTCTCTGGGTCAGGCCGGCCCTGATATCCAGCAACTTATGAAGGAAATACGACGCCAGGACCTCATCCGAGACCATTACGAAAGCTTGAAGAAGAAGTATAATGTAAAATTCAAGGGTAAGATTGTCCCGGTTCATCTCGAACCATTAGCAATGCGCACCCCATTCGAATGGTAGCCGATAACAGTAGTTGCGAAAACCAGATAAGTTTTCATCAGGAGATTTTCCGCAAGGGCACCCATATGTTTGCCCTGGTCATCCCCGGTGGATACTATTTTCTCAAGTTATCACGGGCAGATATGCTCATGATAATGATCCCAATTGCTACGGCCATGCTGATTATCGACATCTCCCGCCTAAGGCAATGGCGATTCTGGACTTCCTTCGCCAGGAAAATCGGCGGGTCACTCATTCGCCATCACGAGCAGGCCGGTGATTTTACAGGTGCTTCATATATACTTATCTCAGTTTGCTTAACAGTTGCTTTATTCACTAAACCCATTGCCATTGCGGCCCTCTCGTTTATCATCGTCGGCGATACGTTCGCGGCCATCATTGGGCGCAAATTTGGACGGCACAGATTCTACCGCAACAAAACGATTGAGGGCTCGCTGGCTTGCCTTGGGGGCACCCTGATCACGGCTATGTTGTTGCCAGATATCGGGTTAATGTTGGCGGTCGTCGGCGCCGTGATAGCCGTAATTGTTGAGGCTTTTCCCCTCGGAGTGGATGATAATATATCCGTCCCACTTGTCACAGGTCTTGTCATGACCCTCCTGGTCAAATTGCCCACATTTTAGCAGATTATTGTTGATAGTCGTTCGTATAATCTTTATAAGAGAACGTACAGGGGAATCTAACCAAAATCTTCCACGGAGGATTCTTGATGTCTAAGGGCAAGGTCAAGTACTTCAATGACACCAAAGGGTGGGGCTTTATAGCCGGCGAGGATACCGATCAGGACGTTTATGTCCACTACACGGCGATCAATATGGATGGATACAAGACACTCAAGGAAGGTCAGGAAGTTTTGTATGAGTTGACCGAGACAGGGAAGGGATACCAGGCCAAGAACGTAACCCCACAAGAATGAACCGTTAACACTAACTACGAATTTAGAGGCCACCCGTTACGTGCGGGTGGCTTTTCTGTTAGTGGTCGTAACCGTGATTTCCCGCTTTTGAAATTCGAATAATATTTCGTATATTGTCTCCCATGAAAATCATAGATCTCCGTTCGGATACTGTCACCAGGCCATCACCTCAAATGCGCCGGGCCATAGCCGAGGCCGCTGTTGGCGATGACGTTTTCGGTGACGACCCAACCGTTACCGAACTCGAGCGCTATACGGCGCAGTTGCTTGGAAAAGAGGCCGCTCTTTTTGTCCCTTCGGGAACCATGAGTAATCAGATCTGCCTGAAGGCCCATTCTCGCCCGGGATGGGAGCTTATTTGCGACAGGGAGTGCCATGTGGTCAATTACGAAGTAGCCGGACCGGCCGTTCATTCCAGTCTGCTGGTGAACCTGATTACTACCGAATATGGAATGATTACAGCTGATGTCATCCGCCGATCAATTCGCCCGAAGAATATTCACTGCCCGGAGACGAAGATGGTGGCCCTGGAGAATACCCATAATCATCACGGGGGGACAATTCTACCTCACGACGAGGTTCTGAAGGTCAAAGAGGTCTGTGATGAATTCGGTTTGATTCTCCATCTCGACGGAGCGCGGATCTGGAATGCCCATGTCGCCACCGGCAGATCCCTGCCTGAACTGGCAGTACCTTTCGATTCTGTTTCGGTTTGTCTGTCAAAAGGTCTCGGGGCGCCTATCGGTTCTCTCTCGGTGGGCTCGGCGGAGTTCATTGACAGGTGCCGACGGGTGAGAAAGCTGTTCGGAGGCGGTATGCGGCAGGTCGGCATCATCGCGGCGGCTGGCTTGTACGCGCTTCAGAACAACATCGACCGTCTCTCCGAGGATCACGCCAACGCCAGATTCCTCGCTGAAGAATTGGATCAAATTGACGGCCTCAGCGTTGACATGGTGAGGGTGCAAACGAATATTATCCTTGTTAACATCCTTACCGACGAGTCGGCAGTATCAATGCTTGACAAGATGAAAGAAGTCTCTGTTTTGGGAGTGCCCTTCGGGCCCAAACAGATCAGGTTCGTAACCCATCTTGACGTCAGTCGAAGCGACTGTGAAGAGGCGCTAGGTCGACTTACGAATATTCTTTGACCAGCTATAACAGCCCGCAGGTATGAACGGAAACAAAATTATAATTCTGGGCTCCTCATCAGGATTACCCCAGGCCGGTCGGGCCTGTTCGGGGTACGCGCTCAAAACAGGGGACAGCCTTTCCCTGATCGACTGCGGGGGAGGCGTAACCTCTTCATTTCTCAGGAGGGGCTTAAATCCACTCGCCGTTGAACGTATATTCATAAGCCACACCCATCCGGACCACGTGATCGAACTACCCCTGTTTCTTCAGTTGCTGCACCTCGAAAAACGCCGGGAACCGGTGAAGCTGTATCTGCCGGCCGACTTCGTGGAACCCATGCGCCGGTTTCTTCCAGCCCTTTATATAATCGAAGATAAGCTGCCCTTTGAGCTTGATATAGTTGGATACGAAGAAGGTTTTGAGTACAACGATGTCTTCAAATTAAAGGCTGTCGGAAACAAGCATCTCAAAGCGTATAAAGAGTTGATCGAGATCAATCAACTCTCCAACAAGATGCAGTGTTGTTCTTTCGATATTGAAATTGATGGTAAGAGGGTCTTCTATTCGGCCGATATCGCCACTTACGACGATATTCGACCCCACCTCGACGGCAGGGATGTCGTTATACTTGAGTCGACGCACGTCGCTCTGGAGGAGTTTATCGAACACGCTCGATCAATTAGTGTCGGACGATACGTGATTACGCATCTGGGAACCGATGAAGAGGTGGGCGAAATAAACCGGATGATTTCAAAAGCCGGCCTGGACAATGTCACCACCGCCGTTGATGGTATGGAAATTCCCCTTTGATTAACGTGCTTGGACTGGAAAAAGAAGACCCCGAATCCGGCCCATGCCCGATCCGGGGTCTTGTCGCTTACGAAGGATTGCCCTATTTTGCGATAGTGGCCATCAGGTATTCCCGGTTCATCTTGGCGATGAACCTGACCGAGATTTCCTTCGGGCAGGCCGCTTCGCACTCATAGTAGTTGGTGCAGTTACCGAATCCTTCTTCATCCATCTGGGCAATCATTTTCTCGACCCGCTGTTTTCGCTCAGCGTGTCCCTGTGGAAGCAGGGCAAACTGAGAGACTTTGGCCGAGACGAACAGCATCGCCGAAGCGTTCTTGCACGAGGCGACGCAGGCCCCACAGCCAATACATGCCGCGGCATCGAAAGCGACGTCGGCGTTGGCCTTGGGTATGGGTAGGGCATTGGCGTCAGGGGCTCCTCCCGTATTTACGGAGACAAAACCGCCTGCCTGCATGACTCGGTCAAACGCGCTACGGTCAACGATCAGGTCTTTTGTGACGGGGAAAGCCTTGGCCCGCCACGGTTCAATGTAGATTGTATCGCCGTCTTTGAAGTGGCGCATGTGAAGCTGGCAAACGGTGGTCGCTTTCTCAGGTCCGTGCGCGCGCCCGTTGATCATCAGCGAGCACATTCCGCAAATACCTTCACGGCAGTCGTGATCGAAGGCAATCGGATCTACGCCTTCCTGAATAAGCCCCTCATTCACAACGTCGAGCATCTCCAGAAATGACATATGGTGATTGATGTCCCTCGCGTCGTATTTCTCGAGACTGCCTTTATCCTCGGCGTCCTTCTGACGCCATACATATAATGTCAGGTTCATTACTTGTAACTCCTTGTTGTCAGTTCGACGTTCTCAAAAACAAGGGGTTCCTTATGTAAATTCGGCTCTTTGCCGACTCCAGTGTATTCCCATGCGGAAACGTAGCAGAAGTCTCTGTCGTTACGAAGGGCTTCGCCCTCTTCCGTCTGGTATTCTTCACGGAAATGAGCGCCGCAGGACTCCTCGCGGGTCAGTGCGTCATAGCACATGACCTCGCCGATTTCCAGAAAGTCCGCCACCCGGCCGGCAAGTTCCAGTTGCTGGTTGAGTTCATCGGCGGATCCCATAACCTTCAAGTCTTGCCAGAACTCTTCGCGTAGAGCGGGAATTTCCTGCAGGGCCTTCTTCAAACCGGTAGCATTCCGGCCCATGCCGCAGTATTCCCACATTATCTTGCCCAGCGCCCGATGGAAAGTATCAGGGGAGCGCTTGCCGTTTATCGACAGAAGCTTGTTGATCCTCTCCTTGACTTCCTCCTCGGCCTTTTTGAATTCCGGATGGTCGGCTTTGATGTTGGACACACCGGCTCTCGCGAAGTGGTTGCCAAGGGTGTAGGGGAGAACAAAGTAACCATCGGCCAGACCCTGCATCAGTGCGCTGGCTCCCAGACGATTAGCTCCGTGATCGGAGAAGTTGGCCTCGCCCGCCACGAACAGGGCTGGAATGGTGCTCTCCAGGTTGTAGTCAACCCAGAGCCCACCCATGGTATAGTGCGAAGCGGGATAAATACGCATCGGAACAGTATAGGGATCCTCGCCCGTGATGCGCTCGTACATCTGGAACAAATTGCCATAGCGCTCTTCAATGACGTTCTTTCCCAGTCGTTTTATGGCGTCGGCGAAATCCAGGTAAACCCCGACACCGGTCTCACCCACGCCGCGTCCGTCGTCGACCACTTCTTTAGCGCTACGTGATGAGATGTCGCGCGGGGCCAGGTTCCCGAAGCTCGGGTACTTGCGCTCGAGATAGTAATCGCGCTCGTCTTCAGGTATATCCGCGGCCGCGCGTTTGTCATCGCGGTTTTTCGGCACCCAGATCCGACCGTCATTGCGCAACGATTCGGACATCAGCGTGAGCTTGGATTGATATTCTCCGCTGACAGGGATGCAGGTGGGGTGAATCTGCGTGAAACAAGGGTTGGCGAACAGCGCGCCCTTCTTATAGGCTTTATAAGCTGCGGTTACGTTACAACCTTTGGCATAGGTGGCAAGATAAAATACGTTGCCGTAGCCGCCGGTGGCCAGTACGACCGCATCAGCAGCGTGAGAACTGATCTTCCCGGTAACCATATCGCGCACAACAATACCTCTGGCCCGGCCATCGACGACCACGACGTCCAGCATCTCCGCGCGCGGATACATCCTGACCTGGCCTTTGCCTATCTGTCGCGAAAGGGCCGAGTAGGCGCCTAACAGCAACTGCTGGCCGGTCTGACCGCGAGCGTAAAATGTGCGCGAGACTTGGGCACCGCCAAAGGACCGATTATCCAGAAGGCCGCCGTAATCGCGGGCGAATGGTACACCCTGCGCGACGCACTGATCGATTATGTTATTGGCAACCTGGGCCAGACGATAGACATTTGCCTCGCGAGAACGGAAATCTCCGCCCTTGATTGTATCGTAGAACAGGCGCCAGGTTGAGTCACCGTCGTTCTGATAATTCTTGGAAGCGTTTATGCCACCTTGTGCGGCGATACTGTGCGCTCTGCGTGGCGAGTCCTGGTAGCAGAAGCAGGACACATTGTAACCTAATTCGGCCAGCGAGGCTGCTCCGGCCGCTCCCGCCAGTCCGGACCCGACCACGATAGCCGAGAATTTTCTCTTATTTGCGGGATTGACCAGCTTGCTTTCGAAGCGGTGCTTGTCCCATTTTTCTGCCAGAGGGCCCGAGGGGACTTTTGACTCCAGTTTCATCTAATTTCCTCCTCCCGGCAGTTTAACGATGTTGAGAAGTACGGCTATGGGCATCGAAGCGTAGCCAATGAAAATTACGATTGCGAAGAGATTGCTCAGAATTTTCAGCTTGGGCAAATACTTGTCATTGGCCCAGCCCATAGTCTGGAAAAACGATTCCGAGGCGTGGCTGAGATGGTAGGCCAGCAGAAACATCGCTATTAGATAGGCAATCGCGATAGCGTAGTTGCTGAATCCCGTTATAACCATCGAATACACGTCAACGCGACCCACGGAGTCCTTCAGCTGGGCGTACTCGGGGTTGGTCACGATGAGCGTAAAATGAAGCAGATGATACACCACGAAAGCGAAAATAAGCAGTCCTGTATATATCATCGTTCGCGACGAGAGAGATGCCTGAACGGTGTCTTCGCGATGATAACCGATCGGACGCGCCCGTCGATTTTCTAACCACAAAACAACGCCTTTCCAGACATGTATCACCGCCAGAACTAACATAAACAGCCTGAATCCCCATTTGAGCCCGCCCAGTGACTGAAGCGTTTCCGCGTATTTGTTCAGTTGCTCCTGTCCGATAAATAACTGCAGATTTCCAATCAGGTGGACGATCAAAAACCCAATGAGGCAGATGCCGGTGATTGCCATCAAGACTTTCTTGCCGACCGAGGCTGTCGTGAAACTAACCGAAGCTTGGCTGGTAGTCATTTGATTTAATCCCACGGTACTCATTAAGATTGATTCTTTATTGGTTTAGGCAGCCAAAATACGAACACTTGCGGGACCGGTCAACGAAAAAAGCACGCTGCGTTTTAGACTGGTTTTTTTTCGGGCGTTTCAACCGATGACGGGTATAACAGTGAGAACCCCAAATTACATTTGACAATAACGGCACAGTTTGATATGTTTGGGTTTTACTAACCGGAGAAGGTCAATACTATCTTTGAGGGAGATAACTATGTTCAGATTTATGGTAGGCTTAATCGTTGTTCTGGCGCTGCTTATTGTGGCCGGCTCTGCCGCCGCGACTGAGGTGAGTGTGAAAATTTCCGGGCCGGGTGCTGTCAATGACAGTACGATCAAGGCCGGTGAACCGGTTTCATTCGACATATATATCGAGAATGACAGGAAATTCACCTGCTTTACTATGGGTTTTAAGATGATCTCGAAGGACATCAAAAAGGTCGTTCATGTCGCCGATACCACCGGTGGCTTGAATGAGAGGGGCGATGTCAAAGGCTACAACGGGTGGCAGGACGCTTCGATATATGACCTGGGAGGCGTGTATGTAATTGAGGCCGACTGGGACGGTACGCTGCCGGAAGTGGTCGGATTCGGCGGCCTTTGCGCCTATAAGAAATATGAACCGCATGACCTGCAGAAGTGTCTTTCCTGGGACCTGCGTATAGAACAGCCAGGATCAATTACGGTTGACTCTTCATATTTCTCGCCCGGTGGTAAGTGGATCTTTGGCCAACCCGCCCATGAGCCCGCCTGGAAGGGACCTTATACTTTCCTGGTCGTGCAGTAGCCGGAGAGGCTTTGTATTGAAAACGCAAGCCCGCCGTAAGGCGGGCTTTTTCTTTGCACTTCACCACCCCGATTGCCTTAAATGCTAACTCAATTCGCTAAGCCTTTAAGGTCACTCAGCGTGATAATCTTTTTCGACAGCCGGCGGGCAATCACAGCATCCGCCGCGCCCGTAAGGAACTTGGTCTACTTCAGGAAGATCAGTTTGATAATCTGCGAAGAATTGTCCGACTGCAGTTTGGCGAAATAAACGCCCGATGACTGCATAATACCGTTGACATCAGCCCCGTTCCAGTAAGCGTAGTAGGTTCCCGGTGAGAAAATTCCTTCGGCCAGTTGTGTAACTTCCTGGCCCAATATATTATAAATCTTTAACGTCAAATACTGAGCTTCTTCAGTCTCAAAGGACAGACGGGTTTCCCCGTTGAATGGATTCGGGTAGTTTTGTTGAAGCGTAAACGTCTGGGGCGCCGACTCATCCGATGTCGTCAGAGGTCTCCGTCTGAAAATATCAAACCGGTAGATAAAAACACTGTCAGCCACCCGCCCGACGAGATTCAGGGTCGATGGATTAGAATACGTTTCGAAGAAACTTGTCGCCTCGAGGTTGCGACCCAATTCCAGCGAATCGATAATTTCTCCGTTTTCGAAATCTATCAAGAATACCCGGTTGTTCTCGACCATTCCCACCACAAGGCCCATGTCCCGATAAACGTGGCGCAGGTCGATGACAATATCCTCGATATCCCACAGTCGCGTTGCCGCCTCTCCGGCGAAGCTGTAGCAAACTACTTCGGGGATCATGCCGGACAGAATCTGCTCAAGGTCTTCCGACACCCCGCTGAATATGACTTCATCAAGCCCGTCGGATCGGTCGAAGTTGCCGACCAGGGCACCGCGTGAGAAGCCTTGCGGCGTGGTGACCTCGGTCATTCGGATTTCCATCGAATCCTGAACCGCCACTGTGGTCAGGGACATCTGAGCGATAGCCGACCGATCACCGGATTGGCGGAAGTCATAGCCGTATTCATAGTTGGTGTATCCGAAATACTCGTGCTGGTCGTCGCCAAAGAAATCGCCGCTCCACATCGATGTTACTGGTCCCCGGTAAAGTTCGTCGCGAAGGTCGCGACTATACAGGATGGTTGTGGAATAGGCCTCGGTCGAGGATCCAAAGCCGGGCAGGTCCTCCCGGTAGCGCAACGAGGCTTCAAACCATACTCCCCTGGCTCCTTCGAAGCGAATATCCTGGTGAACGATCGCGTCGAATGCGCCATAACCGCTGAAACAATTGGTGGCGAAATCGGTCACGTTTACTTCGTCCGAGCCGACTGATACGAGAGAAATCCCCGGTAGCTGATTGGGAAGAGTGACAAGGCAGTATATGTTGAGCGTTTTGCTTTCGGTATCGCGGTAATGGATAGTCTTTACCGGCACTCCGAGCAGATCTACCGCTACCAGCGTATCCACACCAAATTCATCTACAATCAGCCGGCGCTCCGCCTGATCGGAGTAAATAAACCCGGTATGCTGTCCTTTGACATCCACTATCGGATCAATGAACGCATAATTCTCCGCACCGCGTGTCTGTTCGGCATACGAAATCTCGAACGGGGCGGCCCCGATGGTGGAAAAGGATAGCAATGTGAGAAGGAATACCGTTAGCAATTTTGCCATAGGCGACCCTTATATTTCAATTCTATATAAAATACGCCGGTAGTCCTGTAAAGTTTTAACACTAAATCATTCTCATATAGTTTCTGCGAAAATGTAAGCCGTTGCGAGGCAAGCAGATAAACTTTTCCACTGTGATAAATACTGGTAGGACGGGTCCGACCCACAACCTGCTACGAGCAAAACCGAACTCAGCGCACTCTGAAAATCGCGAAGTCATCAACAACGATGCAACTGGGGCGTTCGGGAAATGTCTGAAACCATATCTCCAGATAGTCGATAGTATAGGTCGATGCGGCCTCAAATCTAAACCGTGCCTTTCGCCAGTCTGGCGTTATCTCATAGATGGAAAACGGAAAATCGCCGAAGTCGGTATACGCCCAGACAGAAACGAGCGCCGCGGGATCCTCTCCATCCGGGTTGTCTTGCCGGGTCCAAAAACTAAACTCATAAGTGGTACCTTCTTGAAGATAGATGTCGTAACAAAATGTTCTCAAAATCCCGAAATCTACAGTTCCCACCGGGACTTCATACCGAAGGCACTTGAGTCCATCGTGCGGGTTGTCTTCAGAGATAGAAAGGTACGGGATTCCCCAGATCGCTTCCCAGTGGGTCCAGTTCTCCTCGAAGCCTCCGTTGAGGATGAGGTTCTGCGCGCGGCCGGGATTCAGCGGTTTGGCCGGGGATCTTATGGCCGGCGAAGCATGGTCGGGAGACATCGGGTCATTGCCTGAACAACTCAGGCCGAACAGCAGCACGGCCGCACACAGCAGCAGACTGCCCGCTGTGGTTTTACTTACCGGTCGCATAGCAAACCTCCTCTAAAGAAAATTATAGGCCGAGGGTCGGCGGTGAGGATAATTGCCAACTCTGAGTGAACGATCGTTGAGGCGGAGAATGATCATGCTGAAGGAGCAAGCTGATAATTCAATATACCCCCCGCTCTCTGTTGTGTCAAGCTACGCACCATTCATTCCAACTCTGCGCTAACCCTTATGTCTCAAAAGGCCATCGAAGACATCCCACAATTCGGTTGCCAAGTACCGCGCCATATGTTACCTTCGGTGGACTTGAATGGCGGAAATTCTTCAATTTGAATATAAAGAAAGGAACACACCGAAGTGCGTAAGCCCAACACAAACATAGTCTTAGCGGCGACCCTGCTGTCCCTTGCGATTACTCTGCTCATCGGGTGCTCCGGTGAACAGCAGGTCAATGAAGTTCTCGACAATGCCATGACCCTCGCTCAACAGGGCGATAAAACCCTCGTTGAACTTGACTGGAGTGGCTACGTAAGTATGGTCCATCCCGATGATCTGGCCCGCTTCAAATCATCGCTGCTTCTGGAATTCGAGCGTCTAACCATGATACGCAAAGCGGACTCAATAACCATTTTCGACCAGACTTACAGTATCCAGGATCTGCGTAGCAAAACGCCCGAAGAATTCTTCATCAACATAATGACCCTCATATTTCGCATCTCGCCCGAACTGGACAACAGCTTCAAGAATATGAAAAACAAGTTCATCGGCGCGGTGGTCGAGAACGACAGCCTGATTCATGTCGTCGCCAACACCAAGATGCTTCTGGGCACCAAGCAGGTCGATGAAATGGATATCATCTCGGTTCGTAAGTTCGAGGACGAGTGGAAACTGCGGCTATCTACCAAGGTCCAGGGCATCGCGCTGATGCTGCAGCAAAGCCTGCAAATGCAGCAAAGATAGCTAACTCAACCGGGGTCGGTGGCAACGATCATGGAATTAGCGGCAAGGGTTTACCGCGGCAAGGCCATTGAGGCCATCCATTACGCCTCGATAGCGGTTGTGAACGAACACGGCGAGCTGACGCACTACCTCGGCGACCCGGGAATAGTGTTCATGACACGTTCGGCTATCAAACCGTTTCAACTCCTGCCGCTGATTCTGACCGGGGCTGCCGACAGGTTTGGTTTTACGCCCGAGCAGTTGTCTATAATGTGCGGCTCACACGCTGGCACCGACCGGCATCGGGATATGGTGCTCTCCAACCTGAGGCAGGCTGGCAACGGCCCCGAGCATCTTCTATGCGGTTCGCATCGCCCAATATGGATGGAAGTGGACAACGTTTTCCCGAAAAAAGGCGAGGAGGAAGACCCGGCCAGACATAATTGCTCCGGCAAACACACCGGTTTTCTGGCGCTGGCGCGGCACTTAGGCGTTCCTGTGGAAGATTACTTGAGCCCCGATAGTCAGGGACAGAAACTTGTGAAGGAAACGCTCTCGTCATATTGCGAATATGAAGCCGAGGCCATGCCGTGCGGCGTCGATGGATGTTCAGCACCCAACTATCCGCTGCCCCTCAGGAATCTGGCACTGGGCTTTATGAAACTGGCCCGCGGTTACGGTGACACCCCGGAAATGAAGGTGGCCGTCAGGCGCGTTAAGGACGCGATGACGTCATACCCGTTTATGGTCTCGGGCGAAAAGCGGTTTGACTACGACATCAAGCGGTCATTTCCGGGCAATGCCGTGAGCAAGATCGGCGGCGAAGCTATCCAGGGAATAGGTTTCTCGGATCCATTGGTAGGGATTGCGGCGAAGGTTTCCGATGGCAACTTCCGGGCACTGGAGCCGATCGTCATCGAAACCCTCAAGCAGTTGCGGATAATCGACCGAATTGACAACTACCCGGCCCTGAAGCGATATGAACAGCCCCCGGTGAGGAACAATCGCGATATTGTCACCGGCAGTGTCGTGGTCGACTTTAAGTTGAAAAAGTGTTGAAATGTATTATATTAATGTGATGGAGCACGTCACTCATTTAGGATTGGAGTATCACCGCTTACGGGTGAAGAATGTCACGTAATACTGCCTCTCTTGTTAGTTGATGTAAGGAGTTAACGCTAAACAAGGAGGTAGAGGTGACCAAGCCCCGCCAGCCCGCAGAACCCTTTCGAATCAAATCAGTCGAGCCAATTCAGTTGCTCGATAGAGCGACCCGCGAAAAGAAAATTGTCGAGGCCCACTATAACATTTTCAGAATAGACGCCGCCGATATCTACATTGACTTGCTCACTGATTCGGGTACGTCGGCCATGTCCAATCGGCAGTGGGCGGCTTTGATGATGGGCGATGAATCCTACGCCGGGGCTAAATCGTTCCGAAATTTCGAAAAGGTTGTCAGGGATATCTTCCGCAAAGAATACGTCATTCCCTGCCACCAGGGCCGCTCGGGCGAGAACCTTATATTCAGCACAATCCTCAAACCCGGTCAGTATGTTCTGAACAACACTCACTTTGACACCACCCGCGGTAACACCCAGCATAAGGGCGGTATTGCTGTTGATCTGCCCTGCGCGGAGTCGGATGCCCCGGTACCTCTGCCGTTTAAGGGGGATATGGACACCGAGAAGCTAGAACACTTTATAGACGAGCACGGGACGGACGAAATCGCCATGGTGATTATGACGATCACCAACAACTCCGTCGGTGGCCAACCGGTGTCGATGAAAAATATTAAGGCGGTATCATCGATCTGCAAAAAGCACGGTCTGCCGTTCTTTTTCGACTGTGCCCGCTTCGCCGAGAACTGCTATTTCATCCGTCGCGACGAACCCGGTTACGAGAACAAGAGCATTCGCAAGATTGCGGCCGAGATGTTCGATGCCTGCGATGGAGTAATGATGTCAGCGAAGAAAGACGGCTTGGCCAATATCGGAGGATTTATAGCCCTCAACGACGGCGAACTTTACCAGAAGTTGACTGACCTGATGATTCTTATCGAAGGTTTCCCGACTTATGGCGGACTGGCCGGTCGCGATCTGGAGGTGCTGGCCGTAGGCCTTCAGGAAGTTATGGATCTGGAATATCTTAAGAATCGGGTAGGGCAGATCAAGTATTTCGGAGAAGTGCTCAAACAGGCCGGAATGCCAATAGTGGAACCGACAGGAGGCCACGCAGTATTTGTTGATGCCGGACAGTTTTTGTCGCATATTCCTACTAAGCAGTTTCCGGGCCAGTCGTTGGCCGTGGCTTTTTACGTGGAAGGTGGTATTCGCGCCGTCGAGATTGGATCGCTGATGTTTGGCGGAACCGACCCGGTGACCGGAGAGAAGCTTTCGGCGCCACGGGAACTGGTGCGCTTGGCGGTTCCGAGGCGGGTTTATACAAACTCGCATCTTGATTACATCGGAGACGTCGCGAAGATAATAACGGGGCGCAGGGAAGCGTTGAAAGGATATAAGATAACTTATCAGTCGCGTTTCCTGCGTCATTTCACATGCAAGTTAGAGTCTATCTCAACTCGGAACGTGGAGGTCGGTTCATAAAGCGGTATCGTAAGATGCCCCGGATCTTATCCGTTCTCATTCCCGCTGTCGTATTGTGCTTGGCTGTTTCCGGCTGTGTTAAGGTTGACGTCTCTACTGACCTGACAGATGAAGAGAAAGTAGAGATATCGAAACAGACCGCTGCCCGGATCCGTGCCGAATGGGCGAAAGAAATTCGGTATGCCTCGCCGGTGCAGAGGGTCAGGCTCCTGCATTCAATGTGGCTGGCGGTCACTACCAGCTATATAAATCTGGGTCGTGAAACGGTGGCCAAATGGCGATATCTGGAAAGTATCAGTGATGTGCCGGTCTGCGCCTCCGAGGTGAAAAAAATGCTTGACCGGTGGATGCTGACCGAAGAGCCTGTTTTTTCGGCCTATGAGGACAATATCACGTTCACTCTCGAAGAAATCGAATCGTCGCATTACTTCGAGAAGGACTTTCTCGAGACGATCAGCCTTCTGGGCAAGCACTATAATAAGGTCTGTGAGATAGCGTTCAATCCAAGCGGCTCACCCAAAGATTTTGAATACGCCCTCGAGCTGCTCGAGTTTGAGACGTCAAAGGTCAGCGACAGAGTAAAGGAGGCTATGACAGCCCTGTGAAGGGTCCTGATGGAGAACGGCTATCGAATATATTTTGTTTTATTTATTAAATCTATTTCAGCATGAATGCTGATGGTGTTGATCCAGGGAAGCTATAGGAATTCGCCAGGATTTCTACACGTACGCACAAAGGATTGTGTTTCAATGGCTTAGTTGCAGATTCGAAGCGGCGGCCCGGCTCTTGGCCAATAAATTGCTGATGAAAGACGTTGAGATCAGGTTCCCGAAAATGCCGGCAAACCGTTTGAGCCCTTGACTTTTTCGATGGAACCTCTTTATTAGTAAGGTTTAGAATTCCAGAGGAGATAATCTTATAGCTTCACAGTTAAAGATTTAAGTGGTTCTGAGATAGAAGGCTTTAATAAGGTCGATGAAGCTATATATTGTCTTTCTTCAATGCCTTGAGCGCATCAGGGCCCGGGCGAGCGAGCACATTCTGGGATTCTTCCTTATTATCCTGATGTTCGGGGCCGCCAATCCCACCTCACATGCCCAGGCAAAGAATATAGAGGTAATCTCGTCATCGGAAACCGGGTTTCATTTCCGAATTGCGCTTGACCCGGCCGGGCTGAATTGGTTCGCCGACGAAGATTCCCTGTGGACCGGGTATACAACTGTACAGGTCGGCGTTCCCTATGGAACTCAACCGAGGGTCGTTCTTTCGCGGGGTAGTGAGCTGTCTGAACTTGGTGAGAACTATCTTCAGGGCAAGAGTCTGTCGGGGAGGGAGAAGACTCTGGTCGAGATCGGGGAGCCGGCGACGATTCGTGGAAGACAGATCGCTGGCATCAGAATTTACCCGGTAGTCGGGGGCGCGATGTATCGAGAGGTTGAGGTAAAGTTGACATTTGAGGGCACTGCCCCGACCGACATGGAGGCCGCGGCAGACCCTCATTTTGAAAAGATCTTCAGAGCAGTACTGGCCAATTATGATCAGTTTAGAGCCTGGCCTGTCTCACCGAGACCGGCCAGCAAGCCGACGGCTATTCAGGCCGGCCCTTTTGATCCATCGAACGAATGGTATAAACTATCCGTGAATCAGACCGGTCTGCATAAGCTTACGGGAGCTCAACTCGAGGCGGCCGGATTGTCGCTGAGCGAAGTATCATCGGACGAGATAAAGATGTTTAGTGGCGGGGGAATGCCTCTGGAATTTCCCAACGATCAGCCTCGTCCTGTCTTTACGGAAATCTCTATCTTGGTTCGAGACGGTCAGGATGGATGGTTTGACCGCGATGATTACGTGCTTTTCTTCGGTGAGGCTCAGGACAGATGGGTTTATAGCGCCGATGCCGCGCCGGAGTATATCGATAATCCGTATTGCGACCATAATGTTTACTGGCTGACAGTGTCAGGTGGCAGTGGCCTTAGAATGCAGTCGACGAACAGCATGACGCCGGGGACGTTTGTCGACACATACCGAAATTATGAGCATGTCGAGCAGGATAATCTTCTAAGAAAGCTGAATGTCGGTCGGGTCAGTGACTATTACAACTGGTACTGGACAGATCAGCAGGCGCTTACATTCTGGGTACCGGTCAGCGGGTTAGTCCCCGATGATACGGCTAATGTCAGCATCTCGGCCAGGACCGGAGGCAGTTACGTCGACCTGTGGGTGAATGGCGAACCGGCGATTAATAAGCTTTGCGGGTCCCGGAGCTGCACGTTTGGCACCACATCGCTTCTGGATGGATCTAACCAGGTCACTTTGGCTCTGTACCCCGCGTACGAGGCACCACCCTATTTAAATTATTTTGAGGTGAACTACAGCCGCGAAAATCTCCCGGTGAATGATAAGCTGGATCTGACCCTGGGAACCTCCTCCGAAATTCTCACAGTAGAAGTTGCCAACGAGTTTTCATCCGATCCGCTGGTGCTCGACGTGAGCAATCCACTGCAGCCGCGGATTGTTGACCCAATGGTGGTCAACACGGATTATATCGAGTTTAGTTCGGAGGGAGACCTGTCAGTGTATCGGCGTTATTATCTGACCCCCGAGAATTCTGCGGCTACCCCGATTTCGGTTCGCCTGGCATCGCCGGTTGACTTGTACGCGATCTCACAGCAGGTGGATCTGATAGTTGTCACGCCCCGGGTCTTCATGTCATCGCTGGAGCCTTATCTGGATTACCGTCGGGCCGGTGGGTACACGGTCGCAGTTGCGGCGGTAGAGGATATCATGGACAACTTCGCTTTTGGCATGTATGACCCGACGGCCATTCGCGACTTTCTGAAGTTCGCCTACGAGAACTATCCGTCGCCGGCACCCTCCGCGGTCCTCTTTGTGGGTGACGCTAATTACGACTATCTGGACATTCTGGGCACCGGTACGCCTAATTATCTCCCCCCGCATATTTCATCTCTTGATTATTCGGCTTCCGACGATAACTATGTTTATTTCGGCTATTACGGGATTCTTGACAGTGACACTTCGTACCTGGATGGCGACCGCGGATTTGACATGATTTGCTCTCGCTGGCCGGTAAGGTCTCAGCAGGAAATACAGGTTATAACCGACAAGATTGCGCGATATGAGTCGGCCTCCCAGTTCGGCATATGGCGTAACAAGATTACGCTGGTGGCCGATGATGAGCGAGCCGGAAGCTCATCGTCTCTGGAGACTATTCACGTCCTCGACACAGAGGAGCTCGAGAACGAGCACATTCCGGCTTTATTTACGCGAGACAAGATTTATCTCTGGGAGTATCCGTTCGTGGGCCGTGAGAAACCGGAAGTAAACGACGCTATCGTTCGAGCCATCAATGACGGATCCCTGATGGTTAACTATGTTGGCCACGGTAATCCCGATGTCTGGGCCCATGAGCATGTGCTGTGGCGCGGTGTGGACTTACCGCGTCTCAACAACAGGGAGCGGTTGCCACTGGTTTTTGTGGCATCGTGCGCGATCGGGTATTTTGACGACCCGTCGCGAGAGGGTATGGCTGAAGATTTCCTGACCCACTCGAATGGCGGAGCCGTCGGGATCATCGCGGCAACCCGCCTGGTTTACGCCAGCGCCAACGCTGATTTTAATCAGGAGACGTATGATAAGCTTCTTTATGCGGACTCGCTATCGATCTGCGAGGCGGTCTATGCGGCCAAGTTAGCGCGCCAGTACCTCGGCGGAGTTCCCTCGCCGATCACCAATGACCGCAAGTTCCTGTTCTTCGGCGAGCCCTTCGTGAGACTGGCCGTTCCGAGGCTGGATATCGAGGTTACCGCGACCCCAGACACCTTGCTGGCACTCGGCAAAACGGTGGTAGCTGGACGGGTGGTCGATGAAAATTTAGCCACTTACGCCCATGACGGCGTCTTATATGTAGAAGTACTGGACTCGGAGAGAGATAAGGTGTATCGTGTCGTGAATTCTGATGGCAGCATTATGGCGGAAGTGGAATACGCCGTCACCGGACCTACCATACACCGTGGGTCTGCCACCATAGATAACGGTGAGTTTAGTTTCGACTTCCTCGCGCCCCTGGATATAGGATACGGCGGGGATGGCGCCAGGATCTTGGTATACGCGCAGTTTGACAACATTGACGGCGCGGGGATTATCGATTCCATCGCGGTATCTGATTCGGTGGCCTCATCGGACGACGTTTTGGGTCCCACGGTCGAAATCTCCTTCCTTGGCCGACAGAACTTCATCAGCGGTGACCCTATCGCGAAAGACGCACGAATGCGGGTGGTTGTATCAGATCCTTCCGGGGTAAACCTCACCGGCTCGATTGGGCACGGTATTACGATGGAAATAGACCGGCAATCTGAAAACACAGTGAATTTGACGCCTCTGTTCGAGTCATACCGGGATAACTATACTACCGGTGAACTGGAGTATCAGTTCGAAGGCCTAACAGCCGGGAATCATCATTTCAAGATAAAGGCCTGGGACAACGCTAACAATTCGACCGCTTACGAGTTCGATGCTGAGGTACTTACCTCAGGGGGGCTGGCTATTCGGGAATTGCTGAATTATCCGAATCCCATGAAGGAATCGACCCGGTTTTCTTTCTACCTTACTCAGCCCACGGAAAAATTTTCCCTCGAATTGTGTACGTTGTCCGGCAGAAAGATAAAAAGCTTCTTTCGTTATGCTCTTGAACCGGGTTATCATGACGATATAGAGTGGTATGGAACAGATGCCGATGGTAGCCGTGTGGCTACCGAAGTATATATCTATAAAGCAACGGCTTACCCTGCCGCCGGCGGGGAGAAAGTCGAATCCTTTGGAAAGTTGATATTAATCAATTAAATCTTGGAGAGATCGTATGAAACCGACGAAATCGCTTGTCCCAATCCTGGTGTTCCTTGTCGTGGTGGCTCTGGCCGGCCAGTCTCATGCCGACATCTCGAATTCCGCCGCCCTTTATCTGCGAATCGCCCCGGGCGCCCGAGCCGCAGGTATGGGAGAAGCCTATGTGGCCATTGCGGATGACGCTACCTCCACTCACTGGAACCCCGCTGGACTGGGGGCTTACCCGTTATCGCCAGGCTGGTTACAGGCTTCGGTTCCGTCTGACCTGCAGCCACTCAGCGGCGCCGCGGCCTTGAAAACCCGGCGCGGCCACAATTACGCCGCATATGATATCTGGGCTATGACCGCAAAAGGGCTGGCCAGATTCGACAATAAAGACTGGTATACTTACGAAGAGTTCGGTACCAAGACCGACCAGACTCTCGAGGAAATTGTTTCCTCATATTTCAATCTCACCGATCCCGATCAGATTGCCGCTGTTGTCAAAGAAGTCGCGCGGTTCAACGCCGCACATTCGTACGGCTATCTTGACAGTCTGAGAACAAAGGTTATGAAGGCCGTGCCGGAAAGTTACAGCGGAATAGCCTCGCTCACCGGGGGATTCGATAGCTTGGTGGCCGGCTACGACCGTTGTCTGATCCTGTGGGAGCAGGTCGACGAAGTCGAGGCCGTCTTTGAAGAGGGCATGACCGACGGTGACCTTAGTGAAAAGGAAATTGATCGGATAAACTTCGCCGTTGAGAAATCGCGGGCACGGTTTCTTCCCGAACAATTGTACATCGGTTATTCCGCGCTCATTGGCGACCAACTGCTGAGCGTTGCTTCCACTCGTGAGTTTCTCGTTGTGGCCGGGGAAGGTGGAATATACACCTTCAACGGCAAGCAGTGGCAAACCTATACCACCGCTAACGGTTTACCCTCGGGCAACATCACCGCGCTCGCCGGTAACGACCTTTACGTATTCGTAGCGACGGATAAGGGTATTGTCTTTCTCGATGGCTACGAGATGACACTTGTCGGTGCTGAGGGCGAGTTGCCGGAAGGAAATGTTTCTTCGGTCGTAGCAGGAGAAGGCGAAGAGGTTTGGGCGGTTGTGAACAACGTTCTTTACCGCTTTAACGGTGAGGCCTGGTTGGATCACTTCGAATATCAAGTTGTGATTGATGACACTCCGGAAAAGATCGCCGAAAAACTGGTTATTTACGGTACCGAGGCCGAAAAAGACGCTTTTTTAAAAGCCATGATGAAACTAAACTCTCCTGGCGCACCTGATGCCGCGGCCGACTCGACGGCCGAAACCGAGCAACCGGGTCAGTTAGCTCTGGAACCGGGCAAGGTAATTAAGGCCCCGTTCACGGTGGGGTTCAAGGGTAATGTCGCCAAGATCTACATGACCGTCTCCGGTCGCCTCTGGGTTGGCACAAGTTATGGTATTATCTACCGTGACGGTGATGAGTGGGAACTTGCCGGCTACCGTGAATACACTGTTACCGCCGGAGACCGCCTCAGTGATATTGTTGCTCTACCGGGTACGAGTCCGGACCTGGATGTTGAAGGGTACAAAGCCGCTCTGATGGATATCAACGATCTGCAGGGTGAGCAACTCACACCCGGTCAGGTTATCAGGGTCTACAAGAATCCCACCGCGGCACCGGTCTATGATATGACCGAGCGGCGTGGCCATACCTTCTTCTCAACCAGTCTCGGCATGCTGGAGCACGACGGTACGGCGTGGGGTAGAGTTGATGTGCACGGATTGGAGGATACCGAAATCCTGACCGTTCAGTCTCTGGATGATGAGTTGTGGTTTTCAGGAAAACGAAAAGTCGTCTACCGTGCCAACAGTAAGACCGATATCTCGATGATGTATGTCAAGTGGCTGCCCGAGTTGGCCGACGACCTGTACTATGCTTTTGCCTCCCTCGCGACTCACGTGGAAGGATGGGGCACGTTTGGCGGTAACTTTACCTATATCTCATACGGGACAATAACCCGCACGGGTTCCTCACCGGACGACATCCAGGGGACATTTGATTCCTATGATTTCGCCCTTACCGGTTCCTGGGGAACGTCGGTAACAGACAAACTTAAGACCGGGGTATCGGCCAAGCTCTTGGTTTCACGACTTTCTCCTCAGGGGGCTGATCAGGAGCTCGGCGAGGGCTCGGCGACCGGCTTCGCGGTTGACGTCGGTTTGATCTATCAGTGGACACCTCGCCTGAACTTGGGTATGGCGATAACAAATCTTGGACCGGATCTGGCTTACATCGATGCCAGCCAGGCTGATCCGCTGCCGCGAAACCTCGCCCTCGGATTCGCCTACAAACTTCTTCAGACTGATTACTATCATCTTCTGGTCACGGCTGAAGTGAATAAGTCACTGGTCGGTGTCGATGACGGGTTCAGCGAGGAATTGGAGCAGCTGGTTCTCAACGGCGGTGCCGAGTTCCTGTACAGTGATATACTCGCTCTCCGGGGTGGTTACGTTTACGATCAGGAAGGTGACGTGAAGATCGCAACCGTCGGTATCGGTCTGGGCCCGCTGGGAATATTCAAGTTCGATTTCGCTTATATACCGAGCCTTAACGACGTGGTGCTGGAGAATACCCTGCGTATCTCGCTGGCCATCCAGCCATGAGACAGGAGAGAGTCTATTGGATAATAGGACTGTCCGTGGATTACGCAGCGTACTCATATTGATCTAGTTAACGGCGGCGGCCGCAACCGCCGCCGCCGACAAAAAGCTGATAATTAATGGTAAGCAACCGCTGGACTCCCCAGCCGGAGAAAATCCTGTCCGGCATCCCTGCCTGACGCCCTTTAGCTCTGACCGAATACTTTTACCGCTCGAAAGAGAGCATCCCTGGAGTCTGCCGAAGGCGGCCCTGGCCGCCGATTTTAGCGATACCATCAACGTGCTCGTATTGCGCTACAACTTCCGATACGAGGAAACTGACAACCCCAACACCACTGGCCGCGGGCATATGAATCTTTACGTGCCGGTCGACGCTGCCGATACGGCCCTGTACCTCGATACCGCCGGTCATTTCATCGACCCGCCCCCTCATGATTCGCTTTATTTCGACGCCCACATGCGAGCCTTGAAGATCTACTGGGAGATCGTCTCTGACGGCAAAATAACCCTGACATGGGACATATATCCCTCGACGCCGGATTCTCTATACGAATTACCTGAGGAAATGGGTTATTACGGCAAGTGTGACCCTGCGCAGGTCCTCGACGGCATCGTGGACCTTTTCATAGATGCCGTCAAACTGGCCGATACCGCTAGCCCGGAAATACTTTTTTCTGATTACGAATCGATATTTATCATGCACGCCGGTTCCGGTCGTCAAAGTGATATTGGTTTTCCGCCCACCTGTGGTGACATTTTTACCGGTTTTATCAGGTTTGGCGACTCGGTCGGTGTCGACCATGACTCCAATTATGTCCGCAGCGCGCTGGTCGCACCCGAAACCGACAATCAGGACAATCGCCCCATGGCACTCAATGCTACTCTTGCCCACGAGTTCGGCCACCAGCTGGGTCTGGCTGATCTTTATAGCACCTACAGCTTCATGAGCATGCTGGGTGATTTCGCCCTGATGGACAATAACGGGTTCGGAACCGGCATCGACTTCGGGTTCAGCGCCGGTACCGTGCTCGGTGCCATACCGGTGTATCCGATGTGCTGGTCACGGGCATACTTGGGCTTTGTCGATGTTGTGGATTATCGCCAGGGCAGCGATATCCCTATCGTGGCGGCGGAGATGATATCGGAAAGAATAAAAGTCGCCCGGATACCGATTACGGAGAATGAATACTACCTTATTGAGAACCGGATAATCGATCTTGATGGCGAGCCCGTTGCGGCGAAGGCCGACAGCGCCCGGTCGGTGATCCTGGGTCCCACTGATACTGCCGGAGCGTACTTTAATCGTGAATACGATTTTCTCATGCCGGGCTCCGGTATGCTCATATTTCACGTCGATGAGCGGGTCGCGGCGCTGGATTACAATTACGATGGTTACGACAACTTTCACGATAATCATCTCCAGTGGCCCTTCGATATATATGGAAATCCGGTTGACCGCTTTATCACCCTGGTAGAGGCCGATGGCATCGTGAACTTCGGTGGCGTTTACCGCTCGGGTTACGGAAGTGAAGACGATATGTTCCGAGACGACCGGGGCGATGCTTTCACACCCAACACCAATCCTCCGGCCATAGACAACTCCGGAAATAACACTCATATATACATCACGGATATTACTCGTGCCTCGGAAACTGTTGGTGACAACACTGTGATGCGCGATACACTCATGTTCTTCGACGTCGAGACCGACCGGCTCGTCGAGGACTTCCCGGTTCGCGCCGGGTACCCGGCTCTCGGTATATCGCCGGTTGCGGACGATCTCGATGGTGACGGTAACCCCGAAATCATCATAGCTTCGGATACATTGCTGTCGGTGGTTACACCGGATGGCCAGAACTTCCTGCGCCAGTTCACCGGTTGTGAGAGCTGTCCAATTTATTTAGATACAGCTTTTGCGACGGTCAACTATGGCCAGCCGGACACGGTGCCTGCGTTCGCGATTACACCGAATACAATTACTGCCGGTCCCGTAGCTGGCGAATTCGCGCCCGGGGCGGAGGGGAAACTGGTTGTCGTTGGATATTCTGCGGAAAATGGCAGCGGCGGAGTGCAATTGTATGAGTTGCGCGATGATGACGAAGATGGTCTCGCCGATTTGGCCCATGGCGTCGATACCAGTTACTTCCTGACTGACGGGAAACCTATCGCGGCCGCGTTTGGAGATTGGCTGGCAATCGTAACGGACAGCGGACGGATCTATGTGAAAAAATCGTATTCCGACTTGACGGAATTTCGGAGGATTGAAGAGCCATACGTCTACGGGATGTGTCAACCCGGTGATTCCATTCCTGTGATTCTGACAGGAGAGGGTCAATTCAGTTATCTTCGCTATAACACGGAGACGACAGCGGATCGATTGTACATTAGCGAGCTGTATACTTTGGGACCGGCCGCGATGGATTATGATGCCGACGGTGATTGGGAAATCGTTGTCTGTCGGCCGGACGGTGGGATTCTGCTCGTTGAACTTGATCTTACGGCTCCTGCATACACCACGCTTGCTCAGAGAGATATGAAATTTGAATTCACGACCCGGCCGGTGGTGGGTGATGTGGACATGGACGGCCAACCTGACATCATCATCGGCGGAAGAAACGCTGTCTACGCCTTTAATCATGAGCTTACTCTGAAGACTTCGTTTCCCATAGAAGTAAACGATCGCTTCCCGAATGATCCGCTGACTGCCGCTCCGATTGTAGCCGATATCGAGGCCACCGGTCCACCCGAAATCGTCTTTCCCACCCTGACAGGCAACATCTATTCGTTTGGTCTTGAACCCTCTTACGGTTTTCCGCTGTCGGCCGGGGAGATGGCTTCAGGTTCGCCGGTATACCTGGTTGACACGGTCGGCGGTAAACTTGGTTATCTCGGGGCCGACGGGTGGTTCTACCTGTGGCATGTCGATGAAGATGATGACGCCGTGTTCTGGCCTATGTTTGGCGGTGATGTGGGGGCGACATTCGCTTTCGATAGCGGGAAACTTCCCGCTCTGAAAGAATACGCTGCCCTCTTGCCGGAGCGGAGCTTTTATAATTACCCCAATCCCGTTGTTGACGGTGCTACCACGATCCGGTATTTTCTGGCTCAGGACGCGGTAAGTGTCACCCTGGACATTTATGACCTGTCCGGCAGGCAGGTGGGCAGTCTGTCGGGTCCGACCTCGGGCCGGGTCGACAACGAATTGGTGTGGGAATGCGAGGGAGTCACACCGGGAGTCTATCGGTGTGTAATTAATGCTGATTTCGGTGGAACAATTGAAACCGCATTCACTGATATCGCTATAATAAGATAGGAGACTGTTCGTGCGGGGAAGTAGAATCTACGAAAATATACTCTGGCTATGTTGTCTGGCTATCCTGTTTGGCGGCAGTGCTGGTGCTTCTGCCGGCGAAGGGGCTTCCGTTTTTGACCAGGAGCAGATCCGCATCAGGTACAACATGGCCTCGGGACCATATCAGAAAAATCACACTTTCGCGCTGTCCGACGAATTTGCCAGTGATGAGGCGCCGGCTTTCGATGCTAAGAGGGGCTACAAATCGCCGGCCAAAGCATTCGTGCTGTCGCTGGTAGTTCCGGGTCTGGGCCAGTATTAT
This sequence comes from Candidatus Zixiibacteriota bacterium, assembly GCA_020351995.1. GTDB lineage: Bacteria > Zixibacteria > MSB-5A5 > GN15 > FEB-12. The sequence continues at coordinate 2,243,172 of CP070674.1, forward strand.
TATGGCAGCCGGGTCAAACCGTTTGTATTTCTGGGGGCCGAGGTCGCTGCCTGGATTTTCCATGTCAAATATCATAACCAGGGAGACGATATCACCGCCGAATTCGAGGCCTTCAATCGAGCCCACTGGTCGCGTGACGACTACGAACAGAAATATCTCCTGTGGGTTTACGGTGTGACAGATGATGAGGACCTTCCGGTAGGCACCAGGGGCATTACTCATTACCTTCCCAACGAACTTACCCAGCAGTATTACGAAATGACCGGCAAATACGACCAGTTCGCGTGGGGCTGGGATGATGCCGAGATGGACGGCAGAGATTTGGACAGCTACAGCGCCAGCGATCCGCCTGATACTGTAATAGGCGATGCCACTGCCCCGTACTCCGCCAATCGCCTGCATTACGAGGAAATGCGCAACGACGCCAACAACGCCTATGATAAAGCAACCCGTATGATTTATGTTTCCATGGTTAATCGTCTGATCAGTGCTTTTGAGGCTTTATTTGCAACGAAGAAGCACAACCGGGAAGTCAAGCGCGAAAACGATGAATTCAGCCGGTTCAAGGTGAGCGCTAAGCTAAAGTCTTATTACGCTAAGCGAGATACACCTTTTATAACCGTGACCTACAAGTTTTGAGTCGACCTATGAAGACAGTCAAAATCGCGGCACAGGTGCTCTTGACGATATTTGTGGCTTCTGGAGTTGCCTTCGGAGCGATCAAGATGCAGCCCACGCCCATTCAGGACCAGATGAATCTCGCTATCGCCGGCGCCAATTATGCCGCCCAGGATGACTTCGATGAATTCGACGACCCGTCTGAAAAAAAGCCGGATTCGAATACGAAGCGCACGAAACGAGTATCGATCGCAAAGGCGGCGCTACTATCGGCTCTCCTTCCGGGTCTTGGTGAGTACCATATAGGTAACCGGACAAAAGCCAGGTATTTCTTCGGTGCCGAGGCGTTGACCTGGGCAAGCTTTGTAGCCTTTCGCATGTACGGCTCCTGGAAGAAGGACGATCTCATTCGTTTCGCGGCTCAGTACGCCAACGCCGATCTCGAAGGCAAGAGTGACGATTTTCTGGATTGGGTGGGTTTCTATAGCGACATATATGAATTCAATACCCGGGGTCGAGTGGGCGATCCGGACCGACCCTACCTGCAGGACACCCCCGAGAATCACTGGGTGTGGATTAGCCCCGAATATCAGGCAGCCTACCGCGACCTTAAAAACAGCAGCCGGGAGGCTTATCGAAAAGCGGATTTTATGATTGGGGTCGCTATTGTGAACCGGGTCATCTCGGTCATCGACGCTATCAGAGATGCCAAGCGGGCTAACCGTCAACTTGATGATAACACCTTCGGTGACCTTGACAAACTGCACTACAAGTTCCGCATTGACCCATTGAGCCTCAACCGCCAGATCAGTCTCACCATTTACACCCCCTTCTGATACCATGCGTTCTCGTGTCCTGTTAATATTTCTCGCGCTGGCCCTGGTGGTTCTCTCATGTGGCAGGCCGGACGGAAGCCTGACAGAAATCACCAGACCGGATAGGCAACCGCAACTTCTTTTGGTCGATACCGTAATCTCCGGCGAGATCTTGCGCAATCCTTTAAGCAAGCCCCACGGATTGGCCGCTGACCTCAAAGGCAACATTTATGTTGTCGATGCCGGGAATAACCGGTTGGTGCGGTTTGGGACAGATCTGACCCCTCTTCGGGATTATGGCGGATTCGGCAAGGAGGCCGGGTTGCTGGACCGTCCATCATACCTTGCTTTCGATAACGGGTTGAACCTGATGGTGTCCGACGAGGGCAATCGTCGCGTATCGAGATACAATTCTCAACTCAATTTTGTAGATGAGTTGAGCTTTTATGACAGTGAGGATCCTCTCAAATTCGGTTACCCTTCGGGGATAGCGTTCACCGATTACGGAGAGGTATGGGTGGCCGACCGGGACAATAATCGGGTCGCCATCTTCTCTAATGTCGGTAAGTTTGACAGGTTTTTGGGTGATGTAAGCTATGCGGGCGAGCGGCTCAATACTCCTGAGAAGATCATCAGGCTTGAAAGCGGTGAATTTGTCATTTGCGACGCCGGAAACCAGCGGCTGATAATTTATGATCGTTATGGCAACTATTCGTATAAGATAGACCTGTCCGATTTCGAATTTCCAAAGGCCGTTGCCTCCCACAAAGGGTTTCTATGGGTTCTCGACGGCGTAACGGGGGTAGTGGCCTGTCTCGATTTGCGTGGTGAACTGCTGTATCAAGTCGGCCCGACTATCACCGGCAATGAGATCGCGATGAAGAACCCGTCCGATCTGATCATGCTTCCGCCGAATCGGTTGCTGATCTCCGATTCGGGGAACAACCGTATTCTTGTGTGCCGTATCGTTTACGAAGAAAAATAGGCTTTCTAACGCAAAGGGCTGTCCGTTCGGGACTGGCGGCCGTCATCGCATGCGTTGTTCTGGCTACAAGTGTGGCTGCGCGCACCGAGGTGGAACTGATCGGGGCTGATATCCCTTCTCGTTATTCTGTCGGCAGTAATTTCATTTTAAATTCGTCAGATTCTCTTTACCTCAATGGTCGGCTTTTACAGAGGGGTGTTGACTATGTTTTCGACACCCGCCGCGGCGCTTTCGACCTGAGTCGAATCGGTGCCTCCGGGCTGGACACCCTTCGGATAGTCTATCGACCTGTACCGGCCTGGTTGAAAACGCTTCACGGCACCCCTCTGCCGGAGGTATCACCTGACCAATCAGAGAACATCCCGGAGATCCCGGAAATAGTACGTGCCGGTGTCGTGCCGACCTCCGGGGATATCAGCATCTCCGGAGCCAAAACTTTTCGCTTCACTGCTCGCTCGTCGGGCTCTTCCAACTTCAGTCAGTCGCTTGACCTTAGCCTGTCGGGAAACCTTGCCCCGGGACTGGAGCTAAGCGGGGCTATCTCTGATCGCGGGTATGATCCATCATACGGAACCGCCAACAGTCGTTTGAATGAACTCGATAAGATCAATCTTAAACTATCCTCGCGGATATTCTCCGCTCAGGTTGGCGATATTCTCCTGCAGGATCCCATGGCGCCATCTGCCGCGCCGAAAAGGGTTTCCGGAGCGTCAATGAATATATGGCAACGCCAGGGACACCTTCACGCCGCCGTCGCCAGGCCGAAAGGAAGGTTTGAAACGGCGCGGCTGTCAGCACGGGATAACACCCAGGGTCCCTACCGCGTGACATCTGGAACAGCGGTGGCGCCGGTGGTTCCGGGTTCCGAGAGCGTATGGCTGGATGGTATCAAACTCGAGCGTGGAGGCGATAAAGACTATACCATAGATTATCCGTCCGGCGCTATCACGTTCAATGTCAATCATCCGATTGACGCGCGCAGCCGAATCGAAGTCGACTACGAACCTCTGTTGACGAACTACAAGGGCGAACTGCTGGAAACCGGCGGAGGGATCGCGCTGGCGGATTCAACGGTGATTGTTGACGTAAGCTGGTTAAGGGAGGGTGACGACCGGGACGAGCCCTTCGCGGGGGAACTGACCGCCGAGGAACTGGATGCGCTCGCGGCGGTTGGAGATCAGATCGAAAACGCGGTAAGACCGGGAGTCATTTCTGACACGCTGGGGAGCTACATTCTGGTGCCCGACAGCCTGCCCGATACCGTTTATCAATATGTCGGTGAGGCTAACGGAGACTTCTCGATAACATTCTCTTTCTTCGGCTCCGGGCAGGGTGATTACGTTTTTCTGGGAGCGGGGCAGTATCTCTATGCCGGTCCTGGGAGAGGCGAGTATCTCCCTCTCAAAGTGATCCCGGCACCGGAGCGGACTGATCATTATCAAGCGTCCCTGCGACTGAAGGATCATGTCTTGAGCGACATGGTGGCCGAATTTCACCAAACTCAATATGACCGAAACTTGCTGTCGAGCCTGGACGATGATGATAACGATGGGTTGTTTTATTCCGTCTTTGGCAAAAGAGACTGGAAACTTCACGGTCAGGACAATTATGTGTCCGTTCGCACCCGAAAGAAAGAAGCTGCCTTCCGTGTGCGGCAGAGACTTTATAACGCGGATTTTGCCCGCAACTTCTTCCTGCCCGCGAACTTTCGACCGCAGACAGATGAAACCAAGCATGACTTTGATGCCGTGGTAAACCCGCGGAGTTCGATATCGGTCCGCCCTTATTACTCAAGACTCGATTACTCCGGTAAGTTTAGCTCGGCAACCGGTGGTGCGGACGTTACTTTTCGGCTATCCTCCGGGAGCATGTTATCGGCCGGATGGGGTGCCATCCGGACCGAATTAGATACACTCGGTCAACGCAGAATTGGAACGGCAGATAGATACCGGGCCGGGACGTCATACCAGGTAACTTCGAACCTGGACATCGCAGCCAGTTACGAGCACGATTCAAGAACGAATGAATACAGCGCCGAGGACAGGGGAACGCGATATCATCAGGCGCGTGGCAGTATCGGCACCGGCACCGAGAGACTCACATATGAATTCCACAGCGAAGACAGCCTCGTCACGGATTGGCTGAAGCAGGTGCGACGCCACCGTATATCGGCGTCATCATCGCGTGATATCGGGAATCTCAACTATTCCACCCTTATAACCTACCAGAGTCTGGAACGTGTCCGGTTCTCCGAAGATAATCTACTGGGACGCCTCGGGTTGAACTACAGTGACCCGTCCCGTCAGTTTGGTCTGGGAGCCTCTTACCTGATCTCTGATGAAACCAGGAACAGCCGGGGGCTGACGTACCTCGAGGTTGAACAGGGACAGGGTGATTATATACTGGAAAACGGGGAATATGTACCCGACCCGGACGGGAATTACGTTCGCGTAGAGGAAACGCTCTCGGAAACCTCACGCGTGCGGCGGGGCGAGAAGTCGTTCCATCTGAACAAAACCTGGCCCATGGTTCTGCTGAGATTGAATTCGAACATCGAGGAAGAACTGTTGCCCGAAGGCAAGCGGGAATACTGGTGGATAATACCCGTTCTTTCGGATATGGATCAACCTTATTTGTATTATTCCCGGCGATACAGTGCTGACCTGCGAGTGTTTCCCATCAGGTTCGGGCACGCCGTTAATTTTGACTATCGTGAAGATCGTGAGGTTCGTTCAGTGGCCGGGGTGCCGCGAAAGCGCGACGATTTTACCGGGGCCATTTCGCTCAAGCAGGCGTGGCGGCAGGCGTTGTTCGAAGAGCAGGTGGAGTTGTTCAGATATGAACGCGACACATATTATAGCGGAGGGGGGAACATCGACGGTTACCGAACCGGATTCAGATACCGACAGTCCGTCGAAACCGCCGAGATTGCCACCGGATTGGCCTATCGGCGTGCCGATTCCGAGTCCGGGGGGCAATCGCGTCAGTATTCCATCAGTGTGGACACCAGGGCGCCTGTGCTTCATAAAGGAGAATTACGAACCTCGCTGGAGTTGTATCGCCAATCTCTCGAAAACACGGTTGGCTCATCTTCGTTTCTTCTGACTGACAATCGTGCGGGTAAAGACGGCGCGGTCTGGTCGGTGGCCTTGCGCTACGGTATTAAGGGAGGGATGCGAGTGAACCTGACCATTTCCGGTCGGCACTCCGACGATCGGGTCGCGCGTATCACCGGCAGAGGGGAATTCGTGGCGGGATTCTGATATGATAAAACAGCTTTTATACATCGTAGTCAGCCTTTTGTTCGCACTCGGGAGCACGGCCACCGATCTGGTTTTTGAGGGACAACGACCGGCAAATGAAGAAGCTATCATACGTTTTTTCGCGAATAACCCGAACAACCTCGATTCGCTTCGAACGATGCTGGTAAACGAAGGATATCTTGATGCCGCGGTACGACAGGAAGCGCAAAGCGTTTACATTTACGCGGGCGAGCGATTCGTGATTGAGTCAATTACCTGGCTGCCCGATTCAAGCACGCAGTCTGTTAACCGGGCAGCTTTCACTCAGGTGAACACGGAATCGCTGATTGAGCGGAAACTTCGGCAGTACCGGGAAAATGGTTATTTCTATACTTCGGCCACCATCCTGGATGTCAGTGGTGAGCAAGATGGTGTTTCACTGACAATCAGGCTCAATCCCGGGCCGCTTCTGAAACTTGGCAAGAGTATCTATTCCGGTTTGAAGCGAACCCGGCCGGAACTGGTCGAGAAATATATCGCGTTTGGAGAGGGGCGGCCCCTTACCGAGGAAAACCTCGCGTATGCCGAACGACGGGCCGCGGCTATTCCATTTGTACATTTTCGCCCCCCGCTGAAAATCAGACCGCTGCCCGGTTACACCGGCGCCGATCTCGAGTTTGTTTTCGAGGAGAAAAAGCAGGCTCTCTTCAGCGGAGGAGGGGGAATTGTACCCGGTACCTCATCGAGTTTTGTCTGGAATCTTGACCTCAAGTTTCAGAACATCTTTGGAGGAGGGCGCGTGATCAGCCTCCGTTCGGAAAAACGAGAGACGAATCGGCAGACTCTTCAGGTGGGCTACCGCCAGCCGGTAATGCTGCTGGGCCTTGGTGAAATAGGACTCAACGTAGCCACCAGAGACTACCGTGACCAGTTTTACGAGTTCACCGCCGGAGGCGATTACCGCGCCCGTATAAGTCCGGCCTTTGGTGTCGGACTGGAACTGGGCTGGCGGAGCGTGGAACCGTCGAACCAGGTTCCGTCGTACACAACCATACACACCGCTTTCTCGATTGAGCGCACTGTGCTGGATAACCTGGTGAACCCTTCGTCAGGTCTAACCTTGAGTTGGACCATCTCGTTTAGCTACCGACGATACGCCAGTGAAAGCCTGAACGCCGGTCTTCAGCGAAACAGTTTCAATGAGACGCGAAGCACAGTACGGGTAAACTGGTATCAACGGCTCAGGGGGGTTCTGGTCGGTCACCTGCGACTTAATTACGTCGGGCTGGAAACCGGGGAAGCCCTTCCTCCCATATCGGAATTGTATTACGTAGGGGGCCCGGGGAGTCTTCGCGGCTACCGAAATGAGCAGTTTACGGCCGTGAGAACAGTTTTTGGCACGGCTGAGCCGCGGCTCAGGTTCGAAAGCGGGTATTTGTTTGTTTTCGCCGATGCTGCCTATTTGAACAACAGGATTAGCGACGCCAATGACCGGGTGAGAACGGATGAGTTCTATCGATATAGTTACGGGATAGGTGCGGCCATCATGGATCAAGCCCGCACGGTCAAGATCTCGATTGGATGGAACCCTGACTCCGCTTTTGACCAGCCGCGTCTGTCGCTGGAATTCACAGCTGACATATAAAAGTTGACTCATCCCGTCAAACCTTCATATCGTCAGAAAGTGGATAGACTGATCGAGACAATCAGGCTAATTCGCCCTATAAATTGTCTCCTGGCAATGGCGGGCGTTTGGGTCGGCGCCTATTTAACCTGGTTTCGGCCCTATTTTTACGCGCCTGCGATAGCCGGTCTCGCAACATTCCTCATATGTGCTGCCGGAAATACCGTCAACGACATCGTTGATATTGAGGTCGATCGTGTCAACCGACCAAATCGGGTCCTGGTCAGGGGAGTGCTGACAATTCGCTATGCGCACGTCCTTTCGATAATCCTGAACGGGGCGGCACTGCTTCTGGCAATATCCGTTAGTTGGGACGTAACGGTTATTGCTCTGGTCTTCATTGGCCTTCTGTACCTGTACAACTACATTATGAAAAAGGTGGCCCTGGTCGGGAATATAATCATCTCGTTTCTCGCGGGGCTGACCTTTATAATGGGTGGAGTCGCGGTCGATCTACAGTTCGCTTTTGAGCTTCCCGGACCTTTAATCGGGTTTGCCCTGGCGTTTCTGTTTCACCTGGTGCGCGAAATAGTCAAAGACGTGCAGGATATTGAGGGCGACCGATCAGCCGGGATCAGTACTCTGCCACAAATTATCGGTCCTCAAAAGTCGCTCATGATAGTGCTTTCGGTGTTTGTGGTGTTGACTGTGGTCACGTTCCTTCTGGTGCTCGTCGGCTGGGTCGGTCAGATGTTCAAAATAATCGCTATTTACATAGTGGAACTGCCCCTGCTGGCCTTTCTCATTTTTCTCTGGGGCAATCCGACACAACGAATGCTGTCGGTCGCCTCGAGCGCCCTGAAGGCCGGGATGGTGCTCGGCATCGTGGCGCTGGTACTGGCCTGAAACTTTTTATGAAACGAATCTGGAGTTTTTTCGGTATAATCTCATTTGAAGGCCATAAATTATGGGTCAGCAGTCACTTATGACGTCAGACAACCGGGTAAAAATAGCTTGAGTCTATAGACTGATAACGTAAATTTGAAGCCATGGCAAGACTGGTTTTTGGACTACTCGTTTTGATTCTCAGCGCCGGGGGTGCTCTGGCGGACGGCATTGAAGTCTCGCAGTCGCTCGAAAATTCGAGCATCGCCTATGCTGATAGTGTGAAATTCGAGATCGTTCTAACTTGGGATGGCCCCCAGACCGCCTATCTTTTTGACAAACCGTTGAATCCACGGTTTGAGAGCCTGAAAGTAAGAAGATTCGCGTCATCAATAGGCTCATCCCTGACCGGCGGCACAGAAGTTACGACCAAGAAATTCCTGTACGTCCTGGAGCCCACCATGGCTGGAATCGGTCGAATAGAACCGGTCACCATTAGCTACCTGAGTTGGCCCGACAGCCTTCCGGGCCAATTATTGACCGAGGCGATGTCTGTCGCTATCGCACCCCCTCAGGCGGTTGTGACTCCGGAGCAGTCTTATCGATGGCTCTGGTGGCTCATTATCTTCGGTATGGCGTTCGTCGTAGCGGCGGTGGTGACAGTGGTTGTACGTCGAAATCGGCGTCCGGTGGAAGTGGTGAAAACACCCAGAGAAGATTTGCTGGAAGAGTTGGCCGGCGCCAGGACTGCGGCTGGATCGGATTTGAAGAAATTCCAGACCGATGTGTATAAAATTCTGACGGTCTTTCTGCGACGTCAGTACAATCTCGAGCCGTTCGGCCCCGTTGACGACCGGTTTGAACAGCGGATGAAAGACGCCGGCGTCGAGCATGCCGCCGCCAAAAAAATAAATGAATGGTTATCGCGCGCGGAGAGAGATAAATACAGCCCCGCCGAGTTCGGACCGGGGGAGACGGTTCGGCTGGAATCCGAGCTGCGAGAGTTCTTTGAGAAATTTAGAGAATGATTATAAACGGAGGAACGTAACTTAATGGACAGCGATATTAAAAAGATCCAGGCTAAAGTTGAGAAGGAATCGTCGTTTGTCGAAAAACTGATTGGACAGATTCGCACTGTTATCGTCGGTCAGGAATATCTGGTCGAGAGACTGTTGATAGGTATGCTGGCCGATGGTCACATTTTGATTGAAGGTGTGCCCGGTCTGGCTAAAACCCTCTCCGTGAGCACGCTCAGCAGAGCCCTTGACACCAAGTTCCAGCGGATTCAGTTCACGCCCGATCTGCTACCCGCGGACCTCATTGGCACCATGATATACAATCCGCAAACGGCTGAATTTTCGGTTAAGAAGGGCCCCATCTTCGCAAATATCATTCTGGCCGACGAAATTAACCGCGCTCCGGCCAAAGTTCAGTCGGCCCTGCTGGAATCCATGCAGGAACGACAGGTCACCATCGGAGAACACACCTTCAAGCTCGATGAGCCGTTCCTGGTTCTGGCTACCCAGAATCCTATTGAGCAGGAAGGAACCTATCCACTTCCCGAAGCTCAGGTGGATCGCTTTATGCTCATGCTGAAGATAACGTACCCGTCGCCTACCGAAGAACTTGAGATCATGGAACGCAACACCGCTTCCGCCCTGCCGTCGATTTCCAAGGTCATCAAGCCCAAGGATATTACCAAGGCCAGGGGCGTCGTGCGGTCGATCTATGTCGATGACAAGGTCAAGGATTATATAGTAAACGTGGTCTTTGCCTCGCGCGAACCCGAGAAATACGGCCTGGCCAACCTGAGAGACCTGATTGCCTACGGGGCTTCTCCCAGGGCCACTATCTACCTGAACCTGGCCGCCAAGGCCCACGCTTTCCTGAAGGGACGCGGGTACATCACCCCGGAAGATGTCAAGGCTATCGGCCATGATGTTCTGCGGCACCGTATTCTCTTAACCTATGAAGCGGAAGCTGAGGAAGTAACCAGTGACGATATCGTCACAAAGATATTCGATGCCGTCGAGGTACCGTAATTGTAGTTTATGATTCCGAAAGAGATACTCAAGAAAATACGACGGATTGAGATCAGCACCAAAAAGCTGGTCAATGACCTCTTCTCCGGCGAATACCATTCCACCTTCAAAGGACAGGGAATGGAGTTCGAGGAAGTCCGTCAGTATGAACCGGGTGACGATATCCGCTTAATCGATTGGAACGTCACAGCCCGCACCGGCTATCCGCACATCAAGAAGTTTAAGGAGGAGCGCGAGCTATCGGTGGTTATGCTGGTCGACGCGTCCTCGTCGGGTAAGTTCGGCACGCGGGAACGCTTCAAAAGCGAGACGGCGGCGGAACTGTGTGCCCTTCTCGCTTTCTCCGCGATCAAGAACAATGATAAGGTCGGCCTGATAATTTTCACTGACAAAATAGAGAAATTCATTCCACCCCAGAAGGGCCGCGGACATGTACTGAGATTGATTCGTGAGATTCTCTATTTTGAGCCGCAGGGTGTGGCAACTGATATCGGCGGTGCCCTTGAGTATTTCAGTAGGGTCATTAAACGTAAATCAGTGGTTTTTCTGGTGTCCGATTTTCTCTCGGAGAACTACATCAAGCCGCTGCAGATTGCCAATAATAAGCACGATGTTATAGCGATAAAGATCAGTGATCCCCGCGAGACTATCTTTGATAACATCGGCCTTATCGAGCTGGAAGATGCCGAGACGGGCGAGGTCTTCATGATTGACACAGGATCGAAAGAGTTCAGAAGGGAATTCTCGGCGCGGTCCGAGGAAGATAATCTGGCCTTAAAAAAGGCCTTCCAATTGATAAATCTCGATTTCATCAACATTCGGACGGATCAATCGTATATCGTGCCACTTATAAACTTCTTTAAGATGAGAGAGAGAAGGCTCTGAGGAATAGCAAGATGAATAGGGTAGTAATATTGGCTTCCGGTCTGATTGTGCTATTCGCATTGACATCCTGCCAGGATTCCGCCGATACGGCGGAGCTGGTGGAACAGCACAAGAAACTGGCCGGTGAACTGCGCGACACCAAACTCTATGCCGCGGCCATTGAGGAATACCAGAAGATTCTGGAATTCAGCCATCTCGAGACGCGCACCCGGGCCAACATCAACTATTTGATCGGCAAAATCTATTTCGAGAATCTGGCCGATTACCGTCAGGCGGCCGCTTACTACATACGGGCTCGGACCCTGGACCCGAACGGTTCGTTCGTAAACGAGGCCTCGCGGAACCTTGTCGCGGCTCTGGAGAGGAGCGGGCAACTGCTCGATGCCCGCCGTGAACTCAGTGCGGCCACCGATGTCGACGCCGGGCCGAAAATGGAAGGTGATGCGGTTGTAGCCCGAATAGGCACCGATTCTATCTGGCTATCCGAAGTTGAGGCCCAGATTCAGACTCTCCCGGCTGAAATTCAGCAGGAACTGTCCGTGACCGGCAACAAGGCTGACTATCTCAAGCAATACGTAGGCATGGAGCTTATGTACCGCGCGGCCATCCGCGAGAATTACGATAACGACCCGGAAATTCTCAAACAGCATCAGGAGTTCTTTAAGCAGTTGCTCATAAACAAGTACGTTCTTGATAAAGTTATGCCTGAGATTAGAATTGATACCATGGATGTTCGCAATTTCTATCAGGCCAACAAGGCCAGCAGATATCAGAACGCTCCGTATGACTCGGTGAAGGCGCAGGTGTTTATGGATTACCAGGGGGAGAAGGCCCAGCAGGCGTTCATCGAATATGTCGAGAACCTGGCCGAGAAAGAACATGTCGAGATTCTTGAACAGAACGTAAAGTAGGATTGGAATATTTCGGATATGCGATTGATGAGTCGCTACATCACGCTATTGCTATTCGTCGGCATTGGGGTTTCCGGCGTTTGGGGGCAGACCGATGTCGATACCGTCTCGGCCGTGCCGGGCATTACCATAAAGACCGAAGTTGACCGGGCCGAGATGTATGTCGGTGATCTGATCACCTACACCATCACCATCGAGTACGACTCCACCTACGAGCTCATTCCGCCGCCACTCGGCGCCAACCTGGGGGCTTTTGATGTTAAAGACTACCAGTCGGATATCCTGACGCAACTCGAAGATGGCCGGTATCAGAGCAAGAACATCTTCGTCCTGAGCACCTTCACGACCGGGGATTATGTCATACCGCCTATACCTGTGGTATTCAATATGCCTGACGGGACGCGGAAGGCCTTGTTGTCCGAGGGTGTACCAATTAAGGTGCTTTCCCTTCTGGAAAACGCCGGTGACTCGGTCGATATTAAACCGTTAAAGGCTCAATATGAGTTCAAACGCGACCTGACGCCTTATTATATATGGGGTGGCCTGGGCCTTCTGGTTCTGATTTTGGCTGCCGTGCTGATAATATTGAAACTGAGACAGAAGAAGGAAATTTCCGAACCGCTCGATTTGCGCCCGGCCTGGGAAATCGCTTTCGAAAAACTGGCCCTGCTTAAACAGAAGAATCTTCCGCAGGAAGGTCAGTTCAAACAGTTCTACATCGAGTTGACCGAGATCATTCGCGTTTACTATGAAAGCATGTATCGTTTGAATGTTCTTGACATGACGACCGAAGAATTTCTGGCTGCTTTCGGGAAACTTGAGTTACCCGAAGGTTTATTCGAAAGAATGGAGGCCTTTTTCGAACACGCCGATCTGGTAAAATTCGCGAAGCTGATCCCTGAATTCGAGCGGGCCGAAGAGGACTTTGAAGAAGTGCATACCGCTATCGAAGATGTGCGTGCCGATTGGGATCGACGCCTGCGTCCCCAACTTCACGACCGCCGGCCCGGCGACGACATTATGAGTGCCGACCCGGCGGAGATAAGGGACGAAACGGAGGTGAAGTCGTGAATCTCGAGTTTGCCGGCCTGAGTCTGAATTTGTTCGATGTGATCGATACTAATATTCCAGCTGTCGTAATCTTTGGCATGGGCCTGGCGATTGTCATTCTCATGCTTATTTACTACCTGCGCCGGATGAGATTTAAATCGGCTACTATCAAGTATTCGGACATTCGGATCGTCAAGCGGGCCGCCCGCTCCGGCCGCCAGCGCTTCAGGTTTGTCCTGATAGTCCTGCGCGTCCTGGCCCTGGCGTTGTTCGTGGTGGCCTTTGCTCGTCCGCGATCAGGAACAGAGTACCGGGAGGTAACTTCGGAGGGTGTGGATATCATGCTGGGCCTGGATGTCTCCTCGTCGATGCAAGCTGAAGACTTTAAACCTCATAACCGTCTGTACGTGGCTAAAGAAGAAATCAAGAAATTCATTAATCGTCGCGTGAATGACCGCATTGGTCTGGTGGTCTTTGCCCGGTATTCTTATACCCAGTGCCCCCTGACAACGGATTATGGGGTGCTTCTCAATTTTGTCGATCAGGTCAACTTCGGGTTAGTAGAAGATGGCACCGCTATCGGGATGGCGATTGCCAACGCTGTCAACCGCCTTCGCGAGTCGGATTCAAAATCCAAGATTATTGTTCTTTTGACCGATGGCGACAATAACGCTGGAGAAATCGACCCCATCACTGCCGCCAATCTGGCCGGCGCTATGAATATTAAGATTTATACCATCGGGGCCGGTAAGCCGGGAAACGCCATGTATCCTTATCAGGATCCGATCTTCGGAAAACGGTATGTGTATCAGCCGACTCGAATTGATGAGAAAACCCTCAAGGAAATCGCCCAGCGGACGGATGGGAAGTACTTCCGGGCACGCTCCGGGGAAGAACTGGAGGAGATTTACGGTATAATAGATGCCCTGGAGAAAACCGAGGTCAAAGTTGCGGCCCACATCCAGTACAAGGAATTGTTCCATTATTTTGCCTATGCCGGACTTATCTTGTTGATCATCGAGATTCTTCTGGCAAACACCTATTTCAGGAAACTTCCATAGGACGAACAAAGATGCGATTTGCGGAACCGATAAATTTCCTTCTTTTGGTGCTTGTCTTTCTTCTGGGACTGTTTGTCTTCTGGGGACTGGCCCGCAAGAGAAAACTGCTGAGAATATTCGGTGATCTGCCTCTGATAATGAAAAACGCTCCATATATCTCGTTCGCGAGGCAGAGAACCAAAGCGCTGCTTTTGCTGCTGGCGCTGGTCTTCGTTAGTTTGGGTCTGGCCCGTTTGCAGTTCGGGACTCACCTGGAATTGCTCCAGCGGGAAGGTATCGATATTGTTGTGGCTCTGGATGTCTCCAATTCGATGCTTGCCCGCGATATGAAACCGAACCGGCTAACGAAAGCCCGGCAGGAAATCATGGGTATTATTGACCGTCTTGAAGGAGACCGAATCGGCCTGGTGGCTTTCGCCGGCGAGTCCTTCGCGCAGTGCCCTCTGACGCTTGACTATTCGGCGGCGCGGTTTCTGCTGGGTGCCATGGATCAAACATCCGTCAGCACACAGGGAACATCGCTTTCAGACGCTATTGAGGCCGCCGCGAGGATGTATGACCAGCAGTCCCGCAAACACAAAGTGCTGCTGCTGCTCAGCGATGGTGAGGACCATGGACAGGGGGCTGTTCAAGCCGCGGAGGAGGCCCGCAAGCAAGGAGTTAAGATATACACGGTTGGAATAGGCAACCCCGACGGTGAACCTATTCCCATTCTGGACCGTAATAATAAACAGGTTGGCTTCAAAAAGGATGAAAACGGCGAGGTCATAGTAACCAGGCTCGATGAGGCCATCCTGCGAGAGATTTCTCTGGCTACCGGTGGAAAATATTATCACGCAACCGCCGGAGAAATGGAACTCGACCGAATCTTCGATGAAATCGCCAGAATGGAGAAAAAAGAGCTGGAAGGAACTCTCGTGACGAGATTCGATGACCGCTATCAGTGGCCTCTGCTTCTGGCAATCTTTCTGGTTGTCGGTGAGTTCTTTGTCCCGGAGCGCAAAAAACGGGTCGGGAGTCCGGCGAATGATTAGATGGTTATTTATATTTTTGGCCGTCTGTTTGGCCGGCGGGGTTAGCGCCGAAGACTATGTTGACCTCGTCAGGAAAGGTAACGAGTCCTACAAACTACAGGACTACAAAAAAGCGCTGGAGTATTATCACAATGCCGAGACCGAGCTGCCCGAATCGGTGGAACTGGAATACAATATGGCCGGGGCTCTCTATCAGCAGGGCAACTATGAGGAGACTGTTGACAGGTACACACGGGCGCTCAACACGGAGGACATCGGGCTGGAGACTCAGGCTCACTATAATCTGGGAAACACATATTATCGCATGGGCGATTACCAGAACGCTATACTATCGTACCAGCGCACATTGGAGATCAATCCGGACGATGTTGACGCCAAGTTCAATCTCGAGTTGGCCCGGCGCATGTTGAAAGAACAGATAAAGCCCGAACAACAGCAGGAAGGGCAGGATTCACAACCGCAGCCTCAACAGCAGGAAAATCAGAATTCCCAGGAAGAACAACCAGAGCCGGAGGAGCAACCGCAGGATCAGCCTCAGCCACAAGAGGAACAGCAGCAGCCGGAGCAGCGGGATGAAAGGCAAATGTCGCGCGAGGATGCCGAACGCATACTGAACGCCCTGCGTGATGACGAACAGGAGCTTCAAAAGAAAATTAAGCGCGAGGTTACGGCCAGCGACTATATAGGGAAGGATTGGTAGGAAGATCCATGAAACCAGGAATCACCATATTACTGTTTGTTGTCACCCTCGGTTTAGGGGTGACCGCAACGCGGGTGATGGGACAGGATATAAATGTAGCTGTCAGCCTGGATCGTGATACCATCGGCCTGGATGAACAGGCTCTATTGCAGGTTGAAGTGTCCGGCACTGAACAGAACCTGCCTGAGCCCCAGATGCCGACTCTTTCGATGTTTGAGATCTATTCCCAGGGCCGCTCAAGCAACATATCCATAGTGAACGGTCAAATGAGCTCCTCCGTCACTTATCGGTTTATACTCCTTCCAACGAAGCCCGGCACCTTTCCAATAGACCGCATCGCCATTGTTCACAAGAACAGGCGCTACAAGGGGAATAAGGTGGAGCTGACGGTTCTCGACCAGGGAATTGCCACCCCCCCCGAGTTGAGTGAGAGCGCACAGGGCGAAGACGGTCAAAGCCGTGATTATTTCATGGAAGCCGTAGTGGACAATAAAAATCCGTATGTGAACCAGCAGATCACGCTGACCCTGAAATTTTATATCGCGGTACAGTACTATGGAAGCCCCGAACTTACGGAGCCCACCACAACTGGATTCTGGTCCGAACTTCTGGGAAACAAGGCACCTTACTATCAGACTATCAATGGACGAAACTACCGTATAATCGAGAGAAAATACGCTCTGTTCCCCACTCAAACCGGTGAACTGACCATAGGTCGCGCCGCTATCACAACTACGGTGGCCGCCAAGACCCGAAGGTATCGCGATCCTTTCGATGTCTTCGGTGATGTCTTCGGGCGCGGGGAAGATGTAACTATTCGCAGTCAACCGGTCAGAATCAAAGTCAAACCTCTGCCGACGGAAAACCGGCCGACCGACTTTACCGGCACCATCGGCGATTTTTCGATGTCGGCCTCGGCTAATAAGGCTCAGGTTGAAGTCAGCCAACCGGTAACAGTCACGATTAAAATACGTGGCACCGGCAATATAAAGTCTGTCGCTGAACCCGTCATCCCTGAACTCCCTGATTTTCGCGTCTATCGCGCCTCGAGCAACGAAAATATAACCAAATTCAACGATCGTATCGGCGGGACGAAGACTTACGAAGAAGTTTTCATTCCCAACCGGCCCGGCGAGTTGGAAATTCCATCACTAAGCTTCAATTTCTTCAATCCTAAAACCGATCGCTACCAGCAACTCTCGACTGCCCCGATAAAACTCGCGGTCGTGAAACCCGAAGGATGGGTGGCTTCTTCCGACGTCCCCTATGCCGGACCGTCGGTCACCATCGGCAGCGACGCCCGTGACATTGTCTATATCAAGAAAGATATCGGTGATGTCCAGCCCCGGGGGCGGATTATTTTTGCCAGTCCGCTTTATCTGGTAGTCAACGGTATTCCGGTACTGGCCCTGCTGGGAATGGTGCTGGTGCGCAAACGTCGTGAGAAGATGGCCGGCGATGTAGGCTACGCTCGAGCCAGAGCGGCCGCCAGAGCGGCGAAGAAACGTCTGGCAAAAGCACGATCTATCGCCCGTACGGAAACCACCACCGAGTTTTTTGCCGAAGTCTATTCTGCTCTGGTATCTTATATCGCCGACAAGCTGAATATCTCACCGCACGGACTGACCACCGACCGGGTAAAAGTGCTTCTGGAGAATAAGTCTGTCGATGAGCCCATCATAGAGCAGCTTACGAACCTGATGCAGAAATGCGATTTCGCCCGCTATGCATCATCGTCACTGTCGCAGGATGATATTGATGAAGCTCTTGCGAGCGCCGAAAAGGTAATGGTGACCCTGGAGGGGGTTCGGTTTGAGACTTAGAACTTATACATTGTGTGCCCTTACCCTGTTCCTTCTCGCGTCTTCGGCTCTCCCGGCGGAAGCGCCTGAGGAATTCCTTGTGGCCAACAGATTCTACGAGGAAAAAGATTTCGCCAGCGCCATTCGATTGTATGAAAGTGTGCTTAACCAGGGGCTGGAATCGTCGGCGCTGTATTTCAATCTCGGTAACGCCTACTTCAAAAACGGTGACCTCGGTTATGCTGTCTTATATTACATGAAAGCGCGAAGACTCAGTCCGGATGATGCCGATATTCGCCAGAATCTCCGGTTTGCCCGCCAGTATTCGAGGGTCCAGATGGAAGGAGTCCAGCTCAATCCGATAAATACATTCTTTTCGTCAATAGTCGACAGCTATCGGCTGAGCTTCATGGCCTGGGTCTCATCGCTACTCTTCGTGTTGCTGATGCTGATTCTTATCGTGCGCTTTGGCGTCGGTATGAACAATTCCGCGATTAGAGCGGGAATTATACTGGTCTTGTTGCTTGTGGTGGTAACGTCGGGGTTGACTACTTTCAAATACCGGCGGGATTATCTCGCGCGACGCGCGGTGATCGTTTCCGAAGAGAGCCCGGTGTTGACAGGGCCGTCACCGCAGTCCGATGTGGAACTGGAAGGTGCGCCCGGTCTCATTGTGGAAATTCTCGACCAAACAGGCGACTATTACCATGTCCTCTTTGAAAACAAGCGACGCGGTTGGATCAACAGGGATTTAGTAGCTGTCATATAACAACTTAGGGCCATCGCCCGTCTTTTATTTAATTGACACCCCCTCTTCAATCCTCTATCTTGCTTCCCAATAAGAGAGTGCAGGATCAGACTCAGCGTCATGTTTCTTAAGAAAAAACAATTCTGGGGCACCCTTGTAGCTATCGCACTACTTGTCTATTGCGTTAAGGATATCAGACTTCATCACTTGGAAGCACTGTCCGAGAGACTCGACTGGGTGTACCTCGTGCCTGCTGTCGCCTCTGCCTTTGTGTTCATGATTGCCAGGGCGCTGAGGTGGCGGTTGATGGTGTCCCGGAACAGGTCGGTGCCGGCCGGCCGTGTGATAACGCTTTATTCCGCCGGTCAGATCTTGAATATCATCATGCCTGCCTTGACCGGTCAGGTTGGAAGGTTGATTCTTTTCGCCCGCAGCGAGGGCCTCCGCAAAACGTTTGTCTTTTCGACCATCCTTCTTGAGGTCCTCTTTGACGCTATTAGCCTCATAATTGTGCTGATATTGACATCTCTGGCATTTGTCCTGCCGGCCAAATACGGCCCGGCCGGGTATATCATTTCAGCGCTGGTGGCGGTGGTTTTAATTCTGCTTTATCTTATCCTGCACTATCAGCATCGTCTTGAAGATATCGGCCGAAAACATCTGCGCGATCGCTGGCCCGGAATTTACGTCAGCTTGAGAAAATCAATCCGTTCCTTTACCCAGGGACTCAACCTGCTGCGCTCCAGCCAGCATTTTATCGGCGGACTGTTTTATTCGTTGTTATCATGGATCACACACATCCTGGTCGTGTACTTTTTGCTTAGATCTTTTGGCTTTCACCTGCCCATAGCGGCCGCGGCTTCGGTCATGATCATCAATACTCTGGCTTTGATGATTCCCATTACGCCCGGCAATGCCGGCACTTTCGAGTTTGCGGTTAGCACGGCTCTGGCGGCCTTTCCTGAAGTGGGACGTTCGGACGCGGTTCTGTTCGCCCTCGCGTTACACATTCTCGATATCCTGCCCATGATGCTTCTCGGCTTTATCTACCTGAAGTTCGCCAGGGTGTCCATCAGCGAACTTAAAGAAAAGCACGAAGATGAGGACATCTTTGACCGGGTTAGCGACGATGGCACCCTTATCGAAGACGAGGAAACAGTGTGATCAGATCGTTTCATTATGTGCCGGACCAGGGTGTCAGCGTCATTGAGGGCGTGGCCGATTTTGACAGCCTTTGTGCCGTCGAGAACTCCTACCTGTGGGTGGACCTGTGCAAGCCGACGGATGAGGAGTCGTTTGTTCTAACCCATGATTTCAGGTTTCACCCACTGGCTATCGAAGACGTTATCTCGGAAAAGCCCAGGACCAAACTTGATGTTTATGATCGCTACATATTCCTCGTCTTCCAGGTGGTCGATTTCATTGGCCGGGAAGAGGGTCTCAAAATGGGCGAGATTGACCTGTTCCTCAGCCGGAATTCACTGGTAACGGTTCACTACGATGAACACCGGATCTTCGACTATCTCTATTCGCGGGCCGAACGGGATGAGCGTCTGATGGGAAGGGGGGCCGATTTTCTGTTCCACGCCGTGATTGACAGCATCGTTGATAACTACAACGCCACCCTCGATATTCTCGAGTACGAGGTAGACCAGGTTGAGGATGATGTTCTGGGCGAACCTGACGAGGATACGATCAAATCGATTTTTACCTTAAGGCGCGACATCGTCCACCTGAAACGGGCGGTGTTGCCGCAAATGGAAGTATTACACCGACTTGCCCGCGAAGAGTTCAAGCCCATCAGCAAAACCGCGGCGGTCTATCTCTCGGATATCTACGACCACCTAGCCAGAATCAACGATATAACCGACTTCCACCGGGAAATCCTCAATTCGTCGCTGGAGGTCTACTACTCGTCTGTCTCGACCAAAACCAACGAGATTATTAAGTTTCTAACTATTGTAACGGTCTTGTTTCTCCCGCCGACTTTCCTGGTCGGACTGTGGGGCATGAATTTCCGGTTCATGCCTGAGCTTGATTGGCAATACGGCTACCTTTTCGCCGGAGCGGTTATGGTCATGGTGGTGGTGGGGCTGATTACCTTCTTTCGCAAGAAAAAGTGGTTGTAGGTCACTTTTATCGCTGACCGTTGAAACTTCTACCGGGATTTTCGTATAATTCCTATTGACAACCGAGTTATTCGGATTACCTTAGATACCTACCGGAAGGTATCTAATACCTGCTGACCGGTATGTAATAATACAAAAAATGGACAGGACATATGGCCAAAATAAAGCAAAGTCCCAAACAACCGGCTGAGAAAAGGCGGGAACAGCTGCTCAAGGCGGCCCGGGAGCTGTTTCACAAGAAGGGTTACCGGGAAACAACCACCGAAGAAATAGCCCGTCGCGCCCGGCTGACCAAAGGGGCTCTTTACCATCACTTCCGGAATAAGGAAGATGTGCTCTACGAGCTTATCGTGGATATCTCCCGGCGCCGGCGGGAACGGCTGCTTGAGAGAGTGGCCAAGGGAGCCGCTCCGGCGCAGGTCCTGAAAATAATTCTGGCCGACGAGGACAGGTGGTTCAGACATGATTGGAACTACCACATTGATATCTGGTTACAGGCAATGAAACTACCGCGAATTCGTCGCCTTATGACCGAGCAAATGGAGTTGTTTATCGAGATCCTGACAGACAGACTTGATCGCCGGTTCGGCAATCAGAAACAGAGACGAAACATGGCCCTTTTCACCCTGTCGTTATTTCATGGTCTTTATGTCAGGAAAATTCTCGGGCCGGACCTGATCAATGTAACGGCTCAAACAAGGCTTTTTGGTTCGCTACTGGCAACCAGCAACCTGTACAAACCAGTCAGGAAGAGGAATAAATGAAATATCGTACCGATGATCCGATGTTGAACATGAACAACTGGTGGCAACCCGGAAGAAGGATTATCGCCGCGGGCTTGACCTTGTGCCTGATTCTGATCACTGCCGGCGGCCTGGGGGCAAAAACACCCCTGACCGTGGATGACGTCCGGAGGATGGCGCTCGATTTTAATCGCACTTATCTCTCGGCGGAAGAAGACGTGGTCAAGGCCCGGTCGGAGGTTACATCGGCCAGGGCCGGAGCTCTGCCCGACATCACATTGACCGGCACCTACAACCGAAACATCAAACTGCCGTCGTTCTTTCTTAATCCCGAGGGCCAGGAAACGGTCGAGTTCGTGGCTGGTTTTAAAAACGATTTCTCCGCAGCCGTATCGCTGAAGCAGTCTATCTGGAAGGGGGGCAAGGTCTTCAGCGCTCTGAAAATTGCCGGGCTCTACAAAAATTACTCCGAGCAGATCAAGCAGGAGGTAAAAGCCTCAGTTATCTTTAATGCCGAACTGCTGTTCTTTCAGGCTATTCTGGAGCAGTCGAATCTGGAAGTTTTAAACAAGGCCCTCGAAGCTAACAGCTTGAATCTGGAAGTGGTGGAGAAATCTTACTCGCAGGGAATGGTCAGTGAGTTCGAGGTTCTGCGGGCAAGAGTCGAAAAATCCAATCTCATGCCGCAGATTCTGGCCGTGGAATCCGATCTGCGTCTGGCCCATAAACGGCTAAAATCGTTTATTGGCATGGATCTCAATGAAGATATCTATCCGGTCGAGTTTGAAGATGACACCTCGTTGGCGCGCCTGCCTTCCCTGACCACCCTGGTTGACTCGGCCCTGGCGAACCGGCCCGAGATGAAGCAGGCCGAGCACCTTACAGAGATAGCTAGGAAGGCTGTCGGAGTGGCGAAAGCTGACTACCTTCCGGAACTGGAAGCGATCTCCACCTACGCCTGGTCGGCCCAGTCAGATGACTTTACCCTTAGCGATAACACTGTCCAGACATGGTCGGCCGGTCTGAACCTGACCATACCGATCTTCAGGGGTGGCGCGACGCGCGGCAAGGTTCGATCCTCAAAGGCTGATTATCAAAAGGCCTCGCTGGCTGAGAAGGAAACCCACGACGCCGTTAAACTCGAGGTCGAGGAGGCCTACGACCAGATGCTTCAGGCCAAAAAAGCGCTTGATATTCAGGGTGTTACTATAGCCCAGGCTGAAGAGGGGCTCAAAATTGCCAACCTGCGATACGAATCCGGAGTCGGTACTCAGCTTGAGGTTCTATCTGCTCAGGCAGCCCTGACTCAGGCAAGAAACGTGCTGGCACAGGCCAGGTTTGTTTTCAGACAAGCCAGGGCGCAACTTAAGAAAGCTACAACCGTTGAACTATAAAGTCAGGACGAGATGGAAATGAAAAAATATTACGGTCTAAGTATTGTCATATTATTGATGACCCTGGCGCTAACCTCCTGCGGCGGATCTGAAACGAGCCAGGGAAATCAGTCGGAGCGCGTCATATCGGTCAAGGCGGAGGTTGTCTCTCCCCGCAATGTCCAGGTAACACGTACCTTTACCGGATCGCTTGAAGGTGCTCGACAGGCCGTGCTTTATGCGAAGATTGCTGAGGCGGTAACCGCTGTTGACGTTCGTGAAGGTCAGGCGGTGGCGGCTGGCGCCATTCTGGTCAGTCTGGATAAGAACGGGCCCAGCTCCAATTACCTGCAGAGCCGGTCTTTGTACGCTAATGCTGAGAAGAACTATAAGAAAATGGAATACCTGTA
Organism: Candidatus Zixiibacteriota bacterium; assembly: GCA_020351995.1. Classification (GTDB taxonomy): domain Bacteria; phylum Zixibacteria; class MSB-5A5; order GN15; family FEB-12. Next base: position 2,266,229 of record CP070674.1, read on the forward strand.
CAACGAGGGTGCCGTAAGTGAATCGCAGTACGACGCCGCTAAGACGGACTATGAGGTGCAAGAAGCTTCTTTTAAGGCAGCATCCCAGCTGGTTGATATTGAAACGCCGATAAACGGACTGGTGACCTCGGTGGATGTATCCGCGGGCGACTTTGTGATGGTTGGTCAGAAACTGGCTACGGTGGCATCAACCGATAAGCTGCGGGTAAAGTTCGGCGTCAACTCGGTGGACATCGGTCACTTCCGCAAGGGCGCTCGGGTGGTAGTTTCGTCCGACGCGGTGGAGGGAAGCACCACCGGAGAGGTTGTCACCGTGGCCGCCTCTGCTGACCCGGTAACCAGGGCTTTCCAGGTCGAGGCGCACATTGACAACAGTCGCGGGGTTTATCGCCCGGGAATGTTTGTGCGTATAAACATTGTTCTCGAGGATCTCGACAATGTCATTGCGGTGCCGCGAAAAGCTGTTGTCACCCTGGACGGTCAGCCGACGATCTTCTCGGTAGTCAACGGAACGGCCCGGAAAAACTTGGTTTCACTCGGATCGGAAATTGATGGTCATATCGTAATTACGTCCGGGGTGAGTGCCGGTGACACTGTCGTGACGCTCGGACAGGACTACCTTGATGATGGTTACAACGTTAAAATTGCCGCTTTGAGTGAAGGTCAGTAATGAAGATATCAGATATTTCAATACGTCGCCCGGTTTTTGCCACCATGATGATTGGAGCCCTTCTGGTGATGGGGGCTTTCTCGTTTATGCAGCTGCCGGTCGAGCTGATGCCGGACGTGGATTTTCCGTTTGTAATCGTACAGACGGTTTATCCCGGCGCGTCCGCGGAGGCGGTCGAAACCGACGTCACCGAAGCCATCGAGGAGGCTGTCAACACCATTTCCGGTGTTCGACACCTCGAATCTCGGTCCCGGGAGGGTTTTTCAACGGTAGTAGTAGAATTTCAGCTTGAGGTCGACGGGGCTCAGGCCGCACAAGACGTCAGGGAGAAGGTCGCTACCATACGAACAGAGCTACCCGAAGAGATCGAGGAACCGCTCATTATACAGTACGACAACGACGCCTTTCCCATTCTTTCACTGGCGGTAACGGGAAGTCGTTCTCCGCGCGATATCACTCAACTAATCAAGGACCGCGTCAAGCCGCGCCTGGAGATTATCCCCGGTGTCGGTAACGTGGAACTCATTGGTGGTTTCGAGCGCGAGGTACTCGTGGCCCTTGATCCGGCTGAGATGGAATCTTACGGAATTTCAATCGATGATGTTCACGGGGCTATCGCGGCCGCTAACATGGAATTGCCCGGAGGCCGTATAGATGAATCAGACCGGGAATACATTGTCCGGGTGATGGGCCGGCTCACGAGAGTGGCTGATTTCGACAATATTATTGTGAAGAATGTCGAAGGGTTGCCCGTTTACCTCTCCAACATAGCTATTGTCTCCGACACCATTGCCGAACAGCGGTCACTGTCACGCTTCAACGGGCAGACCTCGATCGGCATCAACATTATCAAGCAGTCGGGTTCAAATGTTGTAGAGATGGCTGAGAAGTCAAAGGCTACAATCGCGAAGCTGGAAAAAGAACTGCCGCCCGATATAAAAATCGAGATCGTAAACGATAACTCCCGGTTTATAACGGACTCAATCCATGAAATCACGTTTAACATAGAGATCGGTACCTTGCTCGCTGTTCTGGTTATTTTCTTGTTCCTGCTGGCCTTCCGACCAACGATTATCGCCGGTCTTTCGATTCCGATATCCATTATAGCGACATTCACGTTGCTCAGATTTCTCGGTTTTACCATCAACGTCATGACCCTGCTGGGATTGTCACTATCAGTGGGAATTCTGATTGATGACGCCATCGTCGTCATCGAGAATATCTATCGCCATTTGAGTCAGGGTAAGTCGCCCTTCAAGGCGGCCTTCGAGGGTACCAAGGAGATTGGGTTGGCCGTCATGGCAACCACCTTTACGATCATGGTGGTTTTCCTGCCGGTGGCCTTCATGGAGGGTATCGTTGGTCGGTTCTTCTATCAGTTCGGTATGACCGTTGCCTTCGCTGTTCTGGTGTCACTGTTTGTGGCATTTTCTCTGACCCCAATGCTGTCCTCGCGATGGCTTAAGGAGTTCCATGGCGACCCGGATCGATCCCCGCTCTTGACCATTAATAAGCCCGGACTGTGGTCAGGTGTAAAAAGGACGCTGAATCGATGGAATCAGACCTTCGATGCTCTTATCCCTAGATACAAAGCTATTCTGGCCTTCTCGCTTCGGCACCGATGGTTGGTCATGTTGATTGCGGTGGCGGCATTTGCCTCAGCTATTTATATGGCCCGGTTCGTCGGCGCCGAGTTCTTCCCGCGCACCGATGAAGGCAAGATGGTAGTCACGGTTGAGACACCGGCAGGCACGACAATCGAAGAAACTGCCCAGCGGATGGGAGAAATTGAAGACTTTATTAAGGAAATGCCCGAGGTTACCTCCTCACTCGTGACTATTGGAGCCGGCAACAGTCCCGTCACGGACGGAAGTATACTGTTCTTGCTAACCGATGCTTCGGAAAGAGAACTTACCGCCCTTCAGCTTGTCGATTCGACGCGCAAGTTACTGGCGTTGATCCCGGGCATCAATTATTCGGTTGGCACTGAAGAACACCGGGGGGGTATGGGTAAGTCGATTGACCTTTCTATCCGCGGAGATGACCGTGACGACCTGGCCCGTTTGGCGCACGAGGTACAGTCTGTACTGCGTGGCATCCCGGGCGCGGTGGACGTTGACAATACACTTGACGAAGGTAAACCGGAGATCCAGATCGAGGTCGATCGCCGTATGGCTGATGATCTGGGTCTGAACCTTGCCACTATCCCGATGACGGTCAGGGCCTTGATCGAAGGCGAGGTGGTGACCCGGTACAAGGAAGGCGATGACGAGTATGACGTTCGCGTTAAGCTGGACGACCGGTATCGGGAGTCCGAGGAGCAGGTCGGCCGCATTCTGGTTGAGAGCGATAAAAAGATACCGGGGCAGGATATGTTCTTGGTTCCCCTCGACCGCGTCGCTCGACTTGAAAAACGGGCCTCTATCGGCGAATTCCGCCGGTATGACCGGCAGAACGAAGTCCGCGTCAACGGCAACGTGACCGCTGAGGCCTTCGCGGGTACGGTCACTCAGAATGCCATGGCGGAGATAGCGCAGATTCCGCTACCGGCAGGTTACCGGATTCTGGCCGGCGGTGAGGAGGAGATTCGACAGGAATCAAACAAGAACATCTTTAGCGCTCTGATTCTCGCGGTTATCTTTATTTATCTGGTTCTTGCCTCCCAGTATGAGTCGTTCTCCGATCCTCTGTCTATCATGTTCTCGTTGCCGCTATCGCTCGTGGGAGCTATTGTTGCGCTGTGGGCAACGAACACATCGCTGTCAATCATGTCGCTCATCGGAATTGTCATGCTTATGGGTCTGGTCACCAAAAACGCCATCCTGCTGATAGATTTCGTCAAACAGCAACGCGCTAAAGGCGTGGCCAGAGCCGACGCTATCCTGATTGCGGGCCCAATCAGGCTTCGCCCCATTCTGATGACGACTTTCGCCACTGTATTCGGCATGCTGCCGCTGGCGCTTGGGCTTGGTCCCGGAGCGGAACTCAGAGCGCCAATGGCCCGGGCGGCTATTGGAGGTATGATATCATCAACCCTGTTAACGCTGGTGGTGGTGCCGATCGTGTACACGTTGATCGAAGATGTAAGAACGGCACCGGCTAAACTGCGTGTCCTGATTCTGGGTAAAGACAAGGGCGCATTGCCGGGTTTGACCGCGACCGCAAAACAAGAACAAACGGATGAGCAATACAATCACGCCAAGTAAGACGTTAGGTTACTCGAACATTTATCTGGACTTTCTGTCTCAGGAATTGTCCGCCATGGCTTTTTTCCCGGCGGCAGGTATTGAAGATGTCGCCGAAAAACTGTCTACTGCGAAGCATAGCCGTGGCGAGATAGTCGATATCCTGAAAGCTCAAAACCGCCTCTATCAGGCATCGGACAAAACCTTCGAGAACATCGAACGGCTTCGTGATAAATCAGCCGTGTGCGTATTCGCCGGACAACAGGCTGGCCTCTTTGGTGGACCGCTGCTGGTCGTCTACAAGGCTCTCTCGCTGGTGAAAGCGGCCAGGGCCTATGAAACGACACTTGGCCGCCCGGTGGTGCCGATCTTCTGGATTGCCGGCGATGACCACGACTTCGCGGAAGTTAATCATACCTTCGTGCTTAATCGTTCCTGGGAGTTGGCCCGCTTGTCCTACGACACGCCCCCGGCCTTTGAATTACCCGTATCCGAAATCAAGTTCAACGATGCATCAGAGCTGGACAAAGCAAAAAATGACCTGAAGGAGGCGCTGGGGGAGACCGACTTCACCGCTGAAGTGTACGATCTGGTCGAAAAGGCATACACCTCCGATGATACCTTCGTGACATCTTTCGGTAAATTGATGGCGTCGATAACCGCGGATTTCGGCCTGGCGTTCTTCTCGCCGGGCGATGCAAAGGCGAAACGCCTGGCCGCGGATCTATTCAAAGATTTTATTGAAAAAGAAGAGGATCTGCAGACAAGGCTAAACGATACCAACGAAGCTATAGCCCGTAGCGGCTATCATCTGCAGGTCGAAAAAAGTGCTGACGCTTCTCACTTGTTGTATAATCTTGACGGTCGTAAACCTGTCTTGCGCCAGGGCGATGGCTACCGGGTGGGTGACGACACCTTAAGTCGCGAAAAGCTTCTGGACTGTATTCACGATCACCCCGAACGTTTTTCTCCTGATGTCATGACGCGACCGCTGCTCCAGTCCTACCTCTTTCCGGTTGTCAGCCAGAAGGGCGGAGCGGCGGAGATCGCTTATCTTGCCCAGATCAACCGAATATTCGGGTTATTTTCGCTGGTCACGCCTTACTACCGGGCCCGGCCGTCGCTCACCGTGATTGAGAAACGCTTCGAACAAATCATGCGTGAGCACGATATCGCGCTTGAAGAATTGGCCGGCGATATAGAGCAGCTTATCAATCGGATTCTCGCCAGGTCCTTCCCGGCAGATATCGAGCAGAGCTTTAACCAATTTCGCGACCACCTCCGGGAGCATTTTCAGCGGTTCGCGGACCGGAGTCTCAAGTATGACCCGGGTTTAAGCAGGCTGGCCGAGCAAACCCTTGGAAAGATTAATTTCGCCGTCAAGAATTTCGAAGGTAAGGTATTCTCATCGCACAAGAAGAAATCGCAGCAGATGCGTGAAAGGCTGTACCGGCTGTGGTACGCCCTGTATCCTAATCGTAATTTCCAGGAGCGTTCACTGAATATCACATATTTTCTTTCCAAGTACGGTCGCGGGCTTGTAAACTTCCTCTACGAGAAAATGGATTGTGAACAGAAATCGCATCAGTTAATCAATCTTTCAGAATTTGGTGAGTAGATGGTTATTGGCATTACTTGTTATCCGGTTGCAGGTGGTTCAGGAATAGTCGCCACAGAACTGGGCCAGCAACTGGCCACCAGGGGGCATCAGGTGCATTTCATATCCTATGCCTTACCTTTTAGATTGGATCGCTATCAGGCCAATCTGATGTATCACGGGGTAGAGACTACGGCCTACCCGTTGTTCAAGTACCCACCGTACACACTGACACTGGCGGCAAAGATGGCCGAGGTTGCCCGTAACTACAATCTCGATGTGTGGCACGTTCATTATGCGATTCCTCATGCCGCCTGCGGGTTTCTTGCCCGGCAGCTGATAGCCGCTACGGATTTAAAACCACCCAAAATAATAACCACCCTGCACGGCACCGATATAACCCTCGTGGGGTCCGACCCGTCCTATTTCGATATTACCCGTTTTTCGATTATGGCGTCCGACGGCCTGACGGCGGTATCCAAATATCTGGCTGATGAAACCTGTAACGTGTTCAAGCTCGATAAGGATATCAGGGTAATTCACAATTTCATTGACAATCACCGGTTCCGTCCGGTCGAGAAGCAGTGCGACCGCAGTGAGTTCGCCGACCGGAACGAATTCCTGATTGCCCATGTCTCTAATTTCAGGCCGGTGAAAAGGACCCTGGACGTAATTGATATTTTCGAGCGAATTCAATCGCAGCTTCCGGCCAAACTGCTTCTCATCGGCGAAGGTCCCGATACGATTCTGGCGCGGCGCCAGATAGCGAAAAAACATTTGAATGACAAAGTTATCTGGCTTGGCAACCAGAACCGTGTCGAAGCTGTGCTGCCGTGCTCGGATCTGTTCCTGTTGCCGTCCGAGGAAGAGTCGTTCGGACTGGCGGCACTGGAGGCACTGGCCTGCGGAGTCCCGGTTATTGGAACTTTGGCTACCGGTTTGGTGGAGGTTGTCGACGATTTCAAGAACGGATTCTTACTGCCGGTGGGAGATACGTCTTCGATGGCCCGCGCGGCGGTATCTTTACTCAAGGATGACAACCGCCTGCAGGAGTTCAAGAAAAACGCCGCCGAAGTGGCCCTGGCCAAATTCGGCGCTGACAAAATTGTCTCGGAGTACGAGCAATATTACCAGGAGATCATAAATGGCTGAGACTACCCGGCTCGATATTTTGGCCGTTGCCGCCCACCCCGATGACATTGAAATAACCTGCGGTGGCTTGATGATAAAAATGGCCAGGCTTGGTCGGTCGGTAGGAGCGCTAGACCTGACCAGAGGCGAAATGGGCAGTTTTGGTGACGAAAATGATCGGGATAGTGAGGCTTCTGCGGCAGCCAGGATTATGGGGTTGGCCTACCGGGGAAATCTGGCCATGAGTGACTCGGCCATCGAAATCAATCAAGACAACAAGTTAAAAATAGCCGGCGTTATCCGCGCCACCCGTCCCGAACTGGTTATCTTACCCCACTGGGAACAGCGTCATCCGGATCACGCCGCCTGCCATCGCCTGGGCTACGATGCCTGCTTTCTGGCTGGTTTGAAGAAAATCGAGATTGAAGGCGAGCCATACCGCCCCCGCAAAATCATCTATTCATCCTATTTCCGAAATAAGGATTACTCGTTTCTGGTTGACATATCCGCCGAATTCGACCGGAAGTGCGAAGCGGTGGCCGCCTACCGGTCACAGTTCGACAATCCGCAAAACGCCAGGAGAATTTTCCAGCCCGGAGTCGACATCTTTGACTTTATGCGCGCCCGGGCGCGACAACTGGGTTTGCTGGTAGGAGTAGAGTACGCCGAAGCTTTTACGGTCAAGGAACACATACTTGTCGACGATCCTCAAGTGATGCCTGTGTCGTCAATGTAGTGTTTTGTCTTTTTTCTTTTATTTGAAATGAATATCAATCTATATTATTAACTAGGACCAGCTATATTTGCATTCTCGGGAGTTGAGCTCTTGGCTACATTCGGGGTACCGGAAGAACAGTTGCGTAAGGATACCAGGGCCGGTCTCACTGTAACCTGGGTGGGTTGCGGTGTCAACATCTTTCTGGTAATTACGAAGATTGCCGCCGGCCTCACCGTCAGAAGTCAGGCGCTCGTCGCCGATGGGGTGCATTCGCTATCCGACCTGTTCAGTGATTTCGTCGTTATCCTCGGTCTTAAGTTGGGACGCAAGGAAGAGGACGAAAACCATCCGTTCGGCCATGCTCGCATCGAGACTATCTCTGGCATGCTGGTCGGAGCGATACTCCTGGTGGTCGGGGCGGGAATTGCCTATAACGCTCTTGCGTCAATATACGAACATCGCCTGTCCACACCCGGCGCTCTTGCGATAGTGGTGGCTGCGGCGAGTATCGTCCTCAAAGAAGTAATGTACTGGTACACGATCAAAGTCGGCAGGAGGATCAAAAGTCTGGCTGTTATCGGCAACGCCTGGCACCATCGTACAGACGCTCTCAGCTCGATTGCCGTCCTTATCGGGGTTACTGCGGCTTACGTCAACCCTGCGTGGCATCAGGCTGATGCCTACGCCGCGCTTATCGTGACGGTTTTCATATTCCGCGTCGGGGGTGGCCTCACTTGGGGCGCTCTCAAGCAGGTTGTTGATACCGCTCCGGACCGCAGGACGCTCGACCAGTTGGTCGAGATCGCCCTTAAAGTAGAGGGAGTGGAGCAGGTGCACGATGTGAGGGCCCGCTATTCCGGCCAGCAGATTTTTGTCGAGATGCACATAGTCGTGGACCCCGACCTCACCGTGCGACAGGGGCACGACATTGCCGATGTCGTCCGGTTCCATCTGGTAAATGAAATTGCTGATGTTACCCGCGTGATTATCCACGTCGATCCCGATTAAGGCTGCTTGCGGCGAATCAGAATGCAAAAAGACAGGGCCGGAATTGACCGATTCCGACCCCTGCGTCTCCTTGTACATAACCCTGCTTTATCAGGGTCACTTCCACTATATAATACAGCAAGCGCTTTGCCATGTCGGCGCACTTATTTTTCCCGTTGAGACGACATCAGTTAGCTTGTCGGAGGTAAACCTCTGTCGGCACTCACTTGCACACCAACTGTATGAAACCATCAAATTACGTCGTTGCCACGGTGAAAAAACACCCGTTGCGGGTCTGGCGGCATGTCCATATATTGAAAATGGAAGCGGATATCGTCTGGTGGCGGTCCCGGCCTTCAAAGCCGTGAGGGGGGCAAAAGTCTTGTCCCCGGTGGGTTCGATTCCCACCCCTTCCGCTTTTTTATTGGCTAACGTTTGGTAAACGGAGCACTCCCTGAGCACCGGGCTCCACCTGTGCCGGTCGACGCTACTCCTGCCATACTTTGTAATTGACTTCACGCCGCAAATCGCCCAGACTTAGTCCGTGGCTGATATAAAACTAAACTCACCACTTCAGTATATCAAAGGCGTGGGCCCCAGGCGCGCTGAAGTGCTGGCCAGGTATGGCATGCGGGAGGTACGTGACCTGCTTTTCTATTTTCCCCGTCATTACCTGGATCGCACCAGCGTCGTTCCGATAGCGAAATTGAAACAGGATCAATCGGCGACCATCATTGGAACCGTCAGGGCGCACGGTGTTCTTCACGGTAAGCGTCGCCGCTATGAGGTGATTCTCGAAGACGATACCGGAGCCATCAGCCTCATATGGTTTCAGGGTGTTCGCTACTGGGAACGCATTTTTGAGAAAAACCAGATTTACGCCGCTACCGGAACGGTTTCCTATTTCATGGGACACCAGATGATCCATCCGGATCTGGAGCGGCTCGAAGAAGATACTGATAGAATGATTCATGCCGGACGGATCATTCCCGTTTATCCGCAAACCTCTGAACTTAATAAGGTAGGGCTAAACAGCAAAGGAATGCGCCGCCTCACGACCTTCGTCTTTGAGAATCTATCCGAACATCTGCCCGACTATTTACCACCGGCGGAACGTCACTCCGTGGGACTGTTTGGGCTCAATGACGCGATCCGCAAAGTGCACTACCCGGAGCACCGCGATGAAATCGAGCGGAGCCGTCGACGCCTGGCTTACGATGAATTGCTGGAGTTTCAGTATCTTGTGTTTCGGAACATGTCGCACAAGGATACAACCGTAAAGAGCCATTCTTATGAAAAACCCGCCAAACGCCTGAGCGAATTCTTAGACTCTCTGCCTTTTAGGCTTACGGACGGTCAGAAGGAGGTTAGCCGCGAAATATTCACTGACCTGCGCGCTCAACATCCTATGTCAAGACTTCTTCAGGGCGATGTTGGCTGTGGCAAAACCGTGGTGGCTATACTTGCCGCTCTCTATGCCGCCGAAAACGGGCTGCAGTCGGCCTTTATGGCGCCTACCGAAATACTTGCCGAGCAACATTACCGGGTCTGGAAAAAGGCTCTGAGCGATGCCGGCGTCAGGGTAGGTCTTCTGACTTCCAGTCTCAAATCGGCCGACAAGAAAAAAACGGCCGGGCTTTGTGAAAAAGGGGAAATCGACCTGCTCTTCGGCACCCACGCTCTCATCTATGACTACGTTTCCTTCAGGAACCTTGGCCTGGTCATAATTGACGAGCAGCATCGCTTCGGAGTTGAACAGCGCGGGAAGCTGTACGACAAAGGCGACAATCCCGATTTGCTGGTGATGACGGCGACACCGATTCCGAGAACACTGGCGCTCACGCTTTATGGCGACCTCGACATCTCCACCATAAAAGATATGCCTGCCGGGAGAAAACCGATTCGCACCGTGTGGCGAGCAAAAGATGCCCGGGACAAAGTGTACAAGTTTGTTCTGGACGATGTTGACAGGGGTGGTCAGACGTACATCGTCTATCCTTTGATCGAAAAGTCCGACCAGATGAATCTGGAGAGCGTTGAAGATGCTTGTAAGGAGCTTTCTCGCGGGGCTCTGAAATCCTGCCGGGTGGGAATGGTACATGGACGGATCAAGGCGGCCGAGCGAGACAAAATACTGCAGCAGTTTCGTGAAGGTGAACTCGATGTTCTGTTGGCCACCACTGTGATAGAAGTCGGGCTGGATAACCCGAACGCCACAACCATGATTGTCGAGCATGCTGAGCGTTTCGGATTGGCCCAGCTTCATCAGTTGCGCGGGCGTATAGGCCGCGGGGAAAAACAGGCCACCCTCATTGCGATAGCGCATCCACCGGTATCTGAAATCGGCCACCAGCGCCTGAAGTACTTCGTTTCGACAACCGACGGTTTCAAAATCGCCGAGGCCGACCTTGAACTTCGCGGACCGGGGGAGATCTTCGGAATCAGACAGTCCGGCCTGCCGGAATTGCGGATAGCTCGACTGGTTCAGGACCAGGACCTGATTGAGGCCTCCCGCGGACTTCTCATTAAGTTGTTCAAGCCATACTCCGAACTTGACGTCGATTACCAAACGCTGTATAAGTATCTTGAAAAAAGAGCTTCCCGCCGGGATATCCAGCTGGGCGGGGGCTGATCTGTGTTAGACGGATATTTTATTTAGAGACTTCTTGAACAAAGGTGTAATTCTATGACCGATCAAGCAGCTAAAATCGATCCTCACCTGATGCAGTTGGTTCTGTCGCTGCACGCGGGCGCCATGCAGCAGTTGGGTAAAATCGTTTCGCCGGTAAGCGGTGAGATTGAACGTGACCTGGAACTCGCTCGCTATACCATCGATATACTTGGTATGCTGGAGACAAAGACAAAGGGTAACCTGAGCGATGAGGAGTCCCGTTTACTGGCGCGTACGCTCTCTGAGCTTCGCCTCAACTATGTGGACGAATCGAAAAAAGGCGATAGTTCCCCGACTGAGGAAACGACGCCGCAACCGGACAGCGGAGAGGACTCACCCCCGCCGGAAGAAGGCAACCGCCTCAATAAGGAAGATTAGCGATTTTTTTGGGCGAATCCTGCTCGTTTCTTTGTATAAGTAACCGAGAGAGTATAACTTACTGCTCGAAGTACAGCCAATTTAGCTTGCATTTGGCGGCTCAGGAGACTATATAGACTTGATAAAAATGGCTGAACAATCGAAAGTTAGCTCGGAAGTGGCCACGGCCGCTTTGAAGGAAGCCCTCGGGGACCTGCTCGAATTTGACAGGCCACTGGCTCCCCTCACTACTTATGGTACTGGCGGGCCGGCTCGGTATTTCGTGTCGGTCACAACGGCTGACCAGTTAGCCGGAGCGCTTACCGCCGCCTCAGGCTTAGACCTGCCCTTTTTCGTAATGGGCGGCGGCTCGAATCTCTTGGTGGCCGACTCCGGATACGACGGCCTCGTAATAAGAGTGTCCATAAAAGGAATTGCCCTGACGGGTGAAAGCACGGTCGAAACAGGGGCCGGCGAGGACCTGGCGGCATTGGTAGACTTTGCCACCGATCATGGCCTGACCGGCCTGGAGTTCGCGGCCGGGATCTGGGGAACGGTTGGCGGTGCTGTCTACGGCAACGCGGGGGCGTACGGGGGTGAAATAAAGGATGTAATCATCGATCTCACCCTGGTCAACAGGGACGGTGAAACCCGGCGTGTCGACCCGCCGTATTGTCGATTCGGATACAGGGATTCTTATCTGAAAGTTACCGGTGAGATTGTCGTTAAAGCTGTCTTCCGCCTTGGGCGTGGAGATAAACAGAATATTGAGGCAAAGGTAAAGGAAATTCTGGCATTGCGAGAGAAAAATCATCCCATCCACGGCCGATCGGCGGGCTGTTTCTTCAAGAACATCCCCGATCCCAAAGAACCCTTCGGAAAGCTTCCTGCTGGCCGGCTTCTCGATGAGGCTGGAACCAAGGGCCTATCCGTCGGCGGCGCCGCCGTATTTGACAAACACGCGAACATAATCGTCAATACCGGTGCAGCCACTTCCAAAGATATCCGTCAGCTGGCCGATATTATGAAAAAGAGAGTATTCGAGAAGTTTGGAGTTAAGCTCGAAGAGGAAGTAATTCAACTCGGAAACTTTTAACGGGAAGGAGTTGCTATCGTATCACTTTTAAAGAGTTAGAATTAACATCAAGATATATTGATTGTGAACTCTTTATTGTCCAGAGCATTTGTCCTAACGACGCTTGTAGTCGCCGTCGTTACCGTTTGTCCAATTCAGGCTCAAATCGGGTTTCAGGCTAAGCTCCAAAACCCCCCCTCATTAGTGTGTCCTATCTACGAGGACATGAGCGAATTCTCGGTTGCTCTCCAACCCAAGTACCGCATGCTCATCAGTACCCGGCTGCAACGGGTTCCGCGCGCCGTTGCCGGCAACTACGAAAACATGACGATTCGTCTGAATGTCGATTACTACTCGCGAAACCTGATTCAGAAACCGATGATTCCTGTTTCGGTAGATGCCAGGGCATATCTGGCCTTCAGAAAAGAGAAGCTTCTTGAGCGGGCCATAGCCGAGGGCGGCTTCCGTTTGCTTGAAGCCCCGAATGAAAAACGCCGTCGCGGTTTGGGTATATCGGTGGCTTTACCGAAACGACTCGACCGAATCTTCGGCGAAGGCGGCGCCGGACTCAAGGTGGCCGGCTACCGGAGAATCAAGTTCGCCGGTCGCTCTCAATGGACTGATGCCTCCGAATCGGACATATACCGTCAGAACAAGTTCCCGTCGCTGAGAATGGAGCAAATCTCGCGCTTTGAAATCACCGGCACGATCGGCTCGAAGATCTCTGTCAAAGTTTCCCAGGATAGCCAGACGGATATCCCTCTGGCAAACCGGATTCAAATTCGATATCGGGGGGACGAGGACGATATCCTCAAATCCATTGAAGCCGGTAACACGACCCTGTCATTGCCGAATACCCAGTTTGTTGGATACTCCTCACGCATTCGCGGTCTGTTCGGCGTGAAAGCTGAGGCTCAGGTGGGCCAACTATATTTGACCGCCATTGCTTCTCAGGAAAAAGGCTCGACCGAGCGGTCGACCTTCACCGCCACCGGAGAAGAAAACGCCGATTTTATACGCGACTATTATTACCAGGAACGCCGCATTTTTGATCTCGGTTTGCCAGGTGAGTTACTGCCGGGTGATTCGATCCAGATTCTCAAGATTTTTGAGACCATTTCAACGTCCACTCCGGATCTCGAAGCTATTGAAGCCAATATGTGGGTCAACCCCGATGACACCGGAGCCTTTGAAGGAGAGGACATAAGGACTGACGGTGAGGTTAAGGTTAAGGAAATTGACGGCGAGCATTTTGAATATTTCCGGGATGCTTCCCGCGGCCTTCATTATGTGGTGTTTAAGCAGCCGCGGGATAAGACGAAACATCTCGGTTATTGGATGGAAGTCAAACGGACAGACGGCAGCATAGATACCGTGGGCAATACCTCTACCCAACCTTTCGATTTGAAGCTTCTGTGTCTCGCGGCGACTGATGCCCGACCGTATCACCATACCTGGAATCTTATGTGGCGAAATTGTTATACTATTCCCCGCAACATATCCATCGAAGACATTCGCGTAAAAATATTTAAAGGTATAGCCGGTACCGAGACCACTTCGGCCAATAGAGATTATCAGACGTCCGCCAACAAATCGGTTAAGTATATCGAGATTCTCGGGCTCGACCAGTACAACGAGTCGGACGACAAGACCCCCGATGGTTTGCTGGATGACCGTCAGGAGGTATTTCGGCCTGACTGGGGGCTGTTGATTTTCCCGAATCGGAAGCCCTTTGCGTCGGTGGCCACATTCACCAGCGACGCCGGCGTGACAACGCCGCCGCTCGAGGACACCGTCCAGGCAATCTACGATTACGTCTCGGAGCAGGTCAAACGAGAAGCCAGCGAGTATTACATTCAACTGACAACCTCGGTGCGGAGCACCCGGATTAAACTGGACCGGGCCAACATCATCGAAGGTTCCGAGGTGATTACCCTTGACGGTCAGCAGTTGGCCCGCGATACCGATTATCAGATAAACTACGAAATGGGGCTCATTACGCTACTCAATGAAAGAGCCACTGACCCCAACGCCAACCTCAGTATCGATTATGAGTATGCGCCGTTTTTCGCCCTGCAGAAAAAAACGCTGCTCGGTGCCCGGGCCGAGTATGAGTGGAGCCGCGACTTCAAGTTCGGCTCAACATTTCTCTTTAAATCCGACAAGACCCAGGAACGTAAGCCGAAAGTAGGCCAGGAAACAGCGCGCACGATAATTCTCGATGGCGACATCAACCTCAAGCTCCACCCGAACTTTCTTACAAAAGTCGCCGATGCTATCCCTCTGGTGGAGACCGAGACCCCCTCCAATATGTCGATTATTGCCGAGGTCGCCCAGTCCCGCCCTAACCCGAATGTCGATGGCGTGGCTTACGTTGACGACTTCGAGACGGCTCTCGAAGAGCTTTCCCTGGGGACGACTCGTACTCGATGGAAGCCCACTTCGCGGCCTTATCAGCTCGACGGCGCCGATTTTTCCAATGTCGTCGCCGCCAAGATGTTGTGGCATTCTCCGCGCGAGTATGTTGCCGTCGACGAGATTTATGACCGGGAGACGGCCAAAGGTGAAGGCACAATCAGAACCCTCCGGCTGATCTTCCGACCCGATCCCACCGGGCAGCCGTCATGGGCAGGTGTAATGCGGTACCTCGGCTCTATTCTTGATGCCAAGCGCGCCCAGCTATTCGAGGTCCGACTCAAGAAGGTCGATGCGGATGACTTCAATTCCAAGCTCCATTTTGATTTCGGGATCATAAGCGAGGACCTCAATGGTGACGGTTACGCGTTTACCGAAGATACCAATGACAATATGGCCGTGAGTTCTGATGAGGACGTTGGCCTTGATGGCCTCCGCGACGATCAGGAACCGGGGTACGATCCGGTGACCAATCCCGACCCCAACGGCGACAACTGGTATTCCCTGGGGGATGGCAAGTGCCCTTTCGGAAATGCCTGTGATGACATCAACTGGGAAAGTGATCAATGGTATTATGAATTCTTGAACGGAACCGAAGGTAACATACGCGATCCGTCCGTGGCCGGTATACCGGATGCCGAAAATCTTTCGCGGGGAGCCAGTGGAATGGAAAGAAACAACGTTTACTTTTCATTCTCCCTGGACCTCGGATCCGACAGGTTCCTTGTGCCTAATTCGGAGAAGAACGGCTGGGTAACCTACCGCATACCTATCAGAGATAGCGCCGCCGTCGATGGCCTGATCTCGGATACCGAGGGAGAACCCGACTGGAGCAATATCAAGCATGTTCGTGTGTGGTTCGAGTCCGGGCTCGGCCAGACCGACCACGACACCCTTCAGATTGCCGATTGGTATTTTGTGCAGTCAAACTGGCAGGACTCGCTGATCTATGGTCCCGACACACTCGCCAGCAACACCAAGTTCGTCGTAGCTGAGATGAGTGAAGACGTAAACGCGGATTTCGAGCCGCCTCCGGGGGTTGAAGCATATACCGATCCGACGACTGACGTGACCGAAGCCCAGCGAGCGCTGCTGATGGACTTTGAGAACTTGCGTGTCTCCGATTCCTGCCTGGCTACCAAGGACCTTCTCACCGTGGACAGGTATTCCGGTTATCGTCGCCTCGAGATGTTTGTGTATGGTGACTACGATGACCCGATGGATGAGGGAAAAATAGAGTTCTTCTTCAGAATAGGGCAGGACCCCAACAACTACTACGAGTACTATACTCGTGTTTATGAGGGGTGGGATGAGCGGAATTATGTCAATATAGACTTCAATGATATCACCGCCCTCAAGGACCGGGCCCAGAAGGAGCTCGAAAGCGGTCTCGATGTCAATTTCGATGACGGTCTGCACTATCGAATCCTTGGCAACCCGGACATCAATAAAGTGCGGTATTTCGTGGCCGGCCTGATCAATGCCGATACCTCCCCGACCCCCGGCGAGATAAGTGGCCAGTTGTGGCTCGATGAGTTGCGCGTGACCGAGGTCAGGCGTGACGTTGGCACAGCCGGACGTATTCAGGTGAACGGCAACATAGCTGATCTTATTAATTACACGTTCTCATTTGAATCGAGAGATCCGTATTTCAGGGGACTGTCAACCTCCACTCGGGGCGGCTCCACCAACAATCTTGGCAGCGGTAGAACCAACACGAACTACACCTATGGCATGACCTTCAATGCGAACAAGTTTCTGCCTCGTTCGTGGGGTGCCCAGTTGCCCGTTACCCTGAGATACAGTAAATCGATACAGACACCGCTGCTGCGCAACAATTCCGATATCGTGCTTCCCGAGGAAGTCAGGAAGGAAGAACAGTCGGTTCGCGAATCCCGGTCTTTGAGCGTAACCGCGAAATTCAACCGTAAAGGCTGGAGCCCCCTGTTCAGCCTGCTGTTGAATCGACTCAGGACATCGTTCTCATACCAGCGCAGCGATTCCCGAACGGTAACGGTGCCCTACAGCTTCGGTGAGAATTACAATATTAGATCGAGCTTTGATTTCACTATTGAGAATGTGCCCAAAGTGCCGATCTTCTTCTGGACTAAACCCATCCCGCTGCTGAAGAAACTGGCCGATTCACGCATGGCCCTTTATCCTGAGACGTGGACGAGTGGCGGCGACTTCAGAAGAAGCCTTGCCATTTCCGATGATATCAATCTGAACCGGCGCAGCTCGAATAAACGGACCTTCGATGGGCGGATGGACATGAAATACAAACTATTCACTAATCTGAGCTTCAATTACGCCTTTAACACTAAGAGAGACTTGAGCGATCCCGACCTGGTCAGATTCTCCCTGACGAATCCAAAGCTGGGTCTGGAAACAAACTACGGCCAGACTTTCAGTTCCAGCTACAACCCCAAACTGGTGACTTTCCTGAAAACAACATTTTCGTATCGCGCCACCTACTCCGACGACTGGCAACGATCATACGAAGCGCGCCGGGCGGCAATGTCGCGCTCGTTCGGGGTCAGCGGTAACTTCGACCATCAGCAACTTATCGGTAAAAAGAAGAAAACCGGCCGCCGAAGAAGACCCCCGACCCGCAGAGGAGATTCACCTACAGGCCGGGACGACGAGTCTTTCACGGAAAAGGCTCTGAATATGCTCCGCCTTGTAACAGGATGGATTGATCCTTTCGGATATAGCTACGCCACTTCTTACACTAACTCGCTGCCGGGAATACGCTCCCGTCCCAACTGGAAATATCGGTTCGGTCTGAGAAGGGAAGCTGAGGTGGATGCCGTGCCGGCAGTTGTTGGTGCCGAGTCGGCGGGTGAAACAAAAAGATACGAAATATCTTCCGGGTTCACTTTTCTTGGCGGTGTGGTTACCGGAGTTAAGTACGGCCGGGCTATCTCTACCGATCTGATCAAACAGGGAACTCGCAATGAAAGTGTATCGACCAGTTGGCCGGACCTGACGATCCGTATCAGGCAATTTACGAAGTTCCCGCTTATCAAGAAATACCTCAACAAGTTCATTGAGATATTCACTCCCCGCACCGGCTACACCCGTCAGGTCAGGGAAACCTTCAATCTTGATCAGGGCTTTCTGGTGTCCAGCAGTGTCAGCAGGAAACACAAACCGCTCCTTCAGCTGACGTTCAGGGCTTTTCGTGCGCTTTCCCTGTCGGCCTCCTACCATCTCGAGACAAATACCAAGGAAAACCGCAACTCCACTACCGGTAGCGTCCAGTCTCTGACACGCTCGACTAGAAGACAACTCGGGGCGACAGCCAAGTATTCGGTTACGGCTCCAAATGGAATCTCCTTACCGATATTCGGCCGGGTGAAGTTCAACTCGACCCTGGATCTGGAAATGAGCGTGCGTTACAATTCAGATGTCTCCGAGACATCCCAGAGCGGCGGGCCTTTCGCTACCTCCAAGGATAGATCCGATATAATGATCGCGCCGAATATCCAGTACACCTTCAGTCGCCAGATGAAGGGAGGCCTGACCATGCGGTGGCAGGATTCGAATGACAATTACCGCAGTCGCAAGAGCCATATCCGGGAAGTCGAAATCTGGACCGAGATAAGCTTCTGATTATTTCGGTTGACTTGACTTGCTGTTTCAGTGTAATTATCCGCATGAGTTCTTCCAGGATGTTCGCCGCAGCTATCTGCCTGACCATTCTCTGTATTTCGTGCTCACCGTCCTACGCCCCGCCGCCTGAATTCGATGGCGGGCGCGCCTTCGATTACCTGCAGCATCAAGTTGAATTCGGCCCACGGGTGCCGGGTAGTGAAGCCTCCGCCGAATGTCGTCAATTCTGCTACCGTCACTTTCAACAATTGGGCCTCGCCGTGGATTCTCAGGCCTTTATATATTTCGATCGATACTCGCAGCAGAATATTAGAATGGTCAATGTCATTGCCTCCTACAAGTCGGAAGAGCCTTCCGGCGAAAATGGTATTATCCTGATGGCTCATTATGACTGCCGGCCCCGCACCGACCATGCCAGCGATACCCTGCTTTTGGACGAGCCCATTGACGGCGCCAACGATGGCGCGTCGGGAGTCGCTGTTCTCATGGAAATTGCCAATCTTATGGCCGCTCAGCAACCACCCTTAGCGGTCGATCTTGTCTTGGTTGACGGTGAGGACTGGGGAATGGTCGGCGACCATGCCGCTTATACAATTGGTTCGCGTGAGTACGCCCGGCTCGGCGTGCACGATAAATATCGATTCGGCATTATCGTTGATCTGGTCGGTGATCAGGACCAGCAGATCTATCGCGAGGGCTACTCGGAACGCTATGCTAAGGATCTCAACGATATGGTCTGGGGTGTTGCCGCACGCCTGGGTATCGAAACCTTTGTCGATTCAGTGAGACACACCGTTATTGACGATCATCTCTCGTTAAGTCTGTCGGGTGTCCCCTCGATTTGTATAATAGATCTTGACTATGAGTACTGGCATACCGAATTTGATACACCGGACAAATGCAGTTCTCAGTCGCTGGCCAATGTTGGACGAGTAGTGACTGAGATCGTGTACAATCCATCACTATGGCCAAAGAAAAGATAAAACAGTTGCGTGACTTTCCCTCGGTGGAAGAGATACTGCAGGACAAAAGGCTTTCACGTGCCATCTCGTCCGTTCCGCGCCCCCTGGCTTCTAACATCACCAAACAGGTTGTTGGTGAGTTGAAAGGAGAATTTAAGAAAGGACGTAAAGCACTCTGTGTGGAAGACATCATCAACGATGTAAAACGGCATATCGGCTGGTTGAAATCAAGCGAGATTTCACGCGTCATCAACGCTACTGGTATCATCGTCCATACCAATCTTGGCCGGGCACCCCTCTCGGAGTCGATTTTTGACGACGTCAAGAGGACCGCGGTGGGTTACGGCAATATTGAATTCGATCTTCAGACCGGCTCCAGGGGCAGTAGGGGAGAAGCCTGCGAAAGATATCTCGCCGAGCTTTCGGGGGCCGAGAGCGGCACAATTGTCAACAATTGCGCGGCGGCTCTCCTGATCACCCTTAACACTCTGGCCAATCGTAAGAAAGTAATCATCTCACGCGGAGAGCTGGTTCAGATCGGTGGCGGCTTCAGAATTCCCGATATCCTCAAAAAGTCCGGGGCCAGGCTGTGCGAGGTGGGCACTACCAACATCACTTCTGTCGAGGATTACCAGGAAAGTATCGACGACAAGACCGGCCTGATTTTGAGAGTGCACCAGAGCAATTTCATACAGCGCGGATTCACCGATCAGGTTGACCTCAAGGCTCTGGTGGCCCTGGGTAAAAAATTCAAAATTCCGGTCGTCAACGATCTCGGCAGCGGCGTTTTTATATCAACCCGCCCTGTTCTCGGATATGCCGAACCGACGGTGCAGCAGTCCATACGCGACGGCGCCGATATAACCTGTTTCTCCGGCGACAAGATGTTGGGCGGTTGCCAGGCGGGGCTGATTGTGGGGCGCGGCGATATAGTGGATCGAATCAAGCGCAACGCCCTCTTCCGAACGGTCCGGGTGGACAAGATCGTTTTCTCGATATTGGAGAAACTGCTGGCTCATTACCTCAACGGCGACTGGGCCGAACAGATCAAGGTCTGGTCTTTATTGACTGTGCCGGAATCGGAGCTATACCGCCGGGGCAAACAGGTGCTGAAAGAGCTCGGTAATCCGGCGGGCGTATCGGTCGAGGCTACCGCGGCCTATGTCGGCGGCGGGGCTCTGCCCGAATCGAGCATTCCTTCAGTCGGCATCGTGTTCTCTTCCGATCACAAAGCCAGCGCGCTACTGAGAGAACTCAGGGCGATGACCATACCTGTCATCGGTCGCATCGACGGTGATTGCCTGATTCTCGACCTCAAGGCCATCGACGAATCAGACATCAGTTACCTCAAGAACGCCATAGCGAAAGTCCTCGGGCGCGGGTAGGCGATCGCTTATGCTGGTTATTGGTACGGCAGGTCATATCGATCACGGCAAATCGTCTATTGTCAAACGCCTCACGGGGACTGATCCGGACCGCCTGCCTGAAGAAAAGGCTCGGGGAATGACCATCGACCTGGGTTTCGCTTTCTATCGAACACCCGACAACGATACCATCGCCTTTGTGGATGTGCCTGGTCACGAGCGTTTTGTCAAGAATATGGTCGCCGGGGTCGGTAGTATCGATGCCGTTATGTTGGTTATTGCTGCGGACGATGGTTGGATGCCCCAGAGTCAGGAACACTTTCAAATTGTCAGGCTCCTCGGTGTGCGCCGTGGCATGATCGTCATCAATAAAATCGATCTGGTGGAACCCGACTGGCTGGAATTGCTCGAGCAGGAGGTAAGGGACAAAGTGGGGGGAACCTTTCTTGACAGAGCCCCCGTACTCAGGGTGTCCTCGCAGACCGGGGACGGTTTCGACGCACTCCGTGCTCATCTTAATGAACTTCCGGGACAGATCAAAGCACAGCGCGACATCGGGAAAGCCCGGCTCTACATTGACCGCTCCTTTGTCCGTCCGGGAATAGGCGGTGTGGTCACCGGCACCCTTCGTGGCGGCACCCTCACGGTGGGTCAGACGGTTAGCGTATGGCCATCTCGTAAGACCGCAAAAATCAGATCCTTGCACTCAAACAATCGTGACGTTCAGACCGCTGTCCCCGGTCAACGAACGGCAGTGTCGTTCACCGGTCTCGAAAAGGAGTACCTCGTTCGCGGCGGAGTTATTACCGACCGTAGTAACCTCGGTTTCTTCAGCGACTACCCTGTGCTTGTGCTCGATATCGAGGTTTTGCGGGAAACCACGATTGAATTGACTGATCGCCGGCGGGTCTTATTGATTGTCGGGACCACCGAGGCGGAGGGGGAGATCCGGCTGTATGAGAACAGACAGATAAAGCCGGGGGAGAAAGGCCTGGCGCTTTTCAAACCTGATGACCCGATACTATCTCTTGTGGGAGACCATTTCATTGTTCGTCTACCAACGCCGATGGTTACCATCGGCGGCGGACAAATTGTCGATCACCTGCCTCACTTTCCGCGCAGGAGGCAAATGACGCGTTATCGCTATTTGCGGGAAAGGACTCCGCTCACGCTCGAAAAACTGGTAACTTCGGAACTTGAAAAGCAAACGATTATGCCGCTGGAAACGCTTCTGAAAGAAGCGGACTTTTCTCGCGATGAAATTGAGAGCCAGATAAAAAAGGCCTTGCAGAAACAGACAATCAAAACGTTCGAGGGAGCCGTCTATCACGAATCTCATTTCAAGGATGCCCTTGAGCAGATTCAGGAAAAGCTGGTAAAATATCTCGAGGACAAATCGCACCTTAAAGGACTGACCACTGAACAGACCTCGAGCATAACCGGTCTGAATCAAGATCAAGCCAAGCTCGTGATTAACTTCCTGTTGTCTTCCGGTACACTTGTAAAGGTTCGTGAGCTGTTCAACCTCGCCGGTCGGGGTATGAGCCTCAAAGGATCCGCCAGGCAGGCCCATGAGGAAATCATGAAAATCCTCGAAAGTGACCGCTATTCACCGCCGACTCTCGCGACTCTCGCCAACCGCGGCAAGGCCTTCAAAGATGCCGTGAAGTTCATCGTTGAATCCGGCCAGGGCTATAAGTGCGGATCGGATTTTATATTTCTTGCCGGGGTCTGGGATGAGATAGTGGCCTTCATAAAACAGAAAATCTCGTCGAGCGGAAAACTGACGGTCGCCGATCTCAGGGATAAATTCGGATTTTCACGCAAGTATGCTATCCCCATCCTTGAGGAAACCGACCGAACAGGATTAACCCGACGGGAGGGCGATTACCGGGTGAAAGGAGCCAGGTTTGAAGTCCAGGACACTTTTCTATAATGGTGTTATTTACACCCAGGCGGAGGGCATTGTCGTCGATTCCATGGTAATTTCAAACAATCGGATCGCGGCTGTGGGCCGAAAACTGCAGCACGATCCGGACTTCAAATCATATACCCGGATCAATCTAAGAGGGAAGACGGTGATTCCCGGCTTCACTGATTCTCACACACACTTCTACTATCTTACTAAAGCGCTGGGAAAAGTTGACCTTGACGGAATTGACACGATTGACAAATGCCTGAAGAAAATCAAGAAATTTGCGGACTCGTTGCCGAAATCCGGCTGGGTCGCTGGCGGCGGCTATTCACCGGATCGGTTCAGGCAGAGGGTCGAACCCGACCGATATCTGCTCGATAAGGTGACCGGCGGACGCCCGGCCTTCTTGTTTTCAAAAGACCAGCACACCGCCTGGGTCAACAGCCGGGCGCTGGAGATGGCCGGTATTACGCGTCGAACACCGGATCCGCCGGGGGGAAAAATCGATCGGCAGGCCAACGGTGAGCCGTCCGGTATCCTCCGTGAAACAGCCTATCAAAAGGTTTATAATCTCATTCCGCCTCCTCCGCGTTCAGAGGTCAATCGGCTGTATAAGAAAGCTCTCGCGTTGGCCTATCGTCAGGGCGTCACCGGCGTGCATTCGTTCGACGGTCCGGAAGGGTTTGTGTATTTCTCGGAATTGGCCGAAGGCAACAAGGTCGGACTGCGTATCAATTACTATTTCCCGGTAGCCATGCTGCCCCGGTTGGAACGGAGTGGAACACTGTGGGGGACGGGGACCGACTTTTTCCGACTTGCCGGGATTAAGGTTTTCGCCGACGGCTCGCTCGGCAGTCAGTCAGCCCTGTGCTATAACAAATACATCGGGTCGAAAGGCAACTATGGTCTTGAAGTTACGTCGACCAGGGAACTCGTGCGAATCCTTAAATCCGCCGCCAGACTGAATTTCCCGTGCGCCGTCCACGCCATTGGCGACCGGGCGGTGGCCAATGTGCTCGACGCCTTCGAGAAAGGACCGGCTCTGCCTTTCGGCGCCCGCCATCGTATTGAACATCTACAGCTTGTCCGAAGGAAAGACGTGCCGCGGCTGAAGCGGCTGGGCGTAGTGGCTTCCATGCAGCCATCGCACTGTCCGTCCGATATTTATCTCTGCCGAAAGTACTGGGGCAGGCGCGGAGCCAACAGCTTCATTTTCAGGACTCTTATCGACAGGCGAATCAGTTTAACGTTCGGTTCTGACGCTCCCATCGAGTCGCTCAATCCACTTCATGGAATCGCGGCCGCCGCGCGGCGGGCACGACCGGCGAGTCGTGACGTGTTCTATCCGGATCAGAAGATTACTGCCGCCGAGGCTCTCTTCAATTTCACGGTGGGGCCGGCTATCGCGACCGGGCAGGAACATTGCCGCGGGTACCTGCTTCCCGGCTACCCGGCCGACCTCGTGATTCTTTCTGAAGATATCACGAAAATAGCTGCTTCAAGAATCTACGGGACGGAAATTCTGGCTACGGTCCTGGATGGCAGGCCGAAATACCTTCACCCTTCTCTTAGACTGTGACCGGCAAGTGCTTGCGGACCGCCAAAAAAGTTGACAACCACTAAACAGCGGGGCATATTACATATATGCGTAAACGGAGTTACATAGTCCTTGTTCTTTTCGGCCTGCTGCTAATCAGCCCCATTGTTTCTTTTACCCTTCGGACTGCGCTGGCTTCCGACACTTCCGATACAGATCGCGACAGCGCCGCGGCCGATAGCGGTTCGACGTTACGTTCTTTCAACGTCGTTTCCACTGTCTATACAATTGAGATTGAAGGCGCTATTGGCGCCGTTGCCGACGACCGCATTGAGGACGCCATAGCGGAGGCGGAAGAAGGGAACGGTGAACTTCTGGTCATCTTTCTTGATACTCCCGGAGGATTCTCCAAACCGACTTGGTCCATTTGCAAGAACATCCTTAATTCCGAAGTGCCGGTCTGTGTCTACATTGCCCCCTCCGGGGCGCGGGCGGGTTCGGCCGGCGTCTATATGACTTATTCCGCGCACTTCGCGGCTATGGCCCCCTCCACCAACATCGGTGCCGCCCATCCCGTGTCAGGCACCGGGCAGGAAATCGACTCGGTGATGAACGAGAAAGTCACTAATGACGCCGTTGCTCAGGTGCGGGCCGCCGCCGAGAAGAGAGGAAGAAATGCCGATTGGGGTGAGAAAGCGGTCAGGGAATCGGTATCTATCACCGACAACGAAGCCCTCAAACTCAATGTGATAGATCTCAGGGCTGATAATCTGGATCACCTCCTGTCGCAACTCGACGGGCGGGAGACCGATGTTCCGTCGCGCAAAAAAGTCATGCGACTGGACAAGTATGAAGTTATGGAAATCAAAAGCTCTTTCGCCGAGCGAGTGCTGGAGGTAATCACTTACCCGGATATCGCCTTTTTGTTGCTCTCGATCGGCGGACTGGGAATCCTTCTCGAATTATATAATCCCGGCTCCATCCTGCCCGGCGTGGTCGGCGTCATCTCTTTGTTGCTGGCGTTTTATGCCTTTCAGTTCCTGCCTATCAACTATGCCGGGTTGGCGCTGATTGCCCTTTCAGTTGTACTGTTTATAGCCGAAGTAAAGGTGGTCAGCCACGGATTTCTAACTCTGGGCGGTATTGTATCCTTTTTCTTTGGAGGGCTTATGCTGATCGATACTGTTGACCCCGGTTTGCAGATATCAAAGTCGGTCCTGATCACGGTTGTGATCTGTATAGGTATCATTGTGGCTGTCGTCTCATGGCTGGTCATCAAGGCCGCCCGTCATCAGCCGTTCACCGGAAACGAGGGAATGATTGGCAAGACCGCCGAGGTTCGCTCCGAAGATCTGGTTTATGTCGATGGCGCCCTGTGGAAAGCGACATGCGACGAACCACTAAATAAAGGTGATAAAGTGGAAGTCACCGGTGTAGATAAACTGACCCTGAAAGTTAAGAAAACAAACATATAAACGAGGGGAGTTCACATGCCCTATCCCGCGTATATTGCTGTTGCGTTCATCGCTTTTCTGATCCTTGCCAATGCTATCAGAATCCTGAAAGAGTATGAACGCGGTGTTGTATTCCGTCTTGGTCGCTTGATCGGCGCCAAAGGACCCGGTCTTATTCTTCTGATACCTATCGTTGATAAGATGACAAGAGTCGATCTGCGCGTGCTCACCTTTGACGTTCCTCCCCAGGATGTCATTACCAAGGACAACGTATCGGTAAAAGTCAACGCGGTGCTCTATTTTCAGGTCCTTGACCCGAATAAGGCCATCGTGTCGGTAGCCAATTACTTCGAGGCTACTTCCCAGATTGCCCAGACCACGCTCCGTTCGGTTCTGGGGCAGGTCGAGC
Source organism: Candidatus Zixiibacteriota bacterium (assembly GCA_020351995.1). GTDB lineage: Bacteria > Zixibacteria > MSB-5A5 > GN15 > FEB-12. The sequence goes on from CP070674.1 coordinate 2,292,291, forward strand.
TGGACGACCTGCTGGCCAACCGCGAAAAGATAAACGCCGAACTTCAGCACATTATCGACGACCAGACCGAGCCATGGGGTATAAAGGTGTCGGTTGTTGAGGTCAAGAACGTTGACCTCCCGGTTGAAATGATCCGCGCTATTGCCCGTCAAGCCGAGGCCGAACGTGAACGGCGTTCGAAAGTCATCCATGCCGATGGTGAGTTCCAGGCCGCCCAGAAGCTGGCCGATGCCGCCAAAGTCATTGGCACCGCCCCACATGCTATGAATCTTCGGTTCCTCCAGACATTGGTCGAGGTATCCGCCGAGAAGAACTCGACCCTCATTTTCCCGGTTCCGGTCGATCTTCTTCAGTCACTCAAGAATTTTCTCGACATGAAGTCCGGTACCGATACGGGCGGCGGGGGGATGGCTCCTTAGGGCCGCCTCGCAAATAGAACTTGAAGGCAGAACCCGATTCGGTTCTGCCTTTTTCATGCCGGGAACCTGATAATTGTGCTTTTTCACAACCGAGTTATTTTGTATATTCAGGCCCATCATGAAGGCTAAGCGAACTGACTATATAAGCTGGGAAGAGTACTTTATGGCCATCGCCCAGCTATCGGCCAAGCGCTCCAAGGACCCCGGCACGCAGGTCGGCGCCTGCATCGTCAATAAGAACAAGCGGATCATCGGAATTGGTTACAATGGCTTTCCGACCGGTTGCTCCGATGACGAGTTGCCCTGGGACAGGGAAGGAGACTTTCTCCAGACCAAGTACCCCTACGTTTGCCATGCGGAAATGAACGCCATCACCAATGCCTCCAATAAGCCCGACCTCGATGGCGCCTCCATGTATGTCTCACTTTTTCCTTGCAATGAGTGCGCCAAACTTATTGTCCAGGTTGGCATTGAAGAAGTCGTATTCTTGTCGGACAGATATAACGACGAGCCCGTCTACGTCGCCGCCCGCCGGATATTCGACATGGCTGGTGTCAAATACCGCCGGCTCGTTCCCGGCCACAAGCAGATCGACCTATCCCTGGAAGTCGACTAAAAAGCCCTCCTATGAATTCGGATGACCGCAGCTCGCCGCGGCCTTCCGGAAGAGACTATAAAAAAGTACATTATTGTCAAACTTTGGCGATAAAAACTTGTTACATGGTCATTAGCAACTATATTAGCCGCCTATCACGGCAGGCAATACCATACCATATAAGGAAACGAGTGTAGGAGAGTGATAAATGACCAAGACCAAGGAAGATATTCTACGGTTAATTGATGAAGCGGGCGTACGTTATATCCGCCTCTGTTTCACCGATATCTTGGGCAAAATCAAGGGCATGTCCATTACCCGCTCCGAGATTGAGCAGGTTCTCGAAGAAGGGCAGGGCTTCGACGGTTCCTCGGTGGAAGGATTCGCACGCATCGAAGAATCCGACCTGATGGCGATGCCGGATCCGATTACCTTTCGCGTTATTCCCTGGGACATCGCTGGCGAAAAAGTCGCCATTATGTTCTGCGACATTCAGAATCCCGACGGGACACCCTATGAAGGTGACCCGCGCTGGGTTTTGAAACGTAACTTGAGTAAGCTTCGGGAGAAAGGCTGGACTTTCTACGTCGGCCCCGAGATTGAATATTTCTATTTCGAAAACGAGCATGCCACCACGGCCCTGGACAAGGCCGGATATTTTGACTATGAGTCGGTTGATATTGGCACCAGGGTTCGCAAAGAAACCGTCAGGACACTGGAGGACATGGGCATTTCGGTGGAATGCTCGCATCACGAGGTGGCCCCCAGCCAGCACGAGATAGACCTGAAATATCAGGAAGGACTGGTCATGGCCGATTTCGCCCAGCTCTATAAGTTCATAGTGAAGGAAGTCGCTATGGATCATAAGCTGTTTGCCACCTTTATGCCGAAACCGGTTTACGGCCAGAACGGAAGCGGCATGCACTGTCATATGTCGCTGTTTAACAAGAACAAGAATCTCTTCTTCGACGATAAGGGCCGTTATAATTTGTCCCAAACCGGGCAACAGTTCACAGCGGGAATTCTCAAATATATAAAAGAATTCACTTTGGTCACCAATCAGTGGGTCAATTCCTATAAACGGCTGGTGCCCGGATATGAGGCTCCGGTCTATGTCAGTTGGGGGCGGCGTAACCGTTCCAGTATGGTAAGGGTGCCGATGTATCGGGTGGGTAAAGAGCAGGCCACCCGCATCGAATTGCGCTCGCCTGACCCGGCCGCTAACCCGTATCTGGCGTTCGCCTGCATGCTATCAGCAGGATTGCTGGGCATTGAACAGAAACTTAAACTCCGTGAACCGGTCGAGGACAACATCTTCAATATGAGTAGCGAAGAAAAGTCAGGTCTGAACATCGAGACCCTGCCCAATTCGCTGGAGAACGCGGTCAACGAGTTCGAAAAATCGGCCTTTGCCAGGGAAACCCTGGGCGATCATATCTTCGAAAAACTGATTGCCAACAAACGCATCGAATGGGACAGCTACCGTATGCATGTCGGTGGGTTCGAGATCGACAAGTATTTGCCGATGCTGTAGCGATCAGGCAGTAAGACCCGATTAGATTATATAGAGTGGCAGTTCATGCCGGTGAATCTCTTGGTTCACCGGCTCTCTTCTTCCTGTTCTTCTTCTTCTGCGACTCTGTTCGAGACCGCATATAGCATCACCAGCACCATTATCCCCGCCAGGAACAAGTAGGACTGCAGAAAATTGAAATACGTTTCCGCAAGACGATTAACGATTTCTATCCGCTGGCTGGCCAGAAGAAACGCGGCGGCTAAGTAGGCCACGGTCCATCTGCCGAAAATTCGCTTCGACAGGGCGATCGGTACAATCACCGCCAGGATGGGCAGCAGTATCGCGTAATGATGCTCCCAGGCGATGGGCGAGGCAATCGTCACACTGAGCATGATTATCGCCAGTTCCGTCGGCCCTGCCCCGCCGCGATCTCGAAATCGCCACATTAACGCTGCCGCTATAATCAGGATGGTCGAAATCAAAGTCGTCCAGTAAACCACCGGGTTATACGGCGGGAAATTCGTGGCACTCCAGTTCAAATTATTCCCGTTAAACAACAGCCTGTTCATCAGCCCATTCACTGACTGGTTAGGAAAGAACGCCTCGCCATGTTTGGAAAGAAATGAAAGAACCGACATATAGTCCAGATGATGGTTAATGCCGTACATTGATACGGAAATCCCCCCAACTACTATAACCGTCACCGTTCCCGCTATGGCCATACCCCACTGCTTGCGCATCCATCCCCACAGTATTACCAATCCCCAATGAGGTTTGAAGGCACAGATTAAGCCGATCAGCACTCCGACCAACTTTTTCTTCTCGTATTGCCACGCTATAAGCGACACCGTGGCCAACAGGGCTATCAAGGTTTGAATCTGGCCGAGATAAAAAGACCGGGTTATCGGGTAGAATGTTAGAGCGATCAGCAACACGACATAGTAAAGAGCGGCAGTGTTCGCCTTTGACGAGGGAAATGCCTCTTTCGCGGTTACCACCAGAAAGCTGCGGCGGAGTATGCACGCCGTAAGGACACCTATAATAAGCACGCTCAGCCACGAGAGATACGAGAGCGAGTCAATTATCTTCATCCACGACATTCCGGGAAAAGCCCGCAGCAGATCAACAATCAACAAACTGCTCGGAGGATACTGAAATTTGACATGCTCGTCGAAAAAGACTTGCGAGTATAAGGGAATTTCGGGAGCGCTCTTAACATGCGTGAGAGCTCGGGCCATGGGACGCCAGGAATCTAATTCGATACGGTCGGTACCTGCCGGGAATGAAACATAATGCTCCGCGTATCCCAGAGATGTGTTTTCGAAACGCTCGGAGAAAACGACGAATAAGATACTTGGCAAAATCCCAATGAGGATCAGCACCACCATTAGGCCGCGCGTCAACAAAGAGGGTTTTGTCCAGCGACTTGGGAAAACTTGCATAGTTTCGCCTGAGATCCTGAAAGCAATAAGCGGCTTCCGTCGGTGAAAGTTAGACGGCGCCTGCTTAAGGGAGTGTAGTCCGGTAAAAAGGGGATGTCAACATAATTTAGCCCGGTCCTGACAACAGAGCCGCGGAATTAACATCCAGCGTACGCCTACCCATAATACTTGCCTCCGATGCGCAATCGTCTATATTTCCTGATGCTTGATTAGGTTCAACTGCGGCGGTTGTTAGGAAATTATGCCATACGCGGAATTCGACGATTTCAAACTCCACTACGCCGATTACCCGGCGCGGGAAACCGACCCTCAGCGAGTCCCGATCGTGATGATGCACGGCTTCACCCTCGACCATCGCATGTGGGTCGGCGATGCTGAGTACTTCAGTCAGTGGTACCGGGTGATACTACCCGACTTCAAGGGCCACGGTCTGTCCGATGCCCCCGTGACCGGCTACAGCCGTGCCCATAGGATAGAGGATATGGTCGGGTTGCTCGACCGACTGGGGATAAAAAAAGCCCACCTTGCAGGTTTATCGATGGGCGGCACCACGGCTCTTGGCATAGCGCTGAAATACTTCGAAAGGGTAACCTCCCTGACCCTGGTTTCTACATCGGTAGCCGGTTTTGACCCGGGCCCGAAAATCCGCAAGATCGATGAAATCGCCCGGACCCAGAATGTCGACGTCGCCCGCAAGAGGTGGATCTCGGCCACTCTGAGATACTTCGGCAGCGATAAGAAACATATCCGTCATTTACTGGAACTGATGATGCGTGAGCATTCCGGGGCGTTCTGGAAAGACCCGATGCGGGGCAAGTATCCGGCTGTGGACGACCTCAAGCATGTTCACGAGGTAAACCTGCCCACGATGATACTCGCCGGTGAGCGAGACCTGCCGTTCGTGCCTTTGGCCAAGACCCTTCATGAGAAGATTTCCGGGAGCAAACTCAGTATCTTGCCGTCCGTTGGGCACATGCTGAATCTTGAGGCACCCAACGAGTTTCGTGGCGAACTTAAACTATTCCTTGAAGACCTGTAGTAGCTCTGTTAACCTCGTTTGTGACGGCTGGACATTGAGTTTGACTTGATAACTTTTTAGCTTATATTCGAAACTCAATCAGCAAGGGTTTACCGGGTACTTCCACCTAGGATCTAGGAGGTTAGCGTGTTTTCAGAAAACTCGGCGAAGCTGGCAGTCTTTGTGTCAGGCAGCGGAAGCAACCTGCAGGCGCTAATCGATGCCACCAGGGCCGGTATCCTTTCGGCCCGTATCGTTCTGGTCGTATCCAACCGTCGCGACGCCTACGGACTTGAACGGGCGGCGAATGCCAACATCGATACCTTCGTTTTCAAGTCCAAAAAATTCGCCACTCCTGAAGACGCCGGGGAAGCTCTGCTGGGTAAGCTCAAGGAATATGAAATTGACTATATCGCCCTTGCTGGATACCTCCGGCTTCTGCCGGGGGTGGTTGTTCGTGAATACCACAACCGAATCGTGAATATTCATCACGCCCTGCTCCCGAAATACGGCGGCAAAGGCATGTATGGCCACTTCGTCCACGAGGCGGTTATTGCCAGTGGTGATAAGGAGTCAGGAGTGTCGGTACACATCGTGGA
>CP070674.1:2297979-2322121 GCA_020351995.1 Candidatus Zixiibacteriota bacterium
CCACCCAGGACACCACCACCACGGTCAGAATGTTGACCACTACACGAACTACATCCGGCGACCCAAGGATGGGGGCAATTGTCTGCGGAAGTCCGATTGCGGTACGACCGGTGAGCCAAAAGAGCCCGGAAGTAAGTACTATAGCGAAAAATCCCCACGGAACGGGCCAAACTCCGCCACGGGAAGCCAGCCAGATGTCGTCCTGTAGTCTTTGATCCTCAGGACCCAGGAAAAACCTGTGTAAAAACATGCTCCTACTGAACTCCCAAGGGCATATCGCCGGTCGGACGGGCCATCACGGTACGTAAATCACCGGTATCGGCACCCCCGGTTCAACCTCAAAATACTCGTGGACATTTAACCGTACAGGGTCTGACTGCCCAAACAGATAAACGTAGAATTCGCCAACCGGGGAGAGGTCGAACGTTATCTCTTGGGTGATCAGAGCCTTGCACCGATCGTTATTGTCGTGATGGATGATATAAAGATCGGCCTGAGGGGGGAGCGACTTCTCGAAGCCGGGCGGACTCATGTAACACCAGAAGAAGTGATTCTTGCAGCCACCAGCGTATTGTACAGTGGCGACAAGATTTTGACCGTTAACCTGAACATCGAGAATCACAAACGGATCCCGCTGCAAAGCAAGCGGATCTGTATCAGTTATGATTACGTCGGCGGCCTGCTTGCGGTCGAAAGCCGGCTTCTCGACAAGTGAAATGAATGAGTTCGCGTCGGAATTCACGCCCTTATCCGAGCACTGGACCAGCGCTAGCAGCACGGCCAGCACCAGAATTGACACTAATGTTTTGAACATAATACCTCCCAAAGGTGGATTTATTCGAACGCCTGAGCGTGAGGGACACCCCGTGATTTTACGGGACGCGCTATTAATATACTCCATAGCCCCCTTCTTACCAAAGGAAAACTCCTGCCGCTGAATCGATCACGTCGCCTGCGTTGTGTGGGACGTGACCAGACGAGGCTGGTTGACCATAGCCTCCAATTCCAACCTTTTAAGTTGACAATCGCGGCCGATATTGCCGATTCTTGTGTAGAACCGGATCGCTAATAAAAAGCCAAACGGGGGAAAGTCATGGAAGAACAAACTCGGAACATCAAAGAAATCAGCCTGCCGATCTATCAGGCCAAGGTTTGGATGCAGTTGCTTGGAGTGGTGATGATAATCAACGGTATCATCATCGCTATAACCATCATCGGAATCTTAGTCGCGTGGCTGCCGATCTGGCTCGGCGTGCTTCTGTTCCAGGCGGCTTCGTCGGCTGAGAGCGCCCAGGTAACAGGTAACAAACATCAACTTCTGGAATCGTTGCGGAAACTCAAAACATACTTCGTAATAAATGGCGTTCTCATGCTGATCACGCTGATATTCATCGGTTTCAGTATCCTCATTGCCGGGGCGGGTCTGTTTTCGATGATGGGAATGCACTAGAGCGCGAATGATTTGCTGGAATAACGAAAGCCCCGCATCTCAGCGGGGCTTTTTCCATCAATTTTGCCTGTTTCGAACGGTCAAGGTATTAGATCATACAAAAGTCTGAATTTCTCAACAGGAACTCCGCTGGATAGATCAATCACATTAATATAAATGTCGTAAACATACCCGTAATGGTCCCAATGGAGACTCGCTACCGGTGATACGTCGAAGATGGCGTAATCGGTCACGATGCCATCATCGCACGGGTCGTTGTCGGTATTGTCGAGCACGTAGAGATTGGCTTGAGGTGGAAGCGACTCCATAAACGCTGCCGGGAACATGTAGCACGCGAAATCATGCTCAACACATCCGCCTGAATACTCGACCACCAGCACCAGACTATCCTTGTTGAGCCGGGCGTCGGTCACGGTAATCCGATTGCCGGGCAATTCGGCGGGCGGAGTGTCGGTGATGATAACATCCGGGACGCCCTCCACCCCAATCGGATTATAAACATCCTTGGATGAGTTCGAAGATGGAGAATCATCTGAACACCCGACCAGCGCCAGAACAAACATACCGCAGATGATGAAGGCAGAGATTCTCAAAAACATACAACCCTCCTCATATATCTACGCCAATTTCTTCAGATTAATATACCCGCCGTCTAAATGCAAAGACGTAACACCGCGAGGAAAATGTAAAGTTTTTTTCGTTATCACCTGCGGGGAGCACTTTTTATACAACTGCGCTGTTGTTCGTACGAAGGGTTGGTAGTGTAGAGCGAACCCGGGCTAAAGGGACAAAGTATCGAAAATTAAAAAATGACAAAACGAACCCAAACCGCTGTAAAGCTCTATGGGATCGTGTAATATGACCACCCTTTCATCTGGGTGTCTGGTCGTTCCTTCGGAGATTGTGTCGTCAGCGACTACTTATCGTATTGTTCATGTCCACGAACTGCGAAGGCTTTCGTATCGACGGCTCTCTGGATGGCGAGGATACCGTCAAGATGGTCCACCTCGTGCTGCAGCAGTTCTGAGAGTTCACCCTCAAGGCGCTCGGACTTTCGCGACCATTTGATATCGAAATAGTCAATGGTACACGCCGCGTGACGCTTCACCTTTACCGACAGGAATGGAAAAGACAGGCAGTTGTCCCAGATAGTGAGCATCTGGCGGTCAAAATCGGAGAGAACCGGGTTTACGAAAACTCTTGGTTCGTTGATGAACATATAGACGAGTCGCTTGTTGATTCCAATCTGCGGAGCCGCGATAGCCCGTCCGAAACCATGCTTAAGTCGGAAATCCATCACGGTGTCGTGCATGTCGGCGATAACCATCCGGTAGCGGTGCATTTCACTTTCCTGAACTTCTTCCGTGATTTCGTAAAGCGCCGGATCGCCCAACTGCAAAATTTTTTGTACAGCCATAATCTTGCCCCCGTAAGGTTGTCTAACGTTAACAATAACAGGTCGGACTATTACTGGCAAGCAATTCCGCACAGGAGACCGCGCTTGACAACGGGCATATCAAACGGGTACTTTCAGGTGATTATGGCCAGAGAAAGAAAAGCCGATATATCCCGGCGGGCCACCCATACCGATCTGGATCGCCGGGTCGTGATCAAGACCGAAGACGATCTACTCGACATCATTGGGGGGCTCTCGGAACCGGCCCTGATTCTCATTCTCGATAGTGTTCAGGATCCACACAATCTCGGTGCCTGTTTACGGGTAGCCGACGCTGCCGGTGCTCATGCCGTTGTAGTGCCCAAAGACCGGGCTGCCACTCTGACTCCAGCCGTTCGCCAGGTGGCTTCGGGAGCGGCCGAGAAAATCACGTTTGTTCAGGTGACCAATCTAGCCGGAGCCCTTGAAAGGCTCAAGGAGGTTGGCCTGTGGATTGTGGGTACCGCCGATGCCGCTACGCAGTCAATCTATGATATCGACTTTATCACGCCCACGGCGCTGGTGATGGGTAGCGAAGGGAAGGGGTTGCGAAAGCTGGTGGCCGAGAAATGCGATTTTCTGGTCAGTATCCCCATGCTCGGCTCGGTCGAGTGTCTCAATGTATCGGTAGCGGCCGGGGTATGTTTATTTGAGGCAGTGCGGCAGCGGCTCAAGCCCTCTCTGTGACCTCCGGTGGCCCGAGGCTCTTGTAAACAAGCTGTCAATTTGAATATCAGGGCCGGCTCCATCGGCAAATCGCATAAAATGTCAGGGCCGCCTGAGAGGCCACAGGCGGCCCGAATCTGAGCTAAGCACCACCTCCTATGATGGTTGTGGTTGACCCCGACAGGGGATTTACCAACTACCAGGCCTTCGAGGTCGCTACTTCCGATGTAGCGCAATTGCGAAGCTGCCTCTTCACATAGCTCACAGAGCTTGACTGGTAGTCATTAATAATCTACTGCGAGAAAAGACATTGTCAACTAAAACAGCTCAGCTTGTTATTGGACAGTGACTTAGCGAGACATCAAAGGGCCTGCGATCAGAGAACATGAAACCTTGTTTCTGGGAACCTGAAAGCGTAATATGGGTTCTTTATGCCAATAAGATATTGAATCAGCAGACATGAAACCAGTTCTTCTCGCCGGGACAATTATAGTCAATTTCGCTTTGCTCAGTTACAGCATCGCCATCATAACCGAGCAGAGAAAGAAAATAGTGAGCAACATCGTACTCGCCTTTCTCACGGTGGGTGTTGTCTTTGATATCGCTGCGACCACCTGTATGATCATCGGGTCGGAAAGCGGTCCGTTCACCGTTCACGGAATTCTTGGATATTCGTCGCTGACGGGTATGTTGATTGACTGTATTTTGATCTGGCGTTTCAGGCTCAGGAACGGTCCGGCGGTGAATGTCGCTCGCGGTCTGCATTTGTATTCTCGCCTCGCCTACTTCTGGTGGATCCTCGCCTATATCACTGGAGCCGTTCTGATCGCGGTGAGATAATATTAAGTGTTACTTTAAATGTGCGCCGTAACTCCTTAATAACACTAAGCTCGCGTGTAGCGGATGTGAGGACCATGGCTTACTGTGGAACCAAGTACAGCTTCAGTATGTTCTAGGCTAGAATCAAGTTCACGAGGAAAAAGGAGAGTTCTGATGGCCAGAAGAATTTTGCTGTCTGCGTTGCTTTTGTTGTTATTGCCGGCATTCACCCTGGGCGCTGAATGGGAAATTGACAAAGCCCATTCATCGGTTGGCTTCAATGTGCGTCACCTGGTAATCGCGAAAGTCAACGGGCAGTTTAGCGACTTCACTGGTAGCTTTGTTTTTGACACCGATAGCCTGGAAGCCGGTATGGTTGAGATGACAGTTATGGTGGCATCGGTTGACACCGACGATGAGAAGCGTGACGAGCATCTGCGCAGTCCAGACTTTTTCGATGCCGCGACTTTTCCCGAGATGACATTCAAATCTAAGAAGGTTCACGATGTTTCGGGGGACAGTTTCAAGATTACCGGCGACCTGACCATTCGAGATGTCACCCGGGAAACCACCTTCGGTTGTACTTTTAATGGTGTGGTCAAAGACCCGTGGGGAAACACCAAAGCCGGGTTTTCGGCAACGGCCAAAATTAACCGCCAGGATTTCAACGTGAAGTGGAATAAAGCTCTCGATACCGGTGGAGTACTGGTTGGTGACGAGGTCACGATAAACCTCGAGTTGGAACTGGGAGTGAAGAAGTAATCAGAGGGAACTGGCGCTGGGATGATGCTCACGGACGAGAGCGACCCGCCTTGACAGTCAGGGCGGGTTTTTTCCTGCCTTCGGCGAGCCGACTCAGCTGAGTTTTCTCATGAGCCCGACCACCTTGCCGGCGATTCGAAACTCGCGAGACCGTTTATTGATTATGATCGGCTCAAAATCATCATTCGCCGGCTCAAGCTTGACCTGTCTGCCTTCGGGGTAATATCGTTTGACGGTGGCTTCATCGCCGATTATGGCCACTACGATATCTCCCTTACGAGCTATATCCTGCTTCTGAACCAATACTATATCACCATCAAAAATCCCGGCGTCGCGCATGGAGTCGCCGACCACCCGCAAGGTGAAAGAATCGCCCCTGGGAGCAAATGAAGCGTCCAGAGCGATCTCGCCTTCAACATTTTCGATGGCATCGATGGGAAGACCAGCGGGTACTGAACCGACCAATGGAATTTGGCGGATATCCATCGCAGGTGCGGTTGCCAACTCGAGTCCCCGAGCGATATATTCTTGTTTTTTCAGATAGCCTTTCTTGATCAGGGCCGTGAGATGGAGGCGGACACCGTTGGTGGATGTTATTCCCATGTATTTGCCGATTTCGCGAATGGTCGGAGCGCTGCCCCGTGTGACGATGTGATCTTTGATGTACCTGAGCACTTTGCGCTGCTTGTCTGTCAGTTTCTTTTTCACGATGTCAGGATACTGCTCATTTGTATACATGTCAACTTTTTTTAGCCACTGAAGCCAAAATGTGATATTGAGATAAATGGCCCATCAGTGGTACGTTTTCAGAAATCTATTTCGCGGGAGTTTTTAATATCGTATTTTGTTTGTGAGACCGCCGAATCAAGTAATTGACCGTTTCTGTACTCCTGCTCATTCGAAACTGTAGTCATCTATGCCCTGAGTTTTTGTAATTCAAAAACTACGGAGGAATATATGAAGACGTTCGTAATGATGACGAAAATAGCGCCGCGGGATGCAGACCTCATTGAAGTTACAAGCAAACTGAAGGCCCATTCGCGCGACAGTGTTGCCTGGCTTGAAGAAATCAACAAACAATGCCCGGAAGTTAAAGTATTAGCACACTATGCCATTCTCGGGCCGTATGACTTCATGTGCATTTATGAGGCGCCGGATGAAAAGACGGCGGCCAAGATGTCGCTTCTGAGTCGGGCCCGGGGAGCATTTCAGGTCGAAAGCTGGCACGCCATTCCGTCGCGGGAAATTTCGGAGTTGGTGGAGGGGTTGTTGCCGGCAGAGAATTCGCTTCAGGACGATTAGCAGCAGCAAGTATACCGGGATGGGAGGCATTTAGGTTCTTGCGTCCACGCCGACAGGATATGATATTATTTTAACAGGGCAAACCACTAACGATTCCGCATTAGGAGGGAGTATGAGTCTAAGGTTCGCATTCTTATTGTTGGTGACACTGACGCTGCTTGCGGCGCCGTGTTTGGGTCAGGAGGCCGCACCAGTCGGACCGTTTACGGAGGTTGAGACCGCGGTTTGTACCGCGATTGAAGAACGGCAGCCCGCAGGTACGGCACTGAGTTTTGGGTCGGATGTGGGGCAGTTGTTTTTCTGGACGAAATGTATCGGGGCCACCGATACCACGGCTATTCAGCATGTATGGGTACGCGAAGGTGAGACGATGGCAACGGTCGATCTTCCGGTTAGAAGTTCGGCCTGGCGCACGTGGAGTTCCAAGCAGATACTACCGTCGTGGACCGGGAACTGGGAGGTCCGGGTGCTGGATGCCGGTGGCAATATCATAAAGGCGGTGGCATTCAAGATTGAGGCTGAGCCTGCGGAAAGTCCGGCGGAGGCAGTTGCGGAACCCGAGGCGGAGCCGGCCGAGGAACCGGTCGAGGAGCCGGTCGAGGAGCCGGCTGAGGAGGTGGAGACGGAAACTGACTCGCTGTAGCCCGGCGGCCGAATACGAAAGTTGTAGTGAAAATGAAAAAGGTCAGAGTGTAAAGGCTCTGACCTTTTTTTATCAGAAACGGATAGGCCTAATCAGCCTTCCTGTTCTTTCTCGCGGCGGGCTTCCTCCATAATCTTCTGAGCCACATCGTGTGGCACCTCTTCGTAGTGGGAGAAATTCAGGGTGTACACTCCCTGACCCTGAGTCATGGAGCGCAAGTCAACGGAGTACTGATACAATTCCGCCTGCGGGACGGAAGCGCGGATGGTCTGGTTTTTGCCGTCGGGATCCATGCCGGCGATTTTTCCGCGGCGCGAAGAAATGTCGCCCATGACATCGCCCGTGAAATCATCGGGGACGGTAATCTCGACATTGTAGATCGGTTCGAGAATCACGGGCTTAGCCTCCATAAAGCCTTCCTTGAAGGCCATCAGACCGGCAATCTTGAAGGCCATGTCGGACGAGTCCACATCGTGGTAAGAACCGAAGTACAGGGCGACTTTGATATCCACCACCTGTGACCCGGCCAGTCCCCCATTTTGCATGGCCTCGAGAATCCCTTTCTCGACAGCAGGGATGTACTTGCTGGGAATCACCCCACCTTTAATTTCGTCCTTGAATTCGAAGCCGGAGCCGCGCTTGTTGGGTTCGATGCGGAGGTAGACGTCGCCGTACTGGCCGCGGCCGCCGGATTGCTTCTTATGGCGATATTGTTTTTCGGCTTTGCCGCGAACGGTTTCCCGGTAAGGTATCTTCGGTTTGACCAGTTCCACTTCGACGCCGTAACGGGTTTTAAGGCGTTCCACCAGAACGTCGATGTGAGTTGGACCCTGTCCGTAGAGAACCTGCTGTTTGAGAGCCGGGTCGGAGACCAGGCGGAAAGTAGGATCTTCTTCTTTGAGTTTGGCAAAACCGTTGGAGATCTTTTCTTCGTCGCCCTTCGATTTGGCTTTGATAGCAACATCCATAACCGGATTGGTGAAATCAACCGGCGGGACAGTAATAGCGGCGCCACCACCGGCCAGAGTATTGCCAGTGTGAGTATCCTTGAGCTTGACGAATACGCCGATATCACCAGCCACAATTGACGGCACCTCGGCCCGATTCTTACCCTGGAAAACATTTATCTGGTTGATTCGCTCCGAAGATCCCGTCTGCTGATTTTTCAACTCGTTACCGGTTTTTATGCTTCCCGAAAAGAGTTTGGTGAAAACCATTTCACCGAGATGGCCCTCGGAAACCGTTTTGAAAACAAATCCTACCGGTTTGCCCGACGTGTTGACGGGGAGCTCAACGGGTTTTTCCTGGCCAGGCTTCAGTGCCTGAACAGCCGGCATCATATCCGGCGTAGGTAGATATTCGGTGATGAAATCCAGAAGGAGCTGCACACCGATATTGTTGTAGGCCGATCCCACCAGAATAGGGTAGGCGGTGGCGGCCGTGATACCCGCCTTCAGTCCCTTGAGAATCTCGGCGTCATCAAGGGTTCCGGCATCGAAGTACTTTTCCATCAGGGCGTCGTCGGTCTCCGCCGCAACCTCCACCAGGGCTTCCCGCGCAGCGTCAGCCTGGTCTTTGAGGTCGGCTGGAATCTCGGTTTCGGTTCGCTTGCCGCCGTCGAAAGTATAGGCCTTCATTTTGAGCAAATCGACAATACCTTTGAAGCCCTGGGCTTCTCCTATCGGCAACTGAACAGCCACCGCGTTCTTCCCGAACGTGTCTTTTATTGAGGTCAGGCATGACTGCCATTTGACGTTCTCGGCCCCCATTTTGTTAACAAAGAAGAACCGTGGCTTGCCGATCTTATCGATCTCCTTAAAGTGGATCTGGGTACCGATCTCCACTCCGGCATTAGCGCTAATGACGACTCCAACCGCCTCGGATACCTTCAGGCAACCCTGAAGCTCACCGATGAAATCGGTGTGGCCCGGACAGTCGAGCACGTTGATTTTGCCCTTCCCCCATTCGCAGGCCAGCAATTTGGCTGAAATAGTGGTCTTGCGCGAAATCTCGTCGGGATTGTAATCCAGTATGGAACTGCCGTCATCAACGTGTCCGATACGGTTATTGATTTTGGTGTTAAACGCTATGGTATCGGCGAGCTGGGTTTTACCGCAGCCGCGTTGACCGGCGAAACAGACGTTGTGGATTTTGTCGGTGGTATATTCTTTCACCGGGAAGCCTCCAGGTTTTCATATAATTCAAAACAAGCCAGCAGCACGGCTGCCGGCAAAATATCGAGCCTTAATGATACCAAAAAGCCTCCATGATGTCAATCCGTAAGGGGTTAGAGAGGGGCGAAAAAGGCTCCTCTGGGCCACAAATATAGCCGTATCCGGGGCTTTCCGAACCTTTTGGCCGACGCCAAACGGTAGTCCGACCGCGCGGTGGGTTCGTTTTGTCGTTTTTGGGCGATTACGTATCATTACCTTGCGGTGCCGGAGACGAGAAACCTCCTTGGTCCCTCTTATCAGGGGGAGGGAAGACGGTGTGGTGGCGTATTGATATATTTGTCTTTCGTTTACACAGGTTTGGGTTCGTTTCGTCATTTTTTAATTTTGCGGGCTTCTCTTGGCTCGCGGGCCCAAAAGTTATTCCGTTCTATCCTTACACAAGGCGGGCTCTTGACGATTAGGGGAAGAATTGTAGGGAAAATGTGGTCTATGCACCGGGTGGCCGGCGTAGTTAATAGGATAGCGATTTTCCGTGGTGGATAGAGGTTATCCATGGTTCCGGTGGTCGTAATCATCGGGCCTCTTGACAAACCCACGCGGCGGCAGTCTATTACAGACACTTCTGTGACATCACCCACTCCGGCACGGAGGTTGCCTTGCTTCTTTGGTGAATGTAAAAAAGGAGGTAGCCTCGTGAAAAAGATGCTGATCCTGGTGCTGGTTGCCGCTATCGCATTCATCATTGGTTGTTCCAAAACGACTGTTCCGGGTGAAACCGAAACATTCGAACTAAGCTCGGACGGGTACAGAGGAATATCGGTGGGGAATTGTGTGCAGAGTGAGGCCGATGAAATATGTCGCGATCTCGGATGGACCAGAGCAGTCGGCTGGGACTGCAGAACGGTGCCGGTAAACAGCGCGTTGGGTTACTGGGAACAGGATGTAATGTTCAGTGTGACCTGCTGGAGACCGCTACAATGACGTAGGCGAAGTGTACGTGAAGAAATCACGGGCAGAGGATGCCTAAGGAGGATATGATGTTGAGTAATTGGCGTGGATTGAGTCGATTTGTCATCGGCGCAATTTTGGCTGGTCTGCTGAGCGCCAACAGTGATGTCTTAGCAGCTGTGAGGCCGATAAAAGTCGGCGATAAAGTTCGATTGAGGGAAGGGGGTACCAGAAAACCGGAGCGGATTGGCTTTGTGGCCGGGTTAGATAACGATACGCTTCGTTTATGCACCAAAGGAGAGATCAGGCTTGACCGCGTGGTCACAACCGACAATCGTTCGATTGAGTTTCCGTATGTCGGGGCCGTTTACAGTGCTGAAACCAAGACTCTGTCAGGTGTGTCCGAGTCGGGAGAGGAGGTAGCCCTGCCGATATCCGAGGTGAATTTTGCAGACGTGACGATGTTTATCAGGGATAAGACCGTTCCAGCCAAGTTTACCTGTGGCGAGATTCAGCGGCGGCTGCAATACAATACCGTTTACCCTATCCTTCTGGCCCGGGTACCGGTTGACTCTATTAGAACCATTAAGGTGTGGCGCAAGACAAATTACACGGGCATATCACTGATGGCACTGGCTGGAGCCGCACTTGGGTTCGCTGTCGGTTCGGCTGTTGAAGAAGAGCCGGAGCCGAGTATTTTCCCCGGCCCGTCACGAAATGCCAAGATAGTGATTGATACGATACTTGGTCTGGTTGCCGGATCGATAACTGGCTATTTAATCTTTAAAAGCAAATGGCAGGCAGTACCGGTACAAAGACTCAAGGTCGGTGTGACGGCATCGGCGACAAACGGAGTAGGCGTGACCTGTTCGATTGGGTTCTAGGTTGCCGGAAACAGGCGGGGTCGATGGGACCCTGCCGGTGGTAAACTAGTCGTCGTAGCTGTCGTGGACGGGTTCCGAGGCGGGGAGGCGCTGGAGTCGAAAGGTGTTAACGACATTGGGGTCTGGGCAACACATTGTCCCGACACCTTCCTCTTTTACCCAGAAGAATGCCCCGCCGAATTTCAGAACCTGGATATACGGCATAAGTGAGCAAAAGGCGCCCATGCACATACCGGCCGGGGTTTTGTTACTCACGATGAATTCATCACCGACTTTATGCCCGGCAGGGCAGTTTTTCAGCTGCGAAACGAGGGTTATTTTTACATCGTAATACTTTGCCATACTCGCCTCAAATCATCTGTGTTCCGCCTGAGGTGGGCAGGTAGGTTCCGGTCACGAAACGTGACCAGTCGGCGCAGTAGAACAGGATCGCGCCTGCGATATCGTCAGGCAGGGCCAGTCGCCTCAGGGGTGTATGGGCTGCCACGGCTTCGTGCATTTCCTTCGGCTGGTGGGCGGTGGCGTCCGTGATAGTCAGTCCCGGGGCGACGACGTTGACACGGATCCCGTGCGGGCCAAGCTCCAGAGCGAGGGCCTTGGAGAAAGCATCAAGGGCCGATTTGGCGCTGGTGTGCGCAATAAACCCGACACCGGGTGAACGGGACAAGCCGCTGGAGACATTAACGATGCACCCGGACTTGCGTTCGATCATGCCCGGCACAACGGTCTGGCAACAGAAGAAAGCGGCCTTCATCTCGTTAAGCAGCTTCTGTTCGAAACCGTCCCATGGAAACTGTACAAAGGGCATGACCGGGAAATTCATGTTGGCGTTGTTTACGAGGATATCTACCGGGCCCAATTCATCCTCGGTTCGACGAACCATCGCCTCGACCCGTTGTCGCTGGGTAACGTCGGCCTGAACAAGGATGGCCTGGCCGCCGGCCTTCTTGATGTCGGCAATGACCTGCTCGCCGGCATCTTTATTCTTGATGAAGTTTACGGTCACCCTGGCTCCGTGGGCGGCGAGTAGTTTTGCGGCGGCGGCGCCAATACCTCGGCTGGAACCAGTGACGATGGCTACTTTGTCCTTTAGTATCATGGGCACGCCCTAGCTGTAAAAAGTTACTCTTAGTACCTATACGTAACCGGGCAAAGATAGTCAAGGTGATTTGTCGGAGGAGCCGCCCTACGGGAAAGATGAGTTCTCCGGCAGCAGTCCGAATTGGTCTTTGACTCTTTGGTCCGGTTAGATTACATTTAGCCAATGACAATTTCAGATTACAGGAGAAACTTAATGTCTTATCGCCGCTTTATCTCCGTGACAGCCACCGTGGCTGTGTTACTTCCGCTGATATCCTGCATTCAAGAGCGCCGACCCAGACCGCCTGTGGCCGGTGTTCAGCCAAAGGTTGAGACAATCCACGGCGTAACCATGGTTGACGATTACTACTGGCTAAGAGAACGCGGTAGCCGGGAGGTAATTGAATACCTCGAAGACGAAAACGCTTACACTGAAGCTATGATGAAACATACGACCGAACTTCAGGAGAACCTTTACCAGGAGATGGTGGGAAGGATCAAGGAAACTGATCTATCGGTACCTGAGAAGGATGGCGACTACTATTATTACTCTCGCACCGAGAAAGGGAAGGAATACAAGATAATCTGTCGCAAGAAAGGAAAACCTGACGCGGCGGAGCAGGTAATTCTGGATGAAAACGTTCTGGCCGAGGGTCACGAGTACCTGGATGTCGGCAAGTGCGCGGTGAGTCCTGATGATAAAATTCTGGCGTACACTGTTGACACTAACGGTTCGGAGCAGTACACGATATATTTCAAGGATCTTGAGACCGGGCAACTTCTGCCGGATCGGATTCCGGAGGTTTACTATTCGGTGGAATGGGGTAATGATAACAAGACCGTGTTCTACACCACTCTCGACGAGGCAATGCGGCCCTACAAAGTGTTAAAGCATGTTCTGGGGGAAGGTCACACATCGGACCAGCCTGTATATCATGAGTCCGACGCGGCTTTCGAAGTCTACCTGTTGAAGAGCAAGAGCAAGAAGTACCTGCTACTTGACATCGCCAGCAACACCACCAGCGAGATCAGGTATCTGAACGCCGATAAGCCCGATGGCCGGTTCGGGGTGATTCAACCCCGGCAGCACAAGATAGAATATGACGTGTATCACCGGGGCAACCTTTTCTATATCAGAACGAACGAGAATGCCCCCAACTTCAAGGTCATGACGGCCCCAACGAAACAACCAGATAAAGAGAACTGGACGGAATTCATAGCGCACGAAGATTCTGTGATGATAAGCGACCTTGATGTTTTCAAGGATTACCTGGTTGTTTATGAGCGGCGGTTTGGTCTGAAGCAGATACGAGTATTCGATTTTGGCTCCGGGGAATCACATTATGTAGAGTTCCCGGAGGAAGTTTACACTTACCGGGCCGGGAAGAACGCTGACTTCAGCGCAAGGGAACTGAGATTTACGTATTCGTCGCCGGTGACTCCGAAGACCGTCTATGACTACGATATGAAAAGGCGCGAATCGACGGTTTTGAAAGTGGAAGAAGTACTCGGTGGGTATGACAAGTCACAATACGAGGTGGCCAGGGAATGGGCCCCGACTTCGGATGGGACCAAGGTGCCGATATCGTTAGTGTACAGAAAAGGCTTGATGAAGAATGGAAGAAACCCGGTGTTGCTGTATGGCTACGGCGCTTATGGCAGCAGTTCCGAGCCACGGTTCCGGAATACGGTGGTGAGTTTGCTCGACCGAGGATTCGCTTTCGCGATTGCTCACATTCGAGGCGGCGGTGAGATGGGACGGTACTGGTACGATCAAGGGATGATGCTTAACAAGAAGAACAGTTTTACGGATTTCACGGCCTGTGCCGAACATCTCATTGACACCAAATATACCTCGCCCGACTACCTGGTGGCCTCGGGAGGCAGTGCGGGTGGTTTACTCATGGGCGCGGTCGCGAATATGCGTCCGGATCTGTTCAAGGTAGTTGTGGCTGGCATGCCGTTCGTGGATTTGATCAATACCATGTTGGACGCCAGCATTCCCCTGACAGTGATCGAATACGAGGAATGGGGCAATCCCAATGAAAAAGAGTATTTCGATTATATGTTGTCATACTCACCATATGATAATGTGAGAGCGCAAGTGTATCCGAATATGCTCATTACGGCCGGGCTCAATGATGCCCGGGTTCAGTACTGGGAACCAGCCAAATGGACGGCCAAACTCAGGGCCACCAAGACCGGCAACAACATGCTGATTTTGAAGACGGAGATGGGAGCCGGGCATTTCGGATCATCGGGCCGATATGAATGGCTTAAGGATGAGGCCTTTGAATATGCCTTTATCTTGAATGCTCTGGGGATGGAGAAGTAAGGCCTGGCCGGGTAGGCCACAAGAAGCCCTTCAGCCCCCTGTCAGGGGGAAAAAGAGGCTGGGCAAGATTAAACCCCTGCCGGAATCGGCAGGGGTTTTTGGCGAGAGACTCAATATAGAATCAAGAACGGGTTTGCTGCATGTTTTGCTGCCGGCGCTGTTCCTTAATGTTGGCTTTAGCAATGAAATAGTACACCAGGAAGGCGATACCGGCGAATAGGAACATGAAGCCGAATACACTGGATTCTCTAAGGTAGAAGGGGGCATATTGGTCGAGCAACAGGGCAACACCGATAGCAACCAGGACCAGACCCCATTTTACGTTTGAAACGCCTGAGGTTTCGGTGTTTTTCCAGAAGAGGTATTTGACGTTTTCGTCAACCATGCCTTTGGCAATCAGCTTGTTACGCGTAATAGCGTCGGCGATTACTTTGAACACGAGAGCTATTCCGCCGAAAACACAGATTACAATGACGGCGTCTTCCATAGGGATTCTCCTTTTATAAGCGGTTTTGTTTGCTTCTGATTAATAAGACCGGTCAGGGCCGGCAATGTTGCACCCTTTTAGGCCCTATTTTTGAAACATCTTTCGCCCTAATCTGTCGTATACAATAGACATATGGAGCAGCGAGAGGAGTCGAAGCAGCTCGTGGCCCGGATATTGGCCGGGCATACCGAGGAGTTTGAGGCGGTCATTGAGCGCTACAAGAAGCTCGTGGCCCATATTGTCTTTAAGATGGTAACTATTGAGGCGGATCGGGAGGACATCTGCCAGGAGGTTTTTGTTAAGGTTTTCCAGAAGCTGGGGTCATTCAAGTTTGAGTCCAAGCTATCGACTTGGATAGCCACTATCGCGTACAACACCAGCCTGAATTACCTGGAAAAGAAACGGGCACCTCTGGTCGACGATTTGATGCCGGAAGAGAATGGTCTGGAACGGCTTGCGGCAGAGACGTACAGTCCCGAAGATTGCGCCGACAGGGGGAACCTGTCGGAGATATTGATAGAGGAGATAGATAAGTTGCCAGTTCAGTATGGGACAGTTCTGGTACTTTATCATCTGGAGGAGATGCCATACCGGGAGATATCAGAGATAACCGGGTTACCGGACGGGACAGTAAAAAGCCACCTGTTCAGGGCGCGGAAGCTGCTCAAGGACAGGTTGTTAGCGAAATACAAGATGGAGGATTTATGTCGATAGAACATTTGTCCGAGGGACGCATACAAGAATGCCTGGATAATAGATTCAGGGGGTTGAGCCCCACAGAACTAAAGCATATCAAAGACTGTGAACACTGTCAGGGTTTAGTGATGGAGTACAAGTTGCTTTATGCCGAGTTGGCTAAGGACCGGCCGGAATTGCTTCCAACAGATTTCACTTCTCGGACGATGGCAATTATCAGGCAACAGGTTCTTCCGGCAGCCGGACTGGGCCGGAGCAGTCTCGTATTCGCCATAGGGGGCCTGTTATCATGTTTGGCGGCAATCATATACCTATTCGATATTAAAGCATTGCTTAATGGTGCGGCATCATTTTCACTGGAGAGTGCGGTTGCGCAATCGGGCACTGTCGGCTCGCTGAGCAAAATGACCACCGACCTTGGTCCAATGCTTCCAATCCTGATTTTCGCCGGGCTAATACTTGTAGGGGTTGCGGTCGCAGATAAACTTTTGTTGCGTCAGAAAACTACGAGAGCGTATTTCCTGTCAGTATAGTGACGCGAGGTACGGCGATTGGACGAGAATATCAGGGAGTTTCTTCAGTCAAAGTCGATCGCGGTGATAGGGGTGTCGGCTACCCGTACGAAATTCGGTGCCCTTGTTTACCGTGCGCTCAAAAGAAACGGGTTCAAGGTGTACGGGGTCAATCCATCCCTGGCTTCTTGCGATGGAGATACTTGTTACGCCAGGCTGGCTGATATCCCTGAACCGGTTGAGGGGGTTCTGGTGGTTGTGAGGCCAGAGCGGGTAAAGGGTCTGATCAGTGAGGCTGCCCGGGGTGGTATAGAGCGAATTTGGTTTCAGCAGGGACCGGATCATACGAAGCTGGCCAATCAAGCTTCTGAGGCGGGAATGACCGTTGTTGCCGATAAATGTATACTCATGTATGCGAAACCGGTGGCGGGCATTCACCGCGTCCACCGGTTTTTCGCCAGGCTGTTCGGCAAGTATTGATTGCCGAGATTTATTTCTTAATTACCCGCAGTTCAGGTCCGGGCCTTCCCGGAAAAGCCAATCAATAAAGTAGTCAATATCGAGAATATCGACCTGGTCATTGTTGTCGACATCGGCAGCCTCCATCGACACGGGAGCCGGTCCACCCCGATAGAGCCAGTCGATCATGTAATCAACATCGAGGATATCCGGTTGGCCGTTGCCATCGGCATCGCCACAGATAACGGCGGACGAGGAAGTAAAGCGGCGCACGTTGGAGTACCCAGAGCTGTCGTTAGTAGGGACGTCGAAAGTCTTCACGCGCCAATACCAGGTGCCAGTGCCGAGAGCTGAACTGGGCTGATAGAAGTTGGTGTCAACAACGTCCGAAATGACGCCTGACGAGAAATCGCCTGACTCAGACAGTTCTACCCGGTAGCGGTCGATGTTGTTTTTCCAGCTTGTGGACCAGCCCAGCAACGGGGGAGACTCGTGGGAGGAAAGGTCTTCGGGGTAAGCCAGGCGCGGTTCGAGAAGGGGCAGGTCCCAGGTGGCGGAATAGACTTCCTGGTTATCATCGCGGGTATCGGTCCACACAGCCAGGATTTTGTCATAGAAAGCGGTCACACCGATGTATTCGGCTATAAGACCGGCCATTGAAGAACTCGACGAAAGGGTGCTTGCTCCGCTGGCGCCTTTGAAGGAAGGCACGGGAAGAGAGGCGATATCCAGGGCGAGGTCTTGTGGGCGGGATGATTCGCTGCTGACCCGGTGGTTAGTAGTGAAGGTTTCCCCGCCGTCGAACGAATAGGCGGCGATACAGTCGAATCTGGAGTACTTCGTCGGGTCGTAGCGTTGGTCGTAGAAAATAACCGCGAGGATGCCTTCCTGATTGACGATAAGCCAGGGATGAAAGGCGTCCATGTTATCGGCATCGGGGGCGTCGTTGATCTGGTATCGATCGGACCAGGTCGCGCCATTATCAGTCGACCTGATAAAGTCGACATCGGTGTGATCGATGCTGTCTTCGGCGGCTCGATTGGTGAAAGCGATATAGAGGTTGCCATCGAACGGTCCACCGGTCAGGTCGGCGTCGCCCACGGGCTGGGAATAAGTGTCAATGCCGCCGTTAGCGTAGGTGTAACCTGAGACAGGCAGCACGGCCTGCTCCGGGCCGAATGACAAACCGCCGTCGTCAGAGACCCTGTGTTTGATGCACAGAGTGGCGCTGCACTCGGCACCTGAATCCAGAGAATATCCCTGCCAGAAAACGTGAAGGTCACCGTTTGAGGTGACGATTGGAATCGAGAACTGACCGGCGTCAAACACAGTAGTGCCGCAGCCGGTCGATGACTGGCTGGGGCCGACGGTGACGGTATCCTCGAACGATTCGCAGCCGTCAATGGAACGGACGAGCATTATCCGGTCGGGATTCGGGAACCTTGTCCAGGAGCAGTAGAGATTGCCGTCATAGAGGCCGCCGGTGCGGTCGACGGTGATGAACTGTTTGTCCTCGAAGATTTCCGGGTCGATGATGACACTGACATTGGGCACGGGTCCGGACCATGAGACGCCTTTGTCAACAGACTTGTAAAACGATATGACCGAGCCGTCGTTTTCCCCAACGGCGTCGTAGTCGAGCACGGACATATAATAATTACCCAAACCGTCGACGGTCATAGTCGGGTCTGACTGGCGCGCGTCCGCTCCAAAGTACTGCATTGACACGGGAATCAGAGAATCCACCCAGGTCAACCCGCCGTCGGTCGAGCGTCCAATGCCTATCTGACGG
The DNA here is from genome assembly GCA_020351995.1 of Candidatus Zixiibacteriota bacterium. Classification (GTDB taxonomy): domain Bacteria; phylum Zixibacteria; class MSB-5A5; order GN15; family FEB-12. Next base: position 2,316,424 of record CP070674.1, read on the forward strand.
TATCCGAGCCGGAAGTCACGCCAGTTGGCGATGACGATATTACTGTCACCGGGGCAGATGAAAACCTGTTCCTCGTTGTTGAGTTCGGGGTAATAGGTTATGCGCACGTTCGGGGGCGGTGGAAGGCTGCTGGTAGCCGCCGCGGAAGACGCGAGGAGGAGACAGGCAAGGACAACTAACGACGCTATACTGACCTTAGACATGATAATTGCTCCTTACACGAATAATGTTGGTTTTCAGTGATAAGTAATTGTGAGCCTGTCTGCAATATAATGCTTAAGTGCCGGGTGTCAAGCGGGTGCACCAGCCTGCGGTGTCAGCTATTTCTGGTTGTTGTCGGGCTGGACGATTGACCCGAAAGAATTACGGAGATCCTCGACTTCGGGGCTGAATTGAAAGTAGCGGTTAATCAATGCCAGCACCGAATTTTCAAGAGTGACAACGGCCCGGCCCGTCACTGACCGGTAAAGATGTTCGGAGATTTCAATGAACTTTGTAAGGAGGGCCGGGTCAAATTGCGCGTTTTTCTCATGTGCCATGGCCTCAATCGTTTCCGTGAATGGCATAGCTCCCTTATAGGGTCTTTCGGAGGTTAAGGCGTCGAAGACATCAGCGATGCAGAATACACGAGCTTTCAGTGGAATGGCTTCGCCGCGAAGCCCATCGGGATAACCGGTCCCATCCCATCTTTCGTGGTGGTAATGGATAACGTCGACAGCGTCCTCAAGCCAGCGAACATTAGCAATAATCTGCGTGCCCAGAGTGACGTGGCGTTTGACATCTTCATATTCCCGTTGCGTAAGTCCTCCCGGCTTAAGCAGGGTTTTGTCCCGAATTCCGATTTTGCCAATATCGTGCAGAAAGGAGCCTTTAATAAGCCCCTGCATCTGCGCTTTATCGAGCCCCAGATGTTCACCGAGACCGGTAGCATAGAGGGTGACCCGATAATTGTGCTCACTGGTGCCATAATCTCGCTCGGCGATGGCGCTACCCAGGGCTCTGACCATCTGAAGATTACTTTCCAGGAGGTCGTGATGCATTCCGACGAGTAGGCCGTTAATAATGGTTTCACAATCAATATCGGGGACTGAGTCCGAGCGTGAAAGGCTGTGCGGCCTGTACTGTTCGCTCTTTAACAGCTCATTTTTCAACTCTCTGACGATTATGACTGCTGCCGCGGTTATGTATTCCTCAGCTCGCACATCGCTGGGTTTGATAGCTAGCATATCGGCCACCGCGTCGATCACTATTTTCTTAAGGTGCGAGTCCTTAAGTTTCTCCTGCAGTCGTTGAATTGTCGCTTCAAGCATCCTTGAATCCAAGTCTTCGCTTCAAAAATGATACGAAAAGTAAACTGCTTTTATTAAAGTCCACCCTCCAGACAACCTATCTACCGGCCTCTGTCGATGCGTCTGTATACATTGAAGCTCCAGGTATCCCCAAGAGGTGAGGCAACAGTTTTTCGGTATTCGTAGGCCAACCTGAAGCCTGAACTGTCGAGAAACTGACTCGTGGGGTCCCATGGGGATATAACGAGCCATTCCGGCCTGACGGCCATTATCAGCCCCATATAGTCCCCGCGACGATTAAAAGGTATAGCTTCGGGCGAAATCAGCCCGGCTCGGTCCAGCATTCGGAAACCGCTGTAATAGCCTACATAACCGAGATCCTCAGTAGCCACGACGTCAAGGGGATCTGCATTCGCTTGCAGGTACTCGACAATTTCGCTCTGAATGCCTGAGAGGAAGTCCCATTCATGCCGGTAGTTGATTACAGTTGAGTAGTTGGCGGCTGCCAGAGCTGCGATCATGGCAGCCGCGGTTAGCAGACGCCCGGCCGGGCTTATTAGCCGGCGCAGCCGCTGCCAGCGGCCAACCAAGGCCGGCAGCGTGGCCGAAGCAAAAAGGATGTAAATCGGATAGATGGGGGCTACGTACCATCGAAAGATCAGCACAGAGGAAAAGGTGAGAGACATTATGGAAATCAACATCCAAATCGATTCAAGATAGCCAAAGCGGCGTCTAGCTAGCAGCCAGAACCCACCCACCAAGGCGAGAAAAAACAAAACACAGCCAAGGGGATTATGCAAACCCATAATAAAAAGGAAGTTGTCCCAAGCCGGTGAGGCCCAGACCCGGTAGTACAAGGCCAGTTTGGCACCGATGGAATTGGCGACGGGGGAGCCGAAGTACAGCCAGGCAAAAATAACCCAGGGGAGCAGTATCAGCAGGGCGGTCAAGGTTGCGACAAGAGCCAGTCGGACCTCCTTCAAGGCCAGGAAAGCTATTAGAACAAACAGGATGAGCAGCCCCTCGGGGCGAACCAGCGTTGCCGCTGCTGCCAGACCAATAGCTTTAACGGGCAGTTGTCGTTGCTGGAAATAGAAGGCGGCCGTTGCCATAAGGGTGAACAGGGTTGTCTCCATACCACCGGTGTCGATGGGAAGAAGACGAGGGAAGAAAACATACACTATCACAGGGACGAATGAAAGACGCTCAAAGCCAGCCAGAGTGGCAAACCGCAGGAGGAGGGCCGCTGTTATTCCGGATGCCGTCAAAGTAATAGCCAGGGCCGCCGCCGGTACTGGTAAACCGAGAATGGACGCCGAGGAGAGCAGCAAGGTAAAAAGCGGCGTAGTCGTGCCGAGCACCCGCTCACCGGCGTTGTACACGAAACCAAGACCGGCGGCAAGGTTCTCGGCATAGCGGTATGTAATGAAAGCATCATCGAACGTGAAGTTCGTTATTTCATGAAAAAGGTAACGGACGCATATCGCTCCCAGAAAGGCAATTGTCATGGAGCGACTGTTTCTTGGAATCTGCATTTCAAATCCGTGGGTTCTTCCGTACGTTGACTTCTCCTGTCCGGTGGTAAGCTGGGTGCACGACGCTCTCAAGTGATGACAGGTTCAGAGCAGTTTTTGCAGGGCAGGGTGGACATTATCACCGGGCGCGGTTACGCGAGCGTTCCTGATATCATGAACCAGTTCTATCGACGGTCGGGCGTCGTCCAGCCCGAAGCCGCGTCCGGCCAGGGTTTCGCGGTAGACAATAGTGTGCAGATCAGTAAAGCCCTCTGAGAACTCCAGTTCCTGCCTGTCTATGGTAATTGAGCGATAGGTTCTCTGTCCCTTTTCGGCGGCTTCGGGCGGAAGATCGTTTTTGTCGATAGAAAGGAACCAGCGTACGCGGGCATTCTGAAGCTCCAGGTAACCGCCGGTCTTCATCGAGTTGGCGAGGTGCACTTCCGAAGTCTGTACCGGACCGAACAGCCACATGAGTAGATCGAAGAAATGAATGCCGATGTTGGTAGCCAGCCCTCCCGACCGTTCCAGTTGCCCCTTCCATGACACCAGATACCAGGGACCGCGGGAAGTGATGTAGGTAAGTTCGATATCTTTCTTGGTGGTGATTTTCTCGGTTTTGATCTTCTCATGAAGAGAGGCCAGGGAAGGGTGTACTCGAAGTTGCAGAACCGTGTATATTCGGCACCCGCTCTCGCGTTCAAGTTCGGCCAGGGCATCGATATTCCAGGGATTCAGAACGAGTGGTTTTTCGCAGATAACATCGGCCCCGACACGAAGGGCAAACCGGGCGTGAGCGTCATGAAGGTAGTTGGGTGAACAGATACTCACATAATCTATGGAATTGGTGCCGTCGAGGCGTCTCATTTTTTCGATATGCCGGTCAAAGCGCTCGAATTCGGTAAAAAATACGGCGTCGTCGAAATAGGAATCGATGACGCCGGCCGAATCGTGGGGATCCAGGGCGGCAACAAGCCTGTGCCCGGTTTCTTTGATAGCCCTGAGATGGCGCGGGGCAACATACCCGGAAGCGCCGGTAAGGGCAAAGTTCTTAGCCATATATTTCTTATAGCACCTTTCTCTCTTATATAATTAATCGCAGTGAAGATCGCCTCGCCAACAGTTTGTACAATTTAGCACTATGAGGGTTTTCAGACAACATAAATTCCCCGGCCCTGTCTATGAGGATCTGAGCGATACAGACCAAAAAAAGGCTCCGATTCCGGGCATGAATCGGAGCCTCGCAGGAGCTTTACATGTCAAGCCATGGGGCGAATATCATGGGCACGGCACCGGAGGCGGTCCGTCCCGGTAGAGATAATCAATCATATAATCGACATCGAGAAGGTCAAGGGAGAGATTTCCATCGGCGTCACCCTCCTCAAAACAGCCGATTTCCGGTCCGCCCCTGAAGAGCCAGTCGATGAAATAATCAATGTCGAGAATGTTCATACTGCCGTCGTGGTCGACATCGCCGGCGACCATGCAACAGGTTTCGCCAAGAATGACACGCCCGTTAATGCCGGCTATTTCGTAATTAGCGTAGTCGCCATAATAGGCCGGGAAGTACTCGGTACCGATGATGTTGATATATCCGTCAAGGCCTATTTCCGCTGACTGTCCGAGAGAGGCCGTATCCGGAATATTGAAGTAGAGCTTCAAGACCGGACCTTCACCAATCGGCAGGTCAGGGGAAGTTCCAATGGTGGAAGTTATAAGCTTAAGTGTTCCGCGCTTGTTAACGTTTAGATCCCAGTTGACCCAATCCTTAACTTCGAAATAGTCGGTGCGGCAACCGACGGTCGAAAAGGAGTCAAAGGTCATACCGAAATTGTTGGCAAACTCAAACGGAATCTTGAGATACTGGACAGGTGTGGAATTGTCGGCGTTTACGACGACCTCTATAGAAGAGCCGGGGGCGGGGGTCAAGGTATCGCCGCGGATAGTATCCGCAATAGCTATAATATACATTTGCTTGGTCAGAGTGCGGATGTCCCCGCCGCCAAGATCTACGTGGAGGGAAACATCAAAAGACCCGTTGCTGTCGTAGGTGTAGGTTGGGGGGGTCTCCACATAGGAATAACCGCCGTCGCCGAAATCCCACTCCCACGCCTGAACTTCCAGAGGGGTGTAGGCCTCAAAATTAACGTCCAGCGGCACCCATCCGAAGGTGGTGTCGGCCCAGAACATGACTCCGGGCAGATCGTATTCGACGTAGGCGGCGTTATAACCGATTCGGGAGCAACCGAAGGGCATGTAAAAGTAACCATCGACGCCCCAATCGGTCCCCCACGAGTTTTTGCAAATCCATACGGCCTCACCGGTGCCTTCGAAATCATCGTCCCAGCCTACCAGAGTGACAGCGTGGTTAGGTGTCTTGTTTTCGCAGGCATTGAAGATACCGCCAGCATAGGCTGACAAGGCATTATTAGCGTAAAGGGCAACCATGATAGGACCCTTAGCCATGATAACCTGTTTGAGAGTATCGGACGAGGGAACCATTGAAGAAGGGTCAACAAAGGCCCAGTCGTCCAGCCAGAACTCGTGTGGATAAGGGCAACCGGAACAGGGGGCATCGTACGCGACATAGGGGAAATACTGCTCTCTGACGGCGCCATTATTGTCGCCTGTTCCGCACACATCATTCCTCCAGACGTGAAAATCGTTTGCGTAGAAGTTGCCGCCTTCGCACCCCCAGTTTCTATCATTGCAGCTTACCAACCATTGTTCGGAAAGGTCAACCGTGATACCGTCGCGGATTTTCAGGGCAGCTTCAAAGGGGCCGCATACGGCGAAAGCCCAGCAGGCGCCGCAGTTTTTCTGGTTCTTCACTGACGTAACACCGTCGTAGTCGCGCCAATCCCACCTTGTCGGGGGTGTCGCCATGAACTCGAT
>CP070674.1:2322221-2370036 GCA_020351995.1 Candidatus Zixiibacteriota bacterium
ATTCATGTTGCGAGAGGTCAAGAAGGGTCAGGCCATGCGTCCGGACCTGGGGCGTCTGGTTGCCAGCACGACTACGGTTGCGAGTAACAGCTACACTCCGTTCCATATCAACACCGACGACACCAGCCGCTTTTCGTTGCGTCCTATCGGCGAAGGCTCGGAAGTTCCGCAGCTAATAGTGACCGAACAGAACCATGCTGTTAACGTGGCGGATTACGGCTTGGCGCTCAAGACCAGCTACAAGGCTCTGCGTTACCGCACGACCGCGCAATTCCGCGTACTGCTGTGGTATATCGGGTTCAAGATTCAGACTGACAAAATCGGGATGCTGGTCAACACAATCGTCGACGGAGACGGCAATGACAACGCCGCGACGGTAATCAATTCCGAGGTTAGTGGTACCCTCGCGTACGACGACCTGATTTCCCTCTGGGCTGGTTTTTCACCATTTGAGATGAACACCATCATTTGCCACCAGGACAAGCTGAAGGCCATCCTAACCCTGGAGGAGTTCAAGGATCCTATGGCCGGCTATCGTTTCCAGAATACGGGTCAACTCTTCAGCCCCTTGGGCTCAACCCTGGTACGCTGCGATCACCTATTGAGCGATTATGTTATCGGACTCGATAATCGATTCGCTATCGAGGAAGTTGTCACGCAGCCGCTGATGATCGAATACGATAAGGTAATCGATCAAAGGTTCGAAGAGGCGGTCATTTCCGAATCGGTTACCTTCGCCAAGGTACTCAAGGAAGCCGCCATAGTCCTCAATACCAACTTTTAATTGAGGCGGGGTCCGGGATACCGGACCCCGACCAAAGGCAGGTAATGTTCAAAAAGATCATCGATACGACAGCCAGCAGCGGCCTGGGAGACCCGTCCTCGCGAAAGCTATTCAAGATAGTCGATGGGGAATACGCGGGGCGGTTGCTGGCAATAATTCAAACATCGCCCAGCGAGATCGTCTTCACCTACGCCGACGGTCCATGCTCGTCCTGGTCGGCGCCGGAGGTTGTGGCCAATGACGCTGCCAACACACCGTTTGACGCTGTGATGGCTGGGGATGGGCATGTCTGGCTCGTCTACACAGAGCAGTCCAGCTACTACCTTGTTTCGAGGAAAATGACCTTCACCGATGGTGCCTGGACAGTCGGAAACAAGGTTGACATATACAACGGTTCGATGTCGCTGGAGCCTTCCGTGTCTGTCGAATCTTCCGGAAAACTCTGGGTCAGTTGGTCGCGCCTTTCGTCGGGTTATTATGATATTCAGGTCAAGAGCTCGACCGATGGTGGGGCGTCGTGGGGTTCGGGAGCTACCGACCCGGGTGAGAGTATCGCGGCCGGGTTGACAGAGGGTTACTCGCGGATAATCGTTGCTACTTCCACTATCCATGCGGTCTACTCGGCGAATGAAACCGACATATTGGCACGCTCAAAACCCCTTAGCGGTGGAGCGTGGTCGTCGGAATTCACTATTGGGTCAGGCACCGGAGTTGACCATCATTTTGATGCCAGTGTCGCGGAGGACGGTCTTCTGGGAGTGATTTTCGATGCCGGGCAATTACGCTATCGAGAATATGACGGGAGCAACTGGAGTTCAGTGGTAACGCTGGATGAGGATGAAGCGACATGGCCGCAGTTGTCGTTTAACGGCAACGTGCCGATGGTGACCTATCTCGCGGATTCAGGTGCGGGTCAACAGGTGATGAAGTATGTTCACCGTCGCACGGGCAGCTTCTCGGCTCCGGTCGTTCTCGACCCGCGGGCAGGCCAGTTCGACAGCGCTATCCTGTACGACAGCGTGTCAGCCACTTACGCGGATGTTACCGAAGCCGCCCGCAGTGCTGCTACGGGTGACGTGTATCATCCGTCATCCGGCTGTCTGCTAAAGTCCGCCGGCGACACCATTTATCTTGGAATGGAACGGCGATATCGCTTCGTGACATTCTGTCTCTCTACTTCCGGGGCCGGGGGAACGGTCTCTTATGCATACTTCGACGGATCGAACTGGAAGAGTTTCACTCCGGCCGGCAGCACCTTCAATCTCGATGAGGCAGAAAAGGGTCTCCGGCTGTGGGACGATTATCATGGAATTCCCGCTGACTGGCAGGCGAACAGCATCAACGGCCAGTTGAAATTCTGGGTTCGGGTCGAAGTAAGTTCCGCGTTCTCGACCGGCCCGGTCGGCAGTATGCTCACAGCGGTGTCTAATCTTCTGGCAACGTCGGTTAGGAGGTAATGATGTCGTACACTAATATCGACCTTGTCAGGAATTTTCTGGGGGCACCCTTTCCCGTACAAAGCCGCGTTAACGATCAGGCTATTGTATTGACCGGTGATGATTATGTCTCGTTCCATGGCGGCATGATCGACAATGATTCGATAGTAGTTAAGTGTGTTCGGAGCAATAACGTCGTTCGCAAGACGATCACCTTCGACGACTCATCGATTGTTTTGTCGAGTTCGCCCGTAATCCCCGCCTCCGTACTTTTGGCCTCGGATAGCTCACTGGGTGTGGTCTATACCGAGGGATGTGACTTCCTTGTGGACCATTCCGCCGGCCGCGTGACGATCAAAGACGGGGGAGCCCTCTCGATCGGAGCGACAGTGGTCGCATGGTATGTTCCTTATCACGTCTGCCCGGCCAGCACGGATTATCAAGTTGACTCATCGAAGGGGACTATTCGGCGGATGCCGTCGGGGAGTATCGGCGATGGTGAGACTGTTTATCTCGATTATGTGCCGGTCTTCGCGGGTTACAGGGATGAGATTCTGATGGGTGCCGTGCTGGAAGCCAACGCGCTTGTTGAGAAAGCGGTTGATCCTGAGCGACAATTCGGTGCCGACCCTGTTCTTCAGGGAGCCGCCACCTATCGGGCTCTTGAAATAATCTGTCGCGCCTCAGCCGCCCATGAACTTTCGAGCCTGAGCCGAAACGATAAGGCTGCTCTGGCCTGGATGAAACTCGGGGACAACTACGCCATGAGAAGCGAACAACTGCTGAGCTGTTTCCGGGCACCGTTCAGCGGGCCATCGGCACCGGTTAAGAGTTAGGAGGTCATATGCTGTCAACACTTTCACGAATAACCTCACGAAGGGTCTGGTTTGTACCGCGTTTCAGCGTCTGGGGTTCGCCGGTGTGGAACGAGGTTGACTTTCTGGCAATGGAAGAAGTCGACTCAACGAAATCGATCCTCTATGGGGGTATCGGTATCGGCGAGAGCACACAGACCGTCAGCTTCGCTGATCTCGTCGATTTTCGTGGTAACAACCTGCCACCGATGATTACTAACCCAAAAGTCCTTGTGCGTGCCAGGAGTTCCGATTCGGTTTTCATTGTCGGCGATGAAACGAGCACGGAATTCAGGATTGCCCGCGCTCCGGACGCAGTGGGTCCGGTAGTGGTTGACCTGACCGTCATCGAGATGGGAGAGTGACATGGGTAAATCGGAACAGGCGAGCGACCCCATCTCAATGCTGGATAGCCTGATCAACAAATATTACGCGAAGCTTTATGAGGATGAAACATTTGTACCGAAGATAGGAGAATTCATAAAGATGATTGAAGCCAAACGAAAATACGCGCCGGTTGACGGTGATCAAAAGGAATTCTGGAACATGCTGGAAGAGATTCGCAAGAAGAAGATGGGTAAGAAAAGAGCACCTTCCAGAAGTAAAAAGAAAGCCGTGAAGGGATAGACCGATGATAGATACCGCGGCGATACGGGTGGCGATGGGATGGCTGTTTGTCTGCCTGCTTGTGGGATCAGCAGATGCAGATGCGGTCTGGAGGGAATACCGCCTTTTTGGGGAACAATCTCGGCTCAATCGCGTGTCGCGTCAAATGACTGTGCGGGTAGGCAGAGTAACCCGGCCGGATAGTACGTCATATATCGACATCACCCTCTGGCAGGGAGAATGCGCGATGCGTATCAATCTGGGCGGCGGTTACTCACCGCTCCGGCTGAAGGCTGAGCGGTTATCCGATAACGAGGCCGTGACTCTTTCAAATGAGAGACTCACGCATCGGATCTATCCGACGCCTTCCGGGGTCGAGTGGGAGATAATTTTGCTCGACGCTCCGGATACGAATGTCTTTTGTTTTGACATGGACACTCGCAATCTCAGCTTCCATCGTCAGGACAGTTTGAGTGCACTGGAGAGAAACGAACTCGGGGCGCGCAGGCCGGATTCAGTCGTAGGCGCGTACGTGGCGTATCATGTATCTAACGCCAACAACCGACGAGTAATCAGCGACGGCGATACGAGCTACTATGATTTTGGAACGGGTCAGGCGTTCATAATTTATCGACCCCGTGCCTGGGATAACCTCGATACCGTATGGTGCGACCTGGCCATAGATACGCGGCAAGGCTTTCTGCAAATAACTGTTGATTCAGAATGGCTCGATTCGGCGCGGTACCCGGTAACCATCGACCCGACTTTCGGCAATACCGAAATCGGGGCATCCAGTATGAGCTGGAACCTGCTTTATGGATACTGTCATATTATCTCTGGTACCAATACCTATACCGTACCGGCCGGGAAAACAGCCACGATCAGTTCTTACTCGGTGTACGGTTCGGAAACGGGAGCGGGTGATCTACCGGTCAATATGGCGGCTTTCGGCATTTCTGATGGCTATCCTGACACGCGCGTGGACGAGGCAGTGTCGATATCGGTTTCCGGTGGAACTCCCGGTTGGTTCAGCAGTGACAATGTAACGCACCAGTTAACGTCTTCCGCCGAGTATGGCGTCGCCGTCGGCTGTGCTCCTCGATCAGGCGGACTCATTTACTATAATAGCGTTACCGACGCTGTCTCCGGGGATAATACTAACTGCGCGCTGGGCTCGGATACGTGGACTCAATCGAAAGTCCTCGATTTCAATTTCTCCATGTACGCGACCTATACCGAGCAGACGGTCCCTCAGACGGGTCAGGATCGTCGCCGGAAGATTGTGCCTAACCGATCAAGTCAGGGGAGTAAACAATGAGAATTCTCGTAAGAAGGAAATACCCAGTGGTAGGGGTACTCTTGCTGCTGGCGGCCGTACTAATTCTGATCCGGCAATCAGGTACGGCAGGAATTGTGCATAATGATGGGAGCACCGGCGAGGATTCGGTGACAGTGTCGGTGATCAACTGGGATTCGGCCGGCTGTAGCCCGATCAGTGTCGATAGCTTCTGGGTCATAGTGCTCAAATCGAACGACAACGATGTCGTCTTCATTGATTCGGGAACAACATCGATGGAAGGACTGGATACGGTTAGAGTTGCCGGCACGACGGTGTACTATTTCCATCGTGCTGTGGCTGATGTCGACGGTAGCGGCCAGTATGGTAACTATGCCGGTGAACTTATCGCAAAGAACACAACCCTGAATCTGTTCAATTCCAGCCCTTTCTCATTCCAGATTGTTGGCTGGGAACTCGACGATCTGGGTGATTCGGCTGCCACTGCCTGGCGATTGTACGACTCTCTCATAACGGATGGAAAACTGCTCGACAGTCTCCTGGCCGTTCTTGATACCTTGCAGAATCAGGATGAGTGGGTGTCATCGTTTAACGCGTCATTGGAGCCGGTATTGATCGAAGCAAGCGAATGCGGCGAAATGGCTGATACAATCTTTGGCCGTGACTCGAACCTTTTTGCTGAAGGTTACTGGCATAAGTTGGCGTCCCGTGCCGATTCGGGAGCCGCCGCCGGAGACATAGACTCGGCGTCGATAGCCGGCTGGGTCTGGAATACTCCCCAGGAGAATCACGGCCAGGAAGGAACCTTCGGCAAGTATCTTGATTCTGAAGTCTCCGGCATTGGAGCCGGTTCGGGATTGTACGCGCATTCAATCGTCGCTTACGACTCGACCATCAGTCAGGTCGTGCCGGGTGTCAGGCTTGCCGTTCGTAACCTGGATCAAACATCGCTGCTGGCCGTCGGCATCACCGGAACCAACGGGAAAGTGTCGTTCAATCTTGATGCCGATGATTATCTCGTGGTCGGCTCAGCCACCGGGTATCTTTTCCAGCCGTACAGGACCATCACCGTACCCGGAAGCCCCGCCGATACCGTATACGGAGCGCGGTTCGACCCCGGCTTGCCTTCATCACCCGGACTGTGCCGTGTCTACGGTCACATTTATGATCTGACCGGGGCGCCGGAAAGCGGCGTGACCGTCACGGCGGCGATGCCGGCAGGTGTTCATCGTTTCGGCGGATTGATAGTCACGCCCAATTACGTTTCGACGTCGACCGACGCAGACGGTTATTTCTTGATTGATCTCATACCTTCCGAGCTGTTAACCCCCTCGGGGTCGGTATATGAGTTCACTATCAGTCGACCGGATGGAACGATACTCCGACAGCGCACGGCCGTGCCAAACCAGACCACCTGGCAACTGACGTGGTAGGTCAACCTATGAAACTGAGGCAAGGAGGGAAAGTAATGGACAGCATTTTGTTTCACCCGATGTCGCCCGGTGTGCCGTGAACGCCTCGGTGGCGCGAAAGTGAGACGGCAAGCCGACTCCGCGAATTATAAAAGCCGCCCGCAAGGGCGGCTCTATCTTTTTGAGAGTCGTTATGCTAATGACAGGGAGGGTCTGCTCCGCCATACAGATAATTAACATAGTAGACGAGATCGGTAACGTTGATGTGGCGGTCACCATTGGCGTCGGCTCTCGCGGAACCGCCGACAGGTTCCGGTCCCCGGTTGCCGAGAAAATCCCCGAGATAAGCCAGATCGAGGATGTTTGCCACACCGTCGCCGTTGTAATCGCCCGCGACCTGGAACTGGGAGCAGTCGTGCCCCAGTATGATGGTGCGATGATCGCGTATTCCGGTGCTGTCGACCGCCTCGACCCGAATAAAGTGACAGCTCGAAGGCGCGAGCTGGTCGGTAAACCAGGTCAATGCCCACCCATCCGACTCGTCAGGGTCTTCGCCAATGAGAGCGCGCGATACTCTCCAGCCGTTGGCTCCGACGGCCACCATTCGATCGATCGCATGCCACTCCTCGCCAAGCTTCAACTTCGAAATCATGTAATCCTCCCTTAATGGGCAGACCTTCTTCTCGCCGCAAAGCGGATCACAGACACGCACCAGGTAGTGTTCTTGCTCGGGTTTCCATTCGCTGAAGCCGTCCACCACCACCCACGTTGACGGGGCGCCGCCCAGTGCCAGTATAACAGCCTGTTCTTCCTCTTCCAGATAAGCTCTAATTGTGGAATAAGAGGGTTGATTTTGAGTGGAGATTATCAGGGGCTCACCGTGCTCGACATTGTGTTCCAGGAGACCCGCATAAAGATCATCATCGAAGGTACCGCGGTTTTCACGAGTCCGGAAATGGCCGGCAAAGTCCTCCACCAGCCAGTCAGTGGAGCCATCGCCGTCGAGTGCCTCTGTAAGTGACGAATACCCGCGCTCTACCCACAACTGGACGGCCATGGCGGCCGCGACCGGTCCGCTATAATAATAACCGTATTCATCGTTTTGCGGTAGATTGCCATCAGCCTGGTCGCCGTTGGTGTCGCCAAAATCAATCTGGTGCAACGGACGGATATCCGCTGAATACTCCTGCGCGGCCGTCTTGTGGAACACGCGCATTGTTGACAGGTTGTCGTCCGGACATGTGGCGCGGAGATCAAAACCGGAGCAGATGTTGGAGCAACCTTTCGGTGATACGATAAGCGGGGTGGGAGGAGTTGGCTCGAGGTAGACGCTTATCTCGTCCGATCCCGAGCGACCGAGCGTGTCATAGGCGGTTACTCTCAAAGTATACCAACCCTCGTCGAGCGAAGCAAAATTCCAGAAATGCGAGTAGCCGTCTCCGGCTCGTGACGCTGACAATCCGTCGCGTAGTGCCCTGGTACCGTCAAAGTCGCGCCCAATTTCCGCGAATTCTTTGGCTGATCCATATTCGAACACCACGTAGTCGATAATCTGAGAACTGGAGTTTTCCTGCACCCAGACTTTCGTTTCGCCCAATACTTGTTGCCCGTCGGCAGGGGTCAAAATCTTTACGCGCGGTTTTGGATGCGACGTTATCTCCTTGCCTCCAGCCCGCCCTGAAACGTACAGACAGAGTTGTCCCGGGAAATCCCATACTCCGTTATTTTGCAGGTCAATAAACCCAAAACGCTCATCCCAGATATTGTAGGACCGACAGCTGGCAGTGGAATCCTCATTGGTCAACAGGGCCACGCCTGAGGTGGAGTCGATACTGTTGCCGACGAAAAATCCCGCGAAAAAGGGGCCGTTTACAGCCAGCGGTTCGTCGAGCGGAATCCATATATCGTACAGACCGGCCTCAGGAATAACAACCTGGTAATCCATGGAGATGGCCAGGACACTGTCGGGCCAGGGACAATCGGGTGAGGAATAATAAACATCCTCAATATCTACAGATGCGACTATGGAAATCGGCTTGGCGAAGTACATCGGCAAGTTGACCTGAGAAATGAAATAGGGGTAGGCGTCGTCACACGCCCGGGACGGGTCAAAATACTTTTTGTAGAGTTCGCCTCCTGTCACCCAGCCGTTTACCAGCCAGTAGACACTATCTGGCGGGCCCGTCAGTGGAAGTATTGATGTTGCTGAATCTGGACGCACCCGAATTTCGTTTCTGCTGCCTGTAACAGCACTGTCCAGCTTGACAAAACTCAGGATTCGCCTTTCGGCGGACGCTGTATCGGCTAAGGAAAGAATTAGAACCATTGAGAAGACTAAGAGGACGACGCGTGACATGGCTGCTCCAGCAAGATTGTTAGAATTTGTCTCTTTCTCTTGATTATCGTGTGATTTTCGGTTTACTTGATGCAAAGCGGGCAAATTGTGAAAGAATGAACCATGCGAGACAGTGCGAAGAAACCCGAGTGGTTGAAAGTCAAGGCTTTTAGCGGTCCCGGTTTTGACCGTGTCAACCGCCTTCTCCGCGAACACCAGCTCAACACCGTCTGTCACGCGGCCAATTGTCCCAATCGCGGTGAATGTTTCAATCGCGGCACAGCCACATTTCTCATTCTCGGTTCTGTTTGTTCTCGCAACTGCTCTTTCTGTGATGTAAGGTCAGGCCAACCGGTCGATGTTGATCCCGGTGAACCATCGCGCGTGGCAGAGATGGCCGCGAAACTGGGACTGCAACACGTGGTCGTGACTTCCGTTACCCGCGATGATTTGCCGGACGGTGGTGCCTCACATTTCGCGAAGGTTGTGTGGCATCTTCGAGGCGCGCTTGAGTGCGCCACTGTAGAGGTGCTGACACCGGATTTCAAGGGGAAGAGGGGGGCCTGGGATACCGTCATCGGCAGCGCCCCCGATGTTTTCAATCACAATGTCGAGACGGTACCGAGGCTCTACCCGGAGATCCGACCGCAGGCCGACTACCATCGGTCTCTCGAACTGCTCCGATATGTTCGTGAGAACTCCGGCATCACCACCAAGTCAGGTCTGATGGTAGGCATGGGGGAAACGCTGGCCGAGTTGCGTGAGGTGTTCAGGGATGTTGCCGACAGGGGCGTTTCAATTTTAACCATTGGTCAATATCTGGCTCCGTCAAAGGGGCATTTCCCTGTTCACCGATACCTTCATCCTGAGGAGTTCTCCGAAATGGAACAACTCGCCCTTCAGTCGGGAATCAACAAAGTGTTCTCGGCTCCGCTGGTTCGCTCATCTTATCTGGCCGACCTTTTTCAGGCGTAAGAAGGGCCGGTTAAACTCAGGTCAATATTTATACAAAATCAAGTCCGGCACTGGCTTAATTGGTCGGGTTGTCCGATAAATTTAGAGACCCGAAAATAGAAAGGACACCCATGGGCACCATCCGACCGACGAATATTGTCGTTGTCGATGATGAACAGTACATTTGCAATATCATCATTGAGGCTCTATCTTCGGAAGCGCACAACGTAGTATCTTTCTGTGAACCCGCCGAGGCTCTCGCACACATAGAAAACAACGCCGTTGATCTGGTTCTGACCGATCTGGTAATGGGTGATTATACCGGCGTACAGATTCTGGAGACGACGCAAAAGGCGCATAAGGATGCTATTGTTATTCTTATGACCGCGCATCCCACGGTCCAGACAGCGATATCGGTACTTAAGAAGGGGGCTTACGATTTTCTCGTTAAACCGTTCAAACTCGACATTCTCAAGGCTGCCATAGAACGCGGCCTGGAGCACCAGCGAGTCATACGCGACTTTGTTAACCTTCAGGGCCAGGTGGAGTTTCTGAAGGTGGCCAATGCCAGTGTCGCCGAGGAAAATATGACCAGTTTTCTTAAGCTGGTTGTCGAATCGTGCAAGAAAGAGTTGGCTGCTCATGCCGTATGCGTAACCGAGCTCGACCCTGAATCACTTGATGTTATAACAGAGGTCTGCGACTGTGAGAAAGAGGAGTGTCTGGATATACTGACCGCCGAATCGAGCAAGGTGCCTTTCTCCGAGCGCGACCTGAGGCCGATCATAAGGCGTGAACAGATAGAGCGCGATGGTGAGCTGGTTACCAAGGTGTTTATTTCTCAACCCATCGTCATTCGCGGCCAACTCCACGGGGTTATCGATGTCCTCATCGCACGTCGTTTCGATGAGCTGACGCGCGGACAGTTAGATGTTCTTACAATTCTGAGTAATTCAGCGGCATCGACTATCGCCAACCGCCGTCTCTACCGGGAGCTTCAACGGTCGTACCTGGAGGCAATCCGTGGGCTGGCCAATGCTATTGAAGCACGTGACAAGTATACTGCCGGTCACACCGACCGGGTCTGTAAGCTGGCCGGATTGATCGCCTCCGAACTTAAGTGGGATCGTGGCCGGATGAACAACCTGGTGATGGGCTGCACGCTTCATGACATCGGTAAAATCGGTGTGCCCGATTCTATCCTGAACAAGCCCGGGCCGTTGACCGACGAGGAACGGTATAAGATGCAAAGACATCCGGAGGTCGGATTAAGAATTATAAACGAGATTGAGCTTTGCCGTCCCGCGACCCCCTATATTATGGCTCATCACGAATGGTATGACGGCAGCGGTTATCCCGGCGGATTAGCTGGCGAAAACATTCCTGTCGAAGGCCGTTTGCTGGCAGTGGCCGACACCTTCGACGCTATCATGTCCGACCGTCCCTATCGCAAGGGGCGGAGCTTCAGGACAGCCATTTCCGAGTTGGTCAAGTACCGCGGCACGCAGTTTGATCCCGATATTGTGGATACTTTCCTTGAAGTAGTCAGGGGGGGCAAAGTGAACTTCAAGGAGATGTACGGGCATGAAGAGGACCTCAGCCAGGTGGATGAACTTATGGTTATCGAGAAGGTACTCTTCTGAGAATGCCTAAAAAGGCCGCGGAGTAAAAGATATCACCAGTATAATCAAGGCAATTATGCCGAGCCCGGTAGCATTGCGACCGGGCTTTTTACTATCGTTGAGAGTGGGTGGGTGCTTGACCCCGAAGATAATTCCGAAGGCGGCAAAAACCCACCATATCACTGACTGAAAACCCAGTACAATCAAAAACGCCATCGCGATATATCCGAGCAAATGCTGTCGTTTACGCCCTAACCCATACAGAATGTGCCCACCGTCGAGCTGGCCGATGGGAAGTAAGTTTATGGCGGTTATGAGCAGTCCTACCCAGCCGGCAAAAGCAGCCTCCGTTAGCTTGTAAGCGTAACCTTCGGGGGCTGCTCCGACAAGACCGAGTGTAGAAAGCCTCATCAGAATCGATTCGCCGAAGAGATAGAAGCGGTCGTACAACATCACCTCCTCCATCGGTTTGAAGACCGAGCCGCTCAAACCATACCATAACCAGATCAAGGCCACAAACCATCCGGCTATAGGTCCGGCCGCGCCCACCTCAATTAGGTCACGACGGTTCCAGAAGGGTGACTTGCTCTTGATAATCGCGCCAAACGTACCTATGAAATTAGGAGCGGGTATGAAGTACGGCCAGGAAGTCACGATATTTCGTCGTCGGCTGGCCAGGAAATGGCCCATTTCATGAACGAAGAGGATTGATATCATCGCGAGCGTGAATTCGATACCAGCGCCTGCCGCCAGAGCGTCAAGGGTGTTGTCCAGGGCCTGTGACCAGACCGCCATAGTGGCTTTGAATTCCTGCCACCATGACTGAACCAACACGGCATCCGGACTCTGTTCCGCTAACTTAAGCGTAATAGCCCAGAGTTCACGGAAGAAGACTGGTACTACATATACTGAGACCAAGGTTATTACGAAGAGGATGAGATTGAGGCGTGGTATCTTTATTTTTGGTCTGGGACTTATCTTCAAATTGAGCTGCTCCTGGCTGTCATCGATGATAAAGTCGTACCCGGCGGCACTTAGACGATCCGATATCAACGTTCGGGAAGTTTCACGGCTGAAACGGTACTCCAGACTGAATTCCAGATTTTGACCCCGTTGATAGACGGCCACGATTTCAAACAGGTCTTCCAGCAATCGTGTGATAGTCAGTATGTGCTTGTCCTGCTTCATGCGGGTTCCATTATACAACAAAAACGTTGCCTTTATAACATAAAAAAACAGCCGGTGTTCATCATGTGATTGCCTGTTTGGAAGAAGTCCTTGACATTATTCTGTAGAGAATGTTTTGTGGAAACGGGATGCGACTAATCTCTCTTGAAATCAGTAATTTTCGCGTCATCAGGAACGTTCGGCTGACGTTTCCGGACAGCGTTATAGGCATTATCGGGCCGAACGGCGCCGGGAAATCGTCCATAATCGAGGCTGTTTCGTGGGCTCTCTACGGCAATCAGGCCGCCCGCACCGGTAAGGACGAAATCAAATCCAGTTTTGCCCGGGCGGATGACAACTGCGAAGTCCGTCTTGAGTTTTCCGTGAACGAAGAGCGATACCGGGTAGCCCGGCGTCTGGTGGGACGCACCGAGCGAGCCGAAGTGGAGCTTTACCGCGGCGAGGCATCCGAATCAGTCGGTGTTAATGAAACCAAAGCCTACGTGGGACAGCTACTCGGCCTGGATTGGCGCGGTTTTCTCAGTTCGTTTCTAGCGCGGCAGGCCGAGCTGAACGCGCTATCCGACCTTCAACCCTCAAAAAGACGCGACCACATAGCCGGTATGCTGGGGATCGAGCGCCTCGATAAGGCCATACAGAGAGTGAAAGAAGATAGCCGTCTTTACAAAGACAAAGGACAGTTTCTCGAACGGCAGATTGCCCAGAAGGATCAGGTACTGAACCGGCTCGAGCAACTCAGGGAAGCTCTCTCTGATTTCGAGGAGCCCCTTGCCGAACTTAAACGAGAACAGGAAAAAGCGGAGTCACAGCACAAAGCGGCTAAAGATGAGCTGGCCTCGGTCCAGAAGAAACGAGATGAATGGCTAAGGCTCCAAGCCCGGATCCAGGTACAGAGAACAACGTTGGAGGCGCTGGTTCAGCAGCAGAAGGCCCTGTCGGACGAACAGGAGAAATTGACGCAGCACGAACGGGACCTCGAAAATCTGGGACGTCAACTCAGTGAGCTCACTCCCGCACGCGAAGAATTCGAAAAGCAGAAGGAAGCCAAAAGCAAGATTGCCATGAAGGAAGAACTGACTGAGCGTCAGAAATCCACCGAGGCGCAGGTAGCACAAGAGAAGACGGATTTGGAGGCTCTGGAACGTAAACTGGGCGAAATCGACGCCGCGCTGAGTAAGTATCCCGAAAATATTGAAGAGCGCTTCAGGAATGAGCAGCAGAGACTTGAGTCTGCCCGTGATGAGTACAGTCGCCTTCGGGCAGAGCTTGAGTCGGGCCGGAAACAGGCGGCAAAGCTGCAGGAACAGCTGAAATCAGTCGACAAACTTGGCCCTGATTCGGTCTGTGAGCGCTGTCGCCGGCCGTTTGGCGAGGATTTTCAGCAAATAAGGAATCATCTTGCTGCCGAGGTCGCGCAACTCCTCCGCGATCTGAGCAAGGCTGAACAGGGTATGCTGCAACAAAAAAAGGCCGGGGAGAAGCTTCGTGACTTAGTAGACCAACTGGAGCGAGAAAAGAACCTTCGTTACCAGTCGACACTTGATCGACAGTCGACAGTTCGTGAGATGGATTCATTGCGCAGGCGGCTGGAGGCTAATCAGAATATTCTTGAACAGATTGGAGATCAGCTGACCGGTTACAAGGAACTTTACTATGACCCGGTTCGGTTCCGTGAGGCCGCTGAAAAGTTCGAACGGATGGAGAAAATGAAGGAACGGCACGACCAGCTTACCGGGAGCCTGGCCCGGTTGCCGATAGTCAGAGAATCAATTGCTGAAGTTGGGCGTAAACTCGAAGAAACCCGAAAGAACGAGGCACGCCTCACGGAGGAAGCGACGGGACTGGGTTATAACGAAGACACATTCAGAGAGTTATCGGTTGCCTTTGAACAGTCGCGGAAGATACTTGACTCGGCCTCGAACGAATATCTTACCCGTAGCAAGGAGAAAGAACTCACGGAAAAAGAGTTGGAGGGCAAGCTCGAGCAATTGAAAAGTTTCGAAGAGGCCGAATTGGAACTGGAGGAATCCCGCTCCGCCCACTACTATGGCGAGAAGTTGGGCCGTCTGTTTGGCGATTTTCGGCAGGAATTAATCGCCTCCATTCGCCCCTCGCTGGCCGACATATCGTCGGGCTTGATGGCGGAAATGTCCGGAGGCAAGTACAACCTCGTTGAGCTGGATGAAAAGTATAACCTGCGGGTGATGGATAGCGGTGTTTATTACGGTGTCGACCGTTTCAGTGGCGGGGAAAAGGATCTGGCCAACCTGTGTCTTCGCCTGGCCATCTCACTGGCCCTGACCGAATCGGCGGGATTGACACGTTCGTTCGTGATTCTCGATGAGGTCTTCGGCTCGCAGGATAACCAGCGTAAAGAACTAATCCTTCAGGCGATGGCTCAACTGAAAAATCGATTTCCGCAGATACTTCTGGTGACCCACGTGGATGATGTCAAGGACGGCGTGGAAGAGATTGTCGAGGTGGTACCCACAGGGAGCGGGTGGTCGGAAGTGAGGGTCAATGGCGTCAATGTCTAAACTCACAAAACGCCGATTCCGGGTCTGGGCCACCGTTGCCGTTCTGGTGGTCTTGATTCTGGCCGTGCGCCTCGTCGAGGATATAGGTTTCGACCGGAAACCGACTGATCGGTTTACGGTTACCGCTATAATTGACGGCGATACTATGGAGCTGGGGGGTGGTGACCGGTTGCGTCTATTGTCAATTGATACACCGGAGAAAGACGAGCCGTTCTATCAGGAGGCCACCGATTTCCTGACCGAGATGGCCCTGGGGAAGACCGCCAGAATCGAGTTTGCCGATACCCGCCGCGACCGCTATGGCCGGCTGCTGGGATACGTGTATATCGACGGCATATTCATTAATGAGGCTATCCTTGAAAACGGCCTGGGGAATCTTTACCTTTTCCGGGACACCGATGTTGACCGGCCCGAAACGGGGTGTATGCTGTCCGCCCAGCGTCGGGCCATCGCCGCGCGGAAAGGTATCTGGTCAATTACCCGCCACCCTGAAGAATCCTATATTGCCAAGAACACCTCGTTTCGCTTCCACCGACCGGGGTGCGCGTCGGCCGCAAGACTGAAGAAAGGTAGTTACCGGGTATTTAGGATTCGGGAGGAGGCCCTGATGGAAGGTTTGTCTCCCTGTCGTAACTGCAAACCTTAGGGTAAGCCGTTTGTATAACAAGTATGAAAGCCAATAGCCGAAAAATATCTGTTTTGGGTGTCACCCTGATTTTGTTGACGCTCATTTGGGTCGGTTGTATCAAGAAGCCCGCCGTTGTCTATGATCAACCCGAGGCCGGGTCGGCAGGCTTTTATGAAAAGGCCTGGATTGATCCCCAGATTATCCTCTCGGATAGCCTGTATACATTGATTAGAGCCGACCGGGTCGACTCCTTTTACGTGCCGGAGTCCCCCGATCCCAGCCAGGAAGTATCTCAGTCGATTGAATTTCAGGTTCGTCAGGAGAATTGTTTTACCACCGTGAGTTTGTTGGACGAACACTCCCAACTGGTTCGTCTTCTGGTGGCCCGCAATTTGAATCGAGGGTTCTATAAGGTTACCTGCAACGTTAGCAGGCTGAGTCCTGAACTTTCGTCGGTAGGGGTATATTATCTCAAAGCCGAATATTGTGGCTTCCCGGTGATCGAAAGGCTTACAATTCAATAGGCTTTTGCCCTTCAGATTGTCTAATAATTGCGCAGCTAATCCCCTACATTACAAGCTATTACAACCGATATATTGAAAAAGCCCCACAGTTTTGCGGGGCTGCTTTTGAGATTGAATTAGGAAGGTGTATTTAATCCCAGAGGAGTAAACATGCCAAACATCCTTGTAGTGGACGATAAGGACTCCATGCGCAACATGCTTACTGAGACTCTGCTCGAGGAAGGACACCGGGTGGACTCTGCCTCTACCGGCAAAAAGGCCGTCGATCTGGTCCGGAACAAATCGTATGATCTGGTTTTGACGGATCTCAAAATGCCGGATATCGATGGCCTGCAGGTTTTGTCGGAAGTAAAGGAAATCGATTCGGAAACGGCTGTTATTCTGATGACGGCCTTCGGTACCATCGAGGATGCCGTTGCGGCTATGAAGCTGGGGGCGTTTGACTTTGTGACCAAACCCTTTGACACCGAGCATCTTTGCGTTCTGGTCAGCCGCGCTCTTGAGAATCGCCGCCTGATCGCTGAAAACACACTCCTTCGCCAGGAACTGTTCGCCAATACCGGTCTGGGTAATATTATTGGCAAGAATGAGAAGATGGTGGAGATATGCAAATTGATGGAAAAGGTGGCTGTGTCGGATGCTTCGGTTCTTCTTCAGGGGGAGTCGGGAACAGGTAAGGAGCTCTTCGCTCGCGCGATACATACGATGTCCCATCGCAAGGACAAGCCTTATATCGCCATCAATTGCGCCGCCATACCGGGTGAGTTGCTGGAGAATGAGCTCTTTGGTTCGGAAAAAGGGGCTTTCACTGGTGCCCATGCCCGTAAGATGGGTAAGTTCGAGATTGCCCATACCGGGACGGTCTTTCTCGATGAAGTCGGTGATATGGATATTGCTCTTCAGGCCAAGCTTCTGCGGGTATTACAGCAGAAGAATTTCGAGCGACTGGGCGGTACCAAGACCGTCGACGTTGATGTACGCGTCATTGCCGCCACTAACATGGATCTTAATGAGCTGATTCGGGCCAAGAGGTTCCGCGAGGATCTCTACTACCGGCTGTCGGTGTTTCCTATTCAAATCCCGGCCCTGAGAGAGCGCCCCGATGACATTCGCGAACTGGCCGAGTATTTCATCGATAAGTATTGTCGCGAGATGCGAAAACCTCCGAAATCCCTGTCGCGGGAAGCTGTCAGGATCCTTGAGAGATATCATTGGCCGGGCAATGTTCGCGAACTTCAGAACACCGTGGAAAGAGCCGTAATACTTGCCGAAGGGAAAAAGGTCACACCCGATCACCTGGCCATCCGCCTGCGGCGTACAGGTGAAATCCAGCTTCGTGAGGGTGCCGGGCTGAAAGAAATCGGCTCGCATGCCCAGCGCATCGCCGAAAGATCGGCTATCATTAGGATCCTGAAACAGGTGCGCAATAACAAGCGAAAGGCGGCCAAGATTCTGAAGATTGATTATACCACGCTCTTTGACAAAATGAAGAAATACGAGATCGATAAAGCGCTGAGCGATGATGATCCAATTGCGTAGGGGCTATTGACATAGATAAAGCCGCCTTAAGGGGTTTCCGGGGCGGCTTTCTTTTTTCGGCGATTCGCTGTCGATCGTGGAAGACTGCAATTTCCTATTGACAATTTTGGCGTTTGGCACCATTTTTTCTGGAAGTTGCCGGGCCAGACCGACGGCAACAGTCTGCGGGAAGGGCGATAACTACAGAATACACCACGGGCCCGCAACCCTGGCGGCTTAGAATTGGTATATGTGGTAGGACTGATGAGTAGTTCGCTTATAAATAGAAGCGTTCTGATGCTGAATCAGAACTATGAACCGCTGACGATTACTTCGGCAAGGCGGGCTGTTGTACTTCTCTTTCAGGGCAAGGCGGAAATGATTGAAACCGCTGATGGCCTGAAAATCCGCTCTGTTTCAAGGAGTTATTCGCTCCCCTCGGTCGTCAGGCTGTGGCACTACAAGAAGGTTCCTTTCAAGCGCATTATGCTTACCCGAAAAAACATCATCATGCGCGACAGAAACCGGTGCCAGTACTGTGGGACCGCCAAGGGACCGATGACAGTTGACCATATTGTACCGAAGACTATGGGCGGAACCGATAGCTGGGAGAATCTCGTTTGTTCCTGTTCGAAATGCAATAATAAGAAAGGCGACCGCACTCCCGAGCAATCTCAAATGAAACTTCTCAAAAGACCAACGCGTCCCACCTACATTACATTCATACAGCGTAACCATCGGGTTGACGATCGATGGAAACCGTACCTGTTCCTGGACTCCGCCATTGGCGGAGCGACCACATGAGGCTATCGGTACGGCTGGCTCGTGTAACTTCGTCTTTGTCTGACCAAACATCTTTATAAGACTGACAAGAGTGAAAAAACCAAAAAGTTTTTATTTGATTTAATCCTGCTTAATCTGTAAACTTGGCGGGTGATAAATCGTCCGCGAGCGCGAGGAGAAGAAAAATAAGTACCGGCAACGACAGCGGCAGTAAAGGGAAGGAAACGATCCTGTCCGGTATGCAGCCGACCGGAAGGCTGCATGTCGGTAATCTCGAGGGAGCCCTGAGAAACTGGGTCGCGCTTCAGAATGATTACCATATGTACTGCTGTATTGTGGACTGGCACTCACTGACAGCGGAATTCGGGGACCCGTCCGAACTGAAAGAAAATGTCTTTCAGATGGCCGTTGACTTTATCGCGGCCGGTCTGGATCCGGCGAAGTGCGCCATATTCGTTCAGTCCGAGGTTAAAGAGCATGCCGAACTCCACCTGTTGTTTTCCATGCTCATATCCGTTCCCACGCTGACCCGGCTGCCCACCTATCGGGAGAGAAAGGACGAACTGGACTCGTACGGATTTCTGGGTTACCCGGTTCTTCAGGCCGCGGACATCTGCATTTACAATGCCCATAAGGTACCGGTCGGCAAGGACCAGGAAAAACACATCTGGCTGGCCAATGATCTGGCCAAAAGGTTCAATAATTTGTACGGCCCGACGCTGGTGGAACCGGAGGCTCTCTTCACGAAAGTGCCCCTCATTCTCGGTTCCGACAGGAGGAAGATGTCCAAGTCGTTGAATAACGATATCGCTATCACGGCTACTGAGGCTGAGACGGCCAAGAAGATAATGTCGTTCTTTACGGATGAGAAAAAAATCCGCAAGGGTGATCCCGGCAACCCGGATATGTGCCCGGTGTTCATGCTGCACAAAGTTTATACACCGGAAGCGGAAGAAGAAATCGCTCCGCCGTGCCGGACGGGCGAACTCGGATGTGTCGACTGCAAGAAACGGCTGGCGACCAACCTTAATGCCAACCTGGCGGCATTGAGAGAGAAACGCGCCGAACTCGTCAAAAAGCGTGGCTATGTATGGGATGTGCTGCGGGATGGCTCTGAGCGGGCTCGCGAACGCGCCCGCGGCGTAATGGAGGCGGTGCGAACCGCTATGAAAATCAGCTACCGGGACAATGAATGATGGAAACCACCGCCGTTCGACAGCAGGATGATTACCGGGTTGATCTGACAGTTTTTCAGGGACCGCTGGATCTGCTGCTCTATTTGATCAAGAAAGAGGAAGTTGACATATATAATATTCCGATCGCCCGCATCACCCGGCAGTACCTTGAGTATATTGACTTGATGACAACTCTCAATCTTGAAGTCGCCGGCGAGTTTATCCTCATGGCGGCGACGCTGATTCGCATCAAGACCAAAATGCTGTTGCCGCGGGACGAAGATAATCCTGATGAGCCCGATCCGCGTGAAGAACTGATGCAGGCCCTCATCGAGTACCGGAAATACCGTGAGGCAGGTGATGTCCTCAAGGACAGGGCCCTGACCGAAGAGCGGAAATACGTCCCACCGAACGCCGTTGAAAAAATCGAAGGACGGGTCGAACTGGAACCGGTGACCACTTTCTTTGATCTCCTGACGGCTTTCAGGGACGTGATGAAAACAAAACGCGAAGCCGGCATCCACGAGGTGCGCCCCCAGGAAGTTCATATAGAGGACAGAATAAAGCACGTTCTGCTGATCCTCAAGAATGTGGAGTATGCTACCTTTGAGGATCTCTTCGCTGACGTACCTACGAAGATAGTCGCGGTCGTAACTTTTATCGCGTTGCTTGAGCTGGTGCGTTCCCGGCGGGTCACCCTGTATCAATCCCTTCCTTTCGCCGAGGTAAGGGTTTATCGGGGTGAGGAATTCGATGCCGAGGGACAGGATATCGATCTGATCGACATCACGGCAATACAAGAGCAGGTGAAAGTGTAGCTTATGGACAATAATTTTCGGCAGTCGATAGTCGAGGCTCTGGTGCTGGCTTCTCCCGAGCCATTGCCGGCAAGGAAGATCGCGGAAATGATAGAGGGTATGAGCCCCTCCGGGGTGAGTCAAGCGGTGGCCGGTCTCAATACGCGATACATGGAAAGTGGGTCGTCGTTCAGGATTCGGGAGATAGCCGGCGGGTATCAGGTATACATCGTCCCGGAGTTCACGGGTTACGTACAGGAGATGTTTTCCAGGCGACGCAAGATGCGGCTGACCCGGGCCGCGCTGGAAACGCTGGCGATCATAACTTACCGTCAGCCGGTAACCCGAATCGAGATAGAGCAGATTCGCGGCGTGGCATCAGACGCTGTAATTCACAACCTTCTGGAAAAGAACATGATTACGATAAAAGGCCGGGCTGAAACGGTCGGCAAACCTCTTCAGTATGGTACGACCGACGAGTTCCTCAAGTTCTTCGGGCTGAACAGCCTGGAGGATCTGCCCAGGATGTCTGAGATAGAAGAACTTATCGCGTCAGAAAGTGAATCAGATACGGAAGATCTCGGGTTTGGAGAAACTGACGACAATGGTAACGGGAAACGTTTCCTGGCAGTGAATGTCGCCGACAGTGCTCCTGATGCCCCCGGCCACGTCGAACGCGATCAGACGGAAGAACGAACAGTAGCGACGGTATCGCCCGATGAGGAATCGGAAAGTGAGGCGGCCGCGGAGGAGCCCTCATCCGATGACAGAGCAGGCAGTTCGGGGATTACTGTTGATATAGACACGACCTGACCGCTTTCCCAAGCACCGATAACAATGGTCGATATTAGGCGGAAAGAAGCCCCGGTAGATCCGGATGCCTGGTGACGACCATGATTCGGCTGAATAAATATCTCTCCATATGCGGTGTAACCTCGCGTCGAGGCGCCGACGGCCTTATCACCAGTGGCCGTGTCGCCGTTAACGGTTCGACGGTAGAACAGCTGGGTACCATCATCGATGAAGAGAACGACACGGTCGAAGTCGATGGTGTGCCGGTCTCGCCCGTTGAAAAACAGGTATATGTCGTTCTCAATAAACCTCCCGGCGTAATGACTACTTTGAGTGACCCGTTCCAGCGAAAAACCGTCACGCATTACCTGGCCGACCTCGATGCTCGTGTCTACCCGGTGGGACGACTGGATTACGATACCGAAGGCGTGTTACTTCTGACCAACGATGGTGACCTGGCGTTCCGATTGGCTCATCCAAGATACCGGGTGGAAAAGATCTACGAAGCGAGGGTGAAGGGGAAGTTCACCGAGGAGAGTGTGCAGGCCATCGGCCGCGGTATTACGCTGGCCGATGGAGCTACTGGAAAAGCCACGGTAAATATTCTGAGTTATCAGAAGGGAGTTTCGAAAGTCAGGCTTGTTTTGACTGAAGGCAGAAAGCGAGAGGTCAAGCAATTGTGCGCCGCCGTGGGTCATCCAGTTGTTAAGCTGGTGCGAAAGAAGTTTGCCGGTATATCTGCAAAAGGGCTTCAGCCGGGCAAATGGCGCCACCTGACGGAAAAAGAGGTTGGCGTTTTGAGGGATCTGGTAGGATTGTAAGCGTGTTTCGCTGCTGAAGGCGGGAATGGAGACAGAGTTTGAAGGGGTGATCTACCGGTTGAGCCGCAGGACTGTTCCGTCGTTACCGACCGCAAAAACGTCGCTCATAGCTGTACCCCATACAGCCCAGAGCGTTTGTCCCGTTTTGACCGGGGCCTCGTTCCAGGTACTCCCATTGTAATTAAAAAGAGCTCCGCGTGCGCCTACCACATAAATATCGGTTTCGGACATACCGAAAAGACCATTCAGTGTGTCTACAGGCAAACCGGCAATAACGCTCCAATTTTCACCTTTGCGGCGGGCAACCGTGCCATCAGTGCCGACTGCCAGAGCATAGCCGCTCCAGGAGGTCCAAACGGCCCGCAACGACATGGTGCCAAGGGTATCCTCGATTTTCCACTCGTCGCCATCGAAATGCAGCACAATACCCGAATCGCCGACAGCAAAGGCAAAAGCCTCGGAATTACCGGAAATTCCCATAAGGTTAACCGTAGTTTCGCTTTTGTCCTGGTACCATGATTGACCGTCGTAGTGGGCAATATGGCCTTCCTGGCCGACCCCGTATATGTTTGTGCTGCTGGTGCCCCAGACACCGAAAAGGTCTCTCATATTGCCTGCTGTCTGCCGGCTCCATCCGCTTCCATCGTAGTGAACAACCATGCCGCGCTGCCCTACGGCGAAGATATCAGTCGCGGAAACCCCCCAGACTGCGTAAAGGGAGAGCCCGGTGGAACTGTTCATGGGGCTGAAATTTGACCCGTCAAAGTGATAAATAACTCCCGAAGCACCTACCGTATAAACATTTCCGGGCGATGTTCCCCACACCCCTCTCAAATCACCGGCAAGACCCCGCAGAGCCTCGTTCCAGCGCGTACCGTCGAATGACATTACGGTGCCGGTTTCACCAACTGCCAGGATCACTCCGCCGGAATTACCTCCAACGCCCCTGAGATCTGAGGAGGTGGATGCTGTCACTATGGTCCAATCGGAGCCGGAGTGACCGATGATGGCGCCGCCGTCCCCGACTGCCCAAAAACTTGTGTCGGAGGTCGGCCACACACCGCGCAGATCCTCAACCGTCGGACTGGTCAACGTGGACCACGTGGCCCCGTCGTAGACCACGACTGTGCCGTCACTGCCCACAGCGGTAGCATTGGAGGAAGAAACTCCCCTGATGCTGTACAGAGAAAGAGACGTTCCGCTGGACATGGTCTGCCAGGCGGAACCGTTGTAATGGATAATCTCTCCACCCGAGCCGACCGCGAATACTCTATCGGAAGAGCTTCCCCAAACCGAATTAAGAGTTTCCGACGTTACGGTGTTGGCGAGGCGCCAGGACGCTCCGTCAAAATGCAGTACTGTTCCGGCGCCGCCCACGGCGTAAATATCTTGAGCGGAAAAGCCCCATACACTGTGAAGGTTCTCCGAGGTTGGAGTGGCGACCAACTGCCAGTCGTCTCCGTCAAAATGGAAAATCGTCCCACCATCACCGACCGCGAAAAGGTTGCCAAATGAGCTCCCCCAGATGCCGTTCAGAGCGACAGGAGCACCGCAGTACTCGGCTGTCCAGCGAACGCCGTCAAAGCGAAGGATTGTTCCCACGTCGCCGACCGCCAGAGCCTGTCCGTTAGTGCCTACCCAAATATCATGGAGTTGAGCCCCCGTGGTCAAAAGCTCCCACTCGCCGTCGGGCACGGGTCCCGGACCCAACGGGTGGTCCGACTCGTTACCGCACGAGGCCGTCAGCAGCCCCAGCATCAATGCGCCAATAAATATCCGGAGCGCTTTCTTTTGTCGGTCAGTAGTGATATACAAGTCCCCTCAGTTAGAGCAAATCCGAAAAGTAACCCCGAAGTTAGCACCGAAGTAATACGTGCGATGACCCGGCGCCCGCTTGGACCGGGACCAATATAAATATACAAAATATATCGCATTTAGCAAACAAGTTAGTGGCATTCGGCTTATTGGAGGCAACCAGGCACCGGCCGCGGCTCAGGTCGAAACCGACACACCTCGGATCAACGTCCTCAGGCCTCTTTACTAATCGATTAAGCCGTTGTCTTTTAGCTGCCTGCCGGGACAGGCTCACGGTGGCCCATTTCAGGCAAGCTGGCTTTGCGAAAAAGTGCTACGGGAACTGAAATTACACTACTCTCCGGTGGACTTATTTCGTAATATTCTTAAACAGCGGGGTTTTACAAGTACAGACAACTTCATCGTACTTATTATAAGTGATGTGGCAGGAACTCTATAAAAGACTGAACATGATTGGCCCTCCCAGGGTCAATTCCATTGGCAGGTGCGACAAGGTCGCTCGGAAAAGTTCCGTCTCCGGCCTGACCGATGTGAGCAAAGAATTTCTTGTAAGGATGCATCTCATCCGACACCTGAGATCCGAAAACCGACGATCAGGCAAACACGCACCTTTGGAGCAAAATGAGCGAAGAGATATGAGCTCCCGGTTTTAGGCCGTACGATGGATTGTGCGATACCGAATGATCAGCCAATTTAACTATGAGATTTGATTAGCAGTCAACTGTTATTTGTGGATGCAGTTTTCCACCTAAAATCCAAGAAAGGATGCATTTATGGTAACGTATGGTTTCGTAAGGCCAGCCCTGATGATTACCATCGGTTTATTGCTGATGGTAGCCGTTGGTCTGGCAGGCACCATGGAGGGCAAGGTGCCCATCACAACAACGTCGAATCAAGCTTTAGATCAATTTCTTAAGGGACGCGATCTGGCAGAGCGTCTGCGCGTTCAGGATGCCCGGCCATATTTTGAGAAGGCTATTGCTCTTGATCCCAACTTTGCCCTCGCTCATCTAAACCTTGCCTTTGTCGCGCCCAGTGCGAAACTGTTTTTCGAACACCACGATATCGCCAAGGGCCTGATTGACAAGGTTTCTGAGGGTGAGAAGCTGATGATTCTTGGCGTTGAGGCAGGGAATAATGCCCAGCCGATGAAGCAGCGCGAGATCTATCAAAAGCTGGTCACTATGTTCCCCGATGATGAGCGGGTGCACAACTTGCTCGGCACCAACTACTTCGGGCAGCAGCAATGGGAGCAGGCTGTTGAGCATTACAAGAAGTCTACAGAAATCAATTCCAGTTTCTCACCGCCGTACAACCAGATGGGATATGCCTATCGCTTCCTCGAAAAATACCCCGAGGCGGAGACGTCTTTTCAGAAGTATATCGAACTTATTCCTGACGACCCGAACCCCTATGATTCGTATGCTGAATTGCTGATGAAAATGGGCAGGTACCAGGAATCGATCGACAATTACAAAAAGGCCTTGGCAGTGAGCCCCACCTTTGCTGCTTCGCACATCGGGATTGCCACCAATCTCAATTTCATGGGTAAATACCCGGAAGCAAGAACACAACTCCAGGAACTGTATAACAATGCCCGGGATGATGGTCAAAGGCGTCAGGCCCATTTTGCCATGGCCGTCTCTTACGCTGATGAAGGCAACACCGAGATGGCTATCAATGAAATCAAGAATCAGTACATCATAGCGGAGCAGATAGGTGACTATGCCGCCATGTCCGGTGACGCTATTACCATGGGCAACATCTACTATTCGGCCGGGCAGTATGACGATGCTATGAAGATGTATCAGAAATCGGTGAGTCTCATTGAGAAGGCGAACCTCACAGAAGAAGTCAAAGACAACACCCGCCGCAACTTCCTATTCAACGAGGCGCGTATTGCCCTCATGAAAGGGGACCTGCAAACAGCCAAGGTCAAGACCGACGAGTACAAGATGAAGGTTGAGACTCTCAATAACCCATTCCAGATTCGTCTTGCCCATGAGCTAAAAGGTATGATCGCGCTTGAGGAGAAAGACTTCAAGACAGCTCATACCAACTTGCTCAAGGCCAATCAGCAGAACCCGCAAAACCTGTGTCGCCTGGCCGAGGTGTATATGGCTGAGGGTGATCAGCAAGAAGCCAAGGCGATGTGCCAGAAGGCAGTTAACTTCAACCAGCTCAACAGCCTCAATCAGGCCTTTGCGAAACACAAGGCCAAGCGGATGTTGGCTGGAATGTAACGGTCGGCAGAGATTGCCGAATCACACAGTAACAATGGTGGATGCCGCTTATCGGCATCCACTTTCGTTTTTTATCAGTAGTCTTCGAGGTTGCTCCACTCGGCGTCTTCGAGCCAGTGGTTAGGACGGTCGAGAAACTTGATCACATTTTCCATCGTGATCCAGTGTTTTTGCTCTTCGTCGGCTATGCGGGTAAGGATACTCTTCTGATGTTTATCGGCGACCTCATCCGCCTTCTCACGATAAAAATCCTCTGAATCCCTCTCGATCTTCTGGGCCTGCACCCAAATTTCCTTGGCACTATCAGGGAAACTGAAATCCTTGTTTTGGGACTTGAGGGTCTCGAATACGTTCTTAACCTCGGCAAGGATCTTCGTCTTCTTAGCCTCTTCGTATTCGACCGGCACGCCGTCTCTGAGAGCGCGGAAGATAGCATAATGCTTCTCCTCATCGCCAGCCAGTTCCGTCAGGATGCGCTTGAGTTCGGGACTGTCAACCTTGGTTGCGCTCTGTTCATAGAACTCTTTACCGTCCATTTCCATTTTCATGGCGAATTCGAAAATGTTCATGACCTCTCCTGTAATCTTTCACGTAATAATTGAATCTAAATGTTTGCCTGCCCGGTATCGTTGTCAAGAACAATGTTCCGGTGACTCCGGTTCACGCCAAATGAGGTTCAAACTCGTCGAATCGTGATTGCTTACTTGCCAACGCGCCTGTTTTGGGTATCTTTTTTGTGTGAGACATCTTTCGGCAACGATAGCAATCGCGATTCTGATACCCCTCGGGCTGCCCTCATCCGGTGTCGGGGTTTCGGATAACCGTGTTGAGCGAGAACATTGCATCTACCTGTGTGAGAGTCCCCATTATCTCGATGTCGTCGATCAGACAGTTGCTCGAACGCGCCAGGCCTTGTTCGAGCTAACCGGTGATACCCTGCCGTATCGTCCCTCGATCCATATTGTCAGTAACCTGGCCGATTTCAACGATCTTATCGGGGGCAAATTCCCTGACTGGGGTGCTGCCGCGGCTTTCCCTGAAAGGCGGTTAATTGCCATCAAATCACCCTCTCATTTCAACATCAATCGTTCGCTGGAAGAGCTGGTGGCTCATGAGTACGCGCACCTTCTGGTGTCTCATGCGACCGGGTTCTCTTCGGCGCCGCGGTGGTTCGAAGAAGGGGTAGCTATGTACGTCTCGGCTGAATGGAGTTGGTCGGATAACCTGGCCATGAGCAAGGCTGCCGTCCTTGGTCAGATCATCGATCTGTCCGAGATTGACAACGTTAACCGATTCACAGAGGGCAGGGCCCATGTTGCCTATGCCGAGTCTTTCCTTGCCATTAAATTTTTGGTCCATACCTACGACCTTGATGTAATTAGCAGATTCCTGAAAAGCCTGTCAGCAGGCGGAAGCGCCGGGGAGGCTATCTATGCCGCTACGGGGTCCACCGAACTGGAATTTGCCTCCGACTTCAAAACGTACTTACACCAGCAATTCAACATTATGAGTCTGTTTATGGACACAATCTTTTTCTGGCTGGGGCTCTCAGTGCTCGTTATCATTGGGGGCTGGATGCGCTACCGGAAAAAGCAACAATATTACCGTAAATGGGAAAGGCAAGAGCGATTGGAGTCGACCGATTTTGACTATGGCGACCCGGCCAATCCCGAAAAAATCGAAGACGATGACGAACCGTGGCGAACGTAAAGCACATTGTTGAGTACCTTCTGGCGAAAGCCGGATATGCCGTGGCCAACCGGCTGTCCGACCGCATCGCGGACAATTTCGCGGTGATGCTGGGCAATCTCGGTTTCAGACTAATGAATTCGAGGCGCGCAGTTGCGATTGACAATCTGCGTCAGGCCTTCGGATCCGAGTTTAATGACGAGCAAACAGGCGATATCACCAGAAAGGTTTTTCAGAACATTGCCCGTACCCTGATAGAAATCGCCCGGTTCGGCCGCACTGGAGAAGAGGGGGTGCGACGAATAGTTGTCGGCGATGGTGAGAAATACTTGCGCCAGGCGCGCGAATACGGCAAGGGAGCGCTGCTTCTAACAGCGCATTTCGGTAACTGGGAACTGCTGGGAGCCTGGGTCAGCGCCGTTGGCTACCAGATTGATCACCTAGTGGGGGTGCAGCACAATCCAAGGATGCACTCGCTTATCAACCACTGGCGTCAACAGATGGGCGCGGGGGTAATTGAGGTTAATCGATCCTCCATGCGCAGGGTTTTCCAATCACTAAAGGCTAACCGCCTGATCGGGTATGCCGCCGATCAGCATGCCCCGGCCCAAAACCTGGTTCTTGATTTCTTCGGCCGCCGGGCATCAATTGCCGCTGGTCCGGCACGCTTTGCGGTTAGAACGGGTTGTCTGATTTTGCCCATGATGCTGCGTCGGGAGAAATACGACCGGCACATCCTCATCGCTCGCGAGCCGATCCGGCCGCCCCATACGGGCGATGAAGAAGAAAACGTATTAACTATTACCAGAACATACCTGGCTTTCTGGGAGGAAATTATCCGGCAATATCCGGATCAATGGTTGTGGACACACAGGCGATGGAAAATGTAAAAGTGCGGCAACTTTATGGGAAAACTACGTAAAAAACAATATATTATAGGGATAGATAAACTGTCTGCTGGCACCTCGAACGGGATTGCTCAAGAGAGGACACTGTGAAGAAAATATATTATGTCGCCATTGTTATAGTCGCAATACTTATCGGTTATTATGCTGTCAACGCAATTTTTACCAAATCGTATGACATCCCCACCACCAGAGCCCAGCGCGGAGACTTTGTCGTTGCCCTGAATGAGAACGGTAAGGTCGATGCTAAGCGCGCCATGACTCTTACCTCGCCGCGAGTCAGGGGGCTGCAGATTACCTGGCTGGCTGAAGAAGGTTCGACCGTCAAAGAAGGGGATCCGGTCATCAAGTTCGATGCTACCCAGCAGCTCGCCGACCTCGCCGATTTCGAGTCCACTCTAAAAATCAACCAATCGGCGCTTGAGCGGGCCAAACAGGAATATACAATTCAGGAAAAACAACTGAAACTTGACCTTGAGAAAGCCGCCCGGAACTACGACGAAAAAAAACACGAGGCTCTCAGGGTCGCCGAAGAAGCCAGACTCGAATACGAGTTGGCCCAGTTGAACTTCCAGGCCAAGCTCGATCAGCTTCGGGCTGACGTGGAAAAAGCCGAGGTCGAAGTCCGTCGCGCCAGCGACAAGGTCAACCTGGCCAAACGCGATCTGGAGCAGATGACGATCAATGCCCCGATCCCGGGCCTGGTGGTCTATCTCGAGTATTGGAAGGGAAGCTCGATGGGCAAGGTTCAGGAAGGAGACTCCCCGTGGCCGGGAATGGGACTGATCAACCTGCCTGACCTGTCGGAAATGCTGGTTAAGACAACAGTATCCGAGGTTGATGCCAGCAAGGTCGACACCGGCCAGGAAGTGCGCGTGGTGCTCGATGCCTTTCCGGAGAAAGAGTATAACGGAAAGGTCATAAAGAAGAGTACCCTTGCGCGCAGAAAAGACCACAACTCGCAGATCAACGTTTTTGATCTTGAGATTGAAATACTCGACCATGACGAGAACTTCAAGCCGGGTATGTCCGCTTCAGCCAGTATCATTATTGACGAAATCCCCGATGTCGTATATGTACCCCTCGAGGCGGTCTTCGAAAAAGACGGCCAAACGGTTGTCTATATGGATAACAAGGACCGTAGAGAAGTAGCGGTTGGTCGCAAGAACGATATGGCGGTGGAGATCGTTGAGGGTCTTGAAGGGGGAGAAGAAGTCTGCCTGGTTGATCCGACCCTTGATGAGCAGGGTCTTCCCGGCGACAGGGCGACCGAACCGGAATTGAATAAAGGCAACATACCCGCGAAACCCGAGACAGCTCCGCCGCGGCGGGGGAGACCTGGCCGTCGATGATACTCCGGCGCGTGTTTCAAATTTCTTTCGACGCCCTGGCGGCCCACAAGCTGCGTACTTTCCTTACCATGCTGGGCGTTATATTTGGGGTTGGAGCGGTCATTGCCATGCTGTCGATCGGCGAGGGGGCCAAGCAGGAAGCGCTGGAGCAGATCTCGATTCTGGGCATAAACAATGTCATCGTAAACGCCCGAGTTCCAACGGAAGGATTGTCATCTGATCGCGGTCTGGCCCGCTCGCCGGGACTGAGTTTGGCCGACGCCGATAACATCGCGCAGTTCGAAAAGATGGTAGCGTCGGTCGTACCGCAGCGTTTTGAAGCCATCCCCAAGATTTTTCACGGTTCTGAGGAAGCTTTGGCCCGAATCGTGGCAACCATTCCCGGCTACATTTACTCATCCTCTATTGAAGTCGCTCGGGGTCGCTTCATAACTGACCTGGACAACAGTTCCGCCGCTCAGGTGTGTGTTCTCGGTGCTAAAGTCAAACGTGCCCTGTTCGCCTTCGCCGACCCCATAGGGGAAACGGTCCGCAT
Organism: Candidatus Zixiibacteriota bacterium; assembly: GCA_020351995.1. Lineage (GTDB taxonomy): Bacteria > Zixibacteria > MSB-5A5 > GN15 > FEB-12. Next base: position 2,352,824 of record CP070674.1, read on the forward strand.
CGGTGATCTGAATTTTGTCGTGGTCGGGATCATGGTTGACAAGTACATCGGGCGGGGCAAGGTCGAGGGGTTTGAATTGAAAAATCTCAACGAGGATGTATATATACCGTTCAACACGGCTGTAAAAAAGATAGAACGCGCCCCGGCATCGGAATTCGGATCCGTGATCATCATCGGCGGAAGCTTTAACGGCGACGAGGAGCAAAAGTACAACACTCCGGAGATCGACCAGTTAACGATAACCGTCACTGATCTCAAATATGTGGCGGCGGTCACCAGGCTTATAGACCGAATTCTCAGCCGGAGGCATTACGGAGTCGATGATTATGAAATCGTGGTCCCTGAATCGCTACTTCGCCAGTCCCAAAAAACACAACAGATATTCAATATTGTTATGGGCGCCATAGCGGGAATCTCGCTGATTGTCGGCGGTATCGGCATCATGAACATAATGCTGGCGACCGTGCTCGAACGTACTCGAGAAATTGGGGTCCGTCGGGCGGTCGGGGCCACCCGGGTCGATATCCTGCGCCAGTTTCTCGTGGAGGCGGTCAGTATCTGCCTGGTCGGATGTGCCGTTGGGATCACTATCGGGCTGATTCTGGCTAAGGCGATTGCGTTCTATGCCGGTTGGCCGACAATAGTTTCGGCTTACTCAATCATCCTGGCCGTGGGTGTATCGACCGGAGTCGGATTGATTTTCGGCATCTACCCTGCCAGTAAGGCGGCCAAACTTGATGTGATCGACGCCCTCCGATACGAGTAAACAGCAAAACATCGTAATTATTCATAAGAGGTTGATATGAAACGAATTATGACCGGCTACGCGATAGTTCCCGTAGTCCTTCTTGCCGCCCTTTTGCTTGTCGCCGGCACCGATATCTGTGCCCGGGAGTTAACCTGGGAACAGGCTCTCAGAATCGCTGTCGATAAATCAAGCCGGGGGGAAATTATTGAGGGAGATCTCGAGGTTGCCGAGCAGAATTACTTCGCCGAAAAAATAAACTTCTTCGTCCCGGAGATATCTATAAACGGAAACGCGCCAGTATATAATGTCTCTGAATCCTTCAGGTTTTTTGGCGGTTTAAACGAAAAGCAACTTATAAGAACTACCGACCGGGATTTCAAAGCCAATATACAGCTCAATCAAAGTCTGTTTACCGGGGGAAATCTCAGTGTTGTGGGAAATTTGTGGAACCGTCGCTCGGAGTACCCGCTTTCCGGAATTGATGTCACGGAGGTGAGCAATCAGGGAGTTTTTGATTTTACTTTTCAGCAACCCCTTTTGAAGCCATCGGAACCGAAAAACAACCTTCGTAACCGTCAGGACGAACTGGAAATCGCCCGGTTCACACGCGTCCAGGAACTGGCCAAGCTAAAAAAGGAGGTTACCGATGCCTACCTTGGCGTGCTTCAGAGCGAAATTCAGCTTCAAATCGCAGAAGACAAAGCGGAATCGGCCCGGTTAAAAGTGGACATTGATTCCGTAAAATTCCTTGACGGCGTCATCAGCGAAGAAGACTGGCTGCTGTCCAGATCGTCACGGCTCGATGCCCAGCTCGCTCTTTATGATTCCCAGAACAGTAATCAGGAAAAGGAGCATGAACTGGCCCTGCTCCTGGATTTTGACATCACCGAAGAAATCACGCCGTCTGTCCCCGAAGTGACGGAGCATATCGAAGAAACGCGAAAGACGGCCTTCATAAATAACTGGGAGGAATCGATTCCAATAAAGAAAGCCTGGCATGAATACCGCAAGGCCAAACGGCTGGCTGACTACACGGCCTCCTCACACGGTTTGACCGGTACTTTTGAGGCCAGTTATTCCCTTGGCCGCGGTGATGTTGAGGTTGAAGGTATCACCGAAGATAACGATACCGACAGTTGGCAATTGGCGGTGAACTTTAGACTGCCGTTATGGGATGGCGGGTCCACCGGGGCATCGATCAAGGCCGCCAGAATAACGGCGCAGAAATCAGAAATTGAGTACCAGAGGGCAAGGAAATCGGCCCGCGCCGAGATAGTTGCCCTTATTAACCAGCTCGATATCAGTGACCGCAAGCTCAGGGTCCTTCAGCAGCAGGTAGATATTGCCCGAGATAAGCTGGATATCGCTCAATTCCGGCTCGATGACGGCCAGATCTCGACGATTGAGTTTCTTGAAGGTAAAGTGTTTTACCTCGAGGCTCAAAATAATTATCTTGAAGAGTTGAGAAATTACCTTGATGGTCGTATAGAAATCGAAAGCAAATACATAAGCTGATGTCGGAAAAGATCCTCATCCGTGCCCCTAATCATCTGGGGGACTGCATCATGGCTCTGCCCATGATCAACGAAACCCGTGAAGCCTATCCGGGTTCCAGTGTAACAGTTCTCATGCCGGAAAACCTGTTTGACCTGTTCTATCCTAATCCGGCTATTGACGAATTGATAAAGATCCCCGCCGAGCACGTTCATGGCCTCATCGCCGTTATGAAAATAAAGGATCTGATTGCCGACCACCGATTCGATACGGGCTACATCTTGCCGCCCTCGTTCGGTGCCGCGGCCGGCTTTAAGCTGGGTGGGGTGAAGAATCGAATCGGATACATAGCTGACGGGCGGCGCCTGCTTCTGACCAAGCCGCTGCCCCTGCCGACGCCCCTCAACGCTGCCCATCGCTCTGAATTGTATTTTAACCTCCTTCGACGAGGGGCCGGTGTCGACGTTGAGTACGTACACCCCAAACTGTTCTTGAATGATGCCGACACGGATCGAGGCGTAACGCTGCTGCGAGGGTTCGACCTCCAGGCTGATAACGAATACGCTGCGGTATCGTTTCGGGCGGTGGCCGAGTCCCGCCGATGGGGCGAGGAAAACTACACCGATCTGGTCAAGCGAATCGTGACCGGATGGGGCCTTAAAGTAGTTCTTCTGGGCACCGAAGCCGACCGAAAGATAGGTGACCGCATATCCAAAGCCGCCGGGGCCAAAGAGGTGCTGAATCTCGCTGGCAAGACAAGCATCCGCGAAGTGGCGGCGATACTCTCCAGAGCCAGATTTTTTGTCGGCAATGACTCCGGTCCGGCGCACCTGGCCGCAGCCGTGGGGATTCCTATTGTCGTGCTCTCCGGCGCCGACGACCCGGCCGCCACATCACCCATGACAGCAAGCAAGAGCCTTCTATATCTCAAAGACCTCGACTGCATCAGTTGCGTCAAGAATAAATGTCCCCTGAGGGGTGAGCAATACATGCAGTGTATGACCGGCATCACGGTCCAGATGGTGGCCGAGGAAATACAAGAGATTCTCGATAAGTCACCATAGTCTGCCGCAAGTAAGTTTTACTGGCTGCCGCCCCACCCACTGTCAAATATACTCAACTTATACAGCGGAACGTGTCGTATGTGATTTAAGATGGATTTTTTGAGGTTACCAACCGTTAGCGTCGCACATTTTGATGGCTGTACCACGCATGATTATCAGGCTGGTGTGGAGGCCGCCTTGAGCTATTTGGGCAGTATTGGCCGGTTCGTAAAGCCGGGGCAGAGAGTGCTGCTGAAACCCGACCTGATGTATGACTATCCCGGCGGCTGCGGCTATACAAGCAGTCCACAGTTTGTTGCCGCGGTGGCTCGGGCCGTAAGCGATGTCGGAGCCGCGGTAATAGTGGGTGATTCCCCCTTTGTTCTTCGGGGCAACATAACTGATTTCTGGCGCGTCGCCGGAATCCTCGATGCGGCTGAGCAAGGTCATTTTGAGTTGGTTAATTTCGAGATGAGCGGTAGTCAAGCGGTGGCCCTGGAAACACGCGTGTACTACATCTCGCGGGCGGTTCTCGAGGCTGATGCTGTTATCAACCTTCCGCGTCTCAAGTATGATCGATGGACAGGATTTGCCGGTGGCATCCGAAATATGCTGGGAACCCTGCCGGGCTTTCAAAAGGGACGGCTCTACAAAGAGGTCTCCGGCGGCAGGGAACTGGCCGATATAATGGTGGACATCTTTTCGGTCGTCCGCCCCGTTCTTACCATAGCCGAGGCGGTTCCGGTCAACCTCGATGAGACATCGTTATCCCGGGGGGGTGCTTATATCGTTGCTTCCAGCGACACCGTCGCGATCGACACCGTTCTCTCCGAGATGTTGCGACTGGACCAAACGAAGATTCATACCACCAGAGCGGCCGCTGATGCCGGGCTCGGGATCGGTTGGGCGGAAGCAATCAGACTTGCGGGGTCACCATTGAACCTGACAGGAAACGAGTTTCGACAACATTCACCCGTTGGCCGTAAGGCGGTTCTGAGAAAGATGGCGCGGGGTATCGTGGAACCGTATGTCTGGATGAAGTCGAGTGTGAATGGCGATCTCTGCTCCGGTTGTGGCACCTGCCTCGATTCCTGTCCCACTAAAGCCATTCAGATGCCCGTCGGCACTTCAACGCCCCGGATAAATTACAACCTCTGTATTTGTTGCTGGGCGGGCCTGGCCAACTGTCCCACGCAGGCCATTTACCTCGAAGAATCTCGCGCGGTCCGAAAGCTGTTCCCGGTGTCATCGCATTCGCGCGACGCGACAAGTATCTCTTGACAAATAATGGATTTTCATTACCATGATACCAGTGGGGAGGATGGTCTAACCCTCTCTGGACCATCCACACGAAGTAATAAAGCAGGGCAATAACAATACCTATCAACTTTAACGGCAATCCTTGCTGGAAGTGTAGGAGGCAAGAGTATGAAGATTGCAAGGCTATTGACCTTGTGCCTGCTGTTATTGCTGGTATTCTGCTTCTTCGCTGTACCCGCATCCGCGGACCAGGGTAATAAACAGGGTTCGGTCACGCTGGAAGGTGCCGTGGAGGATCCGGGTAACTCCGGTCCCCCGCACAATGATGACGGTGCATCGGGCAACCCCCCTCACGGTGACGATTGGTCCCGCAAGGACAAACCCAGCAACGGCAACTGGGGCTCAGGGCAACATCCCAACGGCCCGATGTCGACCGGTGGTACCGGGTACGTCCTGATGGTTTTTTCCGTGCTTAACGCGCTGTAAGAGCAAACAGGGGCAGAGTCTGCGCCGGCATGATGACGAATCGTCATGCGTTAGCCCGACGAGATACCTGTCACAAACTCGACCGCCGAAACAGGCAGTTCTGTTTCGGCGGTTTCCGATCTGGGCGGCCCGCCTTGGTAATCGGCAGAGAAAAGACTGCCGGGGCCGCCATCGCACCTTCGGTTCTTCGCATAATCAGCGACATTTCAGGCCGTTTATGGACGTTTTCGCAATTCATGCGGCGCATAATTAATCACTTGACTTTTTTTGACGTCTTGACTACAATGGAAATGGGTAATAAGAGCCATTTTTAAAGCAGGACCTTTTTTGTGCCGTTTAAAGTCTCGAAAGAAAGTTTTTATAGGATAAATAGGAGTAAATGAGATGAAGAGGTTAAAGGATACTACAGGATTATTCCTGTTGCTATTATTGAGCCTTTGCGTTCTCTCTACACCAGCGTTCGCCGAACATCCTTGGGTTGATCTTCCGCCTCAGTGTGGTAAAGAGGGCGATGGCCCGCCGGGACCACGCGGTGGTAAGGCGGAAGAGGATGTATCGCATGGCGCTCCGCAGAGAATGTTAACATACTCCGGTTTCATAATGGAGATTTCATATCGTCTGGTCGACCTAATTTACGGTGACGCCAACACCGCGTCGACCGTTTTGAATCCCCCCGCGAACGACGTGAAGCCGGCTTCAGCATCGAGAGCCCAATAGGATTAGTAAAGAGACGATAAATTGTAGTATTAGTACACTAGGCAATACAGTTGAATAATGGATCTCTCTCCGCCAAAATTGTCCATAGACAACCGCCTGTTGGTAGTTGAAGAGTTTCTTCGCCAGCGGAAGTACCGCGAGGCCGAGGAAGAGCTTGCTAAGCTGCAAGAGCCCGAGTTTGAGAGCCGGGATTACGAGTTGGGTCTTTACCTCTTGCTGCGCGCGGATTGCTATTGGTATGCTGGGAACTACCGACACGCAATTGATGACGGGCTTCGATCCGCCGAACTCCTTGCGAATTCTCCCCTTAATCTTCGCTATGGCCGTGTCCAGCTCGTGCTGAGTATTTCATACGCCGGCATCGGTGACATGAAAAACGCGGAAATTCGCGGTCGCGACGCTCTGTCGGCCTTTCGGCGCGTCGGTGATCATGCCGGCCAGGTTGATTCTTTGAACAATCTTGCGCACATCGCTTTTATGCGCTCAGATTATCATGGTGCGGTTAGCATACTCGAACAAGCGCTGGAGATTGTCGGTGACGACCAGCGGCAAAGGGTAATGCTGAGTGCCAACATTAGCCAGCTCAGGGTGCACACCGGACAGTGGCAGCGGGCGGCGGAAGATCTAGCCGCGTGTCTGGAGTTCTTCGAGCGCAATAATGAAGAGATTAGGCAGGCGCGCCTGCTATTGATACTGGGCTTTCTCTGTATGAGAGAGAACAAGTTGATCCTGGCCAACCGAAACTTCGATCGTGCTTTGGAAATTATTGGTCGTCAGGAACTCAAGAGGGAAAAAGTAATCTATCTTGAATATACCGGCGAACTTGCTCTCCTGAAAGGTGATATTTATAAGGCCAAAGCCATACTCGGTAATGCTTATGAGAAAGGTATGCTTCTTGCTCCTGAGTCTGCCCTCGTCTCACAGTCGGCACGTTTGCTGGCTGAGGTGGAGCTGTGTCTGGATAATGTTGACGAGGCCATGAAATACGGACAGAAGGCCCTCGAGGTATCTTTGAATCTTGGCGAAAGACTCGAGGTGGGTCTTTCTCAAGGTGTTATCGCGCAGGCGTTTGCCGCCAAGAATAATTACGAGGAAGCCCTTGAAAATATCTATCACGCCGTCGACATAGTCGCTCAGGTCGGTGACCCGCTGGAGACGGGCAAGACACTTCTAACTCTCGCCGAGATAGAGATCAATAGCGGCTCACGGAAGATAGAGAAAATCAGGGATACTTTCGATAAAGCCCGGCGGATTTTCGTTCAACTTGGGCTGGATCACCGGGTGGCCGAGGTTGATTTCCGTTTTGGCATGTTTTCATGCCACTCCGGGGACTTTACCAGCGGCTTCGAACAATTGAATCGTGCTGAAAAGATGTTTGTTACTTTAAATGACAAAACTAAAGCTCGGTCTGTCAACAATTTCCTCAAGGGGCTCAGCCAGCAGGCGGTGGCGCTGTCCGTTTCTCAGGAGAACGAATTTAAGGTTTTCGGCAATCTTATTTCTCCAGTGGAATTGTCCAACCTCAAATCCGGTGATCTTGATGAAATTCTCGGAATTCTGCTCCGTCGGGCTGGCGGCGACCGGGCGGTCGTGTACTCTCCCGCTTTCGAAGCATCGCCGGTTGAAGCTACGTTCTCACTGACACCTCATCAAGTCAAGAAGTTTGGCGAGAATTTCAGGGGCATGCTTGGTGAAGAAATTTCCCGAAGCAAACCGACTCTTATTCTCGATTGTCGCAAGGATCCGTTTATCAACGGGCTGTTTGCTGAGACTGCGGACACCGTGGCCAGTGTCATTATAGTTCCTTTCAGGATGAGTGACAACAGCACGAGCTATCTTTATGTCGACCGGTTGAGCCATGATAATGGCCTTAACCCCTTCAACCAGACCCAGCTCAATTTCGCCGTAGGATTTTCTGATATCATTGCCTTCAAATGGGCCGAGATACAAAAGAACAAGCTGTTGGAAGACAACCTGAGGCTGAAAAGCCAGCTTCGTGAGAAAGCGGCTTTTCCCAATATCATTACCCAGAGCGCTCAGTTGCTCGACATGCTCATGCAGGTCCGCCAGGTGGTCAATTCCAACATATCGATTACGATCGAAGGTGAGACGGGTACCGGCAAGGATCTGTTGGTCAGGGCCATTCACTACAACTCGCATCGGCGTGACCGGCGGTTCATGTCGGTCAACTGTGCCGCCCTGCCGGAAACTCTTCTCGAATCCGAACTTTTCGGATACCAACGAGGGGCTTTCACCGGCGCCGACCGCGACAAGGCCGGCTTATTTGAGGAGGCCGATGGCGGGACGTTCTTCCTCGATGAAATCGGGGACATGCCTGTTAATATCCAGGCCAAGGTCCTGAGGGTTCTGGAGGAAAAGGAACTGGTACGGCTTGGCGAAACCACACCGCGGCAGGTCGATGTTCGAATTATATCCGCCACCAATAAGGACCTTCGGGAATTGATGTCGAGTGGTCAGTTCCGCCAGGATCTGTATTATCGCTTGTCGGCCCTGACTTTCAGGCTGCCGCCTTTGCGTGAACGCAAAGAAGACATCCCATTGCTTATTGAACATTTCCTCCGGAATACCGGTAAGCGTGTTGCGCCGGAGTTAATGAAACTGTTAGTCGGTTACGACTGGCCGGGCAATGTTCGGGAGCTTGAAAACGAAATCAAAAAGCTCGTTCTTCTGGCCGGTGACGGTGAAATCATTACCACCGACGCCGTTTCTCCCAAGATTGCCGGCGGTACCAGTGCCATCAGAGCCGAAAAGGCCAGAGAAATAGAGAGCTCTGAGGAAATCGTGTTTGATGAAACCTACTCCCTGTATGATTATCTCGCCTATCACGAGAAACGTTTCATCATAAAAGCATTGAAAGAGAAAAACGGGGTAAAGAAACACGCCGCGGAGCTGTTGAACATACCCGAATCGACCCTGAGGCTCAAGATCAAGCAATACGATATCAATCTAAAAAGTCTGCGATAACAATCTTTTCGGCGGTTCCTCCTGAATAGCACGCTGGTGGTCACCGCCTTTTTCTTGCCGCAAGCTCGCTCTTTACACTTTCACTGTCATTACTTAGATTGTGACCGATTATGGTCCGATATTTCACTGATTTCGCCGCTGATCCATACTACAATATGGCTTTTGACGAATGGATGTTTGAACGTGTCCTTGATGGGCATGGATCGTTCTATCTGCGCCTTTACGGCTGGGCGCGACCCGCTATAACGTTTGGATTCAATCAGGTTTACGAACGCGCGGTGGATTGTTCCCGACTGGGGAATTTACCTGTGATACGGCGCGTTACCGGGGGCCGGGCATTGCTGCACGATTCCTCGGAACTTACCTATTCTCTGGCCGTGAAACTCGTCGGTGGGAATGCCGCGCCGGCCGGTTCCCCGCGGGAGCTGTCAGTTCGGATCACCGATATGCTGATGAACTTTCTGTCGAGCCTGGGAATTGAGTGTGACTACGTCCGCCAATCCTCGGCGCAGAATGCCCGCCGGGAATTCTTCCATAAAGCACCCTGCTTCGAGTCGCTTGCGCGTCATGAAATAGTCAGCCACCAGCGGAAAATCATCGCATCGGCACAGAGGCGAGTCTATGACACGCTGTTCCAGCACGGGTCGATAAAAATTGGCGGGCTCGCAGCACATCCGGCCATTCCACTGAGGTTCCCGGAGCGACAGTATCCGACAGAGCTAGAACCGATTAGCGAGCAAACCTTTGGCCATATGGAGCATCAGTTTGCCCTGGCCTTTGAGCGGTGGTTAAATGGTCGAACCCAGCCCTCGGACGTCGCCGAATGCGAGCGTCGTGATGTTCTGCGCCGCCTTCAATACGTGCGAAAAAACTGTCTGGCCAGACGGGATATTTTTAAACAGAAATAATTTGTGCTCAGTCTATTGTTTGATAGGGAAACCGCCCTAAGACCAAAAAATCACTTGACTTTGCGGGCGGATTTCCGCAAATTTGCCTTTTCTATAATGGAAGTTTGTAGGCAAAGAACACTGATAGTCATGAGTACTGTTAAGCCTGTGAGGTAGAAAACACACGAATTGCTAACGCTGCTCATCTATCAGACCTAAGCCAGTGACGAACAGGACATTATAAGAGAAATCATACCGTCTTCAGTAGCCCCTCGAAGAGGATGGTTTCGGGGAAAGATAAAAAAAAGATTTGGAATAGGCCCAGGAGGATCAAGCATGCATTATTGTGGGAAGCAGCGGTTGGTATGCTGTATCTTATTGTTAGTGGGGATGTTCGCCCTTCTTCCTTCAAATACTTTCGCCGCCGGTACCGGCAAAATCATCGGCAAGCTCCTTGACGCCGAGACCAAAGAGCCCGTTGTGGGCGCTTCGGTCATGGTGGTCGGAACAAAACGTGGCGCCATGACTGACTTTGACGGCAACTACATTATACCGCAGGTTGAGCCCGGCACCGTCGAAATAAAGATCAGTCACCTCGACTACAAGACGGTTACAGTAACCGACGTTTTTGTGAAGTCCGATATCAACACCGAAGTCTCTCAGGAACTGGAGAAAAAAGTCAGCGAGCTCGATGTTGAGATTTCCGTTAGAGGTGAAAGAGATATCCTGCAAATCCGCGAGGTATCCAGCGAAGTTACCATTTCGAAAGAAGCCATTCAGGCTCAACCGGTAAGCACCGTTGACGATCTCTTAACCCAGGTTACCGGTGTTGTGACCAACCGTGAAGGCGAGGTATTCATCCGCGGTAGTCGAGCTTTCGAGGTGGCGTACGTGGTGGACGGTGTGCCGCTGACGGATCCCCTTGGTGGTCTGGGACAGGCCGGAGCCAACCTTTCACTGGTGACAGGCTCTATCCGGGAGTTCACCGTCATCAAAGATGGATTCGACCCGGAGTACGGTGACGCTCTGTCGGGAATCGTTAAGATCACCACCGAAACCGGGCAGAAAGACGTCACGAATTTCAACATGCAGTACATGACCGATGACTTCGGTAATGATGACCTAAACAAGTATTCGCGCAATTACGACTATGTCCGTGTCTCTCTAAGCGGACCGGACCCGATTGTGCGCAGTAAAATCTTGCCGGCGCTTGGACTGCGGTTTCTCGAGGACAAGGAACTGACCTATTTCCTGTATGCCGAGGTTGACAAATCCGACGGTATCTTCCAGTACAGCAGTTACGATACTCCCATCACGAGAGCCCCCGCCGGTTCCTTCAACCTGTTTGGCATTGATATCCCCGATCGGCGTATCAACAGCTACAACTGGATGGCCAATTTCAAGTTCCGGCCAACCCAGAACATGAAAATTCTATTCTCCTACAAGGATCAGGAGACCCGGCGAACTCTGTTTGACTGGTCTTTCCGCTACACGGCTGCCACCGCGCCGGTGCGCGTGGATAAGTGGCGGACAGCCTCAGTCGAGGTTACTCAGTCGGTGTCTAAGGACATGAACTACGAGATGCTCCTCTCTTACAGTGAAGTCTCGGTGTCACAGAAGCCCGGCGATCCCGATAATCCCGGACACGGTCTTGACCCCGATCAATTTGTCCTCGATTACCAGTGGGAGAGTTTCCTCGATAGAGATGGCGACGGCGTATACGATCCACCGGAACCGGTCGTTAACCTCTTCCCGGATACGACCGATTACGGTACCGATTTCTACGGTCCCGATTACACCCACGGTGAGGATCTGTTGGATATCAACAGTCAGGGTGCCGTCATCGAACCTTCCGATTTCCGCTTTAACGATAACGGTTTCATCGACAATCTCGAGGGAGAGCCCTTTGTCGACCTGAACGGAAACGGTGTTTGGGACGAAGGTGATTATCTCTATGACAAGAACGGCAACGGCATTCTCGATGCCGAGCTGGTCAAGAATATCGGCGTGAGAGAACAGGAGCCGTATGTTGACGGCGACTCGATCCTGGGTGAACCGTTTATCGATGTCAACGCGAATAATGTTTATGACGCGGGCATCGATATTTTCACGATGGGCGTGGGCGACGACAACATGGACCTGAACCATGATGGTCGGCACAACGGTCCGGACGAACCATGGGAGCCCGGCATCCCGTATCTGGATCGCAACGGTAACGGACTCTATGATGCTCCGAACTTCCGCTACGATACAGGTGAGCCCTTCACGGACATCAATGGAAACGGCGTGTGGGACGGCGGCGGCTCCGGAACCTTCCTGAGCCCGGGATCGTACAGCGATAGCGCCATCTGGCATTACCGCAGCACTCAGACTTATCGGGGCGAGGTAAAGATCTTCTGGCAGCTAGGTAATCATGAACTGAAAGGCGGATTCGCCGTCAAGCAGGAGGACTTCACCTATCAGGAGATCCAGCGCCCATATATGCTTTACACCGGTCGTCCGGACGGCGGGCCATACCCGGATCGCGGCGCTTTCCGGGATATGTTCTCCTACCAACCGTGGAGCGGAACGGCCTACTTCCGGGATAAGCTCGAATACGGTTCGATGATTGCGTCGCTGGGATTCCGATGGGACTTTTTCTTACAGGATAAGGAAGACCTGGTTGAAATCGCCCGCAACGACGATTTAGGTTCGGGAATCATCTATGGCGATCGCCAGAAACTGTCGCCGCGCATCGGGTTCTCGTATCCCATTTCGGACAAGGCCAAAGTTCACTTTAACTATGGACACTTCTTCCAGCGACCATCGCTGAGATACATGTATCAAAGAAACACCGCCAGTGTGAGTATGAACACGGTGGTGGGTAACTACAATCTGGACTACCAGAAGACCATTCAGTATTCGTTTGGTGTCAAGTACGCCATGAGCGAATACTATTCGATTGACGTTTCAGGTTACTTCAAAGACGAGTTTGACAAGATCAATAGCCAGTCGGTGCGCGTCGGCGGCCTGACCCGGCAGCAGTACCGCAACAGCGATTACGGTCGCAGCCGAGGTTTTGAGGTTTCGCTCGACAAGCGAGGTGGAGGATACGTGAACGGGCTGATCAGTTACACCTACGCATTCGCGTTTGGAAAGGCCTCACAGACCAACGAAGATTATATGACTGACTTTGAACACTCTCGTATTCCTCTTGATGAGGCACCGCTGGACAATGATGTTCGACACAATCTGAAAGCCGATATCCAGATTTACGTACCCAACACGGTCAAGCCGCGTCTGTTTGGGCTGCCCATACCGAACGGGTGGTCGTTGAGTGTCCAGACGGTTATTGAGAGCGGTAAGCCGTTCTCGCCCAACAAATATTACCCGAACATTAATACCGAAATCGGTGAGGACATCCAGCGCAACTCAATGAGGATGCCGTCGCTTGTCAACTTCGATGTGCGCTTTACCAAAGACTTCCAGCTGTTCGGCCTGGACAACAAGTTTATCGTCTGGGTGGAGAATGTCTTCGACAATCGCAACGTGGTCTGGGTTTACAGGAATACCGGAAGGCCGGATACGCAGCAGAACGACGGCACTTTTGTTCACGGCGGAACGGCTTACGACAACAATCCATACAATTATGATTACGGCCGCCAGGTACGGCTGGGATTAGAAATTAATCTATAAGGAATAAAAGGGCTAAATAACATTTGAGCATAAACGAGGACATTATGTTTTTGTCAGGAAAGTGGTTACAGTATAGCAGTTCTTCGCGTCCGCATCGGCTGCTCCTGGTTGTAGCCCTGGCATTCTGCCTGGTCGCTTTACTCTCGGTATCAGAGGTAAGGGGTCAGGCCAAGGTCGGTACCACCGGTGCTCAGTTCCTTGAGCTGGGGGTGACGGCCCGTGCTATGGGTATGGCCGAAGCTTTCACTGCCGTCGCGGATGATATATCTGCCGTTTATTATAACCCGGCCGGACTGGTTTACATGTACGGTCGCGAGGCTGCCTTCAGTTATATCAGCATGCCGGCGGATATCAGTTATTATTTCGGCGCTATTGGGCTCCCCCTGGAATCAATCGGAGGTGTTTTGGGTATCAGTGCCTATACGTTGACATCCGGTGATATGATAGAGACCGACTACGTCAACGCGGCTGATCCGCAGGCAGGCACCGGACGCATTTTCTCTTATAACGATTTTGCGCTCGCGGTCAGCTATGGGCGGTATCTGACCGATCGTTTCTCGATTGGTCTCTCCGTTAAATATATCGGCGAGTTCGCCCATGACTATTCGGCCTCCGGCTGGTCGGCTGATGTAGGAACCAATTACGATACCGGTTTCAGAAACTTTACCATCGCTATGGCGATCACCAATTTCGGTCCTGATATGAGAATGATCGCCGATGATTACCCTCTGCCCATCAATTTCAAGTTTGGCGCTGCGATAAACGTAATCGATGGCGATGATCACGTTCTCACGTTCGCTGCCGAAGGTTCGCACCCGTCGGACAACCTGGAGAAGTACAATGCCGGTATGGAATACACCTTTAAGGAACTCTTCGTCCTGCGGGGAGGAGGCCGCTTCAATTATAACGTTGACGGCTTAACGGCCGGCGGCGGAGTGCGGGTACCTTTCGGCGAGGAAAGTGAACTCCGGTTCGACTACGCATATCAGGATTTTGGCATTCTTACCGAAGTACATCGTTTCACGATGTCGATAGCATTTTAGGAGGTGGCCACGCAGATGACTATAAACGCGAATTCAAATAGATTTAAGGCGCTGGTTTGGCTGACTCTCTTTGCGGCCCTCCTATTTGCCCTGTCGGTGGTTATTATTTCGGGCTGCACCGAAACACTCGAGGGAAACGTTAATGAAAACCTCGCGCCGGTTGTTTACTTCGTCAACATCCCACCCGACAGCACCAAGTTTTCATATAATCCGGAGATCTACTGGTTCGGAAGCGATGCCGACGGTCAGATAGACTATTACCGCTATCATATTGCTACGGTCGACGAGATAGGAAGCTCGAGCTACGAGGATGCGCTTAACTACGCGGCCGGCCTTCCAAGCGAAGCCTGGACTTATACTGATGTTGACCCTCAGGCCTCGGACCCTCAGACGGCCCATGTGATTACTCTTGAGGCCGACGTGGAGGATCCGGTACGCACGTATGTGGAGCAGTTTGTTTTTCTCCAGGCTTTTGACGATGACGGCGCGGGTTCCGCGATAGTCTGCAAGTGTCTGAATCGTAATGATCACCCGCCGGATACGCGGATAATCAATACGATTAAAAATGACACTCCCTATGTCAACGCTCCCGGTCCGGGAGGAATCGTCACCGGTATAAAGCTGTCATGGGACGGCACAGACGTTCGGGATTACGACGAACAGGGTCTGGTGGCACCGCCCTTTGAGTACGAATGGCGTTTGTTCGGACCCTATACTGCGGGCGATTCGTCAGAGATCTTTGACGCCATAAGCGGTCTTGTCAGAGTGGTCTGGGTGACCGATGACGCCGAGATTTATTACTGCGGCCAGTCGGCCGAATTCTGCGACAGCCATTTGGTAGAGGATGAGAGTATATACTGGGAAGTTGAGTGTACCACTGTCGTTTTTGAGTGCGGCGACGATACAACTGGAACAAACACTATTCTCGGATTTCGCAGAGACTTCCTGCTTGACATAAGTGACACCAGTTCCAGCTTCTTCGGGGACGACTGGCTGGTCGATCGCTCCTGGGATGGCATCGATACCTGGATTTACGACATGGCCGATACGATCTATGACGTGTACCATATGATAGACCCGGTTGACCGAGGCGATTCCACTATTACGCGGAGCTTTATTTTCTGGATCAGGTCGCGCGATGACGCCTCCGTGCCGGATCTCACGCCCGCCTTCGCGGTTTTCCCCGTAATCGACCCGATGTACGAGAGAGACATTCTGGTACTTGATTTCACCAATACCTTCGACCCGGGATACGGCCAGATCAACATGGACTCAACGGTGTCAATGCGAAAAGCTATCTTCAAGCGATTTATCGATGGATGGAATGATACCAGGGCACCGTCAGAGCAGATCGATTTTGACACGACCGGCCTCCAGCGAGACTATCTCGTAGGCGTTGACTACAACGTCAACCCCCTGCCGCTGCCGAAACTGCTGCAGTACAAGCTGCTAATTCTGTATTCTGATCACGTCCGCATGTCATTCTTTATGTCCGGTACCAGTGTTAAACACAACCGGGTCTTTACAGCTATCGATGCCGGTATCAATGCCTGGGTGACCCAGCGAGGACTGATCTACGGTAGTCTTATGCCGCAGCCGACCAATCCGGCTACTATCCCTTCGACCATAAGCCACTATTTCGGTGTCGAGGGCATCTTCTATTCTTCCTGGGCGGCCTTCCTGCAGGGCTCCAATTCGTTTATGCCCGAGGAGATAAGAATGGAGGACTTCATCGGTGCCTACACTATGGACGAGAGCCAGTGGCCGAATATTGATGTGGATACCAATCTGCTCCACCGCAGGCTAACGTGGTGGGAAGACGTGAATCCAATCGTAAAGGACTGCCCCTGGGTCGCTGACACGGCGGCCCTGCCAGAGGTTAACTGGTGCAAGAGACGGTACGGAACCGAAGTGATGTATCTTTACAAATCCATGTACGGCCCCAATCACTTCCTGGGCTATCCGTACACAATCGACGGCACCCCGGTTGCCCACCGGCTTCAGACCAATCTGTTCCGAACGGTTTGGTTCCAGTTCTCGCCATCGTGTATCAAAGAGGATCAGATGCAGCTGTTGACAAACAGCGTTCTGGATTGGCTCTACGATCCTACGATCGGTCAGGAAACCGTGAACGAACGACGTTATCCTGACGCGGCGGTGAAGATTTCCATCGATGAAGCCCGTGAGCTTCTCGACGGACGGGAACCTATCGTCGAGTGACGCACAAAGATTTGGATGATTAAGCGGACCGGGATCATACCCGGCGAAGAAGGGCTGAAGAAATTCAGCCCTTTATTATTATTACCTCAGTCTCAACTGCAGTTGCCTGACGTATCCATCGTCCGGGAATTTCTCCACGGCGATAGCGGCAATCCTGCGGGCTTGCGCAATCTGCCCGGTAGCGAGATACCCATTGGCAAGGTTGACATAAGCGTTTGCCAGCGATGAATCGAGTTCTATCGCCTTATGCGAGAATTCGATGGATCGGTCAAACGTTCCCTGCAGGCCGTTGATGTATCCAAGCTGATAGAATGCTTCCGCTTTCTCTTTTTTCCAGTTGGCCTTGCTGTTGACGAATTTGCGCTCAAAAGCGAAGTCGTCTGTTTCGACCGGAGGAGGCCTGGATGCAATCGCCCACTCGAGAATCTCGCCGGCGCGGTCCAGATTTCCTGCCGCGGCCAGATGTGCCCCAACATCATTGAGCAGGTAAATGTTATAATCTGTGCGAACTGCCGCGGCCGCAATGCTGTCTGACAACGCCTCATCAGCCAGCTGCGAATCAGCGAACAGGGTCCTGATAAGGGCCATGTTCGCTATCGGGTCATACGGGCGCAATCGGACGGCGAGGTTCGCCTCGTGGATTGCCTCCGATAAA
>CP070674.1:2370136-2392907 GCA_020351995.1 Candidatus Zixiibacteriota bacterium
ATTATTGGTAAGATCTGATTCGTAAACGAGCTTGCGAAACACATTTTGTAGCGCCCGCCATATAATTGAATAGAAAGGCCAGCATAATCATACAGCAAAAAGTTGAGAGATCGTCTAACTGCCCCCGCTTTTTATTTGCAGCACGTTGTCAAAATGGTGCGGGGGACAAGAGAATGTCGGGTTTCTCGCAATCATAGTTCGTGGAATCGGAACCCGACCTACGGAACTAAAGATGGATTCCTGCTTTTGCAGGAATGACGGACATATAGTCCGTTTGAATCCCATCCCACCGCAGTCCCGCGAGGAGCCGGGACATGGTCGGAACCCGGGCTACGGGACGATCTAATGTGAAGATTTGTGCGGCCGTCTTCAGATCAGGCCAAAGCCCGGAAAGCGACAAAAATGAGAAACCCGGTATTTTTTTTGAAACAAATATGTAGATATTCGCATATACGCATATATAGATGATATGCGTTAGCGGAGGTTCGAGAGCTATCGCCGTGCCCGGCGACAAGTTGCCAGGGTAGCCACTGATCAATAGTGGGCGTGCGTCGATCGGGCCAGTTCCAACTTCCCTTCCGCCTACTTACGGAAGGTAGCTCAAGCCATGAAACAGATAGCCAATGTGTACGTCCTACTTGTTTTGCTGGTAGCGGCGATGCCGATCGCGGCACAATCAGACTCCGAGTACTTTACTCCGGTTTTCCATCCTGAGCTGACCGTTTCTAAAGCGGTCGGATCAATACGAATAGACGGCCAGATCGATGACGCCGGCTGGATCGGCTCGGCCCGGGCCACCAACTTCGTCGAACATTACCCCGGTGACCAGACCAAACCAGCGGTAGCAACCGAGGCGCTGATCACTTACGATGAAAGCAATCTCTATGTCGCTTTCATCTGTTATGATGATCCCGGATCCATCCGCAGTTCGATAAGCGAACGGGACAATATCGCCAACGACGATTATGTCCAACTCTGTCTCGACACTTACGGCGACGCCGCCTGGGCTTACGTTCTTTACGTAAACCCGTACGGTATTCAGGGCGATGCCATGTGGGCGAATGCGGGCGGTGAGGATGACAGTTATGACCTTATCTGGGAGTCGGCCGGTCTTGTAACGGATACCGGCTACCAGGTTGAATTAGCTGTTCCCTTCTCGTCGCTCAGATTTTCGCGCGACAACGATCAGGTTTGGCGCGTTGATTTCGGGCGAAAGCATCCGCGAGAAGTTCAGGCCGAATATTCCTGGGCGGCTTACAGCCGAGATGAAAACTGCTGGCCGTGCCAGTGGGGAACGGTAAACGGGATCAGCGGTGTCAAACCGGGGCGCGGCCTAGAATTCACCCCGGCGCTGGTCGCTTACCAATCCGGTGAGCGGGGTGAGACACCCGACGGCACGGAGCCGGGTGAATTCGTCAATCACGATCCGGACGGGGACCTGTCGCTGTGGGCCCGCTATGGAGTGTCGTCGGAGGCTACAGTCGAGATGACTGTCAATCCCGATTTCAGTCAGATTGAGGCCGATGCCGGCCAGATCGACGTCAACACCACTTTTGCCCTTTTCTATCCCGAGCGACGGCCGTTCTTTCAAGAAGGCAGCGACATCTTTCGCACCCCCATACGTACTCTTTACACCCGGGCCATCAACGATCCCGAGTATGCCGCCAAGGCAACCATGCGCTCGGGTCGCACCAGCCTGGGATATCTGGTCGCCCGCGACAGAGAATCATACGTCTATCTCCCCTCGGAGGAACAGAGCTTCGGGGTTGCTGCCGGACCCAGCACGTCGAATGTTCTCCGCTTGCGGCAAGCGGTAGCAGGTGGTTCCCAGGTCGGGTTGGTGGTAACGGACCAGCGTTTTGGTGCCGGCTGGTCCAATTCGACGATCACCCATGAGGGCCGTTTCCGTCTCACACCGAGCGTGAGGGCCCAGTATCAGATTGCCCTCAGTCATGTAGGGGAGTCCGACGACGCCGAACTTTCCGCCGAAATCCCCGATTCGCACCTACTCTGGAACGACCGGTATACGCGCTCGCTGGACGGCGAATCGTTCTGGGGGACCCAGAGTCTGGCGTCGGTCGTCTGGTGGACCAGCAGCTGGAACGCCTCCTTGACCTATCTGGACGCCTCTCCGACTTTTCACCATTACCTCGCGCTAATTCGTCAGAACCACTACCGAAACCTTGCCTCGGTGATCGGTTATTTCCATCGGCCCCAAAGTGGCCTTTTTGAGACCATCAACCCTCATGTCCGCGCTGAATCGGAGTGGAATTGGACCGGCACCAACAAGTATACCACCTACGAGCTTTGTCTCTGGACTCGCCTGCGTAAAGCGCAAGCCTCGTTTTACTCTCAGTATGTGGGCAAATCGGAAAGTTTCGGCGGTGTTGATTACGACAACACATGGTACTGGTACCAGGACGCCACCATGTCGCTGGGCGATCCAATACGACTTTTCGTCGCGGTTACTTACGGTCATCGAATTGCCCGCAGGCACAGCGCACTCGGTAAGATTCTCGATCTGAACCTTTCCCTGGACATCAAACCGCACGACCGCCTCTTGTTGCAGCAATGGTTTGATCATGCCCGCGCGACCCGCGTTGACGACGGTGAAGAACTGTACGATGGTTACATTTATCGCACCCGGCTTAATTACCAGGTCTCCCGGCCTCTGTCAGCGCGCCTGGTCATCGAGTATGACGATTTCTATAAAACCTGGCGAGTCGATCCCATGATCACGTATCGCCTGAACCCATTTTCGGTGCTTTACGCCGGAATGACGAGCAACTACCAGAGGCTGGCATCGTTCGCTCCCGACGGTGAGCTTTCGTACGCCAACCGGTTGTCGTCTCGTCAGATCTTTCTCAAACTGCAATACCTGTTCCAAATTTGAGGATTTCAACCCGTGGGAACCTTCAACACGCCTGCGACCGAGAACAAAAAGAAGTTGACCAGCAATCTTCTCAGCCCGTTGCCGGTCGTGCTGTTGGGGACGCTGGTTAACGATCGCCCAAACTACATGGTGGTCGGCTACGTCTCCCCTTTCGATTTCGGCCGATATGTTTTTCTGAGCCTTTATAAAAAGCGTTACACCCGAATCGGACTGCACGAGCACAAAACATTCAGCCTGAATATGCCGTCCGAAGCACTTCTCAAGGAAATCAACATCTGTGGCAGTCGGTCCGGCAGGGACATTAACAAGGCTGAACTGTTTGATAACTTCTATGGCGATCTGAAGACAGCTCCCATGATCCGCGAGTGTCCGCTGAATATGGAGTGCGAACTGCACCAGGTGCTCGACTACGGTGAAAACGAAGGGATTATCGGCCGGGTTGTGAAATCTTACGCCGACCGGGATTGCCTCGACGGAGACAAAATCGATTTTCGGAGGGTGCTTCCCGTGATATGGGCTACCGGCGGCGATTTCAATTACTACCGCCTCGGCGATCGGATGCATACCGACCCCGGCAGATAGGATTGCCATACCAAAGATATTCATTTCGAAGGTGTTCCTGCCGGGCTGGTATAGGCGATTGTTAGAAACAGGTTTAATTCCGCGAAGGTTAGGCGAGAGTGATATTGGGGCCGCTCTCCAGCCGCAGCCAGTTGCGAAACTCGTCAATTAAGGGCCGATGTTGAACGGCTTTTTGCCTGCCTTTTGTCCCTGAAACATAAATTCTCATCTATCGTATATTCTTTGCTATGACTTATCCGGAGAAAGACCAGACGGTCACACTTGGCGACGGAAGGAAGCTGGGATTTGCCACTTACGGCCCTCATTCCAAAACGGTCGTATTCCATTTCCATGGTTCAGCTGGATCCCGATTTGAACGCCCTGCGGATGATACCATTCTACAAGATCTGGGAATCCGACTCATTTCAATAGACCGTCCGGGACACGGCTTGTCCGATTTTCAGCCGGACCGAAAACTGCTGGATTGGCCAAACGATATCAAGCAGCTGGCAACCCATCTTGGAGTCAGTAAATTCTATGTCATGGGTCTATCTGCCGGCGGACCTTATGCTCTGGCCTGCGCTTTCAAACTCAGCGAGCAGGTTGAGGCCTGTGCCGTCGTTAGCGGCCCCGCCCCACCCGACCGGCCTTCCCCCTATCAAGGGTTTTCAGTTTCCCATCGGATCATCACATTCATATTTCGAAACATCCCCTGGCTTACCTTTAAGATGAGACGCGGAATGCACAGGCTGGCAAGTGGCGATGTCGAAACATTACGTGCCAAGATTATCGCGGGTTTTCCACCGGCGGATAGAAAGGTCCTTGAACTCGCGCAGAATCTAAACGTCATGCTTGAGGAAATACGTGAGGGTTATTGTCAAGGCTGGGACGGACCGGCTACGGATGATACAATTATTTTCGCACCGTGGGCGTTCCCGCTGAACGACATCTCGACGCGCGTTGACATATGGCACGGGGGATTGGATCGTAACATACCGTTTGGCCAGGCCAAATATAATCACAAGAGTATTCCTAACTCTCGGCTGACAGTCTGGACCGAGCTGGGTCATCTGGGCCTGCATTCAAAGTGGCGCGAAGTCCTGGCAGCCCTTACCGCCCAAAACTGACAAGTCCCCCGAACGGACATCACTGGCAGAATAAAATTGCCTCTCTTAACCTAAGACGTGAATAGGACAACAACTTGAGGAGAGTGATTTTGGGGCCGGAACCTGCCAACAGCCGGTTGTGAGACTCGTCAGTTAAGGGCCGCTTTGTTATTGTTCGCAGCACGTTTCTTAAAGCATGGAGGGAATTGCCATCTTGAAAGGATCCCACCGCAAGCTGTGGGTTGCCGAGTTAGACGCAATTCGGCTACGGAAGCACAATCGGTCCGACAACGCCCATCCACAAGAACAAACCCGCAAACAATCCGATCGTGTATCCCAGAGCTGAAGGTAAACGATATCCCCGTGAGATGTAACGAAAAGACTTCACGGTTATGAAAGCAGCCACGATAATCTCAAGGAAAACCACAGGCACCAGAGGTACCCCCATATAGTCGAGTATCATTCTTTCGTCACCGGCGCCGCCCTCAAACCCCGAACGAATAAAGAAGAACCCATCCAACAAACTTCTGGCACAGAACAAAGCTACACAGGTAAGCAGGATCTGCCCTATTGAGGGTGCTCTGTCCCTATTCCACCAATTGCGCCAACGTCCAATGAACAAGACGACAAAGCCCGCGACAGCAAAACTCCAAGTGGCCAGTGGTCCCCCAAGGCACAACAGGTAATACCCCCTGGCGTCAAGATCCTCCGGTTCGTGCACACAGTAATAGGAAAGCGTTACCGGGATATCAGCCATCTTAGCGGCAATGACATGACCAAATTCATGCTGCATATACCCAAGGGGAAGAATAATGACCATGAAAGCGAAAAATAGTAACCCGACCGTCACTTTACTCATATTGCTGCTCCCTTGAAGGTGATATCCAAGAATAACAAATAGGTCCCCGCAAAGCAAATAATCAGTTGCGAAACGCGTCTCGTAGACCCCGCTATTGATTTTGAAAACCTCAGTCTTCATCTGGGGGTTTTTTGCCGGTCAATACAGTTCCCAACAGTATGCTGTAACGGCCCTATGGAACAATTCAATCTCAAGATCGTATAGTTAGCAGACTGAGGATGCTTACATGTACATGTGATCTTCTGATTATGGGGTAACATTCGATTTCATTAGTGTCAGGCTGGCACGCAGCCTGCGCCACAGACTTCACCCCAATCAACTTGATGAGAAACCGAATTGACTTAACTTGCAGTTCGTCGCGAGAACGTAAGAATAACTATGTCACATGAAGACGAATTCCCGAGACGCGAAAGCTTCGATCAGCACGGAGTAGATCCGGCCATACCTGACCTGACGGGCGTACCCGCTAAACCTTACCCTGAACTGCCTTCGGTTTTAGGTCAGTTCGTTTCAGGTGTTCAGGACCTGCTCTCAGAGAACCTTGTGGGGATATATCTCGTCGGATCACTAGCGGTTGGCGGGTTCGATCTCGACAGCGACATTGATTTTCTGGTCGTGACGAACGAAGAACTCACCGATGAGACGGCCAGCGCCCTTCAAACGATGCACGCTCGAATCTACGAGCAGTCGTGCTACCCTGCGAAGCACCTCGAAGGATCCTATATCAGCCGTGATGTGCTCAACCGCGCGGAGGCTGTTGACGTACAGAAGCTCTGGTACCTCGACAACGGGAGCACCGTCCTGGAGCGCTCGACCCATTGCAATAAATGGCATGTCCGGTGGGTGCTTAGAGAGCACGGTGTCAGACTTAACGGTCCAGAACCCGACTCTCTTCTCGATCCCGTCCCGGACGAACTCATTCGCAAAGAAGTCGCTGGTATGATACGGCTTGTGGCTGCGGAGTTTGCCGAGGCTATCAATGGTGGATTGACATTCTGGACATCCCGGTTCGGACAGTCGTTTGCCATTATTACTATCTGCCGAATGCTCCACACACTCGATACAGGCACAGTGCAGTCCAAGCTAGCCGGAGTAAAGTGGGGATTGAAGAACCTGGACCCGGTTTGGGGTGATCTCATTCAGAAGGCGTGGAAGGAACGCGAAGGTGTTAGATTCTGTGTCAAGATCAGGCAACGGGCAGATTCGGTAGCTTTGGAGAAGACCATCGAATTTATTCAGTATGCTGTCAGGGAAATTCCATCTTAGTGTGGTGGTCTTATAAGCCCCGCGAGCCGGAACCAAATGGGCGTTTGTCAGCCGCCGTCAAGTGGTGCGACGGGGCGATAACATCAATTAGCCTATTTGATTTCCTTCCATCGTGTTCCGCTTGCTATCGAATAGCTGAATCTTGCTGAAAACACGAACTCCACCAAAGTTGGGGGAGAATGGTATTGGGGCCGCATTCCACAATCAACCAGTTGTGAAGGTTGTCTAACGAACGCCGCCGTAGGCCCTTGAAACGCGATAACATCGGGCTTTTTCTTTGCGCGACCAAAACGCAGATTGTATATTCCCCCTTACAGGGGAAAGGGCTCCCGGCTCCAGCAGGGGGCACTGACAACTCTACTGCTGTCCATTCAATACATTTTTCATCAAATATGTTTCGTATTTTGTATTTCGGGTGGTAAAGGCAAGTTGTTTCCCGTCCGGCGACCAATCGGGTGCATTGATAGTCGTACCGGAGGTGAAGCTTAGGCCTATGTCATATTCATGAAGGATTTCACCATCGAGGGAGAAAATAACTATACTCGCGGTATTGGTCTCTCCATTCTGTCCACACGCCAGTATCTTCTGGCCGTCAGGTGAAAAAGTCGGTATCCACCAGGGTCTGTTGTCGACCACCCAACTCTTCCCCGTCTCAAGATCCAGTAGCATAAGATCCGTACTATTCAATAAAAAGGTCAGCTTTTTGCGATCCCTGGAGAACTTCACACCTCTTGCGACGAACACCGAATCGCTATCGCCCCGGAAGACACTATGGAATTCTCCCGTTTTAACGTTGAACTGATGCAGTCCGCATTGCGCGTGTTCGACATCAGGGTCGTTCTTATCCGTCTCGTGTACCCACCCGGCAAAAATGAATGAATTTTCATCCGGCCCCCAGTCAGTACGTGTCCAGTGTTCAATCGGCAGGGTCCAATTGTGCCATTGGCCGGTAACAATGTCGAGTTGGTGCACTATTGCCCCGTTCTTACTGCTGTGAGTGCTGAAACCAACTCCGCTGTTATCAGGAAGCCAGCGCAGGTCATGCAGGCCAGGGCCCCAAAAATCCGAGGTCGGTATCGTATAACGGCGTGCTTCCCCTCCATCGGCAGGGAGAATGACGACTTTCGGTTCACCTACCGCCGAGATGAATGCGAGATGTTTTCCGTCGTGCGACCAAACAGGATAGATGTTGTATCCGGTAGGGGTATAATCAAGGGGTTTCGGGTCTCCGGCCAGAGTGCCTGTTTCCGGATTGAGTGGGACCGTATAAATATCTCTCAGGTCCAGGTACAAAATGTAGGTAATCCCATGCTCTGACCAGCTCTGCAAATCAACGCCCCGCATCCCTTCCTTTATCAGGGTAGGCTGGCCGGTCGGTTTTCCATCCAGCACAGAGATTCCATAGAGAATAGTGCTTCCCTCCGTTTCTCTTATAAAGGCTATATGGGTACCGTCCGGCGACCAGAGGGGGTTGAATTCATTGGCGGGATGTTCGGTGAGTGCGACCGGAGCTCCTCCCTGTGTGTCGATAATGAATAGATCCAACTTGTACGGGGGGCCATCGGCATATACCACATATCGTCCATCCGGAGATATAGAGGCACTGCCCTTAATGAACCGTTCTGCCCACTGGGTCTTATGCAAAGCCTTAAACGAACCTTCTTTGACAGACACCAGGCCAATGGTATAGAATCCGTCGCGATGCTCTTTAAATGCCAAGATGTTATTGCCATCCCGGGACCACTGCCTGGGAATAATCTGGATATCTTCGAATTCGTTCTTATGGAGCGTGCGTGTTACGCCGTCCAAAGTGGATATTTGAAGTTCACAGACTCCGTCGCTACTGGAGAAGCACTGATAGACAATTTCCTTTCCATCAGGCGACCAGATTGGATAATAAGTAATGCCATCACCCTCTCTTAGCCACTCATACTTGGTGATCATCCGCGTTTCGTGTGTAAGTCGGTCATACACACTAACGTTCTGACCAATGGAATACTCGATGCCCGCCAGCTTGGTCCCATCGGGAGAGAGAGATGATTCTTCCAGGTTCGGGCCTTTTTCGTATAGCTTAATGACCCTTATATCGTTGGCGTTCTCTTTGTTTAGCTCCGCAAGACGCGCACTGGCAACGTAAACTTCGTCCTTATAATCCTGATAGTTTTCCAGAACAAGTTCGTAGGCTTTTATGGCTTCGGTTTTGCCCATTCTTTCGTAGCAAAGACCAATGCGTAACTGTGCTTTTGCTTTAACGGAATTGTCAGCACTCTCATCGGCGACAATGGTTTCATAGATTTCAATGGCTGCCTGTAAGTCTCCCTCACCACTCTCTTTCAGCAGGCCATTTTGATACAGCTCGTCGGCGGTCTGACCTGAAACAGACGCGGCAAGAATCATCAATGTGATGAGACTGATCCAGAAATCGACACTTAAACGTCTCACTTTAATCTCCTTTGTTCTTGATAAGCTTCATAGTCCTGCGATTACTTGCCGCAAAATAAGGTTGAATTAAAATGTAGTGTCACGTTTGTGTCGCTCTTGTGTAAAAATCGGGTAAGTTTTTGTTCAGACTAATCAAGGTACAAATTTATAGCCAACTCCCCTTATACTCAGGATGTGTGTCGGCCTGGCGGGTTCGTCCTCCAGTTTCTTTCTAAGATCTAATATATGATTGTCCACAGTTCGCGTTGTCGGATATGACTCGTAGCCCCAGACCTCATCGAGGAGTACACTGCGGGGTACAACGTCGCCGGCGTGCTCAATGAAGAATTTCATGATTTCATATTCTCTTGCCGATAGATGGACTTCTTCGTTATTGACCAAGGTCCGGTATTGTTTAAAATCCATCACCACATTACCGAAGGAATATGTTTCGGCAATGGATGTCTCGGCCCGGGTTCTTCTCAATGCGGCGCGAATGCGGGCCAACAGTTCCGGCGTCGAGAAAGGTTTAGTCACGTAATCATCGGCACCGAGATCAAGTCCGGCGATCTTATCCACTTCCTTGCTTCTGGCGGTCAGCATAATTATGGGAAGGTCGGGCTTTTGCTCCTTGACCCTTCGGCAAATGTCGTATCCACTGGGTCCCGGCAACATTATGTCGAGGAGAATAAGATCAGGTGATTTTTCCAGGGCCAGCACTATCCCTTCCTGTCCGTCCGCGGCAGTCAGCACCTCGTATCCTTCAAACTCCAGATTGTCTTTGAGGCCCCGAAGAATGCTGACATCATCTTCAATAACGAGAATACTCTTCAAAGGAAATCTCCTATAAACTGCCTTTTAATACGCGGGGAAGAACAACGGTGAAAGTCGTTCCCTCATCTACCTTGCTTTTCAGTGCAATGTTGCCTTGATGCGCATCCACGATATGTCTCACAACGGCTAATCCCAATCCCGATCCTCCTTTGTCCGCACTGTGTGCGGCGTGGGCCCGGTAGTATTTTTCAAATATATGAGGCTGTTTCGACTCAGGAATACCCAGCCCCTTATCCTGAACCTCCAATTGAACAAAGCCATCCCGGGTATACAGCCGGAGCACAATTTCCTTCCGATTGTGGGAGTACTTGATAGCATTGCTGAGAAGATTGTTCACTGTTTGCTCAAGGGCATCTTTGTCTCCCGTAATCGAGATATCCGGCTCAATGTCGACTGCGATCTCAAAGCCGTTTTCTTTCAACCAGTATGTCATAGCATCAACGGCTTTCTCTACAACTCCGGAGAGGTCGATGGTACGCATGTGATATTGTTTGTCCTCCTGCTCGATTTTGGACGCATCGAGGACGGTATTTATTAACCGCGAGAGTCTTTCCGATTCGTTTACAATGACAGATAAGTATTCCCGCTGATCACTCATGCTTTTGGCTCTGCCCATCAGCATCGTTTCGGCGAACATACGGATAGAAGTCAGCGGGGTCTTTAGTTCATGAGTGATGTTCGATACAAAATCGTTTCTAAGTTGCGCCAGCTTTTGCTCGCGGGACATATCGCGCAGAACGAGTATTATCCCAAGTAACATACCGAGTACTACAAACAGAATGAATATTCCGTAGGTCCATCTCTGCTTTGTTACGTATCGTGAGATAGCTTCGGGATTCTTTGGTTGAAGCGATACGCGCCACGCCGGGACCAATGAGCTCAATTCGCGTATCGATCCAAGTTCGGTAGTTTCGTCGGGTAGAACCTGAGCCGTATTAGCAATTGTGAAGGCGATATCGGAATTACGCATATGGTTATTCGTGGCTTCAATAAGCTCTTTCTCAATGTAATCCAGATCAACCGCGAAGCCGGCTATGTTAGAACCAGAATCTTCATTTTTGAGGACTATCAAAATCGGCCGATCATCAATACTTCCCGAGATAGTATTGAATGAGCCTAATTCCGCCGTGGTTGTGAGTTGATCATTATCTACATGTTGCTTAATTATCTGTCCCTCTTCAGAGATGAACTGAATTGATTTGCGAATTGAATCGAGTTGTTCGGAGATGCTGTCGACACCGGCCGTGACTTCTTCCGGTAAAGAAAGATACCAGGTCTCCACATTGTGAATCAGATAGATAGTCTTATCGGTGATGGGTATATGACCCACGTTTATGTGACTAAGTATGCTACTAATTTCCGAAAGGATCCCAGTTGTGGATACGCGAGGGTAGAGTTGTATTAATTGGTGCAGAGCATAATATGAGAATGGATATCCGGTTTCGTCGACGACCGAGCCGTAATTGTTGACCAAAATGTTGTATTGTCGCATTGATTCAGAATAGTAGCCTCTTTTCGTCGAAACACGGGCCAAGCCGTTGACCGCGGAAGCCTGCTCAAATTCGTCCCGGGCATCTTCGAGAGAATTCCGATATAATTCAGCTGCTTTGTCAAGATCAGCTTGTTCAAATTCGGCGGTTTGCGCGGAAAGATAAGAACGCCGAAAGTCCTGTGAATAGTTGATGCGATTGTTAACCGGAGTTGATCGATCGTAATAATTCGGACGGATGAAATTGCCCTGCGGGCTGATAAGGAAGGAATATTCTACAGATTTCATCGTATCCAAATGCGCTATTGATGCTGGTGCGACAGTTGCCGGTCTATCAAGATGAGCATAAAAAGATGAGGCCTGGTCCTGAATCATTTCATGAAAGCGGTCAGTTAGATAGCGTCCAATGTGGGCCTGTTCCTCCAGCAGTTGTTTTTCGGTTAGTTCTTGCTGGCTTGATATGTTCTGTATGCTGAAGTAGGTTAATACCGAGCCCGGTATTAGTATGGCGGTAATGAAAAGTAAGGTTAATTTTGGTGCGGGTGTCTTCATAGCATTTATCTATGCATAAATGCGTAGTGCCAGCCGATTATTTGAATTAGAAATCTGGCATAATCCTCGCGATTGTCATAGAAGTGTCGTGGCTGCCTGTCGTTAGACAATTCGGATGCTGACTCTGTAAGTTAAGAAACAGTTGGTCGCACCGCAAGGGCTTTCGAAGCTCAGGAGGGGGATGTCTGCTGACCCGCGAGGGTTACTTTTCGCCTTGCTTGTAAAACTCCTCGGCGAGCAGCGCTTTTGTTGAGACCCAATACACTTCGGCTTTCCACGGCACAGAAACCAGCTTCAAAAAGAAGAGATACTCCCCATCGGGTGACAGTCGCGGGAAACTGGTGGACAGATGCCCTTTGTTAAAAGTCTCCCCCATGTTCACAGCCGGCCTCCAATCCCCGTCTTCGTTCTTGAAACTGATATAAAGGTCTCCCCCACTTTCACCAAAGTGTCCCGGGCGGCTCGAGTAGAAAATCAGGAACCGTTCATCAGGTGCGATGCACGGATGCAACTCAGTATGCTCTGAATTGATTGCTTTTCCGAGCTTCACCGGGTCAGATTGCGTGGATTCATCAAATGCGAGTCTATATATGTCCTTTGAATCAAAGTAAAGGTTACCTTCATCAGACAGGTCACTGCCGTTTTGCCATTCAGGAGTCTGAAAACCCAGCGGTTCTGGCGCACTCCAACCATCTCCACCTCTTTTCACAAACCAGATATTTCTTTTTCCCGTTTCGCTCCTCTTCTTTTGATCCCTCGTCCTTGCCGAAGAGAAGAACAAGCAGCTGCCATCTCCTGCTATGGAGGGAGAGCCATCGAAAAAATCACCGGAAAACGGGGCCACCTCGGGAAGTCCCCAGGTGCCGCCGGACATCCTCATCACGAATATCTTTTCTGAGAATCGAACACTGAAATCCATAGCCGAGAAATACACTTCCTCACCATCGGGTGTGAAAGCCGGCGCACTATGCAGTCTGTATCCTTCCGGCAAGAAATCAAAAGGAAATTTGACAGGTGTCTCCCCCGGTGGCTTGTAGCCCAGATAGGGACCCTGGAGAACCGGGAAATTATCGCCCTGGCCAATGGCTACAGAGACAAAAACCGCGATAATGAGAAGCACGGAATAGGTGGCAGAGAATCGCATGCATCAATAACCGTTCTAAAAGCGTACAGCGAATGGCTAGCTTGAAGGAGTCCCGCCGCAAGCGGCGGGGCACCCGGGCTTTATCAAAGCGCCGAGATTTCGCTTCAGAATGGGCGTGAAATCTTCTAATTGGGCCTCGGTAAAGGGTCCGAATATCTTGCTTATAGATTTCAGAGCCGCATCATCTATGGTACCGTTTAGGATATTTATCGTCTCTTCTTGCGGAACATCATCAAATCTTCCCGTGAACTCCATTGCCCGATCATTTGCCGGGCAAGATATCTGACATCTCATACAACCCAGCAAGGCGTTATGGATATTCGGATCCATCCACTGAGGGAATTCGCCTTTATGTTCGTTATACCAGGTGATACATTTAGGCGCGTAAATCACAAAATTCTCTTCACGGATGCAGTCACAAGGGCATTCAAGCATGCAGATTCGACAAGATTCGCAATCATCCATCATGCTCACTTCGTGCCAATTATCTTCCGCAAAGTCATAATCCGTGTAAAATCCATGCAAGGATATAAAACTGCCCATTTCATCCACATAACAGATGTTGTTGCGTCCATATTTTCCCAGGCCACTTCGGACCGCCAGTAGTTTCAATGGAATTTTCTCTATTGGTTTGATCCTATATCCCGGCTCTCTTATGATTTCTTCCTCTATCAACTTGGTCCAACTATCATCTGTCATTCCGCTGTAATAGCTTTCGGGTGGTACCATGACTTCGTATTTTTTGCCGTTCAGAAGAAAATTCACCAGCATCAAGGGAGAGAAATGGGCTATGATAATGATGAATTTCGCGTCTGGAAAGTTCTCTGGGAGGGTGAATCTTTCCGGGTTGAGACACCTTCGGTAACGCTCATTATCGATTAACTTTCCCTTACGATCCAGCTCATTCATGAACGCCTGCAGGTCCTTCAGGTGCTCTACAGATACAACTTTGTATTTGTATGCGGTTTCCATAAGATTCTCCTTTTCTCGGGTGCAGGTCATTGGTAGCTCTCCAAATGATTCGAGGCCGTCAGTGACATTACGAGGCCAGTTGCGCCGAGTTTCGAAGTTTCTGCCACTGTTTAATCTTGGCCCGGGAAGGTCGGCACGAGCGGATTATTGCTATGGGACTACGTCTCAATGCGTTGCGTTGATTCTGACGTGGTGGGGTCGGGCCGAGAACGGGAACCTTTCGGAGATCCGGGAAGAGTTGTATTGAAGGCGCTTTTGATTTGACAGCGGAACGTTTCTGAAAGTGCGGACGGAATTGCCGCATTGACAGGAGCCCAGGGCAATCCTTCGAAGCTCAGGATACGTCCCTGGAAGTTCGGGACGAGGGCAGTGGGTGCCAGGTTGGCTCGCCGACCTAATTTATACGGTGCCTTGGCGTTAGCTTTAAATGTGGCTCGAATGCGAAGCATACGATTCCATTGACTTGTTAAGGTTTCGGCATTATAATTCCGACAGGCCTGCCTGAGAGAGTTTCGAAGATTATCAACCAAGGCCCGCTTTTTAAGCAGTACCTTCTCAGGGGCGGGGGGAATTGCTACGGTAACAAATTACAATCCGCTGCACGCTGCAAGACCGCGAGTCTTGCTGCTCAAGAGAATCTGGAGGGTCTCATGAAGTACACCGCATTCATTATTACCTTAGCCGCAACCGTATTCGTCTGCGGATGTGGCCCGCAGATCTACACAGCCCCGGACTTCGAGCTAGTCAGGCCGCTTCACAGGACAGCAGCCATCCTACCATTTGATGTCATCATAGATCCGGCAAAGCTGCCCAATGACTTTACTCTAGAAATGAAACTGGATGCTGAAAAATCCGAGGCCTACGGTTTCCAGAGGGAACTCTACATGCAGTTTCTCAAACAGTATGAAAAGGGAGAATACACAATCGAGTTTCAGGATATTGACAAAACGAATGCCCTGCTTAATAAGGCAGGCATAACCAACGCCGATCTCAGTCAATTTACTCGAGAGGAAATCGGTGCTGTAGTGGGAACCGATGTGCTTATTTCAGGTACCATACACCGGTCAAGACCTATGTCGACAGGAACGGCAATAGCCGTTGGTGCTCTGTTCGGAATTTGGAGCAGCACAAACGAGGTCAATGTAAGCCTTAACATTCATGAGGTAAGCTCCGGCAACCTGATGTGGAACTACGACCACAAGGCGTCGGGAAGTGTAGGGAGTTCTTCTGATCAACTGGCAGAATCGTTAATGAAGAACGTTTCCAAGAAGTTCCCGTATAAGTAACCGAAGTCATAGGAATGCATGGCATCCCACCGCACTCCTTCGAAGCTCGGGACGAGGGCAGTGGGTTACCAGGTCTGTCTGGCCGCGGGCAGTCGAGAGAGTTTCAGTCCGGGGTGATTACCCAAGTCACAGAAGTATAATAGCTATCCACCTCCCCCAGGCAGGTATAGCTCATCCCCCGGAAAAACGCGTATCTCCCAGTCACATAATGGGGTCTTGCGAATTGCCATCGCACTGGCACGGTTTATGCACCCTTCTTTTGCGAATGCCAAAACAGGTTTAAATGTCATGAATTCTGATAGACTTATTCGGTTCAATCCAAGGGACACACGGCATAGTAAGGACTTCATTGGTGTCTTGCGCGTATTCGCCATTGCGGCCACAGCAAGTGTGATAGCTTTTGGTTGTGTGGAGAAAAAGTGTTTCGAGATAGACTACGGTGAATTTGTCGATGAATATGGTGATACCGGGGACGCGCGATATGACAAATTCTGTAAAGACAAAGGATACGATGAGGCTTATGGTTGGAGTCACGGTTTTATATTCCGCGACGAAATCTGCTGCCAAAGGTATCGTTTCCTTGGCATCTAGATAAGTTCAAAAGCCGTCAGTAAGACCCTGCTTTGATTATAGCCAGCAACACGTTTCTGGATGTGTGAAGGGGATTCGGGAAGTGTCGAGTTTCTCGAAATCGCATGTTCTGGGATCCTTCGAATAGTCAGGACATGTCCCTCCAAGCTCGGGACAGAGTCGGAACCCGACGTGCGACTACTCCGTACCGAACGGCAGTAGATTAAGGCCACCAGACCTTCAAAATCAATACCGAATTTCACGAATTAATGCCTAAGGGGGGAGAAATATATTGGGCTTGACGCCGGGTATAAAACTTCGCAATATCCAAGAGGTTACATTTTAGCAGGTTATGGCATCTTTAGAATTGTCGCGGCCCTCGGGACCTCGCAATCAGGCTCCGGCCGCTGGACACTCAGCGTTATGAACGACGAACCGGTCAGCAAGACACCGGCCGATACCGGCCTTTCCCTCAGAGTTTCCGATGACAGAATGGAGGTAGTTTTAGAGGTGGCGGCAGAATGCCTTACATCGCCTGAGATCATTGCGAAGGTTCAAGAACTAGTGCAATCGAAGGGAATTAAGGCTGAACTCGATGTTGAGGCTCTCCAGGCAGCTGTTGAAGAGGCCAGACAAACCGAGAGCGGCCTGGAGAACGTGGTTCTAGCCAGGGGAAAGCCCTCCGTACCGCCGTGCGACGCCATGCTCGAGTGGTCAAGGGATTTCTTCGCGAAAGGCTACCAGACCGATTCGGAAAGCGGCACCGTCGACTTTCACGAAATGGCGTCCCAGCCTTATGTC
Organism: Candidatus Zixiibacteriota bacterium; assembly: GCA_020351995.1. Lineage (GTDB taxonomy): Bacteria > Zixibacteria > MSB-5A5 > GN15 > FEB-12. The sequence continues at coordinate 2,386,891 of CP070674.1, forward strand.
GAAAAGGAAGAACATCTTGTGAAAGTCATACCCGGTCGGCCGGGCGTTGACGGGATTGACGTTTACGGACACCCGATCAAAGTATCGCAACCGAAAAAAGAGAATCTCAAGAAGGGTCGCAACGTTTACTGGGACGAGGATGAGCAGAGTTTTCGCGCGGGCATTTCCGGACGGGTAAAGTTGACGCGTGATGTTCTGGATATCGATGAAGTCTATTCAATTCGGAGCGACGTGGGTCCGGAAACCGGCAACGTGAAACACCCGGGTGCCGTGAGGATTTCAGGCGATGTGGTGTCGGAGTTCAAGGTTGAAGCCGGCGGTCCGGTCGAAGTGAAGGGTCAAATTTATGCCAGCGAAATACAGTGTGAAGGCAACCTTGATGTAAAATACGGTATCAATGCCAGTACCAATAAAATCATCTCGGTTGGAGGCACGGTAAAATCCCGGCATATTTCGAACGCTCACATAATCTGTCACGGCGATGTTTGCGCGGATGCTGAGATTTGCAATTCCATTCTCAATGTGCGAGGAGAAGTGATCTGCCGGGGGCGCATTGTTGGAGGCTCGACAGTTTCACTGGGGGGTATTCATACCGCTCAAGCGGGTTCTGAAACCGAGATCAGGACGATCCTGGTGGCTGGAGTGGACTTTCAGTTGCTGGACGCGTTGAAGGTGAAGAAAGAAGAAATGGAGAAGTTGACCAAGGAGCTTGAGAAGAGCGAAACCGCTCACAAACAGCTCGCGATGCTGGGCAACAAACTCCTCGGCGGGCAGCGCGAGCGAATTATGAAACTCGAGTCTTTCATCGAGGAAGGCCGGGAGCGAATAACTTTGCTCAGGACAGAGAAGACCGAGATCTATCGCAAGATGACAGAGGGTCGCGCCGCGCGAATCAGTATCGACAAGGTGGTTTATCCAGGAACGATCCTGCGAATCGTCAGTAGCACGCTGGAGGTCGATGAGATCAGGAGGGGACCTCTGGTGGCGAGCTTTGACACGGAGACAGGTTCAGTCGTTCTGGGTGCCAGAGGCTGAGAGGTGGATTGACCCTCCGTTTAAGGGCGTCGAGGGGATAACCGAATTGATGGGTTCCCATGGCAGTGCTTCAAGACGCGGGACAAGATAGCGGGTTACGCGGTTATCATTTGGCCAACAGGGAGTACAGAAAGGTGGCTATTTCTTCCGGCCGCCTACCGCATGTGTCTATATGAGTCGAGGTTACCTGTCTCGCTTGATCGAGGCGCTTGAGAGCCAGATGGGGTCAGTGGTTCGATCGGCATCCCGGGCAAGTCAGTCCATCAAGGTATCTTTGTCACGCAACAGCGTAAAGTGGCGGAAATCGAAGTCGTGGTTACCTATACCGTCAAGTAAAGACTGTTCGATTTCATTCTGATGCAGTACCCAGGTGAGTATTATATAGGAGAATCCCGTCTCCAGGAACGAGCGCAGCACAAAACAGATATTCCGTTCGACCATGGGAATGGTGCGCTCATCAACCGTGAAGGGATTCATCCGCCACAGTTCATCGCCCTCGACCCGGACCGAGTTTTCGAGGTGCCTGCATAGCTCCCTGGCAACACTCGACTTACCCACGCCGGGTGGACCGCCAATGAATATCAGTTTCGGTTTCACAACTTCCTTAGAATGGTCTACCGCTATGGATTATGCAAGTTAACTTCTATTCGCACATAAATGTATTGATTAGTGATATATCAGGTTAATAGATTTTCAATCTCTGATTCATATAAATCGAAGAATGTTTTCTTCTTTAACTCAACATAAAATGCCTCACCTTGTCCTGGTTTATGTTCAAAACCAAAGCGTTTAAATAATCTATGGGAGGCAATATTGTCTTCCGCTAAATCGTCAGTAATTATTTCGCCATTTAAGTCGGTAAAATAGTGGTTCAAGAACAATATCATGATCTCTTTCGCGTATCCTTTGCCCCTGTATTTATGAGCTATCTTGAAGTTAAGGCGCGCGGTTTTTTCCTTTCTGTCAATATTATGGCAACTGATTTCACCAATGGGTATATTGTCGTTGGTAAAGACGAGGCAGTAAAAGTCTTTTTCGCTTCCGGGGTTGACCATTTTTTCATACCATGATAAAAGCTTTTCTTTTGGCATAATTATGGGGCCACCAACCTCTTTCATTGACTTTTCATCTGACCAGAGCCATTCAATAAATGACAACTCATCAACCGTTGGTTTACGCAGATAAACTGTTTTGCCGTTAATAATAACATTCATCAAACTTGAACCTTTCTAATTTTTTCACCGGGCTAGCATATTATATAAGATTATGCAGTCAGTTCAAGCTTACGCCGACCTTTAAATGCGTCCGCTCGCTCTGGCCGTCGCCTTTGAAGGCCGGCTGTAGTCAGGCTTTTTCTCTGCGTCAGCGTACCGCGGACGGTGTATTCCATTATCTGAGAAACCCACCTAAAAGGTGGGCCACCGGCCCCGATTCAATTTGTTGTTATACATTTGCTTGCGCGACCTGGCCGGCACCTTCTGATTAAACATTTGGGGGTTTCTTCATAAATTCTCGTCCCGAGCTTTTTTCTGATAGATTGGCAGCTCGCAGCCTGCTATCTTTCCCCGGGGAAAGGCAAATGAATGTCGGAATCAAGATTGCGATCCTGGTTATAACAGGTGCCGGGCTGACCTTCCTGACACGCCGGTCATTGAAGGGTTTTCACACACATGGCCTGTATCGGCTGTGCGCCTGGGTTTCCTCAATCGCATTGATCCTGCTGAACCTGGAGGTCTGGTTCGCCGACGCATTTGACGCACACCAGGTGGTATCGTGGGTGCTTTTGACCCTGTGCGTATTCTCTGTTATTTACGGGTACAGCAGCCTACTCAAAGGACGACCGGACAACAGTCGAGACGATAAGTCATTAATCGGCGTCGAGAAAACTACAGTATTAGTTGAGGCCGGCGCTTATCGTTACATCAGACATCCAATATACTCATCATTCATATTCGGCGCTCTTGCTGTATTCCTCAAAGATGCGTCCTGGGCCGGCGGCGTGTTAGCCAGCATCATCATTCTCTGTACGATACTGGCAGCAAAGACAGAAGAGACGAAGAACATAGTGTATTTCGGAGAGGCGTATCGTGATTATATGGAACGAACAAAGATGTTCATTCCTTTTCTGTTGTAACACGGCGCTCTGAGTCTGTCAGCAACAGCCAGTTTTCGATCGCAGCACGTTTCAATTAAGCTCCGCTTTTATGTAAGCGGTGCGTCTTCATTGGACGCGTCCAAGGATTCGTTAGTTCAGGTGGCGCAGCAAGCTTCAGGCTACCAGATTATTCTGACTGCGGTCTGAAAACTTCGATGATCTGTGCATCTACCCAATAGATATTACCCGAACCATCCGCAATAGGTCCCTGATTGAGAATTGACGGTCGGTTGCTATTGAAGAACAGGTACTTCCCATCAGGAGTCACATAAGGGTACTCGTCTTTAAAGGCCGAATTGACAGTGGGACCCATATTCTCAGCTTTGGACCAGCAGCCATTTTCATCACGGAAAGATATGAATAGGTCTGACCGACCCAGTCCTCCGCGGAATGAGGAGAAGATCAAATAGCTCCCATCAGGCGCCACAAAGGGACAGTGATCAGGTGAGGGACTGTTGAGTTCAGTCAACTCTTCGGGATGGCTGTAAGTATCGCCAACCGTTTTCGAATAAAAGAGGTTCATTGATTGTTGGTCGATATGGGATATGAAATAGAGATCGCCATTTGGCGCAACAGATCCACAGCTCTGACGTCGCCCGAAATTGACTCTGTCATCGAGGTGCCTCGGCTCAGACCATCCGCTCGCTGTTCTGTCAACTACCCACAAATGGTAATCTCCTCTGGGTAGTCGTTCCCCTCGTTGGTCTATTGGACGATCTGATGAGAAAAAAACCCGGTCGCCGTCATGAGATAGAACCGGATACAGAGAACGAGTAGAGGTATCGCAGAAAGAGGCGACCCGGGGGTCAGTCCACTTCCCATCAATTACTTTCATATGATAAACTGCCACCGGAGACAACCGCCCAAACCATACCTCGTTGCCGTCCGGCGTGAACATGGCAGCACTGTGTTCTTTACAGCTTGACACAATGCCAGGAGCAAAAAGCTCCGGTGTGGTGCCGGGCGGTTTCTGACCAAGGTAGGGGCCTGTCAGAATCGGCAGTTCATTCTGTCCCGCGTTAGCAAGGTTAGCCAACAGAAAGGATATAAGAATCGTTACACAATTTGCCTTATATTTCATTGATGGAATACCTCCTCTACGAAATTCAACAGTCTATACGACGAGTTACGAGCATTGTTTCCCACGTGTTATTGCCTTTCAGCGCCTTCCGTTTGAGACGCGGAACTTGATCCGTATCTCGAGCCGCATCGTAAAGATAGCCGGTTTAGAGGGCTGGTTGAGTGAGCTCGAATGCAGGCCTTGTCGGACAGTCGGTGACCAGAAAGGAGATATCGGGTGTCTCGCAATTGTATAGTCTGGAATCGGAACCCGACCTACTTTAGCTCAGGACGGGACCGTGGGTTACCGGGTTGCATATCACGCAAGATTAGTTTGCATTTATGGTTTAAAAAGTCTACCTTGTCATTATCTAACAGGATAAGTGGAAATTACAGGCTTATAGGGTAGTCTGTCGATGGCGGCCAGCGAATTTGGCGATGATCAAACCAGATCGTTTACATTCCTATCGGCCGGTACCAAGGTCTCGCACTACAATATCATCTCGAAAATCGGCGCCGGAGGGATGGGTGAAGTGTATCTGGCTGAGGACACCTACCTGGATCGCAAGGTCGCCCTGAAGTTCCTTCCTGCATACCTATCGCAGGACGAGGCAGCCCGGGCGCGGTTCACCCGCGAAGCTAAGGCTGCTGCCAAGCTCGATCACCCCAATATCGTTCATGTATTTGAAGTTGGTGAGTATCAGGAACGACCGTTTTTTGCCATGGCCTATATCGAGGGAAGGTCACTCAAAGAGGTCATCAAAGAGGGCAAGCTCTCGATCAGCGAGACGGTTGAGCTGATTAAACAGGTATGCGACGGGTTAGATGAAGCGCACAACGCCGCGGTGATACATCGCGATATCAAGCCGAGTAATATAGTCGTCGACAGCAATGGCAAACCGCGCATTATGGACTTTGGCCTGGCCACAATTGCCGGCAAAGAAAAGCTGACCAAAACGGGCTCGACGATGGGGACGGTTGGTTATATGTCTCCCGAGCAGGCCGAAGGGAAGTCGGTCGATGTCCGGTCCGACCTGTTTTCACTGGGTGTGGTGCTGTATGAACTCATTGCCGGTCGATCACCTTTTCAGCGCGACACAGAAGCGGCAACCCTCCGGGCAATCCTGTGTGATGCGCCCGAACCGTTGTCGCGGTATCGGGCCGGGGTCTCGGATGATCTCCAGCGGATTGTGTCGCGATTACTCGAACGGGATCCCTCGCACCGCTACCAGTCGGCAGCGGACATATGTGCCGACCTAAAACGTCTCGTCGCCACCACAAATACGGCAACTGCGCCGGCACAGGTCCGTGAAGAGTCAATAGTAGTAGTGCCGTTCGAGAATCTTGGCGGCGATCCGGAAAATGACTATTTCTCAGATGGCCTCACTGAGGAGATAATCACCGCTCTGGGTAAGATCGGCTATGTCAGGGTGATTTCGCGCAAGTCATCGATGCAGTTGAAAGATACGGGCAAGGATATTCGCACAATTGGTCGTGAGTTTGCGGTGATGTACATTTTGACCGGGAGTGTCCGTCGGATTGGAGAGAATATCCGGGTGAATTGCGAACTGGTGGAGGCCGACAACGAGCGGCAGCTGTGGTCGGAGCGATACTCGGGCACTATGAACGACGTATTTGACATCCAGGAGGAAATTGCGCGTTCGATCGCCGGCGCGCTCAAGGTGAAGCTCAGTGTCTCTGAAGATACGGCGCTTGCGCATCGAAGTATCCAAAACCCGCGCGCCTACGATCTCTATCTCCGTGCGCG
>CP070674.1:2393007-2426822 GCA_020351995.1 Candidatus Zixiibacteriota bacterium
GCCGGGTTCGTTGGCGAGAACCTCGTTAATAACGACCTGCGCCCGAAGTAACCCGGTACCCAACAGGAACAATGTCACCAGCAGCAGGACAGATCGAACCCGACGATGGTCCGGTGCTCCTGCTCTGAACCCGCGCTGTAAGTATGGCTGAGTTTCAGAGCCACCGACACTCCCCCCATAACCTCTATGCTGCTTCTTACAAAAGCGTACCAACGCTTAATCCTCCCCACGTTATGGTCGATCTCTGAAACATTCGACCACAACTCCATCTTACCGTAGGAGTCAAAATTGTATTTGAGATCGACAAAAAACGATGTGAAATCCCTCTTCACCCTATGCGAATTATAGCCTATATATGTTCTCAGGTAGAAGTTTCCCAGGCGCCACCTTGTAATCAGCCTTGTCTGTCTGCGGGCAGATGAGAAATCACTTCGGGTCTGCCCGCGCGACAGAAAATCAATCCCAACCGAGACACAATCGAATTTTCTACTGACCTGAGCCAGCCACTGGGTATTCGCCGTATCGGCATTGAACGAGGCGTATAGCAGGGAGTTGGCCAGTTCGATCTTATCCGACAGGTCAACTACCGTTTTGGCAAGCAGCCCCTGTTGGCCAAACCGTTTCGATGTGTATTCGCGGTCCACCGTTTCAAAAGTCTGGTCATGGTATATGGCGGCCGCTTTGCTTCCCCCGCTCAGGTCGATATAGCCATCGGAATAACTCCATCCGGCATACCTGATTTCAGCTTGCCGGAATCGATGGCGCCCTTCCGCGACGACCGCACCAAAAGTACTCCTCTCACCCCCCTGCCAGCATACTTCCACAGCACTGTAGCCGCAACCGTAGTCATGACGGCCGTTCAGAGCCAACTTGTTGTCAGCAACATATTCACCGGTGCGACGATTCTTAAGACGAGTGATACCCAGCACAACTGAAGGTTTGAACGGAAAGCTTGTCGCCTGTACCATAGCGCCCCATGAAAACAGCCGCGTAAATTCGCTTCGCACCACCGATCCCAAAGTCTGCACTTCATACCCGCGGAAAGATAAACGGGCCAGGCCACCATTCAACCCGCCGTAATCGGGATATAGAAAAGACTCACCACTCAGGTCACGCGCGAGCCCGAACAACTTCCCCCGGTAGCCAAACACTGTCCCCAGGCCGAACCGCCGGGAGAAATTGCCCAAGACTACTTCTCGAACCGGACCTCTACTGCTCCTGTATTGAATGGACCGCGAGACAAAACGGTCATCTCCGGTATACTCCCGGCGTATCTCGATATCGGCTGTGATGGTGTTGTTGATGTTCATCTGTACGGATGTCGATGACTTCGAACGGTCTTCATCTTCGGCGTATCGCCGGTATCTCTGACGAAATTGTCCTGTTACCATTCGCCGGGTTGGTGTCGGCCCCCGCCTGTCCTCAAATGGCGTTTCCTGCTCATTCTCCAATGAGGTCTTGAGTGCAAGAGAATCAACATTGAAGAAATTCAGGTTAGGAATTTCGTCCAGCAGATGGTGGCTGGTCGAGTCTATGCCATCTATGGCAATTTCCCGAAGAATCAAATATTGCTGATAGGTTATCTCGCCGGAACGGAGGGCATCATATATCTCATCTTCAGACGGAAATATGTCGGTTGATATTTCTTGTGAACGCGGGGCCCCTCCCCCCAGCAGAACTACCAGCACCACGGCCGTTAGCGCTACTGTTTTCATTCGAGTGAAGTATATGCGTTCTGGGTTATATAATCAAGTCCAAAGCCCGTCACTCCTCGTGATAACTTGGGAAAAACAGACGCATCCGGGAAAAAGCCAACGAACGTACGGATGTTTTCGTAGTGTCAGAATTCTGAATCCCTATGCCGCGGACCATCTTGCCAACCACCTAGTTGAAACTTCTCACACGTGATTCTTTAATCATCTGCTTTGTTCGCTGGCGAACAGCTCTTGTTCGGGTATGAACACTTTACTATCTTGGGCGTACAATAAGCATCGCATAAACAGTAACTTAAGGACATGGCACCCCGTTTGCTGACCTAAAGCACGTCCAGTAGCCACAAGGAGAATGCGATCCTTAAACACTATCTGAAAACCTCCCTGAGGAATATCACCAGGCAGAGGGGATATTCACTTCTCAACGTGCTTGGCCTGGCTATCGGGATAACCTGCCTGGGCCTGGCTATCCGTTATACCCAGCATGAATTCAGTTTTGATAGATTTCATAAGGACGCAGACAGGGTTTACAGGGTATGCAGCAAAAGCTCGGGCGCGGCCACGCCAGGCGAGCTGGCACCGACGATTCTGGAAAGATCTCCGGCAGTAGAGTCGGCCACGCGCCTTCAGTATGGAAGCTTCGACCAGAACCGGGTACTATTTCACTACCGCGACAAATCTCTTTACAGCAGGGGCTACTACGCTGACGAGCACTTTTTCGAGATATTCCCATTTCCGTTCGTCCGGGGAGATCCCGGCAAAGCCCTGGCCGAACCGAACAGCATCGTTGTAACCGAGGACTTCTCGCGCAGGTATTTTGGCGATGAAAACCCCATCGGTGAAACCATCAACTTCGAAAACAAACATGATTTGACGGTGGTCGGGATCATTGAGAACGTCCCCTCCAACTCACACCTTCAGTTTGACTTCCTTGTATCGTTTTCAACTTATGCCACGACAACATCCGGCCAGTCCTACTCGCGCTGCTGGGCCTGCTGTTGTTTCCTGACCTACGTTAAGCTAAATGAGAACGCGGCTGTCCGCGGAGTTGAAGACCAGCTCGACGCCTTAGTGATGGAAAAGACCAATATTGCCTACACGTGGTTCCTTCAGCCTTTAGAGGATATCCGGTTATTCTCTGCCCTCAGCCATGAGCCAGGCACGCTCGCCGTGAGTGACATTTACTATGTATACCTTGCGCTCTCGATTGCGGTGCTAATCCTGATTCTCGGATGCCTGAATTATATAAGCATCACCACGGCCCGAGCCGCCTCACGCGCCAGCGAAATTGGCGTTCGCAAAGTGGTTGGCGCCAGGCGAAAAGATCTCATCGCTCAGCACATGGTAGAATCCTTGTTGGTGACGCTATTCGCTCTGCTGCTGTCTCTGATACTCATTGAGCTCCTGATACCGATGATAAACTCTTTTGCCCGCCTCGGAATCGGAAGCGAGTACCTGGGCAATTTCGCTTTTATGTCCTTCATGATACTTCTGTGCGTTCTGGTGAGTCTGATTGCCGGCGGCTACCCGGCGCTGGTCCTGTCATCAATCAGGCCCTTGAGGGTGATCAGCAAGCTCTGGCACGCCGGCCGGGAGGGCGTTCGCCTGCGCCGGCTATTTGTAATCATACAGTTCGGGATGGCTATCTGTTTGCTGACTATCTCGCTGATAATTGATTCACAACTGAATTATGTCGGTAGCGAGGATATAGGCTACGACAGGGAAAATGTCGTGGTGTTGAAACTAAAGGGTGATGACTTCGAGAACAACCGGCAAAACATCAAAAACGAAATACTCGGGCACTCCAGAGTTATCAGTGCAACCTATTCGTCCCATCTCCCGTGCGCAATCAAGAGTTCAACTGAAGCCAGGCTGGCCGACAACAACGGCGACACGACTTACCTGATCATTCACTGTTGCGACGTAGATGAAACCTTCGCGGACGTCTATGATCTCGAATTCGTGAGCGGCCGGAATTTCTCGCAGGACTTCAACGACACCTGGGAATCCTCGGTGATCCTTAACGAGGCCGCCGTAAAAGTAATAGACTGGGAAAATCGGGAAAACAAACGCTACACCATGTGGGGCAATATCGATGCCGAGGTTGTCGGCGTAGTGAAGGATTTCAATTTTCTATCCCTGCATAATAACATTGCACCTCTGGTTTTGTTGCGCGGCGAGGGTTCATATCTTTCGGTCAAAATTCAACCCGATGACATGCTAGGCACTATCGGGTATATGGACAAGGTCGTGAGCAAATTTATCCCCGACTATCCCTTCGAATACAAAATGTATGAAGATCACTATCAGGCGGCGTACACGACGGAGAATAATCTCAGCCTGGCCTTTAACGTTTTTGCGGGGATCGCCATATTCGTGGCCTGTCTGGGGCTGGTCGGGTTGTCAGCATATTCAACTGCGCAGAAATCGAAAGAAATTGCCATCCGCAAGATTCTCGGGGCGTCCGCCGCTGACAACATGTTGCTGCTCACCCGGGAATTCTTGTTACTGGTCGTGATAGCGAATGTGCTGGCCTATCCTGTCGCGTACTACATCATGAATCGGTGGCTGGAGAATTTCGTTTACCGTATCGATATCGGGATATCTTCCTTTATTTCGGCAGGTCTCGCGGCACTTATCGTTGCTTTGCTGACGGTCGGCTATCAGGCCGTCAAGGCCGCGTTCGCCAACCCTATTGATGGGATCAGGTACGAGTAATTCCGGTGCGCCAGGAAATTAATGGCCCTTGGCGGGCTCGAAGACGGACCCGCCCCACGACACGATTCCCTCAACTGAGGTCATACTTCTTCAGCTTCCGGTATAGCGTCCGTTCCCCGATACCGAGCCGTCGCGCGGCCTCCTTGCGGTTGCCTTTGGTTTCATCGAGCACCTGCTCAATCATGAGCTTTTCCATCTGCTCCATGCTCATCCCTTTAGTGGCCTCGGCGGTGTCGGACGGATACTCTTCCGGCGGCGTTTCCGACGGCAGGTGCGATGTAATCAAATCACGAAGCATTCGAATTTCGTTCCCCAGCGAGAGAATAGCATGATAGATAAGCTCTTGCCCGGCCTGCTCGACCGTCTTGCCCGTGGAAACGGGAAGGTTCAGAGCGGACGTATGCTGTTCCTCGATAAACCGCTCTACGTCCTCAACCTCTACCATCCCCTTCGGCTTGAGGGCAGCCATTCGGTCTGCGAAGTTTTTCAACTGGCGTACATTGCCCGGCCAGTCATATTTCATCAAAAGCTCCACCGCCGAGTCAGAATAAGTAAGGCCGGGATGACTGCGCGAAAAATGCTGAAGAAGTGGATAGATGTCATTGGCTCGCTCAAATAATGGCGGCAGGACAATCTTAACCACACCGATGCGGAAATATAAATCCTCCCGGAAAGCCCGTTCGCTGATAGCTTCGGTCAGGTCACGATTCGTGGCCGACACCACCCGCACATTGGCTCGCTGGGCGACCGACGACCCGACTGGATAATAAGTGCCGTCTTCGAGCACTCGCAACAGTTTCACCTGCATATCCGGTTTGGTCTCTCCTATTTCATCGAGAAATATCGTGCCACTGTCGGCCTTGTGAAAAAGACCGTCCCGCTTCGACACTGAGCCGGTAAAGGCTCCTTTCTCGTGACCGAAAAGCTCCGACTCTAAAACGCCTTCGGCTATTGCGCCGCAATTGATTGCTACAAACGGTTTCCCGGTTCGCTCGGAATTATCATGAATAGCCCGCGCGACCAGCTCCTTACCTGACCCCGATGGCCCAACGATCATGACCGGCACTTCAGTGGGTGCAATCCGGTGGATGGTTTCGGCGACAATCTTCATCTTGGTCGAACGACCGACGATTTTGAATTCGGCCAACAGCTCCTTCTGCCGCAGAATCTGTTTTACTTTCTTGGTGATCCCCTCCTGCCCCAGATCGCTGGATATATGGCCGTCGATGAAATCATCATCCGGTTCCATATCGTGACCGTCGGTTACCACCCGCCAGATTTCAGTCAGACCGTTATAGCGACGGATACGAGCCGCCACGGCGTATTTGAGCGCCATCCGGGAATCATCGACCAGCACGATATCGATCAGACTCTCTTTAACCGTCTGATAAAGCTCTGAAACCTGATTGACCACAATACCGATTTCCTGCCAGCGAATCTCACGGCTGCTCTCAGACGATGGATCGACCAAAATGACTACTCTGTTTTTCATAACACAACGAATAATCTATGTTTTATCGTTTCTTCTTTTTCCTCTTATCGCGCCGGACAGGTTTCCCTTTGCCTTTCTTCGGCGGCGCCTCCTTACGTGGTGGGCTGACGAGATAAAGATCCATCTCGTTGGCCACGGTATCCACGCGTAAGATGCCCACTTTCACTTTCCCGCCTAACTGAAAGACGCGTCCCGTGCGACTCCCCACCATTCGGTACCGCTTCGCGTCAAACCTGTAATAGTCGTCATCTATCGACGACATACGCACCATCCCCTCCACACCCATGTTATCCAGCCTGACAAAAAAGCCATGCGGCATCACGCCCGATATAACCCCCGGAAAATGGTCGCCCAGATGACGTCCCATGTATGACAGTTGCTTGACCTTGATAGCGTCACGCTCGGCCGACTCGGCCACCCGCTCGGTGTCAGAACAATGACGCCCAACACTGTCGATAAGCGTTGTCGCGCGGCGGGCAAACGACGCCGGGTAACGGCCGTTTTTCATCTTTCGCAAAAGACGATGAACAATCAAGTCCGGGTAGCGGCGAATAGGCGAGGTGAAATGCGTGTAATGATGAAAGGCCAGGCCGAAATGGCCGATATTCTGCCGCTGATAAACAGCCTTTTTCATCGAGCGTAACATCAACTCGTTGATGAAATCTTCTTCGGGGACATCTTTCACTTTTTCGAGGAATTTCGCGAATGCGATCGGACGCATATTGGGCGACACCGGGAAAGTATATCCCAGCCGCTGCATCAAACTCGAAAACTCCTGAATTTTCTCTAGGTCGGGTTTGTCGTGCACCCGGTACAGAAAAGCCTGTCCGGCCCGGAACACCTCGAGCGCCACCGCCTTGTTCACCGCCAGCATGAATTCTTCGACCAGACGATGCGACTCCAGCCTAACTTTGTGCCCCAGCTCAAGCACCTCACCTTTCTTATTCAAAATGATTTTGGATTCGGGGAGGTCAAAGTCGAGCGAGCCATCGGCGAAGCGCCGCTTATTCAAAAGCAATGCCAGGTGCCGGGCAATCCGAAGATTATCGGCCACTTTTTTGAGCTTGGGCGTGACCACGCCGGTATCGAAAAATTCCTGAACCTCTTCGTAGGCCAGCTTCGCCCGCGACTTAATAACCGTATCGGCGAAAAACCATTGAAGAGCCTTGCCGGTTTTGTCAAAGTCTATAATAGCGGAATGGGCCAGCCGCCTGCGATTCACTTTCAACGAACAGACATCATTGGAGAGCACTTCCGGAAGCATGGGAATAACCATCCCCGGCAGATACACCGAGTTCCCCCGCCGGAACGCTTCCTTATCGAGGGCGGTGCCGTCATCGACAAAGTATGACACATCGGCGATATGCACCGACAGGCGAAAGCCATCGACTGTCTTCTCTACCGAAATAGCGTCATCATGGTCTTTGGCATCGGCCGGGTCGATCGTATAGACACACTGCCTGGTAAGGTCCCTCCGTCTGTTAAGCTCTTCGTCGGTAAGTTTGGCCGAAGCAATCTCCGCCTGCGAGAGAACATCATCCGGGAATTCCTCGGGGAGATCATAGCTCTTTATCACCGTGAGCATATCCACGCCGGGTTTGCCGGGGAAACCGATACGCTCGGTAATTTTGCCTTCGGGATTGAGATGCGGGTCATCCCAGTGGGTCAGCACCACCACGACTTTCTCACCATCCTGCGCCGAGAGCGAATCCTTGGTGGGGATATACATATCACGATGGAGCCGTTTGCTGTCGGGCACGACAAAATTGAAATTGCGTCCTTTGTGGAAGACACCCACGATATTGCGTTTGGCTCGCTCGACGATTTTTATCACGGCGCCGGTGGAACGATCCACAATGCGCCCGGTGAGACGCACCATGACGGTGTCACCGTCGAGCGCGGTATGCAGCCGTACTTCGGGGATATAAATATCTTCCTCTTCACCTTCGACAATCAGGTATCCAACCCCGCTTCTGGTGATGGAGATTTTACCCACGCGGATATCCATTTCGACCGCGAGGCCGATTCGACCGCGCTTGAGCCGGACCAGTTCACCGGCGTCGATGAGGTCTTTGACGGCCTGCCGGAAATAGCGGTACTCGGCGTTGGGTATAGCCAGGGCTTTGGCTAACTCCTTGATTTTCATGGGGTGGGCCGATTTTTCGCGGATAAAATCGATGATTTTTTTGGCATCTTGTTTCATATGGCCAAAATATCGGCCTTCCAACGCCTCAAGTCAAGCAATTTTGGCAGATTTCCGCCAATTTGGCAGGAGTTGGCTGCTTACACGCGAATAATAGCAAGAAAAAATCCGGGCGGAAGCCCGGAGTTTTTCAGTTTCAACCCGCTTGGGCTTAATCTATGGACACTCAACAAACACACACGGGTTTCCTGTTGAGAACAGGTAACGGGCCATGCACCTGACATCTTCTTGCGTTAGCTCGCCATCTCCATCGATATCAGCTTCTTCAAAACAGGCTGGCGCCGGACCTTCCTTGTGCAAGTGTGCATTCAGGAACTGTATATCGAATAGATTGAACTGACCGTCGTCGTTCGCATCACCCGGCACCTGGCAGCAGGAAACAGGCTCCGTGACATTAATAAAAACCGATACGCCGTTTCCGGTCACGGCCAGATCACTATCCCCATCACCATCGAGGTCACCCGTACAAATTGCTTGCCCACTGCCTCCCGGTCCAAAACTTACGGATGGGGCAAAGGTGGCATCACCGTAGTTTTCGTGGATCGATACTCGCTCGAAACTCGGCACAAAGGAGTAAACAGGCGTGGCAATGTCGCAGTCACCGTCCCGATCAAAATCCGCACCGGTAATATCAAGGCCAAATTCCGCGGTATTATAATAGACAGGATTACCAAATGCTGCGTTTCCTGCGTTGAGCAACACGCAAAACCCGGTCGGATAATCATGGGAAACGGCCAGATCGTTGTCGCCATCACCATCAAAGTCGGCTGAGAAGATTCCTGTCGGCCCACCTCCTATGGGGCAAATGGATGGTGCGGCGAAAGTACCATCACCGTTGTTCAGTAGAATCGCAACATTGAATTGGGCGATGTGGATAGATGCGGCCAGGTCGATATCACCATCGTTGTCAAAATCATCCGCGCAGATCTGCTGGGTCATATCATTAGCCACATAATTGACCGGGGACGCAAATGTCCCGCTGCCGTCATTGAGCAGCACTGCCACATATGCACCTATCGCCACAGCAATGTCATTGTCCGAATCGCTATCGAAATCAGCCGAAAGAACCGATCCGGGATAGCCGCCAACCCATATCGGAGTCGGTGCACCAAAGTTCCCGGCACCGTCGTTGAGTAAAATAGATATGATCTCAGACATGTAGTTTCCGACAACTATGTCGCCGTCACCGTCGCCGTCGAAGTCAGCGGCACGAATTGAACGTGGTTTATCACCCGTTGGATAGTTGACTGCGGTCTGAAAAGTACCATCGCCGTTGTTGAGAAGGATGGACATGTTGTGGGAATTGTAGTTTGCAACAGCGAGGTCGTTGTTACCGTCTCCGTCAAGGTCAGTTGCGCAGACCGAGATGGCAAAATCGCCCGTCGGATAACTTACGCCTGGCTCAAAAGCCATCTGACCCGTTGCGTTGCCGGCAATGCAGGTGAAAATCAGGATTGCGCTACATCGAATAAGCTTCTTCACAAGACACCTCCCGATAGAACATGTGAACTTACGCAGTTACATAAAGATGACACGATGGATGGGTAAATTGCGAAAATGTATCTGCTCTTACTTATAATAATAGCAGGTACGGGGTGCAGCCTAAGTATATCCACAATTCCGCGTTTTGTCAACCCTGAGCGCCAACTTGCACCGCAAAAAAGCCCCGCAAAGCGGGGCTTCCGTAGTGAGAATAGAAGGAGGAACTATAGGTTTAGTTCCGATTCATCATCCGTTAGGGTCACCGAAACCGGGGGCTAATCCCATTTTGCCCGGTTTACCCTTGCCATCGCACTTTCTGTCCTTGCGCAACTTCTTAAGCTGGTCCTTCTGCTCGTCAGTAAGTACCGACATCACCTGATGCCGGTGTGCATAGCGAGCTTTCTGCATGTCCGCTTTCAACTTCGACACTTTATCAATAGCGGCGTTGACAGCGTTCAGGTCGGCTTCATCACGCTCAAGGGCTTTCAGCTCAATCTGCGCCTTTTCGAGAGCGGCTCTACGGTCAACCTGGGCCAGCCGGAACTCCGTCATCAGGCTTTCGAGTTTGTCGCGCTGTTCATCGGTAAGATTGATCTGATCAGCGTGAGCAAGAATCCCCCGAACACCGGGATTACCGTGGTGTCCGCCCATGCGCATGCCCTGACGTTCTCCCATAGGACCGCAACAGGGTCTGTCGCAGCAGCCTCCGCCGCGCGGGGCCGGTTGAGCCGCTGCCGCCAAGGCCGTCGCCAGGGTCAGAATAAGTGCGAGAGTAAGTAACCGTTTCATGGTTGTCTCCTTTTGTTTTATTTAAATCGAATCATCTTCCACTATCTGTTGTCCGGGAGGCGGGGGATTTCCCGCGCCGCCGCGATGCCGTCCCCCGCGGCGAAACTTATTGAGCCGGTCGAGCACCCGGGCCTCAAAGCGGTGCTCGAACACGACAAACTTGGCATACTGGTAAGGAGTTAGCAGAGGTTTGACTTCTTCCCGGAAGTCCCGGCGAAGCCGGGTCTGGCTAGTTTCCAACTCATCCAGCCGTGTGATAAGCCGTTCGATATCCTGTTCATTGAGCTTTTCTTGCCGCAGCCCGGTTGCCAGGCTGTCGACGGTCGCCCGGTGGGATCGAAACGACTCCATGCGAAGGTCGCGATATTTCCTGGCGATATCCATAAAGGCAACCTTCTGCTCATCGTTTAGCTTAAGCAACTCAAGCAACTTTCTCATGCGCAGGCGCTCAAATCGCTCGGGGTCGGACCGGGCTTCATCGGGTTGGTCAACCTTGTCCGGGGGCATCGCCTCAGCCGCCGGCACTCTGACCGTATCCTGCTCAGGCTGAGCCGGACTTACGGTGCTATCGGTTGGCGAACTGGCCTTCCGTTCTATCGACACAGCCGTTCCACTCAAGACCAGGACCGGCGCAATGATAAGTATCATCAGTTTCAAACCCATCACAGTATCTCTCCCACATCAAAGTTTTCTTCGAGGTACTGAAGTTCTTCCTCGGTGAGGTTTTCATAAAACAGTTCGCCCGATGTTGTCTGATTCATGGTCGCGGACCGGTACATAACGTAATCAATACTGCTCTCCTCGATTGCATCAATGTCGCCGTTTTCAAGACTCAACCATACCGTATCCTGCGAACCTGCGGTGGACGGATCCTCACCATTGCTAAACCAGCCCAGCATATAAGCCATAAACGAGATACCCAGCAGCAGAACCACGGCAGCGGCGGCCGGCACGTGCGACAGCCAGGCAGAACGAACGTCGGTAACCTTTTCCAACTCCAGTCGGTCGATACGTTCTTCGACGCGAGCGATTGAGGATTCAAGCTCCGTTTTGTCCAGATAGAAATCTTCTTCGCTGCCGAGGTTTTCTGTTGTTGTGGTGAGATCCAGCCAGTAGTCGCGGCACTCGGGGCAGGTATCCAGATGTCGCTGAACGTCATCGGGAAGCCTCTCGGTACCGGCCATCAGCAGTAACTCGTCTTGAATATTCTGACAATTCATTTATTCCATCCTTCTTTGACGGCTGTCTGGCGAAGTTTCTTGATGGCTTCCCGGTACAGGGTCTTGACCGTTCCCACTGCCTTGCCGGTTACTTCGGCCATTTCCTCAAAAGATAGCTGTTTATAAAAGCGCAACTCAAAGGCCAGTCTTTGTTGAACCGGAAGTTGTGCTGTAAAATCGAGAACGCGTTTCCTGAGTTCTTTCTGGTCGAACTCTCGCTCCAGATTCTGATTCGATGCGTATTCAGCAATGGAACTGTCATTAGCCCGCCGTTTTTTCCTGTTGATATAATTCAGCGTTCGATTGGTGGCGATCCGGTAAAGCCATGCTTCGAATTTGGCATCACTTTTGAAATCGCGCAGGTTCTCCCAGGCGGCAACAAAAGTATCCTGGGCCAAATCAAGAGCGGCGTCTTTGTCACGGGTCATTTTGTATGTCAGTGCTACCACGGGGCTCATCATTATCCTCACGATTTCTGAGAAAGCCTGACGGTTTCCTTCTCTGGCCTGCTTCAGCAGGCTGCTGATGCGCTCACTGTCGATTCTTACCATTCATCTGCTTTCTGATATTAAGACACCCTGGGGCAGAAAAGGATTAATCGGACCCGAAGACAAGCAAAAAAGGCCGGAGGAGTCTCCGGCCTTAAAAATCTATGTCAATGAAAGATTTAGTCTTTGCGGCTCCGTTCGACCACCTTGGCATAGGCGGCGAAGTCCGACAGAACCTTGCCACAGCCGCGCACTACGCAGGTCAGTGGGTCATCGGCGGCATTTACGGGAAGGTTAGTCTCTTGCCGCAACCGCTTGTCCATTCCGCGGAGCAGGGCACCGC
Organism: Candidatus Zixiibacteriota bacterium; assembly: GCA_020351995.1. Classification (GTDB taxonomy): domain Bacteria; phylum Zixibacteria; class MSB-5A5; order GN15; family FEB-12. Next base: position 2,405,455 of record CP070674.1, read on the forward strand.
CGCCGGTCAGGATGATTCCCCGCTCGAGGATATCGGACGCTAACTCCGGCGGGGTTCGCTCGAGAGCCTGGCGGACAGCTTCCACTATGATATCGATGGTTTCCGAAAGAGCCTCCCTGACCTGTACCGAAGAGAGTTTCAGATTTTTCGGTACTCCGGCCACAAGGTCGCGACCCTTGATTTCCATCGACAGCTCTTTATCCAGTGGAAATGCCGAACCGATATTTATCTTGATGTGCTCGGCGGTAAGTTCGCCGATGAGCAGATTGTAGTTCTTCTTCAGGTACATGATAATGGCTTCATTGAGCTCATCACCGGCCACACGAATGGAGGTATCGTTGACGATACCGTTGAGAGCGATCACCGCGATCTCTGAAGTCCCACCGCCAACATCGATGATCATGCTTCCCGAAGGCTGCTCAACGGGCAAGCCCACACCAATCGCGGCCGCCATTGGTTCCTGGATCAGGTAAACCTCGCGCGCCCCGGCGTTTTCGGCCGAATCACGAACGGCGCGCTTCTCAACCTCGGTAATGCCCGACGGCACTGAAATCACCACCCGGGGCTTCATCAGGAAACGATGTTTGACCACCCTGGTCAGAAAATCGTGAATGAGCCGCTCCGACATTTCGAAGTCGGCAATAACACCGTCCTTGAGGGGTCGGATAGCGACGATTCCGCCGGGGGTGCGGCCGGTCATTTCTTTGGCTGCCGAACCGATCGCGAGATGCTTACCGGTTGATTTTTCAACGGCGACTACGGATGGTTCGTTGAGGACTATTCCCTGGCCGCGAACATAAACCAGCGTATTGGCGGTTCCAAGGTCGATTCCGATGTCATTGGAAAGTGCGTCGAAGATTCCCAAAGTAAATCCCTTTAGTCTTTATCCCGTATCCGTGGGCAATCAAACCACTATTTCTGTTATCGAAGCAAATCGCCTAAAGTTTATCGCCTCAGGCGAAAAAGAGCAATAAAAATCTGCCCCACAGGTACTCTTGGCGACAGTCACGGCTCAAAGGTTCAGCCGGCCAGCAGGGTCAAGAACACTCCTGCCGCCACCGCGGACCCGATCACCCCGGCCACATTCGGCCCCATAGCGGGCATCAGCGGATTAACCTTACCCCTGGTTTCATCGGAAACGAATTTCTGCACCACACGGGCCGCCATCGGCACCGCCGAAACTCCCGCGGCGCCGATACAGGGATTTATCTTCTTACCCGCCGGCAGGATCAGATTAAGCAACTTGGCAAACCAGATGCCCCCGGCCGTGCTGAAAGCAAAGGCCACCGCACCCAGAACCAAAACCAATAATGTGCGATAGTTCAAGAAATCGGGGCCATCCATCGTGGCACCCACCACCAGACCGAGAAAGAGCGTTACGATATCAATGAGCGAGCCACCGGCCGTCTTCCGAAGCCTTTCGGTAACGCCGCATTCGCGAAGAAGGTTACCGAACATAAGCATACCGATCAATGGAGCGGCTGAAGGAATAGCCAGGGAAGCCAGAATCCCGGTTACAATCGGGAACAAAATGGCCGCGGTTTTAGATACCGGGATGGCCTGGGGCATATCGATAGCACGCTCCTTTTGAGTAGTAAAAGCTCGCAGTATGGGCGGCTGAATTATCGGTACCAGCGACATATAACTGTAAGCGGCGACGGCCACAGGGCCAAGCAGATGCGGAGCCAGTTGAGCCGTAAGGAAGATCGATGTCGGACCGTCCGCCCCACCGATGATCCCGATACAGGCAGCTTCCTTAAAGTTGAAATTAAGGAGATAGGCGGCTCCGAGCGCCGCGACAAAAATCCCCAGCTGGGCCGCAGCCCCCAACAAAAACGTGAGGGGGCGTCCAAGAAGCGGTCGAAAATCAGTCAGAACACCGATACCAAGGAAGATAATAGGCGGAAGAAGCTCTGTCTTGATACCGCTGTCATAAATCAGAGCAATGATGCCGTTACCGTGCGAACCCATCTCGGCCAGGGGAAGATTGGCGAGGATAATCCCGAAACCTATCGGAATGAGAAGGAGAGGTTCGTAGTGCTTGGTAATGGCCAGGTATATCAGAATCCCGGCCACGGCGAACATAACCCAGTTGCTCCAGCTAAGGTGAGCGAAGCCGGATTCCTGCACCAACTGAAATAGAGCATCCATGTATCCGGCTCCTTATGAAATAGTCATTATCGGCTTAGAGGCATCGATTTCATCACCAATCTGGACGTGGATGGCAGCAATCGTGCCACTGCACGGAGACTTGATCTCATGCTTGGCCTTCATGGCTTCCACGGCGGCGATGACGTGTCCTTTGCTGACCGTCTCTCCTTCCTTAACGAGAATATCCACAACTTCCACGAAGCCCGCGAAGGTCGAAAAGACTTTCGTACCGTTAGCGGACGGTGCAGGTGCCGCTACCGCAGCGGCGGGCGTTGGAGCGGCCGCGCCGGTAGCCGGTTCAACCGTAACGACGAAGTTGCGTCTGACACCGTCCTCCTCAACAGTGCACCGGGTGGTGACGGGACCGGTGACCCCACCTGACGGGGCAGCGGCCGCGGGAGCGGCGGCCGGGGCCGGCTCCTCCTTTTTCTTCAATGGTATGTCAATCTTGGATTTGCCGGTGAGAAGCCGAATACCTTCGTTCAGTTCCATCTTCTTTCCCGGAACCATGGCCGCCATAACGAGGAATATATTGTTCTCGTTGACCGGTAGCCCTCGCTCCTCAAGAGCTTTCCTGGCCGGCTCGATGTTCTTGGGGGCGGCTTCCAGCGGGTCACCGTCAAAGACCGGCAGATCGAGTTGCTTCGCAGCAGCCTCGACCACCTTTGGATCGGGAGGCAGAGGCGTCTTACCGAAATAACCCAGCACAGCCTTCCCGAAACCGGCGTCTATCTTCTCCCAGCGCCCGTACAGAACATTATTGAAAGCCTGCAGCCAGTACTGCTGACTACCGGGAGTCACGCTTGTCCAGGCACCACCGGCTTCCACCACCACCGGGAACTCCGCCAGAACATCACTGTACTTATCCAGGATACCGGCCTTCACCATCATGTGAACATTGGGGCCAATAGCGCCACCCGGCATCGGGAAGCCCAGCACCCGGGCGTCGGCTGTGGTAGTGGTAGGATTGAAAGCATAGTCCTTGAGAGCCTCATCGAGCATCTTCTCAAGTTCGCCCATCTTGGAGACATCGATATCCAGCGAATAGCCGGTGTCCTTGAGGCCATGAGCCAGCGAGCGAACATCCGGCTGAACCGTACCGCTGGCCATCGGCCGTAGCGACAGGTCAACGCCGTCTACACCCGCGGCGATACCGGCCATGTAGCAGGATACGGCTGTGCTGGCAGTGTCGTGGGTGTGAAGCCAGAGAATCATCTCCGGCGGCATGAGCTTCCTCAGCCCGAGAGCAGAATCGTAAATCGTCTTGGGATCGGTTGTACCGCTGGCATCCTTCAGACAGATCGAATCAATATGCATGCCGCTATCGAGCAGACGCTTGCCGATGTTTATGTAAAACTCGGGCGTGTGAACTTTGTCCGATTTGAAAGGAAGTCCCATCAGGGCGATACAGACCTGGTGATGCATTCCGGCATCGATAATCGGTTTGCCAGTCTTTATCAGGTTGTCGACGTCGTTCATGTAGTCGAAGTTGCGATCCCAGGTCGTACCGGCTTCTTTCATCAGTTTGGCCTGCAGGGTAAGTCCTTCGAGTGACTGCGTCGTCAGCGTCACGCCGGAAACGGAACGGGTGAGAATCTGCAGATCTACATCCGGCCCAACCGCCTCGCGCATCTTTTTCATATTATCGAATGGATCTTCGCCAAGGTAAAAATACGGAGCCTGATACCGGGCACCACCGCCGAACTCGAAATGCTTGATGCCCATCTCGGCGCTGGCTTTCATAACCGGAAGAATATCATTAAGACGGACTTTTCCACCAAAGGAGCTTTGAAGACCGTCACGGAAAGGGGTGAACATCACCCTGATTTTCTTGGGCGTGCTGGTGAAAATCATTTTATCTCCTCAACCTTTGTAATTTTTGTCCCCGGGAATAACGTTGACATAACCGACGCGATAGCGGCCACGTATGCGCTGTCCGACTGTAAGATCTTTTCGGGGAAAACAGCCATGATGAGCCGCATAACCAGGGCCAACATTGCCAAAAGAAAAAACACAACCACAATTGCTGATATACAGACGAACAGTAGTTCATATGACGGCATACATGCCCTCCTGTAGATCGGTTATTTACCTAAACAGCGTAAGATACTTCAAAGTAAAGTCTGCCCGCTCACCGGGCGGAATTAATAAAACTTAATTATACAGAAACCGGCCCGGAGTATCAAGAGCCAATTTCGGTTCCGCTTTCGCCGCCGCAGCCTGTTGTGGTACTTGCTTGTACCACGAGCCTTAGAAGTCCCTACCCCGCCACAGGTGTCGAACAACAATGAACCCCGCATTGCAGGGCTTTATTATTACCAAGCCGATGTCACTTCGACTGGGCGTCAACAACGGCGATAGCCGCCATGTCAACTATCTCGTTGACATCCAGAGTCGGATGCAGAACGTGCACCGGCTTGGACAGACCCATCAAAATCGGTCCAACTGCTTCCAATCCGCCCATACGTTGGGCAAGCTTGTAGGCGATATTACCGGCGTTCAGACACGGGAAAATGAAAACATTAGCCGCTTCCTGTAACTGTGAGAAGGGATAACGCTGTTTCATGTAATCGGGCATCAGGGCAGTATCGAGCTGCATCTCACCGTCAACGATCAGATCCGGGGCTTCCTTCTTCAACAGCGCCGTAGCTTTCGCGACCTTGATCGATTCCGGAGCTCTGGCGGAACCAAAGTTCGAGAACGACAGCATGGCGACTTTTGGCGTCATGTTGAACCGGCGAGCCATACTGGCGGCACACATCGCGATCTCTGCCAACTCCTCGGCGGACGGGTTGATATTGACAGTAGTATCGGCGAAGATATACACTTTGCCTTTCTGGATCATAACAAACATTCCCGACACCCTGGTGATACCTTCAGCCAGATCGATAATCTCCAGCGCCGGCCTTATGGTGGTCGGATAATCCACGGTCACGCCCGCCAGAACAGCATCACATTCGCCCACCTCCAGCATCATGTATCCGAAATAGGTGCGGTCCCGCATCAGCCAGATGGCCTTTTCCATCGTCATGCCTTTGCGCCGACGCTTCTCGTAATAGTACTTGGCATATTCCTGGCGACGCTCCGAATGGACATGGTTTATGATGGTTATTCCTTCCAGACCAATTTCGTGCTGCGCGGCGATGCGCTTTATGGACTCAGGGTTACCCAGAACAATCGGCTGAGCGATACCTTCGATACGGACGATTCGCGCAGCCCGAAGAATCTTGGCCGAATCGCCTTCCGGGAATACGACCTTTTGCGGGTTGCGCCTAGCTTTGTCGGCGATAACGCGCATGATCGTGCGCCCCTGGCCGATACGCTCCTCGAGATCCTGTTTGTACTTTTCGATATCAATGACATTCTGGGCCACGCCGGTATCGATGGCTGCCTGAGCCACGGCCGACGCCTCCCAGGTGAGAATGCGATGATCGAACGGCTTCGGAATCAGGTATTCCCGGCCGAATTTGAAATGATCGACACCATAGGCCTTGGCGACCTCTTCCGGTACATCCTGCTTGGCAAGATTGGCCAGGGCTTTGACCGCCGCGATTTTCATCTCTTCATTGATGGCGGTAGCGTGGACATCGAGCGCCCCCCGGAAGATAAACGGGAAACCCAGAACATTGTTCACCTGGTTAGGGAAATCGGAACGACCCGTGGCCATGATGACATCCTTACGGGCATCCAAAGCATCGGGATAGGTAATTTCCGGATCAGGGTTGGCCATGGCGAAAATGATTGGATTCTTGGCCATCGACTTGACCATATCTTTCGTGACCAGATCCTTTACCGATACACCTACGAAAACATCAGCGTCTTTCATAGCGTCTTCGAGAGTGTGGCAGTCCGTCTTACGCACAAACTCCTGCTTGTACTTGTTGAAAGTGTCGCCACGCCCCTCGTACATGACACCCTTGGAATCGACCATCAGCAGATTCTCGTGCTTGACACCAAGGGCGCAATATAGTTTAGCGCAGGCAATGCCAGCCGCACCCGCCCCGGAGAAAACAACCCGTATCTTGCCAATGTTCTTCTTTACAATCTCCAACGCGTTCAGCAGGGCCGCCGCCGATATGATCGCTGTCCCATGCTGATCGTCATGGAACACCGGGATATTCATCGTCTGTTTGAGGGTTTCCTCGATATAAAAGCACTCAGGTGCTTTGATATCTTCAAGATTGATACCCCCGAAAGTCGGCTCCAGAAGCTGGCAGCACTTGATCAACTCATCAGGATCTTCGGTGTTCAGCTCGATATCGAAAACATCGATGTCGGCAAACCGTTTGAAAAGAACCCCTTTGCCTTCCATAACCGGCTTTCCGGCAGCGGCTCCGATATTGCCGAGTCCGAGAACAGCGGTGCCATTGGTGACGACGGCGACCAGATTACCCTTGGCAGTGTACTTGTAGACATCTGAAAAGTTCTTGTTAATCTCGAGGCAGGGCTGGGCTACGCCCGGTGTATATGCCAGCGACAGGTCACGCTGTGTTCGGCACGGTTTGGTTGAAGTCACCTCAATCTTACCACGTCTACCCATGGAGTGGTAATCGAGGGCTTCTTGTTTGGTAACCATCGTTTTTAACTCCTAAGCTTATTTGTCTAACAACAGGCTCAGCACTACAAAAACTACGGGCGCGCTGTTAGCCGAGATAGTTATTTTTTTCACAAGCGATATATAGCAAGCCCGGTAAAAATGTCAAGAGCTTTTAGCAGAATATAAACATTTTACGCCCAAAACTAAGAGGTAATATCTCCTGTTTTAGGCGAGCCATTAATAACCCTTTCTGGCAGTTGTACCACCCGCCAGCGGGCTAAATTTGATATGTGCCGCCGAGTAGGCCCAACACCACCATTGGTGAAATCGTAAAACCTATGCGGAGTGAGCCGGACTCCTTAGTGTCGAGCGCTGAAGTTTTGTGGATTGTTGCTCGTAACGCAGGAATTGGGTAAGAATTCCTTAGCTTGATTAGCTATATAATAGGCAAGGTCCCTGTATGCTCGATGAGTTCGGCTCTTTTTTTTGCACCTTCGGCCATGCTCTTGACAAACAGCCCACTATAATCTAAACAAATGTGATTCTCACCAGTCCATGCGGTAAATACGCTGGCCTTCGCCCTGAACGGGCGGTATTCCCCCTTTACGCCGAAAAAGAATTCGCATTACCAGGTACCCGAAAACAAAGCCGCCGACGTGAGCCATCCAGGCTACGCCGCCACCCGTGGAACTTCCAACAAAAGACATAAAAAGTTGGATAATGAACCAGATTCCCAGTACAACCTTGGCCGGTAGCACCACGAACTGAATGAAGAAGAAGATTATCAACACGGTTATGCGTGCCCGTGGATGCAACACCATGTAGGCTCCCATCAGTCCGGCGATGGCTCCCGAAGCCCCAACCAGGGGTATATCGGAATTGGGGCCAAAGGCCGTGTACAGGGCTACCGCGGCCAGACCGGACAGGACATAGAAGAAGATGAATTTGACCGGCCCAAAATAGTCCTCGACATTGTTACCGTAAATCCACAGAAAGAGCATATTGCCAATTAGATGCATCCACCCGCCGTGCATGAACATCGACGTGAATGGCGTAAGATAGGTTGACGCGGCCAGCTGCGGGGTGATCTCAACACCGTGCACTAGTTCAAAAGGTATGTACCCGAACTGATAGACCAGATAGCGGAAGCCCTGCGGGCCCTGAAGGTATGACACGAGAAAGATCAGACTGTTTGCCACAATCAGTGCCACCGTCAGGTACGGTTTACGGTAGGTGGGGGCGTCATCTTTAATCGGAATAAACAAGCTTCTACGATCTCCCGTTCAACGCTAATTTTGCCTCTTCACGAAGAAGTGTAACTGCTTTTCGACTTCATTGCCGGCGCGATCGGTGGCCACGATTCTCAACTCATGTCGGCCATCGGCTAAGGGCTCCAGGGGTTTCGACTGGCTAATCTTGGTGTCAGGGTTATACTCGGGAATCATCCATTCACCATCCAGTTCAATAAGGATGTTGCGATCATCCTCAAATCCCGAAAGGTCGTCGGTCAGAACGAAGCTGACTTCGTGGCTTGGGTTGAAATAGGTGAGGCCGTCTGTGATACTCAACTGACTGATATTCGGCTTTACCGTGTCAACGAGTATCTGGTAAGTTCCACCACCGCCCACACTCGATGAAATGCGAATCGAATCATAGACGTTGTCCAGCCACACCCATACGCTATCTTCATCATCCCACCAGCAGACACCTTCGGAGTTCGGCGGGTTCGCATCGGCACGTCGATCTACGTATAGTTCAAAATCGGCCCGGCAGGCGAACGCCTCTGGAAAAAGCTGAAGGAAACCCGGCCGGTCATCCGTTATCCGGGTCTCGATAAACCTTGGCTGGTACAGGTGCTCCTTGCCTACGCAAAAAGTAAAGCGGTCACCGACGTTTACCGTGTCGATCAGGCCGGCGCCGACAAGATTAATATTCACCGCTATGGAATCACCGGGGGCGGATTGCTCGTCGGAAAGGCGGGCGACAATCTGATCGATACGGGCATACTTCTCTGTCGGCGGGAGAAAAGTGGCGTATCGTTGCGGGCTATAAAAATCAAGCGTCTCTATTCCCAGAAGCGAATCCCGGTAGTACAGCTCGGCCACCGGGTCTGCCCGTCCGGAAACATCGCAGTCGACGGCAATCAGCAGGCCGTCATCCTTAACCTCGTACTCGACCGAAGCCGTTCCATGCAATCCCTGAGAAGCTTCCGTAAGCAGACGGTCGGCAATGGTACACTTGCCGGAAAAGACGTGAACGCGCAGCACACCGCGGGCCGGGTCGACCCGGTCGGTTTCAAAAAGAAGGCGAGCGTTTTCAAGGCGCGTCATCTTGCTCCCCGGCGGAGTTTCCCAGCCGCTGCCCACATATTCGAGAACTACGACCGAGTCGATGGGAAAAAGGGCGGTCTCCCCACGCGGCGACAAATAATACAAACTTTTCCCGTTAGAGGTGGCCGTTGAGTCAAGGTCGTACAGATCATGCTCGGGGCCCCAGATGAAATCGAAAAACAACTCGGTCTTCTTGGCTCTCTGGTCCATGAGCACTACTCTTCCCTGGTGCCGCCCATAACTTATCGGCCCGTGAGTGCCAAAAATCCCCCCGCCGGGCGCCATGGCAGTGCTGCCCCTGAAGTTGTTACCTGAAACATGATACAGACGGCGCGTTTTCTTCATTCCCCTGGCGGCCCGGGCCAGGTCATATTCGAAATTCACCGAGCGCTGCCAGTCAAAATTCAGAGTGTCCATCTCCACTCTGTAATGCAGGCTGTCATCGTAAAACAAACCGATTATGAACGGTGTAATCTGCATTCCCCCGGTCCGGATGATATCGTAGCACGTCGCCAGGACACCGAACGGCTTATTGAAATAAAGCGCCGTATCAAGCCTGTACAGCGGCGAGTCATCGGCCTTGATAAGCGTTAACTCGAGCAGCCTATCCGCATTGCCGAGCAGGGAGTGACCGTCAACCATGCTGAAGACAACGTTCTCAAACACCGGATAACGGTAGTCCCCAAGGGGGAAATGGTGCATAAACGGATTCAACGGTAAGTTGTCAGGATTTCTTAATTCGAAATGGAGGTGGGGGGCCGTCCCGCCTGTACGTCCCGAGTAACCGATGAGTTCGTCTCTGGAAATCGGGATAGAATCGGGGGAAAAGTACAAATCCTGGTAATAGCGTTTGGATGAAAGCTGGACGGCTTTGATCACGCTGTCAATCTTGGGTGAAAAGTCTTGCAGATGCCCAAAGACGTAGATGTGGCCGCTTGCGTTCTTGAGATATAGACCCTTTCCATAGCCTTCGTAAGACATCTTGATGCGCCAGACATAGCTGTTCACCGGTGAGTAGACCTTAGTTCCCGTTGTACCCCCTGTGCGGATGTCGACACCGGCATGAAAGCGATTGAGCCGGTAATCACCGAACCCGCTGGAGAAGTCGACGGGTCCCCTTACGGGCCAGTCAACGGCTCTGGCCGTTATGGTAAGCGCAAGGGTCACAATGATTAAGCGAAGCGTCGGGGTGACTGAAAAGATACGCATCAATACTTCCTCAGTGTTGTTAAATGCTTTAACAAAGTAGATATTAAATCGATTCAAAAAAGCAACCTTTTTGTAAAATAGTCTATAATGCGCTGTTGCCAAATGACCAAATTGGGTTATATTCTAAACTCGCGTTACCCGAGTAACTTAAGTTAATCATAGTCGTTTGGTTCTTTTGCCTAATTTAGGAGAATTAAAGCATGTTTGACTTTCTACGAAGAATGATCGTTCCCATTATACTTATAGCCCTGATAGGATTCCTGGCCACCATCATTTTCCAGTGGGGAATGGACATAACTTCGCGCCGGCAATATATAAGTGAGAATACTGCGGCCATCATCAATGGTGAGGATGTTAGCTGGCAGGATTTCGATTACGTCTATAACAGTCTTTACCAGACGGCCGTTTATAACACCGACGAAGACCTCTCCGATTTCCGCAAACAGGAACTGCGCTCCGCCGCCTGGCAACAGATTCTGCACGATCGACTGATCATGCAGGAGGTTGAGAAATACGGCATCACTGTCTCGAATGAAGAACTTTATGCGTTCCTCAAGTACTCGCCTCCGCCGGACCTCCAGCAACATCCTGCCTTCCGGACCGACGGCGTTTTTGATCGACAGAAATACATGTCCGCTATGGCTGATCCCAGCGCGGCTTCGTTCTGGGCGAGGCTTGAGCCGATCATTCGCCGGGAAATACTCAAACAAAAACTCCAGGAGTTGGTGATTCAGAGTGCTCAGGTCACCAATCAAGAAGTACGTGACGCCTTTTGGGCCGCCAATGAAAAAGTAAAGGTCGGCATGGTTAACGTATCTTTCAGCCGCTTCACACCGGCGCCGTCCGGTACCGAGGAGCAGCTGCAGAGCTACTTCCAGCAGCACGGTGAAGACTACCGTGTCGGTGAGCGGGCCGTATTGAATCTGGTAATGATTTCCAAGGAACCGCAGGCCTATGATTGGGAAGTTGACAGCAGCCGGGCCGTCGAAATATACGACTCGCTTGTAGCCGGCGCCGACTTCGCCGAAATGGCGCGGTACTACTCCGAAGACATGTCGGCCGAAGACGACGGCGACCTGGGCTGGTTCCGCCAGGGTCAGATGGTACCGCCCTTTGACGAAAAAGTCTTCAGTATGAAAGCGGGCGAATTCTCCGAGCCGGTGAAAACCCGATTCGGGTGGCACCTGATAAAAGTGCACGAGTTCCGGGATGCCGAAGGTGCTGAAAAAGTCCGCGAGGCCCATGCTTCTCACATACTGTTCAAGGTCACCGCCTCAACCGAGACTCTCGACCGTGTTCACAATCGTCTCGACGAGTTTCGCTCGAATGCCGGGGAGTACGGTTTTGCCCAGACCGCTGAGAATTTCGAACTGGAATTTCTGACGACGGCCCCGTTTGAAAGAGGTTCAGTCATCGAGCACATCGGATACAGTCCGGAGGCCAGTGATTTTGCGTTCACCGAGGAAATTAACGCCATTTCGAACGTGCTGGAGAATCAAAGCTATGCCTTCGTGCTCGAACTGGCCGAGCGGCTTCCCGCCGGCATAGCCCCGTTTGAATCCGTCAGGGAACTCGTCAAGAAAGACTACGACCGCGAGGTCATCAAAGAACTGTGTCACGATACCGCGATGGCCATTTACTCCGAGATTCAAAATGGCACCGACATTAACCGGACCGCCGCTAAGTACGGCGCCGAGTATACAGTCGCTGATGAATTCACCCGCAATGCCAGCATCCGGGGACTTGGGATCGCGCCGGAAGCAGTTGGCGCCGCTTTCGGGCTCACCGAGCCCGGAGAAGTTTCCGAACCGGTAGATTACGAAAACGGCACGGTGATCCTCAAACTGGTAGAGCGCATACCTGCCGACACGACGCGATTTGCTGCAGTTCGTGATTCCGTATATTACGTTCAGTTGACCACCAAACAGCAGGAACTGTACGGCAACTGGTTCGACTATCTTGTCGAGCATTCCGAGATACTCAACAATATCGAAGCGGTATATCAGGGAACAGAATAACTTATCCGAAAATTGTCAGAGTCGGGCTCTCTTCTTACGCAAGAGAGCCCTTTTTTGTGACCAGAATCAGGCGGACCAGAGCCGTAAGGGCCCATACCAGCTCCAGGATGACAAACGGAATAACTCCGCCGTCATAGGCATACCAGGCCGCCGCCGACGCCCCGGTTACATTCATAACCAGGTAAACCGGGCTCGATTCCGAAAGACACTTCGTCAGATTCAGAGCGAAGGCCGCAAGTAAAAGTCCTACCCCAATCGAGCCAATCAGAAGCGATGACATATCTTACCTCACAGGCTGGATTTCATTCGGATTTGCTGTGAAGATAGGCGTGTTCCGGCCAAACAAACACAATAAAAACCGGTTCGGATGTCGACCGATTCCAGACCAGGTTATGACCTAACGATATATCACAGATTCTCGTAGTTGGGCCCCTCGCCCCCCTGCGGTGTAACCCATCGAATTACCTGATAGGGATCAGCGATGTCACAGGTTTTACAGTGAACACAGTTCGAGGGTGTTAGCTGGAGTTTTGTTCGCCCCGGTCGGTCTGAGTCCTCAACCATCTCATACACCTGGGCCGGGCAGAAATGCTGGCAGGGGTTGCCATACTCCTCGGTACAGCGATTGTTGCATATATCGTAGTCGGTGATCTGAAGGTGCGGTGGTTGTTCCTCTTCGTGGGCGGTGCCGGATTTATAAACATCGGTAAGCTTGTCATAGCTGAACTGGTTATCGAACTTTATCGTCGCCTTATGTGGTTCCGCGCCGAACCGTGCCCGGTATCGCTCTCGAGTCAGCATGTACTCATGGTCCGGCTTCTTTGGCCGACGGTCAAACAGGCCCCGCCCGCCGGTGACCATCTGAACTCCGGCATGGAAGATCCCGGCCCACATTCCACCGTGAAAACCGGCATGGAAATTACGCGACTTATACAACTCCGCTTTCGCCCAACTGTTTTCGAATTTCCCCTGATAGGCTCCTAATGTATTGGCGCTGAAGTCATCCTTCTTGAGCGCCTCCATGATAGTCTCCGCGGCCATGATCCCCGACTTTATTGCCAGATGGATTCCCTTGAGTTTTTGAGGGTTGAGCATCCCGGCCGAATCGCCGCACAACAGCAGCCCATCATGATAAAGTTTCGGCATGGAATAGTAGCCGTTGTCGGGAATCGTCTTGGCGCCATAATGCAGCATTTTGCCACCGTCGAGAATCTTCTTTATCAGCGGATGCGCCTTGTAGAGTTGGAACTTCATATGTGGGTCATTGGTGGGATCAGGCGAATTCAAACCTACGGCATACCCAACGGAGACCGGATTCTTGTCCATACCGTAAACCCAGCCACCGCCGTATTCGCGGGACGGCTGAGGATATCCTACCGTGTGAATAACCTGACCGGCCTCGATTCTCCCCTGCGGGACTTCCCACACTTCCTTCACACCCGTCAGATAAGCCTGCGGCAGACTGTTAGCCGTAAGCTCTGGAATCTTTTCGAAGGCATGCCGGGTGAGAGACCCGTGGACACCCTCGCAAAGCACGGTCACCTTCGCTTTTACCAGTGAACCCGGTTCAAAGTTCGACCTGGGATTACCTTCCTTATCCAATCCCATATCAACCGTCTGCACACCCGTTACCCGACCATCTTCAACGAGCAAATCATATCCGGCCAATCCGGCGTAAACATCAATGCCGACCGCTTCGACCTGCTCGGCCATCCATCCCACGAACTTGTTCAGGGAAACAACGTAGTTCCCGTGATTACCGAACGACGGCGGCAAATATGGAAACTTGAGCGCCCCGGTCGGCTTCAACAGGTACATGGCATCGCCCGAAACGGCCGCTTCGAGCGGTGCCCCGCGTTCTTTGTAATCGGGGATGAGTTCGGCGATGCCGCGTGGATCCATCACGGCCCCGGAGAGGGAGTGAGCACCCGCATGAGAGCCCTTGTCCATGAGCATGACTTCGGGCATATCCATCCCGGAGTCATCGCCAATGAGCCCGGCCAGTTTATAGGCCAGCGCCAGGCCGGCCGGACCGGCACCTACAATCAATATATCAGTATCGAGAGTTTCGCGCTGAATATCCATCGTCAGTCTGCTCTGAACACAGTCGGGCGAAAGATAGCAAGGCCGTTGAAAAAGCGCAACAAAGAAAAGAAATCGATTACTTACCGGTCGAGGCCGCCGGCTGGTGATTATTGCGGGCACGCTTGTTGTTCATGCCGTTGACATCATCCCGAGGCTGACTGCCGTTAGGACTGATCTGCAACATCTCCGCAATCTTCCTTTTGTCGCATCCAACCGTTAGCAATCGGGCGGTCTGAACTATCGGGCGCCTGATTAGCGTATGATCCTGCGCCATCAGTTCAAGGATCTTTTCCCTTGGAGGAAGATTCTTGTCGAGCCGGTATTTTTCGTACGAATCCGAGAACGTGTTCAAAAAGTGTTTGATATCGATATGTTTGAACAACTGCTGCAACTCGTCCAGGCTCAGCGGTTGCTTCTCGATATCGCGTACCTCAAGAAGAACACCGGCATTCTCGATGAACTGCTTAGTTTCAACGCACATTGTATCCTGACCGTAGGTGTAAAATCGTGCGCACTTGGGAGCCATGTTTCCTCCAATAAATCACATGTTTTTATGCCGCGTTGACCGGACGCGATTAGGTCATTAGTACTATCTGAGATTCTGCAGGTAACGTCCTTGTGAGGTCAATGACCAACTCACGGCCTCAAAGTCCGCACCCAGATACTTAAATCGAAATCAGAAGCAATCCTTTTAAAACCAATTTGAACCGGTTTGTCAATAACAATTTCGTTTCCGTTTTGCCGACCCCACATTTTTCTTCGCGAGTCGCGCGCCTGACCGATCCAATAACCAGTGGAACAACCCCTCCTCTGCACTAAAACCCACCAGAAGCGCCTTCGGCCCGGATATTTGCGAATTATGGACCTTATCTAGAAATTCTCGAAGAGTTGACTTGACCGTTATATCGGAACAAGCGTGCTCAGACTTTACCAGTCTTCTCAAGTTTAAACGAACGAGACCGTCCGTTTGTTTCATACTATTTGAGCCGGAGCAACAACATTCGCCGTTTCGGTCGTCGTGCCACCCCGAACCGAGACCGACTCTTATCGGCCGCAGTGAAATCAGATCCCTTAGAGTCGCACCGAAATACTCACACCATCACGAATCGGCATTACGGTCGTGAAAAAGCGACCGTCCCGATATAAACTCTCGGTGAAGTCAACGATGGCACGGGTTGTCCTATCCCGTTTCTTGTCACAGACTTTGCCCGACCAGATGATGTTATCGGTTATAAACAGACCTCCCTTTCGCAATTTCGCGGCAGCCAGATCAAGCGTCTTGGGATAGTCTTCCTTGTCGATATCATTTAGAATTATGTCAAACGGCCCATCTAACCTTCGGGCCAGATTAACAGCGTCGCCAACCTTGAAAACAAACTGGCTGAGCAGCCCGGCACGCTTAAAAAAGTCGAAAGCCAGGGATTTGTTCTTCTTATCCCGATCGGTCATGACAATATTGCCTTTTCCGCCAACAGCGAGCGAGAACCAGAACGCGGAGTAGCCAAATCCGGAACCCAGCTCGAGTATTTTCCGGGCCCTGGTAAGCAGGGCCACTTGATACAGAAAACGGCCAACGAGCGGTCCGACGATGGGGAAACTTTGCTCGGAAGCATAGAGCTCCATCTCACGAAGCACCACCGGGCGCTCCGGAATCAGATCCTCGAGATAGCTGTGAACTTCTTGAAACATACGTTCTGGTACTGTTAAGGTGTCGACAAAAGCCCCGGGGCCCGTGCCCTTCGCGACAAACGTTCCGGCGGTTCGGCTGACAACAGGACATTCATAATGCCGTGCAGCCCTAGAAAAAGTAATGCATACTGCTGAAGAATCTGACAAATGTGTCACGGTGCAGTAGCTGGACACTTCTGGCCGATGCTGGTAAACGCTTCAGCGCGTCAGACATTTTAAAATAATAAACGTGAAAGAAAAATCAACTGATTTCTTTCAACGCGATTCCCTTTTTGCGTCATACTCGAGGGAACTCATTCTGTCGGGCGAGCGTGTCTTCTGATTCTGCGTTACTGGTCGGGAAGAATCACTTCGGCCGTTTGCCCGGAGATCTCCATCAGGCGTTCGATTACTTCCGCGACCAGGAAATCCGGGGTTGAAGCTCCCGCTGAAATACCCACCGCCTCCGCCCTCTGATTCCCGCTAAACCATTCGGGATCAATGTCGGCCGCCGAACTGATGAGAACTCCCCGGCCACATATGGCCCCCGAGATTCTCGCCAGACGTCTGGAATTGGCCGATGACTTCGAACCCACCACGAGAATAATGTCAACTTGCGGAGCCAGATCCATAATCGCGTTCTGACGCTTGGTGGTAGCGTTACAAATCGTGTTGAAAATCTCTATATGCGGCCATTTCTGTTTGGCGAGCTTTTCAACTTCGGCGAAATGCTCCAGGTGGGCGGTCGTTTGCACCGTAAGACCCAGTTTGCGGTCTTTCCAGTCCGGCAGCGCCAGAAGTTTCTCACGGCTCGATGCGACCGTGATGTGGTCCGGAGCCTGACCTACAATCCCATGAGTCTCATCATGGTTGGGATCACCGTAGTGAACAATATAGTAACCGTTAGCCACTATCTTATTGATGATAGTATAGATTCGCGTTACCAGCGGACAGGTGGCGTCTACCACCTTGAGGCCCTTGGCGCGGGCGTCTCTGATGATGTTGGGCGCTATCCCGTGCGCCGAAATAATCAAAGTGCCTTCCGGAACATCATCCACTGAAAAAGCCTGCCCCACCCCCTGCTGGTTGAACCTGTCCACCACCGCTTCGTTGTGAACGATTTCATTGAGAATGGTGACCCGGCCGGTTTCTTCCTGGGCTGTTTCCTCGGCTATCTTTATAGCACGCTTAACACCCATGCAGAAACCGTGGTGACTGGCGATTACTATTTTCTTCAGCATGCGTTACCCAATAATTTGCTCGACTGGTTAAAAGCCTTATATGAGCTTCTAACAAGCGGACCGGCCTCAACGTGCCCGAAGCCAATCGAGCGACCGATCTCGGCAAGCTTCTCGAACTCCTCCGGATGATAATACTTTTCAACCGGTAAGTGAAGTAAAGATGGCCTCAGATACTGCCCAATTGTCACAATATCGCATCCGGTGGCCCGAATCTGATGCATAAGCTCGATAAGTTCGTCAATGGTTTCCCCCAGTCCAACCATAAAGCCGGTTTTAACAACCGGCCGGGGATTATGCCCGGCAGCCCGGCGCAATACCTGAAGTGAACGGTCGAGCCTGGCGGCCCCCCGCACCCGCTTGTGAAGTCGGCCGACTGTCTCAACATTGTGCCCCAGCACATCCACGCCGGAGTCGAGAATGATTTTCAATGCATCAAACGAACCGCGCAAGTCGGGAATCAGGAATTCCACCTTAATATCTTCATCCTGCCTTCGGAGGAGCTCTATAGTCCGGGCAAAAATAGAAGCTCCCCCATCCGGCAGGTCATCTCTTGTCACCGACGTAATGACTACCTGTTTCAGCTTAAGTTTAGCCACCACTTCCACCACCCGTCGGGGTTCATCCTCATCGAGACCTTCCGGCTTACCGTGAAGCACATCGCAGAAGTTACAATCGCGCGTACAATGCTTACCAAGAATCATAAATGTCGCCGTACCTTCATCCCAGCACTCGCGAATATTGGGACAGGCCGCCTCCTGGCATACGGTGTGAAGCCCGTGCCCGGACAAAATCGACCTGATTCGGTCGTAGTTAGGTCCATGCCTGACCGTGGTCTTCATCCAGGGAGGCAGCTTCGCGTGAGGCACCGATACCCGTTCACTCTTCTTGGGAGCTTTGGGGCGGGCAGCGTACGCCGAATACTCACCGACCGACTGGGTATACAGGACTTTATACATCCACTTAATATACGATGTTACCGGGAATCGAATCAAAAAAACTTTGTCAAAAAGAACTTCAGCAGGGTTGTGTCGTCGTCGAGTTCGGTATGAAACGAGCTGGCCAGCAGGTTTCTCTCCGCCACCAGCACCGGTGTATCGTTGTAGTAACCAAGAGGTTTGACGTTTTCTCCCATCCGGGTTATGATCGGCGCCCGGATGAAGGTGGCTTTAAGTTCAGTTTCCTGGTCATTCAGGCGAGCCTTAATCGTCTCCTCGAACGAGAAAACCTGTCTGCCATAGCCCGTCCGAACAATATCGATATCCATCAGACCCAGCGGCTGAACCGCCGCCTGATTATCCGTTATCGCTTTAGCCAACATAATCATACCCGCGCAGGTTCCCCAGACCGGTTTAACTCGCCCGAATTCGTATAGCGGCTGCCGCAGGTGGAAACGGTCGATAAGGTTATCCATGGTGGTCGACTCACCGCCGGGGATAATCAAACCGTCCAGGCGACGCAGATCTTCCGGCAGGCGCACCAGGGTGACATCGGCACCGAGCGAAACTAACTGGTACTGGTGCCGCTCGAAATCACCCTGAAGGGCGAGCACACCGACTCTCAAATCACTGAACTTTGCCATAACAGACTGGAAAATAAGCAATAAAGTCCCGCAAGTATATGGGAAAAATTAATCGGGTAGAGGTGGAGGCAGACGTCGACATCTACGCCCGCCCCTTAGACCAATGCTATCTGGCCCAGTTGTTGCTCAGGACTGATACCGTACCCGACAGGCTGTTGGCCACCGCTATATCGCTGTCACCGTCGCCGTTAAAGTCGGCGATGCAGATTGACCTGGGGCCATCGGCAGCACCCTTTTCTCCAAAGGTGAAAGTCGACAGATCGCCCACAGGATAATAGTCGCGGTCCGCGAAATCGCTGAAAGTCCCATCGCCTCTGTTCATGAGGACAACAAGGCAGTCGTGGACGTAGTCCGCGATAACCAGGTCGTGATAATAATCGCGGTCAAAATCGCCGGCACCGACAGAATAAGTACCTGCTTCCACCAAATAATCCTCCGGATCCTGAAAAGTACCGTCACCATTGTTACGCAGGACCGAACAGTAGCTGGCGTTTATCACGGCATGGTCGACATCTCCATCATTCTCAACATCCCTCGCGAAAGCCGCTCTGGGATAATCGCCAACCGAGTAAGTCCCGGAAGTTTGGAAATCGCCGCCACCGTTATGGAGAAGAACTTGAATGTTATCCATCGGTTTACTGCTAATCAAGGCCAGGTCGGCGTACGTACTGTTGGGGGCTGCATTATCGTCAAAATCATGGCCAACGGCGAATACCACCATGTCCCCGTACAGACTGTCGCCCTGTTGAAAATTGCCGCCGCCGTCATTGAACCAGATAGAAACCTTGCCATCGTACAACGGGAATGACTCAGGCTGATTTGCCGTAACTGCCAGATCATTATCGCCATCCCAGTCAAAGTCCGCCGCTATAACTGACCTTATTCCCTCAACCGCGTACGAAACAGCTGATTGAAAAGTACCGTTATGATTGTTGAAAAGTACGGAAAAAGTCTCGGACGAAACATCGGCCGTTACCAGGTCGATATCGCCGTCGTCGTTCAGATCGGACGCAAAGACACAGCTGGGTCCTTCGCCCACGTTATAATTTACTGCTGTAACGAAAGAACCGTTGCCGCTGCCTATTAGAACGGACACATCGTTGGACATTTCATTGGCTGTCACCAGATCAAGATGATTGTCACCATTAACGTCGGCCGACACAACGCACACAGGCTCTGAGCCGACGCTGTAATTGACCGGCGGTTCAAACATAATATTCTGTTCGACCAGAATTGTATCCGGAGGGTCATCAATGCCGGAAGGTGTCACTATCACCCTGGCGTACCTGTGGAAATAACGGCGATGCGGAGTGGCCGTCATGGTAAACTCGAAGGGCGTGAAACCTGCGGTGTCAGAAAGACTCAGCCACTCCTCGCCGATGACACCGTAGTATTCAACCTCAGCGGACCACTCAATCGAGCCGGTGTAGCTACTATCGTAAAGTCCCACAAACGGACTGACTCCCCCCGACGGAGGCGCCTCCCAGTCGTATGTAGTAATTGCCATGGTCCGGTAATCCGGCTCCGGTTCGTTGGGTGAATCCGAACATTGTAACGTCATGAGCGACAATATTGAAACCAATGTTAAGGTGAAACTCTGGAAGGTCCTGCGCATTGCTGATCCCCTTTCCCCGAAGAGTGGTTTATAAGTGCCTATTGTTTATACAGAGAGCCCTGATGACTCGCTCACTGGAAAATATACTATTTAACCTGATTTGTCAAAGATGGCCTTAATAGGCTGCGGATTTGAGGCTAGGCCGGTACCCTCAAAACAGCGACACCTGACCGGATTCGAATTGCGGACACGTCGGCATCTCGTCGTAGATTTTTCCCTTAAGAAGCCGCCCCGTCTTTTTCTTGTTAACCCCACCCCACTGCTTGAAAAAGAACGCCGTACCCGCCTTGCGGCACTGGTCCTTCAAATCTAGCACACATTCTTCCTTCATGGGTCTTGCCCCCGGCCCCGATTCTCCCCCGACTGCCACCCAGCCGATACCGGCTAAGTCTAAATCCGGCAGAGGCCCGAGAAATGGTTCGACCGAAAGAAATTTGATGAAAGCGGGTGTTGCCCGAAGATCTTCGATACGATACTTGTAGTGCGCGTTCTCGACCGTCACGCCCATCCAGACATTATTAGGCCACGGAATTTCGGATTGAATCCTCCTCAAACGAGCCGACCGTTTCGTCAGAACCTGAAAGACATGCTGCGGGCATTTTGTCATAACACTAAACACCTGTTTTATGAACACATCAGGAACCTTGTCATGAAACAAGTCGCCCATAGAGTTGACGAAGATTATCTGGGGCTTGGGAAGTCGTCTAGGCACATTCAGGACATCGGGGTGCGTAGTCACATCAAAACCATACCGGTACTTGTCAACCCCCATGCCCTGCAAGCGCAAGGCCATGCGATTGGCGTAACAGTGTGTGCAACCGTCACTGATCTTGTTGCACCCGGTGACCGGGTTCCAGGTAACCCAGGTCCATTCTATATTCGAACGTCTCGTCATAGTTCCATTAACAGGTACGCTAAGTTCAGCGAAAGGTAAA
>CP070674.1:2426922-2437757 GCA_020351995.1 Candidatus Zixiibacteriota bacterium
ACAGCCCGAACAAAGTGGAATCACGGTGGTGACTTGAAAGAACGCGTGATCGACCTCGGTCTGGAAGGCAAATTCAGAATAGCTCAGGCAAACATGCATGCGCGGTACATGAGAGCCTACCAGAAATGGGGCGGTTTGGACTTTGATGGAGTCTGGCTATTACATAACTGCCTTAGCGCGACGCCCAGTTTGAAATTCGCCTTCGGCGGCTCTGTTACCTACGCCCATCAACCTTACACACGCCCGAACACACCGGTGATGGAAAAGGAACTTTACCTTTCGGCATGGTTCGATATCAGGCCTATAATTCGGCTTTACATTGAGAACTGGTACACGTACGTCAAGGGTGATTCTCTTGACACGGGCGGCGAAATTTACGAAGGCTATATACTCAGGACCAGGTGGAGCCTTCAGGTGACCAGGAATCTTTCGGTAAGGTTAGTCGGTCAGTATGATAACTTTGACCATCACTTTGACCTGGACCCGCTGCTCACCTATCGGCTGAGCCCGTTCTCGGTGTTTTACGTGGGGTCGACCTATGACTATTGCCGATTTAATGGAACGGATGAAGATAGCTGGGACACGAAGACCTGCCTGACATCGAGACAATTCTTTATGAAACTTCAGTACCTGTTCCAGATATAGGCACGGCCACAAATTCTCCCCATTGACGCCCGTCGGATCGCGAAATTCGGCGGGCGTTTTTTTTCTTTCCTGCCCAATGCCGTAGACCATATTTCAGTATTGTTTTTGTAGTGCGAAAGAAGTTAATTGGAGTTATATAGGGGAGTACGCACTTTAGCAAGCATATAAGGAGAATACCTAATGATAAGCAAGATTGAGCAATTGCTGGGTGGAGACAAGCATCTCCTGGCCCATGAATGTAAGACTATCCCAAAATCACGATTGTACCTACCGGGGCCGACCTTCGTCGACGAGGTGGTCAGCCAGTCTGATAGGTCGCCGGCTGTAATGCGGTCTCTTAACTGGCTTTTTAATACCGGCCGACTGGCCGGTACCGGGTATCTGTCCATACTCCCTGTGGACCAGGGTATTGAGCACTCAGGGGCGGCATCCTTCGCGCCCAACCCGGATTTCTTTGATCCTGCGAAAATCGTCGAGCTGGCCCTTGAAGGCGGCTGCAACGGCGTGGCGTCGACTTTCGGTGTCCTAGGGGCGATTTCGCGTAAGTACGCGCACAGAATTCCGATGATTCTGAAACTCAACCACAACGAAATGCTAACCTACCCCAATAAGTTTGACCAGGTGATGTTTGCCTCGGTGAAAGACGCCTTCAATCTCGGAGCTGTTGGTGTGGGTGCCACTATTTATTTTGGATCCGACGAGGGGATGCGTCAACTGATGGAAACCTCGGAAGCTTTTTCCATGGCCCATGAATTGGGGATGTTTACTGTGCTGTGGTGCTACTTGAGAAATCCCGAATTCAAAAAAGACAAGGACTATCATGTCTCGGCCGACCTGACCGGGCAGGCCAATCACATCGGCGTGACAATCGAAGCCGACATCGTGAAGCAAAAACAGCCGGAAAACAACGGCGGTTACACTGCCCTCAAGTTTGGCAAGACGCATAAGAAGGTTTACGAGGAACTCACTTCGGATAATCCCATTGACTTAACTCGTTATCAGGTCGCGAACTGCTATATGGGACGTGTCGGGTTGATAAACTCCGGCGGCGCCTCGGGCGGTGATACCGACCTGGCCCAGGCTGTGAAAACAGCCGTTATTAATAAGCGCGCCGGCGGCACCGGGCTCATTTCAGGCAGGAAGGCCTTCCAGAAGCCCGTTAAGGATGGTGTGGAGCTTCTTAACGCTATTCAGGATGTTTACCTGTGCAAAGAAGTGACTGTAGCCTGATGTGGGCTAATTGATAAATCAAAAAGGGCTGTCCTTCAGGGCAGCCCTTTTTCGTTTGTGACATTATTGTCCAGTCTGGACACACTGCGCACTCACTTGCCGAGATAGAACCTCTCGATCATGGCTCTGGTTGCGGAGTCGGGGTCGATATCGCTCCAGGTGCTGGTCCTGCTGGCTGGCGCGGCTTGTGGCTCACCAATATCAATGAAGAGCATTGTGAGGGCTGAGCGACCGTATATAGTACCGGTAATGGAAGGACCGTTAAGGTTGGGACCTTCCTCTCCCGGGATCGGGCCAGCTACGGCTAAGAGTCGAATATAATAGCGGCCTTCGATGTTGTGACCGGAACCCTCGATAACGAAGGTTGTATCGGTCGTCCAGGTTTCGGTATACCATTCTAGTTCAGGGTCATCGGTCCAATACTCGATATACAGGGCGTACCAGTCCGCGTTTGGGACCAGGTTCCATGGAATCTCGAAGGTTTCACCCACGGGCAGATACGGCTCTTCGGATATTTGACCCACCCGAACGCTGTCTTCTTGCCTGTCCAGCAGCTTAACCCGGGCGGTAGTCCGCCGAGAGCCTTCATAGAAGTCTATGTCAGCGCTATCGCCGGAACTGAATCGTGATACGTCGTTAAGGTTGTAATACACCGCGTGATATAGATAGTCGGTGCCATGGATGCTGAACATGGCGTATGGGCCGAAATCGCACAGACTATCGGCGAACATTACTGAGTCGATGTCGGTTTCCTCGTTGTATATTTGAAATACGCTGGCCGCAAAATCGACATGGGGCCTCAAGACAACCTGTCCGATTACCAACGATTCTACGGGTTCCTCCGGCTGAACCGGGCTGGTAGAGTCATCGTCGCCACACCCCAGGCAAAACAGTACGACAGATACTATTGCGAGCACCCCCATGAATTTCTTCATAAGAAGTTCCTTTCAACGCCGTATTCAGTCTGTAGAGGGGTTTTGAATTTCCGGGGGAATACCCCGTTCGTCCCCATATAACCTCACGCCGCGGGAGGCTATGTGCTTCATAGTAGTTACGAAATACGGTGCGTAATGTTGCCTCGAATACATGCCAGCTAGCAACTATAATCTTGACATGAGGCGACCTCAGACGGTTATTAAGTCAAAGCAGTACATTGAAATGAGAGGAACAGTATGTCGCACATCAGAGTTTTCAAGTGGTTTGCCCTGACACTAATCCTGGCGGCCTTTCTGTGTCAGTCCGGTATCGCGCAGAGTGATTCCGGATTAGCTGCCGACGCTGACACGGTTTTATCGGAGTCCAGCGCCGAGATGACGGAAACGTCGTCTATGACAGATACAGTGAGCTCCGCCGGCTATGAATATCCTATTTCAGCCGAGCGCAAAGCCAAACTGATTTCTTATTCGCGCTTTGTGAACATCTGGCGCTTTGTCGGCTTCTTTGTGACGCTGGGTGTAATGGCGTTGATACTGTTCACCGGTCTGTCGGCCAAATTGAGAGACTGGGCAGGGGTAGCCAAGAAGAAGTTTCTGATCGTCTGGTTATTTGTCATCATGTTTGTAATTGTTGATTACCTGCTCAATTTCCCATTCCACTTTTATCGCAGCTTTGTCGTGGAGAATCAGTACGGCTTTCTGAACCAGAGTTTTGGAGAGTGGCTGGGTGAAGACCTGCTGGGCCTGCTTGTAACGATGGTCGCAATCGTCATCCCGGTTTGGTTTTTATACTGGCTGATAAACAAGGCGAGACTCTGGTGGCTTTGGATGACCGTGATTATGATTCCCATTATGGTGTTTTTCATAGTCATCGCGCCCGTACTCATAGATCCCCTGTTCAACAAATATGAACCGCTGCAGGATAAGCAGCTCGAGGCGGAGATTCTGCAACTGGCTTCCGCCGCCGGGATCGAAGGATCCGATGTTTTTCAGGTAAATGCCTCAAAGCAATCGGCGAAAGTGAACGCATATGTCACGGGTCTGTTCGGTACCAAGCGCATCGTGCTGTATGACACCATGATCGACAATTTCGAAACCGACGAGATGAAGTTTGTCATGGGGCATGAAATGGGTCATTATGTCATGCATCATATATGGAAAGGACTCGGCCTGGCAGTCCTGTTTATCGCTTTTGCCCTGTGGCTAACAGGCAGGACAATTAACCCGATCATAATCAGGTTCAAAAGTCGTTTCAAATTTGACCGTTTGGGTGATATTGCCTCGCTGCCGCTTGTGTTAATCTTCCTGACCGTCCTCGGCTTCCTGTTCAACCCCGTTTCCAATGGTT
This sequence comes from Candidatus Zixiibacteriota bacterium, assembly GCA_020351995.1. Taxonomy (GTDB): domain Bacteria; phylum Zixibacteria; class MSB-5A5; order GN15; family FEB-12. Next base: position 2,431,081 of record CP070674.1, read on the forward strand.
ACAGCCGCCATATGGAACGTCAGTCGGACAAGTACGGCATGGACATTTCAAAGGTTTCGGGCGAGTCGGCCGCGATCGCGTTTGACAAGCTGTCGGTAATCAATCTTTCCGATCCTGATCCGCACCCATTGATTGAATTCTGGTTTTACACTCATCCGGCGCTCAGTAAACGTATAAACTTCGTGTTGACTTACAAGCCTGAAGGTTCTTAAAGGAGTTTTCGAGAGGTTCTATTGTTATCACGGTGGGCAAAAGTCGGAATAGTCTCGCTTCTTATCGCGGTCGCCATTCCCTTTACATCGATCGGGGCGACTTCGGTGGAATTGCTGGAAGCCTTCGAGGCCATGTACAGACCGGAGTTGGACGTGATGACAACGAGGGATGTTCCCAGCACGTTCGAGCTCGAGCACAAAGACCTCAGGCTGTCATTCGTTGCCGGCAGACTGGCCTTTCTCAAGCCGGTAGTGATTGACTCACAAGAGGTTGTGTTCGGGGCCTACTTCGAGGGCCAGGGGCAATTTAGTTTTATCCCCCCGGTTGATATGGAAAAAGAGCAACTGCAGCGTTTCTTTAGAACCGATTCACTGAACCGGTCTTTCGACAAAATGCTCCTGTTTTTCTCACAGGAAATATACGATCACATCGTGGAATCCACCAATCAGGCGACGATTCGATTCGGGGAAGGGCAGGTTCTCGCGGCCCGTTCGTGTTGCGAAGACCTGACCAAGGACGATCGGCGTGGTTTCATATTCGAGGCCCTCAGCAATCTGGTTCACCCGGCGCAGAGGCCCTTTCTTTTGATCAACACCGAGCCCGATAAGAGCGACCGGATTTTTTATATCTATAACCCTGAGAAAAGAGAAGAAGTAAGGTTGCTCAAGCGCTACTCGCAGTTTGCTCTGAGCTTTATGGAGACAGTTTGCCAGTACTCACAATACGCCGACCCAGGATATGTTAATCTGAACGGGCTGAATAAGGACCGGATCGTTATCGATCGTTATACCATCGATTCCGAAATCGACTCCAAAGCGGATTTCAGCGCGGCGGCCGGGATGAATTTCGAAGTTACAATGGCGCCTACTCAGATGTTGCGTCTGTCCCTTCATCCGGAGCTTGCCGTTGACAGTATTCGTGACTCGAGCGGTCAGCAGGTAGCCTTCTACCGGTACTCCGACGATGAAGAAAAGTCATGGGATCTTTACTTATTCTTTGAACGTCCTCTCGGCGCGGGGGAGAACATCACGTTAGAGTTTTTCTATCAGGGTGACATCATTTACCATACCATGGGTCAGTGTTTTCTGCGAACCGGCGCCGGCTGGTACCCGATGTATGGGTACGCGCAAAGGGCGCTTTTCACGCTCAATTTCAAAACTCATAAGCGTTGGAGATTTGTCGCGACCGGGAATCTCATTAACGAAGAGAAAACCGGTGACATGGTTCTGACCACATGGAAAGTACCGTGGCCGACAGCGAATGTGGCTTTCAATGTCGGACCGTTTCAGAAATACACCTTCGAGGAACCCGATTTGGTCCCGGTGGATGTCTATTTTTCCGAGGATCTTCACCAATTAATCGCCCAGGAGCAGCTTGAGTTCTTGCGTCAGGATGTGTCTGATCCCTGGGATAAGCAATCCACGGAAGAATATATTCCGACCGGGAAAAACATGCACGAGCAGGTGGCCGAGGACGTTATCAACGCCCTGAAGGTGTACAACGGTGTGTTTGGTCGCTATCCGTATCGACGGATGGTCGTGGGTGAGGTGCTGTCGCCGGTCGCGGAAGCATTCCCCGGTTTTCTGCACCTGGATTATTTTAGCTGGATTAACACTGATAGTTGGGGGAAAGAGCGTCGGCATCGGGCCCATGAAGTGGCTCACCAGTGGTGGGGTGTCGGAGTAGGTTACGAGACTTATCACGATCAATGGCTTAGTGAGGGACTGGCCGAATACAGCGCCCTTATGTACCTGCAGGTAGTGGCCGGTAACGACCAGTTTCTTGACCAGTTGAGGAAGTATCGTAACGATGTCTTTTCTGCCCGCCAGTATTTATTCGGTTCGGGGGAAGAAGCCGGACCGATTGCTCTTGGATACCGCACTTCCAGCACCAAAACCAGGGGCGATTACAGGCTGATTGTTTATAAGAAGGCGGCTCTGGTGGTGCATATGCTGCGGAACTTGCTGGTTGAACTGAAGTCGATGAATGAAAACAGGTTCAGAGCCATGATGCAGGATCTGTTCCTAACGCATCGGGGCAATAAAATCACGACCCAGGATTTTCGGCGGCTGACGGAGAAACATGCCGGCATAGATATGGGCTGGTTTTTTGATCAGTGGGTATATCGTAGCGAGCTCCCCACTTATGAATTTACCTGGGACTATGAGGCATCCGGCCGTAACACGTTCACGGCGTATTGCAAAGTCGTGACCACCGGAGTGCCCGACGATTTCATGATGTACGTTCCACTCGAGATAGAAATCGAAGGTGACAGCAAGGCCTATATCCGTGTCCTGATTGAAGGTCCGGTTTACGAGTTCAGCCTGCCGGATCTTCCGCGGGTCCCACGCAATCTCCGCCTCAATCCTTTCGAATCCGTTCTGGCCAAGGTAAAACAGTAAAAAAAACTGCCATAACCTCTTCAATGCGAGTGATTTCGCTTGACACGAAAATCGGGATCAGGTATACTTAGGTAGACCGAAGTCTGTCCCTTCTCTCTGAATTCTGGTCGTGCAGAACCTTGAACATCTCAGGACAGAAAACTGAAATCTCAGGTTAACGGAACCAGGTTACTCAGAAATTTACGGGATGCCTCGCGATATGCTTCGGGTGAACTCTTCTAGCGTGTAGTGGCTGGAGAGTCCAGTAACACTGGTAGGGACTCGCTTGACAGCTTGCCCTAACCGCCAAAGCATGAGCCCTCTGTCAAAGAGGGCTTATGCTTTGCACTGTTTGTCTATTCAAGTCTTCTTCAGATCTACGACGGTCGCTCCCCAGCCGCCCCCGCTGCCGCCCTCGTGATAGTACTTTATGACACTGGGGTGCTTCTCGAGCAGTGAGCGAACAATCTCACGCTTTACCCCGATCCCTTTGCCGTGAACGATGCGGAGTTGGGTGATGCCTTTATCGAGGCATGCCTGGATATATTCCAGCACGACTTCCTTAGTGTCCTCGGGAGCGAACAGGTGCAGGTCGAGGGTGCCGTCTACCGGGTATTCGTGCGGCTGTTCTTGATCGTCAATCATTTCAGCGTCTCAGTCACTGTGCCCTGTGGAATATAAACAACGCGCTCATGGAACTCAATCGGTAAACTGGCCGTTTCTTTGCGGTTGACCGGGCTGCACCCGGTGTGTAACTTAGGGGAAATTTTCAGAACTTTTCGCAGCAGGGCTCTTTATGTCAACGACATCATCCGACTCTCCTTCACAGACGACCGTACGGGCTGGCCTGGTCGACCAGGTACTCGGCATGAACAAGCCGTTCTGGATGGTCAATCTGATGGAAATGTTCGAGCGATTGGCCTACTACGGCGTCCGTGTGGTTATTCCGATCTACATCGCTCAGGCAGACGAGATCGGCGGACTTCATTTTACCCACGATCAGAAAGGTACAATATTCTTCTGGTGGGCGGTATTTCAGTCATTGACGCCGACCATCTCCGGGGGTTTCGCCGACCGCTACGGTTATAAGAAAACAATCGCGGCTTCGATCGCCATCAAAGTTATCGGCTATGTGCTGATGGCTACTCAGCACGAGTTCTGGCCGTTTCTGATAGGCTGTTGCACTCTGGCTCTGGGAACAGCTATTTTCAAGCCGGGTGTATGGGGCACGATGGTGCACAGCCTGAACAAGCGACACTCTTCGGTGGGCTGGGGAATCTTCTACATGCTGGTCAATGTCGGGGGTTTTCTCGGACCGCCCCTGGCTCATTTCCTGTATGGCTTTTCCTGGCCGGTGGTGTTTTACGGTTGTGCCATAATTGTCTCTCTCAATTTCCTGTTGCTGTTCACATACAAAGATCCACCCGCCGGAGGTGAACAGGTAGGTAACCCTTTCTATGTCTTCTGGGTCACCATTAAGAACATTTTCGATCTGCGATTGATTATCTTTATCGTGATAATGTCCGGATTCTGGCTGATGTTCATGCAATTGTTTGACATGCTGCCCAACTTTATTGTTGACTGGGTCAACAGCTCGGCGGTCGTGCGCGATCTGGGGTTGCCCGACTGGATGCTTCAGCAAAACTCAACCAGGGCACCCCAGATATCCCAGGAGTGGCTCATCAATGCTAACTCCGGGATGATCATACTATTGGTGGTTACGATCACCTATATCGTCGCCAGGATGCGGCGAGTGCATTCAATATCGCTGGGGATTATCGCCGCTTCGATTGGGTTGGTGGCAGCCGGCTTCACTACTTCGGGTTATTTCTGCCTGCTCGGAATTCTGATGTTCTCAGTCGGCGAAATGCTGTCCTCGCCCAAGATGAACGAGTACCTGGGCGTGATCGCCCCGGAAGGCAAGAAGGGTCTCTACATGGGGTACGCTAACATTCCCCAGGGGGTAGGTTGGGCTGTCGGTTCGAAGTTTGCAGGTCACGTGTACGACAACCTTGGCGATAAGGCCAACCTGGCCACGGACTATCTGGCCAATAACTTCAATATCACCGATGTGTCTCGTACCGAGGCGATGAATAAGCTGGTGGAATTAACGGGTAAATCGCACCAGCAGGTGACGGACCTGCTCTGGGATACTTACGATCCCTATAGGCTATGGTACCGTTTCGCAGCCATCGGGCTGGTGTCGGCTCTTGCCATGATCCTGTACGCCCGATGGGTTAAAAAACACGAAGAGCCCGACGTTTAAAGATATTGTCGCCAAAATTACATCTGACAAGCCGGGTCGGACTAAGGTCCCCCGGCTTGCTTATTGGCCCCGGTTTGCCTATATTCTCAACCAATATACCTGCAAACAGCCTTTTTATCAGGAGTAAGAAATGACCGCTGCCAATAAGATTCCGCCCGCACCCCGATGGAACCTCGATTCAATATTCGAGGGAGGAAGTAAATCCGAAGCATTCAGGAAGCATCGCGAGAAAGTCAAAGCCGCTCTTGCTGAGACGAAAGCGACCTTGGCCAAACTCCCGGCTTCGATAGATGAAGAAACCGCCGAAGCCTGGGTTCAGCTGATTCTGCGGATGCAGACGGTAGCCGAGGATATCAGTCTGATTAACAACTTTGTCGAGGCGTTGCAGGCACAGGATGTTAGCGATGCGCAGGCCGATGCCGTGGCTGTCGAGGGCTTTCTGTACAAATCGCAATGGGATGATCTTCGGACGGAACTCGAAGCTCTCGCGGTGAAACAGTCCGATAGCCAATGGCAACTGCTCCTGAGCGATGCCCGGCTTAAGGGCATCGAGTTTTACCTGAACGAACTTCGAGAACAGGCACGTAGCAAGATGCCAGTGGAGCTCGAGTCGCTCGCCCTGGAGCTATCGGTTAATGGTTTTCATGCCTGGAACCAGCTATATGACAAGATGGGCGGTGAACTCCGGGCCGATTTTGAGCAGGACGGAAAGGTTAACCGGCTTTCGATGGGCCAACTGGCTACGAAAATGTCGGATCCTGACCGTGCAGTCAGGTGTGAGGCATTCGAGAAATTGACACAATCCTGGGAACCGCGCGCTGACCTGGCAGCGATGATATTGAATTCTCTGGCTGGATTTCGGCTGTCGCTATACAACCGGCGCAAGTGGGATTCTGTGCTTAAAGAACCACTGATGATGTCGCGTCTTAAGGATGAGAGCCTGGAGGCCATGTGGGCCGTTGTCGGTCGGGAAACAAAGCGACTCGCGCCATATATCGAGGCCAAGAAGAAACTTCTGGGGATTGACAAATTCAGCTGGTACGACCAGTTCGCGCCATGCGGCACGGTCGATAAGCTCTACTCTTACAATGAAGCGATAGACTTCATATGCGACAATTTCAAGCCGTTCTCGCCTGAGATAGTTGACTTTATCAGAATGGCTGTGGAAAAGCGATGGATTGAGGCCGAAGACCGTCCCGGCAAGCAGGGCGGGGCGTTCTGCACTCGTATGGGAGCTTTTCGCGAGACGCGCGTTTTCATGACTTATGCCGGATCCTATGATAATCTGCTTACCCTGGCCCATGAACTGGGACACTCGTACCACGGCTGGGTATTGAGAGACACACCCTTCTTTTCCACCATCTATCCTATGAGCCTGGCGGAATCAGCCTCGAATTTCTTCGAAGCTATGGTAAATGACGCGGCCCTCGAGAGCACCACCGACCCGCGCGTGAAAGTGATGCTTCTCGAGCAGAAACTTCAGGCCGCCTATACCATGTTTACCGACCTGCACTGCCGCTATCTGTTCGACCGGGCTTTCTATGCCGAGCGTCAACACGGCGTGGTTGGCAAAGACCGCCTCAACGAACTTATGGTTGAAGCCCAGAAAAAGGCCTTCGGATCATTACTGGACGAATCGGGGCATCATCCTCTTTTCTGGTGCACCAAACTACACTTCTTCCTGAGCCAACTGCCGCTTTACAATTTCCCTTACACCTTCGGTTACCTTTTTGCCGGCGGTGTGTATGACCGGGCCAAGAAGGAAGGCACGGCCTTTGCCGAGCAGTACAAAAACCTTCTGGCTGACAGCGGAAGTA
>CP070674.1:2437857-2473213 GCA_020351995.1 Candidatus Zixiibacteriota bacterium
CGAAGGCCTCCGGCGACTCCGGTTTTACGATATTCGAGAGGTCACACTTTATCCATCTGCGATTGAGCCTCTCGTACTCCTCGCGCGCTTCCTGCCGATCCTCTATGGCGCCGGTAACGCTGTCGCGGTAGTCTTCCCTTTCTTCATTGAGCTTCCGTAGTTCCTCGTTCACCGGATCGAGATATTTGGGAACATATTTCACCGTATCGGTCTGCCCCCAAGCCGGCGCTGACATAAACACCAACGCCAAAACGAACGTGATTTTCTTGCCCATCTTTTACACTCCTGTCATGACCTTCTGATGTATTTCAATCAACTAATTTCCAGTCGGCCGTACTCGTATCCGGTGGCGCCAGGCGATACCTGTCACCACTTTCGCCTATCACCCTTCGGTACCATCCTTCTGGATACCCCTTGTCCGCCGCACGGCCCTCCTCGTTTTTCTTATATCCATCATTGTATTTGGTTATCAGGTGCTCTGCCAGCTCCCGCCAGCGATTGAACACATTTTCACCAGCAGTCACCGAGGCTTCCGTCAGATATTGTGAGGCTTGTTCCGCCTCACCCTCGTACAGGGTCAATGCGATATTGTCCACAACCTGTTGAAACCCGTAATAACTGGATTCGAGTTCGCTCTGAACCGCCTGTATTTCAGGCATCATATGAGAATAAGCGAGATTGGCGTAATTAGAAACCAGGTTAAATACCCACCAGGCCGATTCCCATGAGAATTTACCCAGCTCGCCAACCGTGAACGGTTCCGGCACCTGTTTGATACCACAGTAGAGTGGCACGTAGCAGGTCATGTAAGTGTCATCCACGCCATACCACAAAACACCACCGATAGGGTCCGGCAGCCACGCCCGCGACTGCGAGACGAACGAGAAGGCTGTCTGCTGGGTGGAAATGGCCCGTTCCCAGCAATATTCGACACTGTCGATCGTCCACTTCAGCGGCCGCCAGCGGTAAGGCGAACCATACAACCCGGCATCGACCCCCCTGGTCATATCGAGCTCAGTCCCTTCATAGTGGTCGCGCATCAGGTCGATCACATCCGGCAGGGCAAGTTTCTTATCGGGCTTGATCCACAATGGGTACGGTTCGGCTCCGCGAACCGCGCGGTGGTAATCCGGAGAGAACGCCTGCGATGGCGCCACCCGTCTGAACATGCTCCACACCCTGGCTTCACACACCCGGAGGTTAAAGGGTGTGGGCGGGCAATACACGTCGCAAAACCTGAATGGCTCTCCCGATTCAGGGTCGTAATAACCCTTTTCAACGGCAAAAGAAATAACATTGTCCGAATAAAGGCAATTCTCCGGGTCATCGAGGGGAAACTCACCGATACGGGCCTTATTGGCATGGGCCGATATGTACCCGTCCGGTACCCTCACTGCCACCCATTCGGCCCCCGTGCCGCCCGGCCCGGGACCGATAATCTCGAGAATCCACGCTTCATTGGGATCGCCAATAGATATCGATTCCCCGGTGGACCGGTAACCATATTCCGCAACCAGTTCGGTCATAACCTCAATAGCTTCCCGGGCCGTCTTCGCTCTCCGCAGGGCCAGATCCATCAGGTCCCAGTAATGAAGCAAGCCATCGGGGTTGCGCAGCTCTTCTCTTCCGTCGAAAGTAGTCTCGCCTATAACGAGCTGATGTTCATTCATCAGATGAACAACAGCATAAGTGTGCTCGACCTGTGCTATCTTCCCTCGAACCTCGTCGTCCCAGTTCACTATCGCCACCGAATCGTCAGGGTTATGGTCGGCGGCTGGAGTGTATTCGAGGTGTGGGTGAAATTCACCGTCGCAGGTGTAAGTTATCATAACGGAGCCATCGGCAGAGGCTCCTTTTGTTACCAGCAGGCTGCTACAAGCGCTCAAACTCGAGTAAATAAGAGCGGTGCCCAGAAAAAGGCACACAGCGGCGCGTCGAGGTTTAATCATAGCTTTGATTCCTTCATACTCTTGAGGTTGACCTTGTAATAGTACGTAAAACACGCCTGCCTGACAACCAAAAACCGATTTACTATTCTTGCTACCCTCCTACGTTTTTCGTACTTTGTCCGTGATATACAACAGGGTGATACATGGACTATCTGCAAATTCTCTACCTGATCGTCGGCGGACTCATCGGTTTATTTATTGAGTCGTTTTCGATTACTTCTCTTCGCGAAAATCAACTCCGCGCCGCTACTCTCTCATCGACCCTGTTCATGGTCTTCGCGCTTATCTGGTTTGCCTCCTATTTCATTTTTTCTCCGCCCGATATTATCCTGATCGTTGCTTTGATCGTCGTTCTTGTTCTTGCGACCCTGTTCTTCATGCCCGTCGGTTCCACAAGTTCTCTGAAAGCTGGCCCTGTTACCGGGCGCTTCGATGAGCGCGACGTGGTTTTCTCACGAGAAGAGTACCAGCCGGGATCCGATAGATACGGTCAGTACTACTCCATGCATCCTGAATACCGCTCCGTCGATGACGCCATTCGCAAATTACCTGAGCTACTTCAGCCGGGTGGGCGTTACTATGATCCCATCGAATCGGCAAGAATCGACGCTATCTTTGACGAAATTCAAACCATGACCACCAGGGTGGACGGCCCCGTGTCGAACCCCCGGCAACAGGTCGACCCAACAGAAATCACGAAGGCGATCAAACAAAACGTTCTTCAAATGGGCGCAGATGACGCCGGTATCGCCGAGCTAGACCCGATGCATGTTTACTCTCACGTCGGCCGAGGTCCGCACCCGTGGGGTGAACCCATCGTGAACAATCACCGCTATGTTGTCGCCTTCAGTCTTGAAATGCGTTACGACCCGGTGCAGACAGCGCCGGACCTGCCCATCACGGCTGAAACCGCCTCCCGGTACCTTTTGGGCGCGCAGATTTCGATTGAGCTTGCGGAATATATCCGAAGTCTTGGATATCCTGCCCGGGCGCACATCTCAGGCAGCAACTACCAGATTATCCTTCCCGCCGTTGCGCACAACGCCGGGCTGGGCGAACTCGGCAGAATGGGATATCTAATCTCTCCCCGATTGGGCGCCAGAATCCGACTCGGTGCCGTCACCACTGACTTGCCGTTGGTGGTGGATAAACCGGTCCCTTTCGGAGTATGGGATTTCTGCAAGCGCTGTCTCAAGTGCGCCATTAACTGCCCGGCCGGCGCCATTTCTGCTGCCGGTACTTCAGATGTTCGCGGCGTCCACAAGTGGCAACTCAACGCCGAGCAGTGTCTGCGCTACTGGCGCACTATAGGCACTGACTGCGGTATATGCATGAAAGTCTGCCCGTACAGTCATCCCCCCTCATTCGTTCATAACATTGTCAGGGCCGCCATTCGCCGTTCATCGTTTGCCCGAACGGTTTCAGTTTGGGGGGATGAATTTTTCTATGGCAGGAAGCTGGCGGTCAATTAACCCCTGCCGGCGTGACAAGAAAATCCTTGCCGCCCCTTTCAGTGGCCGTTAGTTTAAGCACTGATAGATCTGAACGCTTCACATACCCGAAAAAGGAGGTTTACCGTGCGACCGACACTCAGGTTTCTCACGGATGAACTGATAAATAAGATTGTCGATGAAGCCCGCTCGCTTCTTGCGAGTTTAGGTGTCGAAATTCACAATGATAGCGTCCTGTCGATGCTGGCTGACCACGGGGCCAGGGTCGATATGGAAGGTCACCATGCCTGGCTCACCGATGACATCATCGACCGCGCCCTGAAAACCGCTCCGGCTTCCTTTAAACTCTATGACACCCTCGGCAACGAGGCCGTCAACCTGGCCGGTTACGAATCCAACTTCACACCGGGCTCAACGGCCATAAACATCCTCGATCAGGACGGCAAACTGAGCCGCCGACCGGTCGCCGATGACTATGTGCGTTATGCCAAGCTTATGACCGGGATGCATCACATTGCTTCTCAGTCGACGGCGATGATGCCAACCGATGTTCACGAGAAAATCTCCGATAGCTACCGCCTGTACCTGAGCCTGATGTTTTGCGAAAAACCTGTCATCACCGGCACCTTCACCATCGAGGCCTTCGAAATAATGAAAGATCTTCAGCTCGCCGTTCGCGGCACCGCCGGGGAGCTGGCAGCTAAACCGCTCACGGTGTTTTCTGCTTGCCCGACCTCACCGTTGAAGTGGAGCGATGTTACCTCGCAAAATCTCGTCGACTGCGCCAACTGGTCAATCCCGGTCGAGTACATCTCCATGCCGCTTTCCGGATTCATGGCCCCTGTCACTCTGGTCGGGTCTCTTATTCAACACACTGCCGAGACTCTGAGCGGTCTGGCTATCAGCCAGTTGACCAAACCCGGCGCTCCGGTTTTGTATGGAGGCTCACCGGCCGTATTCGATTTGAGGTACGAGACCACACCCATGGGAGACGTCGGAACAATGATGCAGGATTGCGCTTACAACGAAATAGGTAAATATCTCAACCTTCCGACTCAGGCATATATCGGTCTCAGTGATGCCAAGCTTCTCGACGCCCAGGCCGGCCTCGAAACATCGATGGGCGCCACCCTGGCCGTGCTGGCCGGCATAAACAATATTTCGGGACCGGGAATGCTTGATTTTGAGAGTTGTTTCAGTCTTGAAAAGCTGGTCGTCGACAATGAAATTTGCGGCATGACATTCCGCATGGCAAAGGGCATCGAACCCAGGGACGATTTTCCCTCTCAGCCGTTATTCGAAGAACTGATCGCCGAACAGCATCTGCTGATCGCTGATCACACCCTACGCCATCTGAAAGATGAAGTCTTTTTCCCCGGACCTTCCATTGACCGGGCCAACCGGTCGCGGTGGAAGGAAGAAGGCGGTCGAACTCTTTTCAAGAGAGCCAACAGCGAAGTCGATCGAATCATTGCCGAATACACGCCAGCCAGGCTCAGCGATGATGTCACCGCCGAGCTAACCAGACTGATGGAAACCGAGGCCCGCCGTCATGGAATGGATAAGTTGCCAGAGGTTAACTGATGCGTCAAACTTTTGACATTTCACCCGCACGCGTCACCCCTTCGGTGGAAGTCATTTTGAAAAACCAGGGTATACCGTTGGGCACGGACATAAACCGGCGAATCCACGAGCTTGCTGGAGAGGCTCTGTCGAAATATGAGCGTCTGGCACGGCCAAAGGCTCTTCTGATGCGCATCTCGCAGGGGGAATTCGAGCCGGTTTACCGCGGCCTGGGGCGCAACGAAACACCCGCCCCCCTCGATGCCATCTATCATGCTGCCAGCACCCTGGCACTTTTTGCCGTTACCATCGGGGAACCCATTTGTGAAGAGATAAGCCGCCTTTTCGAGACTCAGGATTACGCCGCCGCCGCTATGCTCGACGCCGCCGCGTCCGAAGGCGCCGAGTTGATTGCCCACGAGGCCGAGTGGCGCCTCCGAGACCAGCTGAACGAAAACGAACAACTCCCCACCGGGCACGGCTCGATGGCGTTTAGTCCTGGATACTGTGGCTGGCATATAAGCGCGCAAGCTAAACTGTTTGATGTCCTGCGTCCCGAAGAAATCGGCATATCCCTCAATGACTCATTCCTGATGAACCCGTTGAAGTCCGTCACCGGCGTGATAGTAGTGGGCCCGAAAGAGATTTTCGACTTTGACGATAGTTTCCGCTTCTGCGGCGAATGCAGAGCACACACTTGCATTGATAGACTGAAGATACTCAGAGAACAATAAAACGTCAATTGACGGCGGAGGAGATCCCGTGGATATATTGGAGAACATATCGCAAAGCCTGCAAAACGGCGAGCCCGATACCGTCGCTGAGCTGACCGGAAAAGCCCTTGACGATGGAGTGCCCGTTAAAGAACTTCTCCATAAGGGCTTGTTATCAGGAATGGAAGTTGTTGGTGAGAGGTTCAAAGCGCATGAAATATTCTTGCCCGACGTTCTTCTGGCCGCCAAAGCCATGTACGCCGGCATGGAGGTCCTCAAACCGCTCATGGTAGGTGAAGAAGCAGCTACCTCGGGCACGGTCGTTATCGGCACCGTTCAAGGTGATCTGCATGACATCGGCAAGAATCTCGTCGGAATCATGCTCCGCGGAGCCGGTTTCAACGTGGTCGACCTCGGCAAAGACGTCCCACCGGAAAGGTTTATAGAAGAAGCACAAAGGACGGGCGCCCGGGTAATCGGAATGTCGGCCCTGCTTACGACCACCATGCCGGTCATGGGACTGGTCGTAAACCTCGCCCGAGAGCGCGGCCTTCTCGGTAAGGTCAAGATTATTGTCGGTGGCGCGCCGCTGTCCGATGAATATGCTCAACAAATTGGCGCCGACGCCTATTGCTTCGACGGTATGAATGCCGTTGATTGCGTCAAGGGCTTTTTGGGGATCAACTAGTATGCGACCGCTACTCGATCGCTTATCGGATGGAGAAGTACTTCTGGCCGATGGTGCCATGGGGACTATGCTATTTGCCAGTGGACTGAAACCGGGCCAGTGCCCGGAGAAAGTCAATCTGGATCGGCCTCAACTTCTTCGTCAGATAGCCTCGCTATATCTCGACGCCGGTTCGGATATCATTAGCACTAACACATTCGGTGGATCTCCTTTGAAGCTTGCCCAATATGATCTGGACGACAGAATAGAAGAGATCAACGCCACCGCTGTTCGCGCCGCGCGCGAGGCTGTAGGTGATGATGCTTATGTTGCTGCCTCCATTGGCCCCTGCGGACGTCTGCTGGAACCATACGGAGATACCAGCCCCGATATCGTAGCCGAGGGATTCAGGCGTCAAATCAAAGCCGTTGTGGCCGAAGGTGTCGACGCCGTGTTCATCGAGACTATGACCGACCTGACCGAAGCCACTCTCGCCATAAAAGCCGCCCGGGATATCTCGCCAACGATCCCGGTAAGCGCTACCATGACCTTCGATATTACGTCAAAAGGTTTCTATACAATCATGGGGGTAAGTGTCGAGCAAGCCTGTCAGAACCTGGCTGACGCCGGGACTGACATCATTGGCTCCAATTGCGGCAACGGGATCGAGAATATGGTCAAAATAGCTGCCGAGTTCGCAAAGCACAGCAGCCTTCCTGTCATAATCCAGTCCAACGCCGGACTGCCTGATATCAGCGGAGGAACTACCGTTTATGCCGAGAGCCCCGATTTCATGGCCGCCCGCTGCTGTCAACTGCTCGATCTCGGCGTCCGTATTATTGGTGGATGCTGCGGCACAACGCCCGAGCATATTGCCGCCTTCAGGAAAACGATTAACGACCGACTGGGAATCGAAAAGTGACCGCCAAAAAGAATCCCGACAAACTCATTAAAGTCGGTATCAGCACCTGCCTGCTGGGCCAGAAAGTTCGTTTTGACGGCGGTCATAAGAGAGATCGCTATATCACTGACATCCTCGGCGACTTCTTCCGCTTCATCCCTGTTTGTCCCGAACTCGAAATCGGCATGGGGGTGCCGCGTGAAGCCGTCCGACTGGAAGGAACCGCCGACTTACCCAGAATGGTCGGCACCAGGAGCGGCAAAGACTGGACCCTCCGCATGAACCGTTACACCGAACGCCGGGTGCGCCGCCGCGACCTGTCGGACATCTGCGGATATATTCTCAAAAAGGACTCCCCCAGTTGCGGGATGGAGCGCGTAAGAATCTACGACTCATCAGGAGTGCCTCAGCGCAATGCCGTTGGTCTATTCGCCGCCGGGCTGATCAAGGAACATCCGCTGTTACCTGTCGAGGAAGAGGGTCGCCTCAACGACCTGAAGCTGAGAGAGAATTTCATCGTTCGGGTCTTCGGTTACAGCCGCCTGCGCGATCTGTTCAAAGGCCGGTTCACCATCGGTAAGCTGGTTAAATTCCACACCGCCCATAAATATCTTTTGCTCGCTCATAGCCCCCGGCATTATAAGAAGCTCGGGCAACTCGTGGCGGCGGCTAAGCGATATTCCGAGGAAAATCTGCGCCTCAACTACAGCACCCTTTTCATGGAAGCCCTTAAACTAAAAAGCACGACGTCGAAGAACGTTAATGTCCTTCACCACATACTTGGTTTCCTGAAGGAACACCTTGGTCCTGGAGAAAAGAAAAGTATCCTGGAGAGCATCGAGGATTATGGGAAAAATCTGGTGCCGCTTGTCGTACCCTTGACACTTCTCAGGCACTATGTGACGCTTTATAACGTCGAATATATTCAGGAGCAGGTGTATCTTAATCCGCATCCCAAAGAACTCATGCTTCGCAGCCATGTCTGAGTTCTCCCCACTGGTAACATCGAAATCTAATTAGTGCTTGACGGAAGGAAACGATGGCAACCCATGTCTGGTTAACCGGTGATTGATCACTTTGTCGAGAATCTCGAGAGATATTTCTTCGATCGCCCTGCGGGTAACATCGACCGTATCCCACTTCTGCCGGGAGAAAAGATTACGGCAGAACTTCAGATCTTCGCGTATCTCCTGAAGATCATAGTATTCTCGCAGTTCCACCTGGCGGGGCGCGGTCTTGGCCAGGAACAGCAACCGTTCTTCTCTGACGTGAGCCAGCACCTCCGGATGCATCATCAGTCCGAAAATCCGTGTCTGATCAAGGGGGTCTAGCCTTGCCAGCAGGTTGGTTTCCATCGTGGGGTCACGAACAATAGGAATGTTCGCCACCTTGATACCATGGTTACAGGCAAGATACATGGCGATCGGTGTTTTGCACGTCCGCGATAGACCCACCAAAATGATATCAGCCTGGTCTATCATCGCCCCCCGGCCGTCATCGTGTTCGACGGTATATCCAATGGCGTCGACTTTACGATAATACCTGTCATCTATCTTCTGTAGTAGTCCCGGCTGATAATCCGGATGGACACCCAGGAACTTGGACATCGTACCAAGCATTGGCTCCAGGACGTTCAGATGAAGAATCCAGCGCTCGGCCAACTGTTCGTGAAAGTACCGGCTCAGGTTCTCCGAAATTATCGAAAAGATCACCAGATAATCGCTGTCGATTTCCATGAGAATTTTGTCAATGGTTTCCTTATCACGAACTTGCTGATAGGTTTCTTGCAGAGTATACCCGACCTCGTTTTCCGAATATTGTGCCAGCACGGCATCCATCAGCCGCTCGGCCGTCTTACCCGTACCGTCCGAGACAATAATTATCTTTTTCTGTTCACACATAAGTTGTTCTCTCGAAATCCGTAACGACTGCACAAAGTACAAACAGACGGCGAAATTCACAAGACAAAAACGGGCCGTTCGGGTTCAGGCGTCCGTCGACCCGCAACCGGATATTTTTTCGTATCAGGTACACTTCGTGTGCAAATTATGAACAGCCTCTTGTTCGGTTTGATGGTGACAGGGTTTCGCGTTTAATCTTAAGCGGGCAAACGGATTACTCACGTTAAGTTTTCGCGGTGAACGTCGATTTCATAGGTATGGACCCGGCGGCTGAGAACCGGCTGTGAGGATAAGGGTAGCGTGCATACGCAACGCAGTCTTTCGCCGCCGACACATTCGCTTATGGCGGGGACAGTCCCGTGGGGCCGCTGACAATTCTAACGGAGAGCATGTGGGTTCACTTACGGAAATACTAGCACTGGCGCGGAAAAGACCGTTAGCCGCTGTCCTTGCTTGCAGTCTGTCGCTTGCCGCCACGGCCTGGATGGCCTTGGCGCTGGCCGACTACTACCGATCACACGACAGCTCTTTCTGGGAAAGTCTCTTCGCTCTGACCCCCGAACAGCTACTTCCTCGCTTGCTCATCACCGCCCTGTTTCTGGTTTTCGGCGGATATGCGCAGTGGGTCATAATTAGGCGCAGTCGCTCACCACATACGATCTTTGGCCCGGAAACCCTGTACCGCACACTTCTGAATACCACTCCTGAAGCGGTGTTGATTGCCGACGTCGACGGCAGCATTTCCTTCATATCACCCAGGGGCCTCGAATTATTCGGTTACGACCGGGAACAATTGCTGGGTAGATCAACCCTTGACCTGATAAGCAAAGATGACCACCGCCGCGCCGCCGAGAATTTTAAACAGCGGTTGAGCCACAAAGCTATTCCTGCATCCGAATATAAGATGGTCTGCCGCGATGGTACCGTTTTCCCGGGCGAATTAAGCGCCACCCTGATCTGCGATGACGACGGCAAACCCCGAGCCGTCATCGCCACTATCAGAGACATCAGCGAGAGCAAGAAAGCCTCGGAGGAACTCCAGTATCGGCTCAATTTCGAACGAATAATTACCTCCTTGTCATCGAGATTCATAAGGCTCGCTCCCGATGAAATAAATGATAATATCGTGTATGCCATACAGACTGTTGGAGAATTCGCTTTTGCTGACCGGTGCTACGTCTTCCAGTTGTCGAAGGATCAGAAGACAATGGACAACACCCACGAATGGTGTACCGACGGCATCGAGCCACAGATTGACCAACTCAAGAACGTCCCGGTTGACACCTTCTCGTACTCGCTGAAAATGATGAGCGATGGGAAACTACTTACAATACCGCGCGTAGCCGACCTTCCGCCGGAAGCAGCCGCCGAAAAAGCCGAGTTTGAACGGGAAGGAATCCGGTCGGTGGTCTGCGTTCCCATGATCAGGGGCGGAACCGTTATCGGTTTTATCGGACTGGACTCGGTTCGCCGGGAAAGGACCTGGTCCGATGATGAAATCGCCCTCGTGACCGTCGTTAGCGAGATGCTCACAACCGCCCTCGAGCGCGAGAAGGTCGAACGCGCCCTCAGAGAAAGTGAAGAAAAATACCGTTCCTTTGTACAGAACTTTCAGGGTATGGCCTATCGCAGCCGCATGGACTGGGTCCCCCTCTTTTTCCACGGAGCCGTAGAAAACATTACCGGGTACACGGAAAAAGAACTGATTGCCGGAAAACCCCGCTGGGATCAGGTTATTCACCCCGATGACTGGCCGAAAATTCAGGATTCAGCCCATAAAATTGCCACCGTCCCGAACTACTCAGTCGAGCGCGAGTATCGCATTCATCGCAAGAACGGGCAGGAGCGCTGGATCCATGAGCTATCCCAGAACATCTGCGACCGTCACGGCCAACCCTACCTGGTGCAGGGCGCCATCTACGATATCACCGAACGAAAACGAATGGAAAAAATTCAGGCGGCTTTTTTCAAGATTTCCGAGGCCACCAACCTGTCCGACAACCTCGAGGAACTGCTCAAAACCATTCACGAAATCCTGGGAACACTCATTGACACCACCAACTTCTACGTCGCCCTGTACAACGCTGAAAGCGACATGTACACCTTCCCATACCTGGTTGACGAGTACGACGACGGTACTGACCTGCAGCCGGAGCAATTGAAGAAAAGCCTTACCGACTATGTCCGAAAAACCGGTAAACCTCTTCTGGTCGACGAGAAACTGCATCAGGAACTGGAAGCTCAGGGCGAGATTACCCTCGTAGGTGAGGCCTCGCCTATCTGGCTGGGCGTGCCCCTTCAAACACCTCACGGCGTAATCGGGGTCGTTACGGTACAGAGCTACAGCGACCCGACTCTGTATAAAGACAGCGATATGGATCTGATGACCTTCGTGTCCGGCCATATCGCCATGGCTATCGAGCGTAAACAGGCCGAAATGCTTATACGAAACTCCGAACAGGAACACCGTACCCTCGTCGAAACCATGCGCGATGGTGTCATGAAAGTCGATACCAGCGAGAACATCATCTTTGCCAACCCCGCCGCCTGCTATATCCTTGGCTACGAACACGGAGAACTGGAAGGCCTCAATCTCAGCGACATTGTTATCGAACAGGATATGGATCGGGTCGTGGTGGAAACACAGAAGAGACTCCATCAACAGCGCAGCCGGTACGAACTTACGGTGCGAAGAAAAGACAGTGAGAAACGCCAGGTTTCAATCTCAGCCGCTCCCTACATGGACGAGCGTGGCAATGTTGTCGGAAGTGTCGGCGTTTTCACCGATATCACCGAACTAAAGAAAGCTCAGGAAGAAGGCCAACGCCTCCGAGAAAAACTTGCCAACGCCCAGAGAATGGAATCGCTCGGCGTGCTCGCCGGGGGCGTGGCCCATGACCTCAACAACATTCTCGGACCGCTCGTAGGCTACCCCGAACTCATAAAGCGACGACTGCCACTGGACAGCCCCGTCAAGGAACAGATCGCCAAAATCGAAGAATCAGCGAAGCGGGCCGCCGAGATCGTCCAGGATCTGTTGACTATGGGCAGAAGAGGACGGTATGAAATGGCCCATACCGATATAAACCGAATCATAGGCAGCTACCTGGAATCGCCGGACTTCGCGCGCAAGAAATCCCGCTATCCGGGAATCGATACCGAGATAAAACTCGATCCGTCATTACCATCGGTCTATGGGTCCGACACCCATCTGTCCAAGGTCATAATGAACCTGGTCCTGAACGCCCTCGACGCTATGCCTGACGGTGGCTGTTTGACAATCAAGACAGAGTGCAAATACCTCAAACAACTCTACGGCGGTTACAGCAATATTGAACCCGGCAAATACAACATTATCTCCGTCAGCGACACCGGCATCGGAATCGACGAAAATGATACCAAGCGAATCTTCGATCCCTTCTTCTCCAAGAAAAAGCTCGGCAAGAGCGGTAGCGGCCTCGGTCTTTCCGTAGTGTATGCCGTGGTCAAGGATCATAATGGCTATGTTGACGTCCAGAGCGAACTGGAGAAAGGCTCCGACTTCATCATCTATCTGCCCGCCATTGAGGCCACCTCTTCGTCGGGTCAGGAGTCGCCGGTTTACGACATCAAGGGCAATGAGAAGATTCTGGTTGTTGACGACGTAGCCGAACAGCGCGATCTGGCCGTGACTCTACTCGGCAGCCTTGGATACGAGATGAACGCGGTCTCCAACGGACACGAGGCCGTTGAATATCTCAGGACCAACACCTGTGATGTTCTCCTGCTCGACATGATCATGGAGCCCGATTTTGACGGTCTTGACACCTACCGTGAGATCGTGAAGATGCACCCGGGACAGAAAGCTGTCATAGTGAGCGGATTCTCGCAGACCGACCGGGTGCGTGAGGCCGAAAGACTCGGTGTTACCAAGTATGTGAAGAAGCCTTACACTATGCAAAAGCTGGGTAAGGCCATACGCGAGGTACTCGCCTCGGCCGCTGAGCGCAAACAAAAAGTGAACGCCTGATCTAGACCAGTCTCAACCTCCCGCCTCGCAACACGTACAATCTATCGCAAACGTTCGCCGCAAACGCTCTATCATGACTGATAACCAGAAAGCCCCCGTCGAATTCATTAAGGACCCGTTCCAGAACCTCTATTGACTCCACATCGAGGTTCGACGTCGGCTCGTCCAGCAACAGAAACTCCGCGCGTAACAGTACGCACTTCGTTACCGCCGCCCGCATCAGCTCCCCCCGCGAGAACTTCTCAACCGGATTATACACCTTGTCGCGGCGAATCATCACCGAACCAAGGTGCTGACGAACGGTGGACTCCGGCATACCGCAATCACCAAAATTATCCAGCAGCGTATCGCCGGTGAAGAAGTCATCCAGGTCTTGCGGTATGTATGCGAGCTTCAGCTTATCATTCGTGTGTACTCGGCCCGAGCTCGGCGATAACATCCTCTGAATCAATTTTATGATCGTCGTTTTCCCGCTGCCGTTATCACCCATCAGGCAAATCCTGTCACGGGTCGTGGCAGCGAAAACCACTTCGTTCAGCAGCATCTCCCCTGCGTCACGAGCGCCCTTGTAACCAAAGGAGACATTCTCAAAGCGAAACACATTGCGATTGCGTACCTTGTAACGAGGGAAACACAAATCGAGCTTTTTCGGCACAAATGGCTTGGATTGTGCCAATTCTTCGGTCTTCTTCTCTATCCTCCTCTCAACCACCTTGGCTCGTTTTGCCATTCGTTTGGATAGTTTGGCGAAGTACGGCTTGGACATCCCCCCGCCCATTTTTCGACTTTCGCTCCTGGCGGACCATCCCGCTTTCGCCCGTGCGTCCTGTTGAAGCTGCTCGATCTTCTTGCTTATTTCTTTGGCCTTGTGACGGCGAGATTCGACGCTGACGGCTTCGAGCGCCTTTACCGCTTCGGCCCCTCCTACCGTTGCATATATCCCCCGTCCTGTAATAAGAATTGTTCGGTCGGCCAGATTATTGGCCAGGGCGCGGTCATGCGTGACAGCCAGAATGCCTTTGCCCGATTCCTTTAACCGTGACAGATGGTATTCGAGCGCTGTTATGCCGCCGATATCAAGATAGTTGGTCGGCTCATCAAGAAGATAAAGCGCGGCGGCGGAAGCTAATACACGAACCAGCCCCAGCTTTTGAAGCTCCCCCCCCGATAACACATCCAACGACCGGTCTGGCCCGGTTATTCCGAAATCCTGAGATAGTCTGGCCAGTACCGAGCGACTGCCACTTCTCGCGCCATCGGCTGACAAAGCCGCTCCGGTTATCTTCTGGGGAAGGTACGCCGGAATTGTGCCGGGAGGCATCATGATACTTCCGTCCACGGCGAAAGTCGTATCATTCACCATGTAGGGCCGACCGGTCGCGCGGGCTATAATCAGATTCAGAAGAGTGGTTTTGCCGCAACCGTTCCCGCCGATCACCGCCACCAGCTCGCCCGGCTCAATTGAAAGCGACAACTCCTCGAACAGCCGTTCACCGGACATTGTGACAGAAAGGTCCTTGATATTTAGAAGAGGCGCTGAGGGCATTCTGTCACCTCCTGAATCCAGCGTCGCACTTTACGAGCGTCTAAATCTGCGGAAGATAGAAACAAACTACTTTCGGTTCGGTCATCTCCTGAAGCGAGAACTTCAAGCCTTCACGACCGAGCCCCGAATACTTCACGCCGCCGAACGGCATCGAGTCAAGACGATAATCGGTCGAGTCATTAATCATAACACCGCCGCAATCCAGTTCGTACGACGCCTTGAAAGCCACGTCGACATTGCTGGTGAAAATCGCGGCCAGAAGTCCATATGGAAGCGAGTTGGCTTCTTTGATCGCCTCGTCCAGATCATCGATCTCGTAAAGGTTCACCGTCGGACCGAAAACCTCCTCACAGTGAATTTTCATCTCCTTCGGGACCTTCTCCAGCACGGTCGGTTCATACAGCGCCCCTTTACGCTTACCGCCGGTCAGCACCAGCGCCCCTTTGGCCTTGGCCTCGTTGACCCACTTCTCGACCCGGATCGCTTCTGCTTCCGTGATCATCGGGCCCATATTAGTATCGTCTTTGAGCTTGTCGCCGATCTTGTACTGTTTGGTGCGGGCCACGAATTTCTTCTTGAACTCGTCGTAGATGTCTTTGTGAACCAGCAGCCGCTGAACACCTATGCAGTTCTGACCGGCGGCCCAGAAGGCTCCCGATACACATGATTCCGCGGCAAGGTCAACGTCGGCGTCTTTCCAGACAATGACCGGCGAATTAGAACCGAGTTCCATTCCAATCTTCTTAATCCCGGCTAACTTGGCGATATGCTTACCGGCTTCCACGCCCCCCGTAAACGATATCATGCGCACCCGTTCATCGGATACCAGGGCGTCACCAATCTCATGACCATACCCTGTTATAACCTGAATAGCCTGTGGTGGCAAACCGGCTTGAACCATTGCCTCTACCAACTTGACAGCCGAGAGCGGCGTGACCGTGGCCGGTTTCAGAATTACCGAGTTTCCGGCGGCAATCGCCGGTCCCAGCTTGTGGGCCACCAGATTGAGAGGATCGTTGAATGGCGTTATGGCCAGAATTACCCCGATGGGAAAACGATAATAATACCCCCGGCGTTTCTCGCCGCCGGGAAACGAGTCAAAGGGGATTGTCTCACCCAGAATTCTCTTCGCTTCCTCGGCCGACGCCGTAATGGTATTGACACACCGCGAAGCCTCCTTGCGAGCTTCAGTAATGGTCTTCGACCCTTCCTGCGCGATCGTCGTCGCGAATTCCTCGAGATTATCCGAAATAATAGCGGCCGTTTTGAAAAGTATCTGCGCCCTCTCATACACAGTCATTCGTCTGGTAATCTCAAATCCCTTGACCGCCGCCGCCAGAGCCGTCTCCACATCTTCCTTGGTAGCCGCGGGTACGGTATCGATCAACGAATTGTCAAAAGGGTCGGTCACATCTATCTTCTTATCCCGGTCAACCCACTGACCATCAAGAAGCATCTTCATCGCTTACCTCCTGCGTGAATGATGTCAATCAGGGCGCTGTAACCGGTTTCGGACCTGCCGGCACCCGGCCCCACGATGGTAACATCGCCGAGAATATCGGTCGTAAAGGTAATGGCGTTCGTTCCGCCCATCACCCCCGCCAGCGGATGCGACATATCTACCTCCTCCGGGGCCACACTGGCCTTAACTGCGTCCCCCTCGCGCCAGACTTTACCGATAAGTTTGAAGCGCTTGCCCCGCGCTTTAGCGTCGGCAATAGCCTCCGCCGTGATTTCCGTGATTCCTCTGCACGGAAAATCGTCGGGCTTGGCCTTCACCCCGAACATCGCATTAGCGATGATCGTCACTTTCGCCAGAGCGTCCCAGCCCAGTACGTCGGCGTCGGGAACCGCTTCGGCATAACCCAGTTCCTGTGCTTTCTTCAGGGCATCCTCGTACGCCAGGCCCTCTTCCATCCGGGTAAGGATGTAATTGGTCGTGCCGTTCAGTATCCCCTTAACCTGGGTGATGTTACATCCCGCCAGCGTCTCGCGCGCCAGGTTCAGCATCGGCGAGCCACTCATAACCGTACCCTCGTACAGGAATTTCACGCCCTTCTTCTTGGCAAGCTCGTTCAACTCCGACAAAAACAAGGCTGTCGGACCTTTGTTGGTCGTCGTGACATGCATTTTTTTATTCAGGGCCGCCCGGATGTGCGACGTCGCCGGTTCGCCGGTCTTGATATCCGTGTAAGTTGCCTCGACCATCATGTCCGCTCTGGCCTTCGCGATTAACGCCAGCGCATCCCCCTCGAAAGCACCCGGCAGGTCGGAAATTTTCTTGCCCGCCTTGGCCACCTCGAGAACTTTATCCAGATCGAGACCCTTCGCATCATACAGGCTTCCCTTGAGCATATCCGATATACCCACCACCTGGATGTCCAGCTTATACTGCTCGAGGAGCGTGTTCCTCTTTTCTATCAGAAGTTCGGCCAGCCCCTGACCAACTGTCCCAAATCCTATTAACAGCAGCTTCACGTACTACTCCTTTTTTACGAAACCAGTGCTCGAGCCGGTTCCATGCAATGCTATTGCTTCGCCTTCCAGCGATCGGGTTCGCTGAAGACATCGATCACACTGACACGCGTCAGAAAATTCGCTGAATGCATCACTCCTTCCGGAATGTAATACCAGTCACCGCTCCGATAGATCTTCGTTTCATCACCGATAGTCAGTTCCATCTCCCCTTCAACCACGATACCCCACTGGGCACCATGCGAATGCGCCGGCACCGCGCCAACCGGTTGGATATCAAAAAAGACCACCTGCTTCGCGCCGGCCTGCAATAACCAGCCCCGCACACCGTCGAAGGGAACGTCTATTTCCGGCAAGCCGCGTATCCACTCCGGGAAAGTCGTGCCCTCCCATTTTGTCATAAGTTCCTTCATTAGTCTATCCTTGTGTTTTGTAAGCTACTCCCGCGAATCGTGCCTCGTGACCGCGGCGCATTATCTCGCGGGCGTCTTTGTCGCAGCGAATACATTTATGGTATATGACATCTCCAATCAGGTCGGCTTTGGCATCGCGCTCTTCATCCGACAGGAAATAAGCCTCCATAGTGTCATACGGCCTCGATTCTCCGTCGCTCTCGTACTTGATTGTAATATTGGTGCCACTGTCGAGAACTTTGTGCGCGTTGTCGGTCCAGTTGAAATCCTCCATGCCCAGATCCGGGTTGATTCTCAGGTGCGCCGTGAGCGAAATACCGGGAAGACCCGACTCCTGAAGGTCCTTGGCGCACTGGATGAACGTTTCCGGGCCGGCGGCGTTGCCGATGTTTACCTCATATATGGGGGTCGTGCCGTCATCGCGGAGAAATTCCTTAACGATATTCATCAGCATTCGGAACTGGACGGCATTCTGAGTCGAAAGAAGCATCGAAATCTTAAAAGTAACTGCCGGAACCAGCCTGCCGTAGTAACAGGCGGCCACGATAGTCGACCAGCTTGGATTCAAAAAGAAATTGGCCCCGGTCTCCAGGGCTGCCCGGGTGATACCATCAAGGTAAACCAGGTGGTTGTTATCACCTACCTCGACACCCCCAAGATTGCCGAAGGCCGTTCCCATGTTCTTGAGTATCAGCTGGCTCATCCCGCCACCAAGATCACGCCGGTCGAATTTTTCACCGGTGATCTTCTCGATTCGGGCGAAACGATGTTCCGGCAGGGGAATTCCAATCAAATTGGTCGAGCAGAACTTGCTGGCTTTCAGAATATTCTCGGCCATAGCCTGTGTCGCCAGCAGATCCCCGGAATAAACATAGTGGTCGGTGAGAGCCACCACCGATATCATTTCCGTTGGAAAAAGTACGTCGCGATTCTGCGCCACCCGCCGCATACAGTCCAGGGTCACTCTCGAGCCCTGAAATCCTGACACCTGCGTTGTACAGACACCCGGCTTGGTCGCTTTTATTCCCTCCTTGGCGATGAAATCTTCCACTTTCGGGAAATCCTTGGCGTACCCTTCGGCTTGTTCAAGCATCTCGCCATAGCCTTTGTCGCCGGCGATCCTCTTGCGCGTCCCATAGTCTCTCATTTTCTCAATCTTATCGCATACTTCCTGACTCCCGCCAAAATCATCAACGAGGGTGTCTATGGCCTTAAGATCGCGGTCGCTCAGTAACTTAAAATGCATTATCTCAGTCTCCCGGTTTATTGAAAAAGGGGGTTTATTTTTGTCAAGTCGATAAGGAAAGTTCCTCTCGCAGGCGGTAACTGCCCGGCATTTTCAAGCCGGAAGTTAAGCCAAAGGCCGACCCTTTTCAAGCGATTTTCAAAAAAACTGCCCGGTCTGCTTGGCCCTTCAAGTTCTTATGCCATAATCCGATAATTAAATAAAACGTCGGAGCGCCGACGCGGGGCTGGTGCCTGATTGCGCCCGGGGGATATCGGCGACGTACTCGACAAAAAATGGTGAGAAGCAAGTTAGTTATACAGGTGATCATGAAGCATCTTGTGAACGATGTCACAAAATTGTTGCCAAGAGTTTTGTCATTTCCTAATTTCCAATCCGTACCTCGAAATGATTGCCGCGCTGCCGTATTTATGGAGAGCAGCTCCGCAAACCAGGAGAGTTGGACAATGAAGCGCAACCTGAGAGCTTTCTTCCTCTTTTCAGCACTTGCTTTCTTTTCCATCAGTGCCGTTGCTCAGGACATGCCCCACGAGGACATCAATTTCGAATGCGAGGTCTGTCATTCCCTGAAAGAATGGTCTGGGGTCAGGTTTGACCATGCCGATAGCACCGGGTTCGTTCTTGAGGGTCGCCACGCTAGTGCTGAGTGCAAAGGCTGCCATACCCTGACAGATTTCTCCATCATTGACCAGCAGTGCGTTGCCTGTCACAAAGATATTCATGAAGCTAAACTCGGGCCGGATTGCGCCAGGTGCCACACCCCCGACGGCTTCACGATTTTCAATATCGAAGACATCCATGCTCAGACCAACTTCCCTCTTATGGGTCGCCATGCCCTGGCCGACTGCCAGAGCTGTCACCGGGGATTGCCGCGAGGTGACCTGTCATTCGAAACCACTCGCTGTGTCGGCTGCCATCAACAGAACTATCTCGAGGCCGCCAGCCCCAATCACGTCTCGGCTGGTTTCTCCACCGATTGTGATAACTGCCACCAGATGAGCTCATGGCACCCGGCCATGATAACCGAGCACGACATATTCTTCCCCATCTTTTCAGGTGAACACGCCGGTGAGTGGGACGATTGTTCCACCTGCCACATAAACCCTGATAACTTCGCCGAATTCAGTTGCTTCGGCTGCCATGAACATAACCAGACCGATACCGACGCGGACCACGTCGGAATCCCGGCATATAATTATAATAGCGAGGACTGCTACCTTTGCCATCCAAGAGGTACCGCCGACGAGTTTGTCGCACATGACGCGCTCTATTTCCCGATATATACCGGGGCTCACGCCGCGGTATGGGATGATTGCTCCGATTGCCACATCGACCCCAATGATAAGTCGGTCTTTTCCTGCACCGTTTGTCACGGGCAGTCCGAAACCAACCCGATACACGGCGGCATAACTTCTTATGTCTGGGAAAGCAGCGCCTGTCTTACCTGCCATCCGACCGGATCCGGCGGGGAATATACGGAGCACGATGTTGCCTATTTCCCCATCTATACCGGGACCCATGGCGGCACCTGGGACGATTGCACCACCTGCCACACCAACCCCGCCGACCGTTCCGAATACACCTGCCTGGTCTGCCACCCGCAGGGGACAATTGACCCCATACACCTCGGTATGACCAGTTACAGTTACGTGAGCACGGCCTGTTTCTCATGTCATCCCCAGGGCGTGGTTGAAGATTATCTTGAGCACGATGCCGACTTCTTCCCGATATATTCCGGCACTCACAGCGGTGAGTGGAGCGACTGCTCTCAATGTCATACCGACCCGGCCGACAAGAGCGTCGTAAGTTGCCTGACCTGTCACGATCAAACCACCACCGACGAGATTCACTCCGGCATTACGTCATACACTTACGAAACCAGCGCCTGCCTGACCTGCCATCCGACAGGCTCAGGTGGAGAGTTTACAGAGCACGACGTGACCTATTTTCCGATATACTCAGGCACCCACAGCGGAGCCTGGAGCGATTGCGCTCAATGCCATATTAACCCGGCCGACCGTACCGAATATGATTGCCTCGGCTGTCACCTGCAGGGCACAATAGACGTCATCCATCAGGGTATGACCAGCTACAGTTATCTAAGTACTGTTTGCTTCACCTGCCACCCACAGGGAGTAGTGGAGAACTACCTCGAACACGACGCGGACTTCTTCCCCATCTACTCCGGCGACCACAGCGGCGCCTGGGCAGAGTGCGCCACATGCCACACCGACCCGGCTAATCGGTCCGTTTTTACCTGTCTGGTTTGCCATGATCAGGGTACGGTTGATCCGATACATCTGGGAATGTTGAGCTACTCTTACGAAAGCTCGGTCTGCTATAGCTGCCATCCGGCTGGTGTCGTTGAAGATTACACCGAGCACGACGCAGCCTTCTTCCCGATATATTCCGGCGCTCATTCCGGTACATGGGTGGATTGCTCGACCTGCCACACCGATCCGGGCGATAAATCGGTATTCACCTGTCTCGTTTGCCATAACCAGACAGACATGGATAATATGCACGTGGGAATCTCCGGCTACGTTTACAACAGCACCGACTGCCTGACCTGTCATCCCGACGGCAGTGAGATTGAGTTCACCGAACACGAACTCTCGTATTTCCCGATATACTCCGGTGCTCACGCCGGCGTCTGGGCTGAATGCGCAACCTGCCACACCGTTCCCGGCGACCGCACCATCTACGACTGTCTCGCCTGTCACGACCAGACTTCGGCGGATGGCATCCATCTGGGCATGCCCGAGTATTTTTACCAGAGCGACGTGTGCTATTCCTGCCATCCGCAGGGAGTGCCGGAGGATTATCCACAGCACGATGTCAACGGCTTCTTCCCGATATACTCGGGGAACCACGCCGGTGTCTGGGCCGAATGCGCTACCTGTCATACCGATCCGACCAGCAAGACCGTATTCACCTGTCTGGTTTGCCATGAGCAGGCCGTCATTGAGCCATACCACCTGGGGATGCCAAGCTACCTGTATGAGAGCAATGCTTGCTACAGTTGCCATCCCAACGGGATCATCGAAGATTATCTGGAGCACGACGACGAAGGCTTCTTCCCTATCTATTCGGGCACCCATGACGGTAGATGGACCTCCTGCGCCACATGTCATATTGTCCCTACGGATAAGAGCGTCTTCTCATGTCTGGAAACGTGCCACCAGAATCCCCAGACTGACAACTGGCATACCAGCCCCACTCCTGTTCCCGGCTATACGTATGACAGTGAGGCCTGTTACGCCTGTCATCCCAGGGGTGAGTACCCGTAATGTGAGTTTGAAGGTATGAAAGTAGCCAAATACATAATCGCTCTTTTCCTAACGATACTCGCAGGCAATGTGATTGCCGCCGACGGCCAGACACAGCCCAGCGTGACTTATATTTCGCCGGAGGCGATCTATTTCGACGGCGGTCTGTATGCCGGTATTGGCGTGGGTGATACAGTTGCCTTCATAAGGGATCGCCAGACAGTTGCCGTCGCTATCGTGACCAAAGCCGCTGATATGGCCGCCGCCGCCGAACTCTGCCAGCAGAAATATCCCGTCAAGGTGGGTGACCGGGCTGCTCTCCTTGCGGACGTCCCCAGGTTGACCGCCCCGATGGCGACGATGGCATCTTCCACCACCATTTCCGCCGCCGCCACCGAGCCTCAAAAACCCCGGCCGCAAAAGCCGAGTCAATTGAAAGGCACCCTGTCAATCGAGAATTTCTACCGTAAAGATATGACTGATTCCGAACTCGATCGTACCCAGCCCGGAATCAGAACCCGTCTGTCCGTCACAAATGTCGGCGGGACTGACCTGACTCTCAGACTGCGCCATCGCACCCGCCTGTACCACCGCGCCCGGTCACTCTACACTGATCAGGAAACCAACGAGTGGGTTCACCAGGTTTACGAGTTCGGCCTCTTCCATGAGGTGGAAGATGCCCGCACCGAGTGGGCCATTGGACGGGTGCTCTCGCCGTACGTTCGCGGCGTGGGATATGTCGATGGTGGCTATCTTGCCCATCAATTGAATCCGCACTTCAAACTGGGGCTTGCCGGCGGTACCGTTCCCGATCGGCTTACCTCCGAACCTGATTTTGACCGGAGAAAATTCGGTTTGTTCGCTTCATGGGAAACTGGGACTTATTCAACTCAGAGACTAGCCTTCACGGCGGCTGTCTCAACTGAATATGACAAGCAGACCGTAAGCCGCGATTTCCTGTATTTCCAGACTACCTACTCAAAGAAGGGTTTGATGTCACTTTACCAGTCAGTCGAAATCGATCTCAACCGGGGATGGCGATATAAGAGCGCCGGGGAACGCTTTACTTTCACCAATTATTATGCTAACGCCACGGTCAATCTGACGTCCACGGCTTCCTTATTCGCCTCCTACGATGCCCGCAAGAATATCAGGTATATCGAGCTTATGGATACCCCCGACAGCCTGTTTAACGACGATGTGCACCAGGGTGTCAGGGCTGGATTCAACTGGCGGCCGACGCAGCGTCTGTACATCCGCGCCAATGGAGGCATCAGGTTCCGCGAAGGTGAATTCGATAATAACCGGTTCGTATCCGGCACTATACGGATAAACCGCTTCCCGGCTCCTCGTCACTCGGTTACCATGTCGATGCACGTTACCGAGACTCATTTCACTACCGGGTACCGGCCGATGCTCAGTTATCGATTCCCGGTTTCACGGAAGATGATTCTGAATCTTACCGGTTCCGGCTATATTTACAAAACCGGCTCGAAGAGTACGAAGTACTATTACGGTGATATCAGCACCCACTACAATTTCGGTCGCCGCTACTATCTGTCCGCAAATGTCCGCCAGTATTTCGACAGCAAACTCGAATCCATCGAACTCCGCACCGAACTTGGCATCCGGCTCTGATACCTGGACCCGGTCTTCTCAAAAAACCCGAAGGACCCAGAGTTTCATTTTGGCCATCACACGTCGCCGGTCCCTCCAACTCAACAGTTCTTCTCATGAAAACGGAATTAACACGACAAATGCGATAAGTCTTGTCTCTTTTGGAGAAAGATTTTCCTCGTGGTCTCTTTTTTCCTTGACATCCGGGCCGCGACTGCTCTAAATTGGCGGTATATCACGGTAGATATACGCGGGGAATAGAACCATCATCGGCAGACGTTAAGTAAGTTTTCCTGTGGGAAATGGATTTCCTTTAAGAAAAATTAACCGAACCTAATTGTGCTCTGTTAAGTAACAGGCATCTGAAGAACGACACACCAGCATCTGAGGGGCGACACACCAGCATCTGAGGGGCGACACACCAGCATCTGAGGGGTATTCTAGGCGACCCGCGTGACATCACACGAGCACTTTCGGGGAGAATATGAATGTATAGTATAATTCGCGGCGCCGGATGCGGATTCATCCTCGTCAGTCTCCTCGTATCGAATGTTGCGGGGATAGATTTTCCGAGCAACATCTCCGGCGACTGTATGTATGATGAGGCTACCGACAGGACCATTTGCACCTATGTAGTGGCCTCGGGTACACCGGCACTCAGCCACCTCATAATACCTTTTTCTGAAAACTGTATCGATAAGTTCGAAGTGACCAGCTCCTTCTTCAGATTTGAAAATCCCCAGGCTTACGACGATCCGTTTTGCGGTGAGATATATGGCATCAAATCCGACCGGGAAATGGGCGACGGACAGGTGGAAACCTTTACCATCTCTTATGTCGGCAACTGGATGCACAAGGTTGGCATGGATGTAGTATACGCTGCCCTGAAAGCCGCCAATAATTGCGAGGTATATCCCGTACCGGGAGTCGCGGACTGTGACTTCGTCCCTCAGTGTGAATTCTCCGTAAACTTTACTGTATCCGAGTTCTATACTCGCAAACCGGGAGACTATGCCGGCCCGATCGTTTGCCTGACTGCTACCTCGAACCTGCCGATCAACATCACCTTCGATTCCTTTGGCGATCTTTATCCTCAGGCTTCCTTCGGCACTGGTTTCATACCGGCGCTTTACCAGACCGCTCCGGTGGAGCAGGTTCAACCACCACCTGCGTTTCTGACTCCGGCTGAATTTAACGAGCAGAAGGTCATTATACCTGACGACGAAGAAGAGCACAGTTTTTGTATCTGGTGGAAGCTATCGCTCGGACCTGAAATATCTGGCTGCGAATATAGTGATGACGCCGCGATCGTCATCGAAATAGAGAACCTTGAACAGTATATCGAACTTGAACCTTGAGGAGAAGATAGTAACTGGAGAGGAGGGCTTATCGAACTTTACGACCGAAAAACCGAAAAACTTACATCGTAGTGTATACACAAAACCATTAAACACTCCAAAATAGGGGGACATTATGCAGAGGTTTCTCGCAATATTCGTCGCCTCCTTGATCTTCATGGCTGCTGGAAGCGTCTTGGCACAGCATGTGCCAATCGATCCCACCCTGCCGGGAAGCCAGGAAAGTGCTACCTGGTACTGGGATGGAGCGGCGTGGATCGCGCACTCCATGTTGGATCCTGAAGACGTCAACGCACGGCTGTGGCGGTCGGGTGACGAAGCTACGGGTAACTGCAACAAGAAATGGTGGACTATAAATGTCGCCGTGACAGCATCAGTTGCCCAGTGGGTGGATTTCGATCTGGATTGGAACCAGTTTGACTGGTTCGTCCGCAAACCCGGCATCTACGCCGGCAACTGCATCGAGGGTTGCGTCGCCTCCAACAGTGACATTCTCATTGACTATGAGGGCTTTGAAGACCTTCAACCGATTCTTGCGGGCAATAATCCAATTGAAGTCTACTACGGCTTTGAAACCGCCCAGATGAATCCACTGGACCCGGCTTATCCCTGGGTTCGCTCATTCGATCTCAATTTCGATGATGATCTCATCATCGATTGTGAAGATCTTCACTACGGTATCTGCTGGAAACTGTGGAACAAGATTACGGTGATCGAATGCAACAGCGCCTGCGAGTATCGCGATGACGCTGAGATCATCCTGACCCTGCTGAACCAGAAAGAGTGGATCGATTGGGATGACGGCTTCTGGTGGGATACACCAAAACCGTAGTTCATTCAGAAGCTGGATCGCCAGAGGGACAATCAAGTGTTAATTGTATCCAAAGCTTGTATATCCCTCAGGGTGTAATTCTTTCGACGCCGGAGACTTGTCCCCGGCGTCGAGCCATATTCATAAAGACGCCTATGAAGACCTTTTTTGCCACATTGATATCACGACTACGGTATACCAAACAATGGCTTGACACGCTCCTGGCTGCCCGCTATATAATAGCAGTATTCCCACCAAATCGATGAGAAAGCAGGGCTTTATGATAGTTTCACAGAAACCGTTAAAGGCACCCAGGAAATTCTCGAAAGGCGGAATAACCGCGTGGCTAGCCATAGCACTTGTGATACTGACGGCCACACCGGCTTTCGGCCAGTTTGATGTTCTTCTGTCGCCCCAGGTAGGTCAACTTGAATTGCGCCCCGGTTCACGTTCAATGACACGCTTCAGCTTGACTAATCAGGAGCCGGAACAGTCCCTGACGGTGAGGATTTTTGCCAGAGACTCCTATCAAGGTGAACGCGGCGAATACAAACTGTCCGATTCCGCGATGGCGTATTCCTGCGTTGAATGGCTTACCCTTACCGATACTTTGATTGACATCGAACCGGGAGCTACACGTCAGATCATGGTCGGCATTGAGGTACCACCCAGGGCCATGGGCGGAGCCTATGGCGCCGTTGTCTTTGAATTCTTGCCCAAGATCGAGCGGACCACTCAGCCAGGCGCCATGGCAACGCGATTTGACTATCGCTTTCAGATTCCGGCCTGGCTGGAAATCACCGTCAAGCGGACCACCGGGGCTATTCGCAGGCTGGCTCCGGGAGGAATAACGGTCACCCCCAGTGCCGAGATCCCTTCTCTGCAGAGGCGCGTGGGCGACCGCGGCATCAGGGTCAGCCTGGACGTAGAGAATACCGGCAACATCCATGTCTTCACCGAGGGTAGAGTAATAGTCCGTGACCAGAACCGCCGTCTCATACAGGACACCCGTCTTGGGGCCGGCCGTGGGTTGGTTCTACCGGGTAACAGGGTGCCCTTGAGATCTGTTTTGCCTCTCCCTCCTCCGGGTCAGTATACCGTCAAAGCCTTCGTCGAATACGGCGGGCGATCCCCGGCAATTGCCCAGACCACTTTCGAAATCAGCGATGACCGGAAGTCACGGGTCGGCCAATCGGAAGTGGCCATGCCGATATATCTGGATTACCGGCCGGAGAAGTTCGAGCAGCCGGTTCCAGCCGTCGGCTTCCGAACCTTCGCCATTAGCCTGATGAACCGCGAACAATCACCGGTGACGGTTGATGTATCGACAGGACTGCTGACCTTTACCCGTGAGGGTCATATGTGGATCTCTGAAGAAGAAACTCCGCGCGAACGAAGCTGTCTGCCATGGATGACTTTTGAACCCGCACAATTTACAATTGACCCCAACCGGCGATTGAATGTTAGAGCTACTCTCGCTGTTCCCGATTCCGCCAGGGGAGGCTACTACGGTTGCGTGGTCCTCAACGCCCATCTGACGACTGATACCAGCCAGTCCACACTCTCCTCTCCATTATATATCCCGATTTATGTCACCGTGCCCCCCGATCTCGAACACAACGGGGAGATTGTCGATGTCGTAATTGATCAGGTCGGACAGGCCGTCACCCTTAAAACGGAATTCAAAAACACCGGTAATATCCATGAGCTTCTCACGGGAAGCGTGAAAATTCAAATGTGGATGGAACCGGAATCGGTCGAAGGCATAGAAATCGTGGGCGAAGCACGGTTTGCAGATTTCATTAGTCTGCAACTGGAAACAGACAGCTCCTACGTACTACCCGGAGAGTCTCGCCTGATATCTTCGCAGAGAGCTGATGGTCTGGTCGCCGGACGGTACCGCGCTGAAGTAAGCGTTCACTACGGCGGCGAAAAACCTGTTAAACTGGAACGGGAATTCACTATTGAATAAAATGTATGCCTGCCGCGGGGCTTCTTTGACGGTCTGGGCCGTCTGCCTGACCCTGGCTGCCACATTCGGACTGACCGGCTCCGCTCTGGCGCAGCCGGCCGGTGATAGTGACTCTTCCAAAATCGCCCCCGTCGACATTCGCGAATGCCTTGTCACAAATGTCTTCTACGACGCTCATATACGCGAAATTCTCAATACCCTGTCTGCTCAGTGCTTTGTAAATATTGTCGCCGATGAAACCTGTGCCGGCATCGTGACTATTGAGCTCACCGACGTCCCGCTGGAAGAAGCCATGCGACGGATTCTGATGCCACTCGGACTCACTTATCGCTGGCAGGACGGCTACTACCTGGTCGGCTCACCACGTCCGGAAAATCTATCTTTTCCCCTCCTGACCGAGACCGAACTATATCGCCCCAATTATATCAAGGCGGCCGATGTCCCCAAACTGGTATCCACCTTCTATGAACCTTTCATGAAGGTTAATGAAAAAACAAATACCGTTGCCCTGACCGGATCCCCGGAATTGCTGGAACGGCTCAAAGCCGACCTGGCCATGGTCGACCGGCCCGCTCGCCAGATAATGATCGAAGCTCTCGTCACCGAGATCTCCAGTGACTATCTCCAGGAGGTCGGACTCGGCTTCCTCTTTACTGGAACAAGAGATAACCGGCAGGGTGTCCTGAACATCCCCCTCAGTTCGGTCAGTGACAGCGCTATTGTCATCACTGGCACCAGGCTTGACGACGTCTGGGGCAAATGGTCAGTCGACTACCAGGCCGCCGTCAGGGCTCTCATATCCGACGGTAAGGCAGACATCCGAGCCAATCCCAAGCTGGCCACTAAGGAAGGCCAGAAAGCGCGCATTTTCGTCGGTCAGGACCAGTATCACACTATCGCCACCGGCACCGAACCGTATTACTACACCCGGCTGGAGGTAATCAAGGTCGGAATCGCGCTGGAGATCACCCCTTACGTCGCCAGCAACGGAGATATCTCCGTGGAAATCATTTCGGTTGTCAGCGACGTCACCGGTATGGGAGCCACCGGCCTTCCACTGGTTAACACCAGGGATGTCATCACGAGTATTACCGTTCCTGACGGTGAAACAATTGTCATTGGCGGCCTTCAGACCGACAACACCCGTAAGACCGTCAAAAAGGTACCGTTGCTGGGAGACATTCCCGTCCTGGGTCATCTGTTCAGAAACACCAGCACCGAGGTGCGAACATCGCAGATCGTCATAATGATTACTCCCCATCTGCTGGAAGACCAGAACTGACCGTTATCAGCTTAATAACCTAGGCCTCTCCCCCGTACTGCCTCCAGCTACGAATCTGGAGCTGATCAAGCGGAACCCGATGAAGTGACTCGGCCAAGCGTTGCGCTAACTGTATATTGGTAATAAGCGGCACACCGAAATCAACTGCCGTGCGGCGAATAAGATAATCGTTGGTCAACTCTTCCTTGCGGTAATCCTTGGGGATATTGATCACCAGATCAATCTTCCCATCCCTGATATAATCCAACGCATTCGGCTCCCCTCCGTCAAGTGGCCAGCGCAGTACTTTTGAATCGATATTGGATCGGTTCAAAAACTCCGCTGTCCCCTGCGTCGCATAAAACTCCACTCCAAGCTCTCTTAGCCCGGCGGCGCTCTCAAGAAAAGCCGCCTTGCTCTCGACCGGGCCCGTAGACAGCAACACCGTCTTCAACGGGAAACGATAACCCACCGATATCAACGCCTTCAGAAACGCTTCATCGAAATCCCATCCAAGGCAGGCCACCTCCCCCGTCGACGACATCTCCACCCCCAGCGTGGGATCAGCGCCGTCGAGGCGGCTGAATGAAAACTCCGGAGCCTTGACCCCCACATAATCCAACTCGAGAAAGGATTGATCGACCCGTTCCACGGGATGCCCCATGATCACGCGAACCGCCGCATCGACAAAGTTCCGCTTAAGCACCTTCGACACGAAAGGGAAACTCCGAGATGCGCGAAGGTTACACTCGATCACCATCACCTGATTGTTCTTGGCCAGAAACTGGATATTGAACGGTCCGTTGATTGACAGTGAGCTGGCGATTTCGGTGCTCACTCTCCTGACTTGCCGCATTGTTTCCAGATAGGTGCGTTGCGGAGGCAGCACCAGGGTGGCATCTCCCGAATGCACCCCCGCGTTCTCCACGTGCTCGGATACCGCCCAGCACATCAGTTTACCGTCACGCGCCACGGCATCGATGTCGATCTCTTTGGCGTTTTCGATGAACTTGCTCACTACCACGGGATGTTCCGGCGATACGTTAACGGCCTTTTTTAGATACCGCTCCAACTCCTCGTCATTCCCCGCTACCGCCATCGCCGCCCCTGACAAAACATACGAGGGCCGGATTATGACCGGGTACCCCGTCCCTTCCGTGAATTGGCGAATCTCTTCGAGCGATGTCAGTTCACGCCAGGGCGGCTGCGGGATGTCCATCTTCTCCAGCAGGCTCGAAAACTTGTGGCGGTCCTCGGCCTGATCGATGTGATGCGGTGATGTTCCCAGCACCCGCATCCCCGCCCGGTGGCACTTCATCGCCAGGCTGTTGGGAATCTGCCCGCCCATGGATAGTATCAATCCGACCGGATTTTCCTTGTCATATATCTCCGCCACGGTCTCGAACGTCAGCTCATCGAAATAAAGCCGGTCACACTCATCGTAGTCGGTACTGACTGTCTCGGGATTGTAGTTAACCATTAAGGTTCGATAACCCAATTCACGCAGCGTTCGCACGGCGTTAACACAGCACCAGTCAAATTCCACGGAACTGCCTATCCGGTAGGCCCCGGGGCCAAGTATCATCACGATGCCCTCTTCCCCGAACTCGATGTCGTCCTCGGAACCGTTGTAGGTCAGGTAAAGGTAATTGGTCTTTGCGGGGTATTCCGCCGCGAGGGTGTCAATTTGCTTCACAAATGGGCGCACACCGAAGCTACGACGTTTCTCTCTTATTGCGGGCTCATCGCAGCCCATGGCGACGGCCATCTGTTTATCCGAAAAACCGTGCTTCTTCGCCACTGTGATAAGCTCTTTGCCTATATTGTCCACGGTGACTGCGCGGAGTTTTTCCTCGATGCCCACCAGGTTGCCAATCTTCTCAATGAACCATCGGTTGATATTGGTAATCCTGTGAATGTCATCCGCGGACATTCCGGACTTGAGGGCCTCCGCCACCGCGAAAATCCGGCGCTCTGTGGGTTCTTCGAGGGCCCCCTTGAGGTTATCGAACTGGATGCCGTTGTTTAGCACCACTCCCCTCGCGCCAGTCTCTAACATCCGAATCGCTTTCTGCAGCGCCTCCTCGAACTTCCGACCGATAGCCATCACTTCACCGACCGACTTCATCGCCGACCCGATTCGCTCCGATGCCCCGGGGAATTTCTTGAGATCCCACCGGGGAGCTTTCACGACGACATAATCAAGTGCCGGCTCGAAGCAGGCCCAGGTCTTCTGCGTCACCGAATTCTTGACCTCGGTCAGCGATTTTCCCAAAGCCAGCTTAGCAGCCACAAACGCCAGCGGATACCCGGTCGCCTTAGAGGCCAGGGCGGAACTGCGGGAAAGCCGCGCGTTAACCTCGATCACACGATACTTGCGCGAATCCGGTGCCAGGGCGTATTGAATATTGCACTCACCAACAATCCCAAGGTGGCGCACCACTCGAATCGCGATGCTACGCAACATCTGGTACTCTTCATTGGTCAGTGTCTGGCTGGGGGCAACGACTATACTCTCACCGGTATGGATTCCCATCGGATCGAGGTTCTCCATATTACATACCGTCACGCAGTTATCATATGAGTCGCGAACAACCTCATACTCAATCTCTTTCCACCCTTCCAGATACTCCTCAATTAATAACTGGCTGGTATGAGCAAAGGCCTTCCGGGCGATAGACTCGAGTTCATTCTCGCTCCGGCAAATACCTGAACCGAGTCCTCCCAGGGCAAAGGCCCCGCGCGCCATGACAGGAAAACCGATCTCCCTCCCCGCCTCGATAGCTTCAGCGACATTTACGGTCGAGTGACTCCGCGGAACATCAACCTCGATTTCACCCAGTCTCGATATAAACCTCTGGCGGTCCTCGGTATCGAGAATCGATTCTACTGGCGCTCCCAGAATCCGGACCGCGTAGCGCTCGAACACTCCCCGCCGGTGGAGTTCTATGCCGCAGTTAAGGGCGGTCTGGCCACCGAATCCCAGTAGGATCCCGTCCGGTCGCTCGGTTTCGATTACTTTCTCAACAAACTCCGGTGTAACCGGCAGGAAATACACCTCGTCGGCAAACCGGTCTGACGTCTGGATGGTGGCGATGTTGGGGTTGATAAGGATGGTGCCGACGCCTTCTTCCTTGAGGGCCTTTATCGCCTGACTCCCTGAATAATCGAACTCCCCGGCCTCACCTATCTTGAGTGCCGAGCTTCCCAGGACGAGAACTGATTCGGGCAGGTGTACTTTCTTTGACTGCGGCATCGCTATCTCTTGATCCGACTTACAAACTCGTCGAAAATCCAGCCGGTATCTTCCGGCCCGGGCATTGACTCGGGATGAAACTGCACCCCCACAAAAGGTTTGCTGACATGCCGAATTCCCTCAACGGTGCCATCGTTGGCGTTTCTAAACCAGACCCGCCAGTCTTCCGGCAACCCCTCCTCGCGCACCGCATAACCGTGATTCTGCGAGGTAATAACACATCGCGCAGTGGGCGAATTCTTAACCTCGGAACTGTACTCGACTTCCAGGCAGGGCTGGTTCTGACTGCGGTGTCCGAATTTCATCTTGTAGGTTTCCGCTCCCACCGCTCGCGCCAGAAGCTGATTTCCCAGGCAGATACCGAGAATGGGCTTACCGACCGCCAGCGCGTGCCTGATATTGCGGATAGTGGATTCCAGCATCTTGGGATCACCCGGGCCGTTGGAAATCACCAATCCATCGAACTGGAGATTGAGAAAATAGTAGTCATGTGGTACCCGGATAACATTCAGTCCCCGACTGAGGAGGCTACGGGCTATTGCTACTTTGCAGCCACAATCTAGCAGTACTACCGTAGGCGCTGGCTCGCGACCATTCGCCTCATGCTCGAGTACTTCTCTCACGCTCACGGTGGCTGCCAAATCCGTAAGGTTAGGATTGAAAAACTCCGTCTGCTCGCGACCGGTCTCGATTTTCCCCAGCATTGAACCGTGTTTCCTGATCCGTTTGGTTAAGGCTCTGGTGTCGATACCCGAGATTCCCGGTACCAGGTTTTCCGCAAGCCACTGCGAAAGGCTTATACTGGCACTGTGATGACTGAAACAGCCTGAATGTTCGGAGACAACCAATCCCGAGACTTGAACCCGGCCCGATTCGAAACCTTCCGGTAAGCCGAGACTGTCCAGGCGCATTGTAGGCACACCATAATTGCCTATTAACGGGTAAGTCAATACGAGAATTTGGCCGCGGTAGGAAGGATCGGTGAGAGCTTCGGGATAGCCGACCATGCCGGTATTGAAGACGACTTCGCCTGCCGCAGCTACGGGATGCCCGAAGCCGATGCCTTCTAAGACTGTGCCGTCTTCCAATATCAGCCGGGTGTCAGCCGACATATGTTAAGGTTCCACCCTGAACATCGCGTAACATTAATAAAATTACGCACTGACGCAAGTTTGTTGTTATAGTATTTTCATACTTCGGATGACCAGTCCGCAACCTCGGCTGCCATTCTTTTCCGTTGTCTTTTAATCTCATGTTCCGATCTAATTCTCACGGCGGCCAGGACCTTACCCAATGGTTACTGATTATCTTACTGTATACCTGCTTTACACCTGAGACACTGCCCAACATACCCGCCAGCCCAGCTAAGTCCATGTGGATATTTACCATACGGCCAAACACAACCTTTGGCATCGCCATTGCTATGCTAACGACTGAGAATGTTGAAATAAGACGCAGAGTTCGACTCTGAAAAGTGCGAATTTCTTTTTTGAACGGGAGGAGAATAGTAGAATGCGCAAGTCACTTATCATTGCGATCTGCTTGTTGGCGGTTTCCGTGTACACCGTAAGTGCTCAGGAGACCGGCCCCAAGTGCCCGAAAGCCGCCACGTCCCGGGCGCTGATCTGGACTCTTGTTCCCACTGCCGCCGGTCTCGGCCTCTGCCTCACCGGATTGCGGAGTTCCGGTGGAGGACAGCCGTGGGAAAATGACGAAAGCTTGATTGTTCTCGGCGTAGGCGTTGGAGCCTTCGGCCTTTTGTTTGGCCCCGGGACTGGTCATGCTTATGCCGAGCGGTCAAGGCCTTACAAAGGCGCTCTGATCCGACTGGGTGGTGGCGCTATTGTTTTTCTTGGCTCTATTGGCGTGGCCATGGCTAGTTGGGGTGGACAAGGAATAGGCCCGGGAGTTGGCATTATTGTCGCCGGCGGAGGTCTGTGCCTCTACAGCGTCATTAGGGATATTGTTACAACTGCCAAATCCGTCGACGAATACAATCTCCGCCATGGTTTTGCATCCATATCGATATCGCCGACCTATTTCGCATCGGACAACGCCCCCGGCTTCACTGTTAAGCTAAGTTTCTAGTCGTAGTGGGATGGTTTCGTTGATCTTTGCCTGCTGAGGCTTTTGACCAAGTACCAGCTCAACGAAACCAAGAGACCACATCTACTGGAATGCAGGCGGACGGAAAGACAAAAAAACAATAGCGGTGCAGGGACTTGAATTAGTTGTTCTTATGTATCATTCATAAGCCATTGTGCCACAATAGAACATTCCTGATTTTCCTCAACCCCAAGCAAAATCGTAACAACATCGAAGGTGAATGTCAAACGGGGCCACCTCTGCAGACAGCACCGTTAGTGTGGATTAAAGAGGACATTGCCCATGGCAAGCATAAGTGATCTTGTCTGGAAGATTTCAATCCCTCCAGTTCATGTTGAAGAACGCGGAATACTCTACCACTCCGATTTTCGAGAGGTGGTAGCTGATTTGCCCAACGAATCGATTGACCTCATTGTCACGGATCCCCCGTATGGAAT
This sequence comes from Candidatus Zixiibacteriota bacterium, assembly GCA_020351995.1. Lineage (GTDB taxonomy): Bacteria > Zixibacteria > MSB-5A5 > GN15 > FEB-12. The sequence continues at coordinate 2,472,779 of CP070674.1, forward strand.
CAATTACCGCGGTTGTAAGTTAGGGGCTCACAGATGTGATACTGGAAACTCGTGGCGGACTGCATCCCCCATAAACTTGATAGAGAATGACGATTATCCTACAGCGTTGAACCTCTTCGAGAGTCTACTGAGACATTCGTCAAGAGTTTTGAGGAAAGGTGGCTGCTTCTGCGCTTGCTGCCCCGCCGGTGGACGGCACCTGAAAGCATTCACGGCTTGGGTTCGACTTACCGAGGAATACCTCGGTGTCAAAAATGTGGTCGTATGGGACAAGTCTCACATAGGACTCGGAAGCCATTACCGAAAAGCTTATGAGCTTGTTTTGATTGGCAAAAAGCCGGGAGCGCCTTGTACATGGAACGGAGGCATGACAACCCCCAACATCTTCCGATGTAAGCCTGTGAACCGACTATGTAATACCCATCCCACTCCAAA
>CP070674.1:2473313-2526212 GCA_020351995.1 Candidatus Zixiibacteriota bacterium
AAAGGGAGAACTGCCTCCGGAGGCCGCCGAGGAAGTCATACCCGCCTCCGAAATCGTATTGATTACCGCCACCGCCTTGATTAACAAATCCTTGCCGCGTCTTCTTGAGTTCGGCACTAAAGCCCGAACCATCGTGCTCGGCCCCAGCACGCCGATGAACGATGTCCTTTTCAGCTATGGAGCTAATACTCTGGCAGGGGTAAGAGTCGCCGACACTGATGCCCTCATGAACAGTGTCATGCAGGGAGTAAAGAAGTTCAGGAAGTTGGCCGGCCTTCAGGCCATTATCAGACCTTAGCCGACATCCGGAATATCTACTTATCGTCCAATTCTTTTGCAGTAGCCTTCATCGCCGCTACCAGCCGCTCGGGCGTAACTGGCAACTCATTGATACGTACCCCCGTCGCGTCGTAAATAGCGTTGAGTATCGATGGAATCACGGGCATGATGGCTCCCTCGCCAACCTCTTTCGCCCCGTAGGGTCCGTGAGGCTCACCCGATTCAACCACAATCGCGTCCAGATGCGGCATATCCAGCGACGTCGGAATCTTGTATTCGGCCAGGTTGGCGTTAACGATACGCCCTTCCTTGTCATATATAATCTGTTCCATCAGCGCCTCACCCATGCCCATCATCATCGAGCCCTGCATCTGCCCTTCAACCTGCGTCAGGTTGATGGCAAAACCGCAGTCATGGGCGCCGGTAATATTCTCTACTGTAATCTCGCCTGTCGCGAGATCAACCGAAACCTCGGCTATCTGTGCCGAGCAACCAAAGGCAGGAGAGGTGCCAACCGTCGCCCCCTTGAAGGACCCGCCGAGTTTCGGCGGACGATACTTGCCGGTACCCACGATTGACCCGCACTCCAGGAAAGCAATGCGGCTCGCCTCACGAAACGTAAGTCGCGGCCCTTCCGGCAAATCCATAAAGCCCTTATGCTCCTTAAGGTACTCCTCGCGAAGGGCCGAGAAATCTATGTCACCTTTTAAGCTGATTACATGCCCGTCCTTCAGGTCAAGCGTTTCAGGTGGTACTTCCACCCTGCTGGCCACGGCCTGCAGAATCTGACGTTTCACGTCTTGCGCCGCCTCACGGCAGGCATGGCCGGTCATAAGTGTCGTACGGCTGGAATATGCCCCGAGGTCAACGCTGAGGTCTGAGTCCCCCGAAACAACTTTGATATCGTCCAATTGCAGCCCAAGTTCCTCGGCGGTAATCATGGCCAGAACTGTGTCCGATCCCTGGCCGATGTCGGCCGAACCGGACGAAACGGTAACTCCACCACCAACATCATCGACTTTGGTTACTACTGTGCAGTGATAGGTCCGTGATCGGTAAATCGGGTAGCCTGCCCCGGAGACAAAAAAGCCGCAGGCCGCGCCGATACCTTTACCTTGGCCCCGAGTCTTTCCACCCAGCGACCGTTTCTTCTTCCATGCCGCCGAATCACGCACGGCCTCCAGGGCCTCGCGCATACCAAAACTGCTCACGAACAACTCATTGCAGGTTGTTTCTCCGGCTTCCATCACGTTTTTCAAACGAAGTTCGATAGGGTCCATGCCCAGCTCTTCGGCGATTCGATCGAGCTGTACTTCGAACAATGCCCGGGCAATAACCGCCCCGTGTCCCCGCTGCGCTCCGCATGCTGGTTTGTTCGTCACCACACGATAGCCATCGTATTTCATGTTCTTCAATCGATACGGCCCGCCTAACAATGACCCGGCGTAGTAAATCGTGGCAATACCGAAGCTGGCATAAGCCCCGCCGTCTAAGATGCATTTGTGCTCAAGGAACGATAGTGTGCCATCCTTCTTCACCCCGGTGGTCATTGTATGGAAAAACTGGTGTCGTGCTCGTGAGTGAAGGAAAACCTGTTCGCGGTCGAACGTAATCTTCACCGGCTGACCGGTCTTCATCGCCAGCAGACAGGTCGCCAGCTCTGCGGTGGAACAGGAAGCTTTAGGTCCGAAACCTCCTCCAACAGCCGGTTTAATGACCCGCACCTTGTGTAGCGGCAAACCAAGAGCCATTGCCAGCGTGCGCTGAACATAATGCGGAGCCTGGGTGGAACTCCACATTGTCAGATTACCCTGCGAGTCGGTTTCAGCCAGCACACTCTGCGGTTCCATGAAAGCCCCGTCCTGCATTTTGCTTGTCAGATGATCAGTGCGGATGATATGGGACTCCTCGCGGCCCTTCTCGATATCCCCGAAATTCCAGTGGACCTGCGCGCAGATATTGTTCTTGTACATCTCGTGCAGCTGCGGTTGGCCGTCATCCATGGACGTGCGGCCGTCAAGCACCAGGGGGAGAGGTTCGAAATCAACCTTAATCAGGCTCACCGCCTCAAGGGCAGTGTCAAGATCCACCGCCGCCACGGCAGCGATTTCGTCGCCTACATATCGTACTTTGTCATGACAGAATATCGTTTCATCATAACGGGCCGGGCTCACGCCGTACGGAGCCGTACCGGCTTCACGGTAAGTTACTACCGCCTTCACACCGGGCAAACGCTCCGCCCGCGAAGTATCAATGTTCAGAATGCGCGCGTGAGCTAACGGGCTGTGCAGAATCGCTGCCGTCAGCATTCCGGTTCGCGTCAGGTCATCGGTGTACACCGCATTTCCGGTTGCCTTGTCAACGGCATCCACTCTCCGGGCACGCGTATTGAGAATACTGTACTTCTTCATGACTGTTCCTTCGAAGCAGCCTGGATAGCCTCGACAATCTTCTGATACCCGGTGCAGCGGCATAAATTGCCCGATATGGCCCGGCGAATATCCTTTTCGCCGGGATGTGGGTTGTCGCGCAACAGTTCCGTGGCCACCATCAGCATGCCCGGTGTGCAAAACCCGCACTGTATCGCGCCGTGATCGACAAAGGCTTGCTGAAGTCGGTTAAGCTGACCGCTTTCGGTCAGACCTTCGACCGTCTCAATTTCACAACCATCGGCTTGAATGGCCAGCGTTAGACAACTGAACGTGGCCACACCGTCCATCAACACCGTGCAGGCACCGCAATCTCCAATGCTACAGCCCTTCTTGGTACCCGTAAAACCCAGATCTTCACGTAACAGGTCCAACAGGTTTCTGCGAGGTTCAACCGCGACCTCGTGGACAATGCCGTTGACGGTTAATGAAATAATCTTCTTCATTTCTTATCCTGAATCCGCGCCAGAACGCCAGCTAATAGACGGAATGTCAATAGCTCCACCATCTGTACGCGGTACCACGCCGCTCCACGATGATCATCAATAGGGCGAGCGTCACCGGCAGCTGCCTCGGCTGCCTTCTTAAGAATCTTTTCATCAGCGACTTTGCCGACTAACACTTCCTTTACCGACTCTGCCAGAATGGGGGTCGGTCCAACCGCGCCCAGTGCGACTCGCACGTCTTCTACCGGCCTATCCGGCTCCTCCAGTGCCAGCCACACGGCCACCCCGACCGTGGAAATCTCAAGCGCCTTGCGATTGGCCAGCTTATAGTAAGCGCTGCCAGACCAGGGGAGAGGTGGAGGAAAACGAACCTGGGTCAGTATCTCATCCGGTTTTATAATGGAAAGGCCCGGCCCGCGAGGAAAATCCTTTGCGGGCACCTGGCGCTCGCCGGATAGTCCCTGCAATGTCAGTTCGCCGCCCAGCGCTATGGTCGGAACAGCCGTGTCAGCGGCGGGCCGAGCGTTGGCGATGTTGCCTCCGAGTGTACCCCGATTTCGCACCAGCGGGCTGCCAAGACTGGCGGCACCGTCGGCCAGTGCCGTCCAGTGCTCGCGAATCTCCGCTGACCGTTCGATATCCGTAATAGTTGTGAGAGCCCCCAACCTCACACCACCGTCATCGAGCAGCTCGATTCCTCGTAGCTGCTTCAGCTTATGCAAAGACACCAGAAATGCCGGGGATGCCTTTAAGGGATCCTCCAGCGCGGCCCGAAGCGATCCACTTGGGGCCATCAATGAGTCGGAATCGACCGGAATACATTCAATCGTGGAAACAACCTTTCCTTCCGGATGCGTTGGACAGCCGTCACATCGGGGAACGTGCTGGGCCACAATGGGACGCCGAAGGTCGACCAGTAAGTCGGTTCCGCCAGCCAGAATTCGCACGCCCTTGTCGGCATGCTCGGCCAGCATGGCACAGGCCTCGTCCACTGTCCGGGGCACTAAAACATCAAATCGAGGCAGAATCACTTACCCAACTCCCGGCATAACTGTTTATGGCTCAATAACAATACGCAGATGAGGAATATAGAAGTATCCGCTCTTGATGGCAATAGCAATTTCTTCACCACCCCGCTCCGGAGCCTCAAAAAGGCGAGTTTTTTTCGGCCTTCCTCTTGACAGGCCTTCCGGCCCGCCGTATTTTTAGAACGAACGTTCGATTTATAATACACCCGGAGCCGGTTGTCAAGCTTTCCGAAATAAAAGAGAAATTCATGCCAACCCAGCGCCAGCAAAAATACGAAAAACGGCTATCGTCAATCTTGAGTGCCGCTTCCAAAGTTATCGCCAGGGACGGTTTCAACGGGGCCTCAGTTCGCGATGTAGCCGCCAAAGGCAAAATCGGGCTCTCCGGAATTTACTATTACTTCAAAAGTAAAGACGAAATGCTGTATGCCATACAGCAACACGCTTTCTCGACCCTCGTGCGCCAGTTAAAGGAACGCCTCAAAGATACTTCCTCACCTCAGCACCGCCTGAAGGCGGTTATTGACAACCACTTTGAATTCTTCGTGGACAACGTCGATGAATTCACCGTCTGTGTCCACGAAATTGAGTCCCTGTCGGGTAAATACTTCAAAGATGTCCTCAAAACCCGGCAGGAATACTTCAATGTCGTCCGCGGCGTGGTTGGCGAACTCCACCACGGCTCCAAGGATGACACCGATCTGGCCACTCTCTTTCTGTTTGGATCGCTCAACTGGGTATATATGTGGTACGATCCCGAAAAAAACGCCGATATAAAGAAACTCTCCCATCAGTGCCTTAGAGTCTTTCTTGATGGAATAAATAAAACCTGAAGATAGCAGGAGGATTATGTTCACGAAATTGGTTGACTGGTATGAGAACCGGCATGATTACGCCCGAACGTGGCTTCAGCAGAATGACGGCGAAGTCGTGGGCTGTTTCTGCAGTTACGTTCCAGAGGAATTAGTCTACGCCGCCGGGCTCTTGCCGGTAAGAGTGCTTGGCTCCCATGAACCGCAAGCTGTGACGGAGCCGCACATTTTTGGTATGTTCTGCCCCTTCTGCCGCGACGTCCTCGCCCAGGGCCTGAAGGGCCGCTATAACTATATGAAGGGTATCGTGCTGGCTCAATCCTGCCTGCATCTCCGGCAGGCCTTCACGTCTTGGAAAAACCATGTCCCGGCCGACTTCGCCCACTATATCTATTTCCCCAACAAAGTGCAGACCGAGCACGCCTATCCCTACTATCACGGCGAGATGGTAAAGTTCAAAAAGGCCCTCGAGGAATGGACCGGGCGGACCATCTCCGATGAATCTCTGAAAGAAGCCGCCGAGCTTTACAATGAGAATCGCCGTCTGATGCGCGAGGTCTACGAGCTTCGCAAAGGCCCTAACCCTCCCGTGACCGGACTGGAAGCCATGATTATGGTCGCCTCCTCGTTCTTCGTTGACAAGAAAGATCACAACGCCGAATTAAAGCGAATCCTCCCGGAACTGAAATCACGATCCCTCGACCGCGAGACCGGCGGGCGGCTGATGATCGTCGGATCAGAAAACGACGATACCGAGTTTGTCCAGATGGTCGAATCGGTCGGGGCCACGGTTGTTGTCGATGACCACTGCACCGGTTCGCGCTATTTCTGGAACGAAACCGAGTTCAAGGGTGACCTGATGCAGGATATCGCCAATCGCTATATCGACCGCCCTCCCTGCCCGACCAAAGACTGGGAAGAACGTAGCCGGTTTCCTCACATTCTGCAACTCGCTAAAGAGTACAATGTCGATGGCGTGATTCTGATTCAGCAGAAGTTCTGTGACCCGCACGAATGCGATATGGTCCCTCTCAAGGAATACCTCAATAGCAACGGCTACCCGACTCTGTTCCTTGAGTTCGACGTTACCGTTCCGGTGGGCCAGTTTAGAATAAGAGTCGAAGCCTTTCTGGAAATGTTTGGCGTGGAAGAACTGTTTTGAGTCCGTGGGTGAAAAGGAGAATATATGTCTGAATATAGAGCCGAACCTCTGAAATGTTGGCCAAAGGCAAAAGAGTTGCGCCTCAAGTACTATAAAGATTACCAGCAGGCGCGCGAAAAGGGTGGCATCCGGTGGACTGGTGGTGCCTGGTCTTTCGATGCCATTCCGGCCGGACTGGGCCGTGACGTTTACAATATCACGGGCGAACCTTACGCCGCCTCGGTAGCCTTCGATAAGAAACTGTCCACCGAGTGTATGGAAGCCACCGAGGCTAAGGGGTGGGCCCGTGACCTGTGTAGCTACATGCGCAACTACTGGGGCTCGATGTACCTCGGCAAATACGCCTTTGGAGGAGAATACCCCGAACCCGACTTCTGTTTTCAGGATCACATCTGCTGCAGCCACGCCAAGTGGTACCAGCATGTGGCCGAATACAAAAAGATCCCGTATTTCTGCATCGATGTATCAGTCGGCCCTTACAAAGATGTCGATGAAAACCGCTTGATGTTCGTGGTCAACCAGATGCACGAATCTATCGAGTGGCTGGAGAAAGTAACTGGTCGCAAATATCAGGATGAGCTTCTAATCGAAGCTGTCGAGAATGAAACCCGGTCAACATCGACTTGGGCGGAGGTCTGTTGCCTGAACATGAACAAGCCGGCCCCGCTCGATGAGAAAACGATGTATTCACTATATGTCCACGGAACGCTCGCCAAGCACTCCAAAGATGTCGCCGATTTCTATGAAGAACTCCGGGACGAAGTGAAGTATCGCGTCGACAATCACATCGCCGCCGTGCCGGGTGAACAGTGCCGATTGATGTCGGACACTCAGCCGCCATGGGGATTTCTGAAGATCTTCCGTTATCTAGAGAAGTTCGGCGCCGTTTCCATCGGTTCACTTTACACCTTCGGCTTGATTGGCATATGGGAAACCAAGCCCGACGGTACCTGGGGACCGAGAACGACCCCGATACAGAAGGGCGAGAAGATCACCACCCGTGACCAGGCCCTCAGGATTCTGGCCGATTGGAATCTCTCCAAGCCCGAGTGGCAGCACTTCTACGATCCGAATCTCAAAACCGAAATGATGCTCCAGATAGTCAAGCAATGGCAACTGGACGGCGTCATGCTTCATCTCAACCGCGGATGCGAGGGGCTATCATGCGGAATCATGGAAAATCGTCTCGGTATCGCCAAGACTGGGGTGCCGGTCATGACTTTCGAAGGCAACATGGGCGACGAGCGCGAGTTCGACGAAGGTCGCACAATGACGAGGATAGACTCTTTCATGGAAACGCTTGGAATCAAGATGCTCGATAAGGCTGCTGGTTGAGAATTATCACTCCGGCAGTGTTGTATAGGAAAAAACGCAATTGGAGGATAAAAGATGATAACAGCCGGGATAGACATGGGCGCCAAATATGTTAAGGTGGTCATTCTCAAAGACGGCAACATTCAAGGCAAGGCCATGGTAGCCACCGGCTTTGAACCTGCCACTTCAGCTACGGAGTGCCTTAACAAGGCCGCGCAGGAATCCGGTATCGAGCTGTCCGCCATCGACCACATTACCTCGACCGGAGCCGGTCGAAAAGCGGCGCCCAATATTAATTCCGATATTACCGATGTTGGAGCGGCCGCCAAAGGCGTCACCTATTTGAACAAAGACGTGCGTACCGTTATCGATGTCGGTGCCGAGGAAGGCCGTGGCATCAAAGTTGATGGTGACGGTAAGGTTGTCGATTTTGCTGTCAACGAAAAGTGTGCCGCCGGGGCCGGCGCTTTCGCCGAGGCCATGTCGCGCGCTCTTGAGGTGAGTCTGGACGACTTCGGCAAACTGTCTCTGCAGTCGGACAAAACCATCCCGATGAACGCGCAGTGCGCGGTGTTTGCCGAAAGTGAGGTGGTGTCACTCGTTCACGCCAAAACACCAAAGCATGATATCTCGCGCGCCGTCCACGATGCCATCGCCAGCCGCATCGTGTCGATGGTCCGTCGCGTTGGAATCAACAAAGAGGTGGCCCTGGTTGGCGGGGTTTCCCATAATCCCGGCTTTGTAGACGCTCTTAACCGGGGACTGGAAACAGAGGTCACCGTCCCTGAAAACCCTGAGTACATCGGCGCCCTCGGAGCCGCCATCGTCGCTTTAGAGAGGACCAAATCATGACTACCGCTACAAAAGAGTACTGGCGCTGGAAAGAATACAACTGGCACGATGAGAACATAGACCCCAAAGGTGCCGAAACCATCACCGCCGGCGTCGATATCGGATCGGTCAGCTCACAGGCCGTCGTGATGGTCAACGGCCAGCTCTACGCTTATTCCAACATGCGCACCGGATCGGATAGCCCCGACAGCGCCCGAAACGCCATGAACTGGGCCCTCGAGGATACCGGCCTTACTTTGGACGATATCCACTACACCGTCGGGACCGGTTACGGACGTGTCAACGTTCCCTTTGCCAACCGTGCCATCACCGAGATCGCCTGCCATGCCCGCGGCGGAAACTCCATGTACGGGCCAACCGTGCGTACCATCCTCGACATGGGCGGTCAGGATTGCAAGGCTATCCATTGCGATGAAAAAGGTAAGGTCACCAACTTCCTAATGAACGACAAGTGCGCCGCCGGTACCGGGCGCGGAATGGAAGTCTTCGCTGACCTCCTCAACGTTTCTATCGAAGACGTCGGTGATATGTCGCTCGATGTCGATGAAGAACCCGAACCGGTTTCATCGACCTGCGTCGTCTTTGCCAAATCCGAGGCGTCATCGCTGCTTCGTGAAGGCTGGTCGACCAAACGGGTACTCGCGGCCTATTGTTCCGCCATGGCTCACCGTGTCGTCTCACTGCTTGAACGCATCGGGGTCGAGAAAGACTTCGCTATCACTGGCGGCATCGCCAAAAACAGCGGGGTTGTTACCCGCTTGGAGAAAGAACTGGGCCTGGTGTCACTGAAGTCGAAATACGATACGCAAATTGCCGGGGGCCTCGGCGCGGCCCTGTTTGCCAAAGCGCTGGTCGAAAAACAGCGCCAGAAAGGTGGTTGATGAAAGCGAATTACGGATACCTCGACGGGAGCGGCGAGTACTTCATAACTATCGACACCGACCTGTGCATCGAATGTACTCATCGCGCCTGTGTCGAAGCTTGCCCGGAGGGTATGTTCGAAATCATTACCGATGACTACGACGACGAGGTGGCTGCCATCAAAGAAGAGCACCGCAAAAAGGTCAAGTACGACTGCGGCGCTTGTAAGCCGACCACCGACCGCCCGCCTCTGCCGTGTGTTGTAGCTTGCCCCCCCGGCGCTATTACCCATTCCTGGTAGGTGGGAACGGGCATTAATTCCGCCGATTCCCTTGGGCACCTCATCGCCAGAGGGTGTCGCTGCCGTATATCAGGAGAACTATGGCCGAACTGAGCTTTACAATTGACGGACAACAGGTCACCTGCTCCGAAGGAATGACTATACTCGAAGCGGCCGATCGGGCCGGTATATACATCCCCCGCATGTGCCACCATCCGGACTTGCCCCCGGCAACGGAAGTCATATGGGCCGGGTGTGTCTATCAGGTCGATTCAAAATTAACTGGTGAAAAATCCGACGCTCCAGCCGGGGATGATGCCCAATGTAACCTGTGTCTGGTCCAGATTGATGGCGAGCCGGAACCGGTCAACTCCTGTGTGACCCCTGCCAGGAATGGTCTGATTGTCATAACAAATGCTGAAGAAGTAATACGCCGACGAAAACAGGCGCTAAGCAAACTGCTCACCGACCATCCTCACGCTTGCCTCACCTGTGCTCAGAAAGAGGGATGCAGCCGGACGGATTGTTCGTCTAACGTTCCCGTGGAGGAACGATGCTGCGTTCTCCTCGGCCGCTGTGAGTTGGAAAAGGTTAGCGATTACATCGGCATCCCCGGTGACACGCCCAGATACGTGCCTGCTAATCGTCCCGTGTCAAAAGACGATCCTCTCTTCGAACGCGATTACAACCTCTGCATCGGTTGCCTGCGATGTGTGCGAATCTGCCGCAAAGTACACGGCACCGACGTTCTGGGAGCGACCTGGCATGAAGACCGACTCTGGGTCGGCACGTTGACCGGAGCCCGGTTGAGAGAAGCCCAGTGCCGCTTCTGCGGAGCCTGTGTCGAAGTATGTCCTACCGGAGCCCTGCGCGACCGTGAAGGCATTCCGTCTGTACGCCGCGATGCGCCGGTTCCCTGTATGGGCAACTGTCCCGCCGGCATCGACATTCCTCGCTATGTTAGAGCCATCGCCGCCGGGCAGTACAACGACGCAATGAATATTATTCGTGAGCGCGTCCCGTTCCCGGGTGTTCTCGGGTACGTCTGTTTCCGCCCCTGCGAGGATCACTGTCGCCGCAAAGAAATCGACGATTCTCTGGCTATATGTGACCTGAAACGCTATGTGGCCGATACAATCTTACCTTCTGATTACCCCCCTGGTGAAAAACGCCCTGACACCGGCAAAAAAGTAGCCGTCGCAGGTTCCGGCCCTGCCGGCGCCTCAGCGGCCTACTATCTCCAGATTCTCGGTCACGACGTCAGCCTCTTCGACCGCGAGGAAAAGTTGGGCGGCATGTTGCGCTATGGTATTCCCGACTATCGGTTGCCATCCGACGTCCTCGACCGCGAAATGAAAATCTTGGAGACTGTTGGTGTAACCTTCCATACAGGACACCACTTCAACAGTGAACAGAAAGTCGACGAACTCAAAGCCCAAGGCTTCGACGCCGTCTTTATCGCCACCGGTGCCCCGGTCAGCAAAGCTTTACAAATTGAGGGTAGTGACCTTACCGGAATATATCCCGGACTCGAATTCCTGAAATCGGCCAAACTCTCACAGGCACCGCGGATTGAAGGCCAGGTAGTGGTCATCGGAGGTGGTAATGTCGCTATCGATGCCGCTATGACCGCAGTGCGGCTAGGTGCCCGCTCCGTTCAAATGGTCTGCCTGGAATGCAGGGAAGAGATGCCTGCCCACGATTGGGAAATCGCCCAGGCGGAAGAAGAAGGTGTGAGAATCGAATGCTCATGGGGGCCGAAGCGATTCATCGCCGCCGGGGATCAAGTAGCGGGCATCGAACTGAAAAAATGCACCCGAGTCTTCGATGAACAGGGCCGGTTTGACCCTCAGTACGATGACGCAGAGACTAAACAGATCAAAGCCGATGCCGTGGTGGTAACCATCGGTCAGCAGGCCGATGCTGACCTGCTGGCTCACGTCAGCGGCCTGTCCATGGGACCGGCCAGTACCCTCAAGGTTGATGAAAATTTTGCCTTCGGTCTCGACGGTATCTTCGCCGCTGGCGATGTGACCCGGGGACCGTCATCGGTTGTGGAGGCCATCGCCGATGGAAGGCGTGTGGCTGACATAATTGACCGGTATCTGGGGGGTAACGGGCTCGCGGAAGTCGAGCATACCTTAACCGAGCTCGAAACTGCACCCCTCGGCACTTCTTATGAAACCTTCGAACAAGCCCGACACAAGGCGCAATCACCCGCCCTGGCAAAACGCACCAGCGGATTCGGTCTTATCCAGAACACATTCTCGGAGCAGGTAGCTCGCGCTGAAGCCACTCGCTGTTTGCAGTGCCATCTCAGGCAAAACATTACCGAGGTGGTCCTGCCGCCAGAACGGTGGCAACCCCTTAATGAAGAAGCGGTAGAATCCGTTCCCGAAACTGAGGGCGTTATTCAGTTGCTCAACAATGAAAAGAAAGTCATCCGCATTAGCGGCACCGCCAATATTCGCCAGAGCCTTAAGGAGTGCCTGCAGGAACCGGGCAACGCGGTGTGGTTTGGATGGGAAGAAGATCCCATGTACACCAAACGTGAAAGCGAATTAATCCAGCGATACCTTCAGCAGTACGGCGAGTTGCCGGGAGGCGGAGGTGACGATGACCTTGATGACCTGTTCTAAACCCCTTGTCCATGCCTCGCGGACAGACTATATTCCACTTTGGACAGCAATAAAGGAAAGGCATTACGGTGGCTACTGAGTCTATCGATAAATTGCGTGCGGAAGGATGGGTGGAGCAGTTCACCGCCTCCGGTCCGCGTCTGGAGGAAGCCGTTGAGAACTACCTTGAACTTGGATTCGAAGTAAAAACCGTACCGGTGAAAGACCTTGACCTTGATGGCTGCACCGTCTGCTTTGACGACGAAAATGATGTTACCGTGATGATTTTCACGAGGGAAAAATCCGAAACGTAAAAAACGGCCCGGCAAGAAACCGGATACATTGACAGGTGCCCGCAAAACAACCCAGACCAAGCCGCTTTAACGCGGCCATTCTTATCGCCAGCGACCGCTCTTATCGCCGAGTGCGTCCCGACAAAACCGGACCCCTGCTGAAGAATTATCTTGAGAAGTCCGACTATGACGTCGCTTTTCTGGAAATATTACCGGATAAGAAAGACACCCTTGTGAACGCGTTAAGGAAGTTGACCGTCGAGGACAAGATCAACCTCATAATCGTTTCGGGTGGAACCGGTCTTGCTCCTTCCGATGTCACGCCCGAAGCTACGCTGGAAATCATCGAGCGACGTATCCCCGGAATGGAAGAAGCTATGCGCCGTGCCTCGTTCGAGAAAACTCCCCACGCCATTCTCTCGAGAGCCGTAGTAGGTTGTGCCGGTCATAGCCTTATTGTCAACCTGCCGGGAAGCCCTCAAGGGGCTCTGGAAAACCTGGAAGTCATTCAGCCGGCTCTACAACACGCTCTGGAACTGATAACTGGAGGCACGCCTGACCCGTGAAGAAGCTGATTGACCCAATGGGCCGCCATATAAATTACCTGCGCGTTTCTCTAATTAAGCGGTGCAACTTACGATGCGGTTATTGTTACGGCCCGGAAATGACTCACAGAGAAAGTGAAGATCAACTATCGCTTCCCGACACCCTTCGTCTCATAAAGACCTTTGCCTCATTGGGAATAACCAAAGTCCGCTTCACTGGCGGAGAACCTCTCCTTCGTCGCGAAATCGTGGATCTTGTGCACCAAACGTCTTTGCTGAGTGGCATCTCCATGATTGGACTTACCACCAACGGACTGCTGCTGGAGCCTAAGCTCCCGTCACTAATAAACGCCGGGCTTAACCGACTGAACATAAGTCTCGATACTCTGGATAGAACTGTATTTCGAAAAGTCACCGGAGTTAACGGTTTCGACCGGGTTTACTCGGCGATAACCACCGCCGAGCAAAGTGGCGCATTTGACTGTATCAAAATCAATACCGTCGTCATGCGAAACATCAACGACCATGAAATCCACCGCTTCGCGCTCTGGGCGCTAGAACGAAAAATCGATCTGCGCTTGATCGAATTCATGCCCACTCGTGGATCGGGTTGGGGACAGGACCTCTTTGTAAGTGAAGATGAAATCCGAAACCAGATAGGATTGATGCTGGAACCACTGCCGGTCAATAATAACAGTCCCGGCCCGGCACGAACGTACACTTTACCCGGTGCGCCCGGTCGCATCAGTTTCATCTCAGCCATAAGCCGAAATTTCTGCCATAAATGCAATCGGTTGCGCCTGACCTCTGACGGTGTGCTGCTCGGCTGTTTATTCTTAAATAAGGGAATCGATCTTAAGCCAGTGCTTGCCGGTAACAGGGGTAACCACGAAATAGCCAGAGTGATTCGCCACATCCTCACTGCCCCCGGGTTAAGGCGAATGCCCGAAGAAACCTCGATTCTCCGGGCCAACCCTTTTATGCGGATGGTGGGCGGATGAAGAAAAAGAAACTCACCCATGTTGATGATAGGGGAAGGGTTCGCATGGTGGATACCGGGAAAAAACCCGATTCCGAAAGATATGCGAGCGCCGCGGCAACTGTACTGGTTTCCGCGGAACTTTTCAGGCAACTGAACGAAAATACCCTCAAGAAAGGCGACGCGCTGTCGGCTGCCCGCATCGCGGGCATTCAGGCTGCCAAGAGAACCGCCGAAATTATCCCCTTGTGTCACACTCTGCCCCTTACATCAGTGTCTGTCGACTTTGAATTTACCGAGGACCCGCCGACGGTGAAAATAACCACCGAGGCTCGAACTCGCTATAACACCGGTGTTGAAATGGAAGCTCTGATGGCAGCGACCGCCGCTGCTTTGACAATCTACGACATGGGAAAAGCCGTCGATAGATCCATGACCATCGAATCAATACGGCTGGTGGAAAAACGCGGTGGTCGCAGTGGCCATTTCGAAAGAGAGGACAGCGAGTGAAAAACGCTCGGGCATCTATTTTCCGGCTGTCTGTATCCGCTACCAAAGGTGGCAAGAAAGAAAATGTAAAGAACGTCAGCGTCACACTGAACGGTTTTGATGGTGACGCCCACTCCGGTACCAGCCGGGCCCTCAGTTTGCTTCCGTGCGAAAGCATTGAGGCGATAAAGACCGATGGATTCGATATTAGGCCCGGAGATTTCGGTGAGAACATTACAACTGTTGGCGTGGACTTCGGTTTGCTGGATGTAGGCACAAAAATAGCCTTGGGTGACAGCGTGATTATCGAAATCGTCCAGGTCGGCAAGGACTGTCATCATGGCTGCGAAATAAAGGAATCTCTTGGAGACTGCATAATGCCACGCCAGGGTTTATTTGCCAGGGTACTGGCGGAAGGTGAGTTGAACGAAGGTGACCCAATCAGAATCATTGAGTAGTCTGGTCTCGCTGACAGAAGCTCAACAGCGAGTTCAAAAGGCGGTAAAACAACTGCCCCCACGCCCGATGCCGCTAACGTCTGCGATCGGCAGCATCGTCGGTGAAGATATAAGGTCTCCCATCAATGTCCCCCAGTTCCCCCGCTCGGCAATGGATGGTATCGCGGTCAGAACGGCTGACCTGAAAGGCGACGGTCCTTGGTGTCTGCCAATCCAGACTGTTATCGAAGCCGGCAACACAACACCGCACTCTCTTCTTGACCAACACGTAGTAAAGATTATGACAGGTGCACCGCTCGCGGAAGGCGCTGATGCCGTAATCAAAATTGAAGATGTCATAGTCCAGGATAACAAAGCCGTTATCAGCCAGTTACCCGCTCCGGGTTCATTCATCCGACCGATGGGTAATGACATCACGTCGGGTCAGGTTCTTTTTCGCAGGGGAGACCTGCTAAGACCCGGCGATATCGGAATACTCGCGTCGATAGGGCTGCAACAGGTAATGGTGACTCCGCGCCCTCGCATCGCGCTGGTGTCCACCGGTTCCGAGATTGTCGAGCCGGGCGCGCAACTACAATACGGGCAGATTTATGATTCAAATATACCTACTCTGTATTCATTATTGAGCTATGACCGCTTTCCCGTCCAGACACAGGAAAGAGTCCGCTCCAATGACCTTGAACCTCTGCGCGAAACACTCAAACGATGTCTTGAACACCACGATTTGGTCATCACCACCGGCGCGGTTTCAATGGGGGACTATGATTTCATCCCGGATATCGTTACGGCCCTGGGCGGAAAACTGCTCTTTTACAAAGTCGCCGTAAAACCGGGCAAACCCACTCTCATAGCCGACATGGGACAATGCTGGCTGGTAAGTCTGCCGGGCAACCCCGTAAGCGTCCTCGTTGGCTATTTCCTGTATGTAAGACGCGTCGTCTCCCGGTTGTCCGGTTTGCCCTTTGAGCCCGTGCGCTCACATGCTACACTGGCCGGCGATGTCAGGGTAAGTGGCAATCGCTTCAATATCGTTGGGGCAAGGCTGGAAAAGACCGTCAAAGGTCTTGTTGCCCACCCGTCGCCTCGTCAGGAATCAGGAAGACTGTCATCGGCCCGTAGTATTGACGGGTTGATGATGATTGAAGGCGGCACTAGGACCGTCAAAAAAGGCACTCAGGTACTCGTGGAACTATTGA
Organism: Candidatus Zixiibacteriota bacterium; assembly: GCA_020351995.1. Lineage (GTDB taxonomy): Bacteria > Zixibacteria > MSB-5A5 > GN15 > FEB-12. The sequence continues at coordinate 2,489,355 of CP070674.1, forward strand.
ACCACGAAAGACTTCCCTGACTCTGGGCTTAGCTAGAACCGAATTTTGCGGTGCCTGTCGCGTGTGTTAAGCCGTTTTTCAAAACCATTTGCCTTTGCCGTCATTTTTCATTAATCTGTCAATTCAAGATAGTTGGGGAGTAATTGGATGGTGCTCGGAAGGTTACCACGAGGACCGCGACGGAACTGAAAAATCAATAATATCTATAGCTCTGAAGGATCAGTAATGGAAAAATCAGCAGCAATGTTTGCCAACGCCAGGATTCCTTACGGTACCTGGGGTAGCAGCTTCTTCCCGGCCTGGCAAATGTCTGCTCTGGCGGAAGTTAATATTGGCCAGTTTGCCGGGGAGGCCATGAATAGAATAATGGGACTCAGAAAAGTCCCCATCGACGTTCTCGAGTATCTCATAATTGGATCAACCATTCCGTGGCACTGGAAATTCTGGACCGCCCCCCTGGTCGCCAGTTGCATGGATCACAGAATTCCCGGCTACCATATGGAACAAGCCTGTGCCACCGGTCTCCAGGCCGTTATACTGGCGGCCGCCGAAATACAGGCAGGCTCGAAAGAAGTCGTCGGTGTTCTTACCTTTGACAGAACCAGTGATTCACCTGTTGGCGTCTTTCCGGAACGGCGTGCGCATCGACGCACCGAGGTCCTTGCCGACGTTTGGGATAATTTTGGATTCGACCCTGCTACCGGCCGAGCCATGATAGGGTGTGCCGGTCTGGCGGCCAGAAAGTATAAAACCGACCGAAAAGAGGTTGATGAACTGGCCTTTTATCGCTACGATCAATATTTCAAAGCAAAAGATTCCGGCTTTCTTGACCGTGTCCTCGTTCCGCTGGATGTACTCAATGTTCAGGGCCGATTCCTTGGCCGCATTGACTCCGACGCCGGTGTTCGCAAGCTGACCTTGGAAGGATTGAGGGCCATGCCCGAGCTCGATACCTGCGTCACCGGCGGGACCCAGACCCATGCCTCCGACGGCATGGCCACACTGCTGGTGACCACTAAAGAAAAAGCCCGTGAACTGAGTCCCCGACCGGACATCGATATCCAGTTTGTGGGCAAAATCGACATCAGAACCGATCCCAGCCTGATGCCCGAGGCTCCTGCTCTGGCTGTCCAGCAACTGCTGGAGAAAACCGGTCTGACCATGGCCGACATGACGGTCGTGAAAAACCACAATCCTTTCGCGGTTAATGATGTTATCTTCGCAAAGGTCCTCGACTACGACTGGCACAGGATGAATGAAACCGGTTGCCCACTCGTCTGGGGCCATCCTCAGGGACCGACCCTCACGCGAGTCATAATCGAGGCTTTCGAAGAAGCCGTGTCACTCGGCGGCGGCTACGTCCTGATCTTCGGCTGCGCGGCCGGCGATGTCGGCATTGCGGCTATCTTCAAAGTAGCGGACGGAGGGAAATAACGATGAAAACACTAAGACAACCTACTCTTGATACACTCGGATTGGGCACCGTCCACGAAATCTTCAGCCGCGGCCAATTACCGGCCACGACCGAAAATCTCGTCGATAAGGTTTTTGGTGAATCCGGTAAGCGCGGGGCTATGGTCATTTCCGGCGCCAACGGCATTGTCGGTGCCGGTAAGACGATGCAGCTGGGTTCGAGACTCCTGCCGTTCAATGTTCCCATCGTAGCTCTCGACTTTCCCGGAGCACCCGACGGCATCGGAGCTCAGTACCAGGGCCTGAAAGCGTCTTTCGGGCAAGAACAGGCTGACGCCATCATGGCTAACATTGTGAGGCTCAATTACGACGGCAAAAATCTCCCGTCGGAACTAAAAGCCATGCGCCCGCGGTTTCTCTTGGAAGCCATCCCGGAAATTCTCGAAATCAAAAAGGCTCACTACGATATATTTCGCAAAGCTTTTCCAGAAATTGAAATTCGTTCGGTCACCTCGGGTTTCCCCAGTGCGGAACTCGGCGTGGGGATTGCCCACCCGGCTTTTCCTCACCAGATAAATAAAATCTGGGAAATCGTCGAAAAGAAAACATCACCGGTAACCCAGCTTTTCTGGGCTCTCGGCTTGATTCCCATTCCCGTTAGCGATAACTGGTCATTTGTTCTCGATGTTCTCTTCTGCGGTCTCACGCTGGCCGCCATACGATATCACGAGGCTACCAACATGCCTTTCTGGAAGATTGACAAGTTCGTTCGAAGAATGGTTGGCCCTAACCCGTTCCGCGCCCATGATGCCATCGGCGCTAAAGGAGCCAACTTCCTCACCTGGTCGTGCCTGCATCACCTGGGCAAACACTACGGTGAGGTATTCACCCCCGCCCGAAAACTCGACCACCGTAAGGAAACCGGTCAGAACTGGTATCCCCTGAACCATTTCAGGCCCGTGGTAGATTGGTCCATGGACGACGGTGATGATGAGGCCTTCCAGAGTTGGGTTGTCGGGCCAATAGTGCAGATGACCAGCCTGATGCTTCACGAAAAGCGCTCACATCTGTCGCATATCAACGCTATCGGTGAGTTGTGCGCGCAGTTCCGGCCGGGTATCCTCGCCTTCATCCGTAATCTCGGAGCGGATAAAGCCATCAAGACTGTTGAATCTTATCATCGTCTGCACCCCGAAGCTAAGGGAAGCTGGTATCCCGACGCCTTGGGTACTATTGATGGCAATGAGTGGCAACAGCTCTACGTCAATGCCGAGCACGATGGAAAAATCGGCGTTATCTCTATCGGTCGTGAGAGCTACAGCCGCGATGTCGACGCCGAGATGAACCGTGCCATTGACTGGCTCAAAGCCGAAAATATAAAGCGCGTGATCGTCACCGGTGATTTCCATCTTGCCACCCAGATGGTTGGTGCCGACACCAGCAATTTCTTCCCGGCTCTCGACAATGCCGACATCGGTCTCGAAATCTCAGGCGAGTGGTCCAAAACCGCCCGCCGCCTGGACAGCGAATTCGAGGTATCAGTCGGTTTCGTAAACGGCAAACGCTGCCTTGGTGGTATGCTGGAACTGATGATGCACTGCCATTTCCTCGTGTGCGTCGAAGACAGCGCGTTGGGCATGCCTGAGGTAACATTGCCGGTTGTGCCCGGCATGGAAGGATGCCACTGGCCGTTTAGAAAGGCTCGGTCCGAAGACTGGCCGAAGCTGCTTAATCTGCTGCTCGGGGGAAGACCAGTCACTGCCAAAGACGCTGTCGGTTGGCTGATTGACTTCGCCGGGCCGATGGATGAGTCCCTGCTGACGGTGTGGAAAATCGCGTCCGAAGCAGGCAAAGGCCCCGTTCCGCAAAGAAAAGTGGTCACCGACGCTCTGAAAAACGTGCCGACGGAAACGAACCTCCCGCCATCAGGCAACCCGGCCATCGAGGCCGCCCGAAAAGCCATTATGGACTGTGTTCAGCAATCGTGCGGCAATTCCCTGTCGGATGCTCTCGCGGTGCAGGCGAAACACTCGGCCGGGTTCATGAGCTCAAGCTTCTGCCGCGGAGGAATGATCGGAACCGAAGGCTCCAAGATAATGAATGTATAAGAGATAAAGCGGCATTGGTCGTTTTCAAGGAGATACGTCATGAGTGAAGAAAAAAAGCCTGCCATTAAGAAAATTCAGGCCACCGGCCAGATGCGAAAAATAATGGCCGATTACTTTTATGAATTAGACGCGGCCGCCCGCGATGACTCGAAAAAGGTTGCCTGGTGCACCAGCGTCGGCCCCGCTGAACTTCTGCTTAGTTTCGGTTTTCATGTATATTACCCCGAAAATCATGGCGCTATGCTTGGGGCCACCCGCATGGCTAATGATTTTATTCCTGTTGCCAACGCCATCGGGTATTCGCCGGATATCTGCTCTTACCTGACTTCCGATATCGGGTCTTTCATCAAGAAAGAAACACCCCTCTCAAAAGCTTACGAAGGAATTGAGGGCGTCCCCAAACCCGATGTGCTGGTCTTTAATACCAATCAGTGCCGTGATGTTCAGGATTGGCTCTCATGGTACGCGAGAGAATTAAACGTTCCCATCATGGGCGTCTCCACTTTCCGCAACATCGGCGAGATGACCGACGAAGTCCTGGCGGGAATTGTCCAGCAAATAAAGGATTTGATTCCAAAGCTGGAAAAGATATCCGGCAACAAGTTCGATATCGACAAATTCCGCGAGGTCCTGGCTCTCTCCAAGAAATGTACCGAGATGTGGAGAGATGTAGTCGAGACAATGGTGGCTCGCCCGTCCCCGATGAGCTTCTTTGACGCTACCATTCATATGGGCCCGGCGGTCGTCCTCAGGGGATCAGAGACTGCCGTACAGTATTACGAAACACTTCATGCGGAACTGAAACAACGAATAAAAGACGGTATCGGAGCCGTAGAAGATGAAAAGTACCGCCTGTACTGGGAAGGCATGCCCATCTGGGGCAAACTCAGAGAAATGTCCGAGTTGTTTATCGGGTTGAAGACCGCCGTCATCCCCTCGACTTACTGTAATAGCTGGATTTTCAATGCCTTTGACCCGGCCGATCCCTTCTTGAGCATGGCCCGTGCCTACACCGAAATCTTTATCGTCAGGGACGAGAACTTTAAAGAAAAGTACATCGAGGACATTGTCAAAAGATACAAGCTCGATGGAATCCTGTTCCATGATGCCAAAACCTGTCCGAATAATTCGAACAACCGCTACGGCATGCCCGAACGCCTCGAGAAACGGTTGAACATTCCTACCCTGACTATTAACGGTGATCTCAATGACCTGCGCTGTTATTCGGAGGAACAGACCAGGACCAACATTGAGGCATTTATCGAGCAGCTGCAGGCAAAATAGGAAACTTTGCCCGCCGGGAACGTGAAATTATGAATAACCAGCCGGAGAACTTTGTGGGAATTGATGTTGGCGCCTCCACCACCAAGGCGATAATCATCAATGCGGATAAAGAAATCCTTGTATATTCTGTAAATAACACCGGCGCCGACTACGGTGCCGCTGCGGAAAAAGCCTTTGCGAATGCCTGCCGCCAGGCCGGCACCAAAGGCTCCGACCGTTACCTCGTTATGGCCACCGGCTACGGAAAAAGAAATGTTCCCCGCGCCGACGATACTAAAACCGAAATCAGCTGCCATGCCAGGGGCGCATTCCATTATTTTCCTAAGGACCATACCCTGATTGACATCGGTGGGCAGGACAACAAGATCGTGAAAACCGACAGGTCCGGTAAGCGCGTCAATTTCAAGATGAATCGCAAGTGTGCCGCCGGTACAGGTGCCTTTCTCGAAGAGATTGCCTACCGCCTCGATATAAAAATGGATAAACTCAATCAACTGGCCGAGAAAGCGCAGCACGATGTTCACATCGGCAGTTACTGCACCGTTTTTGCCGCCACTGAAATCCTGGCCCGCATAAGAGAAGGAGCTAAAGTCGAGGATATTGTCAAAGGTATCTTCGGCTCCGTGGTAAAACGGGTTCTTGAAATGGATACCATGGACGGCAATGTCGTCATGACCGGCGGTGTGGTCGCCTACAACCCTTTTCTGGTCTCGATGTTCGAAGAAAAAATTGGAAGAAAGATATTCGTACCCCCGCACCCTCAGTTTACTGGTGCCCTCGGGGCAGCCCTGTATTCGTTAGAAAGTAAAGGAGGAATAAATGCTTGACGGCCTGTTCAAGCCCAGATCGGTCGCTATTATCGGCGCCTCAAACAACCCGCTGAGTATCGGCCATATCGTCATTCAAAACCTTGTCGACCACAATTTCCAGGGACCCATCTATCCGATCAACCCCAAATCAAAATACATCAAAAGCTTTAAAACCTACGCTGCCGTGAGTGAGGTCCCCGATGAAGTCGATCTCGTCAACATCTCCATCAAAAATACCCTCGTACCGACCGTTCTCGAGGATTGCGGCAAGGCCGGTGTGAAGTACGCCATTGTCCACACCGCCGGATTCAAAGAGGTCGGCGAAGAAGGATTGAAGCTGGAGAAACACATCGTTGAAATAGCTCACAAATACGGCATGCGAATTTACGGACCCAACTCCCAGGGAATCCAGAATTCTGACCCCGCTGTGTCTGTTTATGCCAATTTTACCTTTGTGCCCATGAGGCCTGGCAACATCTCCATCGTCGCTCAAAGCGGTGGGGTAGGGGAAACCCTTAAGTTGCATCTACACCGAATCGGCATGGGCATGCGCATGTACGCCAGCTTCGGTAACGAGGCCGACGTCAGCATGAACGAAATCATCGATTACTACGGCCAGGATGATGACACCAAGGTCATCATGGTTCACATAGAAACTCTCAAAGATCCCGCTGGCTTTCTCGAAGTCGCCAGTCGCGTTACCAAAAAGAAACCCATTCTAGTGGTCAAGACTGGCAGAACCAAAGAAGGTGTCAAGGCCGTCGCTTCGCATACCGGATCCTTGATTGAACAGGATACTCTGGCCGATGCCATCTTCGAAAAAAGTGGTGTCCTTCGCTTCTACTCCCAGCAGGATATGATCGAGGCCGCCATCGCTTTTTCCACCCAGCCGGTACCGCAATCCGAGAATATAGTAATCGTTACCAATACCGGTGGCCCGGCTATCATAGCTGTTGATGAATGTATATCGAAAGGTTTGAAACTGGCCCAGTTGAGCCCCGAAACAGGCAAGGCACTGGGTGAGCTTCTTTTCTCCGAGGCTATCGTATCCAACCCGGTCGATGTCATCGCTACCGCCGGGGCCAAGGAGTACGGGGGAACGGTAGAGGCGCTGCTCAAGGATCCTAATATCGACTCGCTTATTCTCAACTTTGTAACGCCGCCCTTCGTGGACTGCGAAGCTGTCGCCTGCAAACTTGCCGAGATAGGAGCGGCCGCTCAAAAACCGATAATCTGTATCATTCTCACTATAGAAGAAAGATGGGGCGAGGTGATCCGTCTGGTCAGGCAAAGCGGCATCCCCGTATATGACTTTGCCGAATCGGCGTCCAAAGCTCTCGCCGCCATGATTAAGTACGGTCAGATTCAAAAGCGGCCGACGCCGGAGTTAAAGGAACTGCCATGTGACAAGAAAAAGGCCGAAGGCATCATCAGCCGCTACAGCGGGCAGGATCGGTTCCTGCCGCAGGCCGATGTCTTCGAACTTCTGAACGCCTATGGTCTCCCGGCAGTCAAAACGGTCCGCGTCGAGACTAAAGATGAACTTAAAAAAGAGGCTCAAAAACTCAACTACCCGCTGGTCTTGAAAATCGATGCTGAAGAAGTCGTTCATAAGTCTGATGCCGGCGGCGTTGTCCTCAATCTCAAGGATGAAACCGACCTGCTGGCTGCGTTTGATAACATGGCTAATACTTTCAAGAAATACAAGCCGGCCTTTGTGGTACAGGAACAACTCGTCGAAGGTAAAGAAATCATCATGGGTGCTAAAGCCGGTGAGGGTATCAGCCCGATGATCATGTTCGGCCTTGGCGGTGTTTTTGTTGAAACCCTGAAAGACGTACAGTTCCGACTGGCCCCGCTTTCACAAGCCGAGGCCAATGACATGATTCAATCCATAAAGGGGTATCCTATTCTCCAGGGAGCGCGAGGTGAGAAGCCGGCCGATACCGACTTGACAGCCGAGATGCTCATGCGGCTCTCCCAGCTTGCTTCCGATTTTCCGGAGATTGATGAGATGGATCTGAATCCGGTTTTTGTGTTTGAGAAAGGCAACGGTGCCCGGGTAGTTGATGCTCGACTGAAAGTAAGAAATCTCGGGTAGGCATAGAATATAGATTCACCTGGAAAATATAAATACGGAATCGCATTGAGGCCTTTTAAAGACCGTTTAACATTGAGATCCCGCAAGCCAACTCCACTCCCTGCGCAGTGGGTCTGTGTAGCATCTTATCTAATACCGGAATGGATGTGATCAAGCTATGAATTGGATTCCTCTCAGCATCGTCTGCGTTTATGTCGTTTTGCTCTATTTAATCACCTGGCTCACTCGCCGTCTCAGCCGGGGAGGCATGATAGCTTACCTTCTGGCCGGGCGCAGCCTGCCCTTCTGGGTAATAGCTCCGCTGTTGACTGGCTTGGCTATTGGCGGTGCCTCCACCATCGGCGTTGCCGAGCGAGCCTATTCTGTCGGTATCTCCGCCGGGTGGTACAATGCTGCCTGGGCAGCCGGTGCCTTGCTGGTGGGCCTCTTCGCCGCCCATCGCTACCGCCGACTCGAAATTACCACTCTCCCGGAACTCTTCGAGAAACACTACAGCGTATCCGGACGAGTCATCGGCGCTGTCGGGCAGATCGTCCTGCAGTTAATTATCACGTCGCTTCAATACGTGGCCGGCGGTGCGATTCTGTCATCGCTCTTGCCCGACATCTTTACCTTCCAGACGGGAATGCTGGTAACCGCCATTGTCTTTGTTGGCATCACCCTCATCGGCGGTTTCTGGGCTGCCGGACTGACAAATATCATAAATGTCATTCTTATCTATGCCGGAGTGGCTCTCGGAGCGGTTATGGCCGTTATCAAAGTGGGCGGCTTCAACAAAATTGTGGCTAGACTTCCCGTAGAACATCCCGGCTTCGACCTCGCCGCCATCGGATGGGGGCTCATCATCGCCTGGTTTGTGGTCATGTGCACCACTGTCTTTTCTGTGCAGTCGATAGTGCAGATAAGTTTCGGTGCCAAAGACTCGGGCGCCGCCAGAAAAGGCTTTCTACTGGGAGCCGCGATGATCTTCCCGGTCGGCTTCATCAGCGCCATCATCGGTGTCGCCGCGGCCATACTTCATCCTGATATCATCGCCACCGAGGCCCTGCCTCGTACGGTACTAAGCCTCAGCCCGGTCGTCGCCGGCGTTATCCTGGCTGGCCTGTGGGCTGCCGATGTCTCCACCGCGTCAGCCTTGCTGGTTGGAAGCGCCACTCTCGTGTGCGGTGATCTGATCAAGAGATTCGTGGCACCGGACCTCAGTGAAAAACGCGAACGAATAATCTCCCGCGTTTCCGTTCTGGTCCTGAGTGTCTTTACATACATAATGGCCGTCTCTATCTCCGGAATTCTCAAAACCCTGCTTATCGGCCTCACCCTCACCACCGCCTACACGCTCGTGACCCTGATGACCCTCTTCTGGCCCAAACTGTGCCGACGCTCGCACGCTACGTGGACGCTTATCATGTCGATGGTAGCCCTGGCCGCTTGGCTCATCTTCCCTCAGATTCAATCTCTCTTCAGGCAGATAAGCCTCCCGCATCCTATCTTCTTCTGCTGGGCCGTATGTTTAATCACATTTCTGACTGTCCTCATCTTTGACAGAAGAAAGATAAAGGTGGGCACCTGATGGCAGCATGGTATTCGCAAACCAATGATATAGGAGATAATCATGGCTGAAAATACCGGTGGTCATCAGTTGCGTGCTGCAGTGGTTGGTATGGGGCCAGTCGGCACCATCCTCGCTGCGCATCTCATCGATGCCGGGGCGCACGTGGTGCTGTGCGACATCGACCATGAAAGAATCGACCGGATGAAAGACGACGGAATCCGCCTGGAGCAGACGATTGAAAAAACGGTCGACGTTGCCGATGGTTGTTACTCGATCTCGGACTTAAAGCAGTTCGACCTGGACCTCATAGCCGTCGCCGTAAAGACCCCGACCCTCGCAATAATAATCCCTAAGATTGCGGAAATCACCTCTGATAAAATGTTCGTTATGTGTGTCCAGAATGGTTTGGATAACGAACTGGAAATCGCCAGGACTCTCGGTGAAAGTAAAACCCTGCGTTTCTCCATCAATTACGCCGGCGGAATGAGCGCGCCAAGCGCGGTCAAGGTCACTTTCTTCAATCCGCCCAACTATATAGCTGCCCTCACGAGAGAGGGCGATGCAATCGCGGCCGAAATCGCCCGGCTTCTCACGTCGGCGGGTCTGGAAACCAAAGTCCCTGAAAACATTCGTGACCATATCTGGATAAAAGCCATCTTGAACTCGGCCCTTTCTCCTGTCTGCGCTATCACCGGACTGACCATGAAAGAAGTCACCGACCATGAACTGGGTCTTAAGCTCGTGACAGCGCTGATCGATGAATCGGTACGCGTGGCCGAAGCTGAAGGGCTTAAATTCGACGAGGGGTTCAAGGAGTTCTGCCTGAAATATCTGAAGGGCGGCGGGTACCACCGTCCTTCCATGTGGGTTGATCTGGATGCCGGCCTGCCTACTGAGATTGACTTTCTCAACGGAAGAATCGCGTATTATGGACGAAAGCATGGCCTGCCCACACCCTATAATGACACCATTACTGCTCTGGTCCATATGCTGGAACTGTCGTCTAAGAATCAGGAAAAATAAAATTTGATTAGTATCCCGCAGGAGGAATCAATGAAAGAAATACTCGCCTATCAAATGACCGAAAAAGACAAGCCCTTCGAAAAGACGGCTATACCTGTACCCGAACTGAGCGAGGGTGACGCTCTGGTTGAGATCGCCGGGTGTGGTGTCTGTCACACCGATCTGAGCTTCTGGCATTATGGGGTTCCCACCCGTCATGAGCTTCCGCTGGTATTGGGACATGAAATCAGCGGCACCGTTATCGCAGGTCCGTCACAATGGAAGGGTAAACCGGTTATCATACCTGCCGTGTTGCCGTGCGGCGAATGCGAACTGTGCAAAGGCGACCGTAGTAATATCTGTCAGAATCAGAAAATGCCCGGCAACGATTTCCACGGCGGCTTCGCCAGCCACGTCGTGGTACCATCGAGATTCCTCGCCGAAGTGCCCGATGCGGCCCTGGCGGGCCATACTCTCGCGGAGCTTTCCGTGATAGCCGATGCCGTTTCTACTCCATATCAGGTTATTGTCAAAAGTGAACTGAAGCCGGGCGACCTTGCCATCGTCATCGGTGTTGGTGGTGTTGGCATCTATGCCGCCCAATTGGCCCATATCATGGGCGCGAAAGTGCTCGCCATCGACATAGCCCAGGAAAAACTGGACCAGCTTGCCGAGTTCGGGGTCACCTCAACCATCAACTCCAAAGGCCTTGACATAAAAGAAATCAAAAATCAAGTCAAGGGCGCTGGAAAACAACTGGGAACGTCGCGCTTCGGTTGGAAAATCTACGAAATGTCCGGAACCAAAGCCGGCCAGGAACTGGCCTTTGCTCTTCTGGGCATTGCCGGCTCGGTCTCTATCGTTGGCTTCACTTTAGACAAACTGGAAGTGCGCCTGAGCAATCTCATGGCCTTCGATGGACAGGTAATCGGAACCTGGGGATGCAAACCGGAACTCTACGCCGATGTGATAAAACTCACAGCCGATGGCAAACTGAAACTGAAACCCTTTACAGCTACCTTCCCTCTGTCACAGATAAACGATATCTTTCAACAGACACTGGAACACAAGCTGTTAAAGAGGTCGGTCCTGACACCAGACTTTTAGAATTGCCGGTAAGACTGTCTGGCTAATATAAAGAAAAGTTGAATTAACAATTTTTATCGAAATAGGAGATACGCAAATGAGCAAAAATCTAATCAGTCACAATCTGGTGGAAGTCGACTTCAAGGAAATCATATACGAACTGCGACCGTGTCTGGACATGAACGGCCAGCCGGTTAAAGGATTATACAATGCCTGGATACTCCTCAATAACCCGAAACAGTACAACTCATACACCACCGACGCCGTCAAGGAAGTCATCCTTGCCTTCAGGCAGGCCTCAAATGACCGTTCAGTCGTAGCTGTGGTCTTTACCGCGGTGGGCGACAAGGCCTTCTGCACCGGCGGCAATACCAAGGAGTACGCGGAGTACTATGCTGGACGACCGCTGGAATACAAGCAGTACATGCGCCTGTTCAACGACATGATTACATCTATTCTAATGTGCGACAAGCCGGTCATCTGCCGCGTAAACGGTATGCGCATTGCCGGTGGCCAGGAGATTGGAATGGCTTGCGACTTTACTGTCGCCAGCGACCTCGCTGTATTTGGCCAGGCCGGACCCAAACACGGCAGTGCCCCTGATGGAGGAAGTACCGATTTCCTGCACCTCTTCGTCGGTATCGAGCGCGCCATGCAGAGCTGTACCCTGTGTGAAATGTGGAGCGCGTACGAGGCTAAAAATAACGGACTTATCACCGAGGCGATACCGGTTCTCAAGGTTGATGGCAAGTTCGTGCGCAACCCGATGGTCATCACTGATCGCTGGCTCGATGAATCAGGCGCTGTCGTTTACGGCAAGAACAAATCGGGCGATGACCGGGCTGCCGCCAAAGAAGTCTTGACCGGAGGAACCGTCGATCTGGCCCCGCTGGACAAGTACGTGGAATCCTTGTGCACGAAAATGATGTATCTCATGCCCGATTGCGTCAACAAGACACTTAACAGTCTCAGAAAAAAGAAACTTGAGCATTGGGACAGAAATCAGCAGTCCAACCGTGACTGGCTGGGACTGAACATGATGACCGAGGCCAAAGCCGGGTTCCGGGCGTTCAACGAAGGTCCCAAGGGAAACAGGGAAGTGGACTTCATCAAGCTCCGCACCATGCTTTCTGAAGGACACCCGTGGGACGATGAGCTTCTTAACGCTATTTTGCCAGGGTAAGTGTTATGGCTGATAAGATCTTGATTGAATCCCTGCACGATGGTCAGGTCGTCTCGCTGACGTTGAACGCGCCCAAGGCCAATGTTCTCGACGCCGAGATGATGACCGACCTGCAGAAGGCCCTCGATGGCCTGGCTGAACAACCTGACGTCAAAATCGTGACATTCACCGGTGCTGGCGATCACTTTAGTTTTGGCGCCAGCGTACCTGAACACACCAAAGAAAAAGCCCCGGAAATGCTCCGGCAGTTCCATGGCTTGTTCTATGCTCTCGCCGATCTGGCCATACCGACTGCCGCCCTCATATCGGGCCAATGTCTCGGCGGCGGGATGGAACTTGCCCTGATGTGCAATTTTCTCTTCGCCGACAAATCGGCCAAACTCGGCCAGCCGGAAATCCAGCTCGGTGTCTTTGCGCCGCCTGCTTCGTTACTTCTGGCAATGAAAATCGGTCAGGCAAAAGCCGATGACCTCCTGCTCACTGGAAGAGCCGCGTCGGCCGACGAAGCCCACGCTATGGGACTGGTGGCGCAGGTCTTCGAGGACCGCGAGTCAATGATGGCTGGTGTCGAAGCCTGGGCCGAAAAACACATCCTGCCCAGGAGCGCGTCCTCACTGAGATACGCCGTGAAAGCGGCGCGGCTGGAATTCAACAATGTCGTCAAAAACAAACTCCAGCAGCAGGAAAGAATGTATCTCGATGAATTGATGGCTACTCACGACGCCAACGAAGGAATTCAATCGTTCCTCGAACGGCGCAAACCGGAATGGAAAAACGAGTAACCGCTCCGCCTGAACGTGTGTAAAGAAATGCGGGAATCCCGACACTTACAACCTCGAGATTCCCGTTTTCTTGATATACGAAATATTCGTACGGCTCAGCTTGATTGACCGACCGACCAAGTTGTTCCCGGTTTCTCCAGCGAATAGTAAACCTTTATCTCTTCCAGCTCCTCAAACACTCGGGGAACAACCTGAAGATCCATGCCTATCTTGATCTCATCCTCAGATATGGTATCACCCAACCAGGCCAATAGCCGACCTGTTTCCTTCAGGTCGACCACGCCGATAGTGTAAGGCGTCACATCTTCAAAGCCCGTCGGGGCGGCATGGATTACTGTGTACGAGAGTAGCTTCGCTTCGCCGCTGAATTCTATGTATTCAAAATCTCCCGATAGGCATTTGCTGCAGTCGGCGCGCGGTGGAAACGATTCCTGCCCGCACTGTTTGCATTTGGAACCCATCAGACGCCCGTCTTTGAGGTGATTGGCAAACTCGGAAACTTTCGTATAAGGCGCGAAATTTACTTTTCCAAACCATTTAAACATGAGCTTAGTCCCTCCTTAGGACGTGGACAAAACAATATTGCCCGATACCGCCCACATTATGAGTAAGTCCTGCGTCGGCATTCTTTACCTGTCGCTCCCCGGCTTCCCCCCGAAGCTGTTTGACAATCTCAACCGTCATGGAAACACCGGTAGCTCCGATTGGATGTCCCTTCGCTTTCAAGCCGCCGTCGATATTCACCGGTGTCTGTCCGTCGGCGTACGATTGTCTCTCCTCGATAAATCGACCTCCGGCTCCTTTAGCACAGAACCCCAGGTCTTCGTACGCCATAATCTCGGCGATCGTGAAACAATCGTGCACCTCGGCCACCTTGATATCTTTCGCCGTGACCCCGGCCATCTTATACGCGATCCGTGAGGCCTCTTCCGCGCTGGGAAGCCCTGTCAAACTCGGTCGTCTTAGCACCGACATACTCGCTGTGGCGCATCCCACGCCGTCGAGCCACGCCACCGGCTTCTTTGATTTTTTGGCGATATCCTCCGATGCGAGAATTACACACGCCGCGCCGTCCGCGTTGGCGCAACAGTCATATACTTGAAAAGGATCCGATACCGGATCGGACTCCAGGGCTTTTTCAATCGTGATTTCCTTCTGGAACAAAGCGTTCGGATTTCTGGCTCCATAGTAGTGATTCTTGACCGCTACCTGAAGTAACTGCTCGCGGGTGGTGCCATACTCATGCATATGGCTCTTGGCAAACAGGGCATAGTAAGCGGGGAAAGTAGTTCCAAATACGGACTCCCACTGCACCTCACCTACTCGACCCATAAGAGCTAGGATCTCCGGCGTAGAAAGCTCCGTCATCTTCTGACAGCCGATTATCGCCATAAGCCGGTGTGCCCCCGATTGTATCGCCATCCATCCGGTGCGAATAGCCGCGCTACCCGAGGCACAGGCAACTTCGGTGAGCCATGTCGGCACCGGGTTCAAACCCAAATACTCCTGTACCACACCGGGAAGCGAACGTTGTTTATGATATTCCGGGACAGAACCGATAACCGAGCCGTCAATATCCTTCGGATCGATCTGTGCGTCCGCAACCGCCTCGCGAAAAGCCTCGAAAGCTAATTCCTGAACGGTAGCGTCACTTCGGCGACCGAATTGTCCGTGTCCTATCCCTATAATTCCCACTCGGGCCATATCGTTTCCTCCTAAATGTATTGACCGCCGTCGACCTTGAAGACTTCTCCGGTGATATGACGCGCCTTGTCCGAACACAGAAACGACACCAGGTAGGCAACCTCCTCCGGAGTAGCGATACGTCCCAGAACCGTCTCATCGATAGCCTTGTTGAGAAACTCGGGTGGTATGTTTCGAGCCATATCCGTCATTACCATTCCCGGGGCCACCACATTGACATTCACATTGAACTTGCCCAGCTCTCGGGCCAGCGACTTGCTCATCGCGATCTCGCCCCCCTTCGACGCCGCGTAGTTGGTCTGAGCGAACTTCCCCCTGAGACCGTTTATCGATGATATGTTGACGATCTTACCACTTTTTTGATCCTTGAAAACAATGGCCGCCGCTTTGTTGTAATTAAAATAACCCTTCAGGTTTACGTTGATAACCTGGTCGAATTGCTGCTCGGACATCTTCCAGATTACACCGTCCCAGTTGATACCGGCGTTACACACCATAATGTCGAGCTTGCCGAATTCCTTGATAACCCTATCCACCATGTTCTGAGCGTCGGCATAACTCGAAACATCCGCTTTTATAGCGAGGCCCTTCCTTCCCATGGCCTCGATTTCCTCAACAACCTTCTTAGCCTCGGTATCGTGGCGCCGGTAGTTAATAGCCACATTACAGCCCTCGCGGGCCAGGTCGAGAGCTATGGCCGTTCCTATTCCCAGGCTGCCGCCGGTAACAATGGCGACTTTTCCTTCAAGACCCAGATCCATCCAATCGTCCTCCTTTGGAAGTTGGAAGCGATAAATTGTGTCCAAACCTGTGAGCGATTCTGGATTAAAAAACCCATCAAAAACTTAGCCCTGAATATATCACACCTGACCGAAAAATCAACGGCTTTTTGACCTGCTTGACATTGCGCCCCCGTTTGTTATAATTCTTACCTGCTAAGGGGAACGAAATGGCGCGAAACAAGATGACCGTAACCGGAATCATACTCGCCGCGGGGACTTCCGCCCGGATGCACCCCGAAAATAAACTGCTCTTAAAGTACAAAAGCCATACCATCATCGAAGAAACCCTGGCACAGATGATGAAATCAAATGTGGCTGACATCATCATCGTCACCGGGCACGAGCAGGAGCGAATCAAAAGCCTTCTGCGAAAACACCTGAACGACCGGGTCCGATGTATCCATAACCCCGATTACCGTCTCGGGCGGGCGGAGTCGATCAAATGCGCCATCAGACACGTCGCTGATAGGGCCGATGCTGCCCTGTTTATGGTAGCTGACAAACCGGGAGTAACCACCGCCCTGATTAACCGGGCCATCGACCGCTACGTGGCCGACCGACCGGCCGTTCTCTATGTCGAAACTCCCAATGGCCGTGGCCACCCTATTATATTCTCGAAATCGCTGTTCGACAACCTGCTTACTCTGGAAGGAGATCTTGTTGGCAATGAACTTGTCTCGAAATACGCAGATAACCTCGTTAAGCTCAATGATGCTACCCCGCAAATCGATATCGACAATGAACAGGATTACCGTATATTACTTCAAACCGATGCCGGCCGGGAGACAGCGTGAAATCACACACGAATCCGGCGTCATTACCGATAGGACAGGTATCAACCCATGGATATTTTTGAAGAGATCCGCGACAGGAAAAAAGCCGGGCAACCGTTTGTGCTGGCCACCATAATTACCACCGCTGGTGCCTCTCCACGAGCGCCCGGAGCTCGCATGCTCGTGTTTCCCGATGGCAAAATCTCCGGAACCATCGGCGGCGGAGCCTTTGAAAAACTGGTCATCGATGACTGCCTGCAGCTTTTGAAAACAGGCAATAAACACCTGTTCAAGAGATACAGCTTCACCGAAACAGGTGCCGACGCCACCGGCATGTCCTGTGGGGGAGAGGCCGAGGTTTTCATGGAAGCCAGCGCCAAACTCAAAAGACTGATTATCTTCGGCGGCGGACACATATGCCGTGATCTCGTCAAGCTCGCCCGCGGTTCAGATTTTTCCATCACCGTAGTGGATAGCCGCCCGGAAATTCTCAGCGAGTACAACAGCCCCGTCACAACTGTCCAGACCGATTCCGGCTATCAGGAGAACTTCCCGGCCCTTGATGGTGACAGCTATATCGTCATCGTAACCCACTCCCACAAGGCCGACCGTCCCGTTCTGGAGCGTGTCCTGAAAGAGAAGTGCGCCTATGTCGGCATGATTGGTTCAAAGAACAAAGTCGCCGAGATGCACGCAGCCCTCGAAAAGTCAGGCCTGGACCGCAAACTCCTCGAAACCGTCCATGCCCCCATAGGACTTGATATCAAAAGCGAGGGCCCGTATGAAATCGCTGTCTCCATCATGGCCGAATTAATCGCGGTTAAGAACGGGATGGCACGACGCTCGCGATGACCGGCAACGTCAATCAAAATCGTATAGTCGTCCGGGGAGCGGGCGAGATGGCCACCGGCGTCATTCGCCGCCTCCTGGTAGCTGGCTATGAAGTAATCGCCCTCGAACAGCCCTCGCCGTGTTTTGTGCGACGTTATGTCTGTTGCGCCGAAGCCTTCTACCAGAAGAAAATAAACATTGAAGAAATCACCGCCGTTTTGGTAAACTCTCCCGGCGAAGCTATTACGGTTTCCGATGACCGAGCTGTCCCACTCCTTATCGATTCTGCGGCTGATTCTCTATCTGCCCTCTTGCCGTTGGCTGTTGTTGATGGCCGTATGCTCAAAGAGAATATCGACAGCAGTCTTGATCTCGCTCCAATTGTGATAGGTCTCGGACCGGGTTTCATCGCCGGCCAAAACTGTCATGCCGCCATCGAGACGAACCGGGGGAGGGAGCTCGGCAAAGTCTTTCTTGAAGGCCATCCTCAGGCCGATACTGGAGCCCCTTCCGAGATCAATGGGGTCGGGGCCCGACGAGTCCTGCGTTCTCCTGCTAAAGGTGTATTCACCGCGAAGTGCCGGATCGCCGACATCGTTAAAGCTGGCCAAATAATCGGTGAAATTGCAGGCATTCCCATATCTGCTCAAATAGACGGCATGGTTCGAGGATTAATCCATGATGGTTTGACCGTAACTACTGATCAGAAGATTGGCGATATCGACCCTCGCCCTGTCAGAGAACTCTGCTACCGAATCTCTGACAAAGCCGACACTATTGGTCGAGGTGTGCTTGAGGCCCTTGAGGCGTTGAAACCCCGCGTCAATCGCGAATAGAAAAAGCCCGGGTCCGGCAACGGTGCCGATCCGGGCTGCAGTTTTCGAAGCGTAGTGGCGCTTACCTCTATTTCTTTGCGCAGAAACCGCCGACGATCATTCGCATGGCCTCGGAGGTACCCTCGTAGATCCGGGTAATGCGCGCGTCCCGCCACAGCCGCTCAGCGTTGTAATCTTGGGTGTATCCATACCCGCCGTGCATCTGGATATTCTCGTCGGCTATGTAAGATGCCGTTTCCGACGCTTTCAGCTTGGCCTTGGCCGCCTCTATCGTAAACCGCTCTCCAGACATGGCCGTGTGAAGGGCATGATACAAAAGATAACGCGAGGCGTCGATCTCAATCCTCATGTCGGCGAACTTGAACTGGGTCGCCTGGAAACTCGAAATTGTCTGGCTGAATTGTACCCGGTTCTGAGTGTAGTCAACGGCCTCGGCAAATGCCTGCTCGGCGATTCCAAGGGCTCCTGCCGCCACACCCAGCCGGCCGTAATCCAGAACACTCAGGGCAATCCTGAACCCCTTGCCGGGCTGGCCAATCATATTCTCTGCCGGAACCTTCACGTCCTCAAAATGCACCGGACACGTCTTCGATGACCGTATCCCCAGCTTCTTCTCCGGTTGGCCGACCGTGAGACCCTTGGTATCCCGGTCCACAATGAAACAGGTCGGGCCCTTGTCGGTCTTGCAGAACACGACATAATATTTCGCGATATCGGCCGAAGTAATAAACTGCTTCTCACCGCTCAGAATGAAATGATCGCTTTCGGGAAGAGCCTTGGCCTGTATCGAAAGCACGTCCGTCCCGGCGTTCGGTTCGGTCAGACAGAACGATGTGATCGCTCCCTTGGCCATTTGGGGCAGGTATTTCTTCTTCTGCTCATCGCTTCCGTGAAGTTCCATGGACTTGCAACCTAGACTCAAGTGGGCCGCCATCAGCGTCGCCAGACCGGCGTTGGCCTTGGCGAACTCTTCGATAATGCATGAAACGGCAAATGGGTCAAGTCCCATACCTCCGTATTCAGTGGCAATAGAACACCCCAGATACCCTAATTCGCCCATCTCGCTGACAAGTTTATCGGGCAACCCTTCCTCATCGAGTTGCCGCGTAACCGGGTAAACTCGTTTTTGGCAGAAATCCCGGGCCATATCACGACATTCAAGTTGCTCATCAGTCAGTTTAAACGAAGTCAATCCGTCCTCCTTGGGTTTTTCCCAGCTTCATATTTCTCTTTAAGATAGCCGAATTTACATCATTAATAGTGGTCAGGTCAAGCTGCACTTGCCCCGATTTCAATCACATGTGACTATTTGTCCTCGGCGCAAGATGTTGGGATTGATTGTGCCTGTAACCCGTTTATTACCGGACACTTCCATGCTGCTATCGAACTGACAAGCTTCTCTAAACCGCATCTCCCACGTCCCCTTGGCAACAAGAAAGCCCAGCACCAAAAAGGCTTCTCCAGACTTGCCTGCTCTCAGAATTTCGTGCCTGAACTGCCGGCATTACGGCTCGCTCAAATCCAATCCCTTGCAGAGAGCGGGGTTTAACGGGTGCGGCCAGGACAAACGGCTCCATCTAGACCAAATCGGGGTCTTACAGCCCCGCCCGTGTAAGTATTTGTTTCTCAACAGGTCAAAAAGGCGAGCCTCTCCAACGGTCGCCTCGTCAAGGTTCGGGCTGTAGAGTTTCTCTTGCAACATGGGTCGGAATTGTTATCTTTACAATGAAACAGGTAGCACCAGAGCTACCGAAAATCGGAGTCTCTGCCTATGCCGGCAGGTGAGTCAAACGATGAACGTACTCGCTCATTCGTCGCTCTGACCGTAGACACCACGATTTCACACTATAAAATTCTTTCCAAAATCGGTTCGGGCGGGATGGGTGACGTGTATCTCGCCGATGATACTGAACTGGCACGCAAAGTCGCGCTGAAATTCATCCCCGCCAGTCTATGCCAGGATCCTGATTGCAGAGCGCGGTTCAAACGTGAAGCCCGGGCCGCGGCCGGCCTCGACCATTCCAACATTGTCACCGTTCACGAGGTCGGCGAGTTCTATGAGCGACCGTACTTCGTTATGCAGTACATCGAAGGAAAGTCGTTGCGGGAACTGATAGAGCAGGAAGAAATGTCTATCGACAGGATCGTTGATCTCGCTATTCAGATCGGCGACGGTCTCCGCGAGGCTCATGAGACCGGTATCATTCATCGCGATATTAAACCCTCTAACATTCTCATCGATAACAAAGGCAGGCCCAAACTGGTCGATTTTGGCCTTGCTGCCGTTAAGGGTTCCGAAAGAGTGACGAAGGCTGGCGCCACTTTAGGAACCGCAAGATATATGTCGCCCGAGCAAGCCGAAGGACAGGAAATCGATGAGCGCTCGGATCTGTTCTCTCTGGGCATTGTCCTGTACGAGATGATAACGCGCAGGTTGCCCTTTACCGGCGAGTATGAACAGGCCATTATCTACTCCATTTTGAAGGACACTCCCGAACCGCTCGCGCGGTACAAATCCGGCGTCCCCGACGAGCTGCAGCATGCCGTCGACAAGGCTCTGCAAAAAGACCCGGCCACACGCTACCAGAGTGTCGCCGAGTTTCTGGCCGATCTGCGGCTGGTAAAACGTGGTCTGGATTCCACGCACGCCGAGTCGTTCGCCATACGGATTCCCGGGCGCCCCTTGCGAAGGCGCTATGCACTCACAGGTGCCGTGTCGGTCGGGACATTGGCGGTCCTGCTCTGGCTGAGCCCGCCAACCCGGCATATGGTCTCGGGACTTTTCGGGCTCAGCCGCGTGCCGGCCGTTCAGCATTTAACGGTGCTACCGTTTAGTAACTTGGGGGATACGCCTGAAGGTCAGGTCCTCTGCGATGGCTTGCTGGAAATTATTACCAGTAAGCTGACGGAAATCGAGAAGTTCCAGGCCTCGCTCTGGGTGGTTCCGGCCAGCGAGGTACGCCAGCGGGATGTTACCAGCGCTGGCCAGGCACACCGGATCTTTGGCGCCACCCTGGCTGTGACCGGCAGCTTACAACATCTCGATGGAGACATCCGAATGACCCTCAATCTGGTCGACACCAAAACACACAGACAGCTTAGATCGGTAATAATCGATGATTCACTCGCCAACGTCGCGTCGCTGCAGGATTCAACTGTTCTCATGCTCGCTGAGATACTGGAAGTGCAACTCCAGCCGGAAGAGCAAAAGAGCCTCATGGCCCGAGGAACCACCGAAGGTGAGGCCTACCTCCACTACCTTAAGGCGCGTGGGTACCTGTCTCGATACGAAAGATTAGACAATATTGACGCCGCCATTAAGGAATTCCGAAAGGCGCTCGACAAAGACCCCGACTATGCCTTGGCCTACGCCGGACTGGGCGAAGCTTTCTGGCGAAAATACGAAACGCATGCCGACCCGCATTTCGAGGAACTGGCCATTTACAACAGTCAACGGGCCGTCCAACTGGATGACAAACTTGCTCCTGTCCAGGCCACCCTGGGCGTGATTTATCACGGAAGAGGAAGATATCAGCAGGCCGTTGAACAATTCCAGCGGGCGCTGGCCCTTGATTCGGCTAGCCGCAGTTCGCTCCGAGGACTGGCTGGTGCCTATACGGCCCTCAATATGAACGCCGAGGCCGAATCCATATATCACAAGATCACCCAACTGTGGCCTGATAACTGGACCGGCTACATTGACCTGGGGCTTTTTTACCAACGGCGGGGTCGTGCCGACGATGCCCTGGAACAGGCGGGTTACGCGGCCCGGCTCGATCCCGAGGGTTATGACGCGTGGAATAACCTGGGTGTTCTCTACTGTAATTTGGGACATTACGAAGAGGCACGCACCGCGTGGGAACGATCGCTGAAGTTCAAACCGACCTTCGGCACCTATTCCAACCTCGGGCTTATTTACCAGATGGAAAAACGGTTCCCGGAAGCAGTTGGGATGTACAGGCAGGCCCTTGCTATGAACGACCGCGACTACCGGCCATGGATTAATCTTGCCTCCGCACTTTGCCAGATACCCGGTAGTCACGATGAGATGATGGCCGCGTACCGACAAGCTGTTAAAAGGGCTGAACAGCAGTTGACCATCAATCCCAGCGATACCGATGTGCTTTCCCATTTGGCGGACTGCTACGCGGTCCTGGGTGAACGTAACCGGGCACTATCGCTCATGCAGCAGGCGCTGACTCTGGCGCCCGATGATGTCGAAATCATGAGTACGGCCGGGATCGTCTACGAACAACTGGGCGAGCGCGACACCGCCCTGATCTGGATAGCAAAGGCCTTCAGTTGCGGATACCAGCCGGAACATATCGAATCGCTTCCGGAAATGCAGAGCCTTACAGGAGATCCAAGGTATAAGCAACTCCTCGAAACACACCACGGCGAATCAGGGAAGTGAATAAAATTAACGCGGTAAATCAGCGATATAGTAAACTTCAGGCACCACTCATCATCGTTGTTATCAAAAAACGTAAGGGGCACCTTGCCCTGAAAAAGTAGGAGGATCACATGGAATACAAGGTAGTAATTTATCAACACGGCGGTAAATATTGGCTCGCCGGAGGTCAACTGGCCATTAAAAAGAAAGATGCCGTACATTTCTATAACAGCACCGCGCATCCTGCGGAGGTCAAGGGCGACAAGGTATGGCCAGACACCAAACCTCTCAATATCGGGAGCAATGGTGACGGCAAAGTGACGTTCGACGACGAGGGATGGTTCCCTTACACCGTCAAGATCGACGGACAAGAAGCGGAGGCCTCCAAGCCGATAGTAATCGTTTACCCTTGATGCCGGAAAAAGATCCATTCGCGGGGTGGTCCGGCCTCCCTCGACCCGACAACTCTGGTCTTCCATAAGGAATTCGTGCCACCCCGCGCCTCATCCAGTATCGTCTCTCTGTCTAAGGAGAACTATCCGGCAAGGCTTATTATGTATAGAACAACTAATGCTGCTGAGATACCAGTCATGTAGAGACCTGTCTTCGATCCGGCCGAAATCCCAAAATACGTTATTCGCTCCAATTCGCCGTGATAGCCTGGAAACACATCGTACTCAACGTTAAGAATCACCTTGTCAAGAAGATTCACCCCGACGTAGCTGGCATACCCAAGCTTGTGCTTATCATTGTTGTCCATATTCCAGGTCACGCCGGACGCTACATCCACTGCCAGGTAATCATTTAGCCACCTTCGAAAGCGAATCTTCGGTCCTATCCGCCAATCGTCTCCGGTTGCCAGATAGATCGTTCCACCTAACCCGGAATTAGTAGTGAGATTCTGAACAACCCCGAATTCCATGGTGGCCGATGGGCTTTGACGCGTTCTCTCCGATCCGCCTGCTATATACTTGAGGCCAAATTCCGTAATGGAGAATTTGCCACTGCCCGGTTGACCGCGTGTACTCCAGCTGCATCGTCTGCGACTGGCCTCCGCGCCACGGGGCGGCCGCCCGTAATTCGGCATGCGAAAGGCCTGCGTGCCCGGTGTCATCAATATTCTTATAGCTATTTCCGGATCGGCGCCAACCTGAATGCCCAGCCACCGATTTGGACGATTAATAACGCTATCGGGAATCGGATTCAGTGATCCGAGCATGACATCAACAAGGCCGTGTTCTACAATCAAAGCCGGCCCCCCGCTTTCCCCATGCCGCTCCTGCCATAGAACATTTCCGCCTGATGCGGCATCATAGATGGTAAATAACACGACACTCTCGCCGTGAACAAGGTTCCCGGAAGTATCTTTGTGTTCCGCCTGATAATGGATCGTTCTCGGCTTTCCCGCCACAGCAGGGGACATGCTTGCCAGAACGATGCCGGCAATGAGACTAACTGCCCTTTTCATAACGCTACTCCTTACTCGTGCACAATCCCTCTTAGCATCAGCCATGCCGGTATGGAGAATCCTGGACACACCCCGGTATTTCACTGGCGGACAATGAGGTCCCTCAAACACCGGTGGGTCGGTGTCGGTCAGGAAATGGATAGGAATTATACTTTCTCCAATTTACTAATCATCTCGGTCCGTTGGCCCACTACCCAAAAATAGATGCACCTGCCGCCGTTTTCTCTTATATTGGAGCTCAAAATAGTTAAAAGAGAGGATTCTACCTTGGCCAAGCAAAACCTTCGTTCCATCTTTGCGCTGGCTTTAATGCTGGCGGTCTTGAGCGCCTCTGCGGTGGCTCAGGACAACCCGCTGCTGACCACCCCCAACACGCCGTTTCAGACGCCGCCGTTCGGGCTTATCGAGAATGAGCACTTCCTTCCGGCGGTCGAGGAAGCGATTCGCCAGCATCAGGCCGAAATCGACGCTATCATTAACAATCCTGACCTTCCAACTTTTGAAAACACCCTTGCTGCCATGGATACATCCGGTCAACTGATGAACCGCGTAATCTATGTTTTCTATTCCCTGCTGGGAACTGTTAGCAGCCCCGAATTGCAGGAACTCGCCACCCAAATATCACCGCTGTTGTCGGCTCACTATGATAACATCCGGCTCAACGAAACGCTCTTCGACCGGGTAAAGGCGGTATACGATCAGAGGGACGCCCTCGGCTTATCTGCGGAACAGCTCTACGTGCTTGAAAACGATTACCTCCAGTTCGTACGCCGTGGCGCCCTGCTTACCGATGACCAGAAAGCCCGTTTGCGCGAACTGAATCGGGAGCATTCACTGCTGACTCTCAAGTTCGATGAAAACCTTTTGGCCGAAACCAATGCCTCATATGTCGTGATCGAAAACGAGGCCGGTCTGGCCGGGATGCCTGAAGCCGTCGTCGCGATGGGGAAACAGACCGCTGCGTCTATGAACATGCCGGACAAATGGGTATTTACTACCCAGCGGTCTAGCTTTACCCCGTTTATGAAGTACGCTGATGCGCGCGATAAACGGCAAGAACTCTTCACCGCTTATTCCATGCGCGGCGATCGTGACAATGAGTTCGACAACAAAGCCACTCTGCAAAAGATCTTTACCGTCAGAGAAGAGCGCGCCCGTTTGTTCGGGCATTCAACGCCCGCGGCGTTCTATATGGAAAGGCGCATGGCCGGAACCCCCGAGGCTGTGGACTCCTTCCTCTGGCGGCTCTGGAAACCGGCGCTGGGTCGGGCCGCAGTGGAGTTGAGCGAAATGCAGGCCATCATGGACAGTGCCCAGCCCGGCTCCAAAATCGAACCCTGGGACTGGTGGTACTACGCCGAGAAACTGCGCAAGACTAAATATGAACTGGATGACGAGGAGCTACGCCCGTATTTTGAACTCAACAAGGTCGAGAAGGGCGTTTTCATCCTGGCTGAAAAACTGTTCGGCCTGAAATTCGTCCAGCGCGATGACATTCCCATATATCACCCTACTCTCAGGGTATTCGAGGTCAGGGAAAGCAACGACTCCCTGCTCGGAATCCTGTACATGGATTATTTTTTCCGCGACTCAAAAGGTGATGGTGCCTGGGCGGGCGGTTTCCGTGACGCCTTCATGCGCGACGGCAAACGCGTTCTGCCGCTCGTGACCATCACCTGCAACTTCTCCGAACCCACCTCGGATATGCCATCGCTGCTGTGCTTTGATGAAGTCCGGACCCTCTTCCACGAATTCGGCCACGCGCTTACAGGCCTTCTCTACGCCGGTACCTATAGTTCCGGATTCGCGCCTCTGGATGCTACGGAGCTACCGTCCCAGATTATGGAGCACTGGGCCCTGGAACCGGCAATGCTTGAGCTTTACGCCACCCATTACCGGACGGGTGAGATTATACCTGCGTCGCTCGTTGAAAGAATCAAGAAAAGCCGATTGTTCAACAAGGGATTTGAAGCTGTCGAGTATCTGGCAGCCTGTTTTCTCGATATGGCCTGGCACGGCCTCGAGGACGCCAGTGATTTCGGCATAAATGATTTCGAGGCTCAGATCCTGGCCGATATCGGCCTCATTCCCGAAATATACCCGCGTTACCGCACAACCTACTTCAGCCATATCCATGGCGGATACCGGGCTGGTTATTACGCTTATTATTGGTCGGGCGTGCTGGACTCCGACGCCTTCGCGGCCTTCAAGGAAACTTCCCTGTTCGACAGGGAAACGGCCGCATTATTCCGTGAAAACATTCTCGAAAGGCTCGGCACGGAAGACGCCATGACTCTGTACAAACGTTTCCGCGGACGCGAGCCCCGGATTGAACCATTCTTGGAAAGAACCGGCCTGCAGTAGCAGACTTACGGTGGGATCCACGCGATCCCACCGCTAAATATAAATCTCATGTGAATCTCATGGGCTGGCGCTTACGGTAAGTAAGGCTTCGCCACAACCACCCCAGTGGCCCGAAACGGTGGTGCGAAAGCCGTCGATGGCACAGCACTATCACCCCCACCCGTCTGTATTTTCCTCTCGGACATATACAAAGAATACAATGCCTGGTCTCGCAGAACCTGCTTGGTCGAAACCGGATTGCGAGCTAATACGTATGTTAAATCGAGTCTGTTCGACAGCTCAAGAGTCACCCGTAAGGAAGCAGTGTGTGATAAAGATCTGTTATCCCTTGGTCCTGATGCTCCTTCTAATGTCGCACCCCGGAACAGGTGCGTCCATATATGAAACCATAAGACAGGGTGACCTGGAAGGCACCGGGGCGATTCTGGATTCTATTCCGGAATTGATAAACGTACCTGACACGGGTAACATGACGCCTCTTTGTATTGCTTCGGCCCAGGGGTCGGTAGATATCGCAGAATTGCTACTCGATAAAGGTGCGGATCTCGCAATTGGTGATGCTGATAATAGTCAACCTATTCACTACGCGGCGCTGGCAGGGCATACGGCCGTAGTCGAACTTCTGGTTTCACATGGCGCTGACATCGATGCCCGCGATAATAACGGCACTACTCCCTTGATTTTTGCCATATCCTACCGTCAACCTAATACGGCCAGATGGCTCGTTGATCATGGGACAAACGTTTCAATCGCCAACAATCGCAACGTGACACCGTTACACTATGCGGTTGTTCGAGGATTCGGTGAGATCGCCGAACTGATTCTTGAAAAAGGAGCTATAGTTGATGCTGTCGATGAAGATCAGGAAACACCCCTGCACTATGCTGCGCAGACAGGCAACATTGAAATCGCGGGGAGACTGCTTGAATATGGAGCCAGTGTAACAGCCCGTAACGGTTACGGAAGAACCCCGCTGCTGCTGACGGCAAGGGAATCCGGAGACGTGGAAATGGCTCGCTTCTTGATCGACCACGGCTCAGATATCGACACCAGGGATAACGAAGGTGATACACCCCTCACTCTTTCCGCCTGGAGAGGATTCAAGGCCACGGTGAATCTCCTGATTGACAGGGGAGCCAAACTCCCCTCAGTGGAAGAAGAATTGGGTCAGCTGGCCAACTATGCTGCTGATCGCGGACTGGCGGGCCTTTTTCGAGCTCTTGCTCAGACTGCGGCAAGTATCAACTCTGAATCGGTCACCGGTGGCACGTTACTGCATCAGGCTGCACGAGGTGGGTCTGAAGCCATAATCACTATACTTGTTGAGCACGGTTGGGATGTTAATGGACGGGACAGATACGGAAGAACACCGTTGCACTACGCCGCCGAAAATGGGCGTGAAGCGGCTGTTCGTGCCTTAATATCTCATGGCGCGGAACTCAACTTGAGATCTCTCTCGGGGCGTACGCCGTTCAATGTGGCCGAACAATACGAGCGCCATCAGGTAGCCACTATGCTTGAAGAGTCGGGTGCTGATGCTTCACCTGTTGAATTCCCCCGGCTAACCGGACCGTTTCTGGGGCAAAAGCTCCCCGGATCCAGGCCGCAACAGTTTGCACCAGATATCGTGTCCACCCACCAGTTCGAGCACGGCTGTGTGACGTTCATGCCGAACGGTAAGGAAATCTACTGGACTTCGTCTATTCGTCCCGCAGATTCAGGATACACTACGGGTTTCATAATGTCCTCGCGAATTGAAAACGGTCAATGGACTATTCCACAGCTGGCCAGTTTCTCCCGAATCGGCCTCAACGATGATATCCCGGTCATAACACCTGACGGCAAACGGCTGTTCTTTCTCTCACGCCGTGGCCCCCGGGGAATGTGGTACGTTGTTCGTGAAGACAACAGCTGGTCAGAGCCAACATATATCGAGGGAGGACCAAACGAACTAAGGCCCTACTGGCAGTTTTCGGTATCCGCCCGCGGCAACATCTATTTCGCGAGTCGAGGGGATATCTATGTGTCCAGACCCGTTGACAACCACTATACCTCACCACAGATGCTGGATTCCACAATTAATACGCCTTTCGGTGAAGGACAGGTATGCGTCGCCCCTGACGAAAGTTTCTTGATCTATGGTACTGACGGCTATCCCGACTCTCTCGATGGAGACTGCTTTCGAATTGTGTTCAGAAATGAGCGCGGCACCTGGGACACGCCCAAAAGAATATTGGCCGATGGAGATCCTCTGACGGGAATATGCCCGGTACTGTCACCGGACGGCAAATATCTCTTCTTTAATGACATGAGCACAGGTACGACGGACATCTACTGGATTGAAGCATCATTTCTAAAATCGATACATTAGCACTGCTCTTGGAGGCTCCAATTTTGATCTCGACACCGTTATCCGACTTCCTGATGCGAACGCGCGGGACTACAGGAATTGGTGGAAATGAGACCAGGACATCCGGTTCCAGCTCACTAACCCATGTACCTTACGGAACTCCCGGCACTCTCGTTAGTATGGAAACGTCTGAACAAATAACCGAAAGGACGGAATCATCATGAAATTTCTAGTGACAGCGCTGCTTATCTCACTTCTGGTTTCAATGGGAGAGTTTAATGCCAATGCCGGTCGACAGGAGCCGGCCTTAAAGCTTTCATTTGACAATTCCGCTGCCAGATATGTATTGGAAAACCCGACCCGTGCTCTTGCCGCTCAGAGGGATACGATTTGGAACAGCTTTGAGGGTTACAGGATCACTCTCGTCTGGCATGAAGCGTCGTCTTTTCCCGTAACGTGGGAAATCTGGGATAGAGGGCTAAAAAGATTCCTCGAAGATACATCCCTCATAAGAAAAACACTCGAATTGGCTGACAGCCTGAAAATCAAGGCGCAAAGAGAACGGGATCTGATAGCTCAACACATTTCCTCTTATCTGAACACAAAAGCGGCAATTGACGCTTCTGTTTACTTCGTGGCATTCACGACGCCTTATGCTTTTTGTGTTGAGCAGAACAAGATTGGTATTGACATCACCGCCGAAGAGTGGAGCTTTGACACGGATTGTATTCTGAATACGGTCATCCATGAAATCTATCACGTTGGTTTTCGAATGAACTCGCCGGATTACCACTACATAAAGAACGACCCGGTAGATGAAGAAACGTTCATCCGTTTCTGCTATGCGTATCTGCAAAGCGAAGGTATGGCCACATATGTAAGCTACAAGGCTCTCGGTCTTTTCCCTTCGGACTATAAGCATACTGATTTCGATTTGCTTGAAGATGATTCACAAGTCAAGAAGGCGTTTAGTTACATAGGAATGCTCTTGGATGATGCTAAGACACTGGCAATTGACTCGCTCTTGAAAGAGGCATGGAATGTTGGCGTATCAGAGCGGGCTTTCTACTTAGCCGGTGCCCATATGGCCAGGGTGCTTGAAGAAAAACACGGCTCCGAATTCCTCGCCGGACTTGTCTCCAAAGGAAGCCTGGAATTCGCCAGGGAATACAACGCGATTGCCACGAACGATTACGCTATAGCTCTTATGCCGTTTTGATCTCTGAACCGGCCCACAGAGAACAATCCGGCGACCAACAGGTTGCCGGATTCAAATGCCCGCACATCGCCAGGGCACCTGCCCTGGATTCAACTATTGCGACAGCCCTCCCACAAACTGAACAATCAGAAAGTCGTTTCGTTAAAGACTTATAGGTGCTGTTGAATATATCGAAGGAGATGCCGTGTTCCGAATAGGCATACTTGCCGTATTGATAAGTTCCCTCGGCTCAGTGGGTTGTTCCAATTCAATATCACCGGGACCGGAGACTTATCGAATCGAAGATTCCTTTGAAAACGGTATATCATCGTGGACTGCGCACAGTCTGGATGATAAGGTGGACACACTGCCGATTGACTGGCATTTTGTCCCCAGCGATGAAATGGCATCACAGGGTTCTCGTTCGGCCAAATTGTACATGGAAAATTTGACTGACGCCGCCAAGATTTGGCTCGAGCAGGCTCTGGAAGTAACTCCGAATAAGACCTACTCCGTTGTCATTAGTTTTGATCTCGCTTCAGCCGATTATGGAGAAGTCAACCTCTTTGAACTCCTGGCCAATGTCCTGCCGCGAAAACCGCTGACGCGAGATGACGTCGTGTCAGGTGTACGGAATGGTGATTTTCCTGAAGGTACCTATAATGGCGGGGTTGAAGGCTATGTGTGGCTTCCCAAAAGTCTCACTAGGGAGATCACCACAAACCGTGATGGGCAACTCTACTTCATCTTGGGTATATGGGGCACATGGGAAGGGGCAAGGACCTACTATTTTGATAACCTCAGGATAACTGTAACCGAACACCCCTG
The DNA here is from genome assembly GCA_020351995.1 of Candidatus Zixiibacteriota bacterium. Classification (GTDB taxonomy): domain Bacteria; phylum Zixibacteria; class MSB-5A5; order GN15; family FEB-12. The sequence goes on from CP070674.1 coordinate 2,520,202, forward strand.
ATGGCGAAACTTCCTTAAGAAAAACCCGGTAACCTACTGTTTGCGGTGGGATCTCTACATGCAGTCAATCCCCTCCGCGATTTAAGATGTGCCGCGGGCGTCGACTATACGGAATCATTCAGTCCGCTCACTTCTAAGCCCCGGCGGATTCCTGAACAGCGGCAACATTCTTGACGCTTTTTCGTACTAGTTATTAATACACCAAGGAGGCTCTATGAGGGATGAAGAAGGAAAACCGTTGCTCAGTGCATTATTGTTGCTGGGCTCTTTCACTTTTGGCTACAATCTCCACACTTTCCTGCACGAACTGGGTCATGCTATAAGCATCTGGGTGCAGGGCGGCACGGTGCATGGATTCATCCTCCATCCATTTCTGGCCTCTTACGCACCAAGTACTTATGTGCCCGACCATGTCCTTCTCTATTTGGGGGGCGCACTGATCGGGGGAACGGGCACGGTGCTCTTCGCGTTTCTGGCCTGGCGCTATCGCTCCCCTTACCTGATGCCTCTCGTGATGGCCTGTGCCGCCGGCCTGCTCACTACCTCCCGGTGGATGTTTGTTGCCCCCTTCACCGACGTCTTTACTGATTATCACTCCCTGATTACACTCGGTGCGCCACCGGTGGTCATCTTCCTGTGGGGCCTGTTGTTCCTGGTCGTCGGTCTAACGGTGTTTATCCTGTATCTCCCCCTTGTCGGGATATCGCATCGGTCGAGTCTGGTAAAGCATCTCATAGTCATCGAACTCGGAATTCTGCCCTATCAGGTTGGGGCACGCTTGTATTGCATCCTTACCGCCGATGCTGACCTCCAAGGGGCTGTGTCTAGGGTCATGTATCAGGCCGTAGCCCTCGCCATTCTGGCTTGTCTGTCGAAGTGGCTGTCGGGTCGAATTCCTTTCCTGCGCAGCGTTGAGATGGCACCGATTCGAAAAACTCACGCTGTAGTCGTGTGGGCCGTGGCTGCCGCTTTTATAATAGGCATGTTGCTCGTATCAATCCCACGCGACATGGTCGTCACATAAGACCAGAAAATCGCACCACGCTCCTTGCCAACAAACGATGCTTTTCCTAGATTACGGTGTCGATGACCGAAAGTCTCTGGTTAAACGTAACTGGACAGGCAACACAGGCAGATTCCTCACATTGGATGAAACGTCTATCATCGCGGCCGGACAATGGCTAAGAGTCATGTAAGAAAGCTATTCATTATCTTCGGCGCCCTTTACTTCGTGCAAGGCATGGGCGAACCCACCGCCGGTCTCCTATCCCAGCCTATTCGGTCCATGCTTAAGGGTTGGGACTATGATACCGCCGGCATCGCCACCTTCATGTTCCTTCTCGGGTTTCCTTGGTACATTAAACCGGTCTTTGGTCTTATAACCGATTTCATCCCGATTCGCGGGTTTCGTCGCAAGAGCTACCTGATCCTGTCAAGTTCGCTGATGATAGCTGGCTATTTGGCAGCCACATTCCTGCCGCTTTCCCCGGCTTTCGGAACGGTAATCCTTATCATGCTGCTCTTTCCCTGTTTCGGTGTCGCCTTCAAAGATGTAACTACCGACGCTGCCATGATCGAGGCCGGTCAACCTCTGGGTCTTACCGGAAGGATTCAGTCGGCGCAATGGGGTTCAATCTATGCGGCGGGCATGTTATGTGGCGTGATTGGCGGCTGGATCAGCCAGCATGGACTTCAGAGGTTGGGCTTCTTGATTGCTGCGCTTCTGGGCATAGTGGCGCTGTATATCGCTATCTTTCATATCAAGGAAACGCCTCGGCCCGAGTTGCAACGGGGACAGCTGAAACGGGCTGTCAAGGTTCTGGGCAAAGCGGCTCGGACCCGCATCGTCATTTTGGTTGCTGTTTTCTACCTGCTCGTAAACTTCAATCCCTTCTCGTGGGATGTCCTCTATGTTCACATGACCACGGAACTCGGTTTTTCCGAACAGTTCCTGGGCTTTACGTACACGTTGAACAGCGCAGCGGCGATAATTTCCTGTATTCTATATGGAATGTTCGCCAAACGCGTGCCGCTGCGTTTGCTGCTTCACGGCTCGGTCCTGTTCATGGTTCTTTCCAAACTCATTTACATCGGCCTTGGCTCAGAAACCTCCGCCATAATCATAAGCCTCGCTTGGGGACTGATCTACATGGTCACCAATCTGACTCAATTGGAACTGGCCGGAAGATATTGTCCGCCGGAAGCAGCCGGAACCGTGTTTGCCCTGCTCATGTCTCTGAGCAACCTGAGCGTTGGCTTATCGAGCATTCTGGGCGGGTCGTTCTATGAAGCATGGAAGCCGGTATGGGGGACAGATACAACCTTCACCGTGCTGGTCTTGATAGCGGCCGGATTCACGGCCCTATGCTGGCTACTGGTTCTCTTTTTCCCGAAATCCCACTCGGAAACCGACCAACCTGTTAACTCGATTGCTGATTAACGGTCTTTCCTGCGGATAAAAAGTCTTCGTAACTCGGGTTCCCACTACGGACAATGCCGGGCCTCTCTTAGAAACGGCAGTCGCCGCGCAACCTTTTACTAAAATCTTCGTAGACCATAGATTAACGGGAACATAATCAATTACAGAACCGGGAGTGTGTAGCATGCTTAGGATTCTTTATTCGATAGGAACCCTGTTGCTCTTGCTTTCTTTGACTTTATCAGCCGCACCAATACATGACGCCGCTCAAAATGGCGATCTTGAGGCCCTTCTGGCAATACTGGCTGATGACCGAGAGTCCGTCAACAGCGCGGACACAGCTGGCAGTTATCCCCTCCATTTGGCCGCCCTCCACGGACATTTCGAGGCCGTGCGTTCGTTAATCGAAAACGGAGCAGCCGTCAGCGTGGGGGACCGCGACAACACAACACCCCTCATCTGCGCCGCCATGCGAGGCAATATGGATATTGTTAGCTTCCTGTTGGATCATGGGGCATCCATTTCCGAACGAGACAATTATGGTAACACACCGTACCTGGCCTCCGCGGGAGGCGGCAACACAGATCTTGTAGCATACTTTCTCGATCAGGGCGTCGATGTTAATCAACAGGACCGGCAAGGTCGCTCAGCTTTGCACCAGGCTGCTTTTAGGGGGCGCACAACCGTGATAGAACAGCTGGTGAACCGGGGAGCTAACCCGTACATAAAAGATAATGACAGTATGAGTATCCTCTGCGGGGCTGCCTATTCTGGTCAGGCCAACGCCGCCACGCTGCTCATCGAGCTCGGTGCGGACGTCAACGAAGCCCCAAACCGCCACGGCCATACACCGCTCTTTGCCGCTATCTGGAATAACCGGGTCGATGTGGTCAGACTGCTTATCGAAAAAGGCGTCGATCTCCGGTATCAAACTCCCCAGGAGGGTACCGCTATGCATCTGGCGGCGGGACGAGGTCATCAGGATGTCTGCCAAGTGCTCCTTGACGCCGGGATTGAGGTTGATATACCCGACAGCCATGGTGGTACCCCGCTGTTATATGCTATGTGGGGTCAGCCCGAAATGGTTAACTGGCTGCTTGACCGGGGAGCTCAAGTCAACGCTCTGACCGATAGCTCCAGTGCGCCAATTGTGAATGCCATCTATTCCGGAAACGCCGACATCGTTCGTGCGCTCATTAGCCGGGGCGCCGACGTGAACGGTAGCGGACGGCAAGACCAGTTACCGCTGCAGATTGCCGCCGTGCGAGGGAACGAGGAGCTTTGCGCTATACTTCTCGAGGCTGGTGCCGACGTTGAGGTTGTCGACAACTATTACGCGCGAACGCCCCTCCACTGGGCAGCAATCAGGGGGCAGTCAAGTCTCATGCGGGTTCTGCTCGACCACGGAGCCAATGTAAACGCCCAGGATAATACCGGAAAACCGCCGCTGTACTATGCGTGTCGTCATGCTCATCAACCGGCGACCGAACTCCTTTTGTCAAGAGGTGCCGTTCAAGCTGCCGCGGAAGACATTCACCCGGGCAAACCGGTAAGAGATTGCGCGCTTGAGGCAGGAGAAGCCGGTATCTGGTACCTTGGTCATTCCGGCTGGGGGATCAAAACTAAAAGCCACTTCCTGATTTTTGACTACTTCGAGGAAGAGGCAAAGCCCGATGTACCTTGTCTGGCCAACGGCTATATCGATCCTTCAGAAATCAAAGATCTCAACGTCATTGTGTTCTCCAGCCACGAACACGGTGACCATTATGACACTGCCATATTCAACTGGTGCCAGGTTATCCCGCAGGTCACTTACGTTCTCGGGCACCAGCCGGAAGATCGAGATGGCTATGTCTACATTGCTCCTCGTACCGATCAAATGGTCGGCGACCTCCGTGTTCGAACAATAACCTCGACCGACGCCGGGGTGGGTTATCTTGTGAATGTTGATGGCCTGGTCATTCTCCATGCCGGTGACCATGCCAACGGGGTGCCCGGCTTGAATGCCGCCTACACTGATGAAATTGACTATCTGGCTGGTCTCGGGACGACCATTGATATTGCCTTCCTGCCTATAACCGGTTGCAGTTTAGGGACACCGGAGTCGGTAAAAGAAGGCGTTTACTACGCACTGCCTAAGATTGAACCCAGAGTCTTCTTTCCTCAGCACTCCGGGACCGCCTCATTTCGCTACCGGGAGTTCGCGGATGACGCCGGAGAAACTGGCTACACCGTTAAAATCCCGTGCGCTGACAACCGTGGGGACTGTTTTCTATATAAGGATGGTACCATAATGTAACCATGGAAATTGATTGGCAATCCGCTAACCCGGTACCGCTTTCCCGGCCCTTTCGTAGACCAATATGCGATGCCGACCCGGCTATATCTCCAGAACTTCCCCGACCCCTCCACTCACATATTTGTCAGGATAAAGAGAACTGATCTTGGATATATGCTGCGTACAATGCGTGGGACAGATCAGCGACAGGTCTCTGAGGATGTCAAACTCATCGAATCCATGAAGGCCGCCTATTAACGCGTATGGAGTCCCTTGCGATCTCACCGCGCCTAGAATATTCGCTACCCCGGGATGTGAACAGCCGACCACCACCACCAGGCCTTTTTCGGTACGAACTGCCAGCGACTGCTCAATATTGCCCAGAAGCCCGGTAGTATAGAAGTGCTGGTTGAGCCACATTGATTCTTCGACATAGACCACTTCGCGTGCTGGCCTGATTCCCCTCAACGCTGGAGGCGCGTAGACCTTGACGTTTCCATTCGCATTCAAAAACGTGGATAAACCGCCGGAGTGATCGAAATGCGAGTGGGAAATGAACACCTCGTGAATTGAAATCGGGTCAATTCCGATTGCCTTCATGTTTTCCATGAGCAGCTGACCGCTGGTTCCAGTGTCAAAAAGAAGATTTATTCCGGAACACTCGATCAGGCAGGAAAACCCCCAATCTGCTCTTAGCCCATCAATCCGGGAGTCATTGTCGTAGATAATAGTCACTCGCATCTATTGTGACCCCTTGGTTCGACCGCTGACGGGAAACTTCTCCTTAGCCATTTTAAATAGGTAATAATGTTGATTCCCTTGTAACACCTTCAGACGGAGCCCCGCTTGTTCGCACAACTCAGAAAGAAAATCTCTGCTCATATGAATCCAGTCGAATCTTGACCCTACTTGCTGCTTCCAGAATGGTCTTAATTGAACCTCTACAAATTTCCTCCCCGTCACGTTTCTTCCTATGGCTAAGATCTGACCGTCCTTATTCAATAAGCTTGACAGTTTCTTCAGTAGTTTCTTTGTCTTATTAACCGTGCCGCCAATTCCAAGGTTATTTCCAAGAAAGGTGATTGTGTCATACTTTCTTGTTGTAGGGAAAGTGAAAATGTCGGCCACTTTGCACGCTTTACAGCCATTCGTCTTGGCGACATCGATGACCGTTGGGGATATATCAATACCAAGTACCCGTCCGCGTTTAGCCATAAGTGGGATATAATTACCGGTTCCGCAGCCAACGTCCAGGATGTCACCATAGGCTGACGATATCAATCTCCTCTCAAGTTTTGAAAGCTGACTTGGCTT
>CP070674.1:2526312-2550829 GCA_020351995.1 Candidatus Zixiibacteriota bacterium
GTAACATCGAATCGCATGTCATAGTCAGAGGCTACCTGGCGCCCGGCCAGAAACTTGATCAGCGCGTGCCCGCGGATTTTCTCGGCGCCGGTGATCCTGATCAGTCCAACCTCGGCTGTGCTCCGACAATGAGTTCCTCCGCAGGCGGACCAGTCCAACTCGCCGACTTTAATTACACGAATGGGGCCGCTTCTTCTCGTTTCCCGGCGCAGGGGAACCGTGTCTATTTCGTCAGCATCAACCGTTAGAATTTCCACCGCGACGTTTTCGTCGACTATACGCCGGGCATGGGTCTGAAGTTCCGTCAGCTGTTCCGGCGTGATCGCGCCGGCATCGATCTCGATAGTCCCATAATCTTCGCCCAGATGGACCGAAACGGTGGCGAAATCAAAGAGTTTTACTAGAGTGTGACTGAGAATGTGTTGCGCGGTGTGTTGCTGCTGATGGCGCCGCCTCCGCTCGCGATCTATTGTTCCATGTACGGCTGCACCGGCCTCACCGACCGGATGGCGAGATAAATGCCAGACCTCGCCGTCGGGTCTTTCGATAACGTCAACAACCTCGGTGTTATTGAGTCGGCCGGTATCATGCAGCTGGCCGCCGGAGGTCGGGTAGAAGGCCGATTGGTCCAACTGAGTATAACAGAGGTCTTCGTGGTTGCCGGTGGATGTGATCACGGCATCGAATTCAACAAGATCGGGGTCCGAATAGTAAAGTCTTCTGGTCATAATTCATCCGCCATCGGCGAGCCTTCGTATTGTTCTACAAACCTCCGGCTTAAAGGTTTGGGCTGAGCGCAAAAGAGTTCCCCTGATCAGGCCATGTAGTTTACCAGGCCGCCGATCTCCTCTATTCTCACTTCAATTTCATCGCCCGCCTTCATAGGCGCGATACCGGCCGGTGTTCCGGTTGGAATCAGGTCACCGGGATTGAGCGTCATGACCGACGACAGATAGCTTATCAGATACGGGATATTAAAGATCATCAACGACGTTCGACCTGATTGCTTGACCTCGCCATTGAGAATGCCCTCTACGAGCACGTCAGCATAGTTGATGTCAGTAACAATCCACGGCCCGACCGGGCAGAAAGTATCAAATCCCTTCGCCCGTGACCATTGGCCGTCTTTTTTCTGCAGGTCCCGGGCGGTGACATCATTAACGCATGTGAATCCGAAGATATGGTCGGCGGCGTCGTGTTCGGATACATTCCGAGCCGTTTTGCCGATGACAATGCCGAGCTCGGCCTCGTAGTCAACGCGCTGAGACTGCTCGGGATGGATTATCTTCTCCCCCGGCCCGATTATAGATGAAGGCGGTTTTAGAAAAATCAGCGGGTATTCCGGTGCCTCGTCGGCCGATTGCGAGGCATTGACGTGGGCGTGATAGTTGAGACCTATGCATATGATTTTCGACGGCTGTACCGGAGCCTGCAGAATAACCTGCCCCGCAGAGTAGGTCTTTTCGGTCTCGGGACTGTTTTCCCATGGCGGACCGCCCAGTTGATGGACAATGTCATTGTCCAGACGGCCATACCAACAAGCCTCGTTTTCGGGGAGGCGGAATCGGACGAACTTCTTGCTCATATTGCATCTTTCTAATTGTCGTTTGGTTATTGCGAAGTTAACATGTTCTGCATTATCGAAGCAACATAATATCAGATTTCCTTCAATTTCCATCGCCCTCTCTTGAAAAGCGCCACCAGCAGTAGACCTTTGGCAAGAGAAGTAAAAGTGAGAGTCCACCATACGCCGTTTATACCCCAGTTCAGGTTGAAGGCCAGATAGTACGCCAGGGGGATTCGGGCGATTGACAGTGGAACCATCACCAGGGTCGGGGGCACGGTATCACCGGCGCCTCCGAAAGCACCCTCCAGCACGATTTCAAGCGCCATGGCCATCTGCGAAATACCGAGAATAATAAGGTAATCGACGGCGATGCTTATAACCTCTTCATGGTCCGTAAAGACGGACGCGATCGCTTTTGGGCACGTGATGAAAAGAATAGATATTACAAAAGTGATAGCGATCGCAATTCCCGTGGCGCCCCAGGCGCAGCGGGCGGCGCGGTCGGGCTTTTTCGCTCCGAGATTCTGTCCGACCAGCGTGGACGCAGCCACCGAGAACCCATAGCAGGTCAGGTAAGAAAACGACTCCATCCGGTTACCGATACCCATAGCGGCGCCGGCTGCTTCCCCAAAGGCGTGAACCACCTTTATGAGAAACCAATAGACGATCACAAAAACAAACTGTTGGCTGGAAATCGGCAGGCCGATCCGGGCTATCTTGACCATACTCTTGAAATGTGGTTTGACCGCGAAAGCGGATTTTACCTGATAACCCAGTTTCCCTTTAAGCATAAAGACGGTAATAGCTGTTGCCGCCGCCAAAATTGCTATAGCGGTGGCGAGACTCGCACCCGCCACGCCGAGGGCTGGAATCGGGCCAATACCGAATATCAGTATTGGATCCAGCACCATGTTCAGCACAACCGAAGCCACCCCTACCAATGTTGGTGTTTTGGTGTCGCCGGAAGCCCTGAATACGGCATAGATGGTGTCCTGCCAAAAAAAGAATATGGATGAAAGGAAGAATATCCTGAGATATGGAATAGCCAGTTCGAGTGTGGTCGGGCCGCTGTCCATAAACCTGAGGATGCCAGGAGTAGCGACGAAACCGGCCACTGTGAATACAGCCCCCAGCACGAGTGTCAGGGCCATGCCCTGTTTTATAAAGTGAGTAACCTGATCGAGGTCACCGGCTCCGACGTACCTGGCCACAAGCGCCGTTACCCCCACCGCGATTATCGTAATCATGGCATAAATGGTCCAGATGATGACCATTGAACTGGTGACCGCATCCTGGGCTGTGGGGCCCAGCTTTCCCACCCAGTAGTAGTCAGTGGAAGTCAGGGCGAACTGCATGAACATGCCCAGGAGTACCGGAATTGCGAGAGAGAAAATGGTGCGTGCGATGGGCCCGCTGGTGATCTCGTCAGTACGCTGCAAGATTCGATCCTTCGTTGACAGATTTGACACTCGGTTACGTTCGCAGCCGCAAGGTAAGGCTATGATTTCATCGGCTCAAGAAAAATTGCAGGCCGGCAACAGCCTTGACATCACATAGCCCAATCCCGTATCTTATTAGGGAGTAAAATTAATTGAATCGTTCGCACATTTTCAAGGGGAGGTTGCCATGTATCAAACCCGCACCGCCGCTGCAATTATAATTTCGCTGGTTTTTATTGCCATTGCCGCACAGGCTGAAGTGACGGATTCGTCGCGAACACCATCCGGAGTCGTATACGTCTCTGATGTAAAACTGAATCTTATACCTTTTATCTCCTGCGGTCTGGTCGTCGGTGAAGCAGCCGATTATATCGAATACTTGAGCAATGATGTAACGGACAAGCTGATTTACGGGGGCGGAATGTCCCTCGTGTATTTTCCAGCACCGGCTGTCGGGCTGGGGCTAAACATCGAGTATGGACTTAAAACTATACCACTTGGCGATGAAACGGGCCGAGGCTGGTTTTATTCAACCAGCCTTATCGGCAACTTTCGAACGGAACATAGAACAACGCCCTATGCCAGAATCGATTTTGGCTTCGTAACGGGAAAATATCCGGATTACTACGAAAACATCGATCTCAAGCTGGGCACCCACCCATTCCTGCGCTTCGGTTTAGGCATGTTCTCCTTTCTTACCGGGAAGTTGAGCATAAGAACGGAGCTCTATTACATGACTGCCTTTTCCGAGGGCTACGAGATCGAGGGATTGTTTAACCGGGAGATTCCCTTCAACGCCAGTAGCTTCGGTGTGGAGCTGGGCATGGGGATTCCGTTATTAATAAGATAACAGATAGTCTTATGGAATACAGGAGAACGCCGTTGTGAAACGATACGTGCAGTTGATCGTGATACCGCTGCTGGTACTTGTAGTCACGCAGGAAGTCGCGGCGGGCAAGAGAGACAAGAGGCCCGAGAAAGTAAAGAAAGAATTCGTGGCCAAGCCGATGAAATACGGATTTACAGCCTTTCTCACCGGAGGCTATACGACCAAGGATCCGAAATTTCACGACGTTACCGGCTTTCAGGAAGTTGGTGACAGGCTCGTTTACGGAGGAGGGGTGTCATTCGAAGTTTATCCAAAGCAGGTGTACGCCGTAGGGTTCAGCTTTGAATACCTTTTCAAACAGATTCCGGAGACTCAGTTGAAGGACGTACGAGCCGTCGTATACAGCGGTACCTTCGCATATTTCCCACGAGTTCTGAGGCGAACTATGCCGTATGGGCGTGTGAGCCTGGGTTTCGCCTCACTGACCTGGCCGGAGTACCTGGGTGGCGACAATATGGACATGGGTACGCATATGGTGTTTCGGTTGGGGATTGGATTATTCACACATACCGGCTCATTCACTAATACGCGTTTTGAGGTTTATTATAACCTGATGAGTTCTGACGGGCTGGATCTAATAAAAGACTATGGTCCTTACCTTGGCGTAAGTATTGGTGTCGGCATACCGTTTTGACCGACTTGTGGTAAATGGTTAAAGGCCGTATGCTTTAACAAGATACTCAAAGTTCAGTTCTTCGTCGGTACCTCGCTGGAGAAGCTCACGCCAGTCGTAGCGACTTCCGAAACGATAGTAATTCTGGATCAGAAAAGCGCTAACATCCGTGTTGTCGATGAGATTACCGTAGGTCTCGCGCAGTTTGTTTTGCGTCTGAGCGGAAATCATATCAGCATAGAAGTAGTTCTGCATATAAGCCGGGATGTTGGCATAGTGGGTGACCAACGCCCAGATTTTGAACTGTTCGTGCCGCGGGAGTTTCAGGTACTTTGAGTACAGGTCCCAGTATAACTTGTTGAGGTCACGGTTTGGATTGGCGTATGCCTCATATTCAAAGTCGAGCAGCAACAGGATGCGGCGCAACCAGATGATTTCCTGCTCCTCTCTGGATTCCAGGTAACTATCGACCAGTTGCGGGGGCATTTTGGCATACTTGACAAGCCATTCTTTTTCGTATATCAGGTTGTCAATAATCGCTGCCATGCCCTCCATCCAGACTCCGTCAATACCGCGCGCGAAGATTTCTCTCTCCTGGTCAATGTGAGTGAAGTGCAGAGCATGCCCTACCTCGTGCAGCAAATTCCATGCGCTGTATTGAGCATCGGCCAGATTGCCCAATACCCGGACATCATGCGGCGGTTTTACGGGGAAACAGAAGGAAAACTGGGTTTTATTCTCGCGAGAGTCGAGATCGAAATATACCGGCAGTTTATCCAGATTGAACCCCATAGCCTTAAGGCTACTTTTTATGAAGGCAAGTTGAGAATCGGCGGGGAAGTATCTGTCAACGGCCCGGTTGATATCGGCATACCCGAACCCCAGGTCCCATAGCTCGGGCTGTTCCACATCGAGTTTAACCTTGATATTATCAAGAATATCCAGGTACCGCTTCCGACTCAATTCCTCGACTCGATTCAGGTAAGCTTTGTATTCCTGCTGGTTTAAACCGCAGTGCCGAAAGACCACGGCAAGAAAGCTATTAAAGCCAAGTCTCTTTGCCGCCTGATTGCGGTATCGGAAAAGTTGCTCGACTCCCTCGGCCAGCTGATCGCCGAGAGCGACTGTCGCACGGAAAGCTGATTCACGGCGGCGACGGTTGGGGTCGTAACGCTGGATCTCATACAGGTAGCTCGAGGTGCGCTTCTCTCCCTCAAACTCGGCACGAAATTGTGAAGACAGCTTGGCCAGAGAGTCGCGCAGGGTGGCAATAGCGAAACCGGCCTCTATTTTCCCATGCAGCAGGGACGACAGCATAATTTGCCGTCCCCGTTGGTCTTCTTCCTTCGAAAGAAGATTGCCGCCATTCTGCAGTATCTGTATCAGGTCATCATCGTTGAACAGTTTGCGCTGGAGTTTCTGATAATAGTCAAGGGAGTCGGCCTGTCCGACAGTGTACATATCCCAATACTGAAGGGCCATCTGGTATTCAAGCCACTCATACCTCTGTTCCAGGGAATCCATGGCCGTCAGGACATCCTGCTTACTCATCTGTTGCTGACCGCAAGAAGCCAGGAATATCGATGATACTAGCAGGCACAGGGCCGAGAATTTAAAGAACCTCATAATCTAACCTCCCTCGGATATATCGGCAAAATAGGACAAAGCCATAGCATAGCCGTAGAACCCGAAACCGGCGAGATGCCCGCAACAGACAGGTGCGATTACCGACTGCCGCCGAAATTCTTCACGACCGTAAATATTGGATAAATGGACCTCTATGGTATCAACCCCCACAGCGGTGATAACGTCGCGCAGGGCGTAGCTGGAATGACTCAGAGCGCCGGGATTGATAATCATGCCATCGGCATCGAAACCGGCTGTTTGGATGTAATCTACAATGGAACCCTCAGAATTGGATTGAAAGAACTCCAATTCGATCTTGAGTTCTTTAGCCAGATCGGCCAGCTTTTGATTCAGGTCACCCAGGCTGCGGTCACCGTAAATATCCGGCTCTCGTTTCCCCAGCAGATTGAGGTTCGGACCGTTAACAATCAGTACCTTAGCCACGGAATTCTCCATGAATCTTAAAACTCTTCAAAGCATATAGTAGCGACGCCCGCACTCTTGCCAGCGAGACATCTGTAGCTATGATAGGCCTTGCGAGTTTTTTAAGCAAGATGAAATTTGGCCGATTGCGACGCCTCTTTTTGTCAATAAACATCGCCTGATAGGTTTTGTTCAGGTCGATTTTCCGGCGTGGCACGAAAGCGAGCGCCCGGCCGACAAGTCGCCTATAAGCATCCAGTGAACTCTCTGCTTCCGGATAGGTGGCGCAACTCAAATGCGAAGCCGCCGCCAGACCGAGGATAATGGCCTCCCCATGGAGGAGGCGTCCATATCCTGCCCCGGCTTCAATAGCGTGGCCAAAAGTGTGACCGAGATTCAATATCAGCCGCTGTCGGGTGTCGCGCTCATCAATGGCTGTCAGCCCGGCCTTGTATCGGGCACAGGGTCCTATAAGCTGCTCCAGGCCGGCTATGTCATAAATATCGCCTGACTGGATAAACCGAGTCAGGCGGTCCAGCAGGGGTTGGCCAGCAAGCGCGGCGTACTTAAGGATCTCCCCCAAACCACCAAGCATTTCGCGTTCCGGGAGAGTGACCAGGTAATCGGGGTCGCACCATACCAGCCGGGGCTGGTGAAAAGCGCCGATCAGATTTTTCCCGGAGGGATGGTTGATGCCGGTCTTTCCGCCAACAGCGGCATCAGTCATACCAACAAGAGTAGTCGGCATCACCACCCATTGAATCCCGCGCAGCGTGGTCGCGGCGGCATAGCCCGCAAGGTCGCTGACCACTCCCCCACCTACCGCCAGAATTGTGTCGGATCTGCTTACTCTTTCCGACATTAAGAAATCGTAAATCCTGCCCAGATGCTCCCGGGTCTTGGATTTCTCGCCGGCCGGCATGACGATGCTTGCAAAGCCAGAGCCGACATCAAATTGTTTCAGCAAGACGGAGCCGTGTAGCGTGAAGACCTGAGCGTCACAAATAACAAATAAACGGTGCCCGGCGACCAGTTTCTCAAGCCGGGCCGCGAAGCGCCTGGTGATGCCCCGACCTATCACAATCGGGTAGCTGCGATTACCCAGATTGACCTTAATTGAATACATTGATCTCGCCAATCTTCCTGACCAATTCTCTGACCGTTTGCCTGACGGTTCGGTCAGTGGTGGAGATCGTTATGTCCGCCAGTTTATAGTTATGTCGCCTCTGATTCAACAGTGTTTTTATCCTGTTTCGCACGACCCGACCAAGGACACGGCCTTCGCTTTTGGAGCTGTGTAGAAGAGGGCGGTTGTTCATGTGCCGCAAGCGTCGATATATCTGGACTTGAGAACAGCTCAAATATACGACCGTACCGGCGCTGCGGATCAGTTCGCGATTCTCTCTTATCTGGAAGGCGCCTCCTCCCACGGCAATCACCGCTGGCGTATTTTTTCTCGATACTACTCGAGTGATTGCCTCACGCTCCAGGCGACGGAAAACCCGCTCGCCACGGCGGGCGAATATTTCCGCGATAGAGGAGCCGGCTTTACGCACTACCATTTGATCGGTATCGAAAAAACGAGCCCGAAATGCCTTTGCGAGACCCTTCCCTACGCTGGATTTGCCCGAACCGGAGAAACCGACCAAAAATATTTTCTCGACACCTTTCATCCAGACTGTCCCTGACGATGGCCGAATACGGCCCGGTACACCGGTTCAAAATCCACTGATCGCCCGGTCCATAGTTCATAGGAGCGAATGGCCTGCCCGATGAGCATGAAGCTGCCGTCAAAGGCAATCAGGCCCTTGCTGTGAGCCATCTCAACGACCCTGTTGGCATCATTATAACTCAAATCGTAATAAAGCCTTCCCTTCAGCCAGGTGAAATCCTCGGGTACGGGACTGCGGTCAGGGTAGTTCCATCCGCCCAGTGGAGTGCAGTTTACTAATAGGCTGTAATCCACATCCCGATGTTTTCTCCAGTTGGAGTTTAGTGTTGCGTGCAACTTGACTTCAGGCAGGGCCTCACCCAGCTCCAGACAGAATTTGTTAACCCTGTCGATATCACGGCCGATGACGTAGAACTCCGCGATCCGGAAAACGTTTGCCAGGCAATGAACTACGGCCCCCGCGGCGCCACCGGCCCCGAATATCAAAGCTACTGTGTTCTTTAGATGGGCGGTATGATTCAGGAGCGGGATTTTGAAACCGTCACCATCGGTACTGAATCCATATGCCCTGGCCTGTTTGACGCATATCGAATTCACAGCCCCGATCTGAGACGCTTTCGTATCAAGTTCGTCCAGATACGGCATGACGCGTTTCTTGTGGGGTATAGTCACAGAGAAACCGTTGATGCCACTAGTGAGAACCCGGGGAAACTCCTGCGCAAAATCCGACGGGTCTATGTCATGGAACACAAAACTATGCTCAAAGCCGTGGATATCCGAGATGGCCTTGAATATTTCCGGTGATTGCGAATAGCCGATCTGGTGTCCTAATACGCCGAATATAAGAGTCTCACTCATGCGGTAACTTTTTTCAGGATATCATAAAACTCGGGACAAGAGATTCTGACCACCGAGGCATCGTCGATGCTCGAAGGGCCAACCAGAAACAACGAAGCTATCGAAAAGGCCATGGCAATACGATGGTCTCCGTAACTGCGGAAGTCCGCCCCCGCAAGTTCCTTCCCTCCCTCAATTGCCAGACCGTCTTCCAGAACACCGCATTTGACACCCATCAGCTTTAGATTCTCGGTGATGGTCTCCAACCGATCTGACTCCTTCAATCGCAGTTCGGCGGCGTCACGAATAACGGTAGTCCCCTCCGTAAAAGCAGCCATTACGGCGATGGCCGGTATCTCGTCGATGAGCGACGCAGTAGTTTCACCATGTATCTTGCGGGGTTTTAGTTCGCCACCTTCTATTTTCACAGTTCCTCTTAATTCTCCTGAGACTGTCCGCTTGTCGGATACGACAACGGAACATCCCGCGGCTCTCAAATGGTCCAGAATGGCGGTCCGGGTGGGATTTAAACCAACGTCAACTATTGTGATATTTTTCCCGGATACGGCCGCACCTACCATGAAAAAGGTCGCGGTTGAGATGTCGCCGGGAACGTCCACAATTCCCCCAACAATCTTTGCCTGTGAGGACAAGGTTATCTCTCTTCTGAACGGCTCCGGCATCTTCATCTTCTTCTTGCGCGGGTCGACCGGATCAGGTACCGCCACAGCCTTGACGTCACGTACTGATACTCCGCGGCCAAGAGTCTCGATCATCCGCTCAGTGTGATCCCGGGTGACAATCGTCTCACGCAGGGTGACCCCGCTGGATGAGGCCAGTCCCGCCAGCAACAGGGCCGATTTGACCTGGGCCGAAGGAACCGGCAACTGGTAGTCAAACGGGAACAATTTTCCCCCGGAGATCCGAACGGGCAAATGGCCGTTTTCCGAGAAGAACTCGGCCCCCATCTCTGAAAGAGGGTCGATTATTCGCTGCATTGGTCTTTTGGAGAGCGACTCATCGCCGCTGAGAGTGGCGGTGACATCCAGGCCAGCCACAATGCCTGACAGTAGCCGGGCGGTGGTCGCGGAGTTACCGCAGTTAAGAATCGTATCATCGCTGACGGCCAGAGACTCAGGTGGGCTAAGTACCAGCTCATTTCCCGACCGCGTTACGTTGACACCCAGATGCTCAACTGCTTTGAGGGAGATATGGCAGTCATCACAGCGCGGAAATTTCAGTATGGTAATGTCGGATTCGGCCAGAACCGATAACAGGGCCGCACGATGAGCTATAGACTTGTCTCCGGGGACGGTTATAGTGCCGCCGAAGTTTTTTGATGGATGAAGTTCCCTTCGCATCAGCAACTCCTGCCAAGTACGGAAGCGATTGCTTTTACCTGACTCATCAGTTGCCGAAACATCTCCGGTGTGATAGCCTGGGCTCCGTCGGACAGGGCGTTGGAGGGGTCATGGTGAACCTCGACCAACAGCCCGTCGGCACCGACCGCGATCGAAGCCCGAGAGAGCGGGATAACGTGGTCCTTTCTTCCCGTACCGTGTGAAGGATCGGCGATTATGGGAAGATGACTGGTCCGCTTGACATATGGAATTGCCGAAAGATCGAGGGTATTGCGCGTGTGGTCGGCCGATATGCGAACACCGCGCTCGCACAGTATAACGTCAGGGTTCCCTTCCGCCAAAATATACTCAGCGGCCATCAGAAATTCTTCCAGAGTGGCCGACATGCCGCGTTTCAGTATAATTGGCTTGTTAAGGCGACCGGCTTTTTTGAGCAGAGAGAAGTTTTGCATATTGCGGGCCCCGATCTGGATTATATCGGCGTGCGAAGCTACCGTATCAAGGGATTCGGTATCCAGTGCTTCGGTAGCTATCAGGAGTTTGAATTTATCTCTGACTTCGTCAAGAATCTCCAGGCCTTTTTCTCCCAAACCCTGAAAGCTATATGGTGAGGTCCGCGGTTTAAAAGCCCCGCCGCGGAATATCTTGGCCCCTGCAGCCACTACTTGCTCAGCAATCGTCATGGCCTGATCCCGGCTTTCAACGGCACACGGACCAGCTATGATGACACACTCTTTGCCGCCAAATATGACCCCCCCCACATCAACAACAGTGTCCTCCGCGCGGTAATCTCGACTAACCAGGCGAAAGGGGGGCGTAACATGTATGACATCTCTGACGCCGGGTTGAGCAAAGATCTTGTCGGCATCGATCTTGGACTTGTTGCCGGTGACGCCAACAACTGTGCGTTGAGCGCCGGCAATCGGGTGCGCGACCAGTCCCATTGATTCGACCACAAGACAGACTTTAGCCACCATCTGGTCGGTAGCGTTCGATTCCATTACGACCAGCATGTGTGACCTCGACCTCTGCGATGAGGACTAACCCGGTACGTATTCGAAAACGCAATCATGTCTATCTTTATTAAATCCCTTCTGGCCCGGAATCAAGGTATTTTTTCCGGCCGCTACATTTCATCAGGGGCCTCGATGCCCAGTAAATATAACCCCTCCCGCAAGACCACCTGGACGGCTTTGACCATGGCCATCCTTGCTGCGCTCAGAGCAGCGTCATCGGATATGATCTTGTCAATCTTGCCGTCATCTAATTTGCGCTGGTATACTTTATTAAAAGCGCCCGCCGTTCTTATCAGATGAGTCGATACATGATTCGGTTCATAATTTCGGGCGGCGTCACGAATCGACTGAGGAAAGTCTGCCAGCGCCTCGATAACACGCTGTTCTTCTTCCTTATTCAGTAAACCAACATCAATGTCGGCCGCAATCGGGGACCGGTAGTTTCTGATGAGCGAGCACAAACGGGCATGGGTGTACTGAAGGTACGGACCGGTCTCACCTTCGAAATTCAGGACCTCATCCCAGTCGAAAGATACGTCTTTTTGACGCCTTACGGACAGTTGCGAGAATAGAACGGCACCCACCCCGATCATCAGCGCGGTCTTGTCGATCTCCTTGAGTTCGGGATTTTTCTCGCGGATTTTCTGACGGGCAAGTTCCACGGCTTTATTGATCACGTCCTCGAGTACAACGACATTTCCACGGCGGGTAGACATGGCTTTGTCGCCGAATTTTACCCAGCCGAAGTCGACATGCCTGGCACGATGGGCAATTCTTTGGTCAGGCGGTGTTTTTTCGGCTTCCTCCAGCATCTCGACGACCCGGAACACTTGTTTGAAGTGGTCGGATTGGGCCGATGCGACGACATAAAGGGCTTCATCAAAGTGATATTTCTCCCATCGATAAAGTAGACCGACTATATCACGGGTGGCGTACAACGTAGCTCCATCGGCTTTTCTCAGCAGACATGGGGGTAGTTGCGGGTCGTTCAGATCAACGATCAAAGCACCGTCCGACACAGTTGTTAGTCCGGCGGCACGAATTCGTTCGATAACCGGTTCAATCTTGTCGTTCAGGAACGCCTCCCCGGTGATCCAGTCGAACTCAATACCCATCAAGTCGAAAACGCGTTTGAACTCGGCCAGGGAAATGTCCTTGAAGCGTTCCCAGAGCCGGTGTGTCTCCGGGTCACCGTCCTCCAATTTCCTGAAAGCCTCGCGGGCCTGGTCGTCAAGACTCTTGTCCGTTTCCGCCTCGCGGTGATAACGGACGTAGAGATCAACGAGGTCGTAGACACTTTCCTCCTGTTCAGAACCGCCTCTACCCCATTTTTGGTAGGCGACTATCATCTTGCCAAACTGGGTGCCCCAATCGCCCAGATAGTTAATACCAACGGCGTCGTAGCCCATCTTATGGAAGACTCGCCTTAAAGAATTACCTAAGATAGTGGTGCGTAAGTGGCCAATGCCAAACGGCTTAGCGATGTTTGCGGAGCAGTACTCGACCAGCACCGTATGGTCTTTGCCGGTCTCTGATGAACCGTAGGCGGTGCCGAGGTCCAGAACAGCCCTGAGGGTTTCATGAGCTTCAAGGTCGAAATTCACTCGGGCATTAACAAATCCGGCGACCGGCTCAACAGACAGGATACGCCGGCTGTTCATTCTTTCAAGCTCGGAATTGGCGATTTCCGCTATTTTTGCGGCGATTGCGTCGGGCTTTGCCCCCAGCATTTTTGACGCTCTGAAAACGGGAAAGGCGAAGCGGCCCATCCGGGGATCTTTTGGCCTCTCAATAGAATCAAGGACATACTCGTAGCTAAAGACTTCATTTGGGCCAACTTCAGCGTGTTTTTGCGGAAAGGCGCTCGCAAACGCGCCAGCTACGGCCCTGGCGAACATTTCCTTTGATTTATCAATAAGCATATATCCGGCTACCTGTTAACTCCAATTTTGCCTCAGGAACGGTAAAGATAACTAAATCCCTTTAGACAAGTCCAGAATTATCCTTCCCCGTTACAGCATAAATTGCGACCGTATCATGAGACGTTGTCTCTGGCCAGCACCCAGCCCATGGAGCCGTCTCCTTTGGCTTCAGCTTTCCGAAAAAAGCCATAGTAGGTTATGGTCGAGATAACGTAAAGAACAACGGTGATATTCATCGTTATGGTGTAACCGTATTCTTCGATCAGAGTCCCGCCGATGGCAGCTGATATCATCCAGGCAGATGTCCAGGCCACCATCAGCAAAGCGTTAACCAGGCCCTGCTCCTTCTTCTGGGCGACTTCCATACCCAAGTTCGTAACAAGCGGAATGCCGAGATTCATAAGTCCACCCCGGAGTACGAATGCCACGAACGCCAGGGGCAGAAAGTAGGTGTAAGATAGAATCAGCATAAACGGCAGTGAGACTATCTGCGTAATTACGACGGTTCGAACCAGTCCGAAACGTTTGACAAGCAGGGGCCCTGACAGTGAGCCGGCTAGCATCGACAATTGTACCACGAAGTAATAAAAGCCAATCGTGTCGGGCTGAAGATTGAAGCGATCACGAAAATAGAGGTTCAAAAATGGAATTATCAGACCGGCCCCGGCCCCGATAATAAAATTGCTAATCGTAATTTTGAAATAGAAACGGCCCCGTTCTTTCAGTTGTCTGTAAGAAAGGCTAATACGCCGTTCTTCTTCAGAGGGCTTAGAAGATCTTACGAGGAAGAACGGTATCAGGGCCGCGAGAGCTACCGCGATGCCTATATAAAGAGTGATCTGGTAACCCAGAATTATGTCCCCGGTCCAGCCGCTTATGACCATAACCATCTTGCCCGAGCCAATCGATCCGGCCATGCCGGCAAGAAGCATCATACCGAAGGAGAAAGAAAACAGGTGGGTGCGTTCCGCTGGAGTCGAGTTGCGCATGTAAAATGGCGCGGCAGCCACGCGGTAAAAGGAAAATGCCATCCCACTAAGAATCGAGAAGCCAATCAAGAGCGTAAGCGCCTGATATGTCGCGATGAAAAAGCTGAATACAGCAAAAAGAACACAACTGGTAAGAAGAAGCGGTTTGAGACGGATGCGACTCATCAGCATCGCGGCGGGGATGGCTATCAGAGTCATCCCGATCGCGCGTGAAGATACAACATAGCCGATCTGCCCCTCGTCGAAGCCCAGTTGTTTCAGATAAAGATTCAACAGGAGTTGAAACACATGAAAGTTGACACCCATCAAGAACGAACCAATCAGATATAGGCGGGCGTTTCGGGAGAACAAACGAAGGTGGTGGACATAATCCTGCACCCCGGTCTTCATTTTATGATATAATCCCTCTGGACGGCGCGATGGGCGTGTGGTTAGGGAAGTTTTTGTCATTGACGCATCATTGGTGTTTTAAGCTGACAGCTTGCTACTTGAACTCGTACTTTCCACTGGTGACGTGTACAACCGGTCCGGTCAGTCTGATGACGCCGGAATCCTCGGACCAGTCGATGAATAGCGAACCGGAGTCAAAGACAACCTCACATTCACGGTCGAGTATCCCCATTATGACTCCCGCGCAAACAGCCGCCGCCGCACCGGTCCCGGATGAACCTGTGGCACCGGCACCGCGTTCCCAATCGGCAAGTTTAACTTTCTTCCGGGTCACAATCTTAACGAATTCAACATTGGTTCTATTAGGGAATGCCCGATGCCGCTCGATTTCGCCTCCCAGAGCCTGCCAGTCAAAGTCGAAGTCATTAACGAATAGTACCGTATGGGGATTTCCAACCGAGAGGCAGGTCACCGGAAGCTTGGTCCCGCCGATGCTTAAGGGAGAATTGATCATATACCGCTGCCGTGACCTTATCGGTACCACGGCAGTTTTGAACCGAGGCTGTTCCAGGTCGACGGAGACCATGAAACCTTCGCCTATTTTCTTGTCGATTGTTACAGTATCCGTGGATCCGGCAGTCTCAAAATCAAACGCGCGCCGTCTCCCGCTACCGGATTTCAGAAAGGCATAGACTCCGGCGATTCTCAGCCCGTTGCCGGATTTCTCCGCCCAGCTTCCGTCAGCGTTATAAACATTGATTTTACCGTATGCTCTTGGAGACCTGGTGATGTGCAGTATCCCATCGGCACCTACCCCAGACCGCCGGTCACATATATTAGAAGCCAGGCGAGATAATCGAGACTGTGATTTTATAGCCTGGCCCGGTTCAATTACAAGAAAATCGTTTCTCAGCGCGTGGAATTTCTCGTACCGTATTCGCATAGTGACACTAAAAAGAATTTTAGACCACTTAGCAATTAGAAAAGCCCGCTTAATAAGCGGGCCTTTGACTATTCGCAGATTATTAGCGCCAATTACATGTTTTCTTTGAGCAGCTCGGCCAACCTCGTGATCCCTTCCACGATGTTGTCGTGGGTCGCATTGGAGAAGTTGAGCCTGAGCGTGTTCTGACCCTGGCCGTCCGGGAAGAAAGGCTCGCCATAAACATAGGCCACCTTCATGGCGACAGCCTTGGGAAGAAGCTCCTTGGCCGACATATGCTCCGGTAACTCAACCCACAGGAACAGGCCACCTTCGGGCTCGGTCCATCGGATACCCTCGGGGAAATTGTCTCTCATCGTTTGAACCATGAGATCACGTTTAGCCCGATAATCTTTAATAATCCTGGCGATATGAGCCTCAAGCTTACCCGCAGAAATAAACTCGTAGATCAGGTACTGGCAGAGAGTGTTGGTATGGAGATCTGTGCATTGTTTGACTCGCTCAAAGTATCCCATAATGCTCTCTGGACCGTTCATCCAACCCAGCCTCAGTCCGGGAGCGATGATCTTGGAGAAGGAGCGAAGAGCGATGACCCGGTCACCTCCAAGGGACTTAAGACTGGGCACGGGCTGGCCGGCAAACCGAATGTCACCGTAAGAATTATCGTCGATGATAGGAATATTGTGGCGAGCGGCAAGTTCAATCAGCTTGACCCGACGATTTTCGGACATGGTGATGCCGGTAGGATTCTGAAAATTCGAGACGGTATAAATCAATTTGGGTTCGTACTTGAGAATTTTCTCTTCAGCCCGCTCAGGGATCATTCCTTCGGCATCCATTTCGACGGTAGCGTACTTGGCCTGATAATAGTTGAACGCCTGCAAGGCGCCAACGTAGGTGGGATACTCGGTAATGATGTAATCGCCGCGATCAATGAAGGCTCTGGCAACCAGCTCGATGGCCTGCTGGGCCCCCGCGGTTATTAAAATGTTGTCAACGCTCGTTGCCGTGTCATAGGCGGTAGCGCGCTCGGCAAGAAGTTCGCGCAATTGAGGGATTCCGCGCGACAAGGTGTACTGGAAAGCCGGGGCGCCGTGCTTTGTAACTACAATCTCCATAGCTTCCCTGAGTTCTTCCATGGGGAACAGTTCGGGTGCCGGGAGCCCACCGGCAAAGGAGATAACGCCCGGCTGAGATGAAATCTTCAATATCTCACGGATGATAGAAGATTCCAGCTCAACCACGTGGGTTGCTATCTTCCACTGTTCTGTCTGGACCTTTTCATTTTGTCCGACAAGCATTGGCTTTGAATCCTTTCTCCGATTATTCATAAATTCATTATTGTCAAAAGAACGTGTAAGAACCGGGATTATTATAGCAACTCCATCCTCAAAACACAAGCAAAAGGCAAGCAAAAAGAAGCCATCATCGGAAACCCGTAAAGACGTTATCCAGATATGATTAACTACCTGTTCGCTGCCGAGGTCATCAGAGCCAATCGCGCGAGACGTTTCGCGGCCAGAATGGCAGCCTATATGATATCACGAGATTATCAGCTGAAGAGACAGGCTATCGCTAACCTAGATGTCGTAATACATCTGAAACTCGTACGGGGTTGGCCTCACTCGTATCTGGGTAACCTCGTTGCGCTTTATCTTAGTCCAGTTCTCCAGCAGGTCCTCCGTGAATACACCACCCTTGAGAAGGTACTGGTGGTCACTTTCGAGGGCGTTAAGGGCCTTATTGAGCGAGGTCGGCAGTAGGTGTATCCTGGCTAACTCTTCCTTCGGCATAGTGTCAAGGTTCTTGTCCAGAGGTTTCCCGGGATCGATTTTGTTCTTGATACCGTCGATACCGGCCATCAACATGGCCGAGTAAGCCAGGTACGGATTCATGGTGCCATCGGGAGGCCGGAACTCAAAACGCATGGTTTTAGGATCACGCTGGTACCCGGGGATACGGATACAGGCGGTCCGGTTGCCCACCGAGTAGGTGCCGGCGACCGGAGCCTCGAAACCAGGGACTAATCGCTTAAAGGAGTTGGTCGACGGGTTTGTGAAAGCAAGGAGTGAGTCAACGTGCTTGAGGATACCACCCATGAAGTGCATACCGGTTTTGGAGAATCTGGCCGGCCCGTTCTTGTCGTAAAAGAGCGATCCTTTCGAATCGGCAAGATACAAGTGAACGTGGAGGCCCGAACCGGGTTCGTTGAACAGCGGTTTGGGCATAAAGGTCGCTGACATCCGGTTTTTAAAGGCGAGATTCTTGATAAAATATTTCACCAGCATGCTCTGGTCGGCCATCTTAAGAAGCGGCGCGAAGGCTGCTTCGATTTCGTGTTGTCCGGCCGAGCCCACTTCGTGGTGATGGTATTTCAATTCTATTCCGACTTCGGACAAAAGCGACGACATCTCGGAGCGCAGGTTGAAGCTGCGGTCCATGGGCGGTGCGGCATGGTAACCTTTCTTGTAAGGAATTTTGTACCCTAGGCTTTCTTCGTCGTGAGCAGCGTTCCATTCCGCCTCTTGCGAATCCAGGTAGTAAAACGCCTGATCCGGCCCCTGGTAAAAATTGACTTTGGCAAACAGGTAGAATTCGAATTCGGGGCCTATCATTGCCTTGACGCCGGGTCTGGTTTTGGCGAGATACTTCTCCGCGTCGGTGGCCACCCTCCTGGGGTTACGCGAGTACGGTACCACTTTTTCACGGGAGTCCATTATATCACAGATGAAAGACAAGGTCGGGCGCTCGAAGAACGGGTCGATAAAGGCCGTTTGTGGTATCGGCAGGGCGATCATATCGCCGCATTCGATTGTCGAGTAACCCGGCAACGAGGAGCCGTCGACCCCGACGCCCGTCTTAAATAGCGTATCCGTTAGGGCAGAGACGGGAATGGTGATATGGTGCCAAAGACCGGGCATATCGACAAATTTGATGTCGATAAACTCGATTTTTTTCTCTTTGGCTATCTTCTTAAGCTGGTCCGGTTTCATAATATCCTCTTTAGGCACAATCAATTGCGATTTATCTTTAATTTAAGGATTTAAGAGAACAGAGCAAGTGAATCCTTTATTCGTAAGAAAAAGCCACCGAGCGGGCTCGAACCGCTGACCTGCTGATTACGAATCAGCTGCTCTACCAACTGAGCTACGGTGGCTTCCTGTTAATATGCGCGGATGGAATAAAATAAAAAAGAGACCGATTGGCAATGTAAAAAGTTGCCGACCGGTCCCGCCGCAGATTACCAGCCGAAAGTCAGACCTTTGCGGTGCGACACACCCAGAACTGACCGACAGTGCGGGCAGAAATAAAGGCTGCGCTTGCCGAGGTCTCCCTTCAAAATGCGAAACCAGACAGTGCTCAATTGCTGTTTGCAGGACGGACAGATAGGCTGAATTTCTTCTTTTTGCTCAAAATGTATCATGTGCCTTTCTCCTCATTCTGGAATCTACCATATTTACCAACCAGGTTGATCAGTATTCGCTATTTTCGTGGGCCTGTGTTTTGCGAATAATCGGTTGCCGCCAGACCTGAGTTTAATATATTTCGTCGAGGACGGCGATGCGACAAGGATAGTCCTCTGGTCAAGAAAGGATAGCCGTGGGGGGTAGAAGCCGCTATTAGTGATTTCTAAAGATATGGCAGGTCACTCCGAAACAAAGAATATGCCGTTTGCAGTCAAAGATTGCGCCTTGATCACACGGATGGGCGGTGTTGATACCGCCGTAAATCTGCGCGAACTGCGCGAGCGGATAAAGGTATGCCCGGAAGCGTGTCTATTTCATCACTTTATGGAAACACTGGTGCGCCCCTCCTTTGATGACCCTGAATTTCGCAACGACTTCGCGGTGTGGTCGGCCCGGTACCTTCGCGACCGGGTACTGGCCGAAAGGCTCGGCATTCTCAATCCGTACAAGTTCGACAACCTGAAGCATCTGCGTGAGACGGTTGTTGAGATTATCGATGACCGGCTCAGCGAGATGCCGTTCGTGCCTTCGGTTCCGAAAGGCGACGATTTCATATTCATGCAAGCCACAACCGTCGTTTTCGACGCCGGGTTAACTCTCGACAGCCCTTTTGAGCTTCAGAAGATACTTCCGGAGTTGAGTTACAGTTCTCTTTATTATCACTTTATCGAGGCCAGGCGCCGGACCCCGCAGAGAGTGGACGATTTCACCGCCTGGTGTTACGGCGTAGGTGATGAATGCGAGCAGCTGATTGAGGCTTTCCGCACCATCGATTTCTACTATCTGACCCTCCCCGAATTGAAGAAGACACTAATAGAGGCGATCAAACCAATTAGCCTGCGAGGACGCCATGACGGCTAAATCCCTCGCGATATACGAAGAAATCGTCGGGCGAGTGGCGATCTCGCAACTGAAACAGATAGCTGATGACATTGAAGGCGCCCGGGTGGTGCACGTCAACTCCACCAAGGCCGGAGGCGGAGTTGCCGAGATACTGCACTGGCTGATACCTCTAATGAACGACCTGGGACTTAAGGCTTCATGGGAAATTGTTGAAGGACACGATGAGTATTTTAATGTGACCAAGTCATTCCATAACGGGCTTCAGGGCAATCATGTCGTCCTGACCCCGTCCATGATTGAGGTTTACGAGCAGACTGTAGGGAAAAATGCTGACCGACTCCGGCCCGTGCTTGAAGAAGCCGATTTTGTTTTTGTCCATGACCCGCAGCCGGCATACCTGTTGAAACTCTGCCCCAACCGAAAGGGCAAATGGATCTGGCGGTGCCACATCGATGTGAGCCATCCGTACCGCAAGGTCTGGTCATACCTCAAGGGCCTGGTATCGGGTTTCGATGCCAGTATTTTCTCGATGCCTCATTTCGCTCAAAGTCTGCCCCACGCGCAGTTCATCATCGCACCCAGTATTGATCCGCTTAGCGAGAAAAACTGCGATATTCCACAGAAGGAAATAAGCGCGACCCTGAAGAAGTTCGGCATATCGCCGGAGCTTCCGGTGCTCACGCAGGTATCCAGGTTCGATCGGTTTAAAGACCCGGTCGGGGTCATTGAAGCATTCAGCCTGCTCAATCACGCCGTAGAAGCCCAGCTTGTTCTGGCCGGTGGCGGGGCCACTGATGATCCTGAGGGTGAAGCTGTTTACCGGGAAGTCGTGGATGCGGCTCAGGGAAATGACCGGATTTTCGTCTTGCAGCTTCCCAGCGATGCCCACCGTACTATCAATGCCCTTCAACGGGCTTCGTCGATTGTAATCCAGAAGTCGCTTCAGGAGGGTTTCGGCCTTACGGTAACCGAGGCGATGTGGAAAGGCAAACCGGTAATCGGCGGTAATGTCGGCGGTATCCGTCTCCAGGTTCACAATCATCATACTGGTTACTTAGTTGACTCGCCCGAGGGCGCGGCCTTACGTATGAGAGAGCTCTTGAGGCAACCGGAAAAGATGCTAAGGATAGGGCAGACGGCCAAGCAGTTTGTACGGGAGAACTTTCTGTTGACGCGGCACCTTCGCGAGTACCTTACCTTGATGGCCGGATTTCGGCACGGCCTCGAGAACGATCTAATTCGCGTATAGTAATTATCGATGGAAGTTGTAAACACACAGTTTGACCTGCAGGCTTTTTACCAACAGCTTGCCTCGGCTGAAAGTCTCCTTCTAATGCTGGATTACGACGGTACCCTGGCTCCTTTCACGACCGAACGCGACAAGGCTGTTCCCTACCCGCTCATTGTCGGCACGCTGGAGGGCTTACTGGCGAGCGATCGCACCAGGGTCGTAATAATCAGCGGCCGGACCGTGGATGATTTGAAAAAGGTGCTCAGCCTTGAAAACACTCCGGAGTTATGGGGCTGCCATGGCTTGGAGCGGTACAGCCGGGAGGGCCAATACTCCATTATTGAATTATCCGATGATGTCCGGGAAAAGCTGTCGGTGCTTTATAACTGGACGGCTGAGAACCAACTGGTAAATTTCTGCGAGTTCAAACCGTCCGGGGGTGCTTTCCACTGGCGCGGTCTGCCGAAAGATGAAGAGGAGTTGATTCATCAGAAGGTTGTCGACCGGTGGAGAAACGAGGCCGATGCCGCCCACCTGGACTTGATAGAGTTTGACGGCGGTATAGAGATCAGGGTGGCCGGTACAAACAAGTCTTCGCCCGTTGCTCAGCTCATGTCGGAATCGAGTGACCAGATTGTCGCGGCATACCTGGGCGACGACAGGACAGACGAGGATGCTTTCGAGGCGATAAAAGGCCGTGGGGCGGCCGTTCTCGTGAACGAGAATCTTCGCGATACCAGAGCCGATATCTGGATAAGACCACCCGATGAACTAGATGACTTCCTCAGACGCTGGATCTGAGCCATCGCTCCGTTTGCGTTGCTCAGACTTTTTTTGTATTATATGTGCCGGGCGTGTGTGTAACCTCCTTTGAGTCACTTCACTGATAACCCATAAGGTTCGCAGGGAGAACCAGATGACTGAATCAGACCGGAAGTTATTCATTGTTTCGAATCGGCTTCCCATCATAATCGGTGTTGAAGACGACCAATGGAAGGTCAATCCCAGTTCAGGAGGCTTAATCACGGCGCTTGCCCCACTCATGAAGAAGAACCATGGCACATGGTTGGGGTGGCCCGGCTGCGGACCGGAAGCACCGGTTGAGGAGCTCCTGGAGAAATATAGCCGGGAGCAAGAATATACGCTCAAATCGGTTGCGATCACTGACGTAGAAGTCGAGCATTATTATCGAGGCTTTTCCAACCAGACGATCTGGCCCTTATTTCACGACCTGCTTGGTTACTGCAGTTTCGATGCTGAGAATTGGAATTACTATAACCGCGTCAACGAGAGATTCGCGGCGGAAGTAGTAAAACTCATCGGCCCGGATCATTTTGTCTGGATTCACGATTATCAATTGATCCTGGTGGCCCATTACTTGAGAGAGTTGAAGGCAAACCTGCATTTGAACTTCTTTTTGCATATCCCCTTCCCTGCCTGTGACCTGCTCCAGCGGATGCCGTGGCGAAGCGAAATCGTATACGGGCTCCTGCAGTACGATCATCTCGGTTTTCAGACCAATCATGACCGGAGAAATTTTATCCAATGTGTCAAGACCATGATTCCCGAAGCTTCGGTCAAAGGTTACCGACAGCAATCGGAAGTTCGATTGGAAGGTCGGACTATCAAGTTAGGGACCTATCCGATCAGTATCGATTTTCACGAATTCAACGACTTCGCTGCCTCGAAAGAAGTGGCCGACGCAGCCTGGTTCGTCCACGAGAACCTTCCCAGTCGCAAGCTAGTTCTGGGAGTTGATCGGTTGGATTACACCAAGGGAATCCCGGAACGCTTCCTTGCCTTTGAACGGGCACTGGAGAAATATCCCGATCTACACAGGCACATCTCCCTGGTGCAGATTGTTGTGCCAAGCCGGACAAAAGTGCCGGAGTACCGTGACTTGAAGGAAGTTCTGGATACGTTATCGGGCCGCATAAACGGCCGGTTCTCGCGACAGGGATGGGTTCCTATTCATTACATGTTTCGTGAGCTCAACCGCACACAGCTTTTGGGATATTATCGCGCATGTGAGGTCGCGCTGATTACGCCGCTTCGCGACGGCATGAACCTGGTCGCCAAGGAATACTGTGCCAGTTCGGTCGAGAACGACGGGATATTGATACTCTCGGAATTCGCCGGGGCCGCCGATCAGCTTCAAAAAGGCGCTCTGATGGTCAACCCGTATGATCTTGAGGGCACGGCTGATGCAATTTACGCGGCCTTTGTCATGACTGAAGAGGAGCGCCGGCGGCGCATGCGTACTCTTCGCGGGGAGATCCGTCGCAACGACGTTCAACGCTGGATCGAGTGGTTTCTGAAGTCGGACGAGGGGGGGTAGCCGTCTGTCTTTACTGAGGTGCGGAGACTTACCCATCCTATCACTATCGTCGACCGATTCAACGAACAACACGATTCTTTAGAACCGCTATTCCTGACAGGGTGCTGTGGGGTGACAGCACGACATCGGTATCACCGTCATTATCAATGTCGGCACCGACAATGCACGAACCGGCATAGGTATAGTATCTCGAGCCCCAACCAAAAGTAGCATCACCATTATTTAGAAAGACGTCCACGGCTCCGGCCTTCGGCTCCGGGACAGAATTTCTCAACAAGACATCGTTCGTACCATCCCCATTCATGTCACGCACATAACCAAAGCCGAAATCGGTAACTGCGATTCGGGCGCCTCTAACCAAGGTGCCGTTGCCATTGTTAAGAAATACAGTGTGATTTACAATAATGTCCAGATCGCCATCATTGTCGAGGTCAGCCGATTCAATCGTGAAAGGATGCTCGAAAATCTCGTAATCTGCCAGGGATTCAAAACCCCCTTCGCCATTGTTGAGCAACATTGATATCGTCCAATAGGAGGAATTCGTAACGGCGATATCGACACGGCCATCGTTGTTGAAATCACCCGTTGTAACCGCTATGATTGCGATGCCGGCGTCATGAGGAATAGGGGGACCAAAAGTGGCGTCGCCGTTATTGTTGACTATGCTCACCCCATACAGATTGGTAATCACCAGATCCAGGTCAGTATCGCCATCGAAGTCACCAGAGTCAAGATGCTGGCAATATGTTCCGGCATCATACCCTACGGGTGAGCCAAAGCTGGCGTTGCCATCATTCAACATCACCCACACTTGGTTGGCGTATGGGCACAGAAACACGAGATCACCGTCACCATCAGCATCCAGATCGGCGGAAAGTATATCCCGCGACCTGGAACAGACGGCAATCTGCGCGGATTGCACGTAGTGACCTGAACCGTCGTTAAGGAATA
>CP070674.1:2550929-2580451 GCA_020351995.1 Candidatus Zixiibacteriota bacterium
CTCATCCGCAACCCGACCTACGGTGACTACAAAAGTGTCCGGTTTCTTCGACAGGGCATCCACATCAAGCAATACCACAGTTAACAGGCTATCGTCAGTGAGGTCGTAGCTTACCACCGAATCGTATCTTTGAAAAACTCCCAATACAGTCGGAACATCACCATCGAATCGCCAAACCTGTACGCTACTCTCCGCTGTAGCGTTGCCTGCGCTATACCACAAGCCGACTTGATAGTCCTTGTCGGGGACATCCATGGTCGCGATCTCGGTCAGGATACAGTCGTCGAACAGATCAAAAGTCGCCAGGCAATAGGCCACAATAGCGACCAGGATAACTGCCATACCTGCTGCTGCGAAAAGAATCTTCCGTTTCACTTCACAGACTTTCCGACAGAATCACTTCGGGGTTCTGTCTTAAAAGGCCTGAACCTCCCGGTGTCGGGTTTCTCCTTCCCAATGCTCATCCGGAACCCGACCTACTTTGACTGTAGTCTTCGTAGGGCAGAACTCGGCAGCAGTTCTGCCGTAATGTCTGAATCTCCACCCATCGCAAGCGGTGGGGCACCCGGCGATTAGATATCAATCTTCCCGAAAACCTGAATGGCAATCACGAGAATCAAGAAAACTGCTAAGGACTCAAGTACGAACCTTCGCAATTTGCGGTCTCCCGGAACCTCTTTGTCGAACAGGTACGCAATGCGGTCGCTACGTATGCCTATCAAGTACCGCGAAACGATCCAAAATGTGTAGCCACACAGAGAAATTCCGTACAACTTCAGATAATACCAGATTTCCGCCACAACAAATGACCCTTAATCAGTATCTTGGTTCTTGTCCTTTAAACCGGTAACCCACCCCTCTATTGCTATTCTCCCATACTCGCAGCCTGACCCACTCAGGGTAACCCACTGCTTGCGGTGGGATCCCTCCATACTTGCTGTTATTCTGATATCCAATTCAGCCCCTCCCTTCCAGGTGTCGGGTTTCTCCTTCCCAAAGCTCATCCGGAACCCGACCTACTCTAACTGTCGAAACCTCCGCCTATCGGCGGACCTGACGGCAGGGGTTTCGACCTACGTTTTGTTGCGGAGATCGATACAAATCCTCCCGCATTTATTATACAATACGGGTGGCGCAAAATTCAGTCAAGAAACAAAAAAGGGAGAGCCGGGTGGCTCTCCCTTCCGTTAAACCAACGAGCGGTCGCTCTATTTCATGTTCTTGATGATGTTGCCGGCGTACTCCGAGGTGCCGATTTTGGTGGCACCCGCCATCTGCCGCTCAAGATCATAAGTAACCGTCTTGTTCGAGATGGTCGTCTGGAGTGCGTCCTCGATCATCGCGGCCGCCTTATCCCAGCCGAGATACTGAAGCATCATCACCGCCGACAAAATCAGCGAGCCGGGATTGATGACGTCCTTATCGGCATACTTGGGAGCGGTGCCGTGGGTGGCTTCGAACAGACCAATATAATCACCGATGTTGGCTCCCGGAGCCATACCCAGGCCGCCCACCTGCGCGGCGCAGGCGTCGGACAGGTAATCACCGTTGAGGTTTGGTGTAGCCAGCACACTGTACTCATCCGGGCGAGTCAGAACCTGCTGGAACATCGAGTCGGCGATACGGTCCTTGATGAGGATTTTGCCATTGGGCATTTTGCCCTTGTGCTTGCTCCAGAGTTCGTCCTCGGTGACGATCTTGGTGCGGAATTCCTTCTTAGCCAATTCGTAACCCCAATCACGGAATGCGCCTTCGGTGTACTTCATGATGTTGCCCTTGTGGACGAGTGTGACCGAAGGAAGCTTGCGGTCGATAGCGTAATTGATGGCCTTCCGTACAAGACGCTTCGTACCGGTTACCGAGATCGGCTTGATACCGATGCCGGAGTCAGCGCGAATCTTCGTCTTCATCGTCTTATTCAGCCAGGCAATAACTTTCTTGACTTCCTTGGTCCCCTTGCGCCACTCGATACCGGCGTAAACGTCCTCGGTGTTTTCACGGAAAATAACTACGTTGAGCTTTTCCGGGTGAGTCACCGGGGAGCCGACCCCTTTGAACCAGCGGACCGGACGGACACAAGCGTACAGGTTCATGATCTGGCGGAGCGATACGTTCAAAGACCGGAAACCGCCGCCAATGGGAGTGGTAAGCGGGCCTTTCAGGGCAACGTAGTGGGTCTTGATGGCATGGAC
Organism: Candidatus Zixiibacteriota bacterium; assembly: GCA_020351995.1. Classification (GTDB taxonomy): domain Bacteria; phylum Zixibacteria; class MSB-5A5; order GN15; family FEB-12. The sequence continues at coordinate 2,553,122 of CP070674.1, forward strand.
AGTCTCCCTGGGGAGCCATTCGCCATAAAGCTTGAAGGCTTTTTCTCCGGCGTAGATATCCATCCAGACGATCCGCTTTTTGCCCTGGTAGGCTTTTTCGACGGCGGCATCGACCACCCGTCGGGCGGCTTTCATGATGTCGCGGCCGATACCATCACCCTCGATAACGGGGATGATGGGGTTATCCGGAATCTGAAGTTTCTTGCCCCTGATGCTGATCTTCTTGCCGTCGGTCGGGACTTTGATATGTTTGTATTTTGCCATTTGCGTTCCTCTTAGTAGCCGAGAATCTTAAGGTGTTCTTTGTAGGTCTTGGCGGAACCCTGCAGAGCCGTAAGCTCGGCCTTGGTCAGTTTGAGTTCGATGATGCGTTCCACACCTTTGGCGCCGAGAACCACCGGCACGCCGATGTAGATATCCTTGATGCCGTATTCACCGGTCAGATAAGCCGAGGCTGGGAGGAGTTTCTTTTCATCGTTGAAGATGGCCCGGCACATATCGACGGTGGCAGCCGCCGGAGCGTAGTAAGCGGAACCGGTCTTAAGGAGTTTGACGATTTCGCCGCCGCCGACCGCAGTACGCTGCGAGATGGCTTTGATGCGATCTTTAGCAATCAGCTCACCAATCGGGATGCCCGCGACGGTGGTATAACGCGGCAGCGGAACCATGGTATCGCCGTGGCCGCCGAGCACCATGGCCTGGATATCGGTCATGGCAACGTCGAGTTCCATCGATACGAAGGCGCGGAAGCGAGTGGAATCGAGCACACCGGCCTGACCGCAAACGCGATTCTTGGGGAAACCGGTGACTTTCTGCATGTGGAAGGTCATCAGGTCGAGCGGGTTGGAAACCACAATGACGAAGCTCTGGGGAGCATGCTGCTTGATCTTCTTGGCCACCGAGCCGACGATATCGGCGTTCATATTGAGCAGGTCCTCGCGCGACATGCCGGGCTTGCGCGGCAAACCGGCGGTCATGATGACAATGTCGGCGCCTTTGATATCGGTGAATTTGTTGGTGCCATAGATTTTGGCGTTGTAGCCACGGACCGGACCGGCCTGGGTCAGGTCAAGGCCCTTACCCTGCGGCACGCCCTCGATTATGTCAACCATGACGACGTCGGCAAAGTTTGCCTCGGCCAGATACATGGCGGTGCTGGCGCCAACATTACCGGCGCCGATGACAGCTATCTTCTTGTTCATGTTACCTCTCCCTATCGGGGGTTTTTTAGTTAAGTTTGGGTTGTCAGTACCGTATGGGCGGCGTCGCGGACAACCGCTAACCGACACTCTTTGTGATTCAATTTATCCAGAAAGCCCTGGACATCCTCCATGGCTTTATAAAATACTCTTTCAATCGTCTCAGCGGGCAAGGTCGAGCGTACCCGAACATCGATTCTCTTTCCGATGGCATTAACGCGCGACAATTTATGCGAGCCAAAGTGCAGTTGACCGTCTTTGGCTATATTTTTTTCACTGTCCCAACCGCAGGCCAACTCAAAGAAGTGATCGGAACCGACCCCGCTGTGGCAATCTGACAGCAGGATTATCGTGCCGCCATCGCAGACAGCAGGCTGGCAATTCTCGAGCGCTTTTTGAAGCTGGTAAAGGCTGGCATCGAGCGGCGGGAGTATCTCGCCGATGACAACGTCGTACCTCTCCTTGACCTCGTTCGCGTACATCTGCCGGGAAAAGACCATAGCCTCGTCAAACACCGACTTCAGGTCACCGAAAAAGATACCGGCCAGATTCTTATGAGCGTCGATGACGCCCTGAATCCCGAAGAACTTCTCCGGCCCCAGCATATCCAGTACCGCGGCCATGTGTTCAGCGACGGGGTTACCATCGACTTTCAACGGGGCAGCATCGAGGGAATTGGCCTGGTTGTGGTTTCGCTCAACGGTGGCAAAATCGGCGAGGCCGGGGAGTATTGATTTGCGTCCACCGGTAAAGCCAGCGAAGTAGTGCGGTTCGACGGAGCTGAATATGGCGATATCATCGTATTCGAACACTTTCTGATTGACGTAGACATCTTTGTCGAACCAGTCGGTGCCTATTTTGCGCATGCGAGTATAGTCGTGGCAATCGTGGAATTCCGACCGGGCTTTCAGGCGATCGTAGTAATCGCCGAATATTTTGCGATAGTGGGCCTCGGTGGGTTGTCCGTGAGTACCGGCGGCGATGATGTAATCGGCCCGGTCGATTATTTCGGGCTGGATTTGTTTTAGCAGTGACAGCATAACCGGGGTGGGCGTGTTGCGGTGGCCGTCATTGATGACAAAGAGCGGTTTTTCAGACTTAAGGAATCGTTCGCCTCCGGCACCAATAAAGCCACGCCGGAACGTCTCGGCATCGACCGGATTTTCCGCCACAGCGGGGGCATACTGATCGACGCTAATGTTATCGGGTATATTCAGCTCTATGGTGCTCCCGGCATAGGCTAATTTGATTCTCATACCTCTACCCTATCGTCAACCTCCCCGAACTTTTCTCACACCCCAACGTTGTCGAAAAAGAAAGCTATTTCTTTGGCGGCGTTTTCGTCCGAGTCGGAGGCGTGGACCGAGTTTTTCTGGATGTCCACGCCGATCTCGTAGCGAACGGTGCCGCACTCAGCCTTAGCGGGATCGGTCGCGCCGACAAGTGTTCGAAGAGCGGCAACGGCGCCGTCTTTTTCGAGCACCATGGGCACCACCGGTCCTGATGTCATAAACTCGACCAGGGCGTCCAGAAACGGTTTTCCCTCATGTACCGCATAGAACGCGCGGGCCTGTTGCCCGGTCAAGTGGAGCATTTTCACGGCCACGATTTTGAACCGGGCCTTCTCGAGCCTGCTTATGATATGCCCGATGAGATCCCGTTCGGTGGCATCGGGCTTTATTATAAGCAACGTTCTGTTCAAGCAATCTCCTCGCTACTTCTTCTTGAGCTTCATGGCCTCATTATAACCGATTTCAATCGCCTTCCTGTTGCGGTCTTCGGTACCGCGAGGGGCACGCGCCAGAACGGCATCAGTCAGCACATCGAGTGGCACAATATCGGTCAGGGCGCATATAGCACCGAGGGCGACAACGTTGGCCACCATGATGTGCCCCACCTCTTCGCGGGCCAGCCGCGTGAAGGGACGCGCGTAGTGATCCCGGTCGGGGATTTCGGTAACCAGGGTGTTATCGACAACGAGCATACCGTTCTCTTTGAGGTCAGGGTAATACTTGTCCAGCGCCTCCTGAGTCATGGCCAGCAGCAGATCCAGTTTCATGGCTTTGGGGTAGTATATTTCCTCGGAGGATACTACCACGTCGGCCTTGGAGGCCCCGCCCCTGGCTTCCGGCCCGTAAGACTGTGACTGCACCACGTTCTTATCACCGGCGCGGCCGATTGCTTCACACAACACGACCGATCCGAAAATCATGCCCTGACCTCCAGAACCGGAGAGACGGATTTCGAATCGATCCTGAGGGATACTTGCTTTGTCATTAGATTCAGCAGTCATTTTCATCCTCATCCATTGCGCTGAGCATCAACAGTCTTCTGATACTCATCGCAGAATTCCGTTTTTACATTGTCTTCATGCAGGGTACCGATGACATATTTGTCCTCGAGCTGCTCCGGAGTCATATTTTTGGCTTTAGCCGTGGTCACCGAATTTTCCTTGAAGAATTCCAGCATGGCGGTGGCGTCTCCCTTGCGGTTGAGCCGGCCGAAATAAGTGTGACAGTTGGAGATGATTTCGATGAGCGAAAAGCCCTTATGCTCCAGGGCCTGCATAATCAATTTTTCCATCTGCGGATAGTGATAGACGGTAGAGCGACCCACAAAGCTGGCACCGGCACCGATGGCCAGGTGGCAGGGGTCGAAGTGCTTCTCGACGTTACCGTAAGGCGTGGTGGTCGAGAGCGCCCCACCCGGTGTGGTGGGTGAACCCTGCCCACCGGTCATACCGTAGATGTAATTATTGATCAAGATGGTGGTGATATCGATATTCCGGCGACAGGCGTGGATAAAATGATTCCCGCCGATAGCCAGAGCGTCGCCATCACCGGTTATTACCACGACTTTCATGTTCGGCTGAGCGAATTTGACGCCGGTGGCGAAAGCCAGCGCGCGGCCATGGGTGGTGTGCAGACTATTGAAATCCATATACACGGGCATACGACTGGTGCAGCCGATACCCGAAACCATGGCAACATTGTCTTTGGAATATCCCAGTTTGTCAACGGCGCGAATGAAGGCGCCCATAACGATTCCATTACCGCAACCGGGGCACCATACGCTTGGGAATTTCTTGCGCGGCCGGAGATACTTCAGGAACACGTCGGATTTTTGTTTTTCAGCGGTAGTCATCAGAGTACCTCCTCCAGTTTTTCCAGAAGCTGTTCCGGAGTTAGTATCTCCCCGTCGTAGCGCTGCAGAGTGTGAATTTCAGTGTCTGAGCAGACAACCTTTTCCACCTCGTGAACGACCTGGCCCATATTCAATTCGGCCACGATAACTTTCTTGCACCGCGAACACAGTTCCTTGATTCTGTCATAAGCGAAAGGCCAGACGGTATAAAGCTGAATTGAGCCAACTTTTTTCCCGGCCTGCCTGGCCAGCGAGGTTGCCTGCAGGGCGGCCCGGGAAACGGAACCGTAGGTGATAAAAGCCACGTCGGCGTCGTCCATCATCTCGACCCGGAGTTTCTGTATTTCGTCCTCGTAGTTGGCTATTTTGTTACGCAGCTTGTCGAGTTTGGCCTGGATTTCGTCGGCGCGATTGGTCGCGAATCCCATGACATCGTGAGTCAAGCCAGTGACGTTATAACGGTATCCCTCGCCGTAGGCCGGCATGGGAGAGACGCCATTGGCGGTTAACTCAAAGGGGACGAATTTTTCCGGTTTAACGGTCGGTTTCACTCGATTGACAATTTCGTACTGCCCTGGCTGCGGCAGGGTAACGATTTCCCGGGAGTGACCGATAACCTCGTCGAGCAAGATCGTCACCGGCGTGCGGAAGCGTTCGGCCAGGTTGAAAGCCCGGATAGTCTCGGTAATTGTGTCACCGACGGTGGAGGGAGCGACAGCGACAGACGTAAAGTCGCCGTGCGAGCCCCATCGGGCCTGCATCGTATCCGACTGACTGATCTTGGTGGGAAGGCCGGTTGACGGTCCACCACGCTGGACGTTCACGATCACACACGGGGTTTCGGTCATATAGGCATAGCCAATGTTTTCCAGCATCAGCGAGTAACCGGGACCGGAGGTAGCTGTCATGGATTTGAGTCCGGACACGGACGCACCTACGATAGCGGCCATGGAGGCGATTTCATCTTCCATCTGGATGAACCTGCCTCCGATTCGGGGCAGCTGGCGAGCACAGGCTTCGGCAATTTCGGTCGAAGGAGTAATTGGGTAACCGGCATAAAACTTCAGGCCGGCATATATGGCACCCTCGACGCAGGCACCATTACCCTGAAGTAATCTCTTTACGGGTTCTGCCATTTTCTACCTGTTCTACCTTACTTGTAATTAGACGTTATGGCGAAATCCGGACAGTGTACCCAGCAGATAGTACACTGGGTACAGTTATCAGGCCTGGCCTGAACCGGTTTTCCGTCGCGATTGGGTTCAAATACGTGTTGTGGGCACAAAGCGATACACAAATTGCACGCCTTACACCAGCTCAGGTTGATATTCAACGGAGGCGGGCCGGAGGAGTAGTCGTACTTGCTCTTCGGCTTTGAGGCGGAATCATCAACCTTCTGTGAATCAGTCATAACATTTCCTCAATATTGCGATACCTGTTGTACTACGTACAACTCAATGAAAAGTGCTCTATTTCTTTCCTGGCTTCCGTGTACCGGCGTTACCCTTGGCTTTGGCTTTTGTCGGTTTCTTCTTGGCGGCCTTTTTCAATTTCGTTACCCTGGTAACGACCGTCTTTTTAGCTGTTTTTCCAGACGGTTTTTTGGTTGCCTTTTTGGCCCTGGTTTTTTTCGCGGCAGGTTTTTTTCCGGCTGTCGCCTTTTTGGCTTTCTTAGCCGGCGTTTTTTTCTTTTTCATCAGGTCTTTGAGCAAGCCGGGGATTTCCGTCGGTGATCCCGCTACCGGGATGCCGACCTTATTCAGAGCCGTGATTTTTTCGGCCGCTGTTCCGGTGCCTCCGGAAATGATGGCTCCGGCATGCCCCATCCTCTTTCCGGGGGGAGCCGTTTGTCCGGCGATGAAAGCTACCACGGGTTTGGTCACTTTCTTCTTGATGAAAGCCGCGGCTTCCTCTTCGTCAGTGCCACCGATCTCACCAATCATGACGATAGCCTTGGTAGCCGGGTCGGCCTGAAAGGCCTCGAGGCAGTCAATAAAGTTGGTGCCTATAACCTGATCTCCACCAATCCCGATACAGGTTGTCTGACCCATTCCTTCCATCGTCAGGGCCCAGATGGCCTCATAGGTCAGGGTGCCGGAGCGCGAGACAACACCGATGTTACCTTTTTTGACAATCATGCCCGGCATGATACCAACCTTGGATTCCCCGGGTGAGATGATGCCCGGACAATTGGGTCCGATCATCCGAACGCCGTGCTTTTTGATGTAGGGGTAAACTTTCATCATGTCGTTGGCCGGTACGCCTTCCGTAACACAGACGATAGTTTTAATGCCGGCGTCGACGGCTTCATATATGGCATCCACGGCGAAGGCCGGTGGTACGTAAATTACCGAAGTGTTGGCTTTGGTCTTGGTTACCGCTTCTTCCATCGTGTTGAAGACCGGAATGGTACCGACCGTGGTGCCGCCTTTACCGGGGGTTACCCCGCCGACAACGCTGGTGCCGTAATCTTTCATTTGCTGGGCGTGGAAGGAACCGTCCCGCCCGGTAATCCCCTGAACGATCACCTTTGTTTTCTTATTTATGAAGACTGACATTTTTCTATCCTTTTGGGTATTGAGATTCACTCCACTCCGGCTAATTCAATGGCCTTCTTAACAACATCGTCGAGGGTGTCGGCCGCCGGAAGGTTCACGGACTTCAGTATCTTGTGAGCTTCCTCTTCGTTAGTACCGGTGAGCCTGACCACGATCGGAACGGTCGGGTTCAGTTGTTTGAAGGCAGCGACGATGCCGTTGGCGACATCATCACACCGCGTGATCCCACCGAAAATATTAATCAGGATAGCTCTGACTTTCGGGTCTGAAAGGATAATCTTCATCGCCGTAACGACCTTTTGCGGATTGGAGGAACCGCCGATATCGAGAAAATTGGCCGGCTCACCTCCGTAGCGTTTGACCAGGTCCATAGTAGCCATGGCCAGCCCGGCGCCGTTGACGATGCATCCGATGTTGCCGTCGAGTTTCACGAAGGACAGGTCGCCCTCACGGGCTTCAACCTCGGCCGGGTCTTCGGCATCAAGATCGCGCATGGCGGCGATGACGGGCTGTCGATAGAGGCCATTATCATCGATATTGATCTTGGCGTCCAGAGCGAGAACCTCACCGCCGGTATTCGTAATCAGCGGATTGATTTCTACCAGCGAGGCATCGGTGTTCCAGAACACGTCATAGAGTTTCATGATTATATCGGCGGCCTTGCGGACCTGACCGATATCGCGATAAAGCTTGTATGCCAGGTTGCGCGCCTGGTAGGCCTTGAGACCCAGCACCGGGTCGATGTAAAGCTTGAATATTTTCTCGGGTGTCTTGGCGGCTACTTCCTCAATGTCAACCCCGCCGGCCGGTGATACCATGATAACCGGCTTCTTGGTGGCTCGATCCAGGATGATACCGACGTATGATTCCGAAATGATGTCTTCGGCAGATGTCACAAGAACCTTTTTGACTTCCAGGCCCTTGATGTCCATACCCAGAATTTTCTGGGCGAGGACTTTTGCCGCTTCGGCGTTTTCGGCATACTTGATACCGCCTGCCTTTCCGCGGCCGCCCACATGCACCTGTGACTTAACCATAACCGGCCGGTTATAGCGCTCGGCTATCTCATACGCCTCAGTCGGATTGGTCGCGATTTCCCCATCCGGCACAGGTATCCTGGCTCCCGCGAAAATCTCCTTAGCCTGGTACTCGTGAATTTTCATTCCTCTGATTCCTTGTCGCTATGATTATGTTTAATATCTTTTTGATAATATTCTCTGGCGATGGCTTCCAGTGCTTCGCGCGAATTCAAGGACGGGTCATCGAGTACCTGATCCATGAGGTGATTGAGAACATCCCCGATTTCTTTCCCCGGCGCGATATTGAACATGCGCATGATATCGTTTCCATCAATGGCGAGGTCGGACAAACCAAAAGGCGGTTTCCGGTCAAGTTCCTCGCGGATTTCCCGTTCGAAGCGGTCCACATCGTCGGTCTTACCATCCATGCCCTGACCCTTCACATCCGCCCGGCGCAATTCCAGTAGATCGAAGATCAGGTCCTCGCCTACTTTCTTTATCAATCGTCGCAGCCCTTTGTCGGTAACGTCGGTGGTGAACATATGCCGTTCCACCAGCGTGCTGACATCACGGATGATCTCCCTGCCGTAACGCAGTCTCTCCAGAACCTTTTCGGCTACCTCTGCACTGGAGACTTCGTGGCCATAAAATGTGGCGCCACCTTCGACCAGGCGACGGTGCTGCGGTTTAGTTACATCGTGAAACAGGGCCGCCAGCCTCAGGTGAACCGACGGCGGGCAAGCGTCTATAACGCGAAGGGTGTGCTCAAAGACATCGTACTTATGAAAGCCACCGGGCTGGTCCACCCCTATGCACTCCTCCAGCTCCGGGAGAATTTCCCTGAGCAGGCCGGTTGTCTGCATGAGGCGGAATCCGTCCGACGGACGGGGCGCCAGTTTCAACAATTTGTTCAGTTCCTCGGTGATCCTCTCGCTCGACACCGTACTCATGAGATGAGCATTCTTTCTCAGGGCGGCAAATGTTTCCGGTTCGATTATGAAGTTGAAGCGTGCCGCGAACTGGACAGCACGGAGCATTCGAAGCGGGTCATCGGCGAACGATTCGTCGTAGACCATTCTCAGCTGCCGGTTTTTCAGGTCAACAAGTCCGTTGAGCGGGTCAACCAGCTCGTCCCTGTCGAGGGCGTAAGCCATGGCATTGACGGTGAAATCGCGCCGGCGCAAATCATCTTCGACGTTCAAATTTGGGTCGAAATCCACACTAAAATCCTTATGCCCGGTCCCGGTGGAGTGTTCCTTACGTGGCAACGTGATATCAAACGTATGTGGAACTCCGGCTCTCGACTGTGTGAATTTGATAACGCCGAAGCTGCGTCCAACGAGGTCCACGCGGCCGTAGTCTTCGAGGATTGCCGTCAGGTCATCATAGGAGACACCGGTTACAAGATAGTCCCGATCCTTGGTCGACTTCCCTTCGAACAGGAATTTGTCGCGAACCGCCCCGCCGACTTCGTAAATCCGGCCCCGGCGGAGGATCTCGTTTATGGTATCCTGAGACAGTCTACACATTTTCAATCTGGCACAATCCTTGTTCCGGCTTCGCCTCGCACCACGCGGTAGGCGTTATCCAGAGATGTTATTGTAACAAGCTGACCGCCGTCCTCAAGAAACTTGATGGCGGCCTCAATCTTAGGTCCCATTGAACCCGCGGGAAAATGGCCCTGGTGGTGATACTCCCTGATCTCTGATAATGTCACTTTGTCGAGTTCTTCCTGGTCAGGCTTCCCATAATTTAACGCCACCCGTTCAACGTCGGTGAGAATCGACAGGATGCCGGCCCCTATTTCTCTGGCTATGACCGCCGAGCCAAGATCTTTATCGATGACGGCGTCGATCCCTTCGTAGTTACCATTTTCATCGATGTAAATGGGTATCCCTCCGCCACCGCCGGCGATCACAATGGTGCCGTTCTCCACCAGCATCTTAATCGTTTCAGACTCGACCGCCTTGTAAGGTACGGGTGAAGGTACCACCCGGCGCCACCCGCGCTTCGAATCGGTCTTCATTTGCCAGCCCAGGCTTTCGGCGTACTGTTTAGCCTGCTCTTCGGAGTAGAACTGACCAATGAATATGGTCGGATTATGGGTGGCGGGGTCTTTTTCGTCGCATAGCATCTGGGTGATGATCGTCACCACGGGTCGGTTGATATTTTCGGCCCGCAGGCGATTTTGCAGAGACTGCTCGATCATATAGCCCATCCCGCCTTCGGTGTCAGCCACGAGAACCCCGAGCGGAAGTTCCGGGGCTTTTCCGCGTGACAACTCGCATCGTAACAGGGCGTTTCCCACCTGCGGTCCGTTGCCGTGGGTGACCACGAGATTGTAACCTTCGCGCACGAGTTCGACAATACCGTCCAGTGATCGGCGAGTATTGGCAAACTGGCGATAAATGGTGTCTTCCTCACCAGCGCGCGTAATGGCATTGCCGCCGAGCGCGACGACGGCTGTTTTATTCGGTGACATAAGTAAATAAAAAATCTCATTTGGGGGTTGGCCGAAAAAGCCGGACCCACCGTCTTTAGGCTACCTTACCTTTTCTTCCCTTTCGCGAAGCGCCTGACAAAATCCCCAAGCACCATCGTCAGGTCAGGGGTACCTATCTCCTGAAGATTGTAATACACTCTGACCGAAGGCTTTTTGATATTGATAATCCGTGTCAGGTCAATCGGCGTGGCCACAATCACCAGGTCGCATTTAGTGCGGTTTATGGTTGTCTCCAGGTCCTTGACCTGCTGCGCCCCATACCCCATGGCCGGCAGAAGGATACCTATCTCCGGGTATTTCTCGTAGGTTGCCGTAATTGATTTCACCGTGTACGGTCTGGGGTCGACGAGTTCGGCGGCTCCGTACTTCTGAGCGGCCACCACACCGGCGCCATAAGGCATCTCGCCGTGGGTCAGGGTGGGGCCATCCTCAACCACGAGGACTTTTTTACCGCGAATCTTCTTCGGGTGAGCCACCTCGATCGGTGAGGCAGCGTCAATTACAATCGCGGCAGGGTTGTAGGCGGCGATATTCTCGCGGACCTCGGCTACACCATCGGCGTCCGCGGAGTCAATCTTGTTGATGACGACAGCGTCGGCCATAAGCAGGTTGTTCTGACCGGGATAGTATGAAAGTTCGTGACCGGGCCGGTGCGGATCAACGATTGTGATGAGCAAGTCGGGCTTATAAAACGGCATGTCGTTGTTGCCGCCGTCCCAGAGAATGACATCGGCCTCCTTCTCCGCCTCACGGAGAATCTTTTCGTAGTCCACACCGGCATAAACGACAATACCGCGTGTGATGTGAGGTTCATACTCTTCGCGCTCCTCGATGGTGCATTTGTGTTTATCCATGTCGGCCAGGGTGGCAAAACGCTGGCAGGCCTGTTTGGCGAGGTTGCCGTACGGCATGGGATGTCTAATAGCGACGACCTTTTTGCCCAGCGACTGAAGAATCTCGGCGACCCTGCGGGTCGTCTGGGATTTGCCACACCCGGTTCTAACAGCACAGACCGCCACCACCGGTTTCCTGGATTTGATCATAGTGGGCTGTCCGCCCTCCACCGCGAAACGTGCCCCGGCGGACATTATATAGGCCGCTTTCTCCATAACGTACTGGTAAGGGACATCCGAGTACGAAAAAACGACCTCGTCAATACCGTGTTTCTTGATCAGGTCGAGCAGGTTGGCCTCCTCGTATATCGGAATTCCTCTCGGATAGAGCTTTCCCGCGAGTGCCGCCGGGTATTTACGGCCCTCAATATCCGGGATCTGGGTGGCGGTAAAAGCTACCACTTGCACATCTTTGTTATTCCGATAAAGGGTATTGAAATTGTGGAAATCGCGTCCAGCCGCGCCCATGATGATGATCTTCTTCTTATTCTTAGCCATGTTGATCTCCGTTTGAGTTTTCAGTCATTAGTTACATTCAACCACATTATCAGGATATAACTATGGCGTTAGATGGCGGACGCCATCCATATAAACAGTATCAGATACCAGAGCCGGCATGCCCTGTTTCTTCCAAATACATACTTGCAGCGAGTCATCTTCCTATCCTGTCGAGAGACCCATTACGCAACTCAGGCGTTATCAATCTGGGCCCGCTGAAGAGCGCCCGAGAAATCGACATAAATCGACTTCCACTCGCTGAACACATCCAAAGCGGCAGTGGCCGCCTCACGGTGACCATTGCCAGTCTCTTTTGTGCCTCCGAAGGGGAGATGCGTCTCGGCACCGATTGTGGGCGCGTTAACATAGAAGATACCGGTATAAACATCTCGCATAGCGGTGTAGGCTTTGTTGACATCGCGGGTGTAAATCGAGGCCGACAGACCGTAAGCAGTGTCGTTGGCCATTTCAATAGCCTGGTCGAACGAGTCAAAAGTGCCGACACCAAGCACCGGTCCGAATATCTCTTCTTTCCAGATGCGCATTTGCTGCGTAACACCAGTGAATACGGTTGGCTGAACAAAGAAACCTTTGTCGTAGTCGCCACCTGTTAGTTTTTCGCCTCCGGTTACCAGGGTCGCCCCCTCTTTCTTGCCGATTTCGATATAGCTCAGCACTGTTTCGAGCTGACCCTGGTTGATGCAGGGTCCCATTTCCACACTTTCATCAAGACCGTTGCCAACTTTCAATTTCTTCGCCCGCTCGACAAGTTTTGAAACCATTGAATCGGCTACCGCCTTGTGGATAATCAAGCGTGAAGTGGCCGTACAGCGCTGACCGGTTGTGCCGAAAGCTCCCCACAGGGCTCCGTCAACGGCCAGGTCGATATCGGCGTCGTCCATGACAATCTGAACGTTCTTGCCACCCATTTCAAGGCAGGAGTGCTTGAAGTTGGTGGCGCAGGCTTCCGAGACCTTGCGCCCGACTTCTGTTGAGCCGGTGAAAGACACCACCTTGACGGCCGGGTTATTGATTAAAGCATCACCCAGCGCACCACCGGAGCCGGTAACCATGTTGACCACTCCCGGAGGGATACCTTCCTCCTCGCAGACTTTCATCAGGTACGCCACAGACGCCGGTGTATCGGTAGCCGGTTTAATGACGATGGTGTTGCCGCATATGAGGGCGGGCATCATCTTCCATGACGGTATGGCGATTGGAAAATTCCAGGGAGTAATAAAGGAACACACGCCGAGCGGCTGGCGAATGGTCATGTTAAACTTGTTGGCCATCTCGGACGGCGTTGTCATGCCGAAAAGGCGCCGTCCTTCACCCGCCATGTAGTAAGTCATATCGATAGCTTCCTGAGTATCACCGCGTGTTTCCTTGATGATCTTACCCATCTCACGGGTCATCTGTTGAGAGATGGCTTCTTTTTCCTTAACCAGACGATTGGCTACCTGATATAGAATTTCTCCACGCCTAGGGGCCGGTACCAGCCGCCATTTCTTATAGGCTTTAGCCGCCGCGTCGATGGCGGCGTTGACGTCATCCGGAGTTGATTTCTGAAATACGCCGACCAGATCGTCAGTGTCAGCGGGGTTGCGATTCTCGAATGTTTTGCCGGATTTCGATTCCACCCACTTGCCATTTATGAAGTTCTTAAAAACTTTTGGGTCACCCATTTGCCGCTCCCTTAAGTTATTTTGCCATAAAGCGTTATTGTGCCAAATCTTTGTGAATTTATTCACAGCCAAAAATACAAGCTGTTAATATACGTCATTGCGGGCGGATGTCAACCGGTTTTAGGTGTAAAACTTAAGATTTTTACCTTATGGTTCAATAACTTACAATGGTTTTCGGAAACATCGACATCGTCGGAAATTGTCTCCATATTCGACCCATTTGGACCACAATTTAGTCACCCTTGACCACTTTTTTCTTCAGGAATCAAATTTTGTTTTGCCATTGCACCCGTTATTTTCGTTCTATTAGTAGTAACCACTGGCAGGAGATAAATTATGACCGCTCTGTTATTTGCGACCTTGTTGAGTCTGCCGATATACCCCCTAAATCCAGTCCTGGAAGATACCGTCAATAACGTGAACCTCCATCTTACCGCGGGCTTCAACGGCCCCGGTTCAGTAGTTTCGACCGGCCCCGAATTGACGGTCAAGTACGAATGGATGGTACATCATCCTTTCATTGTTCGGGCGGCCTTTGACTACCGTTACGGCACGGTCAGATCGGTTGTGTACCCGGACGGTGACCTTCACCGGGGACAACTTTCGCTGGAGGTGCTGTATTATCGTGGGACCAAGAAGTTGATGGGATATATCGGTGCCGGAGCGGTGTACTCGTTAAATAAATTCTCGCTCGCTGATACCGATACCGATTCACTTTACACGAACTACGAAATAACCGACGTCAACATCAGTAATGTTCCGGGTTACCGGATAACGGTTGGGCTGAGAATCCACAGTGTTTATTCGATAGAGATCGGGCTTACCGATACCCGTCCCAGTTATGTGTACACGCGGCAGTACAGTCCGACCCGATTCGGTATATCTTCGAAGCAGTTTAGATCGAATGATTTCCGCATAAGCTTCGGTTACCTGTTCCATCTGAGTTTGTAGCTTGCCGATTACTGTCGGGTGTTATTCACCCGGTAGCGTTTCAGAAAGTCTTTCCTGAAATCCTCAAAGCGCCCGCCGGCAACAGCGGCTCTTATCTGCCGCATGAGTTCTTGATAGAAATAGCTCGAATGATAGGAGGCCAGGACCATACCGGTGATTTCCGATTGATTGTAGAGGTGCCTGATATAGGCCCGGCTGTAGCGCCGGCATACTTTGCAGGCGCAGTTTGGATCAAGGGGTTGTTCGTCCCTGGCATAATCCGCGTTGCGGTACGTGATCTGACCCTCGCTGGTAAATACATTTCCCGTGCGAGCGTTGCGCGTCGGAAGGACACAATCGAACATATCTACACCGTACGACACTGCCATCAGAATATCTTCCGGATAACCCACACCCATCATGTAGCGCGGTCTGTCTTGCGGTAAATACTGCATAGTATGGGCGAGGGTATCTTCCATTTCGGCCTTGCTCTCCCCCACGGACAGCCCCCCGATAGCGTTGCCGGGGAAATCGAGCGAGACAATCTGTTCCGCTGATTGCGTGCGCAAGTTGCTGTACACCGACCCCTGCACGATGCCGAACAGGCTCACGTTTTCGGTACCGGACTGAAGTTCGCGGTAACGCTCAAGGCACTTTTTGGCCCAGTCGTAAGTTCGCTTCACGCCGGTAGCGGCGAGCTTCTCATCGGCCGGGTATGGTACACACTGGTCGAAAGCCATGATGATATCCGCGCCAAGAGCGTGCTGGATATCGATAACCTTTTCGGGGGTGAACATGTGGTGGGAGCCGTCGTGATGCGACTGGAACTTGACGCCTTCGTCGGTAATTTTCGATATATCCTGCAGCGAAAAGACCTGATACCCACCGCTGTCGGTCAGGGTAGGTTTGTTCCATCCGGTAAATTTCGCAAGACCGCCCTGGGCTTCGACGATGTCGTGCCCGGGGCGAAGATACAAGTGGTAGGTGTTGCCGAGGATTATTTCCGCGCCCAGATCTTCGAGGTCTTCGGCGGTGAGCGCTTTTACGGCTCCTGACGTACCGACGGGTATAAAAGCGGGGGTTTGAAAAGTTCCATGAGCCGTGGTGATTTCGCCGCGCCGGGCATATCGGTCCTGATGAAGTTGTCGATATATTTTATCCAAGAGTTCTTTCCAGCGCCGTCTGAATATCGTTCACGCCGACTATTTCTATTTTTTGGCCGCCGGCCTGAGGGACATTTATCTCCGGTAGCACCAGGGATTTGAATCCCAGTCGGGCCGCCTCGCTTACACGTCGTTCGGTTAGAGTAACGCCGCGCACCTCACCCGACAGGCCAACTTCTCCCACCACCGCCCGGGATGAATCGACCGGTTTGTTAAGAAGCGACGAGGCGATTGCCGTCATGAGAGGCAGGTCAAGAGCCGGTTCGGATAACCTCAACCCGCCGGCTACGGAGACGAAGACGTCGTTGGCGGCCATCGGATAGCCGCACCTTTTTTCCAGTATGGCCAGCAACAAGGCCAGGCGCTTGTTGTCAATGCCTCCGGCGACTCTCTGCGGGGTGCCGTAGTTTGCCGAGGTCACCAGGGCCTGCACCTCGACCAGAATAGGGCGATTACCCTCACACACCGCCGTGACGACCGAACCGGGACGCCCCTGGCCACGGCTGTCGGAGAGAAACAACGATGATGGGTTGGCCACTTCGATCAAGCCCGCGGTTTGCATTTCGAACAGGCCGATCTCGGCTACGGAGCCGAACCTGTTTTTGGTCGCCCGGAGCATGCGATACAGGTGCGTGCTGTCGCCCTCGAAGTAGGCCACGGTGTCAACCATGTGCTCGAGCAATTTCGGCCCGGCCACCACGCCGTCCTTGGTAACGTGACCGATCAGGAATAGACCTGTTCCGCGAACTTTGGCATGAGATATCAACTGGTGACTGACCTCCCGCACCTGGGCCACCGTACCGGGGGGTGAATCCAGGCTGTCGGTTGCCATGGTCTGTATCGAGTCAACCATTACGATAGCATAACTTTCGGATGCGAGGATGCCGAGTACTTCCTCCAGCGAAGTCGTATTTATCGCCGTTATGTTGTCACCAGAGACACCCAGGCGTTTCGAACGAAGCTTCAACTGGGCCAGCGATTCCTCGCCGGTCACATACAGAACATCCAATCCCTGTCGCGAGTAGGCCTCGGCAGCCTGAAGGATGAGGGTTGATTTGCCGATACCGGGCTCGCCACCGAGCAGTACCGTCATCCCCGGCAACAACTGCCCTCCCAGCACGCGGTCGAATTCGGTTATGCCGGTGTGGTAGCCATCCCGACTGGCGAAGTCAATTTCGGGGATCTTCTTTTTCTCGCTGGAAGTGGTTCTGGAGGCTTTGCCCTTCTTGACGACGATCTTTTCTTCGACCAGGCAATTCCACTGACCACACTCGCGACACTGGCCCTGCCACTTGGCGTGCTCGGCGCCACACTCGGTACAAAAGTAAGCGGTTTTGCTTGATTTGCCGGTGACCATACTTATGCCTGAATGGGTCCTGACGCAGATCCGGAGATAAACTGGCGGACGACCGGGTTGGTTGTGCCCCGGACCTCGTCCGGGGTACCGTCGAATTCAATTTTCCCGCCGTAGAGCATCACGATGCGGTCAGCTATCTCGAAGGCGGATTTCATATCGTGGGTTACGGCGACCGAGGTAACCTCGAGTTTCTCACGAAGGTCGACGATGAGTTTATTGATCATGTCTGCGGTAATAGGGTCAAGGCCCGTAGTCGGTTCATCGTAGAGGAGCACTTCGGGCGAGTTGGCGATTGCCCGGGCCAGACCGACCCTTTTGCGCATTCCTCCTGACAATTCGGCCGGACGTTTGTGATTCACTCCGGTAAGACCGACCAATTCGAGCTTCTCGTTGACAATTTCCCTGATCTTGCCCGGTTTGTACCTTTTCGTCTCGGTTAGGCCGAGCCCCACATTTTCTTCGACCGTCATAGAATCGAACAGGGCCGCCGATTGAAAGAGCATGCCGAAGCGAAGTCGCAATTTGCTCAGTGTCATGAAGTCGTATTCGCCAATATCCTCACCGTCGAAGATAACCCGCCCCGAGTCGGGTTCAAGCAGCCGGATAAGGTGTTTTATCAGAACCGACTTGCCGCATCCCGACTGGCCAATGACAACGATCGACTCGCCTCGCTCGATGTTGAGTGAAACGCCCTCGAGAACCCTTAGTGAGTCAAAGCTCTTGTGGATATCTTCAATCTGTATAAGTGGTGCCGCCATGCTATATCCTGAACAAAATGACAGCGAACACGAAATTAAATATAAGTATAAGCACCATGGAAACGACCACCGACGATGTTGTGGCTCGGCCTACACCCTGGGCACCGCCTCTCGTAGTGAATCCGTAATAACATCCAACGATACCGATGATGAACCCGAAAACAGCGGCTTTGATTAAACCGTTTATGAAGTCCGACAGCTCGAATGAATACTTAAACCCGGTGAGAAATGTTTCCGATGAAATAGCCACACCGATTATCGATACCACCAACGCCCCGACTATAGCCACGAAATTGGCAAAGATAACCAGAAACGGAACCATGAAAACGCTGGCCAGAACCCGCGGCAAGACCAGGTAACGCACCGGGCTTATGCCCATTGATTCCAGGGCATCGATCTGCTCGGTGACTTTCATGGTGCCGAGCTCAGCGGTAACGCCGGCTCCGACTCTGCCAGCGTAGACGATGGCCGAAAGGACCGGTGCCAGCTCAATGACTACAGCCTTCCCGACAGCGTGGCCAAGCAGCCTCAGGGGGGCGCCGATAAACTTGAACTGATAGGCGGCCTGCCAGGCCGATACCGCGCCGACGAAGATGGAGATGATGACAATTAGCGGGAGAGATTTCACACCCAGCAGGTAAAGCTGTTCCATTAGCAGCCCCAGCGAGCGATGAACTTCTCTAAAGGATATAATCAGCTTGCCCAGCAGCATGAACATGCCGCCGACGGTGCGAACGAAGTTGACACCGTGACGACCGATTTCTTGAAAACCACCGGGCATAGGGCTCCCTAAAAGGGAAGGTTATCTTCTGATACCGGCTCGGCGTCGGGCGGAAGTTCACGGTAACCGGCCGCCGGGTTTTCGAAGCGGGCAAAATCTTTTATGAACGTCAGATTCACCACACCGGTCGGTCCGTTACGCTGCTTGGCCACGATGATTTCGGCTTTCCCCTCTATTTCCTGGAATTTGGGGTCGGTTCTTTCGAGGTGCGACAGGTAGTGCTCCGATCGAAAGACGAACATGACGACATCGGCATCCTGCTCGATGGCGCCCGATTCTCTCAGGTCGGATAACTGCGGACGCTTTTCACCGCCGCGCTGCTCGACCATGCGCGACAACTGGGAACAGGCCAGCACCGGAACATCGAGCTCCTTGGCCAGAACTTTCAGGCTTCGCGAAATGGCCGCCATTTCCTGCTGACGATTCTCATGCCGCCCGCTGGCCTGCATCATCTGGATATAGTCGACAATAATCAGGGCCACATCGTGCTGCATCTTCAGACGCCGGGCCTTGGCCCGCATCTCCAGCGATGTGAGGTTGGCAGAATCATCTATAAAGATCGGGGCTTCCGAAAGGGAACCTCCTGCTACCGTAAGGCGCGGCCACTCTTCTTTTTTGAGTTTCCGGGCGCGAAGTCTCTGCTGAGATATGCGGGCGCGGCCACAGAGCATTCTCAGCGCCAGGGCCTCGGCCGACATTTCAATCGAGAACACACCCACAGCTTTACCGAGCTTAACGGCGACATATTCGGCAATGTTCACCACCAGAGCTGATTTCCCCATTGATGGTCTTCCAGCAACGATTACCAGTTCGCCGCGGTGAAGGCCATTTGTCATAGTATCAAGATCGTCAAACCCGGTCTTCAGCCCGACCAGACCGGAGCCGCCCGACTGAAGCTCTTCGATCTGTTCGAAGGTCGACGGCATCAAGTCTTTGACCGCCATAAATCCTTTTCGCAGACGGCTCTGGGAAATGTGGAAAATGGTCGATTCGGCCAGGTCGAGCAGATCGTCAACATTCTGTTCCTGGGCATGACAACTATAGACTATCTCGTTGGATGACTGTATGAGCAACCGGAGGACCGCCTTTTCCGCAACAATGGTGCAGTGGTGAACCATGTTGGCGGTGGAGGCTACCATCTCAATTAATTCCACCAGGTATACCCGACCACCGATCTGGGCCAGGTCTCCCGTTTTCGACAACGCATCAGCCACCGTCGTGATGTCGGTAGGTTCGGATTTTTCATACAGATTAAGAATTGTCTGATAGATAACCCGATGTTTGGGATAATAGAAATAATCGATACTTTTGATAATGTCGATGGCGTGAAAAATAGCGTCCGGGTCTTTGAGCAGCGACCCGAGAACCATCATCTCCGCCTCAAGTGACTGGGGCGGTTGCAACTGCCGCATATCGGGTATTTTTTCGGCTCTTTTAGCCATGTCGTTCCTTATATCAGCTCAGGCTGTCCAGTTTGGCCTTGAGCATCTGCATATCTTCCCAGGTGTCTTTCTTATACGATGGGAAACGCAACAAGGCCGCCTGGTGATAGGTCACAAGAAGAGGAATTCCCTGGTAGTCATGCCACTGTTTACGAAGTCTGCCTAATGGGGTAGTCGTTTTCAACAGCACCTGGCCGGAGACTCTACCCAGGGCGCAGATTATTTTCGGTTTAATCAATCGGATCTGTTCATCGAGATACGGAAAGCACTTAGCCATCTCGTCGGGCTGTGGGTCACGATTGTTGGGCGGACGGCATTTGATAATGTTGGCGATATACACCTGCTGGCGCGACAACTTCATGGCTGCCAGAATCCGATCGAGTAGTTGCCCGGCCCGCCCGACAAACGGCTCTCCCAGACGGTCCTCTTCGGCGCCCGGGGCCTCACCGATAAACAGCAGATCGGCCTTTGGGTGGCCTACCCCATATACGAATTTGTTTCGGGTGGCGCCCAGAGGGCACAGCTGGCAGTTACATATGGCCTCACAGTGAGATTCTATCGAATCAAACTGCGGTGCTTCCTTATCGGCATGTGGTTGTGAAAACAGGTCCATCACTGATACCACTTTAGCTGTTTCCGGCTGACCGACTCCGGGTATCCGGTTTGACGGCGCTGGCTTTTCAACAATCAACTCGTCAAGACCAATATCGAGCTGCGAGGCAAGGGCGCGCCGCAATAGTTCCGGTATACTGTAATTGCTATTTTTCATACGGAGCCGGCTTTGACTCTCCATATTACAGCAAAGAAGCAACCCGGTCAAGGATTGCAAAAGATAATTGTGATTTCGGTGCTACAGAAAGTGATATTGGCTTCCGGCGCGGCTCAATTATCACAACAGCGTTGGTGTCGTGCTCGAACCCGGTTTCTTTGCCGGGAACGTTGACCACAATCATATCGAGATTTTTCTCTTTAAGTTTCCGGCGCGCATTGGGCAGGGCGTCATCGGTCTCCAGCGCGAAACCTACCACTATCTGTTTCTTGCGTTTAGTTGCCGTGATATCCTTGAGAATGTCAACCGTTGGTTTCATTGAAACGCTTAAGCCCTTGGGTGATTTCTTAATCTTAGATTTCAGGGGTTTCTCGGGGGTGAAATCGGATGGAGCGGCAGCCATTATCAGGCAGTCGACCGCCCTGAACTCCTTCTTTACGGCGGCGTGCATCTGAGCGGTAGTCTCAACGGAGATCAGCTTCACTCCGCCGGGAGGCTGTATTGATGTCGGCCCGGATATCAGGGTGGTCTCAGCGCCGAGACTCAGGGCGGCTTCGGCCAGAGCGTAACCCATCTTCCCGGAGGAACGGTTGGTTATAAACCGCACGGGGTCTATGGCTTCGCGGGTGGGTCCGGCTGTGATTAGAATTTTCTTACCGGTCAGGCTTTTTTTTTTGGACTCGCTGAGCCCTTGGAGAAGAACGTCTTGATGGCCTTGAATATTTTCTCCGGCTCGGCCATGCGGCCGATGCCGTAGTGGTCGCAGGCAGTGCTTCCTTCGTCGGGGCCGACGAATGTGTAGCCCAGCCCGGCGAGCACAACTTTGTTACGCTGCGTGACCTTGTTGAGCCACATCTGAGGATTCATGGCCGGGGCAATCATAATCGGTTTTGGTGAGGCGCACACTACCGTGGTCAGCAGGTCGTCGGACACCCCGGAGGCGACCTTTCCCATGAAATTCGCGGTCGCCGGTGCGATGACAATCAAATCCGGCCACTGGGCCATATCAATATGATGCGTTCCGGTAAACCGGTCTTCCGGAAAGAGGTCGGTTGCCACGGGATTGTTGGATACGCTCTCAAGTGTAAGGGGAGTAATGAATTTGGTCGCGCCCTCGGTCATTATAACCCGAACCTCGGCCTTCTCTTTCCAGAGGTATCGCACGAGATAGGGAATCTTATAGCAGGCAATTCCCCCCGTTAACCCAATAAGAACTTTCTTACCTTTTAATGACATGAGATACTAATTGACCAAATGCGACCGATCCCCGGCCGAGTGAACAAAACCCGGACTCTGCAGGTCATCGGCCTCATTGAAAACAACGGCGGAGGCTATTATTTTCATCTGTTCGACAGTAATCGGTTCCGTGGCAAAGAAGACGGCGCGCTCGATTATGGCCTCGAACTGCTCGCTAGTGATGACTGAGCTACCAAGCAGTTTCAGAAGGAGCCCATAGGCATCCGAAGAAACATACATTCTCTCGGCCTCGGTTAGAATCCGCTGGGAAGCGTGGTCTTTGGGGAATTTGCTGAAGAATTGCTCGGGGGTTCCTTTGAACTGCTCCAGGAACCAGGAATAGGCCGAACTGATCTCCTGTTCGGAATAGCCCAGATTCCTCAAGGCCATCGAGACATCGTCGGCCTCCGACTGGCGGTCGGACTCGTCCCGCATGTAGTCCATTAGAAAAACAACGATTTCGAGTATTCGATTTCTCATATATTAGCGTATATCCGCCAGTTTTCTATTAAAATAGCACCCTGTTCAAATCTATGCAACAAGTGTTTTATTGGTGACGTTAAAAAACCTTTTTTTGTGATATTTATCCACATAAAATGCGCCGCCGGGCGCCCATGCAAGCACCGCAGCAGCGCGACTTTACTGCTCTGATACAGATTTTCTCAGTTGTTCTGGGCTCCCTGGTCAATCCAGTCCTTTATCAGGCTGATGTTACCCTCAGGTAAAAACGGCCCACCCAGCGGCATCCTGCTACCGAAGGGTGGCGAGGCAGTCACTTTCAGATATAGATTGCTGCGATCCGACTGCTGAGGGAAAACGAGATTTCCATGGGTTCCCCGGGGACCTTTCACACTATTGTAGTCGCCACTGCCGAAGCTAAAACCCCCGGCCGTTGACCCGGGGCCGTGGCAGCCGCCATCCAGACAGCCGCTGGTCAGAATTATGGGGCGTACTTGCTGAGAAAAGCTAACACCGTCGTTATCCCAGATGGTGGCCGTGGCGCTCCCGGAGCTGATGGTGGCGTTGGCGGGAGAAGACAACGTCAGGGTAAATGTCTCCGGTAATTCCTGCGCGGCGTCGTCCTGTGTTGAGACAATAATACCAGTGCTCGTTTGCCGGGCCGGAATGGTGGCATTGCCCGAAGCTCCGTTGTAGTCGGCTCCCTGGGCGGACGAAGCTGTGCCATCGGCGGTGGCGTAAGAAAAAGTCACATCGCTGTCGACCCTCGCGCTGAGCGTTACAGTAAAGTTAACCAGACCGCCTTCAATGGTCTCAACATCGCCGACGGACAATGTGGGGGTACCGCCCGATCCCGTTGGCGTGCCTTCATCGTCGTCCGAGCAGCCCAGCACAATAACCGCCAGCACGATTGGAAAAACTCTCAGCATCTTCATAGTTGACTACCTTTCCAATAAACTTTCTTGCACACGAAGCGCTCCGATGAGCGCAGTAGATATATTTTGTGCGAACCGATTACGGCCGTAGAGGTACTTCGGCAGGAAAAATGATTCGTATTTCTTTACGTACTCTGACAGATATACGTAGCGCCGGGGTGAAACTGGAAGGATTAAAATGGATAAAGAGGTGCCGGAATAGGCGGAACGGCTCTGGTGATGTGCCTATAATCTGGCAACCGGCTGCTTGCGGTGGGGTGCTTTCGTACTGGCGGGTGGCCCACCATTTATGGTGGGTTTCCAGGTGGTAGGTCGAAACCCCTGCTCGATAGAGTCACCGCCAAGCGGGGAGGTTTCGACACCTAAGTAAAAAACCACAAAACGAACCCAAACTCGGTTAACACTGTGCCGCACAAACCGAAACGCCGCGATTCAGCCGGAAGGGAAGTGTGAACTTGTAGAGGTTGCCGCGCTTCGCTCGCAATGACGGGAAAGAAGATTTCTGGGAAGCCTCGAAATGACGAATGCAATGACTGGATTCCCGCTTTCGCGGGAATGACTCAACGTTGTGGCGGTTGAGATTCCTCCCCCTGATAAGGGGGACTAAGGGGGTTTCTTTCTTGATGCAGAGAGCGGGTAGGCTTATGTACGGAAACCATCGGCTGGAGCATTACCGAAGGCTCCCTCGACAAACACCACACTGCGTGTGGTCGTCCTCCCCCTGACAAGGGGGACTGAGGGGGTTTCTCTTTTGACGCAGAGAATGGGTAGGCTTATGTACGGAAACCGTCAACCGGCAAACTACCGGGATTACCCTCGACAAACACCACACAAAGTGTGGAAACGAACCCAAACCGCCAGAAGCCGGTAAATGACATGACCATACAAGAGCTAACAAAACAGGCTAAGCCTGTCCCCCTGATAAGGGGGATAGAGGGGGTTAATGGACAAGAGTCGAAACCTCCCCCGCGTAACGGGGACCTGACGGCAGGGGTTTCGACCTACTTTTGCTAAGGGAGCTTCCTTTGCGCGGAAAAAGAATCGGCCTAATGCTTAAAATGCCGCACGCCCGTGAAGACCATCGCCGCACCCGCCTTGTCGGCGGCTTCGATAGCCTGCTCATCGCCTTTCGAACCACCGGGCTGGATGATAGCCGTCACACCGGCATCGGTAGCGACCTCGACACCATCTGGCATCGGGAAGAAAGCATCGGACGCCATCACGGCTCCCCTCGCTCTATCCCCGGCGCGCTTGACGGCCATGAACCCGGAATCGACGCGCGAGGTTTGCCCCATACCGATTCCAACCGTGGCGCCGTCTCTGGCCAGCACGATGGCGTTGGACTTGGTGTGTTTGACGACTTTCCAGCCGAACAGAAGGTCCTTTATCTCTTTCTTAGTCGGGGCACGCTTGGTGACAACTTTCAGGTCGGCCTCAGGAGTATCTTTATCGTCGGCTGCCTGCAGCAGCAATCCGCCGCGGATGAACCGATACACGATCTCCCTGGCTGGACGACCATCGGAAATCTGCGGCAGAGTAAGAATGCGACGAGCTTTCTTTTTCTTCAGAAGCTTGAAGGCTTCGTCGGTGAGCGACGGCGCCAGGATGCATTCTACGAAAGGTGTTTCGTGCAAGATCTCAGCGCACTCCATATCGATCTCCTGGTTGAGACCAATGATGGATCCATATGCTGACAGTGGATCACTTTCGTAGGCCCGTTTGTATGCTTCGGCCAACGTCTTCCCTATCGCCGCGCCGCAAGGGTTGGCATGCTTGAGCACGCAGGCGAACGGTTCGGAGAAGTCCAGCAGCATATCAAGGCAGGCATCGAGATCATTATAATTGTTGTAGGAAAGCTCTTTGCCGGCCAGTTGCTCGGCGCGAATCAATGTCGGACCGGTGAACGACTCGTTGGAATACAGCGAGGCCTGCTGATGAGGGTTCTCACCGTAGCGCAGTTCCGACTTACGCGAGTATGACAGATCAAGCTTAGCCGGGAACGGTGCTTCCTCTCCGGGTCGCCCTACCGAAAAATAGTCAGCTATGGCCGTATCATAGACCGAGGTCAGGGCAAACGCTTTGCGGGCGCATTCCCGCCTGAAAGCGATATCGGTAGCGCCGTCGTTCTCATTCAACTGGGCGAGCACTCCGTCGTAATCAGCCGGGTCAACAACAACGGTCACGCTCTGAAAATTCTTGGCCGCCGCCCGAATCATCGACGGCCCGCCGATGTCGATATTTTCAACTATTTCGGCGTCACTGGCATCGTCGCGAGCCACAGTCTCGCGGAACGGGTAGAGATTCACCACCACCAGGTCGACGCTTTTGTAATCAGAGGCGGCCATCTTCTCAACATCGTCGGGGTTATCACGACGGAACAAAATGCCGGCATGGATACGCGGATGGAGGGTTTTGACCCGGCCGCCGAGAATCTCCGGCGCACCGGTGAAGGTGGAGACGGAAATAGCATGAACGCCGGCCTTCTTGAGGACTTTGAGGGTACCGCCGGTGGAGATGATCTCGATTCCGAGTTTTTCAAGTTCACGGGTAAAATTTTCAATTCCTGTCTTGTCGGAAACCGATACAAGGGCTCTTTTTATTTTGATCGATTCGGGCATGGGTTACTTACCTGTTAGAAGTTGTTGCGCTCTCAAATACCTTTCGGCTGATGCCCGAACGACTTCATCCGGCAACTGGGGCGCGGGCGGTTTCTTGTTCCAGTCGAGGCCGTCGAGGTAGTCGCGTATGGGTTGTTTGTCGAACGATGGCTGGCTGCGCCCTATCTCGTACTGGTCCACGGGCCAGAAACGGCTGGAGTCGGGCGAAAGGACTTCATCGATCAGGATGAACTTGCCGTCTTTGAAGCCAAACTCAAATTTGGTGTCGGCGATAATGATGCCTTTGGTGAGGGCGTAGTCTGCAGCTTTCTGGTATATGGCCAGCGACTTGTCGCGGCAGAGGGCGGCAGTGTCTTCGCCGATGAGATCCACGAGTTGCTGGTAACTGATGTTCTCATCGTGGCCCAGATCGTTCTTGGACGAGGGTGTAAAAAGCGGCTCAGGAAGTTTCTGCGATTCCTGAAGGTCGGGTGGGAATTCGAACCCGTGTACGACATTTGACCCTTCCTTGCGGGCCTGTTTCAGCTCTTTCCACATCGAGCCGGATATATAACCCCTGACAATACACTCGCAGTCAACCCGTTCGGCCTTGATGACTATCATGGAACGGCCTTCGAGGATATCGCGATACTTTCTCAGCGGCTCCGGGTACTCATCGACATTGGCAGTGACCAGGTGGTTGTCGACGGTGTCTTTGAGAAAATCGAACCAGAATAGCGACATGGCCGTGAGAACACTTCCCTTACCGGGAATACCGTTGGGCATGACCACATCGAACGCGGAAATACGGTCCGAGGCTATGAAAAGCAGGGAATCACCCAGATCGTATATATCGCGCACCTTACCCCTCACCGCGAGAGGATATTCTTTGATGTCTGTCTGTAATACAACCTTATCCATTGCTGACTTCATACTTCCCTTTTATGAGTTTCTCCAATACCCGAGCATAGATTTTGTGTTCCTGTTCCAGCACCCGCGCGGCCAGTGTGTCGGGGGTGTCATCGGGCAGCACCGGTACCCTGATCTGCTCAAGAACCTTGCCGTGGTCATAAATTTCATCCACGATGTGTACCGACACTCCTGACTCCTTATCACCACTGGCAATAACCGCCTCGTGGACGAAGTGGCCATACATGCCTTTGCCGCCGTATTTCGGGAGCAGGGCGGGATGAATATTCACGATTCGGTTGTGGTATTCACGAACAACCACCCCCGGCAAGAGCCTTAGGTAACCGGCCAATGCGATATAGTCAATTTTGTACTCTTTGAGTTTATCAAGCAGAGCTTTACCGGCGTCCTCGGGCGTGGCGAACTTTTTGGACTTGAAAACGAAGGTATCGATGTTGGCATTCGCCGCCCGTTCAAGTCCGTAGGCGTCGCGAC
>CP070674.1:2580551-2601418 GCA_020351995.1 Candidatus Zixiibacteriota bacterium
CCGCTGGTGGATGCCGGACGATGTTCAGGTCATCGACGAGATTCCCATCACGGGCACGGGCAAGATTCACAAGATCCGTCTGCGCGAGCGCTTCAAGGACTACGTGCTGCCGCCTTGACGTGCCTCGCTAGAACGTCTGACCGTCATCGAGGCACCACTGCAGGGAGCGACGCATCCCCTCTTCGAGTGGATGAAAAAGGGGGATCGTATCGCCCTGTTTGGCGCACTGCGTGCGGGGCTGATCATTGTTGACGGCGTGTAGGCATCGATTGGCGCTCCGGGCGGCGGACGATTAGACTAATCCATTTGAGCGAAGATCGCATAGCTACAGGAGGGATTTTAAGAATGCAAGAAGACAGTCTAAGTAGAATAGCCAACGCTTTTGACCTGCATGACGCGAGGTTGAATCTCATTTCGGGTGGGCAGATGAGCTATGTCTATGAGTCCCAGGATGACAAACGACCGCTGATTCTTCGCGTGGTAAAGAATGGCGGTGACAGGTACAAGCTTACCTGTGCGGAGACAGATTTCGTCAAGTATCTTACTGACAATGGAATCAACGCATCTCGGCCTGTTACCTCGCGTAGCGGCGCTTTGACCGAATTATTGGAAGTCACAGAGGGGAAATTCATCGTAACCGCTTTTGAGCGAGCGCCCGGGAAGCCGGTATCCCTTCAAGAATGGACTCCATCAATCTGGGAAGCTCTGGGCGAAGAGTTGGGCTCGATTCACAGACTAGCAAAGGACTACTATCCCGCTACCGGTGTTCGACGTCCTCACTGGCATGAGGCTTCCATAATGGATATTGATCGCTACATTCCCAGGAATCACCGAGTACTTCGCGATAAGGCTCACGAGCTAATAGCATCATTGAAGAAACTGCCGATGGATGGGGAGTGTTACGGGCTGATCCACTCCGATCCGAATCGGGGCAATCTATGTGCCCTAAATGGTAGAATCACTTTGTTTGACTTTGAGGACTGCGAGTATCACTGGTTCGTTAACGACTTAGCTGTAGCTCTCTACTTCGCACTGGAGGATTCTTTTAACGGCCAGGATATCATTTCGTACACAGGAGACTTCATGCAGGCACTATTGAGGGGTTACAGCCGTCAAAACCACCTCGATGCGTACTGGCTGGAGCAAATCGTCATCTTTCACAAATTACGTGATCTTCTGACTATTCTATATTTTTACGCGGACGGTGGCAATAGTCCAGGTGAACATGAGATCGCCCGGGCCGTCCGTAGCAGGATGAATCTCGAATTAGACAGGCCCTATATTTCAGTAGATATCAACACCATTTCTGGTGCACTCTCAGAGGGAGGTCAATGAGCCTTGAATGGGCCAGCCCACTGAGCTAAAAATTGGCAGACTTCAGATACGCTCCGAACAACCTATCTGGCGGGGGTAGGGCAGAGGAGAATTCTCATAGAGGTTCTGTCATCTTGAATCTGAAGGAAATCCCACCAAAAAAAGAACCTCTAAAGTCATTGACATTCAGAGGCTTAAGCTTGGTAGCGGGGAGGGATTTGAACCCGTGACCGGAGCCTGTCCCGCCGTGCGGGAGGTTATGAGCCTGTTCAATGTCCCAAACACCAGAAAGCACCAGACACTAACCTGGAGTAACAGCAAATACTTACAGGAAATACAGTGTCTGGTGTTTCTTCTTATTATCTGCTGTTCTTGCTCGTTTTGTTAGAAAAATGTTAGAAAGAGGTGTATGTTAAAGTGGTTTGTCCGATTCAAAGGTATCAGCAAAACAGATAAGAGAAGTGCCCGATAAAACCATTGCTTCAGATAAGCTATGTCGTTACTTGCTGCAGCCTAAGTCAATATCGTCTGACAATTCACACACGATCGAACGGAAATGTGAGAAGATTGAGGTTGAGTAACCAAATAAAGATCTGTAACTTCTCCCTGAAATTGCACTGAAGATGTGACCCGTTACGGCGGTCAGGCAACAAACTAGAAGACAGGAATATTTGAAAATGACAGAACAATCTCAAAGGACCAGACAAAGCTCCACAATTGCTTTTCTCTGGCTGATAATCGGAGCAATCCTGCTGGCCATTTCGAATGGCAAATGGATTATACCGATTGCGGCCTGGCTCGCGCCAATATTCCTACTCCGCTTTCTCAGAACGAACAGGCTCTTGCCGGGATTGACTATCGGAGCGGTGGTCTACATTGCTGTATCCTTGTTCATGTGGCTGCAGATGCTCATGCCCAGTGGATGGGATTCATACTCCGTCTTATTGATTGCAGGGTCGGCACTGTTCATGTACCTGACCTACGTGTTCGATAGACTCGTATCTCCCCGCTTAAAAGGGTTCGTATCAACTCTTGTTTTTCCTCTGGCGTGGACGTCGATGGAATTTATGATGTCGATAATCAGTCCTTATGCCACGTTCGGCTCCCTCGCCTACACACAGTATGGTAATCTCTCGTTGATGCAGCTGGCATCGGTTACAGGCATCTGGGGTATTGTCTTCGTTGTAACGTGGTTTGCATCGGTTGCCAACTGGGTCTGGGAGAGTGGATTCTCACGCGAACGATGCAAGAAGACTATCGCAATCTATGGCACGATCCTTGTGCTGATTATTCTTCTGGGTGGGGCGCGTCTAGCGATTTTCCCCCCGGATGGTGACACCGTCCGGATTGCCTCCATCACGAGGTCTCCTAGTTACAGGTCACAACTGAATGAAGCCGTTTACCTGCGTGATAAGCAGGCAGTTAGCATCCTTGAACGTGATCACCTTTTGGCATTAAGTTCCAGAGCTGCACAGCTAGGCGCCAAAATCGTATTCTGGCAGGAATACGCGGTTTTTTTCGTGGACGATGAAAATGCTTTTGTCGAGCCCGGCCGTGAACTTGCACGGAAGGAGAACATTTACCTGGGCATGGCGTTTTCCACTGTTGCTCGCAACGAAAGGGGAGACCCAGCAGGCCCGGGTGAACCGGCGACTCCACCAGAAAACAAGATTACTATGATTGAACCATCCGGTGACCTCGCATGGCAATACGCTAAGGCCAATCCTATACCTGACGAAGGCATTTTGCCGGGAGACGAGGAAATATACAATCAGATGACACCATATGGCAGAATTGGCTCAGTGATTTGCTTTGACTTGGATTTTCCTAATTATATCCGTCAGGCCGGGTCTGACGACGTTGATATTCTTTTGGCGCCATCAGAATCCTGGAGAGAAATCTGCCCGCTTTCAGCGTACTTAACTGCCTTTCGCGCCGTGGAAAATGGTTTTTCACTGGTACGTTCCACTGGCGATGGGCTATCTATTGCAGTCGACTATTACGGACAGATGAGAAGCAATGTCGACTATTTCACTACCGATGATCGGATCATGATCACTGATGTGCCGACTTCAGGTGTGCCGACGCTATACTCCATAATCGGTGATCTGTTTGCGTGGCTTTCACTTGCGGCGTTCGTTGTCATAGCATTGGTAGCATTTACTCGCAAGACCGGCTGAAGTAGCTCAACTTGCCGCTGATAGCTAGCAATCATTGCGGTTTTGACATACCGTAACGGGCGTAGGCCTGATGAACTGTCCAGTCACCAGAAAACACCAGACACTAACCGGCAGTAACAGCAATTGCTTACGGGAACCCCAGTTTCTGGTGTTTCTTCTTATTTCTTGTTGTTTTGGCTAATTCTGTTAGAAAACTGTTAGAAAGAGGTATACGTTAAAAACAGAAATAACACTCCACGATTCGAGGGTGTCTTGTAGTTTTCGATTGGATCATAATGGCCATTTCGGGGAACATATTCTGTTCCCCAGGTTGTAATCAGATTTCGGCGGTAATTATCGCGCAGTTAGCATTTGCGTTGGGAATTTGAGATATCTATCTTGTGATATCGAATGAGGCCAAGTGACAGTGGCAAGGAAGAAGAGGCAACTTGCCTATGGCGGCGGAAGATAATGATCAGACAAGATCATTTACGAACATAGCCGCCGGTACCGTAGTCTCGCATTATCGAATTTTCTCCAGGATCGGCGCAGGGGGGATGGGTGAGGTTTATCTGGCTGAGGATACAAAGCTGGATCGGAAGGTTGCCCTCAAGTTCCTCCCCTTTCATCTCTGCCGTGATGAAGCCAGCCGTGCCCGCTTTACACGCGAGGCAAAAGCTGCGGCTAAGCTCGACCATCCCAATATTGTTCCGGTATACGAAGTGGGTGAATTTCAGGAACGCCCGTTCTTTGCGATGGCACACATTGAGGGCAAATCTCTTCGGGAAGTAATCAAAGAGGGCAAACTCCAGCCTACGGAAGCGGTCAATCTGGCGGCACAGATCTGCGACGGGCTGCATGAAGCCCACACTGCCGGTGTCGTGCATCGCGATATCAAGCCGAGCAACATCATCATTGATAAAAAGAACAAGGCTCGCCTCTTAGATTTTGGCTTGGCTACCGTAGCCGGAGAAGAGAAGTTGACCAAAGTCGGCTCGACTCTGGGGACGGTTCATTATATGTCGCCCGAACAGGCCCGCGGTGATGAGGTTGATCATCGCAGTGACATATGGT
Source organism: Candidatus Zixiibacteriota bacterium (assembly GCA_020351995.1). GTDB lineage: Bacteria > Zixibacteria > MSB-5A5 > GN15 > FEB-12. The sequence goes on from CP070674.1 coordinate 2,585,099, forward strand.
CCTTAGGTGCTGTCTTGTATGAAATGCTTACGGGAAAGTTACCGTTCAGAGGAAACAATGATCAGTCTGTAATCTATTCTATTCTAAATGAGGAACCCAGGCTTAAAGAGGAGATATCAGGGTCGTCTCATGCCCCCTTGATCCCACTACTGGAGAAGTCGCTGCAGAAAAATGTGTCATTACGTCCTGCCTCTGTGTCTGAGTTTAAGGCCGAATTAGAGCAGATCCATGCCCAAATGATCGGAGCTGGAACAAAACGGACAGGCAAACTCAAACGCTACCTCAGGCCGGCATTCTTGATACCGGTTGGACTAATCGTCGTTATCGGCACTGCCTTCATCGTAAGAGAGCTTTATCGAATGAACAAAATCCGCTGGGTCCGAGATGTGGCTCTCCCCAGGATAGAAGAGTTGACGAATGTGGGGGGGCCGCATGATAATAACGTGGAAGCATATGACCTGGCAGTTGAAGCAGAAGAATTCATCGGCGATGATCCGAAATTAGAGGAGTACATGAAACGGATCTCTGCGGTTACTACAATCCATACACAGCCCATTGGAGCAAGGATTTTCCGGAAACCCTTTAATAAACCAGAAAGCGATTGGGAATTCATCGGACTTTCGCCGGTTGACAGCATGCGGATGCCAAACTACCTGTTCCATTGGAAAATTGAGAACCCGGGATATGAAACCATGCACCGCTGCTTCTTGTCGAGAGGGTCGTATGATGCAGCAAAAGGAACGTATTCGCCAGGGTTTCAAGATTGTGTTCTGGACAAAAAAGGAAGCCTGCCTTCAGGCATGGTGCGTATATCGGGGACGGAAGAAGTTCCAGATTTCCTTATTGACAAATACGAGGTGAGCAACGAGCAGTATAAAGAATTTGTAGATGCCGGCGGCTATCAAGAGAGGGCTTATTGGAAACAGCCTTTCATAAGAAATGGAGATGAAGTGTCCTGGGAGACCGCAATAGCTGAATTCAAAGATGCTACCGGCAGGTTGGGCCCATCGACATGGGAAGTTGGAGTGTATCCGGAGGGTACGGAAAACTACCCGGTATCCGGGATAAGCTGGTACGAGGCCGCAGCATATGCGGAGTTTGTCGGAAAAGAACTGCCCACTATCAGCCATTGGTACGCTGCGAGGAGAGGAAGCCTTGGAGGGCTCTCCTATATATTTTATTCCATGTGCAATTTTAGTGGTGATGGTCCGGTTCCTATCGGTATGACGAAGGCCATAACCCAGTTTGGTGTATACGACATGGCAGGAAACGTGAGGGAGTGGTGTTGGAACGCATCTGAGAAGGGACGATGCATCCGGGGAGGAGCATGGGATGATTATCACTACATGTATGATAACATCACTCAAGCTGATCCGTTTGATCGCTCTTCCAGGAATGGAATTCGTTGTGTAAGTTACTTTGATAAGGATGTCATTTCCGAAAATGTCTTCGCACCTCGAACACCCGGGCAGATCAGGGATTTCTATAAGCACACGCGGGTTTCTGATGCCGTTCTTGATATCTACAAAGACATGTTTTCGTATGATAGAATTAATCTTGGGGCAACATCAGGGCACACTGAAAACCAATCAGCCCATTGGATTCACAAAACAATATCCTTTTCTGCAGCTTATGGTGAGGAACGGATCATCATCCACCTCTTCCTTCCCAAAAGTAGTAATCCTCCTTATCAGACCGTCATCTATTTTCCAGGGTCGAATTCTGTAGACATGCCCTCCAGTGATCATATTGAAGGATATTATGAGTTCACTGACAAGTTGGTTCATTTTCTGAAGGACGGGCGGGCCGTAGTATATCCTGTATACAAGGGAACCTTTGAACGCAGGGATGGTCTTCCCAGTTCATTACATTTGAGGTATGACGAATCCCATGAGTATAGAGATTATGTAACGAAAGTTGTGAAAGATTTCAGGCGAGTCATCGATTACCTAGAAACGCGGCCAGATATTGATACGGAAAAACTGGCTTATTTCGGTTTCAGTTGGGGAGGTATTTTGGGAAGCATAATTCCCGCTGTAGAAAAACGTATAAGAGTTTCCATTATCGATGCTGGTGGTTTGGCGCCGCTTTCGAGAGAGACGAAACCTGAGGTTGACGGGGTTAATTATGTTTCGCGAATCACGATACCAACCTTAATGCTGCACGGCAGGTTTGACCGGAGCGTCTCTTACGATCACTGTGCAAAACCAATGTTTGATCTACTAGGAACACCGACTGCGGATAAGAATTTGATTACCTACGAAACCGATCACTTCATACCTCAAAAAGACCTTATCAACGAGAGCCTCGCGTGGCTGGATAGATATTTCGGACCGGCTAGATAGAATCAGTTGTCAGACGGCTGACTTGGGGTTTGCGGTAAGGGGGGACTTTCGCTGAAGCTTTCGGGGGCAACTACTGTTATGGTAGCGGGGGGAGGATTTGAACCTCCGACCTTCGGGTTATGAGCCCGACGAGCTACCAGACTGCTCCACCCCGCGATCGTAAAATGCCTAATAAACGGCAAACTGATAGCAAAGTCAAGGTGATAGCTAAATAAAAGGTGGAATGACAAGTCGCTGGTAGCAAAAAACATAACTGCCGGACTTAATGGAGAACCCCGACGCCGATGCTACCTGTCAACGATTAGCCGCCATGTCGAATCAAGTCAGCTACACGGATTCAAGCCGGCGCACCTCGGTTTGCGCCGGCCCGAATGCCCCCTTTTACTCGAATTAATAGCTGTCGCGGCCTCAAATTAGGTTGGTGCGGCGATACCGGACACCTCATCCAACATCGCATTTCCCTTCCAGAGTATGAACCGCTCCCACACCAACTTACATCCCTCCAGACGCACCCTTTGCTTCTCTCTTCGGATGACACCCGTCGCAACCTACGTGTTGGAGGTATTGTGGCAATCTGAAACCGACAATTGAGTGGAACATTGGAGCCCGCTCCTGTCGATCGTGACATTCGCCACAATTGCTGGCACCCGCCAGGTCTTCGCCAATCTCATGACACCCCGAACATATGCTGTGAATCTGGTTCATCGGTTTTCCTAGTCCCTCGCGGTTGACCTGATCGTGACAGTATCTGCAGTTCTCGTGCTGGTGACACTGGACGCAGTCGAATTCAAATAACTCTATGTGCTCAACGTGCTGAAATGTGACCACCGGTGCCGGCTGGTAAGACGTCGTGTAAGTCTTGCTCACCGGAACGTTGACCGTCGGCAGAACAGGACCGCCACGAACAAACCTCTCTTTGGAATCACCCTCAGGGGTGCCGGAATGGCAGACATCGCACAGGGCCTCGTGAGCCCACTGGCTATGACAGACCAGGCACTGTCGGTGGTAGGCCGTTCTCAGGTCAGGCTGCGTGAAGTTGACGCTCGATGCGTCCTTGGGGTGACATGACCGACAGGGAGGAATCTCACCCTCAGGACTGTAGTGATGGCAGGTGCTGCAGTCGTCGCCCATTCCGGCCATCCTGGCGTGCGGTTTGTGATCAAACAGTATGGGCAGGTGTTCCGCCGCCAGTTCGTCAAGCAAAATGGAATCGGGCGCCTCGCTAAGCCCATGCGTGCTCGACTGTGAACGATCCGAATGCCGATAGCACGGTTTCAGGCAGACATCACGTATGGTGGGCTTCTCACAGGTGTGACACTGCTTACAATCAGCTTCCGCGGTGGCAGTCTCCTGGAACTTACGGTGATTCGCGGTTACCACTCCCGTCGCAACGAATAGGATCGCTGCGACAACCATCATTTTTGAAAACTTCGTGTACATCGATTACTCTCCTTTCAATTGTGTCGCCAGCGGCTTCGGCTCTTCTGAAGATGCCGATTGCAGCTGAGATGCTCGCGGAAGTACCGGCAGTCTGACGATAAAGAAGCGATATATCAAAATCATGATCGAGATGAGCCCAACCGTGACTGTAATTTCGATGATGGATGGAAAATAGGGGGAAACGGCATACAAGGGTCGATACGCCACCAGAAACACGTTTACTCGATTGACTATCACCCCAAGTATTACCAGCACTGAGCCGACCAGCAGCCACGACGCCGATTGCCGCAGCCGATCACGACTCAGCAAGATGATGGGCAGTATTACGCCCACCACTATCTCAAAGATGAATGCGAACGAGGCAAAGGTCCCCTCCATCACGTTTGGCCAGACTTCACGCAGAGTCAGGTCGCCAATTCTCACGGCCAGGTAGACGCCCAAAAGAACCGGAACGTAACGAGCTACGTTGCTCAGCAAAGGAATCGGCGGAGGACGATGGAAAGTTCGCGAGATGAGAATGAGCTCAAAAATGAGAATCGGAAAACCGACCGCAATAGCCGAGAAAAGAAAAAGAACAGGCGACATTGGCGTGTTCCAGATGGGGTGCATCTTGGTCGGGGCAACCAGCATCAGCGCTCCAAGTGAAGACTGATGCAGACATGACAACACTACGCCGGCTATGATGAACAGTGAAATGAAGCGGATCAGATACCGTTCACAGACTTCCAGCAAAGACTCCACCAGCGAATTCAAGCAAGATAACAGACCGGGTAAACGCACCCCGTCCCTGTAGTGCTCTACTATGGTGGGCAAGAACTCGATGTAAAGCACACACAAGTACATCATGACACACATGCCGACCTCGAACAGGACCGAGTCACCCTGCCACATGCTGGGTATGATCGGGTGCCATATGTTGTAATATCGACCAAGGTCGGCGATAAGGCCGATCACTGCAAAAGTGTATCCTAACATCGCCGTGAGAATAGCCGGGCGGACCAGAACATGGTAGCGTTCGCGGTGGAATATGTCCGCCACGGCTGCGGTGGTAAAACCAGCCGCGGCCAGCGCCACCCCGGCGACAACGTTTATGGTCTTCCAGATCCCCCAGGGGTAAGCGTTGCTGAGATTGGTGGCAGCCTCCAACCCGAAGAACAGGCGATACACGTATCCCAATATGCCCAGTCCGGCCATAACGGCCAGGATGGAAGTTCCCTTCGTAAAGAACTTTGTCCGGATCGGCACAGTTTCAAACTTGCTTATCATGGTTCTTACCAGCCTCCCTCTTGGTGTCCTTAAGAGAATGCATAATCAGGCCTAACAACCCGTACAGTGCGATAGGCGGCACAAAGGACTTGAATACCCCGTGTTGAATCGTTTCGGTCAAGTCGGAGATCGGCCGATCGATTACCTCGGGTAGCGACGTATTTGCGAAGTCCGTCCCTGTCAGGTACATCCAACTGGTGCCACCGACTTCGTGCTGTCCATAGATTCTGTCGATGTATCTATCCGGAGACTGTTTAATCCGGATAAAGGCCAGATCGATCAGTTCACCCCTCGCTCCAAACGTGAGCGCGCCCCCCGGACAGACCTTGACGCATGCCGGCCGAAAGCCTCGATCCGAAAAACGATCATGGCAAAAGGTGCATTTCCTTACCTGGGGATCCAGAGGATTGGCATACTCGTACGCTGGAATATCAAACGGGCAGGCCAGGAAGCAGTAACGACATCCGATACATTCCCAGGTATCGTAAACCACCGGTCCCCGATGGTCTTTGGTCAGAGCTCCAACAATACAAGCTGACACGCATGCTGGCTCGTTGCAGTGCATGCACTGAGATTTGATCCAGTAAGATCTGTTAGGGCTGTCGGGATCTGCGAAACGATTGACCACCGTGTAAGCACATTCGTCCGGACGCCGCGGTGTATCGAAAACACTCCGGTCCAGAAGCAATTCCGGGTCCCTGTCACAGGGACCGTTGGCCACTTGGCAGGCCTGCTCACATTTTCGGCATCCCACGCATAAGACGGTGTCAACCAGCACACCGTAGGTCTGGAGGAAATTGTCAACTCTCCGGTAGTCCGCCGCCGGCGCAGCGCCGGCGGCCAGAGTGCCGGCAGCTACAGCCGAAACCTTCAAAAACGCTCTTCGATCTTTTCGCATCTAACGGTCCCTTTCTCTAGTGACAATGGGCTAGTCGCTGCGTCAGCGATGCCGGGCGGAATCGCTTCCCTTGCCGCGAGTGTACATCGGTGCACTTATGTGGGTCAACAACCGGCGTGCCGGACGCCGCACGAACGCGATTGTCGACCTATCATTTACGCGTGTCGGCCGAACCTAATCCGGCGCGGTCGGAGAGCATCGTTCGACAGTTTCCCTAAACGTTGGTGCGGCAGCTAGATATGATAGACAAGAAAAACCACGATAAATGATATCTGATATGGCCGTCTTATCGGTCAAATTTTGATCGATCTCTGGCGTAGCCATCAGGAGAATATTCTGCCGGCGCCATTATTTCATTATGAAATAGACGTCATTTCAATATGTCCCAATAGCTTAGTTAGCTTGTACCATGAGTCGCTTCGCCAGACAGCCAATTGCCGCTGAAACACCAATGGCCACAATAACCTCAGACCATCGCTTGTGTCACGATAACCGTCTGGACAACAGTGAGTAAACAATATACGATTTTGCTTGACAAAAATGGAGCATATTCTATTTTGAAATGTACATGTTTAAAAATGAAGGAGTTCTTTTATGCGACCTGATGATCTGGAACTGGAAGAATTGGTGACTATATCCCATGCCAATATAAACCTTCGCGGTCACAGACTAGTACTTCATTCTATCAATGCTTTCGCCCAATTTCGTGAAGACATTCTGGGCATGCTCGGCGAGGAACATGGCCGAAGGCTGTTTACGAGATTCGGTTATTTCTGCGGTCAGGCGGATGCGGCCGCTCTGCAAAAGTTGTTCCGCTGGGAGAGCCTGGAAGACTGGCTAAGGGCCGGTGCCAGAATGCACGGACTAATGGGCATAGTACGTGCTGATATAACGGAATTGCAGGTAGATGAAGCTTCAGGGAAACTCTATCTGGAGTGCACCTGGCACAATTCTGCTGAGGCGGTGGAGCACCTTATGGAAATCGGACCGGTGGACTATACCGTATGCTGGAAGCTCACCGGATACGCCAGCGGATTTGCGAGCTATTGTCTGGGCAAAAGTGTATACTTCCTGGAACGTTCATGCCGCGGAAAGGGGGACAGGGTTTGTAAAGCTGTCGGTATGGATGGCGACTCTTGGGGGGCGGAGATTACCCCCCACCTGCCCTTTTTTGAGGCCGAAGATATTAAAGGAACGGTTGAGAACCTTATGGGACAACTTCTTATGAAGACCAGAGAGTTGGAAAGACAGCGTAAACGAATGGATCGCCTTAGCCACGATGCGGCCTCATCATTTGTCGAGATCCGAAATAAACAGATGCAGGAGGTTCTCGATTTGTCCAGTCGAGTTGCCCACTTTGATACCTCGGTTTTGATAACCGGTGAAACGGGCGTGGGCAAAGAGGTCCTGGCCCGATACATTCACGATGCTTCCCATCGTTCGAAAGGACTTTTTGTACCTGTTAATTGCGCCTCTCTTCCGGAAACGCTTCTGGAGAGCGAGTTGTTCGGGCATAAAGCCGGCAGCTTTACCGGCGCTGTGCGCGATCGCATCGGCTTATTCGAAGAAGCCTCCGGCGGAACCATCTTTCTCGACGAGATTGGCGATATAAGTGCCGCCACTCAGATGAAAATTCTGCGCGTTCTTCAGGAAAAGGAAGTCCTCCGAATCGGCGAAAATAAGGCGCGGAGGATCGATGTGCGTGTGATCGCCGCAACCAACCAGGATCTCAAGAAAGCAGTTGCCGAGGGACGCTTCCGGGAAGATTTGCTGTATCGTCTGCGTGTGATCGAAATCGAGATGCCGCCGTTGCGAACGCGACCGGAGGACATTCTTCCTCTCGCGCGAATGCTCATAAAAAGAGTCGCCAAGAAATTGAAACTCCGCCGGCTACGGCTGGACGCGGCGTGCGCGGATATCCTACTTGCCTATGCGTGGCCGGGCAACGTGCGCGAACTTGAGAATATTCTTGAGCGGGCGGCAGTGCTGTCTCGTGAGGGTGTTATCCTTCCCGACCATCTCCCCTCACAAATCGTCAATCAGGCGTCGGTTCTTTCATCCAAGACTGGCCTCTATAAAGGAACTCTGGCCGAAGTGGAACAGAAATACATAGAGCAGGTTCTCGATGAGGTCGATGGCAATCGCACCAAAGCGGCAAAGGCTCTCGGAATAAGTTCTACTACTCTCTGGCGGAAACTGAAGTCTCAGGATAAAGATACCTGAGGTCGACGCCGGAGGAATGGTCACTTACCCTTTACCGGGGCAACCGAGTGAAAGAACTCCTTTTCGCTCCGTTTTATAACTCTCACCTAAAAACATTCGCATAGTGTAGTAGTTGACCTCAGTGGCTCCAAGCTCTCGTAGAGTATCAGCGCGATCATCCGCAACCATTGGACACCTGAAATACAAAGGCTTGGGACAGGCCTTAAAAGCTTCTCTTATAAGCCCCCCAGCAACCTCTTCGGCCAGTTCCGGCGACGGGTCAATAACAAGTGGACTCACTTGCTGATTCTCGGTGGCCTCGGTGACAAACATGTATCCGCTCGTTTTGCCTTCTACCCGGCCTACCCAGCCGCGAAAGCCGGGATTGGCGAATACCGTTCGGAACATATTTAGCCGGTCCTGATGGAAGTATTCCCGGTCGAACAAAACCACTTGTTCCAGATCACCATCTGTGACTGGTCTGATCTCCGCCAACACCCGTCGTCCGGCCTTGAGTTCACCTCTGCTGAGAATAAAGTGTTGGGTCTTGAACTGTCTTTCAAATCCGAGCCGTTCGTATAGAGAAGTGGCCTTGAGATCGGCTTCGAGAAGAGTCGTCTTCACCCCCCGCGAACGAATGTAATCGATACCCTGACGCATCAGCTGCTCACCAAGACCGCTAAGACGATGTTGCTCCAGCACAAACAACCACCCCAGCCAGCCGATCTCCTGGTAAACGGTGGAGGTGATCATACCGATGACCCTGTTGTCATCACACAGAGCGAAACATCCGTCAGGATCGTTGCGGATAACATCGTCAAGATGGGCAACGAACCACTCCGTGTCGATTTCCGGATCGTTGCCCAGCCGAAATTCGAGCATCTCCCGGGTGAGGTTCTTGATTTCCATTTTCACTCCGACTATGACTGTTTAGCTTCGGATGCTGCCACCTGCTCCGCCTGTTTGTCGCTTCGAAGCATGGACCATTTCAAGAATGGTGGCGTGACCAGCGTAGTCACGATCACCATTATCACAACAGCTGAATAGGTACCGGTAGAGATCACCGGATGACCATCTAGCACGAGCCGCGCGCCTATGCCCACAAAAATCAGACCAACCTCACCGCGGGGGATCATCCCCAACCCGATAGCGAAACGATTGGTCCTCCTATCAAAAATCGCCAGCGAACATGCCTGTTTGCCCAGAATCGCCACAAAGGTCATGGCGGCCGCAAATCCCAGGATGTCCACATGGGTGAAAGTCGTCAGGTCGACCAGCATTCCCATCCGAACAAAAAATATCGGTACCAGAAAAGTGCCGATCGGAGATATCAACTCTTCAATACTGTGCTCGCCGCGCTCGCGAAACTTTGTAAAATGTACCCGGTCGAGAATAAGCCCCGCGGCAAAAGCACCCACGATGGGAGCCAGGCCAATCTTACCCGCAAGAAAGGCAAGGAAGAAGCAGACCAGCAGGCAAAACGAGAGGAAGACACCCCTCACTTTGAGCCGAATCGCGAAATTGAAATAGTGCGGGACTACCAGGGACCCGATTACAATGGCGCCCACAACAAAGAGGATGGCTTTGGTGATAATCCACAGGACGCCGAGGGAACTGATGCCTCCGGCACCCGTCGCCACCGCCGAGATAATCCCGGCAACAACCGCAAGTATAACCAGGCCAAGAATGTCGTCGATTACGGCCGCGCCCAGGATTATCCGGGCCTCCTTGGTTTGTAACTTCCCAATATCCTTGAGCACCCTTGCCGTAATGCCGACCGAGGTGGCTGTCAGAGTGGCGCCGATGAATATGTGGACGTAAATTGATTCCTCAGGAAGAAAAACCGAGCCGACCCCCCAGCCCAAAAAGAAAGGTGCCACAACGCCGAATACGGCCACCATGAACGAGGGAAGCCCCACGCTCATCATTTCTTTGACCGACGACTCCAGACCGACCTCAAACAGCAGGATAATGACACCCAATTCAGCGAGAATTTCGAGAGTGATATCATGCTTGAAGGGCTCGAATACATCCAGACCAAGCAGGTGCAGGTTGCCGATGACCATCCCCATCACCAGCTCACCCAAAACGGCCGGCTGGTGAACCCGTTCAAACAGATCGCCGCCGAGCTTGGCCGCCAGCAAGATTACAATCAGGTCCAGCAGAATGCCCAGAACCGGCCCGCCATGGTCACCGGCGGAACCGCCCGAATCAGCGCCGGTTGAGGCAAAGGCCAACTCATAGAAGAAATACACCGCCAGAATCGTTATGAACAGAAAAAGTCGTCTTTCGGTCAAAATGCGCATTAAGCCTCCGAAGAAGATGCGGTCTTGTTGGTTGGCGGGAATTTACCTGATATGGCAAAAGGTAACAAGTTTTTTCCGTTGGCCGGGGCGAAAATAGATTTGTCGTGTCTCTTATCATTGCCGCCCGGCCGACTTGTCGGGAACCCCCGATGATAGTTGTAACTGTCGGCTCTACAACAAATCAGCGCGAGGGCGGAAATGTGCTCAAATTTAGGCCAGATTTGTCGAAAACTATAACGATAGACTTATTATTAGGATAATCTGGCCAAACTCAGCTTCAGAGAAGGCTTATGTTCATTTTTATCGGTGTTGCCGTCGTCCTGGGAGGTGTTCTAAGCGGTTTTGTGCTCGAAGGGGGCCAGATCTTGGCCCTGAATCAACCGATGGAGCTGCTGATTATCGGCGGGGCCGCGGTTGGAGCCCTCCTAATCTCAACACCACTCAACGTCATCAAGGGCATGTTGGCACAGCTTAAGGGAGTTCTAAGTGGTGGATACACAAAGAAAGACTACCTGGAACTGCTGGTTATGATGTTCGAGATATTCAATGTCGCTCGCAAGGACGGCTTAATCGGTCTTGAAAACCACGTGGAGCATCCGAAAGACAGCGAGATCTTCAAACGCTACCCGAAATTCCTGCGCAACCATCACGCGGTTGCCTTCTTCGCCGATACCATGAGAGTTATTATATCCGGAGCTGTCCAGCCTCACGACCTGGAAGACTTGATGGATAATGATATCCAGGCCATGCACGAACAAGAAATGTTGCCCTCGCAAGCTTTGGGAACCACAGCCGATTCGCTCCCCGGACTGGGGATTGTGGCGGCCGTCTTAGGTGTTGTCATAACTATGGCGGCAATCGATGGCCCACCGGAAGAGATAGGCCACAAGATTGCGGCCGCTCTGGTGGGGACCTTCCTGGGCGTGTTAGGTTGCTACGGGTTTGTCGGACCAATTTCCCATAGTCTCAAGCACAGGGTCACCGCCGATGGGCAGTACATAAACTGTATGAAACACGCGCTACTGTCGTTTAATAAGGGCGTGGCTGGAGTCATCGCCGTCGAGTTCGCCCGCCGAACACTGTTCGCCGACGTACGACCGGGCTTTACCGAGTTGGAGGAGGCCTGTAACAAGGCTAAGAGGAGATAAGCGCCGTGGCGGAAAAAGCCGAACAGCCCATTATCATTAGAAAGAAGAAAGGCCCACACGGGGCACACCATGGAGGCGCCTGGAAAGTAGCTTTCGCGGACTTTATGACGGCCATGATGGCCTTTTTTTTGGTAATGTGGCTGGTGGGTCAGAAAGACGAAGTCAGGCAGGCTGTGGCCGGTTACTTCAGAGATCCCGGCAAGTACAACACCGAGGGTAAGTCAGGGGTACTCAAAGGCTCCAACAATATCATCGAGTCGGAGGGTCCGAGCAGCGGGATTATCGATAACGAGAAAAAGGGTGGCGGGCCGTCTGAACTGGAAAAGAAGCAACTGACACTGGTAGCTAAGGATATTCTCGAAGAACTTTCCCGGCACGAGGCCTTCGAAAGACTCAAGAAGAACATCAAGTTCCAGCTTACCACCGAGGGTCTTCGAATCGTGCTTAACGAATCGGAGAATTCAGCCGCGTTCTTCGAACCAGGTTCATCCAAATTGCTGCAGCAAAGTGCGATTATTTTGATTACAATTGCTACGGAGCTTGGTGAGCTGCAAAACCGGCTTGTCATTGAAGGACACACCGATGCCGCCTATGGTGGGGAGAGAAGCTACACCAACTGGGAGCTTTCGGCCGATCGGGCCAACGCCGCTCGCCGGCTGATGGAAGTATCCGGGTTGTGGGAAGGCCAGGTTCGCGAGGTGCGAGGATTTGCCGACGAGTTTCCCATGATTCAGAATGCCCCGTACGACCATCGGAACCGCCGGGTGACAATAGTCGTCCTGTACGAGTCGCGCGATACTCATTACGACCAGATCGAGGTCGGTGCCGACTTGATGGAAGAGTTATCCGGCTGACTTTTTCGGCGCCGTCGTTCCCGGCTTCACAAGTCCCTGTTTAAACTTGGTAATAAATGAATAGTTGCCTATATTGAGGGCGAAAAAATAACGGCGACACCCCGGTTAAATTATAACCGGGGCTTTCGTGTTGCTGCAAAATGGAAACTGAACGACAAATGACAACCAGTTCAACCCAGAGGACCCGCAAACTTGACCAGGTCGTTGACCGATGGCTGATTTACCAGCCGCTGCTTGACCTGCAAAACCGTCTCCGCGCCGGCGATTCCCCACACGTGGCTGTATCTGGCCTCAACGGTTCTTCCGTCGCCTTTATGCTCAAGGGTCTGATAACTAACGGCAACGGCCCGGTGCTGGCTATTACCCGCGATGCTGACTCTTCCCGGGATCTCTACGATGACCTGACCTTCCTGCTTGGCGAAGGAACGGTCGGCCACTTTCCGGCCCGCCAAATTCTGCCCTACGATTTCAGGGCTCCGGTAGGGGAAATAATGGGCCGCAGGATTTCCACCCTGGCTGCCATGTCGTCCAATTCCCTCTCAGTAATAGTCTGCCCGCTACGCGCCTTGATCGAACCGACCATCCCGAAACTGGTTCTGGAGGCAAACTCTCTGAAGTTTACAAAAGGTCATGAAGCAGAAATAGAAACCGTCGTGCGTCAGCTTTTAAAACTGGGCTTTCGCCGGGTGCCCAATGTCGAAGAAGTCGGAGATTTTGCCCTGCGCGGTGGCGTGATCGATTTCTTCTCGCCGGGCGCTGAGACGCCCGTCAGGGTGGAATTTTATGGTGACGAAATCGACACTATCCGCAAGTTCGATGTTGCGACCCAGCGGACCATTGAAAGGATCAATGAAGTCGGTCTGTATCCTAAGCGGGAAATTCCCATAACCCAGGAGACACTTGAGAAGTATCTCGACGGAATCGATCAGGATGATGCTGAGTATATCAGAAGACGTTACCTTAACGACCCGGAACTTCCGGGTCTCGAATGGCTGGCCGTCATGTTTGGCATCGAGCAGGGATGTCTTCTGGATTACTTAGATGACGATGGCCTGGTTTTTACCGATGTAGAGTCGAGCCTGAAAGCTGAGGCCGAAGCCATAATGGAGGAAGCTGTCGAACTCTATCGGCGACTCGGTAGCCGATTGTCAAGCCTGCCGACGCCTAACCGGTATTATCACCCGGCGGATAAGTTGTTTGCCAGACTCGACGCATACGCAAAAGTCGATCGGGTACTGTTCAGAGGCGGCAGACAAGATGTCATCGACTTTGCCTGCCAGCCTCACCCTGCCTTTGGCTCCCGCATTGACCAGTTGGGATTGGCCATCAAAGAATATCATTCACTCGGTCTTACCTACCTCATTGCCACCGATACCGACAGTCAGGCCACGCGGCTCAGAGAGCTTCTGTCCGCACGGACCGAGGTTGAAAATGACCTCAATATCGAGTTGGCCGATCTTAAAGGCGGTTTCATTTGCCAGCCTGGTGGCTTCGTGATCCTGACCGACCATGAAATTTTCAGCCGCTACCATCGACGGGTCCGTCGCAAAAAATTCAAAGAAGGGGTGGCGATATCCGATTACTCCAGCCTTAACAGGGGCGACTATGTGGTCCACACCGACTACGGTATTGCCTGTTACCTGGGACTGGAAACGTTAGAAGTGGACAAACGTAAACGTGACTGTTTGCTGCTGCAGTATGCCGAAAACGACCGACTCTATATTCCCATAGAAGAATTCAACCGTGTCTCCAAATATTCCGGCAAGGAAGCCTCGCCGACCCTTACGCGATTGGGCGGCCCCGGTTGGGAGAAACTCAAGAAGAAAACCAAAAAAGCCATCACCGATATGGCCGCCGACCTGATAAAGCTTTATGCTGAACGAAAAGCGCGGGAAGGTTTCTCCTTCGGCGAGGATACGGTCTGGCTCAAACAACTGGAGGCTTCGTTTATTTACGAGGAGACACCGGATCAGCTTAAGACCATATACGATGTCAAGAAAGATATGATAGATGGTCAGCCGATGGATCGCCTGGTCTGCGGCGATGTTGGTTATGGCAAGACCGAGGTCGCTGTTCGCGCCGCCTTCAAAGCCGCCGAACAGGGTAAACAGGTGGCGGTACTGGTGCCCACCACGATTCTGGCTCAGCAGCATTTTCATACCTTCAGCGAAAGGCTGCGTGATTTCCCGGTGCGCGTGGAGATGCTGTCGCGTTTTCGCACCCGTAAGGAGCAGCTTAAGATTGTAGAGGACCTGACTAACGGAAAAGTTGACCTGGTAATCGGCACCCATCGATTGTTGTCCAAAGATATTCAGTTTCGTGACCTGGGACTGTTGATCGTCGATGAGGAACATCGCTTCGGCGTCCGTCACAAAGAGAAGCTGCGCCAGATGAAAACAAATGTAGATACGATTTCGATGACGGCTACCCCGATACCGCGAACTCTTCAGATGTCATTGATGGGCGCGCGTGACATGAGCCTGATCACAACCTCACCCAAAGATCGCCTGCCTATTATCACCGAGATTGCCGAGTTCGACCCGGCCATAATCGCAACCACGATACTTCGCGAGATAGATCGCGGCGGGCAGGTGTTCTTCGTTCATAACCGGGTGCAAACAATCGACGCCGTATACAACTATCTTAAGAAAATCATCCCCCGGGCGGAAATCGCTGTTGCACACGGGCAGATGCATGAGAAGTCGCTCGAGGGAATCATGCTGGCCTTCCTGGCCCGGCGATATAATGTTCTTCTTTGTACCTCGATCATTGAATCCGGTTTAGATATTCCCAGCGCCAACACGATTATCATCAACCGCGCCGACCGGTTCGGACTGGCCCAGCTTTATCAGCTTCGCGGGCGGGTAGGGCGCAGTGCGCAGAGAGCGTACGCCTACTTGCTGACACCACCGACACGGCTCCTCCAGGCCGACGCCATAAAGCGACTTCGAGCGCTTGAGGCCCACTCTGACCTGGGGTCCGGCTTCGCGTTGGCGATGCGCGATCTGGAGATTCGCGGAGCGGGAACGATTCTTGGTCCCCGGCAATCCGGCTTTATTGAAGAGATTGGCTTTGACCTGTATAACAAGCTTCTTGAGGAAGCCGTGGCTGAATTGAAGGGTCAGGAAATACAGCGCCCCCCGGACACTAAACTTGAAACCGATATCGAAATGTTCTTGCCCAATGAGTATGTCAATAACCGCCAGCAGAAAGTTGACATCTATCGAAGACTGGCCGACAGCCGCACTCTCGACGAGGTCGAAAAAATACGGGATGAGGTCCTCGACCGCTTCGGACGCATGCCGCGGTCGGCGGAGAATTTGTTCGATGGTACGGCCGTGAAGATCGCCGCCTCAATGCTCGAGATAGAAAAGGTTAAGATCAGGCGAGGCATGGTCAATATCTTCTTCAAAGAGGGGCGCAATCTCAAACGCTCCGAGGTCGAAGCGCTGGGCAAGGCCACCGATTGCCCCATGGAATTCTCTTTGACCGGTAATGTACAGATTATTCTCGACATGGCTGGCGTCGAGGAGCACCTTCGCCTGGCCTACCTTCGCGGTCTTTTGGGGAAGATATAAGGCTGCTGTATCTTACACTGAGAGTTTATTGAGACTCCCACAGCATTAGTTCCGGTATGATTCCATCCTCGATGTCTATGCCCACCCCGAAATTGTTGAACCCGAATGTTGAATCAGCGCGGGCGGGTTGGAGCCACAACGAATTGTCGCGGGCGAGAGGATGTTCGGTCGCAAGGGTGTCTGTGGTTGCGGTGGCACTGTCGCTCGCGATCTCGAATTCGTGGTAAGTGTCCTCACCGCCGATATCGATAAACCCGCCGAAAGACTTGGTATAGTAATAATA
>CP070674.1:2601518-2672056 GCA_020351995.1 Candidatus Zixiibacteriota bacterium
ATCCGCGACAATAGCACCGGTGGGACAGGCATCGATACATACCCGGCATTCGCCACACTTACCGTGATCGACAACCGTGGGATCATCGGGCTCCAGTTCAAGAGTCGTCACGATCTCGCTGAGGAGTACCCAGGAACCGTAGTCCCGGTTTATAAGCAGGCTGTTTTTGCCAATGTAGCCCAATCCAGCTTTAACGGCATAGCTTCGTTCCAAAAAGGGGCCGTAATCCACCCACCATTTGAACTGATGCCCTGAAATTTTACCAAGCTGTTCGGTAATTTTATGTATTAAGTGTTCCGTTCTGGTCTTGAATACTTTGTGATAATCCCGACCGCGGGCATAGCGCGCCACCCGGCCATTCCCTTCCGGCACCTTGTCAGTATTCTGGTGGTAGTAGTTAAGGCCAAGCATTATTACGGATCGCACACCATCGAGCAGCTTACTCGGGTCGCACCGTCTTTCCTGATTTCTTTCAAGCCAGCTCATCTCAGCCTGATAACCTTTCTGCAACCATTTCTGAAAGGTGTCCCGCGCCTGTTCAATCGGTTCAGCGGCGGTTACACCACAGAGGTCAAACCCGCAGGCTCCGGCGAGTTTCTTGGTCTGGGTGGAAGTAAAAAGCATCATTTCTAAATAAACCACAAAAGGGTATTCTTACAACAGCTTTCGCGCGGTTCGGCGCCTAATTGTCTCATGAGAATGGGCTTAATCGAGACCAATAGGAATTCGAAATAGTGCATACGAAGGTATAGATTTCCGCGGCAGTCTGGTTGCGTGCAAACTCAATGGGTTTTGGCCGTTTTCGGGCAAAACTTGTTCAAAATGGGGAAAATACGATTGACAAAGGACGCCATGACGGTTAATTTTGTGACCTGATTTTTTGATGGCCGTTTGGCCGTACAGCAACGTTTTTTTATGCTTATATTTGTGAAAGAATTCTCAAGCCGCGTCAATGCAGGCATAATTTATCCGGATTCAAAAATAGTGAAAATCAAGCCTTGTATTACCTGCACGTTTGACACCTACGGAAAGGAGTACCGATGAGTGCCGGGGCTTATGTTCTGGTTAAATTCGAAGACCGGGAGAAACTACTGCCCGCAGTTGCCACCCTTGGCAATCTGCCCGAAGTAAGTAAGTGGGACGCGGTCGACGGTCACTTTGACCTCGTGCTGAGGCTCAAAGACGGCCGGTCGTCGGCAATCGAACAGATTAAGAAGCTTGAGGGCTACTCCGATATGGCCACCTGTGAGCTTCAGTCCGACGAAAAGGAACCCGAGTTTTCGCCGGATCACTCGTACAGCTATCTGTTTATCGATACCGAGCGCTACCAGCAGAAAGCAGTGCAGAGCAGCCTGGCCAAGATAGAAAATGTCGCCTCTGTCTGGCCGGCCACGGGTGCCTGTGACCTGGTGGCGGTGGTAAAGGGAGAGAACTTCGATCACATTGCCCGCATCATAAATAAGGAAATCCGGCCGCTTGACGGCATACTGCGTCTGAAACAGGATCGCATCATCTTTCTGGACAGAATGTAGGAGAACCTTTAATGGCCGAGCAAACCACGGATAAATTCAAACCATTCAATGTTGATTTATGGAAATACGATGGTCAGGCCGGCGCTCTGATACCGCTTCTTCAGTCGGCCCAGGATACCTACGGATACATATCTGAAAAGGCTATTGACTATATCAGTCATGTCACCGGTATCCCTTCGGCCGACATCTACGGCGTGGTTACTTTTTACGCTCAGTTTCGCACAAAACCGCTGGGCAAATATGTCATCAAAGTCTGCAACGGAACGGCCTGCCACGTGAATGGTGCCAAGGGTATCGCTGACACTATTAACGATGAGCTGAACATCGACTATGACGAGACTTCCGACGAAGGCGCTTTTTCTCTCCTGTCGGTGGCCTGTATCGGCTGCTGTTCACTGGCGCCGGTGATTGTGATAAATGACGAAACCTACGGAAGACTGACACCGGCCAAGCTTCGGAAGATACTTCGCTCGTATAAACAGAAAGTAAAGAAAGAAGCCCAGACGGCAACGGATCAGGGATAGTTTATGAAGACGGTTAAAATCGGACTTGGAACTTGTGGTATATCGGCCGGGGGTGAGAAGGTTTACCGGGCCTTTCAGGACGAGCTCAAGGATCATCCGGATGCTTTTGTGCTCAAGGAGACCGGGTGCATTGGGATGTGCTACCGGGAAGTGCTGGTTGAGGTCTCCAATGGCAATGGCACGGCCCATATGTACGGCGAAGTTACCCCGGAAAGAGTGGGTCGTATCATTGATGAAGATATTCTCGGCGGAGCGACCATAGACGAGTGGCTGGTGTCGGGCGAGGACCGTGAGGTCGGTTTCTTTGACCGGCAACAGCGAATTGTACTGAGAAACTGCGGCATCATCGACCCGGGTTCGATTGACGAGTACATCGATATGGGCGGTTACCGGGCTGCCCGGCGGGCGCTCACCCAGATGAAGCCCGAAGAGGTCATTGATGAAGTTGTCACGTCGGGACTTCGTGGTCGCGGCGGCGGCGGTTTCCCGACCGGGACGAAATGGAAATTTACCCGGCAGGCCCCCGGTGACAAGAAGTATATCATCTGCAATGCCGACGAGGGCGACCCCGGCGCGTTTATGGATCGCTCAATCCTGGAAGGTGATCCCAGCGCGGTTCTCGAGGGAATGATTATCGCCGGGTATGCCATCGGCGCCGACGAAGCTTATATTTATTGCCGGGCGGAATATCCCAAGGCTATCGCACGACTCCGCCAGGCAATTGCCCAGGCCAGAAAGAACGGATTTCTCGGCAACCGGGTTTTCGGGACCGAATTCAACTTCAATATAAAGATTAAGGAAGGCGCCGGAGCCTTCGTGTGCGGCGAAGAAACCGCCCTGATCGCCTCAATAGAAGGTAAACGCGGCATGCCGCGATTCCGGCCACCTTTCCCGGCCCAGTCGGGACTGTGGGGCAAACCCACTAACATCAACAACGTCGAGACTTACGCCAATGTCCCATGGATCATACTCAACGGCGGCGAGGCCTATGCCAAATACGGCACCGAGGACAGCAAAGGTACAAAAGTATTCGCCATGGCCGGTAAAGTCAAGCGCACCGGTCTGGTGGAAGTACCGATGGGTGTGACGATCAATGAGATTATCTTCGATGTCTGCGGCGGGATTATTGACGATAAGAAATTCAAGGCCGTTCAGATGGGTGGCCCGTCGGGAGGATGTATCCCGGCATCCATGTGCGATATCCAGATAGATTATCAACAGATCAACAGAACCGGCGCCATTATGGGTTCCGGTGGTTTGGTGGTCATGGACGAAACTACCTGCATGGTTGATGTCGCCAAGTTCTTCCTTACTTTCACTCAGGCCGAATCCTGCGGCAAGTGCACTTTCTGCCGAATCGGCACCAAGCGCATGCTCGAGATACTCGAGCGCATCACAGCCGGTGAAGGCACTATGGAAGATCTCGATAATCTCGATGAGTTGAGCGAACAGATCAGGGCGGCATCTTTGTGCGGTCTGGGTCAAACGGCCCCCAATCCTGTCCTGACAACGCTGAAGTACTTCCGTGAGGAATACGAAACCCATATCAAAGAGAAAAAGTGCCCTGCCCATGTTTGCTCGACGCTGTTGACTTACACTATCAACGAAAAATGCACCGGATGTACGGTCTGCAAAACTGCCTGTCCTACCGACGCCATCTTTGGCGAGAAAAAAACCGTACATATGATAGACCAGAATAAATGCATCAAGTGCGGCAAATGCTTCACGGTCTGCCGGTTTGACGCCGTGGTTAAGGATTGAGGTGCGACATGGTTAAGCTGACAATCAATGGAAAAGACATCACGGCCTCACCCGATCAAACCATCCTTCAGGTCTGCCGTGAACAGAACATAGACACCATCCCCACGCTTTGCTACGACGACAAGCTGCCGCCTTTCGGCTCCTGCTTCCTGTGCGTGGTCGAACTCGGGGGGCAGAACAGGCTCTTCCCTGCCTGCGCGACGAAAGTCACCGAAGGCATGAAGGTCCAGACGCGCTCGGAGAAAGTCATGCGGGCCCGCAAGACCTGCCTGGAGCTTCTCGTTTCCGACCACTATGCCGACTGTTTTGGCCCTTGCCGATTGAACTGCCCGGCCGATATTGACATTCAGGGCTATATGTCGCTGATCAACCTGGGGAAATTCAAGGAAGCGGTAGCCCTTATCAAAGAAAAGAACCCATTACCTTCAGTGTGCGGTCGCGTATGTACCCGCAAATGCGAACTAAACTGCCGACGTTCACTTATCGACGCCCCGGTCGGCATTGATTTCATCAAGCGCTACGCCGCCGATCAGGATATGATCGGAGAGATGTGGCGTCCGGAGACAAAGCCCGATAACGGTATTTCCATAGCCATTGTCGGTGGTGGCCCGGCCGGGTTGACCGCGGCGTACTATCTGGTAATCGAAGGCTATCGACCGGTGATCTATGAGGCTCTGCCTCATATGGGTGGCATGCTTCGCTACGGCATTCCGGAGTATCGTCTGCCCAAAGCCGTCCTTGACAAAGAAATCGACTGGATAGCTTCGCTCGGTGTCGATATTCACACCGACAAACGACTCGGCAAAGATTTTACCATCGATGACCTGTTCAAGCAGGGTTATAAGGCCGTATTTGTCGGGCTCGGTGCTCAGATCGGGAAGCCCATGCGCGTCGAAAACGAAGAGGCTGAGGGTGTTCTCTCGGGAGTGACGTTTCTTCAGCAGGTGGAGATGAGAACCAACCCGGGTATCAATGGGCGTGTAGTCGTAGTGGGTGGCGGTAATACCGCTATCGACGCCGCCCGCACTTCTCTCAGGCTGGGAGCCGACGAGGTCATTCTGCTTTACCGCCGCACCCGCAAAGAAATGCCGGCGAATGAAATGGAAATCGTCGCCGCCGAAGAAGAAGGCGTCAAAATGGAGTTTTTGGCCGCCCCGGTGAAAGTGAATGTTGAAGAAGGTCGTATGAAGTCTATCGACTGCATTCGCATGGAACTGGGCGCACCTGATGAATCGGGACGCCGGCGTCCGGTGGTAATCGACGGCTCGGAGTACACCCTCGAGGCCGACTGGGTAATCTCGGCCATCGGCCAGGAACCTGACCTTGAAGGCGTGGACAAAGACGAGACGCTGCAGGTAACCAAGTGGAAAACAATCATCGCCAAAGACGGAACTTTCAATACTGATCGTCCCGGTGTCTTTGCCGGTGGTGACGTCGTCACCGGGCCGGCCGACGCCATCGACGCTATCGCGGCCGGACGTAAAGCCGCCTACGCGATCGACAAGTATATTAGAGAAAACGTCATTACCCCAATCACAAAACGGTTCGAGAGCCGTCGCGACAACTTCCATAAGATTACGGCCGAGGACCTCCCCGATGTTGAGAGAAGCGAGCGGCTGCACATGCCGGAACTTACTGTGAAGGAAAGAATCAAATCGTTTGACGAAGTGGAGACGGGCTACACCGATGAAATGGCCATGACCGAATCACTGCGCTGCGCCGAGTGTGGGTGCGACGTAGCCCTTTCGTGTACTCTCCAGGATTACTGCACCGAATATGGTGTGGACCAGACCCGCTTCGCAGGCAGTTACAGCAAATACAAGATTGACACCCGTCATCCGTTCATTAAAATCGATTCCAATAAGTGCATCCGCTGCGGCCGCTGCGTGGCCACATGCAGTGAAATTCTGAACGTGTCCGCACTTGGATTCGTTAACCGCGGTCTTCGTACTATCATTAAACCGGCTCTCGAAAAAGCTCTGCATGAAACCAACTGCGTATCGTGCGGAAACTGTATCGATGTTTGCCCTACCGGCGCCCTGAACGAGAAAATGCCGTTCCGGCGCAGCGGCCCGTGGAAAATGGAAACCACGTATAATATCTGCAATTACTGTTCGGTTGGATGCAACATCACCATTAACCACAAAACGCCGGACCTCTTCTTCGTTACCGGCGCCCCGCCGGATAAGCAGCCCAACACCGGTGAACTCTGCGTAAAGGGTCGCTTTGGCTACGAGCATTATCTTGATGGCAGCCGCTTGACGAAGCCGATGATCCGCAAGAAAGATAAACTGGTCGAGGTTTCGTGGGATGAGGCTTTCGAGGCCGTCAAGAAAGGCTTCAAGGGCATTATCAAGGAGCACGGCAGAGACCAGATACTGGTTTCGGCGTCACCCAAACTGACCACCGAGGAGTTGTATCTCGCCGGCATAATGGCCCGGGCGGCGATCGGCACCAACAGTATCGAGTCTTTCCACAAGTTGACCAACGGCGCCGATTATCATGCCATCGATGACATGATTGGAGCAACGGTGGCCACAATAAGCGATAAAGAAGCCAGGGAAGCCGATATGTATCTTTTCCTCGGGGGGAATGCTACGTCGGAGAATCCTGTTCTCGGATGGCAACTCAAACGCAGAATCAAGAAGGGTACTCCGGCTATTGTCATCAACTCCGGCCAGATAGACCTTGCCGATTATGCCACGGTCTGGGCCGATCCGCGCCGCGGAACTTCAACCGTGCTTCTTAACGCCGTGATGGCCCAGTTGATCAAGAATGACAAAACCAATGATTCGTTCATAAATGAGCGCACGGTTAATTACGATCAGGTACAGAGGGAATTGCTCGTTACCGATATCGAGGAAGCAGCTTCCGTGTGCGGGGTCAGCACCGCGACGATAGAGAAGATGGCTGACCTTCTGTCCAACCCGTCAATGACACTGGTGGCCTACTACAACATCGATAGCCGCATCGACCGCGCCAATAACGAGCTCAAAGCTCTGACAACGCTGCTGATGCTGCTCGGTAAGATCGGCGTAAAGGGGTCAGGGTTGGTTCTAACTTCAAGCCAGTGCAATTATACCGGGATGCAACTTGCCGGCTTTGACAGCAGTCTGCTTCCCGGTACGACTCTCTTCAGTAAGGAGGCGAGTCTTAAAGAAGTCGGTGCCCTCTGGCAGACGGATCTTGTCAGACTGGCGAAGGAATCCGGTGGAAGTCTCTCCCGCAGGATACGCGAGGATAAAGTCCGCGCCGCAATCATCCTGGGTGAGAACCCAGCCCGTGACTCTGAGTTCAACGCCCTCATCGATAAGCTGGATTTCGTCGTGGTAGCCGACATGTTCAGAACCGAAACGGTGCAGATGGCCGATGTCTTCCTGCCTCTGTCGGCCTACCTTGAGAACAAGGGACACCTGACCAACTGGGCCGGGATGGCACAATTCACCACGCCAATCGGAGAGCCGCTCAACGGCATGACGAATATCGACATCATCAATAAGCTGTGCCACAGTTTTGGGTACAAGCGCGCTATCAACAGCTTCGAAGAACTGGTAAGCGAAATCGAATTCCTCCGCAATAAGCTCGGCGTGCCGATGCCATTGGGCGACGCCTTTGCCACCGATGACGGCAAGGCTCATTTTATATTGTACCCCGCCGAGGTTTCGACGACGCCGGCTGATTTTGTCAAAGTTGTTGAGATCGACTCGAGGATAGCCGACAGGACAAAATTGATTAACGCCTAAACATCCGTGATTCGCATCAACAAAGCCACATTCACGAGCATGAATGTGGCTTCTCTAGTATTTTTTTATTGAAATTCAACGACTTATTTAACGCAATTGTCTTGCGACAATAGCCTCCCGATTTAAGAAAGTTCAATCGCCATGAATCCGTTTACTTAAACGGATTACGGCATCAAGACGGAGGTTAAAATCCCCTTGAGTTTTAAATTTAAACCGTTATCTTGCCGACAAATCTTAAGGGAAGTTCCATCAGACGTCCCGAAATGCTTTTAGAATAAAGGAGATGCCTATGACCAAGACTAACATCATAAAGAATGAAGAAATCGGATTCTCCCAGGTTCCCGACCGGCAGATCATGGACTTTGAGAGCACTTTTGGCGCGCATCATTACGGCCGACTCGGCCTGGTTGTCAGGAAAGCCGAAGGTGCCTGGCTGTACGGCATTGACGGCCGCAGACATCTCGATTGCCTGGCCGCGTACTCGGCCGCCAACCAGGGACATCACCATCCGAAGATAGTCGCGGCCCTGGTGGACGCTCTTCAGGGTAAGTACGGCTCCGTTATTTCCAACGTCGTGTATACCGATTCCCTCGGCATCTTTCTCGAAAAGGTCGCTAATCTTGTTCCTCAGTTGGGTCACCGCTTCGGCGAAAATGGCAATAAGGTTCTCCCCAAGAATGGTGGTGTGGAATCGGTCGAGACCGCGATCAAAATGGCTCGCTATTACGGTTGGAAAGCCAAAGGCATTGAGGACGGTAAACAGGAAGTGATCGTTTTTACTCGCAATTTCCACGGCCGCATGATCACCACCATCTCCTTCTCCCCTACCCGCAAATACAAAGAAGGGTTCGGGCCGCTTACTCCCGGTTTCAAGATTGTCGAGTTCGGAGACCTTGAAGGAACCAGGAGGGCCATTACACCCAACACATGCGGTATTCTCGTTGAGCCGATGCAGGGTGAGGGTGGCATGTACCCGGCCGGCAAGGGATTCCTCAGCGGTCTTCGCGAACTGGCCGACGAGCACAACCTTCTGCTCATGTTTGACGAAATTCAGGTGGGCCTCGGTCGTACCGGTAAGATGTTCTGCTTCGAACATGAAAACGTCGTACCCGACGGCATCATTCTCGGCAAGGCCGTCTCCGGTGGACTGGTCCCGGTCTCGGTGTTCGTCACCAACACCAAACTGATGGATATGGCCTTCCAGCCCGGCAAAGACGGCTCCACGTACGGTGGCTATCCACTGGCATGTGTTGCCTGCAACGCCGCCATCGACGTAATCATTGAGGAGAAACTTGTCGAGAACTCCGCAAAAATGGGCGCTATTCTCAAGAAGAAGATTCTCGATATCGCTGCCCGGTCACCTCACGTTAAGGAAGTGCGTGGAAGTGGGTTGTTCATCGGTATCGAGGTTAACAGCGGCGACGCGATGGTATTCTGCCGGAAGCTGCTCGACATCGGCATGCTGGCCAACGACAGTTACGGACACACCATCCGAATCTCGCCGCCCCTGATCATCGGTGAAACCGAGCTTGACTATATCGTTGATAAGCTTGAGAAGGTGCTGATAGATTAGTTTGATTATTTTTCTGCAATAAAAAAAGGCGGTCCAACCGGGCCGCCTTTTCAGTAATATCACTTATGGAAATGTCACGGTAAGATTAATTCCCCAGAGGAAATCGAGAACGTCCGAAAGATCCTCATCAAGAGGAACCCTGAAATGGAATCCGGGTTCGAAAACCCCGGCATCATAACCTCCGAAAAAGCCAAGTTGATGAACAGTACGTTCACCAAAATCCATGTCGCCTTCAGTCGCCAATAAACGCCCGGCAAGCCCGAAGCCCAGATTGGCCTTTTCGGGACGAAACCACATCACCATGCTATAGTCGACATATAGTTCGTTTTCAGCACCCCCTTCAGTGGGCATCATAAGATCACCGGTAAAGTCGATATCGAAGCCGTATTCGGCTTCGGACTTGAACTGAAATCCGAACCCGCCTGATAATGTCCACAGGTCCGGTACAAAGGACTCAAACCGGTCTATCATGCTTACCATGCCAAGCAATGAAGCGGCAAATTTACTATCTGAAGCCAATGGCGGCCTAAAACCCAGCCGGCCCTTAATGGACTGGTTACCGCCGGACACGGGCGCCACATACTCGATTCCCAGATATGGATTGCCGAAAACCGACTGATCTTCAAAGTCGGTATCGACATTGGACATGGGAAAATCGAATATGACGGCCAACTCGGGCGTGGCCGGAATATAGGCTGACAGGTATATCATTGAGGTAAAGAAATTCAGCCCTTCGGCTTCGTCAAAGGCGGCCTTGAAAAAATCGAGCGACACGCTTTTCTCGTCAGCCGGCCGTAACCAGTAGGCCTGGGCGGATACCGACTGCGAGAAAAGTAACACCGCCATGACACAGACCAGAAGAAATGCTACTCGGTTACGATTGATCATCTCCTCCTCCATGTGTTTTGGTTCTGGAATTTTCTGCCGGGATGCTGGGCTCAAGCGTTAAGTTCAGGCAGACAATCCTGATATGCACTAAAATATTATTCTCAATCGGAATAGCAAGGATAAAAAAAAGTGGTCCCGGATATTCTTGAGACTTAGTAGTTCACCCGCTTTTTCCTTGCCGAACCCACATAGATCGACACCAGTGTGATCACGGCGCCTATTACTTGCAGCAAGGTGAGATGCTCGGCGAAAAACAGCACGCCCCATACGGTGGCCAACACCGGCTGTAGCAGGAGAATCAGCGCACTCTGGGCCGCACGCAGTTCAGGAAGCGTGGTTGAGATAACATACCATCCCACCGCCTGCGCCACCAATGCCAGCGAAAACAAAATGAACACGGAAAATAAGTCCGGTGGTAAATAGGGGTCCGACTCAATCAGCATCGAGATTCCGCAAAAGATAGCCGTAAACAACGAAGTCCAGGCCATCACCACCAGAAAGCTCGGACACTCTCCGCGGTGACCAGCCTTCTTGAGAGTGACGATATAGCACCCATATACAAGGCCCGTCAACAAGCCAAACACAATTCCCTGCAGGTAGATAGTGCTGAAATCGACATCGCTGCCAATCCCGACCAGAAGCACTACCCCCACAAAGGCGGCTACCACGGCCATCGCGAAGGGTAAATTCAGCCTCTCGCGGAAAAGAATGAGCCCCAAGAGGGCGACAAAGAACACCTGAGTATTGGCCAGGATGGTGGCCATCCCGGCTCCGGCAAAAATTATCGAGCGATGCCAGAAAAACAGATCAAGAAAGAAGATGAAGCCGGCCAGAGCGGCAAATCCCGCGATGATCGGTGGAATTTTCAGTGATTCCCCTTTAAGTACCACCCATACGAAAAGAATACCGGCTCCGAAGATTGTCCGCCAGAAGCCTATAGCGGTCGGACCTAGAACATCCCGCCCGAGCAGCTTGACGAATATAGCCGCGAAGCTGATACAAAACGCGCCAAAGGCCAAAACCAGCAAGGCCTTCAGATTCGAGCTATCTTCCGCAGAATTCATACTTCTCCGCCGGTTCAGTATTCCTGCCAGCGGTAGTCGGTTGACACAATCAGACCGATGAGGGACCACGACAATACCAGTGATGTTCCCCCGTAGCTAACAAACGGCAGGGGCAACCCGGTGACCGGCATGAAGCCCAGGGTCATTCCGATGTTGACGAAGAACTGGAACAGGAATATGGATGCCGCTCCACCCACCAGCAGCGATGCGAACTTTGATCGGCACCGCACGGCAATGCGAATGGCCCGGCAGAAAATGAAGCCGAATAGAAACAGCACCACGAGCGCACCCAGCAGGCCGAACTCCTCCCCCAGCACCGAGAAGATGAAATCGGTATGAGGCTCGGGTAGAAAATCGAGCCGCGTCTGGGAACCGTTGAAGAGTCCTTTTCCCAGTATACCCCCCGACCCGATGGCTATCTTAGACTGAATGATCTGGTATCCTGCCCCACGGGGGTCCATCCCCGGATCCAGGAAAGTGAGAATGCGAAGTTTCTGGTAGTCGGCCAAACGTCCCCACATGAATGGTGTAATAATACCGAAAGCAAGGTTGGCCACCACCGTGAAGAAACCAAACAGGAATCCGGGTTTGAAAAGAAGCAGGAAAATGACCAGTGCTGTTATGTATATTGACCAGACCAGCCAGTGCGATGCCGCCACCAGTGAGAGCAAGGGTGAGATGATTAGTATCATGTAGGCCGGTGAGAGTCCCGACCAGAACCACATCGCGAACAGAATAACAATGAAAACCAGCGAAGTCCCGAGGTCGGGCTGCTTGAGAATAAGTCCCAGCGGAATCACCGTTAGCAGAGCCGAGGCCGCCAGCCTCCTGGTGCTGATTACCGACAACTTGGTGTAGGCGAAGAACCGGGCGAGAATAAAGATCAGTGCCACCTTGGCGAGGTCTGATGGCGCGAAGTTTACGGGACCGAACGAGAACCATCTCATGGCACCCATCCGTGGTGTGCCAATGAATAACACGAGAATCAACAGAAGCATCGACACGGCATAGAATAACGGTGTTATGAAATCGAACAGTCGTAGTGGTAGATGCACCACCGTGACAAATACTGCGAGAGCGATTACCAGCCAGATCAGTTGACGCTGGTAATACTGCTGTTGATAGGTTGTATCCGCGTAGTGCTGCGCGGACATTATCAGCACTACCCCTATAAGCGAAAGCAACAAAGCCGCCCCGATCAGTTTCCAATCCAGCGAAGCATAGCTCAGCATTGTCATTCGCCATCCTCCGCTGTCATCGTAATCGCTTCCGGTGCCATCTTCTTATCCATGTACGTCCTGATGATCTGCCCGACCAGAGGTGCCGCCACATCCGAGCCGTGGCCGGCGTTCTCAACAATAGCACAGACAACTATCTCCGGGTTATCAATCGGGGCGACACCGACAAACCAGGAATGATCTTCGCCGTGCGGGTTTTGGGCGGTACCCGTCTTGCCGCCAATCGAATAGAGATTGTTTTTCAATCGCCGCGCCGTCCCATGCTCCCCTTCCACAACCAGGCGCATGCCTTCCCTTAAGATCGCCACAGTCGAGTTTGAAAACGGAAGCCGGAAAGACATCTTCGGAGATATATTGAGCTCGCTGCCGTCCGGGTGAGTGACCTTCTTGACGATATACGGTTCATAAGCGGTGCCGTCGTTGGCCAAAGCGCAGAAGAATCGCGCCAGCTGTATCGGCGTCGACAGGAGTTCTCCCTGGCCGATAGCATTATTCAACACCAGTGCCCTGGTCCATTTATTTACCCCGTAATGCCGGTCGTACCATCGGCTATCGGGATTCAGACCCGGGTCCTCATTCGGCAGATCAACCCCGGTGGCATAACCAAATCCGCACCGGTCATAGTACTCAGCCAGTTTATCGACTCCCAGCCTGATACCCGCCTGATACAGATACACATCGCACGACTGTTCGAGCGCATGGGCTGCCGATAGCGAACCGTGGCCACCGGGCTGCCAGCACCTGAAAAACCTGTTTCCGAACTGCATCCCTCCCAGGCATGGCTTCAGAGTCGAGTTGGCCGACACGATCCCTTCTTCCAGCGCCGCCCCCACAGCGATAAACTTGACCGTGGAACCGGGTGGATAAAGCCCCTTGAGAGGACGATTCAATAGCGGGTGGGTGGTGTCGTTACTTATCTCCACCCATAAGCTCTCGGGGATAACGGACGAAAAAATGTTGGCGTCATAGCCGGGATAGGAGGTCATGGCCAATATTTCACCGTTGACGGGGTTGATGGCCACGATAGCGCCGCAGCAAAAGGTATCCAGCGTCTGCACGCAGGCTAACTGCAAGTCATTATCAATAGTCAGGGTAAGATTCGAGCCCGGGATTGCCGGTATCGGACGTCGCTCAACATATTCTCCCAGGATCTGCCCGGCCGCGCTGACTTCTATGTAAGCGGTCCCTTCCCGACCGCGCAGGACTTTGTCATACTGCTTCTCGAGACCCTTTTTGCCTATGATACTTCCCAGCCGATAACCCTCATTTCCCGGTCTCTTCAACTCCTCTTCAGACGCCTCGCCTACGTACCCGGTAACAACCTCCACTCCAAGGTCGCTGTTGTATTGACGAACCTGCTCCATCTGGTAGGTCACTCCCGGGAAGTGCTTACTCTGCTCCTCGAGTATGGCCACGGCTTCAAACGAGATATCTCGCTTGACCATGGACGGCTGGTATCGGCTGACCAGGTTCCTCTGAATACGGTTGCGAATCTGAAGCGTATCCATACCCAGCAGCTCACCAAGGTTAGATATCGTGAGCTCCGGGACCTCCTCGGCGGGGACAACCGATACCGTATAAGACGGCCGGTTATCGATTATGATTCTGCCCTCACGATCATAAACCAGGCCCCGGCGGGGAATGATAGGGACAACCCTCAGGCGATTGTTCTCTGACTTAATGGCCAACTCATTATGTTGAGCGATCTGGAGCTTAACAAGACCAGCCATGAGCCACAAAAGCATAACCAGTATGATCCCGTAGCTGAGTCTCTCCCGACCGGCGAGAGATAACTTGAAACGTTCCATTCGGCCTCAAAAAATGGCTTTTAGTTTTTTAGCCGTGATCTTGCCTTCCTTAAACAGAAAAAACACCCACGCGATGACCGCAGTATATACGGCTCCCGTCACGACTCCCGTCACCAGAAGGTAGAAAACACCGTCGCTCCCGGCCATTATCAGAACCGCGACATTGTGTATCAGCACCCCGACAAGGACCAGCAGTACCCGTGAGTAGATCGATTCCAGATTCACCTTGGCACGAACATGAAAGGTCAGGTAACCCAGCAAAGCCATCACCAGAACATACCATCCCATGGAATCCCCGATTCCGGCATAAGTCACCACACCGACCATGAACCCGAACCAGCAGGCATCGAGCTCCGATTTGTAAAGACCTATCAGGATCACCACCACCGCCGGAATGTTTATGGTCGCGGCATAGATTGAAGTGGCATCATTGAGTATCACCTGGTGCAGGGACACCAGCCATAGATACAACAGGAAAGGAAGAACTCTAATCATCTACCCTCCATATTCAACACGAACAACTCATCCAGTGAGTGAAAGTCCACGAAGGGCGTGACTGTGATCCTGCAGAAAGGCTCGAGTTCCGGACGCTCGACGCTCGAAACGACGCCTACCCTCAGACCCGGAGGATACACCCCTCCGAGACCCGACGAGAGCACTGTGTCGTTGACGTTGACTGCACCCTGGACGGGAAGATTATCCAGTATCATCCCTTCGGAAACGGTAAACCTGATGATGCCCATTTCCCTGCTCTGGGCGATGCGGGCCGCGACCCGGTTGGACGGGTCGGTCAGAAGCTGCACGGTAGCGTAGTCGCTTGCCACCGACACTATCCGGCCGATAAGACCGTTCTGGTTAATAACCGGTTGATCGACAAAGATAGAATCGTTGCTGCCACCATTGATAACGGCCGATACCGGAAAGTAGTCGCCGGATATCGACATCACTTCTACCGGCAGCAAGATGTATCCGGACTGCTGCTCGAAGCCGAGTACTGACCGCAGCCGGGCATTCTCGCGCACGGCTTCCTGGTACATCGACAGATTGACGTTGGCCTGAGTAAGCATCTGTCTCAACCGGTGGTTTTCCTCGCCCACTGCGTGAAGGTCACCAAGGCCGGTTTTAATCTCGGCAAACGGCCAGTAGAATACGCTTAGAATCGCTTGATTGACGGTCGGCATGACAACTGAGGGAGCGACGATTAGAATAACGGAGAGTAGAGCGATTGCCAGAAGATGGATGTTTCTCCAGTGCCTGGCAAAGAGGTTGGTGATCCAATTCATGTTCTTGCGGCATCCCTGCCCGATTAACTATCAGTCCACGTTATCTATCAACGCCAGCACGTCTCCGGGGGACGAGGCTTCCATGAGCTTCTGGCGGTTCTTCTCTGATTTCATAAGGTAAGACAGACGGGCCATAACATTGAGGTGAGCCCCAATGGCATCCTCGGGAGCTGCTATCAGGAAGAACAGGTGAACCGGCTTGTGATCCATCGCGTCGAAGTCAATACCCTTCGTGCTTCGCCCGAAAGCGATCACGATACCCTTGACTGATCTTGTCTTGGCGTGCGGGAACGCTACGCCATAACCCACTCCGGTGGTCACGAGATTCTCACGGTCAACAACATCCGTAAGTAGCTGCTCCGCGTCTTTGACCATGTTAGAGTACGATACAAGGTTGACCAGCTCTTCGATAACTTCCGTCTTGGAACCGGCCTTCAAACCGAAAATAACCAGACTCTCGTCACAGAACTTGGATAGTTTCAAGGTACAAACCTTTATTTATTTTAGTTTCTCAGCTTCGTCAATCAGCAATACCGGCACGCCGTTGTCTATCCGGAAGGCCAGTCGGCAGGTACCACATTCGAGGCGACCTTCAGTCCTAACATAATTCAGTTTGCCCTTGCATTTGGGGCACACCAGCTTCGCCAGCAGATTCTCGGACAATTCCATACCTATTCCTCGAACTCGCCCATGTGCCGATATTTCTCGATCCGCTCTCTGAGCAAATCATCGATCGGCTTGGACATCAGTTCCCGAAGAGTCTCCACTATTCTCTGCTTGACTGTATTGGCAGCAACCGTCGGATCATTATGGGCTCCGCTGGACGGTTCTTTTATGACTTCGTCAATGATGCCCAGGGCAACCAGATCATCCGAGGTCGGTTTCAGGGCCTCCGCGGCGTCCGGGGCCTTGGCCGCGTCGCGCCATAGAATAGCAGCGCATCCTTCCGGAGAAATTACCGAGTACCAGGCGTATTCCATCATCAGCACTCTGTCGCCCACGCCAATGCCCAGCGCGCCGCCCGAAGCCCCCTCACCGATAATCACGATAACGATCGGCACGCGTATACGCGACATCTCACGAATGTTTCTTGCAATGGCCTCTGCCTGACCGCGTTCTTCGGCACCAATACCCGGAAAAGCGCCGGGCGTATCTACCAGGACGACGATCGGAATATCATACTTCTCGGCCAGCTGGAAAAGCCGCAGGGCCTTCCGGTACCCTTCCGGATGGGCCATGCCAAAATTGCGAAAGAGCTTCTCTTTGGTATCCCGGCCCTTTTGCTGGCCGACAAACATCACCGGCTGGCCATCAATATAGGCAAATCCACCCACAAGGGCTTTGTCATCGGCAAAACACCGATCGCCGTGAAGTTCAATAAAACCCTGGCTCATCATGCGAATGTAGTCGAGAGTATATGGCCGCCGGGGATGGCGCGAGAGCTGGACTTTCTGCCAGCGCGTGAGACTTGAGTATATTTCCTGCCGCAGCTTGGCCAGCTTCTTTTCCATGGAAGCTATCTCGCCGCTCAATTCTATATCTTCGCCGACAGAGAAATCCTTCATGTCGGAGATCTTTTTCTCTAACTCAATAATCGGGCGCTCGAAATTCAGATGAACTCTCTCATCCATAAATTACAATAAACCCCTATAATTCTTAGAATTACTCCTGGCGTCCGTTCAATCGTCTGCGGTCGGAGAATTTGGTTAATAAGATAAAAAAAGCACCAAAAATAACAACCATAAAAACGACCAGCGATCCGAACACGATAAGACGGTTCCAGTAAAACATGGCCAGCGCGAGAAGACCGTAAATGACAGCCAGCAGGTAAAACGTGAAAACCACCTGCCTGCGAGAAAACCCCATTAGAGACAGATAATGAAACAAGTGACGGCGGTCAGCACGCATTATGTTTCGACCACTTACACTTCGCCGCACTGCCGAAGACAATACTTCCATTAAGGGCACTCCGAGCGCCAACAGGGGCATATACAAAGCCGTTGCCGTATATGATTTTAGCGGCATGGCCAGGGAGAAGAGCGCGAAGTAGTACCCAATCTGCATCGAACCGGAATCGCCGAGAAAAACGCGTGCCGGATACCGGTTGTAGTACAAAAACAGGCTCAGAAAACCAACGAGAACCAGCACGAAAACCAGAACGGGCCCCACCTGATAAAGCTGCCCGATAGCCATCAGAGACAGCGCGCCGATCAAAGACACCCCGGAGGCAAGTCCATCCAGCCCGTCGATCAGATTGATGGCATTGGTTAGTACTATTACCCATAGCACCGTAATGACAACAGAAAGCCATCCGACATCGATCTCAACGCCCTGAAACGGTATCGCCAGAAAGACCACTCTCAGGCCGCCGAGATAAAGGAGAAGTCCCGCCGCCGCCTGCGCGGCAAGCTTGACCCAGGCCGACGTCGGGGAAAGATCATCGGACAGTCCAACCAGCAGTATTATCAGTCCGCCGAGAAAAACGTAAATCACCGTGTCACTCAAGCCCTGGAACAGATCGTGGAAGAGCAGGTAGCCGATGCCTACCGTCAGCCAGGTAGTAATGAATAGAGCCAAACCTCCCAGTAGCGGGGTCGGACGCTTGTGTTTCTTGTGCTTACCCGGCATATCCAGAATACCGTACTTATGACCCAGACGTATAACGACCGGAACAAAGACAGCGCTCAGAACCAGGCTGACGGCAATAAGGCTAACTAAAGTAGTGGTCGGCATAGTGTAACACCTAATTTCTTGCCACCGGTCTTCCCAGCAAGGATGCCAGCACCAGATGAATACCTAAGACAAGAGGCATAATAAACAATGATGCCGTGCCGGGGAAATGCTTTCGAAAATATTTCCAGAAAGAAATATGATGGTACCAGTTTCGTTTGAGTTTCCCCCCACGGCTGCCTTTTCCCCACAGATGGACCCCGCCGGCCCCGGGAACAAAGTAATTGATATATCCCGCGCGATTTAGTCTCAAGCAGAGGTCGGTGTCTTCCATGTACATGAAGAAACATTCATCAAAACCACCGAGGGCCATGAAGAGATCCTTCTTGACTGCCAGGAGCGTACCGGCCACCGAAGGTACCTCGGTCACCTCGGCAAAGTCTTCCAGAGTATACTTCCCACGGTTTCCAAAAAGGCGTGTAAATACCGAACCCCGGGAAAAAACGATATTGCCCGGTGAGGGAAACTGGCGGCAGGTGGCCTGAAACGAACCGTCGGGGAAGCGCATGCGACCGGTCACCGCTCCGACCCTGTCACGGCTCTGCCAGGTTCCCAGAAGCCTTTCGATCGCGCCTTCATCCAGAACCAGATCGGGATTGTGAAAGAGAAGAAACTCTCCCGATGCCACCCATGCCGCCTGATTGCAGGCGGCCGCGAAACCGACGTTCTCGTTCATCTCCATGATCCGTGCGGCTGAAAAGTAGCTCCGCACCCGGCTGATCGATTGATCGGACGAATTATTGTCAACCACTATCAACTCGAAACCGGTGTTCTTGTGGAGTTGCTTCAATCTGGCGAGGGAATCTTCCAGGGCCGGAAGAGAGTTGCAGGTGACAATGATAATTGAGACCCTGTGCTTACTCAAACACACATCAAAAACGAATCAATTAAGCTTTCCAAATATTGACATAATTCGAAGCCACCACACCATCCATATCGCCTCTCGCATGATTTTCTTTGACATCTTTGAAGAGCCGGCTATGCGATCGACGAATATGATCGGTATTTCGTGAATCTTGAATCCTTTTTTCCAGGCTCGCATCGACATTTCAATCTGGAAGGAATACCCTGATGAGTTCACAGCGTCAAGATCGATTGTCTCGAGCACTTTGCGCCGGAAGCACTTGAATCCCCCGGTGGCGTCCCTTACCGGCAGTCCGGTTATTATACGAGTGTACACGTTGGCGAAATAAGACAGAAGCAGACGCGACATGGGCCAGTTGATAACGTTGACACCGGAAATATACCGCGAACCCAAGACGAGATCGTAGTTCTGGATCTCCCTCAGGAAATCTTTGATATATTCCGGGCCGTGCGAAAAATCGGCATCCATCTCAAAGACAAAATCATACTCCTGCTCGATGGCCCAGTGGAAACCGGCGATGTAGGCTTTTCCCAGACCATCCTTCTGGGAACGGTGCATAACATACACCTTTTCTTCCTCGCGGGCCAACCGGTCGGCTATCTCCCCCGTACCGTCGGGCGAGTTGTCATCCACGATCAGCACATGAATTCGGGGATCGAGCGGCAGGACAGCATGAACTATCTTTTCGATGTTGTCGCGCTCGTTGTATGTCGGGAAAATTATGAGGGCTCGTTGCTGTGACATTAGGGTTGTTCTTTCCTTTCCATTTTGCTATGGGGTCTTCCCGTATACCAGCAGACTCCTATTATAACAACCAGATACAGGAACGTCAAGCCGGTGACACTCTTACCCAGACGATAGCGGTCAGACTCGAACTTAAACAGGACCCGGCCCGCCCCGGCGGGAATCTCGACCGCTCTGAATGTCGAGTAACTTCTGTAGACCTCGGACGGCGTTCCGTCAACATAAGCGCGCCAGGCGTCGTAGTAGTTGTCGGTCAATACCAGAATCTTGTCGCTCGCCGCACTGACTCCCAGCAGGACCGAATCGGCCTGATAGTCGATAAACCAGACGGAGTCCGCACTCGCCGAATCATGACGGTACTGAAGCGACGGCTCCTTTTCGAGGTATACTACCCGGCGCAAATCGTCGCTACCTCTGAGAACCTGTTCCCGGATATCCTCGACCTTATCGAAGACCTTTACGCTGTCAACCAGGAAAGCTCGCGGTAGGGCATTCTCATTTCGCCAGATCTTGACGGCCCCGAAATCATCAATGACCGACACCGGCTTGCTACCGAAATATCCGTCAGGTATCGGCTGATCACCCGGGAAGAGTATATACTCCGCTCCTACCAGATTGAGAAAACGGGGATTCGTTTGATTTGACTTCAGCACTCCCCCCAGAAGATTATCGTACCAGCGAAGCTGATTGCCGTGATACCCTATCACGACTTCCACACCGTTTTCCGGCAGAATGTTTTCACCCACCATACGGGTAGTGAAGTTCATTACGCGGAATTTCCCCTCTTGCTCCGTCATTACTTTGACAACCGGATTCGCCCTTGACTGAAACCGTTCGTAGTTAACCGCCTCGACGAACCGGCTGTTGAAGCGAACGCCGGAGATTACCGGCAGAGCGATCAGGGTCGCCAGCACCCACGGGCCGGCTTTCTCCGAGCGGTAAAGCCAGACGACCACCGCCATCAGAGCCACGGAGACAAAGGCGACCCAGGCGCCGGTCTGAATGGAGGGAAGGTTGATGTACGCCAGGTCCAGTTTAGACACTCCCGCCTGTACATAATTGGTCGCGGCATTATCGTAAAAGAGCGATACCCACAGATCCAGCATTCCACGCCCGTTAAGCTTAAATAGAACCGCTACCACGAACAGAAGGGCCGGGAAACCCCACAACAGGTAGGAGAATTTCTCCGACAACCGTTCGCGTATTTTATCTTTCTCTTCCAGAAGTGCCTGCACGGCCATACCGCCCAGTAGCGCCGCCGAGAACGAGAAAACGAACATGATAACGGAGGGCGCGCGCAGAGACTTAACCATCGGTATCACAAGAAAGAATATCTTAAACAAGGGCGTGGTGGCGCCCAGGGCATAGATCAAGGCGAACAGCGCCAGCCCCCCGAAGAAATATGACTCCCTGCGGCGGTAAAAAAAGAAGCCGATTAAGGCCGCGAAAAGAACAACCGTTCCGGCTGATTCAGAGTTATCCTTAAAAGCGTTTTTACCCCAGTACGGGGTCGACATGTCACTGCCTGAATGCCTCCCGGCGAACTCCGGGATTGCCAGAGAAATTACCTCTTCCTCGTGCATCGACCACGAGGTTGCCCAGTCCCAGCCTCGCTTGGCATCGGACCGCGGTGAGAACTCACTGGTATAAACATAACCCGGGTAAAACTGAATCGCCGATATCATAAGGCCAATAACAACCGCGTATGCCGTCAACATTACCGGGCGTATCAACCGGAGGAATTCGCGCTTTTCTCTGAACAATAATATCAATCTGAAGGCGGTGTAAAAGGCCAGCACCCATAATGCGAAGTACGACATCTGCGGATGGGGACTGAGAATGATGACGCCGATAACCAGCCCCAACAGGGAGAAATTTAACAGCGCTTTCCGCGTACCATCGCTGGCAAGGCCCCGCTCGAGGAAGAACATTACCAGCGGGAAAAGGGTAGTCACGTATATTTTTCCGTCGTGCCCCGGCGCGACCAGTGACACTAAATAAGGGGCGAACATGTAACACGCCGCCGAGAACAAGCCCGCTGTCTTTGATAATTTGAATTGCCTGGCTGCGAGATACATGAAAATACCAGCCAGAAAGATATGTAAGAACAGCGTCCAACCCTGCCATCGGTCATGCGAAAGTATGAGCTTGAGCGCCGAGAGCGGATAAAATATGTCTCCATGAAACGCTTCCACGTACGGCATCCCGCCGAAAATGTAGGGGTTCCATTGCGGGATTGCCCCATGCTCGTGGATGTAGTCAACAAGAAGCGTGCGGAAGAAAACACCGGCCTGAATCTGATCCGACAGATACAGCATTTGGTCAGAGAAGATGAAATCACTGAACAGGACGATCAGAGCCAGAAATATTACGACGAAAACTATCGGTACAAAAAACGGCGAGCTTTCCGGGTCGAAGGAAGGCGCCTGACGCTTCGCGGGTGTCCTGGGGAACTTGTGTTTTTTTGCCATCAATTGCTCCAGCTTCGGATGATGCTAATCCGGTGTTTTAACTCTCTTGAGACTTATCTTCGAGAAGCCTGTTCAATTTACGCCTGAGGTCTCCGACCTCCTCCTTGATTGCCGTCTGGCCCTCGGCCATGAACCCCATCAAAAACAGGCCGAAGCCCAGCCCGACCAGAAGGATCACCAGGTACAGAAGCGGTAATTGGGTTTCTCCGAGCCAGTATTTCAAATAAATGGCCCAGAGTCCAACCAGAAACCCCAGCCCGAAGCATGTGCATCCAATCAAGCCAAAAAACAATAGCGGTTTCTTCAGAAACGTGATTTGAAATTTCACGGCTAACATATCCAGAACGCCGATGGGGATGCGCCAGACTGAAAACTTGGTTGTTCCCCAGCGACGTTCATATAAACGTACCGGTACTTCTTCAACTTTGAAACCCTCGTTCGCCGCCAGCACCACCAGGTAGCGGTGCCAGTCCCGGCGCAGGAAAATATGGCGAACAATCTCCTTACGAAAGGCCTTGACAGCATTGAGATCATGCACCTTGAGACCGAATATCTTCCGCGAAATCCAGTTGTATATACCCGACACGAACCACTTTCTGTACCGGCCCTGTTTCCAGCCGGTGCTTAGATCGGCTCCCTCCGCTATCGGTTCAACCAGACGAGGGATATCCTCGGGCAGATACTGAAGATCGGCGGGGTAGAAAACATAGACATCTCCCCTGGCAATCGCGAAACCTGTCTGAAGGGCCTCGGTCAGACCCCGGTTTCTCTGGTGACTGGCATACCTGATAAAGTCGTACTTTTCGGCCGCCTGCTTTATCTTCTCAAGGGTATCGTCAGTGGAGCCATCGTCGACAAATACCAGCTCGGTCTTAAACGGTGCTGCTTTCGCCATCTCGTCGTACAGTTGGCACAGCTCCTCGATGTTCCCCTCTTCGTTGAGAGCCGGGATTACAGTAGAAACAAAGAAATTGTAATTTCTCTCACCTGCCAAAATACCTTCCCTTTACTTGCCCTTACTCACGAAAAATGCTATCCAAATTCAGGAAAGCCCAATAGCCAGTTAGTGTTAGCCGAAGAGTCAACTCTTGCACCGCTAATGGGCCTGACGTGCCTTAAGTATTGTTGTTTATTGACAAAAACTCAACTGCTTTTTTGAGAGGCTATGAAACCGACAGGACTGGCTCTATTCCATTCCCTCCTCAAACATTCCGCTGTAAGGGTTAAAGATAAAGCGGAGCGTTCCTTCTTCTCTCAACTCATCATTTTCCTTGATGGTATACACCGAAACTATTTCGAGGGCGTTTCCGTCGGCGTCTTCCACAACCGTGATTTCGGCGTCGTAAATGACCTCGGTATCACCCTCAACGTCATTATGGTAATAGTCTTCCTTGTGTTTCACCACCGAGGCCACCGGCCTGACACCCCCCTCGCCAATCAGGTAATAATTGATCTTCTCCTCGTCACAGGAAAACGGTCCGTTACAACATGGATTCTCACCGGACATGGAGAATACGAGGCTTAACAAGATATCTCCAACGATATGATAAGACTCGGCCACGGATATTTTCGACAGAGCCAGAATGTCTTTGCACTTCCACCAGTGCGGAAGAAAGGCCAGTTTGGTTTCGCTCTCCGTTATGGTCAGGGTCGTCAGCCGTTCGTCATAATAGGTATCCCGATAGTAATCGCGATATGAAAAACACCGGTAGGCCATCAGGACCACGACGGAAGCCGGGTCCTTGCCGGTGTAAACATAGATTGGCCTAAACAGGCTCCCCGGCACGTTGGTTGGATCACTTCCCCAGTGGCCTATCATCGACGTACAACCGCTATCATAGGCGATTGGCACCATGCCTATCAGTATTTCTTCGACCTGCTCGCCGAGTGTCGCCGTATCTGTCATTACGAAGTTGCTGAAGAACACACGTAGTGCCTCTTGTGCCTCCCCCTCAATCGAAACCTGAACGTCCGTCAGAGGCAGATTGACTCTACGCTGGGCGGAAACCGACGTTGTCACCACCGCACTTAGCCATATTAACAACAAAACAGATGACGCTCGAAGTGCTACTGTTAAACCATTCCCAGATCTCATAGCGGACTCTCCTTTTACTCTCTCCCATTCAAGATGCGTCGGCACAGCAGCTCACCCCTGCCAATCGGAACCACCACGGCGTCAACGCGCCGGTCAGCCATGGCCCGGTCGACAAGGCTTTGAAGGGTTTCAGCATGGCTGATGACATTGTCGGCCACCAACAGTCCCCCGCGTACCAGCTTTGGAACAATCAACTCATAACATTCAAGATACACTTCCTTTTCGGCGTCCAGAAAACAGAATGAAATGCCATTCAAACCGGACAGATATTCGCGAGCGTCACCGACAATCACCTTGATGATATCATCCATCCCGGCTAGCCGAAAGGTTTCTTGGGCCATATGCGCCTTTTCTTCCAGCACCTCGAAAGTAGTCAGGCGCACACCACGTTCCCGGCATGCCAGTCCCAAATAGAGGCTGGAATACCCGGCACTGGTTCCTATTTCAACAAAGTTGCCCTGCGGCGTGCTGCTGGCGACAATCGCAAGGAATTTCGCTGTTTCGGGCGGAATTTGTCTCAGACGCTTATCCCGGGGAGTTCCGTCGACGCGGTCTCTGGCGTCGATAGCCTCAAGACGGCGCATCTGCTCCAGCACCCGTTCGGGGATATCACCAAACATTTTTTCTCCTGCTTTCCCGGCCGACCGTTATTGTTCGAACACAATTCGGCCGCCTAATATTGTTTTATACACCTGTCCCGACAGCTTCCACCCGATAAATGGCGAGTTCTTAGACTTGGAACGGAATTTGTCCGCCTTCACCGTCCACTTCTTGTCCGGATCTATCAGGGTAATATCCGCCGGTGAGCCCTCGGCCAGGGTACCGCCGGGCAAATTCAGGATTCTGGCCGGGTTGGCGGTCATTTTGCGAATAGCGTCCGCCCAGCTCAGGTATCCCTTATCGACCAGATACGTCTTTATCAACCCCAGTGTGGTCTCCAGACCTATCATCCCGGCCGGAGCCAGATCGAATTCACAATCCTTATCTTCCTCTGAGTGAGGGGCGTGATCGGACGCGATGCAGTCGATAGTTCCGTCCACCAGTCCTTCAATCACAGCGTCCCTGTCAGCGGCGGTGCGAATCGGGGGATTCACCCGCAGATTAGTGTTGAATTCCTTGCCGATCTCTTCATCGGTAAGCACCAGGTGATGTGGTGTCGCCTCGGCCGTTACTCTCACACCATCTTTCTTCGCCTCCCGGATCGCCGCCACTGCCTGTCGGGTCGACACGTGTTGGATGTGAAGGCGGGCGCCGGTGAAGCGGCAAAGGGCGATATCTCTGAGGACAGCGATTTCTTCGGCC
Organism: Candidatus Zixiibacteriota bacterium; assembly: GCA_020351995.1. Lineage (GTDB taxonomy): Bacteria > Zixibacteria > MSB-5A5 > GN15 > FEB-12. The sequence goes on from CP070674.1 coordinate 2,627,140, forward strand.
ACCGCCGGGGCCCCTTTCATTCCCAGACGGCTTGACTGAAACGACTCGTTCATTACCCCGCCGGCGCATAGATATTGATCTTCGGCATGCTGCATGACCGGGATATTGAACATCTTAGCGTATTCCAGACCCCGGCGCATGATTTCCGGGTTCTGGGGATACTTGCCATCGTCACTTATGGCCACGGCGCCGATTTTTACCAGGTCGCCGATTTCGGAAAGTTCCTTGCCTTCAAGGTTCTTCGTCACCGCACCAACCACGTATACCCTGGCATCACAATCTTTGGCCCGGTCCTGAACGAATTTGACTGTTTCCTGGTTATCTATCCGGGGTGTGGTGTTGGGCATACAGCACACCGCCGTGAACCCGCCCGCTGCCGCCGCCCGGCAACCTGATTCGATGGTTTCGGCGTCTTCACGACCCGGTTCACGCAGATGGACATGGATATCGATCAGCCCCGGCACCACCAGCTTATCGGTAGCATCTACAATAAGGGCCTTGTCGAGGCTCTTAACTTCCTTTTGTACCGCCGCCGCAGGGGTGACAATTTTCTTTATCAGGCCGTCTTTAATGAACACGTACGCATCTTTGCCAAATCCTAGAGCAGGGTCAATAATACGGCCACCAGTGATCACCAGGTCATATTTCTTGCCTGCCATATCTATTCCTCCTCCTCTTCCTTGCGTCCCGACAGCAGGTAGAGTACCGCCATTCGTACCGCCTGACCGTTGGTCACCTGCTCGAGGATGACGGAATGCCCGCTGTCAGCCACCTCGCTCGTTATTTCCACGCCGCGATTCATCGGGCCGGGATGCATGATGGTGAAGTTCTTGTTCAGCAGTTTAAGGCGTTGCTTGTTGATACCGAACAGATTGGTGTACTCCCGTTGTGAAGGAAACAATCCTGACTGTTGTCTCTCCAGCTGGATACGCATCACGTTGACAACATCAGCGCCATCAAGGGCTTCATCGATATTGGTGTACACATCACAGCCGAATCTCTCAACCTCGTAGGGAAGCAGTGTCGATGGTCCACACAGCGCCACCGACGCCCCCATGGTCTTGAGACCCCAGATATTGGAGCGAATCACCCGCGAGTGCTTCACATCACCCACCAGAACCACCCGCAGGCCGTCAAGATGACCATACTTCCTCCATATCGTGTACATGTCCAGCAGGGCCTGAGTGGGATGTTCGTGGGCACCGTCGCCGGCATTTATGATATTGGCATCCATACAACGTGTCAGGTAGTACGGCGCGCCCGAGGAGCTGTGCCTGACGACCACCATATCGATCTTCATGGCTTCGATGTTCTGCACCGTATCGCGCAATGATTCGCCTTTCTTGACCGATGATGTTGAGGTGGTGAAGTTCACGGTGTCAGCCGACAGACGTTTCTCGGCCAACTCGAAGGATATGCGGGTGCGCGTTGAGGGCTCGTAGAAAAGATTGAGTACCGTGATACCCCGCAGGGTCGGGACCTTTTTGATTGTCCGGTCGATAACCTCTCGGAACGAATTGGTCGTCTTCAGAATGAGCGAGACATCTTCTTTGGGTACGTTCTCCAGCCCGAGCAGATGCCTTGAACTGAGGCGACTCACTTTTTACCCCCTTTCCCGGTAGTGTTCCCGGACTGCTTCTTCTCGCTGCTTGAGCGTGTTTTGTCGCCAACGCCTTTCTGTATCAGGACCTCATCGATACCCTCTTTCTCCATGGTATGAAGGACAACCTCATCCTCCTTCGCGGTGGGTATGTTAACGCCGACGAAGTCCGCCTTGATCGGCAGTTCCCGATGCCCCCTGTCAATTAAAACGGCCAGCTGGATTGTTCGCGGCCGACCGAAATCGACAATCTGATCCAGTGCCGCGCGGACCGTCCGACCGGTAAACAACACGTCATCGACCAGTATGACATTGCGATTGACGACATCAAAAAGTATCTCGGTCCGCTCGACCACCGGCTGATCCAGCTTGGAGTGAACATCATCCCGGTACAGACCGATATCCATCAGCCCCACCGGCACTTCAACTCCCTCAAGTTCCTCGATAATGCCCGCGATTCTGCGCGCCAGATGTGCTCCTCGAGTAATAATCCCGATTATAACCAGCGAATTGGCATCAGGATTCTGTTCAAGGATCTCATGGGCGATTCGGGTCAGGGCACGATTGATCTTCTTCTTATCAAGGACTACGTCACCTTTGACAGGCAAAAGACACCTCCTGATCTAATAAAAAATTATCGATATCTATATGAAATATATGGGCTTGTGGGCTATTTAGCGATTTACGGGGACGGTTGAGTCTCATAATAACACCTTTAGTAGCCTCACTGAACTACCTTAAAAGGTTCTTGTGATAGCGCAAAGCCAGTCTTTACGCATATCCGTTAGAGCCGATTATAACTGATTATCTCTGCCTGTCAAGTTAATCATGGAAAAAGCCAAAAAAAGTTGTCAGGCCGGTTGGTTCGACAGCGGAGAGACAACCCGGCGATACTGCGGATTGCCGAAGAATTCCGTCGGCGAGAGCACCAGATTCGAGGCATCGTTGCGAAGATATATGATATGCTCGGCCAGGCTGTGGATAACCTGTCCGTCATGCGATATTATCACCAGCCCCGTACCCATGTCTTTCAGGGCTTTAGCCAGCGCGATAAACCTCCCCACGCCTTCCGGGTCGAGGCCGCATGTCGGCTCATCGAACACCACGAATCGCGGAGACATCGAAAGCACTGCCGCGAAGGCCAGCCGCCGCTTCTCGCCACCGGAAAGCGAAAACGGATCACGAGATCCGAAAGTGTCGGCTTCAAGGCCGACCATGGCAAAGAAGGCTTTTGACTGCTGCTCAGCCGGCGTTCGACCGAAATTCTCCGGCCCGAAGTTTACTTCCTCAAGACAGGTGGGAAGGAAAAACTGGCGTTCCGGCTGCTGGAAAACGCCGGTAACAGAACCACGTAGTTTCTCGCTATCGATGTCCTCACCATCGTGAGCAAGATAGGATATTCTTCCAGCGGTAGGTTCAAGAAGGGCGCACAGCAGGTTCCCCAGGGTGCTCTTGCCCGACCCGGACAGCCCCACCACCCCTACAATCTCGCCGGCCTTGAAATCGAAAGTCAGGTTACGAAGAATGTCAGCCTCCTCAGTGTAGGCAAACCGCACCGCGTCCGCCTTTATCGCCGTAAGGCGAACTGCTCTCCGATCCCTTTCAGTATCCCCGTGTCCTGGAACAATTACCCGCTTGGTGGAAACGTCCGGATAGCACAGTCCGGCCCGATCGCACAACTCGATATTGTTCAGAATCGTCCGCGGTTCATCATCGGCGATTATTTCCCCACGATCAAAAACGAGTAGTCGGTCATACTGGTATGCGACATACGGATATTGGGAGATATGTATCTGGACCATAGACGGCCGCTGCTTTCTGATATTGTCCAGTTCCATTCTTAAGGCCGCTTTACCTTCTTCATCAAGGAAGGAATCAGGTTCATCCAGCACCAGGATATCCGGTTGGAAAATCATAACCGAGGCCAGTGCTACCCTTTGCTTCTCCCCGCCTGACAGCTCTGAGGTAAGACGCTGCCTGAGGTGGGCCAACTTGAACTTGCCGAGGTTCTCGCTGATGAGCAGCTCCATTTCTCGCTGCGGCATACCAAGGTTCTCCAGCGCGAAAGCCAGTTCTTTTTCGACGGTGACAGCTACCATCTGGTTATCCGGATTCTGGAATATCATTCCCACCGGGATGGGTTTGGACGTCGTGTTGGTAATCTTGAGCTGGCCCTGTTGAACCTCGATAAGTCCCGCCAGAAGTTTGGCGAAGGTCGATTTCCCCGAGCCGTTGGCTCCCATGACGCACACCGCTTCGCCGGGTTTTATTTCAAGGCTGATATTCTGCAAGGCCGGCCGACTGCTGTCGGTGTAGCGATATGTTACATTCTCGAGCTTTATCATAATCCCGGACAAAAAAACCGATGCCCCTAATTAAGAGCATCGGTCTCAAATAACAAGAATAATTCCTTATTCCGGATAAGCGACATCAAGGTTCCGCGCCGCTCCCACTTCATCGAGACGCCGAACCGGCGTGCTATGAGGTGCCGACGTAACCAGTTCGGGATTATCCTTCACTTCGGCCGCGATCTGTTTCATGACGGTAGCGAAATAGTCCAGTGTTTCCCGGCTTTCGGTTTCGGTAGGTTCAATCATCATGGCTTCCGGCACAATCAGCGGGAAATAGTTGGTTGGCGGATGCACCCCGAAGTCGAGCAGCCGCTTGGAGATATCCAGTGTCTTGACCCCTACGGCCTTCTGACGGTTACCCGAGATGACAAACTCGTGCATACAGTGGACATCATACGGCAACTCAAATTCGTCTTTGAGCAGCACCTTCAGGTAGTTGGCGTTGAGAACGGCATTCTCGCTCACACGGCGAAGACCACTCCCGCCCAGCGTGCGTATGTAAGCGTACGCCCTCACGATATTGGCGAAGTTGCCGTAGAACGAGTGCAGGCGGCCTATCGAATACGGACGGTCGTAGCTGAAGAACAACTGACCCTTGTCGTCTTTTTCCAGAACCGGAAACGGCAGAAATTTCTCCAGCTCGGCCGTGACACCGATAGCCCCGGCGCCCGGTCCGCCGCCACCATGCGGGGTAGAGAAGGTTTTATGCAGGTTGAAATGCATGATATCGAAGCCAACCTCACCGGGACGGAAAATACCCATGTTGGCGTTCAGGTTGGCGCCATCCATATACATCAGTCCACCCGCTTGGTGAACGATATCTGCGATTTCCTTGATGTGGGTTTCGAAAATACCCAGCGTGTTCGGGTTGGTTAACATCATCCCGGCCACTTCGTCGTCCATCACCTCAGCCACCGCTTCAGGAGGAATAACTCCCTTGTCGTTGGATTTAACCTGAACGGATTGGAAACCGACCGATGTTACCGAAGCCGGATTGGTGCCGTGCGCAGAATCGGGGATTATTATCTTATTCCGTTTCTGCCCGTTATGCTCATGGCAAGCCCGCATAATCAGAAGCCCCGCGAACTCACCGTGAGCCCCGGCCACCGGCTGCAGCGATACCGCCGCGAAACCCGATACCTCGGACAGGTAATCAGACAAATCCCACATCAGTCGAAGAATCCCACGCGCAGAGCTGCAGGGCGCCAGCGGATGATGAGCTGTAAAGCCATCCATCGAAGCCGCCTGGTCGTTCAGTCTCGGATTGTACTTCATGGTACACGACCCAAGCGGATAAAAGCCCTTGTCGATATGATGATTCTTGACCGAGAGTCCGACGAAGTGCCTCATCGCTTCCCCTTCGGTTACCTCCGGAAGGGCCGCGGGAGCGCCACGATGAAATTTGGCGGGGATCGCCGCCAGAATTTCGGGTTTCTTCTTGACCGTGTCCGGGAGCGTACAACCTTTACGCCCCGGCACCGACCTTTCATATATAAGATTAACCTGCCTCATCAAACTTATATCACTATCTCAGCGCCGTCAGGGACCGCGTGACCACTGGACCTACTTGGCCTCCGGCGCTTTGCCCTCCAGTTTGTCAATCTGTTTCTGCGCCCATTCGGATTCTTCCGATTCCGGATAATGGCGGATAAATTCCTTGAAGGCGGTAATAGCATTAGCCGTGTCATAGCCCAGAACATAAATGTAGGCCCGCCAGATCTCGGCTTCCTCGGCCACGGGTGTACCGTCAAAATCCTTCATTATTTTCAGGAAGGCTTCCCGGGCACCGTCGTAATCCTTGGCCCGCCGGATCATATCCGCCAGAGCCATCCGGCTCTCACCGGACAGGGAATCGGTTGGCTCACCCATGCCGATCACCTTGTCGAACCACTCCGTGGCTTCATCCGGCCGGCCGCTGTATTTGTACTTTTCGGCAATTTCAAAATACATATCCCGGTCTTCGAGGGTATCCGCCCGGGCCAGCAGATCCTCGAGAGTACCGATACCGTTTTGATAATCTTCAAGTTTCTGAAGGAACTCATCCGGTTTCAAATAACCGATAATACGGTCAATTTCCTTGCCGTCTTTGTCTGTCAGCACCAGCGTCGGGAAAGCGCTGACAGCATAATCTTTGGCGAGAACCGTATCCACTTTGGCATTGAATTTCGCCAGAACCATTTTGTCAACAAAGTAGCCAATTACTATCGAATCTTTCAACACGACCGTGTCGACCATGTCGCACCACGGTCAGGTATCGGAGTAAAAGTCAAGCAAAATCGGCTTGCCTTCCGCCGCTGCCTGTTTGGCTTCAGCCAGAGTTGTCACAAAAGGCGCCTCCGTAAGAGGCTCCTGCGGTGCTTTCTGACCACATGATACGGCGATGACGGTTACGAGCAAGACTACCATCAGGATTGCAGCACTTCGCATAGCTCCTCCAGTCATCTATCCTAAATTAAAGGGTTGTCTACAGCAGGCTGAATTAGTTCGTCCCCCAATACTGCCTGAAGAACCAGCTTAGCCTCATCACCGAATTCCTTTGGTACTAATATTAGGTCAGCCCCGCTCTCGCGCAGAACCGGGTCGATTTCCATTTGCCTCGGTTGGGAACGGGTATCCAGCGAAGACGGCAGAAAAACCGAGGGGATATTGTTAGAATCAAGCGAGCCCCGGGCTACTTTGGCCTTTATCTCACTCGTTACGCCCCCGACCAGTACCCAGCTGTCGTCGGGACTTACCGCCGGAGCGAAACTGTCTGGTATCTTATCTACCAGCTCTTCCCCGCAATCCGGGCAGACCGCCATGTTAACGGGATACTCGTATCCACAAGTCGGGCAGTACGGCAATTAGCTTTCCTTTCTGTGCCACTTCTTACCAAGCGTCATTTCCAGAATCTCTGACGCTTCTTCAATAAACTCCTCGGGTACCGATATCTCGAACAACGCCGAGCCCGCCTTGTAAAACGGGTTCAGAGGCAGCCCAATATTTCCGAAGAACCCCGATCTCGAAAAAACCACCGCCGGAATCTCACTGGTGGCTAACGCCTCTTTACCGAAATCGGCCGACAACTTGTCCTCAATCTCCCCGATTATCGTCCATGTAATTTCACGTTCTTCGTCCAGTTCACATCCGCAGATATAGCAGGTCGAAGCGTCATCTGCGATCTCCGTGTTACATGCCGGACAGTTAGCCATCTTACGCCAACTCCTTCAAGCCGCCGACCAACAGCTGAATTTCTTCCGTTGTTCGTTTCTCGGTGACGGCCACTATCAAGCAGTTATCGAGACCTTTGTACCATCTACCGGCATTGACGCCGCCGAGAACGCCGTGTTTCACTAAACTCAAAATTACTTTCTGCGCCGGCACCGGTGTCTTCACCGCGAACTCACGCACGAACGGTGCTTTGAAGTATGGTTCGAACCCATCGAGTTCAAACAAACTTTGCGACGTTTGTTGCGCCTTTTCGGCCGAAAGCAGCGCCACCTGCTCCAGACCGGCCTTTCCCAGAAGAGTCAAGTACACCGATGCCGCCGTGGCGCACAAAGCCTGGTTGGTGCAGATGTTAGAGGTCGCTTTCTCGCGCCGGATGTGCTGTTCCCGGGTCTGAAGTGTCAGCACGAACCCGGTCTTGCCATCAACATCCTTGGTCCGGCTGGCGATTCGCCCCGGCATATATCTCACGAGTTCTTTCTTGGCCGCGAAGAATCCTAACAGGGGTCCTCCAAACGACACCGGCATCCCCAGTGGCTGACCTTCGCCTACGACGATATCCGCGCCATACTCGCCGGGGGTTTTCAAAATGGCCTGCGCGATCGGGTCCACGGCCATAACCAGCTTGCCGCCAACTTTGTGAGTCGCCTCGGCCACATCCTCAACCTCTTCCAGCAGACCAAAGAAATTCGGCTGCGCCAAAAGGACGCAGGCCGTGGCATCATCAATGGCCGAGATCAAGCCTTCCACATCGGTAAGACCATCCTTCATCGGTACCGTAACCAGCTCAACATCACGACCCGATAGATATGTCTTGATAACCTCGCGGTAGAGTGGACTGACTGTTTCGGAAAGGAGCACCTTCCCGCGCCGCGTGACGTTGGTCGACAGAATGATTGCCTCCGCGGCGGCCGTGGCGCCGTCGTACATCGAGGCATTGGCTACATGCATACCCGTCAACCGACAGATGTGAGACTGAAACTCATAGATTACCTGAAGCGTCCCCTGGGCCACCTCGGCCTGGTAAGGCGTATAGGCCGTCATAAACTCCGGGCGATTTATAATCGTCCCCACCGCCGCCGGAATGAAGTGGTCGTAAAGTCCGCCACCGGCAAAGCAAATCAGTCCCGTGTTATTTTCGTTTGAAAGAGTCTCGATTTCCCTGAGCAGGGTCATCTCCGGCGTGGAAGGAATGTCCAGCGGTCTTTTCAGGCGGAGTTCCTCGGGGATACCGCTGAATAACTCCTCAATATCAGCGACCCCGATTCTCTCGAGCATCATCCGGCGGTCGTTATCGGTGTTGGGAACGTATGGCATGGCCAACTTTCTAAGCTTGCAGATACGAAAAAGAACCGGTCAGGTTCAGCTAATTACCTGATTATAACCGTCGGCGTCGAGCAATTGTTCAATTTCGCCCTGATCCGATATATCAATCTTTATCATCCAGCCTTCCCCGTAAGGATCGCGGTTGATTATCATCGGATCGTCGTCCAGGGCCGTGTTTACCTCGATTATTTTGCCGCTCAGCGGCGCGAACATATCGGAAACCGCCTTGACCGCTTCGATAGTGCCAAACGGCTTCATCATGCTGACGTCGTCGCCCACCGCCGGGAGCTCCACGAAAACGATATCTCCCAGTTCGCCTTGAGCATAATCCGTAATCCCTATTGTTGCCGTCGTTCCCTCAAGCTTCACCCACTCATGTTCCTTGCTATATCTGAGTTCGGTTGGTATGTTAGCCATTTTCTCAAGCTCCTATCCTTATTGAAAATCCACGAATCAACTTTCTGCTTTATCAGACGATTCCTCGGCCGGTGTTTCCGTCTCCACCTCCGGACTTTCCGCCACCGTCTTCGGTGCTGCTTCCACGGTAGTCTCGGGCAGTCCCGGCCCTTTTGCCCGGAATTCCCGGTCTAAAAAACCGATATCGTAATCACCCGCGATAAAACTCGGGTGATCAAAAATCTGCTGATGGAACCCTATCGTCGTCGGTACCCCCTCGACAATAAACTCATCCAGGGCGTTTCGCATCTTGACGATGGCCTGTTCCCGTGTGCGGGCCCTGACAATCAGCTTGGCGATCATGGAATCATAATAGGGGGGGATGACATACGACGTGTAAACGGCCCGATCCACGCGCACGCCCGGACCACCCGGCACGTGCAAGGCGGTAAGCTGACCGGGAGTTGGACGGAAATCCTTATCAACATCTTCCGCGTTCACCCGGCACTCTATCGAGGCCCATTTGTGAACCAGGTCCTGCTGCTTATAGGCGAGTCGTTCACCCTGAGCTACTTTTATCTGATCTTTAACCAGGTCAACCTCGAAGGCTTCCTCGGTGACCGGATGCTCCACCTGGATTCGGGTGTTCATTTCCATGAAATAGAAATTCCGATGCCTGTCGACCAAAAACTCGATCGTACCCGCCCCGCGATACCCGACCAGCCGGGCTCCGTCGACAGCGGCCTTGCCCATACGGTGGCGAAGTTCGTCGGTCATCAGCGGCGAAGGTGTTTCTTCGATAAGTTTTTGATGACGGCGCTGAATCGAACAATCACGCTCGCCAAAATGGAAATAGTTACCGTGGGCGTCGCCCATAACCTGGATCTCAACATGATGCGGATTTTCGATGAACTTCTCCAGGTATAGATCCGGGTTGGAGAAAGCGTTCGCGGCTTCGGTCGAGGCCAAGTGGAATCCGCGCTCGAGTTCGGCCCTATCGCGACACACCCGCATCCCTTTGCCGCCACCACCCGCGACCGCCTTGAGAATGACCGGGTATCCGATTTCGGCGGCGATATCGCTCGCGTCATCGAATGAGCCCACGACACCCTCCGAACCGGGTGTTACCGGAACCCCGGCCTCTCTCATAAGCTCCTTGGCTTTGACTTTGTCACCTAACTGGCGGATTTGCTCGGGTGTGGGGCCAATAAATATGATGTCGCACGATTCACAGATCTCGGCGAAATCGGCGTTCTCGGCCAGGAAACCGTAACCGGGATGAATCGCTCCCGCGTTGGTGACCTCGGCCGCCGCGATTATCCGCTTGGGATCGAGATAAGATTGCCCCGGTTGCGCCGGACCGATACAGACATCCTCATCGGCGAAGCGAACGTGTAAGGCGTCACGGTCAACCTCGGAATAGACCGCAACGGTTTTTAATCCGAGTTCTTTGCAGGCGCGTATTATCCGCAGGGCGATTTCGCCACGATTGGCGATCAAGACTTTTTCGAACAAACCGCTGTCCTTATTTCAAATTCGCTGCTCGTCGCGGGCTAAACCCGCATTCCAACTCAAAATCGGACAGCAATATACGTCAAATCCCTTCCCCCGGCAACTTAAAAGAAGGACTTTTGAGCAGTTCTAACTTGTTAGCTGATAATCAGAAAACCCGGATTGTCAGGATTGAGGTTGTGGACGGGTCCGAACATACACAATCCCACTCGCATAGCCCTTGAACTCTTGCCTTCATGGTCCATATTTGGTTATTTTCCAAACACAAAGTACTTGTTGTCAGTCCATGTATATGTAGACTTTCACGATGTCACTTCCGGGGAGGCGTCTTTCTGATCTATGAGGCTTGGTATGGCTAATGAGAGCCGCCGGGTATTCCCGCGAGTAGTACATGTGATGCTCCCGACTTCGGGCAACTGTAAGGAAGTAATGAGGCAATTCTTGAATAAAACCCGTCTGTTATCACTTCTGGTAATATTGTTGTTGTGTTCGAGTGTATATTCGTCTGACAACAAGTGGGATGTAAGGATTGAATCATCTAAACAAGTCTACATGCTTCATGAACCAATTGTGCTCGATGTCACGGTAACGAACAGCACTTCGGACACTCTAAGAACGCACGGATTAATGCAGCCCAACAACTCCGAGTTGTCCGTTTTCTTAAAAGACGGTAACGGTAAACAGGTGGAATACAGTGGCCCACGCTTCCTGCAGACGTCTGAGCCCGGTCGGCTGCTGCTTGAGCCCAATGACCATGATTATAATTGCTTCAATATTCTTGAGTTGTACGGGGCAAGAGAATGTAAATCCGGTTATGAGGTCTCATGTTCGAGATTTCCGTACTTACCAGAAGGAACTTATACGGTTGCCGCTGAATATGAAGGCGATATTTCCAATGAGTTGTCAATCAATGTCGTTGCGCCATATGGACAGGAGGCAGAAGTTCTAAAGAAAATCGAAGAAGCGTATCAGATCTGGTCACAGTCGGATACCGATCCATCATCCCGAGTTTATGGAGAAATTCCAAGAGACTATCCAAATAGTGTTTATACTGAATTATGTTACTATCTCTCCCGGTTCTACTCCCACGAAATCTTCAATGGATTTAGAAGCGGAGCTTTTAATCTCCGAACTCTAAATAGAGAAATGTTGGCCAAGTATCCCAACTCGGCAAATGTAAAAGGCTGGCTGCTGTCACTGACAGACCAGAAGAATGAAGATGAAAAGACCGCGATCTATGATAAACTGATCAACGAGCACCCCAACACAAGATGCTCCAAGATGGCCGGTCTGCTGAAAAAGAGGATATTAGCTAAGCGGGAGGTGAGGAAATGAGAAAGCTGGACAACGCAGGGCAGAACTCGGTAGCAGTTCTGCCGTAAAGTCTTCCTTCAATCCAACCCTGCAATCCACTGCTTGGAGTGAGATCATTTTGCGACGGCAATCATTATATTCCCCCGGATGTCGGGTTTCTTTTTCGCACCGCTCATCAGGAACCCGATCTAGGTCCACTGAGTCTTTACCCACCGCAGGCGGTGGGGCACCCGGCACACTCCGCATGGCAGGGCGCCGCACGCGGGATCTCACTCTTGTCACTCTCAACGATAAAGAGATTCTAATCATTTTCAATTGAATTCCGCAAGAAAAACGGCTGTGCTCCCGAAAAGCACAGCCATTATAATCTGCCTGACGGTCTATCGTCAATACTTCGTAAAGTCGTTGCTCGAATCCAAACGCTGCTCGATACGACGATCGTCCTCGTCCTCCGGCTCTTCGTCTTCTTTCCAGCGATCGGCGGAACCCGTAATACCCCGCAACCTCAGATCGAAATCGTCCGGGTTGGTCGCGTGCGCCATGGCTTCCTCGAACGAAATCAAACCCTCCTTGTGAAGCTGCATAATCGACTGGTCGAAAGTCAGCATGCCGTACTGCACGCCGCCGCCTTCCATCAGGTCCATAATACCGGCGGTTTTGTCCGGATCGATAATACACTCTTTGATCGCTCCCGAGTCGAACATGATTTCCAGTGCCGGAACCCGCCCCGGCATATCGGCCCGCGTTAACAGCCTCTGGCACACGATACCTTTGAGGGTACCCGCCAGAAGCAGCCTTATCTGCTGGTGCTGGTGCGGAGGGAAGAACGATATGATACGCGTGATCGTCTCAATAACGTTCATGGTGTGAAGCGTCGTAAGCACCAGGTGACCTGTATCGGCTGCCGTAAGCGCGATCGACATGGTTTCGATATCACGCACCTCACCGATCAGAATAACATCCGGGTCCTGACGGAAAGCGTGCCGCAACGCCGCGGCGAACGTTTCGGTATCACCGCCGACCTCGCGCTGCGAGATAATCGATTTCTTGTCGCGATAGATGTACTCGATCGGGTCCTCAATTGTGAGAATATTGTCGGTCCGCTTGGCGTTCATTTCCTCAATCAACGCCGCCAGCGTTGTCGACTTACCCGAACCGGTGGTACCGGTGATAATAACCAGACCGCGATGCAAGTTCGCAATCTTCTTAACCGATGTGGGCAGGTGGAGTTCTTCGAAAGAGGGTACCGACGTATTGACGGCACGGATAGCGATACCAGTGGTGCCCCGCTGACGGAACAGGTTTATACGAAAACGTCCCAGCTTGGCTACCGACAGAGCCAGGTCCATCTCGTTCTTGCGGTGGAAGCGCTCGCGTTGCTTGTCGTTCAAAATCTGAGAGACGATGGTGTCCATCTGGTCGATACTGATCGGCTCGGTAGCGATTTGTTCCAGACGGCCGTTTACTCTCACATGGGGTCGGATACCAACTCGGACGTGAAGGTCGGAAGCTTTCCGGTTGAGCATGTCAACCAGCATCTGCTTTAAAGTCATGGCAACCCCTTTCAGGTGTGGTTAACCTGCTGGGTCGATCAGGAACAACTCCTGCCCGAACTCTACCGGCTGGGCATTTTCAACGAGGATTTTGGCTACCCGGCCGCTGACTTCGGACTCGATCTCGTTCATCAGTTTCATTGCCTCAACAATGCAAACTACCTGACCAACTGTAATCTTCTCGTTCAGCGAGACATACGGGTTAGCTTCCGGTGAAGGTGCGGCATAAAATGTGCCGACCATGGGCGACTTGACCGCCACCTGGCGACCCGTATCCTCAACGGGTGGTGCTTCTGCTGGGGTCGGGGGGACAACCGCCGGCGGCGCCGGTTCGGAAGTTGTGGTACTGGTCGCGGTCACGATTGGCTGCAAAACCGCAGGCGAATCGCCGCTTCCATTAGACGATGCCGACAGCCGCTGCGTGATTCTCACCTTGCGGCCCCAACTAGACACCTCTAATGATTCAATATCGGACTCTTCGACCAGTCTTATTAGCTTTTTGATGTATTTTTCGTTCATAGGGTTTCCCTGTAGAATACGGCAGGCCGCCAAACCTGCCGTACGTTGACTTACAGCGTCATATAATAAAATAATCGAACTACAGTTCCAACAAGTTTTTTGGCGACGTGGTCAGCACCCGGCATCCGGTCCTGGTAACAACTACATCGTCTTCAATCCGGCATCCCCCCCAGCCACTGATATAAATACCCGGCTCCACTGTTATCACGTTGTTTACCTTTAACTTATCGTCGGAAATACTGGACAGACGAGGTCCCACGTGAATAAAAAGCCCGATTCCGTGGCCGGTCCCGTGGCCGAAGTTCTTGCCGTAGCCCGCCTTAGTGATGATCCTGCGACAGACGGCGTCTACTGCCTTGCCAGAGACCCCGGCTTTGACCTTCTTGATCCCGGCTTTGTTGGCCCTCAACACTAACTCGTAGATTTTCTTCTGCTTAGGTGAGGCTTTGCCCACCACCACCGTACGGGTTATATCCGAAACATACCCGTTAACCGTGGCTCCAAAGTCGAAAGTAACGAAATCTCCCTTTTGTATCTTCTTGTTCGTGGCCATCCCATGCGGAAGAGCAGAACGATACCCCGACGCCACGATACTTTCGAAACCCGGTTTTTCGCTGCCCAGCATCATCATCTGATATTCCAGTTCGGCCGCTACCTCGCGCTCACGCACACCGGGCCGAATCAACGCCAGAATCCGTTCGAAAGCCGTGTCCGCGATTCTCACCGCCTTGGTGATGTTAGCAACCTCCTCGCTGTCTTTCACCCATCCTAATTCCGTGAAGACATTATCGGCCGGGACCAAAATCGCGTCCTTGAGCGCCCCCTCCAATCGCTTTCGCCCCGTCACGGTCAGATACTCACCATTGAATCCCCATCGATGGTTTTTGATGTTGTACTTCGAAAAATCCTTAAGCGCTCCCGTCGGGTCACCTCTGATAATATGTATCTTGGCTCCCTTGACCTGTTTGGCCGACTGGTCCTTGTAACGAAAGTCAGTGAAGAAATCCGCAGACTTCCGGCCGATAATCAACATCGCAGACGTTCCAGTAAAACCGGTCAGATACCTGATGTGATCGAGATGATTTACTATCACTCCGTCGAGGTTTTCTCTCTGGAATTGTTTGCGAACGGCATCAATCCGTTTTCTTGACATGGGAGTTTTCCTTATGCTTGGATTTTTCTTCTGCGATGTTCAGCTTTTCCAGAAGACGCGGATTCTGGGACGAAGTCGATAAGTTTCTGTAAACCTCCGCCGCCAGCCGAGGATATCCCTGGGCCAGGTAGAGATCGGCGATCGTTTCGGTGTAGAAAGGAATCTCTCGGGTGACCTGCTTTGCGGCCAACTGCGACACCTCTTCCTCGGCGCGTCGCAAAGTAATCGTGTGGGTGGTTTCTCTTCTGGCTTTAACGAGCGGGCTTTTCAGACCCCGGCAGTATGGATCGATTGTCAGCACCCGATTATAATCGGCCACGGCGCCGTGTTCGTCGCCCCGCATGAACTTTATGTCACCAAGATACTTCAGGGCGACCAGATTTTCCGGGTCCATCGACAGAACGTGATATAACTGCTCGGACGCCGAATCAACCTGCCCGGCGTGATAGAGCGCGCGAGCATAGATGAGCCTGCCGGAAAGGGTCGGTGGTTCCTCCGCGAGATGTTCCTTACATATCTCAACTGCTTTTGAAAAGCGGCCTTCCTCGAGACACCTGGCCGCCTGAGCCACACGACTGCCACGCGAGGCCAAATCGTCGGTAACATTCAATGCCGCGTCAAACATAAGTCTATAAGAAATGCCTGTTCCCCAAAAAAATCAAGGATTCGGAAGAAACCGGGAAAACTAGTGGAATGCCGGTCAGGAAATATCGCTTAACGCAAGCGCCTTAAAATCGTACTGGTCGCCCGCCCGCTGGTAAGCTTGACACGTTTGACCTGCCCACCATACGATCTGACAAACGACGCCCCGACAATCTCGTTAAATTTGTAATCGGCTCCTTTTACGAGTACATCCGGCCTTACCAGCTTTATCAGTCGATCCGGGGTATCCTCGCCGAACAAAACCACAAAGTCCACCATGCGCAGGGCCAGGAGAATTACCGCCCGGTCCGTCTGCGATTGCACCGGACGGGATTCGCCTTTTAAACGACGTACCGAACCATCCGTGTTCAGTCCGACTATCAGAATGTCGCCGAACGATTTTGCCTTCCTCAGGTATTCCACGTGTCCGCGGTGTATGATGTCAAAAACACCGTTGGTGAAGACAACCTTTTTCCCCTGACCTTTGAGCCTGCGAGATAATCCGGCGATTTTGCTTTTACTGATTAGATTCTTCTTCATGTTTACCAGATATTCGGTAACTCCCCCCATATACCCACAATCAAGAGGATCAGGCCGCCCGTGAACGTGAGTATGCGGTCAACCCGGTGCGGGTTCTCGCGGTGAATTTTCTTGAGAATGAAACTGTCGCGCCTTAACGAGTCCGCCATTAGCGCCACACCAAGAAGGATCTGAACAACGCGGAGTACCCACATGACGTTAACCCCGGAACCTACTGCGGCGCCGCTTTGGCCAGATTGCCGTTTTTGATATTATGTATCAGCTCGGCTTTCAACTGGGGTACCGTCACCGAGGCCGTCCCGACCTCCGCCACCGTGATACCGGCTCCGGCATTAGCGACTATGGCTGCCTCCACCAGGTCCGCCCCACCACAGACCGCCGATACAAAGGTGGCGATCACCGTGTCGCCTGCCCCGGTCACATCGTAAACTTTCCGCGCGAACGTGGGAATGTGGGTCGGCCCCTCGCCATGGCGAAATATCGACATCCCGTCGGCACCGCGTGTGATGAGAATCGATTTGGCCTCGAGCTTTTCTATCAAGCCGCTACCCACCTCAAGCAGGTCGGCCTCGGTGCGAATTCTCTTTCCGTAGGCAAACCCGGCTTCATGATGGTTAGGCGTAATTACCGAGACTCGGCGATAGTTGTGAAAATGGGTTTCCTTGGGATCCACCCCGACGAATATGCCCTTATCCAGGCAAAGTTCAATGACTTGCTGAAGCAGCGATAAGGTAATTACCCCTTTGCCGTAGTCCGAGATAATAACAGCCCCAATATCGTCAACAACCGACTTGAACCGCGCCAAAACCTTGCGCTCAATGTCCTTATCCAGTTCGTGCGAATTTTCACGATCGGTTCTTACCACCTGCTGGTTGTTGGCAATAACCCTGGTTTTGATGGTCGTCCGGCGTGACGGGTCGTTCACGATGAAGTCACCTGAAATTCGCTTTTCTTTCAAAAGCTGGGTCATCCTGATAGATGCCTCATCCTCACCCACCGTCCCCAGCAGCATTGGTTCATCGCCTAACGCTTTTATGTTCGCGGCCACGTTGGCGGAACCGCCGAGGAGACATCTATCCGACGATATCTCGACCACTGGAACCGGCGCCTCGGGAGATATTCTGCTAACGGTGCCAAAAAGGTACTCGTCGAGCATGATGTCGCCCAGAATCAGGATCCTCGATCTGCCCATCCCTTTTGTTATTTGATCAATCCGTTCGGTGGTCAGCGGCATGAAATACCCTGTACCTATCCAGTTATTAAGCGCTTTCGTTCTATTAAATCATTGACTTAGGCTGAGAATATATTAAAATGGGATGCCTTAAACAAGAAAATACCCTGTAAATCAGAAAACGAGCTTTTGTAAGGTGAGAATATGAATCAACCCCAACCACCGCAACAAATTAACATCGAACTGGGCGAGAAAGAAGCCGAGGGTATCTACGCTAACCTGGCTATGATTATGCACTCGCCTACCGAGATTATTATCGACTTCGCACGCGTCATGCCCCGGATGCCCAAATCAAAGGTTCTGGCCCGCATCATCATGACTCCCATGCATGCCAAGATGCTGCACAAGGCATTGACGGACAATATCAAGAAATTCGAAAGCCAGTTCGGGGAAATCAAGGTTTTCGGTTCTCCCGACAAAACGTCCAAGCCCATCGGGTTTCAGTCGGCCACGGGCGATCTTGAGGATGACAAATGACCAGAGGTTACTTCGCCTTTGTTCTTCACAGCCACCTGCCTTACGTACTATCGCATGGTCGCTGGCCGCACGGTACCGACTGGCTGTGCGAAGCGGCCGCGGAAACCTATATGCTTCTTCTGAGGATCCTCAATGAACTGATCGATGAGGGTCATCGCCCTAAGCTCACTATCGGCCTGTCACCGGTCTTGTGCGAACAGCTTGCCGATAACTCCTTCAAAGAGGAGTTCATCGTTTATCTCAACCAGAAAATCAAAGCTGCCGAGCACGACGCCGAGGAGTTTTACAAGTACGACGAGCAAAACATGCTGGAGAACGCCCATCTATGGGAAAACTTCTATCGCGCCAGCCTCAACCAGTTTAACAACATCGGGCAGGACATAATTTACCAATTCAAAAGACTCCAGGACGATGGATACCTCGAGATAATGACCTGCGGCGCTACCCACGGATACTACCCGCTCCTGTCGCGGGACGAATCGCTCCAGGCACAGACTAAAATGGCGGTTAAAAGCTACAAAAGGCATTTCGGTCGCGAGCCGCGCGGCATCTGGCTACCCGAGTGCGCTTACCGTCCCCGCTATGACTGGACACCGCCGGTTCCCATCGGTGGTGTTCAAACGAGCAGCCCGCGTAAAGGCGTTGACGAGTTCCTTTCGGAAAACGGATTGGAGTTCTTCATAATTGACTCGGCCCTGCTGAAAGGTGGAAAATCGATCGGGGTCTATATCGATCGTTTCGAGGCTCTCAAGCTCCTCTGGGGACAGTTTGAGAAAAGCTACAAGCCGCGCGCAGAGGAAAAGGACAAAACCCCCCGCGACGTTTACCTGGTTTCATCATCGCCCGAAGGCAAGAAGCCCACGGCCGTCTATACCCGCGACCCTGAAACCGGCCTGCTGGTATGGTCCGGCGAACACGGCTATCCCGGCGACGGCAACTATATTGACTTCCACAAGAAGCGTTTCCCCGGCGGCCACCGCTACTGGGCAGTGACATCGTCGAAAGCCGACCTGGCCGATAAGCTGGAGTATCATCATAGTTCGGCCCTTGCCAGGGTCGATGAGAACGGAGACCATTTCAGTCAGAAAGTCGTTGACATAATCAACAGTCATCATGATCTGACGGGCGAGAAGGGCGTCCTGATCGCACCATACGACGCCGAACTCTTCGGACACTGGTGGTTTGAGGGACCCCAGTTTCTGAAAAAGGTCCTGAGCGACTTATGCACCAGCGACAGCGTCGAGCTTACCTTTCTGTCAGAGGACCTGGATCGCAGAAAACCGGCCCAGATCATTTCCATTCCGGAAGGAAGCTGGGGACAGGGCAATCATCACTACATATGGCTTAACGAGCACACCGAGTGGACGTGGAAACACATCTATGAGTGTGAAGCCAAAATGAGCCAGCTGGCCGCTTGGTGGCTCGATAACCCGGACCAGCGCGACACCGAGCTGGAACGTGTCCTCAAACAGTTAGCGCGAGAACTTATGCTCCTATCGGCCTCGGATTGGCAGTTCCTGATATCGACATTTGCCGCCCGTGACTACGCCGAACTGCGTCTGGTCGAGCACTACGAGGACTTCCGCCGTCTCACTCTGATGGCCGAAAAGAAAATCAACGGTCAGGCCCTGAGACCGGGCGAAAAACAGTTTCTTGACGATTGCGCTCAACGTGACGCTCTCTTCCCCGATATAGAAATCGAGTGGTTCGGCAAGGTTGAATACCCGGCGACTTCCGCCTAAACGACTGCCGACCGATTTTTTATTTGATTCCGCTCTTTCGTACGACCGATATTGCAGCTATGACACTCGCCAGAAACTTCACCAAGTGCCCGTATTGTCGGGAGGAGATCGCTGAAGGTGCTATACGGTGCAAACATTGCCACGCCGACCTGAGTGATCTGAAGAAGAAGGAATCTGTCTGGGCAAAGTACAACTGCTTTCGGACCGGTTTTCTGGTCGGTATCCTGTTCACCATTGTGCTGTCCATAATCCTCTACTTACATTTCACGTCCGGGAACTGAGCGAACCCCCTTTCCCGTATCTTGGCTACATCAAACAGCCCGAAAGGGCACTTGACAAATCCTGATTAATGTCGATAAAGTGATAATAGACTGGAGGACTTCAGAAACCCCTCTATTTGGCCGAAAGGGTAGCTCAAACGGCAGTCCGAAGTCGATGGTTCGCCCGTAAGAGCGAAAAGTGACAACCTGACTCTCAAACTGTAGGACGCTTCATGGGCGGTGAGAAGATCAAGCTGCGCATTCTGGTTCCGCTGACGATAGCCATCGTAGGCCTTCTTGGCTCTTTTGTATCCGGCACCTATCGCCTCATGAACGGGGCCCTTCACAGCCAGGTCGACCAGTATCTGGCCTCGGTGAAGAAGGTAATCAGGGCCAATCACCACTCAGATATAGAAGTGCTCGGTGAAATTGCCGATAACCTGGCGCGTCATCAGCGCCTGCGGCAGGCTTACCGTAACAACAACAGGCCGCAGGCACAGAGTGTTCTCAGACCGATCTTCCAGGAACTCTCTCAACAACATGGGATCTCCAAACTCTACATTCACGACAGAGACGGCGTGAATTTTGCCCGGGCTCATCAGCCGCACCTGTTCGGGGACACGATGAATCACGCCACGCTGGCCGGCGCCATACAAACCGGTGACGTTTGTTTCGGTATGGAACTATGTGACAGGGGCTCATTTACATTCAGCTTCGTGCTGCCATGGCGCTACCCTGGAGAAATCGCTGGTTACATTGAGCTCGGTAAAGATTTCCAGTATATCACCAGAGAAGTCCCGGCAGCCTTTGGCGTTGAGATGATCACGCTGATAAACAAAACCCATGTATCTCGAAAGGCGTGGGAACGAGCCTACCGGCACGGCAATATCGATGTCTGGTGGAACACGTTCTCGGATTTCGTAATAATCGATAACACCTTTGATACGATACCCGCGCGACTGAATCACTGGTTCTCGGAAAACCCGGAGGAGCCACCTTACAACCAGAGGATATCACTCGAAGGTGTGACCTATTCTCTTGCATTCTTCCCCCTGGTTGACATACTGGGACGTAAGGTCGGCGGGGTGGCGGTCTTTTGCGACATCACGCATTACCTGGAGAAGACCTTCAAGCAGCTTGTGCTGATTTCGGCCATGTGCCTTATAATCGGAATCGCGCTGTGTGTATCGTTTTACAAGATGCTTGAAGGCCTGGAGGCTGAACTGACCGATTCGCGACAAAAGATTCTGCGGGAAAGTCAATTGCGTCTCGAAATCGAGCGCAGGCACACCAAGGAATTAGCCGCACATATCCTGGAACTCGAGCTCGCCAGAACCAGAGCACTCAAAATGGTTCGGGAATCAGAACTCGCCAAACAGCAAGCAGAGAAAATAAAGAAAGAGTACCTGCAAAAACAGGGCTACCCGGATAGGTAGTCCTGCCCATGACCGGGTACGATTCTGGCACCTGATTTTCACGTATTTTTCTTGCTGACTTTGACGCGCAGTATGCGTTGCCCCTCAACCTCACCGACCTCGAACTCCAGGTCGTGCCAGCGAATCTTCTGCCCCGACACCGGCACACTCCCAACCAGGTCATAAATCAACCCTCCTACCGTATCATAGTCAGTCTGCTCGTACTCGGTGTCAAGATAAGCCTGAAGCTTGTCTACCATGAGACCGGCGCTCACCAGATAGTGCCCATCACCCAGGTCATTGAATTCGGCCACTTCGGCATCATGCTCATCCTGAATCTCGCCGAATATCTCCTCAATAATGTCCTCGAGCGTAACCAGGCCCGCCAATCCGCCATATTCATCGGCAACAAGCGCGATATGCTGGCGCTTGTCTTTGAACTCCCGAAGTAGCTCGCCGATGATTTTGGTTTCGGGTACGAAGTAAGGCTTGCGCAGATAGTTTTCTATGAGAAACTTCTCCCCCTGATCGGGAGGGTTGCTGAAAAGGTCCTTGACGTACAGCAGCCCGATGATCTTGTCGATGGTTTCCTCGTAAACCGGATAGCGTGAATGACCGTCTCTTTTCACCAGGGCTCTGATGGCACTGAAACTCATTTCCTTATCAATGCCCACGATATCTATCCTGGGAATCATGATCTCCCGGACGACTGTCTGGTCAAGAAGGAAGATCTGGCTTATCATTTCCCTCTCTTCGTCGTCGACGATGGTTTCCCCGATCCCGGCGTGGTCGGCTACGGCATCAATAGCCCTTTCCACGATTTCCTCTTTCTGTTCCTCACTTACCTGCTCCTCTGTCATCGAACGCCTGACTATCTTCCGGTACGCCAGCACGGCCGGGAAGAAAACCAGGTAAACCGTACGGATGACCCACAGGTATTTCAACATACCAGCATTGATGGCTTTCCTCGATGACATCTTGGGGAAAACCTCCGCCACCAGTATGTAAGCTACCCAGACGACTATCAGCCCGACCGGGAATGTCACGAGTTGATCCACGCCGGACCATTGTGTAAACTGGTATGCCAATCTCAATGACAGGGCCGAGAAGATTATCAACCAGACTGATTTGTAGAGATCGGCCACCTGAACCAGGGCTCGTGGATCATCCGCAATTTTCATCAGAAAAACGCGGCGGCCGTCGGAGGCCATGGGAAGAATGGTCTCTATTTCGTCGGGGTCAACATAGACCGCCGAGGCATACAACGAGACGATGTACACCGTCACGAAACCGACCAGCACACCGGCCAGGCAAACCAGATCAACCATCGTCCGACCTTCTTGAATGATTCACGAAATAATCCTCCAGTGACTGCATCTGCGTGGCGTCCCGTTTCTTAGAATGGTCATAACCGAACAGATGAAGCAACCCGTGACAGCTCAATCTCACCAGCTCTTCCGCCAGCGTTACACCGTATGACCTGGCCTGACGTGCCGCCGTTGGTACCGATACGTACACTTCGCCGAACACGCATTCCTCATCGTCAGGATAATCAATACTGAAAGCCAGTACATCGGTAGCTTTGTTGATATGCCGAAACTGGCGGTTGAGTTTTCGGATACCCGCATCATCGGTGAATACGAGATTAATCGTGCCGGCCCAGCCCGGCTTCTTTTCCTCCGCGATAAGTTTATCGAACAGCTTCTGAAGCCTTTTCAAAGGTAGCCTTCCTCCCGATTCCCTGAAAATGTTGAGCCTCATTCTTCCTCGGTCTTATCCTTTTTGGGATATACCACGCGATGATGAAATGCCCCGATAAGTACCTGGGCGAAGGCCTCTTTTATCCGGGCCAGGTCCCTCAGGGTCAAGGGACACTGTTCCAGCTCGCCCGACTGGAAGCGATCATTTATTATGCGCTGGATGAGATGGTTGATTCGCGCCGGTTTTGGATCTTCCAGAGTCCTGCTTGCCGCCTCGACCGCGTCGGCAAGCATGGCGATGCCCGTTTCCCTTGTCTGAGGCTTGGGACCGGGATAGCGAAACTTGTCCATAGCCTCCTCGTCGCCCGCGCCCTGCTGAACAGCCTTATTGTAAAAATAAGTTTGCACCATGGTACCGTGATGTTCCTCGACAAAGCTGAGAACATCGTCGGGAATACCCGCCTCCTCGCCAAGTTGACGACCCATTTTCACATGCGATGAGAGAATTATAGATGACATTGATGGCGTCAGTTCTTCGTGCTTGGATTTCACACTGAGCTGGTTCTCGACAAAATACTCGGGAATCTCTATCTTACCAATATCGTGAAAGTACGCCCCGACCCGGGCCATCAGGGCATTGGCCCCGATGGCTGTTGCCGCCGCTTCCGTAAGATTCCCCACGATAATCGAATGATGATAGGTCCCCGGTGCCTCCAGCGCCAGACGCTTCAACAGCGGGTGATTGGGATCGGCAAGCTCCAGAAGGGTGATATCCGTGGTGATACCGAACAGTGACTCAAAAAAGGGCAGGATACCCATGGCCAGAAGAGTCGCGACAATGCCGTTAATCACCCCGAACCCGGTTTCCTGCAAAAGATCGGCGTTCGGCGTAAGCTTCAGTGTCTCGACCATAACGGCATAAACGGCAAAAGTAAGCGCTACCGAGTACATTATCCGGAAAAACTCCGACCGTTTCCTTACCCGACGCGACGTAAAGCAAGCCACCGTGCCGACCACCACCGTCATAAAGCTCAAGGTGAAATCAAACCGGTGCATGATACCCAGAAGGAACGCAAGCACAATGGTCGACAGCAAGCCGACCTCGGCATCGAAGAGAATCGTAACCATAACCGGCAGCAGGGCCACGGGATAAAGATATATCGATAGTTCGCCCTGGATCCCGACCAGATACACCAGCAACAACTGCAGCCCAAAGACCATAAACAGTGCAACCAGCTTGGGATTGGACTTGAACATGTCCGGCCGGAAGAAGAACAGGAAAAGATATAAAGCGGAAAACGCCGCCAGCACTAAAACAATCCTGACCAGCGCCGGAAGTATCGTTGCCAGCCAGGGCTCCGCCGCCGCCTGGCTGCGCATTATCCGCGCCATCTCCCTGAGAACCCGTTCCTGGCGTTCATTCACTCTCTGGCCGGCACGCAGAATGATATCATTCTTTTCCACAATCTCCTTTACATCCGATATCGACGCCAGAGCATCATCCACACGCCGATTGTACTCCGCGGCGTTCATGCGCAGATTCGGTTGAATGAACGTCCGACCGACCTGATAGAAATACTCAACATCGATCGAATCGGTCGCGCTGAGCCGGTTAAGAGCCGTCAGAAGCCGGGAGTACGCTGTCGCCACTGAATAAAGCTTGTCGCGCGAAATGATATTCTGATCGTCCCCCGTGCGGATCAACACATTCTTGTTTCTCGATTCGGGAAACGTGAACCGGTCGGGCAGGACACCCACGCTGTAAATCTCATTAGCGTAAATATCCCTGACGATGGTGTAAATCCTGTCCAGGCTGTCCGTTTCCATCGATTTCCCGATAGCCTCCGGGCTGAACAGGGGAAAACGCGCCGAGATTACATCCACGTACTGCTCGATACTCGTTGTATCCTCCTCCAGTCTGGCCTGCCTGATGGAATCCACCACCCAGAAAAACCTCCTCAGGCCGGTATAGGCATGGTTGGCTATGGTGGTGTCATAATCCAGCACGAAGGGCAGGGCCAAGCGGGTGGCCTCGGTCTCGTCGCGAATTTCCCGGTCCGTCTTGTACACCGTGATCTGGAACGGGGCAATAACGTCCTCCAGCGCGATCTCGCCCCTTCGCGGCATATCCAGCGGATCATACAGCGACTGGCCCGGGTAAACGATACCCACCAGAAGCGACAGAATTATCAGCAGCAGAAACTTGAACGTACGCGAATGAAATGACGACCTTTTGACCTGGCGTATTTCACTCTGGACTTTAAGAAGTTTCTTGATGCGGCGTTTGAGTTTTACTAAGAACGAAAACATAAAGCGAAATTCCCTTTCGCCTTAATCCTTTCTCCTGGATTTCTCATATTTCTCGTAGGCTTTGATGATGCTCTGAACAAGATGATGACGGATAACATCCTTCTCGGTAAGATATATGAACTTGATGCCATCCAACCCGGCCAGGATCTTCTGGACTCTCACCAGACCGGATTTGCGCCGATCCTCGAGATCTATCTGCGTGATGTCGCCTGTAATAATGGCCTTGGATTTCTCTCCAATTCGGGTCAGGAACATTTTCATCTGTGGACTGGTCGTGTTTTGCGCCTCGTCAAGGACCACGAAGGCCTCATTGAGCGTCCGACCGCGCATGAAAGCCAGCGGGGCAATCTCGATGATTCCCAGCTCCAGAAGTTTGCGAATCTTATCGGGCTGAAGCATATCATACAGCGCGTCGTAAACCGGGCGAAGATACGGGTCTACCTTGGCCCGAATATCTCCCGGCAGAAAACCGAGCGACTCCCCCGCCTCGACTGCCGGCCGGGTGAAAACGATTCGGTTAACCTTCTTGGCCTTCAGTTCGGCCACCGCCATGGCTACCGCCAGGTAGGTTTTTCCGGTGCCGGCCGGACCGATCGAGAACACAATATCGTTCTTCTCGACCGCTTCTACATATTTCGACTGCCCGATTGTTTTTGGTTTGATCACCTTTTTTAGCGAGTTGGTCAACAACTGTTCGGTGGAAATGTACTCCGCCGGACCGAAGCCATTTTCCTTGACCATGCTGATAGCATAATGAACGTACTGCTCGGACAGGTAATCCCCCTGTTTCAATCTTGTCACGAAATCGCCCAAGAGGCGAAAAACACGGTCTACCTCTCTGCCGGGCCCTTCCACAACGATATTGTCGCCGCGAGCGATAATCTTCACCGGGAAATGCGCCTCGACCAGGCGAAGAAAAACATCATTCTGTCCAAACAGAAGGCGCTGGTCAATGCCCTGAACCACGAAAGTTCTGGCCTGCCTATCGTCGAGATTCGTAGTCATCCACTCAATCCTTTTTGCCGCCCTTCTTCAACGACAGACCCAGTTCCGCCAGTTGCTCCGGATCAATCTCTGAAGGCGAACCATCCATCAATGATACCGCGTTGGTCGTCTTGGGGAAGGCGATGACATCCCTGATCGTGTCGGTACCGGTCATCAGCGACACCAGCCGGTCCAGACCAGCCGCGATACCGGCGTGAGGCGGCGCCCCGTACTCAAGCGCCCGTAGCAAGAAACCGAACATCCGCTCCGCCCGTTCATTGTCGATTCCGAGTATATTCAGCACCTTTCGTTGCAGCTCCCGTCGATTTATTCTTTGCCCTCCGGAGGCAATCTCCCAACCGTTTATCACCAGGTCATACTGCATCGCCCGCGCTCGACGCCATGGATGAGCGGCATCGGAACGTGCGACCGACGACTTGAAGCCCTCTTCTATTAGGGCCAGATCATCTTCGTGCGGGTTCGAGACAATATTATGCATGGCCATAAAAGAATCATTTTCGGTATCATAGTCAAACAACGGGAAGTCGGTCACCCAGAGGAAACTCCACTTCCCGGTGTCAATCAGGTCCTGGCTGCGCCCGAGATGAAGCCGCAACTGGCCCAGTATGCCCTCCGCCTTGAGCTTTCGGTCAGAGATTATAAACAGCGCGTCGCCCACTTCAGCCCCCGCTTTCTGACACAGCCTGTCTTTTGTTGTCTCACCGATAAACTTGAGTATCGGCGACTTGTCGCCGCCCTCGGCGCGAAGGATATAAGCCAACCCGCCACCACCAAGCGACTTCGTCAGTTCCGTCAACTCGTCTATCTGCCTGCGGGAGTAGTTACCGCCGCCTTTCAGCACGATGCCTTTTACTACACCACCCGATTTGACATTATCGGCAAAAACCTTGAAACCACAGTCACGGGCCTCATCGGTCAGATCCACGAGCTCCATCCCGAAACGCCGATCCGGCTTGTCAGTGCCCCACCGATTCATCACTTCTTCGAAAGTAAAACGCTCAAACGGCGTCGATACGCTAACACCGAGTATCTTCCCGAACAGGTCCTGCGTGAGTCCTTCCATCACCGTAAAGACATCGTCGGGAGTTACGTAAGACATCTCTACGTCTATCTGGGTGTGTTCCGGCTGGCGATCCGAGCGCAGGTCCTCGTCGCGCAAACACCGGGCAACCTGGAAGTACTTGTCGAATCCGGAAATCATCAGAATCTGTTTCAATAGTTGCGGTGACTGCGGCAAGGCATAAAACCTGCCTTTTGAGACGCGACTGGGTACCACATAGTCGCGGGCACCCTCCGGGGTCGAACGAATCAGAAGAGGCGTCTCGATCTCATAAAAGCCCTGCTCGCTAAGATAATTTCGAACGGCCAGAGTTATCTCGTGACGCATTCTCATCTTTTCCTGGAGAGGGGCCCGTCGAAGATCAAGATAACGGTACTCTAACCGCAGCAGCTCTTTGGCGGTGGTTTCGTCTACTATCTCGAACGGGGGTGTTTTGGATTCCGACAGGATATAAAATTGTTCTACTCGCACTTCAATTTCGCCGGTAGCCAGTTTCTTGTTAACCGTGCCCTCCGGGCGAGGAGCTACCGTACCGATCGCGGCTACCACAAACTCATGACGAACGCGTTCGGCTTCGGCCAGCATCTCTTTGTCGATCCCCTCCGGATCAATCACGATTTGTGTAAGTCCGTAGCGATCACGAAGGTCCACAAACAGCACACCGCCCAGATTACGGTAGCCGTTCACCCATCCGTTCAATCGTACCGGTTGACCAATATTCGCGACGCTCAGCTCACCGCAGGTGTGAGTTCTTTTAAGCTCTGAGTACGCTGGCACTAACTCCTCTCTAAGCAATTGTATTCTAACTATATATCGGCATATACCGGGAAACGTTAAATGACCCAAACAGGTCAACTTACGGCGGAAAGGTAGCTTATTCCAAATCATAAGTCAAGAGAGCACAATCGGGAGGTACCAACCGCAGAAAGAACACTTTTTTAGTCTCCTAATCCGCAAGGCCTAAAAACTGACCGATCCTTCAAGGTCGCCCGATCGCGACGAATCCAGCCGAATCGAATCCGCCGCTTGAACACTTGAAACCAACAACTTCGATTTTCGTCATAGATACCGAAAGACAGCGCTTGCGACTATTGACAACTGAGCAACAAAGACTAAATTGCTTAATTTGTTAACACGAGGTCCGATAAATTTACTATGAATCTGTCGCGGTACTTTAGAGAAGACTTGATCAAACTCGAAATGGACACCGTCATCGAGCCGCCCGGTGAGGACGAGTCCCTCGAGAAATGGCGCCAGAATGGCAAGGAGATGATTATCGAAGAACTGGTGTCGTTGCTCGAAGTCGGCAACCGTATCGGTAATCGCAACAAACTGCTTATCGACTTCATCAACCGCGAGAGAAAAGCCACCACCGGCCTCGGCTATGGCGTTGCCGTCCCTCACGTCAGATCGATGCAGGCCAAGGACTTTATGATCGCCTTCGCCCGTTCTACCGAGGGCTACGACTTCGGATCGCTCGACACCAGCCCCACCCATCTTTTCTTTATCATGGCCGCCCCGCCTTACGACGACAACCTCTACCTTAAGGTTTTCAAGTCTCTCGCTGAAATGCTTCAGTATGAGTCTTTCCGCGAAGAACTGATGTCTTTACAGAGCCCTGGCGAACTGATTCGCGCTCTTCGCGCCATGGAATAGACCCCCAGGTGGCTCCTGCCAGACATCTCCCCGTAAACATCAGAAGAGATTGACCACCCTCATACTTGCGGCATTGAAACTAATTGGCCTGATCTTCACATAAGCGTTCGCCTTCCACGCTGCCGCTGAGTTTGATGTTGCCGCACACCCACCTGAGGCACCAACCTGGAAAAACCCATCAAGGCATATTGCCACATGAACAGCCTTTCCTCTCGCATTCAGGAAAAACAGCAGGGCACCCTTGCGAGGTTTGTCCACAAGACGGGTCGCGAACAGTCTGAGCAAACCGTCGGCGGTGTGATCCTCCTTTTCTCCCAAAACACCTGCCGATTTTAGGCACTCGACGACAAAACCGGAGCAATCAAACCCAGACGGATCATCCCCGCCCCACACATACGGTGTCCCGAGATACGCCAGGGCGGTACTGACCAGCCACTTTCTCGCAAGAATCCTCTCCATAACAAAGGTCACGGCCTGGCAAAAAGCACAACTGATGTATTAAAATCGTCTCGTCTCAAGTTGAGATAACTCCCTCTCCGACTTGTGGTTTTCTGGATCCATACACTGCTTATCAGCAAATATTTACCGTTTATCGGCAAATTTTGCTTGACAAAGGGTAAATGATGGCTTATGCTGAAAATGTAGTGGTTGAAGAAACTCTTGCCCGGGAGGATAATCATGGATAGTGTGATTCAGTGCCGCAAATGCGGAGTTGCCATTGCCCTCGGCGAGGCCAAGCCGGGCGAGCAACTGACCTGCGAGAAATGCGACACCATCAACGTAATCCCTCTGCCCGCTCCACAGACAGGAACTATCAAAATCATGTCCGTGGTCATAGACTGGATTTGGTACATCAGCTGTGTGGTATTCGGTTTTTCCGCAGTCGTTATTCTTCTTTGTGTGCCCAACATCGGGGATCAGAAACTGTGGTCGTGGGAAAAAGCGCCCATACCCATCAGGGTCACTTACGATCAGCCGATCAGAGTGGAGCCTGACGAATCCGTGGCCGCTGCTGATGCCCTTCACGTCCGCGGCTACGAGGTCGTATTGGTCGATCGATGGCTTGCCGGCGAGATGGCTCTTCATTGGGTAGCAGCGTTGCTTACCATTGGATTGTTACTGTGGGTGGTTTATCAGGTGCGCGCCTTCTTTCACAACGTTCGGAGCGGGCGACCATTCTCGAGGGATAATCCCAGAAGAATTCGTTACATGGCCTACTCGATCGTAGCCTTTGTCGTCCTCGACATAATCACGATTATCAGCATCGCCCACGCCTACATGAAGCGTATCGATATTCCCGGTGCGCAGCTCGAAGTAGCCATACCGTGGATCGATACCGGTTACGTTGAATTGATCGCCCTGGGAATCCTGCTGTTTGTCATCGCCCAGATTTTCGATTGGGGGTGTCGCCTGCAGCAGGAACATGACCTGACCATATAGTAAGGGAACTCATGCCAATTATTGTCAACCTTGATGTCATGCTGGCCCGGCGCAAAATGTCTCTGACAGAGTTGTCCGAAAAAGTCGGCGTCACCATAGGTAACCTGTCCATGCTCAAGCAGGGACACGCCCGGGCGGTCAGGTTTTCCACCCTGGAAAAAGTATGCGAGGCTCTCGACTGTCAACCGGGCGATTTGCTCGAATACGCGCGGGAAGAAAGCAGTTAGGCTATCGCCTATATTCCGCTTTGAATCGTGGACGCTCCTGAGTATATTCCTCGTGGATCAAGCACAATCGTTATCGGGAGGAATACATGTTCGCGAAGCAAATCAACATCACAATCATTGCTGTCTTGATGCTATGTACCGGAGCTTTCGCCCAGGGTGAGTTCGTTAAACCGGGGGAAAACGCCCTGGGGGTTTACGGCGGCGCGGCGTTTTACGAAAACAGCGATGCCTACTCGTTGGGTTTCGGCTACTCGCTCAAAGGCCGCTTCGATTTTTCCTTCGCCGTTACCTCGGATAACGATGTCGATGCCCAGTCGTATACTGTCAGTGCCACCTACTATGTCAAACACTTTCATAAACTGGGCATGTTCGGAATGGGCGTCACGCTCGGCTATGCAAGTCTGCAGGGAGGCGGGATTAGGGATGTCAATGTATTGCTTCTTGGCGTTGTCGTATTCAACAACCTCTACGTGTCGCGAGATCTCGCGCTTCAGCCGTACCTTTCCGGTACCGTGTGGCGAAACAACAACGCTGCTGTCGGTACCGGACAACTCGGAATCACAGCCGACCTCCTGCGCAGGGCACCCGTGCGACCCTTAATCGGGGCCGGTATCGGGTCGTCAGACGGCCAGAGCTACACGACCGTACACGGTGGTCTGGTAGTGGTCTTCTGAGCAAAACCGTTGAAAGGAGTATCACCTGATGAGTCACAAATCTCGGTTAGCTCTGACTGTTCTTCTTATCCTGTCAACCTCACCGGCTTTCGCCCAGGGTGAATTCGTGGACCGTGGACAGAGTTGTCTCGCTCTTCTCCCCCAGCTCACCTTCGGCCCCAACTCTACCGGATATGGCGTCAACCTGGGCTACTGCGCCGAGGGCTATCTGGATTTCGGCTTTGTCTACTCGAAAAACGAAGACACCGATGCCAAAGGTTACGGCCCGACTATGGCCGCTCATCTGATGAAGACACGCCGCGGCAACGGCATGTTCGGGGCGTCAGCTTATCTAAGCTTCCAGTCCCTGGAGTTCCCGACCGAGGATACCATAACCTTCAAGACAACACTTATTCTGGTGGAAGCCGCCCTGTACTACAATTTTTACATTTCGGACTGGCTCACTCTTCAGCCCTCTTACACAAGCACTATGGCCATCGATCTCGAAACCGCCTGGGAGCAATCTGCAACCGGCAGGGCCGACAGACTCGATTTCTACCAGAACATAGGCCTGGCCATGGAATTATATCGCGGAAAGCAGTATCACCCATTCTTGTTCGCCGGCCTTGTTATTCCCAATCAAACCTCGGAGAATGTTTACGGCAGTATCGGGGTCGGTATTCTGGCAGTGTTTTAGGTGATTGTATAAGATTTACAAATCTCACTCAAGGACTCTTGGAGGGGTCATGAAAAAAGGTTTTACTCTTATTGTCCTCACAATCATTCTTACCGGCGCCCCTGTCTTCGCCCAGGGGGAGTTCCTTAAAGAAGGCGAAAGGGGACTCGGAGTAGCGCCGCAATTCCTGTTTGGCGACAACCATACTGTCTCTGGTGTCTCCGCCGGTTATTGTCTCGAGAACTCTCTGGAACTATCTTTTGCCTATGCTCACAATTCCGATCCGGAAGCCGATGCCTTTTGTCCGGCCTTGACTTTCTACAAGAAGGAAACCAGAGACCGCAGTATGCTCGGTCTCGCACTAACGGTCGGCCTGGAGATGGTCTCGGCGGGCGGAAACGACAATACCGCCATACTCGTTTTCGGTGCCGGTGGGTTTGACAATTTCTACTTGAACGAAAGCATCGTGCTGCAACCGTCGATCCACGGCTCCTTTAGTTTCAAACTCGAGGGTACCGAAGATCGCACCCTCGGTATTCTGACAGGCGGTCTGGCCATGGCCTTCAACCACACCAAAACCGTTCGTCCATTCGTGAGTACGAGTATAGGTATTACGGCCGAGGCCGACAGCGAGATTTTCTTTGGATTAGGTTTTGGAATAATCGTTGCATTGCAGTAGCGGATAAGTATCCCCTCGGCAGTGTTTCAACAACAGTATAGAACTGCAGGAGAACATAGAAGATGCTCATCAAACAATCAACAAACATCTGCCTTGTATTGATCATGATGGCCTCGTGTGCCTTCGCTCAGGGCGAGTTCCTTCGTCCCGGTGAAAGTGGCTTCGGCGCGTCCGGGGCAGTACTCTTTGGCGAAGATTCCGACGCCTACGGTCTAACCATCGGAACATCTCCGGGTGGTTACATCGATCTCACCTTCTCTTACACCACTGACGAAAGCGGCAATATTCAGACCTACTGTCCTTCCCTGACGTTTTACCTCAAGAAGAGCCAACCCAAAAGCCTGACGGGTGTGGGTTTTACCGCGGGTTTTGGCCGCACCGAAATGAAAATCCTTCCCCAGTCAGGGGCATACAATTTTGTGATTTTCGGAATCACTCTGTTTGCCAATTTCTATACCACCCCAACCATCGCTGTTCAGCCCTCGATAACAGGTGGGGCCACGGTGCCGATAGAGGATGTATCGGACGGCAGTTCTACCTCGATCACCCCGGCCCTGACACTCATCCTGGGACACCAAAGCAAATTCCGCCCCTTCTTCGGTGTTGGCTACACTACCGGTGATGACACGGCCGGGTCATTCTTTTCAATCGATGCCGGCTTTGTCGCGGCATGGTAAGGAGAATTTCAAAATGACGAAATATGTTCTCATAACAATTTTGACTCTGTTGGTGCTGGCAGCACCTTCTTTCGCCCAGGGAGAGTTCCTCCGTCCGGGCGAGAACGCCATTGGCTTTGCCGGCATCAAAACCTTCGGCGATGACGCGGCTGGTCTGGGTGGCAGTCTGGGTGTCGGCATCAACGGTTGTCTCGACATCGCCGTGGCTTTCAGCCACAATAGCGACCTTGGAATCAATACCTTCTCCCCCTCGTTGACGTACTATTTCAAAGAGAACAAGCCCAAGAGCGTGGTGGGACTTGGTCTTACGGCGGGCTATGCACATTCCGAGACCTCGGGCGGCAGAACCGTGGGCGGGGACGCTCTCCTGGGGGCCTGACGATCTTTGGCACATACTACGAGGAAAATAAGATTGCTTTTCAGGTGTTGGCCACGGCCGGGGTGTTAGGCCAACTGGGAGAAGATTTTCCGGATCCCACGGCACTCATGGTCTCTGCTGAGCTCAGGTGGCTATTCGCACCGATGGCGCGGTTTCGCCCTTTCGTTGGCGCCGGTTTCGGTTACCACGAACAAAGTGAGCTCCATGTCTTGTCGGTCATGGCTGGATTTATTATTGTTTTACCTAAACAGTGAATTCGACAGAGCGGTTATTTGGGAGGCACTCTCACTGGCTTTCTCTGCGCGACAAAAACCCCTCCCAGCACAAGAGTACCGCCGACAGCTGTTAGCAGTCCAAATTGTTCGTTTAGATAAGGCACCGCCAACGAGGTTGTGGCCAGTGGCTCGAGATACAAGAAAATTCCGGCCCGGGCCGCGCCCAGTTTCGACACCCCTTCCTGCCAGAACCAGTGCGCTACCGCCGTGCTGAATATCCCCAGAAACAGCAAAGCCAGCAGCGGCTCCGATGGCAGACTGAGAAATCGTCCCCAGTCAGATGTAAACGTCATGTATCCGACCAGTATGATCGCCGACGGCAGTAGGACCGCGAATGTCACCGCCAGCGGATTGTAGCCCCGCACCAGATCGCGCGTAGCTACGGTATAGAGTGCCCACGTATGAGCCGAGGCCAGGATAAGCCAGTCACCGACCGACCTTATCCAGTCCAGGTTGCCTATCTTTCCCTTCGACACCAGCAGCACTATCCCGGCCGTGGCGATTGCTATTCCCACCATTTCCTTGAAACCGATCTTCTCTTTGAGGAAAACGAAGGCCGCCACCGCCATCACCAACGGCGTCACCGCGATGATCCATCCGGTATTTGTAGCGGAGGTGTGGACGAGGCCATTAATCTGAATGAGGAAATGCGCCGTCAGGATGGCTGAGCCCAATAACAGATGCCAACGATGGCCGGATGCAAAACTGAGTTTGATTCCTTTAGAGAGAATGACCGCGTACAGTATCGGCAGGCCTATGATCAGGCGAAGCCCCATCAGTTCGACCGGGGTAACATATTCCAGAAGGATCTTGGTCGCAACAAATGACCAACCCCAGAATATGATCGTCAACATCAGGTATACGTAGACCAGCATCAGACATCATGCTCCTGAAGTTGCATCTTGCTGTGTCGCTCGGACACCCAGACACCGATGCTGATCAATATCGCACCGATTATCAACCAGATCGTTATTCTCTCACCTAAGAGCACCCACGCTCCAATCATTGTCACGAGCGGTTCCACATACAAGTAGACCCCGACCTCGGCCGCCGTTTGCTTTGCCAGCCCTTCGGACCATAGCCAGAACGCGATTGCCAGGCAAAAAATGCCAAGGAACACCAGGCTTATTACAGTATTCGTCTCCAGGTTCAAAAATTTCTGATAACCCGACGTAATGAACGTCCAGGGTATGAAAACCAGTCCCGCGATTACCACCATCCAGAACGTCGCCACCAGCGGATTTATCCGGGCCGTCAACTCTCTCGTACCAACTGTGTAAATCGCCCATGTCACGCACGAGCCGAGCACTATCACGTCGCCGCGGGTGTGGATCCATCCCAGATTCTTCGGATTGCCGTTATACACCAGGGCGAATACACCAGCAACGGCTAAGGCCAGACCAAACCATTGCGGAAGATTGAATTTCTCTTTTAGATACATCCAGGACAGCAGGGCGATGAATATCGGCGCCGTGGTCAGTATCCACGCCGTGTTCGAGGCCGACGTTTCCTTCATCCCGGTCGCCATCACCCAGAAATGCATGAAAACAACAAAAGCCGCGAAGATCAGCTTCCCCTTCATGGGCAACGGCCACATGGAAAGGCGCTTGAATTTGATGATAATGTATAGTGTCGGAGCCGCCAGTAGAAAACGAATCGATATCATCTCCACCGGCTCGAGTTCCTTGAGCACGACCTTAATAGCGATATAGGAAATGCCCCAGAAGAGCACTGAGATCAGAAGGTACATCGATGACCAGCGCATATGATGCCGAATTAACGTCTAATGGGATTAAGAAACAAGTGCTTTGTTGATGCTTAACGTACACGCGTCGCCGCCAGAATCGCCAGCACCGCCAGGATCACTCCGACCGCTGTTATCCATCGGCTGAGTTTTGGCATCACCCTCAGCTTCATAGACACCGTCCCAAGTGCGGCCGCAATCAGGGGAAGTCCCAGCCATAGCAGCCACTGAAAAACCGCCGGAAGATTGTTATGGAATTCATGAAGCCCGTCACCGAGAAAACCTTGATCGCGCCACAGGATGGCCAGCACATCCAACCAGATGATCAGCGGCAATAAGAGAGCCAGACCGGCCAATCTCGGGAGCAGTTGCCCCCATGATCCTGTTTTTTTTTGTTGGTTATCCACCGGTATAGTCCGTAAACTAATATAACAGTAGTGACTGCTGAGTAGCAAGCGGGTTCGATAGTCCCCAGGTTGTGGGGAGGATAGACGGCATTAGTGTTTGGCATCTAAGGAGGACCGCCATGGATCATATTTATTTGCTAAGGCATTTCCTCGCCACGCTGGCGTTTCGCACCCAGCACGCCATCCGGGGAGCCCCCGAACACTATCCAGAATTCAAAGCCGGCAAAAACGTCTGGACTCCCCTGCGCATTCTCAACCACATGACAGAAATCGTGGTTTCCACCAACGAGGTTTACCGGGGTCACGACGCCAGCAAAGTGGAGTTATTGCCCTGGGATGAAGTCGTGGAAAAATTCCATTCCGCTCTGCACGAACTGGACACCAGCCTGCTTGAGGTCGAACCGCCTAG
This sequence comes from Candidatus Zixiibacteriota bacterium, assembly GCA_020351995.1. Lineage (GTDB taxonomy): Bacteria > Zixibacteria > MSB-5A5 > GN15 > FEB-12. Next base: position 2,663,675 of record CP070674.1, read on the forward strand.
AGCCGGCAGATTTCTTGAGCTCTTTCAGGGCCCGTGGCTGGACATGATGACCCATGTCGGTCAACTCATGACCCTCAGGCGACTGGCTGGAGCCCCCGTCGAGACCGAACCCTACTACCGCTCAAAAATTAGAGTCGGCCAGGTCGGCCCCGATCAACCTCTTGAGACCACCTGATAAGTTATTGGTAAACACAGGACTAGACCCCCCAAGATTGCACCTGCCGGCCGCTCTGCGCCCATAAGCAGCAAAAGAGATAAATTAGTACTATTTCTATCTTTTTTATCAATTATTGCCCCTCTCGGCTCGTATTTCGTGTGTAGCCTTATGAATCACCATAAAACAAAACAGGGGGTGGCTAATAAACACACCCCGGGCAAAAAGGAGGTCTTCATGATGCGCTCTGGTTTCTCAGCCTTGAAGAGCTTGGGACTAGTTTTTTCAGTGGCGGTGGTTTTCTTGATCGCCGGATGTAGCGATTCCACCTCGCCGGTAAACAGCGAGATCGAGAATCTGGCATCCGCGGTCAGTAATGATGGAACGTCTCTATCGGCCAAATCCTCAAAAGGGAACATGGGCGTCAACGTTCTGCTCAACACCGCTGTTACCGATGCCATTCTGGCTGACCTTGGCAAATACGGCAAGGTCCGGGACATTCTTTACAAAGTAAGCGCTGTAACTATGCTGGCCAAGGCGGATCAAATTCCGGAAATTCAGGCCTTGCCTTTCGTTACGGCCGCTAACCCTGATGCCGAGCGGTATGGAAGACCGGTCGACCTCGTTCCCTACGCGGATTTCGTCGACGGCCTCAACACCTGGGATCAGGATGCAATAAATGTGAGCGCGGGTCCGGGCTTCGGAACCCGTTCCGTGGCCTTCACGGGTAACGGCGTTTTCGTCGCCGTTCTGGATACCGGCCTGAAGGATCTCTGGCGCATGTACTTCCCGGAGGAGCGCATCGCCGAAGAGTATGCCAAATCATTCGGCGGCGGAGGTATGGAGATGGGCAATGTGTCCGAACAGCCCAACAAGTGGGAGCACGATAACGACTCTCACGGTACTCATGTGACCAGCACCATCATTGGCTACAGCTTCAGAGGCACACCCGTCGGCGGCACTGCCCCCGGAGCTACCATCATCCCCGTCAAAGTCCTCGGTCAGAGCGGCTGGGGATGGTCTTCGGTCATCGCCCGTGGTATCGAGTACATCGGCGATCTCAAAGCCGGTCCACTGGCCGACTATCCGGTTGTCATAAATATGAGTCTCGGTGGCCCAGTACTCGATGCCGTTGAACAGGCCGCTATCGATTATGCCGTCGCCCAGGGCGTCATCATTTGCGCCTCCGCCGGGAATCACGGTATGGGCGGCATGGGCTATCCCGGTGCCTACCCGCCGGTCATCTCGGCCGCTGCGTCCGGATGGATCTATGAGTGGCAGCCCTTCCCCAATGGCGGCTGGTGGTATAATCTGGATGTCGCCGACCCGATCAATCCCAGCGATTTTTACATCGCCGACTTCTCGAGCCGCGAACTAGCTGGCCAGGATTTGGATATTGCTGCTCCCGGTTCGTGGGTCGTGGGTCCATATCAGCTTCAGAGCGGAAAGACCTCGTATTACTACCTTGGCGGAACCTCGATGGCCAGCCCACACGTGGCCGGCGTTGTGGCCCTGATGCTGGAAAAGAATCCGTTACTGACCGCTGCCGAGGCCGAGGCGATCCTCGAAGGCAGCGCCGTACCGCTTCCGGCTGGGATGCGCACGGTTATCGGACCGAGTGGAGTATATGAAGATTATACGTGGGGTTCCGACGCTACCGGCGCGGGACTTCTCGATGCTGCCGCTGCCGTTTCTGCGACACCATAGAAACTCTATCGCTCCAATCGCAAAAGAGCCCGCCCGCGCGCGGGCTTTTTTGTGCCCATCTCAGTAGAGAAGCCACTGCAACGACACCGTCACCGTCCCGTAATCGCGGCTGATCCTGTTAGGTCCGCTATTCTCCGCAGCGTGACCGTAAAGAAATTCCACGTCAACTGTCAGGTGGCGCATGAACTCGTACCCGCCACCGGCCACAGCCGCCAGGCCGGGCACGATGTCATTGTCGATAAATGTCGGAAATATGGCAAAACCGATTCCTGAATAGATGTACAACGACGGTGCCTCCGGCCGGAAGAAATATGTCAATCCAATAGTAAGAGTGTGATGATTTGTGAGTGCCTTGGCCGGGTATTCAATCATAATAGTCTCCAGAAAACTCTCAAACGACTCGAAAAGGTCATCCTCCACCAACGCCGTATCGATATCGTTATAGTCGTACATGCTCATCCGTGATGCGAAGGTCACCAGCAGCTGGTCGCTGAGTCCCCGGGCGGCCCGCAATCGAAGCTGATATGATGCCGAGGTACTCTTCTCCCGCAGCGTGCCCATTTTCTGGTGGAAGAAAGATGTCCCTCCACCAAGAGATATGCCCAAAGCGAAATCTTTGCGCCGACCGTCAAAACCAAAAGTATTTGTGGATACCAGTAATGATACCAGAAGAAGAATTAATATCGAATCCCATCGGGGCTTCATTCGATTGGCTCCCCTTCACGCACGGCCAGGTGTATCAGTTGCCCCGGCCGCAGATGTTAAAGGATTTTCAAGCGGTGTCAGGCATCGATGCGATCATGGACGGCGGCAAACAATATCGGATAACGCTATATACACTCCGTCAGCCACCGTGTCAATATGACCGGTGTGAACCGTCTCGTACCCGCCCATCGGACAATTCCCATCAAAACGGACCAATTGGTACACCCGACAAAATGTCTCCCGTTTCCCCGGCCTAGCTAACCTGTTGGTTAGCTCGCTTATAACACGACCCTGCGCATTTGTGGCACAACCTTTGCCATGTATACTGGCTTTAAGACAGCAACTTTGTTTTGACAAACCCCTAACAGAAGGAGGTCAATCTAAATCGATTAACTACTACTACTCTTGATTTTGGGAACAGGAGGTAATGAAAATGGAATCGACACTTACTAAGACTATTAAGTTTGCTCTCACTCTACTCTGTGCGCTTACAGTAATATTCTTTTCGACTACTGACGGGGTGCTCGGTCAAACCATGACCATGAGCCCCTACAAAATCTGCCTGAATACGAACGGCCAGTTCGATAACTTCCAGGCAGTGATCCCCATGACACTCGAATCCGGTTACATGTTTTCCAGTTGTGAAGCTACGCTCTACATCGACGGTCAGTTTATCGCTGATTCTTACGGTGCCAAGTATTGTTATATCGATAATAAACTGCAGGTTTACTTCGACAGGAACGAGGTACTGTCGAACCCGGTCCTCGAAGAGCTGACCGGGGCGACACACACCGCCATGGTAGAGGGGACCCTTGAGATGGTTTCTGCCGATGGCAGCGACTACATCAGCCGCGGGTTCACCGCGTACGACGATGTGATAATCTACGATCCGAACAAGAAGTAGAATCCTTGGTGAGGCGGGTGTTATCACCCGCTGAAACTTCATCCATATGCCCTCGTTGGGTCCCGCGCTATGACGCGGGACCCGGACGAAACAAGGACTGAGGTAAAGGGCATTTGCCCCGCAAGTGCCACCTCTGAAGTTGGGGTTTTGGGGAACCTTGACGAAGTTGCTAACAACCCCCTGCCGAAAGGCCGGGGGTTCCTAATTGGAGCTTCCTGCGGTAAACACAATCACTTAGCGGCGCGTCTCTACTTTGGGGAAGATACTGCATCACTCATTATCGCTCGCGTGGACGTCAGACATCGACTCAGCCGGGGCAAGAGAGGCCAGCCCCAGACGGTGCTGACTGCACACTGGAAAGCCCCCGGTCAGACGGCCGGGGGCTTTAATTCCCCTAAGTCGCTATACGGCAACCTATTAACCCCCAATTACAGGCATCGGTGTATTGTAAATTCAGTTCAACTTCGGACTCCAATCTGTCGATAATAAGGATATGCCAACCCCTGCTGTTTACAGAAAAATGGCCGTGAATTTAGGCCACCGAAAGACCGCGCTGTGGAGATGGTTTTATATCGGACTGGGTTTCTCTTTCGTCTCGATTATCTGGGCCTATTCCCCGACCAGGTTCACCAGCATCGACCCGTTTCTCAGGCTGGCCCTGATCGTAACCGGAGCCTCGGCGGGCGCCTTGCTGACGCTGGTAAGCTTTACCCTTATATGCGTTCACTACTGGTTCGGTAATCCCGTGGTTGACCCCGACGCGAAAAAAGGCAAGACTCTCTGGCCGCGCATGGGCGATCTTGCCTTCGGCTTTTCCGACTGGTACGCATGCACCGCGCTTTTGTGCATGCTGGTAGCCTGTCTCGGACTGGCCGCCGGTCTGGTTACCTATGGCCTGGTTCCGATTATAACGATCGCCATATAGGCCTTGCATCCAGGATGCCGGGCGGCGTCCGTCTTGGAATCCGCCGCAAGTGAAGCAAGAGGAATCCTGTGCCAACCCCCAGTGTATATAAGCGAATGGCACCATACCTTCAGCCGGGTGCCCCACAGCTTGCTGTGGGATCACTACGTACCGCCACCGAATCTGATAACAAGTAAAGCCCCTCGTATTCTGACGAGGGGCTTCATTTACGTGCACCCACCTCCGAACCGCTGCCGAAAAACCCTCCGGCCAGCCGGCTCCGGTTGGGCGATCCCGCAACACACAAAAGGATCTGTTTACCGCTGCTACCTTCCGGTCCTGACGGGGTTCACAGGCTTCTGTTGTACGGGACCCAACCCTCAACGCTGCTTAACCGTCGGAATAAGACGACCGCTAAGCCCTCGGGTGGGAATTCGACCCCGGTATAGCGGATTCCGGGTTACAGGGCACCGCTAACTCCCCATCTAGCACAGGCTTTGCCTGATTTATCGGAGACCTTCTCAGATAGCCGAACGGTATGGCGACCGTAGAGAAAGGTCTCCTTTAAAATCCGTCTAGCTCGGGTTTGCCTGTTTTAGCGAGAACCTTCTCGGACAGTCGCCAGGTGCGGCGACCGTGGAGAAGAGTCTCACTCCCACAAATTTCAAAGCCGTCTCCCCTGAGAGAGCCGGCTGATACTCTTAATGGAGCAGATCGGGATCGAACCGACGACCTCCACGTTGCGAACGTGGCGCTCTCCCAGCTGAGCTACTGCCCCATATCTGTCCGTTTCGGCCTACAAAAATAACAAAGACTACCCGGCGTTCCAAGTGCTTTTTTGACCCCAAAAAACCCCCCACCCCGACAAAACATTCTATGAAACTCCTCGTATACCCAAATTATAGGCAAGAGGCTTTCAATGGACAAAGCGGCAAGAAACAAGACAAAAGAGCACTTCTTTGCCCTCCGACAGAAACTGCATGACTATACCGACGCGACACAAGAAATGATGACGGCCCTTAGACGGGCCGCAGTGATTCACGCCACCGCCCTCGACCTGACCGACATTGACCCTCTCTTCCTCCAACTGGCACCGGACCGAATCCCGGACAGAAAATGGGACAGAATCTCGTCCGATTACCAGACTGCTATGCTCGAAACCCAGGCCCTCGCCCAGGTTGTCGAACGACTCGAGGAAGCCGCCCTGGCCAAACAGACCCTGACCGTGCAGTTCATTTTGCAGCTCAACCGCACGCTCTTCGAGCGTACCCGTTACAGTTCGGCCGGTAAATTCCGCGAAACCCAGTGCCAGACCCCCACCAATGGTCATCCCGCGCCCCACCACTCGCGCCTCTCGGAGATGCTCGAGCACCATCTATCGTGGCTTTCACACCGCCTGGGCATATTCAGCAAGGTCAACTCGGATAATTTCCTTGAGATGTTCCATATCGCGGCAGAGGTCATTTATCGCCTTGCCGATACCCTTCCGTTCGAACACGGAAATGCGCGTCTTGGGCTCGCTGTCGGCAACTATGTCATGCTCTTCACCGGGCTGTACTATAACGTGATAGACATCTCCGAACGCGGTGAATACCTCAAGGCCATCAGAAAATCCTCCATTGACAACCTTGCCCCGCTCGTGGATTTCCTGATCAAAACCTATGACAAAACGCTTGACCGAATCGACGGCTTCGCGCAAATCGCCCAACCCAAAAACGAAGAACTGTATCGCCGAAACCTTTCCTGACCCCTCTTCTCTAATCTTGCCAAAAATATGATTCCCCGGCCGGGGATTTTTTCTTATATTGGCGACCTATGAGCTATTTGGTCCTCGCCCGCAAATATCGCCCCCAGATTTTTGCCGATATTGTCGCTCAGGAGCACGTTTCCAAAACTCTCCAGAACAGCCTGAAAAGCGACCGTATCGGTTCCGGGTACCTTTTCTGCGGTCCCCGGGGTACCGGCAAGACCACTACCGCCCGCCTTCTGGCCAAGGCCGTCAATTGTGTCAAGGGACCGACACCCGACCCATGCAACGAATGTCCGGCCTGCCTCGAGATTACAAAAGGAGCCTCGCTGGATGTCCTTGAAATTGATGCCGCCTCTAACACGGGCGTCGACGATATCCGCAAGCTGCGCGAGAATGTCCGCCATTCCCCCACCGGCGGTAAAAAGCTCATATATATTATTGACGAGGTTCACCGGCTGTCGGGCCCGGCTTTCGATGCCCTGCTAAAAACGCTCGAAGAACCCCCTGCCCACGCCATGTTTATCCTGGCCACCACCGAACCCTTCAAGGTTCCGGAAACCATTCTGTCACGGACGCAGAGATTTGACTTTAAACGGGTGTCGGTAAAAGACCTGACCGAACATCTCATCAAAGTAGCCTCTAACGAGAAAATGAAAGTTACCGATGCCGCCCTGCGAATTATCGCCCGCAAGGCCGATGGGTCGGTGCGCGATTCCCTCTCGCTTCTCGACCAGATTGCAGCCTACACCACCGAGAGCATATCGGAAAAAGAAGTAATCGAAGCTCTGGGTCTTGTGGACCGTTCTTTCCTGTTTGAATTTACCAAGGCCATTGCCTCCAAAGACAGTAAGTCCTCCCTTCGGCTGATCAAGAATCTTTTCGACAGCGGTGTTGACCCCAAAGATTTCATCACCGAGCTCCTCGAGCACTTTCGGATTCTTCTGGTGCTCTCCACCGACAAAGAATCCGGTGAGCTACTCAGCTATGGCGAGGAAGAGGTCAAGGAATACGAGGAGCAGTCGGAATATTTCTCAATGGGCGATTTGATTCGTCTTATGAAGTGCTCCGCCGACCTCAACGCCGATCTCAAAGACAGTGGCCTTGACGGCCGACTGCTGCTGGAAATGACCGCTGTTAAAATGGCCGAGATGGAATCCACAGTTAAGTTTCAAGAGGTTCTTGACGCTATCAAGCAAGCTCCGGCACCGGCATCGGAGGACGGCGACCTGTTCGGTCATACCGAAAAAAAAAAGAATGACTCAATAACGGAACCGGTTACCATCGTCCGCCACGAGCCCCAACAGAGCCAATTACCCGCTTCGCCTCAACCCACTTACACCAGGGCCGTCAATCTACCCATTATCGAATCCGGATGGGACAATTTTCTCAGCATGCTGCGGACCAAGCGACCCATGCTGGCTTCTCAGCTAGGAATGGCTGAGATTAGAGAGGTCAAGGACAATAAGATACTTCTGGTGTACCCGGCCTCGGGTGAGAATTCCAGATCTATTGTTGCGAAAACGGAAAACCTTAACTTGATTACCGGCGAACTGAGGCAGCATTACAAGGCCAACGTGAGCCTGAGATTCGAGATCGACCACACCAAAGCCGCTCCAAGGCTGGTCGATGAACAAAAGAACGAAAATAATGTTGATGTTACTGAGTTGTTGAAAAACTCGCCACGACTGAAACAGATTATCGACCGGTTCGATGGTGAAATCATCGGAGCGAAAAAACTGAAGAAGTGAGAGCACAAGGGCATATAAGGAGATTATGATGTCAAAGGGTGGACTGGGAAATATGATGAAACAGTTCCAGCAGATGCAGGCGAAGATGGAACAGATTCAGGCTGAATTGGAAGCTACCGAGGTCGAGGGAACCGCCGGCGGCGGTATGGTCAAAGTGATCATCAACGGCAAACTGGATATAACCTCGATTACCATCGATCCCGAAGTTGTTGACCCGGACGATGTGGAGATGCTCCAGGATTTGATTGTTGCCGCGATCAGCCAGGCCAAAGAAAAAGCCCAGCAACTTCAGCAGGAAAAGATGGGCGCCCTGACCGGCGGGCTTAATATACCCGGCCTTAATTTGCCCTTCTGAGAGGTGAAGCAGATGTTCAAATCCGCCGAATCAGTGGAAAGGCTCGTCAACCGTCTGGCCCGACTTCCCGGAATCGGGCGAAAGTCTGCGGCCCGGCTGGCCTTCCATATCCTGAAACTTCCCAAGGAAGAAGCCCAGGAACTGGCCGACGTAAT
>CP070674.1:2672156-2682919 GCA_020351995.1 Candidatus Zixiibacteriota bacterium
GCGTATTCGTCCAGGGCGCTCATCTCCTCATCGGAAGGGATCAGCCGGGCGCGGAAATTCTCCTCGAAAACCTTCAACTTCAAGCCCGCGAGTCGGTCGGAAACCAGTTTGGCGGCCTCGCCGCCCCATCCATATGAACCGAATACGCCGGCTTTCTTGCCAATACTGTATACCGTCGAGAAGAGATTTACAAAATCCCATATCGGCCTGACCGCATCTCCGTTGAACGTCGGCGTCCCTATCAGTACGGCGTTGCTCGATTCGATCTGCTCTCTGGCCTTATCGACCGGACATTCGGTAACATCAACGAGCGACGTTTCATATCCTGCCGCTTTCAGCTTCTCGCCCAGCGCCCGGGCCAGTTTCTCGGTGTTACCGTAGGCGGTGGCATAGAATATGGAAACCAGGTTGCGTCCCTCGGCTTTGTCGGTGGACCATTTTTTGTAACGCTCGATATATTCGATGGCGTTCTCGCGGAACACCGGCCCGTGCGAGGGAGCAATCATCTTGATATCGTGTTCATCGAGCTTCGGAAGGTTACGCCTCATGTATCCTGTGAAAGGGCGCATGATAGCGTCAAAGTAGTGGTAATACTCGAATTCGAGGTCCTCGCTAATCTCGTCGGCGAAGATTGACTCGGACGCGATATGGGCGGCGAAGCCGTCGTTGGAGAAAAGAATGCCGTCCTGCTCGAGAAACTCCATCATGGTGTCGGGCCAGTGCATGTAAGGCATGAGTCTGAAAGTCAGGGTCTTTTTGCCCAGCTCGAGGGTGTGCTTATCTTTGAGACCGGTAATATCAGCTTCGCGGTTGATGATGTTTTTCAGATAAGGTACGGCCGCCGAAGAGCAGTAGATCTTCAGTCCCGGATTTTTGTCAACCAAAGAGGCAATGGATCCGCTATGGTCAGGCTCGTTGTGGTTTACGATCAGGTAATCTATTTTCTCGACGGGGACGATTTCTTCTATATTCGAGAAGAATTGATCGACAAACGGTTTTTTGACAGTGTCAATCAGAGCGGTTTTGTCGTCGCCTTTGACCAGATAGGCGTTGTAGGTGGTCCCATACTGCGTTTTCATGATGATATCGAATACTCTCAGTTCGGGGTCCTTAACCCCCACTTGAAAAACATTATCCGTAAGTCTGATAGCACTCATTGTAGGTCCTCCTGCATTTGCTTGAGCGGTAATATAGACATTAATATTGATAAAACAAGGCAGGTCCGGAAAGTTCCAAGCTATCGCGGTAGATAAAGAGTCGCCTTCGTTCAGTCAGGCCGGCTGGAGACCAGGAATTCCACAATGGCGTCGTGAATGGCGTTTCTGTCGGCAGGCAAGGGCCTCACGTCTAGAAAGTCCGGCTCGGAAACTTCCTTGAGGCGGGTCACTTCCTTGCCAGCCACCTGGTCGGGGGGCACAAGGACGAGGGTACGGCAACTGACTGCGCGGATATCCTCAAGGCGGCGGTATATGGTGGCGTAACCCGACCGTATCTCGTACCACCACCACATGATAGTTCGGTAAAACGGGAACCAGTAGGTGTCAAATCGTTCTTTGAGTGCATCCTGCATGCGCAGGGTGGTCAGATAGGGGCTGACCGCGACCACGGCATTGATGCGCTTTTCTTCCTGAGCGGCCAGGAGGGCGGCATCGGCACCGAGCTGGTACCCGACAACGTAGAGGGGACGAGTAACCAGGTTGCGAATTTCGAGGTGGCTTACCAGTTCTTCGAGATCGGAGGCCTCGTGGGTGCCGTCCCCCCGGTATTTGCCGGTGCTTCGCTCAAAAGCCCTCTGGTCGTAACTGTATACGGCAAAGCCCGAATCGTGCAGAATCGAGGCCAGCGCGACCAGACTGTCGCGGTTACCGGTATCTCCGTGAACGAGGATAGCTGTCCCCGTGGGGGTGACGGCGAAGTCGCCGGTCGGTGATACAAAAAGGCAGGCCAGAACAGTCAGGCCGTCTGATTCTAAACGGAAAGTGTCGGCTGGAAGCCCCGCCTCGAGATAGGCAGTGGGATCGTTGGCTACGACTGAATCGGCGTTGTAGTCGTCGACATCGGCCCGGCCCATTATCGCTTTACTGCGATTAAGGGGATAGATGACATAGATGAACAAAAGCAGGGCCAGAACCAGAAAAAACAGGACTGTTTTTATTATCTCTTTAGTCTGTCTTGAGAGTTTTGCCATCGTTTTTTCACAGCCCGGTCGTCGTTTGGCTGTAGGGGACAAATAACAGGCAAGACGGTCGCTGTGTCAAATACAAAAAGAGCCGGGCGGAGGCCGCGTCAGGGGCAATATCGAACAGCGGCGGGGACGACGCTTTCGAGTTAATGCACACTGTTTTCGTGTTGTATTGAAGGTGGGGCTGGCGCGTTTGACCGGGCGGCCCGATCCGGCGGTGAACTGGTCAGGGTCTGAACAGGGTGAGCCGGGGCCGGACCAAAGTATCGAACGTGACCTTTGGGTGTATGGGATTAGGTCATTTTACGGGCGAAAAATGCTTGACAAACAGGCCAATATCGATTACCATATGCTTGAGATTAAAGGACAGTCTGCAAGGGCTGTTTTCATCGGTTACTACCTTTTGGGTGAAGGGTTACCGAGACTTAAAATTAGAATACTTCATTACTCGCTCGAGGAAAGTGGCGTATTTCCCGAGGCGAGGACTTTTTGGTAATTGAGTTTGACTTCAATACCAAATAAGTGAGCGAAGAACATTAGGCGAATTGTTTTTCTGCAGCACTTACTTCGAGGGTCAAACCTAAGCTGCCAAGCCCATATGCACGTCCACGTATGGCCTCCTAGAGGTCTGCGCTGGAGGTAAATCCACTGATGAGGGTTACCTTAGGACGTACACAGTGCTCTGTGTTATCAGGGCCAATGGATGTTTCATACTTTCCGATGATGACATTAAAGACTTATCTCCCCGAGGGAATAAGTTGGGAACTAATTCACTCTCGAAAGGAGCGATGAATGATAAGGAGAACTTTCACAACGCTGCTTGTCTCCTTACTGGTGGTTTCTTTCCTGGCGACATTTGCCTTTGCGGCTTCCAAGGCGGAGCGCGCGAAGCAAGGCGCTATTGGCAGTCAGAGGCCGGAACGTGCTCTTGCGTATTCATTTCCGAATGAACGCGTGATGCGCGGCGCCCAATATGACATGGCCAATGCCCCGGCCGGGAAGATTCCTATTGGTACCGTTTTTTCCGCTGGCAGCGGTAATTCACCGGGTGTAGTATTTGGTAATACCTGGTACGACTATCAGCATAACTGCTCGATGGGTCGTATGATTGAAACAGGTCCACACACCGGTGAAGAAGGCTATACCGTGGTTCACATGGGCTGGATGTACCTGCCTGAGAAGGCAGCCATGGGTGTCTATCGTACCTATGCGTACTCGGCTTATCGGTCAGAGGACCACGCTCAGCTCTCCCCGGAATACCTGCAGGTAGAAGGTCTGGAATACGGTGGTTATGTGAACGTTGACGTTACGCCGGACAACCGTGCGATCGTCGGTGGCCACAATAACCCGGATCCATCTCTCAATAAAGGAACCAGATATTCACCGGAGTTTTACTTTGATGGTGGCCCGGCCTATGCTACCTTCCCGAACTCCGAGAGAATCCCGGACAGCGTAAAACTCTATGACCAAGCGACCTCAGTCGACAACTGCTGGCCGAAATTCTTCTTCCAGCTCGGCACCGACACGGTTATGCACGTTGCTTCCCAGATGTCCGAAGCTCTAGGCCTCCCGCAAGCCATCATGTATTACCGTAAAGTCGGATTTGAGGGTTCTGAGGATTCCGAGTGGGATTATCCGCCCTACGTGGTTGACACGGTTCAGGATATTGCCCAGGATGTTATCGGGCAGCGCAACGCTAATCGCGTCTGCCTGGTCTGGTTTGCCGCTCTGCCTTATACGGACGTGCCGTATGTGCCCGACTGCGATACCTGTTCAGGGGTGGTCTGGCCGGAATATGACGGATGGCTGATCGGTCAGATGGACAACGACATTTACTATCAAGAGTCTCTGGACCAGGGTGCCACCTGGAATCCCAGGGTCAATATGACGAAGTGCGTGATCGGTGACGCCCAGTACAAGGCTTTCTGTGACGCTTCGGTGCTATATGACTCGCAGAACAACCTGCATATCGTGTGGCATGCCAACCCGTGGCCGGCCGACATATGTATGGGTGAAGGCGGCTGGTGCTTTACCAGCGACTGGTTCGTAAAGAACGCCCGCCTGATGCACTGGTCGGAGAACGTTCCGTACATCCGTCCGATCGTCGACCAGGTTTACGCCCCGGATCCGCTCTACTACTGGATCGATACCTGCCGGGCCGGTGCCTGGAACCTGAACGTTTCCAAGCCGTCTCTGTCAGAGTGCGACAGCAAGCTGTACACCATGTGGGTTCAGTTCAACAACCCGAAACAGGGTATTAATGATGACTGTGCCCAGTGGGCCCTTGATAATTCTCAGGGGCTGGACCGTGAAGGCGGCGCCAACGGTGATCTCTACGTTTCCGTCTCGGAAGACTGGGGTATGACCTGGGATTATCAGCGTAACCTGACCAACACGTACACCCCGGGTTGTGATCCGAAGTGGACCACGGACTGCGATTCCGATCACTGGCCGTCGATGTCCCGTACGGGGCGCGCGGTACAGACTACAGGGGATTACATTGAAGACTGGACCGGCGCGGTTACAGTTGACCCCTCCGGCAACTACACCGGCGAATACTTCCTCGACATCATGTATGTTAATGATGCCGATGCGGGTGGTATTGTTCAGATCGAAGGTACCTGGACTGACAACATGATGAAGTGGTTCCGTATGCCCTGCGTCGAGCCTATCCCGCTCCCGGTATTCACCGTCAATTGGCAGCGGTTGGGCGACCCCAACTACGTCAAGCCGGGTGAATATCAGGACACCAATATCATTGTTGAGAACATTGGTAACACTGCGTTGAACTACAGCATAAACGTCGTTTATGACGAAGGTACTCCTGGCTGGCTGCTTCTCAGCAGCTACGCCGGCTCCATTCCTTCCGGTCTGGCCGGTACCGAGGTCATCGACATGCGACTGAACACAGGGCAGTGGACAACCACCGGCAACTACTATGGCCATATGGAAATCACCGGTAACGACCCGAATAACCTGCCGGCCGATGTTAACATTGAGTTGATCATTGCTGATACGATCGTCTTCCCGAGCTGGGATTCGGTCATGACCACCTGTGTTGGACTGCTGGTGAACAACGCCGCCAACGTAAGCACGGGCGCCGGTATCCTTAGTATGGACTACTATCGCGCGGGTGACTGCGACACGACAGCTAAGGTTTACCTGTATGACGCCGGGCCGTACATCGGATGGATTGAAGGCACCGACACTGTGGTTCAGACGCAGATCTGGGATCCTTACTTTACCGATCCGGCCGCTTTCCGTCCGCTGGTAGGTTTCTTCCCGACCAAGGACTGCGCGGGACTCGACGCTCAAGTGTACCACACCGGTACCGTGGTTAACCAGGACTCGACTATTGCGCTTAAGAGAATCTATATTGCTCCTTCGTCGGGTGCCTGTAACTTCGTTCTCGAGTACACGAAGGTGTGGTCGTTTGACGGCGAAGCGCATAGCGGCCTGTTCATCGGTGAAGGCGCCGACTGGGATATCCCGACCGATTTCAGAGTTGAAGATACGGCTCAGGAGATCATCGTGGCCAACAGCGGCGGCTTCGACGCGGACAGTAACCTGATTTACTGCCGGGGTTTTGAGGCCTATGGCCTTGGTTCCGATACCCTGTATCCGTTCAACTGCCAGGACAACGATGATCGCTACGGCGGTCAGGCGTTCGTTGCCTCTTATCTCAATGGCAGCTTCCGCACCGACGATGCCTACGGCGGATTCGTGGGCTTGAACGACTCCCTGCAGAGCAGCACCGGCTACCAGCCTGGTCCGTTCTATAAGGAAGTGATGGTGCCTGGATGGCGGACCACTGACTCAGTTGTTGACTTGAATGCTCAGATCACCTTTGAGTTCGACTTCGACCTGGGTGCGACTGATGTTTATGAAGCGGTGTTGGTTTTTGCGACCGTTCATGACGGTTCCCTCGATGACCTGCTGGGCGCCGTCAGCGCGGGCGAAAAATGGTACTACGACGCCGGTGGCTATGCGATATTCGAGGATATCGATGAGGTCCCGGGTGAGATCGACATCTGTGCCGGCTGTTGCAAGAACGCCAACTTCGGTCACTTCTATAACCATGAAGGCGAATTCAACATCCTTGATATCGACAACTTCATCGAGTGGCTGCTCAGAGATCCGGGCGGTCCTCCGATTTACGACTGTAAGGAACAGGTTGACGTCAGCGGTGCGACGGCAGGTGTTCCCGATGAGTCGGTCGACATTCTGGATATCGACTTCATGATCAGCTACCTGCTGAGAGGAACCGAACCGGATCTTGGCTCCTGTCCGTAAGTTATTTGGAGCTAAACAGATCAGAATTTCAGAATTCTGACTGATACATTCAGCCACCCCCTCAAAGGGGGTGGCTGTTTCTTTTGGTATTGACAAGTTGGTGAAATCTGTTATAATTCAAACGTCTTCGTGGGCTCTAAAAATTAAAATCAATCCCAACAACCTACTGACATATCTACGTTCGGCTTACGGTTTGCGATCGGACCGGGTTCCCGCCCATAGTGTTACGGGTATCGATCCGGGTTCAGGCAACCGGAACGACTTGAATCAGAATACATGACTCTGTTAGCGGAGGACATTCTGGCGAATTGGTTCTCCGGGACATCTTACTTCAAAGTTCAAGACAACGCTCCACAGCCCCAGAGCGGATCCTGCCGAAGAATCTTATTGAAGGTTCGCTCGGCATGGACAATCCACTGCAGGGGTAAGTTTGTGAATTTTCGACTGTTGGACACCGCCGGAAATCACACCCTTTCTGAAAAGACATTATCGACCTTTCTCCTTTTTTGAGGAGCAGGTCGGGAAACAATTTGTTCTCGAAAGGAGCGATGAATGATAAGGAGAACTTCGACAATTCTGCTTGTCTCCTTACTGATAGTTGCCGTCCTGTCGATGCCGGCCATAGGTGCTCTGAAGAAAGACAAAACCGGGACCCGCCATATTACCGGTCAGATGGCTGCCAAACGGGCAGCGACCTACGCGCTTGCCGATGACAATAACTTCAGGGGCAAGGCCGGTGTCAGTGAAGCGGTACCGTCTTCTGGCAGCGTGCCGTTAGGTACCATGACGACGGTGGGCGGCAGTGAGTCGCCGGGTGTGGTGATAGGTAACACCTGGTACGACTATCAGCATAACGGTTCAATCGGCCGGATGGTCGGTACCGGTCCGCACAGCGGCAATACGGGACCGACTATCGTGCACTTTGGCTGGATGTACTCACCGGACAAGAAAGCGACATTCCGCTGCTACGCCTACGCTGCCTACAGATCGGAGGACCACAGTCAGCTCGCACCGATCTGGCTTCCTGCCGATGCACCTGATGGAATAAGCAGAGCCGGCTATGTGAACGTTGACGTGACCCCGGACAACCGGGCTATCGTCGGCGGTCACGCCAAGAATGAGTCGCTGGATGAGACCTATCGGCCGCAATTCTACTATGACGGCGGTCCGGCTTTTGCGACCTTCCCCAACTTCGACCGCATACCGGACTCGGTGGCCATGTGGAATATTGTAGAAACGAGCGAAATATGCTGGCCGCGTATATTCTTCCAGCTCGGTACGGACACGGTTTTCCACGTAGCGAGCTCAGAGTTCACCTTCGACGGTTATGGCCCTCAGGCGATAATGTATTTCCGTAAGCCCGGTTTTGAGGGTTCGACGGATACCGAGTGGGATTACCCGCCATACCTGATCGATACCGCTGACGCCATTGCTCAGGATGTTGTGGGGCAGCGTAACGGAGATCGGGTCTGCCTGACCTGGTTTGCCACGTTGCCGTATGACGAGCCGTGGTGTGACACCTGTTCGGCCGATACGTCTGCTTACTACCCCTGGCTGGAAGGTCAGAAAGACAATGACATTTACTACCAGCAGTCATACGACCAGGGAGCCAGCTGGCTGCCGCGGGTGAATATGACCAAGTGCCCGATCGGCGGCAAGGCCTACAAGGCGTATTGCGATGCCTCGACTCTTTACGATTCCGAGGGCAATCTGCACATCACCTGGAACGCCATACCCTGGGCGGCTGATACCTGTGTGGATGACGGTGGCTACTGTTTTACCGAGGACTGGGATCAATATAACGCTCGACTGATGCACTGGTCGGAGAATGTTCCTTACATTCGCCCCATTGCCGATCAGGTCTATGCCACCTATGAAGACTCGTGTTTTGCCAACGACTGGAGTGTCCGTATTGCCAAGATGTCACTGGCCGAGTGTGATGGCAGACTCTACTGCATCTGGGCGCAGTTCAATAACCCCAAGCAGGGTGTAATCGACGACTGTGCCGCATGGGGTTATAATGGTAATGGTGAGAACGCCGCCAACGCCGAGATCTGGCTTTCGGTGTCACAGGACTGGGGTATGACCTGGGATTACCAGCGTAACCTGACCAACACCTACACCCCTCGCTGTGATCCGAAGGAAGAATATGACTGCCAGCACGATTACTATCCCTCGATGAATTACATGGGCCGTTACGCCGACCCGTCCGAGGACTGGACCGGGGCCGTTACGGTCGATCCCTCGGGTGGCGCATATTCAGGTGACTATTACCTGGATATCCAGTTCATCAACGACCTTGATGCCGGCGCGGCTGTACGGGGCAATGGTAGTTGGACAGAGAACCCGATGAAGTGGTTCCGTCTGCCATGTGTTGATCCCATTCCGGTTCCAACTTTCGCCGCCAGCTGGCAAGCCTTCGGTGATCCGAGCTACTGCAAGCCGGGTGAAAGTCTGGATACTACGCTTATGCTGGAGAACATTGGTAACACCGAGCTGATATACACCCTGACCATCGAATACGATGACGGCAGTTCGGGCTGGCTGGGTACCAGCGGTTTCTCCGGCAGCATTCCTTCCGGCCTGGCCGGAAAGGAGCATGGGGTAGTTCATGTCAACCAGAGCCTGATGACGACCCACGGCAATTACTACGGACGCATGCATTTTGAAGGTAACGATCCCAACAACATGCCGTACGACATTCCCGTTGAGCTGATTATTGCCGATACCCTCGTCAAGCCGTCCTATGATTCGGTGAAGACCAGTTGCCTGGGCCTGATGGTCGGCAACAACGCCAATTGCGGCCGGGGTGGCTGGGGTAAGGTCAATATGGATTACTACCCCGAGGACTGCGATACCACGGCTGATGTTTACCTGTATGAAGGTACGCCGCTTGTCGGCTGGATTGCCGGTGATGACACCGTCATCACGAATACGATCTGGGGTGCCAATTACGTCAATGATGGTTGGCGTCCCCAGGGCGGTGACTGGCCGGCCAAGCTCTGTCCGGAGATCGACGCCGACGTGTACCATATGGGTACGGCCACGACCCAGGATTCGACGGTTGCCGTGTCGCGTATCTGGTTGGCCCCCAAATCCGGAGACTGTAATTTCATTCTCCAGTACACGAAGATCTGGTCGTTCGACGGAGCGGCGCACGGCGGCCTGGTGATTGGTGAAGGAGTCGACTGGGATATCCCGACCGACTTCCCGGTTGAGGACACCGCCTTAGACGTTGAGGTTGCCAACTGGGGAGGCTTTGATGCCGACCGTAACCTGGTTTACTGCCAGGGCTACGAAGCCTACGGTCTTGGTTCCGATACGCTGTATCCGTTCAACTGCCAGGACAACGACGCGCGCTTCGGCGGTCAGGCCATGATCGAGTCTTATCTCAATGGCAGTCTCCATTCGACCATCGCCTATGGCGGCTTCACCGAGATGAACGACACCATGCAGACTACTGCTGTGGGCTATCACCCCGGCCGGTTGTACACGCGGATGGCGGCCTCCGGTTTCTCGGCGTGCGATTCGCTGCAAGACCTGAGCGCGGTGCTGACGTATGAGTTCGGTTTCGATCTCGGCTCCGCCGACGTGTACGAGGTTGTCACGGTACTGGCTACGGTTCATGAGGGCTCGTTGACGGACCTTCAGACGACGGTTGACAATGCCGCGGCCTGGTTCGCCGCCAAGGGCGGTATGGCCATGTTCGCCGACCTCAACACCAATGGTGAGATTGATGTTTGCGAAGGTTGCTGTGTTGATGCCAACTTCGGCCATTTCTATAACCATGAAGGTGAGTTCAACATTCTGGATATCGACAACTTCATTGAGTGGCTGCTCAGAGATCCGGGTGGTCCTCCGATTTACGACTGTAAGGAACAGGTTGACGTCAGCGGTGCGACGGCAGGTGTTCCGGACGGTTCGGTTGACATTCTGGATATCGACTTCATGATCAGCTATCTGCTGAGAGGTACGGTATCGGATCTGGGCTCCTGTCCGTAAATTAAATGGGCTAAACAGATCAGAATACTGAGATTCTGACTGATACATTCAGCCACCCCCCAAAGGGGGTGGCTGTTTTTTTGTTCTTGACACGCCGGGGAAAAGTATTATCTTAAGCACGTCTTCGTGGACTTTTAAAAATCCAAATCAATCCCAAAAACTCACTGACATAATCACGTTCGGCTTACGGTTTTGTGCCCGGAACGGGTTTCCGTTGAGGGCGCTTCTGGCGCTCGCCGGGTTCAGGCAACCGGAACGACTTGAATCAGAATACATGACTCTGTTA
>CP070674.1:2683019-2692502 GCA_020351995.1 Candidatus Zixiibacteriota bacterium
GAACTGATTGAGCGGTTTGAGGTTTTTGACGTCGACGGTTCACTACTGCAATCCTCGCGATCCGGTCCCAACGCCTTCTTGATCCCGCAGTCATCGAAAGTACGCCGAATAACGTACGAAGTCAACGACGTCTGGGATTACAGCAGTGATTCTGAAGTCCTTGCACAGATGCTCGGCCCGGATATCGGACCGCAGATTGCCATGGATCCAACAGGGACATCGTTCATTGAGGATTCCGTATTCCTGCTCAACTTCGGAGCTATAATCGGGTATATTGAGCCTTATTTATCGACTCCCATCGAACTGAATGTCAAACGGCCACAGCATTTCTTCGGAGCAACGTCTTTGGAGAAAAACTCGATTGCTGAGACGCATGACAATTACTTGGTAGACGATTATTACGCGCTGATCGATGGTCCGATCATGTACTGCAGGCCGGATACGGTGAGCACAGTTGTTGACGGACAGGTCTATCACATTGCCACTTACTCCGGGTCCGATACGAATCGCGCTCGGCTCCTTGCCGAGTATATTCACCCGATATGCAGAGAGGCCGAAGAATATGTGTCCAAGGTGCTCGACAGCGACTACTGGTTTATTTTCTATCACTTTGATGCGTCCTCAGAAATGTATGCGGCGCTCGAACACACCCGTTCGTCGGTATTCTGTCTATCTAACAACACCAGATCATACGAAGAACGCTTATTAGAGATCTCGGCCCACGAGCTTCTCCACGTGTTGACCCCCAAACACCTTCAGTGCCGGGATACGAAAAACTTCAACTTCAAAAACGCGGTGCCAAACCAGCATCTATGGCTCTATGAAGGAGTTATACAATACCTGGCCCTGAAACTCTGTCTTGAGGCCGAAACCTTGCCGCCGGAGTATGTCCTGAATCGATTCGCTAAAGCTTACGTTTCCGCCAAATATCGCTATGGAGACAGGCAATCACTGGCCGAGTTTTCCAGGACCATCTATGATTCGGTTTCAGCATACCACTTCACGTATGCGTACGAAAAAGGGACCGTTTGTGCTTTTGGCCTTGATATTCTGCTTACGGAACTTAGCGGCGGGCAAACGGACCTTCTGGGGCTGCTACACACGTTGATTGACAATTATGCCCCAACCGGCGTGTTCGAGGATTCGAATCTTTTTAGCGATATTGTTTCTCTCACCTTTCCCGAAATCGAAACCTTCATCATCGAGAACATTCTTGAAGAAAATCCTGACGTTATCGACGAGTATCTCGCTAAAATCGGATTATACAGACATAGGATGAAAACATACTCGAGAGGATATACCTTTGGTCTCTATGGAAAATACCGATATTCGGCACGGGATAACCTGCTTTATGTTGATAGCATACCCAGCCGGTTTTTCGGTTACACGGATTTTGCGATAGAAAAAATCGAGGGAGCAGCGCTGAATTACGAGACTGTGAATCGGAAACTTCTGGATCCCGAAGATGACACTCCGGTGGTGCTGGATATAATAGTAGAAGGGAAACCGATCCAGATAACCGCTTCGCCCCGCAAATTCGAGTATGAAATCAAAAAGCAGGTTCTTGACAAAGTAAGCAGCCCCTCTGAGAAACAGAAGGCGCTCTTTGAAAAGGTGATGGGAGTCAGCTACGATGACTACGTGGTAACAGTGCCCGATTAACCGGGCGGCGGAGTTACTGCATCCGTTTGGCCTCTTGGTTTCTTGTATAAGGTGTTGAATATCCTGGCCTTTCCGCCTCGTGGTGACCGGGATTCAGGTTTCGGGCCATATCGAAACCCCAAACAATGCCGGTCCTTGGCCGTATTTATTTAGAATAAACGGGCTTTCCGATTTCTGATCATCGAGTTAGATTTCAGTAAACGCTGTATTGAATCGCTCATAAACGCTCACATAGCTGGTCCAGCCAGCTGTGGATGAGAGGGATCAACCGTCTTTAAGGAAGGAGAAGCCATCATGGCTGAGAAGATTCTGCAAATCAATTTCAGGTTCAACGTACCGCGCGCCGAGTACGAGCAGGCGGCTCACTCGCTGGCCGACGAGTTCGCCAATCTTGAGGGTCTTCGCTGGAAAATCTGGCTCATGAACGAAAAAGAAAGCGAAGCGGGTGGCATCTACGTTTTTGACGACGAGGCCTCGCTGGGGGCTTTTCTGGCCGGACCACTGGCCGCCAAGGTTACCAGCCACCCGGCTATCAGCGACATGAGCGTAAAACAGTTCGAGAACATGGCCGACGTCACCGAGATCACCCGCGGCCCGATTCACATCACAACTCCGCATACCACCTGAATCTTGGGATCTCATTGAAGGTCGTTTGAGATCTACAGGTTACTTAGCCTCGCAACTCGGATCCAGGGCTGCAGCCAACAATTTATCGCAGTTCGGGGGTAATCCTCCCAATCTATGATACCCCCGCTGCGTTTACTCTTTGACAGCTATTGCTAATCCGACCGAAGCCATGACTGCCCCGGCGCAGCGATTCAGTCGTCTGACGGCGTTGCGGCCGCTGAACAGATCCCGAACCCGGTTGGCGGCATAGGAGTAACTCAGCAGCACCACGGTCAGGGTGAGTATTATTATTCCCGCCGTGATCAGGACATCGGAGCCACTCATGCGTCTGATATCGATAAAAGCCGGTAGGAAACTGAGGTAAAACGCTATGGCCTTTGGATTGCCGAGCGTTATGGACAGGCCGCTCAACAGGCATGATTTTGGAGATGCCGATTTGCGGGACTGCGAAGATCGCAGTTCCGCTTTCGATGTCCAGGTACGATAGCCAAGCCAGATCAGGTACGCCGCGCCGCAGTATCTTATAATATAGAAGAGGCTGCCCAGATGTTCCGCGATTACCGATAAACCGGCTATGGCCATCAGCAGAAAGAACATGTCTCCGATCATGATTCCCACCGCCACAAAGGCGGCCATTTTGAACCCGGAAGCCAGGGCCCTTGATACGCAAGCCAGAACGCCCGGCCCCGGCGCGATTACCATCAAGAACAAAGCACCGCTAAAAGCTAGTAATTCATGGGAAGTCATATCCGCGCCTTTCAAAAAATGCTGGTTATCTACTTTGCAGCACTACAAATTGTCAATCCCGTGAACAGGCGGCGCAAATTACGGAAGACTCACATTAATAGCCTACGAAAAGCGAATTGTATAGTTCTGTCCATTTCTTCTTATTTTTTCTAAATGTCTACGCAAAATACCCGTAGGGGCGGAAACAACTAAACTTGTATGGTGGATTCACGTTTTTACGAAGTAGGTATCACTCCAGAGATAAATATAAGTTTACAGTCATTATACAGGAGTCGCAGATGCACCACAAACAATGTCTTCTTACGCTCGTGGGCTTATTCCTAATTTGCAGTCCGTTGGCTGAGGGGGACTCCCTCAAATCACAGGGTGTTGCGGCCAGCGCAAGTGACCCTCCCTTTATCATTCATTACGGGCTGAACGACAGTCACGGCAGAAGTTGGGTTTGCGAGAATGGCCTTGGTGTCGTCGGTGTCACCTACTTCGAGCGCTTCGAAGGTAGCGCGGATGAAGGAATCCTTAAGCACAAGACGATTATGCCGGACGGGTCGAAGGCCTCCGAAATCGTGACAACCGGCCAACGGCTTGAAAAATCCGTCCTGTTATATGACGCCCAAAACGAACCTCATATTTTTGTCGCCCGTTCAAATGAGGTTGATCAGGTTATTGACCATTACTTCAAAGACAATAACGATCAGTGGCAGAGCGAGACAATTATCCACTTCAATAACGAGGGGGGGAAATTCATATATGAGCTCTCTGCCGACAGGGGACCGGATTACTCCTTCCACCTGCTGTTACTCAAATCGCGTTCCGACGTTGACTCGGATGATTTTATGGATGCCTGGATAAACTCGTACCTGTACCACCTGACCAACCAGACCGGCAGCTGGGAGAAGGAACTGGTTCATAACTATGACATGCCTTACACCTACGACATGTGCATCAAATCATCTATCCGTCAGGATATGAAGGTAGATGATGACGGTTACATACACGTCGCTTTTGGAGTTCAGATTAGCGGATCATATGATCCTTCTCGATTGATGTATGCCACCAATAAGTCGGGAACATGGCAGATAGAAACAGCCCTGAGTAATATCTATGGTCCGGTTGATGACGCCGGATGGTTCCCGTCGCTGTGCCTGGATAATGATGGCGTGCCTCATATCGCTTGTATCTACCTGAATCGGGTCCTGACCCATTCCGTCACTTATTCTAAGTTGTTGCTACTAAAGCGGGTCGCCCCGGGTAACTGGTCCTCCGCGGTAGTGGCCGAATACGATGATGGGTATTATGGTGCCGATGGCAGGGACTATACGGGTGCCCTGTGTCATCTCGTGTTTGACACCGACAACACACCCCACATAGTCTTCTCCGATATCGCCGCCACTCATTGGGACTGGCAACGCCTTAACGTCGGAAATATACGTTACGGCGTTTACCGGGACGGTGCCTGGGACCTTACTACCATCTATCGACAGCCTTTGCCGGAGGGCTTTTTCGATGCCATTGAGATGTTGTGGATGTGCCTGGTCGTCTCTGAACAGACCGGTACCGTTCATGTAATCGGTCAGGAGATAGAAGTTACCGGCGAGGGTGTGTATACTTGCGATCTGCTGGAATTCGCCTGGCCGAAAGATCCCACGCCTGTTATAGAGGAATCCGGGGGGTCGTTGCCCGATGATATCAGTCTGTCCCAGAATTATCCCAATCCGTTCAACCCGGGCACCAGTATCACGTTCGACCTGCCCCGGCGTTCCCGGGTGACTCTGACCGTGTTCAACCTCCTCGGACAACTGGTCAATACCCTGGTCTGCGATGAATTACCGGCGGGTTCTCATTCCATTGCCTGGGACGGAATCGACCAACAAGGGAAAAAACTGCCAACAGGGGTCTATTTTTATCGTCTTGAGACCGGCAATACAGTTCAGTCGAAGAAAATGCTGCTTCTAAAGTAAAGCTGACGGTGGGCCTCTCCGGGTTGTGCGCCTGTTCGTCAGGTGGAACAAGTCAGGCACCAAACCACAATAATACCAAAGGCTTACAGTAACGTGGTGTTGCGCGAACGCCGTTATTGACTGCTGTTTTCGACAGTTTCGTAAGTACCCACTATACAAAGGGCATTTTAATAAGGGGGAATTGGGTCCGAATAGTACTTGCTTAAGAAAACAATACATAAAAAGTATACTTTTGGGCCGTAATAACTATCGACAAAATTCAGGCACAAACCTGATCTGGGTATTGCCATTCTAAGGCGTGCACCGCATAAGGTTTGATTAGACATCTAACAACCTGTTGAGTCAAAAGGGGGTGGTGCGAATAAGTCATAGAAGATGGTTCTGCTGTGTTTTTCGGGGTTATGTAATCCGGCAGTCCTTTCATCTTTGCTCGGACACCTTTGACCGTGCGGTAAAATCAATTCAATATCAATGGAGGCGAGGTTTTGAAAAACTTATTTCTTCCCTATTTGTGTCTTGGCATCAGGCGTAAAGAAACCGGGCTCGTGTATATTACATGTATGCTTGTGATAGTGTGTCTGATGATCGGTGGATGCGGAGAATCCAGCAACACTGTGGATTCTTCAAATCGAAATTTGTCAGGAACCGCCGCGAAAAATCCCACGTCAGGCGGCGCGTCAGCAACAGCATGGAGTCCCGACGATCCACTAATGCCAACCGGTGATTGTATTCAGGACACCGAAAACCTTCAGTTGGCACTGCATCACTCCAACATGGACAACGGAGGCACGCTTTATCTCGGCCCTGGAACCTTTAAGGTTTGTGCCACTTTGGTCAGACATGACATTCCAGGGGAATTCGGTTACAATCCCGTACCGTTCAACGGGACCATACAGGGGTCCGGCAAGGGAGTTACGATTATAAAGTCCGTCCGTGGGCCGGGGGGCGAACCCTTCACGCCATCTTTCGATGGCTTTCCGATTACATTTGCAGTCTGGAGCCTGGACTACTTTGGCGTGAAAGATTTGACATTCGAAGCCGACTCCGAGATTGCGGATTTGTGGGATATCGGCTGGTATCCTCCCACAAGAGGCTTGTTGTCTTACGTTAATCTGGGGGGTGGAGTGTACGGTGCCGGCAATCCGCATGGCTCGGATTGTATAAATGTCCATTTCAAGGGTAGTCTTGACTCCGGCGGCGATCCTGAAATACCGCTTATGTTTGAAGTCTTCGGTGGCGGAGGTGGAACCCACAATGTCAAGTCATGCGAATTTGAGAACGGAAGCTTTCTGATGTTGGAGTATGGCGAGGTGGGCAACACGACAATCAACGTTGGCGGAAGCCCTAAAGAAAGGGTGACATTCACCAATACTACCGATATGCAGTGTCTATCTATATCAATCTGGTTCTGCGGCGATGCAACAGTCAATATTTCTCACATTGAAACTTATAATACTTCCGGTGCGCTCTGGAACCAGACTAATCCAGCCAACAGTCTGTCAAATTTCAATCTGACAAACAACATAGTCAATATGATACCGGAATCATGGTACGCCGGTGTTGAAATGTGGGCTGAGAATTTCGGCGAGGTATCTACTGTTGTCACAGGTAACAAGTTTCACAGCAACAGTTCTTCTATATTCGGTCCAATCATGTTTGCTGGCGTGTCGAGTGGATTAATTACAAACAACAAGTTTACTGGGTCGGGACCGGTGGCAATCAACGTGGGCTTTTTCGAATATCCCGGTGTTGTGACTCTGGTGGGTAATAACCTGCAGACCTGGGAAACGACAGAGAATCCCTGGGTTGAAGACCTGTATGCACCGATATGGTTCGGACCCAACATAACTAATTCATTGGTCGTTGGCGGAAACAATCACGAAAACATCTGGGACCTGGGTCAAGAC
The DNA here is from genome assembly GCA_020351995.1 of Candidatus Zixiibacteriota bacterium. GTDB lineage: Bacteria > Zixibacteria > MSB-5A5 > GN15 > FEB-12. Next base: position 2,689,921 of record CP070674.1, read on the forward strand.
AACACTTACACCGGTGTCAATAACATGCAACAAAACATCGGCCAGAGAATAAAGGAGGCCATGCAGCAGAAGGCCCAGGCCATGAAGGCAATGCGGGGCCATTAGGGACAGCCACAACTCAGGGTCGCTCCAAGCGGTCCACGTCGCAGAAAACACCAGGCGCTGACTTTTTGGTAATGGCAATTACCCACGGAAATACCTGTGCCTGGTGTTTTCTATTCTCATTCGCAGTCCTGCCTGATTCGGATTTGCCCCGCCTCCGCAACTAATTTCGCAGTCTCACGTACTCCTTAGTATCTTACCGAACAAACCTTGTCGGCAGGTGTATGAGTTCAGTCGGCAGACTTATTTCAGAATACAGCTAGGATACCAGCTATCACGAGGATGATACGATGCACTTCCATTTTCTTTCTTTTGCTTTCCGGGCATTCCGGAAACAAAAAATGTACGTTGCTATAACAGCAATCGGCCTGTCACTTGCGCTGGGGGCTAGTTTACTCATTCTATCTTTCGTCAACTACGAGTTAAGCTTTGAAAAATGTCATGAGAACGCCCACCGGATATATCGCATAGGCGGACAGTACACGGATGGCGATCTGTGGATCTTGATGAAATCGCTGATGTATCCACTCGGGCCGTCCCTGAAAGAGGAGTTACCGGAAATCGAGGAGCAGGCGCGTCTCCGTCGGTTGCAGAACATACTAATTAAGACCGACTATGGCCGCGAATTCACGGAGCCCAAATTCTTGCTGGCTGATGCTTCGGTATTCAGTTTATTTTCTATCCCGCTCGTACACGGTGACTCACGATCAGTGCTAAGTCAGCCATCATCGGTGGTCATTTCTGAACGAATCAGTAAAGATCTATTTGCTGGAATCAATCCTCTGGGGAAAACGATCACGATTCAGGATTCAGTGATACTGACGGTGACCGGCGTGATGGAAGATATGCCGCTCAACACGCAGATTCACACCAATTTCCTCGCCTCATTCGCTGCGATCGAGAAGATGGGTGAAGGCCCGGAGACATGGAACAACATGCGCTCGCTTGACGCCTACACGTATCTGCTCCTGTCTGAAGGGGCGAGTCCGGCAACTGTTGATGAGAAATTACCGGGCGTTCTCGCAAGTCATCTGGGCGAAGACGCTGTCAACTACCACCTGAATCTGCAACCGCTCGAAGACCTTTACCTCAATTCAGGGCTGGGAGAAGATATTGGTCCCACGGGCTCAATGCGTGATGTTTATCTCTTCTCCGCCATTAGTCTCCTGTTGGTGCTCATGGCCTGTTTCAACTACGTTAACCTCTCCACATCGCGCGTCTATCACAGGCATCGCGAAATAGTCGTTAGGTCAACGGCCGGGGCAAGTAAGAGCCAATTGTTCGCTCAATTCCTGAGTGAGTCGGTTCTACTAACATCCATCTCCATGGCTTTCGGTCTGGTCTTCTATGAGTTGTCCATTCCCTATCTGGAGGCCTATGTCGGCAAGAGTCTGGATGTCAGCTTATCGAGCAATGTCTTCGTCTGGTTGGCAGCGCCGATTCTCGTTTTCCTTGTGGGTGTGCTGTCGGGCAGCTACCCTGCGGCGATGCTTTTACGCCTGCGGCCAAAGGGCGTAATCTCGAACCGCCCACTGGCAGGTTCAGGAAAATCGAAACTCCGACGGTCTCTGGTCATCCTGCAAGCATTTATCGCCATCGGCCTGGTCGGATTTACGGCGGGCATCCAGCGTCAGTTGACTTTCATCAAGTCCTATGACTATGGATTCAATCCTGACAACGTCTGGCTCGTTGAATTCGAGCAGGAGGCGACCGCGGCTGAAAAGCAAAGACTGAAACATGAATTTCAGAACATAGGTCTTGCGGATGTGACCCTGGCCGCAAGTGCTCCGGGTGAGAGCGTGTTCCGCGGTACGGTTGCCTATCCGGCAGGACACAGCGAAAGTGAGGCCCAGTTTCTGAACACTTTTATGGGTGACGCCGAGTTCGGCTCCACCTTTGGCATCGAGACTGTAAGCGGGCATTCGCTAACTGATGAAGCGGTCGCTGGCATGCCAGGAGCAGTTCTCATAAACGAAACGGCCGTTGAACGACTTGGGCTCAAAGAGCCGATAGGGGCGGAACTCTCGTCGTCGAGAGGATCGCTGAGGGTCGTCGGGGTAGTTAGGGACTTCCTCGCTCTTTCGCTTCATAATGAGGTCATGCCCAGCATCATTACCTGGAGCTCTATATCCGACCGACTCCTGGCAGTGCGCCTTCCCAAAAATCAACAGGCCGCCATGATGCCGAGAATGCGAGATATCTGGGCGGGGGTTTTCCCCGGCACCAGTTTTGATTGTCGTCCGTTAGGCGAAGTGATGGCCGACTGCTATACCGAGGAACAGAAATTGATATCGCTGTTTTCCCTTGCTTCCGGGCTGGCTATTGTCATCGCCTGCCTCGGCCTGCTTGGGTTGGTGTCTTTCACGGTGGAAAGACGCACTAAGGAAATTGGCATTCGTAAGAGTATCGGCGCGTCGGTGACATCGATAACCAGGCTGTTAACCGGCGAATTCGTCGTGCTGGTAGCGGTTGCCGGATTA
>CP070674.1:2692602-2700642 GCA_020351995.1 Candidatus Zixiibacteriota bacterium
CTTGACGGGGATGGTGACAACGACCTCGCGGTGGCGAACTCAAGCTCCGACGATGTTTCAATTTTGAAGAGTAACGGTGACGGGAGTTTTCAGATGGCGGTTCACTACGCTGCTGGAGATGATCCCACGTCTCTCTTCTCGGCTGATCTTGACGGGGATGGGGACAATGACCTGTGTATAGCAAAGTATTCCTCCAACATGGTGGCGGTGATGAAAAACCGTGGCGATGGCACGTTTGAAGGGGTGGTTGACTACGGAGTCGGGTCGGGCCCGCGGTCGGTGTTAACCTGTGATTTGGATGGTGACGGCAAGGATGACATGTCGGTCGCGAACTCTCTCTCTGATAATGTTTCAAGTTTGAAGAATAACGGTGACGGGAGTTTTCAGACGGCGGTCAGTTACGGCGAAGGCGATAGTGCGAGCTCTGTCTCCTCGATTGATGTTGACGACGATGGTGACAGTGATCTGGCGGTGGCGAACGCTTACTCTGATAATGTCTCAATTCTAAAGAATAACGGCGACGGGAGTTTTCAGGCGGCGGTCAACTATGGTGTAGGACGTACGCCATACTCTGTCATTTCGACTGATTTTGACGGAGACGGTGACAATGACCTAGCCGTGGCAAATGTTGATTCTGACAATGTAACATTCTTGGCGAATAACGGCGACGGGAGTTTTCGAGCGGTCGTTAACTACGGCACCGGACGTTCGCCGAGTTCCGTCTTCTCGATTGATCTTGACACAGATGGTGACAATGACCTGGTGGTGGCGAATTATTATAGCGACAATATCTCGATCCTGAAGAACAACGGTGACGGCAGTTTTCAAACAGCGGTCGATTATGACGTGGGCGATTACCCGCTTTCTGTCTTCGCGATCGACCTTGACAGCGATGGTGACAATGACCTGGCGGTAGCGAACGGTTATTATACTGACATTGTCTCCATTCTACTCAATAACGGTGACGGCAGTTTTCAGCCGGCGGTCGATTATGGCGTAGGAGATTATCCGAGTTCTGTCTTTGCGGTCGATCTTGACAGCGATGGTGACAATGACCTGGCGGTGGCGAACATTCTCTCGTACAATGTCTCAATTCTAGAGAATAACGGCGACGGGACATTTCAAACGGCCGTTAACTATGACGCAGGAAGTTACCCGTACTCTGTCTTCTCGACTGATCTTGACGGAGACGGTGACAATGACCTTGCGGTGGCGAACTTTGGGTCTCACAATGTCTCAATCCTTAAGAATAACGGAGACGGGACCTTTCAAGCAGCGGTCAACTATGGCGTAGGAAGTACACCGCGGTCTGTCTTCGCGATTGATCTTGACGGAGATGGTGACAACGACCTGGCCGTGGCAAATAGTGACTCTCACAATATCTCCATTCTGAAGAACAACGGTGACGGCAGTTTCCAAGCGGCGGTCGATTATGACGTGGGTGATAATCCTCGCTCTGTCTTCGCGATTGATCTTGACGACGATGGTGACAACGATCTGACGGTGGCGAATGCCGGATCTGACAATGTCTCAATCCTGGAGAACAACGGTGACGGCAGTTTTCAGGCGAAGGACGACTATGACGCAGTATGCAGGCCGCTGTCGGTCTTCGCGATTGATCTTGACGGTGATGGTGACAATGACCTGGCGGTGGCAAACGAATTTTCTGACAAGGTCTCAATACTGTTCAATCTCATCCTTTTTACTGGTGTTGAGGATGGTGTGCCTGCGGAACTTCCGCACGGCCTTGAACTAACCCAGAACTATCCCAATCCCTTCAACCCGCGTACGACAATTCGGTATAGCCTCCCGGAACGGTGTCACGTAACAATCGACGTGTTTAACATACTTGGGCAGAAGGTGCAAACTTTAGTGCACAAGGAGCAGCCGGCAGGGCGTCACACGGTGGTCTGGGATGGCAGGTCAGCTTCCGGGCAGCCAGTAGCGACCGGCCTGTATCTGTACCGACTACAGACTGAAAGGCAGGTGCAAACGAAGAAGATGCTCTTGTTGAAATAGGGTCTGAGTGCTGCCCCCTGAGAAAGAATGTCAGGTCTCTCAGGATTGTATTTTAGTCGAATCCTTCGAAAACTCATGACATGGTTGGAACCCGACCTACGGGAACTCTGAGAACCCGTGACGAGCGGGCTTTTTCTTTGCGCAAGCGCAATACGGATAGTATATTCCATTATCGAAGAAACCCGCCTGAAAGGTGGGCCACCCGGGCCCTATCCTGATTCATCCTAATCGAGATAAAATCCTGATTGGAAATAATAGTAAGAACGGCAACAAGCTTCTGGCAATGCTTCATTTGGGTCTGAGATAATAGGAACTGAGTTGGGCAAATTGTTCAAACGACTGGACTTTAGGCAATGAGCTTATTCTTCAAATTGTCCAGATTCATCTTTGTTGAATCTTGACTATGTCTGAGATATATCTCAAGTCTGTCTGCTAAATTCCGCAGATGGGGAAATTTCGGTCAATCCGAAACCCTGTCTTCGGCAATGCGTATTAACAGGAGCATAACACTGTGATAGGACTAGGAGGTAAAATTATGTTTAAGCAAATCGTATGTCTCTTGGCTCTGATAATGTACTTTTCTCCAGAACCCGCACTTACTCACGAACCGTCCACCACTTCAGGTGTTAGCGTTAACAAGATCAACGATCATCTCTACCAGCTGACCTGTGCCGGTGGCACACCAGTAAACCTAATGCTATCGACTGGTCCGGACGGAAAGCTGTTGGTCGATGCCGGTCGTACCAGTTCCGTTGACCAGCTCCTCGAAGCGCTCGACACTCTTGGCAACGGCGACGTCAAATATATCATCAGTACCCACTCCGACAATGACCATAACGGGGGAAATCGGGCCTTGGGAAACGGTACGACTTTGATCGCCCATGAAAATACAGCCAAGAGGCTGAGCGGTGCTTACTTTGCGTTTCCCCCGCTACCGGGGCGACGTATCCCCGATTTACGAGTAACGCATGATTTCTCAATGACATTCAACGGGGAAGTAATCCAGTTCATTCATATTCCCCATGCTCATACCGACGGCGACCTGATGGCCTTTTTCTCACAGTCACGTGTCTTGTACACGGGCGATCTTCTTTTGGCTGACCTGATAGCCTATGTCCACCCGGAATTCGGTGGTGACGCTCTGAGCTATGTAAATAACTTAAAGTCCATCCTTGATACCTTGCCGACCGATATCACTCTTATTCCCGGACATGGACCCAATTACACTTTGGAGCAACTCCGAGATTACTATAAGATGCTCAAGTTCACTTCTGAGAGAGTCGAGGAAAGCTGGCAACGCAGTGAAACAGCCGAAGACGTTCTGGCCGATGATAGATTGGATCAGTGGGCCCACTGGAACGGCAGCGCCACAACTACCCATATGAATATCTGGATTCCGGACCTTTTTCGAAGTTTTTCAGACGCCGAGCACGGCCGCGTGGTTTCCGTTTGTGACCCGATGACCAGGCTAATAATTGACGAAGGTGTGCAGGCGGCAGTTGCATGGTATCGACAAGCTCGCCAGGAATCACCATCCGGCTACGCATGCGGTGTAGACGAATTGAATAACTTGGGTTACCACCTGCTCTGGCGTAACCAGCTCGGCGACGCTATTGAAGTATTCCGGTTAAACATTGAGGCTTACCCTGATGACGCCAATACTTATGACAGTATGGGCGAAGCTTATATGACCCGGGGTGACAAAGAGCTGGCGATTACGTACTATGAGAAATCACTTGAGTTAGATCCGCTGAATCAGAATGCGCGCGCGATGCTGGCCCAATTGAAGGAATCCGATTAGATCTCGCGTGACCATTTATCAGCAAGGCTGGCTCCCCGCGCTGTGAGGAACCCCTTTTTGAGGGTAGAACCCTCCCGCCTTGGTAGTGTCTCAGCGATTTAAGCCATACAAGATGACATACCGTGCAATATGTTGCTAATTTTCTGCTCAGATTCCATATCAGGGAGTACCGAGTCTGTCGGCGACAGTCCGCTTCATAATAGTATGGCCACGTTTGCCTTTTCATATAATAGATAGTTGCGAAGGTCGTCTAACGAACCCCCGCTTTGTTATCCGTTTAATCTACAATCAGTTATTGGCTGAGAAAAACAGCCGACCTCACTCTCAGCAAACTATACACAAGTAATAATTTGAGAGCCCAATTAAGATATTAAGGTAGCTTTTAAGATTTGTCGGGAATGCCCTCAGTTACATAAAAATGAAAATCACAGAACTTTCCCCCCTCCATAAGCGTCGAAGTTCGCTGCATCCGCAATGATTTATTAAAGCCCCTGATGTAAGCCTCATCAGTACTGCAAGCCACCAGATAACCAACACCTGGATGTCGTTCCTTGAAATAACGGGCCCATTCACACTCTTTAATACGCATAACGCTTTCGTTGTTCGAAGAGCTGACTTTTTCTATTTCTAAACCGGCAGAGTAAATACCCGGCTTGTCCAAATCTTCATCTGATTGTCTAAAATAATCTTCAACAGTCCCTCCCGTCCGTTTCCCCAAATCCGACCTTACAGCATACAGGGTGTCGTAGGCTATCAACTCTCCCTGTTTTCCGAAACGATCAATTAGAGTTTCCGATATAAGCGCCAAGCCGTGAGCGTATAGATGAAGCGCTTCATAAGTTGCGGTATCACGTTGAACATTCAGATCGGGGAAGGTGCTAGTGATTTGCGGTAAAGGTGGTGTATTTTCCACTATAGATCTGGCATCGGACACAGACATACCTTGTTTGCCCTTGCCTACGTAAGTGCCAAAAACATCCGGAGTTTCCATCTCTTCCGGAGAATCTTCAGGTTTAATCTCTGTCCAACCTGAGGAAATAATACTGTCAAGGAATTTGAGATCATATTTCGCAAAAGCATCAGTCCATAACCGGCGTACGTTTTCGGAACCCAGTCTTTCAACCAGGTGCTTCAGCCAAAAGGAATACCCTGCACTAATCCTGGCTACCAAAGGTTGTAGAAAAAGAGGGAATTTGCGCTCCTGACATGGTATATAATCCAAAGTCTATCCTCCCTTCTTTGAAATCTTGAAAGCAAAGAAACGACATCTCGTTTTATCTATGAATAAATATGCTTAACAATGGAAACAATATCAATATAAATACAAGTAACATCGATTAGCGGCCCTGCAACTTATCGTTTTCCAGCAAGTTCCGCTTATGTGTTTAAGGGGGAGTGTAATTTTAAATTCAATGGTTACAAGAGTCTGGGGAGAGTGATGTTGGGGCTGCTTTTTATTATCGCGGCAGCATGTTTCATAAAGTGCGGAGGGAATCGGCAGCATGAGAGGATCTCACTGCAAGCCTTCGAAAGCTCAGGACGGGTCAGCGGGTTACCCATATCGGAGCAGGCGGCCGTTATTAAGGCACCCCAATCGAAGGCCTGCGTTACCAGTTTGGGGGCACCGCGAAAACGGATCTACAAAGGCTGCCCGGGCGACGGCCCGGCGCGGAAGGTACGCTGAAACCGCAATAATCGTCCAACGTATACACTACTATGAAAAGTCTTAAAGACAGAAGCGTTGTCGTAACGGGGGCATCGCGAGGGATAGGTGCCGCAATCGCCCGAGCCTTTGCAGGGGAAGGCTGTAGGCTGACGCTATGTGGCCGCAACATGAGACTCCTTGAAGCCGTGGCAGCTTCATGCGAGTTGCCTGAGACTTCCATTTCGACTGTAACGGCGGATGTCCGCGAACCGTCGGGGATGAAAAAGATTGTTGACACTGCTTACGAGAAATTCGGAAAGGTGGACATATTCATAAACAACGCGGGAGTCGGCTATAGACGGTCGATAATTGAAATTCCCGAGGCTGAGTATGACGCCACGTTCGATACGAATTTAAAAGCGGTCTTTCTATCGTTCAAGGAATTGATTCCGCGAATGAAGAAACAGGGGGGCGGGCAGATTATCAATGTTTCGTCTAGAGCCGCCAAAAAGAGCGATCCCGGCATTGCAGTATACGCGGCCTCGAAGGCAGCCTTGGACAAGATGAGTGAATCTGTGGCCAACGAGGTGCGCGGAGACAATATCCGAATTTGCGTGGTGGCACCCGGCTACACCGCGACCGAGCTCGTCAGCAAACCAGCAGCGAGCAAATTGGATCGGTCGCTCCTGTCGACGGCCGACGTTGCTGGCGCAGTTGTTTATATTGCCCGCCAGAACGATAACGCCTGGATTTCGATGGTCGACCTACAACCTCTAATCTCGAGGAAGTGATCGTTGCATGCCGGGCAGCTTTCCTGAACCCTTGAGATCGATTCAAGTCAGTTTTTCTACAACGACTCCCGTTAAACATGAAATAGTGGCATTGAAGCTATTGGATAAATCCCACCAGAATCTTGGAAAATGATGTCAGATCTGATTCGTAAACGAGTTTGGGGAACATGTTTTGTAGCGCCCGCTTTCCTTTATCGGATCACGTTTCTTGGAAGCTTGGAGGGAATTGCCACATTGAAGGGATCCCACCGCAAACAGTGGGTCATCGGATTGTTTTCTTGAAACGGTTCGCTGCCGCGCGTATTAGTGACTGTCGTTAATCAGATTAACACCCAAGATCGAAGGGTCTATTATGCGGCTTCTAAATTTGGCGACTTCTTTGGTCATATTCATCATCGCTTTATTCGGACACACGGCTGAGCCTCAGGCTGGAATCTCGGATGATGGACAACGTCTTCACCCGGGGCCGCGCTGGGGACATGTGTTTATCTACGATCCCGCTCGAGACAATGTCCTACTATTTGGTGGAGGGCTGGAACAGGGGGTTTACAGGAATGATACCTGGACATGGGACGGTTTGAGGTGGACTTTTCACGATATACGCGGTCCGGCCGCCCGCGGCTTTGCGGCCGCTACGTTTGACGAAAGCCGTCAGACGGTTGTCTTACATGGGGGAAGAGCAAATGACAGCACCACTTTTTCGGATTCGTGGGAGTGGGACGGCAGTCAATGGCGCGAAATTGAACCACAGGGAGTGTACAAAGCAGATCATCATCAGATGGTGTACGTTCCGTCAGAGCAAGCCATAATTGCATACGGAGGCTGGACGGGCGAAGGAGTCACCGGCCAAACATGGAAATGGGCCAACGGCTGGAGCCGTCTGAGTCAGGGAATTCCACCCGCACGGGCGGCGTTTGCCATGGCCCTTGATACCCACAAAGAAGAAATATATCTCTTTGGAGGGTTGTGGATTAGCGGTCAATATGCCGACTTGTGGAAGTGGCAACGTGGAGAGTGGGTTTCATTGAGTGGGCCCTACGACCACTCCTCAATTGACCATCTTGCCATGGTCTATGATAGCTCTCGACGAAAATTCGTGGCCTTTGGCGGGAAGGACTATCGACGTATTATGAAGAGCAATACTCTCCTGATCAGCGCCTCAACAATTGAAATTTTATCACTCGACGGTCCGAGCGCTCGGCACAGTATTGGCCTGACATACGACCGCCGGAAGCATCAAACCCTGTTATATGGCGGCAAGGAATATCGGGGACAAGAGCAGATTGCGCTTGATGATATGTGGATGTGGGATGGCGCTGCCTGGAAGCAAATTGAGCCATAGTCCTGCCTGCCGCCGAAGAGCGCTGAGTAATCTATCACTGAATAGTCCATACGTACAACTGATCGGCTGGGTATCCTTTAGTCATCCAACGCTTTTCCTTTCGCGCCGAGTATCAGATTTTGGTTCAAAAGCCTGAGGAGAGTGATATTGCGGCCGCCATCAATGAAGAACCACTCGTGAAACTCGTCTATTAAGGGCCGCTTTTTTCATACCTATTCCTTGACTCCGCCATCCCGCCTGAAACCCACCACAAATGGTAAGGCGCCCGAGCGTGTATTACTTTCTGCGGCCATGGTTATTACTAAATTTACCGCCGGTGGCGCACGTCTTTGCAATGATGAAACACTCATGGTCAAGTAACGAATGAGATTGGGGATACGAAATGGTGACCTCATCAAGGAACGCCCTTTTCCTCGCATTGTTAGTGCTATTTGGAGCTTGC
>CP070674.1:2700742-2705303 GCA_020351995.1 Candidatus Zixiibacteriota bacterium
CCGCGCTCGACTCCGAACATCCGCTCACCTTGCGAGGCAAACCCGGCCAGTTCCTTGCCGCATCCAACACAGTATGAAAGGGAAGGATGATAGCCAAGCTGAGACAATACCCGCAGGTAGAACGCCACGAACAGCGATGGCAAGACGGCCTTACGAGTTTTCTGGAGCAGCCCCAGAAGACTGGCAAAGTACTGGTAAAGCTCCGGCTGGGATTCTTCTTCCGGAAGCAGAAGATTCAGCAGTTCCGCGGCCGCCGAGCCATAGGCTAATCGCCCCAGATTGCCATTCTCCTCAAAAGAGAAGGCCTCGGTCAGCTCGACTTCCCGCACATACCCCCTCGTTTCCTTTTCCGAGTGATAGAACGTAATCTCCATCCTCGCGAACGGGATGATCCTCCCGCGCCGTGACTTCATGCTCCGCCCGCCTTTGTCGACCAGCGCTATCCGCCCGAACTCGCGGGAAAAGAACACCACGGTACGTGAAGACTCCGACCAGTTGAAGGCCTTCAGCAAAACAACTTCGGATTTTTCGAGAGACATACCGGCTTACTGTCCCCGGTAACGATAGATGGTCTCGTCCGGATAGGTCATGTGGTAGCGGGTGCGGGCCAGGTATTCGAGATAGATCCTGTCGCTTTCGAGCATTTTCTTCAGCCGCGCGGCATCAACCAAATCAACCAGGTCTCGCCGGCTGCACTCAACCAGGGCCCTTCGCTCCAATTCCAGCCTGATAATACGAGGAATACCGTAGGTCCCGCTCATAAGTGAATACAGAAATAAGAGTCCGATTCCCCAGAAGCCGTATTTGACCACCCGCCGGCGAAACCGCTGGCTGGTGCCAGACAGCCTCTTAACGAAATTCTCCGTCAGGGGCGCGAATATGGATGGCGATTTTCTTACACGTCTGGGCATACAACAAATAAGCTCTGGCCTCAAAAGGCAAGCAACAAAAATTAGAAACCCGCCTCAGCGGACCAATGACTGTTCAACTCTTGAGCAGTTCAAATCAGACCAAATCGAGAATAAATCTTTCACGATAAAATCCGATAATATTATGAGCGGCAAAGATTTCTTTGAACTGAGATTTGCACCAGAAAGCAGTCGGAGACGAATTGCTTACGACAGATAAACGAGCGAACAGGTTTGGCTCCAGAATAGCCGAATACCAGATCAATGTAATCAGCACGGGCTGCGACAGGCATGGTAAGCCCATGATGTGCCCTGCCGGCCGTCGGCTGATACTGACCGGGCGACGCAAGAATCGTAGACCCGAGCGACGCACCCGTTCACCCTACGCAATGATCTGTCTGAGTTGACCGCAAACAACAGCGAGGTACTACTAAGGATGGGCAAAGGACAGCAAAAACTACGACTGGACGAAATACTGATTGATGAAGGTCTGGTCTCGGAAGATCAGATCAAGGAAGCCCTTGCCAAACAAAAGGAGCGTGGGGGAAAATTCGGATCGCACCTCCTGCACGACGGCTATGTTGACGAACCCGGACTCGTCAAGGCCCTGGCCGCCCAGTTCAATTGCGACGGCGTGGTATTGTCTAAGCTCGAAATCCCCGAGATAATCCTCAAGTTTATTCCCCGCCGCCTGGCTATTGCCCGAAAAATCGTGCCTTTCGACTATGACCTCGATAACAACCTGCTGAAAATCGCCTGCGAGGATCCCAACGACGAATCGCTCCAGAGCGAGATCAGCTTTGTCGCCCGCGGCAAAAGCATCAAGCTCTATATCGCCGCCGAACTTGCCCTTAACACCGCTATCGCCAGATACTACATGAACCACCAGATCTCACCCGAAGACGGCCTGCTGATGGAAATTCCGGACGAGATCGCTGACATGGGCGGCAGCGCCGAAAAGGTGCAAGCCGATTTCGAACACACTATCTCCATTAAGTCCGTCCTGCTGGTCACCGACGATTCAAAATCTGGCTCGCTGGTCAAATCCCTGCTCGAACAAGACAACTATCATGTGGTCGTCACCGACTCGGCCGATGACGCCCTTGAAATAATCGGCAGTGAAACCTTTCATACGGTATTCATCAAGGACACCGTTTCGGGGGACTATCTCGACCTTATCGACCGCCTGCGCAAACAATCACCCAGTACCGTGGTGCGTTATTACGAATCAACATCGTCGCTGCTTCTCAATGATGACTGTCTTCCCGCCGAAGAAAGCCTGCTGAGAAAAAACCTCGAACTGTATACGTATTTGCTCAACGCCAAAGATAGGCTTCCCGATGATCACACCTGTGTCATGGGACGTTATGTCGATATGGTCTGCGCCCGGATGGAGATCCCCTACAAGGACCGGTTGGCCATCGTCAACGCCGCCTACATTCACGATATCGCCCGGCACTATTACACGGTCACCGGGGATGCTGACCGCAAACAGAGCTGCGAGCTGACCATCAAGCTTCTCAAATCACTGGGTTACTCACCGGTGGTGGTAGCCATCTTGCGCTCCATGTATAAAAACGTCAAAGGCAAATACACCAAACGCTTGCCGATAGAGGTCCTGGGTGGCAATATCCTGACCGCCGTGGACTCCTTCTGCCGCAGTTTCCCCGCCCGCGACCGGCTCTCATTGGATAAGTTGGATTCGGCCCAGAAAAAACTTCGCGACCAGATCGGTAACACTTTGCTCAACGAGGTGGTCGAGGCTTTTATCGGACTCTTGAAAGACGAAATCCTCAAGCACCATACCGAACAGAACGTCGGCCAGATCATGCTTCTCTCCCGGGTGCCCGAGCTTACCGAATCGGTCGAGGGCCGCTTGAAAAACGAAGGCTTCCGGGTTATCAGCACCGACAGCGTATCACGCTTCACCGAACTCTACGAAAGAAGCCGACCGGATATTGTAATATTGGCCCCGGATATCGAGGTTTCATATATCACGTCCTTCCTCGACGAACTTACCATGCGGGAAATCTCGTTCGAGGACACAGCCACGTTTATTCTTAAGGACGGTATCCCGCCCACGATGCTCGTGTCCCTGTTCGAACTGGGCATCGAGGATGTTATCGGCACTGATGGTAATTTCGAACTCCTCATCGCCAAGATATGCCGCATACAGTCGCGCATTCGCTCGCGCGTGAAGCACAAAGGGATTCTTGGTGACGTAAGCGGCGGCGCCGGCGGAGGTCTCGATGAAATGAACCTCAGCGAGCTGATGGAAGAACTCAATACCGGCCAGCGTACCGTTAAACTGACGGTCACCCCTGCGGACTCACGCGGCAACCAGTTAGTGGTATTCTTTGGCTACGGTTCGATAGTTTTTGCCCGGCTGGACAACCTCGCCGGCGAGGACGCTATTTACAGAGCGGCCCAGTGGAACGAGGGTACCTGGACGGTCGAGACCATCAAGGAAGAGGATTTGCCTGATTCCAACGTCGAGCGTTCCGACGGCACCATCCGGATCAACACCATGAAGATCCTCGAGAACAAACCCACCTCCCCCGAATCGGTGCCGTAGTTCACTTTTGGCCAGAACCGCTTCAGCTCTCAGATTTCGTTACTTTTCTGTTTCAGCCTTGTAGGGTCGAAACCACCAAGAAGAAAACAGGGCCAATAGAGAATTTGACATCTCCTAGCCAAAGTGTGTTTGTTAGTTAAAAGGGTGGACAAAGCGGGAGGTTGATTGCGGTTGATGGTGTTCAGATATGAATCTAATCCCACCGCAAGCGGTGGGGCACCCGGCAATATTCGAATAGCGGCCAGGTCAGGTCTCTTTCTCTTGATGATGTTCGCGCTATGTTCCCTCGGCGCGTGTCTTCCTGACTTTACGGAAGAGAGTCCGGATTGGAGGGCAAAGGGCGGTGATTTCGTGGAAGTGTCAGAATCTAGTCAGGATCCGTTGCCGCCATACGCATTGCATTTGGCTAGAGACGGGGTCGAAGAGTGGGGCGTGGATTTAAGAGATTACAATGTGGTCGTGGTGTTGGAGAATGAACTTTACTATGCGGTTTTGTTTCTCTTTTCTCCGCCGCCGCATGAGGGTGTTTGGGTGGGCGAGCACGTTACTGTATACATTGAAAAGCAGCGGCTGAGGGTTGTGCGCATACTCGTCAACGATTGGCTCTCACGACACTTTTCCCCGTCTAAAGGTGATAGTCACAGAAAAGGTGTCGACACCACGCTCGGTCCCGCTGCGAATGGGGACCAATGCTCAGTCTCGTAGGGCAGAACCCGGTAGTAGTCTCGTAGGGCAGAACCCGGTAGTGGTTCTGCCGAAAAGTCTTTTTCTTCTAAGCGGGAGGGGATGAAAGGTTTCTCGGCGACCTCGAAATGACACAAAAGGTGTCGAAACCACGCCCGGCCCCGCTGAGGGCGGGGACCGATGCTCAGGTCCTTCAAAGTTCAGGATTGAAAGGTTTCGACCTACTTGGACTTAGGGGTTACTGGAAACCCACCATAAATGGTGGGCCACCCCGCCTACTCGGAACCGGAAACCCACCCAAAGGGTGGGACACCCGGCTTCGACTTACCGGCCTAACCGTAAATGTAGAAGTGGCCTGATTTGTCAGGGAGAGCAATCGTGCGGAGGCGTCTTA
>CP070674.1:2705403-2737658 GCA_020351995.1 Candidatus Zixiibacteriota bacterium
CGCCGATACCATCGGGGTTTTCCAGGTTGAGTCGCGCGCCCAGATGGCCACCCTTCCCCGCCATCGGCCCAATTGTTTCTATGATCTGGTGGTCGAGGTGGCTTTGATAAGGCCGGGGCCGATTCAGGGCGATATGGTACACCCGTACCTTCGGCGAAGAAATGGCGAAAAAGAGGTAACTTATCCGCATCCCTGTCTGGAGCCTATTTTGAAAAAGACGCTCGGGGTCCCTCTCTTTCAGGAGCAGGGGATGAAAGTGGCGGTGGTCGCGGCAGGGTTTTCGGCCAGCGAGGCCGACGAGCTTCGCCGGGCCATGGGACACAAACGCTCGTGGGAAAAGATGGAAGCTATCAGCGAACGGTTAATTTTGGGGATGGTTAAAAACGGCATCAAGTTTCACGACGCGGAAAAGATTTATAAGCAGCTTGCCGCGTTCTCCGATTTTGGGTTTGCCGAGTCGCACGCGGCCTCGTTCGCGCTTTTGGTTTACGTGTCCGCTTTTCTCAAGCTGTACTATCCCGCGGAATTTTATTGCGCCCTTTTAAACTCGCAACCGATGGGGTTTTATTCGCCGGCCACTATTATTTATGAGATGCGGCGCAAGGGTGTAAAGGTTGCCAATGTCGATATTTCGAGAAGTGAGTTGGACTGCACCGTTGAAGGTGAAGCGGTCAGACTGGGTTATCGCTATGTGAAGAGTTTCGGCGAGAATACCCGGGAAAAAATCGAGAAGGCCAGAGCCGAAGGGCCGTTTCAATCCGCGAGAGATTTTGTTTTCCGCACCGGTTTGAACCAGAGGGAATTGTCACAGCTGGCACAGGCTGACGGGTTCAGTTGTTTCGGCCTCACCCGCAGGCAGGCGTTGTGGGAGATTCTGTCACTCTGCCGTCAGTTATCCGATGAACTTCAGGTCAGCGTAAAAGAACAGGGGCAGCTTTTGTTACCGGAAGCAACCACCGGCGACACTCTCATAGCTGATTTCAAAAGCATGGGAGTATCACCCGGGCCGCACCCGATGCAGCTTATAAGGGACAGGTTAAAGAAAAAAGGCGTGCTGACTTCGAGAGACCTGGCATATCATCCAGCCAACAAGATGGTTAAAGTAGCCGGGATAGTCATTATCCGGCAGCGGCCGATGACGGCCAAGGGTTTTGTTTTTCTCACTCTGGAGGATGAAACGGGACTTTCGAACATAGTCGTTAAACCCCACCTGGCCGGACAATGCCGCAAGGCCGTGGTTCACTCGAAGGCTCTCATGGTAAAGGGCTGGTTGGAGAAAAAAGACGGCGTCATCAATGTCATCGGGCACGAATTCATTCCCTTCATGATCAACAACACCAACCTCGGACCCAAAAGCCGGGATTTCAGGTAAGTCATTTTCGCAAGTCTTCCAAGATAAGACAAGTACCAGGATTTGGGTGCTCTTCGGGCCGGACAGAGCGGCGTCTTCCGGGAAGCCCACTGATGTGATTAAGGACAGGGTGTCACGATTCTTTGAAGGGAATCTGTTTGCCAGCCGCTACCCGGAGAAGGTATGACAAATGATACACAGTTTCCTGCCTTTTTCAGCCACAAGTATGGCAGCGTGGTCCGACGAGTGAGCTGAGTGGCAGCCCACACAGCTGAGCACCTTTTGTGTACGTGGATCGGTCACGCCCGCACCCATGGGATGGTAGTGTGTCTCAACCGCGTCATCATGGCAACTGGTGCACAACTCTATAACATCGGCGGCTAGCAGCAGACCTTCGTTGGTGCTCGTATGCGGTTCATGACAGTTGCCACAGTCCTCGAAAGCCACGGCGTGCTTGATAGTCCCTTCAAAATCATCGTTGTCGTGGCAGGCAAGACAGAGCTGGATACCTTGCTTGTACAAAAGGCTGCTCCCGTAGCCCACATGCGGCCCATGACAACCGACACAGCCTTCATCCTGCTGAAGCGGAGCGTGAACAACGGAACTTGTGGCCTCACTCACAAAATCCTCGTGACATGCGAAGCAGAGCTGGTTGACACCTGAGACCAGCCTGTGCGGTTGCAGGCCGTCATGACAGGTGGTGCAGTCACCATCGGCAAACGGCGCATGACTGTCGGGAAGCAACAAACCTTTCGAGCCGGCCACTCCGGCGTGGGCGGCGTGGCAGCTCTGGCAATCGACGCCATCGAGCGAGAACCCTTTATGAGCCGTACGCAGTTCACGCGCCTGCATGTCATGACAGTCGCCGCACAGGACCGATTTGGCCTGTGTAAGCAAGGCAGGCTGCTGGCCGGCGTGTGGAAGGTGGCAGGAACCGCATTCACCGCCCACCGCGGGAGCATGCGGTTCGCCCTGAGCTATTTGCTGACCGAGTTCCTCATGGCAACTGAAACAGAGACTCTCAGATGGTCTGGTGGTCAAGGCCGCGTACGGAGAGGCGTGCGGACGATGACACTGAAGGCACTCACCGCGCTCAAATGGATCATGTATGACCGTCTGATGTTGCATATCCTTGAGATCGTCGTGGCACGAAAGACACAAATCGCCTCCCTGGGCCTTGAGCAGGTTCTCGTTATCGGCGGTGTGTAATCGGTGACAACCTCCGCAATCGTCCCCGGCAAACGGACCGTGGAGATACTTCATCTCCAGACCCTCCGATACCGACTCATGGCAGGCCGAACATATCTCGGTCATTTCGCCGACCGGTACCATTTTGTTCTCGGCGTCCTTTTCATGACAGCTTTCGCAATCTCCTTCGGCGAACGGCGGGTGCGAAAGATTCCTGACCAATTTGGGCTGGTCTGAAATATGAGGGTTATGACAATCCAGGCAGTCGGCTATGGTAAGGTCGTATCCACCGTGAGCGACAAACAGGGAATCATCCAGGGCGTGGCACGTCCCGCACAATTCGGCCGCCTCGCCAGTTACAAATCCGGGAAAGGGCGAACCGTGCGCGGCGTGGCAGGCATCGCAATCGCCCTCGGCGACAGGGGCATGGGCGTTCTGCTGACGAAACTTTTCGACGAGGTCTTTGTGGCAGGTATAACACAGGTCGGACGAAACGCCGGTCAGTTTCGGCAATTGCCCCACTTTGAGGCCGGCAACTTCAACAAAGGTCATCCGGCCGGTGACCAGTTTATCCTCATTCCCGCCATGGGGATTGTGACAACCGGTGCAGTCACCTTCTTTGGCCGAGGTGTGTACATATGATTCAGTCAAATTCAATTCATCAAAATCGTGACACGATGAACACAGGTCGTTGTTGCCGGATGTGAGTAAGTGAAGGTTGTCGGCGTAGTGAGGGGCATGACAGGCCTGGCAATCATCGACAGCGGGGGCGTGAGGTACAGCCATCTCCAGACGCTTTGTCACATCGACGTGGCAATTCAGGCACAGGTCGACGCCGCCTTCAACCAGGTGAGCGCTCCGGCTGAAATGGGGTAAGTGGCAGTCCGCGCAATTTCCGGTTAAATACGGTTGGTGACCCGATTCCGCTGTCAGAGCTTCGCGATCGATTTCATGGCAATCGCGGCAGAGCTGATCCGGTTCTTTGCTAAGAATCCCCGCCTGCCAGCCCTCGTGGGGGCTGTGACAACCGAGACAGTCATCTACCGCCGCGTGTATTACCGCCGCCGCGTCCTTCATTGCGGCAAAGTCTTTATGACAGTCCAGACATAGACTGGCATCATCGGTTTTGACCAGACCGTCGCGGCTGGATCCGTGAACATCGTGACAACTTCCGCAATCGCCAGTCACTGCGGGCACATGCGGCGTCTTGCCGGTGCCGGTGAGGACGTCCTCATGGCACTCTCCGCAGATCGTGGCCTGGTCGGTTTTGAGCAGATGGTCAAAGCGGGACGAATGGGAATCATGACAGTTGTCGCAGTTTTCGGCTTCCACCGCAGGATGCGGGAAAGCGGCCGAAGTCATATCAACAATATCATCGTGACAGGCACCGCAAACCTGTCCGGGCGTTACGCCTTCCTCGAAACCGATCTTACCCTCGGCGTCCGGAAGGGAATGGCAAATTTCACAATCACCGCTGGCGAACGGGGCGTGAGCATTATCGGCCATAAGACCTTTCGTGTCCGATGAATGCCCGGAGTGACAATCGCCACATGGAAGTCCAATAGCGCTATGACTTTCATGCGTCTGCAACCAGGCATTATCATTCACGTCATGGCATGAGCCGCACAGCGTGTTCAACTCGCTGACGAATAGCCCGGCGTGAGGGCTGTTATGCGAGGCGTGACAGGTCATACACTCCAGCTGTTCGAATGGGGCGTGGACAAACCCGCGTTCCATATCAGCTTTGACGATTTCTTCGTGGCAGACCTCGCACAGGTTTCGCCGGTCCTTGCCCTCCGGAATGGATCGTATCATTTTCGAGTTATTCGAACCGTGAGGATTGTGACAATCCCAGCACTTGCCCTCGGCCACCGGAAAGTGAACCTCGCCCTGATTGTACTTAACTTCCAGGTCAGGGTGGCAACTATAACACAAACCCGAGGTTACGTTCTTGAGAATAAGTTCCTGGGCGAAACCGTGCGGCTTATGGCAACGCTCGCAATCCTGGTCTTCCACCGGTTTATGCTTGTGGTCGAATTTAGAGTATCTCTCTTTAGCGTCCTTATGGCAATCATAGCATGTCTCGGCTGCCCGGGCCGAATCCGGCCCTCCAATCAGCCCCATGATTACAAGTATAGAAACGGCAAGAATCCAGTTAGTATGTGTTTCGCGCACGGCAAACTCTCACTTTCCGGCTGGTGCCTCAATGTATTTCTCGCTTACTTTGAAATCGACCAGGCGAAAAGCAAAGAGGTTTTTCCGACAAAAGTGCGGCGCTGTCATAACGGAAAACCCCCAGCTTTCCTGCTGAACCTCTTCACCGAGAGAAACCCGGGCCTTGACGGCCGGGTTATGGAGTGTCTCGGACACCTGCAGGGCTTCGCCCCTGGTCGCGATTCCCAGATTCGGATTGAAGGCTATTACCTCGCCCTTATTCTCATCCTCGCCAACAAAGAACGGTTCGTTCATCCCACCCGTGTCCATCTGGCTGAAATTGGGGAACAGCCGGTGGCGAGCTTCGGTTAAGTAATACTCTTTTTGTAAGTCTACTTTGGTGGAATCGGTCTCTTCGGCTGAAACTTGAGCGAGGGGGTCTATTGTTAACACAAGTAGGATAATCAGCGTTGCGGTCAACGGTTTTATCGGCTTCATAGGTCTTTGTTTCACAGTTTACAGGGGCCTTGTGAATAAAATAACAAATTTTGTCCTGTTGTCAACTTTTACTTATTTTTATACCGGGGCTCTGTCATGTACCAGGCTAAGTGTGAAGTTACTAAGGATACACCTGTTGCCCCGCATATTAGGGGGTGTTTACAGCGAATCGACAACAGTTAAAATCGCTGGCGCGATCGGCAAAAACTATACTGATCGGGGTAATTGTTCACAACAGCAGTTGTTTGCTGGCTAATTCTCGGTAGAGTGGCGAACTGCTCAGCAGGGCGTCATGAGTCCCTTCATCGACAATGCGGCCCCGGTCGATAACGATGATCCGGTCGGCATGCCGAACGGTGGCCAGGCGATGCGCCACGACAATAGCGGTCTTGTTCGTCAGAAGCTGCTTGAGGGCCTGCTGGATTAACTCCTCTGATTTCGAATCGAGGGCCGAGGTTGCCTCGTCGAGCAGGATGATCGGCGGATCGCGCAGAACGGCACGCGCCAGACACAGGCGCTGTTTTTCGCCACCGGACACGGTCACGCCTCTCTCCCCCACTTCTGTCCCGTAACCACCTTTGAGACCGATAACAAATTCGTGGATGTTGGCGATCCTGGCCGCCTGCTCAACATCGTCAACAGTCGCGTCGGGGTCGGAATAGGCGATATTATCGAATATGGACATCTTGAACAGCACCGGATCCTGGTCGACAAGAGCCATACACCGACGCAACGATTTTAGCTCAATCCGCCTCACATCGACACCATCAATGGTTATCTGCCCGGAATCGGTATCAAAGAACCGAAGTAGCAAATTCACCAGGGTTGTCTTTCCGGAGCCCGAAGGGCCTACGATGGCCACGGTTTCGCCGGGCTGGATGCTTAACGAGATATCCTCGAGAGCGAATCCGGAGTCATTGTAGCGGAAGTTGACATTTTTGAATTCGATGGCGCCGCGCACATTCTCCAGTTTCACCGGCTGGGGGTCTTCTGTTATCGCCGGGGGCATATCGAGGTATTCGAAAACGCGGTTGACCGACGCCATAGATGCCTGAACATCCACATTGATGGAAGCCAGATCCTGCACGGGTTCATAGAGGTAGGTGAGCAACATGTAGAAGGCCATGAGTGAACCCAGCTTCATACTGCCACTTGCGATGAGGTATGTTCCCCAGGCCAGAACCACCACCGGCCCGAGCATATTAACGAAATGCACCAGATTGTAGGCCAGCGAAGTCACCACGGAATTCTTGACATAGAGGTCCCTGAGCGAATTGAGCACACCATCGACTTTTCTCGCCTCGGCTTTTTCCTGTCCAAAGGCCCTGACCGTTTTCAGTCCCGACAACGCTTCCAGCAGACGCCCCTGCAGACGAGCGATTGTTTCCTGAAGGCGGCGGGCAAGCTCGTGGACTTTGACACCGAAGAAGTGCGACGCCAGAATCGTCAGGGGGACCGGTATCAGGGCCACCAGAGTCATCTTCCAGTTCACGTAGAGCAGGAAGACAAAAATGCCGATGAGAAGGAGCACGTTTTGAATGAAGACGAGAAGGGTAACGGCCAGCAGGTTCTGCATACGGTTGGCGTCGGACATGATGCGAGATGTGATTTCGCCAATCTGATTTTTTTGATAAAACCAGAACGAGACGGTTTCGAGATGTGAGAAGAGTTCGGAACGAACATCGCTAATGATACTGGCGCCGATGCGTGTGGCCATGTAATCCTGGGCCAGACCGAATACCACGCGGGAGAAGTAAATAACTATCAGGGCCAGACCGAACCACACCGCCGGATGCCAGTTAATGCCGCCTCCTTCAGTGGTGGCCAGCAACTGTGGAATCAGGTCATCAATCATGTACTTGACAGCTGCGGGAATAGCCAGGGCAAGGCCGGCCAGAACCATCATTACCAGGAAGGTTGCGACCTGGAGATACCAGTACGGCTTCAGATAGCGCCAGAGGCGTTTTATGATTTTCCTGCTGGGAAGCATTCCTTGTCTACGACCTTGTTTCGACCCTCGCGGCGTCGGTCAGCGATCGACAGTTACTCCTTTATCAGCTCAAGGAGCTTCGTGATCATTTCCGTATCTTCAGGCTCAATTCCGTTCTTCCGCTCGATTTGATAGATGCAGTAAGGGTTGTTGGCCCGTTCGCCCGTTGCCGAAACTGATGTTGTGGCGCATCCTCCCCGGCACAACGGCAGATAACGGCACTCCTTGCAGGGGCCGGAAGCCGTCTGCCGCGTGAAGCGGCGATTGTATAAGAACCCCTCATCGTTGTTCCAGATCTCGCTAAAGGACGAATCCCTTATATTCCCTTCGACAAATTCCTCGGGCATCGACAGGCAGCCTTTAATGTTGCCGTTGGATTCTATTCCGGCCACCCTGGTTCCGGCATAGCACCCCAGGTACGGATTGATGCCCCAGAGCCTGGTGCCTTTACAGCCATAATACCCGATATTCTCACCGACATCAATCCTAATTTCGTCATTCTTCTGTTTGAACTCCATCAGCTTGTCGATTAGCCGGGGGTAGTTATCGAGGCTGAGAACGAGATCCTTGTGCATCCGGCCGGTAAAGGTAGTCATCTGAACTCGCCAGAGTTTGCATCCCAGATCTATCAGGGTCTGGCGAATATCGTCCAATTCACCCAGGTTGATATTGGAGACCTGAGTTACGGCACAGAACAGCAGCCCGTGCTTAGCCAGCAGGCTCATGGCGTTCACGGCGCGCTGCCAACTGTCTTCACGCTGTCTGATATAGTTGTGAGTCTTCTCGGTACCGTCGAAACTGATACCAACATTGTCTATCCCGACCCGCTTCAACTCAAGGGCGGTTTCCTCGGTAAAAGCGTGTCCGTTGGAGATGAAGTAGACTTTCATCCCCCGCTCTTTGCCGCGCGCAGCCAGCATAGGCCAGTCTTCGCGCATAAGCGGCTCGCCGCCGGAGAGGGTCAGGGACCTGGTCCCGAGTTCCGCCAGTTCATCTATCAGGTTCAGGGCCTCTTCGGTAGTTAGTTCATCGGGGCGTTTTTTCCCGGCCGAGGTGCCGCAGTGAATGCATCGCATGTTACAGGCAAAAGTAATTTCCCACACCACTTTCTCGGGAAAGAATTCGAAACTGGTCATGACTGATCTCCGGTATTCCGGTCCTCCTGCTTTAGCTCGGCCTCAAGCTGTTTGAAAGCGGCTATTATCTCCAGCATTGGCTGAAGATTATATTTCCAGCTTTCGCATATTTCTTCGCCGGCAAGATTGCGGTCCACTCTTTTTGCCGGGCAACCACCCATGCAGATGGGGAGTAGGTTACACTCGCGACAGGCTTTTTCTTCGAAAGGATTTACGTCAAAAAGCCGCAGGAAGTAGGGATGCTGAAAGTCGATGGTGTCACGGATATTGCCCATCGATTTCCCCACGTCGCCGACATAGTTCCAGCATCGATACATGTAGCCGTTTGAGTCGATTACAAAGGCATTCACAATCTGGGCCATACAGGTAACACTGGAAGGCGCCGGCAATTTGTCTATGCGAAAGCCCTCGGCCAGTAACTGGCGGTAGAAGTCAGCCTCGGTTTTGGAGAAGGCCTCGGTCTCGTAACAGGACTCGGCTATATTGGCACACACCTCGGTAGCCGGTTCAAGATGCCCGAAGCTGATTGAAATTTTCTGATGAAGCCCGGCGTTTTTCAATTCCTCCAGAAGCTCCTTGATGGTGTCCACTGTGAAGCTCTGGTCGATGTTCACGCGGACACCTATTCTCATCTTGGGGGCCGCATAGACAAGATTATCGATTATGGTCTCGAAACTGTCCTTACCGTTTTTCAAGGGCCGTTTCTTGTTATGCACCCGGGCCGGCCCATCAAGGGTCACCTGAGCGTTTCGAACCATGAACTTGACCAGCTTATCGGCAACATCGGGGGTCATCAGGTAGCCGTTGGTGACAATACCGGAGCTATATCCGACCCGGTGTTCGCGAGCCATCTCGAAAAACCTCTCGGTCAAGTCCTCTACAATATCCATAGCCAACAAGGGCTCGCCGCCATACCAGGTGACATCCATCTGGCGCATTTCGGTAAGATGACTTTTGACGAACTCCATCAACTCGTCGCGAATCTCTTTCGACATGCGACCTGTTTTGTTCTCCTCGTAGCAATACTCACAACCCATATTGCATGCCATGGTCGGAGCGATCACCAGCCCCAGTGTGGACCGGCCGTACCGGCCAAGATAGTGCTCAAATTTCAAGGCCTGGAGCTCATCAAAATGTTTATCGCACACATACTTGCCATATTTCAGCTGTTCCAGCAGTTTTGACTCTTCATCACTCAAAGGAGAGTCCGGATTGGCCGCCAGTTTCTCCAGCATTCGGCCGTACATATCGTAGTTTTCCATAGTCATCAACGCCACCGCACCGGATCGAGCGTTATAGGCGAGCAAGTGCTGGTCATCGTATGGCTGGAAATGATTGTAAAGGGACTTTTTCGACATCTTAAGTATCCATTTGTTCTTTTACAGGATGTGGGGCGGCATAGGCCCGCCCCACAATTAACAATCACTAAATACTGGGCGCAGCACTCCTGTGTTAAGCCCGCCCATGAACGCCTGGCGTGAAGAGAATCCGGGGCGATGCCACACGGACGTGACGATGTGCCTTCTACATACCTTAGCGTTCATAAGTTGTCCGCCGCACTAACCGTTAGATTGGCGGGATACCGTATAGCGGAACATTCTCCGGGTTGCAAATATAATACAGTTTGCACAGGTCGGGGCAGTAAATATCGCAAGTCTTCTTCGGGCACTTCTTACCTTTCAGGTTTCCCGGATCGATTAAAAAGACCATCAACTCACCTCCTCAAGGTCGTTTGAGGTTTCCCGAATACGGCATGGGAGCGCGTGGTAAAACAGCCCACGGAGGAACAGCTTCACCGGAGCTACCAGCTTCTTCGAAGTCAGGGTTGTATAGAATCCTGTGTAACTATTATTCTTATTGCTCCGTTAACGACGCTATCTTACTGCGGCGGCGGTGGTACTCCGTACAGCGGCGTGATCCTCCCAATGCAGAGCGGAGTGCAGAGTTTACATACGATCTGACAACCCTTCTTCTTGCAGCCGTTGCCGCCCTTGATAAGGTCTCTGGGATCGATTAAATAGACCATCAATTCACCTCCTTCGGGGTCTGTTTAAAATTCCCTTCTCCGTCAGCGGAACCAAGCACAATCTCTGTCAGCACAATCATGGAAGGCTCGTCTAACACCAGGTCTTAAGCTAAGTTGACTTTGATGTTCGTTTGTCCACACCCAAAATACCAGTGTTAGAACGTGCTGCTTTTACAGAAGTGAGGCGTTCTGCTATTCCACCATAACAATGAGTTGTTAAAGTGAGGGGTTCTCTCTTGAACCGCAAACTTAGCCAAGATTAATATATAGTATAATACAAACCCTAATTCTGTCAAGGGCAATCGATTCCGTCGATAGCGGCCGGCGCGGCACTGGTGCGCCGCCTCCGGCCCGCACTCACAACCTACTGTCCGGTGGGGGACTGCATCACATCGACTTTCCTGTACCCTTCCGGTACCGCGAAAGTCCCGGCCGGAGCATCCTTGGTAAGGAACTCCAGAATCTCCACGGTAGATTTGACCTCAACACCCATAACTTGAGTGCTGGTGACGCTATATACCGGGATGCCCTTAATCTTTTTTGTTTCCTCCAGCATCTGCTCAAAACCGGGCATGGCCGCCATCTGGCTGTTGGCCATGGCCTGGAAGCTTTCCCAATCCGCCTCGACATCGTCGGTCACCCACATCTCGGTGGTGGCATTGCCCATGGGCATGCTCATCTCCATCATATACCTGGTCGTGTTCCAGTCACCGATCTTCTTGGTTTCCTCGGTCGGCGTTACGGTCAGCCGCATTGACTGCATCATCTGTTGCTGCATAGCCTCGGCCATAGCGCGCTCTTCATCATCCATATCCGCCATAGCTTCTTCAAGCGCGGCAGCGGCATCGGTAGAAGTTTCGGAATATTTCCTGGCGTTATGGTCCACGACATAGAGCTTCATATCGTCCGCGATGTAGATATATGATTCATCGCCACTGGTCAGCATACACGATTTGCCCTCAGTCAACCATATTACAGTAGTATCATCCACAGCCGCTTGCTTCTGACCCATAATCTCGTAGGCGTCGGTGTGGTGCACTTGCCTGATGAAATGGTCGCCCACGGCCGGGCTGGCCAAAACGAAAACCGCCAGCAAAACTGTAACGCCGGTCACAAATGACCTGAACGGGTAATTCACACTATCCTCCTAAATTGAATTGTTGATTCACTCCCTGCGACCTATAATTGCCAAATTATATCACACTGTCAACGAAAACCGCCTGCCGTGGTGCACTCCATCGGGGCAGTCTTCCGGCTGCACGCCGAAGCCATTAGCGGAATGTAACTTATCAGAGCTAACCTCGTACAAGCAAATAAGATTGGCATTGACTGACATTCTCGATGAGTATATTTTCACCTATCACATTCAGAATTCCCACCCCGCCCCGAATGCGGGTGTGAAAACAAGGGAGAAACGCATGCAGAGGTTATTTTTAGCTAAGATCACCATTATTTTGATTCACCTTGCCGTTCTGTTTTCGGTATCTAACGCGGACACGAACAGCGCCTCACACACTCGCAAGGGATATTACCGCCAGCCGGCAATCCATAATGAAACAGTGGTGTTCGTCGCCGAGGGGGATCTGTGGAAAGTCGATGCCTCCGGCGGCGTAGCCCAGAGACTCACGTCTCACCCGGGTCTGGAGTCAAACCCGGCTATATCGCCAGACGGCAAGTGGCTGGCTTTCACCGGTCAATATGAGGGAGTGACCGAAGCCTATATGATGCCTCTCGACGGCGGTCTTCCTACCCGCTTGACCTACTTCGGGCGCAGGGCCAACGCGGTGGGATGGACCCCGGCCGGGAAAGTGATCGTCACCACATATCATTACTCTACCTTACCCAGTCGGCAGTTGATTACGGTCGACCCGGTCACGATCGAGCATTCTCTGATCCCGCTGAGTCAGGCAGCGGAAGGATGTTATGATGAGAATGGCAAGACCCTGTTTTTCACCCGCTGGCCTTTTCAGGGCAGCTATACCAAGCGTTACAAAGGCGGCACAGCCCAGAATATCTGGAAATTCACTGAGGGTCAGCCGGAGGCTATCCCGTTGACGTCCGATTACCCCGGTCAGAGCAATTCCCCGATGTGGTTTGGTGGCCGGGTGTATTTCGCCAGCGACCGAGACGGTACCATGAACATCTGGTCGATGGATGAAAACGGCGGTGATTTGAAACAGGAGACGTCACATGTCGGCTGGGATGTCAAGTCGCCATCACAGTCAAAGGGAAAGATCGCGTACCAGATCGGTGCCGATATACACACCTACGAGATCTCCTCGAAGACTGACAGAAAGCTCCCGATAGTACTGGCCTCGGACTTTGATCAACTGCGTGAGAACTGGATCGACAAGCCGTTCGACTATGTTACCTCGGTCCATCTCTCTCCTGACGGGGAGCGAGTGGTCATTACCGCCCGGGGTGCTCTTTTTGTCGTACCAGGGAAGGGCGGTCGCTTTGTCGAAGCTACTCGCGAAAGCGGCATCCGTTATCGCGGTGGGCGTTTCATGCCGGATGGCAAGTCACTGCTCGCTCTGAGCGACGCTACCGGCGAACTCGAATTCTGGACGGTCCCCGCCGACGGTCTCGGTAAAACCGAGCAGATAACCGACGACGGTACCATCCTGCGCTTTAACGGCATACCTTCGCCCGACGGTAAAATGATAGCGTACGACGATGCGAATCAGGCACTCTGGATACATGATATTGAGGGTGGAACGACAACCCTGGTAGACTCGTCCGATACGTGGGAGTTTTCGGGACTTGCCTGGTCCTCTGACAACCGCTGGCTGGCCTACGCAAAGCCTTCTCATACTTTCCTCAATCAGATATTTATCTACGATGTGACCAATCGGGAATCGGTTGCCGTTACAAGCGAACGTTACATCGATCAAAGTCCGGCGTGGAGCGCGGATGGCAAGTGGTTGTACTTTCTATCCAACCGCGATGTTTCTACCGTGGTACCGTATGTTTGGGCCCTTAACCAGCCTTTTCCGCTAATCGACAAGATGACCAAGATATATATGGTTCCCCTTACACCCGGACTCCGCTCGCCGTTTGAGCCCGACAACGAACTAACAGCCGCCGACGAGGAGGCAAAGGACAAAGAGAAAGATTCGGAGGATTCTACGGTGGCCGTCCGGATCGATTTTGACAATATCCAACAGCGAATAATGGAAGTCCCGGCACCCGCGGGTAACTACAGTAGCCTGGAAGCCACCGACAAGCAATTGTTGTGGATATCGCGGCAAACACTGGGCAATCGCCAGCGAGAACTGCAAACGATCGAGATAAAAAACGAAGACCC
Source organism: Candidatus Zixiibacteriota bacterium (assembly GCA_020351995.1). Taxonomy (GTDB): domain Bacteria; phylum Zixibacteria; class MSB-5A5; order GN15; family FEB-12. The sequence goes on from CP070674.1 coordinate 2,719,054, forward strand.
GAAAGTGGAAATGCTGGGCGCCGGCATCGGGGGATTCGAGGTTTCGAAGGACTTCAAGAAGATGTTGGTCCGCAAGAACAACAGTCTGTATATCGAGGACCTTCCGGCCAAATCCTCACTGGACTTGAGCAAGTCAAAGGTGGACTTGTCCGGCTGGGCTTTTTCGGTGACCCCGGCGGAAGAGTGGCGACAGATGTTTATCGATGCCTGGAGACTGGAACGCGATTACTTTTATGACCCGAATATGCATGGGGTTGACTGGGAGGCTATAAGAGATAAATATCTTCCCCTTGTGGACCGCATCACGGATCGATACGAATTGAGTGACCTTCTCGGTGAGCTGGTTTCGGAGCTGTCCGCTTTGCACATATATGTGTTCGGAGGAGAGTTTAGAAAAGGTCAGGACAATATTGCCCCGGCTTCTCTGGGTGCCGTGCTGGTTCGCGACGAATACGCGGAGGGCTACCGGGTTGAGCAAATATACCGGACCGACCCGGACGAACCGCAGTATATTTCTCCTCTTCTTCGTCCCGGTGTGGACATGTCGAAGGGTGATGTTATCACTGAGGTCAATGGCGTTTCCACTCTCTCGGTAGGTGCCGTTGAAGAGTTGCTCAGAAAGGCCGCCGGACAGGAGGTTCTCCTGACGGTGATGCCACATGACGCGGACAGTGTGAGAAGGACTATCGTGAAACCCATTTCCTGGGAACAGGCTAGGGATTTGCGTTACAGGGCATGGGAGTATAGCCGGCGGAGGATCGTGGAGGAGGCCGCCGACAACGAGATCGGTTATGTCCATCTGAGGGCCACGACCACCGAAGACTACGGTCAATGGGTTCGCGATTTCTTCCCCATCCTTGACCGTAAGGGCCTGGTAATTGATATGAGAAACAACAACGGGGGAAATATCGATAGCTGGATCCTCACGTCACTGCTCCGAACGCCATGGGCTTACTGGCAATCGCGCGTGGGTATTCCGTATCCCAACATGCAGTTGTCATTCAACGGTCACATCGCAGTGTTATGTAATGAGTGGACCGCATCCGACGGCGAGCTCTTCTGTGAGGGTATTCGGAGATTAGGGCTCGGCAAGGTTTTCGGAACCCGTACCTGGGGAGGAGAAATCTGGCTTTCCTACAACAACCGGCTCGTTGACAGAGGCATTGCCTCGGCGGCGCAATCCGGTGTTTTCGCGCCGGAGGGTATCTGGTTGATTGAAGGGCATGGATTTGAACCGGATATCGAGGTTGATAACCTTCCCCACGCGACATTCAATGGTGAGGATGCTCAGCTTCAGGCGGCTATAGAATATTTGAAACAGGAAATTGAAAAAGACCCGCGTGAATTGCCGGATCAACCGCCATACCCGGATAAGTCGTTCAAGAAAGGTCAGTAAGAAGATTGCCGGGAATTAGACTATCTTGATAAGATGAATCACGCCGGCGATCAATAGTACGACTATTAATAACGGCAGGGCCAGGGCAAAAACAGTCGCGGCGACTCCAATAATGGCGCCAAAGAGTCCCGCAACTAATCCGAAAATCGCCCCCGCGATTCCGAGTACCAGTCCCACGGCTCCACCTACAAGCCCCACGACGAGGCTGAATCCGCCGTGGCCCAGAATCAACAGCCCCAGAACAATCAGTCCGGCCACTATGATGGCTTTACCCACAACTATGCGCTCCCATTAACGAACGGAGTTAACTCCCATTGGCTATATTTTGATATACGAACATGACCAAAAAATGTTTACCGCACCGTGAATAGTCAATACCAACCTTTCAAAGCGGTATTCACCGTTGTTTTTCACCCGCACCGGGCCGGATAGGCTCGAACACGCGGCCCTCCGTGGAGTGGGCTTTTCAACTTCTACTGTAAAGTGCGATTGTATCTTGACGTGCCGCTTCCGGCGGCACCAAGCAGTGACAACCGAGCTGTAGTCAGCCGGTTATAGGCAATGATGGCGATGCGTCACATCGTGAAATAGCGCTCGCCTTTTAGGATCAGGTTAAGAATCTGGACTGACTTTTCAGTCGGCGCCTGCATAATATCCGATGCGTTAAAAGTTTCCCTTACAGCCTCTCTGAGCCGCGAGGCTCCGTCCAGTTTGCTGGCCATTCGCACTTTCTTCTTGTGCACCAGGTTGTAGCGACGCTGGTATTCGCGGGCCTTTTCCCTGTTGGCCTCGTAGTAGCGCCTCAAATATGCTCGCCGCGCCTCGCTGATCTTGCGCACCGGCCGGGACGACGGGCTTGCCGGGGCCCTGGCTGGTCGTTCACCCAGTTCACTGTTGAGTATCATCTGAAGTTGATGCATCGAGTGTAAGTCTCCTCTTTTGTTGTGAATGATCGTGGTGACAATACTTACATAACTTCTCGTAGCCGCTCTGGCTCCTGATTGAACTCCATGCGTGTTTACGCTTGCCGGGAAAGCTCGTCGCCTTCATAGCATCATCGAGCTCCCATCCAGCCTGGGATATAAGCCACTCTGGCTTTGTCCGCCCGCGGTCGTGTCAGGATCTCCCGAATCAGCCATACTGCTGAAATCAGACGGCTGTTGATCTAGGGCGTTCCCAGTACCTGCTCCGAATCCTTGGTTGGCTGGGTTCGAAACGGCAGATGCCTGGTTCTGGTACACATGGGTTCTCAGAATCTCACCCAGAACTTCGACCGATCTAATCTTGGCCGTTATTCGGTCGCGCTCGAGAGTGAGATCCTTATTGAGGCTGTCAATTTTCTCCGACAGTCGAACCACCTCAGGAATGAGCTGATTGAGCCGGGTAACATGACTGCTCAATACGGCCATTTTCTGGATGACTCTCCTGATTTCGTGAAAGGTTATCACGGTTGTTCTCCTACCCTTGCTTGCTATTCAACGTTCTTTCAGCCCAACCCTCCCCTGCCCCCACTTACACGGCCAGAAAAAATACCAGCTAAGCCGTCGATAAGCGATCACGTGTCGACTACAGTACTTCGGGTTAGCACCTCCTTTCCGGCCGGAACGCCGGCCGACCGAACAGTAAATTTCGCTGCGATACGGGTGTGGTCATGGAGACGGGTAAATGCAACCGTCACATCCGACCGCTCCCGGTGGAAGGGAAGCACGAGTTAAAAGGAAAGGTGCTTTAAGACGACAACAGATTTTGAATGGGAAATAGTGGAAGTAGCCGGGTCAGACTACAGGATGGTTCACTGATCTGAACCTATCTTTATTTCTCAATACAAACGCCCACATTAATAGTCAAGGCGGCAAATATGGTTAAATGGACATTTTTTGAATCGTTTGTAATTAAGTGTTTTACATCAGTTGAGCAGCATCACGTGCTTCAAACGGGTCCCAACAATCCGGTAAATTGACATTTTAAATCTTCTAACATTTCTCCTGTCAATTCGTTATAACCCAAACAACTCAACGTGAACCCTGCCGGTCGGCATGACCGGAGCGGAGCCATTCGGTATCCATCGTGGACGATTAACGTGCGTTGAATGTTTCAACAAACGATCCCAGAGAGAGAATGGAACGGCGCAAGCGTTCCGTTGTGCGCTTGCGCCGTCTAGAGGGGAGGCATAGTGTAGCCGGGAGTCATATTCTTACGGCACCGGACAGATAAGTCATAGATGCGACATGTCTATCAACGAAGCGATGTGCCCGAAGTCGTTTCTGTTGCATGCTCCAACTCGTATGATGCGTACACCTATCCGGTGCGCTTAAACGACGAGCGGCTATAATCCTTAAAACGAATTCATACAATTAGTACTATTAAGGCCTGCCCTTTCTCCAATCCCTTGCTGACTGGACGTAATATCCTGTCCTGCACTGCGAGGGAACGACAAATGTCTCACCCCGCGGCGACCCGAACCACTTCCACGTTGTCGGTCAATCTCGCTCTCAATGGACAATCAATGCCGTAGGCGATAACCGACTTCACAACTTCCACAAACCCAAGTTACTCAAATAATTGTGCTCGTCAATGAGGGGAAAATACGTATTTAATGCGTATAAGCGGGAAATCAGTGGGACTGAAGGTAGGCGCTCAGGTTGATACCTTTGCTGGTTATGCCCAGTTTTCGGCGAATCTGCTCTCGGTGCTTATGGACCGTCAGAAGAGAGACATTCAGCCGTTCGGAAATCTCTTTTGACGACATCTTGGCCTTGATCAGATCGCAGACCTCCAACTCCCGGGGTGACAGCTTGGCATAGCGGTTCCGGAATACATCAACATCCTTGGCCAGCAGGGCGTCCAGTTGGGTCTCCAGAGCCTCAATATCCCGGGCTCTCTCGCCGTTAGCAATCAGTTTGAGCTTGGTCATCAGGGGTTCAACGGCCTGGCCGACGTCGCGACAGATCGACTGCTTGTAATTCTGGCGTTCCTTTTCGATGTGGTCGAGGATTTCTTTGAGGGCGATGTTTTTCTGCGTCAAGGCTTCCCTTTCCGTGCGAAGCAGTTCCGTGGCCTGGCGGAGTTTATCCTCGGCTCGTTTACGTTCCGAGATGTCGGTGATCACCGCCACCGACCCGGCCACGCTACCGGTGGCGTCGCGAACGGGAACCGGTGACACAATCGTAGTGACTTTGTTACCCACGCGTCGGGTCCACTCCAGTTCGTAAGGTTCCGTGGTCCCCGTCGTTCGGGCTCCCATCAGTGATGAGATAACAGTCTGGTTCTCCTGATCAAGATAGTCAAGCAAGTTACTGTTCAGTACTTCGTTGGATGTATAACCCAGCATGTCACAGAATTTCCGGTTGGCGAACATGATTATGTTATTGTTGTCACAGACTGCCAGACCCTCGTTCATGGTCTCGACCAGGGACCGATAATGTTCCTCACTCTCCCGCAGGGCCTCTTCGGCCAACTTTCTTTCTACGGCCATGGAGATGTGTCTCGAAACAAATGTCATAAGATCCATATCGCTTTCCTGGTAGGTCGAGGGATCGGTATAACTTTGCACGGCCACCACGCCGATTACACGCTGCGACGTAATCAGCGGCACACCCAACCAGACCTTCGACGGGTGACCGACCACAGCCACTTCTCCCAGCGCCTGCAGCTCCAGGTCCTTTTTCTCATCGGCCAGAAGCGAGGTACCGGTGCGCCGCACGTAGTCGGTAAAGGTCTTTTTCAATTGTTCCGGTTCCAGGTCGGCGCTCTTGTGATATTCGTCTACCAGGTAGGGGAAGGTATAAGTGTCGGTGGATGAGTCGTAGAGTGCCACGTAGAAGTTCGTGGTATCGATTAACCGGCCCAGGGTTTTGTGAATCGTGCCCAGAAGTTCTTCAAGGCTTCCGGTTAGATTTGTCGCTTCGGAGATTTCAAACAGTGCTGACTGAACTCGTTCCATGTGCTGACGCTCGGTGATATCCAGTCCGGAGCTAAGGGTTCCCTTGATTTCTCCGGTGTCATCCTCGATAACGGTGTTATACCAGGCAATGACTCTTTCCTTAGTGTTTCTGGTGATAACGGGACACTCGAAGTACTCGGCCGAGTCGGAACCGCTATTGATAAGTTTCTCGAACACCTCGCGAGCCTCATCGCGGTAGCTTGGCGGCAGAAAATGATCAAACCAATTGCGACCCACAACGTCGAGCTCACCACAACCAAGAATCTGGCAGCCCTTTCGATTAATGAGAACGACGCGTCCCCCTTTGTCCAGAGCGAGCAGTATGGTGCCGGCAACATCAAGATACCTCTGAGCGCGGTCGCGCTCGCGGCGAACGGCCTCTTCGGCGTGTTTACGGTCAGTTATATCACGGTTGGAGGCCCGTCTGCCCAGGAATGTCCCGTCGCCGGCATAAACCGGCTGGCACACATGGTTTATCCAGCGCTCTTCACCATCACGAGTAGTTATCCTGAAGTCGAGTAATGTTACCTTTCCGGGTTCATCTTTGTCGGCCATATGCTTATCAAGCGCGGGAAGGTCTTCCGGGTGCGTAATCCTCTGTAACAAACCAACATCCTTTTCAAACTCCGCGGCCCTGTAGCCGGTTGTGGTTTCGATCGAAGGCGATACGTACACGCAACTCCCGTCGGCACCAAGCCAGTACTCCCAGTCGTAGGTGAAATCGGCCATGGTACGAAATCTTTGTTCGCTGGCCGCAAGCTTCTCAGCGGCGAGCTTCCGATCGGTAACATCATAGATCGAGCCCTGTACGAATATCGGCTCTCCGCTCTCATCGCATATATTCTGTATTTGCTCGTGGATCCATCTGATTTGTTTGTCCTTACGGATTATTCGGTATTCTCTTTGCGTGGAGTAATTCGGCACGGTGGCTATCTTGTGGACCGAATCGGTCATATCGGGCCAGTCGTCGGGATGTATCAGCTGGTCCCAGCGCGGACTACCAGCCACGAAATCCGCCTCAGTATAACCCGTAAGGCTTTCGACCGCACCGTTAAAGAACAGGGGAATCCAATCCATGCGCGCTCGATAAGCTATACCCTGGAAATTTTGTACGAAGGAACGGTATTTCTGTTCGCTTTCGCGGAGCGCCTGCTCGGTCTGTTCTCTTTCGAGAGCCGTGGTCAGCATCTCGCCGATTATTTTCAGAAGAGCTATCTCGTCACTGGACCAGGTTTTTTCGCATCTCACCGAATCGAGACCCATAAATCCAATTATCTTCCCCTGACGCAACATGGGCACGCAAATAAGGGACTGAATCTTTTCACGCTCGAACTCGGCCTTTTCGGCTGCGGCATCTTCAGGAAGATCGGCCACCCTTGGAACGTGAAAAACTTCACCTCCCATCATCATTCTGAGGGAATAAGCGAAAGCCTCGACCGGCAGACCCTGTAGTTCGTTGATTTGCGGGGCAATCCCGCGGGCGCACCATTCGTGAGTGTTGTCCATGGTCTTTTCGTCATCGGACAGCCTGAAAACATAACATCGATCCGCGTTCGTAAACCCGCCGACTGTGCTCAGAACGTGGAGAATGTTTTCGCCTGTTTCAGCGGGGGCAATCGAGATGAAGCGGGAAGATAAGGACATTATGATACGCTCGAATTCAAGACGATACTGGAGCTGGTCCTGAACTCTTTTTAAATCAGTAATGTCGCTGCCGACCGATTGAAACTCAAGAATACGGCCCCGGTCGTCAAATATGGCGCGATTCGTCCACTGATGCCAGTGCACCTCACCGTTGGGGGCCAGTACCTGGTGAACATGGGTCTGTACCGGAAGTTGCGGTGTAAACGAGTCAAAATGTTCCTGAACGCTCCGGCGCGAGGTTTCAGGAATCAGCGACATGAAGCTCCGGCCGATCAGTTCATCGACACTTTTGTCAAAATAGCGGCAGTAAGCTTCATTGACAAAAGTCAGTATTCCGTCCGGTGTCCACTGACAGACGAGTTCTGTCTGATTCTCGACGATGGTCCGGTATTTTTCCTCACTCTCACGCAGGGCCTGCTGAATTCGCTTACGCTCGGTAATATTGCGGGTGACAATCTGGACAGCATCCCTGCCAATGTATCTCAAGGCAACGCAGGCGACCTCAACCTCCACGATCGTGCCATCGGGACGAATCCGGCGCTGTTCGACAAACGGCGTGGGTTTCCTGGTCATGATCGCGTCCTTAATCCATTGCACCACCGCCTGCCGATCATCCCGCGGCACGAAATCTATCATTTTCATGCCTATCAGATCATCCGGGTTTTTCGCACCAAGTATCCCAGCGCAGGCGGCATTCATAAACACAATCGTGCCGTCAATCTGCACGCAGATACCGTTGGGAGAAAGCTCGGCCACCATTCTGAATCGCTCCTCGGACTCGCGAATGCGCTCCGCGGCCATTTGCCCGTGCAGTATGGCTTCACGTATAGCCTCTGATATAGAGAATGAATCCGAGTCTTTGAAGATAACACTTTCAGGTCCAAAACTGATTACCCGCAATCGTTCATCACCCGCGTTCACTTCCTGGCAGTGCGCGGCAACATCAAAGGCTTCCCCGCTTTTGCGCTCACCGCTGAACCTTGGACCGGTGTCGGAGGTATGTATAGCGGATGACGTTTCGTGTCCGGACTGTACACTGAATTGTTCGTCCAATTGCTCTCCGAGAAGCTCCTCGCTTCCGTAACCCAGGAACGCTTCCGCTCTGGAGTTGAGATATAAAACTTGATAATCGCTGTCGGTGATTATGATGGGCCTGGATACGGCCTCTGCGATGCGCAGGCTACTACGCTGTTGCTGATGCCACCCGGCCATGACTTCCTTCGAGGGTGTCCTGGCGGTTTTGTGAAGCAATTTGAGCTTTTTTCGTGCGCCCATGCTGTCAGTCCGCTACTATTGCTTCGAAGAACTCCCGACCCGGTCGATGGCGACCGAACCTGTGCTCGCCGGCTGTTCTGACGAAGCCCTACCGGGCGCCTGTGACGCCTTGATACCTGATTGTGGACCTCCCTGGCCCACAGCCTGTTTGCTGACTTGCTTCGGAAACAAGCGGATTTATCGGTTCTAAGCCGAGTAATCAGAAACCATCAGCGACTTTTGATGTCGCAAGTGAGTAATAGAACTGCACTCCAATAACCGTATGTCGAAATCACTGGAGAACTTAATGTGTACTTTTTAACTTATACGTAATGTTCGGTAATGTCAACAAAGAAAATCATTCCGGTCTTTTTTACCGCATTCTCCCGTCGGAACCCTCTTCCAGTTGGCCGCCTCGCCCCAAATTATTGACCAGCAACAATTTATCTTAATCGACAAGTTTCCTTGAGCGTGGAACCGGAGGTCCCGCAAAAAAGGCTTGAATGTAAATGTCCCCGATACTATGTTCCCGGTAATACGGAAAGCGAAAGGAACAGGACATCCGCAGCGACCCCGCAGCCAAACCGAGCGACGATTTCACTCCGTATGTTGCTCCCCAGGAAAGCCCAGCCGAGTTTACCATTAAATCAGTGGTGATGGGCGTCATATTCGGCATCCTGTTTGGGGCGGCTAACACCTACCTTGGTCTTCTGGCCGGAATCACGGTCTCAACATCGATACCGGTCGCGGTAATGACAGTCGGCTTTTTCCGCCTGATCAGAAGATTTACTAACCCGGCGACGATTCTGGAGAGCAACATGGCCCAGACGGTCGGCTCAGCCAGTTCGTCACTGGCGTCCGGGGTTATCTTCACTATTCCGGCCCTATATTTATGGGGGCTCGATCCGTCAATCTTCCAGGTGGCCGGACTCGCGGTTCTTGGCGGATTGCTCGGCATCCTTTTCATGATCCCCCTGCGTCGACTTTTGATAAAGCAGGAACATGGTAAACTTCCCTATCCCGAAGGTACTGCCTGCGCCAAGGTGCTGGTGGCTGCCGAGAAGGGCGGTTCGGGGGCTGGCAATGTGTTCCTCGGAATTGGCGTGGGTGTTATATACAAATTGTGCATTGCCTTTCTGTATCTCTGGAAGGACACCGTCTACGCTTATTTGCCGCTGGTGAACAAGGCCCAGATCGGTATGAAGGCTACCCCGGCCCTACTTGCTGTCGGCTACATTCTCGGGTACCGGGTGGCGGCGATCATGGTGGCTGGAAGTCTCATTTCATGGGTGGTGCTAATCCCGCTTCTGGCTTTCGTTGGTGATCATCTCACGACACCACTCTGGCCGGAGTCCGGCAGCCTGATTGCCGACATGAGCCCTACCGAAATATGGAACCGCTACATACGTTACATCGGAGCGGGGGCAGTCGCCTTTGGCGGCATCATTACAATTGTCAGATCCACTCCCACCATGGTCAGGTCCTTCAAGATTGGTGTGAGCGAGATGAGTGCCAGGCTTGGAAGCACTCCCAGTGTATCCAGTACCGTTCCTTCAGAGGAGAGAACCAATAGGGACCTTCCATGGAAGACTGTCATAATAGGGGTAGTGATAGTCATAGCGGTACTGGCCCTGACTCCGAATCTTCTGGGCGGAACGGCTTCGCTCACCATGCGTCTCGTGGCAGCACCGGCCATTGCCCTTTTTGCTTTTCTCTTTGTTACGGTATCATCCCGGATTGTCGGATTGGTCGGTGTTTCGAGCAACCCCACTTCGGGGATGACCATCGTGACCCTGCTCGGGGTAGCCATGATTTTTGTCTACCTGGGCTGGACCGATACAGTTGGAAAAGTAACCGCCCTGACTATTGGCACGGTTGTCTGTGTGGCGGCCTCAATAGCCGGTGATACGTCTCAGGACCTTAAGACCGGTTTTCTTCTCGGCGCCACGCCTTACCGGCAACAGGTGGGCGAACTGATCGGCGCCGCTTCATCGGCGCTGGCCGTCGCAGCTTCGATTGTGATCCTTGACAGCGCCTATCAGTTTGGCTCAGCGGAACTCCCGGCGCCACAAGCCACCCTCATGAAAACTATCGTCGAGGGGGTTCTTGAATCCGGTGTACCCTGGCGACTGGTTCTTATCGGAGCATTCCTTGGAGCCATCGTGGAACTGGTTTCGATACCGTCACTTCCGTTCGCTGTAGGACTTTACCTTCCGGTGTCCACGATGACGCCGATATTTGTCGGCGGATGCATCAGATACTTCATTGAAAGAAAACACAAAGATGACCCAGCCACCCTGAACAAGAGGCGTGAAAGCGGTATCCTGTTCAGTTCGGGACTGATCGGCGGAGAGGGGCTGTTGAGCGTTGGCATTGCCCTCTATGCCTTCTACTGGGGTAAACCGCAGGGGATTGGTGTTTCCTGGTCATCCCCATGGGGTGAACTGGTTTCACTGGCCATTTTCACCCTGCTGGGATTTCTGCTCTGGAGAAGAACCCGAGTGAAGTAATATATATGCCGGGACCGGCGTCAGAAATTGGACGGTAGCGGCTATCAATGTAAAAATAAACAGGTCATATCTCATAGCGGGGGTCAACCAATGAAAACATTCGTTACCTCAAGAGAGTGTATCCCTCTTTTGCTGTTCGTATTGGTGGCAGCAATGGCCGCACCCACGGCGAACTCCCAGCAAGTCATGACGCCGGAACACCTGGCGCTGATGAAATACGTTAACGAAGTCGCGGTGTCACCGGACGGAAATACCTTTGCCTATTCGCTGCGAGTCCAACGAAATCCGTTTATGGAGGACAACGGGGAGGCCTGGCTAGAATTGCATGTGGCGGACCGAAGTGGACAATCGCGGCCTTACGTCACCGGGGAAATCAAAATCAGCGACATAGACTGGACACCCGACGGCAAGTACATAAGCTATCTTGCCGAGCGCGGTGAGGACACCGTCAAGTCTCTGTATATAATCCCGGTTGACGGAGGTGAATCGAAAAAGATCACCGACAATGTTATTACCATAAAGGACTACTCATGGGCACCCGACAGTCGGCGGGTCGCCTTTCTCGCCAAAGATCCGGTTCCCGAAGAGACATGCGAACTTCGCAAGATGGGCTTCGACCAGGAGGTCTACGAAGAAGGTCTCGAAAGAGTGGTGGGCTGGATACACGACATTCAAACACGACGCACAGATCCAAACGGGGTTACTGTGTCCGGTTCGGCGTCGCGTATATCGTGGAGTCCGGATGGTAAACTGTTGGCGATGGCAGTGGTGCCGACTCCCCTCATCGACGATGACTACATGAAACGTAAGGTCTGCATAGTCTCCCCTGACAGAACAGACCCGTGGCAGATGTTCGACAATCCTGGTAAGCTGGGGCAAATAGCCTGGAGCCCGGACTCCAAACACCTCGCTATCATATCGGGCGCCGACATCAATGACCCGTCAGCAGGAGAAATCCTGGTCGCTTCTTATGAAGACGGCACGTTGTCTCCGGTGCTGACCGGCATTGATGGCCACGTACGCGATATAGCCTGGCTTGACAAGAATACGATACTGTACCGGATGAACACGGGCGTTCACACAATCATTGGAACCATAAGAATGGACGGCTCCCAGCAGAAGACGCTTGTAGGCCCAGGACGAACGGCCTATGAAGATGTCGTCCTGTCAGACAATGGCAAGACGGTGGCGATGACCGGAAGCAGTTTCGATCATCCGTGGGAACTGTACTACTTCGATGTCGGCAAAAATAACCCAACAAGGTTGACCGACAGTAACCCAGATTGGGCCGAGTTGCGGTTTGCGCGGCAGGAAGTCGTGACTTATACCGCCCGCGACGGCCTGGAACTGCAGGGGATTCTTATACGCCCTCTTGACGAGGTGCCCGGTCAGAAATATCCCCTCATCCTGCAGGTGCACGGGGGACCGGAATCGAACTACATGAATCGCTGGATGACCTGGCACGCCGGACCGGGACAGATCGCAGCGGCTCGCGGTTTTGCGGTATTCTACCCTAATTATCGCGGAAGCACCGGGCGAGGGGTCGAGTTCTCTAAGATGGGTCAGGCCGATTATGCTGGTGGCGAATTCAACGATCTTGTCGACGCCGTTGACCATCTGGTCAATACCGGGCTGGTGGACCGTGACAAAGTGGGTATCACCGGATGGTCCTATGGTGGTTTTGCCACAGCCTGGGGAGCCACGGCCCTGTCAGACCATTTCGCGGCGGCCGTTATGGGAGCGGGTGTAAGTGACCTTGTTTCCAAATTCGGGACCACGGATATTCCTAACGAGATGTTCCTGGTCCACGCGCGTCGCTGGCCCCGGGACTACTGGCAATGGTACATGGAGCGCAGCCCGATATATCATGCGCAGAATCACAAGACTCCCATTTTGATAATCCACGGTGAGGATGACACGCGAGTGCATCCAAGCCAGTCAATGGAGTTGTATCGCTATCTGAAGACGCTCGGGCAGGCTCCGGTGAGACTTGTATTTTACAAGGAAGAACCGCATGGTGTCGCCAAAGCTGCTGGGCGTTACGACATCAGCCTGCGGCAATTGCGATGGATGGAGCATTATTTGAAAGGGCCCGGTGGCGATCCTCCGCCGTATGAGGTGGATTACTCGAAACTGAAACCAGAGACGAAAACAACCCCTGAATATGAGTTCCGTTTCAAGAAAGCAACGGAAATACCCTAATGTAAGCCGACGGCGCACTTAGCTTCATCGACCCATCCAGGCTAATTCCGATAGCGACTGGGCCCGCGCAGAATTCTTGCCGGAAACGTTATAATCGCCCCCAGCAGTTGCAGAAGCCCTCCCACCGCGACGCCGACCAGCCTGAATGGCAACAAAATCAGCCATACTAGTGGGTACAAAAACAGTGCCAGCAGAGCCAGCGGCCAGCACAGCACGAATAGAATCAGCCATAGAATAAACGTAAACATATAATCAATACCCTCTAACCATTATACGTCGATCAGTACTGCCTGTAAACGGTAGAAGCGGCCCGCAATCCGTTACCAGAGGCTCAGAAGTAATACCTGAACGAAGTGTGGTAAATATCCGGGTACACTCCAAACTCAGAACCGATATCCAGCAGGTCGCCGGGGGAAGCACCAAAGCCGATAAAAGCCCCACCACTCAGGTAGATGTTCTCGGCCACGTTGTATTCCACACTTGGAGTAAGATATATTGACTGATCGGAGAGGTTGGTGAGAATCTGCAGGCTGCCATAGACCAGGGGTGTGAACTCCCATGTAAGCCCCGGCGTCAGATAGTGTCGACCAAGAAGATATACCGATCCATCGGCATAGGCCTTTCGCGTCGAGTTGATAAGATATTCGTCGCTGTCATCGCGGCCGGCTTGATTAAAGTGGTACTCCGCAAAGACATAAGTGTTATTGGCAAAGCTGTAATCTACCCCGACCGAAGCACTGAAATAGTCTCTTCCCTGTGGTGCGCTGCCGTTAACGAAGACCTGTGCCGCTTCAAGCCACACACTGGCCCCGCCGACAGCTCGCGCAACATCGACACCCACCATCATATTTTCACGAAAGCGCATGATAATGGCTGACAAATCGGTGCGCGCCGCGTATCCTTTGGCCCTAAGGAAATAGGCGCTCTTATCCTGGTCAAAATCGTCGCCGAATACGCATCCGGCATCTATCTCACCCATAAAGCCCATAGGTATCCGGGCCCGAACGCCGTCGACACCGATGCGATCCTCGGTGTCGAGCGTCTCGTAGCTGTATGGCGCTATTACGTCGGTCGGATTTACGATTCGCGCGGAACCGAACGCGATCGGCTGGCGGCCAATGTATACGTCAACGACATCAGCTTCAACGGTGACAAACGCCCGGTCGAGGTTGTGAAAGACGGCGAATGAGGCTACATCAGCGCCACACTCCGGATACAATCTTGAATCAAAATCGGCCACACGGTACTGCCGGGGCTCAATCGTGGTGAGGGTTGGCGAGAGGAAAAACAGAGCCCGGTCCTGAATTCTCGGCGCGAAATCGTACGAGACTCTCAGGCTGACCCGGTTGCTTGCCCACCAGACCGTGTTAAGGCGCAGCCGTCCTGATACACTGCCCACTGGATCATCGAGACCGAAGGGATACTCATACAACTCCGAGAAATTATATACAACGGAGAAGTTCTTATAATATCCGTCAATCGAGAATCGTTCGGAGGCCGACGCTGCTGACGTCAGTAGCATGACCGCCATTATGACCTTCATCCATCCTGAGAGCTTGAGCTTCATGTTGACATCATCCTCCCGTTTTAGTTTCATCGCTGAAGATTCGTCCATCCTTGAGCGTGACCAACCGGGTGGCTCTTTGCATGATCATCTGGTCGTGAGTGGAGAATACAAACGTCATTCCAGTTGACTGATTCAGCTCGCGCATCATATCGAGCAGCTCGGCACCGGTTTTCGAGTCGAGGTTCGCGGTCGGCTCGTCGGCCAGAACCAGCTTGGGGCGGGCCACCATGGCCCGCGCTACAGCTACCCGTTGCTGCTGTCCACCGGACAGTTTGGGCGGCACGCGGTCGGCATAACCGGATAATCCGACCCTCTCGAGAATCTCCCTGACCCGTTCACGACGTTCTTCTTTGGGTCTGCCCTGAAGCAGCATAATGTACTCGATATTCTCTTCAACGGTGAGGACCGGAATGAGATTGTAGGCCTGGAAAATGAATCCGATACTGTCGCGGCGGTAGTCCGATAGTTCTCGCCCGCTCATCCTTGAAAGTTCCTTTCCGCCCAACCAGACCATGCCCGAGGTAACCGAGTCCAAACCGGAGATAATATTCAGAAAGGTCGTCTTGCCGGAACCCGACGGTCCCACGATGGCGGTGAACTCACCGTATCCGATCGTCAGGTCCACCTCGTTGACCGCTTTAACGGGGACACCGTTCTCATCATATATCTTCGTCACACCCTCGGTGACTATAACATTATTGTCTGTTTTATCCATAACCGATTCTCCTAAAATGACTTTCTCATGGCTCTGGCGGGTGTTAGCCGCGCGGCATAGGTCGCCGGGTACAGACCCACCAACACTGTAAACAGGAAAACATATATGGGAAATTCAATGAATTGTCTGGGCTGCATTACCGGATACAGAAGTTTGCGGAACGTGACGCCGGCGTATTCAATACCGCTATAGTCTATTCCAAAGGTTGACAGGAGGTACGTGATGATGAAGCCCAGGGCCATGCCCATGCATATCGCGATCAGCGCCAGGGCCCCCGCCTCGAATAGAATCAACCTTCCCAGGGCAACCGGCCGGGTACCGACGGCTCGCAGCACACCGAACTCGAACATCCGTTCATACAGTGACATGAAGAGGGTGTTGATGATTCCGAGAGCTACCACGGCAAACAGAATAACACCGAGAATCAACGTGGCCCACTGGGAGAGGTCGAGGACGGATTCCAACGTTGGCATCAATCTTGTCCATGACAAGGCTTCGTTGCCGTTCTGAGAGTACATACTCCAGAACGGATGATCTCCGTCGCGACCAACGTTTGAATCGTGGAATTTGAGGGCTATTTGATGTACCCGGCCTTCGAGCCCAAGCATTTGCTGTGCTTTGTCGAGTCTTACGAAAGCCATTCCCTGGTCCAGCTCGAGTGATTTGAAATAATAGATGCCGGATATTCTGAACATTTCCTGGGCCAGGTCACCGGTTTCAGCCTGAGCCACGGTCATGACGACTCTGTCGCCCAACCCAACTTCAAGTAGCTCAGCCAGCTTGGCGCCAATCAAAATCTGCCGGGAGATATCCCCTTCACCGTCAAAATAACTTCCCTCGACCATTACATCGTCGATCTCGGACAGATACGGTTCCGTTGACGGGTCAACCCCGACCATACTGACCGAACTCACATTGGCGGGAGAGCTTATCATGCCGAAGGCCAGCGTTCGCAACGTGAAATTCTCAACCAGCGGTTCCTGTTCAAGACCAGCGACTACCTGTTCGAGGTCGGCTATGGTTCGCTCGACCTCGAAGGCCTTGCGGAAATCCTCACGGTGTATCTGGCCCTCACCCATGAACGATCCCGTAGCCGACTTAATCATGTTTTTCTCCATGCCGATTATGAGGGCATCCATGGAGATCAGGGCCGCCAGTCCGACACCGATGGCAATCCCGGCAATGAACGTCCGCCGCTTGTTGCGAAGAACATTTCGCCAGGCCAGTTTCATGTATATTCCACCAAACATAATTTACCTCAGTGCGTTCTCATCGCTCTAGCCGGTGCCGTTCGCGCCGCTTTGGCGGCCGGAAACAGACTTACTAATAAAGCTGACACGATAACCGTTACAGCCGGGATCAAATAACTGCGGAGGTTGATTTCACTATACAGCGTAGAGAACTCGACGCCGCCGTACGTGATTGGATCCGGTATCGTAAAACCATCGATCGAGAGCCAGTAATTGACGACAAAGGAAACAATAAACCCGATGATAAGCGAGCCCATGGCCATCAGGGCCACTTCGTACAACACCAAACGTACCACCTGGAACTGGCGCACACCCATCGCACGCAGGACACCGTACTCTCGCCTCCGCTCCAGCACGGTCATCAGGACGGTGTTGAGGACACCTGTCGCTACAATCAGTACAATGATAACAAGCATTATCCAGTTGCCCTGCTGATCGGCTTTCATAGCCACATAGAACTCGTGGGCAAATTCCTGCCAGGATTCTACATCGAGTTCAGGGTTAGCCAGATGTTCCTCTATGACATCCGTCATCATGAGGACATCGTGGAGATCTTCAATAACGATAGCCACTTCGTGAACCCGGCCATACAGCACCAGAAGTTCCTGCGCATCGGCCAGTGTCAGATAAAAGGAAGTTTGGTCGGCCATGGCATTTCCGCTCTGGAGGAGACCGACCACTCGATACAAATCGTTGGCGATAGAACCATCCGCCCCCTGCGATACTACCACTACTTCGTCACCAATATCGGCCTTTAAGACCTCGGCCAACCCCTCGCCAAGGATTACTTCAAGCGAACTGTCCGGGTCGAAGGGCCGCCCTTTGACGATTTTCTTGTTGAAATAGGTGGTCTCGTTCTCGCGTCGCGGATCGATTCCGATTATCCGCACCCCGGCGCTCTTGTCGTCGGCCGAGGCCAGACCCGCTGAGAAAACCCGGGGCGCCCATGAGACCACGCCTTCTAACTGCTCGACCTGGTTTCCTACGTCTTCGTAATTGTCGACGGTGTTGTACAGCGTGGGGCGATCAAGATACCCTTTTCCGTGAATCTGAATGTGGCCCAGTTGCGTCCGCGTGAATTTATCGATGATGACGTTATAGGATCCATCGGACCACGCTATGGATATAGCGGCCAGGGCGAAACCACCCATCATCGTCAGCACCGTTAGCAGGGTTCGACGTTTCTGCCTGAGCACGTTCCGAAATGCGACTTTGGCCATTATCATCGGTCAATCACCCTATCTCTGGGTCCGAAGGTTTCTCAGGGTAAAGGTCTCCTCGTCCAGCGGGACGTCAAACTTAGCCTCAAGATAGCGGACAACCGTCTTGTGGCCTTCCTTATGTTGAGGCACCAGTTCCATCACCGCCGGAATGATCCGGCCGTCAAAATTCCTGACATCGGAGTAATTCATCACCCGCATCAACTCGCCCTTTTCGTCATAGTACTTTTGCCACGCCGGCAGGCTGTCCGCTTTGTTGACGGCTATAACTATATTACCCCATACCACGGCCAGATCTTCACGAGGAATACAATTGATGTAATACAGTTTATCCTGGGCGCTGTCGACATCTATGAGTTCGTAACTGTAATCTTCGAAGAGTGACGACTCTTTGACGATATCATCGTTGGTGAAGTCGGAGCCCATCCATGAGCCCATCATCATCGACGGCGGTATCTTCATGACTTTGTTTGTCTTGGGCAGATAGTTCCACATCTCGTTTTCGATTCTGAGAGTGGCCACGCCTTTTTCCTTGGCCGGTGACGTGATACGGATAAAAGTCTTATCCATACCCTCGCTCCAACCGTACATCGAGAGCGTGCGCTGCCAATGAGGAGTGACTATTTCCATCTCCAACTCGGTGTAGCTGGTTTTTGAGCGGTACATCCGATCGACTTCTCTGATGAGGTCGTTAACATCAACTGAATCCTGCGCGTGCGCTACACCGGTTAACATGCAGGCGGCCACCAATATTATAAGCACTTTCATCATATTCTCCCTTGCTCCGTTTCTTTTAACAATCCGTTGACAATTGTATCGCGAAGGCTGGCGCTGAGCTTTTGCGGATCCATCTTCAGGACACCAATAGCGGCCTGAAATATGAAACCATCAAGGACAGCTACTA
>CP070674.1:2737758-2742422 GCA_020351995.1 Candidatus Zixiibacteriota bacterium
ATAGACAGCCAGGAGCAGTTTTAGAATGGCTGACGCGTTCGGTCGCTGGGTGATGTCAATGGCCTCCCCCATGGCGCGGATGATGGAATCAGCGGCAGCCAGTTTCTCGAGATGTTTTTCCTTGACGGTTTTAAGCCGGTAGGTTCTGAAATTATTATCGTTTTTCCATTCCTTGAAGCTGTTGTTGAACTCCCGGGTGTAATAGCAATTGGTGCACGTAGCTGTAAAGTACGCCAGGGGATTATGACCCTGATAGCGTGGATAGCGCCATTTGATTTCTTTTGGGCAAAAATCGGTATCGCGTCCATTTTCATAATAGGCGCCTACTCTGACCGTTTCAAACTCATTGACGGTTTTGCATATGGGGCACTCTATCTTAGTGAGAAAAAATGGGCTCTCGTTCGACATGTTTATCTCCAATGCCTGTTAGCTTTTGCTCATGCTCAGCAGCGAGAGTTCCGCGTCCGAGATCGGGATGACTCGCTTTATCTTGTCGTGAGGCGCGCCGGCCTTGAGCATCGTGCGCGCGACCCGGATTACATCGGCCCGGTCGCGTCTCCGCGATACATCGCCCGCCGTCGGACGTCGTGCGTGACCCGACGCGTTAGGGGTCGGATCGGATTCTTCACTGAGTTTGATGAACTCGATTTTGCGGGGGACAACCTCCGTTTCAACAGACGCGGCGGGTGTGTCCCCGTTTGCCGTGGTTGGTTCATCGCATGCGACTGCCGCGACTTTCTTGCGCCGGTTAAACAGCGAATAAATAACTATTCCCAGTAATGCGGCCAGAAGGTACCCTCCAATGTTCAGGGCCATATCAATCAAAAATTGTTGTGAAATATCCATTTTCACATTCCTTCCATTTATGCTTTCAAGTCCACATGTTCCGAAGGATCTTCACCAGTCTCGTGTTCACTCTCGGTAGTTTCGGCCGTTTCCGTCTCGGCCGGGCTATCGGATTGGCTATCATCCTCGGGGGCACTGTCTAGAATTACCTCGTCTTTTTGCTGGGCCTTTTCTTTGAGCTTTTCTTTCATCTTCTCTTTGAGCAGGTTCGAGAAACCATTGTCTTTCTTCTCCGGGTTCGATCGGTCGGTGGGATTGACCCGGTCGGAGTCCTTGGTGGTGTCCGGTAACCGTTCGATGGGATCTAATGATTCATCCATGGTCCTCACTCCTGACCCTGTTCTTTCAGGCCTATCCGGTCAGCGCGAATCGCTCTCTGACCATTCCGCGCAGTTTTACCACGGCGCGGGTGTGAATCTGCGACACTCGCGATTCCGAAATCGACATAACCTCGCCGATTTCCTTAAGGGTCAACTCTTCGTAGTAGTAAAGAGCTATCACCAATTTTTCCTGTTTCGTCAGTCTGTCCAGGGCAACGCCGAGGTACGACTTCAGTTCCTTTTTCTCGATCTCACCGAGAACACTGAGAGTTTCCCGGTCAATAACTGTCTCTATGCGGGGCACCTGCCGGTTGTCATCCTCCCGGTAAATCACCTCATCGAGGGACAGCATTCCCGTTCCCGAAACGTCATCAATAGCGTCATGGAGTTCTTCCAGAGACAGCTTCAGGTGCCGGGCCAGTTCTGTTTTTTCCGGCGGACGTCCGAGATCATTCTCCAGGACCATGTAAGCGCGTTCGATCTCCCGGGACTTGGCCCTTGTTGACCGAGGTACCCAGTCCAGGGCTCTCAGTTCATCAAGGATGGCACCGCGAATCCTGGGTACGGCGTACGTCTCGAATTTGACGCCCCGGTCGGGATCGAAGTTGCTGAACGCCTCTATCAAGCCGATCACTCCTGTGCTTACCAGATCGGACAGCTCAACCGAGCGCGGAAAACCCATGGCCATTCGCGTGGCGACATTCCGCACGAGCGGAATGTATTTGGAAAGGAGAGCTTTCCGGGCTTTTTCCGATTTCTGCCTTTGGTAGCGTGACCAGTCCCGTTCCGTAACGTCCCATCGCTTGGTTCTTCTGGCCCGAACCACCGCAACCTGGTTATCAAGGACTTCGGGTTTTTCTTTTTTAGCTCTCTTTAGTTCGTTTTTAATTACGGTAACCATTTGACAGCTATTCCCTTATATCGGCTAAAGCCGTGGTTTTATTTATTTCGTTTTCAACGTCTAATTGCTCGTTAGTCTGAGCGGCGGTGGACCGGCCACAAGCCTCTAAGAGCCGGCCGGCTAGCGTCTTAAGTGTTTGTGTAACATGTGCTTCGGGGGCAATCTGGGCGACAGCCGTCTGGCTGGCCACGCCTTTTCGAATTTCGGCAGCTTCGGCCACATCGCCGAGATAGACGGGCGACGAGCCGATGAAGCGTCGAGTGATAGCTTGAAACTTCGTGCGGATATAGTCGGCTTCCTCCGCTGATTCAGCTCGATTCACCACCAGACGGCAGTCGATGCCGGAGTCGGTATGTTTGAGATGCTTGAAAAGGCCAAAGGCATCCGATATCGAAGTCAGTTCGGGCACCAAAAGCAGTAAGACAATATCAGAAGCGTGAGCCATAACCTCGGTAGCTTTCGAGACCCCCGAGCTATGGTCCATAATGATAATGTCATACGGCGAGGACTGCGTACGCAGCGCGGCCATGCATTCAGCTACCGGTGTGATGTCCGCATCAGTCCTTAAAACCTCTCCCGCCCCGGCGGCGAGCATGTCAAACCCGTATCGGGTCGATATGACGGCCTCAGCGAGTGTTAACTGACCTCTTACAAACTCGCGGAAACCACAACTAACTTCGATGTTCGCGAGAACGTGCAGGTCACCACAGTTGCTGTCGGCATCGATCAGCAACACCCGAACGCCCATAGAGGCAAGTCGTTCGGCCAGGTTGAAGGCCAGGATTGATTTTCCCACACCGCCCTTGCCGGAGCAGATCGACACTATCCTGGTCAACGTGA
This sequence comes from Candidatus Zixiibacteriota bacterium, assembly GCA_020351995.1. Taxonomy (GTDB): domain Bacteria; phylum Zixibacteria; class MSB-5A5; order GN15; family FEB-12. Next base: position 2,740,666 of record CP070674.1, read on the forward strand.
TGCCAGTCGTCCCGTGATCAGTCACGCGACACCTCCAAGTTAAGGAGCTTTCGGGCGAGGGCGTCAGGGTCGGGAGTTTTGAGTTCACCAATTCCACCGGGCGCATCGGATAGGTACGCGATTTTCAATCCGGTGGCCCGTGCCGCTGTCACGAAGGTGCCATGGCAACTGGCAATGTCTTCCATAGTAAGAATCAGGTGGGTGGGATTGAGTTCCTTCAGCATCTTGCTGATTTCGAAGACGTCCCTTGAGCGAGTCAGGCAGGAAAAGACGGCGAAGCGGTAGCGCGGCGCTACTTCTTCTATTCTTGCTTTCAGGGTCAGCCTTTTGTCGTGCTTCGTTGGCAAAGCGGGGCAGTCAATCAACGTAATGGCGTCTTTATCCTTTTCCGATTGCTCCAGGACAGACGGCGGCGGGACTACTTCGAGGCCAAGAATATCAGCGTAGCTGCAGATCTCATCAAACGCGGCCAGCTTATTGTCGTCAAGGCTGAGAAGCTTGACTTTTCTTTTTTGTCGGGCCGCAAGGGTAGCGGCCAGTTTTCCCATCACCGATGATTTGCCGCTTCCAGCGGGACCCACGAACGTAATCCTGTCACCGGGTAGATATTCAATGGGAGCATCAATGGTCGGTTCGAGTTGTTGGGTCAGTTGGCGGTGAGCATACGTTATAATTTCCTCGGAGCCATCGTAGGCTTCAACGAGAGTCGAGATGAAAGACTCAAGGTAGTCATCGGGCAGGTCAGCCTCTTTGAGGCACCGGTGAACAGTCTGAAAGACCTCCAGCCGAGTGATGCCGTCGGGTTGAATACCCAGACTGATCAGCTGGCTGAGCTTGCGATCGATAGCATTGATACGCTCATCGAGGTTGGGACTCCTGGTGTCCGGGGTGGTGTCCGTGGTGTTGTCACTCGTGGCGGGTTCCGGTTCGGGCCGCGGGTTCTGTCCAACTGGTTTCGCCTCAACGGCGTTCTTGTCGGGCAATAGTGTCGCCGCCTGACCGACAGACGCCCGTTCCAGACAGGCGGTAACCTCAAATATCGGCTTATCGGCGGGTCCGGATATACGACGCGTTTTCAGAACAACGGCATCTCCCCCCATTTCCTTTCGCACTCTTTTGAGAGCGGCTGCTGAAGATTCGCCTGTAAAAGTCTTAATTATCATCTTCTAACCTCACCATCCCGGTCGAAACCAGTTCGACATCGGGCAATATTTCGTTGTATGAGACTATCGCGAGATGTGTATAGACGGCCTCCACCAATCTTCGGAGGGCAAGTCTTATGTTCGGGGAGCAGATGCATACCGGCGTGTATCCGGCGGCCTGCATCAGTTCCACCTGTTTTCCAATCTTCTGGAGCAAGGATTCGGTCAGGGCCGGATCAAGAACCAGCATCAGACCCTGCTTGGTGTTTTGCACGGCATCGGACAATTGCTGTTCGATGCCGGGGTCGATGGTGAACACGTTCAATTTTCCGTCCCTATCGCGGTTCAGTTCGGTGATCTGCCGTTTGAGGGCCATGCGCACGTATTCGGTAAGGATGTCGGTTTCCTTGGTGGCACCGGCATAATCAGAGAGGGTTTCCAGAATGGTGGCCAGATCGCGAATCGGCACTCTTTCTTTCAGAAGAGAGACGAGGACTTTCTGGAGCGTTCCCAGAGAGACCAACTCCGGAATTATGGAATCGACCAGAGCCGGGTAATCTTCTTTGAGAGTGTCAATCAGATGCTGTACGTCCTGACGGGTCAGGATCTCGGAAG
>CP070674.1:2742522-2763492 GCA_020351995.1 Candidatus Zixiibacteriota bacterium
AGCTTAGCGGCATTGCCGCCGGGCTCAGTGAAGATTTCGTTGCTCCCGTGGGTACTTGAGCTAAGGTATACTCAAATGTACATTAGAAGACGTTTTTTGTCAAAGTATATTTCTGCGGCGCAAGCGGGTAGAGGGACTCTTCGGGCTGTGAACGAACGATCTGACAGCCGGGAGAGTTTCAGGGTGCCGAGGCGAAGATGATGATCAGATTTCCTTGGCCAGCTCGACTATCTTCTTGTAAGGAATGGCAATCCAGCTTTCAGCTTGAAGCGCACCGTGGGCGAGACTTATCATCGAGACCTTGGCGGCCGTCTCGGCGTCGGGGGCCTCATAGATGTCGACGAAGTCAAATGGCCCGAGCAGTCCATAATGATCGATGAACCTTACTTCCGGGCACTTTTCTTTAACCTTATCGAGCCAGGCCCGCCCGATGGCGGCTCGATCTTTCATTTTGGCCGTTACATCGGGAGATAGTTTGGTCATCAGCATAAACGTGGGCATATCCAGCCTCCTGTTCAAAGACGTGCTTATCGGTATTACAAATTCCCCACTATTAAATACGCAGCCGGGCCGCCGAAGTCAAAGGATAATGTTGGCGGTACCGGATCGGGTCAGGGAAGGAGAGGGCCGACCGATGCCGATCGGCCTACAGTTTGTGCTTACATAGAACGGCTTACCGTCCGGACCTGTTACTGCCCGGCCGGGGCTTCTTCGAACCGGCCACCCATGTGTTTGGCAAGGAACTTCTCGGCGGCGGCGTAGAACTTAAGTCGGTTTTCCGGACGGGCGAAACCATGCCCTTCATCCTCGAACAGCAGGTATTCGTAGTCGACGTTGTTGGCTTGCATAGCCGCGACGATCTGCTCCGATTCGGCCTGCTTAACCCGAGGATCGTTGGCACCCTGGGCTATCAGCATTGGTATCTTGATCTGGTCAGCTTTGAACAGGGGGGACCGTTCTGTGAGGAACTCTTCGTCGGTTTCGGGACTACCGACTCTCTTGTGAAGAACGTCCAAAAAGGTTGACCAGTAGGGTGGAATGGAATTGATGAAGGTCATCAGGTTGCTGACACCCACGATATCAACGGCGCAGCAGAAAACGTCCGGGGTAAAGGTGGCACCCACCAGCGCGGCGTAACCTCCGTATGAACCCCCATAGATGGCGATTTTTTTCGGATCAGCGATGCCCATGTCGATAGCCCAGTTGACGGCGTCGATCAGGTCGTGGTGCATCTTGCCGCCCCATTCCCGATCACCGGCGTTGACAAAATCTTTGCCGTAACCGGTCGAGCCACGAAAGTTGACCTGCAGGCAGGCATAACCACGGTTGGCCAACCACTGGACTTCGGGGTTATAACCCCAGATGTCTCGATACCACGGTCCACCGTGAACGTTGAGAACCATTGGAAGATTCTTGCGTTCCTTTCCAACCGGGTACGTAATATAGCCGTGGATGACAAGGCTGTCACGAGTTGTGAAGGAAATGGGCTGCATCTCGGCCAGCGTGTATTTGCGCAGTTCCGGGCGATGATCAAACAAGAAGGTAGCCTGTTTGGTAGCGCGATCGTAGGCATAATACGGAATGGGGCCGTTATCATCTTCAAATCCAACCAACCAGGTATCATCGGCCAGAGAGCGGCTGGACACGAAGAAATCACCGTCGTGAACCTGCCCGATGGCAGTAATATCGTCTCTAATTGACTCGTCGAGTATGACAATTGTATTGCGTTCCTTTGTGAAGAAAGCAGCCTGTATCTGGTATGTATCCGGGTGAACCATGACACCGCTTACATCGTACTGGGGATCCTCGGCCAGGACCTCGAGCTCACCCGTGTTGACGTCGATTTTGCACAGCCGACCGGCGTTCACATCACGAGAATCGACGATGTAGATAGCGTTGCCGTCACGGGTGAAGCCATAGGCTCCACTGGTCAGGGCATCCTGGGCGTTCCAGGTGATGAGCCTTTTCCACTGGTCCTGTTCGGTCTGTCTGACCATGAGATCGAAGCCTGCTTCGGCGTTGGCCATAGTGGCGGCGCGGACCTTGAAGTTGGCATCGGCGTGCCAGGCCATGACATTGCCCGGATTCTTGGCCACTATATTGATCTCACCGGTTTTGAGATTGAGATGATAGACATCATGAACCTGGACGTTTTCCTTGTTCATCGCAATCAGGAGTTCTTCGGGAAAGTTCTTGTCCTGATTGATAATGCGAACAGTGACGTTCTCGTAGGGGGTAAGATCTGCTATTTCGCCTGATTCAAGGTCGACCGAGTAGAGTCGCCAATTTTCGTCGCCGCCTTTGTCCTGCAGGTATATTATGCGCTTGCTGTCAGCGGCCCAGAAGTACCTGTGAATTCCGCGCAGGGTATCAGAGGTAACGACCCGGGCGTCATCCTTTCCGATGGTTCCAATCCATATGTTGAGAACATTGTCTACCGGGGCCAGATATGACATCATGGTGCCGTCGGGGGATAATCTTGGTGTGGCCCTTTCCGGGTTACCGAAAATGACCATGCGCGGGATGATCTGGGGTTCGCTAACCTCGCTTTCGCCGCCGCAGCTTAGCAGCCACAAGGCGGGGGTCAGGAAAGCGAGGACCGCAAACAGAGCGGCCAGGGCCAATTGTTTCTGAATTCGCATGCACACACTCCTGTTTTTTGCCGATTATATTGTTGGGAATCGATAGCTTATATTGTCGTCCGTAATTTCAGCCCTGTGCCGACCGGTACAATCGGCTCGTTAAGTCATGTCACCTGCACCGCGTTTATCGAACACTGTAAGACGAGACTCGTCCCCTCAGATGCTGCTTCATTCTGGTCTGGCCGGAGATGAGATACCACACGATACAACCCCGGCGGTTTTCCATTACTTGATAAGCTGAGAGAAATCCTCGTAAGGCACAACGGGCCAGGTCTCAGTTTCAAGGATGCCCCGCAGATTAATTTCGGCCGCCACCCTGAAAGCCATAGACTGGTCAATTGCCTCGAATATGGCCAGATAATCATATCTACCCAGGGTAGCGTAAAGATTAAGTACTTTAATCTTGTTCTTGGTGAACAACTCCAGCGACTCGTTGATCTGGTGGGACAGGTCCGGATGCACTTTCTTGGCACTGGGGTTGATGGTCATTGCCATAATGAAGGACGCCATAACTGTCCCCTCTATTCGTATTATTCAGCTTACTATAGTCAACCGTCAGGCCAAAATCAAACAATTATTGGGTTGAGGTAACTTTCAGCCGGTTAAGAGTATATGGTCCGGAAGAGGCTCACAGTCCCGGATCCCGGGGTGTGAAGAAATGGAGTGGCGCAGGTTACCCTGTTACTCGAGATCAGGGTACCGCGGCACCTGTGGTCATCGAGACAAAAGCCGGAAAACCGTACCACGGTGTCGCCAACAGGTGCGTATATGTTGCACTGGTGAGTAGTCATCGGTGGCCTGATTTACCTTTGATTTTGGCGCAGGAGCGAAATGTCCCAATTCGTTTATTGATTTCTTTCGGCGGCTGTTCTTTGGATAGCCACATCCCACCAGCATCGCGATAGCACATGACTTGTTGAGCAACAAACCCAGGTGCTTGCCGGTAGGGTTGCTACCGACGCAAGCTTGTCCTGAGTAACAAATAAACACCATTCAAGGAGAGAGCCATGATTGTTATCACTGGCGCGACCGGAAACATTGGCAGTAAGATTACATCGAAGCTGCTCAACCAGGGGAAGAAGGTACGCGTGATCGGGCGCGACGCCAAACGGCTTCAGGTGTACGTGGATCAGGGGGCCGAGGCTTTTGTGGGCGATCTGTCCGATCAGCAGTTCCTGACGAGGGCATTCAAGGGGGCCACCGTTGTATTCTGTATGATTCCGCCCAACCTGACCGCGAAGAATGTCAATGATTACCAACGCACAATCGGCACATCGATCGTAACGGCCGTTAAAAACGCGGGCGTTACCCACGTCGTCAATCTAAGCAGTATTGGTGCTCACCTGACCAGGAACGCAGGGATAGTGCAGGGATTGCATGACCAGGAGGAAAGGCTCAATGATATAGTCAACCTGAACGTCGTCCACCTGCGTCCGGCCTTCTTTATGGAGAACCTGCTTTCGACGATTGACATGATCAAGAGCCAGAATATGGTGGGGGCGCCGCTGGACGGAGCCTTCAGGTTCCCGACGGTGGCGATACAGGATGTCGCCAACGTCGCCTGCGATTACCTGACGAAAGCGACGTTCACGGGCCACACCGTGCGAAATCTCCTGGGACAACGGGATATCAATTACAACGAGATAGTCAAGGTGCTGGGGCAGGCTATCGGCAACAAGAATCTGAAATACGTACAGTTTCCGTATGAACAGGCCCAGACCGCTATGGTCAATACGGGGATTTCTGACAGTGTGGCGGCGGCCCTGACGGAGACGATGAAAACGACCAATGAAGGCCCGTTTCTTGCCGAGGCCCATCGTACCCCGGAATCATCCACCCCAACCTCAATTGAGGAATGGGCAAAGACATTCGCCAAGCACTACAATCTGTAGGTCGGCGAAGGGTTGCCGTAGCGCGAATTTATCGCCTCGCCGCCTTTTCCTGTGAGGGATTCGGCGGCGGGGCGAACTTACGCTCCGATGCGCCGGGCGGTTTTTTGTTGCCCGCAGTTGCTCACGCGGATATAATAGAAATAGAGACACAAAAACCCGCGGAGTAGACTCTGAATCTCAGTAAACACGTAAGTCTTAACCTGGACGTGCGGGGTTTGCAGCAGTCTGCCACCCTGGCCATAAATGACCGTAGCCGCCAGCTACAGGCGGACGGTCGTAATGTTTACCGCCTTGGGCTCGGTCAGTCCCCCTTTCCGGTTCCAACCGCAGTTGTAGACGCCCTGAAATTACACGCTCATGAGAAGGACTATCTTCCGGCCAAGGGTCACCCGGAATTACGGCGGGCGGTGGCGGGATTCCACAGGCGCAAGGACGGGGTAGATGCCGACAGGGAAAATGTTCTCATCGGGCCGGGGTCCAAGGAACTAATGTTCCTTCTCCAGCTGGTTTACTACGGGGAACTTCTGGTACCCACGCCATGCTGGGTGTCTTATGTCCCACAGGCAAAGATAATAGTACGGAAAGTAAGTCTTATTCATGCGACATACGAGGACAACTGGCATGTCACGGCGGATAGTCTCAGACGGCACTGTGAAAGCCAGGGGGACAAGTTTCGTCCGCGGATCCTAGTGCTCAACTATCCAGGGAACCCTGACGGATGTACATATACTTCCGCCGAATTGAAGGATTTGGCTCAGGTCGCCAGAGAGTTCGAGGTGATCCTTCTTTCAGACGAGATTTATGGGCAGTTGCATCACGAGGGAGCCCATGTTTCCGTGGCCCGTTACTATCCTGAGGGTACCATCATTAGTTCCGGGTTGTCCAAGTGGTGCGGCGCCGGAGGCTGGCGACTGGGGACTTTCACTTTCCCCAATGATCTGGATTGGCTGCTGGAAACCATGGCGTCGGTAGCTTCAGAGACATATACCTCGGTATCGGCCCCGATTCAGTATGCCGCGGTGCGTGCTTTCACGGGTGGGGTCACTATTGAGCGGTATCTGTGGCACGCGCGGAGAATACTGGCCGCTATAGGCAATCAGATCTGCGACAAATTGCGCGAGGCAGGGGTACGCGTTCACCCGCCGGCCGGGGCGTTTTATCTTTTCGTCGATCTGTCACCGTTCAAGGAGGAGCTGGGTTCGCGCGGTATTCATGATAGTGTCCGGATGTGTGATCAGCTCTTGCAGGATACCGGGGTGGCCTTGATTCCCGGATACGCTTTTGAACGGCCAAAGGAAGAACTCACGGCGCGATTGGCCTACGTTGACTTTGACGGAGCCAGAGCGCTTGCTGCCAGCGAGACAATACCACTTGACCAGCCGCTACCGGCCGATTTCACACGACGATGGTGTCATCGGATCTTAGATGCTGTCGACCACATCGTCAACTGGATAAACCGCTGATATTCTCACAGCGTCGTGTTTAGTCTTCTTCGGGCAATCCCTCTGTGCCGGTATCGAAGACAAATTTCCATTTACCGTCGGGCTGCTTTTTCCAAATGGTGATATAGTAGCCGCCGCCGCTTACTTCATTACCGGAGGTATCGACGTCAGTGTAAAGATACCTTCCTATAGTGTAACCGAGGTCCGCATTTTGAGAGACATCAGCGAAGATTGGCTCCCACGTCAGCGTGGCCCGGGGCGGCCAGGTGGAGAAAAGCTGCTCTATAGGCTCTCGGCCGGTAAAGGGGTGGGCGTTGTTTCTGAGAATGGTGGCGCTGTCGGTCATAAAGGCCAGGAATGCCCGCGGCGTGCCGGAGTCGACCGACAAAGCTGAAAACTCGCGGTCGGTGTCCATCAGACTGTTTTTTTCTTTTTCGAGATCGATCATTTGTGAGCCTCCTACAAAGGCAAGCGAGATAACCAGCAATAATACCGTGGTCTTCATTAGGCCTCCTTTTGTAATAGATTGGTCTTTCTTGAGAATAACCGGTGAAGCAGCGAGTTGGGTTAGTTAACTTTCAGGTTTTTTCGATAATATGTCCTCGATGCACGGGGCCCTCAGTAATTGAACAGATGCATCATATAAAGCCCATAACTCACTTGCAGTTATATTGTTATGGTTTCGCTATCATTCGAGAGCGCAGAGCTTATCTCATTCATACTGCTTACGCGCCCGACTACGATTTTGTCCTTTAGGTCGAAATATGTGACGCAGGTTCCACAGGCGATCAGGTCAACCCCGGCTTCCTGTAAGCCGTCGAGGGCCTCCAACACCGGGGACCCCTTGGCCAGAAGCTTCACAGCCGAATTGTAGAAGATTATTCTGCCCGGTTTTGTATCAAGCCCCCAGAGTTTTCTGAAAAAGGAACCAATAAGCTGCCGACCCAGTTCCTCACTCCCGTGCCCCATGTACTCGTTATTTACTACAAGCGTTTTAGCCATGATGTTATTGCTCCCGTTGGTACCGTAGCGCGGGACGCTACTGCTTAAGCCTCCACAGTCATTCTAAACTTGTCTCAAAACTATGCGGGGTTGATTCGGTGTGCAAGTGCATTCTTATTTTTCCTGGCGGGGTCAATCGAGATACGCCCGCCGGCGGTAAAAACCTACCGGTTCAAATCATCAGGACAGCCAGAATGAATACGGCGGCGACAATAACCGCAGCAGGATATGACAACTTTGTGACAATGTTCATCAGGGGGACCTTGAAATACTCGCCTGTGACAACGAGGCACGGATGCACTGGCGACACCACAAACCCGAAGAAGATAGCGATATAGATGACGGCGAAGTGCGGCGGATCGAGCACGGCTGCGGAAGCCATGTAAACAGGCAAGATGATGGATGCCGGCAACTGCACCCTTCCCGTCAAAAGGCCAAGCAAGAATCCCATGGTAACAGCCAGGACCAGCGGCGGCAAGGGGAGGGCAGCGATGGCTTCGCTTATATCGGAGGCCTGAAATATGTGGAGATACAAAAACATGCCGACAATGATGAAGGCGAAGTTCCACGGTCTCATCCGCATAATGATTTCGCGGAGGAAGAGCTTTTTCCGGCTGAAAGTGATCGACAGGATCAGAGCCACTGAGACGCCGCAGAGGGTTGCCAGAGAACCCAAAGCGAGGGTCCGCTTGAGGACGAAGTCGAGGATGGGGGCACTGAGGATTATCATCATCGGCAGTAACAGGCTACGGATCGAAAACCGACTGCGATAATCCAGATCGCCCTGAATGCCCCGCAGGTACGTGACGTAACCCAGGAAGAGGGCGATGCCGAATCCCGGTAAGAGCCATAGGATTGCCCGGTAGATGTCGAGGCCGGCGACCTGCGTGGATACTATCAGAGCCGCGCTCAAGGGATATACCATTATCAGGGTATGCCGGAACCAGTTGTTTATGGCCGCGAGAGTATCTCCGGGGACGCCTTCGCCCGCTTTTTCCAGGACCGGTGCCGAGAGCAGGGCCCCACCGGGTATGGGTAGAAGCCCCATGAGAGCAGGGGAGAGCGCAAGCACGTGTTTTTTTGGCATCCTGAGGTTTTCAACCAGGTTGTCAATTTGACCGCTGTCTTTCATGGTCCCGCCGATGACCGGAATTACGCCAACAGCCAGGGCCAGCAGTATGATAGAGACATCTGTGAAGGTGAATAGTACTCGATTGAGTATAGTTGTTATGGGCAGGGTAAAAAGCCCCAGAACGAGCGCTCCGCTGATTAGAGCAACAGCCAGATTCTTTTTTGAGATGATGAGTATGGATGCGAGTGAGACTAAGAAACCTGCCCAGATCATGCCGTCAAGAATGGCGGCCAAAAGGTATTTTGTCAAGTTTACTGTTATAATTGTTGGCGGAGCGTTGGAAATCAGAAAGCAGCCTGGCGCGCCGTTGAATTTGTGGCTGGTCGCACTCTGATGTTGAAGGGACAGGTCAAGATTCATAAAATAATACCGATTTAATATTGTATAAGCCGTATCACCTGCCGGTGAGGTGCCGGCCATCGGGGGTAGGGGGACACTCGCGACCGAAAGCAACTGGGTTTAGAGAGTTGAAGGGGGCTTAACCCCTTCGCAACTGAGGCCACGCTATCTTTGGAAAGGGGTTAAGGTCATGTCATCACGGCTGAACTCACTGATGAGAGATAACCGGGGAGGTGCGCTTGTAATCACTCTGGGCTTAATGCTGCTACTTACAATTGCAGCTATTACGGCCGTCCATATAGCACAGACTGATATCGAACTCAGTTTCAACCAGGTCCATTCTGACCAGGCTTTTTATGTAGCCGAGGCCGGCCTCAAGCAAGCGCTGGTCACTCTGATTCACAATAACAGTTGGAATACCGGGTATGTCAATGAAGTGTTCGAGCAGGGTCTTTACTCGGTGGCCGTGAGCCACACCAATGTTGATTCACTCATTATTGACACCGTCACACTGCGAGCGACGGGTGTGGTTGAGCAAGCCATGGCCAACCTGGAGGCTGTGGTTGTGCCAAGGCCGTGGCGTCCTTTTCAATTTGCCATGTTTGGTGACGACAGTCTGATGATGACTAACAACTGTTGTACCGATTCCTACCGCAGCGACTCAGGGACTTATGCGACAACGGTTTTGTCCGAGGATGGTGACGTTGCTTCAAATGGTATTGTTGATTTGACCAACTCGGCAGTTGTCGGAGGCGATGCTTCGAGCGCTGAAGTGGGCGGAGTGAGCATATGCGCGACGTGCTCGGTTTCGGGTGACGCAGAGGACGGCGTGGCCCCGTACTATCTGGAACCGATTCCGGATTCGGAGTTTGTAGCGGCTCATGATAATAATTCAGCCCCGGGCGGGTTTTCGGGAGGCTACAGCTACGACGGGATAACGCACGATCTTACACTGGGCCCCCTACAGAACGTGGAGTTAGCCGGCGGGGTGTACTATTTTAATGATGTGAATCTCGGCGTGAACTCGCAGTTAACGGTGGCACCGGGTGAGACAGTGGTGATCTACATGACCGGTGATCTAACCCTTCAAAGTAATACCTCGGTCAATCCCACGGGGGCGGCTTCCGAGTGTCTGATTTTTTCGACCGGATCGATCTTCACTATGGGAATGAGTATTGACATAACAGCGTCTTTCTACGGTCCTGAAGCCGATGTATTCATCGGCAACAGCTGCAATTACTATGGTTCGGTAGTCGGAGGATCCGTTGTCATGGATAACGCGGCCTGTGTCCACTACGACCGGGCCCTGAGCGACTTTGCCGCCGGCGTCACGGGTGAAATGGTTATGCTGTCCTGGAGAGAAGATTAGTGGTACCGCTATTGTCTATTCGGTCGGTACTGAGGGAATGTAAAAACGGCTATCGCTCAAAAGGCGATAGCCGTCCGCCAAGAAGAACAATCAGGCGTCCGGTGCGACCTCTTATTATTTTAGCAGGAGCACCTTGTTCTTTACGATTTCATTTCCAGCCTGAAGGCGATAGAGGTAAACGCCACTGGCGAATTCGCGCGCGTCCCAAGTGAACGATTGGGGACCAGCATCAAGGAATTTGTCGACCAGAGTGGAAACCCTGCGACCGAGAATATCGAACATCTCAAGCCTGACATGGGCCGCGCCGGGTAAGTTGAATCGTAGCTGTGTAACCGGGTTGAATGGGTTCGGGTAAGCCGCGCAGGTTAAGCTGTTAGCCCTTTCCGCTTGAGCGACTATTGGCCTGGCCGAGAAGGTGGCATAGCCGCTATCCGGAGTGAGCGTGTACAGGTGGGTCGTAGCTGAATACACGTAGACTTCGCCCTCAGAACCGGCGCCCGGGGCGCCTATTATGGCTCTTTTCCGGTTTTGTTCGATAGTCAGGTAGGGTCCTCCGGCCTCCGAGAGAGCCCACCCGAAATGATCGGAGTTGGCTCCGGGCCCCAGCTCGTGACATGAGCCCCAATAAATGTCACCGCGGTAGAATGAATGTGTCATTCCCTGGGAGAAAGTCCCGGCATAGGGAGAGCCAACAGTTATTTGAGGGTCATCCTCAAAGCCATTACAGAACTGCGGAGTATATGCGACAGAATAGCCGAAGCGGGCACCGCTTTCATCGCCGGTAATCACCGCATCGAAAAGCAGAGGATTCAGCATAACACCTCCGCTATAGGCTTTAACGGAGCCGGTGTAATTGTTCTTGCCAGGGCTGCCAACAACGAGGTCGGCTATTAGATCCACCAAACCGAGGTGACATCCAACCATCGAGAATCCGAACAAATCTCCCTGCTGGCTACCGTTGAGCTGATTGCCCCAGAAGCCCACGGGGTCGCCGTCGGAATCAATGAGTGTCACAGCACCGGTTTTGTTGTTCCGATAGGGTGATGAATAGACAAAGTCGGGGCGGGCAGTCAGGCTGTAGAAGTTCCAGTCACCCACCACGACATAGCCCGCGCTGTCACCTTCGGCATGCCATCCGCATCCGTGATCAAAGAAATACATAATCGCGATAAGGTTGGGGTTTGAGTGTCCGGCGTAGGCCCGGACCAGGCCAGCACCGTTATGATGGCCGGGTGCTCCAACGAGAAAATCACAGTAGGAGTCGTTGTCGAGGTCGCCAGCGCTTGAGACTGACCAGCCAAAGCGGGCTCCGGCTTCCGGCCCGGCAATGGTATGCCACCGCCAAATAGGTGTTTTCTTCGGGACCTTGATGTTAGTGCCGTCAAGGGGAGTGGGCGCCTGCTCCATGGAGTACAGGTACACTTTTCCCACGTCGTTACCGAGGTCGGTATCGGCAAACGGTGCGCCGATCAGGAGGTCATCCCGGCCGTCGTTATTGACATCACCGACACAGGAAACAGACCAGCCAAACCGATCCCCCTGTCCTTCGCCGTTGACGAAACCAAACATGTGACCATCCGCACCGGAGAATATATAAACCTTTCCGCGTGCCCGGTCACTGTAGGGTGCTCCTACGATAAAGTCTTGCTTGCCGTCGCCGTCAAGATCACACCGGGGACCACCCTCCACCGCCAGGCCGAAGTTCCTGGTGACTTTCACATGAGTCGAGTCGGGCGGTCCTCCACCAGCGGAACCGATGTCAGCGAAGGCAAGAATAAGCACGAGAATTGACGCGACGCCAAGGAAAGGTTTTAGTATAGATTTCAACATTGAAACCTCCTCAAGAGAGTAAAATTAGTTCCGACATTCAATTTTCTGCCTGAGAGGGTTTTTACCGATCACAATACACCTCCTTTCCCGACCGGTAACCAGGCAAGGTTAGCGCGCTTGCTTCTGGATAAATTATGTTTGGGTGAGGGCCCTGCTGTGGCTGTTGCCAAGGGACCAGCCGGTAGCGAGTTCTTGAGGTGATTTCTTAAGCTTCTTTGTGCGGCAAGATCAATGACAACATTGTCGGCAGCGCATTTCGGTGTGATGTGTGATTACAATGCCCCCTGATGCTTTGTAACTTAAAAATAGCTTAAGAGACCGATTTTGTCAAGCCCTTTATGCCGGTCCCCAATGCACGTGTAGAAGGCAGGCAGAGAACTGTGAATGTTCTTACCGGGATTTCACATGACCTTATGGCTCTCGATTGACTCCCGGTGACGATTTAAGGGTGTTTTGGCCCTTTTTAGTAGTCTGACGACCGATCGCGGCTATGCAGACCATCCATGTACATCTTGAGATACCGATTTTCAATATCGGTGGTCTTGCTGACAGTCTTCAGAATGTCACGAAGGGACACCAGACCGACCACCTCGCCCTGCTCGACGATCGGGACGTGCCTGATCCAGTTCTTTTTCATCATTCCGGCGATGTAGGAAATATCGTCGTCAGGCAGGCCGACAATGACATTTGTGGTCATAACGTCCTTGACGGTCATGTCGTGGTATTGGCCTTTTGTTTCATGGATTCTCTTGAAGATATCCTTGTCGCTGATGATGCCAATCAGCTCCCCGCTGTCGTCGAGCACGGGCAGGCAGCCGATATTGTTGCGGATGAGCAGATCCATCGCTTCGTCGACAGATGCGTGCGGCCTGGTGGACACTATTTGCCGCGGTTTACTTTCCAACAGATTTTTGACGAGCATAATTTAGCCCTTTCTAAAAACACGTTCAGTAATCTCAAGGCTAACCGGTGGCTACAGCAATGGCTGCGGCAGGATACGTTTCGGATACTCGTTGAAAAGATTCGCCAGCCGGTACGATTTGGTTGTGCTATTACTAATAATGCAAATCTTGTAATGTATGTCAAGAAAAAAGGCAGTCACCCTGTTGGGGTGACTGCCTATGCTTCGGTCACTCAAAGCCTATCAAAGTCTATCGGTGACGAGCTATTTGACAAGCAACATACTCTTGGTAATTTGCTTTTCCTCGGTGGTAAGTCGATAGAAATACACACCGCTGGCGGCCTTACTTCCGTCCCACACATAGGTGTGATATCCGGCCGAGAGAACCCCGTCAACGAGAGTCGTGTGCTTTTGTCCCAGGATATTGAAGACCTCGAGCTTTACCCGGGAAGCTTTCGGTAACCCGAAGCTGATACCCGTAACCGGGTTAAACGGGTTGGGATAGTTCTGGCAGGTTATCTCGGTCGGTACGCCCTGATCGAGCTCCGGGCTGTCGGTTCTGACACGTCCGGTCATCTTGAAAGACCAGACATCGGACCAAGGCCAGCCCTCATCGGTCGCTCTAACTCGCCAGTAGTAGGTGGCATTCCTTAACGGAGGATCGATGTAATAAACACAGATGCCGCCAGAGCAATCATTCGAGAAGCCGGTCCGTTCGGGGGAGGAGAAGTCCGGGTTATCGTCGATTTCAATGTCATAGCCGGCCACGCCGGTGAGCGCATACCATTCAAGCGGTATATTCAAGCCGTTCTTGATCTTCGCACCATCGGCCGGAGAGTAAAGGGTAGGAGCTTCGACATAAATGCCGACGTAGATTCTTCTGGCCTCCGACCACATTCCATACTGTTCTCCGTCGTGAGACTGAACGCGCCAGTAATAGATGTTCTGATCGAGTACCGGGGTTGTCCATTCCGTAGCCGTGACACCTTCCTGGTCACCGACAGGTGAACTGAAGTCGGCGTTATCGTCAATCTGCACATGGTATGAAACGGCCTCGACGACATCGTCCCAGTCGAGCAGGACCTGGGCCGGATCGTCGAAATAGGCGCCGTCGTCCGGGGAAAGAAGAACCGGCGGCGGGGGACCGAACGGTCCGTTCCAGATCAACTGAAGCGATGGGTCACCGAGCCACAGATACATGCGGGCGTTGGTAATACCCAGCGAACCCCAGAGAGCAATGGTCCGGACGGTGGACTCGTTGGTGGCGTCGCCGATGGCGTTGACGCCCTCGTCAAAAATAGCTGCATAAATCTGTTTGTCGTAATCGTGGTTGGGGTAGGTGTAAGATGGGTCGGTGGCGCCAAGGTATGCTACCGCCGCATCGTCGCCCTGGGTGAAAGCTTCAGCGAGGGTGGTGCCGTTATAGGCAAGGTTGCCGGTGTAACAGGCGATACCCAGCACCACGGGAGTGAATTGGCCGTTGTTGATGGCGTTTGCGTCGGAAATCTCGAAGTGCTCACCGTAGACGTTCCAATACCACCAGATAGTGTTGTCACCATGTCCGCGGTAGTTAACCAGACGAAAGCCCTCATTGATGTAGTTAACAACATCGGCGTTGGAAGCTTCGTCGCCACCATCCTCAAAGGCGGCGCCGTAGGCGGTGGTAAAATCGGGATACAGAATGCTGTAATTACTGTCGGGAAGGTCTGTGGCCAGCCGAATTTGCTCGCTGCACAACTGGTATTTGTCTGGCGCATATTCCCAGTTGGCCACCAGGAGTGACTTGGTCAACCAGTCGCCCGCGGGTGGGCTGTACTCATAGGTTACGGTTTTGCTGACCATATTGTCGAGCTGGTCCGATCTGGTTACACAGAACCGACCGATAGCAATGTCGGCGTAGTCGTCATTGCCTTCGAGCAGGGAGTAATAATAATCGCTGAAAAAGCCGTAGCCGGTGTAACCGGGGATATCGCCTTCATCGCCAACAAAAAGAACGTAGCTGATGCCGCTGGCATTATATTCGCTGGCGATGTAGTTCTTGACAGCCGTTACGGTGGTGCCGACTGTTGAAACGGGAACGATATTGGTAGCGAGTCCCTGCGAGATTTTCCAATCCACAAAGGGCTGCATATTTGATATGTAGGCGTCCTCAGCAATGATGAGATAGTCATAGGGGGCATCCATGTCGCCGTCAAACGAGACGTTTTCCCGCAGGTCAGCGCGGATGTCGCTGTAGTTCAGGACGGCTTTTTCATACATTCTATCATAGTTCTTCGGGACCGGGTGAGCCGGCGCGGACTTGACATTGACATCGCTTGTGCCAGTGTACTCCAGTCTTACGGTGATTTCCGAGAACGCTTTAATTTCGCCGGTGACCGGGTTAAAGGTCAGCGGGCTGACCCGCAGATTAACGATTCTCAGATCTCTCCAGATGCCGGGTTCGCCGGTTGTGGCTTGAACGGTGGGATAGAAGGCATCTTGCTGGTAAAGGGCGCGATCGATGTCAAACTGCTCTCTTTCCTGTGTTTCAAGGAGCGGTGTCTGGAAGGGATAGACATTATACCCGCTGAGAACCTGCTCTTTGTAGTCGATCACGCTCACGCTGACGTTAGCGCTTCCGGGTATGCCGACCATCTCGGAGATAACCGGCAAGGCGGGTTTGCCGATGTCAAGGATGGTGGCGTAACCGGGGAACTTGAGTGCCTGGTACGTGACGCCGTCTTCGACAACCTCGCGTGACCAGAAGCCATAGACGGAGAATCGTATCACCGTCTCAGATTCATTGGATGTGAGCACAACCGCTGAGGGTTTCTGTGCACCGTTGGCTCCATTGAGCGGTACCCAGTTTGAGTCGGCAAACGCGGTAGCGACGGTGCCGAGTACAAACAGTGTCAACAGAAGGATTGCGGACTTTAAAGTGCGATTCATACCTCCTCCTAAAGGTAATTAAGGGTGGTTTTTTTCGAGTCAGTGCCTGAGGTCAGTTGGTAGTAGACCTTTCTGTCAGCCAATGATGTTCGGATAGCAAGTGTAATATACATCTGTCTCGAAGATTGCCGGTGGCACCTCCTTTCCTACAAATAATTAGGGCTGGGTCGTTGGTAATTTACACATTATTCGTCGTGATTTGATCCGTGTGAATGCGAAGTACGGGCTCATATAACGAATAGTAATAGTCTGTGGTTTTGTCAACCTAAAATAGTGATGCTACCGGTGGCGTGTCAGAAAAAACGGATAATTACTCTGTTCGCAGCGGGGGATGATCAAAGCAGAAGATTCTCTTTAGGACTTCATTGGTCATGTTTTTCTTTTATCCATCTGTCAACGAGGTTTTCCAGTAAGCTCAGTGGCATCGCGCCGTTGCCGAGGATCCGGTCATGAAATTCGCGAATGGAGAATTTGTCCCCGAGCGATTTCGTTGCTCTGGCCCTCAGTTCCTGCATCCTGAGTTCGCCGATTTTGTAGGCGATGGCCTGCCCGGGCCACACGATGTAGCGATCAATCTCTACGGTAACATCATGTTCTGCCTTGCCGGAGTTTTCCATGACAAAGTCAATTGCTTGCTGGCGGGTCCAGCCTTTCCAGTGCATGCCGACATCTACCATCAGTCTTACAGCTCGCCACATTTCGTAGGTAAGCTGCCCGAATCGTGAATATGGCGAAGTGTAAAATCCCATTTCCGTTCCCAGGCTCTCGGCATACAGGGCCCAGCCTTCGCCATAGGCAGTGACCCACCCCTTTTTCCGAAATTCGGGCAGGTCTTTCAATTCCTGAGCAAGGGCTATCTGAAGGTGATGTCCCGGGACAGCTTCGTGAAGCGTAAGGGGTTCCATTTCCCATCGTGGTCGTGATTTAAGGTCATAGGTGTTCACGAAATAGTAGCCCGGACGGCCGGCTTCGAGTGAGCCGGGCTGATAATAGGCAGTTGTCTGCGATTTTTCAGCATAGGATGGAATCGGGATTACGCCATAGGGGAGAGTGGGAAGTTTCCCGAATAGTTTAGCCAGTTCCGGGTCAGCGCGTTTGGAGATATCGCGATATTCAGCAACGAGGTCTCGGGCTTGAGTATGATAGAATTGCGGGTCGGTGCGAAGAAACTCGGTGAACGCGGCAAAGTCTCCTTTGAAATGGGTCCCGGCTATTACTTCATCCATAAGATGTCGTATACGGGTTACCTCGTTCTGACCGGTTTCGAAGACTTCGTCCGGAGTCATGTTCGTGGTGGTGTAACTTCGGACCAGATAAGGGTACCAGTTTTCGCCATCGGGCAGATCGCGGCAGGCAATCGAATCACGGCAACCGGGAAGATAGGTTTCGGCAACATATTTGTGCAGTTTCTCAAATGCCGGGATCAGAAGATCGCGGAAGACAGATTCTGCCTCGCGGCGCACATCGGCCTGTTCCGAGGATGTGATAGTTGAGGGGAACTTCTTTAGTATAGCCAGCGAGGGGGCGTCGGCGGCTTCTTCCGTTATCTGATTAAGAATCTGCTGGGGGACATCATGGAGTATCGAACCCGGGGGAGTAACGCCTTTGCTCAGCCCGTCGTTCATAAGATCGATGGTCTGGTCAAACCACTCGGGGGCGGCTTTCAATCGCTTCAGGATATCATCGCAATCGGCGAGTTTGAACAGGGGCATGGTGTTCGTGACGAAGGCAATCCATTGATGGGGACCGTCCATTTGACTGATCGGCATCAACTCGGCCGGGAACCCGTTACCCTCGATCTCGTCGTTCAAGTAATGCTCGAAGATATCGTAACTTACGATATCCTCCCGGCTCAATTTCGAGCGGTCGATTGACTTCAGCCCCCGAAGCCAGACATGGCTATTTTCTTTGCGCCGGGCAATGGCGGCCGGGGACCAGTCGGGCCAGCGATGGTTCTGGCCGGGATAACCATTAAGAGTGGCCTCGATAGGGTCTTCGACCATGTGGTAATCCCACTCGAGTTCAAAGAGTCGGTGTAGTCGCTGCGGCTCGGCGAGATTGTCGGGGTTGTCGATCAGGGTAAGGCATTTCCGGATATGGGTTTGAGTCAGAGATGACATTACAGAGTTTCCTTTCATTGGCGGCCAAATCGCGGCCGGAATACTTGTAGCCTCAGGGGCCAAGCCGAGGCCCCTCAAAAGATTAACCAAGCATAACGAGCTTTGCCGGGCCAGTCAATTGGAATCAGGCCGCAGCGGTGTCGGGCTGGGCAAAAAAAGTTCACGGGATTGGGGAAAATTGAGGAACAAATTCCTGAGAGAGCTGTTGAAGTGGACAAGAAGTACAAATAAGACCCATGTAGCCCGGTTTATGAGGCAAAAGAGAGATGAAACCAGAAATTGAAAAGGCCATCAGTCAGCACCCCGAGGTCGAACGGTATCTCAAGGAGACCCCCAGGCAATTGTGGCAGCTTCTACTTCCGGAAAAAACTGCCGATTTTGCCGGTTTCGCGGCCTCGATCAAGAGTCTGAGGATCAGGGAAAAGGAACGGGACTATATTATTGAACTCCGGCGTAAGTACGGTCTTCCGTTCAGGCCTAATGCCTCCATCGATGAGACCATCAAGCGGGTTCGCCTGATACGGTGGAAGCGCAAGAAGATGATGGAAGAGCAGGGGCTGGATAATGGCGCCGAAAATCATTCGGCTGATAAGATTGACCCCGATGAGGAACTGATTTGAGGGGCTAAACAGACAGAAAAATTTGGGACAGCAGTAATAGAGTCACAATTCACTTGACACTGGTAACCACATCTCGCACGACATCTTTGAGGACGGGCCGGCCTTCGGGTCGGCCCGTCATATATTAATTAGCAGGGTGCTCTGAGAGAGGCAGGGGGTTATAGTTTACCGCTTTTCAGGGCGGTAAAGGCCTCTCTCGGCCCGCTAAAGACGTTGAGGTCGCAGGGTCCGGATATTCCCTTGACCCGTCCCCGGTTGGCGTACTGCCAGAAAGTCCAGGCGCGGCCGTCGGAAAGTTTGGGCGTCCAGAATTTATCGTGGATCCAGACGTGATACCCCGGAAGCTCGCCGGCCAGGTAGTGGTCGTAGGCGGGGTAGGTCACGTAGAGGATGGGGACGACACCGTAGGCTGTTTCTATCTCGCGAATGAAGTCTGTCAATTCTTTCAAAATTTCCTGTTTTTCGGGCGGGGAGCTGCAATTGCCTCCGAACTCGAAATCGATGGCCGGAGGGAGGGTGTTCGGTTCAACGGGTACGGTGGCTATGAAATTTCGGGCCTGTTCGATGCCCGGTTTGCAGAAACTGAAGAAGTGATACGCCCCTTTGACGATACCGACGCGGGAGGCCTCTTCCCAGTTTCGCGCGAACTGCTTGTCTTTGAAACCGATGCCCTCGGTGGCTTTCATGTAAACGAAGTCAAACTCGTGAAGGGCGACCTGATCCCAGTCGATTTCGCTCTGATGGTGGGAGACATCGATTCCCCGCACCGGGTATTTGTCTTGATCCGGGTAGTTGAATCGCCAGTAGCCCTCGAAATAGGCCCAGGTGAGCAGAGCGCCAAGGACCACCAGGGCAGGTATTATGATTAAAATCGCCCGCTTCATTGTTTAATATAGTAAGACAGCGGCGATGCGGTATCAACAACAAGATTTTGGGGAAGATTCAAGCTTACGCCTCTTGTGTTTTGGGTCTCCCGGGCCCATATTACTATTGCGGAGAAAGCAGTATATACCAACGATCTGATTAGGAAAGGGGAAGGAATGGCTCAGTTGCTGTTGGTGATTCTGATTGCGGGGCTGACTCTCGGACAAGTGTGTTCCGCGGCCGACGATGTCAAGGTTGAGGCAAATCGATTTCGGGTTGTTCTCAATGATGGGCAAATTCAGGAAATCCATGATGGGGAACTAACGGCGCTCGGATTGTCAGGTGCCAGCGATCAAGATTCGACTGTGTTCATCGGTAGAGAGGATATTTTAGCGCTGTACTGTCGAGTTGGTGATACAGGTAAGAAAGGAGCCAGGACCGGCGCATTAATCGGGGCGGCGGTGGGCGGCATGTTTTATTTGGGGGCGCTCGTAGGAGCACATAATGACCCCTATGACAGGGTCAATCATAGCACTCATATGGCTGTGCTGTCTTCTGCGATCGCTGTATCGGCCGGGATAGGTGCGTTGATAGACATGCGTTCGAGGAAGTGGGAGAGGGTTCCGCTCGAGCCGGAAGTTGGGTATAACCCGGAAACCGGCGAGGTTAAATTCGCCGTGACTTTTTCCTTTTAGATATCCAGGAAAGGAATATCGGCACCCATTACACGATGGGTATGTGTGGTGGCCAAATGACTTTTAGCCATTACTGCTCTGAATCAGGCGGGGTGGTTGGGAAAAGCTTACCCGACAAATAGACGGGATTTTTCTAATAGTCCACGAGGAGCCAGAGGCGACTTTTGTTCAGTACTCTGGTCACGCTCGTTCTTTCTTCAGTAGTGCAACAGGTGTCGGTACAGGGCCCCGATGTGGAACTTGACCATTTCGGGGTGCGTCTGGTCACATGCGACCGCCTATCAACAACAAGATTTCAGGGAAATCCGGTGCAATTGCACGTGCTCATCAGCCATGCGTCTATTTTTACGGGAGCTGGTCGGGAGGAAAAATGAGGAACGTAATAAAGGTGCTTGCTGTGGCTGCGTTTCTGCTGCCTGCGAGAACAGTGGCAGGTGGCGATACGTCAGATACTATTGAGCGGTTCAGGATTCTGCTGGCCACGGGGCAGCGCCTTGAGGGGCAGCAGGGGGTGTTGACTGCCGAAGGGTTCACTGGTATATGCGGTGACACATCGTTCTTTGTCGAGCGGGAACATATTCGAAGGGTCCATCAATACTGTGGAACGGAAGCACTGAGGAGAAGCGTCATAGGCGGCGGGATCGGTCTGGCTTTTTTTGTTGTGTTCGGGATGCACTGTGATGGCGATTACTGCGCAACTGAGCGCCGGGATTTGTGGACTCCGTTTGCCTCTCTCGTCGGCACAGGAGCCGCACTTGGTCTTATCTCGGGTCTGCTGACACCGGTCTGGAAAGAAGTGAAACTGGAAACGGCCATCCGTTTTGAGCCGCGGGACGGCGAGACTCGACTGGTCTTGAGTGTCGCGTTCTGAGCGGAAAGAACGGGAGGTTTACGCGTGTCTACGCGACTGATCGGCATTGTTATCGTCAGCCTGCTGGTTATAGCCGGATGTGGCGGTCATTTCCTTACGCTGGTACAGCCTATCGAAGCGTCACTCGAGCCATTCGACGGTGTATGTTTCTCGGTGAACACCGGCGATAAGGAAGATTTTTCGGATGAGGTTACGGAAATCGAGGAGCAGGTTATTATCATGCTGTACGACCTTGCCCTTTTTGATACAACCTACATGGGCCGGTGTTACGACACCACGCTATCTATTCTTAATGTTACAGCGGTTATGACTGGCGTAAGGGA
>CP070674.1:2763592-2776114 GCA_020351995.1 Candidatus Zixiibacteriota bacterium
CGAATACCTCGGTGCCGGCAAACACACGGTTAGTTGGCACGCCGGCACGTTTGCCAGTGGTATCTATCTGGTTCGTCTCGAGGCGGGCTCATTCGCCGAAACAAAGAAGATCGTCTTATTGAAATAGGTGAGAGGTATTATACGTGAAAATACGGCTCCGGCTGAGCCAGTGCCGGAGCCGTCCGCATCTGCCGATGACTGAGATATTCGTAGTTGTCCGGGGATTCGGACGGGAAGTCAGGGAAACCGGTCTCAAGTAGTGAGTTAGCGGCGTTAATTCTGCGACGCCTCGAACCTCATCCGCCATCATTCGTCTTCAAGATATAGCGCACGTTGCGGTGCATCGAGAATTTTCATCATAAATAAGGCCTTATTGCCATTACAACACTTACCAGGTCAACAAATACCATATTGATTTTCATGTCATGTGACAAAGGAGTACCTAGTGAAACTGAAGTCTATTCTTCTCCTGGCAATCCTGATTACCAGCTTTGGCATGTCCGTTGCGGCAGGTGACATCGACACCGACGGCTGGACGATACCTGATTGCGATGCCATCAAGGGCACCATCTCAGTGACTTATACGAGCGACGACGGCGCTACGGTTTTTGATCCGAAGCCCGGTGAAGCCGAGGTCGCCACACCCGGATTGGTGACTCTTGATGCCGACAATACGCTGATGACGGCCATCTACGACGGTTACGGTATTGAGATTTTTCGATCCGAAGATGCCGGCTGCACCTGGACGGAAATCGAATTACCCCATATGAGAACTTTTCTGCATTTGACTGCGGCGCCGGGCGGTGTGGTGTACGCCTGGTACGACACTCAACAGATTCTCTTTCGAATTGAGGGAGACCGGGCAACACTTTTGGAGTCGCCGGATTACATCTACGGGATGGCTGCCGACCCTAACGATGCTATGCATATTCGGTTCGGTGGCACTGATTGTCAACTCTACGAGTCTTTCGACGGCGGCGCGACTTTCTCACCGATCGGTAAACCAGCCACCGTATATCTGAATACCCTTGCGGTTGACTTCAGCCCCCACGACTGGGATTGTGTCTACTGCGGAACCAAGGGAGCTTGGCGCAGCACCGACGCCGGCAATAGCTGGGAGCGCATTGACCCGTTCGATTGGGCCGATGGCGATATAGTATACAGCTTTGCCTTCTCTCCCGATGACCCCCAGCGGGTCTGGGCAAGGGCGACTCTGAATACTAATTCGATCCGTTCCCGGGAAATTCTTGTTTCTTCTGACGCGGGACGGAGCTTTACAGGAGTGGTTGACGAAGATGACTCGGCCATCGATCAGTATGGACGTGTACGCGACGTCATTTTGACCAATTGGTTGCCGTTGGCCCCGCTTCCCGGCCTGCCGGACGTCCTTTACTTTCCTTCCGGGTCCTTTAATAACGAAAGAGGTTCGGACCTCTATCGTTATGATGCCCGTTTGGACGAGTTGACCGTGAAACACGTGTCGGACAACTTCGAGGATATCAGCTCCATCGTTTTTCATCCCGCCGACCCAAGTCTCATGTATTTGGGCGTTCAATCAGTGCATCCTAAGGCGACCAATCCGGGCATTGAGGAAACGGCCGAGGTAGAATTGGTATCAACCTATCCGAACCCGTTTAATCCGGTAGCGAATATCAGCTTCAGGCTTGCCAACGCTTCGCACGTCAGGCTCGATATCTACAATCTCATGGGACAAAAAGTGGCCACCTTGTTGAACGCTAATCTCGGTGCCGGTGAACATACCGTTTCGTGGGACGGCAGCAAGGTCGCCAGCGGTGTCTACGTTTACCGGCTCGAGGCGGGAGACACGGTTCGGTCGGAGAAGATGATTCTCTTGAAATAGCGCAACCTGTAACACAGGGTTGTATGGTAGCAGTAGGCTCGGGCTCGCAAGATCCCGGGCCTTCATTGCATCCGGGGCAGCGTGGGTCTTTCTTGACTTTTCTGTTTATCTGATTATATTATTAACCCCCTCCGGTCAATTGACTCTAGCCGCAAGGCTTGATCACCCCAAAGAAGACCTATCGGTCTACGACTATCCGAGGAAAATACACCTCGCTTGGACAAAGGAGAACATTGTGAAACCGAAATCTTATCTTTTCCCGGCAATCCTGATAGCCTGTCTGGCTATGTCGGCCTTCTCAAGTGATATCTATTATCCGAATGACACCGAACGGGGCTGGACAGTACCCGACTGCGACTTCATCAAAGGGACCAGAGTGGTAACATTCACGACCGACGAGGGCCTTACCATGACCGAATTGGTGGAACAGCACCGGCCCACTTACACCTACGGGCTGGTCGCGCTGGATTTGCCCAATACCCTGCTGGCCTGTCGGACGAATGAAAACCAGGCTGTATTCGAGCGGTCTGAAGACGCCGGGTGCACGTGGGACAGGATATGCATGCTCAACGAGTCTGACGAACTTAAGCTTGTGGCCGGCCGCGGAGATACGGTCTATGGGTGGATACCCGGGCGCAGCAGGTTTTACCGGTTAGAAGGTGCGGTTATTACGCCCCGAACGGCTCCGGGCGAGATTCGTGGCTTTGCTGTCAGCTCTCAGGATGCCATGAATATTCGTATCGGAACCGCCACTGGTCGAATCTTTGAGTCACAGAATGGCGGTGTGAATTTTGCCCTCGTTGGGCAGCCGGCTCCCCCGGCGGGCAATCCCGACCTGTTCACAGTTGACTTCAATCCGGAAAATTGGGACCAGGTGCTCTGCGGCGGTATAGGAGCCTGGCGAACGACCGACGCCTGTCAGACCTGGACCGAAATTGCCCCGTTTGACTCAGCAGACGGCGACGTCGTTCATCGCTTCGTCTTCTCGACGGCTGATCCACAAAGGGTCTGGGCCCGGGCCAATCTGGACGCAATTGGGGGGATTCGCGCTATATTTGTATCAGACGACGGCGGCGCCAGTTTTACTCCTCGAATTGAGCAAGGTACCATCGTCCAGGATCAGAACGGCATACCGCGCACACTAGGCTTGCCGAATTCACCGAATGTGGCTGCCCATCCGGTAAACAAAGACATATTGTATTTCACCACTGCTAGCACCTATGATAACTACGGTACGGATTTTTGGCGGTACGAGATGATGGGGGATAACCTGACCGTGAACCATATCGACGGCCTTGATGGTATCGATGCCACGGCTTTTAACCCGGCCGACCCGTCGGTAATGTACCTCGGTCTGCGGCAGGTCTGGATCTCATTGGACGAAGCGAAAGACGCTGATCTTGCGACCCGAAAAACGGATCAGGTTGCGGTAGCTCCGAATCCGTTCAATCCATTGGCGAATATCGCTCTCAACCTAATGCAATCTGGACAGGTGAAAATCGAGGTATATAACGTGACCGGTCAAAAAGTTGGCACTGTAGTTGATGCCAACCTGAGCGCTGGTGAGCATAGCTATACATGGGATGGAAGCGCGTTCGCCAGTGGCGTATACCTGCTTCGGGTTCAAACGGGAACCGAGGTTCAGACAAAGAAACTGGTTCTGCTTAAATAAAGTTCTGTTGTACCTCCTGTAGTCATCCCCGGGTCCTGACCACGTGTCAGACCGGGGAGACTTAAGTCCTGACTAAAGAACGTCAATTCTGCGAAAGACCGGACCTTACAATGTTTTATCCGTCTTGCAAAGTACGGAACAGAATTTGCCGAATCAATAAATCCCGTCGTGAACAGGATTCAGCCCCTGCTAAGAGCCTGTTTGCGTCACTAAACGATACAAAGAAGATCATTTCGTACGAATAAGGAGTTACCAATGAAGTCAAAGATCTTACTCAACCTCATATTGGTGTTGGGCCTGATCACCATCGGAGCCGCTTCCATCAACGCAGCTGATGAGGCGACCTCGGCTGCAACAGAAACCCACGGGTGGACATTTCCCGACTGCGACCGTGTAAAGGGAACCAAGGTGGTGACGTTCACCACCGACGAGGGGTTGACCCTCGCTGAAACGTCGATCCAGAGACGACCCGTCTACACCGAGGGGCTGGTCGCCCTTAATCTGCCCAATACTCTTCTGGCCAGCCGCTGGATGGACGAGGAGGCTGTCCTGATGCTGTCCGAAGACGCCGGTTGCCAGTGGAATAGAATAGGAAGTATCACCGGCTGCGGTAGTCTCAAACTCGTGGCCGGTCCTGGCGACACTGTCTACGCGTGGACACGGAAAAGACCTGAATTCTACCGTATAGAAGGTAAAGATGTGATTAGCTTGACGGCGCCGGAACCCATCATCGGCCTCGCCGTAAATCCACAGAGCGCTTTAAACCTTCGTATCGGCGATCCCGACTGCCAACTCTATGAATCCCAGGACGGTGGGGTTACCTTTGCACCAATCGGAGACGCAGCCACCTGGAGTCCTCCAAGCTCGTTCACCGTAGAATTCAGTCCTTCGAACTGGGACCGTGCCCTTTGCGGCTCTATCGGCGCGTGGCGAACGACCGACGCCGGTCAAAACTGGGCCGAAGTCCCACCGTTTGACAAGACCGATGTCGATGCCGTCCAGTGCTTCGTTTACTCAAAGACCAATGACCAAATTGTCTGGGCCCGGGCTAACCTGGAAACATTGACCGATCCATTCGCTGAAATACTTGTATCAGAAGACGGCGGCGCCAGCTTCACTCTTCTAATTAAGGAAAACATCATGGTGCCCGATCAGAACGGTGAGCTCCGCAAGCTGGCTCTTCCCAGTTATCCTGCTATGGCCACGCACCCGAATAACCCGGGCTTGTTGTATTTTGCCTGCGGTGGCAACCATGATGACTACGGCACGAATTTCTTTCGCTACGAGATTATGGAAGACAACCTCAGTCTGATCCATATCGACGGTCTCGACGATATCAATTCTATCGCATTTAATCCGGACTACCCGTCGGTAATGTACTTTGGCCTGGAGGAATCGCTGGAAAAACTCGACGAAGCCAAGACCGCTGCCGCCAATATGGCAGAGGGATCAGGCGTACGGGTCGCACCGAATCCGTTCAATCCGACGGCCAATATAGCCCTTAGTCTGGCGCAACCCGCGCGGGTAAAAATCGACGTGTACAATCTTACGGGGCAGAAAGTCGGTACGGTGGTTGATGCCAACCTGAGTGTCGGTGAGCATGCCTACCGGTGGGATGGAAGTGATTTCGCCAGCGGGATATATCTGCTTCGGGTGCAGGCGGGCTCGGATGTCCAGACCCGAAAGCTCGTGCTGCTGAAATAAGAGCTTGACCCGAATTTTCAATCGCCCACGGCCCGATCAGGACGGCTGGGACGGGAGGATAATGTCATAGTACAGAAGCGTGAAATTTGCGCCGGCCGCGGAGTTGCCTTGACAACCAGCGGCATCGGGTTATATTTAAACCTGTACTTAATCATCGATCCTCACTATAAGACCTAAACGCCAATAGGCCCTTGAGGCCATTTCAGCAGGGTAGAATTGCACTTTATTTTTTCGAGGAGCAATTTTTATGAAAGCTATCACAATTACAGTCGTGGCGATGTTCTCCGTCGCTTTATGCCTGACGGCCTTGGCCACCGACACGGAATCCCTGGAGCGGAAGAAGCCAGGGGAACCGGGGGAATGGTCGGTCCCTGACTGCAACAGGATCGCCGGCACACCGGCCTTCACATTTACTAAGGACGAAGGTCTTACACTCACTGAATCACCGGCGTTGAGGGGTCTCGTGTACAGCTACGGGCTGGTCGCTCTTGATGAAGCCAACGTTCTGCTGGCAAGCACCTTGACAAATTCCGGAACATCAATACTCCGGTCCGACAACGCCGGGTGTAGATGGAGTGAGATCATTGAGCTGCCGGTCGGGGAACTGCTGCTCCTGACGGCGGCTCCCGGCGGCATGGCCTATGGATGGTCACGGGGGCGAACAAGGTTTTACCGGATCGAAGGGGAAACCTTCACCAGTCTTGCGGCTCCGAAGTACATCTACGGTCTGGCAGTCGATCCCGAAGATGCCCTCCACATCCGTGTCGGAACATACGATTGTCAGCTTTATGAATCCTTCGATGGTGGGGAGAGTTTTTCGTTGCTCGGAGGTCCGGCGGGCAGTAGCAGCACCATATTCTTTACTGTCGAGTTTGACCCTTCCAATTTCGATTGTGCTCTCTGTGGCGGTAAGGGAGCCTGGCGCACCGAGGACGCCGGCTCGAGCTGGACCAACATTCCGCCGTTCGATACCGAAGATATTGACCTCGTGTACCTGTTTGAGTTCTCCCCCGACAACCCCCAGCGCGTTTGGGCCCGGTCTAACCTGGAAACGATGGGAGACAATATCCGCAGTATTCTCACATCCAGTGACGGGGGCGCCACGTTCTCGATGGCGCTTGCACAGGGTGTTCAGGCGGTCGACCAGTACGATTCGCTACGGACTCTTATCTTGACCAACCAGCCCACCATGGCAGCGCGCCCCGGGGCAAGCGATGTGCTGTATGTGACCTGTGGAAGCTATTTCCAGAATGTCGGCACGAGCATTTTCCGTTACGATGCCAGGGATGATTTGCTGACGGTCGCGCATATCAATGGACTCGATGGGATCGATGCCATTGCCTTCAACCCGGCCGACGCCAACGTGATGTATCTTGGGCTCGAAAGTGAACGAATGGGCGGTGCGACGGCCGCCAGTGAATCGAGCACAGCCGACAGATCGGTCAAAGTGACACTGTGGCCGAATCCATTCAACCCGGAGGCAAACATCGCCCTTAACCTGCCCCAGGCCGCCCATGTCAAGGTCGACGTATATAATCTGGTAGGTCAGAAAGTCGGTACTGTGGTCGACGCCAATCTCAGCGCCGGCGAACATACGTATAGCTGGGACGGAAGTAAGTTCGCCAGCGGGATATATCTCCTTCATGTGCAGGCAGGACAAGATACTCAGATCAAAAAACTGGTTCTATTGAAATAAGACCTCGCTGTGCCTTCAGCGACTACATGTGGAAAAGCTCCGGTTGCCGTTATACCGGAGCTTCTTTATTGCACAGCGGGATCTGTTCGGAGTTCACCACCCAAAGCCAATTGAGAACGATAGGGCGGAATTCTTCATAACGGGAACTTCTGTCCAGGGATAAGCCAATTCCCAGAGTTCCCTGTTGTCGATGATATCGGTAAGGCCAAGAGTGTACCGGGCGTCGATTATGATTTTTCCTGTGCCCGCGACAAAATCGGCCCCGATACCGAAGGTGAAGCCGAAGTCGAGTGACTTGAACAACTGGTCGTAGTCCAACCCGTTCTTGCTGGCACTGGTGAGGATAGCTCCGGCTGGTCCGGCATAAAAAGCCGGAGTGAATCCTGCCGAGCCGGCGATTTTGAGTTTGAACAGGACTGGAAACTCGAGGTAATTCAGGTTCATGTTATCGTTTGCGATCCCCCAGCCTTTCATCACGAAGAGAAACTCCGGTTGGACAGAGAAATTCGGCGAGGCTTTGTATTCTGCGAAAAAACCTCCCGTGAAACCGGTCTTCATATCTTCCTCGCAATCGTCGCAACCGTGGTGCTCGGTCAGGGTAAATCCGGCTCTAACCCCGAAATCCCAGGTGTCCTTTACCCGTTGAATGGCCGAGGCACTTGAAAACAATAGCGTCAGAATAACTAGCGTTATGAGGATCACTCGCATAAGGTTACCTTTCAAATTTGATGGTCTACTGATTACAGTATGAGAAGGCGGCTTGCGGCCGTCAACAAAAAGACTGGCGACTGCGGTATGGATTGTGGCTAATTAGAGACCGACTCGGTTAGAATTCTTTGCCCAGTGTGTAAGCCCGGTGTAGGTACTCTCTTCGAGTCTGTTCGTCGACCGACGGTACCCTGTAGAAAAACTCGCGATGTACGTCGGGGATACCGGGGTAATAAAACCCCCACAAATCTACGGTCTTTCTCATGGCTTCATACAATCCAGTGGACTTATAATCCTCTTCGCTGAAAAAGGTTGGTTGCATTATTAAGGCCTTCTTGAGCTTCAAAAGCGGGATCCTTCCCTTTACATTTCCCTGCCATCCCTCCGGTGACAGTCGGAAGGCGAAGCCGTGGGTGAAAACGCGGGTGACCCAGCCTTTAAGTATGGCTGGAAAATGCATCCACAGATTGATGGCAATAACAGCTATAGCGTCCGATCGGGCTATCTTCTCCTGCTCTATCAGAACATCTTTCGGTTTGTGTTTGCCGATTGCCCGGGCGATATCCCGGAGACTGGCTCCCTCCATGCGCCGTTTGGCTATTAGCTTCTTGATAGGACCGAACAGGCCTCCGCCAACTGAATCCAGGACCCGTTGTCTAAGGTTGAACCTTTCCAGAACCTCTTCCGGCACGGTGTCATCCATGAAGAAAGCAGCATCACGCTCGGTATAAACCGGGTCGAACCCGATGGCATACAGATCGTTGATTTCATAGGTATGTCCACCGTCGGCCAGTCCCCTTATGAACTCCTCGAGAAGGGCATGAGTAAAAGACCTGCGGTTGGGGTGGGCGTAAACGACTAGTACATGCATGCCATTATCCTGTGTTTTCCCGTCTTATGACGGCTGTTTAAAGACTCATTAGTAGATTATTTTGAAACCCAACAGATGCTGCCCTTAGTTAACAGACGTTAACTCTATCGTCGATAGATGTCAAGTGACATGTGGCTCCTGCCACGCCGTACGGCGACAATTCGTTTTTTGATTGACGCATCTGTTCAGTATGATTATGCTGGTCCAGCAAACCGTTACCGCGGCACATTTTCGTTCGCGATCCGGGGGAGAGGGACAGGTCGAACGGGAATTGGGGTGATCAAGTTGAATATCAATAATCTAAAGCAAGAGCCGTGAGAAGAGTATCGGTGTTGGCCGCTATAGCAGTGTTAGGGATAGTCGTGCTTTTTGTTAACGCCTGCGTCACCTACCACACCCGGGCCTTCTGGCCCGAAGAGCGATACGAGAAAAAGCACGTCGACATCTACACCTGCTGGATTGAGTTTAACGCCTACATTCGCGGCTACAGTGATCCCAGTCACAGAGGGACCGACTGGAAGGCCAATGATACCTTTTACCTGACCCTCAACATAGCGGATACTCTTACGCCCTGTCCGGCTTACGCCCCTTATGAAGATACTCTGGCGCAGTTGGCTGTTCGTGATAGCATCGAGCAGGACCACCGGCAACGGGTGGAACGGGTTATGCATGTGGATTCGGCGGTGCTTCATTGTTATCCGGTGGGGTATTCCATTACTTTGCCGCTGTCGCAAGAACGTGAACCGGACTTTCGCTGGCGAACGGTGTACTATCATTTTGAAACCGTGAACATTCCGTTAACCGTGACCGACATCGATGTCGTCTTTCACTACAGTGAGTATCGTCTCGACGGCCAGTTGGCCGACCACGACTCGCTCGTGTTCGAAACCCACCGGGTAGAGAAACATAAACTGGGATTCTGGCCGGGTCGGTGAAATGTTTCTGCCATTATACCGGCTCCTGTGCGGCTGATTGAGATTGACACGGGTCCGCTGGATACCTAAGTTTAGTATTGGATCAAGTTCAGGATGGAGATTCCCCAACATCCTCACAGGGGAGAAATCACGAAGTCACAGGGAGATGACAATGGGCAAATTACGGATATTTCTGGCCGCCGTCCTGCTGGTCGCGGCGATCAGCGCTGGCGCAGCTGATGAAATACCTTCAGACAAGCGCTATACTGTCGAAAAACAACCCCTGTTTACCATCGATAAAAAGCTGCATCTGTACAACGTTGTTCTCAGTACGGATCGGAAGAAAGTCGCTTTGGTCTGTGGTAAGAACCAGAAGTTCTATGTCTGGACTGAGAGCCGAGGGAAAACCGAAACATTTCAGCAGATCCCCCGTGTCAATTTCAGCCCCGCGGGGAGTCGAATAGCATGGCTAGGCGACAGGAAAGATGGGATCTATGTTTATGTAGACGGTGTCAAGCATGGACCGTACGCTGGCTTGGCGGCGGATTCCGTGGTGTTCAGCCCCGACGAAAGCAGCTACGCTTTTATCACAGGTCGTGGAAGGCCTCATCGCAGCTTCAAAGATTTCACGGTGGTAATCGACGGCAAAGAAAGTCCGAGATACAAACACATGTTCACTTCACTTCCGCAGTTCAGCCCGGACTCACGGAAAGCGGTATATTTTGCCGGGGACGATAAGCACTGGTTTTCAGTTGTCAACGGCATCGAGGGGCCAAAATTCGATAAAACCGGTAACGGTCCGGTATTTTCCCCGGATGGCTCACTGATGGCTTATACGGGTTTCATGAATGATTCCGTCTATGTCGTAGTGAATGATTCAATCCATGGAGGGTTCTGGGAATTCCAGGAGATGCACTTCTCGCCCACGAGCAACGATCTTGTCTACTGCGCCAGGAAGGACACGGCCGGCACGTTTCAGATTTATTTTAATCACCAGCCTGTTGAGGGGTGGCACGCGTCGCAGTGGCCGGTGTTCAGCCCTCACGGTGAGCGGCTGGCCTTCTGGGCGTCTGATAGCCTGGGTCAACATGCTGTCGTGGATTCCTTCGTGAGCGATGCGCATCCGTACGTGCTGCGGCTTTATTTTAGCCCGGGCGGTGAACACTTCTATTACACCTGGTCCCCTGAATTGTCGAAAGACGGCATTATGAGCGTCACATATGTCGTCGATGGGAAGGAATTTCCGACGATGACAGGTGCTCTCCAGCGCCCGAGTCGTTACTGGTCACCGGATGACTCCCGCTTCGCATATGCCTGGGATATCACGGACAAGGAGGATGCGATATGCATCGATGGGGTAGTAGATTCAGGCTATATACTTCTGGGTGACGTGGTATTCAGTCCCGACAGCAAGAGATGGGCCTACCTGGGCCAGAAGAAGGGAGATGAAGGGGTTAGGTTGTACCTCGACGGAAAGGTGATTACCCGGGAAGCATCGATTGGGGCAAATGTTGTCTTCAGTCCCGACAGCAGGGACGTGGCCTACTTTGTCACGAGCCCGGACAAGAAAAGATACCTTGTTATCAACGATACCGAGTACGAGCATTTTCAGAATGTGTTTCCTACGAAAGTGGCCTTTAGCGATGACGGGTCGATTACCTATTATGCCCTTCAGGACAACACGGTCTATCGGGTGACGGTAAGGCCGGCGGAGATGGACAGCAGGTAGGCCAAGTGCGGACAAGGCGGTTACGAAAAGCAACCAGGTCTACAGTAGTCAGCCCGCTGTGGCTTCTGTATCTGCCCAAGATCGTGTCGTACTTTAAGAATTATTTGGCGGTCGGCGGTTAGATTAGATGCGCTCGCTAGAACGTGCAATGGTTTTGGTCTTCACTGTAATTATAACACTCGTGTCGTATGTGCTGGTGTATGGAGTGCCGTTCCTTGGAGTATTCCTGCTTGTAGAATCAGTCATTGCCTTTCATGAATATTGGTATCTTTGGGGTGCAATTGGAGCCCTGCTCGTTCTCTGGTTGGCGCTTCGCCGTCCCGCGCGGCTGAAACTCTATTTCGACAGGAGAACAAGACTCTTTTTCCTGCTGCATGATATGATACTTGGCACCGCCTCGTTGATAGTAGTGTACCTGATGGCTGCATTGGTTTTTTATCTCGCCGGGCAGTATCCGGATCCACTAACCACCCGCTTAGCCCGATTGTTGGGGGTATTAGGAAGCCAGGTTCTGGGCCTTGCCGGGCTTGCGATTGTCGCATCCGCTTTAGCCTACAACATCGCATACAATGGGGTGAGCGAGGCAAAAAGGCGAGTGGCGAAAGAAGCTAGCCCACAACAAGACGTTATTAAATAACATCTTAGCTTACTCAAAATCGCCTGAAACCTTTTTCTTGACTCCCCGTAAAATATAGTGAATAATTGACCGACTGGTCAGTATTGACAATTAGAGGCTGTTATGGCAAGAACCACCGACAAAGAGGCCAAGCGAAAACAGATTATCGAAGCCGCCCTGAAAGTGTTTGCCCGAAAAGGATTGAGCAATTTCAAAATGGCCGAGATCGCCGAAGAGGCCGTGGTCGGCAAAGGAACCCTGTACGAATACTTCCGCACCAAGGAAGAACTGATAATGGGCTCCATATCCCAGTTCATGATGGAGTTCGAAGAGTATGTGATGGCGCAGATTGTGGCAGTAGACGGCCCGGTGGAGAAAATAGAGCGAATTGTTCAGGCCTCGTGTGAGTACTGTTTAAAGAACGAAGAACAACTCGACGCCATGCTGGACTTCTACGCAGTCGGCATTCCGCGGAGCGGCGGCGGGCCGGCGCTGATGGATCTGGCGCCAAGATACCGCTCCGTTATTCAGTGGGTAGGTGACGTAATTCAGGAAGGAATCGATAAAGGTCTCTTTCGGAAGGTTGACCCGGAATCTGTCGCCTCGATAGTAGTAGCTGTCCTTGATGGTTTCATATTTCAGGCCGCTATTGGTGTCCTGAAGATGGATCCGCAAAAGCTCAGCGCCAGCCTTCGCGATACAATTGTCAACGGATTGTTAAAAGAAACGGAGCAAGGGAGAATATGATGAA
>CP070674.1:2776214-2780290 GCA_020351995.1 Candidatus Zixiibacteriota bacterium
AATCTCGTAATAGTCGTCTCCGAAAGCAGATAAGATATTACTGTTCGAGAACGGGTAAAAACCGGCCTGGAGCATCAGGTGAAAATGGGGCACCATCCGGCGAGCGATGGCTCCGCTGAGATGCAGGGCAGTGTGGTCCTGTTCTATATTCTTAACTTCAATGCCGGCTCCGATACCAAAGTAATTCATCCACGTGATTTCTTCCGCCTCCTGAGCGACCGCGGAGCCGGTTAAGACAAGAACCGCAGCGAATATCAGACAAAGTTGCTTCACACTCAGCCTCCCGTAATAACTGGAACGTTATTTAGAATTTTATTCCCAGCGAGACCGGAATGATGACAAAATCGTCGCCTTCCTGTTTGACAGCGGTGTATTTCGCCTGCAGGAACATATTGAGCACCTGGAGGAACTTGAATTCTATCCCGCCTCCGAAGTTGAGATAAAAATCGGTTTCGTTTTCAAAGTCGATATAGGCTACCTCATCAGCCAGGTCTTCCAGGGCTGATTCCAAATCTGTCTCCGAAGATCGAGCCAAGCCAAGACCGGCAAAGATGAACGGAGTGACCGGGGCCGTGGGCACATCGACACCAAGCCGGGCATCAACACCAAGCATGAGCAGTCGGCGCGTGCCCCCCGAGATATCGGTCACGCTCGGAGCGAATTTGTCGAAGTCCTTGGAGAAGGAATGGTATTCGAGTTTGCCCACAAATTGAATCACAGGAATCATGTTAAGGCCCAAGCCCCCGAAGATATGATATCCCTCCTTATGAAAATCGCGAAATTCCTGGGGGGAGGAACCGAATGTAAATCCGCCGGCGGCGTACAGGTTGAAAGGTTTTGGTGACGTCTGGGCCAGCGCGGTCGAAGCAGAGAGAATTAAGATCAAGGTTATAGACAACAGAATTCGCATAATACCTCCACGTTAATTAGATAGCGGTAGTCGCGTCAATTAAGGAATGGACAGGCAAGGTGTCAAACAAAAAGAGCGTATGGCGGTTAGTGCGCTCGGCTCAAAACCTTATACCCAGCGTAACGGGCAGCAGCTTAAAATTATCGTTGTCCTGTTTTATTTCCAGGTAGCGTATCAGCAGAAAGAAGGTTAGCGAGGCGGATGGTTTGATGTCGGCTCCGGCGCCGATGTTGTAATAAGGCCGGGTCTGGTTTTCAATGAGGAGGGGGGCGTATTGCTCGAAGGCAAGTTCGCTGGTGAAACTCAATTGCGACAGGCGAGACCAGCCTCCGCCAGCAAGAAAATAAGGACGGAGTGAGACTCCGGAGCGCCGGGTGTTGACTTTCAGATCGAGGCCAATCAGGAGTATATCGATACCGCCGCCGGATAGATCCAGCCTGGCGTTAAAATACCTGTGGAAATCGACATTTACCAGGTGGTACTCGAGTCTTCCGGTGAGATGGATATGACTTGAAGCCGGGTAGAGTATCCCGGCCACTATATTAAAGCCGGTCTTATGATTGTTTCTGAAAGACTCCGGCCCGGCCAGAATGGTGGGACCACCTCCGATATAGGCCACTGGCCGCCGGGCGGCTCTAACCTCCCTGGACATGGAGGCCAGGATCAGACTGAGCGCCAGACACAGCAGAAACGCAGGGTATCCCTTTTTTCGCACAAAGGTTAAACGCAGCCGGTTTGAATAACGTTGTTAGATTACACTGCAGGATTCTGCAAGAAAGGCTGAAGGCACAGAAAAAAAGGCCGGGGCTTGCAACCCGGCCTTTTGCTTGTCTTAGAAAATCTTAGAAGAATCTCAAGCCAATGCTCATGGGAATGTAACTCGTCTTGCCGCCTTCAGTAGCGACGCTAACATAGCGAGCTTCAGCAAAGAAGCTGAGGGCGGGAATGATCTTGAAATTGAGACCGCCGCCAAAGTTGAAATACACTTTGGAGACCGGCTCCGGGATGTTTTCGTTCAAAGTTGAGGCGATGAGGCTGGTGCCTTCGAATTCGTCCCATGACACGCGGGCGAGTCCGCCTCCAGCCAGTATGAACGGCTTGATCGGGAACATCGGAATATTGAGGGTGTAGCGACCATCCACACCATACATCCATACTTTCGTATCTCCGCCTTCCAGGCCGGTCAAGTCAGCCATGTCGAAGAAGAAATCGTGGTATTCCACTTTGCCCAGGACCTGGAGGCTCGGCATCATCTTGTAGCCGACGCCAGCCCAGCCGTGATAACCCCATTTGAAGTCATCGTTGAAGTCGGCGGAAGCCGGAGCGCTCATCAGACCGCCAAGATACAGACTCACCGGGGTTGATACCTGGGCCGAACTTACTGCGGCAAAGAGCAGTACGAACGAGATTGTCAGGATCGTTTTTTTCATGATAAATCTCCCGTGTTTTGTTAGAGGTGAGCTTTTTATACAGGTCGGCTGTTATGGGGCAATGCTTTAGGGTGGTTTGCTACAAGGGGAACGTATTTTGTGGGTTGCGAACCGGGGTTTGAGCCAAAAAGAAGCCCCGCATCAACACTGTTGCGGGGCAAGATGTTGAGATGATGCGGTGAATGCTAGTAGAGAAAAGACGTAAATCCGATCCCAGCCAGTATCGTGATACCGGTCTCGGAGTCGCCGCTGCCTGACCAGATGTCGTATGATAAATTGGCAGAAAAATCAAGACCTACCGAACTTGACAGCATGTAAGTGACACCTGTGCTGCCACCGAATTGTATGACAGTATAATCCGATTCAATTCCGCCAAAGCTAAAGAGTCCTTTTATGAACGGATACGTGTCCCCTTTAACGTCATTCTCGTCTTTGCTATTACTGAAATAGTGGCCAATTATCGGGCCAAATAGATATTCGGTTCGATCATAAGATCCCCGGCTTACCCACGACAATTGAAACTGGGCGCCCAGGAAAGTCCCGGACGAGACAAAACGCGCGACCGCCGGCGATATAGAGACTTGTGTCAGGTCAGAGTAAGCGTCGCCAGTCTGTGACGCAAAAAACGCCGCCCCGTCCAATATCATACTTCCCGGCTCAAGTGGCTTTTCGGCCGCCGAGGCGACAGCCGCAAGAGATAGAATGATGATTGCTGCCTGGATTGCTTTTTTCATAAAACCTCCCGATTCTGAGGGTATTCCTCAGTTGAGTTAATGTGCGGCGTTAAGGTATCTTAAGGTAATGAAATGGGGTGGGGTAGCCAAGGGAAAAGCCCCGGATCGGGTAGCATCTTTTTACGAGAATTTGTGAATAGATTCACTTGATTTGCTCGCGGCTATTGTGTATATACGTCAGGTATCACACGTTAAATAAGCTAGAATTGGAGGAATAAATCACGATGGCACAAGACAGAGATGCATACATTGTCTCCGGCTGCCGTAGCGCCATAGGGTTACTTCACGGCGGAATAGGGTCGTTTAAGGCCCCGCAACTGGGCGCTCTGGCGATTAAAGAGGCCGTCAAGCGCTCCGGCGTAGATCCGGCCGACATCGATGAAGTGATTATGGGACAGGTTGTCCAGGGTGGTAGCGACCAGGCTCCCGCCCGGCAGGCGGCGATTCATGGTGGTGTACCGCCGGAAGCGGCCGCGATGACGATTAACAAGGTTTGCGGCTCAGGACTGAAGGCGGTTATGCTGGCGGCGCAGTCGATAAAGGCATGTGACCAGGAAGTAATTGTGGCGGGCGGAATGGAATCCATGTCGACTACCCCGATGGCTCTCCATGGTTCGAAGACTGGTTTCAAGTTCGGGCATCAAAAACTGGTCGACTTGATGATTACCGACGGCCTGTGGGATAGCTTTAATAACTTCCACATGGGCAGTGCCGCTGAATTGACGCGCAAGAAGATGAATATCACGCGTGAACAGCAGGACGAGTATGCTTTCAAGTCACACCAGAAAGCGGTCGCCGCTCAGGAAGCCGGGAAATTCAAAGATGAGATCTTTCCTATAGAGATACCGCAGCGCAAGGGAGACCCGGTGATATTCGATAAAGACGAGGGTCCCCGGCCGAAAATCTCGATGGAAGGTCTCGCTAAACTTAGACCGGCTTTCGAAAAGGACGGGACGGTAACCGCGGGCAACGCGCCGGGGCTTAACGACGGCAGCGCGGCGA
>CP070674.1:2780390-2784209 GCA_020351995.1 Candidatus Zixiibacteriota bacterium
GAGGTTACGGAAATCGAGGAGCAGGTTATTATCATGCTGTACGACCTTGCCCTTTTTGATACAACCTACATGGGCCGGTGTTACGACACCACGCTATCTATTCTTAATGTTACAGCGGTTATGACTGGCGTAAGGGATCTAAGTTTTGTCCAGCGATATATACTAACTGATTTAGCCAGAAACTGTGTTGCGGCCGACCTGTATTTCGTCGACGCCGGCACGGGGGACACGGTGGGCGTGTATTATATGGTAGGTAAGTCTCAGATGCAATTGGTCCGGGGAATCGTGAAGCTGATACGGGCGAATTGCAGCCGGATGGGCCGGGGTTATTCAGAAAAGGCCTCTTGACAAACAGCTCGTTTTTGTCTAATAGTTCACAAGACGCTGCATCTGATTTTTGTCAAGCATCACAATCAAGAATCCGCATCAATAGAAGGGAGAGGAATGTTATGAAACGATTGATGTGTATGGTGTTGGCGCTCGCTCTTGCTCTGTCGGCTCAACCACTGTCCGCGCAGACTCCTGACCTTAAGCTGAAACGGTTCCGGGTGCTACTGACCAGCGGTGACAGATACGAGGGAACCGACGCAATCCTGACATCAGAAACGCTGACCGGTACCATTGAGGGAGACTCAGCGATCTCGGTGCCGGTTGAGGAAATACTGGACCTGGACGGTAGCAACAGTTCCCGGGCGCTCAGAGGGACGATGATCGGTGCCGGTTTAGGCGTGCTGTGTGCCGCGGGTGCGGTGGGTGCGTACTACGCCGGTGGTGGCTGGACTTCCGAGGACGCTGAGGAAAAGACAGCTCTCTTTGTGGTCGGCAGTGCGGCGGCCGGCGGTCTGATTGGCTTTATCGTAGGATCCCGCATCAAGCTCTGGGATGATATTCCGCTGGAGACGGCTTTTCAGTATGACCCGGAAGGAAACCGGGCAGAGTTCGTTCTGAGCTTTTCATTCTAGGCAGAATTGAAACTACCCATCAGGAGAAAGTGATATGGTGCGATTTTTGATCTTAATACTGGCGGTCGTGGTCGTATGCGGCGCTGTGATAGGTTGTGCCGGGGGTTCATCCATAACGGCTCTTCATCCGATGGAGAGGGCGATCGCGCCCAATAGTACCTTGTACTTCTCTGCCCAAAGTGTGATTGCGGAAGATGTGCAGGCAGAAATGGTTAAACTTGAGGCGGAGGTGTCGAGCAAGTTGTTGGAAGCTGCTGTATTCAAGGCAGTTTACCTGGGCGCATGCACCGATAGTTGCGAAAACACGCTAAACATCCATGGAGTAATTACGGATATCCACAAAGTAACTGGAGAACAGCGTTTTTTTGCGGGCGCCTTTGCCGGCAAAGCCAGGCTTAACGTAGATCTGATTATTTGCGATGCTGTCAGTGGTGACACGCTGGGTGTTTATGAGGTTGAGGGGAAGTCCGGAGGGACAGGTCTCGCGGGAGGGACCGGGACGGCTATTGATCGGGCGGCGACGCAGATAGCGGAGTTACTTCAGGGCCA
Organism: Candidatus Zixiibacteriota bacterium; assembly: GCA_020351995.1. Classification (GTDB taxonomy): domain Bacteria; phylum Zixibacteria; class MSB-5A5; order GN15; family FEB-12. Next base: position 2,781,902 of record CP070674.1, read on the forward strand.
CGTTTCGCAGTAGTGTTCGCCTTGACCTTAGGTGTTGGTGCCGGGAGCCGTACCGTCACGATTCGACGCAGAATACCCAGGGATGAGATTCTGTTACTGAACTCGTAGACTGGCACCTTATGGCGAATTTAATTGGTCAGTGTTACAGTCCTTTATTGCATGTGCACAATGGCCACTAAATCCATCTCGTATATAATGTTACGGATACTGTTCCGTTGACATAACGCGGTTGACTTTGTATAATATTTGTGAAGCTAATATTAGGCTGGATAGGGATTGTCCAGTTCAATCGTTGATACTCCGCGAGAGAGCAGGATGCTGTTTTTGCGGTGTCGAAAAGCAAAGCGGGAGGTCTCCTGTGAAGAAAGTTATCGCAATAGTAGCCGTTGTGGCGTGGGCCGGCCTGGTCAATGCCGCGACGATTAACGTTCCATCAGATCAACCCACGATCCAGGCAGGTATTTCGGCTGCCTTCGCAGGTGATACAGTGATGGTATCACCCGGTACCTATGTAGAGAATGTCAGCTTTGATGGTAAGGCGATTGTTGTCATCAGTTCGGACGGTCCGGAAGTTACGACGATTCAGGGGGCGGCTTCTGCTTCGTCCCTCGACGTCCCCGGTGAAGTGGATAGCTCGGGTACCTCACCGACGGATTTCGGTACAGACGCGATCTCAGCGACGGTGAGGTTCATCAATAGTGAACCGAAGGGGGCTGTTCTATGCGGCTTTACGATCACGGGCGGAAATAGTTCCGGTATTTACTGTGACATCAATTCGTCTCCGACCATACTTAATAATATCATCACGGGCAACATGGGCGGGGGTAACCTTGGTGGCGGTCTCTCTTTGCGAGGCACGACCGGGGCAGTTGTCAGGGGCAACACTTTTTACGGCAATTCCTGTACCTATGGGGCTTCCATTCATATAGGAGAAGATTACCACACCAACACGGACGACACAATTTGCTATAATGTTATGTACGGCAACAGTGGATATGGCGAGATACGGGCTCTGGGTAGCCTTATAAACGAAATTATTTATAATAATACTGTCATTGCCACAACCTGGAGTGGATTGCTCAATCAGGGCGCTGGTGCCATTATCGCCAAGAACAACATAGTTGTTTTTGGTGATCCTTACGGCATGCAGGGTAACTTTGCGGCGACCTATAATTGTACCTTCGAGTGTGCCACGCCCTATACCTCCACTCCCGGTGTCGGCAACATATACGCAGACCCTTTGTTCGTGGATTCGGTAAATAACGACTACCATCTCGATATGGAATCGCCGTGCATTGACGCCGGTGATCCTGATGCCTTCTATGACGATCCCGACGGGACACGCAACGATATGGGTGCGTTCGCCGGTTTTTACGGTGCTCTCCCTCTGGCACTGGATCTTTCGCTGGGTGAAGGATCATGGTTAAATGTGATTGACAACATCCCAACTATTTCCTGGAGCTTCTACGATACAATCGGTACTCAAGTCGCTTATGAGATTGAAGTCGGTACCGATGATGACTGGTCAGTCGCGGAGATGTGGGACACGGGGGAGATCTATTCATCCGAGGCGTCTGCACTTTATGCGGGAGTATCCCTGCAGGAGGGTGTCTTATATTATTTGCGTATCCGGCTGTACAATGGTACGGATTGGGGATCATGGTTGGACAGGACCTTTAGACTAAATACACCTTCATCAGTCCCCGAGTTGATATATCCGATTGGCGGTGAAGTAGTGGATGTTGATGGAGTACACCTGAGCGTGAATAACTCGACGGATAACGAAGGTGACCCCCGGACCTACGATTTCGAGATTTATAACGATCCGGGTCTAACCACACTTTTCGATAGTGATATCGGGGTTTCGGAACAAGAGAGCACAACACTCTCGAAGTTTTTCACGGGTTTCACTCTGGGTGCGCAGTACTGGTGGCGGGCCAGGTCATATGACGGCTTCGAATATTCAGAGTGGTCGATACCCGAGTATTTTGTTGCGGAGCAGTTAACATCTCTTTATGTTCCCACGAATTATCCCACAATACAGAGCGCTATTGAAGCTGCATTGCCCGGGGATACAGTATGGGTATTACCGGGCACCTATGTGGAGACGATTAATTTCCTGGGCAAGGATATTGTCATTCTGTCCACCGATGGCCGGGATGTTACGGTGATCCAATCGTCTGCCACCTCTTCGGCCTTCGATGTTCCGAGGGTTACCGACAGAACTTCGGTAATGTCAACAGACGGCATACCTACGGTAAGCTTTGTTAGCGGAGAGACGGTGACGGCCGTACATGACGGTTTCACC
>CP070674.1:2784309-2790126 GCA_020351995.1 Candidatus Zixiibacteriota bacterium
GAGCGCCGATGATCCGCTCATGCCGACCGGCGATTGTGTCCAGGACACGGAGAATCTTCAGGCGGCCATCCATCACTCCAATATGAGTAATGGGGGCACGCTGTACCTCGGTCCCGGGACATTCCTGGTCTGTGCCACCGTGGTCAGACATGATATTCCGGGGGAATTCGGCTACAATGAGCTACCTTTTAACGGAACCATTAAGGGGTCGGGGAAAGGAGTTACGATTATAAGGTCCGTACGCGGTCCGGACGACGCGCCTTTCACACCGTCCCTTGGTTTTCCGATTACCTTCGCGATCTGGAGTCTCGACTATTTTGGCGTTAGAGATTTGACCTTTGAAGCCGACTCTGAGATCGCCGATTTGTGGGATATCGGTTGGTATCCACCCACAAGAGGCTTATTGTCTTACGTTAATCTGGGGGCAGGAGTGTATGGTGCCGGCAATCAATATGGTTCGGATTGTATAAATGTCCATTTCAAGGGTAGTCTTGACTCCGAGGGCAATCCCGAGATACCGCTTATGTTTGAAGTCTTCGGTGGCGGTGGTGGAACCCACAATGTCAAATCATGCGAATTCGAAAACGGGAGCTTTCTCATGTTGGAGTACGGGGCGGTAGCCAACGCCACGGTCAACGTTGGCGGAAGCCCTAAAGAAAAAGTGACATTCACCAATACTACCGATGAGCAGTGTCTGTCCATATCTATCTGGTACTGCGGCGACGTAAGAGTCAACGTTTCTCACATCGAGACCATTAATACTTCCGGGGCGCTGTGGAACCAGACTCACCCGGCCAACGGCGTGTCGAAATTCAACCTGACAAACAACGTAATCAACATGATGCCGGAATCATGGTATGCCGGTGTTGAAATGTGGGCCGAGAATAATGGTGAAGTGTCTACCGTTGTCTCAGGTAATGAGATTCACAGCAATAGTTCTTCCATATTCGGTCCAATCTTCTTTGCCGGGGTGCCAAGCGGAATAATTACCTACAACAAATTCACCGGGTGGGGACCGGTAGCTGTCAACGTAGGCTTTTTTGAGTATCCCGGTAGCGTGGCGTTGGTGGGCAATAACCTTCAGACCTGGCAGACTGCCGAGAATCCCTGGGTTGAAGGACTATTCGCTCCGATATGGCTCGGACCCAACATAACCAATTCACTGGTCGTTGGCGGAAACAACCATAAAAACATCTGGGATCTGGGTGGAGACAACACTTACACCGGTGTCAATAACATGCAACAGGGCATGGGTCAGAAGGTAAAAGAGGCAATGCAGCAGAAGGCCGAGGCGATGAGGGCAATGAGGGGTTATTAAATACGGCAAAAGCGCAAGGCGACTCTAAAGACGACCAGCGGTCGAAAGCACCGGACACTTACCCGTGACAGCAGCAAACGGCTACGGGAACCCCGGTGTCCGGTGTTTTCTCCCAATGTCTGTTGTCATGCTCAGCTCTGCCGGAAAGACGGTAGAGCCGGGCGTCAGATAAAGCTGTCGATCACCTTCTTTCTCCGGCAAGTTATTTCTGGCGGACCTGCAACCTTTTCAGATTACTGCCTGTCACACTAATTAAGGGCAATCGCGCAGGGGCAGTAGTCTGCTCGCTATTGGTGGCAGTGATCGGCCGGGCAGGTGCTTTGTGGCCGGATTCGCATGGAAACCGGTCACAAGCCGGCGAAGACGGAATGCGAGGGACAGGAATCCTCAGAACAGTAGGAGGACAAGTTGAAGAAAGCCAGGACGATTTTCGTAGCCGTGGTGAGTCTATCACTAATTGGTAGCCCGAGTTCACACGGCCAGCCGCAAACACCGCAGGGTGATCCAGCCGCCACCCCTCAAGATGTCTTGAAACGGATCGAGCAGGTTGAGGCCAAACTGTGTCCGCCGGTAGCGATCGCGGGTCACGATATAGTTTTCCATTCTCTGGCCGATCAAATGGAGCTTTATAATGTTCCTGGAGTAAGTATCGCCGTTATCAATGATGGAAAAATCGAGTGGGCGAAGGGATATGGTACCAGAGAAACGGGCGTCGATTCATCTGTCGATATCAATACTCTCTTTCAGGCTGCTTCCATCAGTAAATCGGTTACCGCTCTGGGAACACTTCATCAGGTGGGCTCGGGCACGCTTGACCTCGATAGCAATATCAATGACTTTCTTGTATCCTGGCAAGTTCCGGAGAATGCGTTTACGGACAAACAACCGGTAACAGTCCGATATTTGCTTTGCCACGGAGCCGGTTTGAACGGGCATGCTCTTGGTGAGTATGCCAGAGGAGAAAAGCTTCCGACGCCGCTGCAAACTCTTGACGGTCTGCCGCCCTCAAAAGTTGGTGCGGTCAGGGTCGTGATGGAACCGGGGACGGAGTTCCGATATTCGGGCGGAGGATACCTGGTCCTGCTGCAGGCACTGGTCGATGTCATCGGTAAGCCGTTTCCCGAGATAATGAAGGAATCGGTCTTCGACCCGGTGGGGATGAATCGCAGCGGTTATTTTCAGGAACGGGATTATCGCAGAGCAGACAACGCGGCGGTTGGTCACAATGGCATGGGTTCTATCCTCGAAGGTTACTGGCGGAGAGTAACCAATCTGGCCGGTGGTGGTCTCTGGACCACGCCATCCGACCTCTGTCGCTACGCCATGGAGATTCAAAAGGCCCTGAAGGGTCAATCAACTGTCATCTCCAGGGAATTAGCCGAAGAAATGCTGACGGCCCAGGTCGGCTCTTACGGTCTGGGTCTCATACTTGAAGGTGAGGGCGACTGCTTAACCTTCGGTCATGGCGGCAACATTTCCGGATACAATAACACCTTTTTCGCTTACGCCCATAAGGGCAGAGGCGTTGCCGTTATGACTAACGGTCAAAGAGGATCGGCTCTGAGCGAGGAAATCGTTCGGGCCGTAGCAGTGGTATATGATTGGCTGGAACTGAAACCTGATGTGATAACACCGGCTTTGCTTTCACCGGAAGAATTGAACAAATATACCGGCAGGTTCGTATTTAATAATGCTCTTACGGCCAACGTTAGCGTTGAAGATGGTCATTTGAAAATGATCGGCGAAGACGGCAGGGTCTTCTTGTGGTATCCTGATGCGGACAATCATTTCTATGATCTCTATTCGGGCTGGCAATTGGAATTCATCTTCGGCGAGGGAGATCAGGTCACGGGAGCCGTGATCGCAATAGCCGAGGGAATGGGGGTAAAAGCGGAGAAAGCCGATATCTAATATGCCTTGAAGAGTCTTCGGTTGCGACTACCGATTTGGCCTTTTCCCCTTCGCGCTTGCCGAAATCGTAAAATGAGTGCAGCCGGACATGTCAATATCCGCAGTTACGATTTCTCGAGAACCTTGAGCATCTCCCGTGCGTTGTCATTCTCAGGATTGAGCTCCAGCGATTTGCGGTAATTGATGATAGCCTTGTCAACATCGCCGCTCTTCATGAGCGCCTCGGCATAACTGTCATAGACATTGAATGACCCTGGAAAGGTTTCTACATTTAATCGAAATACCTCGATGGCATCGGCATATCTTTCCATATTCAATAGATAATAGCCAATACCATTGAGCGACGCTTCCTCGATATATATATCGCCGCCTTCTGCCCTCAGCTTTCTTATTCTCTCAGTCGTAACGGAAACCGAGTCGAGGCCTGAATTCCTTATAATTTCGGATGCCAGGGTTTTGCCCTGAAGGAAGAACAACCGGATATGAACACGATGCTGCGGTCGCACCCATTCGTCGCCGCGGTCCAAATAAACCGGCATCTCTTTGACGAAAGCAAATTCATTATCCAGGGAGAGTTGTGTATATACTTCATCCAGGCTCTTGCCTTCGGCATCTGCTTTTCTCACGGCGTTCCAGAGCTTTCGTATGTAATTCAGATGCAGGTGCGCGCGGTCTCTGGGCCACACTACGTTCAGGAAATCGCACAGCAGCACGTTGTCGACCGGATTCTCGCCTTCGAGGATTTCCTCCAGGACCTGTATCCAGCGGGCAACGTCCAATTCCTTGAACTGAGGGTGGGGGTAGGGGGCCAGATGCAGGGGAGACCGGAGATCATCGGGCAGGATCGCCAGTTTTTGCTCGGGTATCACAATTATGCTGACGGCCTCGCCCTTCGCCCGGCCGAACCAGATCAGGTTGAGGGTGAGATCGCCGAGAGACAGCGTCTTTCTGTCTTCGTATGTCTCGGTGGGAAGGATCAGGGAGAATCCCGTTTCGAGTTCCTCGGCTCGTTTTGCGCAGGTATTGATCCACGCTTGTTCGCCAATGGCCTGCTCTGAGCCGGGTTCATGATTGGGCAGGCGCTGACGGGCCACATCTTCCTTCCATCGCCACATTTCAATCGCCTCGTTGACTTCTGCGGTGACGGCGGAATCATTATCCCCGTACTTATCCCGGAATCCCCTGTGGCCTATTATCGGAATACCTGCATAGGCGCCGTTGCCGCCGCATCGGTCCAGCCGATCGAGCATATTGACCAGATAAAGGAAATCGTCCCGTTTCAAAGTTTCGGCGATAGCCGCCTTCAACCTTCGAGCCGTAAGTTCGGACGAAAAGCTGTTGAGAACCACCAGCCCCTTGTCCGAGGCTATGACAATCTGCTCATGGCCGCTCTCAAGGTCCGTCACTTGAAAAACCTTGTCGGATATCCTGGCGGCCTTGAATTGCGTACTGTCTGCCGATGCAATGGAAAACAGGCAGACCAGGTGAATTGTGGCTGTGATTAATGTCAACTTGATTTTCATAGCTGGCTCCTTACTCTGTAGAAGATTAATACCTGTAGTTACGACAGAGTCATCCGTTGGTTTCGCAGTCTTTGACTTTCGTGCTGAGATGTTGTAGAATAGTCGCCTATGGGTAGCGGGGGGGGGGTGCTTTTCTCCAAATTGCAGTAAGTCTACCTGCCGCAGGTCCGATTTGTGTTTGTCGCCTAACCCCCGCCCGGGTGGTTGCGCAAGGAAGGCGAGCTTAGCGGTCCGGCTGTCTCTTTGATGCTGTCCTCCAGCAGGTTCTCATCGATGAGTGTGAGAACCGTGATGTGACGCTTAATCTCTTGATGACGATATTCTCTGTCTTACTTTCGAGGTGCGAGTTGGTGCTTGACACCCGAAGCCTTTTTGTTATCTTGGGTATATAGAAGCGACGAGCTACTTTACGCCGGGATAATAAGCAGTTACAGCTACGGATGCCCTCACGGTCTGACTGGACCATCCCAGCCTGACAACTCATCAGAATACGGAGTACATTATGAAACCCAATCAGCTCACAATCTTGATGCTCGTGGTTGCCCTTCTGTCCGGGTTGGCAGTCGGTGCCATCGCGGGCGGTGGCAGGGTAGACATGGAGGCCGGCCGGGACGGCCCGGGATCGGGGCCCTGTGAACCGTTGACCTGCGAAGACCTTGGTGTCGAGTGCGGGGTCTGGTTCGATGGCTGCCACAAGCAGATCGACTGCGGGACCTGCGATGAAGGAATGACATGTGTTGAGGGGCTGTGTGTCGAGGGCAGTTACTGGACAGTGCCCACATGCGTCCGCATCGCGGGAGCCTCCGAAGTGACTTATACCGCCGATGAAGGAATAACCCTCGCCAATACGTCTCGTCTGAGCAGACTTACTTACACCTATGGACTATCCTGCCTGGGTGTTACTGACAGGATTTTGGCCTCTGCGATGACTGAGAACGCCAATCACGTGCTCTTATCGGAAGACGCCGGATGTGTTTGGAGTGAGATACGGGCGCTCCCGGCAGGAATGCCCCTGGTCGTGACGCCGGCGCCCGATGGCGGTGCCTACCTCTGGTCACTAAACAA
>CP070674.1:2790226-2793463 GCA_020351995.1 Candidatus Zixiibacteriota bacterium
ACGAAGCCGAGGCCGGCCGGATGGCCCGGCATCCACGCCTGAATATTCCCATGCGCGTGGTTGACATGGCGTATTTTGCCGCCGAGCACGACGATTTCCATTGCGCCGTAATCACCGAACTGGCCAGAACAATGAAGTAGCCACCACTACCGGTCATCCGGCACCAGGTTCAAGATCGATTGAAGGCCTGATCTCGTAAACATTACTGTGACTTCCCCGGTGGAACTATGTTTGTATAATACAATACTTACCATAGTGAAAACCAGAGGATGATCTACAGCAAAATGCATCAATCTGCGACTTTCTACCGTGTTACCGCGATTCGAATTATCGTGGTCTTTCTTCTATTGACATCGGCTCAAACTGGTTCGGTAAATGCCCAGCCCGACACCCTCATAGTTAAAGCGAGAGGCGAGTTCGATAAGGCAAACTATCCGCAGGCAATTGAATATCTTAACCAGGCCCTGGCCGAATCGCCCGATAATGCCGAGATTCATTACTATCTCGGTTTTTTCCTGCACTATCTCTGCTATGATTCTGTTCCCTTAACCGGGTTCGATAGAACCAAATCCGACGAGGTACTAAGCTATCTGCGCAAAGCTATCGAGCTGGATCCAAAGTTGGGCAACGCCTACTACTTCCTGGGGGCCGAATATGGGGGCAGGGCACGTGATGCCATGCGAATCGGCAACGCCGAAGAAGCCATCGAACAGTTCAGGCGAGCCAGGAATGCCGGAGCTTTTCCCGATTGGTTGCTCGAATACGGCCGCAACGAACTTCGTTCTTGCGAACCGGACGCCATATTATTCGTTGCCGGCGACGCTGAAACTAATGCCGTCGAGTACCTTCAGTGTGTCGAAAAATATCGAACCGATATCACTGCCATACCTGCAGCCCTTATGGAGCGTCCGTGGGCGATAAAGATGTTCAGGGATGGTGTCGAGGGGTGCATACGACCGGCACCAATGAGCTGGACCGACTATCAAATTCTTGACATGCACCCGTATAAATGGAAACAAAATCCAATTCGCGTGCCCGTCCCCGAAAGTATCCGGCAGTCGGCAAACATAGAGCAGATCTCATTTGAATGGGAAATCGACCCGGATCTTGGAAACGGCGAAGAGCTCAAGTATTTAAGCGCCGGCCGCGCGGCCTTGTCCGATATCCTGATAACCAATCAATGGCAACGACCGATTTACTTTTCGATGGGATGCCCGTTATCGAAAGGCCTGGAACAATATATCCAGACCACCGGATTCGTGCGGCAATTGCTCCCTTACCATGTTGCTGGTGATATCGATATCGCCCGCACCGAATCACTTGTACTTGATGAGGGCAATTATACTTCGCTTCACACGCTCATTGACAACGATATGCCCCGGGTATCGCAGCTTCTGCAAAATTACAGGTTCCTGTTTCTGTCGCTGGCCTACCAGTATGCTCAAAGCGGTGACATGGACAAAGCCCGGGCTGTGTTCACGTCCATGAAAACTCATCTGCCCGAAAACATTCTGCCTGTAACGGAGCCTTACAAAAGAAACCTTGAGTTGCTCGAGGGCATGATTAAGTAGCCGCGGGGCGGATTCGTCTTCGAACCCACCAACAAACCATCAGGCCATTGGGTGTTACTACGCCCGACTAGCTCAATCGTGTAGCCGCACATTCCTTCTAAGAAACCCAAATAGGCAGAAGAGCCGGATTACCACTCTGTCTACGGCTGACCCACATCCTCCACAGCTCGCTATCCGGCCCGCTTGTTCCTTCAGCGTTCGGAAAAAAGAACGCCTTAAAGGAAGGATCGTTGTCGCGAGCCAGCGCCAGCCTGTACAGCTCCCGCAGAACTTCATTGGTGATACGCAGAAGGTTGTCGGAAGTGTCAAATGGTGGCTCCGCAACACCTTCAGCGTGTAGATGGTTAAAATGCCCTGTCGGTTCCACCAATGCTTCTTCGCTGACAGGTGGCCTCGGAACCGATACCTTCTGCGAGGATGGCCAAACCTCCGGAACCACCATGCCGGGGAAGGCCGCGCTCAAATGCTCAAGGGCATTTACCATGCTACTCGTATCCGAGTATAGGAAACGATTGAAGCCAACGAACGGTAAGGACTGGATAACAACCCAGGTGGCGAGAGCATCAAAGCCTGTCTGCTGGTCAGCCCCACCTCTTCCGACCGGCTGGAAATCAAAGGTTCTCTTCTTCCTTGGATCATAAAACAGACCATCGGCACTACCCGCACGATAATATTGCTTTTTTCTCCTCTGAAGGTTGGGTACGGTTCGCATCTCACCAGCGGCCGGGTCATAGTATCCCCAGTCGAGGTCAACTTCTTTACCGGAACGATGCGTGGAATGCGGAGGATGTTTTCCTCCCCACCGATTCGACGCAGCTGTAACATATACCGTGATGCCGCATTGATTCGCCAGCAGTAAACCAGCGCGGAGCTGTTGCCAGAGCCCTTCATCCAGCCAGTATATTTCGCGATAAGCGTCTCCTCGAGAAAAGCGCACCCTCGGCTGTATACCGAGGGTCGCCCGGAGTTGTCCGGTCAGTTCGACAGACAATGTAACCGTTTCTTGAGGCATCAGATGAGGGCCGATAAAAATCCTGTTGCGCGAGTTCCTCTCGGCAATGGACATTACCCGACAGATAGCTTGCTGCTGAACATCAAGCAGGTCGCCCCAGGTCCTCCTCAGAACCTCTGTAGACGCCTCGCCGAGAGCCGGCGCGAATTCGGCCGAAGTCTCCTCGACGAGAGAACGCGCCACGTGAGATGTATCAGCTAAAGAGGGCAGCAGTTCCTCCACAACCGCAGTGCCGTGAGTATTATGAAAGAGCGTCATCACCGGCACCGAGGTTAGAGCGCAAAGTCCATATGTGAAAGCTATCGCCCGACTTATCAGGGCTCTCGAGTTTCGTCTGCGGCTGGCCGGAAGAAGCACATAAAGAAATATGTCGAGCGTCAGCAATGGAACCTGCGAATAGTGAAGAAAATCGAGCACATAAAGACTATAGGGAGTCAAACCAGACGACAGGGCGATACCCTGGCCTTCAATACCGGGTGTTTCCGATCGTTCCAGGTGAAGCATCGCCTTTTTCGCGGCGCGGCCATCCTCCTCTATGGCTGCCAGCACAATCCCGTAATTGAAGAGAGCTTCATCGCTAAGGTGTTCAAGTTCAACGATCGGCATATTGGCAAGATTAAACTCGGCTCCGCCTGATGCCAATCGTGATACCCA
>CP070674.1:2793563-2797350 GCA_020351995.1 Candidatus Zixiibacteriota bacterium
AAAACCGTAAGCCGAACGTGATTATGTCAGTGAGTTTTTGGGATTGATTTGGATTTTTAAAAGTCCACGAAGACGTGCTTAAGATAATACTTTTCCCCGGCGTGTCAAGAACAAAAAAACAGCCACCCCGGCCCGAGCCGGGATGGCTGATCTATGAGATAGAATGGGGTCACTCTAATCTCTTAGGTGCTGTCGGTCCCTTACGGACAGGAACCAAGATCCGGCACCGTACCTCTCAGCAGATAGCTGATCATGAAGTCGATATCCAGAATGTCAACTGACTCATCGGGGACACCGGCCGTCGCACCGCTGACGTCAACCTGTTGCTTACAGTCGTAAATCGGAGGACCACCCGGATCTCTCAGTAGCCACTCGATGAAGTTGTCGATATCCAGGATGTTGAACTCCCCTTCATGGTTGTAGAAATGACCGAAGTTGGGGTTGTAACAGCAACCGGCGCAGACATCAATCTGTCCGTTGACATCGGCGTCAACGAACATGTCCATACCGCCGTTGGCGGCGAACCAGGCCGCGGCGTTGTCAACCGTTGCCTGAAGGTCCGTCAACGAGCCGTCATGAACCGTGGCCAGCACCGAAATAACCTCGTACACGTCTTCAGCGCCGAGACTGAAGTCGAACTCATACGTCAGCACCGCGTTCAGGTCATTCAGCGAATCGGATGCCGAGAAGCCGGGGACTGCCATACGCGGGTACAAACGGCTGGGGTCCATGCCGTCGCCGGCGCCCGCCAACATGGTATCGTTCATCTCGATGAAGCCGCCGTAAGCCAGAGTCGAACGGAGACCTCCATTGAGATAAGACTCAATCATGGCCATACCGCCAAAACGGTCGTCGTTGTCCTGGCAGTTGTACGGATACAGGGTATCCGAACCAAGACCATAAGCCTCGTAGCCCTGGCAGTAAACCAGGTTACGATCGGCGTCAAAACCACCCGTGTTGGCCGTCCAAACGTTCTGATCCTCATCGTCTTCAGGAAAGTCCCAGGGAATATCCCAGTCGGCGCCCTCACCGATTACCAGACCGGTGTAAGCCTTCCCGTCGAACGACCAGAACTTCGTGTACAGGAGAATGAAATTACAGTCTCCGGATTTCGGAGCCACCCAGATACGCGACATGGCAATCGTCGAATCCTGGGTCGTGGCCGTACCCATATGATACACGTCGGCATCGATCTCCGGACAGAGCTTGGCCGCCCAGTCACCACCCTGCGGACGCCAACCGTGACCAACGAAATCCTCTCCCCACATCGACTGCGTGAAGACCGTGTCGTCTCCGTCAAGCCAGCCCAAAAGCGGTGTACATTCATACAGGTAAACATCGGCCGTGGTGTCGCAGTCACCCGCGGTGTAGTAATCCATGTTGAGTTTACCCCAGCCATCCCGGCCACTGTTGCCGTTGCTGCTCACGATCAGTCCCAGACAGGATGTCTTAACCGAGTCAAACTTCGGGCTGACAATGGTGTCGGCGATAATCAGCTCAACAGGAATGTCGAAAGGCAGGTTATTGGGATCGTTGCCCTCAAAATGCAGGCGCGCAAAGTAGTTACCATAAGCCGTCATCAGGCTCTGGTTGACATGAATCTGCCCGGTCTCCGTTCCGGCCAGACCGGAAGGAACGCTGCCTGAAAAACCGCTGGCACCCAGCCAGCCTGAACTACCATCATCGTACTCAATAGTCAGCACATAGTTCAACGTGGTGTTACCCACGTTCTCCAGCATGAGCGCGGTATCCAGACTCTCGCCCGGTTTGCAGTAGCTCGGGTCGCCGAATTCTTTCCAGGCGGCTACTAAGATCGGCAGCGGAATGGGGTCTACACAGGGTAGACGGAACCACTTCAGCGGGCTTTCCGTGGCGCTTCCATAGCCTCGTATGTACGCTCCGGCATCAAGATCGTTGAGGTACTGGATATCCAGGTAATAATTACCTGAATATGCCCCACCCGATGGATCGACTACAACGGCCCCGGTCCAGTCTTCGGTCTCTTCCGCGTACCGGCCCATGTAGTTCATGGAAGCATAAGAGTCGTGCTGGCAGTCATATTCTTTTTTAGGATCGCAGCGCGGCGTGTACGTGTTCGTCAGGTTGCGCTGGTAATCCCAAGTCATGCCCCAGTCTTCCGATACCGAAAGATAGATCTCGGCATTGGCGGCATTCTCTGAACTTGCTTTGTAGCCCCAGGCCGCGCAGTCGTCGATAATACCAATCTTGGGGTTGTTGAACTGTGTCCAGATACAGTACAGTTTATCGTTACATTCCGCCAGCGACATCTTGGCGATACGCACGCTAAAGTCGTTGGCGAAACACGAGTCCTCAAGGTCAGAGACAGCCTGAGTCTGATCGCAGATGGGACGGATGTAGGGCACGTTCTCCGACCAGTGCATCAGACGGACGTTTAAGAACTGGTTCCAGTCCTCGGCCCAGCACCAGCCGCCTACATCCATACAGGTATCAGCCGCCCAGGGAATGGCGTTCCAGGCGATGTGCAGATTGCCTTCCGAATCATAAAGAGTCGAGGCATCGCAATACGCTTTATAAGCCTTCCCGCCAATCGGACTCTTGGTCATGTTGACCCTCGGAAGCCAGGTGGCACCCTGGTCATATGACTCCTGGTAGTAAATGTCGTTGTCCTTCTGGCTTATCAAATTGTTTCCATAGAAAGAATCGTAGGCCGAGCAGGTGTCGCACCAGGGCTCGTCATACGGCAACGCGGCAAACCAGGTCAGGCAGACCCGGTCGCCGTTGCGTTGACCGACAACGTCCTGGGCAATAACGTCGGTGGTGTCTATCACGTACGGCGGATAATCCCATTCGCTATCGACCGAACCTTCAAAGCCGACCTTACGGAAATAGGAGATTGCTTGGGGACCATAACCGGAAGCGGTCGATTCCTCGGCTGCCACATGCATAACCGTGTCGGTACCGAGCTGGAAAAACATGCGCGGCCAGCACATATTGCTGCCTACCCCGTCGACACCCCACATAGCAACCGAGTCAGGGATTTGTTCCATGTTCGGGAAGGTCGCGAACGCCGGACCACCGTCAAAATAGAATGTCGGCAGGTAGGAATCTCCTATGGGATCAGTGTGATCGACATGACCGCCGACGATGCCCCGGTTGTCCGGAGTCACGTCAACGTTAACGTAACCACCTTTGGCCGTCCCAGCAGGGGCGTCAATAGGAAGCCAGACCGGCGCGAGCTGACTGTGATCCGAGGTTCTGTAAGCCGCGTAGGCATAACTGCGCCAGGTGATTTCTGCGTCCGGCGCGTACATCCAGGCAAAGTGCACCACCGTCGGTCCGGTGTTACCGCTGTGCGGACCGGTACCGATCATGCGGCCGATCGAACCGTTATGCTGATAGTCGTACCAGGTGTTACCTACCACGACACCCGGTGACTCGCTGCCACCCGCTGTCGTCATCGTACCTATCGGTATGCCGCCCGAAGACGGTGCCGCTGCATTCAAGCGGACATTGTGCAGGAGGTTCTCGTCACCCGCAATCGCGTAGGTCGCCGCCCGACGGGCGGTCAAGTCGCCAATGATATGACGCTTGTCGAGTTTGTCTTTCTTAACGGCACCTACGGCCGGCATCGTCAGGACGGCAACTATCAGTAAGGAGACAAGCAGAATTGTCGAAGTTCTCCTTATCATTCATCGCTCCTTTCGAGAGTGAATTAGTTCCCAACTTACTCCCTTATCAAAGGGATAAGTTTCTTACATTATCTTCGGAAAGTGTGAATACTCAGCGGTCTCGGACCGCCGAAAAT
>CP070674.1:2797450-2823420 GCA_020351995.1 Candidatus Zixiibacteriota bacterium
CGCAATGGACAGATCGATGTGGTAACCAACATGACCAAGGAATACTCGCACTATGTTTTCGATATCGGGGTGGCCTACCGCGAGAATGTCGACGAGGTGATGGCTCTCGTAAATGAGGTGGACGAAGAGCTGCGGGCGGACCCGGAATTTAGCGGGGATATTCTGGCTCCAATCGAGATCTTTGGTCTGGACCAGTTCGCCGATTCGGCCGTCATAATCAAAGCCCGGACCAAAACCAAACCGATCAAGCAATGGAGAATAGGCCGCGAGTTTAACCGAAGACTCAAGGCTAAGTTTGATCAGAAAGGCATCGAAATCCCGTTCCCGCATATAACCCTGTACATGGGACAGGATAAACAGGGTCAGGCCCCACCGGTGAACGTGTCGGTCAGGAAGGACTAGCGCGGCGCGACAGCTTATGAGCAAATTACAGAATTTCATTTCCAGGGTGAGGGGTCTCAAGTGCAGCACGCGGTGCCGGGAATTTTTTGGTCACTATTGCGGCGGTTTGTGCCATCGGGTCGTAGAACATCACGTCTTTCTCCTTGCCGGCGGCCTGGCCTTTTCGATGTTCATTAGCATTGTACCCCTGGTGCTCATTGTTTTCTCCGTTATAGGGTCGGTGCTGGCCAAAGCTCAGGTTGAGGGTGAGATCAATACTTTCATCGAGCGCATGATTCCCTATCAGGATTATGCCGACTTTGTCAAGGAACTGGTAGCCGGACGTGTCGAGGAATTCCGCAGATACAAAAATGTCGCTGGCGTGATCGGTATCGTGGGGCTTCTCTTTGCTTCCAGCACTCTCTTCAGCAGCATGCGCACCATTCTCGATAAGGTCTATCAGGTGAAGGAAGAGGTATCCCTGCTGCTCGGTAAACTGCGCGATTTCGGCCTGATCGTGCTTGTTCTCATTTATTTCCTGGCCACAACCTTTGTTCTGTCGACCTGGCAGGTCGTAAAAGACCTGACCAACAGGATCGAATTCATCAATATGGCCGGTGCTGAATCACTGGGTGGTGTCTTTTTCGGCACCTTTGCCTTCGTCCTGGTGTTGGCCGCCTTCGCCGTCATTTACTACATCGTCCCTTACCGCAAACCGCCGAAAAAAGCGATTTTCGTAAGTGCCCTTTCGGCCACCATTCTCTGGGTCTTGGCCAAAGAACTGTTCGGCTACTATATAACGCACTTCGTCATGCTCAAGAGGGTCTATGGCGCGTATGCCGTCATGATTGTCGTGGCCTTCTGGATCTACTACACCTCGATCGTCTTTATTATCGGGGCCGAAATCGGCCAGCTCTTCCGCGAGCGAGCCGCCATTCTGAAAGCCAGAAAAGAAACCGTCATTTCTGACGCCGGCGGAGGATAAGAACAAAAAACTAGGATTAATACCTATGGAGCTATTGAAGCGATTTCTCGAAGGTGCCACGGCGCTCCTGCCGGCCGTCGCCGCTATAGCCGGCGCGATCGTAGTTATTGTCGCCGTGCGATTTATTCTTCAACGGCGATACTCAGGCTCGTCAAGTATGCGTTTTCGGGTACAGATGTTTACCTTGCTTCTGTCACTGGTCGGGTTGCTGGTGGTGGTGATCGTCTTGCCGGTTTCGGACTCGCTCCGGGGCCAGTTGCTGAGCCTGATCGGTATCCTGTTAAGTGCCGCCATCGCCCTTTCATCAACTACCTTCATAGGCAACATCATGGCCGGGTTTATGCTGAGGGTGGTGCGAAGCTTCCGAAGCGGTGACTTCATTCAGGTCGGTGATAGTTTCGGGAAAGTGTCCGAGCGCGGTCTCTTTCATGTCGAAATCCAGACCGAAGACCGAGACCTGACCACCATGCCGAATCTGTATCTGGTCACACACCCCGTAAAGGTCATCCGCGCCTCGGGAACAATTGTCTCGGCGGAGGTTTCACTGGGATACGATGTCGCCCGCGCGCGAATCGAAAAACTCATGATCCAGGCCGCGCGCGAGGTACCGCTTGAGGAACCTTTTGTGCACATACTGGATCTCGGAGATTTCTCAGTGACCTACCGCGTCGCCGGTCTGCTGGTTGAAGTCAAACACATTCTGTCAACACGTTCCCGCCTGCGGGAATTGGTACTCGATAAGCTGCATGCCGACGGCATAGAAATAGTCTCGCCGACCTTTATGAACACCAGGGCTGTCCCTGAAGGCCAAACATTTATTCCGCCCGTAGAAACAATCCGGGCCCGCGAGGAAAAACCCGCCCCGGAGAAGGTGGTGTTCGACAAAGCCGATCAGGCCGAATCCCTCGAAAAACTACGGGAAAGATACGAGGCTCTAGGTAGAGATATCGAAAGCGCCACGGCGACTCTCAATGACACCGAAAACCCCGCTCAAAAAGAAGAATTGACAGCCAAAATCGAACGCCTGCAAAGCGCGCGACAGGCCCTGATCGACGTGATCAAGCGAAAAGAAGAGGAACAGGACCAGTAACCGGGCGCTCAGCATTAAATTTCCCGGTACCGGGTGCACCTATTTTGCGATAAATAATCGCCATAATTTCGCTTGACGAATACGTATTACAAAGTAATAATAAGGCTAAGCAGGAGTCTTTATTATTGTAAGCGGGATATCTACTATGAAAAGAAAATCCGAGATAGTAACATTTAAGGCCGATGAGTCGCTGCTGGATGCTATGGAGGGCATCCCCAATCGCTCCAGTTTCATTCGCTCGGCCGTGCTTGCCGCCCTTGACAGCACTTGCCCGTTGTGTAGCGGTACGGGAATACTTTCCCCCAGCCAGAGAGGGCACTTTGACAGTTTTCTGGAAGATCATGCCGTCGAAAAGTGCTCCGACTGCGACGAAATTCATCTGGTCTGCTCTCGCAAACCGGCCAAGGCGGGCCATGGCAAGAAATCGAAATAACCGTCAGCTTCGGCTGATACTGCTTTCACTGGCAGGTGTTGCTCTGCTTGGATCGGCGCCGGTATTTGCCCGGGTCAAGGCCTTTGTAAGCATCGCGCCTCAGGCATATCTCGTCCGGGCTGTCGGTGGTTCATCGGTTGACGTTGAAATTCTTGTGCCCCCGGGACAGTCGCCGGCTACTTACGAACCAACTCCCCAGCAACTGGCCCGGTTGGCCGGAGCCGATGTTCTGTTTACTACGGGAGTGGCCTTTGAAAAGCGACTGCTGGAAAAAATAACGAAAGAATTTCCCGGGCTTCGGATCGTGCCGACTCACAGCGATATTACCCTCAGGCCAATCGAAAGGCACAGCGACCATGGGCACAGTCATGGCACTCTCGATCCGCATGTCTGGCTCGACCCAAAACTGGCCGCGGTTCAGGCTCAGGCTATCGCTGCCGCTCTGGGAGAAATGCGACCATCCGAAACCGATTCATTTGGCGACAATCTTGAAAATCTTCTCGATCGAATAGATTCTGTGGATACGGCCATCAGAAACATCCTCGCCCCTGTTAGAGGAAAAACCATGTATGTTTTTCACCCGGCCTACGGTTACTTCGCCGACGCCTACGGATTAAAACAGGTGGCCATTGAAACCGATGGCAAGGAACCGTCCGCTCGACAGCTGGCCGCTCTTATTGACCGGGCGTCGCGCGATAGCGTCGAGGTGCTCTTCGTCCAGCCTCAGTTCTCAGGCCGGCAGGCGGCGTCCGTGGGTCAGTCGATTGGCGCCCGCGTGGAAACCCTCGACCCACTCGCGGAAAATTACCTATCGAACCTGCTTGAAATGGCCCACAAGATTGCCAGTGCCCTGGCCGGTGATAAAGAGCAGGGGAGTGTATCCGATTAAACAGAGGAATGTGAAATGGCTTCCGACCCGGTAATAGAACTTATAAACGTATCATTTGCGTATAACGCGAAACCGGTACTGGAGAATGTCAATCTCACGGTATCGGACAAGGAATTCGTCTGGGTGGTCGGCCCCAACGGTGGCGGCAAAACTACACTGGTCAAACTTTTGCTCGGTTTACTGCAACCCAAAAGCGGTACCGTGCGAGTGTTTGGCGACTCGGCATCCTCGGCCCGAAGACGCATCGGGTACATGCCTCAGCAGGCCCATCTCGACTTGCGTTTCCCGGTCACGGCTCGCGACGTGGTCCTTATGGGGCGGCTCAACAAAGGAATGACTCCGGGAAAGTTTTCTGGTGCTGACAGAGAAAAGGTCCATGAGGCGCTGGAACTGGTGGGCATGGATTCCATGGCCGCTACACCCTTGCGGGATCTCTCCGGGGGCCAGCAGCGGCGGCTGCTGATTGCCCGGGCTCTCGCCTGTGAACCGGATATGCTGCTTTTGGATGAACCGACTGCCAACCTTGACCGCAAGGCTGAACGCGAGCTGTTCAAGATTCTCAAAAAACTGAATCAGCGCCTGACCGTAATCATGATTTCCCACGATCCCGCTTTTGTATCCGATTTCGTCGAACAGGTCGTTTGTGTCAACCGCACCGTCGCCGTTCACCCCACCACCGACCGGGATCGGGAATTTATCGGCGAACTCTACGGTGACAGCCTGCGCATGGTGCGCCATGACAAACATGCCGACGGGGATCAGTGAAACCATGACCGAATTCTTCCACGCCGTTGCCAACTATCCCTTCATGCTCAATGCTCTGCTGGTGGGTGTTCTGGCCAGTGTCGCCTGCGGAGTCGTAGGTACCTACGTTGTCACGCGCCGCATTACTTATCTGGCCGGAGGCATCGCACACAGTGTCCTCGGCGGCCTTGGGCTGGCCCGGTACCTGTCGATTGTCCATGGATGGACATGGCTTAAACCCATGCACGGCGCCATTGTAGCCGCTCTCGTGGCTTCCGTCGTAATCGGCTGGGTGAGTCTGCGGGCCCGCGAGCGTGAAGACACCGTTATCGGAGCCATATGGGCTATCGGTATGGCCGTCGGGGTAATTTTCATAACCCTCACACCCGGATACAACGAAGACCTGATGACCTATCTGTTCGGCAATATCCTTTTGGTCACCACGGCCGACCTTTATATCATCGCCGTTCTCGATGCCGTCATCGTCGCCGTCGTTCTTCTGTTTTACAATAAGTTCCTGGCGGTATGTTTCGATGAAGAATTCGCTCGCATCCGAGGAATCAACACGGAGTTCTTTTATATTCTGCTTCTTTGTCTCACCGGTCTCACGGTGGTAATTCTCGTCGGCGTGGTTGGAATCGTGCTGGTTATCGCACTTCTGACCCTGCCCGCTGCCATCGCCGGTTACTACACACGCACCCTCTGGCAGAGCATGGTCCTGTCGGCAGCACTAACGGTGCTGTTTACGACTTTCGGATTAGCCATAAGCTACCGCCCCGACCTTCCGGCCGGGGCCACGATAATTGTCTTTGCGGGAATTATCTATCTCATAGCGGCCGTGGGCAACAGGCTTGCCCGACCGCATTAGCCGGGGGCAGACCCCTTAGAATCCAAACCCCAGGCTTCCCCCGAAATTGAATCCGCCCGTGTCACCAAAATCCCCGACTTCGACATCACCGAAAAAGTGATGATCCCAGGTTACTCTCGCCCCAAAGAAAAGCGAGCGGCCCAGTCTGATATCAGCGCCGAGCATCACCAGACCTAACACTGTTGCTTCTGTCTGAGCGACATTGACGGCATGCTGGTCGAAAATGGTTTCGTCCGTGGCGGATGATTCCAACGCGATTTTACGAAAACTGAAGCCGGCTCCGCCGCCAGAGAACAGGCGAAGACCGCCGGTGTGTGTCAGAGTATAGGTCATCATGGGAACAATGGCAAAGTCGCGGTATTTCAGTTTTATCACGGAATATTCTTCAGCATCGCATAGCTGAATCCGGGACAGGCGAACCCCCAGTCCGATCCTTTCATTCAGGACACGTTCATACTTGATCGCAATGGTCAAGCCATTGCCGTAAAGGTTCCGAAATATGTCGCGCCGCGCGTAGTTGAAGCTTCCCTCAGCCTCGACAGTGTTTCGCCAAGCCAGCTTGTTAATCACATCGTTCGCGCCCGCGTCCGCCGCGGTCAACAACACCAGCACGACAACCAGAAGAGCCGTGCTCCAGGCAATATTTCTAGTGTGTAAGCTTGCACTATTCTTCATCATGATTAATCTCGTATGTTTTCCAGACCAACCGGAAAGGCGGCCCAGGCTTCGTAACTGGAAGTTGCAGCGTGAAGCAGGTATATGCCCGCGCCGAGTATCCTGCCATCATCATTTGTGCCATCCCAGGCTATCTGATTGGTGCCTCCTTCCATTACGTCATCGTACAGCGTCCTGACGTGATAGCCGGTGGCGTTTGTAATCTCAATATACACTTGGCTCTTGCTCGGTATTTCCAGAGTGATATTCGTTTCAGGTTGGGCATTTTCATAATCGGTTGTGATGGCAATTTTGAGAGCTGCGCTCCCGCTTGCGGTATCTGTCGCGTCGAACTCCGGGCCGGTCACCTCAGTCGACGAGCAACCCAGAGTGCCGGAGATGGCAAGCAGCATCAACAGCCTCCGCCACAATACCGAATGACATTTAAAAAACATGTATACCTCCCGGGATAATGTAAATATAATTTGATTGTCTATGACGAATTCTCCCCTCAAGCAAGGCGAAAGATTGCTTTCACCCGCTCTAATAACGTTGCAGTACATTTGCGCGCGGAATATGGTAGCGCCGCCCTGATTTAATCAGTCGGCGATAAAACACAACCGCCCAACCAGACCATCACTGCCAAATGTTCACTTGCGGGCAGACCCCTTAGAATCCAAACCCTAGGCTTCCCCCGAAATTGAATCCGCCCGTGTCACCAAAATCCCCGACTTCGACATCACCAAAAAAGTGATGATCCCAGGTTACTCTCGCCCCAAAGAAAAGCGAGCGGCCCAGCCGAAAATCCGCGCCCACCATCAAAAGGCTATGCACACTGGTTTCAGAATGGTCATATTCAGCTTCGAACAAAGGGTCTCCAGTCACGATGTCATAAATCAGCGTTTCGAGAGTGATTTTGCGAAAGCTTAGACCCATGCCTCCACCGCCGAACAACCGTACCTGCCGGTTTCGCACAAGGCTGTATGTTAACAGCGGCGTCACGGCGAGATCGCGATGTTTAAGTTTTACTACCGCATATTCGCCTGCGTCACACTGTTGAACCCGGGCCACATGCACCCCGAGCCCTGTTTTCTCTCCAAGTCTGTGCTCGTATCTCAACGCAAGGGTCAGACCGTTGCCGTACAGTTCACGAAACCCCCCGCGCGCTCCATAAGCAAAGCTTCCCTGGGTCTCGATAGTGTTGCTCCAAACCGGCCTCGAAACAACTTCTACGGCACCAGCGCCCGACGGTATGGCCAGGCTAAATATGGTCAGTAGCGCCGTGATAGATGTTAACCACCGCGCTAACGTTATGCACTTGTTATATGCCTTCATCGGTTATCTCCTGTATGGTCAGTATTAATCGGGTAAATTGTTAGGCATGATGTTTACGGCAAAGGGGTACCACGCCTCACGGTCGGAGGCTTCTATGTGAAACAGGTAAATACTCGGGTTGACCTCGTCTCCATTCTCATTGAGTCCATCCCAGACTACATAATAAGTACCGGCTTCCATGGACCGATCTAAGAGTGTCCTGATATGGTAGCCGGTGGCGTTGGTAATTTCGATAAATACCGGACCGCTCTCAGGTACGCTGAATTCGATTTGCGTCTCCGGCTGTGCGGCGTTGTTATTGCTGGTAATCGTCACTTTCAGGGTCCCTGCGTCCGCTGGCTGGGCCGATACGGTGCTGCCGGCGTCAAGAACATCGGTTGATGAACAACCCGTAAGCGCAAAAATGAGACAACCGAATAACAGGATCAGTAAAATCGGCACTCGAATAGTGCTAAGCATTAGTACCTCCCGGGGTAAGATGGATTATCTATCTTGAAGATACACTACTTCTACTTTCATTCAAAGCGAAAGATCCCATTCACCCGATTTAATGACGTTCCGTTCTGCCTGTGTGTGGAATACCGCATTGGCGCTCTTGTATATTCGACTGGCGATAAAACACGGTAGAGCGCTCAACTCACTACTAGCGGCCGACAACCGCCTTCATGACTGCGATTCATTCCCTCCGATTGGAATAGGCTCGAGCCATCTTAGCTGTGTCGGGAAACACGCCGTTAATGGCTCAGCGGCTTCTCGGAAAATACCCAGTCCTTCAGCTCTTTGTTGAAAGCCGGGTCGTGGCGACGAACCCACTCGATCAACATGGCCGCATGCTCTTTCTCCTCGTCGCGGTTATGAGCCAGAATTGACTTTAGCTCCTCGTCCTTGCAGGCGTCAATCCGCTGCTGATACAAATCTACAGCTTCCAACTCTTCTATCAGGGCGGCGATGGCCCGGTGCATGTTTCGAGTTTCATAGCTCAACTCATTGAGTAATTCGGCTACAGCGGTCTGTCCCATCGCAAATCTCCTTGTCATTGTGGCGGGCTCAACTTGGCCCGGCAGGTTTGATGCTCCTGGCACCCAATATGACGACAAGGGATAGCCATGTCAATGTTTTAGCCCGTCCGGGACGCCTGAGCGGAAGCCGCCCCAAAATAAATTACCGATTTTCGAGCCAACGGTATTATATTCGGGGAAACTACGGAAGCTGACGGCCCATGAAAAAACCCAAATTCGATCTCGAGCCCGGCCTGACCCTGGGCCCCAACTATTACATCGTTGAGTTCCTCGGCGGCGGCTGGGAAGGCGAGGTTTACAAAGTCGAAGAGCGCAAGACCGGAATAATCCGGGCCGCCAAATTGTTCTACCCCCATCGAAATGTCCGCCAACTGGCCCTCTTGCGATACGCCCGGAAACTATACAAACTCCGTTCCTGCCCGATTGTCATTCAGTACCATCACCGCGGCTTTGGCAGGATCCGCAGCCAGCAGATTGACTTTTTGGTGTCAGACCTCGCCGAGGGAGAAATGCTGTCCACCTTCCTCGAGCGCCAGAACAGAAAGCGTCTTTCTTCGTTTGAGGCCCTTCATCTTCTTTACGCCCTGGCTGTCGGTATGGAGCCTATCCATTATATGGGCGAATATCATGGTGACATTCACACCGACAACATCATGGTAAAACGCAGGGGGCTTGGATTCGAGGTGCACCTGCTGGACTTTTTCCATCTCGGCCGCTCCACGCGCGAGATGATCCAATGGGACATCTATGATATGATAAATGTTCTCTATGAGATGATCGGTGGCGATGAAGGCTACCGCAAGTCCGGCCACGATATCAAGCAGATTGTCAGGGGCCGGAAACGCAGCCTTATTCGGGAGCGTTTCAGGACCGCCGGACAGCTCAGACTGGCTTTAGATAACATGGAATGGGGAGAATAAATACTTGCCCCCACGTGTCACAGAGCGTGATGCATCCACACGTTGGGCTCAATGTAAATTCCGCGGTCAGCTTCGACATCAAATTCAACGGGCACCAGCGCACCGGGAATGACATGCCTTCCACTACTGGGTACTTTCACGCCCGTCCAGTTTTCCCAGTCAGCAATCGTCCCGGTTATCCGCATGGCTTGATGACAGACCTTAACGATGGCAGCGCCGCTCCGGGCATGAACCCTCATCCATGGGTCAAACGGCAGGCCTTCATCGTTTTTCCATGTGACATACTCATCTATCGGGATTAACGGATAACTCGTCTTGACGTTAGGTCGTACCGGCGCCAGCAACGCCTTTAAGTTATTGGCGCGCCCGATAGATTTCATTGTCTCCACAGCCCGCCGACTCAGACCTCGACCGAGGTACTTGTTAGCCACCACTATCTGCAGGGCGCACAACACCGACGGGTCCTCGCCTTTTCTGCAGTTTTGTATACCCGTTGCCATGGCCCAGTCCCAGCCCGTCTCAGGCAATTCCGATAAATCACCGTCCCACGCCAGTGGAATGCTGTTGCCCAGAGCAATCAGGTTATCGGTCCCGGGCTCCAAAAAGACAAACTGAAACTGGGGGAGTCGCTCCCACAATTCTGGAAACAGTTCAGCGACCGGGTCGTGCAACATGAACTCAGGCCAGGACTGAGCGGTAACTTTGGTAGCCAGGCTCATCAAACCCGGCTTCCGGTCCGCCGTAACAATTTCATAGTCAAATTCAGTCATACCTTGAGGCGAGTTAGAAACGAAGTGTAAAAGCGGTTCGTTGATCGGGCACCGACTGCACGCTGATCCGTCCCTTGTGCAGACGCATAATCTCTCTGGAAAGGCTCAGGCCAATGCCGGAACCATCTTTCTTGGTCGTGAAGAACGGAGTAAAAACCCTGTCCTTTACCGAATCATCGATACCGGGTCCGTTGTCAGCCACGATCACCAGCACCCGGCCGCGGTCATCCAGCACCGATTTTAGCTCGATCTTCTTGTCCGATTGGTCGCCCAGGGCCTGAACGGCGTTCAAAATCAGATTTATCAGCACCTGTTCGATCAGTTCTCGGTCCGCCGTCAGCTCCAGTGTCTCCGGCTCCACCGTGACAGTAACTTCGACATCGCTCTTATTCAGTTGTTCGCTCATAAGCTGTAAGACACGGTCGAGCAAATCGGCGGCGGAGAATATGGCGAATTTCGGTTTTGGTATCCGCGTCAGGTTACGATAGGCCTCCGTGAAATGCAGCAAACCGTTACTCCGTTTTTCAATTGTGGCCACGGCCTGCTGGATATCTTCGGATGTTTCCAGACTGAGCTTACCGTTGCCCTTGTCGGTGTGCATTGAACTGCCGATCATATTGTTCACGGTGGATGCCAGGGAAGCTATGGGCGTAACCGAGTTCATTATCTCGTGGGTAAGAACCCGTATCAGCTTCTGCCAGGCTTGCATCTCCTGCTCGGCCAGTTCACTTTCGATGTTTTGCATTGACACCAGGGTTATAGATTTGCCGCGCAGCTTGAAAGATGTGGCATATATTATCAGATGCAGTTCCTCGTCACCTTCCTGAACTCTCACCAGCGCTTTCTCTCCGGCCCGCAGGCGAAAGAGCGTATCCACCAGCTCCTGTGAAAATCCCGACAGCAGTTTGACATTGGTCAGGTGCCTCGCTTTCAGAAGCTTCTTGGCGGCGTTATTTACCAGATCCACGCTCCCCTCGGCGTCATAAGCGATCAGGGACAGGCCAATATGCTGCACCACTGTCTGCAGGTAGCGGTAGTGTTCCTCCTTTTCGCTGCGCGCTTTATGAAACTGAGCGATAACTTCGTCGAAAGCCTCGTTAAGTTCCCGAAATGATGAACCGCGCCGCGGACTGGTAAAACTCTGCGAAAAATCGGAATACCTGATCGACATTAGAAAACGGGCCAGGTCCCGGTTGGTCTTTTCCACGTAGTGAATAAGGGCGGCTATTTGAATTATGATAGCGGCACCGATCACCACGATAGTCGCATACAGGGTCGTTTCACTTAGGAGATAGAAAAACAGCAGGATGGTTACGCTCAGAGCAACGATTCTAACGATGCAAATAAGGCGGAAAAACCTATAAACCATGCTTTTGCATTCTTCGGTAAAGTGATGTTCGCGTCAACCCCAATTCCCGGGCCGCCTGCGATACATTACCGCTATGTTTGCCCAGGGTCTTCTGGATAACGGCCTTCTCAACATCGTTGAGATTATAATTGTCGAATACCAGGCCCTCTTTCTTTGCCGCCGGAGCGGCCAGAAGAAAATCACCCGACCCCAGGCTGTCCGAATCCGTCATGATAACGGACCTTTCGATAACATGCTGAAGTTCCCGGACATTTCCCGGCCAGTGATATTTCTCGAGCCGGGTAACCGCCGAGGACGTGACTCTCTTCCTCGGCTTATTGTACTTGCGGCAATAGAGAATCAGGAAATGATCGACCAGCAGCGGAATGTCCTCAACTCTCTCCCTGAGCGGCGGGATCTTGATTTCGACAGTGTTAATTCGGTAGAGCAGATCTTGCCGAAACCGGTCGTCCGCGACCATCTGGTGCACCGGCATGTTGGTGGCCGAGATTAGCCTTACATCAATCGGTATCGGGGTATTCGAACCGATGCGGGTTACCGTGCGCGTTTCCAGCGCGCTGAGCAGCTTGGCCTGGAGCGGTGTCGGCAGATTGCCGATCTCGTCGAGAAAAAGCGTCCCGCCGCTGGCCATCTCAAACCGGCCGGCACGATCTTCCCGGGCATCGGTGAACGAGCCTTTCTTGTGACCGAAGAGCTCGCTTTCGAAAAGCGTGTCGGTCAGGGCCCCCATGTCGACGGTCATGAAAACCTCGTCCGAACGAGGCGACTGCCGGTGGATCTCACGCGCGACCAGCTCCTTGCCGGTCCCGCTCTCTCCCAGCAATAGAATGTTGGCGTCGGTCCTGGCCACCCTTTCGACCATCGCGAAGACTTCCCGTATCCCGGGCGACACTCCGATGAAGTCATGGAACTGGTGACCGAGATCGGCCGACAACTGCTTTTCCCTCGATTTCAAACTGGCCACCTGTGTTCGCGAGCGGCGAAGGTTTATGCCCGCCGAAATTGTCGCCAGAAGCTTCTCATTTTGCCACGGCTTGAGAACAAAATCGGTGGCGCCGTCTTTTATCGCTCGCACCGCCAGTTCAACATCTCCAAAGGCTGTTATCATTACCACTACCGCCGAAGGGTCTATCTGCAGAATTCTCTCCAGCCAGTCCAGACCCTCCTGACCGCTGCTGACGTCACGCTCGAAATTCATGTCGAGCAAAATGACATCATAGTCGGTATTGGCCAGTAAACTTGGAATCTTATCCGGGTTGCTTTCGGTATGCACTTCAGCCAGATGCTGCTTCAGGTACAGGCGGGCTGCCTGAAGGACATCAGCATCGTCATCCACGACCAGGATCCTGCCGTTAAGTGTCGTCATCTATATTCCCCTGAATAACCTGGGTTGAACAACCCGCGGCAGCCTGAATCTTGTCGCCAGAGTCTTGCGGCCGCCGCAGACAATATACTACATATTTTTCGTCAAGCAAAACTCATGCTATAAGACCGCCTCCTTGGACGCTTGGCCTAACCCATTGTTAGACAATGTCTTGTTTTCGGAGCCTGAAATTTGAGGCGTCGCAAAGTGAGCCAGTGGCCAAGAAACTGTCCGAAAACGAACAGTAATTGTCCACCGACGGACAATTACAGAACGCCTCCGTTAGCCTAATCTCTTGTAAAACCAGCATTTACAATTAATGGCCCGATTCTTGCCATAGAATTTGGTGAAAGCAATACCTGATGAAAAGATAACTGAAAAAGGAATCAAATGGACCGCCCCATAGAAAAGAAAACGATCACCCCTAAACGAATCGCCTATTGCGCTGGAGGACTGGCAATACTGATACTCATTATATATGGGTTCATCGCCGCCAGCGGCGGATCGGTTCTCAAGGTCGACTCATCACGGGTGACCATATCGGAAGTCAGCCGCGGTCAGTTCCAGGAGTTCATACCCGTTCAGGGGACCGTAACACCCATTAAGACCGTTTATCTCGACGCCGTTCAGGGCGGCATGGTCGAGGAAATCTATGTTGAGGAAGGCTCCTTAGTAAAGGCCGGCGACTCCATCCTGCGACTGGACAACACCGATCTCCACCTTGAGATAATGTCCCGTGAGGCTCTGCAGTATGAGCAAATGAACAACCTGCGCAACACGCGTCTGGCTATCCAGCAAAACAGCCTTCGCCTTCAGGAACAGCTTCTGGAGATCGACTACAGACTCGAAACAGCGAAACGAACCTACGATCAGAGCGTAATCCTAAAGGAGAAAGGACTTATTTCCGAGGAAGAATTCGATCGTGCTTTTGAAGAGCACGACTTCTACCGCAGAAAAAAGGAACTGACCATCGAAACCCAGAGACAGGACTCCATCCTTCAGGCTATAAACGTCGAGCAACTCGAAGCATCGGTAGAGCGTATGGAGAAGAACTTGGCCGTGGTGAGAAGCAAACAGGACCAGCTCGTCCTGAAAGCTCCCATCGAGGGCCAGTTGACTTCCTTGGTAGCCGAGGTAGGCGAATCCAAATCGCGCGGCCAGAGACTGGGGCAGATCGATGTTCTGGAAGGCTTCAAGCTTCGCGCAGCCGTCGATGAATACTATATCTCCCGCATAAGTAGCGGTCAGTCGGGTGAGGTGAAGCTGGGCGACCAGACGTATGAGCTGAAGATTATGAAAGTATATCCCGAGGTCAGGGACGGACGATTCGAGATCGACCTGGAATTTCAAAACGGAGAACCGGAGGGGATTCGCCGGGGGCAAACGGTACAGGTAAGACTTGCCCTGGGCGACCTTTCTGAGGCCGTGATGCTGGCCCGCGGAGGGTTCTACAGCAAGACTGGCGGCAACTGGGTCTATCTCGTCAATGAATCGGGCAATGAGGCCCGCAAGCATGATGTCCGGCTCGGCCGCCAGAACCCGCAGGTATATGAAGTTCTCGAAGGGCTTGAGCCCGGTGATAAAGTGATAACATCGTCATACGAGACCCTGGGCGATTTTGACAGGCTCGTTTTCAAGGATAAGTAAGGAGATCGCTTGTGATTACAACCAGAAATCTGAAGAAAGTCTACACTACTGAAGAAGTAGAGACCACTGCCCTTAACAGCATCAATATCGAAGTTAAAGAAGGCGAGTTCGTGAGTATCATGGGCCCGTCCGGGTGCGGAAAATCGACCCTCCTGAACATACTGGGATTACTGGACAATCCCAGCGAGGGCGAGTATTTGTTTCTCGATGAAAACGTGGGCGGATTCACCGAAAGAAAAAGAGCGTCCTTCCGCAAAGGAAATATCGGCTTCGTTTTCCAGAGCTTCAACCTGATCGATGAGCTCACCGTTTTTGAGAACATCGAATTGCCTCTTCTGTATCTGCGCGTGCCGAGCGCCGAAAGAAAAAAACGTGTCGAAGAGGCCCTGGAACAGATGGAAATCTTTCCCCGTCGAAACCATTTCCCGCAGCAACTCTCCGGCGGCCAGCAACAGCGTGTCGCCGTGGCCAGGGCTGTCATCGCCCGCCCGAAGGTCATTCTCGCCGATGAACCTACCGGCAACCTCGACTCGGCTCACGGCAGCGAGGTAATGAACCTGCTGAGCAAACTCAACGAGGAAGGTACCACTATTGTTATGGTCACTCACTCGCCCGATTACGCCGAATACGGCAACCGGGTTATCCATCTTTTCGATGGTCACGTAGTAACTGAGAATATCAAAGAACAGCACAATGCTTAAGAATTATCTCAAGGTAGCCCTCAGGAGCGTCTTCAAGCACAAGGTCTACTCCCTGATAAATCTTACCGGGCTGGCCATAAGTCTGGCGGCCTGTCTTCTCATTTACCAGTATGTGTCAACCGAGCTGACATACGATACTTTCCACAGCAACGCCGGAAACATCTATCGCGTCGTTCCTTCCCTTCAGGACGACTCCGGCGAATGGAAGAACCACGCCATGTCCCCGATGCCCATGGCGCCGGTACTGGCCGAAGAACACCCCGAGATCGTCGGCTACACCCGGTTCACCAATTCCAGCGCGGCCGTTGTCAAGGTCGGCGCGAACTGCTTTACCGAGAAGCTGCTCTACGCCGATCCGGAGATGCTTTCGATATTTACCTTCCCGCTGATTCAGGGCGATGCCGGAACGGCTTTGCGTGACAAATCCTCGATCGTGATAAACGAGTCGATGGCGATAAAGTATTTCGGCAGCCCCGATGCTGCAGGCAAAACGGTGTCAATCAAACTGGGGGGCGAATTCAGAGATTTCACCGTTGCAGGCGTGGCCACCGACATTCCCCACAACTCCACCATAAGCTTTGACTTTCTCTTGCCGTTCCCGGTTGTCCTGGAACTATGGGGCGAACCCTTCGTCTCCAGTTGGGGAGCCATGGTGACTCGCACCTATGTCCAGCTCGCCGACGGCACTGACCCGGCGCTACTGGAAGAAAAGCTGCCGGCTACCATCGCCCGCCGCGCCGGCCTTCCGGAAGAAAGATTGAACAGATTGCGGTTGGCGCTTCAACCGTTGCGGGACGTTCATCTAAACCCGAATTATTTCAATCGCTTTGAGCCCACCACTAATCCTTTATATCTGTTCGTCCTGTCGGGCATTGGGTTCATGTTGCTCTTTGTCGCCTGCTTCAACTTCACCAATATTTCTATAGGTCTGTCATCGGTTCGCCTTAAGGAAATCGGCGTACGCAAAGTTCTGGGAGCCGGTCGCGTCAGGCTCATACGGCAACTCCTCGTTGAATCAGTATTCTTGAGTCTGATTGCCTTGGTACTCGCCATGACCCTGGCGGAAATCATTCTTCCCACTTTTAATGCCCTGACAGACGGTCATCTTTCGCGTGGAATCCTGTTTGACTGGAAGACAGTTCCGTCGATGATCGTTCTGCTGTTGGCTGTGGCCATTCTTGCCGGTGTTTATCCGGCTATTTATCTGTCACGCCTGAGTCCCTCGAAGATTTTGAAGGGGTCGCTCCGGATTGGCGGTTCGAACATGTTTACTCGCGCGCTTATTGTCGTTCAGTTCGCCGTCTCAATCTTCTTTATCATCTGTACCCTCTACATGTCGCGCCAGATGGACTTTGTCAGAGAAGCTGACCTCGGTTTCTCCGCCGATCAAATCATGGTCGCACCGATTAGCAGCAGCGAGGGACGAGACGTGCTCGACAGGCTCAAAAATGAACTTGGCTCAAACCCCGCTGTTGTCAGCATAGCGGGTGCCCGTGAATCGATGGGAAGAGAAAGCGACTACGCCGTTACCGTTGCGGAATCCGAAGGAATGGAAACCGAAACCTTTGTCTTCAGAATAGATGAAAACTTCATTCCGACTCTTGAGATGGAAATAGTCCGCGGACGCAACATATCGACAGACTTCCCGTCTGACCCCGGCCGCTCGGTCATCGTCAATGAGGCCTTCGCGCAAAAAATGGGGTGGGAGGAACCGATCGGCAAGCGGATTGAACTGAATTTCCCGGGCCTGGAGGATAATACTGGTGAGGTCATCGGGGTGGTGAAGAATTTCCACTACCTGTCCCTGCACTCACCGATAGAGCCGGCCGTCATGTTTACCGCTGCGGATTTTCCCGTCACCAGGATAATGGTTAAGATTAAGCCCGAGGGTATCCCCGGCACGGTGGCTACAATTGGCCGTGTCTGGTCCAGTGTCGCGCCATCGTCACCGTTCGAATATTACTTTTTGGATGAAGACTTCAATCTGCAATACCAGATGGATGATAGATGGGGTCGGATTATTATCTATTCCGCGGTTCTGGCGATTCTCATATCGGCTATCGGGCTGCTCGGAGTGGCCACTCTCACTCTAAGCCGCCGAACTAAGGAAATCGGTATTCGCAAGGTACTTGGAGCTTCCGTATTGGGAATTGTAAAACAGGTCAATCGTGAATTCATCATTCTCGTCCTCCTGGCCTGCCTGCTGGCCTTTCCTCTGGCCTACTATGTCATGAGTCGCTGGATGGAGAATTTCGCCTTTCGGGCGAATGTCGGGTGGACAGTTTACGGCGTTGCGGCGGCCTTGGGCGCTGTAATAGCTCTCACCACAGTAAGCGTCCAGGCCGTCCGGGCCGCCTCGGCCAATCCGGTTGACAGTCTCAGATATGAATGATAAGGGATATTACTATGTTCAAACACTACCTCAAGATTCAGGTGCGAAACATAATCAAGCGCAAGGGCCATTCCCTGATCAATCTAGTTGGATTGGCAGTGGGTATGGCTTCCTGCCTGGCCATCACCGTATGGGTGCAGGATGAGCTAAGCTATGATCGTTTCCACCGCAATTCCGACCACCTCTACCGGGTGTGGGTCTTGTGGAATGACAGCGGAGAGGTAATACGTTCAGGTCTGACTCCAAACCCGCTCGGGGCCGCCCTCAAGGAAGAGGTCCCGGAGGTGATTGGA
Organism: Candidatus Zixiibacteriota bacterium; assembly: GCA_020351995.1. GTDB lineage: Bacteria > Zixibacteria > MSB-5A5 > GN15 > FEB-12. Next base: position 2,815,304 of record CP070674.1, read on the forward strand.
ACAACCCGCTACAACCAGGAAGGCAAGCAATTCATCAAGTACAATAACCGAAGTTTCTATGATGATGAAATGGCCCTGGCCGATTCCGATTTTCTCGACATGTTCTCCTTCCCGCTGGTGCGCGGCGACAAACAAACCGCCCTTGCCGACAAATACTCACTGATCGTATCCGAGAGCATGGCCGAGAAATACTTCGGTAGCCGCGATCCCATTGGAGAAGTGCTCAACATCAACCGGCAGGACTTCACCGTTACCGCCGTTATGAAAGATATTCCGCACAACTCTCATATGCGCTTCGATTGCCTGGCGTCGTTCGATTCCCGCCCGCAATATCTCATCGACCTGACCGCCCAGTGGAATGTATCAGCATATTATACCTACGTTCAACTGCGGGAATCTGCGTCACTCGAGAATGTTACCGCCACGGCGACGGAGCTTATGAAGAGGAACAATCCTAAGAGCGAGGACGCCATTACCGAACTTAACCTCCAACCGATTGCTCGCATCCATCTTCATCATGACATAGAGGATTTCATCGAAGGACATGGCAGTCTTACTTATGTTTATCTGTTCACGGCGCTTGCCGCTCTGATCTTGGTCGTCGCCAGTATCAACTATATGAATCTGACCACTGCCCGGGCTACGGAAAGGGCCAGGGAAGTCGGTCTCAGGAAAGTTATCGGTGCTGACCGCACGGGTCTGATTCGACAGTTTCTGGGCGAAACCTTTGCTAGTACTCTTATGGCCGTCCTGCTGGCTCTCGTTCTCGTTGAGTTCTTCCTGCCTGTCCTGAGTGAGTGGTCGGGGAAACAACTGCAACTCGGCCTTCTCAGCGCCACCGGTCCGCTCCTGATGACAATTACGGTTGTCGTCGTCACCACCCTTCTTGCGGGAAGCTACCCTGCCCTGGTGCTTTCCTCATATATGCCGGTCAAAGTCCTCAAAGGACGGGCGTACACCGGCCCTTCGGGTGTTCTATTTCGTAGAATTCTCGTTATTGGACAGTTCGCGGCATCGATCATACTCATCGCGGGAGCCTTTACTATACAGAGCCAGCTAAATTATATCCGGGACAAAGAACTGGGTTTCGATAAAAACAGCCTGATCTACATGAACATGCGGGGTGATTTCCGCCGGCGCTACGCCACTATTAAAGAAGAGTTATCGGCGGACCCGTCAATAGTGAGCGTCACGGCCGGACGCCCCCCCATAATGGGCTACAATTCCGTCTTCGATATCAGGGTCGATGGCAGGGAAGTGCCGGATGAAATTCGATTCAGCCGTGAAGCGGTGGACACCAATTTCATCGAAACAATGGGTATGGAGATAAAAAGTGGACACAGCTTTTCATCCGCAAATGGCGATGCTTCTCACAAGGGCTTCATTGTGAACGAGACAGCCCGGGTTCTACTCGGACCCGATGTCGGGGTAGGTTCTCATCTGGCTTTCAGCGGGCACAGCAACCGGCTCGATTCGCTGCACTTCGAGGGCAATATCATCGGAATCGTAAAAGACTTTCATCACCGTCCCCTGAGAGACAATATCTCCCCGGTCATCATGTACTACGGCCCGGATGAACTCTATGATGTATGTGTCCGGGTGGTACCGGGCCGCGAAGAGAAGGCCATCACCGCCCTGCGGACACAGTGGGAAACCCATGCCTCCGAATATCCATTTGAATATTACTTTATCGATGATACCATCGACGAATTCTACCGGACCGAAGCAAGGCTGAAAGAAATGTTCGGGGTCTTTACCGGTCTGGCGATTCTGGTTTCCTGTCTCGGTCTGATTGGCCTCGCCTCGCATGCCTCCGACAGACGTGTCAAGGAAATCGGTATTCGACGGGTACTGGGTGCCTCGATCAGCAATATCATTAAGTTGATGTCGACCGAGTTCTTTGTACTGGTAGGTCTGGCCAGTTTGATTGCGATACCGGCTGCGTGGTATATTACCGGTCGATGGCTGGAACAATTCGTTTACCGTGTGAATATAGGATGGGGTGTGTTCGCGGTAACGGTCCTGCTGGCTGGCGTAATGGCCGGAGCTACCGTCGGCTATCAGGCTATCCGCGCCGCCCGGGCTAACCCAATTGAAAGTCTCAGATGCGAATAAATCAGGAAAGGCCACAACCGTGCTAAAACTCAATAAAATCACCAAGCATTACAAAACCGGTTCCTCGAACACATACGTTCTTCGTAATATCAACCTTGAGGTAAAAGAAGGCGAGTTCGTGTCCGTCATGGGACCGTCCGGAGCCGGAAAATCAACGCTGCTTCATATCATGGGTATGCTCGACGTTGCCTCCGAAGGGGAATATTACTTTCTGGACAATCCGGTCCATGAGTTCAACGACAAGAAACGCTCGGCCCTTTATAAAGAGCATCTCGGCTTCATTTTCCAGAGTTATCATCTAATCGATGAGCTTACCGTTTATGAAAACCTCGAAACGCCGCTGCTTTATAAGAAAGTTAAGTCGTCCCAGCGCAAGAGCATGGTCTGCGATATGCTCGACCGTTTTCAGGTCGTCGGCAAGAAAGACCTGTTCCCGCACCAGCTCTCCGGCGGTCAACAACAGCTGGTTGGCGTAGCGAGGGCGTTGATAAGCCAGCCCAAACTCCTTCTGGCCGATGAACCGACCGGCAATCTGCACTCCAGTCAGGGAGAGGAGATAATGGACTGGTTCAAGACCCTCAACGATGAAGGCATGACCATCGTTCAGGTCACCCATTCCGAGAAGAACGCCGCCTACGGCGGTCGTATTATAAAACTGGTCGATGGCTGGATCAAGAGCGACGGATAGGACATTACGAAGGAGGGGACATGCTCAAGAGTTATCTCAAAACTGCCCTGCGTAATCTGACCAGAAACAAGATTCACACCGCTATAAACATATCGGGATTGGCCATCGGTATCGCATGTTGCCTCCTGTTGCTCTTACACGTTCAGAACGAACTCAGTTACGATAAATTTCACGCACAGCACCAACAGATTTATCGCATGTACCAGATAAATCGCGACCCGAACGGAAATGTATGGACACGATCGATTACAGGTTCAGCACCCGGGGTCAGGCTCAAAGACGATTTTCCTCAAATCGAAGCCGTGGTCCGTTTTGTTTGTAGCAGGAATCTGGTTAGCGTCGGCGACAAGAAAATATATGAAGACAGGTTCTTCTATGCCGACGACCCGGTGTTTGATGTCTTCTCATTCAAGCTGACTGTGGGTGATCCCTCCATGGCCCTCAGGGAACCATACTCTATTGCCTTAAGCGAATCAGCGGCGCGGAAGTACTTTGGCTCAGGCGACCCAATGGGAAAAACGATTAACATCAACAACCGGGCCGACTACACGGTAACCGGGGTGTTCGAGGACGTACCGCAACGATCCCATCTGCAATTCGATTTCCTGGCCTCCTTGCGCACTATCACCAGCAGCCATCCGGTTTTCAACGATGACTGGCAAAATGCCACCCGTACCTATGTTCTGTTGTCCGAGGGAGCCGACCCGGCTGTACTGGAATCAGCCATGCCCGTGTTCATTCGGAAATACCAGGATGAGGAAGCCGCCGCTTCGCTCAACTATGGCCTTCAGCCGCTGGCCGACATACACCTGAACCCGACCTCGGTGGATCTCGAGGGAACGACCTCCGCCGCTAAACTCTACCTGTTCGGCGCCCTGGCCGTGTTCATACTGCTTATCGCCGTCATCAATTTTGTCAATCTGTCCACCGCTCAATATGCCCGACGAGTGGGCGAGGTAAGTGTCCGAAAAGTGCTGGGGGCCACCCGCGATCAGATCAGACAGCAGTTCATGGCCGAATCGATGGTGCTGGCTTTCATAGCCTCGGCATTGGCCCTGGTTCTGGTCGAGCTGTTCTTACCTGTGTTTCGAGGGATGATTCAGACCAATTTCGAGATACACTATGCGAGGAACCCGCTTGCGTTGATCGGCCTTCTCGGTCTGGCTCTCTTAGTCGGGCTTATCGGGGGCTTCTATCCGTCTATGGTACTGTCAAGACATAATCCGGCGGATATTCTTCGCAAAACCTTCAAATCAGGACGTGGCGGTGTGTACATGCGGCGGGCGCTGGTGGTGTTTCAATTCGCGATATCCGCGGCCCTGATCCTGAGTGTGCTCGTTGTACACGGCCAATACAGTTTTCTCTCTGACAAAGACCTCGGCTTCAAAGCCAGTGGTCTTGTCAAGATTCCTCTCGAGAGTTCCATGCTCGGACGCTTGCCCGACATGAAAGAGAAACTGTCCGTGCTACCCGGTGTTCACGGTGTTACCGCCTCGACCTTCGGCTATGACTATGGCTTCAATACCCACCCCCAGGCCGACCCCAAAGTCAGGCATCTGGTTGTGATTTTCGCTGACCATGATTTCATAAGAACTATGGGACTGAAGGTCATACAGGGCCGGGACTTCTCGGAAAACTACCCCGGCGACCAGTCCCGGGCCATTATCTTCAACCGCAGAACGCTCGACGTTTTTGGTGATGGTTTTTCTGTCGGTGAAAACTTGTTAGGTTATCAAGGTAAACTTGAAAACAATCCCCCCAACGCATTCAAGACTGTCGTCGGGACTGTGGAGAACTTTCACTTCCGCGACATCACCGAACAGGGACTTCAGCCCATGGCTCTGGTTATTGACCAGTCGCGCTATGAGAACCTCCTGATCAGAGTCGATGATACCGGGCTGTCCGCAACCATCGCGTCAATTGGCAAGGTGTACGCTCAGTTCTTTCCCGACCGCCCCTTCGAGTTCAGTTTTCTCGAAGATGAATTGCAGCAGGTGGTCGCCGGTGAGCTCCGGCAATCAACCATCCTTGGTTATTCGTGCCTGCTTGCGGTCTTCGTGGCCCTGATTGGTTTGTTCGGGCTGGCTTTGCATATGACCCAGCAACGCACCAAGGAAATTGGCATAAGAAAAGTGTGTGGCGCCTCTTCACACCGCATTGTGTCGATGCTGACCGTCGAGTTTGCACTGCTTGTCATTGCCGCCAACATAATTGCCCTGCCGGTCGCGTATTACTTTCTCAGCGAGTGGCTCCGGCAATACCCCAACCGAGTGGAGTTCGGTGCGACCTATTTCGCCGTCGCCGCGGTAGCCTGCCTGTTACTGGCGCTGGGCACTGTCAGTTACCAGTCTCTGAAAGCCGCTGGTGCCAATCCTGTCGATGCCCTGCGGTATGAGTGACCGCCATCGCATAATTTGACAACCGCTCAAACAATACTTGACTGACGTATTCAACTGATCTATTTTCTGCGGATAATACTCCTGAACGCAGGTTTACAATACAAATGAATTTTAACGGCCAGTCCGAAACTCATACTATTCGGAGTATTTTACTCAAGCATCCCCGCGATGCCTTTTGCTCGCCGGATAACATCGATGCCCAGTGGCGCGACCTTAACTATGAAGGCTGTCCCGACTTCGAAAAAGCTCTCGAGGAATACGAGGCTTTCGTCAAGCTGCTCTCTCAAACCGTAGATGTATTTCACTTCTTGCCCGTGGATGACAATACCGGTCTTGACTCGATATATCTTCATGACCCGGTCGTCATCACGAAAAAAGGAGCGATCCTGTGTAATATGGGAAAGGCCGGACGGGCAGGTGAGCCCGAGGCCTGCGGCGGATTTTTCCAGAGCATCGGTGTGCCTGTGCTGGGTAAGATAAAGGGGGAGGGGAAACTCGAAGGGGGCGACGTGGTCTGGTTCGACAATGGCACTGTCGCTGTGGGGGAGGGCTACCGCACCAACGCCGAAGGAATCCGTCAATTCAGAGATATGGCGAAGGATATAGTTAATGACGTCATCGTCGTACCGCTTCCCCACTGGAAGGGATCTTCTGATGTCATGCACTTGATGTCGATTATCAGCCCGATTGACAGTGATCTAGCTCTGGTTTATTCACCGTTGATGCCGGTTCCGTTCAGGCAGTGGCTCATCGATAGCGGTATCAAATTGATCGAGGTCCCCGAGGAGGAATTCGAGACAATGGGATGTAACGTGCTTGCGGTCGCTCCCCGAAAATGTATCGCGCTTTCGGGCAATCCTGCTACCAGGCGGCTGCTGGAAAACGAAGATGTAGAAGTTAACGTATATAAAGGCGAGGAGATTTCGAAAAAGGGCGCCGGAGGTCCAACCTGCCTCACAAGGCCGCTGCTGCGCCGGGAGTAACGGTATTATGGTTAATATTAACTACGACAACAAATACTTCATCGGTGTCGAAAACTATGACGATGGTGATTTAACACGCGAGACTGTCTTCCGCTACCGCCAGAAAGGTCAGGTTGTCTGGGGGTCGTTCGAAGGGGGAAAGGTACTCCACGGTAACTTTGTAGCCAAGCTGCTTGAAGATAATCGACTGGAAATGTCGTGGCAGTATCTCAACAAGAGCCACCAATTACACCACGGGACGTGCATATCTACCCCCGAGGTTCTGCCAAACGGCCGACTCCGACTTCACGAGTCCTGGCAACTCACCACCGGTGAGCGTCACGCCGGAACTTCGGTAGTGCAGGAAGTCGGCACGTAGATCACCGTAATCAACTGACATCTCAGTCTTCGGTGACCCTGGCCTTGCGCCATTCTTCGCCCAGAACGGCCTCGGCCTCAGCATCCGCGCCTTCGACAAAATCTGCCGGCACCATTACCGAATACGGCCCGGCCACAGGCTGGATAACGGTCGGCCCTATCTGACCGGTCTGTCCGAAAAAGCCCGCCTCGGACAGTATCACCGCGGGAATCGTCTTGGCCTGCAAAACCTCAAGAACCATTTGAGCCGACATGGGCGAGACCAACCGGGCCAGTTCTACCCAGTCTTCCTCTTCGCGCAGTGTCTCGGGTGGAAGTTCGGGCAGGGTGGCCACCAGCTTCTCATCACAGTCCGGACAAACGAATATGTGCGGCTCGTACTCGTAGCGACATTTTGGACAGAACATTACTATCTCCCTTCTCCTCAATATACACTGCTGCCGAACAAATATTCAACGCAAAACAGTGACGTCAATTCTCTGCTTTTATCTGAAGGAAAAAATGGTACAGCGGGGCAAGGGTGTAGAATGCGCTTGTAAGCTCACTGACGAGCTTCCGGCTGAACAGCCGCTGATTGATCTTGCGCCCGCAATAGATATACAGGTTCCGCTGCTGGTACCAGGGCTTCAGGTCGGTGGGAACACTTTCATTGAAAACACGCCGGTATTGCTCACCGCCGATGGTGTAGGGCCCCCGCTTCTTGTAGAATGCTACCATCTTTCTGAAACTATCCGGGCGAGTGTCAATAGTCCCGCGAAGATTCTTCATCGTATCTGGCGAGGCGCTGTAAAAGCCCATCCCATAATGGTAGGCGTCGGGACTAATGTCGAAATAAAAGGCCGGCGCCTCTTTCCAGTCCCTGATCGGTCTTTTGAAAGTAATCCACATGTTGCTTCGAAAAAGCGATTTGTCTTTTGAGAAACGGGTGTCACGATAAATCCGGGAGATCGTCTTATTGACCACCGGACGGGTTTCAAGCTCCGGGTCAATCGTCATCATCGGGCCGCTCAACTCCATAACCAGCGCCCGCATCGGCGTCATCAGGTAATCCTCGAACTCCTGCCGGTGCTCCTCAAACCAGCTCTTGCTGTTCTTGGCCGCGACGTCCTTGAGAAATTTCAGTGTCCCGGGCGAAAAACCGTTAAAAGTTATTCTATTTGTCTCTTTCATGATGTACTTTTCATACGTAAGCTGACAGTGTATGTTGCCTGGGTCGGTAAGGCAAGTTCTCCGGGCATCCGGTGTCACCGTTACATCCCGAATTGGAAGATACACTCAGGGGTAGAATATGAATTCCGAACAGAAATATAACATCAATCTCGACGCCAAATTCGGCTTTCTCAAACTTATTGACATCCCCGCCATGGTCGAAGCCTGCCGGGAGAAATGGTTCAACCAGACCCTTTGCCGGGTCAACGATTGTGTCGTACGCGTCGGTATTGTCGAAGGCGAGTTTCACTGGCACAGGCACGATAACGAAGACGAGTTCTTCCTGGTCCTTGCGGGAAAACTTCACCTCGATATCGAGAATGCCGAATCGGTCACCCTATTACCACATCAGGGATACACGGTACC
>CP070674.1:2823520-2872140 GCA_020351995.1 Candidatus Zixiibacteriota bacterium
CGGCTCAGTTTTTCAAGCAACTCAGTCAGAGTTTTCTCTACCTGGGCGATAACGGCCGGGGCGGATTCTAACGGTTCGAACAAAGAAACCCTGGCCGACAGTTTTACCCGGGCAAATTCCGGCAGAAAAAAATCAGTGTCATCACCCCGGGAAAGGCGCGATATAACCGCGCCTTCCTCACTGAATCTCGTGGTCATCTCATTCGAGGGAAAGGCCGCTACCTGCCCGATAGTCTTAAGCCCCAGCGCTAACAGCTTCTCGTGGGTGTCCTCGGAAAAAGGCAAATAATCGAGACTCAGGTTATTCAAAAACCTTCGCTCGGTCTCGGCCGGTACTATCGTGAACGAATCAACCGGCGATGTCAGGGCGGAAGCCCTGGCCACGAATTTGTTTTTGCTGATCCCAACTTTCACCGGCATCTTCAAAGTGGTTATAAGAGCAACCAGCTTTTCGGCTAACTCATCTTCACTTTTGTAGAGCCAGTGAAGACCCGAAGCATCGAGGAAAAAACATCCCGGTTCGGTTTCCTCGATAAACGGACTGGCGGTAAACAGAAGGTCACGAAGTTTTTCCGAGGCGGCGATTTCTCTTTTGGTGTCCCTGACCTTGACCACAAGGTCCGGGCAGTACGAATACCCCTGTGCCACCGTCATATCACAGTCAACGCCGGTACTTTTAGCGATATTGTTAATGGCCAGCAGGGGGGAGGACTCGCTGTCGACTTCCACCAGCGCTACCGGTTTATCATAAAGTGATTGATCTATCCTCATGCAAACCGCCATCGGGAAATCAGGAATCATAACACAGGCTATTCTGTCTTTAGTCATAAAGCACCACCTGGGTTTTAAGCCCCTCTTTCGAGATCCTGCTTTTGGTGATTTCGATTTCGACCTGCCTGCGAGTCAGCCGATTGATGGAAAGCCGCAGAGAGACAATACTGGACGGTATGATGTGCGAATTGTTCTCGGTCAGAAAGATCGTTAACCCTTTGCTTCTGGTGGTCTGCATGCGAAGGCGGTGCAGAAGGGTCATGGGAAGAACTTTCTTCTGGTCGGCTAGGTCGATTACCACACAGGCGGTTTGCTGCTGTTCTAAGAGCATCTCGGCGGCCCGCATCCCTTCGAGGGAATCGTTGGTCTTAACTACCGCCAGGCGCTCGATATCCACGCCGTAGTAGGTCGCGGCGGAAGGGAAGAAGGAGTTGCTCAAGTCAAAATACACCGCCGAACCCTGTTTGGTGATCTTGGCCATGATTTTGTACAGAAGGCTGGTTTTGCCCGACGAGGCCGGACCGGTTATCTCGATCATCTGGCCGAACGGGATACCGTGCTGGGGCAAAAGGGCATCGATCGGTTCGATATTGGTGCTGAAGACCGACCCGTTACCGCTTTTAAAAACCGCCCCGGGCCATTTCTTGCCCAGCATATCTTTCAGGTCAGTTACGGTATCCATATCATCTTCTTCTCGTAGGTCGAAATCCCCTGCCGTTAGGTCCCCCGCCTCGCGGGGGAGGTTTCGACATTCTTCCTCTATATCGGCCAATATTACACATCTGTGCAGTATATTATACGCAAATTCCCCCGGCCGTAAATCACATTAATTTGATTTGTGAAAAGGGCTATATGTTGTGGTGCAGCGAAGACAAAAGCGCAAGCGGTAGTCTCACCCTTGCAGGCTCAGAAAAATGACTGTATACTGAGAAGGTCGCGACCTTCCTGGCAGGCGGGGTCTCCAATAGGTATTTCGACCTGCCGCATACATTTCTGTCCAAATTGAGTGGAGGAAAGTGATGAAGAAACATCCCCTAAGCCGAAAAACGAACAAGGTGATGATAGCTAAGCGCAAGGACGGATACCACGAAATACGCGTGTACCATAAAAAGCGGCAAGGCAGCAAGCTGCCAAGATATCGATTCAAATGTGGATGCTGTGACGAGAGTCTGGAAATCTATTATGATCATGAAGGTACCAGCCACAGCCTCGAAATCAACGGCGTCATGGGATCGATACAGAACTGGAGGGAACTCCTTCTTCCGCTCCTGAAACTACCGAATAAGACCTCGTAGGGCAGGAGCCGCCTTCGTAGGGCAGAACCCGGTTTTAGGTGCTGTCAGATATCCTCACCTGACAGTTAGCAACGACTGTGGATCCCCCCACCCGACGAAGTAAATCTTCTCATGAGGACCTTCCAATATGGTCGGTGTACATTTACGTGGTGCTGCTTCAATACGATCTTAGTTCGAAATCATCGAGAGCTACCGCCAGGGTAGCTTCATTCGCGTCACCAATTACTTGCACCCATATCCAGCCGCAACCGCTCCCCGTAACCGTCAACTCCGCGGATACTCGCTGCCACGACTCGGTCAGCTGCATCGGACTGGTGTGATAAGTGCCGCCGGCGAGAAACAGCCAGGCCCAGGCAACGGTCGGAATCGAATCGGTATAGGCACCATCGGGTCGCTCCATTCGGCCCCAATACGAAAAACGATAGCGTGGAGAGTTGCCATCAATGTGAACGCAGCAATAGTCGGCGTTATACAGCTCAACGTTGACCCACCCGGATCCGCCGGGAGCAGTATATCGGGCGCATTTCTCGCCGCCGTGGGGGTTATCGGTAGATATAGACCATCCCGCGTCTGGCGAATACTGCCAGCAAGAGAACCCATATTCAAAGCCAGGGTTATCAATCAGGTTCTCCCCGCGCCCGGGTGCAACCGGCTTCTCGTTCAGCTCGGGCTGATCGTTATTGATGCTCACGTCCGACACGGTCGGGCTGTCACTTGAACAGCCGAAACCGATTGCCAACAGAAGAGCCAATCCTATCAGACTGGCCAGTAGGGCTTGAAAAAATGCACGCATACACACCTCCCGGTCAGGGTAAAGTACTTGAGTGATCAGAGCGGTGAGGAACTCTTGAGCGCAATAACACCTTGCGGCGACATATTCAAGAAGGTGGATTACAGTACGGGAGTACAGTCCAGTTGATATTTATATATACTTCTCTCGCAGTGACCTGTCAAGGAGAAGCGGCGGGGCCGGGTGGCCCACCCTTTGGGTGGGTTTCTGAGCACCAAAAGCAATCGCCGTAGTGAAAATGTCAGATCACGCCGTGCGCTATTGTTCCTCCCCAAAAATCACTAGTCCTCGTAGGGCAGAACCCGGCAGTGGTTCTGCCGGTAAGTCTGAACTCGCCTCTACAGCAAACAGCTACATCATCTGCACCAGCGGTATCTCAACTGCGAAAAAAAGAAGTTGCCTCACGACTGCTCATGTCTTACAGTAACACTACGCTCACAATATCTTCAACGAATGACTTCCCGGTATTTCGGTAACGGTCTGTGCCCCTTTTCGGTGATGCTCCGCTGAAGATTCGTCTGATGGATCGGCGCTACACTCCGGGAATGAGGCAGTGGACAATACTATCGGGGGCAATGCTTGCCTCGCGCATTGTCAAGAGTAACAATGGTCAAAGAACATGACCGAGGAGGTGAAGAGAATGAAGAAACTTCTCAGCATCGTACTGGTAGCGGTTTTCGCGCTGTCGTTTGCTGCGGCTTTTGTGCCAACCCGGGCTGAAGCTCACACCTACGAGTGCCCGACTTATTGCGAGGATGGGATACTGTACGCTTGTGAGGCCATTCCGATCGGCCACGGACAGAACTACAAATGTATCTGCCGGGCAGTGGGTTATTGCTGGTAATAATACCGCCAGGAATTTCTGCTCGACATGAAAGTCACTTCCGGGCAGGAGCTTTCGGCTCCTGCCTTTTCCTGAAGTGGCAAAATGCCCCGATTTTGTGGCCTCATCAGGTCGGGTTCCGATTCGAAGACATACGATTGTGAATAACCCGGCATGCCGGTGCCGACTCCACCGACAATTTCCCTACACCATTACCGTAATTCACTACACAGGCCTCTTTAGTGAACACGGTACCCCACCGCCTGCGGTGGTATCCTACCGAGAAGGCGGAAACACAGAAAAACCAGAAAATGACAAAACGAACCCAAATCGTGCTAAGCGTCGAAACGGCAATTTCATATTTGGAGGTTTTGGGACACAGCGGGACTTTCTTCCTCCCCCTGACAAGGGGGATTGAGGGGGTTTAGACTGGATTCCCGCTTTCGCGGGAATGACTTGTCCTGGCGGACAAGCTTTGTCTTCCTCCCCCTGATAAGGGGGATTGAGGGGGTTTGGACTGGAGCCCCGCGTGCGCGGGGATGACCAATGGAGTGTAAACGAAAAACGACAAAACGAACCCACATCGCCGCAACCATAACGGAAGCATATAGTTATGGGGAATGTAAGAAAAGGCCAATTACAGTAGTTGTAGCGACAGTGTCAGTTATTCCCCCTCCCCAAAAATCACTGCCTGAAATCGTTCGATCAGGGCGTCAGGGGAGAGGTAGGCGTCGAACGGAAGACCCGCTTTACGGCAGGTCTGCTGAAGAAACTCGGTTTCGGACCATCCGTAACTGGTCGCCACCTGCGGCAGAAGCAAACCGCGCTGTGCGCCCAGCGTAATCATCAGTCCGTCGCGGCCAACTTTGATTTCGTCGAGCGACTCAACCTGCTGCAGCGGCGTCAGAACGGAGATCTCTATATGAAGGCCGGGCAATTCAGATGCGATAACAGGAGGAAACCGATAATCCTGCACCGCGGCCTTGATAGCACACTCGGATACCGCTTTATGCAGCGGCATGAAGGCGGTGGTGTAACCGATGCATCCGCGAAGCCGACCTTGTTTGGTCAGCGTCACAAAGGCGGCGCCGTTATCGCGCAGGATATCGGAAGTCTCGAAAGAGGGCAGCGGTTTCTTGTTCAAATGGCAGTCAATCGAGGTCCGTGCGATTTTCAGCAGTGTCTCCCGGTCGGCGGCGGTTAACTCATAATCCGTTGATTGCTCTTCGCGTGGTTCTTTCTCAGAGGATTTAACCGTATCAACATCGCCGGATTTGTAGATCGCGGCGGCGAGGTACCCGACTACAGTGGCTTTATCGCCGGAAGCATCACCCGAATCGCCGTATTTCAGTATCTTGACCTTGTCGGCGCCTTTAGCGATAGCGGCCCGCATAACCGCCACGGTCGCGATACCGCCGCAGGCCTCGGTCTTGCCCTGCTTCAGGTAAGACTCAAGGTCGTCGGGGTTCAGGCGCCTGATACAGTCGACGCCCACGGAGTCATACTTCCAGCCTTCCGAAGCCGGGCGGTAATGTTGCCAGTCGGTCGACGCCACCAGTATCGCGTCCTTACCGATATCGATACCGGCCATGGCGTCGGCGACATTCTCGACGACCTCCTGGTCGGGGTAACCGATCAGGAGCGGGACGATTTCGAAGTCTCTGAGAATCATCTGTAGGAATGGAAGCTGAACCTCCAGGCAATGCTCGGGCGCGTGCGGCTCCGGGAGTACGGAGATATTTTCATGGGAGGCCACCATTTGTTGACACACTTCTTTGTCGCACGGTATTTCCCCCAGCGGTGTTTGCCAGGTAATGTCCGGTCCGTAAACCGAAGCACCCTGAAAACCGATACGGTGAGCCGGACCGCACAGCACAACCGTTTTAACGTCGCTCCCTTCCAACAGCTTGTAGCTGTAGGCCGCAATTTGCCCGGAATAGACCAGGCCGGCGTGAGGCACAATCAGAGCCATTAACTGGCCGTCAACTTCAGGCAGGTCTTTGACTTTTCTCAAATAGTCCCTGACCACCTGGGTCAGTCTGGTGCTGTCACCAGGATAGAACGTTCCCGCCACGGCCGGTTTTCGGGTTTCGCCGTTGGCGCCGGCAAAACAGAGGACCAGCAGCAGGACGATCGCTGAAATCGGAAATAAGCGCTTCATATTTCCTCCATATCTCAGGATGCATAAGCGGCCATCCGGCGTCAAGGGGAAAACAGTTGTCGGATATTGGTTTGATTTAGTATAATATTTATATGAGTCGGGTTATCGTGGTAAGATGGGCAGGTGGGAAAGCCGATTTCGGCCTTGATAAGGCCACCTACGGGATTATGCTCGAAGCCGCCTTGAGAGCTCTGAGACAGACCGCTGATCTCGACTCGGTTATCGGCGATATGTTTCCGCGCGGAGCTATCGGCATCAAGACCAATTGCCTGACGCGCAAGTTAAACTCTACGCCGGTAGCCCTGGCCGACGGCCTGGCCGAGATTCTGACCGAGCGCGGCGTTGACGAAAACAATATCGTCGTGTGGGACCGTTCCAATCGAGAACTCAGCGAGGCCGGTTTCCTTCTAAACGCCTCGTTCACCGGGCGTCGCTGTCTGGGCACGGACACCAGCGGTGTCGGCTACAGTAGCCGGTTTTTTGAGTCTGGTGGGGTCAACTCACTAGTGTCCGAGATCCTGACACGAACGGTTGAGCACAGTATCAACCTGCCAGTGCTCAAGGATCATTCTTTGGCCGGGATGTCGGCCGGGATGAAGAATATGTACGGAGCCATTCATAATCCTAACAAGTATCACGGAAACAACTGCAGTCCCTACTGCGCTCATGTTAGCAACCTGGCACCGATTAGGAGCAAACATCGCATGACAATTTTAGATGCCGTGCGCGTGCAGTTCAACGGTGGTCCGGGTTATATGGCGCAATACATTGAGACCTATGCCGGCATTATAGTCTCCGCTGATCCGATCGCCTGCGATCGGGTCGGTCTTGAGATACTGGAGCATATGCGCAAGAAATACGGTTTGCCGACACTCGAGAATGATGGTCGGCCCGTGAAGTATCTTCAGCCGGCAACCGAACTTGGCCTGGGTGAATCGGACCTGAGCAAGATTGAACTGAAAGTCCTCAGCGCTGACCAAACCGGAAGCGTGCGTGATGGAGAGTTATACTGATGGATAGACGGGCATTCATGCGTTGTGTGGGTTGCACCGCCGCAGTTGCCGCTTCCCAGAACACTTTCCTGCCCCGATTTCTGGGGGGAATTCAAAACGCCATGGCTTTTGACTATGCCGACCAGCTTTCGTCGGTGGAGGCTCGCTATTATAAAAAACGCGAAGGCGGGGGTGTTGAATGCGGCATCTGTCCCCGTCATTGTTATGTGACCGATCTCGAACGCGGTTACTGTGGTGTCAGGGAAAACCGTGGCGATATCTACTACACGCTGGTATATGGGTTGGCCTGTTCGTTGAATGTCGATCCCATTGAGAAAAAACCCCTGTATCATTTTCTTCCCCGGACCACCGCCCTTTCCATGGCTACCGCCGGATGTAATGTCAACTGCAAGTTCTGTCAGAACTGGGAAATTTCACAGGTGCGTCCGGAACAACTCAATAACCTTGAGTTGCCCCCCCGGGCGCTGGTTGACATCTGTCGTCAGCGAAACGTGCCCACAATCGCCTATACTTATTCGGAACCGGTTATCTTTTACGAATACATGTATGATACCGCCGAGCTGGGACACAAACACGATATCAGGTCGGTCATGATAACCGGGGGATACATTGAGGAGAAACCGCTGGCGGACTTGCTTCCTCACCTCGACGCGGTCAAAGTGGATCTGAAGGCAATCCGCGAGCAGTATTATAAAGACGTGGTCGACGGCGAACTCCAGCCTGTTCTGGACCGACTCGTTCAGATCAAGGAATCCGGCGTCTGGCTGGAAATTGTGTACCTGGTGGTGCCGACCCTCAATGATACCGATGCCGAGTTCAGAGAACTGGCTCAGTGGATAAAGACCAACCTCGGGGCTGATACCCCGGTTCATTTTTCGCGATTCTTCCCGCAGTATCTTCTAAAAAATCTCCCGCCCACCCCGGAAAATACCCTTCAAAATGCCCATGATATATGCCAGGCGGAAGGCTTGGAATTTGTTTACCTGGGAAACCTGCGAGGCCACCAGGCCGAATCAACCTATTGCCCCAAGTGCAGTAAAATGTTGATTGGCCGACGTGGCTACACTATCTTCGAGTACAATTTGGACGGTAACCTCTGCAAGTTTTGTGGAAGGGAAATTCCCGGGCTGTTCTAAATGAAACGCAGGGCATTCTTACTTGGGTTCTTTGCCATAGGGGGGCAGGTTCTTCTCCTGCGCGAACTGGTCGCGTCCCTTAATGGCGACGAGCTTTTCATATCCACGGCACTGTTCGGCTGGCTGCTGGCGGTCGCGCTGGGAGCCTATTTTGGAGGGAAACCACAGCTCAGGGCCGACTCAGCCAGGCTTTTTGCCGTCGGCGCCGTACTGCTTGTTCTGACCGTAATTGCCATCAGGGTAATACCGATGATCATCGGTCAGCTACCCGGCGAGGTTGTGACGTTTAGCACCTCGGTCCTGATTTCGATACTGGCCATGCTTCCCGTCGGGTTCATCACGGGCTGGTTGTTCCCCACCATTGCCGTGTTTGAAACGCGTGTCCGGGCAAGCATTGTCGGGGCATACCTTTTCGAAGGTCTGGGTGCCTTCGTCGGCGGTCTGGCTATTCTGTTTGTGGTCGGCGGCTTGCTTTCAGCTCTCGAAACCGCCGTGGCCATCGGAGCCATCGTTTCGGCCGCGGGTTTTGTCTTCAGCTACCGGCGCTGGTGGATAAGGGTTCCGGTGCTGGCTGCGCTGGTGGCCTTCCTTTGGTTTATAGTACCGCTGATTTCCATCGTGGAGCTGAGCCTGGAGAGATACCGGCATGAACCCTTCGAAATCAAAGAAACCTTTGACACACCCTACGGGCGCCAGACACTTCTCGCGCGAGAAGGGGAGCTTGTCCTTCTGACGGACAACACCGTCGAAGCTGTTTCCCCTGAACATTCGGCCGCCGAAAACCGGATCATCGCACCGCTGGTCTATCGTCCGGACGCGCGATACGTGCTTCACATCGGTCGGGCCGAATTCGGGGTGGGGCAGATCGTCGATAGCATAGGACGAGTAGAAATCTGGAGTGTCGATCCACGGACACAACTGACTCAAACCGTTGACCGACACATCTTACCGCCTTTCACTCTTACCCGTAGTGAGGGAGACCTGTTCACCTACACCGCGGGCTTGAAGGTACGGCGGCATGATATTGTCATCCTTGATGTGGGTTCGCTCGATACTTATAAGAGCAGTCGCTATGTAACTCCGTATGCCATGAGCCGGGTAAAATCGACTCTCGCTCGCGGAGGCGTACTGCTCATTCCGGTCGCCTACGATACCGACCGCTTCGTTGGGCCCGAGGAAGAGCAGATTCTGTCAACCATTCATAGTGTGATTGGAGACAATTTCGAATACACCGAGATTTGGCCGGGTAATCCAACATTGTTCTTTGCGTCTGACTCCTCGCTTTTTGACCTACCTTACGATACCATGATTGCCCGATTGGACAGTCTTCCTTATCAGGCCCAGTTCATAAGTGACAACTATCTGTTTGATCGTCTTGAAGGACTCAAACGAGAACGTCTGTACAATGCCGCCTTTCAACCCGCCATGCCGAACACTGTCGATAGACCGCTGTTGCCACACCTTCAGGCGTTGTTCCGGTCAAAAGCAAACGCGATTGACCACGCCGTGATAGGTGAAATTGTCAAACGCCCATACTGGACCATCGCCGTTCCGGCCGTCTTTGTTCTGTTTTTCCTGATTACGATTGTCACAAGATCTATCCGTGGCCGGTTTGCCCTGTTTTTATATTTTGTCGCGGGTTTCGTGTCACTGTCTCTTGAACTTGTATCTTTCTACGTTTATCAATCGTTTGCGGGGTCCTTGTATTCGGAGATGGCGGTACTCATCGGAGCTTTCATGCTTGGACTGGCGCTGGGTACCTTCTTTGCATCCCGGTCAGCCAGGGGCGAAATCGCTCATATTGGACTGTTTATCTTATTCGTCATCACCATAGGTTTTGAACTTAGCTATGCGAGGCTGCCGATCAGCTGGGCGTTGTACTATCATACTTTTTTCCTCCTTGTATGCGCCGCAGCAACCGGAATACTGTTTGTGGGAGCGACCAGACAATTCTATGGTGAGCAGTCGCGCGAGAATCGTGGGCTTGGATATGCTTACGAAATTGCCGGTTCCTCGCTGGGCTCACTCTTTACCGTGACGGTGTTACTTCCGGTGATAGGTCTGACCTGGCTGCTTATCGGGATAGCGGCCCTGGTTGCGCTGGCCTACTTGGGGTTGTTAATTTCTCGCTGATTGCTGCGTGGTGGAGCGAGGGGCAGGGGCTTTTTTGCGGTTTTTCTCCAGTAGAAACTGATTCTCGACGGAACGGGTCTCTCCTGCCGAGGTAATGTAAATCGCGGCACGATCGCTGATGGGGCAGGCATATTCGCAGGCGCCGCAACCGGTGCACAGATGCGGATCGACATAGGGACGCTTGACTGCTACCGGGTTGCCCTTGCTGTCAAATACCGTTTCTTCTTTTAGATACACAGCTTTGGGTGAAGTCGGACACCATTCTTCGCACACGATACACGGCGTAGCCATCGCCCACGGTAGACATCGACCCTGGTCGATAAAGGCGGTGCCGATACGATTCGGTGGTGTCTCTTTATCGCCCACTTTCTCCTGCAGGCTGAGTTCCATGATGGCTCCGGTAGGACATACTTGGCCGCACAAAGTGCACGTAGGCTCGCAATATCCGATTTTGGCGATCAGTATCGGCGACCACATGCTTTCAAGGCCGGCTTCGAGAAGAGTTGGATGCAGAGCGTTGTTCGGGCAGACTCGCATGCACTGCCCGCAACGGATACAACGCGCGGTGAACTCTTCTTCGGGAAGTGAGCCCGGCGGACGAATTAATCGCGGATTGGCGTTGACCGCAAAAGCATCACCTGACCGAAACAGGGGAAATAGAAGCAGGCCGCTCCCAACCGACAGCGCGGCCTTGCGACGGGTGATGTTTATCTGAGGTGTCCCGGCCGGATTGGCGGGGGTAACTTCCTGATTCGGGAACAGGCGGAAACTCAGGCAAGCTTCCGGGCAACTGGCCTGACAATTCAAACACAAATGACATTCGGCCTGACGCCACTTCCGGCCAATCTCCGGGTCATCGGCACCCTGACACGACAGCGAACACAACTGGCAATGCTTGCACGAGGCTTCTTCCTTCTGCAGGCCCAGAAATGAGAATCGAGAAAAGATGGCCAGCAGAGCCCCCAGCGGGCAAATTCCACGGCACCAGAAGCGGGTGAATAGTCGGTTGAGAGCCAGGATGATCAAAAACAGGGTGCCGATAGTGAGGATGGTGTGAAAGAAACTCTGCTTGTAGGTCAGGAGCAATGGTGCCACTGTGTCGTAGACACTCTGGGCACCACTTGCGAGCGCCGGCAGACCAAGCCCCTTTACCCATTCGAGCGTTCCATTTGCTGCTGTGTGAAGCATCGGCAGCACAACGGTTCCTATAGAACGCGCCAGAAGCGCCAAAGGATCAAGAAGACCGATCTGGAGAGAACCGAGAAACGCCGCCCCCAGGAAGACCAATAATACATAGTATTTGATGCGCTGATACTTCATGTACCGGTTAGACCGGATTTTTCCCACCCCTTTGCGGCGTAACCGTTCCGAAGGAATCTCCGATACCCAGTGATTGAGTGTTCCCATCGGACAAACCCAGCCGCAGAAGAAGCGACCGAAAAAGATGGTGGGGATAAGTATTACCAGCGACCAGAGTAATCCTTTATAGAGCGTGCCGCTCGATAGAATTGTCCCCAGGGCTACCAGCGGGTCAAATTCAAGAGCGATCGATACCGGGTAGGGCAGACGAATCTCCGATGGATCGGCGGGGTTGAAGTTTACCTCGAACGTTGTTTTCAATATCAGCCAGAAGAAGATTCCGAAAAAGATAATCTGTGAGATTCGCCGAAGGTTTCTGACTGCTTTGATTGTCATTCGGTGATTTCCTTGTATCCGGCGGCCCTGTAGTCGATAGTTCCCAACCCAGTCTTTTCGGCCAATACAATGTGACCGACATTCTCGGCGCTCAGGCCTAAGAATTCCGCCGCGCGCGCGTCGGCCGCAACCTGATCGGTGGCGCAGATAACTGAGTCCTCGATCGCCACATCATCGAGTGACCCCCCGGTGGGCCCGTTTCGAAAGAGGATTCTGGTTGCGTCGGTCACTGTAAGCGTCGGTGTGCTGAATGCGGCCAGGTCCACAATCGACTGGTCAATCTTCTGATGAAGTTGGCTGCGGCGTCCCCCAAGGATGCCGTACAGGTTCTTCATAGCGACGGTACAGCCCGATAAAGAGTGATGCTTGACAATAGGCATATTAATGAGCCGGTCCGTCTGGACGAAGTATTTGAGAACCGGCCAGGTCGTAAGTAATTTGCCGCCGATATCGGTGGTAATGTAGTCCGAGGCTTGCGGCAGTATCACGGTTGCGCCGGCTTTTTCTGCAGCCTCGCGGATCCCCGAACGGATAAAACAGCGGCGAGCGTCGTGACAGGGAACATCGGTAACAATAACTTCACTTGCCCCGGCTTGGAGGCAAAGTCGTACTACTTCTCCAACGAGGATAGGATTAGTGTCGGCAGCCTGCTGCGGGGTCCGATCCCATCCTATATTGGGTTTTATGGTAACTTTTTCCCCGGGTTGTACGAATCGCTTGATGCCACCAACGGCGTCAAGCGCATAGCCAAGCGCCGCTATGGGGTCTTCATGTTTTGAAAGTGTGATGCGGGGGAGAGTCGGATCCGGTGGGACCTCAAACGAGCCAGTTTTTACCGTCAGAGGTGTAAATCTGGCCGTCGACCGGTTGTGAAAAAAGCCGTAAGCACTGGCGGTACCGGCCGCTAACAGTGCGGCTTTACCTGCTTTTTGAAGAAACTCGCGACGACGCATCGTTATCACTCAATGGCTTAGGTCTGTGTGAAAAATATACGGGTTGTTGAAATGATTCGCAAGGCTGGACTTTCGACCCAGAAGGTATCCTCAGGATACGTCCTTTTCGAGCGAAACCGCTATTATCAGGAGCATAATCAGTGTCAATGCCGACCCGCTCAGAAAAGCAAGTTTAATGCCTCCAAGCGTAAAGAATACACCGATGAACAGCGGGCCGATAGTTTGTCCCGCCCGCAGTACCATTGAGTTCATTGACATAAAGGCGGCCCGGTGTTCCAGCGGCGCGAAACCTGACATGAGTGTCAGGAGGCTTGGAATATTCACGCCATGTCCGAGCCCGAATATGACGGTCGGGACGAGCAGAAGCCAGACCGTTGGCATGTACGGCGTGATAGCCATAGCCGAACCGTATAGAACAAAGCCGCCAAGCAGGAGTTTTTTGGCGGTGAATTTCTGACTGAGCTTACCAAGACGAGCCGAAGTGATAGCTGTTGTGAGCGACATGGTCGACATTAATAAACCTATTGTGACCGGAGAACCGTTGAAAGCAATCTCAACCAGGAACGGAAAGTAGCTCAGATATACGCCGTACAGAATGATGAAAGTAATCAGGCTCGCAAAAAACAACCCAATTACCTGGCGGTTAATCGAGCGCCAAACACCGTGCAGATACTCGCTCATACTTTCCGGTTTCTTTGGCTCCGGGTTTTTCAGCTTAAGCAGGACCAGAAATCCTATCGGTATTGCGATAAGAGATAGGAGGAACGGATAATGCCATGCCAGTGCGGCCAGAGCCCCTCCGATCAGGGGATAACTGGCCGTACCCATACTCAGCACACTGGCATTGTAACCCATCGCCGCCGCGCGCTGGCGGCCCTCATAGAGATCGCCTATGAGTGTTGTGTTAATTGACCCCAGAGAACTCCCTCCCATCCCCTGAAAAAACCGCAGGATCAAAAGCAGGTGAAAATCCCGTGCGAAAAAACAGGCGCCACCAGCTACACCGAAGAGCATAAGGGCTGGAATTACGACTTTCTTCCGCCCGTAGCGGTCAGCCAGCACACCTAACACCGGCACCAGGAAAACGCCGGGGAGGGTGAAGACGGTAATGAGCAATCCTACTTTTTGGGCTGAGATGTCAAGGTCGCGAGCGATGGTGGGGAAAGCCGGCGTGATTGACGCGACTCCCATTACGGCCATCAAAGTTATGCCGAAAATGATCCGCAAGTTGCTGTCACGGTAGATCTTCCGCCCGGATGTGTTTGTGTCCATAGACTTCGGCTCCGCCCAGTTCGGGATTGTCCGCTGTGTTTGATCCAAGATAGTAGCTGGCGGCTCAAAATCAAAAGGTATAGCTGAACAAACGAGAAATTCTTGTCATCGGTGTCGAGTTCTTGTAGCTTACAATTGATTGGGCAGGGACAGGACAGGCTCGTGAAGGAGGGCGGAAGATGAATCTGTACCTCGTTCAACACGCGGAGGCAAAATCGAAGCAGGAAGATGCCGGGCGGTCGCTGACCGACAAGGGTTACGCTGATATTGACAAGACCGCTAAGTTGTTATCATCCAAGTTGCGACCGTCGATAAATGTTATCCTTCACAGTGGCAAGCTGCGGGCACGGCAAACCGCCGAGGTTCTGGCCGATTATCTGAACCCGGCTGGCGGAATCAGAGCGGTTGATGGACTGGATCCAAAAGCCGATCCGGCGGTATGGGCTACCCAGCTCAAATCAATAACCGAAAATGTCGTCCTCGTCGGACACCTGCCGCATATTAGCCGACTGGCGTCGCTCCTGTTATGCGGGGAAACTGAAAGGACTGTAGTAGAATTCAGGAATGCTGGAATAGTGAATATAGTGAGGGACGATCAAGGTGACTGGAAGGTGCAGTGCATTATCCTTCCAGGAATCTGCGATTGACAATGTAACTGCGGTCTGTCTGCAAGCCCGCGGGTGAAACTTGATGGTGAAGATCATCTATTCGAAAAAATGTCTGGAGTTCGGCCAGCCCGGGCACCCCGAATCGCCGGAACGGATACGCTCCATTTATGAACATCTCAAAGATGACTGTGAGATTGTCCAGCCGATGGCCGCGACCGAGGCCGACATCCTGTCCGTGCACACCGCTGACCTCGTACAGCAGGTGAAATCCGGGCGATTTTACGATGCCGACACCCCTGCTTATTCTGACATCTTTTCGTACGCGCTTCTGGCCGCAGGTGGAGCGCTAACCGCGACGGAGTTGATGCTGGGCGGTACGCTGTCCATGTCGCTGATGCGTCCGCCGGGTCATCATGCCGGCAAAGGTTTTCTGGGTGGGTTTTGTTATTTCAATAACGTGGCTATTGCGGTTGTCAGAGCTCTCAACGATATTGACAGGGTGGCGATAATCGATTTTGATTGCCATCACGGTAACGGTACCCAGGATATTTTTGTGGGACACGACAGGGTCCTGTACGTCTCTTTGCACCAGAGCCCGCTTTACCCGGGAACCGGATTTCGCTCCGAGCTGAATTGCCTGAATTATCCTGTAATGGCAGGTTCGGGCGAAGTTGAGTATCTGGACGAACTCGACCGGGCTCTTGATGAAGTGAGTGATTTCGAACCGGGTGTGGTGGCTGTTTCGGCAGGCTTCGATACTTTCAAAGAAGATCCGCTAACGAACGTGGTACTTGATGTAGGTACCTATGAGAAAATAGGCGATCGTATAAAATCGCTGGGCAAACCGATTCTTACGGTGCTTGAAGGGGGATATTCAGAAAAGCTGGCCGAGTGTGTTAGCAGCTACCTTAAAGGATTGGAGCGGTGAGTGGGGAACAACAAGCAGGGCGGAAATCGTTCGCAAGGTCATTATGAATTTATCGAACATACCGCTGATATAGCTATCAAAGCGTATGGTGACAGTCTGGAGCAGGCTTTTGCCGTGGCTGCCTCTGCCATGTTTGACATTATGACCGACGGCGCCGCCGTGGTGTCCGAAGAAAGCATCGACTTCGACACTGAATCTGTTGATCGGGAGGGTTTACTTGTTGGCTTCCTATCGGATCTTATTGTTCTGCACGAGGTGCAGGGCTACGTCTTTGGGGAATTTGAAATTACATTTTTCGGTGAGAACCGGCTGAGGGCGCGCTGCCGTGGGGAAATGTTCGACGAAAGCAGACATGCCTCCGGACTTCACGTGAAGGGCGTATCATATCATATGCTGGAAATGTTTGACGGGGCCGGCGAGAAGCCCAGTTTTGTTCAGGTCCTATTCGATGTCTGATAGAATCCGTATTTGGGCCCGGTTCTCCGTATATCTTAAGGCATAAAACCTCGGCAGGAAGGACAAAGAATGGCCTGGAAAGGACCAATTGACAAATTAGATGCCAACCGGTTTCAGATTCCGGCCTCATATCAGAGTCAAACGATGAAGCAGCACGGTGTGCGAATGAGTGTGCCGGCGGTCATCTATGCCGATGACCGGATGCTGCAAGCCATTATTCGGGATGATTCCCCCGAGCAGGTGGCTAATGTTGCGACGCTGCCGGGGATAGTCGGTCGGTCGATAGCCATGCCGGACATTCATCATGGGTATGGATTCGCGATTGGTGGCGTAGCCGCATTCGACTCACAGAGCGGAATCATATCGCCCGGTGGCGTAGGGTACGACATAAATTGCGGCGTCCGGCTGCTTCGCACCGATCTTACCGTGCCCGATGTCAAGAAACACATCGAAAAGCTGGTCAACACCATGTTCAGCAACATTCCGTGCGGAGTAGGCTCGGAAGGTAAAGTACATCTTTCACCCGCCGACATGAACCGGGTACTGGAGGACGGCGCCCGGTGGGCCGTAGAGAATGGCTATGGCTGGGCCGAGGATTTGACCTTCACCGAGGAATCGGGCAGCATCGAGGGCGCCGAGGCCAATGTCGTAAGCGATGCCGCCAGGAAGCGCGGTTCGCGCCAACTCGGCACACTGGGAGCCGGGAATCATTTTCTGGAAATTCAACGTGTGGAAGAAATCTATGACACGGTAGTCGCGGAGGCTTTCGGTATTACGGCCGTCGACCAAATTACTGTGATGATTCATACCGGTTCTCGAGGCTGCGGTCACCAGATCTGCACCGATTACCTCGAATTGATGCGCCGGGCCAACAAGAAGTACAACATACCGCTCATTGACCGTGAACTGTCCTGCGCGCCCGCAACCAGCCCGGAGGGGCAGCAGTATTTCACAGCCATGAAGTGCGGGGCTAATTTCGCCTGGGCTAACCGTCAGATGATAACACATTGGGTAAGAGAGTCGTTTGAGTCGGTCCTGGGTCAATCATCTCAGAGTATGGGACTGCGCCAGATATATGATATCGCCCACAATATCGCCAAACTCGAAGAGCATGAGTTTGAAGGGAAGAATCGTTGGCTTTACGTCCATCGCAAAGGAGCCACCCGGTCATTCGGGCCGGGGCATAAGGATATTCCCGAAAGATACCACGGTGTCGGCCAGCCGGTGCTTATCCCCGGCGATATGGGTACCGCCAGCTATCTGCTGGTCGGTACGGAGCAGGCCATGCGCGACACTTTCGGCTCGTCTTGCCACGGAGCCGGGCGGAGCCTGTCCCGTCATGCCGCTCGCAAGCAGCATCCGCCCGGGAAAGTGTTTTCCGATCTGGAGAGGAAAGGTATATACCTGCAGGCAAAGAGCCGAAAGGTAATTTCTGAGGAAGCTCCGGAGGCTTACAAGAACATCGATGAGGTCGTTGAAATATCCGATCGCGCGGGCATTGCCCGTAAGGTCGCGCGCATGAAACCACTTGGTGTTGTCAAAGGGTAGTTTAGCGGTTTTCAAAACCGCCTTTTCGCATCTCTAAAAGGTAACGCAAAGCCGGCTATATACAGGACCAACCCGGCGATCAGCCAGAAATATTGATATGGCTCCGGCATCTGCTGCTGAAAGGCTGCTTCAGTGTCTCGCATGAATGAAAATAGAATCGCCGCCGTGCCGATCAGTGCAAACACCCATGATATTGCCCCCGGGCGGAATGCTTTCTGCTGAGCATATAGGCGTGTGATAAGGACCCCACAGATAACCATTAGAACCGAGATCAGAACCGGTGCCAGTACCGGGCCTATCCATGGCACCGGGATCAAAAACAGAATGTCAAACTCCGCCAGTGACGACGGCCAGTCAATTGCCACCTTGAGCCAGACGTAGTAAAAAATGTCCCAGATGCCGAAGACAATGAGAAAAAAACCAAACCTCTCTCCAAGTCGACTTCCCGCCGATGTCGCGACCGTGACAAGCATAACTATTGTGGCAAGTTCGCGAATTAGCTCGACCGCTATCAGTTTTACCGGTATGGTCTTGAGGGGAAAGGCGAAACCTTCGGGGTAGACGATTTCTCTAAGGTACACTACAACTGCAGCCTCGACAAAGGCGAAAGCCAGAGAGAAAAAGACCAACAGGATGAGCTTGCCAGAATACCCGGTTTTTTCTATTATGCTCACAGCCTGGGATATAACCTCTTAGAAAAACGCTTGATGGCAATTTAGGCGTCAAATTGAGCCCTGACAACCTCAAATATACAGGGTTGAGCATCCTGCTGGAATGATTCATATGGTCGAAGCGTTGTCTGGAACACCTTATCAGCCTGTCGAATGGCAGATCCCCATCGAGAATGTCCCGGAGCAGTTGTGGGACGTGATCATTATCGGTGGCGGGCCGGCCGGTTCTTCTATGGCATTTCACCTCGCCCGCAGGAAGTTCCGGGTACTTATGGTGGACATGGCTCGATTTCCCAGGGAAAAGGTTTGCGGTGACTGCATGATAACAGACGTGGAACCAAATCTCAGGGCGATGTGTCTGTCCGAGGAAGTGCGGAAGCAGGGCATGAGCCTGCAGGGTGTAACAATCTTCAGCCCCTCCCGGAGTCACTTCACCGTTTCCGGTGATTTCGTTACGCTCAGGCGACCGGTTCTCGACAGACTGCTGGCCGGAAAAGCGGTTGAGACCGGCGTGATCTTTGCCACAGGCAAGGCTGTGGAAATGAACGTCGGTGAGGATGAAGCCGTAACCGTCAGGTTCAAAGATATTGATAAAACCCTTCAGGCTCGAATCGGCGTTATTGCCACTGGCGCTCACCTGGGGTTAGCCAGGAAACTGGGAGTTGTGGTTACGGAAAAGCCGAGCGCCGTGGCTATGCGCTGTTATGTTAGATCGCCCGGGCGAACAGAGAACCTTGTTCTGCACTATCAAAAAGATATTCTTCCCGGATACGGATGGATAGTACCACTTGGCAAGGATGTATATAATGTGGGCTGCGGTCACTATCTGGATGAACACCATCACTTGACTATGCGAGAGTACTTCAAGGCATTTGTCGCCGGTTCTCCTCTAGCGCGGCGTGTCATGAATGGTGCGGAGATAATTTCACCGGCCCGTGGCGGGGTGTTAAGATGTGGTCTTAAGGGAGTTCGCCCTCTTTACCGGCGAAGTATTGTCCTGGTTGGAGAGACAATTGGGACAACTTTTACTCTTACCGGTGAAGGTATCGGACAGGCTATGTCAGCCGGTGTCATCGCGGCCGCTTGCGTCGGGGACGCCTTATCAACAGGGGATCGCGGCAAACTTGAGTTGTATCCTTCGCTTCTGGAGGCAAAGCTTGGCCCGCGCCACAGGGGTTTTGAACAAGCACAGCGATGGGTAGCGCGACCCTGGCTCGCCGATTTCATGGCCAGGCGAATCCACCAAAGCCGGTATCTGCACAGCGCCTGCGTGGATCTCGTTGCGAATGGCAGGAATCCTCGCCGCATCTACTCGATAAAGGCGGTGCTAAAGTCATTCTGGAGCTGAAAAGCAGATTCTGAAAGTGCCGGGGCGTTATTATTGTGCAATTGGGCTTGTAATCGACCACGAATGAGCGTATTGTTTAAACCTGAAGGTCACTCTTGTTGTTATGAGAGTAAGCGTTCGGCTTTGACCGTCTATCGATGAGTCGAGATCAAGATCTATAGATTCATAGCGAAAGGTAATCATATGGAAAACCTCTACCGTCAGATACTTGAAAAGGTTGGTGAAGACGTTAACCGGCAAGGTCTCAGGGATACTCCGAAGCGGGCCGCCAAAGCCATGGAATACCTTACGCAGGGATATAATGTTGATCTCGACAAGCTGGTCAACGAGGCCCTGTTCGATTCAGATACCAGCGAGATCGTCCTGGTGAAGAACATTGAACTGTATTCCTTATGCGAACACCATCTATTGCCGTTTATAGGCAAATGTCATGTAGCGTATATTCCGGATGGAAAAGTGATCGGTGTCTCCAAAGTGGCACGAATCGTGGATGTCTTCGCGCGTCGCCTGCAGATTCAGGAGAACTTAACTCGCCAAATAGCCGAAACGGTGGAAAAATACACAAAGGCTATCGGCGTCGCGGTAGTCATTGAGGCGCAACATCTCTGTATGATGATGCGCGGTGTGGAGAAACAGAATTCGATTATGACAACGTCATGTGTTCTCGGAGAGTTTCATGATGATCCGTCGACACGGGCCGAGTTCTTTAGCCTGATAAAACCATGCATCTTTCCATAAGCAAGCGTTTTGAGTTTTCCAGTTCGCACCGATCGTTTGTGAGGGGCTGGACTGAAGCGCAGAATCAAGCTTTCTTTGGACGGGAGGCCCTGAGCCCCAACGGACACGGCCACAATTACGTCGCCAGTTTCGCCTTCAACGGTCCGGTTGACCCAAAGACGGGGATGATGATCAATGTCGTGATCATCAAAGAAAAGATCAAGGAGGTCATTGATAACCGTTACGATCACAGGTATCTAAATGATGACGTGCCGGCCTTCCAAGACATCGTTCCCACTGCCGAGAATGTTACGGTGTCCCTCCTGCGCGATGTTGTTCCACTATTCAACGACGTAACCGCGCAACCGAGCGTGTGCCACCTAGCTGAATCGCCCGCGAGCGAGGCCACTGCCTATGCCGGGGGAGAAGTCGAGAGACATCTCTGGATGAATTTCTCGGCGGCCCGAAGAACCTGCTCACCGCACCTGACAGATGCGCAGAACGAGGAGTTGTTTGGGCGGGCGGCATCGACCTCCGGCCACGGACATCATTACCGACTAAGGGTGACACTTCAAGGCCAGGTTGACGGCGTCCATGGGATGATCTTCCCTGAGAGGGAAGCCAGGGAGATTTTATCGGAACTGCACCATCAGCTCGATCACCGAAACTTGAGTACGGATGTCCCGCAGCTGCGAGACATGCCTATGACCACGGAGATGCTGTCGCTCTATTTCTTTGACTACTTGAAAACTCGCATGCCCGTGAGCAGAGTGAAACTTTACGAAAATGATGAGTTCTTCGCCGAATACTTAGGCAGCAACAGATGGTTTATGGCATACACCGGTGAGTTCCATGCCGCCCACCGCCTGCATTGCCGGGAGTTAACCGAGGCGGAAAATCTTTCCGTCTACGGAAAATGCAATAATCCTCGTGGTCATGGTCACCTGTATCGTGTGGAGTGTTCCATCGAAGGAAGCGCTGACAGGGAATCGGGAGTGCTGTATAAACTTGATGACCTCATTCGTTCCATCAATACTCAATTAGATGACTGGAACTATAAACATCTGGACCTTGATACGTCTGATTTCACAGACAAAACCACTACCGGCGAGAATATTCTAATGGTGTTGTGGTCCAAACTTGAGGTGTCTCTTGGCAACAGATTGAGTCGTCTTCGCCTGTGGGAAACACCGAACAATCGTTTTTCACTTCGCCGCGGTATTGACGATCGAACGTAAATGGAAACAGGTATGAAAAGGTGTTTGATAACCGGCGCCAGCCGGGGCATAGGTCGTGCGATAGCAGTAAAATGCGCGGCAGACAGATATGATGTCATTGCCCACGGTCGCGACCAGAACGCTCTGATAGAAACTGTCGGTTTGATTGAAGCGAGCGGTGGACGTGCTCGGATGATGATTGCCGATTTGTCGACACGTGCGGGGATCGACAGGATCATCGGTGACCTGGGAAAAGGTTCTCTTGACCTCTTGGTCAACAATGCCGGGGTGGCGATAGTGAAGCCTTTTGAGCAGATTTCTGACGAAGAATGGTCACAGACGCTGGCAGTGAATGTGACGGCTCCATTTATGCTAATCCGTGGACTTGCGCCCATTATGCCTGAAGGATCCTCAATAGTGAACGTTCTGTCCGTGGCCGCCCGGACTGGATTTCCGCACTGGAGTGGATATTGCATGAGCAAATTCGCTCTTGATGGTCTCGCCCGGTCGATCCGGGAGGAGTTACGGGCACGCCGGATCAGGGTCATAAATATTTATCCCTCAGCGATCAGGACGTCGATGTGGGAGGGGATAGAAGGGGACTGGTCGGCTGACCGAATGGTTTCCCCGGACGAGGTCGCCGAGGCTGTTCATTTCGCGATATCGAGGCCTGCCGGAGTGCTGATAGAAGATATTTCCGTAGGTGACATAAGTGGCACCCTTTAGTTCTCCGGTGTCTTGTTAGTTATTTAACGAGGGCCTTTACAAAAGCAGGAGAGAAAATGATCAATGGCATCAATACGCTTGTACTGAGTCTGCTGCTGTCGGTCGGATTATGCGTCCCCGCCCAGTCGCAGGAAAAGGATACCCTTTATTTGAGTCTGGCGAACCTCGAGGCTCTCACTGAATCCTGCACAACTTCAACCTTCTGGAAATATTATGCCGGGGACGATCCGGCCTACGCGGAGTCCGGATTCGACGACACCCGGTGGGCAAGGACTCCAACCGCCATTGACGTTGAACAGTGGGTTGGGGGGACCGGGCCGAGCTTGCATTGGTTTCGTCTGCATCTGAAAATTGACTCCTCACTCTGGAACCGGCCTATTTATCTTGATTACGACATTGCCGGTGCGGCCGAGTTCTATCTCGATGGCAAACTGCTTCTGAGCGTGGGAGTAGTCGGGGCCACCGAAGAAACAGAAGAAGCCATGTATACCGATCGGGCCCTGCCGCCGGCTATCGTCTTCCCGGCGAAGGAATATCAGATTTTGGCTGTCCGCTTCTCTGCTGCCGACCCTACCCTGGCTAAACTGACCACGGAAGTACTGGGATTTATTCTATATCCCCTGGCATCCGATCAAGAAAACAGGGGTGTTGTCAATCAGCTGATGGAGCACGCAAGGCAACACTGGTTCTTTACCGGGGTGACACTTTCATTCGCGTTGTTGCACACCCTCATGTTCTTTCTTTATCCGCGTTTTAGAGAGAACTTGTACTTCGCGCTACTCGCATTTTCGTGTGCGGGATTGACATCCGCCCCGGCCTGGTTCCTGACTCTTCCTCGACTAGAATTGCTTACAATATCGATGAGCGTTCTCAAGATAGCCATGGTTGTCAGTGTTATGTGCGCCCAGGCCATTCTGCACTCATTGTTTCGACCCGGACTGCCCTGGCGATTCTGGGTCTTGTTGGTCCTCGGTTTGGGAATGATGGTTTTGTCGGTACATATTCCGACGAATATTTTCTTCCTGTTTGTTGCTGTTGCTTTGTTGGACACAGTCAACGATGCGATCAGGGCTATGCTCACGCACAAGCCGATGGCCTGGGTCCTCGGGGTTGGATTTGCGACTTTCACCGTGACCGCGATATGGGAATTGTTGGCCGCGATCCGTATCCTGCCTTATATCAAACTGGGGGTGCCGCTCTATCTACTGGGGATAATGGTGCTTATCGTATCGCTTTCCCTGTACCTGGCCCTGCGGTATGCCCAAACCAGTCGTTCTTTGGAGGACAAGGTGGCTCTTGAAAATGCACATCGAGAGCTTGAAGAGGCGCACCGAAAACTGCACGAAACGCAGTCGCAGTTGATCCAATCGGCTAAGATGGCCTCGCTCGGGCAATTGGTGGCCGGGGTGGCCCACGAGATAAATACTCCTGTGGGGGCCGTTGCCAGTATGCATAATACCCTGGTCAGAGCCACAAAAAAGATTGCTGATGCGGTCGGCGGCGAAATGCAATCAGGATGCGAACGCTGCGAAGAGGTCCGGTCGATGCTGGCCCTCATTGAGGATGCTAACAAAGTCATAGAAACAGGAACTGGCAGGGTCACCGACATCGTCAAGCGCCTGCGTAGCTTCGCCCGCCTGGATGAAGCCGATATGAAGGAAGTTGACATCCATGAGGGACTCGAAGACTCTCTGCTGTTGATTCATCATGAGATCAAGAATCGGATAAGAATAATCCGGCAATATGGCGATCTTCCACCGGTAAATTGCTTTCCCGGCAAGCTGAACCAGGTTTTTCTGAACATTCTCAATAATGCCCGACAGGCTATTCCAGATGAGGGCCAGATAACGGTAACCACCTTTGCCAGAGGGGATAAGGTGCATGTTTCCATCGAGGATACGGGAATCGGGATTCCAAAAGACAAGATTGATAGGATTTTCGACCCCGGCTACACCACCAAAGGGGTTAAAGTTGGTACCGGGCTTGGACTGGCCATCTGTTATCAGATTGTACAGGAACATAGGGGCAAGATTACGGTGGAAAGCGAGCCCGGTAAGGGAACAAAGTTCACAGTAATTCTCCCGATTAACTTCGAAAAAACGGTTGAAAAGCGGTAATGGAAACGGTTAATTTGGGGTATCGCGTTATCTGGTAAGATATGAAAAAGTATCTTCAGTCCATCATCGACATTCGTAAGGGAGAGGTAGCCGTTACGCTGCTGCTCTTTGCGAACATCTATTTGCTGCTGCTTACGTATTATCTTCTTAAGCCCGCGAGCAGGAGCCTGTTTCTGGCCAAGGTCGGACCTGACCAGCTTCCATTTGTCTTTATCGTGATAGCCTTTGTCATTGTACCGGTGACAACGCTGTATTCGCGGGCCAGTCGTGGTCTGAGACTGAATCATCTGATAACCGTAACCATGACGATCATAGTGATTTGTCTGTTTGCATTGCGCTGGCTGATGACTTTGCCTCATTTCTGGGTCCCATATGTTTACTACACTTTTGCCAGTATATATGGCGTGCTATCAACGTCTCAGTTCTGGCTTCTGGCCAACGCCGTTCTCAACGCGGCGCAGGCTAAACGTCTTTTCGCCCTGCTAGGTCTGGGCGCCATTTTTGGGGCCTGGACGGGAGGTGAGGTTACGAGCATTATTGTCAAAACCTTTAATATTGCCACCGAAGATCTCGTTTATTTCTCCGCAGGTATCATTGTACTAAGCATGGCTGCTACGTGGGCGGTCTGGTCGATGAGAAAAGCAGAAATTGAAGAGCCGGCGCCGGCGCAAGCTAGAAAGGCGGTTAAAAGAGAAACGATTGGCGACATGTTCGGGTCGATAAAGCGCTCGCGGCATTTGCTGTTAATCGTCGGTATCATGACAATGACCATGATGGTAGCGGCGTTGGTCGAGTGGCAGTTTCAAACCGTGTCAACCTTCCATTTTACCGACTTAGCCAACGGCGAGGTGGATAAATCGGCGCTGACGTCCTTTCTCGGCAAGTTTTATGGCCGATTGAGTCTCGTTTCAATCCTGTTGCAGATTGTTTTTGCCTACCGCTTTCTCCGGGTTCTCGGTGTTGGGGGCGTTATTCTCTTCCTTCCGCTGGGTCTTCTCCTTGGTTCAACTGCTCTAATTTTCAATGTGAGCCTGTTAACGGCCGTATTGTTGCGGGGCGCCGACGGTAGCCTCAAGTATTCTATAGACAAGACCGGCCGCGAATTACTTTACCTTCCAGTCCCTCTCGAACTGAAGAAGAAAACAAAGGTGTTCATCGATATGTTCATCGACCGGTGGGCGCGTGGTGCCACCGGTGTCCTGTTGATTCTTTTGATGGCGGCGTTTGGTTATGATTCCGATCCCATGGAAGCTGTCCGTAGGATGGGTTTTGTTGTCCTAGTGTTTCTCGCGGTTTGGATTGTGTTTGCGTTAAAGATGCGGCGCGAGTATGTCAATACTTTTAGAAAAGCGGTAGAAAAGAGAGAGATAGATCTGAGCGAGGTCCGCGTACGCCTGAACGAATCAGCGACCATTGCCACTCTGGTCAATAGCTTGAAGAGTGAGAACGACCGGGAAATAGAGTACGCTCTGGGTTTACTGGCCGGATTGCAGAACCCGAATCTGGTGGAACCCCTGAAGCCGCTTTTGAACCATCGCTCGGCCGACATAAGAAGGAAAGCAATTCATGTGCTTATGGCCCAGGCTGACAAGACCTTAGTACCGGAAGTCGAAAAGCTGATGGATGATGATAATGTCGAGGTGCGCCGGGATGCGATGTATTTCATGTCAAAATTGGCCGATAGCGACCGTAAGCAGATGCTGAAGGAATTCTTAGCCCATCCTGAACCGAAGTATCGCTGTGCTGCTGTTTCGAGTATCGCCGTTTATGGCTCTCCCGACGAGAGACGGATGATAGACGAAAACAGCCTGGAGTCGCTTGTCAACCTTCCCGGCGAAGAGGGGGTGATTGCCCGTCGGCAAGTTGCGGGGGCACTTGGCTATCTTGGTGACGCCGGATTCAACAAGTACATCAGGCGCGTCCTGGATGAACCCGATCCCGGAGTCGTATCTAACACAATCTGGAGTATCGGCAGGCTAAGAGTCCGCGAACTCGTGCCCTGGCTACTGAACGCTCTGGCGGATAGCCGTTATCGCCCCGACGCACGCGCAGCGCTGGCATCGTATGGAAGCTCTGTATTAGGAACACTGCTTGATTATTTGATGGACGATAGAACAGCATCGGCGATCCGGCGCAACATTCCTCGCGTAATGAGCCAGATTCCGGTACAGGAGTCGGTCGATGGTCTTACGGCTAGCATAAGCAAGGTCGACCCGTATCTGAAGTATTATGTTGTAAAAGCCCTGAATCGACTGCGCAATGAACATCCGGACTTGAAAATAGATGCTGTGAAAGTGGACGATGCTTTGATTTATGAAACCAAATCTTACTACCGATCCGTTCAGCTTATTCGGGCACACGGTACCGAGCCCAGCGATGGCTCACGTCTGCTGTTGCGGGCTCTGCAGGAGAAGCAGGATCAAAATCTGGAACGTATCTTCCGTATTCTCGGATTAACATACCCGCCTTCCGACATACACAGCGCTTACCTTGGCATCGTCAGTACGAAGCGCACGCAGCGGGCCAGCGCTGTAGAGTTTCTTGATAATCTGCTGAAAAGTAACATCAAACGATATCTGTTTCCAATACTGGACGAGTCTTCCGCAGAAAGAGTTGTCCGCAAGGGCGAAGAACTTTTCGGCATCAGAGTGACCACCAGGGAAGAGGCTCTGGAGGGAATAATAAAGGGCCGCGATGCCTGGCTAAAGGTGTGCGCCATATATTGCTGCAAGGGGGGTATGACTGAGCGGCTCCGGGCGGCCATAGAGTCAGCGGTCGGCGACGGTGACCCGGTTGTCAGGGAAACAGCTGAACTGGTGTTAAAGTCCTAGCCGGGAAAGAGTAATAAGTGGAAGACTCATTTGTGAAAGACAGCAACCTGAAATCGAGATTTAATAAGTGAAGTTCGAGTTATGCTTACCGTAATTGAAAAAGTCATGTTTCTGCAGAATGTCGAAGTCTTTTCAGAGGTACCTTCAGAGCAACTGGCCTTCCTCGCGGCCATTGCTGAAGAAGTGACGTATGCGAAGGGTAATGTCATATACCAGGTTAATGATCCCTCGGATGCTCTCTACCTGGTGCTTGATGGCAGCGTAAAGTTGCACACTGATGAAACCGAAATTACCCTGGCAGGTTCGAGGGAAGCCTTCGGGGCCTGGGCATTATTTGACGAGGAGCCCCGGGTGGTTACGGCCACTGCTGTAGAAGACACCCGGCTGCTTCGAATCGACCGCGAAGATTTCGTGGATCTTCTCGCAGATCACGTTCAGATTACCCAGGCAATACTTAAGTCTATGGTTTCTCGTCTGAGGAATCTCGTGGATCGGGTGGGCCTCGATCGCGCCTCGCCGAATCCATAGCAGGATAAGAAACCCACGGGTTCCGGCAAAGGTGCCCCCGGAGGCCCCGGTAGGTGGGGAACGTGTATGAATGACAGAGCTGAAGAAATACGACGCCTGAAGGACTCTGAGGAGAAGTATCGAAAAATGGTCGAGCTGGCCAATGACGCGATCTTTGGAATCGATGTTGACAGTGGCGGCATACTATATGCTAACCCAAAAGCCGAGAAGATGTGCGGTTACTCTTGTGACACTCTCACGGGAATGAAAGCCTGGGAGCTGCATCCGCCGGAAGAGCAGGAATCGGCTCGAAAGCTGTTCGCGGAGGTTGTTGAAGAGGGGAGTAGTTACCGGAGGGACATGCATTTTGCTCGCGAGGACGGTTCCCGGATAATAGTAGACGTGAGCGCGGTGGTAACATCCTGCGGTGAGAAAAAAATCATCCAGCGTATCTGCCGTGACGTTACCGAGCGCAGGCAGCTGGAGGATGAACTGAAACAGCTAAATAAGGACCTGGAAATACGAATCGAGCAAAGGACTCGGGAGCTTAATAGAAAGCAGATGCAACTTGCCCAGTCGGAGAAAATGGCAGCGCTGGGAAATCTGGTGGCCGGAATCGCACACGAAATCAACACCCCTCTGGGGGCACTCAACAGTAACAATGATGTTTTTATTCGGCTGGTTGCCAGGCTTAAGGCAGCTCTTGATGAACTCAAGGGATGCGATGAACTGCGCGACAATCCCGAACTGGAAACCATCTTTGAAAATATCGAAAAGCTCAATGATGTGAGCCGAACCGCAGCCGATCGTATTGTCAATATAGTAAGCAGTCTGCGCAAGTTTGCCCGGCTGGATCGGTCCGAAAAGGATACTGTGGATATCCACGAGGGTCTGGAGACCACTCTGACGCTGGCTCAACATGAGCTGAAAAACCGCGTGGAGGTAATAAGAGAATACGGTGACATTCCCATGATTGACTGTTATCCCAATCAGCTCAACCAGGCCTTCCTGAATCTGCTGGTCAACGCCAGCCAGGCGATTGAGGGACAGGGGAAGATATGGATTCGTACCCTCCAAAAAGATAATAACGTGATTGTCGAAATAAGGGATTCAGGGAGGGGAATCCCCCCTGAAAACTTGAGTAAAGTTTTTGATCCGGGATTCACTACCAAGGGCTCCGGAGTTGGTACCGGTCTCGGACTGTCAATAGTGCATCAGATTATTCAGGATCATGGTGGAAACATCGAATTGGAAAGCGAGTTGAATAAAGGAACGACTTTCAGAGTGATACTGCCAATCAATGGTGGCGAGAAGTCATAAGGTCACCCGGGTGCCGGACCCGGGACATTGTGCGTTCCGCGGCGAGTCGGCACCTTATAATAACGAAACTGTTCAGGTCTGCCAACAAGAGGCAAGCATTTGAAGATAATAATCGTATACTGTAAAATAAGGATAGTTCAGGAGTAATATATGTCGGAGCAAACCGCAAAAGACACCATAGTACTTGTCGATGATGAGGAAATAGTTCTGACCAGTCTGAGTTCATTTCTCTCGCTGGAAACCAATTACGAGGTTCTCACTTTCGTTTCGGCGAAAGCGGCTCTGGAACACATTAAGCAGAAGGGCTGCGATCTGGTAATTTCCGACTACCTGATGCCTGAGATGGATGGTATTACCTTCCTGTCGAAGGTTAAGGAACTGGTACCCGAGGTGCCGCGAATAATTCTTACCGGCTACGCGGATAAGGAAAACGCCATCAAGGCTATTAACGATGTCGGCCTCTATCAATACATCGAAAAGCCCTGGGCGAACGAGGACATTCTCATTATCATCCGCAACGGTCTGGAACGGCAGCTCTTGATGAAGAAACTTGATCAGAAGATTGACCAGATAAATGCCGCCTATGCCGAGCTGCAGGGTCTGCACAAAGAGATTGTCAAGACCTTCGTGTAGTCCGATATCAGAGTGCTATTAGAATTTGAAGTTGATTGATATCATCATCGGTGTCGCTTCGCCATCCAGGGCGGAATAGGCACCATTCCCGAAATGGTAGAACAGTTCGGCTACAAGATAGCCCACTGTGGCACCCACCAGAACATCCGAGACAAAGTGTTTATAGGCGTGGATTCGGCTCCATCCCACGAAACCGGCCCAGCCATATAAGAGCGTGGGGGGCAACCACCGCCACCTGCGGTACTCCGACGGAGTTATCTCGCTGCGCATAATAGAACGTATGCGTATATTGGCGAACGATGCAGCGAAAAACGCGCCCGACGTATGGCCGGAAAAAAACGAATGGCGATTATAGGATTTGTTGGCATCCGTGTGCCGAGCGTTGTTCTCCGGGTAAAGACTGAGCATGGGTCTTTCACGGGCAATCAGACCCTTGGCCAGATCGGTCAGTCCGCTGGTTGTCATAAGACCCGTAGAATACAGGAAGAAATCCTGTAAGATAGTTTTGCTCTTGTCACCCTGGGGCCAACACATATCGGCCGTCAGCAGCGCGACTCCCGCAACCAGCGGTGTTGCTACCGAGCCAAAAGAATTGTCCAGAAAGTTGGATTTACCCTCATAGTAACTTCCCCCTAAAAGTCGCTGCAGCTTCCGTTCAAGCGGCAACGGCCCGCCTATAAGCTGGGCGCGGCTTGAATCCACGTTGAGAACCATCCATCCGGCCACGGCAACTCCCGCTGATCCGGATCCAATGGCGGCTATTTCGCCTCCACCTATGTACTCCTGGGCGAGCGGACTGCCGACAAAGCATCCGCAGATAAGAATGATGATCAGTAGGGGGATGGGGCTGATTGGCGTCGCTCGCATAAGTGTAAGAAACCGATCATAAACAGCAAAGGCAAACTAGAATTTGCTTACAAGAACATCTCCGTATTCTATGCCCAGCGACCTGAGAGCCTTAAAAAAGTGCCCCAGAGTCATCAGGTAATGATCCGACCTGAGGGAAATATCTTCGCGAATGGTCGGTGAAACATTACTGTAGAAGTAGTGCCCCGATTGAGCTGTGATCTCTACGATTTTCGGCGATCCATTGCGTTCGACAAAAAACGCTCCGGCGGTCAGGATGGGCTCGCCGGGAAAAAGGAAAGCGTGATTGGCGCGGGGAACCTTTTGGCCGGTTTCTTTCTCAATACGCTCTACCTCGGCTCGCAACAATTCCCGTCCAAACCTTATCTTTCCCGTGATACCGACGGCAAAAAAGTACTCCCCGGTCTGCAGCGTGTCAAAACCCGCCGCGGTGAGAGTCTCCATGACTCGAACGTCACCGTTGCGACCGAAGAACTTACGGTATTCATTCTGGAGCATGGGCGCCTCTTTGTTGGGGAATGCTTCGGCCGGAGCCCGATTGATAATCAGATCAAGGAGTGAGTCGGTCGGCACAAAAGCCTTCACTCCACGGGCAAAATCGGTTCTAATTTCGCGGTGGGCATACAGGTAGTTCATGTAGTTGTCGTATCCCTGTATAACATAATCGGGAGGAGTCGCGAATATATCGCACCTCTCAGGGACGCCGAAATCAGTTGCTACTGGCGGTTCTGCCTGCAGATTTCCCAAATCCAATTGGTACAGATAATCCGACACCGACTCGGAATACTTCTGAAGCGATTCCACCCCGGCATCTGGAATTGTCCCCGACACGAATTGCTTAAACCAGATTAGCCAGCGGATTTGCTGTGTGGTGCATATCAGGAGAGAGAAGGACTTGTCTTGCCATGTGATATCCATCAACACCCCGCGAAAACCGACCGGCTCTTTCTTGCTGGCGGTTGAGAGGTGATTAGCCATTGAACCGACAGATATTTCCTGAGTAGATTTAATGGCGGATATAACGGAGTCCACCGAGGCAAGATCCGGGCAGACTATGCGGATGGCTCGATAGATTCGGTCGACTATATCATCGGTCGATACTCGCACGTCCAGAGGTCCGGTGATGAGATATCCTCCGGATTCCGGGACAATCAAATCGAGCTCTGACTGCAATTGGGGATATTGAAGTTGTTGGAACTGCGCGTAAACATCCCCGGTCACGGGGTCTTTTTCCCCCGCCTGAACGGAAACAGAGACAACAAGCGTCGTCAGAATCAGCAGAGTAGCGAGTTTGCGGCAAGTAAGCATCGGCGATCCAGGTTAGTCGAGGTGTTCGATCCCGACAAGCTTGAACTGTCGCTCGTCGGGGAAATACCACAGCCAGAGCCGAGTTGGCTTACTCCATCGCTGGTTGGAGCGCTGTGTTTCGATTAGAATCTCGTAGAGGAAATTGTCGGAATCGCCATCCTTTTCAGGGGGCGCGAAATAGGAGGCCATCTGGTCAAGATCATCCGATGTTAACAGTAATTCGGTGTCCTCCAAAGCACGTTTGGAAATAATTTTGCGACCGTCATATTTGACCGAATGACGATACCGGGTATCGGATTCGGTTTCAAGGCCATATTTCACAGCTAAATCTTCGAAGGCAATCCGAAAGTCCGGCGAGTTGTAGGAAGCAGAGAAATGATCAAGGGGATTGACCTTGCTAAACCAGTGACGCCCTATCTTGTCACGCCGTTCCTTGAGGGTATTGAAGAGATATTCCGCGGCCTCCGGGTCAGAGAACTGTCCGGCGTCGACCAGCGCCCTCAGGTCATCGTCACGAAAAGCCATGACAATTTTGGCACCCCAATAAGCATCGCGGCCGGTCATCTCATCGAAGGCCGGGTTGGGAAATATCGGATCGAATTTATGGGGCTTAAAAAGCTTTGATTCGAAATAACCTATCGAAGGATACTCGTATGGCTCCGCGTATTCCCAGGACCAGGTCTTCAGACCGAGAGTTATTAGCGAAACAAAGATGTCTCTTATATCAAAAAAGTTAGCGTATCCTTTTATCGCAGGCTTTGGCTTGTCGCCGTCGGAGCCGAAGGTCGAACCGAAATCTATCAGGTAGTGCCTCAAGAAGCAGCGACCGTCTTCTTCTTCGTATGCGTCAAGGGTATTTTGATCCTTGGTGTCGTAGTGGTTAATCAGCGAAGCCATTACATACAGCCCACGCAGCTCCCGGCGGTGCTGGTGCTTACACCAATCGTTAGGGTCGTCTTTACGGGTTCCATCGTAACTGAAGGGGCCCTTCACATTCTTGAGTGCCAGCGAGGCGAGGGAGCGTATGTATCCGTCGGGACTGCGCTCAACATTCTCCAGAACCTCGTCCAGCACTTCCACGGTTAAAGGTCTAACCTGGCCGGCATTATCCGTGTAGGTCACGCCTTCCTTTATCCTGAGCAGGTGGGGCTTCCAGTACACGATAGTCTCTTCGGGGACATTATATCCACAGGCATGGAAGAACCTGGATCCCATAGCGGCAGCGGCCGTGGCCATCTCCGGGAAACCGGGCGGGTCGAATTTGATGATATACTGATTGCCATGGATGTCTTCTATCCAGAATCCCACGGTGGCACCCTGGAGTTTCGGACGGAAAACGGTCCACTCACCCGACGTGTCCGGCCCGCCGGTTGTGGTCAGACCCAGGCGAATTTCTTCCGGGGTCATCCTGAACTGTCCGTGTCGATTCTCGAACCAGGTGCTATTGGGAACCTCGTCAAAACTGTTGATATTGAGAGCCTGTTTCGGACAGCCAAAAAGCTTGCACAAGTTTCGATCGAGATTAACAAACTGGTCGCCTTGCTCGAATACGGAACGTTCAAAGGTATCCCAGACCAGGTTGTAATTGCTGCTTGCGGGCTCGGCGATGTCTTTCTTGTCATCGTCGTACAGGTAAGGACCTTCCTTGCGCAACTTGTGTTCTGTGGCGCAGGAAGTCAGCAAAATCAGGGTCACTATCAAGCCCGGGACTATCAGTATATTTGGTGTGATGCAGTTAAATAACCGTGTCCTCATAATACGAAATCCCTAAAATTCCTCGGCCACTTCAAGATAGAACTGTACCGTCTCGCTGCTGCCGGCTACTTGAAGGCTCATCACGCTACTTTCAACTCCCCAAATCCTCAGGCCGCCGCCAAAGGAGTATTTCCAGTTGCGGAGAGTGAATTCGTCGAAGATGTCATTGAAAACTCGAGCTTCGTCGATAAAAACAAAGGCATCAACAATTTGCCAGATGGGATAGCGGTACTCTATAGTCATCAGGGCCATATCATTGTCGATAAACCGGTATTCACGGTATCCACGCATGATATCCCATCCCCCCAGCTTACTACGCAGATAGAACGGCAATTCCGGTGAATCACCCTGTGTGTCAATTGACTGAGCCATGACCCTCACCGCGAACAACCGCTTTTTGAACACTTCGAAATAGTGTCGAAGGTCAAGGCTGTAGGCAAGATATTCGAGATCCTTGGCGCGATTTACTCCCTTGTTGTAGGATAGCGAAAGGATCTCGACGCCACCCCGAGATGGCTGGAACTTGCTGTTCCTCCAATCGTGTGTCACGGTTGAAGTCAGGGACAAGACACGCGCTGGACCAACGGACTGGCGGTTCAGGCCAAGAGTCTGGCGAATCACGTCCAGATCCCCTTCTTGATCCGGGTTCTGTCCGTCATACAGGTTAACGACGCGATAACCACCAACCACCTCAGCGGACCACTTGGCGTAAAGATCCCAGCTCCCGATCATGCGGAAGTTGGTTTCCTCGGAGCAATAGGTTACCTCGTCGTCCTCGTTACTATCGAAGCCGATACCGAAAAAACTCTCCCACGGTTTCTTGTCGTAGGAGAGATAGAATGTCACGCCCTCTTTTGAAGCCAGAACGGGAGCTATATAAACGGCTTTGTACCGCTGGTAATCGTGGGTGGAATAGCTCCCTTTCAGCTTGAGCCGTTCCCCTTCGCTAAGGACGCCTTTAGAGCGAAAACCGATCCCCCCCTTGATCCCCATGTTGGCTCCGTAGCCGAGCGTCGGGTAGAAGCCGTAAATACGGTGAAGATCATCGAATACCTGGTACGTGCGTCGGGTGAAACGAGTATCTATAACATCATCAATAATAACCTTCGAAGTGAACTCAAGAATTTCAAAGGGAAGATCAATGATGAATTGCGGCACGGCCAGAATTTTCTCTGAGAGAGTTTTTTCCGGCTTTTCCGGGGTGCGCATCTGGATTGAGTCCACCGGTTCCACTGCCTGTTCCTCAGCCGAAACCCCGGACACGATGAACGCGCAAATGGCCGTGGCGAGCGTTATCCTGATTTGATGAAGCTTTGTCATTGTTAAAGTGTGATTCAGATACCCTGTCGAACGTAATCTACACCTTCCGGTGAGAATAAGTCAAACGCTTTTTTACCTAATTGCACTCAAAGTTGAGGGAATTGGTCTATTCTGGCGGTCATGTGCGCTTGCGGGCCCATAATGTATTGTTTGACAAACGGACAAAATAGGTTAATTTAGGTATATGTTCCGGAAAGTCCTGAACCCAGCTTCGATTGTCATCTGGACTCTGCATTTTCGCGCAAAGGGTTACGCCGCAGAACCAGAACAACACGCCGCCGAAGAAGGTGCTCACCATTTCCTCACTGTCTGGCACGACTGGGTGCTTCTGGCACTGGTTCTGGCCATGATAGCAGTTCTCATAATCAATTATTACCGGATCAAGAGTCAGAAGGCGCTCAGGGAATCGGAAGGACGATTCAAGGCTCTGGCAGAGCGCTCGATGGTGGGCATCAGCGTCGTACAGGATGGTCTGTGCCGATATGTCAATCCGCGGCTGGCCGAGATACTGGGCTACAGCGAGTCGGAAATCGTCGACAGGAAAGGTCCGATCGATTTTTGTCATCCCGAGGAACGGGCCCGTGTTGAGCTTAGCCTGAATAGAAGAATCGCCGGGGACGAGGATTTCGCTCACTACGAAGTACGGATTATAACAAAGGCGGGCGAGATAAGGGATGTTGAGGTATTCGGTTCTCGAATGATTTATCAGGGCCGCCCCGCTCTTATCGCCAGTATGCTGGATATCACGGAACGGAAACGAATCCAAAATGAACTTAGAAAGACGCACTCTGACCTGGCACAGGTACTTGAGTCGGCTCCGCCGTTGCTGGTAGTGGGCAAGGATCTTACAATTCTGCGGGCAAACAACAGCCTTTGCTCGAAAGTCGGACAAAGTCACGAAGACGTGATAGGAGGGAAGTGCTACGATATCTGGAATTCGTCTCTCTGCCATACACCGGATTGCCCGATGGAGAGGATTCTGAGCGGTTCGCCTCAGGCAAATTACGAACGCGAGAACGTTGATGAGAATGGCCAAACCGCAATCCTGGCGGCTACGGCGCTGCCATATTTTGCGGTTGACGGTTCGGTTCAAGGTATGATTGCCAGTTTCAATGATATCACGGAGCTGAAGAGAAGGGAACAAGATCTTAGACAGAGTGAAGAGAAGGCACGGGCCCAGTTTCTATCGATTCCGGTAGCAACCTATATATGGCAGTACGTCGATGGCGATTTTGTCTTCACAGATTTCAACGACGAGGCCATGAGGATTACGGGAGGAGTGTTACCCTCTCTGCTGG
Organism: Candidatus Zixiibacteriota bacterium; assembly: GCA_020351995.1. Lineage (GTDB taxonomy): Bacteria > Zixibacteria > MSB-5A5 > GN15 > FEB-12. Next base: position 2,859,737 of record CP070674.1, read on the forward strand.
GCAAGAAACTGAGCGAAGCTTTCCCGGACCGGGCCGACTGGAGAACTGACATGCTGCGTTGCCTCAGGGACAAAACGACGGTCAGACTGGACAAGCCCGTGCCATATAACTATCGGCTGACCGGCGAGACCCGCAATCTGATGGTGAGTTATGCCTATGTCCCCCCTGATTATGTGATGGTTCATACCGCCGACATTACGGCACGCATCAAAGCCGAGGAGGCGCTGAAGGCGTCCGAGGATCGGTTCAAAACGCTGGCCGAACAGTCGCCGGTCGGTATCTATGTCTTTAGAGATAGAGCCTTCGCATACGTTAATCGGAAGGTCGCCGAGATTATGGGGCGCTGCGCCGATGAACTCGTGGAAATGGCTGATGCCTACAGCATGGTGCACCCCGACGACAAAGACGAGGTAATCCGTGTTTTTGAGGATTTCGAATCCTCGTCGGATGTCAGTACCAGCGTGGGGTTCCGTGTCCTTACCGCTGAAGGAAAATCCAGAAACGTCGAGGTGTATGTTTCAAAGATTATTTATGAAGGTCAACGGTCGCACATAGGTACGTTACTTGATGTGTCGGAGAGGATAAGAGCGGAAGAGGCCCTCAAAGAGAGTGAAAGGAAATTCCGCGCCCTGGCCGAGACGACAAACGCCGCCATTCTCATTTATAACGAAGATGGTCCGCTATATCATAATCCGGCGGCCGAATTGATTACCGGGTTTTCCGCCGCTGAGCTATCCAGGATGGATCCATGGGGGATGACCCGTCCCGACTACTGGGACTCGCTCAAGGAGATGTCCACGAAGCGACTGGCCGGTGATGGCTCAGTCCGCAGAAGCTACGAAGTACCCATTATTACCAAGTCTGGTGAAGAAAAATGGGTACTGTATTCGGCTGAGACAATTCAATTCGGCGGCAAACCGGCGGTTCTGGGGACTGCCGTGGATATAACGGAACGCCGACGGGCCGAAGCTGAACTTCGTACGGCTCACCTCGAAAGGTATGAGCAGATCAAGCAGATCGCCGGAGGCGTTGCTCACGAGATCTACAACGCTCTGTTTCCGGCCGCCACCTCGATCGATAAACTCAAGGGCCGAATAGGAAATGGCGACGACGAAGACACAGACCGCGACATCAAATTGCTCGATCTGGCCGAAACCTCTGTGGAGCGGGCCATACAGATGACAGATTTGGTGACCCAGTTCTCGCGACTTGAATCGGATACGGATGCAGAGGCCGTTGATTTGCGCACACTCTTTCACGAAATTCTCAAGGATCGAACACGCATCGATCAAATGGGTGTCAAGCTTACCGTGAAGGCCGCTGATGGAAGTGTCGTGAGAATGAATCGTCTACATGCTCACAGTCTCTTCTCAAATGTGATAAATAACGCCCTTGATGCCATGGAAGATGTTGAGAAAAGAACACTTAGCGTCAGCGCAAGCCGGAACGCCAGGGGAGTAGTTGTCAAAATATCCGATACCGGTTCGGGCATCGCCCCCGATATCAAAGCCAAGCTCTTTAGCCCGTTCTTTAGCACCAAACCACGAACCGGGACAGGGCTCGGGCTGGCTATCTGTAAGCGAATTGTGGATATCTACGGTGGCCAGATATGCGTGGACTCCGCCCTTGACAGAGGAACCACATTCAGTATATTCTTGAAAACATAGCTTAATTGGTCTTTCTTGACGCATTAACAAATCGGTGGAAAAATTAGGAAAAATCTTAGTAGTTGATGACGACCCGCTCGTCCTGGAAGCGCTTCATCAGGCTTTTATGGACGAGTACGAGGTTGTCTCAGCCTCCTCGGGCTTCCAGGCAATCGATATTGTGTCTTCCGATCCGGCTGTCGAGACCATTGTACTCGATATCAAGATGGCCAAGATGGATGGTCTGAAAACCGCATCAAAGCTAAAACAGCTCAATCCGGAAATTCCGATAATTTTCCACACCGGATATCCTGGCGACTATTCTGAGGATGAAATAGAGAAAGGGCACGCACCTTTCGATTACGTCGGAAAGAACGAGCGACCTGCCCGGTTAACCCGCGCCGTAAAGAACGCCGTCAGTTTCTATCGGCTCAAAAGAAGCCACTCGGACTTGGCTACGTTGGCGCGCGAACAGTATGGGCTGGTAGGTAAGTCCAGGGCAATGCTCGACGTCTACCAGACCATTGAGAAGATCGGGCCTACGGCCAATAAGGTCATGATCCTGGGGCAGACCGGTACCGGTAAGGAGTTGGTAGCCCGTGCTATTCACAAGCGGAGTCTCAGGGCGAATAAGACCCTGGCTATTTTTAACTGTAATCACAAAGCGCCGGATCTGGTCGAATCCGAACTGTTCGGACACCTGAAAGGCTCGTTCACCGGAGCCGTGGCTGACAGAATCGGTATGTTTGAATACGCCGACCACGGCACCGTCTTTCTGGACGAAATCGGCGATCTTGATATTACTACTCAGGCCAAGATTCTGAGGGTTCTGGAAACGGGAGAAATGCAGCGGATCGGATCGCCTGAGACGATCAAAGTCGATGTACGTCTGATTTGTGCCACCCATCACGATCTTACGGAACGGATCGCCGAGAAGCGGTTCCGAGAAGACTTGTATTATCGTCTTAAAGGTGTGACGATAACGCTTCCGCCCTTGAGAGACAGGCGCGAAGATATCCCTGAATTGATTGATTTCTTCTCCCGACGTTATTGTGCCAAGATCGGGTGTGGTTTGAAAATCTTTGAACCAGAAGCCCGCGACTATATGATTGAGTTCGAGTGGCCCGGAAACGTTCGCCAGTTGCTGGACACCGTCCAGTCATTGATCGACCTGTCGCCTTCGTATTATATCACCCGGCAGGAAGTGGCCAGTTATCTCGTGCTTACGGAGAACCCCGCTGATGGTGATGGCAGTTTCGCTCAGCGACTGAGAGAGTTCAAAAGAACCCTGATTCTCAAGAGCCTTGATCGAAACGCCAACAACGTGAGTGCCGCCGCCCGCGAACTGTCGCTCGACCCATCAAACCTTCGCAAAATCATTAAAGACCTAAAAATTACTCTTGGTTAATTTCACCTGTCCGATTTTGGCAAATTCAGGTGAATTGTACCCGGCCCCGATCACCGGGGAAGCTGCCCGGAACGCAATACGCTGTACAACAGCGCCTTACAAATCACTTGTGGACGAAAAATTGGGCATGAAATTTGTAGGCTTTAGGGTGGATAGGCCTAATGTCAGAATTGCAGGACATTCTGCCATGGTGGTCTACGGGATAGCAGAGATCACTGTGAAGAGAGAGCAACTTGAGTGGGAGGCGGGGAGGTAGAGGTCTCGGGCGAAGCAGAGTCTGGTCTGAGACAGACAGAGGGCGCCAAGGGAACCTCCTTGATTCACACTTTTGTGGATATCGCCTGGTGGAGACGTGCTCGCTCCATCAGGTCTTTTTATGTGGATTCGGACCTAACGGGTCGCGAACCTGCTGTCAATTCCATGTTTCAGCCGCAATGATCTGACCTCCCAGGAGACTTCCGCTCTGCGGCTTCTCCGAAAACGCCCATTGCCGCTGGTCGCTACAGATTCAGTATGACAACTTGGTTTGAAACTCCTTATATTGTCTTCGTTAAATTACGTGATTCTGAGACTGGCCACCGATTGAGGTAACAATGCACGAGTTGGCAATTGCGAATTCGATAATGAATACGGTCCTTACCGAAGCCGACAAGCAGAATCTGAAGTCAATAATTGCCGTGGGGCTCAGGATAGGGGCCCTTACGGATGTGGTACCCGAAGCACTGGAATTCGGTTTTGGTGCCCTCACCGCCTGAACCAAACTCGAGGGTACCAGGCTCAAGATTGAAAGTGTACCGGTTGCCGGATTGTGCAACGAGTGCCACCGCAAATTCGAAGTAGAGGGATTCATTTTTGTCTGCCCTGAATGCGGCTCCTACGATGTAACCGTGGAACAGGGTCAGGAGCTTGACATAGCATATATTGAAGTTGACGACAGATGATAATAGAGGTAACGATACAGTATGGCAGAAAAGGTACCGTTTGAACAAAAGGTCTTATCGGAGAATGATCGCATCGCCGCCGAAATACGCGGGGCACTCAATCAGCGAAAAATATTCAGTTTCAATATGGTAAGTTCGCCTGGTTCAGGCAAAACCAGCCTTCTGGAGAAAACCATTAGTGCAATTGGGTCTCAGGTAAATATTGCGGTGATCGCAGGGGACGTTCAGACCGAAAACGACGCTCAGAGGCTGCTGCGGGCAGGATGTAAGCTGGTTCGGCCGATCGTGACAGGGGGGGCCTGTCATCTGGACGCTAATATGGTCTCCAGAGCGCTCAAAGAACTGGAGCTCGAAAACACAGATCTGCTGGTGATTGAAAATGTCGGCAACCTGGTCTGCCCGTCGAGCTATGATCTCGGCGAGGACATGAAAATCGTGGTCATGAGTACCACCGAGGGTGACGACAAACCGCTGAAATATCCGGCGATGTTCCGGCGGTCATCGGTCATGGTCGTCAATAAGATCGACCTGTTGGGGACCTCTGATTTCGATCTCGAAATGGTTAAAGCGAACGCCCTCAAAGTCAACGGTACCCTTACCATTATCGAAACCTCGTGCCGGACCGGCGCCGGGTTGGATCAGTGGTACGCCTGGCTGCAAGAACAGATAGCACACAAGAAACAGAAATCTTAACAACGACACCAATCCATGCCTGACAAATCTCACCTGAAGAGCAAGCCAGAGGCCCGGTTAACCCGAAAAAGAATTCGCATCAACGGCATTGTCCAGGGAGTTGGATTTCGTCCTTTTGTCTACCGACTCGCGACTGAAGCCGGCCTGGGGGGATTTGTAAATAACGATGCCGAGGGTGTTCTGATTGAGGTCGAGGGAGCTTCTGAATCCCTTGATGGATTTTGCGGGCGCCTCCGCAGCGAAGCCCCGCCCCTGGCAAAGATCGTCGAACTGACGGATGAAGAGATGAAAGGTCGCGGGGACCAAACGTTTACCATACAGGTCAGCACCTACGACAAGCTACCTTCCACATTAATCTCTCCTGACATAGCCGTCTGCGATGACTGCCTGAGCGAGTTATTCAACCCGAATGATCGGCGCTATCGTTATCCGTTTATAAACTGCACCAACTGCGGGCCGCGGTATACGATTGTCGAAGGTATTCCATATGACCGGCCGCTTACGTCAATGAAGGTTTTCCCGATGTGCCCCGATTGCGAAAGAGAATACCACGATCCGTCGGACCGTCGATTTCACGCCCAGCCCAACGCCTGCCCTGAATGCGGGCCGGCCTTGACGCTCCGCGACAGTACCGGGGTGGGCATTGAAACTGCTGACCCGATTGCAGAAGCAGTAAAGCTGCTTCGGGATGGGAAGGTTGTTGCCGTGCGCGGAGTCGGGGGATACCATCTTGCCGTTGACGCCCATAATACCGAGGCAATCGGGGAACTCAGACTGCGTAAAGGGCGAGCTCAGAAGCCATTTGCCTTGATGGCGCCCGACCTGGAGAGTATCCGCAAGTATTGTCATGTTGATTCTGAACACGAAGTGCTTCTCAAGCATTACACCCGACCGATCGTGCTGCTCCGCAAGCGCCATGACTGTCAATTGCCCGAGTCGATAGCTTCGCGCAATCGGTATTTGGGTTTCATGTTACCGTACAGTCCACATCACCACTTGCTCATAAGAGGAAATTTCGATGCCCTGATCATGACCAGCGGGAACTACTCCGAAGAACCGATTGCGATTGGCAATGAAGAAGCTTTTGAGCGTCTCAAGAGCATGGCCGATTACCTGTTGACCCACAACCGCGAAATCCTTCAACGTTGCGACGATTCTATCGCGATTATCTCCGCGGGGGGAATACAGGCCATCCGGCGGTCACGGGGTTATGTCCCGCAACCGATCTTTTTGAAAGAGAGTACTCGAAGGAGGCTGCTGGCAGTGGGTGGTGAGCTGAAAAATACTATCGCTCTGTCCCGGGGGAATCAGGTGTTCTTGAGTCAGCATGTCGGCGATCTGGATAACCCTTCCGCCTATGAGTTTTTCCAGAACTCGATCGAGCACCTGGGCCGGATACTTGAGATAGCCCCGGAGGCGATTGTGTGCGACATGCACCCCGAATATCTTAGCACCAAGTGGGCCACCGGCCAGCAGTTGCAAACAGTGGCAGTGCAGCACCACCACGCCCATCTGGTTTCGGTGATGGCCGATAACTCAATCTCCGAGCCCGCCATCGGCATCATTCTCGATGGTACGGGTTATGGCACAGACGGAACGATCTGGGGAGGCGAGGTCATCATTGGTGATGCCGGGAGTTTTGAACGTTTTGCGTGGCTTGAGCCGGTGGCTATGCCCGGTGGCGCGGCGGCTATAAAAGAGCCCTGGCGCATGGCCATAAGTTACCTGTATCATACTTTTGGTCCGGAAATCACAAAACTCGACCTACCTTTTCTAAAAAATATCGGCGCGAAGGATATTGAGTTGCTCATTCAAATGATTGACAAGGAAATCAATTCCCCGATGACCTCCAGTTGCGGAAGACTGTTTGACGGTGTTTCGGCGATACTGGGAATAAGAAGCGAAATCAACTTCGAGGCCCAGGCGGCCGTTGAGCTGGAGATGACAGCCTCGGAAGCATACATAACACCGGGGCAGGCCTCGAACGCTTCGGCTGAGCGGGCAATAGATGTCACGAATATCATTCGAGCTATGTTAGATGGAATTGCTCGCGGAACGCCGGTCGAGGAGTTGGCCAGCTTATTTCATACTACTCTGGCCGAGACGTTCGTGGTTTCGGCTAAGCGCGCCCGCGAGAAAAGTGGAATTAACCGTGTCGGTCTTAGTGGCGGCGTGTATCAGAATAGATACTTTACATCGTATATAGTAGAGCGTTTCAAGGAAGAGGGTTTCGAAGTTCTCCAGCACCGCCAGGTTCCGCCGAACGATGGCGGACTCGCTCTGGGGCAGATTGTAGCCGGTGACGCAAAGCTTCGTGCGTCTGGTACTTCATGATAAAGGGAGATTTAAAATCCAATGTGTCTGGCCATACCCGGTAAAGTCATCGAGATAACCGAAGAGAACGGTATACAAATGGGCCGCATCGACTACGCCGGAACAGTCAATACCGCCTGTCTGGCCTACGTGCCGGAGGTCAAAATTGGCCAGTACGTAATAGTCCACGCGGGATTTGCCTTGAGTATAGTCGATGAAGAAGAGGCCAAGAAGACGCTGGAGTTGTTCGGTGAGATAGCTGATCAGGCCGCGAGGAAAGGGCTTGATGTGTTCGGGATGCCGCTCAAGCCCGACGATGAGCGAGGGGAGAAGGATCAATGAAGTATCTCGAGGAATTTCGCGACCCGCACCTCGCCCAGAAACTGCTTTCGGGGATTGCCACCGTCACGACTAAGCCGTGGGTGATAATGGAGGTTTGTGGTGGTCAGACCCACGCCATAATAAGAAACGGAATTGACCAGCTGCTCCCCCGGCAAATCGAACTGGTCCACGGCCCGGGGTGCCCGGTGTGTGTAACTCCCCTGGAAATGATTGACAGAGCCCTCGCCATAGCCTCCCGTGAGGAGGTTATTTTCACCTCCTTTGGTGACATGCTGCGCGTTCCGGGGTCAGAGAAAGACCTGTTTATGGTAAAATCGGAGGGCGGTGATGTGCGAATGGTTTACTCTCCGCTTGATGCGGTCAAGCTGGCCAGGGAGAATCCGAACAGGCAGGTCGTATTTTTCGCGGTGGGTTTCGAAACCACGGCCCCGCTTACGGCCATGGCAGTCTGGCAGGCAAAACAGCAGGGTCTTGACAACTTTACCATGCTGGTCGCGCATGTTCTTGTTCCCCCGGCCATGACGGCCCTACTCAGTTCTTCCGAGAATCGGGTACAGGCATTTCTCGCGGCCGGTCACGTCTGCACTGTCATGGGATGGGAAGAGTACCTTCCAATTTCCGAAAGGTACCGGGTGCCTATAATCGTCACTGGCTTTGAGCCGGTGGACATTCTTGAAGGTATCTTCATGGCTGTCCAGCAGCTTGAACAGGGGCGAGCCGAGGTGGAAAACCAGTACCGCCGGGTAGTGAAGCGAGAGGGTAACCGTCCGGCCCAGGAACTTATTCGCCGGGTATTTCAGGTTGGCAGCCGCAAGTGGCGGGGGATTGGCGAGTTTCCGCAGAGCGGGCTGTCGCTCAGACCGGAGTTTGAGGAATATGACGCCGAAAAGCGTTTTGACACCGAAAGCATTAATGTGGAGGAACCTCCGGAGTGCATAAGCGGACTGATCCTTCAGGGGCTGAAAAAACCTCACGAGTGCGACCAGTTCGGTAAGCGCTGTACTCCTCAGAGCCCCATGGGTGCCACGATGGTTTCGTCGGAAGGAGCCTGCGCGGCTTATTATAATTATCATCGTCATCAGGACGACAGGGTGGAGAGTTAGAACATTATGAAAAAGAGTATGAAGCCTGAGCAACTCACTTGCCCTTTACCTATTACTGAACATGACGCCATCCAATTAAGCCACGGCGCCGGCGGCAAGATGATGAATGAACTGATCAGCAAGCTCTTTGTCTGGGCCTTTGATAACCCTGCCCTCAGTAAGCAGGATGATCAGGCAGTTGTTGAAATCGGTGACCAGAAGCTATCGTTTACGACGGATTCTTTTGTGGTGGACCCGATATTCTTCCCCGGTGGCGATATTGGCGATCTGGCCATTAACGGCACTATTAATGATATCTGCATGAATGGCGCCAGGCCGTTCTGTCTCAGTGCCGGGCTGATAATCGAGGAAGGTTTCCCGCTTAAAGATCTTGAGCGGATCGTTCTGTCGATGAAAAGGGCCGCCGATAAGGCCGGCGTGACGATAGTCACCGGCGACACCAAAGTGGTGAATAAGGGCAACGCTGATAAGATATTTATTAACACCGCCGGTATTGGCCTTATTGAACATAATCACGATATATCCTCCTGCAACCTGAAGCCGGGCGATGTTGTCATCATCAGCGGTACCGTTGCCGACCATGGCATTGCCGTAATGTCCCAACGCGAAGGGTTGTCATTCGATACACCCATTCAGAGCGATACGGTTGCCTTGAACACACTTGTCGAGGCGATTGTGAAAGCCGCGGGCGGCGATGTTCACGCCATGCGGGACCCGACCCGTGGGGGACTCGCAGCCACACTCAACGAATTTGCCCGGGCATCCGAGGTGGGTATAAAAATCCGGGAGGATTTGATTCCGGTCAAGCCCGCCGTGACCGGAGCCTGTGAAATCCTCGGTCTTGATCCGCTCTATGTTGCCAACGAGGGTAAGCTGGTGGCTGTGGTCGCGAAACAGAAGGCTGATTCAGTCCTCAAGGCTATGCAGGGCCACGAGTTAGGCAGGGATGCCGTGGTCATCGGAGAAATCGATTCAGACCGGCCTGGTATGGTCTCAATGATGACGAGAATCGGCGGACAGCGCATAGTGGATATGCCCGTTGGCGAACAGCTACCGCGAATCTGCTAGAAGCTTCGCATCAGCTTCTTCCTCGGGATGCTGCCAGATACGGCCGTTTTTATCGGTCTTGACCACATACAGGTCACAGAGGTCGGTCGAAAAACTCATGGTCCGGCCTACCACCACAAAACCATCGTCCTTGGTACAGACAAGTCCCTGACCTTCCTCAAGCTCCGATCCGCCGAACGTGCTGCCCCACTCAAAGGTGCCGCCTCCGTCGAATGCGGTCAGGTACATGTCCCAGCCGCCTTCACCGAATGATTTTGTATACCCCGCAACAGCAAAGCCTCCTTGCGGCCTGTTCACTACATCACGGACAAGGTCATCCGAGCTCCCGCCAAAATCCGTCCACTTTGTAAGATTACCCTCGTGGTCGGTAAGAAACAAAAAGCCATCAGTGTCTCCATTGCTTGGCGAGTAAGCCTGACCGGCTATGGCAAAACCACCGCTTGGCGTCTCTATCACTGCGAAGCTTAGTTCGCCATCAATGTCGCCGTAAGTCAGCTGGCGAATCATGTTGCCGTCGGCATCAACCATTAGCAAAAAGACATCGGACGCACCCACGCACCAGATGCCAATTTCACCGGTTATGGCATAGCCACCGTCCGATGTGGCAATAATTGATGTTCCGCGCATTCCAGGGTAAGTCTTTTGCCAAAGCAAATTTCCATCGGCGTCAATCCGGACCAGATAGACTCCCTCTCCAGCACCGCCAAAAGAACCGGTCCCGCCAACTACAAGTAAGCCGCCGTCTGGCGTGGCCACGGCATCGTATCCCGCGTCACCGCCTTCGCCGCCGAATATCTTCTGCCACAACAGGTTTCCCTGGGCGTCTAACCTGAGCACAAAAACATCCCATAGTAATGCAGTGCCGTCTGATACCCGCCGGCCGCCTGTGATGGCGTAGCCGCCGTCAGGTAAGGCAGTGACCGATCGAGCCCAGTATGAACCTCCCAGGACGTACAGTCGACGCCACAGGATGGAGCCGTCGGCGGCTATTTTGACCAGGTTTACACCGCCGTGGGAGACGAGAACAACATATCCGCCATCGCCGGCGATTAGTACATCCTGGCCGTCCTCATATGATCCGAGATTGTAACTCCTCTCCCAGGTATGGCTCGATAGAATACCCAGTCGAAGGGTATCGCCTGCTTGCTGATGACCGTCCGACACCGTTACGGCGATCTCAGCTGATGCGTTCGTGTCTGGAGCAACCCACTCGACGGCGCAACTGTCAGTACGATTAAACTCCCCGCAATTCGCCGACCACAGGGTTGATAAGTCGGCACCATCGGCGCCGCTTGATTTGCACATAAGGGTCAGTTTCTGACCCGTAGGTACGACGTCATACTGAGATGGGGACAGAACGGTCGAAAGTGATGACACCGTCACCGACTCTATCCTCAGTGCGTCATCATTATCTGGTGCGACAGGGCTTCCCGTGTCGCTACAACCGATTACCAGGGCTGCCATAGTAATCAGGATCGCCATCGGTATCTGGAGTATAAATGCGTTCTTCATAAACATTCCTCCCTATAAATCATACCAGACCAAGGTATCTCAAATATCACTTAAGGACTAGCGCGCCGCTATACGTTTTACAACTACCGCCGCCGCGTGAGCCGATCCATATCCCATATCTCAAGCTCAAAGCGACAATGACCGTACGCCAGAACCTTATCCCCTCGGCTGAGAAGTGCTGAACGGTGATGTTTGGCAAACGAGGGACAGAATCACCTCTGATTACAATTTATCTACTAAGCCGTTTCCTGTCAACAACTTTCGGGACGCGATAAAAGCGTAATTCACTGAGGCTCAGTCACTAACCCCGCCTTATGAGCTGCATAAATATGACGCCCGACACAAGAGAAATGTGCAGTTTGACCAGTGGACGTGAGACTCTCACCTGGTCCGAGAGCGGTGCACGGACCACGTCCACTATTAATAGTAGCTGACCAGGCAGAAATACGGATTTTTTTCAAATCGGCTAAAAAAAGTTTTGACAACGTCGAAAACATTCCGTAAAGTGGAAACAACTGTAAACCGCGTACGTAAATTAGATTTGTGATTTACTAAAGCTAACAGCAGAAAGTACCATTTCATGAATAACGCTATTATGACATTCCAGGTATGCCCTCTTGGGAGAGTACGCGGCGGAGGTAGTGCATTCAAGCCATAGACCGACTTTTAAATAAAGACTTGACCCGCCGCAACTGAAAGGTTCGGCGGGTTTTTTTGTTGGGAGTCGTCCGAGCCGACGGTTGACGGTGAAAACAATCAGGCAAGGACAAGGAAAATGACAGCAGATTTTTTTGAAAACGAACGGATAAGCGATCGGGAAAAGCAGATTGGGTCCCGAAAAGCTTTCGCGAGGCTTCTGCCTCTTCTAAATGAACATAGAAAAGGGTTGTTTCTATGCCTGTTGTTGCTGGCCGGAGCCACCGTGCTCTCGCTTGCATGGCCCCTTCTGTTGAAACGAGCCCTTGATGTAGATATAGCCGGCGGCGATCTCCGGGGATTGCTGATGACGGTGGCCGGCATCGGTCTCATCCAGATTACGACCATGGTGCTTCAATACCTGATGAGGGTTAAGCTCGAAACCATTGGGCAGGATGTAATGCTGACATTGAAGCGAAAGCTGTTTCATCACATTCTGTCGCTCGACATAGACTACTTTGACAAAAACCCGGTGGGCCGCTTGATGGCACGGGTCGAATCGGATACGGAAGCCCTGCGGATGCTGTTTACCAATACCGTAGTCATGCTGGTCGGTGACGCGATTCTCATCCTGGGGATATATAGTGTGCTGTTTTATACCGAGTGGCGTCTGGCACTCATATTGTTCGCCAGCATCCCGGTGATCGGCACCATGGTGTGGATTTTCCACAGGAAAACCACG
>CP070674.1:2872240-2876482 GCA_020351995.1 Candidatus Zixiibacteriota bacterium
CTGGTTTACGGGCTGGGTACCGGTTTACCGGTGGTGGTCGTGGCCATACTGATAGCGACCGGGGCGCTGTATATCGGCGAGTTTTTCAACCGCCTCACCAAGTTTGAACTCTGGGCCCGGCGCGTTACGGGGGGGATATTCATCCTGGTGGGAGTGTTTTATATACTGGTTTATATCCTCAAGATTGACCTCGGGTTTTAAACGAGCCCTTGATTGGTGACTACTTACTGCTTGACAGCACGAATTTCTGTTCTTTATTTGACAAAGTAATCAAGCCCGCTTCAACCTATTCACCTGCGGCCTAGCGGTTCAGTCGCAAAAGGCATAGGTGAGTGGCCTTCAAACTAAACAACAGAGCGAAAAAGGAGAATCGTAATGCGGTCAGTGACCTGTACTATCGCATTTAGCATCCTCGCTATTGCGTTTGGCTGCTCTTCCCCGCCGCGGCACTCCGGCAGGATGAGCCAGGAAGTGACGGAAGAAGCCCAAAAATGCCGTTACGAGAGAAGCCTCAAGTCAGAGTATCTTGAGAACGGTGAGAACGATCCCAAAAATCCCTGGCGGATATTCAACAAGGTTATGTACTATCTGGCCCGCAAAAAAGCTGACACCAGGCCGTATCAGCCTCCCGATGTGCGCGATTTGGTTGAGAGAATTCAGAGTTTGCACGTGACAGCCGATTCGGCGGAAATCTTCAACTTGTATTCAGCGATTTTCGCCCCCGAAGATAAGCAGTGGGAGTATGAGGGCAATTACTATGTTGACTCGGTGCTTTATAAAAGAGCGGAGCAGGTCATTTATGAAAAGGGATATGATATTCTCAGCGACAACTTCAATGAGCTGGGAATGTACATAATTCAGCACGGACCCCTTGAGGTGGTGGAGCGCAACTGGGAGTCCGCCATTTACCTGATTCCGAAGATCGAGGTCTATTTCAGAGTAGAGGAAGACAAGTATGGCCAACTCTTCGTCACGAATGCCAGTCTGGTGCCGCTGACGGATTTCAAAGCCGAGGACCCGTTCGAGGGAGATGCTCCCTTACCGAAATCAGGCGATATTGCCAGAGGTGAGGCAGCGGAGCTACAGGTGAGGCTGAAGACTGCCGTGACGGTCCCGGTGGGGTACGATGAACTGGAGATAAACGATGTCAGGATAACGCGGTATCCGTGTCCGGGAAGCGGCGTTATAGGGGGGGTAGGGTACAACACCCTTGAATGGGACGCTCAGCGCTTACTCGCTACAGCATCTATTGCCACCGGTAGGCTTCGGGACAACACCAGCCTTCGGCTCGATCACGTGGTGCGACGTCAAAACACCAATGACGACGGGACAACCTCATGGCAAGAGGTTGCTTCCGGGTCAAAAGAAATCAACTACGCCGACGTCGAGGACCAGGGAACATTTATCGCCCGGGCGTTCAGCGAAGCCCTTCCGCTGGGTACCTATGAAATGAAAGTGAGGGTGTCGTGCGGAGAGAAGGAACACGTAGAGGTGCGGTATGTAGAACTGGATAATACTATTCCGGTGGAGCTGGCCGCCGGTGAACCACCTTATGTTCTCAAAGACGCCTATGTGTCGCAGGAGATACCGTTCTTTCACAGTGGCTCGGTTTCTAAGGACGACACTCTGACGGCATTCTTCCCGGTGGGCGGCCTGGGCCAGGCCGAGGGCAGTGCTCACCACGAGGGCGAAATTTACTTTCTGCTTTACGAACCAACTGATGCCGAAGCCAGGGTTGATATAAGCGATTATCGGGCTCATCCCTTCGGTGAAGAACCGGAAGGGATTGGCGAAGAAAAGCGGAAATACCCGGATGGCACCGCTGAATACGGTGACATATTTCTTTTTCAGGATCACGTGAAACTGGATTATCTCAATGCGGCTCTGAAGGTTCAGTTTGCTATTCCAGAATCCGTCGGTTTTGGCACCTACATGTTGGGTATACGCGTTCTAAGCCGGGATTCTACCGGGGCAGTCGTTCCGCTGGCTTACGGCGAGCGGCCGTTGCAGGTACGGTAAGCAATGTTGTTGATGTTCAATAAATTACCCGGTTTGTGTGTCCGGCAAGTATTCAGAAAATTCACTTGACAGCGAAAGCGACGCTCCGTAACCTAGATCAGAGGGCTATCCTGCTTATATTAAGCGCATCAAGGGGAGGGTAGTTTTCCACGACCCGTTGCTGGGATATTTGCTTCATCTTTGATCATTGATTCTGAGACCGAAGGCCATGATTCTCGGCCATTGTCATGCGAAGGTGAACCCCGGCTAACGCGATCTTAACTGTACAGTCTCGCGTCAAACATCATAACCAGAACAGTCGGGTGCACGACGGACTTCTGGGCTTGTTTCCCGACAAACCTTAAGGAGGGTCACTATGAGTGATGATTGGGGTTTGTTCCCTGAGGGCGCGGGATTACCGCTGTGGAATTCCGTGCCGCGCCAGGCATGTCCCAGCCGATTTCCGCAAGGCAAGACTGGTTTTCTCGGAGGCAATGAGGACGAGATTATTCCCAGCCCTACCTTTGTCGGATGGAACTGCAGGTTTGTAACTGACAGACCGCCTTTTTTTCTCAAGGTCTTGTTGGCCAAAGTTTACAAACGCGGACAAAACATCGACATGCCAACCGCCCTTGCGCAGCTCAACAAACTTGAGACGGGGAAAAGGCAGCCGGTAAGGCTCGACAAAAGGTTTTCAACAATACGCTGGTTTAACCCGGAACTCGATTATGCGGTGAGACGTGAAACCTACCGCCCCGTAGCTGTCCGCCATACAAAGGAGAACCCTTACGGGAAGAGGCCGGAAGATCCCAAGGTCCCTCAAGGGTTGATAAAGACAACCATGAAACTGGCGCATCCTTACCAGACATATACCAACCTGTATGATTTTCTCCAGTACATAACCCGCCTGCCGTGGTTAGGGATATTGTACGCGGATCAGGTGCGAGTGAGACCGGTGGGACCGGTTCTGGGTCAACTGCTGTATACTCTTGGTTTAGCGCCTTTGGAGGAAACGACCCTCACACAAAAATCTTGGACCAAGCGCGAGACTATGTTTGAGGAAGTAGAGGATCGTGAGGCCGAGTCAACACTGGAGTATGACAGCAGCTGGAGCACTTCTTTCACCAATCAATTTTCCGAGGAGTGGAGTCGCAAAACCAAAGCCGAGATTGGCACGAAATTCGGAGTTGATATCAAAGGAATTACTGCCAGCATCGGAGCCAGTTACTCTTCGGAAGATGGATACAAACAGACGGCCTCCGAGCAGATTCAGACCACTCGGGCGCTATCAAAAAAGGTGACGCAACGAGCCAAGAAACAGCATAAGACAACCTTTAAGGTAACCACGGAAGTAGGTGAAGAATTTACTTCACAGAGAGTGTTAAGAAATTCCAATCCTGATCGGTCTCTCGAACTACACTTCCACAAAGTCATGCAAAAATTGCATGTGAGCCTGGAACGTCACGACGCACACATGGCCTTGCGCCTGTGCGTTCCGAATCCAGCCCGAAGGCTCCGAGAGGCAGTTTTGACGGAAATCGGGAAGTTTGATCCAGTTCTCGACCCGGAGAAGGGTCCCCAATTGCTGGCTTCACAATGGAGCAAGGGTGTTACGTACACGCAGTATGCCGGTGGTGGTTGGGAGGTTGGCAATGAAGTCAACACCAAGAAATTTTCAATAAACCTTCCGGACAATTATTGCCTGTCACGCATAGAGGGCCCCATTTTCATTAAGGCAAAGAATGAAAATGGCGATGAAGTGTATCCGGGGGATTATGATGGATACGAAGATGCCGGCGGGAGAGTAGAATTCAAGAGCGTTCCCGCCCTGGGGGCGGAAGGGCTCTTAGAATTTGAAGTCGAAGTTGAATATGCCGAGCCTAGTTGGTGGATCAATGGCACAGATGTGAGTCAGGTCACTTATGAGGTCAAAGTTTATGCTGTCCTGACCAACCAATATAGTGAGGACTATCGCCAAAGACGTGAGCAGTGGGAGGCTGAGGAGCGGGAGCGTATTCGGGAGACATTCTCGCTGGACAGGCTTAAAATTCTCTCGTCCGACGATGCTTTGATCGATTATGTAAACAGCAGGCTGATTGAAATGTTTTTCCTGACAGGGTATTTCGGTTCCGAACTGGAACCCCCATGCAAACTAGTATCCGGGATCAAAGAATGGTTTCTGTGGGAATCAAGCGAGATCGACATGATGCCCTGGTGGCTCACACCGTCAGGCTTCAGGTATCA
>CP070674.1:2876582-2881279 GCA_020351995.1 Candidatus Zixiibacteriota bacterium
AAGTGGCTGGAGACCAACCACAAAGCCATCGATCTGATAATGATTTTAGGAAGTAGCTCTTATTATCGAAGAGATAACGCGGTGACTTAGAAACGGATGGCGAGCGTACTCCCTCCCTTTCATTGTTCTCGCACAGTCAATATGGCTAGTTTCGGATTTTCGTGTCAAGCGAATTTTCTCCCGAAGGAGCAGACGAGCTGAGGCTATACCATAG
Organism: Candidatus Zixiibacteriota bacterium; assembly: GCA_020351995.1. Lineage (GTDB taxonomy): Bacteria > Zixibacteria > MSB-5A5 > GN15 > FEB-12. Next base: position 2,876,797 of record CP070674.1, read on the forward strand.
TCGACAGGGTCACCGGTAAATAGACTTTTCCATGGTAACTGGTTATCCTCTCTAACGATCTTCTAACAGGATACGCAAAAACCCAGCATAATAAGGGAAAACACCAGGCACTCGGGTTCCCGTAAGTAATTGCTATTACTCCCGTTTAGTGGCTGGTGTTTTCTGGTGTTCGGGGTCTTCAACAGGCTCATAACCTCCCGCTATGCGGGGCAGCATCCGAGCGCGAGAACAGAAATTATCGGCAACCGTCGCATGACAACCTCGTACATACGGATATTGATGCATTGAGAGTGAGGAATACCCTATGAAAACCAGACCGATATTTCGGACAACAATTATAGTGATCGCCTGTGTATTCTATGGTGGATATGCGAGCAGCCAAGATTTCCAAGTCACGGAGATTTTCGACAAAATTTTCAAGGTGGAAAGCCTCCAAAATGGAGAAGATGGTGAGGAACAAATCGTTATCGCATCTGACCAAGGGTTGGTGGTTCTCAACAGCTTCTCATCCGAACCGACCGCTCGAAGACTTAAAGCAGGGATCGTCGAGACCCTCAAACGGGACGATTTCCTCTACCTCATCAACATAGTTGATCGCCTGGACCGATGCGGCGGCAACGGTGCCTATGAAGGTATCCCGATAATCGGTCACAGGGGTTTCTGGGACAATTACAGGGATAACAATTCCATCGTTGACGCGGAAGTCAAGCGAATGATTGAAATGTGGCGGTGGAAAGAAAGCGTGGCTCGCGAACGGCTGCCTAACCATGAACCGGGTTCCGAGCAGGCAATCGGCGAACAGGAGTGGATTAACACCTGTAAGCGGCGGGCAGAGGAGCTTGAATCGGGATTTTCATTTCTACCTCCGACCGAAACATATGATGATAGAATGACCCTGGACTTAGGTGACATCACCCTCAACCTGATCTGGTTCGGCAGGGCGAAGGGCGATGCCATCAGCGTAATTGTGATACCCGAGAAGAAACTGGCCATTCTTCCCGACGATCTTTTGTCTCCTTTGCATCTTGCCCCTTACCCGCATCCTCGGTTTAAGGCATTGGACGTCACCCGCTGGATAGAGGTCCTTGAGGAGATACTGGAAGGGGACAACCCGGTAGAGAACGTGCTGTTGTGTGATTTTCTCAATGTCGTGTGGTCAAGAGATCGCGCGCATCTGCATCTGGACTATATACGAAAGTTGTGGAGCGCGGTGAGGAAAGCGGACGCCGCAGGCAAGAGCCTGGAAGAGACGGATACACAACTATCCCTTGATAATGATTTTGCATTCGTGAAAGAGATGCCGGTTTACATCGACCGGGGTGATGAATGGGTGCGTCCGCAACATCGTATGCATGTCAGACTGTTCTTTTTGCAGGGCAAAACTCTGGCATCAGCGATGATCGAGAATGCCCTACCGGATTCTCTCTCAGCGGCACTGGCAGAAATCAGAAAGCTCAAGAACGAAGGCGCAGATATCTTTATCGAAGAGGCAGCGATTAACGGCATCGGCTACTATTTGCTGGGAGCGGAGAAACTCACCAGCGCCGTTGAAGTGTTTGAACTGAATGTTGAGCTTTTCCCCGAGTCGTTCAATGTCTATGACAGCTACGCCGAAGCGTTGATGAAGAGCGGGGATACGCAAGGTGCGATTGTGAACTACAAGAAGTCACTGGCGTTGAATCCGGATAATACGCACGCTCTTAATATGTTGAAGGAATTGAGCGAGTGACTCATGTCTAATACGCTTACAACATTGAATAGGAGCAGGAAACACACGCGCTTATGAAGCAAGTCAGGGTAATCAAACCCCACACCTCGGAATTCCCCGATCCGATTAAGGTCAAAGCCGGTGCACAGATATCAGTGGAAGACCGGAAGACAAACTGGCCCGGCTGGCTCTGGTGCCGCACTGACAGCCGATTGGAGGGCTGGGTTCCGTCAGACTTTATAGATCGCGTCGGAAACACCGGAACCCTTCGGCGAGACTACGATGCCACCGAGTTGACTGTCGCCGTGGGTGACACACTCGAGGCTCTGGAGGAAGCGAGCAACTGGGTGCTCTGCCGAACGGATACCGGCCTGCTTGGCTGGGTGCCGTGCGAAAATGTCGAGCCTGCGTGAGCGACGGTCAGTCTTATCTTGTGTCATTCGGGTGCTTAGATGGTATATGCCTGAATCAGAGCGCTCCAACAGACAGCATCAAAGACAATGCCGGGCCGCTGAGGTCGCTGTCTTTGACGACTTCCTCTTCAAGATTACCGACTATCCATCGGTATGACAATCCCGACGAAACCTGAACATGATCGGTAACGTTCAGAACAAGTGCGGCCTCTGGCTCCAATACAAAGATGTGACTGCTGTTAGTAAGATTGAGGTCAGTTCCACGATCGGTATAATTGAGACCGCCAAAACCAATAAGCGTACCGGCCTCATAATGAAACAGACGATCCGAGTTGCCGGCGTACATCAACTGCAGTCCGCCGTAGGTTAGAAGGATTTCCACTGCGCGATCGTTTACCACGAAGTCGGTTTCATTTTTGTCAAGCATGAAGTATGCCGCGGCTCCGATCATAAATGTGCGGTCAATAATCAATCCCGCGCGAGCGCCGGGTATGGGCGTGAAGACACCATCCAGGTCGGTCAGTTTTGTAGACGAACCTACGTAAAAGCCATGATCAATCTGGCCCTGAACAAGATTCTGCCTGGCCTGACCAGAGGCGGAAACGGAAATTGCCGCCATGAGCACTGCACTCAGTACAAACTTGAATCTCATATCTACCCCTTTCTTGACTCAAGTTCATTGCAAAAACGTGCATTTCAGCTTACGTAAGGCAGCTATCCGGGTTTCGGCGCTCTTGTATTTTGCGCCCTTTCCTTTTCGCCGGACCCAAATCTTCCGGCTCACATGACATCGAGCTTTATGAAAACGATAACGTAGCCGGGAAGCCATTTGCCCTATTGTTCGGGGCCATAGGCTAAGAGTCAAAGCGGGTTGGCCAGCCTATTCTTCAGATTCCGCGCCCTTTCCCATAGGAGGCTGCAGCGGCACAAGACCAAGCTGCTGATAGAAACCAAGCATATCCTCAAAGCTCCACGCCTCAACTATTTTGCCGTTCGTCACGTGGTATATCACACACCCGGATACCTTTAATTCCTTGCCAGTACTCGTATGGGTACCCTGCCAGGTATACCTTTCGGCAACCTTGTTTCCCACAGAAAAAATTTCGTCGATCGTGAAACGGCGGTCAGGAATTTCTTCGCGGAACATTGTGATCATTTGTTTGAGCCCCTGGGTGCCCACCATTGTCATAGATGAACCTACATGAAGAGTACAGCCTGAATCATAAATCTCGTCCAGCAGATCCACATTTCCCTTATTCCAAACTTCGTTCTCAACCTGAGCGATCAGAGCCGTGATATCGTCAGTTTGCTTCCGGGCACAACCTTGAATAAGGATACCGGCGAGCAACAAGACCGGTATAAACAGAGCCAAGAGCATATTGCTTTTCGCTTCGGTGTTTTTCATTGTCACTAATCCTCCATGCTATTCATAAATTTGCGATCTTGCGTAGGTCAGCGCCCATCAGTCCGCTTTCTCACTCATGTCTCAGAGCGTCGACAGGGTTGGCTGTGGCGGCTCTAATGACCTGAATACCAACCGTGCATAATGACAGAATCAGCACCCCGGATACAACCAGGGCATAAGTGGACAATCCGTACTCAGCCCGGTAAACGAAATTTTCCAGCCAACGGTTAACCGCGTAATTGGTGAGAGGCCAGGCAACTAATCCGGCAACCGCTACCAGCACGACGAATTCGCCGGTTAACAGCCTGGTTATCGATGTCACCGACGCGCCGATACTCTTACGAATGCCAATTTCCTTAGTGCGTCTTTCCACCGTGAAAGACACCAAACCCAGCAGGCCAAGACAGGCGATGACAATTGCCAACCCGGAAGCGAGGGAAAACAGCGATACCAATTTCTGTTCCTCGGTATAGCAGTCGGCCATCACTTCGCCTAACGGCCGACAATCAAAACTGGTGCCGGGGAAAACCCCCGCCCAGATATCTCGCATTCTCTGCATCATGGCGGCCTGTTGATTCTCGGGAAGGCGCACTGCCAGAAGTCGATCGGATGTAGAGCTACAGGTAATGATGCTGGGCATGACCTCATTATGAAGCGAAAGAGCGAGGAAGTCCCTGACTACCCCGACGACCCTCAGCGATCCTCTCGACGACGAGAGTTCGGCCCCTATTGGCTCTTTGAGTCCAAGTCGTTCGGCGGCCGTTTGGTTTATGAGAACCGCCCCGGGCATGTTAGCTACCGCTTCGTCGTTTAACGAATGCCCGCTTACAAGCTTGAGGCCAAAGGTGGAGCCGAACTCGGCGTCACCCATAAAAGTGTTCAGAAACTGGGCCTCACTTTCGCTGTGTCCTGCCGGATAGGCAACCGTACCGCGGAACACGCTCTCACCCGGAGCAC
>CP070674.1:2881379-2886241 GCA_020351995.1 Candidatus Zixiibacteriota bacterium
CATCGGACGCCGCCGCGATTGACAAGTCCGGGAGTTTTAAAGGGCAGTTTCATATTCTCGGCGGACGGCTCTCGCCTCTGGACGGTATCGGTCCCGAGGACCTCAAGATCAAGGAACTGCTTGACCGCATTCAGTCGGGTGAAATTAAAGAGATGATTATCGCCACCAATCCCAATGTGGAAGGCGAAGCGACCGCTATTTACCTGTCAAAGCTGATCAAGCCGATGGGGCTAAAAGTTACCCGCATTGCTCGTGGTTTGCCGGTCGGCTCGGACCTCGAGTACGCCGACTCTATCACGCTTACCCGCGCTCTCGAAGGCCGCCAGGAATTCTGAGCGGCACACACAACACGCCGGCAACGGTGTCACCGCCAAGAAGTCTATACAGATACAGCAGCAACTTTACTCATGTCGAAGAGAATCGACCGGATTGGTACGGGCAGCCCTGAAACTCTGAATACTCACCGTACCCAACGTGACAATCAGCGCCACCAGCCCGGAGGCGACAAATATGTACCAGCTCATCGATATCCGGTAGACGAAATGCTCCAGCCACCGGCTCATGAAATAATATGTCACGGGAACGGATACAATCGATGATACGATCACCAGCCAGACATACTCCTTGACCAGGATACCGACCACGCTGGAAGTGGGCGCGCCAAATACCTTGCGCACCCCTATCTCCTTCGTGCGCGCCCGGCTGACAAACAGAGAGAGACCGAACAACCCCATGCAGCAGATAATCACGGCTATAATAGCCGCGTAGGCGACAATCTTGCCGATCCGTCTTTCATCGACGTACAAATACGGTACTCTTTCAGCGTACGAATAGAAACCATCCGGATCATCGGGGAAATACTTCACCCACAATTCGTTCAGCTGTTTTTTAACCGTTTCCATCCGGCCCGGCTCTATTCTCACAGCCATTTCCATGATGTAATCGGTGTTGTACTTGATATCAAGCGGGGCAATCGTCTCGCGCACGGAATGAAACTGAAAATCCTTCACTACCCCGACGACGGTGGTTACCTGTTCGTATGTGCTACCCACCGCCTGCTCGAGACCCAGAGCGCTCACCGCCGACTCGTTGAGAATGGCGTTTCGAAAATCAGGTTGGTCCATTTCCGAAGTAAAATCGCGCCCACCGACGAGCGTCAATCCCATCGTTTCAGTGAAACCCTCGTCGACAACAAGGGCCTCAACCAGCACCGTGACGTTTGGATCCGACTCGGTCGGTACTCTTCTGACCGCGCGGCTGTCATTGGGAGGAAACCAGGAAGCCGCGGTGATGCTGACAACGCCGGGAATACCGAGAGCTTCGGTTTTCAAAAGCTGGTATTGACGAGGAAAATCATCATCCCGGGGAGAACCGAATAACAGGTTTTCCGTAGTGTAGCCCGGGTTGCGGTTCATGGCGAAATCCACCTGGCGGTAGACTATCGCCGCACATGACACCAAGGTGCCAAAGACAATCAGTTGAATGATTACCAGAACCCGCCGCAAACCGAATCGGCCGGGGCGAACAAGGTAGCGTTGACCAAGAATCTCGACCGGTTGTGCCGAAGACTGGTAGATAGCCACATAAGCACCTGACAGCAGACCGGAAACCACCGTGATGGCCACGGCTCCAAGCGTAAATTGCCAGTTGCCCAGCAGGTCAATGTTGAGTCTTGTCCTGAACAGGTCGTTGACCACCGGCAGCCCGGCCTCCATCAGCCCGATGGCCAGCGGCAAAGCAAGGACAGCCAGAAGAACCGATTCACCCAGCAGTTGAATCACCAGCTCCGTCCGGGTAGCTCCGACGACCTTTCTCACGCCAATCTCGCCCAGCCGGGACACCGCCTGACCGGTGGAGAGGATGACATAGTTTACACAGGCCAGAACCAAAATTGAGACAGAAATAAGAATGAGTATGTATACGGCTGTCAAATTGCCCGAAACATACGGGTTGTTGGCCAGGTGCGACGAATGGAAGTAGATGTCTTCCAAAGGCTGAAGTTCCAGACAAACCTCGGCATCGGGAGTGAAATGCCGCTCCGAAATAGCTGTAAGACTCTCCTGGATACTTTCCTCTGCTGCCGACTCGGAAAGCATCACGTAGGTGGTAAACATAGCGCCATTGTACCAGTCGTCATCCAGATCCAACTCCATAGCCGTGAATATCTGCTCCAAAAACAGTTTGCCGACCTCGACAGAGGCAATAAAATGAGCCTGAAAGGTGGACTTTTTCGGGAGGTCTCTAATGACACCGGTCACCTGCAGCTCGTGTGGTTGGCTCCCGGCTATCACCGACAAAACTTTGCCCACCGCGCCTCCGTCCGGGAAGTATTTGGCCGCCGCGTACTCGGTAAGGACGACCGAGTTGGGATTCTCCAGCAGCCGGTCCGGATTGCCCTCGACAACCTCAAATGAAAAGACCTCGAATATCTCCTGATCAGCGCTGATGAAATACTGCTCAGGCGTGAACTCCTCGCCCAACTTGACCACGGCGTTGTAGACTCGAAACGATCTGGAAACAGCGTCGATTCCGGTAATTTCAGTCTTTACCACCGGAGCCAGAGGAAAAGGCGTTTGAGGCTCAACCCATTCCGCAAACTTCTTGTCGGAGATGATACGGTAGATACGCTCCGAGTTCTTATAAGACGTGTCATAGCCGACCTCGCCGAGAACATACAAGAGGATCAGCAAACTGCACGCAAGCCCGATGGCCAGCCCAAACACGCTGATTAGACTATGTATCTTGTTGCCCCAAATTCTGCGGAAAGCAAGTTTGATGCAATTTTTCAGCATGGTTGTTTCCCTATTTAAAAAGATGGTCCGGTGTCTATCCCGGTCTGGGCTGGAGTCCCTTCATCCTCCACCTTAAACGAGATCCCCGATGGGTTTTATAATATAGACGTTGGTTTGCGGGTGAAAGGTTCAATATTGTTATATCACATATTACGACGGGAAGAAAATCGAAAAAACTATTGCCATCGAATTCCGTATACTATATAAAAGAAAGGGCGATTGGGTCCAAATTATCACATTATGGAACTTAGAGATTTTGAACATTTCCGTGACCTGCTTCTGGAACGCAGGCAAATGCTCTCGGAGTGGATGAACTCGGGCGCCACTCTGCGCGAACAGGAAGTTGAGGCGGTACGCCAACTGCTCAACCAGATCAAGGACGCCCTGGGGCGGATAGAAAACCACTCTTTCGGCGACTGCGATGTCTGCGATGGCAAAGTAGAGCCGCATCGGCTGGAAATTCAGCCCATCAGTCGTGTATGCATCGATTGTTTCAGCGCCGAAGAAAAAGCGTTGTTGGAAGAGGACCTCTATCTAGCTTCCAAAATCCACCGGGCCCTGCTTCCCCAGTCCATTCCTGAGATCAAGGGGTTCGAACTGGAGGTAAGGTCGCTGGCGGCGGGTAACATCGGCGGAGATTATTACGATTTCCTTCAGGGCCCGAACGGCGATACCATGCGGATCGTCATCGCCGACGCGATGGGACACGGTCTTCCCGCCGGACTGTTGATGTCGAACCTTCAGGGCGCTTTGCGTATCCTGTCATCGGATATCGATCATCCTGCACCGCTCATCACAAGGCTGAACAAGTGGATCTGTCGCAACGTACCGGTGACGAAGTTCGTATCAATGGCTTGCATGTGTGTGCATATCACCGGCGAAGATGAAACCCGCGTCACCTATGCCAACGCCTGGCATGTACCCCCGATTGTTGTCCGGGCTGATGGTTCCCACACGGCACTGGACGCCACCGGGACAGTGCTGGGAGTACACGAGGACTTCGCTTACGAAGAAGGCAGCTTTACCGTTTCTCCCGGCGATTACCTGGTGCTGTACACAGACGGCGTCACTGAGGCCCTTAACAGCAAACACGAAGAGTTCGAAACGGACCGCCTGGTGGAATTCGTCCGCTCCTGGCAATCGGGTCCGTTCGAAGGTATCGTTGACAGTCTGATGGCAAATGTTCTGGAATTCAGTGGGTCGTCTCAGGCGGCCGATGACCTCACCGCCATAATTCTGCGGAAAAAGTAGCCCTACTTCTTAGCCTCCAGCCGCGCGAACCCATCCATGGCGGCCGTCTTGTAAGCCTCGGTCAGAGTGGGATAATTGAAGACCGTTTCCATGAAATAATCCAGCGTACCCCCGTGAGTCATTACCGCCTGTCCGAGATGGATCAGCTCATTGGCCCTCTCCCCTACGATATGCACCCCCAGGATACGCCGCGAGCCCGGATCGAATATCATCTTTAACATACCGTCGTGGTCATTCATTATCTGACCCCGGGCCAGCTCAAAGAACCGACAGATACCCACCTCATACGGTTGCCCGGCGGCGCTGAGCGTTTCTTCGGACTCACCAACAATGGAAACTTCAGGAATAGTCCAGATTCCGAATGGCAGGAGAGTATTGATACAGGAGGCGTCGCCCTTCTTGAACGCGTGAATAGCTGCCAGCCGCCCCTGGTCCATCGAGGCCGAGGCCAGCGAGGGGAACCCGATCACATCGCCCACCGCGTATATGTTCGGCACCGCCGTACGATACATATCATCAACCTTGATAATACCCCGCTTATCGATCTCGACCCCGATTTCGGTCAGACCCAGACCATCGGTATTACCCGTTCTTCCGGCGGTATAAAGCAACCGATCCGAAACCACGCGTCGACCACTCTCGGTCGTAGTTACCACCTGATTGTTCTCAACGAAGATGTCTTTGGAACCGTTGCCGAGCACCAGCGTGATACGCTGTTTGCGCATCAGGTACATGAGATTATCGACAATCTCGTGGTCGAGAAATGACAGCAAACGCTCGCGACTATCTACGATAGTTACTTTAACACCAATATTGGCG
>CP070674.1:2886341-2892527 GCA_020351995.1 Candidatus Zixiibacteriota bacterium
GAGGAGGGGTAGATACCCGCAGAATAATCGACCGCAGGAGCGAATGAAACCGGTTGTGGTGGGCTCAGATTAAACAGGATGGAGACACCGTCTGAGTACAAATGCGCTACGGCTAAATCTTCATCGTCGTCCCCGTCAAGATCGGCCGCGAAGACCGAGGTCGGGCCGGCATCAGTGAAATAGACGCTCTCAGACGCAAAAGTGCCGTCACCATTGTTTAACAGGATTGAAACCCGATACCAGTAGACGTTAGTTACAGCCAGATCGCTGTCGCCATCCCCGTCAAGATCGGATGCGAAAATAGAGTAGGGATAATCCCCGGCCGAGTAATTCACCGCGGTCAGAAAAGTGCCGTCACCATTGTTGAGCAGAATTGAGGCATCATCGGAAGAGTAGTTCGCCACAGTCAAATCCTTATCCCCGTCGCCGTCCAGATCGGTCGCGGTAACAGAATGCGGACCTTCTCCTGCCCCATAATTGACCGCGGCGGCAAAGGTCCCGTCGCCATTGTTGGTGAAAATGGAAAGGTCATCTGACAGAAAATTGGCTACAGCCACATCCTTATCGCCATCTCCGTCAAAGTCGGCTGCGTAGACAGAGTATGGTTCACTCCCCGCCGAGTAATTTACGGCGGCGGCAAAGGTCCCGTCGCCATTGTTCTTGAGAACTGATATGTTGTCAGAATCGCGATTCGTCGTGATCAAATCATAGTCGCTGTCCCCATCAAGCTCGGACGCAAAAACGCACACGGGCCCGTCTCCCGTTGTGTAATGGACAGCAGCTGCAAAGGTGCCATTACCGTTGTTTTTGAGGATTGAGACATTGCCGGAATTATCGTTAGCCACAGCCAGATCATAGTCATCGTCCCCATCAAGATCTTCTGCGAAAACAGAGACGGGACCATCTCCCGCCGGATAATTGACGGCTGCTGCCAGGCTGCCGTCGCCGTTGTTGAGCAGGATGGAAACGTCATCCGACCCGTGGTTGGCGGTGGCAAGATCACAGTCGCCGTCCCCATCAAGCTCAGCCGCAAAGACAGAATAAGGCTCATAACCACAGGCGTACAAGATCACCAGGTCAAAACTCCCATCGCCACTGTTTTTCAGGATGAGTATATCATCCGAGTCCCAATTTGCCACCGCCAAGTCACAGTCACCGTCGATGTCAAAGTCGGCCGCGAAAAGAGAGCGAGGAGAACGTCCCGCGCCATAGGTAATCCCAGCCACAAAGCTGCCATCACCGTTGTTATTCAAAACGGAAATATTGTCCGAATCAATGTTGGCGACCGCCAGATCCAGATCTTCGTCACCATCGAGATCGGCAGCAAAGATGGATATAGGCTCATCACCAACCACATAGTTTTCGGCAGCAGCAAAAGTGCCGTCACCATTGTTATCCATGATGGAGACGTTATTGGACAAGAAATTGGCCACAGCAAGATCCTTGTCACCATCTCCGTCAAGGTCATCCGCAAAGACAGAACGCGGCTCGTCTCCGACTGAATAATTGACAGCCGCTGCAAAAGTGCCGTCGCCGTTGTTTTTCAGGACAGAGACGTTATTGGAGTTCATGTTTGCCACAGCAAGATCTTTGTCACCATCTCCATCAAGGTCCGCGGCAAAGAGCGAGTACGGGTAGATACCTACCGTATAATTGACCGCAGTCATAAAAGTCCCATCGCCGTTGTTCTCGAGGATTGACACGTTTTCCGAGTTGCGGTTTGCGACGGCAAGGTCAGCGTCTCCATCTCCGTCAAGGTCAACCGCGAAGACCGAGTGTGGATAGCCATCAGCTGCGTACTCGATAGCGTGGAAGAAAGTCCCATCACCCTTGTTCTTCAAGATCGAAACATCATTAGAAAGACAGTTGGCCACAGCCAGATCATTGTCCAGGTCACCATCAAGATCCGCAACGAATACGGAGTAAGGGCTATTTCCAACGGAATAATCTACGGAGGCAGCAAAAGTCCCGTCTCCGTTGTTCATCAGGATGGAAACATCGTCAGATCCGGCATTGGCCACAGCTATATCGTCGTCCCCGTCTCCGTCGAGGTCGTCTGCGAAAACAGCCCAAGGTGCATTCCCAACAGCGTAAACCGGCGGGACGTCAAAAAGTAAGTCTTCTGCCGATGAGATACCAGCCAGACCGAGGAAAAGAAAAAGAGCTATGATAAAGGTTCTCGTCACGGGATTCCTCCCTTCAGCAAGATGCTGCTTGGTCAGGGTCGTAGATCAGAAAGTAAATCGGGATATTTGTTTTAATATACTCCAAAGACCGCGTTTGGTCAAGGCGTGGCTCGCTGACGAGCGGCTCCGCCAGGCACAAAAAAAGCGGCTGTCGGTGGTGACAGCCGCTTTGCGATTGCTCTCTCAAGTCGAGTTTATGACTTGCTCTCGACCATATGATATAACCGGTTCTCCAGCACGAACAGCTGGCCCGGACCCTGCGCCATTTTAACCATCTCCAGAAGCTCGGTGGTCGAGGCTACTTCCTCAACCTGCTCCTCGATAAACCACTGGAGGAAATTCTCGGTAGCGTGGTCTTTCTCGGCACGGGCCAGATCGACAAGATCATGGATGTTCCTGGTGACTTGCTTCTCATGGGCTACCGCCCCGGCGACTATCTCCTCAGCCGACTTGAACCCGGTCTGAGGCTTATCCAGCGCGGTCAGCTTGACCTCGGCACCCTGGTCGAGAAGATATTGAGCGATCTTCTCGGCATGCTCGCGCTCTTCCTCGGCCTGCTTGAAAAACCACTTGGCAAATATTTTTAGATTCATGGACTCAAAGGCATAAGCCATCGAAAGGTATGTCCAGTTGGCAAAGAACTCGTTTTTTACCTGCTCATTGAGCTTATCTGCGACTTTCTGTGAAATCATCATGGTAAGTTTCTCCATCTTTTACTATTTTAACCAATAATTATTAACTTCATAAACCACAGCGCCCCCCTGAGGTTCCGCTAATTTCCCCTATAACCGGCCAAAATCAGGCAATTTATGCCAAAATCTGAGCTAAGTGAAAATGATTTTCAATTAGCCAAAAGGGACTGGTTTAGTGTATGTTTCGGCGGGCATTTTTGTGGGGTTTGGTCAAAAAAAACCGGCGGGCCAGGCCCGCCGGATAATATTAGCATCGGTGATTATTCACTAAATCAACCTTCGTCCAGAAGCCTCTCCATTTCGTCAACCAGTTCGCCAAAGAGCTTTAAGGTGCGCTCTACCGCTTCCGGCCTGGTGGCGTCGACACCGGCCTTCTTCAGCGTCTCAATGGGATAATTGGAGCCACCGTCCTTCATGAACGTCATGAACCTCTCCACGGCTCCAGGTTCGCCGTCAAGTATCTGCTGGGACAGCATCTGTCCGGCGGCGTAGCCAACGGCATACTGATAGACGTAGTACTGGCGGTAGAAATGAGGTATCCGAATCCCGCCGAGGTCATTCAATGAGTCAACGACCAGGTCCGGTCCGCGGTATTTCTCGAAGATCTCGCGATAGGTTTCCCTGAAATAATCGGCTGATACCGCCTGTCCGCTCTCAATCCGTTCATGAACAGCCAGCTCGAACTCGGAGAAAGACAACTGGGTGAAGAAGACGCCGATAATCTGCTGGATGTAGTAATTGAGCAGATACATCTTCTCTTTCTTGTCGGTGGTACGGTCGAGCATGTACTTCATCATGAGGGCTTCATGACAGCCCGAGGCCACCTCGGCCAGAAAGAGCGAGCAGTCTTCGTAGATGTACGGCTGGGTATGGATAGTGAGATAGGTGTGCATGGCGTGGCCCATTTCATGGGCTATCGCAAAGACATTGTCGAGAGTACCGGTGTGATTAAGCAAAATGTAAGGGTGGGAGCTGTATGTTCCCCATGAATACGCGCCGCCGCCCTTGCCCTGGGTTTCATAGACGTCGATCCACCCGGAGCCAAGGGCCAGACCTTTTTCAAACTCCTCGAGATAATCTTCACCCAGCGGCTTCATGGCCTCGAGCACCATCGCCTGGGCTTCCTCGTACGAATACTCCTTATCGAAATCCCTCACCAGCGGCACGTACAGATCCCAGGCATACAGGGTATCCACATCGAGAATCCGTTTCTGGATCGAGGCCCACTTGTGCAGCGGCGCCAGATTCTGGTTAGTGGCTTCAACTATATTGTGAAATACCGAGGTGGGGATATTGTTGGCATCGAGAGAATACTCAAGGCAGGTGTTATAGCCGCGAGCGGTGGCCAGAAAGTAATCCTTGCGTAATGACGACTCAAACAATGCCGAGAGAGTGTTACGGACGTTATAGTACGCCATGTTTTGTGCCAGGCGAGCATCTTTGCGTACACGGCGGTCCGGTGATTCCAGGAACCGGCTGATACGCCCGAGGCTCAGATCAACCTCGTTGCCGTTTTCATCGAGGATCGAGCCGAACTGAAGATCGGTCGCCTCCAGCCTGTCAAATGTGCGGCGGAACGAATTCAAGACGGGGCTGGCTTGTGCCAGAAGAGCCTCTTCCTCGGCCGAAAGAACATGATCCTTCAATCGTGTCACAGCATCCAGATAATGGCCGTACTCCTTTAGGCCCGGATTGCTATCCACCCATCCGAGAAGCAGGTTTCTATCGAGTGATAGAAGTTCCGGTTCGACAAACGCAGTCGCCTGGTACCTTCTGGAACGGATATCCTGAGCCCGGCCGGCCAACTCCTGGAACTGTCCGGCGCGATTATCCTCATCAAGCTTTAAATACGCAAAAACGAAAAGGTTATCCACTACCAGGCCGATACTATCGGACAGTTTCAGACATTCCAATAACAGCTCCGGTGAGTCACCCAGGTGACCCGGGTATTGCTCGAAACGGGGAAGGTTCTCCATCACGGCGTCGAAATCGGCATTCCAATCGTCGAGAGTCTCATAAATGTCCTCTACCCGCCACTTGTACTTGTCGTCGATTTCACTGCGCAGCGGCACCTTGTCGGCCTGACCATAAACCGGGCTGACAACGGCCAGCGTCAGCAGTGCGACAAACAGGAAAGTTAAACATCGGCTGAAAATTAAGCTTTGCTTCATCGCTACTCCTGAATTACTTTGAGGTTAACTATAACGCGAGATTTTTCTTTTTTAGGACGGAAAAGATAATACAAAGATTCACGATTACTAAGCGAAAACTCAAAAAAATAGCCTGAAATATGCACCGCACCGACAGCATCGTTAAACTGACCGATACCGACGCCGCCGGAATCCTGTTCTATGGCAATTACTTCAGGCTGGCTCACGACGCCTACGAATCGTTTATCGAGAGCGTTGAATTCGGGCTCGCATATATTATTAACGATGCCGATATATGGTTGCTGATTGCCCACGCAGGGTCCGATTTCAAGACCTCGCTGAGGCTGGGCGATAAATACGCCATCGAGATTCGCGTCGATAACATCGGACGCACGTCATTCACCTTGAAGTATGACTTCCTGAAACCCGCCGGAGAGCTCATCGCCAGCGTGAAGACTGTTCATGTGGCCGTTAGCAAAGCCACCGGCAAACCCGTGAGCCTGCCCGAAAAACTGCGCGACAACCTCACCAAACACACTTAGCGATTCAATAAAGACTGAAAATACGCCCGGCTGGACTTGATACCGGCCTGCGGTACATCGGCCGGCCAAGTATGAATGCTTGTGGGAATTTTGAATTTCGGCAGATGTTTGCCGAGTTCCTTGAGCAGAATTTCCGGTGACCGTTCTTTGCCGGGCACATACTTCACGAATGCCACCGGCCTCTGCCCGAACTTCTCATCGTCGAC
This sequence comes from Candidatus Zixiibacteriota bacterium, assembly GCA_020351995.1. GTDB lineage: Bacteria > Zixibacteria > MSB-5A5 > GN15 > FEB-12. The sequence continues at coordinate 2,892,118 of CP070674.1, forward strand.
AGGCACAACGATGACATCGTCAACACCCGCGAGCTGTCTGATCGCTTCTTCGATTTCTTCCGGGTAGATATTCTCGCCACCAGAGACAAACATGTTATCCTTCCGCCCGGTTACTACCAAATAGCCATCGGCGTCAACCCTGCCCAGATCGCCGGTCGCGAACCATCCGGCACCATCAAAAGGTGTTTCGATGCCGGTTTGTGTGACATATCCTGTAAAGAGAGTTTTCCCTTTTACAAGAATTTCTCTGTCGTTCGAAATACGAATCTCGCGATGTTTCAGCACCCTGCCCGAGGTATAGAGCCTTTCACGGTCATCTTGCGGAGCAGTGGTCGTCACCTGAGAGGCCATCTCAGTTAAGCCATAGGTAGTGAAAAGAGGCAAGCCAATTTTATTCGCCTCTTCAATCA
>CP070674.1:2892627-2922684 GCA_020351995.1 Candidatus Zixiibacteriota bacterium
ATATGCGGGAACGGGATTTCGATGCCTTTCTGATCAAACTTAGCCTTGAGTCTTCGGTTAAACTCGCGGCCTATTCTCCATTGCTTGATAGGTTTGGTTTTGGTCCGGGCTTTGATTATGACGGCCGAATCGGCGAACTGGTCCAGACCAAAGATCTCAATCGGAGCCAGAATATCCCCGCTAAATTCCGGGTCCGCCCGCAGCTCTGCGTCCACCTCATTTACGAGAGCCATCACCTCGTCGACATTCTCGCGGTAGGCCACCCCGATATCGAAAACATAGTGCGAGTATTCCTTGGTCATGTTGGTTACCACATCGATCTGTCCATTGCGGACATAATGAACATTGCCGGCCAAATCTCTCAGGACGGTGACGCGGAGATTGACTTTTTCGACGAGTCCACCCTTGCCGGCAATATTGACCACGTCGCCTACTCGAATAGAGTCATCCATAAGGATGAAGAAGCCACTGATGATGTCTTGCACGAGATGCTGGGCTCCAAATCCCACGGCCAATCCGACGATTCCGGCCGCGGCCAGCACCGGGCCGATCTCGATACCGAACTCACCAAGAATCATCATCACCGCCACCGCCAGAATGAGCACGGTGAAGATATAGCGGATGAGGGAATTGAGTGTCTCGGCGCGTTTTTTCGTTTCTTCTTCCAGACCTTCCTGAATAAGCGGGGCGAGAATACGCCTGGAAATTAGCCGAGCTACCTTCAGGGCGACGAGGGCGAGTAATATAATCAGGAGTATTCTCAAGCCGCTCGATGACAGCCAGGTGAGGACACTATCGAGTATTCTTTCAAAATCCATATTTAATTCTCCTTTTTAACGCGTACGCAGCCGACCGTTAGAGCCAGCGCTTGCGACGGAAAAACCAGAACAATCCGCCGCCGACAATGACTACCGCGAGCCAGAACATCGGGTAGCCATAGGGCAAGCCCAGTTCGGGGAGATTGAAGGGGCTGGCGGAAGTGTCAAAATTCATGCCGTAGACACCGGCCAGAAAACCGAGGGGGATGAAAATAGTGGCGATGATGGTCAACACTTTCATAACCTCGTTCATGCGGTTGCTAACGCTGGACAGGTAAATGTCGAGCAGTCCCGAGACCATGTCGCGATAGGTTTCAACAGTATCAATCACCTGAATGGTATGTTCGTACAGGTCGCGCAGATAAAGGCGCGTCGCGTCCTTAATCAGCGGCGACTCCAGCCGTTCGATACCACCCGCCACCTCCCGGAGTGGCCATACGGCGCGACGGATAAGAACGAGTTCACGTTTCAGGTTGTGGATGGTGTTAAGGTGTCCGGAGGCCGGGTTACTGACCAGTTCCTCTTCCAGAGCTTCCACCCGCTCCCCGATACTCTCCAGAACCACAAAATAGTGATCCACAATAGCATCCATCAGGGCATAACCCAGATAATCGCTGTTCATGAAGCGCACTCGCGGGACGGTTTTCTTAATTCGATCCCTGACGGAATCGAAAACATCTCCCGGTTTCTCCTGAAAGGACACAACGTAGTTTGGTCCCAAAATTAGGCTGACCTGCTCGGACAAAAGGTCGTGGTTATCCGGCTTCAAAGAGAGCATTTTGATAACCACGAAAAGAAAAGCTTCACTTTCTTCCATTTTGGGGCGGTGCCCGGTGTTAACGAGATCTTCGAGGATTAGCGGGTGCAGGCCGAACCCTTCGCCGAGCTTCTCAATCAGCGGTATATCGTGAATTCCGCTGAAATTGATCCAGGACACGGTCGGACTATCTTTGAATGGAAAGCAGTCTTCGACTTTGTCTACCTTGATTTCCCGGTAATTGGATTCATCGTAATCGATGACTGTGATCTCGACCTTCTCAGTCCTGTGCTCCCCGACATACACCACTGCACCGGGTTTAAGGCCGAGTTTTTTCTTGGCTCTCTTAACCAGTTTTGGCATGATCTTCTCTCCTGCCGCGGGTTACCTGTAGCATCGCCGGTGCCGTCGCAAGTGGTACACTCTCAAAACAAAATGAGCACGGATAAACGGCAATGTCAAGGGTAAAACATTCTCTTATGATTCAAGCCAGGTCGGCCATTTTCCTAACGTACTCCGCAGTGTCGAATTTGCGGTCGCAGCCACCGCGACTCATATAACGCACCTTACCGAAAATGTCCCTTTCGAACCAGGGACGGTCATGAAGACCGCCGATGCTCCAGGCAATTCCGGTGTAGCCATTCGGGTCACGACCGTCAAGCTCATAGCGATCATTGAGATAAATCGCTGTTTTCAGGGCTTCCTCCGGCGACGGGCTCCACTGTAAAATCTTCTTGGCCCAGTACATTCGCAGATAACCGTGCATCTTACCCGTGCGCACCATCTCCATCTGGGCGGCGTTCCACAGATCATCATAGGTTTCTGCTTTCTCGAACTCGGACAGACTGTACAGGTATTCCCTTGGATCGGACCGATGCGCGTTAAGGGATTCCCTAGCCCATCCGGGGAATCCCTCAACCGAATCATATTTGTCGTTATAAAAACAGAAATTGTCGGATAATTCGCGCCGCACAATAAGTTCTTCGAGGAAGGCTTCCTGTGACTCTATGTGCCGGTCATGCTTCTGTACCTCCAAAGCCACCCGCTGCGCGGAAATCTGACCGAAATGAAGGTAGGGGGACAACCACGACTGAGCATCGGCGGTGGGATCGTTACGCAGGTCAGCGTAGCGAGGCAGTTTGTTCTTCAGAAAGTTCCTCAGTACACTTTTCGCAGCATCCTCACCGGGCCGGGGGGCGTTGACCGGATTGATCATAGTATCGACGCGCAGGCTGCTCAAGGCACGTTTCCATTGAACGGGTTTGAGCGGCTTACCCGGGGGAATCGGGTGCGTGCGCAACCGGGGAAACTCGGTCAGAAATTCCGGTAGATATCGATGGATCTTCGGTCTGAAAGTGTAGGCGGCATATTCCTGTTTATCGGATGCTTTCCAGGCGGGAACGATGTTGTGTGCATCGACTTCATAAAACGAGGTATCGATTCTTGACATTACTTCCGATTTCCAGGTTCGGTTTAAGCGCAGTGGGGCGAAGTCGGTAATGACCGCACCGGGACGCATGCGAACCAGAAGGCGGACCAGCGCTGTCGAGGGCTCACCTATAGTCAGATGGAAAGCGATGTTGAATTTCGCAAGACGCTCGACCAGTTGCTTAAGACCTTCCAACATAAAGTCATATTGTCTCGAAGTGGCGCCAAGGAAATCGGGAACGAGGTTGAACGCGATAGCCAGGGGACGATCCATCTCAAGAGCCAGTTGCTGAGAGTAAAGCAGAGCCCAGTTATCCGTCAACCTCTGGTCACGACTCATCCAGTAAACGACCGGACCGCGCCCGGTGGCTGCACTTTTGAGCATTCTTACCCGATCGGGGTGGACGGTCAGCTTTGCTTTGTATGACGACATTCAAGATCCCGCATTGTGTCTGGTGTAACCGTGAGTGCCCATCCTTGCTGTTTCGAATAACATCATGACAAACAACATTGTTCAGATCGCGGGGAGCATTTTAGTTCCACCGAGGCGGACGCATGACCGCGTTCAACAGCACGCAAAGCGAAACCTGACAGCGGCGGTGTAGCTACGCACTAAATACGCACTTTCTACTTATCCAAAACCGAGGGGTACATACGACAATAGGAGTATCGGGGTTGATAAACGTTGGGAATGGAACATGTCTGGTGAATACCTGCGCACTGATCAAAACTCATACAGGTATTAGGGGTAAGTGGACCGCTGGAGGCGGCATACCCAAACTCGTAAGCTGCTGAGGAAAAGGGGATTAAAAAAATCCTCTTCGGCCGGTGCTCGATTTGCTAATCCTTCCCAATTGAAAGATCTACAATAGCTCACGCATGGAGAGAGTGATGCAAACAGAGAGTTTCACATCCCGTTTTCGCACCATAATCGCACGCCTGATCATAGCGGTTGTCGCCATTATTTTTCTGCATCCGTCCGTATCACAGGCCGTGCTCACGGCACCCGGCGCCACCAGTAATTCCGTCACACTCACCTGGACTGCCCCCGGTGACGATGGGGACGTGGGGGTTGCCACTGAATATGACCTTCGTTATTCCACGTCGCCGATTTCCGAAGCCAACTTCGACCAGGCTACTCGTGTCTCGGATGTTCCCGCGCCTCAAATTGCGGGAAGCAGCGAGTCCTTCACGATTAGCGGACTCGACCCGAGCACCACCTATTATTTTGCCGTAAAGACAGCCGACGAGGTTCCCAACTGGTCGGCCATCTCGAATGTGGTCAGCGTCAGCACCTCCGTTGAGGAGGACAGCCCGGCCAACGTCGCCGACCTCCACGTTGTTGAACGGTACCGCTATTCGATTTTACTGGGCTGGACGGCCCCGGGCGACGACGGCAACAGCGGAACCGCTTCCGTTTACGACCTTCGTTACTGGACCTCAACCATCACCGAGGATAACTGGGATTCAGCCGTACAGGTAGATAACGAACCCACGCCGCATATTGCCGGCACAGCCGAGACGTGTACGGTTACGGGTCTTGCGGAGAGCAGCATCTATTTCTTCGCGATCAAAACCGCCGACGAAGTTCCCAACTGGTCGGGTCTGTCAAACGTGGTCAGTACCTCGACACTCGGCGACGAAGTTCCGCCGGCTCCCATCGATGATCTCAGCGCATCGACGGGAGAGGAGGCTGGCGAGATTAACCTGAACTGGAGTGCGCCCGGCGACGGTGAAATTGGCATGGCCTTCTCTTATGAAGTAAGATACGCTCTCGACCAGATTACGGACATAAACTGGGAAACAGCCAGCCTCTACCCCGACCCACCCGCCCCGCTCTCTCCCGGCGAGGAACAGGTGGTGACGCTCACCGAGCTCGAGCCCGGCGAGATGTACTATGTGGCTGTCAGATACTATGACGAAATCGGCGTCCTGTCAGATCTATCGAATGTTGATTCGGCTGTTGCCCGATACTCTATCATAGCGGGTGATGACGACGACGTTCCCGACCACTTCAGGTTGTCTCAGAACTATCCCAATCCTTTCAACCCATCAACCGAGATAATTTTCAGCCTTCCTAAAGCCTGTAATGTCTCTCTGGATGTGTACAATACCCTTGGTCAGAAAATCGCGACACTGGTTAATGGTCCATTACCGGCGGGCGATCACAGCGCGTTCTGGAACGGTACCTGTACTAACAACGGTCAATGTGTAGCATCCGGCGTATACTTCTACCGACTCCTGGCGGAGGATTTTGTGGATTCCAAGAAAATGGTTGTCATGAAATAACGGCTACCGGATAGCTATGAAGGGCAGGTTTCCGCGACCTGCCCTTTTTTATTATGCGCCGCGTGTTTTCGCCTCAAACCTCCCGGTGCTAATCCTCTTAACCACGTGACTTTCGCCAAGTTAGACAAAAAATGGCCTCTTCGGGAACTTCTATCCTTCGTCCTCAGTTTGTTGAGACAATGGCATAAGTTTACCGCTTGACGGCGGGACGTAAAGGTCAGAAGTACTGGTAAGCGCAGGGGGTCCCTTGTTGAGAACAGGCTGGCTTAAGAAGCATTTTGTGAATTTGGCGGTTCTCGGTGTCACTCTGGCGGTGATGGTGCTTTTGGGTGAGGCTACCTTGAGGATCTAGGAGCCACCGGCGCTGAATCGCAGGCATCATAAACTTTTTGCCGAATACGATCCGCAACTCGGCTGGCGCCTGTCACCCGGCTTGACCAACCGTCATGTTACGGCGGAATATGACGTTACCGAGCATATCAACGCGAAAGGACTTCGCGGTCCCGAGTTCGCCTACGCAAAAAATCCCGGCGAAAAGCGTATACTCATTTTGGGCGATTCATTCGCCGAGGGTTATTCGGTGGCCTTTGACAGTCTCTTTTCCGAAGTTCTGAGGCGTACGATGGTTTCCCACGGTTGCGAGGGCGCCACAGTGATCAATGCCGGTACTGGTGGCTATGCTACCGATCAGGAATACCTTTACTTTGTCCACGAAGGTTTTCGGTACCATCCGGACCTAACCATACTCCTGGTTTACTCCAATGACATAACTGATAATGTTCAGGATCGGCACTGGCGCGGTTTCAAACCGTATTTCAAACTGGAAAACGGTAAGCTAACACTGGCAAACGTCCCGGTGCCCAGGCCGGTTGCCACGGAGGAAGAACATTCTGATACAGACGAAGGATTCTTTTGTGCGGCAAAAGTGTGGCTTAATGACAACTCTCGTCTCTATGCCCTGGTCCGGGAATTTATCGTCAACAACCACCGGGTGCACGCGCTGGCTATGAAGCTCGGGCTGGCCGAAAGACCCTCCGGAGAAGGTCCCCTGATAAGAGTTCCCGACGAACTGAAGGTATGGCGTAAGTCTTATGATCCTCAGACAAAGAGAGCCTGGGAGATGACGGGTGCTTTAATCAGGGCACTAAAAGAAGTCAGCATTCAAGCCAATAGCGACCTGCTCATTTTTTACGTACCGGTTTCGGCATCGGTGCACAAAGACGAGTGGGAAGCGACCAAGAAAAAATATGGCCTGTCTGATGACGAATGGAGTATCGACCAGGTGGCGCTGGAGTTAAAAGCATTGTGTAACTCCGCTGGGCTAGACTTCATTGACCCCACCGCCCGCTTCGTGTCTGAGGCCGAAGTCCTCAGCCAACAAGACCGGCTGCTTTATTTCCCCCTGGATCGGCACTGGACTCCGGAAGGGCATCGGCTAAGCGGCGAACTGCTCTTTGACTATCTATACACGAATTACCGACCCTGGTTTAAAAGCCCGGTGTCAGCACGGCGGTAAGAACCCGGGCGTGTAGAAATGAAGTGACACTTTCATCAACAAACCATCATTGACATTGGAACTCAAGCGATATTTCTTTGGTTATGACTCATAGATTGAACGCGGGATTACCTTTATCAGATTCATGCCTTGAGGTTTAGAGTGCTCCTGAAGGGGTGATTTGGCCGGGTTCGGAGATTTAATGTATGTCCAAGTTGTCGATTGTTAGCGAATTGTGGCAGTTCTTGCGGGTAAGGAAAAAGTGGTGGCTGCTTCCGGTGGTGCTTTTTCTATTGATTTTCGGAACGGTTCTTGTATTCGCTGAGGGATCGGCCCTTGCCCCGTTCATCTATGCGCTCTTCTAATAATAGAGCCATCGGGCATCAGTTATATCAGCCGCAGCAACCGTAAGTACCTTGTCAGTTTGGCCGGGTTCTATTTTCGCCATAACCCTAAATGATGGACGCTTTTATAAGCGCTCTCAGCGGGCCTAGCATCGTATGAAGTCAATTATTTTGAAGGGCTTCGATTTACTGAATCTCTTCCCGATATTTAACAGGTACACCTCGAATACGGCAACGGTATTCATGCTGCACAGCGTGAGCTCGGTTGAACAGGAGGGTGGTTGCGATATTCCGATAAGTCAGTTACGGGAATTCTTTACTTATCTGAGGGATTCCGGCTACAACGTTATATCCCTTGGGGATTATGTGGACGCTATCAGGAACCGACGGACTCTCTATAAGACGGTCGTATTCACGGTTGATGACGGTTACCGTAATTTCTATCTAAACTGCTTTCCCGTCTTTCGAGAGTTTGACTTCCCGGCATCAATCTTTCTTACCACCGATTTCATCGAGAAGCGAATATTCCTGTGGTGGGACAAGCTGGAGTACTCGCTCGCGACCACGACCCGTAAGAGTTTAGAGCTTGGTGAGGACGGTTTGCGGAAATTCGAACTGGGCGACACGACACAGAGAAGAAAGGCCGCGCGTGAAATCAGCAGTTACTGTAAAGCGTTGCCGGACGACCGAAGGCAGGCCCTCGTTGAGGATATCGTGAGAAGGCTCGGGGTCGATATTTCGGGCCAGCCAAAGGGTAAATATGAGCCCCTGTCCTGGGGTGAGATAACCGAGATGCGCAAGCATAAGATCGAGTTCTACCCGCACACAAAGACTCATCCCATCCTGTCGCGAATTCCGTACGACAGCAAATTGCGAGAGATCGGGGAGTCGAAGGTGTTCCTGGAGGAGCGATTGAACCGAACTCTTGATATTTTCTCTTACCCTAACGGTAAACCGGAGGATATTGACGCGGATACCATACGGGCCGTGCGGGAGTCGGGTTTTACGGTTGCCGTTACAAGCATACCGGGTTTCAACAACACCCAGGCGGGTAACAACCTGTTCATGTTACACCGTTTCGCCATTCCCGAAAGCCCACTCAGGTTTAAGCAGTACGTTTCCGGCCTGGAGTTCGTCAAAGATCGCTTACGCAACCTTCAGCCGGTTAAACCTTTCAAGAATATTCTCAAATAAGTTGCTGCGTGCAGGAGACGCCGGGTAATTATTCGGTAGTTTCGTCGCTCGCAGGGAACTGAGCAACCTCGCCGGCGTTATCGGCGGGAACCGACGATGGCTCCCTGGTGCCGATGACCCTGGCCGGGTTACCCGCCAGTATCTTGTACGGGGGAACGGCTTTGCCTCCGACCACCGATCCCGCCGAGACAATCACTCCCTCTCCGAGGACCGCCCCGGGCATGATAAAGACGCCGGCGCCGATCCAGCAGTGATCGCCTATAACGACCTTTTTGTGTTCGTAACCCTGTTCCATTATGGGTTTTTCGAGGTCGTCAAATTTATGATTCATCGACCAGATGCGGACGCCGGGGCCGAGTACGACGTGGTTGCCCAGTTCGATTCCGCCGCCAGCCTGCAGCATGTTCGCGACGCCGATGTGGGTATGGTCGCCGACATACAGTTTGTCGATGTTGACAATCCGCACTTCCTGCCTGATGTAAACGCCCTTACCCAGGTGACCGAAATATTTCCTGTAAAAACGTCGTCGTATCTCGATACCGTATTCCCCGGGAATATTATTTAAAAAGAACTGACACAGAGCCCAGCGCCCCGATTTCTTTCTCATCGCCCAATAGAACATTTTGAGGATTTTGAGCATAGAAGTCCTCTTTTGACACCGCAGCGGCTACGCCCCACCGCTCATGCCGGCCGCGGTTTGACCAAAAGTTAAGTATTTGAGCACGGCCGTCAAGATAGAAACAAGTCACCGGCCACCGAAGGCAGGTCGCAATTAGCTGTAACTTGACTCCATTCAGACGGAACTACTTAATCGAAACAGTTGTTTTAGGTTTTGGTTCCCACCGGCGGTGGTCGGGTATTTGGCGCTCCATTTATCCAGATTCCGGTCCGAACCTTCATGGACTGGCCGGGCCGGCTGAGAGACGTGGCGTTACAAAACGCGGCAGATACTTGGGGGCACAAGAGACTTGTCGACAATATGGGGGCTCGTTACCATAAAGCTATCTGCCATACTACCAGGGCATCAGCCAGGCGTTATCGGCAGGTCAGCGCCGGGAGCCTTAATTTAGACGGGGGTCGTTAATCCGATGACATATGCATTTAAGGGTAAGGAGAAGTCATGAACAAATTGCTGATCATAATTCTGGTAATTTCCATAATCGGAAACTTCATTGGTCTGTTTGTGCTTTACAAGTACTTCGGGGCCAAACGGTCAATCGGCTATGTGAGAGATGAGCTCCAGCGGACCAACAACCGGGTCGAGGATCTAACCGAGGTTCTCGATAGAATGTACCCAAGGCGGATGGTCTTCTTACATCATTCGGTCGGACGCGGGATGTTATATGAAGGTGGCTTGCGTGACAGCTTGCTTGAAATGGGTGTCCTTGTCAAAGGGGCTACCTATGGCGACGAAATTGGTCAGAAGACCGACATCTGCGACTGGCTTCCCAAGTTTCAGCGGGATATGGATCGGATTCTGACGTTCAAGGCACACCCTGATCGCTACTATTCCGACAATACCTCTAATGACATTGTCATGTTTAAATCCTGCTTTCCCAACAGCGATATCGGCGGCGACGGTCAAGCCCCGGGGAATCCGCTGAGCACGGAACGGACCATGGCTAATTACCGGGCGACTTTCGAGAAACTCGGTGAGGAAATGCGCAGGTATCCCGAACGACTTTATATTTATGTGACAGCGCCACCGCTGGTTCCTGAATCTACGACCGACGAAAACGCGGCCCGGGCCCTGGACTTCAACCGGTGGTTAATCGATGAGTATCTGCCGCGATACGAGCGGGAATCCGGGCTTGCCAACCTGGTGGTATTTGATCTTTTCAGTGTACTGGCCGATGAAAACGGCAAGCTCAAGGAATCTTTCAGGCGTTCCACCCATGGCGATTCCCATCCCAATATAGATGGCAGCAAAGCGGCGGCGGCGGCATTTATGCAGTTCTTCCGCCCGGTCTGGGATAGATGGCAGACAAAGGTGCATGTTTGATCCCGGCGGTTTCTGGAAACGTCGCGATTTAAGAAACGATATAATGAATAATCTAACTCAACCTTTGCGCACAATGCGCAGTTATTTTGCGCTGCCTCCGGCAGCGAAAGCCGCACACAAAGTCGACCGGGCCGGACTACCCGATGATGACGCCGGGGTCGACTTAGCGGTTGAGGAGTGTCTCGGTTGGCTTTGTCGGGCGCAGGACAACTCAAAATACAAAGACGGCGGTGTAGCTCGGCACTACAGCCTTTTGACCGGTTGGGGGGCATCCTATCCGGAGACGACCGGTTATATCGTTCCCACCATGTTGGCGGCGGCGGTAGTGACGAAAAACGGTGATTACCGATCAAGGGCCGCGCGAATGCTCGACTGGCTGGCCAGCATCCAGCTCGAGGGCGGTGGTTTCCAGGGAGGGTTGATTGACTCTGAACCGGTGGTACCGGTAACATTCAACACGGGTCAAATACTGCTGGGCCTGGCAGCAGGCGTCAAGGAGTTCGGCGATCGATACCGTCCGGCCATGCGAGGCGCGGCCGACTGTCTGGTTAAAACACAGGACCCTGATGGTTGTTGGCGGCAGATGCCCACGCCTTTCGCCGCTCCCGGGGAAAAAGCATACGAGACCCATGTTGCCTGGGGCCTGTTGGAGGCCGCCCGGCTTGACCCGGATCGGGGTTATGCCGAAGCCGCGTTGGCCAACATCAACTGGGCCCTCGAAAAACAGAGAAAGAACGGCTGGTTCGAGTCGTGTTGTCTGAGTTATCCGTCGGTGCCGTTGACCCATACTCTCGGTTATGTTCTGCGCGGGATATTGGAGGGATACTTGTTCTTCAGAGACGAAGCGTTGTTAGAGGCATCGGTAACAACTGCCGACGGTCTGTTAAAAACCCTGAACCATGAAAACGGATTCTTGCCTGGAAGAATAGACTCGGACTGGCGCGGGGTGGTTCCGTGGGTCTGTCTCACGGGCAGCGCACAGGTAGCCTACTGCTGGCTGAAATTACACCAGATTACCGGTGATGAGAGTTACCGTGAAGCGGGGCTGACGGCCAACAAATACGTCAGACGCACTTTGAAGATAGACGGGCCACCCGACACCAGAGGCGGCATAAAAGGTTCTTTTCCCATTCACACCGGCTACGACGGCCGATACTTCGGGGGATACGGCACCTTCCAGTACCTGAACTGGGCGGCCAAGTTTTTCATAGACGCTAACCTGCTCGAAGGAGAGATCAGAGGAAACATCGATGCCCAATAATTCGAATCTCGCTCCCGCTTTAGTGGTGGGTTTAGAAGTCAATGGTCTGGGGATAACCCGGGCGCTGGCTCGCAGTAAGATTCCCAGCATTGGTTTTTCGACACCCAGCTGGCACCCGTCGTGGTGGACCAATTCGTGCCGGTTGGTTTCGGCTACAGCCTGGACCAAGGAGGCAGTGGTCGAAGATCTGGTGCGGGTGGGGTCGGCGTTGCCGAAGAAGGCTCCCATCCTGATCACCAAAGATGAAACGGTCATGTGGGTATCCGAGGAACGCGAACAACTCAGCCGCCATTATGAGATCAACCTTCCCGATGATGACGTAGTCAATCTTCTGATGGACAAACAGAAATTCACCGAACTGGCCCTGGCCGAAGGGTGGCCGGTTCCGAAGACATGGTTCGTCAATAGCCGCGAGGATCTCACATCCAGCCTGAAAGAGATGGTGTATCCCTGCATCCTGAAACCGGCCGTTAAGAACGAGGAGTTCAGAGCCAAGGCACCCGATAAAGCCTGGAGGGTTTCCAGCGAGAAAGAGTTGATACAGGTATACGAGATGGTCGCCCAGTGGGAGAAGGAAGTGGTAATCCAGGAATGGATCGAAGGCGGCGATGACAGGGTGGCCTACTGCCTGACCTACTACAATAGAGACAGCCGACCGCTGGCGTTGTACGCGGGCAGAAAATTAAGACAGTGGCCGATAGACTGCGGTGTGACCGCCCTGGCCGAGCCGGCTCCCAAAAAGTGGGCGGGTGACCTGATAGATCTTACGGACACTATTTTCCGCAAAGTGGGATATCGCGGCCTGGGTTCAATAGAGTATAAGATGCGTTTGGGTTCGGACGAGCCGGTCATAATGGAGCCGACTGTCGGGAGGACCAACAAGCAGAACGAAATAGCGGTTGTCAACGGGCAGAACATCCCGGCGATCGCTTATTTTGATCTTATCGGCTCGGGTTATTACCCTGCCTGTACGAACCTGAAACCGGTTAAACTGGTAGATGGCTGGGCCGAACCGAGAGCGGCATGGTTATACTTTCGTGACGGGAGACTGAGTATCCCACGGTGGTTAGCGGATTGGCGAGGGAAAAAACGTTTTATGCGGCTCAGGCTGAGCGATCCCGGCCCGTACACCGCCCTTATTTACAGAAACGTCAGAGGCGTGGTGAGGCGCATCGTCCGTCTCTTGACTGGAAGAAAGTGACATTACTCTCTCGCGGCGAACAGGTATTGCGCACGTTGGACGCAGTTGAGGTTAACGATTATTCTTAAAACAGCAACTTCGTTGTTGACCGGCAGTGGCCGAAAAGAGAAGCTGAGGGAGCGTATAATGGTCGGCAACTCGAACCTTCCCATAGCTATCGTTGTCGGGCTGGAGGAGAACGGTCTTGGTGTAACTCGTCCGCTGGCGCGTAACAATATTCCATGCATCGGCTTCGCGACCCCCGGCTGGAACCCGGCGTACCGAACCAACTCGTGTAGAGTAATCCATGCCAGCGCATGGACCAAAGAAGCCTTTGTCAGCGACCTGATCAGGCTTGCCACGACGCTTGATGCGAAGTCGCCACTGCTTATCACTAAAGACGAACCGGTTCTGTGGATATCCGAGCACCGGGAAGAGCTCAGCCGGTATTACGAGATCAATCTGCCTGACCCGGAAATCGTACGTCTTCTAATGGACAAGCAGAGATTTACCCGATTGGCTGTCTCCAGGGGCTGGCCGGTTCCTGAGACGCATTTCATCAACAGTCCGGAGGAGCTCAGAGCCCAAGTGGAGGAGATTGTCTTTCCCTGCATTCTCAAGCCCGCCGTCAGAACCAGCACGTTTAGACAGCACTCCGCGACGAAAGCCTGGAAGGTATCGAATCAGGATGAGCTCCTCTGCGCATACGAAACGGTGGCGCGGTGGGAAAAAGAGGTCGTTGTTCAGGAGTGGATAGAAGGCGGTGATGAGAGAGTGACCTATTGTCTGGCATATTACGATCGCAAGGGTCAACCATTAGCACTGTTCGCGGGCCGAAAGTTGCGTCAGTGGCCGCTTGGGTGCGGTAATACGGTTATAGCTGAACCGGCGCCAAAGGCGTGGGCGGGTTCAATTCTTGAACTCAGCGACAGTATTTTCCGCGCGGTCAACTACCGTGGCCTGGGCTCGATTGAATTCAAGATGCGGGCAGGATCGGATCAACCGGTGATAACGGAACCCACTGTGGGCAGGACGGACTACCAGAGCGAGGTAGCGGTTTTTAACGGTCAGGACATCCCGACGATTTGTTACTATGACTTGATCGGCTCAGGGTACTATCCGGCCTGTTGCGGACGGAAACCAGTCAAGCTGATAGACGGTTCGGCCGAAAGGCGAGCGGCCTGGAAACTCTATCGCTCCGGCCGGCTTTCGCTCGGTCGGTGGCTCTCGGATTGGAGGGGCAGAAAGCGTTACATGCGCTTTCGCCTCAATGATCCAGGACCCGGCCTGGACCTTGCCTATAGAGAACTGCGAGGTATGGCGGGGCGAATGGTACGTTACCTTCTTGGCAGAGGCTGACGGGAAAGGTTTGACAAAAGGTGATATCGCGAGAAAGTACAACCTTGCCTGTAGACATTACCCCGGTATATTTTGAAGTAGTTCCGGCATTCGAGAACGTCAACGGGGGATAATCTGTGAAACGACTGGAAGATTACATTGTGTACTGTGCCACATCCAATCGTAGAGGGTCAAGGTGGCTGAGCTAAAACAGAAAGTGCTTTCGGGCCTGCGCTGGAGTGTTGGCGCCCGGGCGGCATCGCAATTGGCCACCTGGGCCAGTACCATTATCGTGATGCGACTGCTTCAGCCGTCGGATTACGGTCTGATGGCTATGGCAGCCTTCTTTATTGCCCTGTGTATGCTCGTCAACGAGCTGGGTATGGGAGCGGCTGTCGTTCAGGCGAAAGAAGTAACCGACACCCTGCTCAGGCAGGTTTTCGGTGTGGTGCTTATAGGCAACGGCACCTTTTTCGTGATATTAACCGCCGGCTCTCCCCTGATAGCCAGATTTTTCGATGAGCCCAGGCTTGTAGCAATCGTCTCGGTCCTGGCCCTTCAATTTCCAATAGCCGCTTTTTCGGTAATCCCGTCGGCGACTCTTAACCGAAAAATGAATTTTCGAGGCCGGTCGATAGCCGAGTTGATCGCAATGTTGTCAGGCGCCATTGTAACGCTCATAATGGCATGGACCGGTTTCGGTGTCTGGTCGCTGGTAGTTGGCTCACTGGTTACTCTGGCTGTCCGCACAGTCGGGTTCTGTTACATAGAACCTTTCTGCAAGAGACCGTCGTTCAATTTCGCGAATTTTGCCGACCGCGCCAAATTCGGCGGTTATATCACCGTGACAAGATTACTATGGTATTTTTATTCACAGGCTGACGTTTTCATAGTCGGAAAGCTTCTCGGTAAGACGATTCTTGGATATTACTCGGTGGCAATGCATGTGGCATCGCTGCCGATGCAGAAAGTGGGCGGTATTCTCCAGCAGGTGGCTCTTCCGGCGTACTCCCAGCTTCAGGATAACAAGGAACTGGCTTCATCCTATGTGCTCAAGGCATCGCGAGTCTTAAGTTTCTTCGCTTTCCCCATCTTTTTCGGCATTTCCAGTGTAGCCAATGAAATTATTACGGTGGCTCTGGGCGAGAAGTGGCTTCCGGCGATACTTCCTCTCCAGCTCCTGAGCCTGATAATCCCGCTTCGAACCATTCAGATTTCAATCGGTCCGGCCGTTAACGGCATGGGACGACCCGATGTTAATGTCCGAAACTTGATCGCAGCATGTATCCTGATGCCCGTTTCCTTTTTCATCGGAACATACTGGGGCCTTCTGGGAGTTAGTCTCGCCTGGATAATCGCCTTTTCGCTCTGGTTTCTCTTCATGCTTACAGGTTCTCTTCCCGTGTTGGGGGTAACGATGGGGCGGTTTCTCAAGACGCTCTGGTTGCCCTTTATGTACAGTTCAATTATGTATGGGGCGGTTTATTTAATTAAACTGTTGTTAACCAGGGCGGGTACCGACATCATTGTTACGTTGATCGCAATGGTTGTCACCGGGGCGGTGGTATTCGCCGGAAGCATGTTGTTGTTTTCCAGGCCCACCTGCCGGCAAATCTGGGGAATGCTACGAGGATGATTTTCGAACAAGTTGTCGGAGTAAACCGGCAAACGAGTCTCGGTACAAAGTATGAAGAAAATACTTCTAATAGCCTATCATTACCATCCTGATCTTCAGGTCGGGGCCCAGCGAACGATCAAGTACGTGAAGTACCTGCCCGAGTTCGGCTGGCAACCTCATGTGTTGTCGGTAGACCCAGAGCATTATCCTCAGCGGGACGAGGCCCCGCTTGGATTCGAGTGCCCGGTATATCGCACCTGCCAATGGCCCGTGCCTGATGATATGTACCGTAGCCTGAAACATCGGTTCTTCCCCTCCGGTCCGCGGCCGATTGAGTTCTTGAGCTCATCGCCCACACGTGAGGGCGGGCAATCCGATTTCATCAAGCCGGTGCCATGGCTCAAGAAGTTTCTCAATTCTCTCTCCGGCACGCCGGACGGTCAATCCGGTTGGTTTGTTCCGGCCGTTTACGCCGCCTGGCGACTGATTAGAAGGAACAAATACGATGTTATCTATTCATCGGGGCCTCCGCAGACGTGTCACATGGTGGGCTACGCGGCCCGGCGGCTGACCGGCGTGCCCTGGGTGGCGGATTTCAGAGACCCGTGGCTACATCCTAAGCAGCGCGACCGCCACGTATTGCGACTGTCGAAAAGATTTGACGAACGATATGAAGCCAAGACAGCCCGTTATGCTTCGCTTATGATAACTACAACCGATGAGTGGCGCGATCACCTCAAGCAACTATACCACCCGTTGCTGGAAGACAAGTGCCACACTATCGTAAACGGGTTCGATGAGGATGACTTTGACGTAACCGCAAACCGGTCGGCAAGCGGAACCGCGGGCACTATCACCTTTCTATATGCCGGAAATTTGTACGCCGGACGCGATCCATCGGCTATGTTGAACGCGGCCGGTGAATTGATCTCGGAAGGATGCTTGAAGTCGGGTGAGGTTGCGTTTAAATTTTATGGGAACTATGATATCGACCTGAACCGAATCGAAGGGATAATTTCCGAACACGGCATGCACTCCGCGGTCGAATTCCACGCTCCGGTAGTCAGGGAGCAATATCTAAAACTGCTTCGTGACGCTCACGTCCTGATACTGATTCAGGCCGCTTCCGGGAAGGTCCACATTCCCGCCAAGGCTTTCGAGTATCTCGGCACCGGAAACGCGATTTTGACACTGACCACCGAGGGGGCTACACGAAATTTCATGTCAGGTTTCGATCACGTGGCGATCGCGGACTTGCAGGACAAGAATGAGATAAAGTCGGCTATCAAAAGGCTTGTCGGGCAGCTCAGGAGTCACACCGCGCGGGCGCAGGAAAAACCGCAGCTTGAGGCGATCACGAAACGCCGACTAACCGAGAAATTCGCGCGACTGCTGGATAAGATTTCAGGCGGGTAAGCCGCAAGGATATACTTTAACAGGCTCCCCGATCCTTCTACCGACTCAATAACGAAGTAACAGCCTGAACGGCGGGAAGTGGGTACTTCTCTTTTGAGATATCGTAGTGATGATGCATTCCCGGAGTGGTATTGGCCTCATTGACCACGCCGCCACTTTCCTGAAGTGACACGGTAGGATCGGTCGTGATCATATCCACGCCAACCAGTCTCGAACCGATCAGCCGGGCCACTGTCTCCGCGGTCGCCTTCAATGAATCGCTCACGATATCCGTGACCGTTTCGTTGTAGACGGTGCGGACCTCAACCCGTTTTCTGACCGGGTCATTTACACTCTTAACGAGAAAATTCTGACCCCTGGCGGGCACGGAATCCAGCGAAAGATACTGGTAACCCAGCGTGAAAGTAGTATCTCGATCGATATCGAGAAGATCCTCTTGCCTTTCCTTGCGGTGTTCATTTTCAAGTTTTATAAGGTCCAGAATATTCGTTATCCCATCGCCGACAAGCCGGGGACCGGTTCTGCGAACGGCATGGACAACTTTGCCGTCCAAGACAAGTAGCCGGTAGCACTCGCCGGGAATCATGGCCTCGACGATCAGTTCCCGGCAGTAAAGCGATGCCAGAATCGCCGCCTTGCGCAATTCTTTACTGGTTAGAATATGAGTGGTGACTCCCTTGCCCGCTGAGGTTCCAGTGGCTGGTTTGACAACCACTCCCATAGGATGTTTTTTGAGCAGTTCACCAGCCTCCTGCCAGCCGTCGAGCCGGAACACTTCGTGGGGAGGCACAGGTAGGCCGTTCTCAGCCAATAACCGATATACGAGCGGTTTCATCCCGGCTATCTCGAGAGTGACCGGGTTATCGAAGGGAAGAAGAAAATTGAGGATTCTTATTTTCTGGTCACCCCGGGCGATTTCGTAGACCCTGTCGTCTAAGACAGAGAAGTCGGCTCCGATTTCTTCGGCCACGGCATGCCAGATATCTCGATATTCGGAAACTCGGTCATGGACGTATGTTTGACCGGAACTGCCGCGGATATCCGCCCACAGCTTGCGCAAACGGGCCAGCTTCCGTTGTATTTCCAGCATCGTGTGTTTTAATTTTCCCATAGCCCGCCAAATCGAACTTGAAGAACCCCTGTGATCTATTAAACATTCTAGCAGCGGATGCACTGCAGTGAAGCGCACGGATAAATCCTGACCTTGAGGCGCTCTTTCGAGGGGTGATTCTTTCGAACAATATCCAGCATTCTGTTCCAGTCATCCACAACTTCAACACCTTTTAAGGGAGGAAGGTTGGTGCAGCCGCCTTGAGGGGTATAAATCCAGAGGGTGAAATCGTCGGGCGGCTCGGCTTCCCCTGAAAGAGAAATGTAGCTCTTTTCCTTCCGCGGAGAAAGTTTTTTCAGAATTTTCATGGCAATCTGCCGCGGTTTCATAATCGAGATTCGGTCCCACCGATTCTTAAACTTAAGCCATCGCTCGCTTTTGCCCTGGGGATAAAGACCGTGATGTCCCAGACCGGCATGGTTTGAGGATATCATGATTTTGGTGGCATCGGTGGGAGCGCAGAGCACGGGTCTGTTGGCCTTACGCATAAACGTGTAAGAAATGTCGGAAGGGTAAGCGTTGGCGATCACAACATCGGCATCCCCGGGTAAGGGAGCATCGTATTTCTCGAGTGAGAATCTGACAGCTTCGTCGTAGTACCCGGTATAGTCGCCGGCGACGACATTGACGATTTCCATCCGGCCGTTAATATGAACGGTGACGATGCTTCGCAAACCCATCATCTGTGCCATCTCGGTAACATCGCGCCTGAAATTGTTGTCCGTGCTGTAATTGCCTCCCACAGAACCGTGTCTTAAATGGAGATGTTTGATGGACTTTCTTCCAAGAACACCGAGGGCCAGTTTTCCGCCACCCCCGAACCCGGTCGAGTGCTGTGGGTAGATGCCGCCAACTCCAACAATAAGATCAGCATTTACCAGTTCGGGATTGACATAAACCGGGGTGTCAAATGAGGTGCGACCAATCAGTTTGGCGCGGGCGAGATCGTTGTGGACGATCACCTGACATGATTGAAATATTTCAGGTCCCAGTTTTGCCCTAAGGGCTTGTTCGTCTTGAGCACCGTGGGTACCGGTGGCTACGATTATGCGCACGTCGGCGCGTGGAATTCCGGCTGACTCTAAATCGGCAAGAAGAAAGGGCAGTATGCGAAAGACCGGTGTGGGCCGGGACATATCATCAACTATAATAATCGGTCTGCGTTTGCCCGCAGCCATTTCTGCCAAAGGTGGTTGACCTATCGGCTGCACAAGCCGGGCCGATATCTCGTCGTCGCTCAGTGGTGGCGGAGTCTCCGGCCAGTAAACGGCCACATCCCACTCGTTAGGAAAGTTGAGCTTAACCGGTCGGTCATTAATCCAGACCCCGGTTCTTAATTCGAACTCCTGCACACTTACACTCCCGGAACTTTTTGCAGGATCGCCGGTCCGCTTTTCTTCCTTATTATGCCAAGCTGTCGAAAAACCGATCGAGGGGCCTGGCCTAACAAACCTGCGGCCATTCTCACAAACGGCCAGGGATCTCTCCAGTTGAACCAGAGGCCTTCCTCAAGGCCCTTGAACGAGCGGAGCCACTGACTGAAAGTCAGGGTGCCTTCACGGTAATAATCAATGGATGATATTAAGTCGAAGTCCTCTATCACCCACTTTCGGTTCTCGCGAGGGCTGGCGGCAATGCTTGCCTGACCGGTGAGATCGAGATAAAGGTCCCTGACCACATCCATACCGTTCGTGCCAACGAACATGCGAAACGCCTGTCCCACTCTCGGATTGATGTCGAGCACTTTGTATTTTCCATCGCGCGGGTCGAGCCGATAGCCAATATCCAGTATACCTTTATAGCCGATGGTGCGCATGAAGTCCATGGTTATCCGCGCCACGTCCTCGTTCCACTTGCAGATTCCCAGCGAAGCGCAGCCCACGTGAATCGGAAACTGCCGAATCTTGTGGCCGGTGTATGGCGTCAGGCATTTCGACTGAGCGTTGAAATAGCCGTTAAAAATGTACACCTCATCGTCGCCACCGGGGATGGCTTCCTGCAGCATCAGGTTGGGCAGGTCAGGATCCTCGAGCAATTTGTAGTTATCGATCATCTCTCGCGCGTTATGAACCAGAACCATTTTCTTGCCGGTCCGCTGCTGAAGACGATTACCGAGGATACCTTTGAGCATGATGGGGAAGGTAGCTTCCCTGGCATAAGCCTCGACATCGCCCAGATTCTGCGGAAAGCGGGTGACAGGCGTGGGGACGGCATGCTGGAGCGCCAATTCATACATTCCCTTTTTGTCCATCAGTTGTTTGACCAGCCCGGGAGGGTTTTGAGGAAAGACAAAAAGTTCGCTCAAGTCATTCCGGTATTCAGCGACAAAAACCGAGGTTTCATCGGAGGTCGGAATAAGAACTGACGGTTGGCCGATCCGACGGCCGATGTCCAGAAGGTATTCGAGAAGTTTACCGGGATGGTCTTCATCAAGATTCATGTGGAACTTCCGCCGGCAGTACCGAGAAGTCATTCCGGGAGAGTGCGGGTCAGCGTCCACTCCGACCATTGGGACACCGAGCGAGCCGAGGCTTCGCATGATACTCAGGGCACCCAGCTTGCAGTTAAGGGCCACGACTGGAGTGGAAACATCTTTAATCATGACTTATCCAGCGCCTTCAGCTCGTAGTTGACCAGACCCGGCACAGTGCCAAGGTCATCGACATGCTTGATGATGAACTCAAGGTCGTTTTCCTGCCCGGAATTACGCAGATAGTCGGCGCTTTCCCCGGTGCGCGCTTCTTCAGCGCCCACACCGCTCCAGCGATAGATGTACTCGCGGGTCTGAGGGGTTTCCGGTTTGAACCCGCTCTTAACAAGAATCTCGGCCACCCAGGCACAGCCCATCTGGTCTTCCTTGCGAAATTGTCCCCTGGTACCGGCTCCGACAATCGCCACCCGGTCGAAATTGTCTTTCAAGTGATGGGCCATGGCTGTATAGTTCCTGAAGCAGGCGACGAAGACTCCCCTGCTCCCCGCCGAACTCATCATGAGCGCCGTTCCGGAAGAAGATACCAGTATCATGGGCCGATGGATGTCATTGAGGCCGGCAATCTGCACCGGGCTGTTGTTGATATGAAACCCGTAGGGCATGTTTCCCCCCAATTCACCGACCAGAAGAGGATCCTCGAGAGTGGAGGCAATGACAAAAGCCTCGTCGGTGGTTCTTGCGGGAAAGACCCGGCGCCCGGTAGCGACAGCGGTCGTAGCCGTGGTGGTGGCGCGCATGACGTCGACAACCACGATGGCGTATTCGTTTCGGTAACGGAAGGTACCTTCCTGAAAACAATCGATTACAACTTTCTTCTCCATTGAAGTGAACCTGCTGTCAGTCTTTCGGACCTTTGGGTCGTAAATTGTGGTACTGAAAAGCGTCGGAATGCAAACCACGGCGATATATTTCGACGCGTAACAATTCTTCTATACGAACATTGCTCAGGTGAACCTCGGGCCCGAAATGATTTAGAAAGGCGAACTGGCTCGGCTTATCGGGCGCCTCGAATACGGTCCGCTCAAGACCGTAGGCACTGGCGAACCGTTCCGCCAGCTTCGCGTTCATATTGCCCTTAGCGTCAAAAACGCCGACCGATTCGGCGCTCTCTCGGCCCTCGATGACGATATCTTTGGCTCCGGCGTCAAGCCAGCGCTGGCCCTGGTCGATGAGTTCCTGGACTATTTTGTCACCGAAGCTACCGCCATGTTTTTTACCGACCTCGAACTGCACCTCAAGCCCGCGATCGGCGGCCATCTTGACAATATGGTTCGGATCCAGGTGGGTATCGGTAAATCCTTCGCCGGCCTCAATCCGGGTTACACCGATATCGGCACACAGGTCGAGAAACTCACCCAGTTTTCCGAACGTAACGGCTACTTCAAAGGGACCGCCGCCGGTACAGACGGGGACATTGAGTTTCCGGGCTGCCTGTACTTTTCTTCGAGTGGCTTTCTCGCTGGCGACCTGCCAGCAGGCCATGGAAATCTTTAAGACCGAGATTAAATGCGAGCTCTGCTCGAGGTGACTCTCCAGTGTCAATGGATCGTAGCCCGGGTCAAACGGACTGGTACGTGGCGGCAGGTCCGGGACACCTATCATTCGAAGGTAATCCCACGTGTGGTGCGCTCCAGCAGAAGCTTGCCTGCCTTTCGCCTTTGAGGAGCCCTCTCTTTTTGGCATTGCCTATCTACCTTTTCAAAAAATGTTGTGGTTGGATTAGTGCTGCCGAATTAAAAAATACTGTCGGACGCCTGAAACCCAATCGTAAGGCCGTAACAGCCAAAAGCTTTATTTTGTTCCTTTACTGTTGAGGCCTAAGCCAGTCCTTTTAAGAACAACCGCGCCATACGGAAAGAGCACTGCGATATCAATCTTACGGTTACAGCCCGACCAAAGAATACTTATTGACCCCAGTATTCTAATCGGTTTATTAAAAGGAGAGTAAAAGCACAGGGTCGCACCACGGCAGGGCCGGCTGGGCCCGAACAGAAAGGGAGAAACATATCCACTGTGTCGGGTGTTTCATAAAGGCCGGCGGGTGATTTGGGGGATTTTCCTTTCTTTTCGGGATCGAGTGGCAACATCAGCGCCGGGAGGCGAGTTAAGCCGTATGCACGTCGAAACACGACATAAGACACCAACACTTCGCAGCCGGAGGATACTTACCGGCTACCAATTGCTTGTGATTGGGCTGGTAGTGTTGTCAATCGTGCTCGGGTTAGCGGTGCCTTTTCTTCCGGAACTGGGCCAGTTGATGCTTATCGCCGTGATTCCGGCCACAGCCGTCTTTATTCTGATTCTCCGAAACCCCTACCTGGGCGTGTTCTTCTTCTTTCTTTACAGCGTTCTTCGCCCTTACGATTTCCTTCCCTTTCTGCGCCCGATGCGGCTGACCATGATAATCGAAATCCTGACTCTTGCCTCCTGGGTGGTTTCGCTGGTGGTTGCCCGCGAACGGATAAGATGGAGCTGGATGCATACCATGTTCTTAGCCTTTGTGGGCGTTATCGCCGTAACGGTTGTCACAGCCTGGAACAACCGATTCGCCTTCGATACTTTCCAGGCCATGGCGATATACTTTTTGATGTTCCTGATAACGTCCAACGTTGTGAAATCGGTCGGGCGAATTCAGCAACTGGTATGGCTAATCCTGGGGATACACGTTTTCTTTGCGCTCAAGGGGATTATGACCTTTGTCACCGGTCAACATTATATAGCCACGACCGGTCAGTACACCAGCGGTGAAGTCGGAGGCGGTTTTATCGGCGATGAGAACGATTTCGCGATGGCCATAAATATGATGGTTCCATTTGCATTCTTCGGCTTCTTCTACCTGAAGGGTAAGGCAAAATTCTTTAGTGGAATTATGCTGGTGACCTACGTGCTGGCGGTAATCAGCAGCTTTTCGCGGGGAGGGTGGGTCGGTCTGGCGGCGGTAATAACCTATGGGATGTTCAACGTAAGAAAGAAACTCGCCGTATTCGGCGTGATTCTTTTGCTGGGAACCACCGCAGCGATTTTCGCCCCCGCTCAATACTGGGACGAGGTAAGCTCGGTCACGGATACCTCGGAATCCACGGCCAGCGCGCGGTTGAGGTATTGGGACGCCGGTGTAAGAATGTTTTTCGACCGACCGATTATAGGTGTCGGCGCATCTAACGGAGGTATCCATATGCCGGCCTATGTCCGTGGATTCAGAGACGCCAACACCCAGTGGGGCCGGGCCTTCCATGGAACCTGGATCCAGGTCCTGGCCGAACTTGGCATTATCGGGTCGATTATCTACCTGATTATGATTGTCATAGTTTTCAGGTGGGTGTACCGAATAAGACGGCTCAAAGTTCCCGGTGACACCGACAATCTCAGCTACTATCTGGCGACTTCCATAATAGGCAGCCTGATCGGCTATTTTGTCACCGCCACTTTCCTGTCCACAGCTTATTATCCACAGTTGTGGACCATGTATATGCTGGCCATGGCACTGGTTTTCGTAGTTGATCGGGCGGTATCTGACCAGCCGGAGCAGATTCAACAAAATCCGGTCACAAGTGAACAAGCACCTTAGAAAATGGTTATCTCTCATAAGCAGAATATTTTTACGGTTTCAAGAGCCAGTATAAATGATAAGCGTATCCGAATATTCGACCGAACATGAATCTCAGTGGTCGCAGTTCGTAAGCGAAAGCGATACCGCGACCATTGCCCATGAAATTGGCTGGAGGGATGTCATCGCAGACTCGCTCGGACACAAGCCGATGTATCTGATGGCAACGAGAGGGTCTGAAATAACGGGAATCCTCCCCCTGTTTCTGGTCACGACGTGGTGGCGGGCGCGTTATGTCGTATCTTCACCCTGGATCGACTACGGCGGTGTTTGCGCCCGGGATCCCGAATCGGAGAGCCTGTTGCTGGAGAGAGCCTGCCAGATCACCCAACAGCATAAAGCCCGGTTCATGGAGCTGCGTTCGGTCGATAATTCAGGCGCAGGCAATCTTGAAATATCCGAAAAGAAAGTGACTTTCCTTCTCGAACTGAATCGGGATCCGGATAAGATCTGGAAAGGATTTGACGCCAAGCTGCGAAACCAGGTGCGGAAAGCGGATAAGTCCGGCCTGACGACAGAATACGCCGGGGTGGAAAAGCTTGACCTGTTTTACGGTGTGTTTTCTTACAATATGCGTGATTTGGGAACGCCGGTCTGGGGAAGAGATTTCTTTGAGCGCATCTTAACCCGCTTCAACGAAACCGCCAAATTGATCCTTGTGCGAAAGGAAGACAGGGTGATTGCCGGGGGACTGGTATTGGCTTTCAAGAACCGGCTCTATGTACCCTCGGCATCGTCTTACCGGAGCTATCTGAAGTATTGTCCCAACCATGCTCTTTACTGGCGAGTGATTAAGGATGCCTGCGAGCAGGGTTACGCTTATTTTGACTTCGGTCGCTCGACCTGGGACTCCCCCACGTTTCGATTCAAGAAACAATGGGCTCCCCAGCCCCGACAACTCAGGTGGCAGTACTACCTTAACAGTGTCAACGAGATTCCTTCGATCAATCCCAATAATCCCAAGTACCGGCTTTTCATCGGGACGTGGCGAAAACTGCCCCTGAGAATTGCCAATCTTCTGGGTCCGCGAGTCATCAAGAATTTTCCATAAGGGATCGATAGCGATGCACTCTAAAGTTATAAGGACGCGTTTCTGAGATGTTTCGTCTCGTACCACCTGCCGGGGCACCTATTCCACTGATGGATATCACTCGTTCTATGATAGCGAGGTCGCAGTATAAGCGGCGTGGAGAGCGCCTTTATCAGAAGATCAGGAATCATTCCAAACAGAAATACTGTTTCTTTGTCGATTCCGGTCGGACCGCTCTGCTATTAGGCCTGAAGGCCCTGACCCGGCAGGCGGATGCCTTCAAAAATGAGGTTGTTATTCCGGCTTACACGTGTTTCACCGTTCCGGCCGCCGTGGTGCGAAGCGGCCTGAAGGTGCATCCTGTTGACATTGATCCCATGACCATGGATTATGATTACAGTCGCCTCGAGTCGACTGACTTCAGTAAGGTGCTGGCCATCGTAGGCGATAATCTTTTCGGCATTCCAAGTGACTGGGAACGACTGCAGTCGCTGGCACGTGACAACGCGGTGTTTCTGGTCGATGACGCGGCCCAGGCCATGGGTCTGACTTATGGAGATGAACCGCTCGGCAGTCTGGGCGATTTTGGCTTTTACAGCCTGGGACGAGGCAAGAACCTTTCGGTATATGCGGGCGGGGTCCTGGTGGCCGATAATGAGCGTCTCGCTCAACTGATTGGCGAGGAATATCAAAGTCTATCTCCGAACGGTTTCCTAACCGAGATAGCGGCCCTGGGAAAGACTGTTATGACGAGTTTGTTTTTGCACCCCCCACTTTTCTGGATCCCGGCAGGTATGCCGTTCTTGAGGCTTGGTGAGACCGTCTTCGATACAGAATTTAATGTGGCGAGACTTTCTCCGTTCCAGGTCGCGCTGACCGAAACAGTGTTCGACCGTCTGGAGGGCTTCAACGAAAGGCGGCGAAGTAATTCCCGGCGGTTGATCGACATAATAAGATCTTACACCGGATACGAGATTCCGGGCGCAACCGAAACCGACCATCCAACCTACCTGCGTCTGCCGGTATTAACGGAAGGCCCGGAGATTCGCGACCGCCTGATACGGGTTCTGAGAAAATCGGGCATCTCGGCTTCGTCAATGTACCCTTCGGCTATACACAGGATACCGGCTTTGAAGAAACACCTCGCCCCGGCCGGGAACAAGTTCCCCGGCGCGGATCAGGTAGTCGATAGACTTGTAACTCTGCCCACCCACCCGTACCTTACGGAGAAAGATATGGGCAGAATCGTAGCGACCCTGACCGGGGCGTGATGGGGGTATGAATGCAGGCTATTCGCAACATCATCAAGTATCTTGCCGCCCTCGTGCTATACTACTCCGGAGCGTTGGCTCTGTTTGACTGGCTAAGTCGAAAATTCGGCGCTCGATCCAACTATATCATATTAATGTACCACCGGGTACTGGAGGATATTAACGCGGAAAACGTCTTTACTCAGCCCGGCATGTCTGTTTCATCGGAAGCATTTGACCATCAACTGGAATACCTTAAGAGTAAGTACCGGGTGATCGACCTCGAGCAACTTGTCCAGACCTTTAGCGATGACCGCAGAGCATCGAGACCGATGGCGGTTATAACCTTTGACGATGGCTGGCGTGATAATTACAGCAACGCTTTCCCACTGTTGAAGAAGCACAATCTCCCCGCACGTATCTTCGTGACGACCGATTACATTAATACTAACAGACCTTTCTGGTTTTTGATGGTGAAATGGATCCTGACCGAGAGCCAGATGACGGCTGACATGTTGACCGGCGTAGTAGCAGATCTCGCCGAGGATTTCCCGTCGGAATCCGAAGACCTGGCTGAACTGGTGCACGTGATTAAAACTGCTGGTGTCGACAGCGACAAAATTATCCAGGCGTGCAAAAAACTGGAGCATGCTACGCTCGAACGGCTGATTGAACAAATGCTGGCCAGAACCCGCCTGTCTCCCGACTACTGGGAGAGAGATCGCCCGATGCTGACCTGGGAACAGGCCCGGTGTATGAGCAGGCAGGGTATTGGTATCGAATCCCATGGCTGCTCCCATCGAATACTTACACTGTTGCCCTCCGCCGAAATCTGTCGGGAGATCACGGCATCAAAGACCGCAATCGAGAGCGAACTCGGGGGCACAGTGAGTTGTTTCGCCTATCCCAACGGGAATTACGATGAAGAGGTCAAGTCAGCGGTTGAGCAGGCCGGCTACAGTTGCGCGGTTACAACGGCCGGTGAAAAGAAGAATTCGGGTAAGAGCGACAAGTACGCGTTAAGGCGCGTGGCTGTACACGATGGTGTCTCGGCCCCACCGCTCGGCAGGTTTTCAAAAGCAATGTTCGCGTGGCACCTGATCAGGCATGCTTGACGCAATGGTGAGCACACACAGGAACTTATGAACAAAAACGACCATTTAGATTAACAAACTCAGGGCAGTATAACGGGACAACTATCGGAATATGGGAAACATACTGGTAACAGACGGACGGCAACGCTCAACGCTGGCCCTGGTTAGGTCACTGGGCAAGAAAGGGTTGAAAGTCACGGTGGGCGAAGACGTTCTTCCGTGCCTGGCGTCGTCCTCCAGGTACACTCACGACTCTTTCAGGTACGTTTCGCCGTCTGAAGATCCGGACGGGTTTATGCGCACGCTGACAGACAAGCTCCGGCAGGAGAAATACGACCTGCTTATACCCATGACAGATGTAACCGGTTATCTGATTGGTCGAAATCAGCAGGCATTGTCCGAACTTACCAAGGTTCCGATTGTCGGCCGGGAGGTTTTTGAGCAGGCTTCGGACAAGGCGGAAATGGTCCATCTGGCCAAACGTCTGGGAATTCCTGTTCCGAGAACACACTTCGTGGGCAGTATCACGGACGTCGAGAAGCTCGCACCGGAGCTTGAATACCCGGTTGTGATAAAACCACGACGCTCGAGGTACTTTGTAGAATCCCGCTGGATTACAACCCACGTCGGGTTCGCCGGTAAACCGGACGAATTGATTGACAAATTCCGGTATCATGACCCAGCGCTGCCTTTTCCCATTATTCAGCAGCGTGTCGAGGGACCCGGTTGTGGCGCCTTCTTTTTGTTCAACCACGGTCATCCGGTAGCGATTTTTTTTCATCGGCGAATCCGGGAGAAGCCCCCGTCCGGCGGCGTCAGTGTACTCAGGGAGAGTATCCCGATTGACGAACAGATGCGACGCGACGCTGAGAAGTTGCTGAGCCATCTTAACTGGCATGGGGTGGCGATGGTGGAATTCAAACAGGACAAAGTTGACGGTCAATACAAACTGATGGAGATCAACGCCCGGTTCTGGGGCTCACTGCAGTTAGCCATCGACGCCGGGATAGATTTCCCCTACCTGCTCTACCAGATATCCAACGGGCAGCCAATGGAGCTGCAGGAAGAATATAAAACGGGTGTGAAATGCCGCTGGTTTTTTGGCGATCTCGATCACCTGTTGATGCGCCTGTTCAAATCGGACAGGAAGCTAAACCTTCCCGAAGGTTCTCCCGGTCGTTTGTCCACATTACATAATTTTCTGAAGCTCTGGCAGGCTGATACCAAGTATGAGATATTCAAAGGTAATGACATCAGACCGGCGCTGCATGAGGCCAGGGAATACGTTAAAAGTTTGATAGGGATGTCAAGATGACGGAAAAGCTAAGGCTCAAGGGTGCTCTGCACATGCATACTTCTCTTTCGCACGACGGTGAGCTGTCGCTAACGGAACTGGCCTTCTATTTGAAGAGCAAGGGCTACGACTACATCGCCCTGTCTGAACATTCCTATGACATCAAGAACGATTCCATGAAACAACTGGTGGCCGAGGCCGAGAGCCTGTCTTCGGAGGATTTCATCATCATTCCTGGAATAGAGTTTCGCTGCAGGGGCTGGACTGATATTCTTGGTTACGGCGTGGTGGATACGTGTGACAGCGAAGATCCGATCACTATCATCGATCATATTCATAACCACGGCGGCGTGGCGGTGCTGGCCCACCCCAATGTCAGGGAAATCCCTATCGACAAAAGCTGGGTGGCGATGCTGGACGGGTGCGAGATATGGAACGTGTCCAATGAAGGCAAGTATTTGCCCCAATCGGGCAGTATAAGAAAGTTCCGGGAACTGGCGGCGGACAATACCGCTCTTCTGGCCTTTACCGGCCTCGATCTTCATCGCACCGACAGTTACTGCGATCTTTCAACCGAGACATATGTTGAAAGGCGTCGTCCCGCCGATATTCTCAGGGCTTTGCAAAAGGGCCATTTTCGTTCGGTCAGCCCGCTGCTTTCCATGGATTCGCGGGGAACCATATCGGCCGTGAGTCAATTTCGGATAGGCATCATGAGGAGCCTGCTAAATGGAGTAAGAGGAGTGAGGAACCTGGTACGCCGATGAATCGCAAGTATAACATCCTTCAGTTTATTGAAACAAGCGGCCCCGGCGGCGCCGAGACCGTACTGGTAAACATCGCCCAACATATAGACCGCAAGCGGTTCAATCCGTCTGTTGTCCTGCACGAATCGCGATGGGTGCACGAGCAACTCAAAGGAGCCGACATTCCCACCCGGATTGTACCCTGCCTGCGTTCATGGGATATCGGATTTCTCAGGACACTTGTCAGGACCTGTCGTCAACTGCGGGTCGACCTGATACACTCGCATCTTTACG
>CP070674.1:2922784-2954571 GCA_020351995.1 Candidatus Zixiibacteriota bacterium
CGCAACCGGGCCAGATTGTAATCTTCGATATCTACGGCGATCTCCTGCCCCCGGATAAAAACTGTTTTACGCGCGTCGTAACCATTGGCTCGCACGTCCACTTCGAGCGATTGCCCGCCGATAATGAGAATCGATCTGCTTTCCCCGATCGTAAAACTGGAAATCTCAATCTCACTACCGTTAATCTGCGCATAATACTTCTCCGAACGATATTCGAGTTCTATATCGAACTCTTTCCCGGCTATGTTGACCATATAGCGCGGCATCAGCGACTCCCCCCAAAATCACGCAGGCTGCCGCGACGATAGTAAGTAACCCACCCCGACTGCGCCTGGGCTTCTTTCTTCTTGCCGACAGAAATCTTGCGCTCGTTGATAAACTTGTCCAGCGCCACCGCCAGCGCCGCCTGCTGCATGATGGCTTCCGTCAGCGGGGTGTATTGATTGTCCGGGTATTCCTCTTCAAGAAACCTGGTCGAGAGCTTTCCTTTGACGAACGCTTCATTATCCATTACCGCCCGGCAGAAGCCTATCGTAGTCTTCAGACCCGATACCCGGTACTCTTCCAGAGCCCGCTTGGTGCGGTTGATAGCCTCTGCCCGATCCTTGCCCCACACGATTAACTTGGCGATGAGCGGATCGTAATAGATCGGAACCTCGGAGAATATCACCACTCCCGAATCAACCCGCACGCCCGGCCCGGCGGGAATGCGATAGTTCTTCAGAACCCCCGTCGAAGGCATGAAATTCTGCTCCGGGTCCTCGGCGCATATACGACATTCAATAGCGTGGCCGTTCAGGTCGATATCTTCCTGACGATACCAAAGCTTCTCGCCTTCAGCGATGGCAAATTGCTCCTTGACCAGATCAACCCCCGTGACCAGTTCGGTAACCGGATGTTCCACCTGCAGGCGCGTGTTCACTTCGAGGAAATAAAACGAGTTGTCGGTGTCATCGACCATGAACTCCACTGTTCCGGCTCCCACGTAGCCGGTTTGTTTGGCGATATTCACCGCCGCTGTCCCCATTTTCTCACGCAACTCCGGCGTCATCATCGGCGATGGCGATTCTTCGATCAATTTCTGATGACGGCGCTGAATAGAGCACTCCCTTTCGCCGAGATAAATGCCGTTCCCGTGCCGGTCGCAGAGAATCTGGATTTCGACGTGACGGGGACGCGGCAGATACTTTTCGATATAGACCCTCCCGTCCCCGAAAGCCGATTCGGCCTCACTCGATGCCCGGCCCAGCGATTCTTCGAAGCCATCGGGTGAACTCACCACCCGCATCCCCTTGCCACCGCCGCCTGCGGCCGCCTTGATCAGCACCGGGTAACCTATCTCCTTGGCCTTATTCAGAGCATCCGAAAGATTGTTCATGTCGAACTCGCCGCCGGGCACCACCGGAAGACCGGCCTTGAGAGCCGACGCCCGCGCCTGAAGCTTATCACCGAGAAGGGCGATGGTGTCCGCGTCGGGACCTATAAAGATTATCCCTTCATCCGCGCATCTTTTGGCGAAAGCGGCATTCTCCGCAAGGAAACCGTACCCCGGATGAATGGCCTGGGCCCCGCAATTCTTGGCGACACCGATTATCTTGTCGAACACAAGGTAACTCTGCGAAGACGGAGCCGGCCCGATGTGGTAAGCTTCATCGGCCATGCGCACATGATATGCTGTCCGGTCGGCGTCGGAAAAAACCGCCACCGCCGTGATACCCACATCACGGCACGCCCGCATAACCCGAACGGCAATCTCCCCCCGGTTGGCCACCAGTATTTTCGTTAATCGCTTACCCATCTAAAACCCGTTCGATACGAAATTACAACGGTATATTCCCGTGCTTCTTGGGCGGATTCGAATCCTTCTTGGTCTCCAGCATCTCAAATGCCCTGATAAGCCGCGGACGAGTCGTCTTGGGCTCGATGACATCGTCAACATACCCGCGCGAGGCGGCGATAAAAGGATTGGCGAACTTCTCCCGGTAATCATCGGTGAGCTTCTGTGTCTCCGCTTCCGGATCCCTGGCCTCGCCGATATTCTTCTTGAAAATGATCTCCACCGCGCCCTTAGGACCCATCACCGCGATTTCGGCGGTCGGCCAGGCATAGTTCATATCGCCCCGGACATGCTTGCTGTTCATAACATCGTACGCGCCGCCGTAGGCTTTTCTGGTGATGACCGTAACCTTCGGTACCGTCGCCTCGCAATAAGCATAAAGCAGCTTGGCGCCGTTCTTGATAATACCCCCGTGCTCCTGGTCGACACCGGGCAAAAACCCGGGGACATCTTCGAACGTCAGGATGGGGATATTGAAGGCGTCGCAGAAACGAATAAAACGGGCGCCCTTAATCGATGAATTGATGTCCAGCACCCCGGCCAGCACCACCGGCTGATTGGCGATAATCCCGATCGACCGCCCTCCCAAATGCGCGAAGCCGACCACGATATTCTGGGCAAACTCCTCATGTATCTCAAGAAATGATCCGGTGTCCACCACGGCATTGATAACATCTTTCATGTCATACGGCTGATTGGGATTTTCCGGAACCATATGGTTCAACTGTTCATCTTCGCGGTCGTATGGATCGGTGCACTCGATCGATGGCGGGTCTTCGAGATTGTTCTGGGGAATATACGCAAGCAAACGTTTCAATTTGGTAATAGCGTCAGCCTCGTTCTCGCACGCGAAATGCGCCACGCCCGACTTGGAGGCATGAACCATCGCCCCGCCGAGTTCTTCCGAAGTAACCACCTCGTGCGTGACTGTCTTGACCACGTTGGGGCCGGTCACGAACATGTACGAGGTCCCTTTGGTCATCAGGGTAAAATCGGTTATCGCCGGGCTGTAAACCGCTCCCCCGGCGCACGGACCGAGAATAACGGAAATCTGGGGCACCACCCCCGACGCCAGCGTATTGCGCAGGAAGATGTCGGCGTAGCCGCCCAGTGACACCACCCCCTCCTGGATTCGGGCTCCACCCGAGTCGTTCAAACCTATCACCGGCGCGCCGACTTTCATCGCCATATCCATAATCTTGCAGATCTTCTCGGCGTGGGCCTCCGAAAGCGACCCCCCGAACACGGTGAAATCCTGCGAGAAAATATAGACTTTGCGTCCGTTGACTTTGCCGCAACCGGTCACCACTCCGTCACCGAGCACTTTCTGATCGGCCAGCCCGAAATCCGAGGTCCGGTGGGTGACAAACATGTCGAATTCTTCGAATGAGTTCGCGTCAACCAACAGCTCTATCCGTTCGCGGGCGGTTAACTTTCCTTTTTTGTGCTGGGCGTCGACACGCTTTTCCCCTCCGCCAAGCTTGGCCTCGGCACGCATCTTCTCTAAATGATTCAGTCTTTCTTCAAGTGACATGGTTCACACTCTTCCTTGGCGATTAAGCCGCCAACTCCCCTTCGACTTTATCTACGACAAGCTTCCGGCCGTCCTCACGAACCCGGCCAAACGGCATGCTGACATCATGGTCAAAAGCCATCACGACACCATCAGCGATTATCTCCGGCAACTTGTCACGTTTGATCGCCATCGTCTCATCCGGATAGAGATCCACCGCCGGCACATAAGCGACCGGCATATGATGCGATGTACAGAATATATCCGCGTAATAATATACTTTCGCGCCGCCGGACTCCATCTCGAGCGCGAAGTGTCCCCTCGTATGACCGCCGGTGAAGACCGCTCTGATTCCCGGCAACAACTCGGTGTTGGCATCAAGCAGTTCAACCCGGCTGAAATCCTTCAGCGCGCGGTATCGGTCAGGGGCATACACGGCAGATGTTCGTTCGTTGGGATTCATGGCTGATTGCCATTCATCCTTCGAAGCTACATAGGTTGCCTGCCCGAATCGCGGCACGAACCGGCCACCCTCGATCTTGACGCTGCCACCGGCGTGGTCAGTATGCAGATGCGTCAGAACCACATAGTCGATATCATCCGGCGTCAATCCCAGCCCCTTTAGTCCCTTCTCGATGTCCGATATGCCCGGAGCGGTGTAGACTTTCTTTTCCCTGTCGGAAAGCGTGTCACCCAACCCTGTGTCGAATATGAAATTCTTGCCGTGAGCCTTCAGGACAAAAAGGTTGGTATGCATATCGATAAGATTGTTTTCATCGGGCGGGATCATTTTCCCCCACAGCGAACGCGGTATAACGCCAAACATGGAGCCCCCGTCAAGCTTGAATCTTTGCTCGACGAAGGTGTTGATTTCGAAATCACCAAAACGCATTAGCGCCCTATAACGTTGTCGGCGATAACAAGCTGCTGAACTTCCGAACTGCCCTCGTAAAGTTCAAGCGCCCGCTGGTCACGGTAGAGCTTCTCGATCGGCGAGAATTCACCAATGTATCCGTACCCGGCATGTATCTGCATAGCCCGGTCAACACAGAAGTTGGCAGTCTCGGCGGTGAACAATCTGGCCATGGAACCTTTAATCGAATAATCCTCACCGGCGTCCTGCCTCCTCGCCACGTCGTAAACCATTGCCCGGCCCGCGGCCAGACGGGTCGCCATATCAGCAATCATCCATTGGATAGCCTGAAGCTTGGCAATCGGCTGGCCGAAAGCGTGCCGCGCCTTGGCATAGGCCGCCGATTCATCCAGCGCTCGCTGAGCCATACCGATACTCAGGGCGGCAACAACAATACGGGCGTTGTCAAGCGCCTCCGCGGCGAAGCTGGCACCTCTGCCCGGCTCACCCAACACGTTCTCTTTAGGTACCTTTACTTCTTTGAGAATAATTCCGCCCACGGTCGATGCGCGCATGCCCATCTTGTTTTTGAGCGTTCGGGCCTGCCACCCCGATTGACCGGTATCGTCGACAATCAGGGCCGAGGGCTCCGATTGATTCTCCATCTTGCAGAACACCACTCCAATATCGGCCACGTCGCCGTGCTGAATGAATATTTTCTCTCCGCTGACGAGATAGTGGTCACCTTTGTCGACTGCCACCGTTTTCAACATGGCTGCGTCCGACCCGGTCTCAGACTCCGTGAGTACAAACGCCACTACCTTACCGCCGGTTATGCAGTCGGGCACATACCTCTTCTTTTGTTTATCGTCGCCGAAACGCAGTATCGAAGAGGCGGCCAGTTCGCCCACCGCGCATAGCAGACCAACCGCGGCGTCGTGGTAGCTCAGCTCTTCGATAAGCGTGACGTACTCAAGGTGCGACTTACCCTGTCCGCCAAATTCCTTTGGCAGGCTCATGCCGATAAAACCGGCGGCACCCAGTTTCTCATATAGACTCTTCGGAAATTCCCGTGGCTCACTGGCCCGATCTAGTTCTTGCGAAACCGGATGAATGTCCTTTTCAGCAAAGTCTTTTACTACTTCCCTTATTGCCTGCTGGCGTGGGTCAATATTCTTATCCATGTTATCTTGTAAAACCTCCTGGTCGGGTCTCTCCTTCGATAAGTTCTTACATCATTTTCTCGTCTGATTTCTTTTCAGCTACCGCCTTGCGTAAAAAATCGATCGCCTCTTCAGTTGGTGCCCCCGGCGTAAAGATTCGGGCGATTCCCATTTTCTCAAGCTGTTTCCTGTCGTCCTCCGGAATGATGCCGCCTCCGAAGAGGATAATGTCCTCGGCTCCCCGCGCCTTCATCTCTTCCAGCACGGCCGGGAACAGGGTCATGTGCGCCCCGGAAAGAATCGAAACGCCGATAGCGTCAACGTCCTCCTGGATCGCGGCGTCAACAATCATCGCCGGCGTCTGCCTCAACCCGGTATAGATCACTTCCATCCCGGCGTCACGAAACGCCGCCGCGATCACTTTGACTCCCCGATCGTGGCCGTCAAGGCCGGGCTTCGCTAACAATACTCTGATTTTCTGATTCATCGCATTTCGTATTTTCAGGTTATTTTTGTTTTCACCAGATTACTTCCTGCGCGGACTCAGGAGGCCTGAAGAGCCGCCTGGTTCTCGACATACTCGCCCCAGACCTCACGCAAAACATCGCACATCTCACCGACACTGGCATAGGCACGGGCGCAATCGAGGATAGCCTCGAAGGTATTACCGTCTCCCTGGGCCACCTGCCGCAATCTGCCGAGAGATGCCTTCACCGCCTCGTTGTCCCTCTCCGCCTTGATCTTCTTAACGAACGCCACCTGGGCCTGTTCTACCTGACGGTCGATTTTCAGAACCGGGATTTCAATCTCTTCGTCCTCGAGAACAAAGTCATTCACACCGACAATCTTGCGCTCGTCGTTTTCAATCTCGCGCTGGAAACGATAGGCCGATTGGGCGATTTCCTTCTGGAAAAAGCCCTCCTCGATACACGCCAGCACGCCGCCCCGACGCTCAATCTCCGCGAAATATTCTTCCGCCTCGGCTTCCATCCTGTCCGTAAGAGCCTCAACGAAATATGACCCGGCCAGCGGGTCGATAGTATTAGCCACACCCGATTCGTAGGCAATTATCTGCTGTGTGCGAAGAGCGATTAGAGCTGCCTTTTCCGAAGGCAGGGCCAGCGTTTCATCCATTGAATTGGTATGCAGCGACTGAGTTCCTCCCAGCACCCCCGAGAGCGCCTGGAGAGCCACGCGCACGATATTGTTCTCCGGCTGCTGAGCCGTCAGCGAACAACCTGCTGTCTGAGTGTGAAATCGTAACAGCCAGCTCCTGGGGTCTTTAGCCTTGTACTTCTCTCTCATGTGCCGGGCCCAGATTCGCCGGGCCGCCCGGTACTTGGCAATCTCCTCGAAGAAATCGGAATGGGCGTTGAAAAAGTGCGAAAGCCGGGGAGCGAAATCGTCAACATTCATGCCCGCCTCGATCGCCGCCTCAACATAGCAGAAACCGTCGGCCAGCGTAAATGCCAACTCCTGCACCGCCGTAGCGCCGGCTTCACGAATGTGATACCCGGAGATTGAAATCGAATTCCATTGCGGGACATGTTTGGTGCAGTACCGCATCATATCGGTGATGAGTCGCAGCGATGGCCTCGGCGGGAAAATAAACTCCTTCTGGGCGATATATTCTTTGAGGATATCATTCTGCAGGGTCCCGCGTACCTTGTCAAAAGGTACCCCCTGCTTCTCCGCCACAACCAGGTACATGGCCAGAAGCATGGAAGCCGGCGAATTGATTGTCATCGAGGTGGACACTCTGGCCAGATCGATGCCGCCGAAAATGATCTCCATATCAGCCAGCGTATCGACCGCGACACCACACTTGCCGACCTCACCGAGCGAACGGGGGTGATCGGAATCAAAGCCCATCAAAGTCGGCAGATCAAAGGCCGTGGATAAACCGGTGCCACCCTGCTGCAAGATGTACTTGAAGCGGTCGTGAGTCTGTTTTGGCGTGCCCATCCCGGCAAACTGACGCATCGTCCACAGCTTGGTCCGATACAGCGTATGGTGAACGCCACGCGTGTACGGATATTCTCCCGGCAGACCTATGCTCTTATAATAATAATCCTCGTTGTCCGCCCCTTCGATTGACGCCGGCGTGTATAGTTCGTCGATATCAGCGCCCGAAATCGTGAAAAATCTCGGCATCGATCTTTTCCCACGCGTTTTGGCCGCCGTCTTGTCCCACTCTGCTAAGTTGGCCTGTAACTTATCGATAAACTTCTTGTTGAACATCATCTTCTCCAGAAATTCAGTGAGCCTGAAAAATACACAAACACTGCCCGAAAATCAAGAAGGCGGGCTGTAATAATTTTAAGAATTATACGGATAATTGGCCTATTTCCAACAACTTATTCTCCGCCATAGGACCCCAACCGCTCCGGCTGACGAGTCACACGGGTGGTTATCAGACTGGTCAGCCTGTTAGGCTTTGCCATTGTTGACCCTGTCGATCTAGTTCTCCGTACGCTCCCAATTTCCTGAACCCGCTAAACCCGGCGAAATTGTCTCATGTTGACTTTAGGTCGGCTTGCCCATAACTTTCCCTTTCCATGACCCCCACCGACAGCATAACACAAACCGCGACAAATCATCGATTCGCCCTTGCCATTACCCTCGTTGTCAGCGTCCTGTCTTTCTTTCTTCACCTTAAATGGTGCGGCTCTATGATGCAAATGGAGCCCGCGCAGTTCAGCAGATTACTCGAGGTGCACAGAGAAGTTTACCCTTTCGCCAGGCGTTATCCGGTCACAACCTTTATAACGCTGCTGACAGATCTGGGCCTGACCACCAAGAGCGCCTATTTCACGATTCAGTACACGTTAACCGTCCTGCTGGGGCTCACCTTCTATCGCTATCTGCTCACCATGGGATTCCATCGGGTTCGCGCTCACCTGGGATTGTTTCTTTTCCTGACTTCTTACCCCATCCTGGCGGCCCACATTGCGCCGATACACAACTGGGATGACCTCTGGACTCATCTGTTTATGATCCTGTCGTTCACGGACGCTCTGACATCAAAACCGGGCCGAAGCATAATCTGGTTCACGGTTGCTTGCTTTGCGCGTGAACAGAGCTTCATATTGTTGCCCGCACTGATCTTTGTCATGCGCTTGACTGACCAGCGGTTATCGCGACGGCGTCTGGTAACCATCGCGGCCACTCCCATTCTTGTGTACGGCATATTCCTGGTGTGGGATTGGCACGCCCCGCGGTTCGACCGGCTGACACTCATCGTAAAGAACTTTGCCAACCCTCTTCGCGCCAGCGACACCCTGTATTCACTATTCATCTCCTTCGGCTTCGCCTGGGTAACAACCCTTATCGGCCTTACCCACCGCGGCCGATCGTCGACAGGCCGACTGCTTTTCTGGGGGACGGTCTTATCATTACCGGCTACCGTAATCTTCACCCTGTTTCTTACCAACGCCCGTGAAACACGTATCTTCTTTCCTCCCTTTCTGTTCGTGATCCCGATCTGCCTGATGGTGGTTCGCGGGATTTATGACAATCTTAGAGCGAAGGTGACGGGACCGGAAATAGCCTGGGTGACTGTCATCGCTGTACTTCTAATGGGAGTGGGGATCACTCTCGGCTATTTAGCTTTTCCCGAATTCGAGTACCGGCAGTGCCCCAATTTTCACCGCCAGTGGGCGGGCGTTCACTTTGGGCTCATCCTCTGTCTGATGGCCTACACCTTGCGCTGGGGCTGGAAGGACTTTGTTATGGGATACGAAACGAAGAGCAACCGGCCGGACAGCCAATCACTTTCCTGAGAATGTGGTGTAGAGTTCATCCGCGGCTTTGAACGGGTTGGTCGTCCCCTTCATGATTTTGTCGATGATGGCCTCGAAGTCGACATCTTTACCCAGCGTCTCGAGAAACTCCCGCTGAAATTGATATTTGATAATACTGAGAATCTTCTTCTCTATCTGTTGCCGGCGGTGTTGCTCCAATTGACCGTTATTTTTGATAAAACCGATATGCTCATCGATTTTCCGACGCAAAAGATCCACATTTTTTCTTTCAACGGCAACGGTATCGATAATAGGAATCTTCCAGCTCTCGGGCTTGACCGGTCGCGCCCGAAGCATCTGCTTGAGATCCATACCCAACCGTTCCGCTCCCGGACGGTCGGACTTGTTAACAACGAATATATCGGCAATCTCCATCAGACCGGCCTTCATGGTCTGAACCGCATCGCCCGACTCCGGTACCACCGTCACCACAACCGTGTCACAGGCGTTGATGATGTCAAGTTCCACCTGACCGACCCCCACCGTTTCTATTAGCGTGATATCAAAACCGAAGGCGTCCAGCGCTACCGTTACATTACCCGTTGCCGCCGCCAGCCCCCCGCTTGCGCCTCGC
Organism: Candidatus Zixiibacteriota bacterium; assembly: GCA_020351995.1. Lineage (GTDB taxonomy): Bacteria > Zixibacteria > MSB-5A5 > GN15 > FEB-12. The sequence continues at coordinate 2,932,528 of CP070674.1, forward strand.
GTCGCCATAGACCGGAAATAAAAGCGATCACCGGGGGGAAACTCGTTCATGCGGACACGGTCGCCGAGCAACGCCCCGCCCGTGAATGGCGACGTTGGATCGACCGCCACCACCCCGACTCGCATACCGTCGTTGAGATACTCGTGAGCCAGCCCATTGACAAGAGTCGACTTACCGGCCCCGGGAGGACCGGTGATACCTATTCGCAACGATTTCCCGGCTTTCTCGTAGAGCGTGCCCAGGAGGTCCTGGTAACCTTTGGCGCGATCCTCAATGTGCGATATGACTTTCGAGAGGGCCCGAATGTCGCCTTCGAGAAATCTGCTAAGAACCGACATATCAGTTTCTTCAGTAACTGGGAATGCTACCCACCGTCAGCTTGATGTCCTTCAGGCGAATTTGCTTGCGGGTGACATTGTTATATGTATTGTACTCTATCACGTAAACAACATCGACCAGGCAGCCCTTGGCTGAAATAACCTTGGCCATCTCGCCAAAACCGAAACCAATAACGTCAAAAACAGCATCACCCTTCTTGATTTTCATCTTCAGGTGATTGCGACCCACCACATAGGGCTGCCCCACTACTTCACAGTTACGTGTCAGAAATATCGGCCTCATGTTTTGCGGTCCAAAAGGCGAAAAAGCCTCGATAGCCTCCATGAAAGCGTCATCGATATCCGAAAGTTCGATTTCCAGATCGATTAACAGCTTGGGCTGGATATCTTCCTGCGAGAGATACTGATTGGAAACTTCAATGAATCTGTCACGAAAAGCCGGGATATTCTCCTCGGCGATAGACAACCCGGCCGCGTATTTGTGGCCGCCATATTTCAAAAGCAGCCCTTCACACTCTTTAAGGGCCTCGCACAGGTGAAATCCGGGTATCGACCGCGCCGAACCTTTACCCTCGCCGTTGGTTATCGAGATCATTACGGTCGGAAGGTGATAACGCTCGACGAGCCGGCTGGCCACGATACCAATCACACCCTGATGCCATCCCTCGCCGGCCAGCACGATCGCCTTATCGTTATCCAGATCCGTGACTTCTTCCATCTGGGCCAGCGCCTCGTTCAGCGTGGTCTCATCGATTTCCTTCCGACGCTTATTCTCCTGATCAAGCTTCCGGGCGATTTGCTGCGCCACCCGCTCGTCCCGGGTAGACAACAGGCGTATCGCCTGACCGGCATCACCCAGTCGCCCCAGCGCGTTTATCCGGGGCGCCAGGATGAAAACCACCTGGCCGGTGGAAATATCTTTACCCATCAACCCCGACACGAAGGCCAGCGACTTCAGCCCCGGCTTGGTCGTGCGGGCAATCTGCTTGATCCCGTATTTGGTCAGTATCCGGTTTTCCCCGATAAGGGGAACGATATCAGCCGCGGTCCCCAGCGCGACCAGATCGAGATGCTCTTCCAGTTCGCGCTCGTCCTGATTGAGAGCCCGGTACAGAGCCTGGGTGAACTTGAAAGCCACTCCCACCCCTGACAGTTCTCCACCGTAGGTGCAACCCGGCTTCTTGGGATTGATAATAGCCGTGGCCTCGGGCAACGATTCTCCGGGTTCGTGATGGTCGGTAACGATTACATCGATGCCCTGCGAGCGCGCGTACTCCACCTCCTCCACCGCGGTGATACCGGTGTCTACCGTGACAATCAACGATACGCCTTTGGACTTGGCTTCATCAATGCTCTCCGGTGATAGACCGTATCCTTCGATCAACCGGTTGGGCAGATAGAAATCAACATTGGCGCCCAGTTTGTTAAAGATCATATAAAGTAGTGCGGTGGCCGTGATGCCATCGACATCGTAATCACCATAAATGACGATCTTCTCTTTATCGAAAAGGGCGCGGGTGACCCGTTCGATGCCCTTATCCATACCGGACAACTCAAACGGGTCCTTGAGATCAGAAAGCTTTGGATTCAAGAACTGCTGAATCTCAGCCGGGTTATCAATGTTGCGATTGACAAGAATCTTTATGACATTGATCGGCAGGTTCGTTTCTGACGCGAGCCTATAAACCAGTTCTGAGTCAGTCTCGGGAGCCGGCACCCATCTGGGGGGAGCCAACTTTTCAGCCCAACTCATGGCAGCCTCCATTTCTGAAGGCTTGGAAAGCAGGAGATAAGCCGAGTTCTGTGATCCCGTCAAAACGGGATTAACAGTCATTTATCTTGGCCACCGGTTACCCGGTCACTCATGCGGCCTACCCGGGAATGGTAACGGGACGAATCAGCCCCTCTTCCCCTATTTGGCCTTGCTCCAGGCGGGGTTTGCCCGTCGCCGCCATTACTGGCCGCGACCGTGGTCTCTTACACCACGATTTCACCCTTGCCCACCAGAGGCGGGCGGTATAGTTTCTGTGGCACTTTCCGTCGGATCACTCCGCCCCGGCGTTACCGGGCGCCTCGATTCTGTGGAGCTCGGACTTTCCTCACTTTAAATCATAGTTTAAAGCGCGACTGCTCCTCCTACTTTCACAAGCTTTCGTTTATAAACAACAATACCAAAAACTTTCCATTCTCAATACATCCGCCGATAATTCGGGGCCTCCTTCGTAATCGGCACCGAATGCGGATGCGACTCGGTCATACCGGCATGGGTTATTCTGATCATCCGGGCATCCTTCCTTAGATGCTCCAGGTCTGGCGCCCCACACAGACCCATCCCCGACCGTAAACCTCCTACCAGCTGGTTAACCGTATCGGCCAGCGGACCCTTGAACGGAACCCGGCCTTCAATTCCTTCCGGGACGAGCTTCGAGGCTTCTTCCTGATGCTCCTGAAAATAACGGTCACTGGACCCGTCCTTCATGGCCCCAACCGAGCCCATCCCGCGATATACTTTAAAAGAACGTCCTTCGTAAAGAACAGTTTCACCCGGCGACTCTTCCACCCCGCCAAACAGGGATCCTATCATAACCGCCTGGGCTCCACAGGCCAGGGCCTTCACGATATCGCCTGAATATCTTACACCGCCGTCGGCAATGACCGGAGTCTTGCTCTTAACGGCCAGGCTTACCGAATCTGTGATAGCCGTCACCTGGGGCACGCCCGCACCGGTCACAACTCGCGTGGTGCATATCGAACCGGGACCAACTCCAACCTTAACCGCGTCGGCACCGGCGTCTATTAAAGCCCTCGTTCCCTCGGCGGTGGCGACATTGCCGGCCATCACCGGAACTTTGGGATATGTTTTCTTCAGGTACTCAACGACCTTCAAAACCCCTTCGCTGTGTCCATGAGCGCTGTCAACGGCCAGAATATCAACCCCGGCCTCGACCAGCATACGGCCCCGGGTTTCCAGGTCGGAGCCTACACCCACCGCCGCCCCCACCCGGAGACGTCCCCGCTCATCCTTACAGGCATATGGGTACTGGATTTTCTTCATTATGTCCTTGACCGTTATCATTCCCTTGAGCATGTAAGCGTCATCGACTATCAACAATTTCTCGATCCGATGCTTGTGCAAAAGCTCCTGGGCGGTATCAAGGTCGGTCCCTTCCCTGACCGTAATGAGATTCTCCGACGTCATCACCTCCGAAATAAGCCGACTGTGATCTTTATGAAAGCGAAGGTCCCGGTTGGTCAGAATGCCCACCAGCTTACCGCCCTCTGTGATAGGAATGCCGGATATGGAGAAATTCTTCATTACCGCCAGGGCATCACCAATGGTCTTGTTCGGCGGCATGGTGATCGGGTCAACTATCATTCCCGACTCGGATCGCTTAATCTTATCGACCTCGCCAGCCTGCTTCTGTGGCGACATATTCTTGTGAACCACCCCCAGTCCTCCCTGGCGGGCCAGCGCGATAGCCAGGCCGGCTTCCGTCACCGTATCCATGGCCGCCGAAAGCAGAGGGATATTCAGATTGATCCCGGGAGCTATCTGCGTCGAAATGTCGACATCCCGCGGCAGCACTTTCGAATGCGCCGGAACCAGCAGAATGTCGTCGAATGTCAATGCGATGTCATCGAGAATCTTTCCCATATTGTTCCTGTCCCCTCAGAACTCTCCACTACCTTGAGTCTTCGCCATTCCAGTAAAGCATGCGGCCGCAATTATCACAGGTGAGAATGGCCTCAGCCTTCCGGATATCCTGAATCTTCTTTGGCGTCAGCGCCTTGTAACACGCGCCGCAGGCTCGCCTCTTCACGGCCACCACGGCCGAGCCACCCTTGCCTTTACGCACCCTCTCGTAAACCGACATGATATTGCGGGGTATGGACGACGTTATGCGCTGTCGTTCATCCTTCTTGGCCCCGGTGGTATCACCAATCGAATCGATCTTCTCCTGCAGGATCTCCAACTGCCGGGTGTTATTCTCATTTATCTGTTCAAGCTTCTCCTTAAACTCGACAATGTTCTTCTCCAGCGTACTGACTAGTTCAATGGTTTCCAGAAGCTCTGTTTCCTTATTGGATATGTTCTCTTTAACAGCGTCGATCTCGGCCACCAGGGCATCGTATTCCTTGTTGGTCTTGATCGACATCATTTGCTGCTGGAATTTAGCTAAATTAGCTTCGAGCCCCTTTACGTCAACCTCGAGACTGTTCTGCTTCACCCTGGCGGCCTCCAGGTCACTGACCGCCGTGTCATATCTGGTCTGCGCCTCCTCAATTTCCCGCGACAGGTTTTCCATCATATCGGGGAGATACTCTTTCGACCGCTCCAGTTCCCCGATATCGTAGTCGATTAACTGAAGTTTGAGAAGTAGTCCCAACTGGTTTTGCATAAGAGTCTCTTTACCTGGATCTGTCATAACAGCTACTCCTAAAAGAAAACGCATTCATCTGAATCTTCAGACGAATGCGCTTCTGTTAATCTGGTGCTCCCGCATTTTCCTGTTCGCGCAACAGGTATTTTGGCGTTGTCTCGCAAGAAGCGTTTGTTCAAACGGTATCGCATCATCTACAAATGGGCAATACTGGATTCGAACCAGTGACCTCTCGGATGTGAACCGAACGCTCTAACCAACTGAGCTAATTGCCCTTATACCTTCCTCCAAAACCATGGGCCCTGCAGGACTCGAACCTGCGACCCGCTGATTATGAGTCAGCTGCTCTAACCAACTGAGCTAAGGGCCCTATCTGGCATAGTCCCATAAGTTATGCCAATCAGCCCGGAGCGTCAAGCCCATTTACTTCTATAACCTCAAAAAACAACCGTCGGTTCGGTTACCCTTAAATACTACTTACATGGTATTATTTCGGCAGAAAGCCCGGATTTATTAGTGGTTAGCGCAGGTCCGTCCGGGCATCGAGTGCAATGCCACTCTCCAGCGTAATTCCAGCGCAGATGCGAATCTATCTTCCTCCCCCTGATAAGGGGGACTGAGGGGGTTCTCCTGATATCTCTTGGTTACGTTTCCCACCTCGCAACGCCCTCCTCCTTGTACGACAACTCTATAACAGCATCCTCCGAGAACGGTTCCTCCAGATACTGATGCCTGCCACCTCCTGAAGCGATTAAGCCGTTTATAAGCTCAAGTGTGTCCTTCCACCGCGCACGGGACTTTACCCACCTTGCCTGCGGTTTCTCCCCACCCTTGACACGCCCTACGTACACGGACTGTTCAAACGTTTTGTGCTTGCGGTCATCTGACACGAGGACAAATGAACTTAGGTCGAACAGTTGGATACTCGGCTCGTTACCAAGGTCCATCTCCAATTGATCATTGGTGGACAATCGACTCACAATGTCTCTCAGAAGCCTCATACTTTGCTCGGCTTTTGATATAAGAATTATCGTTGGCCCATCCGAGCCCTCATAATAACCAATCAGAACACCGTCTTCTTGCATGTCCATAATTCTCTTCTCCCGGCTTACCTTGTAGCCCGGCCCAATTACTTCCTCAACCCTTTCAACTCCTCCACCAGCGCCTCCCCCGGAAGGCTCGTCAAAACATCTGATACCTGCTTCCAGCCCTCCGGCGTCCTCCGATAAGTCGACTGCCACGCATAAATCCCCTCTATCGGCTCCGCCTCCGGATCATCCACCGGCGTCATCACCAGATGCTTCCGATAGATTACCGTAGCCAGACTGGCGTCATCGGAAATCGTGATGATCGGCTCGGTCAAATCATCCCACGCCGTAAGCCTCATCGTTGACATGTAATTCCGGAAACGCTGGTCATTTTCCTCCTTGGTGGGATGCGTTATTCGACCGGAGTTGACCTTGGTGTAAGGATATTCACTGATAGAGATAATTGTCTCCGCATCCCCCTCCAGATGGGCCGTTCGCATCATCTCATTGAGGCGGAGCAGTTCCTGACGGTGCGCCTCCAGGTCGACTTTCTCACAGCAACCGTGAATAACTACTCCGGCCAAACATAATGTCAATACGAATACCAGTAGTTTCATAACTGTGTCCTCCATATTCGCGAGATCCTATCGCCCACCTCATCCCCTGAGCGTTGAGTTATCCGTGCCCCTCCGTGACTCGTACTCTCGTCGACACCGCTCATGGGGGACCAAGGTTATCCTGACGACGCCGACCCGGATCTGGCCACCAGTAACGCCCCAATATGGAAACCGGCCACCGCGAACAGGGGCGTCAGTACACAAGCCACCGCGATACCTAACAAAGAATCATAATCCATCAGCAATAGGCTTACAGTCACCGGGCCAATACAGCCGACCAGGGCCATCACCGCTTTGACAGGCAGCCACCGGTGGCTTTTCTCCAATACCAGGTCCACTAGTATTAATCCTATGGCGCTACCGGCGCAAAGCGCAACCACACCAAGCGGGATTACATAGAGATCGGTACCAAAATCCGGTTCGAACCTTGTCCCTTCCAGGATCTCCAAAATCTTGTACAGGCCATAAGCACAGATTATTGTAAAGGCAAACGCGCTCATGTAATCAATCGCAAATCGTCTCAAGCGACCAAACACTGCCGCACCTTTGCTCCTTTCTATTCTGTTTCCTCACTGTCGGTGCTTGCGCTATGGTTACTGTACAACAGCATCGCGCACGATATCTTCGCCACCTCGGCACAATAGACCGGGTCACAATTCTCGGGAATATCTTTGTCGGTAAAAGTGTGCGGGCAAAAATGAAACTCCTCGAAGAATATCGTCGGATACCCTGCGCTCCAGAAATAATATGCGTCGGTATAGTTGATATGGTCATTGGTATCGACCGGTACTATTTTCGTGTACTTCTCACACAAACCATGAGCGAGGTCGGTCACCCATTGGGAACCCGGGCAATTCTGAAAATCCAGTTCCCAGTTGTCATTCGACGGCCGGTAGCTGATCTGATTGTTGTCGATCATCAAACCTACTGTCTGCCCAGACTCTTTGAGCCGCTGAATATAATGCTGACTGCCGGTATGCCCGCCTGACAGCATGGTCATAAACTCCTCCGCGCCAAAAGCCACGAAGTTTATCGTGCACCTGGGCTTGAAGCTTTTCTGCGCCATCACCCGGGCTATTTCCAGGCACACCGCCACACCCGATGCGTTGTTGTTGGCCCCCGGGGAGTACGAATAAGGATCCACTTGCGGTCCCATAATAAAGCAGTCGTCGTGCGCCCCAAGGACAAAGACCGTATCAGGACATTCCGTACCTTTCAAAGCGGCCACAACATTGTATTGCCAGGTAGTATGTAACTGCCCCGATCTCGGCGGATATTCGAGCGTATTCTGGAAGGAATCAATCACCACGTCGGTCAAGCCGAATTCACTGAATTTCTGTTCGATCCAGACCGCGATATCCCGACGGTTCTCCGCCAGCATAAACCTCGTCTTGAACCCAACCAGCTGACTCATATAGCTGGCGATACTGTCCTGATTTATCGCATTCAGGTAATCGGTAATCACGCTGTCAAGGGTTGGACTGACCTGCCACCGCTCAGTCTTCTCATGATTGTTCGAAAGCACATCATCCGGCGCTTGAGCGGATACTGTTGCGACTAACAGCGCGCAGGACAATAGTAAAATCAACATTGTTTTCACGTTTTCAGACCTTTCATAAACACGGCCACCCACTGACCTGTCCTGAGCCTCGAAGGACCTGTCCTGAGCCTCGAAGGATTGCGGTGGGAGCCTGACGTTCTGGCACGTACTACCTCACCCAATTCAAAATGCTTCAAATGGAGATTACAAAAAAACCTCCCGGATAAAATCCATCGTACCAAAACTGCTGCCCCCGGTCAATCTAAAAGCCTGATTGACAAAATCGCTACAAACCCGCCTCTGATTCTTCTCTCAGTATACATAGTAGAAAGGAGATCTGACTGTGGTGAAATCCTGGTTCGATGCTGGGCGCAATTTTGATACTTCCCGGAAACACGCAAAAAATGACAAAACGAACCCAAATCCCCGTAAACCGTAGGGCGGGTCCGTCTTCGAACCCCCCATCGAAGCGACGGCTCCCCTATCAGAGGGCAATAAAACAGGCAACACCTGTCCCCCTGATAAGGGGGACTGAGAGGGTTTTTCTCTTGACGCAAAGAGGAGGCAAGCTCCTATACGGAAACCGTCAGCCAGAATGCCACCGGGGCTACCCTCGACAAAACCCACACAATGTGTGGAAACGAACCCAAACTCCGCTAAGTGGCTAATTGGAAATGTGTTACGGGGAATTCTGATTCTATGACAGATCGAAACTCAAATCTCCACCGCCACCACCAGCTCGCTGATCTCATCAGCCTGTACGAGCACCTTTCCCAGCGGATCAGCGACCATGGTGCACCCGCCGAACTCATTGACACCGTCATTACCCACCGCGTTGATACCTACCACGTGAACCCCGCTCTCAGCGGCCCGTTGGACAATCAACTCTTTCCAGTCATCGATCCTGACCCTCGGAAACGCTGCTGGCACAAAGATCACCCTCGCGCCGCTTCCAGCCAATCGCTGGAAAAGCTCGGGAAAACGAAGGTCGTAGCATATGGCCACCCCCAGCAGACCGAACTCCGTTTCCACCAGGCCCGGCACTTCCCCCGGAGTATAAACGTCGGGCTCGTTCATCGGCGGAAACAAATTAATTTTGTCATAGACCTTATAGTCACCGTCTTTGAAATACATATACGAGTTGTAAAGTTGCTCACCGTGCTCACGGGGAAAACCGACAAAGATGGAGAAACTAAAGCCCGAAAGACTCTTGATCAGCTCGTCGATATCGACACCGGTGCCACCCTTATAAAGGCAGCCCGAGGTCGCCAGCTCCGGAAAGCAGATGATATCAGGATTCATGGTGGCCGCGTCGTCGAGAAACTTTCCCATATCGCGGTTATTGATGTCTTTTTGAACCAGAAGCAGGTTTATCACTCGACCTTTCCTATGGCGGATAGTAATGAGTTCAGCTTTGAGGATAAGTTAAGCACGGCGGGCCGGGTCTGTCAATCGCCCGCTCCGGGGCGCGAACTGGAGGTAAACTTTTGTCAGAAAATCCTTTAATTGCCGGGCTAAATTTCCTATTATCCGGCTGTTATGAACTGCCATCAGGCTCCTGTGAAGGGAAAATCTAATATGCGCTCCAGATGGATATCTATCAGTGTCTCAATTCTTGCGCTCATGGCTGCGATAGCCACGACATCAACCGCTCAGACCAAACGGACATTCAACATTGGCTATTTCGAGGCCGGGCCATATGCTGTGCACTCGATCCTCCGCAACGAGCTGTACTCTCAACTGCGGCAAATCATTCCCGAGGAATACGATTTCGCCACCGTCCCCTTCGGCTTTCGTTCCGCAGGATGGAAAAGAGACACCTGCCGGATGATGGCCGAGCAACTTGTCTACGAAAAAAGCGTCGATATCATTATCGCCGTGGGACCCTGGGTGGTGAACGACCTTCTGGAAGCCGGTTACGAACGCCCAATTATCGCCATGCATCAGTTTGATCCTGATGCCGAAGGCCTCCTCGACGCCCGCGGACGACCCATAGCCGACAACCTGACCGTCCATCACCGCCCCAACAAGCTGGCTAAGGACTTCACTTTCCTGAGCCGCCTTTTAGATGTCAAGCGTCTGGGGTTTCTTTACTTCCCTTCTGCCGATGAAGCCGACGAGGTACTGCACAAGGCGCAGCTAATCGGCGAAAGACTCGGTTTCGAAGTAGTCACGGCTGAAGGCTACGACAATTACGGTACTTATGCCTATTTCAAATCCTTCAAGGCCCTCCCGTCGGATATCGACGCCGTCTACCTGGCGCCGCTCTGGGGAATCCAGACCGATAATCTCGGCCATTTCCTAACCATGCTCGGTGACAACAGGAAACCGGGTATCACTTCTGAGGGCAAAGTAGTTCTGGAAAAAGGAGCCTTTGCTACCTGCTCGATGTATTCTCTGGTGTCCGAAGCCAAGTTCAGCGCCGACAAGATTGTTGAGATCATGCGGGGGGCAACTCCTGCCGACCTTCCCGTTACCTTCGAGAGTGGTCTCGCCCTGGCCGTCAACAATGCCACAGCACAGAAATGCGGTGTTGATTTGTCCGAAGAAGTTCTTTCGGACTTCTATGTCATCGAGGCTCCCATCAGTAACCAGGCCGGATACTACACTCTGAACGACGCTATAAATCGCGCTATGAATCAAAACCCGGGCTACCAGGCTCAGGTGGAGGCACTCGAAGCGGCCGCGAAGGCAGTCGGCCAGGCCTATAGCGACTACCTGCCCCACCTGTATAGCACCACTCGCGTCGCTCACGTTGACGATAACTTTACCCGCAACCTGCGTGGTCTGGTCAGTAACGACGTTTACGAGACCAGCCTTAATCTCGAACAGCATATATTCTCGCTCGAGACTATCCGGGGTATACAGCTTGGCTCCAGGCGTCGCGATCTGGAAAGCGTCAACCTCATTCAGGCTCAACTGGATCTCGAGTTCGCCGTCAGCCTGGCCTACCTGAATTATCTCCGTTGCCGGGAGACTCTCGGCGTGCTTCGGGCCAATCGGGCCCTCATCGAACATAATCTTGAGCTGGCCCTGTCGAATGTGCAGCTTGGTGCCGGAGACTCGCTGGATATAATCCGGCTGGAAGACGAGCGTTATCAGGGCACCGTACGGGTTGCCGACGCCAAAGCCGACCTTCGGGTGGCAGCCGTGACGCTCAACGCCCTTTTCAATATGCCCGGCAATGAGGTCTTCGCTCTCGATACACTTTCTTTTTCAAGTGACTATTTTTATGCTGGTGAGCAAGACCTTTATTCCCAGCTGACAGGGCAGTCAACACGACAGGGGATAGAAAACAAGTTGATGGCGCAAGCCCTGACTGTCAATCCCGCTACCCGCGAGATCGATACCAGGATAGACATTCAAAAGGCCCGGCTGGCAGGAAATTCGGCTCGCTTCTATCCCTCGGTAGGACTTAAAGCGTCACTGAGTTTCTCGGACTGGCTCGAAGAAACCCCGTCCTTCGAGGAAGAAAACACCACCTGGTCCATCGCCGGTGTTTTCAATCTGCCCATCTTCCTCGGGTCTGACCGGTTTCGCGAACGTGCCCGGCTGAAAGCCGAGCTTAGTGAACTGGAGTACCGCCGCGATGACATCAATCTTTCTATAATGCGCCGGATTCAAACCAGCCTCCACCGGCTGGTGGGTACCGCCAGCAAGATCACATCCTCGGCCCAGTCGGTCAAACGCGCCCGGCAGCTTCTCGACGTGGTGGTACCCGCCTATGGAGCAGGGACAAAGAGTCTGATTGATTTGCTCGATGCACATTCAAACTCGGTCGAATCGGAACTGGCCGCCATCAACACCCGCTACAATTACTATCAGACCATGGCTGAATTGGTTCACGCCGCCGGGTGGACGGTCCACGACGACTATTCCAGTTTTGTGGAGAAATTTCACCAGCAGTTGGAAGACTGATTGGGACGGAGCCGCCGCACTCAGAGCAAACTTGTAGTGAGTTTGTAGAAAAACAGCACCAGTAGTAACACCGACCCCCCAACCCTGAGAAACTTATACACCGGCTTGTCGGCGGAAACCGGGGCCGGACGCCCTTTGCGAACCAGCACAAAAACCCGGGCATAGACAATGGTAGACAGAATCAGCAGTATGACTGCTACCCAGGTCGTCAGCACGATGCCGAACTCGAATCTGATGATGTAGCTGCCCAGAAGGAAGGCCATAACACCGAAGGCATACTTGCCCGTAATGTTGGAAGGAACAACGACTTTCTTGCCCTTAAGCAGCAGCAACCCGGCGATCAGGATAAGCAGATCGCGCCCGAGGATGGCGGCGGCCAACCAGACCGGGAAGTCACGATAGAATATCAGGAGTATTACCAGGGCACCGGCCAATACCTTATCGGCGATCGGGTCAAGGGCAATCCCGAACTGGCTCACCTGCCCCATTTTTCGGGCCAGGTAACCGTCGAGCCCGTCGCTAATACCGGCCAGCACATAAAGCCCGGCGCAGATAAGTGTCGAACGACTATCGCCTTGAGCCAGAAAATAACCCAGAAAGGGTATCAGGACCACCCTGAACAAACTGACTAAATTAGGCAACTGAAACCACCGGGAGGGCATAATATATCCACACCTTACGGGTTCATATTACGGCACCCAATATAGGCCGACCCGATAGTGCTATCAAGTTATAACAGATTATGTCCAATTTGTAATTTACAACGCTGTTGTTAATAAGATATCATCCTACGTATAGGAGAACACCGTTTGACCACTGATTTCAACAGCCTTACTAAAAAATATATTGATGAAACCGATCTCGCTCATCGAAAAGCGTTCGGTCAGTATTTCACACCGCATCGACTTAGAGAACACTTGCTGTCGGTGCTGCCGAAGGCCGCCGGCGCGTCGATTCTCGACCCCGCCTGCGGCACCGGCGAATTTCTGCTGTCCGCGAAGGAGTACTTCCCGAAATGTCGTCTGCACGGGTGGGAAATTGACCGGAAACTGGTAAAGATGACGCGCAAGATTGTTCCTTCAGCTGACATTCGCCAAACCGACTCTCTCAGGGAAGACCCTGAGCCGCAATTCGACTTTGTTATCGGTAACCCTCCTTATTTCGAGCTGAAACCGGATTCGGAATTGAAAGAGCGATATCATGACGTTATTAGCGGACGAGCGAACATCTTTGCCATGTTCGTCAAGCTTGGCCTCAGGCTCGTCCGACCCAACGGCTACGTGGCCTATGTAATTCCCCCGTCGATGAACAACGGCGCGTACTTCACCGCCCTGCGCCGGTTTATAATAAAGCACGCTAAAATAGAATATCTTGCTATCGAGGAATCGGCCTCGCTGTTTGACAAAGCACAACAGGCGGTTATGATACTGGTATTGAAGAAGTGTGCTAACAGGGGTGATTATGTTTTCGAAAAGAATGGAATATCGGTCTTTTCCACAGACACCGCGACCTTGAAGCGGGCTTTCAGAGGGAAAACAACCCTGAAAGAACTCCGCATGAGCGTCCGGACCGGAAGAATAGTATGGAATCAGCATCGCGACAAACTGACGACAAGGCATAAGAACGCTATTCCGCTTATCCGCGCGCATAATATCACTAAAGATGGATTGGTCCTGGAAAATTCGTCCGACCGACCGCAGTACATTAGATTTGACGGTTACGACTCCGGCCCGGCCATAGTAGTAAACCGGGTCACCGGTACCGCTACTAAAGTCAGTCTGAAGGCGGCCTTGATTGAGCCCGGTTTTCATTTTCTCGGCGAAAATCACGTTAATGTTATATTCCCCCCTCCCGGCCTCGGTCAGAAAAAGGCTGTCAGTATTCTTCAGCGGGTTGTCGACCAGATCAATTCCCCGGCAACCTCTGACACCATGAGGCTGGTTACGGGCAACACCCAGATTTCCCGCACCGAGCTTGAGTGCCTGCTTCCGCTTAACCTGTGAGCGAAACCACGAGTCGGCACTTCCAGTCATACTCCTGGCGACGGCCTGGTGCTGACCTGATTAAAGTTGACTAATCGGTCCGATGATACGATAATGAGCGCATGTTTGCGGGTCACAAAAGACTGATTGCCGTCACGGTATTTATAATCCTGATTATCGCTCTCGTGAACGTGATCTGGTGGTTATACTACGAGCGGACGGCGAAACTTCTCGATCGCCAGCTAAGTCGGAGACTCGCGGCCGTCGCCGGAGCCGGAAGTGCGGCGCTGGGACCGGACTTGATTGAAAATCTGACGATCTATGATGTCGATGCCTATATCAAAGCAACTGATATCCTGGAGGCCATCCGCGAGAGCGACTCTCTCGCCGAGGTGTTCATTGTTGACCACAGCTACCGTGTTTTGGCCTCAACTTCGGTCGAGGCTGATTCGGTCTATTTCCTGGCGGAACTCAACGGTGAATACATCGATTCGGTCTTCTACAGCCTGCATGATATCACGGTCACCACTCCGACCTATCGCACTGGTCAGGTCTATCTCAAGTCGGCCTTCGCGCCACTTACAGACCGAAGCGGGCTGGTTGCGGGGGTTATCGGGGTGGAAGCCAACGTGGATTATTTTGAAGTGCTTACCGACTTGCGAAGCAATATCTACTACTCGTCGCTTCTTTCTGTTGTGGGTGGTCTGCTCATCGGTTTGGTTTTCCTTTTCTTACAGCGACGTATCACGCGAGCCGAGCAACAGTTGTATCTGAACCAGACCCACTCTTACCTCGGGCGGATGGTCGCGGTCGTTTCGCACGAGTTGAAAAACCCGCTGATGATAATCAGGGCATCGGCTGAAAGGCTGGCTAAAAAGATCCCGGGCGACGAAAGTCGTTTCATCGTGGAAGAAGTTGATCGGCTTAACCAGATTGTTACCGGTTATCTTGATTTTGCCGGTGCCAAAACCAGGTTTCTGGAAAAGGAACGAATCGAAAAAGTCAATCTTGCCGAACTGGTAAATAACATCCGGAAGCATTTTCAGGGCAAGTATCCCGACCAGGAAGTAACCTGGCTGAAGGACGGCGTTCCATCGGATATGGTTATTGAAACCTATCCCCGCTCACTCCGTCAGGTGATACTGAACCTGCTGATCAACGGCGCCGATGCCTGCCTTGAGGCATCCAAACCGGTCATTCTGGGGATTAGTGCTGCCGCCAGAGGTAACCGCGTTTTGATTCGTGTAATCGATCACGGACCGGGACTGAGCAAACGGGAACTAAAGAAGATTTTCGCACCGTTTTACACTACAAAGCAGTCCGGCTCCGGTTTGGGGCTCTTCCTGACTAAAAAAATCGTTGAGGAAATGGGTGGAGAAATCGATATTGAGAGCCGGAAGAACGAGAAAACGGAGTTGATCATAAACCTACCCCGGACCCCGGCAGGTAACCATGGCTAATATACTTGTTGTTGACGACGAACCAAAGATGACCTCGCTGATTTGCGGGCACCTCGAAGACTCCGGTCACTCTGTCCAGACTACAACCAAACCGGCGGAGGCCATCCAGTTGGTAAGAAAACACTCCTTTGACGTTGTAATCACGGACCTGTCAATGCCTGAAATCTCGGGAATGGAGGTGCTCGAAGAAGCGCTGAAAAAAGAGGGCACCGGTGTGATCATGATGACCGCCTACGGATCGGTTGAATCGGCGGTGGAAGCCATGAAGAAAGGAGCTGCAGATTATCTCCTTAAGCCGTTTTCACTGGAAGAACTCGGCATGGCCGTGGATCGTCTGGTTGAATCACAGAAACTGTCTTCACTCTCGAAACACTACCGAGAAGTGATCGATCAGACGGTTTTCGCGGAATTCATAGGCGATTCACAGGTGTCTCAGAAAGTAAAGGAACTAATTGCCAAAGTAGCCGGCTCCGACGCCACCGTATTGCTGACGGGCAAATCCGGAACCGGCAAAGAAGTGGCCGCGCGGATGCTTCACAACATGTCACCCCGAAAAGATAAGCCGTTTATAGCCGTTAACTGCGCGGCGCTAACCGAAACGCTGCTGGAGTCGGAGTTGTTCGGACATGAAAAAGGTGCTTTCACGGGTGCCGTAGCCCGTAAGCACGGCCGTTTCGAGTTAGCCGACGGAGGAACAATCTTTCTTGACGAGATCGCTGAGACATCGCCCGCCCTGCAATCAAAACTCCTTCGCGTTCTCGAGGAGCGCAAGCTGGTCCGCGTGGGCGGCGTGGACATGATTGACATCGATGTTCGGGTGGTCGCAGCCACCAATCGAAACCTTAAAGAAGAGATGGAAAGCGGTCGTTTCCGGGAGGATTTGTATTTTCGTCTTAATGTCTTTCCGATCAACATTCCCAATCTTTCGGAGCGCAGCGAAGACATCGTGCCACTGGCAGAGTACTTTGTGGGCAAGTTGAATTATCCGCACAGGAAAATCTCTGCCGAGGTTGCTGACCTCCTTTTACAGTATGACTGGCCAGGCAACATCAGGGAACTGAAAAATGTGATAGAGAGGGCCATGATTCTGGCAGGCGGTGAACCGTTGTCAGCAGAGGACTTTTCGCTGGAGGCCGATGACAGCCCCATTATTGAAGGCAGGACGAGCGGAACCGAACACGGGTTGGAATCAGCGGAAAAGAGAATGATTTTGGACGCCCTGGAAAAAACTGGAGGCAATAAGACAGAGGCCGCCAAAATGCTGAAAATCACGCGCCGACGGCTCTACAGCCGGATGAAGGTTCATGATATCAAGGCATAATGAGCCATTAGGGGCAAAAAATGTACCATAGAGTACACCGAACAAGGCACAGCGTTGAGCAACAGGTGAACAGGCCATATTAAGTGATTGTTTTAAAACGAGTTAGCTGGGTCAAATTGCTTCGGCACGGTATTTGTAACTCATATCTACAGAGTTTGAAGGAGAGTGATAGATATGAACAAGAAGTACTTTAAATACTCACTTACGGTTGTTGTTCTCTCACTGACACTTACAGCGATGGCGCTCGGTCAGGGACCAGGAGACAACAACTTCGGCATGTTGCGTGCCGAACTGGAGCGAACCGACCAGCTTATTGAATATGCCAGAGATGCGGTTCGTGTCGCCAGTTCTGTGAGGGCTGAATTGTACCTCGAAAACGCCGTCCAGTTACAGGAAGACGCCTGGGATGAGTTTCGCATCGGCACCATGGAGAGGGTCGGACCGCTGACTCGTGAGGCCAGAGAGTTGGCCAAGAGCTCTCTGATAGCCGCCCGTTATACCCAGCAGAAACAGGATGTTGTTCTCAGAAAGCTTGAGAGAGCCGACGAGCTGATTCAGCAGGTTAGGGAACAGTTTCGTATAAGCACGGTCGATCAAACCGTAGCGGCTCTGATGGAATCTGCCGAGAATAGCCTGAGAAACGCCTGGGAATTCTATCGCAATGGGGAATATCGCCCTGCTCTCAAGCTGGCCAATCAAGTTGAGAATGCTATTCGCAGGATGGTCAGTGTAAGCAACAGGGAGGCTCAAGGAGCTACCGAGGTTGAGCGGTATTCCGAAAACGTACGTGATTATGTCGAAGAGGCCAGGCATCAGATTGCCGAGTGTGATTCGGAAACAGCAATGAAGCTCATGGAAGAGGCTCAAGTTTCCCTGGATCTGGCGAGAAGCTTAATAAGTGAAGACAGACCTCAGCCGGCCATGGAGGCACTCAAAACCGCAAAGAAGCTCGCAACGCGGGCGCGTCTGGACTGCAGCGGTTTTGATGGAACTCTTTCCGAGAGGTATGAACGTATAAAAAATGAGGCCGACCAGATCGCGGAAATGATTCCGCCTGGTGATGAAAATGCCCAGCAGCTTGTGGACCAGGTCTATGAGCAGCTTGACCTGGCGGCGGGTTATATTGCCGAAGGTCAGACGCAACAGGCGGCGGCCTCCCTTCGAGCGGCCCAGTTGACGTTGAATCAATTGGTGGAGACGCTCGACGTAAGTACCGAATAAACGATACAGCAACGAGGTAAGGTTGCGGTTGTTCTGGAGATTTGTTCTAACCACAACTTTGTTAATAGCCGGCGGTGGTCATACAGGCGAGGCCGCCGGCTTTTCCTATAAGGCGGGCATAGGGTACGACTTCCTCTCCCAGCAGTACTTTCTCGACTCAGCTTCTCAGGCTGACGCCGATTCTATTCTGACCGAGTGGTCGCTGAAGACCAACTATCTCGACGACGTCAAGGGCCTTGTGTCGTTCAGTCTCTCCCCCTTTAAGGATCGACGTCTGGGTCTTACCGCCAAGTATGAACAGACATCGGAGTTTCTCCGGCTTAAATTCCTCAGTGACCTTCGCACAAAAATCGGGTCCACCCGACTTGATTTCAACACCGAGGTCGATTGGCGTAACAGGCACCGGGGAACAGCCAGTTTTGGCGACAACTATATCTTCGGGTACTCTCGCGCCAAGCTGTCGGTGCCGGTGAAGCCCGGTCTGAAAAGCACCTTCCAGGTCCAGGGTGAGTTCGTGCAGTTTGACTCGGTGTCCACGACCAGCTACAACTATTACAGAATCGGAGGGAAGGTCGGTCTGGAGAGGTTGTATAAGAATTTCTCCTTCGGTAATATCGCCGCCACGTTCGTCACCCGTCAGGTACCGGATTCGCTGGGGCTAAACTATGTCGATTTCGGGGTTGAGGGCAGCTATTTCGGTATCTATGACCAGGGCGAACTGGATGTGTTCGGTCGTCTCGGCCGCAAGGACTATAATCTCATTGACGGCAGAAACGATTTCTGGCGGTTCGAAGCTGACGTGAGAAACAAGGTTCAAATGGGCGAAAGGTACTTCACCAAGCAAGAGGCCGAGTTCGAACTTACAGACTATGACCCGAACGATCCGGTCAATCTTGATTATTTCAGGATCGAGATCACAGTTTTGGCCGGTTTTGAAACCGCCTTCTTCACGTTTGGAGTCGGACCGGAGTTCGAGGCTCTGCACGAAAAGAAGGATATCTTCGCAGTCAGCGAAGACTATGTCGAAATCGGCGCGAAGGCAGATCTCGACTACATTAAGGCCGGGACGTTGTTCCTGGCGGTGGAGTCGGTACTGGGCCGGCGCGACTTAAAAGATAACAACGAACTTCTTACCGACTACACCTATGAACGGCTGTCCCTGATCGGTGATCTGAAGCTGCTAAAAAGACTGAGACTGAACGTGCTATTCTCAGCCGAGTGGGAATGGCACCAGATACCTACCAACGATTCAGAAATCTATCTTCTGTCATCCAGCCTGACATTCGGCATATAGGCTCCGCCTATATTAATGAATGAAGTTGTCTTTTAGTGTAATATTGTTGGATTTTTGTGGCGTTAAGCCGAAGGTTCACTCGTTCGAAGTGGTGACAGACCGTTAAGCATCTCCACGATCTTCTCCACCCGAAAGGGTTTTCTGATAAAACCGTCGGCGAGGTCGTGTACCGACTGCTTCTTGATGTCTTCTTCGGCGAGGTAAGCAGTGATAAGGATGACGGGCAAATCGGCCTGGCGCTCTTTTATCTGCTTGAGCAGAGTGATGCCATCCATTCCGGGCATCCTGATATCGGTAATTACGGCGTCGATTTCACCGCGTTCCAACTCACGCAGGGCCTCTTCCCCGCTCGAGACGGCGCACGGGATATATTCATCGAAGCGTAAGGCATCGGCCAGCATCTCGCGGAAAGTCTGGTCGTCATCGACCACCATCACTTTTCTTATCTGACGGGAGACAGTTTCCGGACGGTTCTTCAGCGTATTCTCGATGAGTTCCTCAATATGGTTTATGCGAAACGGTTTGGCCAAGAAGCCATCGGGCGAGGCCCGGCCGATGATCTCAGGTGTCGCCACGCCGGTGATAAAGAGTACCGGCAGGTCGGGATAATGACGCCGCACTTTCTTGGAGAGAGCGATGCCATCCATGCCGGGCATCTTGATATCGGTGATGAGTAAATCGAAACGTTTCCCGGAAAGCGCCTCAAGAGCTTCGATGCCACCCGGAACGCCGACCGCGTTGTAACCGATGACGGTGAGAGTGTCGACCAGCAGGCCCAGCAAAGTTGCGTCGTCGTCAACTACCAGTATTTTAGCTTTAGTAGTGGTCAATCCCTATGACCTGATTATATCAAGAAGTTGCTTCGTTCTTTTATCGAGAACGTCCCTGTTATCGGCCTCCGCATTTAAACGCAGAAGCGGTTCGGTATTGGAAGGCCGCAAATTGAACCAGAAATCCTTATATTGAACCGTCAACCCATCCATACGATCCTGCTCACCATCGGCAAAAGCCCGGCTGACCTGTTCGATCTTCTCAGGAATGGATTTCACACGGCTGTTGATTTCGCCGGAGCGCACGTAAGGATCTATTTCCTTTATCATTTCGTCGAGCGGGCGGTTTTCCACTGACAGCAATTCGAGGCACACCAAGAACGCTATCAAGCCCGAATCAGCGAACCAGTTGTCGCGGAAATAAAAGTGTCCGGAATGTTCTCCACCGAAGATGGCGTTGTGCTTTTTCATCAGAGGTTTGATAAGGGCGTGACCAACACGCGTGCGAATGGCGGTCCCACCCATCTTTGTCACAAGTTGGGGTACGGCTTTGGAGCAGATTAGATTGTACAGCACGGTTTCGGCCGGGTGTTTGGTCAAGAGCGATTTGGATACCAGAGCAGTAACCATGTCGCCACCGACTTGGTTGCCGTGTTTGTCCATCAGGAACATCCGGTCAGCGTCGCCATCGAAAGCCACCCCGAAGTCGGCTTTATGTTTAGCTATGGCGGCCTGCAGGTCTTTGAGATTCTCAATCTCGATAGGTGAGGCCGGATGGTTGGGGAAGTTTCCGTCGAGTTCGAAGTAAAGCCGTATCGTTTCGATGGGAAGTTTGTCCAGCACCGGCGGCAGAGTCGCTCCAGCCATGCCGTTGCCGGCATCCATGACGATTTTGAACGGCTTGACTTTGAAGGAATCGATGAACGACAGGCAGTGTTTGGCGTAGTCATCGGCGATATCGCGCCGGACGATATTTCCCCGTACCGG
The DNA here is from genome assembly GCA_020351995.1 of Candidatus Zixiibacteriota bacterium. Classification (GTDB taxonomy): domain Bacteria; phylum Zixibacteria; class MSB-5A5; order GN15; family FEB-12. Next base: position 2,953,386 of record CP070674.1, read on the forward strand.
CGATTTGCTTTCTTTGTCGTTCTGCTGGATGGTCTTCAGGATATCATTGAGGCCTTCGCCGCCCGAAAGCGGGATCGCGTTCTTGCGACAGATTTTGAGGCCGTTGTACTGTTTCGGATTGTGACTGGCTGTAATCATCACGCCACCATCGAAATCGAATTTACCCACGGCAAAATAGAGGCCGTCGGTAGAAATCAGGCCCAGATCGATGACATCGACACCGTAATCACAAATGCCACGGGCGAGGTTTTCGAACAGCTCGTTTGAGGACAGGCGCATGTCGCGGCCCACGGCGATGGCCTTCGGGTTGAGATATCCCGCCAAGGCGTAGCCTACTTTATAGGCGATTTCACCGTTTATCTGGTCGGGGTAGGTGCCCCGGATGTCGTAAGCCTTGAAAATGGCAGGGTCTACGGTCATAGTTGTGGTCTTCCTTTAGAAGACAAAATAGGCCCGTTAAACGTTTGGGTCAACGGCTTTTATGGGTCTGCCTCTTATACTCTTATTTGGCCAGGCTGTCATATATTACGCAATTTTTGGGTTCGTTCCACACATTGTGTGGGTTTTGTCGAGGGTAGCCCCTCGGTTCCCCTTAGTCAGGGGAACAGGCATTGCCTGTTTTGTTTTCGCCGGATCTATCGTCGAAACCTCCGCTGCCGCGGACCTGCCGGCAGGGGATTTCGACCTACCACCCGCTGTCTTCTTTAGAGTTACGAGAGTTTGGGTTCGTTTTGTTATTTTTGACGGGTCCCGCATAAGTCGCATCGGTGGCGGGTTCGAAGACGGACCCACCCTACGGCCTAAGAGGATTTGGGTTCGTTTCATCATTTTTAAGTAGTCGCGATCCGGGGGGCGTGCGATGTTCCGGTTCGGGTATGATGGAGTTGGGATTATAGGCGTCATACTTAAAGGGCTGGGCTGACGAATGCCATCGGATTGGTAGTGAAATTGTGGTGGTCTGGGTGGGGTTAATTATTTCTTGCCTTTTTCCGATTTTTGGGTATAATTCTACGCCTGCCGGGATGGTTAATGAGATTTTCGGCGGGTTGCTATTTGACAGGTGTATATGGAATGGGCGGTTAGCTCAGCTGGTTAGAGCACCTGCCTTACACGCAGGGGGTCACTAGTTCGAATCTAGTACCGCCCATATATGATGCGTGTAATTAGGGTGGGTCCGTCTTCGAAC
>CP070674.1:2954671-2962041 GCA_020351995.1 Candidatus Zixiibacteriota bacterium
AGGCAAGTTCTCCGGGCATCCGGTGTCACCGTTACATCCCGAATTGGAAGATACACTCAGGGGTAGAATATGAATTCCGAACAGAAATATAACATCAATCTCGACGCCAAATTCGGCTTTCTCAAGCTCATCGATATCCCCGCCATGGTCGAGGCCTGCCGGGAGAAATGGTTTAACCAGACCCTTTGCCGCGTCAACGATTGTGTCATACGCCTCGGTATTGTCAAAGGCGAGTTTCACTGGCACAGGCACGATAACGAAGACGAGTTCTTCCTGGTCCTTGCGGGAAAACTTCACCTCGATATCGAGAATGCCGAATCGGTCACCCTATTACCACATCAGGGATACACGGTACCGAAAGGTGTGAAACACATGCCGCGCGCTCCCGAGCGTACGGTGATGGTGATGATCGAAGGTGCGGGCGTAAACCCGACCGGCGACTAGCGGGACGAGTGGATTTCCTTGAACTTCTCCCGTATCTTTTCTGGTACCTGGTTGTTGCTGCAGTGGAAGCTGATACAGCTTCGGCACTCGTGTGTCAGTACCGTGGCTAGCAATCCCGCCACCGACAGCAAGAAGATCACCAGTAACTCCCACTCGAACCGGAGCCAATAGATCGGGAAAAGAATAAAAATCAGAATACCGACCGGGATATAGATACTGATAAAACGACCCTGCGGCCCCGGTTTGGGCTTCACCAGCTTCGGTATATGCCACAGCCAGGAGCACCTATGTTGCCTTCCTTCAAGATGGTAATATCCGCAGTGGGGACACTTGTTGGTATACACCAGAAAAACATGCCCCAGGCACACCCCGATATAGACCAGAGGCCAGACGATACTATCGGCATACCTGAAAATCGCCAGCAGGGCGGTGCCGAGCGGCACCAGAGTCAAAAGCTTATAATAAACAAAGCGGCCATATGATGGCTTGACTAATAAGCCGGTTTCGTGACATATCATGATACACCTCTCCTGACTCAATCTGGTTAGGGTGGCATTCTGATTATCTATATTGCGTGATTGCCTACAAAATATTACGGATATTCAAGTGCAAATAAAGCATAAAAAATTAACCATGGAAATCTCCCGTGACTCCGCACTGAAGCGTCCACTCCGAATTTTTGCGGTCGCCGCAACCTTTTTATCGCGAAATCGTCTCTAATGAATATAACCGCCGCGTAGGAATATCTAAGGGGATAGACACATGTACAGAACACTATTGAATTCCGCGCTGTTTTCATTGCTCCTTTTTGCGACAACAGCTTTCGCTCAAGAAGAACCTGCCGTCGTCATGCCGTCGGGCGAGCCGACCGCGGAAAAAATCACAGCTTATCTCGATGAGCTCATCGACTCATTGGTGGCCCGTGACGAGTTCTCCGGGACCGTTTTGGTGGCCAAAGACGGTCAACCGGTTTATAAGAGGGCCGTCGGCGAAGCCTGCCGATGGTACCACGTACCCAACAAAATCGACACCAAGTTCTGCCTCGGCTCGATGAACAAGATGTTCACCAGTGTGGCTATTGCGCAACTGGTGGCCCGGGGCAAATTGTCTTACGATGACGAAGTCGGAAAACATCTCCCGGATTATCCCAACGAGGATGTCAAAAGCAAAGTCACCATTCATCACCTGCTGACCCATACCTCGGGCATGGGGATGTACTGGCAGGAATTGTTTACCAATCCCGAATGGCCGTACATCGCAACCGTGGCCGGATACGACAGCCTGGCCAACAAGAACCCGCTGCTGTTCGAGCCGGGCGAACAATTCCAGTACAGCAACTGTGGGCCTCTGGTGGTCGGCCTTATCATCGAGAAAATCTCTGGCATGACCTACGATGACTACATCCGAGAGTACGTCACCGGCCCGGCTGGCATGACTAACACTGACTGCTACGATATCAAAGACCCAGTGCATAATGTCGCTATCGGCTATACAAGAATGTCGTTCACTGGCGAAGAGCTCGACCACCCCATCGCCAACCTGTTTCTCAATCCCACCAAGGGCGGCCCGGCCGGCGGCGGGTACTCAACTGTGGAAGATCTGCTGAAGTTTGACATTGCCCTGCGAAGCAACGAACTTCTCTCAAAAGAATATTTTGATCTTATCTCTACCGCCAAGGTTGACCGCGACGAAAATCGTGGGTATGGATATTTCTTCGAGGAAAAGTTTGTCGGTGATGAACGCATTATCGGTCACGGTGGTGGCGCGGCGGGCATACACGCCAACCTGGCTATGTTCATGAATTCGGGTTGGACGGTGGCTATGATGTCCAACTACGATTTCGGTCTCCGCGGCCTACGTGGCAAAGCCGAGCAACTGCTGACACAGAAGTAAGCTTGGGCCTGGCCAATTTTGCGGGGCGGGATTGCTGCCTGTGACTCCCCCTTGATTTCATTTGACCAGTACCATCTTCCGCGATAGCGTGTAGTCGCTGGTCTGAAGCCGGTAAGTGTAGATACCGGAAGCATAGCCGGACATATCGATTTCCCGGGTGTAGCCCCCGCCGGGCTGATGAGCGTCAACAATCGTTCTTACGCATTGTCCGAGAATATTGTATATCTTCAGGCGAACATGACAGCTCGCCGGCAGATTGTAGGTGATGGTCGTGTAAGCATTGAACGGATTCGGGTAGTTCTGCTTCAGTATCCAGAACGGCAGGACGTTGGTCTCGGATGGACGCGTGGTGACGATATGCTCATGCTCGTTGATCCACCCCATTTCAGGATCACCGCCGTCGACGACAAACGTAAGCATCGCAACGGCCATCATGGTGTCGTCGTAGGCGCAGGAATATATTGGCTGATAAATCATCACCACTGATGTGCTCAACGGGAAATTCGCCGCCCCGAATTCTACCGGCCGGTCGTTCTGGGGCTCCACAAGATACCAGTCATTGAAATTGCTCACATCATTACCTACCATGAATCCTGTCACGGCGTGGGCGAAATCCGGCCCCCTGATACCTACATAGTAGCTGGGAACATTGAACCTGTTGGCGGCGACGATGGTGTCGTAAAGCGCATGAGCTGTGCTGCTCTGATCCACTTCCCTGAGAAAACCGGAAAACTCGATCTGCGTGGCTCTGGTGAAATCAGCACAGACAAATGTATCTCTGATATAACTGATTTCATCCACCACGCTTTCCCAGAAACCCGTGTTGACGATGCTTTTTCTGCTAACAGCCGCAGGCGGGTCCTGGTTAGATCGGTCCCAACCGATATCACGCGCGGTATCGGGCTCCCAAAAGGGGTTAATTATGCATTCGCCGATTACGCCGGTGCTTTTCAGGGAAGCGGAAATCTCGGAAGCCATCGAGTCCAGATCGTGAAAATATCGGTGTCGGTCAAAATTGCCGTGAGCATCGAAATAGATCGAATCCAGCGGCCGGTTAAAAAATGTATCTTCTGCGGCAGAACTAACCGGTATTAGGAAGGCGGCAGCTATTGTGAAAATCGCTGCCCTGCACGAAATGGTCTCACGTTGCATTCAGGAGTCTCCCTCCACCGGTATATCGCGAAATTCGAAGCCTGGCGGGGGTATAGTTGAACTTCGCTAATATAGCCATATAACCCGAATTGTTCAAGAGGCTTGTGCTGGCTTACCGCACAGCCCTGTAGCGCACTGAACCTCATGAACCATCGGGTATCCAATCGGGTATCGCCATACCCCACGGCTGATAGCGCAGGCATAGATAGAGACCCGGCACTCAACACTCGATAAGTTTTTAGACTTGACAAGTTTGAACCCGTCGGCCTATTGTAAGCACAACTTATTTTGTCCACTTTTATTCTGACGACACGCAGGACGTGTGAACATGCTCTTGCTAAAGCAAAGGGGGTGTCGGTATGGACAGTTCATGAACCAACTGCGTCTGTGATACCGGCTTGACAGGTGCTCCGATGATGGGAAATCGACTGGTCTGGCACCTGAAATACTTCGAATCACATTTAACTCGACCAAACAAGTAAAGGGGGAATAGTATGGCAAAAAAAATCATAGTGCTTCTGCCGCTGTTATTCATTACGCTGGTCTTATCCAATCTGGGATGTAAATGCGAACCACCGTCCTCGGTGTCGCTATCGGTAACGATTCATCCTCAGGAAACTGGCGTATGGTGCTGGGCGGCCAGCGGCCAGATGGTAATGGATTATCTTGGTCACGACGTATCCCAGTGTACGCAGGCCAACAACCGTTTCGGTCGTACTGACTGTTGCACGACCAGGCCGGCGGCCTGTGTCAACACCGGCTGGCCGGAGTTCGCCAAGTACGATTTTAGTTTCGATCGAACCACCGATGCCGCTCTCAGTTGGAACGATTTGAAAAAACAAATCTCCACCAGCAGCTACTGTAAGAAAAAACCGTTCTGCTTCACCTGGCATTGGACCGGCGGTGGTGGACACATGATGGTGGCCATGGGCTACAAAACGGTCGGGACGACCAACTGGGTGGAGATGATCGACCCGTTGCCGGTTAATGTCGGCAACCAGCGCTTTATAACGTATAATAAGTATGTCAGCGGTACCGGGTATACCCACTGGGATGATTTCTATAACATCACATACACAGGAGGTAGTTAATGCGCCTCTTAAGTATGATTTTAGTGATAATGCTCATTAGCGGCGGCGCGGGCGCGCAGAACGACAAGCTGCCGCTTGAGACGGTTAAGAGTATCGCCACTGAGGCTCTGCCCGTTTTCAGCGAACTGGTCACCAAAGACAACTTCGAGGCGATGGGTTTCGAATCGCTCGACGACGTCAAGAACGTGACCCTCAGTGATGCCGAACCGCCCCTGCAGGTATTTATGGTCAGGCTGGACCACCTCAAAGAATACCGGGCCGGTGATGACGTTAACCCGTTGCTCACCGGCGGAGGGTTGGCCTACTACCCGGTGACTATCAACGGACAGGTAGCTGCCGCCGTCGGTGTCGAAAAGATGAACGAGAAGTGGGAGGCCACCTCGGTGGGTGATGCCGCTCTGATTAAGATGTTTACTTCGGTTCGCCGGGAGAGTATGGATTCAACCAGGCTCGATGCCAATGCCTATTTCGTGGTGTGGGTCGCAGCTCTGAATCTGCACTTTGTTGCCTATCGCGCCGATAACAGCCTGATGCTGATACCGGTGCAGGACGACGACGCGTATGAGTTCAGATCAGGAGAGGCCATGCCGGCGGAACGGGTCTTCGAGATCATTCTTCCTGCGGCTCAGGCGCACGACGGTTCTCCGGGATAGGCGTCATTCATTGGTTTAAGTGAGCAACGACAGGCGGGATTTTCACAATCCCGCCTTTTCTTATTTCCGGTGCCCGCAGGGCGCACCTGCCATAAAAAAACGGCCGATGAAACCACCGGCCGCCTGTTTTCACAATTGGCTCTCCGCTCAACTCTTCGACTTCGGCAGAATAACCTTGTCGATAACGTGAATCACACCGTTGGAGCATTCGATATCGGTCATCACGACCGAGGCATCGTCGATCTTCACACCATCGTCATTCTTCTTTATCGTGACCTCCTGGCCGTTGAGGGTCGTGGCTTTGTCAAGCTTGACAACTTCCGCGGACTTGACCTTGCCCTGAAGGACATGGTACGTCAGAATCGAGGTTAATTTCTTTTTGTCTTTCAGAAGGGCTTCCAGTTCCTCTTTCGGAAGGGCTTCGAAAGCCTTGTTCGTAGGCGCGAATACCGTGAATGGTCCTTCGCCGCTGAGGGCCTCGCCTAAATCGGCGGCCTTAACCGCCTTGACCAGAATTGAGAAATTTTCATTGTTGGCGGCGGTTTCGACGATGGTCATCTTTGCCATCTTCTCCATCGACGCGCTCTCGGTGCCGGTTTTCTCGGACTTGGAGTGATCTTCGCCCATAGCGCAATTTCCACAGTGAGCGTTCACACTGGCCGCACCAAGAAGCATAACTGTAAGTACAGTAAGGAGTTGTCTCATCTGTCATTCCTCTCAGAATTCATGTTGCGATTGTTTGTTATAGACATAGCGTCTATAACAGCCTTTGCCACCCGTGCGGTTCCAATTCGCGGAAAAAAAGTAGGACAGGTCCGTTTCAGGCTGAGTCCTCATCGGGCCATAACCGCTTCAGTCAGTGACGGTTGTGATGAGGGTGCTCTTGTACGAAACAACATAGAGGTAGGGGCGTATTTTATATATTGGGTCAGATTGGCGCCAAAGGAGTACTCAACAATGAATAAGCCCCGCACCTTTTTGCCTGTGTGTTTCAGTGACCGAATCCCATCCGTGTTATTTTTCGCGTTGCTGTCAATAGCCACGGTCTTCGCTCTCTACTGCCTGCAAAGCTGCGGCGATTCTTCTCTGAGCCCGCAATCGCAACCCCCGATCGTGACCGACATACCCGATCAGACAATTAGAGAAGGTGAGTTGTTCGCCACAATTTCTCTCGACAATTATGTAGATGACCCTGACGACGCCGATTCGGAAATCACATGGACCTTCCGTGGCTCCGATTCCTTAACGGTATCTGTCGATGAGGCGCGGGTCGCGACCATAAACCCTCCCTCGCTTGAATGGAATGGTTGCGACACGCTGATTTTCACCGCGGCGGATCCATCGGGTAATCGTGCCAGCTCTTCGGGAGTATTTACTGTCACGGGAGTCAATGATGCCCCTATTGTGCAGTATATACCGAACCAGTATGCGTACGAAACTTTCGCTTTCGAACCCATTGCTCTGGAGGATTGTGTTCTCGACTACGACAACACCGACGCCGAAATTGTATGGACCTGCACCGGTAACATTGACCTCGACGTGTCCATCATTTCATATCTCTTCGCCGTTGTTTCCGTCCCGTATCCCGGCTGGACAGGTCAGGAGACAATCACGTTACGGGCTACCGACCCGGCCGGACTCTCAGATGAACGTTCAGCAACGTTTACTGTCATTCCTGTCACCCACGACCCGCTTGTCCGGGACGATTGGCCCGTCTCGACTCCGGAAGAACAGGGCGTTAGTGGCGATTTGGTGCATGACACGTACTTGGAAGCTATGCATCTCGAAGGCCTTTACAGCCTTCTGGTAATCAAGAACGGTTACCTTGTCGCCGAGCGGTATTTCAACGACGCCTACGTGGACATGGCCCCATCTGTGGCGTCGGTAACCAAGAGTTTCACCTCGGCCCTGACCGGCCTGGCCTTGAGGGACGGTCATCTCACCAGTCTCGATCAAAAGATGGTTGATTTTTTCCCTGAACTCGACTGGGCCGGCACCGACCTCAGGAAAGGCGATATTACAATCCGCCAGATGCTGCAAATGCGCTCCGGATACCCGGCGGAAGCGGTTGGTGGTTATCTCGATGAATTGATGGCTTACGACTTCGACTGGATTCCCGTGCTTATCGACTTTCCAC
>CP070674.1:2962141-3015379 GCA_020351995.1 Candidatus Zixiibacteriota bacterium
ATGCCGGCCACAGCGAATCAGGAAACTGCTGCCCCACTTGAACGGCGCTGGCGACCGATCCCAGAACTGTGAGGTCATCGGGGCTGAGCTGTGGGTCTGTCTGGGCCCGTGGGGTAGTGCCCTGGATAATAAACAGTGTTGAAATGGATAACAGAATTCTTTGAAATTTAATGATCACACGAATACCTCCCGTCTGAGTATTGGTTTTACTACGAGTAGCAACCGCCATGTGTTTCGCGTCGTTAAAGGTGGAGCCACAACTCGAACCCCACCCCTCCGGTAACCTCAACCCGGCAAGAACACGCAAAAGCCGACGGCAATTCATGTAATCCGTTACAATGCAATAAAGAAGCTCCCCCGGCTGGACTCGAATCATTCCGAATCATGACCTTCGGCCAGCGACCCGCTGGTTAATCCCGTCAAGCAACTATTGTTGAAGGCCTGTGTATAAGAAGTAACTCAAATTGTCATGTGTCATAGGGAGGTGTGCGAGTGCGCAGTGCGTCTTTCAATCGTTTGTGTGCTTCTGTTTGTTTAGCGTGTACCATATCCGCCATGGGTAGTTGTACCAGACCTGGAACAGAAGAGAAAGCCAAATTTTCGGAGTCTTGCGAGTATTTCATTGAGGACTCAGCAGCGGTAGCCTTAAGCACCAGCGGTCGGCCAACTCCGTTCAGTGTTCCATCGGGAGAGATACACTTTTGGTTGCCGGAGCAGACATGGGTGAGCATAACGATTTTCGATGTGTTGGGAGATTCAGTGCGTACCGTGGTGAATGAGGAACTTCAGCAGGGCTGCCACTACCTATTGTGGGATCTCAAGGATGATTCGGGTGTCGAAAAGCCTTCCGGGGTCTATTCTTGCCGTCTGAATACTGCCGTGGGCTCCGCAACAGGAAAGATGATCTTGATCAGGTGATTTCGTTTTTGAGACCTTCCACCCCTCCGGCAACCTCAATCAGAGCCAAGATCGCAAGAGCCTGGTTGGAATCTCTATAACCTGTTAGTATGCAATAAAAAAGCTCCCCCGGCTGGACTCGAACCAGCGACCCGCTGATTAAAAGGACCATCCTTTAATGAATACAAAGCATATCGGTTAGGTGGTGTTTGTGGAAAGTGGTATTCTTGACTTAACATGGCGTAAATAGTATACTTTGTCATCATCTGGTACTGACATCTGGGTAGGGATCAGCAGTTACTCACATGGTTCTCCGCCATAGGGAGGACACAAGGAAAATAATACAAATCTTAGCGCATTGGCCTAACGACGATCGACCTAGCTGGTAACGCGTTTTGTCAGTGTACGCGGTGTAATTCGAGGCGCAAACTACAAACTGGAGGATGTATGCATGAAGAACTGTATTAAAGCAGCAATTATTTCGGCAATATGCTTTGCCATGACGGTTCGGGCAAGTGGTGTTCTCTTTGAGTCCCCGGTCACCTTTATTACTGGTCAGGAGCCGCATTCGGTATATGCCGCTGACTTTGATGGGAATGGATACCCCGATTTGGCCATAGCAAACAACAATTCGGACGATGTTTCAGTCCATCTGAATAGCGGCGATGGTACATTTTTGGCTCCCGTAAGCTACGCGGCCCAAGATGAGCCATATTCTGTTTTCTCTGCTGATTTCAACGGTGACGACCTTCCCGACCTAGCAGTTGCCAACCGGTTATCTCAAAGTGTATCAGTATTGCTGAACACAGGAGAAGGTACATTTGGGGCATCGGCCAATTACGGTACAGGAGGCCAGGCTGTATCAGTCTCTTCGGCGGACTTTGACAACGATGGTGACTATGACCTCGTTGCTGCAAACCTGTTCAGCAATAAAGTGGCAATTTTGACTAATGATGGCACAGGCGTCTTCTCGGCTCCGATTCCATACGCTGTTGCGATCGCTCCAAGGTGTGTGTTTTCAGCTGACTTAAATGAAGACGGCCATGTCGATTTGGCCGTGACTAACGAAAATTCTGATAACGTGTCAATATTGCTGAATAAAGGTGATGGCACGTTCTTCGCATCGGTCAACTATCCGTCCGGTCCCGATCCGATCTCCATCTTCGCCGAGGACTTGAACGGTGATGGGTACTTGGACTTAGCCGTCGTTAATTATGCGCCCGAACCCTCTTTCGGCAGCACCACAATACTCTTTAATGATGGAGATGGTACTTTTTCCTATGGGGCGAAATACACCGCAGGGTCTGGTGCGCGATGTGTGTATGCAGCTGATCTCGACGATGATGGTGACGGCGATCTTGTAGTAGCGAATCGCTTTACTGATGATCTCTCTCTTTTCCTGAACAACGGGGATGGATCATTTAATCCCGCAATCAGCTATGCCGCAGGAGAAGGACCATTTTCGGTTTTTGCCATCGACTTGGACGATGACATGGATCTCGACCTCGCTGTCGGAAACAGCTATTCCAATGATGTGTCTGTGTTCTCAAACAGATCTTCTGCAGCACAGCCAGCTCTTGTGGCTCACTGGTCATTTGATGACGGTACAGCTACCGACATAACAGGCAACGGCCATGACGGAACCATAGTCGGGACTCCGGCCTTTGTCCCGGGAGTCTGCGGTGCTGGGCTGGCTCCAGAACTGAACGGTGCCGGTGATTACATCGAAGTGCCGGACAGTAACCCGCTGGATTTGGGCCATGAGATAACGATTGCGATGTGGGTACGAAGAGTATACGAATCCTCATCAAGTATTCTGATTGCCAAGACCGATGGCGGTATTTGGAACTACAGGATTAAGGCTGGTGGGTATGATATTGATAACATTTCCTTCGAGTACACTTCGGCAGTGGGCGAGCATTCCTTTCTCGTAGAAGACGCTGGTCTGGATGATGCCGACTGGCACTTCATTGGAGTGTCTTATAGATTTGGTGATCCAGAATCAATGCTCTACATGATTGACGATCAAGTGCGGACGGGCCATTGGTTTGCCGGTGATGGCTCCGAGCTACCATTGCTTCATGATAAACCCCTCCGCATGGGGGCACAATACCGTCCGGGATTTGAAGGTTTCTACACTGGGGTACTGGATGAGGTGAGGCTTTATGGCTGCGCCCTGTCAGGGGCAGATCTGATAGCCCTCTACGACGAATTTAACTGCCCGCCGCAAGAATTATGTGAGGACACGGTTCTCTGGGACGATTTCACAGGTACTGACATCGACTGGACTAAATGGAATCTGCATGACTCCCATACCTGCGAGCCGCACGGAACCATCAGTCAAGATGACGAACTGATCATCGAGTTACCTGAAACAAACAACAACTGCGGATCACTGGGCTTGACGTCAATAGTAGATTTCGACGATTACTTCGGTGACATCTCGTGCGAGGTTGATTTTCACACCACGTTACTGTGTAACTGGCAGGATCATCCCTTGAACTATTCAACACCCTTCGGTGCCTTCTGCTATAAGAATTATCTGACGAGGTGGATGGTTATTTGGATAGATGCCACCGGACAGGAACAGCGCTACGTGTTCGCCGTCGAACCTATCACTGAGCGAATGTATCACCTTAAAGTGGAAGTGGCCGGAGGCGTTCTGAAATTCTGGAGAGGTGTTGACGACGGCGAGTACGAACTCGTGCACTCCGTCGCACCCGGTCAGTTTCGGCATATGCCGATGACGAACATACATATTACACAGTCGGATAGAGGACTGGGCTACTTTGACAATGTAATGGTAACGGTACCGGCACCGTGTCTGCCTGTGGCCATTTGTCAGGATATTACATTGGAGGCCGGGCACGATTGTACTGCGACAGGTTCGATTGATAATGGGTCTTACGCCTGGGACGGTGGTACAGTTACTCTCACACAGAACCCGCCTGGACCCTATTCAATAGGCGAAACAGAGGTCACCTTGACAGCAACAGATGATAACGGGTCATCGTCCACATGTACCGCTACTGTAACGGTTACAGGTGGGCTCGGAAGCATCTCCGGCCACGTTAACGTCATTACGGCCGCTGGTCTGACGAATGTCCCTGTAGACCTATTCGATGCTGGCGGCAACCACCTCGCATCAACGGCCACAGATGAGACTGGAGCTTATGAGTTTGGGGATTTGCTGTCAGAGAAGGACTACACTGTAAGTATAGTAACCCCTCTCGGTTACAGCGTTGATGAAGACGCGGTAATTGCTCATGTAAATTGCGGTCAGGCTTCAACAGTCAATTTTGATTTGACCAGATTGGAAGTACCGACCGAGCTCCGCGGTCTGGGCTACTGGGTTCACCAGGTCAACAGCCTCCTCAAAGGCAAGGATACGCACGAATCCTGGGATGATATGTGCCAATACATGGAACTGATCCGGATACACTTCAATCTTCATGGTCTCAACCCGGTAAGTGTCTTTGAGGTAGATCTAGAATCCGACTGCCAGCAGAGACTCGAGGCCTTGAGAGCCACGATATCCCCAACAGTGCCTTCTACCATGAATGAAAGGGCCAGAGCTCATTTGACAGTTCTACTCCTTAACATGGTATCTGCCAAGATAGGTCAGTGGGCGGTTATAAGTGAGGATGGAGCTACTGTATCACAGGCCATCACGTACTGTAACGCCCTCATTTCTGACGATAATCCGGACAATGATGAGCTAGCCAAAGACATTGCCGAGATGATTAACGAGGGTATGACGGTGCCAGCCGGTATGATAGACCTGTCAACGCCAACATATGTATACAAGACAGGTGGGGTTCCTCGAGACTTCGGTCTTTCTCAGAACTACCCCAACCCGTTTAATCCTTCCACCGACATCAGTTTTGGCCTGCCTCATGCCTCTCAGGTGAAACTGGAGGTCTTCAACATTATGGGGCAGAGGATAACGACCCTGGTCAATCGTCAGATGGAGGCTGGTCATCACACGGTGAGTTTTGACGGCACAAAGATGGCCAGCGGTATTTATCTATACCGCATACAGGCCGGTGATTTTGTTGAATCGAGGAAGATGATACTCATCAAATAAGCGCACACAAATAGTGGCAGGAGTCGAAGACGGCTCCTGCCCCACAGATTAACCCCACCCCTCCGGTAACCTCAACGTGATCTCAGCCCGCAGAAACGCTGAGGCAATCTCTGTAACTTATTAGTATGCAATAAAAAAGCTCCCCCGGCTGGACTCGAACCAGCGACCCGCTGATTAACAGTCAGCTGCTCTACCAACTGAGCTACAGGGGAGTATAACCTGTTTGGCAGGCTCTATATATACACCTTTCGGCAATTAAGTCAATTACTTTCTCGGACCGGCGACCCGCTGGTTAATCCCGCCATCGGCGGGACTCTGCCGACTGAGCTTGGGGATAGCGTATACTCTGACGGTTGGCCCGCGCATCGCTGTCCGCACATTGGGATAATTACTTTCTCGGATAGGCGACCCGCAGGTTAATCCCGCCTGTAGCGGGACTTAACCGATTTAGCAATGGTTTCCAAGAACCGCTTTATGCCTCGCTTCTCAATTTGGCGCTCACGCTTCATAGCGTCTCCTCGGGTTAGCCAAGACTCGGTCCATACCAAAATCCACGGACCCGCGAATCGTTTGGTCGTCAAACTACCGCGATATTCTGGGTCATTATGCTGTCTGAGGCGCGCTTCTAGGTCTTCGGTGTGTCCGCAGTAGTATCGTTCGGACGTCGCGCTCTTGAGAATGTAGACCGTGTAAACAGCTCCCTCCCGAATGATAATAAAACGCCCCGCGTTCAGTCTCAGCACGCGACCAGCTGACTAATCCCGCCATCGGCGGGACTCTACCGACTGAGCTACAGGGGAGTATAACCTGTTTGGCAGGCTCTATATGTACACCTTTCGGCAATTAAGTCAATTACTTTCTCCACCAACAGCCCCTTCGCCTGACCTGGCATCCGGGAGAACTATCCCAACCGCACCTTTTGCAGTATAAGTCGACCAGTTCACAGATAGGATCTTCCACTGCTCACTTAACCGGGCATGTGTTCGGAAACGGCCGCAAGTGTCGCAAAACCGGACATAATGCTCATCTATTCTCCGGGAAATTGTTTGTTTAACAAAGATTTGTATCGCCGGCACGAGCTTTGCGTAACATCGCCCTGGAAGGAATCGTAGTACAAAATAGATATCAGGAAAGAGAGAGATATTCGTGTTCAAACATTACTGGAAAGTAACTCTAAGGCACGCCCGAACTCATAGAGGTAACAGCTTGATAAACGTTGCCGGACTGGCCATAGCTCTCGCGTGCTGTCTGCTGATCATGCTCTGGGTAATCGATGAATTCAGCTATGATCGCTACCACGCTAATCTGGATCACATATACCGGCTTGGCCTTGACATCAGCCTTGGCGGTAACGACTTTTCCGCCCCGCGAACCAACCTGCCCACAGCACCCGTTCTGGTTCGTGATTATCCCGAGGTACTACAGGCCGTCAGGCTTGCCTTTCTGCCCAAAACAACCGTGCATACCGACAATAAGGTCCTAACGGAGCGCGAGCTATTTCTATGCGACAGCACTATCTTCAGTATCTTTTCCTTTCCCATGATAGCCGGTGATTCAGCCCGCGCGCTGGCGGCGCCCTTATCGGTAGTACTGACCCGATCGATGGCCGCCAGACTGTTTGGCGATGAAGACCCGTTGGGGAAACACCTTGTTTTAGAAAACGGATATCTGGAAGCTGAAGATGACTTCGTGGTCACAGGGGTTGTCGAAGATGTTCCACCCAATTCGCATTTCAAATTCTCGATACTGTGCTCAATGTCTACGGCGTACGCAAAGTGGGGACCTGATATCGACGTGTGGTTCGGGTTTAACTACTTCACCTACCTGTTGATGGCGCCCGGGATCGCGCCTGAACGGGTAGAGAATAAGCTTCCGGCGCTGGTCGACAAGTACATGGGTGCGGAACTGAAACAAACGGGGGGAGCGATAAAATTTTGGCTTCAGCCCCTTGAAGACATCTACCTTTATTCCGATTTCGATCCGGTCCGCGAAATTGGCACCAACGGAAGCGTTCTTCACATATACGTATTCATCGTTATCGCTGCGTTTGTCCTGCTGATTGCCTGTTTCAATTTCATCAACCTGACTACGGCCCATTCCCTGACTCGCGCCAAAGAGATCGGACTGAGAAAAACGCTGGGGGCGGACCGTCCAAAGTTGATGCGGCAATTTCTTTTTGAGTCCATTCTTTATAGTGTACTCGCTCTTGTGGTCGCCGTGCTCTTAGTCGAGATGGCGCTTCCGCTGTTCAGTGCGGTGACAGGCAAGACTCTCAGCTTGCGCTACTTTGGCTCACCGGGGCTGCTGTTGGGCATTGTAGGATTGGCCGTGGCCGTTGGTTTGATCGCGGGCGGCTACCCGGCCCTCTATCTTACGCGGTTCAGGCCGACGGCGGCGCTCAAGGGAGCGTGCGAAACACCGGGAGGCAAATCCCTTCTTCGTAATGTCCTGGTGGTTTCGCAGTTCAGTATCGCTGTGGCCCTCATAATCACGACCCTTGTGGCTTACCAGCAGATCGAGTTCATGCGGCAAAAGAAACTTGGGTTTGACAAGGAACAGGTAGTCATCATAAAAGATATTGTGACGCCGACGGCGTCAAAGATGGAAACCATGAAACGAGAGTTCACGGCGGTAGATGGAATCACGGAAATAGCCTTCTCCACATCGCTGCCTGGAGAACAGGCATCATACGAACTATATCTTCCCGAGGGATTTGCTGAAAAGGAGGCCACGTTACACTACGGCTTCCAGGTTGACCCAGATTTTCTACCGGCCTACGGGTTGGAATTGGTGGCCGGAAGGAATTTCTCCCGCGATTTTCCCTCTGACTCAACCAATTCCTGCATAATCAACGAAGCTGCTGTAAGACGATTCGGTTGGGATGATCCGGTAGGCAAGAGGATCAAGCACAAGATTAACACCGATTCCGGTCTGGTATGGCAGGAAAAATCTGTTATTGGTGTGGTCAAAGACTTCCACTTCGCCTCGCTCCACAACACAATCGACCCGCTATTTATGGAGTATGTGACGGACCGTCTCGATATGATTGCAGTCAGAGTTGAGTCGGCTGACATTTCGGGGACGATGGCTGCGATGGAGCGCAAATGGAATGACGTCATGCCCGGCTGCCCCCTTGAGTTCTATTTTCTTGATGACAAACTTGACAGTCAATACCGGGCCGAAGAACGCCTGAGCGATCTGTTGCTGGCCTTCACGGTTCTGGCAGTAGTTACGGGGTGCATGGGGCTGATCGGCCTGGCCCTTTACATGGCGGAGCAGAGAACCAAGGAGATCGGTATCCGAAAAGTCCTGGGAGCATCGGCCGCCAGTCTGGTGCGTCTGATGACCAGGGAGTTCATGCTGCTGATTATTGTGGCCAACGCGATTGCCTGGCCGGTGGCTTACATCGTGTCCCGGTGGTGGCTGGGCCAATTCGCTTACCGCATCGACCTGGGCTGGCAGTTGTTCATATTTTCAGGCACCGCGGCTCTGGCTATCGCAATGATAAGTGTCGGCTATCAGGCCGTAAGGGCGGCGATGGCAAATCCCATCGATTCAATACGGTATGAGTAGAACCCCGGGAGCGCTCGGGACGATATCCTCCGACTGAGCCATTCCATCTCCAATGGCGGACCTCGGCTACTGTGCCCCGGACATGTTTTCTGGATATGCCCTAAATCGGGGCTTTTCATTATCTTGTGAACTTATTACCTTAAATTGCGTTTCAACCTATATGCGGGGTCCGCCAATCATGAAAAGCAAAAACAAAAGGATCTTGGCCGTATCTGTCAGCCTCGTTGTTATCTCCTTGGCGATGTTCGAGCCGACGTCGGCTCAGGACGATACCGCCAGCGTGGCCTACTATGTCGGCAAGAGCGTTAGACGACACCCCGACGGTGCTGTCGGTTCGGCCACTTTTCACGGGCTGTTTCAGTATCAGCTGGTTACCAAACCTGAAGGCGTACCCACCGTCGATATCCAGAAATACCACGCCGAACTGGGCTGGGTCGCGGACGACTATGTCACCTTAATGGCCCGTTTTCTAACCGTCGACGAAGACAGCCTGCGCTACGAACTAAACGGTGGGCTGAGAATCTACACCCGTAACCCTGTAACCGGTTCCGGCAGGAGAAACGCCGACGGCCTCGTGGGTGCTCCCGTTGTGACTCTCGGTGCGGGGATCAGGTACAACGATTTCGCCATAAAAGAAACCCGGATGGTGGGTGACATATCGTTGCTCCTCCCTGTCTCTGAGCAACTCTCGCTTCTAACCGGCTATCGGGCGTACGAGGCGATTGAGGAAGTGGATGTGGTCACTGCTTATGGCGGCGTAAACCTGTATCTTCTGGGTTACAGTGCCGACTCCTCCTATACCAACCCCGACGGCCCGGTCGGCTATGTGGCCTTTCACCTGACCGGCGGCGGCTCATCCAATGGTATCTTCGGCGATCTAACCCTGCAGCTGCCAATCAATGACAACCTGACCTGGAAAATCAACATCCGCGGCGAACGAGTAAAGTTCCCTTATCGCCGCGTGGCCATTGCCGGGGCAGCTTTCTCCTTCTACCCCTCCAATTAGTTACTCACTAACAATTTACAAACATCCCACTCTGACCACAAAAGGAAACCTCCCGAGGTTGTCAACGTATAACTAAGTAATAACAACAAGATTTTCAGAAAAGGCATGGAGGTTGTTGTGAAAAGGTTTCTAACGATTCTAAGCGTGACTGTGCTCGCTGTGGCGATTGTCTTCAGCTTTGGAGTCACCAAATCCTATAAATCATCCAAGTACGCCTGGCTGGGAGTGGTGGGTCAGTCGGTCGACCGAGACCTGGCATACGATTTTGATCTGCCCGTCAAGGAAGGTGCCTATATTAACGATGTGCTGAGAGATTCGCCGGCGGAAGAGGCCGGGCTTGAAGAAGACGACATCATCGTGTCCGTGGAGGGTACCAGAGTGCGTGACTACGACGACCTGGTGGATATAATCGAAGACCATAAACCCGGCGACGAAATCACGCTCACGGTGATGCGCGACGATGAGAAAATCGAGCTTAAAGCCACCCTGGACAGCCGGCCAAGACGCTACCGTGGCAAATATAGCTGGTATTCTGATGAGCCGATTGTAGTTCCCAGAATACCCAAAATCCCGTCAATACCGAAACTGGAACGTATGGTGCGGATTGATGAGTATGGCGGTTCCTATATCGGCGTCAGTATGATGGGACTGACCAGGCAACTGGGCGAGTACTTCGGCGTTGAAAAGGGTCGCGGAGTGTTGATTAGCGAGGTTGAGGAAGATTCCCCCGCTGAAAAAGCCGGACTGAAAGCGGGAGATGTCATCATTGCGGTCGACGGCGATAAGGTCTGGGATTTTGAGGATGTTATGGACGCCGTGACAGACAAGGACGAAGGTGAGACGCTCACCGTTACCGTTATGCGAGAAAAGAGCGAGCAATCATTCGATGTGACGGTGGAAGAGCGTGAAGATGACTGGGAGCATTCCTTTCGCTGGTATGATTCTGATCATGATTTTAGCTCCCCGCGGATAATAATGCATGGCGATCTGTTTGACGATGACCTTTCGGGTTTCTATTTCGATTCCGAAGACTTCGAAGACGACATGGAAGAGTTGGCTGAGGATATGGAGGAATTGGAGGAGGAGCTGAGGGAACTGGAGCTCGATCGAGGCAAAATGTTGAAAGAAGACCTGAAAGAAGAGCTTGAAGAACTGAGAGAAGAACTTGAGGAACTGGAAGAAGAGATTTACTGAACCCCCGATCCTTAATCTGAATTTCCAATGATAACAAAGAGCCCCAAGCCCGGGGCTCTTTTAGTTGTTTTCTTTACTTGCCCCGTCTGTTGAACGGATTTTATATTCCTGATACGATGACCACGATTACGGTAGAAAAACTATTTAACAGCCGTGCCCAGGAGTTGGAGCTGACCCTCTTGAACGGCAATGAGAAAGGCCTTCAGAAAACCATTTACAACGCGGAACTCAACCGGCCGGGACTGGCCCTTACCGGGTTTTTTGAGCGATTTGCCAACAAGCGGATTCAGATTCTGGGCGAAACCGAGATGGCCTATATAAGCCGGCTGGACACGCAAAGGCTGATGGAAATCGCGCACAAGATGTTCGATTTTGATATCCCTTTGCTCATTATCTCCAAGGGGATAACGCCCCCTTTCGAGGTCATCGAAGCCGCCGATAAATTCGATACCGGAGTGCTCTCGTCCCGGCTCTCCACGGCCGAACTGACCAACCGTCTTGCGGCCTACCTGGAACACATCTTTGCCCCCTCGATAAATGTCCATGGGACGCTGGTTGATGTCTACGGCGTTGGCCTTCTCTACACGGGTAAATCCGGGATCGGCAAGTCGGAAGTGGCCCTGGATCTCGTCGAGCGCGGTCATCGCCTGGTCGCTGACGATGTCGTCAAGATTACCCGCTCCCGCCCCGATGTCATAATCGGTACCGGTTCCGAGCTTCTCGGTCACCACATGGAAATTCGCGGCGTCGGGATAATCGATATCGAGGAGCTCTTCGGTATCCGCGCTATAAGAATGCAGAAACGAATCGAGGTTGAGGTCAACCTGGCCCTTTGGTCGGAGACCGAAGACTATGAGCGCCTCGGTATTGAGGAGAAACGAACCACTATGCTGGGGGTCAGCATTCCCGTGGTTCGGGTTCCGATCTCTCCCGGCAAGAATATCACCGTCATCTCAGAGGTCATCGCCATGAACCACATGCTGAAAGTATACGGTGAGAATTCGGCTCTTGAGTTTACCAAGAAATTGTCCCAAACTCTCGCCCGCCAGTCAATGACCAAGGAATACCTTGAATCGGACTACGAATAGCCTGCCTGTCGGATAAATCCCTCAATGAAAAAGGGCTTGGAGAAACCAGTCACCGGGGTTATAATTACTGACTGTTTATCTTTTAGAGATTTAGGGAACAAAAGCTATCAAACCAGGTAAAAAAGTAGGGTTATTGGAGGATATAATTTAATGAACAGCAATCGTTTAAAAGGCTTGATGATTATCGTTCCACTGGTCATGTTAGTAGCGGGTGGATGCGGAAAATCCGGCAACCAAACCGTTGCCAGAGTGGGTGATTACGAAATCAAAACTGAGGAACTGAACCAGTACTTCTCCCAGATGCCTGTTACCTTTGGTAGCGCGGAAGAAGAGTATAACAAAAGACGCGAAATTCTGGACTCTATGATCGTCACTCGCCTGCTGATCCAGGGGGCCTATGAGCTCAATATCGATAAAGTCGATGATCTGGCCCGAGCCGTGGCAGCTAACAAGGACCGGTTCCTTATGGGGGTCCTTTATAACAAACATATCGTGAGTAAAGTCGAACCAACCGAAGCGGAAATGAGAGACTATTATAACCATCTCGAAAACCGCCTTCGCGTATCGCATATAATTGTGACTGACCCGGATACCGCCCAGATGCTCTTCGAGCGCGTCAAAAACGGCGAGAACTTCGAGCAACTGGCCTTCGAGTATTCCATTGACCCCGATGCCAAGCGGAACAAAGGCGATCTGGGTTACCTGCTGTGGGGCGCTACCGTGGACGAGTTTCAGCAAGCCGCTTTTGCTATGGAACCGGGGCAGGTCTCACGACCTGTGAAGTCACGGTATGGTTACCACATTATCAAAGTCGTGGACAAGAAACCCAATGAGAACAGGGGTGAGTTTGATGTGATGGAAGAAACCATAAAAAATCAGCTCATGCGCCGCAAGTCCATGGCTTTGATGGAAGAGTACTTCGATGCTTTGAAGCTCAAGTACCCCGTAGCAATCGATACCGCCACGTGCGACTATCTGATGCACAAAAGAGAACAACTCTACCCGCCCCAGGTTCTGGCCGGACTACCCCGTAGCGATTTTGATATCGAGGCTCTGGACCGAAACGAAAAAGAACTGGTTCTGGCCACCTGGCAGGGTGGACAGGTCACGCTTCTGGAATATCTTACCAGAATAAAAGATGTTCCGCAGGCCATACGGCCCAATCTCGATGATTATGATTCGCTGGCCACCGTTGTTTTTGAGTTAAAAAAGCAGGAGATTCTCACTTCCGAAGCCTTGGCTGAGGGTCTTGACCAAGATGAAGAGTACCTGAAGCAGCTGCGGATGTTCAAAGAGTTCAACATGGCCGACATCATGAAAAACGACTCCATTCAGTCGCCGCCGCCTCCCGAGGAAGCAGACCTGCGCAAGTACTATGAAGAGAATCTTGACGAGTTCACTACTCCGGCAAAATTCCGTGTCCACGAAATTCTTCTCAGTGATGAGATGAAAGCCCGCAAACTGGCAGGTGAGATCCGGTCACTCAGCGAGTTCAAGCAGAAGGCCGCCGAATTGACCGAACGACCCGGCAAGAGGAGCCGCCAGGGTGACCTGGGCTTTATCGAGAAAGCGTGGTATCCGGAAATCTTTGAAGCCGCTGATAAAATTGGGATCGGCCGCATCGGCGGGCCGGTAGCCACCGGTAACAAGTACTCCATCTTCTATGTCGTTGATAAAACGGAGCCGGAAATCAAGGACTTTCTCGATGTCAAGCGAAGAATCAATGACAAGCTGCTCGTTGAGCGTAAGAATCAGGCCATTCAAATATGGATTGACGAACGTCTGAAAACGACTTCAGTCGATGTCGACGAGGACGCCATCTGGGCCACGATCGATGTTTCAAAGTATGATGAAAAAGAGGAAGACGAAGGATAATACTGCGGTCATAAATCCTATGAGAACAGTAAGAGTGATTTTGCCGACCATTGCGATGGTGGCTATATTAGCTGGCGCCCTGTTCGCACAGGGACAGATGGTTGATAAGATTGTCGCGGTTGTCGGCGACGAAGTTATCCTGGCCTCAGAGTTGGTTAGCCAGCTGCAGCTCGTCACGCTACAAAGTGGATTAAGACCACAAACTCAGGCTGAGCTTGACTCTTTACAAGTACAGGTTCTCGATCAGATGGTCTCTGACCGGCTGTTTCTTCTGGCCGCCAGGGAAGACACCAGCATCTCGGTCCGTTCGGAGGAAGTAGACGCGGCGCTTGACGAACAGGTTTCCCGCATATCTCAGAACTTCGATAGCTATGAGGAATTTCAGCAAGCCCTGACCGCCGAGGGAATGACCATCCGTGAGCTGAAAAAACGTTATCGCAAGGACATCGAAAACCAGATCCTCAAGCAACGATACATACAGCAACGGCTTTCGACAGTATCGGTTTCCAGGCGGGAGGTGATAGAGTTCTATGATAAATTCAGGGACTCGATTCCTAACCAGCCCGAGGCTGTTAAGCTGGCTCATATCCTTCTCGAAATTCAACCTTCCACCGAGGTCGAAGACTCGGTCCAGCAGTATGTAACAGAATTGCGCCAGCGCATTCTCGACGGGGCCGATTTCGCGGTTATATCGTCTCAATATTCCACGGGCGGTGCCGGCGCCAACGGCGGCGACCTTGGCTGGGTGTCGCGGGCAGATGTCGTCCCGGAGTTCGCCAGACCGGCTTTCAACCTCTCAGTGGGGGATATCTCCGGTGTCGTTAGAACCCCCTTCGGTTACCACGTCATCAAATGTGAGGGTAAAAAAGAAGATCGCTTACACCTGCGACACCTGCTGGTTGAGGTGAAGCCGTCGGCGGAAGACACGACCTTCGCCTTTCAACTGGCAGATTCCCTCCTGGGTGCCGCCCAAAACGGCGACGATTTCGAGCAAATGGCCAAGGCCTTCTCGGCCGACGACGAGACACGCGCTCAGGGCGGTCAGTTGGGATGGTTTGCCACCGCTCAGTTGCCGCCGGAGTTTACCGATGTCGTTGTCGGCTGGACAACGGTTGGCGAGTACCGCGGACCGGTAGCCACCCAATATGGTCTGCATCTGTTGAAGCTTCTGGAATACCAGACGGAGAGAGAGTACACGCTTGACGATGACTTTGATCGCCTCAAAGAGCTTGCTCGTCAGGACAAAACCGGTCGCCTGGTGGATGCATGGATCGAGGAGTTCAAAAAGGAAACTTACATTTCCTACCGACTCGATATGTAAACGATGCGGCTCGATGATTACTTATCCACCGTAGGGGTGGTAAAACGGCGCACTCTCGCAAAAGAATTGGCGCAGAATGGCATGGTTATGGTCGGGGGTCGCGCCGTTAAACCTTCCTATCAGGTCAAAATCAATGACATCGTACAGATCAAGGGCAAACACGCCCTGGCGGTCGAGATCCTCCAGATTCCTTCCGGCTCGGTACCGAAAGCGGAGCGCGACAATTATTTCAGGCGCTTGCCAGTAATTTAGCGGCTTTTCGGCCTTCTTCCTGTCGCTTTTTACAGCTTGCGGTGGGCAGGTGACTCTGCCGCCAAAAACCTACCGAACTTATCTTGTTTCCTCGTTGTTATAATCTCTAAAACAGCCAACTTAGGTCATTATTAAGAGGTGCACCGTGAATAAAGCTATCCCCAAGACGCTGGGTGAATTGAAAAAGTCAGGCTGGAAGAACCGGTCGGTCAAAGACGAGTTAAGAGAAAATCTTCTAAGGAAGATCAAGGCCTCGAAAACTATTTTTCCCGGTATCGTCGGATATGATCGCACGGTAATTCCTCAGATTCAAAACGCTATATTGGCCAAACACAATTTTATTCTGCTTGGACTGAGGGGACAGGCCAAGAGCCGTATACTCCGCCAACTCTTGACTCTGCTCGATCCACTGGTGCCTGTCATACCCGGCACCCAGCTCAACGAGGATCCTCTTTCTCCGCTCTCCCCCTTGGGCAAGAGACTGGCAGCGGAGTTAGGCGATGATATGGAAATCGAATGGGTCAGTCCACAACAGCGCTATCACGAGAAACTGGCCACCCCCGATGTTTCCATCGCGGATCTCATTGGCGATATTGATCCGATCAAAGCGGCTCGTGAAAAACTCGATATATCGAATGAAGAGGTCATTCACTGGGGTATCATCCCTCGAACCAATCGAGGCATCTTCGCCATCAACGAACTTCCCGACCTTCAGCCACGCATCCAGGTTGGTCTTTTGAACATTCTCGAGGAGAACGATATTCAGGTCCGCGGCTTCACGCTCCGGGTTCCGCTTGACATGCTGTTGGTTTTTACAGCTAATCCCGAAGATTACACCAATCGTGGCAACATCATTACTCCCTTGAAGGATCGCATCGACTCGCAGATAGTCACCCATTATCCCAGAACCCTCAAGGACGCTAAAACTATCACGGCCAACGAGGTTATCCACACCAACAAGTCTATCGAGGTTCCGGAATTCATGCGTGACATTATTGAAGAGGTTTCCTTCGAGGCCCGTTCCAGTGAATATGTCGATCAGTCGTCAGGCGTATCGGCACGCGTTTCCATCTCCGCTTACGAGAACTTCCTTTCGAACATCGAAAGACGCGCGGTGAACAACGGCGACCGGAAAGATTTCCCCCGAATGTGCGACCTGTATTCGATCATTCCGGCTGTAAGTGGTAAAATCGAGCTGGTTTACGAAGGTGAGCAGGAAGGCGCGGTTGTTGTGGCGCACAACCTGATTGCCGCCGCTATCAATAAAGTCTTTCTGAAGTACTTCCCCAGGCCCAACCGGGATAAGCGACGCCCTGACGAGACCCCCGAGGATAATCCTTACGAATCGGTAACTGACTATTTCGCCGGCGGTAAGAAACTGGAGATATCCGACCAGATGAAATCGGATACCTACCGCCGGAAACTACGGGAAGTTCCGGGTCTGGAGGACCTGGTCAGGAAGTACTTCAAAACCGATGATGAGCGTGAACGCCTTCTGCGTATGGAGTTCGTGCTGGAAGGTCTGCATCACAACAATGTCATTGCCCGAGAAACCGATGATACCTCCTTCCGCTACGGTGATATCTTTTCGGATATGCTTCGGGGCATGGGAGGTGCCCGTTGAGATTCGTGTATTCCGAATGGGATGACGAACTGTTCGAGAAACTGAGAAGCCTGGCCAACCTAATGGCCATTTTCAATTACCTCCTGATTCGATTCAACGGCGATGTTGAAGAAACCCTTAAGATGATGGAGAAACTTCAACAGCAGGGATATATTGACTCCAAATACGACCTGGATGAATTCCGAAAACAACTCGAGCAGTCGCGGATTATCAAGATGACCGGCAGGGGCCTTAAACTTGGCACCCGCGGTGAGAAGCAGCTTCGCCAGGACGCCTTCGATCAGATTTTTCAGAAAATGAAAGCCAGTGGAACCGGCCAGCACGCTTTGCCCTATGAAGGCGGGAGCTCGGAGGAACTTCTGCCCGAGAAACGGGAATTCACTTTCGGCGACAATTACCGTTCCATTGACTATGGCAACTCTTTGTTCAATACTATCAAGCGCAGCGGCGATTTCGATCTCAATATGATCGAGGGGGATCTCGAGGTATTCGAGTCCGAGAAATCAACCTCCTGCGCTACGGTGCTTATGATCGATGTTTCCCATTCCATGATACTCTACGGCGAGGATCGGATAACTCCCGCCAAACAGGTTGCCATGGCCTTCACCGAGCTGATCCTGACCAAATATCCCAAAGATGAACTTTCCATAGTGACCTTTGGAGATACGGCACGACAGATTCACATCAAGGATCTACCCTATGTAGCCGTTGGCCCGTATCACACCAACACCCAGGCCGGGCTGAGAATGGCACGGCAGATTCTTCTCTCGCGTAAACACGTGAACAAACAGATCTTTATGATTACCGACGGCAAACCTTCGATGATAACCCGCGCCAACGGACAGTTGTATCGCAATCCCATGGGCCTGGATCCCATGATTGTTAACCGTACCCTCGATGAAGCCGTTATCTGCCGCAAAAAGAAAATCCCCATCACCACCTTCATGGTTACCGACGATCCGTATCTTCAGAAATTCATTCAGCGTCTGACCGAACTTAACAGGGGCCGGGCATACTTTTCATCGGTTGACAATCTCGGTAGCTATGTCATCTGGGATTTTGTGGCCCACCGGCGTAAACGAGGAGCGTAACAAAATAAGCTCGCGTAAACGCTGTCGTCTGAGGCTCGATCATCACATTTCAATTGAATATTAATTTAGTTATTGCCTAAATGCATTGAACTTCTTAAGGTCAGTGGTGCAAGGAAGCTAGAAAGTAACGCAAATCTCTCAACTTTGGGAATAGCGACATGAAACAAGACAATCACGGCCTTACGTTGCCGAAAATGAACTGGAAGAAAGCCACTTGCGAGGTGTGCGGGGACGCCTTTGACTATTCAAGCAAGCGCCCTCCCCATACATGCAAGAAAGGTGAGTGTAAGTACAAGTACGAGTATAAAATAGACCCTCAGTCCTGGGCCAGCCACCAACCCGAACTCTTTGATGACGCTCGCAAGTAAGAGGGGCCTCGATTATAGAACTTTATAAGCATTGGTGAGCTCTATCCCGGCGCTCCTGCCGAGAGCGCCTTTTAAACACCAGACTCGCCCAACCAGGACTTTATCCTGATATTAATCTCATCTCTGACCCGACGAAATTCTGCGAGAATTTCATCCTCGGTGCCGGTGGCGGCTGCCGGGTCGTCGAAGGGCCAGTGCAGACGCTTCGCGTTACGCGGAAAGGCCGGGCAGCTGGCTGCGGCGTTATCACATACTGTGATCACATAATCGAAATCACGGTCGAGATATTCACTGAGATGATTCGAGGTGTGGCCGGATATGTCAATACCGACTTCCGCCATAACCTGCACGGCCCTGAGGTTTAGACCGTGAGGCTCCAGACCGGCCGATTTGACACCGGCCGCCGAACTGTCGTCACCGCGCTCGCGGAGGTATTCCCGAAAGAAACCCTCTGCCATCTGTGAGCGGCAGGAGTTACCGGTACAGATAATGAGTAGGTTCAAAGTTTCAGCCTCAGGTCGAGGGTTTGCCCGCTGTGGATTCGAGGGGTTGATTTGGTTGCTTCGTCCTGCCAAACCAGGACTGCGTGCTCAGGCAGAATTTGACCAGCATCAACATAACCGGCACCTCTATCAACACCCCTACAACGGTCGCCACCGCGGCTCCCGAATTAAGTCCAAACAGCACCACGGCCGTGGCGATGGCTACCTCGAAGTGATTCGAGGCGCCGATTATGGCGGCCGGCGCAGCGTCCTCGTACCTAAGTCTTATCACTCGAGCTATCGCGTAACCCAGGGCAAAAATCAGGACCGTCTGAATAAACAGCGGTATCGCGATCAGGCCAATATCTAACGGCCTGCGGACCAGCACTTCACCCTTGAGCACGAAAAGCACTACCAGTGTCAACAGGAGGGCAGCAATCGCTACTGGTGTCAGCCGGTGCAGGAATACCGAATTGAAATACGCAATGCCCTTTCTTTTAAGAATCGTCCTGCGCGTGTAGTACCCGCTAATAAGCGGCAGGCCCACATATATCAGAACCGACAGAACAATAGTCTGCCACGGAATCGGCATCTTGTTGACGGAAAGCAGCAAACCTCCAAGAGGCGCGTACAGGACCAGCATCGCCAGGGAATTTATGGCAACCATGACCAGCGTCAGGGCATCGTTCCCGCGCGAGAGATAGCTCCACATAAGAACCATCGCCGTACACGGAGCGATACCCAGCAGGATTGCGCCGGATATATACGAGCGATAAACTTCTACTTCGTCACCCTTTATTATTTCCATGCCGTCGATCAATCCTTTGAAAATAAATCCCAGAAACAGGTAAGCGATGGCATACATGGTGAAAGGCTTTATCAGCCAATTGATAATCAGGGTCAGGGCAACCGGTTTTGGTGATCTGGCCGCCTGTTTTATTCTGGTGAAATCGATCTTGACCATTATAGGAAACATCATAAAAAACAAACAGATGGCAATTGGGATCGAAACGTGGGCGTAAGAGAACTTATCCAGAAACGCGGCCAACCCCGGATCAACGTAGCCTAGCGCCGTTCCGAGCACGATTGCCGCCACCACCCACAAACTGAGGTACTTTTCAAAAAAGGACAGACCACCTTGACTCATAACGATAATCCTTTCCCTTTGTTGACGCGACGCCCTGATAGACGCACTACTCACACCTTTTCGTCTTGCGATAACGGACCAGTCTAATCAAGTCCCCTTTGTGGGGACGCTTGCTGCGAAGACCAACAAGGTAAGTGGCGAGGGTATCGAGCAATGGATGTCTCTGACCGACCCAGCGGTAATGGGTCCACTTCCCACCCCGGCGGTCGCTTACCATACCGACACTTTTGAGACGAGCCATATGGCGGGAAACCGTTGACTGGGGCAACCGCAGAACCTCGGTCAGCTCGCACACGCATATTTCGCCCTCGGTTAACAGGACGGCAATACGAAGTCGAATCGGCTCGGACAACGCCTTGAATACCTGATGATCATTGATGATGACCATGATTCTATATCCGCCTATCCGGATATAAGGATTTTAATCAGATAAGTCAACCGGTTTTCCTATTCTCGTTGACCGGCTTCTTATGCACACTCACATTTTACTGCGGTTCAGCCGGTTATACGGGGTTAAAGCGAGGTGAACCGCAACTTCGCCATACGACCGGGTTCATTGATCGTGAAGGGGGGAACTCTCGGGGAAAAGGATCTGTTTTAACGGCTAAGTGTATTACACGTCTAATTTTATGGCCCTACCAGGTCTACTAAACAAAAAACTGTATTGCCCGTATTAAGAAAAGAAGTATATTTCAAGATAGTGACATTTAAGGGAAAGCAAGCGTCGAGGAGTTGCCCATTGAAAAGAATATTAATCATTAGTGTTATAACGCTGGCGGTGCTGGTTTTGCTTGTCACTGCGGCCTTTGCCTGCGGGGATAAGAAAACCGACGCCCAAAAGACCAGCACAGATAAGAAAGTTAGTTCTGTCAACGTCGCCGCCAGTTGCGACGATACCGATAAGCCTGCTGCTACTGCCCACGCGGATGGCCACAGTGACTGCGTACTGCGCTTAATGTCGGTAAAGGGGATGACCTGCACCGGTTGTGAAGAGACAATTTCAGCTGAGTTGATCAAGGTTGAAGGTGTTGTCGAGGTGGTAAAAGTCTGCCACAAGAGCGGTCAGGCCATGGTCAAGGTTGACGCGAATGCGGACATAGACGCCGAGCTGACAAAAGCCATCAATAGCAAAGGATACCAGGCCGAGATTATCCCGGCGGTGGCGAAAACCGTCGAAGGGCAGTCGAAGGGCCCTGTTTGTCCGCTGAGCGGTGGACCCGGTTGTGCGGCCCCTGATGACACCGCGGCCCAGAAGAAAGTCGAAAATAAAGACAAAGAATCTAAATGATTCTTTGTTCTCCCTATAACCTCACATGTGCGGGAGCCATTGGCTTCCGCTTTTTCTTCATCTGTTTAGCGCCGCACAACGTCTTATGTTGGTAGTTTTTGCTTTGTATGTCCGGGGCAAATGGTTAACTTATATGACGATGCGACACGTACTTTACATCTTCGGACTTACCTTGCTTTCGGTGTTGCCCGTCAGGGCAGCTAAGTATGCCGGGGAGGCCTTTTCGCTTGGCGTGGGCGGCCGCTCTCTCGCCCTGGGCGGCGCGACTATCGCCGGACCATTTGATGGAACAGCTGCCTATTGGAATCCTGCTGGAATGAATCGCCTTGAGGGACGATACATTACGGCCATGCACGCCGAAACTTTCGGCTCACTGCTCAATCACGATTTCGTGAGTTATATCGATGCGCGCCGACGTCCGGGCTCGATCATACAATCCTTTGGCTTCTATTTCTACTACCTCGGGGGTGGTGGCATCAAGATTACGGCGCTCAACGAATTCGACCGACCGTATGTCGTCCGTGAGGAATCTCACGGCGACTTTCTGCTCTCGGCGGCTGTATCAGGGAAGCTAACGCCATGTGTCGACTTCGGTCTGACTGCCAAGGTCATCTACCGGGATCTCGGGACCGAAAGCGGTAAGGGGTTGACCCTGGACGCTGGCATTCTCATGAATCCGAAACCGTGGTTGGAGT
The DNA here is from genome assembly GCA_020351995.1 of Candidatus Zixiibacteriota bacterium. Classification (GTDB taxonomy): domain Bacteria; phylum Zixibacteria; class MSB-5A5; order GN15; family FEB-12. The sequence goes on from CP070674.1 coordinate 2,984,130, forward strand.
TGGGGTTGATGGTTACGGATATCACCACCGGCTTTATTCGCTATTCGGGGGAGACGTTTGATGATGGAAGTAACGCCGAATCAATATATCCAACCGTCAAACCCGGTATAGCGCTCGAGCAGCATTATCGAGATTTCACCGCACGACTCCTTCTGAGCGGCGACATTAAGTTCGAGGGCATCAAGTATGCCGCCCAGTACTGGAGCGGCCCGGTATCTCTTGATTCACATTACGGTGCGGAGATCTCCTACCGGGAAATGGTTTTTGGGCGGGCCGGCTTCGACATCGGTAACCTTACCGCCGGTGGCGGGGTCAATGTCAGGAATATTACGGTTGACTTCGCCTTTCTTCAGCACTCCGACCTGAACGAAACCTACCGGGTCAGTGCCGGGTATCGCTTCTGATCTCAACAAAAACCGCTTAACTGTTTTTACGGCGCGGTCTTGCCGTTGCTACCGGACTAACCCGGTGAAGAGGCTGCCGGTGACACTTCCTCGTTACTTAATTTCGGTTTCCTTTGAGGCCGCTACCAGCGAGTCCACGAACGCCTTGCCCTCGGGCCAGTGAAGCTCGACCACAAACATCCCCCGCAGATCCCCTTCGGCATATCCGATAGCCCTGTCAGAGGGGTACTTCTCGGCCAGTACGGCCTCCGCGGCGTCATCGATATCGTCCGGCCTACCGTGGCACTTCAGGCATAGCTGGGCGACTCTGATCGGACGGTAGTGACGGTATGTCTTGCCCTCCTCGCTCGGCGCCCATCCGATAATGTATTCCGGCGGCGATTGGGCGGTATCCCTGAACCGTGCCAGGAGACCTTTCTCGGCATCGCTGGCCGCGTTTTCGGGATTGCGGCTACGGTCGGTGACTCTCCTGACCGTCCAGAACTCGCCGGAGTGCGCGGCGGCGATCTCCGGTGCCCGAATCTCACACACCGTGATAGCATTTGCCGGACCCCCTTCATTAAGTGCCGCCAACAACTCACTCCTGAGGTCATTGCTGAAAGTCTGTATCAGAATATCCGAAGCTTCGGCAAGCAGTTGCTGGTCCTGGGCTTCCGACGTGGATGTCGTGGAGCTCGGTTCCTTCCGGTCCGATTTTTTACCACACCCGGCAAGCAGCATAAAGCTCAGGGCAAAAATCAGGATCTTACGCATATGCCCTCCTTATCGGACCGGGTTGTACTAAAACGCCAGCCCGATGTTGATATAAAAACGTTCTATGTCACTGTTGACAATACCGTACCCGAATTCGAACGGCCCTATCGGCGAGTCAAGTGCCAGTGAAACGCCTACGCCGTGACGTAAATTTCTCAGCTTGATTTCGTCGGAGCTCACATAAACCTCCCCCATATCGTGTCGACCCATCAGATATAGCAGAAGCGGTAATTTGATACGGATCTCATTCGATAGGATAAACATCTTGTCTCCCGCAAGCTGATGCGTTCTAAACCCGGCAAAAGAATGCAATCCTCCGAGGAAAAACTGCTCCGATGGCGGCAAACCCCGCCGGGATACCCCCAATGCGAGGCGCGGGTGAAAGTTGACATGCTTGCCCAGCGGGAAGTAGGTCTCGAAAGATGAGTAGAAACGGGTAAACTCCTCGTCGCCACCAAGGTACTTTCCCGCAAACCGCAATTGTATCAAATGCCTGTTTCCCCGGGTCGGAAACGGAAGACGATCGAAATTCTCAACCTGCGATTCAAGTTTGAGGATGCGTAGCCCGAATTTTCTCCTTATCCCGGTATCGGTATTATCGTACTCAACCTGCTCACAAGTGAATCCCGCTGAAACAACGCCCAGCCTGGCAATCTGTTGCCCGAAGATAAGGTCAAAGCCGGTCTTGCGCTCCTTTCTCAGGCCAATCTCCTCTTCGCCTAAGAATACCAGGCGGTCTAACCGCCGGTGAAAGACATTGAGCCGGGACGAGATATAGCTGTTGAGAATTCGGTCAGTCTTGAACATTCCGAAATAGTTCTGGCGGCGAGGGGAGTATTTGGCATGGAAAAGATATTGCAGACCTATTCCAGCCACGTTGTCGTCGAGAAACTCTATGAACTCCTCCGACCGATATTCGTCATCCCAGTGCCATCCCAGCCGAAACTGGCGGCTCTTTTTCTCCTCCACCCCGATCTTCACCACGGCCCCCTTCGACGAGGGCTTTACCCGCACTGTAACCCGGTCAAACAGATCGGTACCATACACGTTGGCTATTCCCTGGCTGGCCCGGGAAGTCGAAAAGAGTTCCCCTTTATCGAGAGTGAAGTATGACCGAACGTACCAGTCCTTGGTTTTCGTGTTTTGCTCGACATCGATTTTCTCGATCACCGCCTCATCGATGTCAATGGATATCGTTCGCGATGGAACATCGATATCGACGCTTCGGATATTAACCAGGTCGAAACCAAGTTCCTGATACAGATCGACGATACGCTTGAATCCTTCCCTGAGGCTTCTCGACGTAATCAGAGAATCGTTCTCATAAATTTCAAGCGACAGCCTGGTGTTGTCGAAGACGGTGTTACCGGTAAACTTGAGCCGTACATCGGCCAATCGGAAATTCTCAACGGCGTCGATGTTCAGTACATGCGCCCGTGAATCCACCTCCCCTGTGTCGGCCGGTGTCGTCCACACCGCTAACTGGAAGAGGCTCAGTTCCCGGGCCAGTTCCTTCAGCCTGGAGATCAGAGCTTTTTTCGAGATAGTTAGATTCTGCAGCCGGTTGCGTATGACACCTGCCTTGGTCTGGGGTGCCGACGTAACCTTCACCTCCGATATGAACAGCGTCTCCGCTCGGTATCGCGTCTCAATCATTTCTATTATGCTGTCTGCGGCCGCAAGACCACACCGGTACCCGACTTCGATTAGAGTATCTTTATGCTTGAAATCGCTTGCTCCGAAATCATCGATCGGTGGTTCGATAACATAGCTGGCCGCCTGCAACTGGCGTTCGAGCTGGTCCGCCGTCATTATGCTTGTCACCTGGTTGGCGATATCGACAGGTGTGATAAGTTCTTCTTTGGACATGAGTTTGCTGGCGGTATTTATGGCCACGACCACGTCAACTGAATCACACATCTTCCGGACCAGTTCGACTGGTATCGGGGTAACCATACCGCCATCCATAAGAACCTGTTCTTCGCTCTCCAGCCCGGTAAAGGCCAGCGGGAAGGCCATCGTGGCCCGCATGGCGTCGGCAATAGACCCGGTATCGAGAATCACTTCGTTACCGGAAACAATGTCGGTACTGATGGTTTTGAAGGGAATCTGCAGGCGGGAGAAATCGTTTCCGCACTGGTAATTGGCTTTGGTCGTAAGTGATGTGATAAGCGAGGTCAGTTTCTGGCCGGCTGTCAAGGCCCGGGGAATTACGGGGCGGAAGCCATCGAACCTTACTGACAGCAAGTGACGCTCGCCATCCTGTCGACGAGTAAGTAGCATTGTCGTGCGCGAAGGGGAATTCGAAAAAAGTTCGCTGAAACTGAGACCGGATACGATTGTGCCAAGCTCATCCGGCGAGTACCCCGAAGCGTAAAGCCCGCCGATTATACCCCCCATGGAAGTTCCGGCTATTGCGCATACATTTATCGATTTTTCCTCGAATGCCTTCAGGATTCCGACGACACTCAGACCTCGGGCCCCTCCTCCAGAGAGAGCCAGGGAGATGGAGTAGGAATTACGGTCATCATAGATGTCCAGGCCGTCCAGACCGCCTATTAGTAGGGAATCACCGGCTGATGCGGCTGATGCCGCTATTATCAGTACCGCAAGGCCATATAACAGTGGAGTTTTCACTTGCCAATCTACGACTACTATCGATTCATTACTGGAAGTTGCAAATTTATCAGGACGATTACAAGTGTCAATTACAAAGGCCGAACTAAAACAGGTCAAAGCTCTTTCAACAGCGAAAGGCAGAAAACTCAGCCGCCGGTTCCTTGCGGAAGGCACACGGCTGCTTGAAGAAGCTCTGCGTCACAGGTTCCTACCCGACAGAATCTATTTCGCTTCAGCCTTGCTGGGCCGGCGTGGTGAGAAGCTCATGAACCGGTTGAAAGGACACCGGATAGCCTGTGCCGAGGTTTCTGCTCGCGAGCTGCGTGATATGGCTCAGACTGAGGCTCCACAGGGCATTTTGGGTGTTTTCGCTATGCCCGATAACGAACTGTCCGAACTTCGCCGCCCCCGCTATCGTAGAATACTATGGTGTGAAGGTATAGCTGACCCCGGCAATCTGGGAACGCTAGTTCGTTCCGCGCAAGCTTTCGAGTTTGACCCCGTGGTTCTGACGGAAAACTGCGCTGACGCTTTCGCTCCGAAGGTTGTCAGGTCCTCGGCTGGCGCCGTGTTTGGAAGACAGATCGTACAATTGGGTAACAAGGATGTGCTGGCGTTCGCCCGCAAGCACCGATTCACGATTATCGCTGCGGGGACTCGCGGTAAAAAGATTGATTATTCCTTGATTAAAGCACTTGAAAAGGTCAAATTGATCCTGGCAATAGGTAGCGAAGCCGACGGTTTATCGGAAGAAATTGTCCGACATGCCAACCTGACTGTAACCATACCGCATTCGCGGAAGACTGAATCGCTTAATGCCGCCGTTGCTGGATCCATTCTTATGAATGAGTTCTATTGCCGGCGAGAGGAGCCGTGATGAATAAGTTCCTGATACCGTCCCTTATGATTGTGCTATGGGTTGCCGGGGAACCTTCGGCTCAGGAGATATTTGAGGAGTCGCGCAACCAGTTCTCCACCAGGCCGCTTGAAACTTCCGCCAAAGCGTCCGTGGGGAGCCTGATCAGAATTGAGTCGGCTCTGACACTCCAGGGGAACCTCCAAATTACAGCCTCCGTTGAACCGGGCGTGAAGGTCATCTATGCCAAGAAAGCGAAAGCCGGGAGCAAATCCAGAGCTATTGATTTCATTGACCAGATTGCCGTCGATGTGGCCAAACTGCCCGACGGCGTGAAGCTTGAGTTAAGAGCGCCAAATCCCGCACCCTGGTCCGAGGCCGAGATGGGCTCGGTCGAAGCCACCATAGTTCTCCCGGAAGGATGTCGTGTGGAGATCGAGGCTTACTATTTCGATATCGAGGCCGAGGGACCTTTCAAGACCTTCCTTGTCCCGTCGTCCTTGGGCCGCCTGAACGTTTCTCATGTGACCGAGGAGCTTCACCTGGAAACTTCCAACCGCCGGGTCAACATCGATGATATCTCCGGTAAAATCAAAGTCTCGACTTCAAACTCGTCGCTTACCGCCCGGGACATCTTCAGCCTCAAGGGTCAGGCAATGTTTCGTAATGAAGGTGGCGACATAAAGATATACCACGTAGGTGGCGCTATCGATGTTAAGAACAGTTATGGTCGAACTGAAATAGACAGGTTCAGCGCGACTGGCCAGAAAAGTTATGTCAAGTGCAGCAACGGACCGGTCGGATTATCCCTGACCGAGATGGGTGACGGGCAACTGATCGTCACAAACCGGTTTGAGGATATCGAATTCTCGCTGCCCTCCAATATCTCGGCGGAATTCTCTCTCGCTGTGGAGGAAGAGGGCAAGATCGAAGTGTACAACTTCCCCTTCCAGCCTGACCTCGTTCAGCGAAACCGCCTGAGTCTTATTGCCGGCGACGGAGCGGCGCTTATCAGCGGCTCGGTGCGTGGAAATGGTAATGTCTATGTGAGGGGATACGACCCGGAGGATTAGTCATTGAAGGGATTCAAAGATGTCAGCTTGCTTCTGGTCTTACTGCTGCTGATGGTGCCCGGTGACCGAGTCGCAGCCGGCCAGAGAATAGAAATGCCCCAGGGCGTTTTTTATTATCAGCCCGCCGCGTCGGTTTTTGGCAGCGAGGCGGTATGGATTAATCCCGCCTGCCTGGCGCGATTCAGAATTGCCGGATTCCAGTTTATGGCCGATTACTATGACGGCAAGTACGCCAAGAACTGGGGTACGGTTGTAAGTCGTGAAGGTATCGGCCTGTCCTACCGCCGCATTGATAACCCCGGTGATGAAGACTTCGTGGATTATATCGTGGCGCTGGCTGTTCCGACCGGGCGGAAACTATATCTCGGCGGCTCGTATCAGTACTTTAAACAGGGCGACATCATTTTCGATAACCGCCACTTCTGGAACGCCGGTCTGCTTTTTCGCCCGCCCGGTTCTGTCTCGCTTGGCGTTGTCTACTCCAATCTCAACAGGGGAAAGATAAACGACGATCGAACCGAGGTAGAACAACGTTATTCCCTGTCTTATCATCCTGTCGGAATGAATTTGACCGTTTCAGTCGATATGTTTCTCGCCACCGGTACCAAGGTCAAAAACGCCGATTACGTTTATCACGCTGAATATTCGCCAACCAAAGGTCTCTTTCTCAGTGGCCTGATCGACAGCGATAGGAATTTCGAGATCGGCGTCCGGGCCAATCTGCGGCAGTACTTTACCGGCACCAGGCGACGCTCGGACAAGGATGGCCATCATCGCGGCACCACGGTTTTTGTTGGTGGCACCAGTCACCGTCAACCGTCGCTGATAAAAGATCGGGTCCGTCGGCTATCGCTGAGTCTTTCGGGGAACCCCAGGGAAAATCCGCCCGATCCCATCTTTGGGAAAAGCCGGACTTCATATATCACCAGTCTGCTTAACATATACCGGGCCGCCGAGGACCCGTCTGTGGGCGAACTCGTCATCAAGCTGAATCGTCTTGCCCTTGGCTTTGGCCGCGCTCAGGAGTTGAGAGACGCTATCACCCATTTCAGGTCAAGAGGTAAAGAGGTCACCTGCCACATCTCCTATCCGAACAACCTGGCGTATTATGTGGGTAGTGCCTGTGACAGAATTCTCATTCCCCCGGTGAGTCAACTCAACCTGGTCGGCCTGAAGGCTGAGCTGACTTTCTTTGCCGGTACCCTTGAAAAGGTGGGCGTGAAAATCGATCTCCTGCGAGTCGGCGACTATAAGACTGCGCCGGAACGCTACACACAGCAGGCGGCAACTGAGGAAAACCGTGAGCAGGTTAACCGTCTGCTCGATGACCTGTACGACCAGTTTGTCTCGGATATTTCCGAGGGCCGAAACATGCACCGTGATTCTCTCGCCGCCATCATTGACGGTGGCCCCTATACCTCGGAAGAAGCTATTGAGCTCGGACTGGTTGACGGGCTGAGTTATGCTGACGAATTAGACAAGAAATTCCTGTCTACCTCTGTTCCTGAAATCTCGCTGCGGCGCTACCTGTCCGATACGCTGATAAATGACAACTGGTGCGAAAAACCCACCCTGGCTGTGGTGGTAGCCGAGGGAGAGGTTACTTTTGATGACGATCGGTTTGGACCGTTTTCAGAATCTTCGGATTTGACACCCACGGTCATGGACAAGGCGTTCAAGCGCGCGAGGTTGGAAAGTGATATCAAAGGCGTAGTCTTTCGCATCGACTCACCCGGTGGATTGGCTCTGGCCGGAGAGGAAATTTTTCACTCTGCATCGAAAACCGCCGAAGAGAAACCCGTGGTGGTATCGATGGCCAACGTAGCCGCCTCCGGGGCCTACTATATTGCTATGCCGGCAGGACAGATATTGGCTAACCCCGCCACCGTAACCGGTTCTATCGGTATCTACGGTGGGAAAGCCGATTTGAGCGGACTTTACGACAAGATCGGCGCCGGAACCGAGCTGTATGTCCGCGGCAAACATGCCGGTATGCTGACCGCTATGCGACCCTTCACACCAGAAGAGCGAGAAAAATACTACTCCCAACTTCTCGCCATGTACGGATATTTCGTGTCACTTGTGGCCGACAACAGGAGCCTGACAACTGATTCCGTTGATAATCTGGCTCAGGGCCGGGTCTGGACTGGCAGGGAGGCTGTGAGAAACGGTCTTGTGGACCGTCTGGGAGGAATAAAACTGGCCCTGGATGTCACCGCTGCGAAATTGGGGCTCGACGACTACAAGGTCGAATTCTTACCGAGAAAACGCCCCTGGATTCTGTTGCCGGGAAACTCTCTATTGGATAGCCTAACGGATTTCCTCGGGCTCCGAGGGGGAGATTCGGGGATAAAGGAGATTATAGAAACTCAGTTCGCCACCGATGGAATTCTCGCCCGTATGCCGTTTGACATCGAAATCGAATAGCGGTAAGTCTTGTTTTACTGCCGGCCTTATTATATTCTAACAATACCGAATTAATCCGGCCCCTCAGGGAGCCGGTCTGCTGAATGCTATTAGAACATTGAATGCCAGAGGGGAATATCATGTCCAAGAACTACAAAATGTATCTTGGTGGAAAGTGGGTTGATCGCAAGAGCAAGATCAAGGTCATCAACCCATATGATAATACTGTGGTGGGCTCGGTGGCCGCGGCCTCCAGAAAAGATTATTCAAAGGCTATCGAAATCGCTTACAATACCTTCAGGGAAACAAGGGAACTTCCATGCTATAAGCGGGAGGAAACCTGCCGGCGCATCGCCGACAGCCTGGAAAATCAAGCCGACAAACTCGCCGCGATGATGGCGCGCGAACTGGGCAAGGCCATAAAAGACGCCAGGGGAGAGGTAACGCGGGCCATTGGTGTTTTCAAGGTAGCGGCGGAGGAGGCCAAGCGAATCGGCGGCGAGATTGTCGATCTTGACTGGGCTGCCGGCGCCGAGGAGCGTTTCGGCCTGGTGCGCCGATTTCCGATAGGGGTGGTGGCCGGAATTTCTCCCTTCAATTTTCCGCTCAACCTCGTCGCTCACAAAATCGCTCCGGCCATAGCGTCGGGTAACACCATCGTCCTGAAACCGGCCAGTAAAACACCTATTCTGGCGCTCATGCTGGCGGAGCTGATCGACCAAACCGACCACCCCAAAGGGGCTGTATCAATCCTGCCGGGGTCGGCTAAGGAAGCCGCGCCGCTGCTGGAAGACCCGCGAGTGAAACTTATTACTTTTACCGGCTCGTCGGAAGTCGGCTGGTGGATCAAACGTAACTGCGGGGATAAACCGGTGGTACTTGAACTGGGAGGTAACGCCGGGGTCGCTATTGCCGACGACGCTAACCTTGATTACGCTACCACCCGCCTGCTATATGGTACCTTTGCGGTTGCCGGTCAGTCTTGCATCTCGGTACAGCGTATCTATGTCCACGAGAAAATCTGGGATAGTTTCCTGACGATGTTTGTCAAGAAGGTCAAGACTCTCAAGGTAGGTAATCCGCTCGATCCGGCAACGGATGTCGGAACCATGGTCGATAGCCAATCCGTCGAAAATACTCTTGCCTCCATAAAGGCGGCTGTCAAAGGAGGGGCCAAAGTCTTGGTCGGGGGAAAGGGGAAGGGGCTCTTTTTGGAGCCGACGGTTCTGGTCGATGTCACGAGGTCGATGGACATCTGCGCCAGGGAAGCCTTTGCTCCAATAGCGGTGGTGTTTAAGTATAAGTCATTCAAGCGGGTGGTCGACGAAATCAATAACTCCATATATGGCTTGCAGGCCGGTATATTCACCAACCGCATGAAGGACATTTTCTATGCTTTCAAAAACATCGAATGCGGAGGTGTAGTCATAAATGACGTACCGACTTACCGCGCCGATCATCAGCCGTACGGCGGTACAAAGAGTTCCGGCCTTGGCCGGGAAGGGGTCAAATATTCAATCGAGGATATGACGGAATTGAAGATACTCTCCATCAATCTCAAAGCCTGAAGTGACAGTGTGGAACCGGTTCCCAGCGAGCCAGGAATCGGCCCCTGTGCGGCCCTCACACCGCTTATTTGCGGCCCCTGCGGCAGTATTGATGAGCATAAATCTCGTATAACTGGTAATCTTCCAGGGGCGATTCCCCGGGTCGAAAAAGTGCTTGCCAAGCGGGGATATGCAGGTTATTATAGGCTTTATTTTTTGGCTCAAGAAATCCGAAAATGATGGAATTCAGGTAACTTTCTTTGAACTGATTTTGCGGCTTAAACGTCAGTAATTTAAGCTCTTAAATCAGAGTCGAGGGATAGTTCACGACAGAAACTTGAAATAGACGACATTCATTATAGAGGAACCAAGCATATGCGTCGCACAGATATCAAACTATTACTCTTTATCGCTCTTGTGGCGGGTCTTACGGCAGTAGTTCTCTCCTGTGGCAATCCTGCGGATTCCGAGGATACGGTACCTCCCACGGTCGAGATTACTAATCCGGTCAACAATAGCATCGTCCCCAATGCGGTCGATGTCAGGGCTGATGCTTCGGATAATATGGGTGTGGTGAAAGTTCAGTTCTATATTGATGATCAGCTTTACTATACCGACGAGATAGCTCCGTGGAGCTGCTACTGGACGATCGATATTGGTGACAACAGTCAGCACACCGTATTCGCAAGGGCTTTTGATGAGGCCGATAATCGGGCTACGTCGGCTACGGTTACCGTTACTTGCGAAAATACACCGCCAGCCACGATTGACAACCTGGTCGCAACGGATCCGGATATTAACGGAGATATGACCCTTACGTGGACGGCGCCGGGTGACGATGGCACAACCGGCACCGCGGCGCTTTATGATATCAGGTGTTACTGGACTGCCATTACCGCCGATAACTGGATCTCGGCCAGCCGCCTCGAGGGCGAACCCACGCCCCAAGCAGCCGGGAACAGCGAGTCTTTTGATGTCACCGGGCTGAGCCTGAGCAGCACCTATTATTTTGCTGTCCGCACTCAGGACGCTGCCGGTAACTGGTCGGATGTTTCCAACAATGCCGTTGTCACCACTCCGGACTTGCTGGGCGACCCCGTCACCATTACTCTTCCCGATATGGCCCGCTCCATGGAGATCGCCGACATGGACAACGATCTCGACCTGGATCTCGTCATCGGCCACAGGCTAGACACTAACAATGTATCGCTGTTGTTCAACGACGGTTCCGGAAACTATGGTGACCCTGTTACGTATCACGCCCGCGAGCAAGTCGCTTCGGTAAGGGCTACCGACGTGGACAATGACGGTGACCTGGATATTGTTGCCACCAGCTACCCGCGGATTTATCAGCTTGAGGCTGATTCGGCCTCTCGCGTTTCCATTTTGCTCAATGACGGAACCGGCGTCTTTGACCTTCAAGTTCTCGATACTTACGACACAACTTACCGGTGGTGCAATATCTACCATTATGACTATGATCTGGAGAAGTGGGTGTGCGATGTCTATGATCTTACATCGCATCCGGATAACAGCCCATTAAACGAATTCCTCCAACTTGATAGTGTTGTTGTAGATACCACGATCGTCGGCTTCTGGGCCGCGAGAAATGCCGTATCTACCTGGTGCGCCGACTTGAATAATGATGGCTTTAACGATCTCCTGGTCGCGAATATTATGTCGTCCAACATATCCGTTCTCATGTGCAATGGTGACGGTACTTTCGCGGACCCGGTCAACTACTCAACCGGCAAGAACCTGACCAATTGTGTATGCGCGGCTGATTTCGATGGTGATGGTTTTGCGGACATAGCCAATACCAATGGTGGACACGACCAGATCACCTTCTTCCGCAATCTGGGAGACGGCACTTTCACCGGTGCCACCTCCTACGACATTGGAGATGCCCCGACGTCGATCTATCCATCGGATCTGAACGGTGACGGGTACATTGACCTCGCCGCCGCCAACTCCGCAGAAGGTACCGCTTCGGTCATGTTGTTCAACAGCGTGAGCAACGGTTTCTCTAACCTTAGCTTCCACCCGGCGGGTCAGGGTTCAAGGACGATTTGTGCAGAAGACCTCAATGGAGATGGCGCTCCCGAGCTGGCTGTCGGAAATTTCTTCGATGATAATGTCTCGGTGATGCTGAATCAGGGCCAGTTCCTGTTCTATTCGTATAATACGAGAGAGTTCGCGGCCGGCGACGGCTCAATAGATATTCGTTGTACCGATTTCGATGGTGATGGTGATAACGACCTGATAATTCTCAATGAGAACACCAATAGTATCACGTTTCTCCATAACAACTTGGTGCAATAGGTCTTCAGCCGCCAACAAGATTTTTCCATACTTTGCTTACCAGGCAAGGAAAGCCTTTGGTCCGAACCGGACCAGAGGCTTTTTAAATGTCACGGAATCCCGAGGTCGCTGGTAGCATACATACCTGAGAAACCGGTGTTTACGCATGGCACGATAGAGAGAATAATGAAAAGAACCAATGTATCGTCAGGCTCGCCCTACGAAGACTCAATAGGATTTTCCCGGGCAGTACGGATCGGAAATCTGCTCGCCGTATCAGGAACAGCTCCAATAGCCCCGGATGGCTCGACGGCCTTTCCCGGGGATGCTTACGCTCAGATGAAGTGCTGTCTGGAAATCATCCAGGCGGCTATCGAACAGGCGGGAGGGCGCCTCGAAGATGTCATTCGCACACGCATATACATGACCGATATATCCGTATGCGAAGAAGTCAGCCGGGCCCACTCGGAGTTCTTCGACAAAATCAGGCCGGCTGCGACTATGGTAGTTGTCAAGCAACTGGTTCGTGATGACTGGTTGGTCGAGCTCGATGCCGACTGCGTGATTGACCCGAATCGCTAACGCGTTTGCTGAACGCCGGTCCGGTCGGTCCTCTCTGAACGCGGCGCCGATTCGTCAATGAGACCGACCCTGATCAGTCGCGCCCGAATCGAGCCATAACTGCGCTGAAGTTTTTCTGCGATTGTTTTGATGCTGTCGCCGGCCTTGTACATCCGGATCACGTCCTGATGTTCCTGGTCCGTCCATTTCTCGAAAGCTCGGGGGTGGTCCTTCTTGAGCTCGTCAACCGACTTGAACTGACCGCCTTTAACGACGAATCTTATCTCCCCTTCAACCTTCAAATCCCGGTCAACCATGACGACTTTGTCAATCAGGTCTCGGGCCACCTGGGCCGTGAGCATAATGTCACCTAGCGAAAGTTCCGAATGGCCTTCCAATACCTGCTTATACGAGTAGCCGGCCGCGATCAGCCCCAGTACGTCGGTGATGCTAATGCCGGTATCCCGGATCATGACTTCAGTCATTGCGTCTCCTCCCCAAGTAATGTTCAACGTTTTTAAGACCCTCGAGCTTTATGTAGACGTCAGCTCTCATTCGCATCAGAATACGGGCGGCGTTGTCGGGTGATGCCCCGCAGCTTATCAGTTTTACTAACTCGCTTTCCTCGTCCTTGCTCCAGTGACCCTTCTTGAGTTGTCGACGAACCGAATGGTAATTGCCAGCCCTTGGCGGTGCTGATGGGACAGGCTTGGAGCCAGACCGGATTAGAAAAAACCTTACTACCGCCGCTGATTCCGCGATATCACTGGCCAGCAGGCCGGGGAATCGAACCAGAATGCTCTCAATTCCGAGTCCTTCTGATATCGCCTCAAGCACATCAAGTATGCTGACCCCGGTATTTCTTATCTCAAGCCACCGCATAGTAATAAATCTGTAGCCCCCTTTTGCCCCTCCCTCCGCTCATACATTAGTACTGGCCGGTGACAGCTACGGTCAGTATAAATCCTTGGGAACGGTAATACTTGAAAGGCGTTGATTAATAGACTATCTTATTCCATAGGCAGTGTTATAAGTCGTTAAGAGATAGGAGATTTATGCTATTCGGAGCTCATGAATCCATCGCTGGAGGGGTCTTCAACGCCATCGAACGCGGTAAGAAAGCAACCTGCGATACAATCCAGATATTCAATAAATCTAACAATCAGTGGCGAGCGAAGAAATTGGAGGCGCAGGAAATAGATGTCTTCTTTAAGGCCATCGAAGAAACCGCTGTTACCGTTGCCGTGTCGCACACCAGTTATCTGATCAATATCGCCTCGCCCGAGAAAGCCTTAAACGAGAAATCATACAAATCACTTAAGGAAGAAATGGAGCGATGCGAAATCCTCAAGATCCCTAACTTGGTCATGCATCCCGGGTCACATGTGGGCTCGGGGGAAGAGGTCGGTATGAATAAGATAGCTGAGAACATAAACCGCATGTTCGACGAGATGAAAAACAACAGTGTCACTCTGTTGCTGGAGACAACAGCGGGACAGGGCACCAATCTTGGTTACAGCTTCGAGCAACTGGCCTATATGATCGACCGAATAGAGAACGGTGACAAGGTCGGCGTTTGTCTGGATACCTGTCACATCTTTGCCGCCGGCTACGCCATTGTCAAACCGGCGGAGTACGAAGCGACGATGAAGAGCTTTGATGATATTGTCGGTCTTGATCGATTGAGAATCATTCACGCCAACGACAGCCTCAAAGAGTTCGGCTCAAAGCGCGACCGTCACGAGCATATCGGCAAGGGCTTCATTGGGAAGAAAGGTTTCGCGAATTTCGTCAATGACAAGAGACTCAAAGACGTTCCCATGATAATCGAGACGCCCAAAGGGGAAGACCTGGCCGAGGATATTGAAAACCTGAAGGTATTGAGAAGACTTGTCAAACCTACCGGGGCCAAGCGGGCCTGATATATCCAACAATAATAAAGGCCCCACTAAGGGGCCCCTCCTGACTCGCTACCGGACATACTCATTTAGACATTACTATCTTACGGAATGTCACATTCCATCGGCGGAATGCAATTCCCTGGTGGGTACTGCTGCACACACACGTGATACTCATTGTATTTGCCCCAGCCATACAGTTTCGTTCCATCGGGGCAGTGATTAATTAGCCGGCAGCACTCGTGCGCCTTGGCCGGCGTAGCGGTGGTAACCGCCAGGGTAAACGCAATTGCGAACACCAGAAGAATTGGTACCAGATAAGCTAACTTGCGTGCCATCGTAAACCTCCCTTCCTTGGTTGAGATGGCTTGAGTTGTGTAGGAATTCGGTGGGGTCGAGGCCGAATCACTTCTTCATAGTTGAGTGCAGTAGTAACCCGTTTTAAGCGGTTTTGTCGGAATACTCTGCGTACCGGTTAAGTCCTCCCTGCAAATTGTTGAAACTTGGCTTCGAGTAGTACCGGTCAATTCGAGCCGGGCTATCCTGACTTACGAATCTACGAATTCATACTCATCTGGATGATAATGTGACGATCTTCCTTCCCCGTTGGTCCCTTCCCGATGTTCCCCCTCCCTCGCTTCCGTCCCGCATAGGGTATGAGCTTGAAGCCCACTGATGTTAATATGATAGCTGTTGATCTCTTGCATTGCAAGCTTATTTTCTTCCGAAACCCCTCCACGCGCCATCGGTGAAGCTCAGTTGGTAAAAAAAACAATTGATTACACCATGAATCCGTATTTTATAACAGATTCGGCATCTTCAGATTGCAGCCCCGAAACCCGCGATTTCCAGAACTTGCTCGTTCGCGACCTTTGGACATAAGGCCGTGACCGATTATAAGGAGGTGTATCAGGGATGAATATTGAGAATACGAAAACCTCAAAAGATTTTATCGCGCACCTGGAATTGACCGAGGTCGAGGCGTGGAATGACTTCTGTTGCGCGGCACCACGAGATGCTGTCGAGGTCTGCGGCATTCAATTCACCCGGACCCGGTCAAGTTGCTTCTCGATTGTACCGTGCGTCGACACCCTTGTCTTTAACCGCATTGTCGGCCTGGGTGTCACCGAGCCCGTCACCGAGAGCACACTCGATAAAGTAATTTCCTTATACAAACAGGCCAACGTTCCTCGTTTCTTTATCCAGCTGCACCCCGAGTGCCTTACGCCTGAAACCAGACAATTGCTGGAGCGAAAAAGGTTCCGGCATTATAACAACTGGGTAAAACTATTCCGCGATACCATCCCCATGCCCCCCGTGGACACGGATCTTAGAGTCGAAGAAATATCTCCGGCCGACGCCTCGGTGTTCGCCAACATTCTCATCAATAGCTTTGAATGGTCCGAGTTTCTGCAATCCTGGGTGGAGGGGTCAGTGGGACGCCCGGGGTGGCGACATTATCTGGCTTTCGATGGCGATAAGCCGGTGGCCACCGGAGCCCTCTTTGTTTCGGGGCGGTTTGGCTGGATAGACTTCGCCAGCACGCTTCCCATCGCTCGGGGGCGAGGCGCCCAGTCGTCTTTAGTCGAACGCCGTATTATCGATGCCGCCCAACAGCGCTGTAAGTGGCTGGTGGTTGAAACCGCCGAAGACAAGCCCGAGCGACCGGCCCCATCCTTTCGCAATATGATCAGGCACGGCTTTCAGGTCGCGTATGTCCGGCCCAACTACATCCGGCACAACGACTCCGGTGACTGATACCACCCGGGCACGGCAAAAAGTTCGCTTCCTCATGGGCGAATCCGTTATATTGTAATATCATGTCAGGAAATTCGTTGAAAAGGATAGCTATTCAAACGGTCGGCTGCCGCCTCAACCAGTACGAATCGGAGCGTGTCATCGCCCAGCTGGCCGCTTATGGAATGCGCCGCGCCCTGCCGACCGAAACTGCCGACCTTTACATCATCAACACCTGCACCGTCACACACCGTGCCGACTCCAATTGCCGCAATCTGATAAGACGTGCCGTTCGGGCCAATCCCGCCGCGCGGATTGTTGTTGTCGGCTGTTATGTTGACGCCGAGCCGGAGCTTATTGAAGGCATGGAAGGTGTCGACTTGATCATCGGCAATAAACACAAGGACGATATCGGTGGTATTCTTGTTTCAAAGTACCCCGAATTGTTCGACGAAACCCTGCTCGAAAGTTGTCCCACGACCATCAGTGATTTCTTTGAGCATAACCGGGCCTGGATAAAAATCTCCGATGGTTGTAACCAGTCGTGTTCATACTGCATCGTGACAAGAGTCCGGGGGCGACTCGTGAATCGCCCGGTGAGGGAGATCCTCGACGAAATCAATGCCCTTGTGGCCAACGGTTACCGGGAAGTGGTTCTGACCGGGGTGCATATCGGGCATTTCCGAAATACCAGGGGCGAGCCACCGGTAAAAAACTTGGCGGCGCTGTGCCGGCTGATCCTCACCGAAACCGACATCTACCGATTGCGTGTCTCGTCGATAGAACCACAAACCATTCGCGATGATTTCCTTCAGGCACTGGCCGACCTGAAAGGAAGTCTCTGCCATCATCTGCACGTTCCGCTTCAGTCAGGTTCTGACCGCATTCTCAAGCTGATGCGGCGCCCTTATACGCCGGCGCAATACCTTGACCGCATACGCAATGTCAAGATAGCCGCGCCCGAAACAATTATCGGTGCCGACATAATCGTCGGCTTTCCGGGAGAGACCGAAACGGATTTTCAGGCAACCAGGGACCTGACGGAATCGGGTTTGATAGACTACCTCCACGTTTTCAGTTATTCCGACCGCAAGGGAACACCCGCCGCCGATATGCCAGATAAGGTCCGTCCCGATGTCATCAAAGAACGCAACGCTATCCTTACCGAAGTATCTGATCGCCTGCGCCGTGACTCACATAACCGCCAGGTTGGCCGCGTTCTGGATGTTATCAGCGAGCACAAGAAAAACGAGTTCGGCGATTATTGGGGAATCTCGGGCAACTATATCCGAGTGAAGCTTCCCGGTCACACCGTCTGGGGTAAAGAGGTCGTCCCGGTCAGGGTGGCCAGGGCATACGACGATTACGTCGATGGTGACGTCATTATTCGGCCTTAAGAGTCCGCTCAAACCCACATTAATATAAAGCCGCTCATTCCGGTTCAATAATTCCTCAAATGACCGGAAAAATATTCCCTTTTCCCGAAAAACACGAATTCCTCCACGCGCCACGCCCCTCCAATAAGCCTCTGTTGTACAATAGGATAGGGGTGCTCCCGCAGATCTGGCACAACCGTTGCTTAGTGAAGCCATGGAGAAATAGTAGCTATAGGAACATTTTGGGATAGGCACAATGCCAGTAGAAGATAAACAGACCGATCAACAGGCTAAACAGCCGACGCCACCAGCCAAACCGGCCAGGTCCGGTAACATTCTGAAATACGCGCTGTTCGGCGTAGGGGCAATGGCATTGGTGGTAATCGTCGCCGTTGCCGCCATGTACTTTATGAAAAATGAACCTTCCGTCGAGGTTGAAAACAGTCACGCCCAGATTGCCCAAAAAATATCAAAGACCGCGGCCGAGAGGCACGACGCGGGCAGGAGCGACGCTCCTACCGCTGATCAGAGTTCGACTGGCCTATCAGAGGGTGGTAGCGAACTGGAAGATCTGGATGAATCGGCGATTGACAAAATCATGGAAAACCTGGCCTTTCTTGATTATGAGCCGACCGAGGACGAGATAGCCGAACAGGAAGGCCGGATGACAAAAGAAGACTCGCTTGAGCAGGTTAACTGGCTCGAGCAAGAAAAGGCCGGCCTGGCCCAGAGAGAAAAAGAGCTCAACGCCCGCCAGACAGACCTGGAACGGCTGGAAAAAGAAGTAAACAAGAAGATCCTGACCCTGGAACAGGCTGAATCGGCCCGCACGGCTCAACTGGCCAAGCTCTATGACGGCATGGATCCGCGAGCAGTAGCCACCCTGCTGGCCAATCTCGATGATCAGACGGTCGTGGCTATTCTCCCACGCATGAAGCTAAAGAACGCATCGGCCGTCCTGCAGTTGATGCCGGCCCAGAGAGCGGCCAGACTGTCTAAACAAATGATAACGATTGCGGAAAAGTAAATGACCCAGACGCCCCTGAACATATTCGACCTATTAATGGGTGACCTGACCGGGTTCGGTGCGCCTGTCGCCGGACAGGCATCACCATCAGGGCAAACGCCCGGTCTTTTTGGCGATATCATTAATAGTCTTTTGGCACCACGCAATCAGGTGGCCATCTCTGAGTCGATCGAAACGCGCGAAGCCTTCAACTTAGCGGATCTGCTCAACGGCAGAAAGCTTGCTACCGGGCAGGAAAGCGCAGCCGAATTTAATCGCCAGCTTCTGTCAATACTCCCCAGGCAAATGGGGGTCATCGGCGCGAACGTCAAAGAAGCCATAACCAATGAGTCGATAGAGCTCAAACCTGGCAAATATGAGATTCTCAGTTCGCGTGTACAGGACGGCCTGGTCAATCTGGAGATCGTCGCTAACGAAAATCCGGATCAGACCATCAGGCTGACCCTGCCGACCGAGATTCTGGTCGGTGTCAGCGGACGGCTGGAAAGCAAAGTACCTCTGACCGGCGATTATTATCGTTCGCAGTACCTGGATGCCCTTCTGTCAAAGTTGAATCTGAAAGAAATCGAGATAAAACCGCCCGAAGTCCGACAACCAATCGAGATCAGTGCTGAGCCGGTGAAGATAGCTGTTGTCGCGGAAGGCTCCGCAGGGGAACTGGTAATCAGAGGGAAGCTGGAACGAAGCCAGATGCGAGTATCACTGGTTGATGCGAAGATAACGCAGCAAAGAAGTGACCTTGCTGAGCGCACGATTCCGACAGGGGAATTCGATGCGAATTATCAGCACCACCAGTTGCTCGATGGCAACGCCCGCGGTCGCACCCAAATAGGCGCCCGGATGCTCACCGCCGGCGGCAACTTTCTCGAGAAATTCATCAATACCGATGGTGAAAAACAGTTCGGGGAAAACAAACAGATTCTCGATACCCTGTTCAATCACGACTTCTCGACCGTCAGGGGCGAGGGTTTTTCCGAGAAAATCGACACCCGCGCGGTACGGTTCACGCTTCCGGACAACCTCAGCACCGCTCTGAAGGCGAGTGGCAGGTCAGTGATGATCCGTATTGAACCCGAGCATCTCGGTCCAGCCAGGCTGAGTTTGACGATGACTGATGACGGGCTCAAGGCCAGAATCGTGGTTGATTCTGTTCCCGCCAAGGTTGCTCTGGAAAGCAACCTGGACCGGCTGGTCAATCAACTGGCTGACGCCGATGTAAAGGTCGATCACATAGAGATTTTAATAAATGGTGACAGCACTCACAATCAGTTCCTTGGCCGCCGGCCGCACTGGCGTCACCGGGTTATTTCGCGGCTGGGTAACGAGGATGGGGCATCACTTGACGAAACGGATACTCCGATTATTCCGCCGGCCGCTAAAGCCGTTGGCTACGCCGGACCGGCCGGAGTAAATCTGTTAGCATAGGAGACGATAAAGATGGGATTCATATCACCGGTAGCAACCGACGCCCAGGGTAATCCAAAACCGACCGGCAACATGCAGGTGCTTGGCAAGAACGAATTTCTGCAACTGCTGGTAACCAAACTGGAACATCAGGACCCCCTCAACCCGATGGAAGACGAGGACTTTATTGCCCAGCTGGCGCAGTTCTCGACCCTGGAGCAGATGTATAACATCGCCGAGGGTATTGCCACCTCAAACCAGTGGGATTACCTGCAGATGCAGTCAATCAACAACGTGATGGCTTCCGGGCTCATCGGCAGGGACGTTAAAGCCGAATACAGCGGCGTGTATGTCGACGCCAGCAATGAACCGCAGATAACCTATACTCTGCCTTCAGCCGCGGCTCAGGTCCGGTTTGTGATCACAGATGAAATGGGGCAGATCGTGACAACGCTTACTCAGGACAATGCCTCCGCCGGCGTCAATTTCTTCACATGGGATGGCACCGACGATATGGGCAACCGGGTGGAGGAAGGTTACTACCAGATTGAGGCCACGGCCCTGACCGAAGCCGGAACAGAGGTTAAACCGAGTCTTTCTCTGGTCGGATCGGTAGAGGCGGTTGTCTATCGTGATGGCTCGGCCTATCTGAGGGTCAACGGAACCGAGATTCCGCTTGGTGATATTACCGCTGTCGGACAGCCGGGAGCATATACCGGAAATGTTGAAAATCAGGACTCGTGAAATACAAGGAAGGTAAGAGATGAGTCAGGAACAAGCTGTGAGAATCAACAATTATCAAAGGCCGGTCAATCTTCTGGAGATCGCCAACCGCGGTAAGGTTGACATCAATAATCCAAAGACCGAGAAAACGTCCTTTAAGGACATGTTCTCCCGGGAGCTGGCCGAATCGCGCCAGGTGTACTTCTCGAAACACGCCCACGAACGGCTGTATTCGCGCGGCATAAACCTTTCGGAAGATACACTCAACGCGATGGCGGACGCGATTGACAAGGCCGAACAGAGAGGCTCGAAAGAGACGCTGGTTCTGGCCGACGAGGCGGCTTTTGTGGTATCGGTGCAAAATCGAACCGTAATTACAGCTTTTGACAAAGACAATTTGAAAGAAGGTGTGGTCACCTCGATCGATTCGGCGGTGATCCTGTAGACATGAAAAATAGAAGAATTAACAGAATTAAACAGGAAACTGAGATTGGACTCCATGTTGATGGAGAGGTCTCGGTCGAAAGCATGGAGGTAACTTAACCATGATGGCATCATTGTTCTCCGGTGTATCCGGACTGAAGAATCATCAGGTTAAAATGAACGTGATTGGCAACAACATCGCCAATATCAACACTATTGGCTTTAAGACCAGTCGCGTGAATTTCCAGGAAGCACTGGTGCAAACACTGCAGGGTGCCGGACGTCCTTCGTCCGTAACCGGCGGTACCAACCCGGTCCAGCTGGGACTGGGTATGCAAGTGTCGACCATCGACACACTATTCCAGCAGGGTGGTCTTGAGACAACCGGTCAGATTACCGATTTGGCCATTCAGGGAGCCGGGTTCTTCATCCTCGGCGATCTCAATGACAACCGCTTCTATACTCGAGCGGGCGCCTTTGGCTTCGACGCCAATACCAACCTGGTCGATCCGGCCACCGGTCTGTTCGTCCTGGGAAAGATGGCCGATGCTCAGGGTATTATTCCCTCGCTGGCCACGACCGGCCCGATAACGATTCCGTTCGGACAGCAGGATCCGGCCCAGGCCACAGAAACCATTACCCTGGCCAACAACCTTAACGCTTCCGCCACCGACTCTATAGCCGATCTGCTGCAGGCGGGAAGTTCGAACGTTAACGGTGTCTCCGGCATCGCCGATGACGGTGTTGGCGGAACCCATGTTGTCACCATTACCGGTGATCAGGCACAGGCGGCGTCGTTCACAAATTCCACGCCACGGGCTCTGACTGACACTCTCGGCACTATCGGCGTCAATGACTTCAGTGGCTTTACTATTACGATCGACGGCACCCGTACTGAGCCGATCACGGGTATGACAGCCAGTTCCACGGTCGGCGACCTGATTGAGGCCATCAATCTGATTGCCGGAATTACCGCCGAATATGACAGTGGCACCGGTTTAATTACCATCACCCGCGACATCGCTGGTGATCCGGCAGAGTACGGGTTTGTATCCTCTCCGTCCATCCGAAACGGTCTTGAATTTAATATCGTCGGTATGATATTCGACGTCCCCGACGGCCTGACTTTTGCGTCCTCTGGCGGTGCCGCCACAACCTTTGTTGCCACCGACACCTTCTATCCTGATCAGGGGACCGGCGCGGCTTCCGGGCCGTTCGTCAGCCAGCTCGACCTGGTGATTGATGACCAGACCGGACTCGTGATTGGACTGGATAATCTCGGTGACGGCGGAGTCGAGATCAGCACTTTCTCAGGCGGGTTGATGGCAACCAGTCTTGGACAGGAACTGATAATCGAAACCGCACCGACAACGCATTCGATGTCGACCTCGGTGTTTGATTCGCTCGGAGAAAAGCACATACTCCTGATTGAATTCTTCAAGTCAGCGCTGGATAACCGCTGGGAGTGGACAGCTTCGACTCTCGAAAACGAGATCATTACGTCCGGTGCCACCGGGTATGTCCAGTTCAACTCCGATGGATCGCTTAATACATTCGACTATAACGGTGGCGCGCAGGCTCTGGTTATCGACCCAAACAACGGCGCTTCCACTCTTACCATTGAAATTGACGCCGGAACCGTTAACGAATACGATGGTCTAACGGGATTCTCCTCGGCCAACCATACCGCGTCCATCATAGGGCAGGACGGTTACGGCCTGGGTATCCTGGAAAAGATCTCCATTGACCAGATTGGCAATATCTCCGGCTTCTTCTCCAACGGCGTGACCAGGGTACTGGCTCAGATCATTCTGGCCGACTTCTCCAACGAAGCCGGTCTGAGAAAAGTCGGTCGCTCGATGTATCAGGAGTCGGCCAACTCCGGTGAGCCGGTGGAAGGCGTCGCCGGTGCCACCATCGCCGGAACGCTCTCGTCGGGTGCGCTTGAGTCGTCATCCGTCGATATCGCCCAGGAATTCACCAGTATGATTACCGCGCAGCGTGGTTTCCAGGCTAACGCCCGAATCATCACAACGTCCGACAACATGCTGGATGACCTGGTCAATATTAAGAGGTAAACAATAGATGATTAAGGTTACCCGATTAAACGATACAGACCTGGTAATCAACGCTGATCTGATAGAGTTTGTTGAAGCGACCCCGGATACCATTATCTCGCTTACCACTGGTAAGAAGATTATGGTCAAGGAGTCGATCGATGAGATAATCGAGAGGGTAGCTCAATTCAAGCGGAAAGCGGGTATCCGGGTGGGATCCCCGGATACCACCCCCGCTTCAGAAGGGAGTTAACTATGCCAATCGACGATGATAAGACCGTAGTTGAAGGCGGTCAGCAACCTGCGGCGCCGGCCGAAGGTGCGAAAAAGAAAAGCAACCTGCTGATGTTCGCGGGCATCGGCCTCGGCGCGGTTATTGTAGGTGTCGCCTTGGCCCTGTTCGTGATTAAGCCCATGATGGCCGACTCCGGCGAAGGCCGCGATGAAACATCGCAGGTGGACAAGTCCGACAAGAAGCAGGACAGCCGTAAGAAATCCACCAAGGATCACGGTAACGCGGCTTTCATCCACGAAATCAGCAATATCGTGGTCAATCCGGCCGGTACTGGAGGTTCACGGTTTCTATCGGTGTCCTTCGGTTTCGAAGTGGGAACGGCCGAGCTGGAAAAGGAATTCAGTGCGCGTGAACCCGTCATAAGGGACGCGCTCATTACCATTCTTTCGTCCAAGACAGTTCAGCAATTAACTGATCCCAAGGAGAAAGAAATAGTACGCTACCAGATAAAAAAGAGACTCTCTCAACTGGTGGGCTCGGACGACATAAGCGGAGTATACTTTACTGACTTTGTGCTTCAATAAGGAATGAAAGAAAGTGGCCAAGATACTTTCACAGGATGAAATCGATGCCCTGTTGACCACCGTCTCCTCGGGCAATGCCACTCCTAATGAGGAGAGTTTTGAAGATGATAAGCTCAGGTCAATTCTGTCTTATGATTTCAAACATCCCAACCGGGTGTCAAAAGACCAGATCCGCACCCTCGAGAATATGCACGACAACTTTGCCGGCCACTATGGCTCGACCCTGTCAGCTATAATGCGGACCATTGTGGATGTCGACCTGGTATCGGTCGACCAGATAACTTATTCCGAGTTTATAATGTCTCTGGTGACACCGTCGTGCACTTACACCTTTTCGGCGACGCCCCTTGAAGCCGTTTGCCTGGTCGATTTCAACCCGACCCTGACCTTCTCGTTCGTTGATCGCATGTTCGGCGGCAACGGTAAAATTCTGGAAACCGAACGGGAGTTGACCGGCATCGAACGATCCGTAATGACCCGACTGGCCAATAAGCTGTATATCGACCTTGAACAAGCCTGGGAAAATATCGTGCGGATACAGGTCGAGAACAAGAGCTTCGAAACCAACCCGCAGTTCATTCAGGTCGTGCCGCCCGGTGAAACCGTGGTGGTGGTATCCTTCCAGATTAAGCTCTTCCAGTCGACAGGATTGTTGACCATCTGCTATCCATATGTTTCACTCGAGCCGATAATCACCAAGCTGTCGGCTCAGAACTGGATCGATGCCACCAAGAAGAAGAATCTGGAAAGCGATCGCCAGATCAATCGGTACAACATCAACGCGGTCACCGCCGAGATTTCGGCGCAACTGTTAACAACCAATATTAGAATGCGAGAGTTTCTACAGCTCCAAGTAAACGACATTATACCTTCGGATACTAAAATCAATGAAGATATATCGGTATATGTAAATCATCGGAAGAAATTCATCGCTCGACCCGGACTTTCCGGCAAGAAGCGAGCCATCCAGGTGATAAATCATTTCGAAGAAGAGAAACTGGAGGTTGAAAATTAAATGGCTGACGAACAAGATCTGCAGACTCCAGCCGAATCCCCGCAGGAAGCGGTAGAGCAGGAACCTGCCGCTCAGGATGCAGCGCAGCAGGAACCTGCCGCCCAGGATGCGGCGCAGCAGGAACCTGCCGCCCAGGATGCGGCGCAGCAGGAACCTGCCGCCGAGGAGGCGGCGCAGCAGGAACCTGCCGCCGAGGAGGCAACCCCGGAGGAAAACGCTCAGGCGGCTGATGTCGATGCCGCGGCCGACGCGGCCGACCCGGATACCCCGCCTGAGAGCGGGTCCGACGACGATATGCTGGCCGCGCTCAAGGATCTGCCAGAGGAAGACAAGGGATCTGCCATCGACGACATCAATTTCTCGCAGACATCGGTCTCCAAAGCCGAGTTTCAGCAGTTGTCGGAGCCGGCTGGCGAGCCCGAAGGCCGCAATATCGAGCTATTGATGGATGTTAACCTGCCCATCTCAATTGAGTTGGGCCGAACCAAAATGTCCATTTCTGACATTCTCGCCCTTGGGCCGGGTTCGGTGGTAGAGCTTAACAAGCTGGCCGGAGAACCGGTTGACTTGCTGGTAAATCAGAAGATTGTCGCGAAGGGCGAGGTCGTCGTGATCGATGAAAACTTCGGTGTCCGCGTGACTCAGTTGATGACACCCGAAGAAAGGCTGAAGTCCCTTGGAGAAGAATCCTAAACTTAAGCGGCGATCTCATCTGACGCTGCTTATCATCGTTCTGATAGCGCTCACCGGAGTGCTCGTAATCAATACCGATCGGGCCACCGCGGTGAAAGCTGACGGACCGGTCACATCCGCGGAGCTGAAAGCTGATGCTTCCGCCTCAAATAATGCCGGCGGAACGACCGGCTTCTACTCATCCGTGACGCCGTCGCTAATTAAGATCATCAGTGCCCTGGTGATTGTCATCGTCTGTATCTACGCCGGGGTGTATTTGCTCAAACGCATGATGGGCAGAAAATACAGCGGTAATCGGCAACACAATCTTCTCGAAGTCATCGAGACGACCTACGTCGCGCCTAAAAAGAGCGTAACCCTCCTGCGAGTGGCCGAAAAGGCCGTGCTGGTAGGAATGTCCGAGAATCAGATAACGGTTCTGACTGAACTTGACGCTGACCAGACTAGGGATGTTCTGGCCTCCATCAAACCCGAACCGCATCCGGAGAACTTCGGAAGTGTGCTCAAAATGGCAACCGAAAAAATAAAGGAGTTTGGCCTGAGGAAAACCAAGAAAACGGCTCTGGAAACATAAGTCGTGTAAAGGCAGAGAAACTTCCGGGCCGGCGCGTGCACGGCGCTAACCTTACCCCAGTGACACGGACGTCGCGGGGACAGAAAGATATAGGACATGAAAATTACACCCAAGAAAATTTCCATCGGGCTGAGTGCCCTGATGCTATTCGCTACCGAGCTGTGCGCTCAGACGATTCCTAAAGTCGCCGTTGAGGTGGGCGAAGTTTCCGACGCCGCCGAGTTGTCCACTACCCTGCAAATCGTGATTCTTATGACCGTGCTGGCCCTGGCGCCGTCACTGCTCATCATGATCACTTCGTTTGTGAGGTTTACCGTCGTTCTGGCTTTCCTGCGTCAGGCTATGGGTATCCAGCAGATGCCGCCCAATCAACTGCTTGTCGCCCTTGCGCTGATCCTGACTTTCTTTGTGATGTCCCCCGTGGTTGAAAAGTCCTATAACGAAGGAATCAAGCCATATATCGATGAACAGATCGATAAAGAGCAGGCCTGGGACAAGGCCGTGGAACCGTTCCGTAATTTCATGTTGTCACAAACACGCGAGAAAGATCTCGCCCTGTTTGTCAACATCGCCAAACTCGAAACGCCCGAGGACGAGGAAGACGTGCCCCTTCATGTTCTCGTACCCGGGTACGTCATATCCGAACTTCGCACTGCCTTTCAGATAGCTTTCGTGTTGTTCGTGCCGTTTCTGGTAATCGACATGGTCGTGGCGTCGGTTTTGATGTCGATGGGAATGATGATGCTTCCGCCGATTATCGTGTCGTTACCGTTCAAGATATTGTTGTTCGTCTTGGTGGATGGGTGGTACTTGCTCACCAAGTCACTGGTGGAATCATTCCATCTTTAGAAAGGGAAAGCTCGTATGACACCGCAGATGGTTGTGGCTATTGGACGTGAAGCGTTGATGCTGACTGTGATGATCTCCGGGCCCATGCTGTTGTTCGCCCTGATAGTAGGCCTGCTTATTTCAATCTTTCAGGCGGTGACCCAGATTCAGGAAATGACCCTGACATTCGTGCCCAAAATCCTGGCTGTAGCACTGGCGTTGCTCATTTTCCTACCGTGGATGATTAACATGGCCACTGATTTCGCTCGCCACATGTTTGAGCTCATTCCCAGCCTCGTGGGCTGACCCAAATTCAATCCGCACAAGCAATTGAACTTTTTTCCAACAGCGCTGGTAATTTTTTCCTCAATCAGCCTCGAAATCCACAGCCGCCAATTAATAGCAATTCTTAATCGCCTGCTCACCAGCCACTTAGACTACCGCAATATGCCGTTTCAAACTGGCACAGGTTTTGTGATACCAGAAAGCGATTAACCCGCAGTCTAAGGAATTTAACCTTGTTTGACTTCATAAATTACGGCGCCGATAAGCTTATTGTCCTGCTGTTAGTCATCCTCAGAACCTCCGGACTTCTCATCATGGCCCCGGTCATCGGTGACAGAGCCATCCCGGTTCTGATCAAAGCCGGTCTGGTCATTCTGCTCTCTCTGATTCTGGTTCCGACAATCCCGGGGCTGGACACGTTTCCGCAGGTGACCTCACTCTGGCAACTGGCCGGGCTGGCTTTCAACGAATTGCTCATCGGCTTTACCATCGGGTTGTTCTTTAGACTCATTTTCATCGGTGTTCTTACTGCTGGGTCGATGATCGGGTATCAAATCGGTTTCATGTTCGCTACTCTGTTTGATACCAGTATCTCCAACCAGATCTCGATCATCGGACGATTCTGGTACGTAACCGCCATATTGATTTTCCTCAGCATCAGCGGACATCACCTCGTCATCACGTCGTTTGTTGACAGTTACCAGGTAATACCGGCCGGCGGAGTGACCCTTTACGGTTCGGCCGGTGAACTGATTATCAAATACACCGCCTACATCTTCGTCGTAGCGCTCAAAGTAGCATCACCCGTTATGATCACGCTCTTCTTGACTGACGTCGCTCTGGGAACCATCGCCAAGACCATGCCGACCATGAACGTGTTCTTCGTCGGCTTCCCTATCAAGATTGGCGTCGGTCTGGTTGTGATGGCTATGTCACTTCCACTGTTTGCCTACGTCGTGGAACGGGCGCTGGGGTATTTCGATAACGAGTTACGAGTGCTGTTGTTCAGCCTCGGGAAGGCCTAAGCGGATATGGCGGACCAGGGGTTTCAGGAAAGAACAGAAAAACCGACCACTCGGCGCCGGCGCAAAGCACGTGAGGAAGGAAGGGTCGCCAAGTCGATGGAGCTCAATTCGGCAGCCATACTCTGCCTCGGCTTTATGACGCTCTATATGATGGGTCCGCATTTGGCTGGGCAGGTCATGGAGGTGATGCGGCACACGATGACCAACGCCCCGCAGATTGCCCTGTCCGACCCCACCTTCATCAGCGTCTTCAGCGACTCCATGCTGAAGTTCTTTGTCATTCTCTCGCCGGTGCTGATCATCATGACTCTGGTTGCGATCGGAATCAATGTCGTCCAGGTCGGATTCAAAATCACGCCCAAGGCCGTGGAACTCAAGTTCGACAAACTCAACATCGCCAACGG
This sequence comes from Candidatus Zixiibacteriota bacterium, assembly GCA_020351995.1. GTDB lineage: Bacteria > Zixibacteria > MSB-5A5 > GN15 > FEB-12. Next base: position 3,012,938 of record CP070674.1, read on the forward strand.
TCTCAAGCGGCTGGTCTCACTCCGCTCACTGGTCCAGATCGTGCGTGACTCGGTTAAGCTGTTCATTGTCGGCTTCGTCGCCTACAAGGTAATCGACAGCGAGTTTGAATCGTTCTTCCTGCTTCCCGATATGTCTGTCGTGCAGTTTGCCGGTGTGATGGGAAAGCTGGCGCTTACGCTGGTGTTGAAAATCGGCGCTGTCATCCTGGTCATCGCCGTGCTCGATTACATGTATCAACGCTATGAATTCGAAAAGTCAATTAAGATGTCCAAGCAGGACCTCAAGGATGAATACAAGGACACTGAGGGTTCTCCGCAACTCAAGGCCCGTGTTCGCCAGATGCAGCGCGAGATGGCACGCAGCCGCATGATGCAGGCCGTACCCACCGCTGATGTCGTCGTTACCAACCCGACCGAGATTGCCGTGGCTCTTAAATACGATCCATCCGAAATGGATGCCCCTACCGTGGTGGCCATGGGCGAACGTCTCATCGCCCAGAAAATCAGGGAACTGGCCATTCAACATGGAATACCGGTCGTCGAAGACAAACCGCTGGCACGTGCTTTGTTGAAGATGTGCGAGGTTGGACAGGTTATTCCGGCCAATCTTTACAAGGCCGTGGCGGAACTGCTGGCCTATGTCTACAAGATGAAAGCAAAGGTAGTGAAGTGATATGAATCAAGCCGAGCTACAACCCGGGTTATTTGAACGAATAACAGCCCGGTCGGACATCGTGCTGGCCGTCGCCGTGATAGCCGTTATCGGCATTCTGGTAATACCCATACCCACGGCCCTGCTGGATTTCGCCCTGGCCTTCAATATCACCTTCTCACTGGTGGTGTTGCTGACAACGCTCTATGTTACGCGACCGTTGGACCTGTCAGTATTCCCCGGAATGCTTCTTATCGTGACTCTCATGCGCCTGGCTCTCAACGTGGCCTCGACGAGGCTGATCCTTGGACAGGCCTATGCCGGTGAGGTGATCAACTCCTTCGGCAACTTTGTCGTTCAGGGAAATTACGTGGTCGGCTTCATCGTTTTTGTCATACTCGTAATCATCCAGTTTGTCGTGATTACCAAAGGTGCCGGACGAATCTCCGAAGTGGCCGCGCGTTTCACCCTCGATGCCATGCCCGGTAAACAGATGGCTATTGACGCCGACCTGAACGCCGGCATCATCAACGAACAGGACGCCCGCGACCGCCGGGCCGAGATCGCCCGCGAAGCCGATTTTTACGGCGCTATGGACGGCGCCTCCAAATTCGTGCGCGGGGATGCCATCGCCGGAATTCTTATCACACTCATCAACATCATCGGCGGCTTTGTCATCGGTATCGCCATCAATGGTATGAACCTGGCCGATGCTCTCCATACCTACAGTCTGTTGTCGATCGGTGACGGCCTGGTTACCCAGATCCCGGCTCTGCTGGTATCCACAGCGTCAGGTATCATCGTCACCCGTGCTGCCGCTACCGCGGATATGGGCACCGATCTTACCAGGCAGCTCACCAGAAAGCCCAGGGCCATTCTCGTGGCCGCTTCGGTTCTGTTCCTGTTCGGCCTGCTACCGGGCATGCCTACGCTTACCTTCATGGTTCTGGGTCTGGTGGTCGGGACGGTGGGCTTTATGACGCGTGAGGTCACCAAACGCGAGAAGCTGATTGCCGACGAACAGGCCAGGAAAGCCGCTGCCGAAACCCAGCTTCCGCAGGAGAGAACGGAAGATCTGCTGAAGGTTGATATACTGGGGCTGGAAATCGGCTATGGCTTGATACCCATGGTTGACGTGAAACAGGGTGGTGACCTGCTCAACCGAATCGGTAGCATCAGGAAACAACTTGCCTCCGAACTCGGCGTTATTGTACCTCCCGTTCGTATTCGCGATAACGTCCAGCTGCAGCCCAGCTCATACCAGGTCAAGATCAAGGGCATAAGAGTTGACGGATTTGAATTAATGGCCGATCACCTGCTGGCCATCAATCCCGGATATGTCGAAGAAAAACTGGATGGTTTTGAAACCAGGGATCCCGCCTTCGGATTGCGGGCCGTGTGGATTATTCCCAACCTCAGGGAAATTGCCGAGGCCAGGGGCTTCACCGTGGTCGAACCCTCGGCGGTACTGGCCACTCACCTGACCGAACTTGTCAGAAACGCCGCTTCCGAGATCCTGACCCGTCAGGACGTACAGCATCTGATTGACACTCTCAAAGAAGATTACCCGGCTCTGGTCGATTCCATAATTCCGGAGTTGGTCTCTCTGGGAACACTCCAGAAAGTCCTCGTCTCGCTTCTGAAGGAAAAAGTTCCGATTCGCGATCTGGTCACCATTCTGGAAACCCTCTCTGATTATGCCGGTGCCACCAAGGAAACCGACATCCTTACCGAATACGTGCGCATGGCCCTCAAACGGCAGATCACCGAACTGAACCGCGATAGGGACG
>CP070674.1:3015479-3021644 GCA_020351995.1 Candidatus Zixiibacteriota bacterium
GGTGGCAATAGCGACGGGGTCACACCTGTTCCCATTCCGAACACAGAAGTTAAGCCCGTCTACGTCGATGGTACTGCTCGGGAGACCGTGTGGGAGAGTAGAAAGCCGCCGGGTTAAATTCAAAAGCCCTTCAGAAATGAAGGGCTTTTTTTTGGTATGCCTCATTTCTCGCAGGGCGGGCCTGTCCCGGTCCCGAGCTTCGAGGGATTCGACTCCTGCCACAGCGTCTGACCTATGCATGGGTTCCGACTCTGGTTCTTGTCCGGTAGGACCCCGGTGCGAGCAGTGGGCTACCGGTTATATCAGTCGATAATTGAGGCTATTTGCACTAGTTGTTTTGCTGATAGGAGACGATGATGAGCCCGTTGTTGCCAACCGCAATGAAGTGGTCCTTATACCACGCGACGTCGTGAAGCATGCCTCCCCTGTGCTCGAAAACCTTGCTCCATGTCTTACCGTCGCGGGAATTCACAATTACGGCGCCCCGAGCGTCGCCACCGACGGCCACAAAAATCTCGCCGTTCCAGGCCACTGCCTCCAGATCCTTGTGTGTTGGCGATTCTGCCTTCTGCCACGTGGCCGCGTCAGCCGAGGTCATGATCGTTCCGTACGAGCCGACGGCTACATACAGATAGGGGTTGTGTGCTATTCCACGTAAGCGATAGAACTCCACAGGTGTCTTAATCTCTGTCCACCACATGGCATCATAAGAGACCATAATTCTACCTCCGACCGCAACGTATATTGAGTCACGCTTCGCGATGCCCAGGAACGGGTGTCCTACGGTCGCGTACTTGCCGTCCCAGTCAATGCCGTCTTTCGAATAGAGGCAAGTCTGTATCTCCATGCCGTCGTCAGAAGCTATAAACATGGTGTCAAACCATTCGGCAAACAAGAAACCGGGGTGATTCGTCGTGGCAATAGTGTCCCAACTGTACAGGTTGGATGATACGCGGTCGACGTAAGGAGAAAAGGTATAGAAACTAAAACCGTTCCAGACCAACTTCTGCGCTCTGTCGATTCGTGTATCAAGTCGCCAGCTAAGCCCATCGCTGGAGCGGAATAAAACGCTGTCGCCCAAGATGGCAACCGCACTGTCGCTGGCCGCGATTTCCCAGAGCGGCCACTCCTGATTGTGGTCCAGGATAATTTCTGTCCAATGATACTCCGAAGTCTTGCTTGAGTACAATTTTGTGTGGCAAGATACTATGAAAGCCCAGATGAGAATAAAGCTCAGAACTAAGTGGCGGTAGTAAATAGGAATCCCTCCTCCGATGAGCGAAGTTACTGTTACGATATAATTACTGAACCGCATCGATTTGTCAATGATTAATCTTACCATTGAGCTGGGTAGGTCGAAATCCCTTGTCCCGTGGGCCGGGTGGCCCGCCCTTCGGGTGGGTTTCTATTTACCTGACTACTGCGCCGGCACAAGGCGGATTACCTTCAGTGTGTCGCCAAGAAACTGAGTCATGACAACGCTGTCGGTCGGCTGTCGCAGTGCAAACATTCCGGTAGGATTCCAGTCAGAGTCTCCGGAAGTACCCTCGCAGCCGTCAGCTACCTGAATGAGCTCGACGTTGTCGCCCATAACATAATCACCTGACGGTTGACAAATCGCATCCTGGTCACCAGCGTCAGACAGCCAATAACTCTGATCGCTGAAACGCATCGCAATAGGAAATTCGGAGGTTTCCTCGCTTCCAGTACCGTACCCGGTTGTGTAGACGTAGATCCCGTCATACTCACCAAGAAGTGATGGTAAGGGGGTAAGTCCACCATCTCCCGGCGAGTCATCGTCTCCGCACGACACTGTCAGGCACAGCGCTACGCACAGGACGACTGTCAATAATCTCGTGGTCTGGTTTACCATGAATTCCTCTTTCTTGATGGCCGAGACGTGCTACATATTCTTCATTAAAGATAACATTGCCGGTTTCACTTTGCAAGGCATGATTCTCGCAACCAGGTGCTCGTTGGCGGCACTTGTTTGCTGGCAAAAGGACCCGGCCGCACCACCTTTCAGGTGGGTTGCTCACATCGGTGCACATTTTCGTTGAATAACGTATTTCAATCTTAGTATACTGAGCATAGCTAATCGGGATAGCCGAAAAACCAGTGAATTCATTCTGCGCCCAATGACATATGCCACTATCAACGCGCCGTCATTGGAGACTATCGGTGCCTCCACTTTCGGTCAGCCCTGTTGGGAAGGGGCTTCGATCTACGAGGTCTGACAAAGAGAAGAGGGAAGTTAATTATGCGTAAACTTTCGAAGTGTTTTGTTTGCCTGATCGTTGTCGTGTACGGGTCAGTCTTTGGCCAGGAGGGTAGTTCTTCTCAGAAAATGCACGAGCTTTTCGATTTAGGAAACGCCGCAGTTAACAACGGGGAGTACGCGAAAGCGAATCAAGCCTACCTCGAAGCGGCAACCTACCCGGAAGCCGAACCGTGGATAACCGAAATCTATTACGCTGTGGGCCAGAATCACTCCCTGCTTGGCGACTTCGATGAAGCTTTCAAGTATCTGGAAATGGCTGCCGGGGCCGGTTTCAGCAACTACTATCTGATAAAGAGGGACACCGTGTTCGCCTTATTGAGGGAAAGCAACCCCGAAAGATTCTCAAGCTTGCTGGCCGCGGCGAAGTCTGCGAGGATGGATCAAATAGCGGCAAAGACCCCCCTGGCCATACTGGAATACGATAATTACGGTGGCTCGACTGAGATCTCGCAATGGGATTGGGAAGACATCAACAGTCCCGAGTTCGATACCCTCCGGGATAGATACCAGTTGCGGGATATCGTTGACAGCGCCAGTAGTGAGTTCGAACAGATGAAACTTATGCTCAACTGGGTGGCCACCAGGTGGCGGCACGACGGCAAGAACATGGCGAAAGATCGTTCTGCCCTGGCCATACTAAAAGAAGCAGAGGCCGGCAAGCGATTTTGCTGCGCTAATTACGCCGACGTTACCCTGGAATGTATGAAAGCTCTGGGGTTCCCCGCGCGATTCGTGGGATTGCACGCCGATGACGCCGGTTACCGCATGTCAGGCGGACACGGGTGTGTTGAGGTATGGAGCAATGAATACCAGAAGTGGCTGCTTGTTGATGGCCAGAACAATGCCTGGTGGGAGTCCCAGGGGCAGCCTCTGAGCGGGTATGAATGCCATCAACTCTTCGTTGACGGACGAGACGACCAGTTAGATTTTGTCGGACAGCACGAACACATTAACTACCTCGAAATGAAGTCATCGTGGACTGGCTATTTCCATCGCGTAATTCCATATTGGATGAAAACCAGTTTCCAGCTGGTCTCTGATGAGAGCACGCCCGCACTTGTGCACCAAAAATATTTTCTGCAGACCGAAATCACCGATGATTACCGGCGCGTATATCCACAGTTGAATCGGACCAGGATCACGATCAAGCAGTACAAAGAAAGCGGTTCATTAGACACTTTGAGCATAATTCTGACTCATACGATGCCGTACTTCGATAAGTTTATGGTGCGAATTAACGAAACCGCGTGGAACGAATCAAATGACACCATTCAATGGGCTCTGAGCAGGGGGATAAATACGATTGAAGCTAAGGCTATAAACCTGGCGGGTGTCGAGGGCAAGGCCAGTCGGATAGTGGTGCTGAATAATCTTGAGGAATCCGAGGATTAGTCGCGCGTTGCCTGCCTGCAAACTCACAATGTCAAAACCTCCCCTTGAAAAGGCCCGGGTGCCCCACTTTTCGGGGTGATTTCTTCCTGTGCAGAACCGTAGCCAGGCACGAAAAAAACGCTTGCGGCGCCGGGTACACGGGAGCCATAATCTCATAAACAGGCCAGAGAAATCACAGCGGAGACAGTATGAAAGCAAACGAGGACCCCATCGTTGTCGAAGAAACCTACCATGCCGCAATCGATACCGTATGGAAAGCAATTACCGATGTCAAACTGATGAGGCAATGGTACTTCGACAATATCCCGGAATTCAAACCAGAGGTCGGATTCGAAACCCAGTTCAATGTGAAAAGCGAAGACCGAAATTTCCTTCATCTCTGGAAAATAATCGATGCGGAGCCAATGAAGAGAATAGCCTACACATGGAAGTTCGAGGGCTACCCGGGAGACTCGTTCGTGGTGTGGGAATTGTCCCGCAAGAATGACTCCACCAGATTGAGGCTGACATGCATCATAAAAGAGGACTTCCCGGATGACATCCCCGAGTTCAAAAGGGAAAGCTGTGTCGCGGGCTGGAAGTACTTCCTGACCGAACGCCTCAAGGAATTCTTGTCAGGAAAAGCTTGAGATACTAAATACAAACCGCGTAAGGAACTAACCTATGAAAATATTGATTCTAACCGCCGTTACGCTGGTGTTTTGTCTTGGCCAGCTATCGATAGCTCAGGAAACGCCCGACTCTCTGACTCAGGGAGAGTTGATGGCCAAATACATGGAACTGGCCCAGCCCGGCGAGGAACACAAAATGCTAGAGAAACTTACCGGTGACTGGGATTTCGAAGCTAAAATGTGGGCGACTCCCGGCGCCGAAATGGCCGTCTATCCGGGCAAAGCCGAGGGGAAGATGGTGCTCGGAGGCAGATTCCTGTACGGCGAGTTCACCACCGAGGCCGGTGAAATGTCAGGGGAAGGCATATTCATAATAGGTTTTGACCGCCGGTACGAAGTATTCACCTATGTTGGGTTCGATACCTGGGGCACGTACTGGGCATCCGCAAGCGGCACCTATGACAGCACGACCAACAGCATAACGCTAGACGGCGAGGATGACGATCCGGTGATGGGCATCACTCAGGAGTATGATTTCGTAATTACTTTCATCTCCGATGACAGCTGGAAGTTTGAAATCATATACTATGATGAGGCGCATACACAGGGAGCCGAGGAGTTCAAGATGGGTGAGGTGGTTTACACGCGGGCCGAGGTGTTTTCGCCATCGATTGATTCTCTCGCGCCATTGCTTCACAGCGACAGCGGGCCGATGATAGGACCGGAATTGGTTTTTCGTCACCCCCCCGAGTACCCGCGTATCACCGACTCGGCCAGCGTTTCGAGCGCAGTTTGGGTCAGAGCCCTGGTGGATCTAGAGGGTAATGTGCGCGAGGCGATAGTCCATAAGTCTTCGGGAGCAATGGGTTTTGATGAGGCCGCGATAACAGCTGCTTACAAAAACAAATTCAAACCGGCAATGCAAAATGGTCGACCCGTCGAGTGTTGGGTTACCTACAAGATTGTCTTTGGATCTAAGTAGATCGGGTTTCGACTTTGTCCCGAGCAGCGGGAATCCAGTCATGGCGAGCGAAGCGCGGCAATCTCGTCGGAGCAGGATCGATCCCGACGCTCTGAAATCCGCAAAGACAGCCTTACAGTGACACCCCCTGTCAGTGGCCCACTGTACTTTATGGTTGGTTCAACTGGTAGAGAAACCTAACCACATTTACCCGATGAAAAAACGACATACGTAGGTCTGTCGTCATTCCGGCGAACGCCGGAATCCACGAGGACAAATCAATGAAGACGGGTTACGTTTACCTGCTCGCATCGAGAAAAGCTGGCACTTTGTATGTCGGCGTAACCTCGAACTTGGTGCAACGAGTCGAACAACATAGAAATGAACTAGGCAAAGGATTCACCAAACGTTATCGAGTTCACAGGTTAGTTTACTATGAGATCTGTGACGACATGCGACAGGCAATTGTTAGAGAAAAGCAGCTCAAGAACTGGCAGAGGGCTTGGAAGATCGGTTTGATTGAGAAAAGCAATCCGGGATGGCGTGATTTATATCCGGACATACTTGGATAGACGTAGATTCCGGCATGCGCCGGAATGACAGCCCTATCGGTCTGCTCCAATATCCGAATTCCGGCAATGGCTGGAATGACACGCTGACGGCCCGTTCGGGGTCGACGACTGACAGCCGTTTGTCGCTTGCCCCTTGACCAGGAAGACTTATCTTACCCACCATGAAACAAAACCTAACCGTCGAAGTCATCACCGGCGAAGCCTATGAAACGGCCGCCGCGCTGGTCGAGAAGCTATTGAACGAACTAGGCGAAGAGGGCGACGACACGGGCAAACTGAACGCCGCGAGAATCAAGAAGGCCTGGAAAAAATCAAAGAACACCGCCACGTTCATAGCCCGCAACGAAA
>CP070674.1:3021744-3033459 GCA_020351995.1 Candidatus Zixiibacteriota bacterium
AGTTCGTAAACCTTTAGCTCGAAACTCAACTCATAGGGGGATGTATCATGTCAGATTCAGTAGCCAGGTTTGACAAGGCACTGGCAAAAGAGATTGTCAAGCAGGCTTTGAAGAAGGTGGCGGATTTCAAGGGCGATAACATCGAAGATTTCACATTTAGCCGTTTCCAGGACTTTCATAAGAAGCTGTTTCTATCGGCACTGAAAAAGGGCGTAAGATCCGTGCGGCGTGACGGTAAGGGATTTTACGACATCTGCTTGGATGACGACTCAATCGAACAGTGGGAAACGGTGGGAGACTGCATCCAGTGGGTGTACCGAAATAGGCAGTTGTACCGAACAAGCTCAAAGAAACTGCCGCAGTCAAAGCTCAGGAGGTGATATGGGACTGTTACGACTAGTTTTGCGCGTTCTCGCCATCGTTGTGTCCTTATCGGCGAGCGCCTGTACCGTTGAAATTGTTGGCCTTGACATTAAAGTCAATGCGAAAGAGGTGACGGAAATCTGGTTTACGTTCACTTTGTCAGAAGAGATCGATGACATATCGTCATCCGATTCAATGTCTGACAGTACACTCGACCTGAAGTTACGGCGTGAAAGTGATGACAGCGTGGTTGTTAACTTCCCTGAAGACTGTTTAGGATTCGGTGTTAGCTCGGTCACGTTCAAACTTGTGAGTCCCAGTCGGCATTTAGCGACATATATATGCTCCGGCGAAGATTCCCATTATCTTGAGCCGGCGGCAAATATCGTCGTCGTCACGTATGATGGCAGCATCGACATACTGACTCCAGATGAGGTGAAGAGTTTCTCATTGTCAAGTATTGAAATGACTGAGCGCGACTGCGAACGCTTGAAGAGGGCTCAGGCCACTGATTCAGACATTTATGACTTTACACTCGATTTGGCCCGTGAGATTAAGGGAGATGATTCCGCGGAAACGGAATATGCGATAACATACTCGTATAGACGCCCAACCGCGATTCCATACGTCGGCTTTGAGTCCGCGGGGCGCCTTAGCAACAACCGCTATAATCCTATGAATAACATCCGCTTCCGGCTGTTAGCCAATACACGCCCCAAAACAATATCTATGGCCAAGAAAGAATTCAGCGGGCAACTCTTTGTCGAGGCGGGATTATCAGGAAATCAAACACTGGACACGTCATCCGCAGGCGTTCATTTCGGCTTGGAAGCAGTTACTCCCAATTTAGTCGATCTGACCGGAGGAGAAAACCGTATGCGCCTGAAACCAATCGTAAAGCTCGGCGGTGGATACGTCCGGCACTTTCAAAACCAACCTCTCTTCGGGGGCAAGCGCGACACGTGGGAGCTATTTATCGACCTTTATTACTATATACCGGTTGCCAAGGAATTTGCGCTCATATGGGAGGCCCATAGCCGCTTCAGTGAAGATATTGAATTGTCCGACCACTGGATCTGGCGCCAGTCAGTAATGTTCGCATATGACCTGCCCCTGGAAGACTTGAAAGCTCTCGTGAAGTGGGAATCGGGACGTAACGGATTCACGATAGAAAAAGATTCCAAGCTACTAATAGGCTTGCTTATGAACTACATCCCGCAGTAAACGCTGGAACGGCGGTGCTTGCTGATCGGACAACGCCACTCGAAGATATATTTTGCGGCCCGCATACGGGCAAGAACGCCTTCGGGTCGGAACTGTTCGACCGATGCCAGTGCTTAGCGCGATGACCGCCGGATCATATCTGGTATGGCCTTTAATCATGGCAATGTGCCCCACCGCTTACGGTGGGTGGAGATTCCGTCTGTCAGGCAAGAAAGCTGCCGGAGGGCCTATGCCAACACGGGCTCCGGATAGCCACTGCGAGCAAGAAACCCGCCATGCTCGTCTCAATGCAGCCAAATTTTCTGAACAATCTCCCGCCCTGTTTCGTCGTAAAAACAAGAACATGACGGGGCCCAACACTGTGGGGTGCCCCGCCATCAATCGAAAAGCCAAACACCAAAGAGGCTCCAAATGACAATTCGGTCTATTTTCCTTTCTGACAAAGGACTGCGACTCCTCTGGAACATTATCTTATATCTTGTCATTGTCGTGGTCTTTACCGCCGCCTTCGCGGCGCCCGTTGTTGCTGTTCTCTCCCTGTTGGATTTATCACCGCAGATCGGAAAAGCCGTCACTGGCTGGCGGTCCATCATAGGGTCGGTCATTACCCTCGTAATAGGTTACGCGGGATTCATCCTGGGCAATCACCTGGCTCAGAAATGGCTCAACAAGAGCAACCTGAAAGGTATTGGGCTAAGAACCGGCACCCGCAGCGTTAAACTGTTAATTCTTGGTGTCATTTTGGGCGGTCTTATCGTCGGCGTCGCGGTGTCGATCGATGCTCTGTTTGGATGGTACACTTTTACCGGTTTCGCCTGGCAGTTCCGTCCCGCAGACCTGGTTCTGGCGACCCTCGTGCTCATTCTTTTCACCAAGATTCAGTCAGCTCTGGTCGAGGAAGTCATCTTCAGGGGCTACCTGCTCGAACTGATTGCTGACCGATTCAACTTGAAAGCGGCCGTTATCTCTACGTCCATTCTGTTCGGGCTCAGTCATCTTACCAGTCTGGCCGATGAATTTCCCTGGTGGGCGGCTATACTGAGTACCTTGCTGGCCGGCCTCGTTTTTGCGCAGGCATATGTATTGTACAGGAACTTGTTCCTGCCTGTGGGAATTCACTACGGCTGGGTTCTATTCGGTCGGCTGCTTAATGATACCGGCGGACCAGCCGGGAAATCGGTTTTTCTGGCATCCAGTGTGTCGGGCCCGTCTCTGGTTACACCTCCTCCAGGGGGAGGAGCTAGTCTATTCGAGCTTGTCGGGGTGGGCATAGTGGCGCTGATCCTGTGGCGCATGTCTAAGGTGAAATCGGGATTAGCGCGTCCAGATACGTCCCTGGCACCATAATCTGAACATTGAAGCATCGAATGATAATATGGATGATGTAGCCTTAACATACAAACAAGCCGGGGCTCTCGACATCGATGCTCTCCTTAGTCTTGTGCACGAGTACTACGCCTGTGAGAATCTCCCATTGGACGATGCGGTCGCGCGACGACGGCTGAAGGAGTTCATCCAGAATCCTCAGCTGGGATACATCTGGCTGATAATGGTCGGCGGGAATCTTGAGGGCTATATTGCTGTCACCAACGGCTACGGCCTCGAGCACGGCCGAAACGTGATCCTCGACGAATTCTATATCCGCGACAGTTTCAGGGGACGGGGAATAGGCAAGATGACCCTGCGGTTCATCGAGGAAGAATTACGCCCCAGGGGAGTGGAGTCTATCCATACCGAGGTCGAAAGAGGGAACACCGGTGCCCTCAAATTCTGGGAAAATCTCGGGTTCCACAGGCAAGACCGCTATCCTATGGTAAAAATGACAAGACGTTCATAGCCGTACGGACTCCCTCCAGAATACCCATCGCAGACAACAGTAGGGCAAAAGCCGTCCCTGTCCCGAGCTTCGAGGGACCGGTCCCGAGTTTCGAAGGGTTCGGCTCCTGCCAACAGACTTACCGCAGCAACTTTTAGCGCTTCACTGGATAAAGTCGGGTCCTTTTTCGTTCCAGATGTAAATGCCGTTTATACGAATAACCTGCCTGTCTAACGCAGGTCAGGGGCAGGCTGGCCATCGGTCAGCCTCAATTAAAAAGCCACCTTGTTAAAAGGTGGCTTTTTGCCTTGCTCTCCTTCGCTGCCCGTTACGGACAGGGGACAGGCGGTGGGCCGTCTCGGTACAGCCAGTCGATGAAATAGTCAATGTCCAGTATATCGAATTGAGGACTGGCATCGACGTTCGCTTCATCCTCGCACGCAGGCGCGTCGCCTCCCCGGTACAGGTAGTCAACCAGGAAATCAATATCAAGTATATCGACCTGCCCGCTGCCGTCAGCATCCCCACGATTCTGACAGCATGGTACCGAGCCCTCCGTATTTACATGAATATACATCTTGTCACCGACAATTGAGTCTACCCGCACATAAATCCCGGTCGGGCCGAAGTGTCCGTCGCTGTTCGGCACCGTATTGGGCCCGAACTCGTTCTGCCCGCCGACATCGTCAGAGAATAGCGCCCCGCGGCGCGTTTCATACGGATACCACCACTGCGCGCTATCGGTCAGTCGTCCTTCAGGATTGTATGTCAAATCACGGGCCGGGTCGTACCCCGCGTCCTTGACATACACCGCGTAGTGCGGGAAGACGGGGGTGCCATCGTTCATGCGGTAGTCGTCAAGCGGGTCTATCAGCGAGTCATGAACGTGAGAAATCAATAAACCCCTGTCGAGCGGGTCACCCCCGTAAGTCAAATCGGGCCAGAAGTAGCAGCTGAAATCGGAGTCGACCTTGTCAAACTTCCCGGTAGAATTCGGGTTGCGGTACTCAAGCAGGAAATATTCCCCCTCGGAAGGTGTTATCCATATCCGGTAGAGTGAACTGTCATTGGTTGACTCGATATTGTACAGAACCAGATCGTCGTAAACCCCACTGAGGCTGATAGGCTCGATCCATTCCATCTGCATCTTGTTCCAGCCGCACAGGTGTGATGGGATCTTTGACTTGAGCGACATTATACCGTAGCCGCCATAGCCCATCAGGCACCAATCAACGAAAGGATGGTCGTTATAATCGTTGGGCGTGAAGTAAGTGACCGTATCCAGCTTGGCATCATAATCATACAGATCCGGCAGTCCCAGGCTGTGAGACAGCTCGTGGCAGAATACGCGGATTACGTTAAGCGTATCTTCTCCCGTAAACTCCGTCGGATTTTCAGGATTGCGAAGAGGACGGGTTTCCGGCGACGTATTCCAGTGGGTGACCATCACCCCGTCAAACGGTCCCCAGCCGTAGCCGGGCCAGGACATGGCATACGACCAGATATCATCCGGATCTCCGGAATCTTCTTCTCCATTACCCGAACGAATGAAACACACTGCGTCAACATTACCATCACCATCACCATCGTACTGCGAGTAGTCGATAACCGGATCGAGTGCGTAGAGCAGAGCTATAAAGTCACCTGAGCCCCAATTGCGAGTATAGCGGCCGGCGTCATACCAGTCAATGACATCGCCTTCCATAGCCACCTGGCCGTAGGAAACTTCATCGATATAATCAGCCACCGAACCGGTGGACCAGGCGTTGTGTGAGAAGATCATACTGTCCATGGTCTGCTGAGAATATGTACCCAGGCGGTTTTCCCATTCCACCAGGATTGCCAGCATTCGCAGTGTGTCTCCGGTAAAATGATAGCCGGCAAGATCCACAAGATCAGCGGCACGAATCTCCCCGCCGGGAATTCTGCCGAATTTCTCGACCATTTTTTCCCGCGGCATATCGCGCACGAGGACTTTGTCAATGTCGATGTCAACCGCCGCCGAGGTAACCGGCAGGCCAAGACAGAAAGTTGCCATAACAAGGATGGACAATCGTTTCATACTGTTATCCTCTAAATCTAAGAACTATTACTTATATTCGGGACTGTCGAAGTAACCTTTGGGTGTAATGGGGGGGAGCCCCAATCTTGTGTAAGTACTGCTTACCCTTTGGTAACCTATTGTCAAAGGCAAATATAGCAAAAATATCGCTTTTGTCAAGCAGTAGCTGTCAGGATTAGCCAAAACTGTTGATTTTCAGTGGATTCTGCGCCGCCAAGGTACATTTCTTGACAGCGAAGCCACCCCGACTGGGGGTGGCTCTTGAGTGGACCGCTATGCACGGTTTACGGACAAACCGGTGGCGGGCCGCCTCGATGTAGAAAGTCTATCAAGTACTTAGCGTCAAGCCTGTCAACTTCGCCATCTCCATTGGCGTCACCGGCCTCCATCGGATCCGGCGCCGGGCCATCCTTATGCAGATAGTCGATCAGGTAAGCTATGTCGAGCTGGTCAACCTGACCATCACCATTGGCATCACCACAAACATAGGACGGTTCCGAGTAGTTGGTGTTAACGTAGGCGTAAAGACGGTCGCCAACAATCGAATCAACGCGGACATAGATATCGGACGGACCAAAATATCCGTCACTGTTCGGAACTGTTTCCGGTCCGAACTCGCTCTGGCCTTCCACATCGTCGGAAAACAGCGCCCCCTTACGGGCTTGATACGGGTACCACCATTGGGCGCTGTCCGTAAGGCGACCTTCGGGGTTATAGGTGTAGTCCTTGTCCGGATTGTATCCGGCGTCTACCGCCGCCACCATGTAATGTGGATAATCTGGAAGACCATTGTTGACATATCCGCAATAACCTTCGAATAGCGAATCGTGAACGTGCGTAATCAGCAGGCCACGATCCAGCAATTCCGGCCCGAAATCGAGGTCCGGGTAGAAGTACTTGCTCAGGTCACCGCCATACTTGCCGAACATGTGTGACCCATGCGGGTTGCGGTACTCCAAAAGGAAATACTCTCCTTCTTCCGGAGTTATCGGCAGCAGGTAAAGTGAACTGTCAACATGAGTTTCGATATTGTGGATTACGACATCGTTGAACTCACCCTCCAGCACAATCGGCTCAATCCAATTCAGTTTCATTTTGCTCCAGCCGCAAAGATGAAAAGGCATCGAGATTTGAAAGGCATGCCCATCGGTGGAGCCGTCCATGAGGCACCAGTCCACCATGGGAAAGTCATCGTTGTCCCCGTCTTTGCGAAAAGCCACGTCGCTACCCGCGTCATAGTCATAGAGGTCAGGTAACGTAAAGCTATGGGCCAGTTCGTGGCAAAAGGTGTTGATATAGTTAACAGCGGTCGAGTCCAGGAAGTTGTTTAGATTATCGGGGTCTCTCACCATACGTTTTTCGGCGGCGTAACAAAACCTGTTTAGCATCATACCATCATGAGGACCGGGGACATAAATTCCAGTTCGCCACCAGCCTCCACCGAGAATCCAGGCTTCATTATCATTCTCGCCCCCTTGATACACTGATGGTACGAATATAATCGCGTCCACAGTGTCATCTCCATTGGCGTCGTACTGGGAATAATCAATATACGGGTCCAGTACCCCGGCGATAGAATCCCATATCCACGAGTCCCAAGGTTCGTATGGAACGCCGAGGTTGAACCACCCCTCCGCGTTTCCGATGATGGTCAGTTTGCCGTAAGAAACCTCGTCAAAGTACTCGGCCAGAGAACCCCCTGGCCAGACCCCGCGTGAGAATAACATATCCTCGAGATCCTGGGGTGAAAATGTAGAAGGCTCGTCAGAATATTCTACCAGGATGGCTACTATCTTCATCGTGTCACCTCGATACTGAGACTGCTGGCATACATCCACATCGTCTGTGCCGGGCAATGCCTCGGTCTGAATTGACATGATGTGGGGTCGATCGTGATCGATGTTTCTGTCTGTATCAGACCCGGCATACGCGACTCCGGCGAACAACAGACAAAACACAAGACACTTTGCGATCAGAATGATTCTCATAAAACCTCCCGTAGTTGGTATGTCTTAACTATGGCTTGACCGAATACTGGCGGTGAGGACAAGACATTCCGAGGAAGTCGAGCAATGATGATAATAAGTGCTGCTTGGACACGTATATGATTTTCTATTTAAAGATACACTTGAGGTTGTGCCCTGTCAATCTGAAATCAATAAATGGGTGCGTCAAGCACGATGATGTGATAGGGCTTAGTAGACCCTTTTTGTTCTTATTGGCTTTATCGAGCCACATAAAAAACCGTCTCGCTAGAGGAGACGGTTTCGAGGAACTTTATCTTGCGGATCAGCTATGAACAGGGCACCGGCGCCGGGCCATCCCGCCATAACCAGTTTATGTAATAGTCAATATCGAGTATATCAAGCTGATCATTGGCGTCTACGTCGGCCGCCGCCTCGCAGTTCGGAGGCGAACCGTCCCGATATAACCAATCGATAAAAGCGTCGATATCGAGAATATCCGGAGAACCGTTTTCGTCATAATCGCCCCGAATAAGACAGCAGCCGGCCAGTTTTCCCTCGCGGACTATCTGGGGGTCGCCGTAGAGGCAGAAATTATAAAGATTCTGCCACCCTTTCCAACCCCACCACAGAAAATGATTGTCGTAGTAAATCCGCGAACTGGTAAGTGCCGTGCCAACATCCTGCGGCCCGTTGACCAGGTAGTCGAAGAAGTAATAGTTCAATGAATTGATTCCACCGTTGGAAGGCGAACTCCACCCAACCGTGCCCCAGGAGACTCTTGTTGAGGCAACCATGCCCGCTGAACCGTTTCTGAGAAGGTTCTTCGCCAGGTTACTATGTTCAGGCCAGCCATTATTGCATGAGGATGCGAAGACAATCGATGAGTGAGAGTCGTCCAGCGAACTCTCGTCCCCGGTCTTCACAAACTCATCCCAGAACATCTCGGGACCTTCCGGTATCCCGTCGCTATCATAGTCGGTGAACCAGACCTTGCGAAAGGCGCCGTGGGAGCTCCCGTGGGCCGCCCACGAAACCATTCCGTAATTACCCGCCGCCCACTCTCCGACAGCATTGCTATTATTGAGCACCAAATTGCATGTATAAGGGCATGGCTCCAGTCCGGCTTTCTCGTATTCAGTCGTGGGGAGAATAGATGGGAGGAATACATCCATGAACAGATCTAACATCAGTTCGGCCCCGTCGGTACGAGCCAATCCGTCATCATCCTCGTTGTAGTAATTCAGTATCGCGCCCAACAGAAGGGCACTGTTTTTCCATGTTCCCTGATCGAACTGGAATCCGATCAACTTGTTTACAATCGTGTGCACCGTCGAAGAGTCGTTGTACGGAATACGCCCTACGTGCAACTCAGGAATGAAGTCAACGTTGTCCTCGCCATATTCGCCGAAGTAACCATCACCGTCGGAGTCCCAGTCACCGGTCAAATCAGCATAATAGTAATCCGTCGGGGGAGTAAAATCATCGGGGATATGATTGTTTGGATCCGGAAAACACATCCGCATCGGAATCTGGCTCAAATCCCCCACCAGGATCAGATACTGGATTCCCCACTCGGTGTACTTATCGATCAGGTAGTTGCGAATCTTTTCGGCGTTATCGACACCAAAATAATTGGCCTTGATGTAAGAGGCTGACTCGATGGCCGCATTGGCGCCGAGCTGCATGCCGTTCACCAGCGCCACCGCCGGTACATATAAACCATCGCCATAGATTACCAGGTAGTCGTAGCTAATCTGACTCGATGTTATTCCCGTTGACGGCTGGTACCAGCCCTGGGCCTCGTCAAAATTGACAAAAAGTTCCGCCGCCGTTTTGTCTGCCTTGGTGTCTCCCAGGAGCTTCTGCATGCGGGGAGAATCAATGGCTCCCCTGTTATACTCAATCGTCACGTTCACCGCTGGTGTAAACTCCAGCTTTCCTGATTGCGGGTAAAACGAAAAAGGGAAGAAGCTGATTCGTGCTACCGAATACTTGCGGAGGCCGCCGGCGCCCGCGAACAGGCCGGCCTCTGCCGGGTACCGAGCATCCGTGTTATACGCCGCCTCATAATTTTCCCGCCATTCCTCGTGGCACTTGGCCATCAACTGTTCATCACCGTTATATGGCATGATAGCTTCGGCCGGCTTAATCCGAAACTGACCTTCCAGCTCGATTGTCCCGGTCGGCTCGAACCTGACCGAGGTTATTTCTGCGCCCGGTGGAAGAGCGAACATATATGTATAAGCTGGAAGCATCGGTTCGCCCGGTGTCAGCATATAGTTGAAGCCTTGCATATTTATCACGTGTTCGCCGTTTGCGGTTGTTTCGATCTCATACCCCGGTGCCTCAAGAGTGTAAGTTATGGACTCGGCCTGTACCGCGGACCCTGCCATCACCGAAAAGCCCACTAACAGTCCGGCAAGGCAGAACAGCAATTTGCCCTTGTGTATCATCTTAACCTAAGTCTCCCTCGTTTAATACTATTATCGGAAAACGTCTGGCTATCCCCAGTGTTTTAACCGGTCAAGATTGAGTCGCTCCGCCAAGTATGCCGGTTACGACCCGATTCACCCGGATTTGGGTCCGGCGAACTTGTGAGGTGGCGTGAAGAAAGACAACAATCAAGTGTAATATAATCCGTTTTATTCCCGAGGCAAGCTGTTTCTTGACCGCTGCTTCGCGCAGCAAAAGCCACCCCGACATTGGGGTGGCTTCACTGTCGCAATATCTTGTCATTCTCAAGGACAGGGGATAGGCTCCGGCCCACCTCTGAACAGGTAATCAACCATGTAGTCGATATCGAGAATATCTATTTGGCCGCTTTCGTCAACATCGACTTCCTCCTCACAGGCCGGAGGCGGCCCGCCGCGGAAAAGATAGTCAATGAAGTCATCGATATCGAGAATATCAAACTGCCCGTTTCGGTTGAAATCGCCACGAAGCTCACAATCATATGCCGGTTCGTCACTGAGATTAAGCAGAATCGAGACATCGTCCGACAGACTGTTCGCCGTAACGATATCATACACACTGTCACCATTAAGATCGGTCAGGCAAACCGCCCGGGGGCCGGTCCCGACCCCATAATCGACTACGCCCTCGAAAGTGGCGTCACCGTGGTTAATCAGCACCGAGACACTATCGAGGCTATAGTTGGCCACCACCAGGTCTTTGTCTCCGTCTCCGTCAATATCACCGCCGTACACGGAATAAGGGCTGTCGCCCGCCGGGTAACTGACCGCCGTTGCGAATGTGGCATCGCCGTTATTGAGCAAAACCGAGATATCGTCCGAGTCGCTATTAGCCACGGCCAGATCATAGTCACCATCGCGGTCCAAATCGCAGGTGAACACCGACCGGGGTCCGGTTCCGACACCGTAATCGACCACTCCTTCAAAAGTCGCGTCACCGCTGTTCGTTATTACCGAGACAGTGTTGGAGTAATAATTGGCTACTGCCAGATCTCTGTCGATATCGTTATCAAGATCGGCTCCACAGACCGAGACCGGATAATCCCCCACGCTGACATAGTCGGCTGTGGCGAAAGTTCCGTCGCCGTTGTTCAACAGAATGGCGAGATTGTCCGAATCGCTGTTAGCCACGGCCAGATCATAATCGAAGTCGCCGTTTAGATCAGTGGTGAAGACGGATTTGGGTCCGGAGCCAACGCCGTAATCGACAACCCCTTCAAAGGTGGCGTCCCCGTGGTTGGGGAGGATTGAAACGTTGTTTGACCCGTTGTTGGCCACCGCGAGGTCTTTGTCACCATCATCGTCAAAATCGGCCCCGCACACGGACACGGGATAATCGTTGACAGCATAATCCACGGCCGTCGCGAAGGTACCATCGCCGTTATTTGTAAGGATAGACACATCATCATCGTCACTGTTAGTAACGGCGAGGTCCTTATCCCCGTCGCCGTCAAGGTCACCGGAATAAACGGAGGAGGGATAAATGCCGACCGGATAATCCACAGCCGCCGCAAAGCCGCTTGGTTCAGTTACCGTCAGATTAAACAAAATAGAAACGTTGTCGGAGTAATTGTTCGCTACTGCCAAGTCGTTGTCGCTGTCACTATCAAGATCGGCGGCGAAAACAGATATGGGACCGTCCCCAACTGCGTAATCTATCGCTTCGGCAAAAATTCCGTAACCATTGTTTAACAGGATGGAGACGCTGTCGGACATAAGATTCGCCACCACTAGATCATCGTCTCCGTCTCCATCAAAATCCTCCGCGAAAATGGACATGGGGGTGTCGCCTGCCATATAGTTGACTGGGGC
>CP070674.1:3033559-3056259 GCA_020351995.1 Candidatus Zixiibacteriota bacterium
ACGATCCCCATCATTATCCAGATCACACAGAAAGACTGACCTTGGTCCACTCCCCACGCCATAGTCAACCACCCCCTCAAAGGTGGCGTCACCATGGTTAATCAGGATCGACACGCTATTGGAGCTGCAGTTGGCGACAGCGATGTCTTTATATATGTCACCATCGAGGTCGGCCGAATACACCGATACCGGGTAATCACCGACGGTGTAATCGACAGCAGTAGCGAACGTACCATCACCGTTGTTGACCAGGATGGAGACATCATCCGAAATACCGTTAGCTACGGCTAAATCATAGTCACCGTCACCGTTCAGATCGCAGGTGAGGACCGATCTGGGGCCGCTTCCCACACCGTAGTCAATGACGCCTTCGAAAGTCGCGTCACCGTGGTTGGGCAGGATAGAGACATTATCCGAGCCATAGTTGGCTACGGCCAGGTCTTTGTCGCCATCGCTATCGAAGTCGGCACCACACACGGAGGTTGGTTAATCATTCACGTCATAATTGACGGCCGTGGCGAAGGTACCGTCCCCGTAGTTTCTGAGAATCGACACATCATCCGATTCACTGTTTGTCACAGCCAAATCCCGGTCCCCATCACCATCAAGGTCACCGGAGTAGACGGAGGAGGGGTAGATGCCGACGGCGTACTCAACCGAAGCATCAAAGGTAGCTAAACTTAGATTGAAGAGGATGGAGATGCTCTCTGAAGACTCGTTAGTTACCGTTAAGTCCATGTCCACATCCCCGTCTAGGTCAGCAGCGAAAACCCTGTTCGGCGCGTCTCCCGCAGCATAACCAACCGCAGCAGCGAACGTGCCGTCGCCAGTATTGGCGAGAAACGAGACAGTGCCAGAATAACGGTTTGCCACTGCCAAATCATAATCTGCATCCAGGTCAAGATCTGCCGCGACCACGCAGTAGGGATTAATCCCAACCGCGTAGTTGACCACATCAGTAAAGGCTCCGTTGCCGTCATTCATCATGACGGAGGCAGTCCCGGCAAAAGCATTTGACACAGCCAAGTCAGCGTCACCATCATCATCAAGATCAATCGCAACTACACAACTTGAAGCATTTCCGGTTGTATAATCAACTGCAGCGGAGAAACTGCCATCACCGTTGTTCTTTAGTATCAAGACGTTGTCAGAGTGCCACCCAGCGACGGCTAGATCAATATCCCCGTCCTCATCAAGATCATGCCCGGTAACCCAAGCGGGACCGTCGCCAGCAATATAATTAACCGGCGCGGCAAAAGTCCCGTTACCATTGTTCATCAAGACCGAAACATTGTCGGCGTAATAGTTCGCTACGGCCAGGTCTTTGTCGCCATCCTTATCAATATCCGCCGCGAAAACAGACCCGGCCCCGTCCCCGGCAACATATTCAACGGCGTAGGCAAAAGTGCCATCGCCCTTGTTTTTCAAGACGGAAACATCATCAGAACCACTGTTGGCCACGGCCAAATCGCTGTCGCCATCACCATCGAGATCTGCGGCGAAAACCGATCTTGGCTCATCTCCAACCCAGTAAGAGACTGCAGCGGCAAATGTCTTATCGCCGTTGTTCATTAGAATAGAAACTTCGTGCCCCAGGGCGTTCGCCACGGCAATGTCGGCGTCGCCATCCCGGTCGAGGTCTTCCGCAATAACAGCCCAAGGGTATGGGCCAACCGCATACGCATCCGGTACGGCAAAAGTGCCGTCCCCGTTGTTTCGGAATATGTACACATTGTCAAGGTCGTTGATCGAAACTGCCAAGTCATTATCGCCATCGCCATCCAGATCTCCTGCGGTCACCGATACCGGAGAATCACCTGCTGGGTAAGTTTCTCTCCCACCAAAGCTGGCATCGCCGTTATTGTACAAGACTGAGATACTGTCGGAGTTATAGTCCGCCACTGCCAAATCATCATCCCCGTCTCCATCAAAATCAGCCGCAAAGACAGATCTGGGCTCATCTCCGACCGGATAGTTGACAGCGACGTCGACAAATGTACCATCACCGATGTTGCTCAAGATAGAAACGTTGTCAGAGGCGCCGTTCGCCACTGCCAGATCAGTATCTTCGTCGCCGTCTAGATCAGCAGCAACGAGAGAATACGGATAAGTTCCTGCCTTATAATTCACAGCGGACGCCAAAGTACCATCACCGTTGTTCATGAGGATAACCACGTCGTCCGAACCGACGTTGGTTGTTGCTACATCACTTATTCCATCCCCATCGAAATCGGCCGCAACAACACATGTCGGAGAGCCATAGACCGGGTAATCGACGGGCGCGACAAAGGTACCGTCGCCGTTGTTTTCTAGAATCGAGACGCTTAGGGAATAGTAATTGGCCACCGCCAAATCCTTGTCCCCGTCATCGTCAAGATCGGCAGCGACAATACTGTAGCAGCCGTCGCCAGCTGTATAATTTACCGCAGCGGCAAAAGTGCCATCGCCATTGTTCTTCAAAATCGAGACATTGTCGGAAGAATAGTTCGTCACAGCCAGATCTCTGTCCCCGTCCGCGTCAAGGTCCGCTGCGTATACGCATCTCGGCCCGGACCCGACGCCGTAATTCGTCGCAGGGGTAAAGGTCCCATCACCGCAGTTAATCAGGACCGACCCATTGTTCGACCATTCGTTCTCTACGGCCAGATCATGGTTGCCGTCCCCGTCAAGGTCAGCCGAAAAAACAATCTGCGGATAGTCCCCAACCGTGTAGGTCATGGCCGCGGCGAAAAGAGGCTCTTCAGCTGAGGTTGTGAGAGCCAGAGTCGATATGAATATGACAGTAAGAACAAACGATTTGAACATGGGATACCTCCCATTGAAATTTGCTGACTGACACTGATGCAGCATCGAGAAGTAAAATTGGATATCTTTTAATATACCAAAATAACCACAATCGGTCAAGGAGCCGGCCAGATTACAGCCCAGACCGGATAGACCCATAAACACAAGAAGGCGCAGCTTTAGAAGCCCGCTTCGGGAAAGTAGAAAGCAGTATTATGAACCGGCAGTGCGCTTTAAGGCAATCAACTGCCGGTATAAGCTACGGTCAAAACCACGTCGTTGGCGTAGTCGCCACCGGTCTGCGAAACCGTCGGCAAAACCATCCCGCCAATCCAGATCATCAACGTCCCGCCGGCGCTGATATTGAGCGTTGACGGTCCGTTGGGGTCGATAACGCCCGCCGGAGCCGTCTGCCCGCCGCCCGTACCATCGTCGTAAGACGCGTCGGTACCGGAGAAGATGATGTTCATGAAAGCCAGGGAATCGGCTGTGGCCAACGATGACGGCAGTACAAAGTCTACGGTGACTTCGGCATTACTCGTACCGGTCACGGTCCATTCGCCGGCATAACTGACATTGGCTTTGTCGACCGCTTTGTTGACACCCGGCGTAACCGTACCGAACTGCAGGTTATTGGTGCCAACCACGTTCAAACTGGAAATGACAGTTGCCAGCGCCTGAATTGTCCCCTGTTCCTGTGCCGCGGCCGACGGAGCCACAAAGGCCAGACCGAGCAGGACACTTAGGGAGACTAACAATAATCGTCTAATCAAGGCAACCTCCTTCGTTTCAGCGTTTTATGTTTCACCGAAACAGTATCCTGCAAGCCCGGTGCCGCCCTTTTCCTCACCCCTAATACATTGATTTATAATAGATTACGATGGCAGAGGTCTGTGCGGATCGGCCGCGAGCTAAAGCCGGATATGGGGCTCTTCCCACACCTGAGGACTTAACTGTCTGCCCCGGCCGAAGTTGTGTTTCCCCACAAAAAGCTAAAGATATTTGCCTGAGCCCGCTAAAGTCGACCTGAAAACTTCCGATATGATTGAATGAAAGAGCTGCTCAAAAATTGAACAGCCGCCAAAATATCGGATATTCGTTAAGAGGAAATGATCATGGCGCGGCAAATTGGATGTGCCCTCAAACTCACCAACCTTCCGGATTTCTCCCCCACCGCGGCCAATTCAGAGGGTCTGCTCCAGGCCGAAAACTACGCAGGACCAGAATCCGACGTCTATTCATGCAATCTTAAGACGGAGATAACTGGCAAGTCAAAAAGGATCGTTTTGTTCAGATAGAGTTCGCGAAGGAACGTTGTCTGTCTCCCCTAAAAGAAAAAGTCAGGACCAAATGGTCCTGACTTTTTTATGCTGTCTGAAGGTGCCCTGTTAGCTAAAGCATATTGCCATTGGTGTCAATCAAACCGTCTTTCAGTTTGATGATCCTGTCGGCTCGCCTGGCGATATTCATATCATGCGTGATCACGATAATGGTTTTGCCCATTTTCCACAGTTCGTCGAAGATCTTCACGATCTCCCCGCCCGAGGCACTGTCCAGGTTCCCGGTGGGTTCGTCGGCAAGAATGATATCCGGTTCATTGGCCAGGGCCCGGGCGATAGCCGTACGCTGCATCTCGCCGCCCGACATCTCGGTGGGTCTGTTATTGATCTTGTCGGCCAGGCCCACCCGGGAGAGAACTTCCATGACCCGTTTTTTTCGATTCTTCCCATTGGTGCGGGCGAACAACAGCGGAACCTCGACATTCTCAAAGGCTGTCGCGTAGGGCAATAGATTAAACGCCTGAAATACAAAACCGACCTTCTTGTTGCGGATATCCGCCAGCTGGTTGGAGGTCATCCCGTTGACCGGCTGTCCTTCGAGGAAGTACTCTCCTGCCGTGGGGATATCGAGACAGCCGACGATATTCATCAGCGTCGATTTGCCCGAGCCCGAGGGGCCGACCACGGCGATATACTCACCGCGCTTACCTTCAAAATCGATACCTTTGAGGGCCTTGAACTCAACGCTTCCGGTCCGGTAAGCCTTCTCAACTTTTCGCAAATCTATAAGCATAACCTGCTCCCATCTGCTCGTTTATATCGAAGCACTCTTATTCATATCTCAATGACTCCACCGGGTTCACCGAGGCCGCTTTCATGGCCGGGAACAGACCCGATAGAATTCCCATAACACCGAGAATAACTATCACTATAATTCCAATTTCCAGCGATATGGTCGGGCGTCCCATCATTTCCAGAACATCCGACTCGATTGGCACCCGCTTGAATGCCTCAGTCATAATGTAACTTATGGACATGCCACCGAAGCCGCCGAAGAACGTAATAATCAAAGCCTCTATCAGGAACTGGGTAAGGATGTACGAACGGCGGGCGCCCATGGCCATTTTGATACCGATCTCGCGGGTGCGCTCTTTGATTGAAACGTACATGATATTGGCCACCCCCACCCCGGCGATCAGCAGTGTCAGGCCGCCAATGATACCGAGAAAGATCTTGATACCGACCAGGACGTTGTTGAATTCCTTGCCGGAGGCGATGGTATCCCACAGAGCCAGGGCGCGGTCGTCTTCGGGGTCGAATTTGTATTTGGCCCCCAGCGCCTCGAATACCTGTTGCTCGACCGATTCGTTCTGCTCCGGATTATCCAGCTGGTAGACCATGTTGTCCAGATAGCGGTCACCGTATATCGCCTGGAAGGTAGTCAGCGGCATGACCAACTTGTCCTCATCCATACCGGAGTAGTTGCCCATGACCCGCTTTTCTTTCATGACGCCGATCACCGTAAAAGGTATCTGGTTAACCAGTATCTGACGGCCGATCGCGTTTTCGGTGCCGAATATTCGGTCCTTGAGTTCCCATCCGAGAAAGGCCACTCTTCGTCGAAGCTCCATATCGCGGTCATTGATCATACGCCCGCCGGACATCGGGATGTAGAAACGCATCTGTTCGTAGTTCGGCATCAGCCCAACCACGTGCTCCATCAGCACCACTGAATCTCTCTGTATCCGCTGGCCCCAGCGGTCCATCTCGCCGCCGATCCTGCCTATATCCGGGATTTTTTTCCTGAGGTAATCAACATCTTCGGGCATGAGATATATCCGCCGTCCTTTGCCCATACCTTTGTAGGCTATTGAGGTTTGGCCGCCCCAGAGAACGACGATATTCTCACCCATACCCATTCTCTGAGTGGTTAACTGGCGGTGAAGTCCTTCACCAAATCCCAGAAGCAGCATTATAGATACCGTGCCCCATCCCAGCGCCAGCAGCGTCAATGCAATCCGCTTCTTCTGCTTGCGGAAATCGCGGACAAAGACATTGTATATAACCGAAAGCTTCATAATTACCTAAAACAGTTTGAGGGCCTGCACCGGTTGAAGATTGGCCGCGCGCCGGGCCGGAAAAATACCGGCCACGAAACCCACCATTCCAAGAATCGCGATCGTTGCCATGCTCGCCACCAGATCGACCCGGGGTGTACCCACAAAGTCGCTCAGGTTCAGGTACGGGAACACCGCTATAATTCCCCAGGCAAACAGAAAGCCGAAGATACCGCCGATACTCGTTATCAGCAGGGTCTCGAAAACAAATTGCCAGAGGATGAAGCTCTTTCGCGCTCCCATGGCCATTTTTATGCCGATTTCCTTGGTGCGTTCCTCCAGCACCACATTCATGATATTGGTAACACCAATGCCACCCGTTATCAAAGTAGCCACACCGATACCCACCAGGAACATTGAAAAGGCGAGAAAGAAATTCTTCAAAAAGGCAAAGGCCTCGGTTGTATCCCAAACCGCCATGGCCTCGCGGTCGTCCGGGTCGAACCTGTACTTGGCGCCGAGGATTTCATACACTTCCCTCCGCGCCAGCTTCATCGATCCGGTCGGCTTGCACTGCCCTACGAAGTTATTTATATAACGCCTGCTGTACATCGCCTCAAACGTGGACAGCGGAATAAATACCGACCGACTGTCGCGGCTGCTGTAGGAGCTGTTTTGCTGCTTTTCCTTCATGCTCCCGATAACGGTGAAGGGCATTCCATTAACCAAAATCTCCTCACCAACACAATCGGCCTCGCCGAACAGGTCATCTTTTAGCAGGTTGCCGATAAAACAGACCCGGCGCTTTTCGGCCTCATCGCGGTCATTGATAAACCGCGAACCCCACTTCGGGTTTACATTGCGCATGGGGCCGTATTCCGGCCAAATACCATGCACGTTTCGCACTGTTTCCTGTTTTCCGTAGCGAATGTTGGTGTTGTATTTAATGTATTCAGGCGAGAGACGCTGGAAGTGTTGTGTCTTCGACTTGATCAGGCGAACGTCATCGGCCGTAGGGCGAATAGACCGACCGTTCGGCAGCCCCTCAAACTCCTTGGCGGTAATCCCGCCCCAGAAAATGGCGATATTCTCGCCCATACCACGCATCGATTTCAACTGAGCCTCGGTAAGACCGGTCCCGAAAGCAAACAGAAGAACAATTGAACAGGTCCCCCAGAAGATTCCGAACATGGTCATAGCCGTTCGAAGTTTCTGGCGGCGAAGATCGTTAAGAAACTGCTTTATGGTAACCAGCGGTATCACAACCTCATCCCCAAATTGAATTAATCCCAGACCTCGATGTCTTTGGGCGGGCGCTCCACCAGTATCTCACCTTCGTCGAGACCATCGACAACCTCAATATTGATGCCATCAGACAGCCCCGTCTTAATCTCACGTTCCGTGATTACCAATAAGCTGTCCTGAACCTCTACAAACTGGGCGGAGTCTTTGGTACGTATCAGGCGCTCGGGAATGAGAATGATGTCCTCTTTCCTGGTGATAATCACATCGGCATTGGCCGAGTAGCCGGCCCGAAGGAACTTGGCGCCCAGTTCGTCGATTCTGATTTCGACCTCGAACAGCGTAGACCCTTCTTCTTTATGCGCTTTGGGAGAAATCTTCGTTACTGTGCCGGACACCTTGTCCTGCGAAGAAAGGGCACCGATTTCTATTTCGGCGGGCATACCCTCAGATAGTTTCCCGACATCGATCTCATCAACATTCCCCTTGAAAATAAGGTCATCCATTTTCGCCAGCGTCATCAGTTCCGTGCCGGCCTGGAAAGTCGTCAGCGGCACGACCGGGTCGCCCTCCTCGACAAGTCGTGACAGAACCGTTCCCGAAATAGGTGACTTGATGATATTGTCAACGCTGGCGCCGGTGGCACTCGATTTGCCTGATTCAATCAATGACAGTTTCTCTTTGGATAACTGCAGGCGGAGTCTCGACTCCTCGCACCGGGCTTCTTGATTGTCGTACTCCTGCGGTGAGACAAGGTTTTTTTCCAGTAGGCTTTTCAGGCGGTCGAGTTCGCGCTTATCGTTGTCATAGGTGACTTTCCTGATCTCGACATCGCGTTGCGCTTCGGTCAACTCAATCGGAGTCGGATCGGGGCCGATGTCAAACAGGGGGTCGCCGACGGCAACGCGGTCACCCATCTCGACATAGATTTTTCTGACAATGCCGGGGATTTTGGATTTGACCGAGATTTCCTGCTTCGGTTCGATCTTGCCCACGGCGAGGGCTTTGTCAATAATGGAGCCCTTGGTAACCTCGACGGTTTTATACCCGTCTTCTTTCTTTGCCGAACCGTCGATAGCAAAGAAAAGTACCGCCCCGATAACTATAACGATTATACCGATTATGGCTATTTTCTTAAACATCAGCAGCTCTCCTATCTTTCCTCTATGATAGTGTTCGCCTTTTACCTTGTTGATTAGTATTTAATTACGACCCCGCCAGAACATTGTTTCGACCCTCGTTTAACTTTCTGCATAAGACCATTCTATTGACTCGACTGGAATCTAAAAGCATCGTACATTATTTAAGAACACTCGGGGAGCCGTCACTTATGAAGAAAGAAAAGTTACCGCATATTCCGTTGACCTTCAGGCCGTTAACGAAAAGCCGCTGGAATGACTTCGAACGTCTGTTCGGCCCCCGCGGTGCCTGCGGGGGATGCTGGTGCATGCACTGGCGAACCCGACACGCCGAGTTTGAGCGCCTGAAAGGCGACGGCAACAAACGCGCCATGAAAAAGCTGGTAGACTCGGGCAGAGTGCCGGGGATTCTGGCCTATTTGAAAAACGAACCGGTCGGGTGGTGTTCCATCGGTCCCCGAAAGGAGTTTGTGCGGTTCGAGAAGTCCCGGATATTCAAGCCGGTTGACGATCGGGAAGTCTGGTCGCTCAACTGTCTGTTCGTGGCAAAAGAGCATCGCCGCTCGGGTGTCAGTCGACAACTGATCGAAGCTGCTGTTGCCCACGCCGCCGGGAAAGGCGCCAGGATTGTCGAAGCTTATCCGTTCGAACCGAAGAAAGGCAACCAACCCGACCCGTTTGTCTGGACCGGGCTGGCATCGTCATACTTTGAGGCCGGGTTCAAAGAAATTGCGCGTCGGTCGCCGACGCGGCCAATTGTGTGGCGGGAAATAAAATAAGGCCCGCCGAGCCGTTGTTCGGTCGAGCCCTACCGCTTACAGGGAAAGCTGTATCTTGATAACTGAATCGCTCGCCCGCCTGAATGTGTGTCAAGTAGTGGTTCCCAGCCAATTTTAGCTGCAGCCGCTGGTGGCGCCGCAGGTATCACACTTCAGACAGGTTCCGTTACGTACCATTGTAAACTGACCACATTCGGAGCACATGTCGCCTTCGTAGCCTTTCAGTCGCGCGGCCCTGATTTCCTCAAAGAGCCTCTGCCCGGTTTGATCGACAACCCTTTTGACTGACGCTGAGGCATATTCAAGCGCCGTCTCAGCGGCCGCAGTTGCTTTAACCGCAGCCTTATGCTCCATCGATTCATCACTTTTGAAACCTCCTGTTTCCCTGTTATCGCTGTTGCCTTTACCATTGCCATTGCCCCCACCTCTCAGGTCTATCCGCAGGTGGCTGGAATTGATATCATCCGCCGTACGACTGCCGGTCGTGACCTGACCGGTAATGTGCGAATCAGCGGGTTCTTCCGCCTCGTACTCGATCGATTCCTCGCTGGGTTTACCGAGCGTGTCACCCAGCAGGTCCTCCTCGGAAACATGGGCCAGGTCCGTTCGATCGAGGTACGAGATAGCCAGCTCGCGGAAGATATAGTCAATAATCGAAGTTGCCCGTTTGATGGATTTGTTGCCCTGCACAAAACCGTTCGGCTCAAAACGGCTGAAGAGGAAAGCCTCGACGAATTCTTCCAGCGGCACGCCATGCTGCAGGCCGAGCGATACGGAAATTGCGAAGCTGTTCATGAGCGACCGGAAAGCCGCGCCTTCGCGATGCATATCAAGGAATATTTCACCGAGCGTGCCATCGCTGTACTCGCCGGTGCGAAGATACACTTTGTGCCCCCCGACGGTAGCTTTCTGAGTGTAGCCGCCGCGACGGTTAGGCAGTTTACGCCTCTTGGCCAGGTAACGGTAGACAACTCGCTGGGCCATCTTCTCGGAGGCACTCTCTATTGAGAGCCCTTCTTCTTCATCGTCGTCGTCAAAGAGCGCCGAGGTCAGGGGCTGACTGAGCTTCGAGCCGTCACGATAAATCGCGATGGCCTTGTTCATCGTTTCCCAGGCCAGGCGGTAAGCTCTCTTGACGGCGTCCAGATCCGCCTCGGCAGGCATGTTGATAGTTTTGGATATGGCTCCCGTAATAAACGGCTGGGCGGCGGCCATCATCCGGATATGCGACTCAAACCGGATGAATCTTTCGCCTTTCTTACCACACCGATTGGCGCAGTCAAATACGGCCAGATGCTTTTCCTGCAGGTGGGGCGCGCCTTCCAGCGTCATAGTACCGCAACAGAATTCATTGGCCAGATCAATCTGCTCGCGGGTGAAGCCCAGTTCTCTGAGCAGGTTGAAATTCCAATCCTCGTAAACCTGTTCCGACAAACCCAGGGTGTCGCGCAAGAACTCCTCACCGAGAGTGTACTTGTTGAAAGCGAAGGATATGTCGAAAACATTACCCAGAGCCGATTCCACCTTCTCCAGCTCGGTGTCCGTGAATCCTTTGGCCTTGAGTGATTCGTGATTAATATAGGGAGCCTGCTTGAGAGTTTTATGGCCGGTGGCGTAGAGAATAATCTCGTCAATCTCTTCATCGGTATAGCCGAGCTTCCTGAGGGCAATTGGTACCGAATTGTTGATGATTTTGAAGTATCCGCCACCGGCCAGCTTCTTGAACTTTACCAGCGCGAAATCAGGCTCTATCCCGGTTGTATCACAATCCATCACCAGGCCGATCGTCCCGGTGGGGGCGATTACTGTCGTTTGAGCATTGCGGAACCCGTAAACCTCACCAAGATCAAGGGCGCGGTCCCACACCAGACGGGCGGCCCTGACGATTTCCTCGGGGATATAGTTGGGATTGATGCCGTGTGGTTTTATGGTTAGATCTTCGTACTCTTCCTTGTCGACATTGTAAGCGGCGCGACGATGGTTGCGAATCACCCGGAGCATATGTTCACGATTACGGTAATAGGCCGTAAATGGTCCCTGCTCCCGGGCCATCTCCGCCGAAGTAACATAAGCCTCACCCGTCAGCATGGCGCTGAGGGCGCCGCACCACGCGTAGCCTTCAGCAGAATCGTACGGAATGCTCATGCGCATCAACAATGTTCCCAGGTTGGCGAATCCGAGCCCGAGCGTACGAAAATCGTAACTCTTCTGGGCAATGGGCCTCGATGGATACGAAGCCATCAGCACCGAAATTTCCAGGACAATGGTCCAGATGCGGATGGCATGAAGATATCCCTCGATATCAAACGCTCCATCGTCACCGAGAAACTTGCCCAGGTTGATGGAAGCCAGGTTACAGGCGGTGTCGTCGAGAAACATATACTCGGAACACGGGTTGGAAGCGTTTATACGGCCGTCCTCCGGGCAGGTGTGCCACTCGTTGATGGTCGTGTCAAACTGGACGCCGGGATCGGCACACGACCAGGCAGCGTGACAGATTTTGTCCCATAGCTCGCGGGCGGGAATCTCCGAGGCCGACTCGCCATCGGTTCGACGCACCAGCTGCCAGTCTTCGTCACCCTTGACTTTTTCGAAAAATTCATTGGGAATACGAACCGAATTATTCGAGTTCTGACCGGAAACAGTCAGGTAGGCCTCACTTTCCCAGTTGGTATCGAGCTCGACAAACTCGATATCATCAATTCCCTGTCCCGCCAGGTCAAGTACCTTCTTGATATAATTAGCCGGAACCCCCGATTGCCTGGCTCTTTTGAGAGTGTCTTTGAGTTTTTTGTTCTTATCCGGGTCGATTTCATACTGGGAGTTACCGTTGTCACCCGCGACCCGGGCCGCTTCGAGTATATCTTTCAACTGTTGCCTGATAAGCCTGGAACCGGCTACGAGAGCAGCGACTTTCTGTTCCTCGACTACTTTCCAGTTGACGAACTCGAGAATATCGGGATGATCCAGGTCAAGGCAAACCATCTTCGCGGCCCGCCGGGTGGTGCCACCTGACTTGATAGCACCGGCCGCCCGGTCACCAATTCGCAAGAACGACATCAGCCCCGATGAACTGCCACCACCGGAGAGCGGCTCCTTACACCCGCGGAGGCGCGAGAAGTTCGTGCCCGTCCCGCTTCCATACTTGAACAACCGGGCCTCGCGGACCCAGAGATCCATGATACCGCCGTCGTTGACAAGGTCGTCACCCACTGACTGTATGAAACAGGCATGCGGCTGGGGATGTTCGTAAGCGTTCTGGGCGGCGGTCAGATTATGACTGTCAGGATCAACGTAGTAATGGCCGTTGGAAACACCAGTGATACCGTAAGCTTGGTGCAGACCGGTATTGAACCACTGGGGCGAGTTGGGCGCGGCGATCTGACTGGCCAGCATAAAACAAATTTCGTCATAGAAATTTTTCGCGTCGGAGTCATCGGCGAAGTATCCATACTTCTGACCCCAATGACGCCAGCAATCAGCCAGACGATGAAACACCTGCCGGGCGTCGGTTTCGCCGCCGGTCACCGGCATGCCTTCATCATCTACCTTCGACTGACCTTTTTCGTTCTGCTGCGGTACACCTGCTTTTCGGAAGTACTTCTGGGCGAGAATATCGACCGCTACCTGTGACCATGATTCCGGAACCTCGATATTGTCTAATTTGAAAACGGTTGAACCATCGGGATTCTTTATTTCTGAGCTACGCTTTACAAAGTTGATTCGGCTGAAGGGTGATTCCCCGTCCCGGGTGAAATACCGTTGAATCTTCAAAGTGTACCTCCTGTATTCAAAAAATAACCGGACCGCCAAAATCCATTTTAACAGTGCGAGGTATCCGGTCGGCGGTTTTTACTGTCACTTTTTACATATTGAGGGGGAAACGGGAGTATCCGCAGCAGCATCCCGACCCTCAAAGCGCGAGCACAATATATAGTGGTTGAAAAAACCCTATCTACTAAAAATTGTGTTTTTTTTGAGAATTCTGTATTTCCTTGGCCGACACAAAAGTACCGAACCCAAACTAAAATAGGAAGCCCCGCCTTCTGAGTGAATCGTCGTTATCTAAAAAATTAACTCCCGTAACATCCTATCAAAAAGCAGCTTATAACACCGGGATTTTTCAGGCCGGCCCGAAAGAAAAGCACTAAATTTTGGGCGTTTTTTAAGCATATAATTACGTTAAGGTTATAAGGCAATCAACACAAGTCCACAGCTTATCCACAGACGCTGTTAATAATTTTTAGGGATACCGGAGCTTAAGGGCCGGCGATGCTCGGCCTCGACGCACGCACCGAAGGCCTGGTCGGGTGTCGCTTGACAGGAGAAGGGTTGGTCCCAGGGGATGGCCGCTTTTTTCTTGACAAAATAGAGTCCGTGGTGTATTATTAATTCGCAATCGGAAAGTGTTACTCTTTCTGTGGATTACCTAATATCGTCCGCCCAGGCAGGTCTCATCACCTGTCTGGGTTTTTTGTGCCGTCTTTCGCGGCCGATTGTCAGGCCAGATCTCGCCCCTGATTTCCTGATTGACACTTTTTACCCTGTCCCGTAACTTGTTTGCCGATGAACACTCCCAACAAACTTACTCTGCTTCGCATAATTATCGCCCCCGTCTTCATGTTCTTTTTCATCATCGACAATTTCCACATGCAGATGGTAGCCTTGGGGTTATTCGTTCTGGCCGCCCTGACCGACCTGGCCGACGGTTATTACGCCCGCAAGTACGGCGTGATTACCGGCTTCGGCAAGTTCATGGACCCGTTGGCTGACAAGATCCTGGTCTCATCTGCTCTGATCTCGTTTATCGCCCTGGACTATGTTTCTCCTTTCCCCGTGATCCTGATAATTGGTCGGGAGTTCTTCATCACCGGCCTGCGCCTTCTGGCCGCCTACCGCGGCGTGGTCATCGCGCCGTCGTGGTGGGCCAAAGTCAAAACCTTCCTGCAGCTGAGCATAGTGGGCGTGGTGCTGGGCTATATCACTCTTATAAACGCCCTGGCCTATTACGAAAGTCCTCTTCGGTCTTCGCTGGAGTTTGACTACTATTTCTATTTCAACCTCAGTCTGTGGATTACCGCGGCGGTCACCCTGTGGACGGGAATTGACTATATAGTGAAATACTTCTACATGATAAAATCGGTGCTGAAATGAGTAACATCGCATGAAAAATCAGCTGGTAAAATTTATCGCTACCGGTCTCTGCTCGGGATACCTGAAACCCTGGCCGGGTACCTGGGGAACCATCCCGGCCTGGTTAATAGCATTCTTTCTGGTCAAGGGCAACCTGTTTATTCTCCTTGCCGTGACGGTGGCGACGCTGTTTATTTCAATCTGGTCGTCGGGTGCGGCCGAAGATATGCTCGGCCATGACTCCCGCAAGATTGTCATCGATGAATGGGCCGGGATGTTCGTGGCGCTGCTCTTTGTGGAATATTCCCGGGAAGGTTACCTTATCGCTTTCTTCGCTTTCAGGGCATTCGACGTCATAAAGCTTCCCCCCGCCTCTCAGTTCGAGAAGTTGCCGCGCGGATGGGGGGTAACGATGGACGATATCGCGGCGGGGGTATACGCTAATATCTTTACCCACGCCGTGTTGTGGGCTATAGCCAACTATGGAGAACTGTGGGCGAATTAGGCCGAAGCAGAGGACACGAGCATGGATGTTGAACTGATCACCATTGGAGATGAATTACTCACCGGCCATACCGTTAATACTAACGCCGCCTTTGTCGCCGAGAAGTTGACCGGTCTCGGCCTGAACGTCAAGTACATCAGTACCACCGGGGACTCTCTGGAAATTATGGAGGAAGCTTTCCACCTGGCTCTCAAGCGCGCCCAGGTCATAATAACCACCGGGGGGTTGGGCCCGACCGACGACGACAACACCAAGAAAGCCATTGTCAAGGTCTTCAAGCGCAATCTCATATTCCACGAGGAGATTCTCGAGGATATGAAAAACCGCTACGCCCAGCGCGGAATCACCATGCCGGCTATCAACCAGAACCAGGCCCTGCTTCCCCAGGGAGCGAAATTCTTCCCCAACAAAAACGGCTCGGCGGTGGGCATCTGTATCTCCGAAGAAGGCCGGACCTTTATTTCCCTGCCCGGGGTCCCGCGCGAGATGCAGCAGATTATGGAAGACGAGGTATTGCCCTACCTCAAGAACCTGAACCTGGGTCATAATCTGAAAATAACCAAGCTCCGCACCACCGGTGTGGTAGAATCGAAACTGGCCGACATGCTTCAGGCCGAACTCAAACTGGAGAACGGCGTCAAGCTGGCTTACCTTCCGGCCTACAGCGGTGTGGATCTGCGCATCATAGCCGAAAGCGGGACCAAAGACGAGGTTCAGCAGAAAGCCCGCGACCTGGAACGGTTTCTCGAATCGGTGGTGGGCAAATACATCTACGGCAAAGATGACGATACTCTCGAAGGAGTTGTGGGGCAGCTTCTCAAGGACAACGACCGAACTGTAGCCGTGGCCGAGTCATGCACCGGAGGGCAACTGGGCATGATTATTACCTCTGTCCCCGGCGCCTCTAATTATTTTCTGGGCGGCGTCCTCAGCTATTCCAATGAAGCCAAGATCAAGCAGCTGGCCGTCGATGAAGCCATCGTTGCCGAGCATGGCGCGGTCTCCGAAGAGTGCGCTGTCGCCATGGCTACCGGATGCCGCCAGCGCTTTGAAAGCGACTACGCCCTAGCCATTACTGGTATTTCCGGCCCCGACGGCGGAACCGATGAAAAACCAGTCGGCACCACCTACATCGGTTTGGCTTCGGTCCACGCCACCTATGCTCGTAAGTTCAATTTCGGCACCAGCCGCGAGGCCAACCGCGCCCGCGCCTGCTACGCCGCCTTAGAGCTCCTCAGGCGAGAGATACTGGATATCAAATAATGCGTCTCTTCATCGCGCTGCCGCTGGAACCATCCGTCAAGGACGCCCTGGGAAGAAACATCGCCCTGTTCAAACAAAAAGGTGGCTCGGTCAAGTGGGTCAAAGCGGAGAACATCCACCTTACCCTTCGCTTTCTGGGGGAAACCGACGAAAACCTTGTCGATGAAATCAAAAAACAGATCGATGAGGCCGTGAATTCACACCGGCAGGTTAAGACTTCCATCGCCACTCTCGGCGGCTTTCCTAATTTGAATCGCCCCCGGGTGATATGGGTCGGCATAGAGCAGAATATTGAGGCTCTCAGCAAAATGGCCCGGGATATCGAGCATCGTATGCGTTCGTTAGGCTTCGAGAAAGAGAAAAAGCAGTTCAAGGCGCATCTAACCCTTGGCAGAGTGCGACACCCGAAAGGACTGGAGAATCTTACCGATTTTCTGAATGATTACCGTTTCGAAGCGATCCCGCTTTGTTTCGACCGGGTAATTCTGTTTAAGTCGACGCTTACACCTCAGGGCCCGATTTATGACCGCCTGCACGAAGCGAAGCTGTCAGCCCAGTAACATCTCAAACTCAATCTCGTCCCGTATCGGAATGCCGTAATGCCCGATCAACGGAATGCTCGGTTTGAGTTCGCGTGATTTCTTGATAGCATCCACATGCACGGCAGCGATTGTGAATCCCCTTTTCTGATAGAACCGAATCGCATCGACATTATCATTGGTCGTGATCAACCAGAGCCGCTTTACCCCTGCCCCCCGCGCGACACCGATAACCGCCTCAATGAGTTTAGTACCCACTCCGCGATATTTCGTGAAGGCATCGAGAGTGATAATCTCGCACTCGTCGCCGATGACTTCATGGGTGACCAGTCCGATACGCTCACCGCTCTCTTCCCGGGCGACGAAACCGTCCAGCTCGGTGGAGTATACTTTCCGTCCCCGGCTGATCACAAAATCCGCCCCCCAACCGCGAAATACCCCGAGCACCCATCTCCTGTCGGAAGGTGCTATGGGGTCAATGCGTACGTTCATGTTCCAATGTTAAGGGAAAGACCGGCGCGAAGAAAGCAAAAAGCTACAGGCCGCCCGCGCCATCGAGAATGAATGTAATCCCCAGATACACCAGAAAAGCGGCGCAGACAAAAATGAGAACTCTCAGCATTCTGCCCATGATGATTTTCTTACCGGCCCACAGAAGAATCGACACTACCGAATACCAGACATAGTCCGAAAGAATGTGCCCGAAATAGAACACCACCGGACCGACCCACCCGAACTTGAGCGACTTAACCAAAAAGGCCAAACCGGTTGTCGCCCACCAGACGAACCAGTAAGGATTCGAAAGCGTAGCCGTGATACCCTTGCTGGCCAATTTGTGACTGGATCGCTTCTCGGTCTGAACAATTTCGTAGCTTACCCGGTTCTGGATGATCTCGTAACCCATCTGGAAACCCATCAGGATCAGCGCCGTCCCGCCCACGATACCGATGATCGCGGCAACGACGCCGCTCTTGGCGAGCGCCGCCAGACCGAGCGACAGAGCCACCACCACGAATATTTCAGCAATAGCGTGCCCGGTGGAAATCACCGGGCCGGTCTGCCAGCCATGACGGGGAGTTTCGGCGATACCGACCGCCAGAAGCGGTCCGGGCATCATGGCCCCGGAAAAGCCGACCACGAACGAGTTGAAAAACAGCACGAAGAGTTCCATATCGCTCTATAAAATACGCCTCCGGAGTGAAAGTTCCAATGACA
The DNA here is from genome assembly GCA_020351995.1 of Candidatus Zixiibacteriota bacterium. Lineage (GTDB taxonomy): Bacteria > Zixibacteria > MSB-5A5 > GN15 > FEB-12. Next base: position 3,051,496 of record CP070674.1, read on the forward strand.
AAAGGGGCGTTCCTGTTCACGCCCCTCGTGGGAAGTACCAACTTTCCTCATAAATGGCACAACGTGCCTTAGTGGCCGGTGAAATTGGGCTTGCGCTTTTCTAAGAAAGCCTCGCAACCCTCATTCTTGTCACCGGTACCGCAAACCTGTCCAAAATTGGCTTTCTCGAGATCACAACCCGCCGTGAGCGTGCCGTCCAGACCACGATTGATACATTCCTTAGCCAGCGCAACCGCGACCGGTCCCTTAGTGCAGATTGTCTTAGCCATTTCCATGGCTTTGTCCATGAGTTGATCGGGCGGGTACACCTCATCGACCAGGCCGACCCGATGCGCCTCGGCGGCATCGACCATGTCACCGGTAAAAATCATCTGCATCGCTTTTCCCCGGCCGACCAGACGCGGAAGGCGCTGCGTGCCGCCGTAACCGGGGATAAGCCCCAGGTTAACTTCGGGCTGCCCCAGCCTGGCTTTTTCCGAAGCCAGACGGATATCGCAGGCCATAGCCAGTTCACATCCCCCGCCGAGAGCAAAGCCATTGATAGCCGCAATAACCGGCTTGGGGAAATTCTGGATGGTCTTCATAAGGTACAGCCCGCGTGCCGAAAGCTCGGTCCCGCTGCGAACATCAACATCGGCCAGCTCGCTTATATCGGCCCCGGCCACGAACGCTTTTTCGCCGGCGCCGGTGATGATAACACAACGCACGGCTTCATCGGACCAGTAGAAACTGAAAAGCTGTTGCAGCTCCGCCACAACTTCCCTGTTCAGAGCGTTAAGCGCGCGTTCCCGGCTGATCGTCACGATCAGGATCGCGTCTTTCTTCTCAACCAGAAGGTTCTTATAGTCAGCCATTACAAAACCCTTTATCGTTTAGAACATTTATCGTGATCGTCTTATTTGCTGTCTATCGCACCATGCGGAGAATTCTCAGCCCCTGGGTATGGGTGGTGGTTCCAACCAGTTCGAAACCGGCTTTCAGAAAGCAACTCAGGGCAACCGAGTTCTCGTTATACAAATTTATGATAACTTTCGCGACATCGTTCCTGGCCGACCCCTGCTCGTACAGAAGCTGAACCATCCTCGTCCCGAACCCCTCTCCCCGTTTAGTGGGATCGACTACCAGGTGGGCTATTTCGACAGCCATTTCGTTAGGGCGATTCCACAGCTCGGCGTAGGCCACCGGCTTCCCGGCCGACATCAGCAGGTACGAATTAACATCCTTCCGTTGCCAGTTATCGACTATGTCGTTTGCAGGCGGGTATTCCTTCCCCCGGCAAACGTCGTACAGGGTCTCTTTAGAATCAAGCCAGCCTCGAACGGTCTGGGAATACTGCTGGGTGAAGGGGACAATATCGGCTTTGGGATGGGCGGGCCCGCTCATCAAGAAATCCTTTCAATTCAAGACCGGGAATATACGCAAAATCTCTCCCGGGGGCAACCGGGTCCGAAAAGACGGTCAAAAAATCGCCATCCGGCGGCACAACATTGACATAGGGACCGTTATTAGCTATATAACCCGGTCAAAAATTGGCAAAAGGAGGACTTTTTTCGATGATAGATTTCTCGTTCACTGAAAACCAGTTAGCGGTGCGTGATATGGCCCGCGAGGTCGCCGGCAAAATCATAATTCCCGATATCGCCGAATACGACCGCGCCCAGAAAGTCAACCCCAAGCTGTACCCCGCTCTGGCCGAGGCCAACCTGCTGGGCTTTTGTATCCCCGAAAAATACGGCGGCCTGGGCACCGACTATATCTCGCTGGGGCTGGCTTCCGAAGAACTTGAATATGGCGATACCTCGGCCCGGGTTATCCTGTCCGTTCACATCGGCCTGTTTTCGCTGCCGGTTCTGACCTGGGCTAACGAAGAACAGAAACAGAAATACCTCGTGCCCGCCGCGAAGGGAGAGAAGATTGCCACTTTCGGCCTGACCGAACCCGCCGCCGGCACCGACGCTGTTGGAATTCAGACCACGGCTGTCAAAAGCGGTGATCATTATATCATGAATGGCGAGAAGATGTGGATTTCGCTGGCGGATATCGCCGATTACTTTCTGGTTTTCGCTTGGACGGATCTCGATAAGAAGAAAAAACGCGACCACAGTGGCCTGTCGGCCTTCATCGTCGAAAAAGCGTGGGATGGCGTTTCCACGGCTACCATACACGGCAAGCTCGGCGTGCGCGCCGGTAACACCGGGTCGATTGCTTTTCAGGATGTAAAAGTTCCGGCGGAGAATCTCGTTTACAAGGAAGGCGCCGGGTTCAAAATTGCCATGTTCTGTCTCGACCAGGGACGTTACACCGTTGCCGCCGGTTCGTGCGGGTTGATAAAAGCTTGCCGTGACGCCTGTGTCAAATATTCGAAAGAGCGCCAGACTTTTCAGGTAAATATCGAGCAGCACCAGTTGGTCAAGCAGATGATTGCCAATATGGAGGCCGGGTACGAGTACTCCACTTATCTGTGGATGAAGGCCGGCTGGCTGAAAAACCAGGGCCTGCGTTCGACAAAAGCGACTTCGCTGGCCAAATGGATCGCCTGTCGCGAGGCCGAGGCCGCTTCGGCCAACGCTGTTCAGGTTCACGGCGCATATGGTTTCTCGGATGAATATCCGGTGGAGCGTTTTTATCGCAACTCGAAGGGTTCGTCTATTTACGAGGGTACGCGCGAGATTCACACTTTGATGCAGGCCGATTACGCTCTTGGCCTCCGCCAGGAAAAACCACTCGAACGGGATTTGCCCGAAGTAGAACAGTAACTGTAGACCGGGATCCCTGCGATCCCGCCGCCTTGCCCGCACCCTCAATCCGGCAGCAGAACAGGTCTTTCCCGGTATAGCCCCTTCGCCATCCTGTCCGCCCAGAATTTCTCCAGCTTCATGATCCTGGCGTCGGTCAGCTCCTTATCAGATTGTCGCAGGGCATACTGAATTGTCCTTTTTCTGGTAAGCCTCACATTCGGGATGAATGACTCTATATATCCCGGAGGTGGAAAGCGCTCATGGGCCATACCACGCGTCTTTTGCGAATCCGGCTGGTTGCGTGCTATTACATAGTCATTGAGTCCGAAACCATCGATAATGGCCACGTTGGGCAAAACCCACCCGGGCATTCCCACGTTGGTGAAATACGCCACTGGATAGTCACCCGCCCAGTCCGGTATATCGAATGTCCTATCGGGCCACCGCCTCAGCTGAAGTTCATAGAACAGTCGATGCTCCGTGCGGCGCACGCATATAACGTGACCGACCAGCCAATCCTGCAAGGCATCCTGCGGCCCGGTAATCCAGCTGAAACCTGCCGGCAACTTATCCGATACGGGCGTTTTGAGATTCACCCCTAACTTAACGGCCGTGAATTGATTCATCGATAGATGCTCTGCCCACTGAATCGGCAGAGATAAGATGATGAACACGACCACAACAGCCAGCGACCACCCCGCCCGCAGTTTCATGAGCGACACGAAATAAAACAGCGTCAAAAAGATCAGCGGAATTAGGTGACTGTACACCCTCCATTCAAAATGGTCACCCCCGATTATCAGTGTATAGTAACCTGCATGCGCTATAACCGTCAGAGCGACTAACAGCGTGCACAATCGTCGCTCAGTAACATTGGTCGACGACGCTGAATTTCTCTCGCTATCGTCGCTCTCCGTTATTTCGTCCAAGTGCAACCGGCTCCTGAATCTCCGGGTGCCTACGACAACCCCCGCTATGAGCACGATCAGCCACATCCATAATCCATACTCGAGGACAAACGACGCCATATACCTGATACCTGCCTCTGACCAGGCGGCCACGTGCTTCGCGTAATAAGTGTTGGGCAGCCACTCGCCATAGAATGACTTCCTCCAGACCAGATGTATCAGCGGAACTACCAGCGGAAAAATCGACAGAAACGACCTCACGTTCACACGACGGGCTCTGGTCTCGCGCCACAGAGAGATGATAATCATCAGAACAGTGCTTCCCACTACCAGCATACCGTCCGGGCGCGACAGATAGACAAGCGCGGCTGTCGATGTTACACCGACACGCCACCAGTGTCCTCTCCCGTCCGCGAACACGCTGACCACTATCCAGGCGAGAAAGCAGCAGTTGAAAAGGGCTGTCTCCAGACCGGAACTTGACCAGGTAAGAAAAGTAGTGTTCAGAATCATGCCGACCAAAAGCAGCGCGACCAGCACCAACCGGTATCGGCCAAGCTGTTCACCGAGCTTCATCCGCCAGACCGCCACCGAGGCCAGGATCATCGACAGGAATGAAAAACCCAGCGACAGGGAATTGGCTGACTGCGGGGGCAGGATGCCGAAAAGCCGCCAGACGCTTTCAAGAAGGATTACCCATAGGAAACTGGTGTATCCCTCGACAGGTCTAAAGGGGGGGGCATTCCAGGTATACCCGTGTCCAAGGATACTGTTGCTGACATAGCGGAAAGCGATGAAGGCGTCATCGGTCAGAAACCAGAACTTCCTCCACCCGATATACAGACCGATCCCGGCCAGGAGAAGGAGGAGTATCAGAATGTGCCTATCGCGTATTTTGGTCAAGTTTGTGCCCTGACGTTCTTCGCAAGCTCCCGCAGGCCGGGCATCGATAACGAAAAAACACTATCGCGGTAAACCCGACCATTTGACCTAATATGCGGTCAAAATAAAAAGCCGACCGGAATAAGTCAATCAGCGTGGTATCGCACTTTTCCTACAGACCCTCCGCAAATTCTCACCCCGCCCACATAGGTAGGACCGGACCGGGAGAGATCCAG
>CP070674.1:3056359-3081541 GCA_020351995.1 Candidatus Zixiibacteriota bacterium
ACGATGAAAATCAGAAACACGGCAATGGCCAGTTCGGACAAAAATAGTTGCCCCAGGCGGCGGAAACTGAAGCGGACAGCTTCGAACGGCCCGAAAAAGCGGTTGCCGCGGACGAATTCGACCTCGATGGCCGACACACCGAACATCCCCATCATCATCGCCAGGACGAGAAAGAATACACCAATGCCGAAGATTATCTGGGCGATGAGATTGCCATAGGCCAGTTTATAAAACGGAAGCAGCCCGTACACCGACCAGATCAAGCCGAGGCGCTCGCCATCGATGACAAGAGCGATGTAAGTAAAGATGTCATAGACGACCAGACCCAGCAGGAGGAAAAAGGTCATGACGAAGATTCTTTTGGCTGAGAGGGCTCTGGCCGGGGCCCGGAGAACATCGATAAAGTTAAGCTGGGGGGGCATTTCCATGCCTTAAAAGTGGTGTTGTGGGTGGGCGATGTCAAGTAATAAGATGGTGGGGCCCCGGTATGTATCAGACATGGAATTCGAGGATGTCGCCGTCGGAGAGGACGAAGTCTTTCTGGACGCGCTGGCCCTCGAACTTCCCTTCGCCCCATATGCGGGCGTATTTCATTTTCTGCGCGAAATCCTTGTGCAGGGTCATGGCAGCCTCCTCGACCGTGCCGCCTATTCTCAGAATGATCGGGTCTTTGAAGTCGGCCTCGTGACCGACCGGCTTGGTATAAACACGAATGACACCGAGCGAGTCATAGATTGTCTTTTTGAACGCGGCCAGGCTGTCATCGTCGATAATCGATGTCGCGACCATCGCAAAATCGGGAAACATCTCCCTGAGCCGAGTGCGCTTGGAGCCGTCTTCGTCCTCGTACTCTTTATGGGCGCAGATGATGGCCTTCTTGTAAGCGTACCGGGGGTCCTCGGGGCGTTCGGTTACCTGCGGCTTGAGGATAATCCGGCGTTCATCGAGTTTGTCGATCACGAACTTGAGATCATCGAGCATCGTTTTCGATTCAAGGTCGGCCACCAGTACAACCACGTCGGCGTTGCGAATCAAACCAGAGAGATAGTTCTCGTAGGATTCGGGCGAGATGGGTGGAGTGTCGATAAGCTGGATCTGGACGGTTTCGAAAGTCATCATTCCGGTCAACGGCTCGCGCGTGGAGAAAGGATAATCAGCCACGAGGGGTTTAGCATGAGTGAGGGATTCCAGCAGCGAGGATTTACCGCAGTTGGGCGGGCCAATCAAGATGGCCTGGCCGGCGCCTTCTTTTTCGATATGGTCGTGGGCCACCGCCTGCCGGGTGCCGTGACTTTTTTCGCCGCCCTCGATTTGCTTTTTCAGCTTGGAGATTTTGGCCTTCATGTCGGCCTGGAGCTTGTCGGTACCCTTGTGCTTGGGCATCATGGAGAGAAGCTCCTCGGCCAGGCGCAGTTTTTCGCGAGGGTCCCGTTCGGCCTTGAACTCGCGCTCGAGTTCATAATACTGTGGCGGAAGATTAGCTGGCATGCTATTAAATTAATAAATCAGGGTCCGTAAGACAAGTGCGACAAACAGGAGTATCAGCGTCCGTATTTCTTGACCACTTTTGCGACACATTCGCAGATATAGTCGACATCGGAAAGGCGCACGGACGGATACAGCGGGAGGGTGACCACGCGGCGCCCGGCATATATGGTATTGGGCAGGTACTGGCCGGTTTCACCAAGAATTTGCTCATAATACGTCAGGTAAAATATGGGTTTGTAGTGAACCCCGCATTCGATGCCGTGTTCGGCGAGGCGATTGATGAAGGTATCACGCTGGATTCGGAGTTTCGACAGGTGCAGCTTGACTATGAAGAGGTGCCAGCCGTGGCGACAGTGCTTTTCCTCGGTCGGTAATTCGAGATACGGTTGCAGGTCGGCAAGGTTTTTCAGATACCGGCCGGCCAGTTTGCGCCGCAGGGACTGTTCTTTTTCGAACACGGCGAGCTGTCCGAGTCCGATGGCGGCATGAAGTTCGGACATGTTGGCTTTGTATCCGGGATAGACGGCGTCGTAGTCCCAGCGGGCGGCCTTTTTACGCTGAAAGGCGTTGGAAGTCAGGCCATGGCGCGACATAATCTTCACGGTATCAATTACAGCCTTGTGCTTTGAAAGAACGATGCCGCCTTCTCCGCATATGAGGTTTTTGGTGGCATGAAATGATATCACGGCGGCGTTGGTGTATTTCGGTATCGGTTTACCACGATACAAAGCTCCAATGGAATGAGCACCATCGGCGATGAGCGGTATCTGTTTGGCATCGCAGATTTTCTTGAGCATGCGATAATTGGCCGGATACCCGGCAATGTCAACCGGCATGACAGCGATTGTGTGACGGGTGATTTTACGGTAGACCTCATCGGGATCGATGTTAAGCGTATGCGGGTTGATGTCGGCGAAGACCGGGGTGGCCCCGGCGGAGAGGATAGCCTCGACAGTTCCTACGAAAGTGAAGGGAGTGGTGACGACCTCTTTGCCCGGTTGTGCTCCCAGGGCAACGAGGACCATCTCAAGCCCGGCGGTGGCCGAGGCTACGGCGGTTCCGTAGCGAGTTTGCATAAGCCGGCAGATGGCCTGTTCGAAAGCGGCAACTTTGGCGCCCGGTGACAGCCACCCGGATTTGAGGGTGTCGTTGACACTCTTGAGAGTCTGTTTCGACAGTTTGATGTCGTAGAGGGGGATGTGTCGGGGCTTGTTACTTTTTTTCATGTAGAAGCCGTTGGTAGAGATCGGTCATCATATCGAGCGATTTATCCCAGGTATAATTTCCCTTAACGAACTCGTAGCCGGCCTGGCCCATCTCACGAAGCATATCCGGGCTCTTGGCGAATTCAATTATGGCCAGGGCCAGCTCATCTTTGTCACCAGGGGGGAGCAACCGGCCGGTTTTGCCGTCGAGCACAACTTCTGGTACGCCCCCGACTGCCGAGGTCAAGACCGCCCTGCCACAGATGCCGGCCTCAAGCACAGCCACGCCGAACGATTCTGACTCTGACACCGAAGGCATAACCATAAAATGGTGGTCGGATATGAAATCGTATATTTTATCATGAGGCACGAAGCCGACAAAGTCAACAACATCATTGAGGTCGAGCTCGGTGGCCAAGTTCTTAAGAAACTCGTTAAGTTCACCGGTACCGGCCATTGACAGTTTGATATCCGGTATGGTCTTTTTCACTTCGGCCATAGCCATCAGAAGAATGTCGGGGCCGTATTTCCAGTTGTGGTTTTTTATAAAGCACATTTTGACAGGTCCGTCGGGCATGGGCCGCAGAGTGTCAGGGAGGTCGACTCCGAAGGGAATGACAGTGACTTTGTCATCCACGCTCGGAAGAATAGCGAGGGTCTTTCTCTTGAGCAATTGGCTGGTGGCGGTTATATGGGTGGCGCGTTTGAGTATTCTCCGGACCATGGCCCGTTTGTACCAGATGGTGGGGAAATCTATAACATCGGCTCCCCAGACCGAGACGACGGACGGCCGGATATTGGTGCGGTAAGCCCAGTAGCCGTAACCGGTAGCATAATGAGCGTGCACCAAATCGGGTTTGAACGAATGGGCCTCGGTCACGGCAGCGCGCACCTGCCGAAAATATGAGAGTTTGCCCTTGCGCGGCAGGTTGACGGTCTCTATGCCCTCGATTGGGGTACCTCCCAGGGCGACGACTTTCACCTCGTAGCCACGGTCCCGCAACCCGCGCGCCCAGCGAAACAGGTGCACCTGAACTTTTGAGGCCCAGCCGAAGAGAAGAATGCGTGTTGCGGCCATGCTCTCACCCGGCCTTTCGCTGACAGTGTTGCAGGGTATCGGCGAAGGTCACGAATTTGACTCGATCTTTATATTTATCGCGCATGCGGTCGATAAGGTTCCCCAGCAGGTCAAATTGAGGTTGGAACATCATCTTCGGATGGTTTATCATCGACAGACATATTGTGTTCTGGGAGCCGTGCCGGCTGATATAGTTGTCGATTCCGTCCATCAGCATTTTCAGGGTAAGCCCCTTGGTATCGCATGAGAACAGAAACCATGCGTTGGTGCAAACATAGCGCCAGTTATAATGCAGCAGAGACATCAGATTTGCAAGGCGAGTCTGCTTTTCCGTTCTGGATATACTTGAACCGCGGCGCATAGTAACCGACATAGCTCGACGGATAAGGAAACCGAGGCGGGTTGCCAGACCGCTCTGGAAAGTGGCTATGGGAACCTCAAGCAGACCGTCATCGGCGGGCTTTCTGATTCCTCCTGAGGAATTCATAAACCAGTTGGCATATTCGGGCATACCTGAATAGTCAATATTTACCGTGTCCATCCGCAATCTGAGGTTCTTGGCCACACTGGCGTCAACGGTAATACCGTGCCTCAGCAAAGTCGCGACAAGTTTATCACCATCGGGTTGCAGGGCAAGTCCCGCGGCCCGAAAGGCATGGCAACGGTAATCCGGCTTGACCGGCCGCAACAGGTCGTCAAGATATCTTACACCGGCGTCAATCACGGCTCCGGCAGAGTTTTGTCCCTCGTGAAATCCGAGCTCGTGCAGGTACATCTGATCGGATGAAATGCGCCATTCACCGTTGGTGTAAGTTGATTTCAGCCAGTGCGGATGCAGGTGAAGTTGGACATCATGACCATTTCTTACGGCCAGCTTGAGTTGCGATTCGAAGGAGTTGACGTAGTCGCCAAGATTTTCGTGGGAACGATGGGCCCAGACAGAGCACACATCCGCAAAGAACGTTATCGGGGCGCTTCGAGCCTCGCAAACCGACATCATTTGCTGCGACGGCTTGAAGAGGACTTCATCGTAGCTGAGGAAGTTTCTACCCAGAAAGACTTCGTAATCAGCCGTTATGACGCAATATATTGACGGTTGTGACATAATGGTTACCAGTTAACGACGTCCCGATTCTCGGCGGTGAGTTTCTCTTCGGTCAAATACATGGTAACATTTTTCTTAGCAAGGCGCTTCATTTCTTCGAACAGGTTGCGGGCCCGCATTATCCAGAGGTCGGCCTGGCCGAATTTGTAAACCGTCATAATTCCCCTGCGAATCATGTGCTCTGTAAGGGTTTTACAGATCCACTGTCCTTCGGGGTAATCGATCCTGGTGCGGGCGACTTTCGGATCGTAACGGGCTACCTCCCGCGTGACCGAATTGCCGGCGGGATCGATATAGGTGACGCTGGTGATGTCGGAGTGAACCTCAAAGGGGAAATCATCCCAGGTATCTTCGAGATAGTGAGCGACCCCGAGACCCTGTGCGATTGGGATACCGATTCCGATTACCTTACCGTTGAGTTCAACAAGCCTTCCCACGGGCGAGTCAGCATGGCACACGTAAGGACCGTTGGCGTGACCGGATGTTATGAACTCGGCCTGTTTACCCCAAGCGCAGGATGATGAGAACGGATGGGAACTTCGTATGACGCTGTCCCAGGTTCGGAACACTTCGGTTATTTTGCCTACGGCGGAGGGAGACACGCGAAGATCCAGCGGCTCGCCTTTCTCGGAAAGGCGGAAGGCCTCGTCTGCGGAATTGTAGCAAGGCATGATGACGGTACCCTCGTGTGTGACAGCCTCCAAGAAGCTCTCGATGACGGTCGAGGCGCCACCCACGACATTGCCAATCCGCGAGAGTGAGGAGTGTACCATTATGACATCGCCGGGTCCGATACCCGCTTTTTTCAGGTCCTCGACAAGGTCTCTGCTCTGGAGGGGCGGCAGGCTTTCGCGATTGACGCGTCGTGACGGTGAGGAAAGATTTCGTGAAACCCTTCGCAGCGTCTTTACTGTAGATTCGGGCAATATAGATTTAAGCCACAGCCTCAGGGTTTGTCTTATTGACGACACCAATCCCACTTAAGTCTCTCACGATCCGGTGTGTTCGATATTCATCCTCGACCTGCTCCAGGGGCTAATCGCTATGAGACCGCCTTTTTTACCGTGTCAATCACCTCGGCCTGTTCCACTTCGGTCATTTCGGGGTATATCGGGATCGAGATAACCTTTCCAGCGGCCCTGGTCGAGACCGGGAACTCGTCAGGTTTGTGACCCAGGTAAGCAAAACACTCCTGAAGATGGAACGGTACAGGGTAGTAGATTTCAAAGCCGATGGAGACTTTCTTGAGCGCATCGATCAGTCTTGAGCGGTTATCAACGGCAATCGTGTACTGATTGTAAATATGGAACGTGGAATACTCCTTCACCGCCGGGCAGGTAATGGCATCAATGCCGTGGAAAGCCTCGTCGTATATCCGGGCATGTTCGATCCGTTTCTCTGACCATTTTCTCAAATGGGGAAGTTTCACCAGAAGAACCGCGGCCTGAATTGTAGCCAGTCTGGAATTGTAGCCGATAATGCGATGATAGTACTTCGGTTTGGCTCCGTGCACGCGGAGAATGCGAAGAAGTTCGATGTTGTCATCATTATCGGTAACAATCAGACCACCGTCGCCACCAGCTCCCAAATTCTTCGACGGGTAAAACGAGAAGCAGCCGTAATCACCGAACGAGCCGGCGGGACGCCCTTTATATTCGGCTCCGATAGCCTGGGCGGCATCTTCAACCACCTTGATGTTGTGCCTGCGGGCAATGTCCATAATAGGATCCATGTCAGCCAGCTGGCCAAACAGATGAACCGGTACGATAGCTTTGGTTTTCGGCGTGATAGCGGCCTCGATGAGATTAGGATCGATGTTGTAGGTGTCCGGTTCGATATCGACAAAGACCGGTCTGGCCCCCAGCCGGGAGACAACTCCGGCAGTAGCGAAAAATGAGAAATCGGTGGTAATAACCTCATCGTCCGGTCCAATGCCGCAGGCGTTAAGGGCCAGAAGCAAAGCGTCGGTTCCGGAGGCTACACCGGAGGCGTGCTTTACGGCACACAGTTGGGCCAGTTTCTCCTCAAGTTCCTTGACCTCGGGGCCGAGAATGAATCTTCCGTGAGTGAGGACTTTCACGACAGCCTTATCCAATTCGGGTTTCAGGTATTCGTACTGTCGGCTCAGGTCAAGAAGGGGTACCGCCATGATAAATTCACCTCAGTCTTTCCATCCCTGGTTTTCGAGAAGCTGTTCGGCGGGCACATCGCGAAACACTCTTCCGGGGTTGCGGGCGACAACCTTCCGGGCGGGAGCGTCGCGGGTCACCACGGCTCCGGCGGCAATCAGGGCATCCTCATGAATTACTTTGCCGGGCAGGATGGTGGCATTGACACCAATCCGGGCTCCTTTTTTGGCCACTACGCCCTTGAAGTGCTTGAAGCGTTCTTCGGTACGGCCGACATAGTTGTCGTTGGAGGTGGCCACGCAGGGGGCAACAAAGACACGGTCGCCAATTTCGGAGTAGGCGGTTATATAAACGTTCGTTTCGAGCTTAACATAGTTGCCAATTTTGCAGAAGTTCTCGATAGCCACACCACGTCCGACAATAGTGGAATTGCCAATGGTGACATTCTCGCGCACGGTGGAGAGATCGGCAATGAGGACTTTCTGTCCGATTTCGGCGCCACGGTATATTACCACGTTAGCGCCGATCATACAACTGTCGGCGATACTACACGGAGGCAGGTCCTGCTCCTTTGTGACCGCAGAGATAACCGCTTGCATGGGTAACTTACCAATAACACAGCCGTCGTCAAGACGGACGCCGTTGCCTATTACAGTGTCATCGTGAATGACGACACGATGGCCAATAGCACAGTCGTTACCGATCCTGACGTTTTTACCAATACAGCAAAACTCTCCGAGACTTACGCCGGTACCCAATTTTGCCGTGGAATCGATTATCGAGGTAGGCATATTAGTTCCTTACATTTCATTTATGAATCACGGGACGTCGGCTCGCGGGGTCTTTCTGACTTTCTTAACTCCGGGCAACCAGCCCAAGAACGCATCGACGAATTTCATCAGTCGGTTATAGTCCTCGGGATGAGTCTGGCTCAACCGCGAGACATATTCGACGGCGGCGGCCAGGAATATGGCGAAAATCAGTGACAGGGCGAAGGATAGAACCACAATCAGGGTTCTCCGGGGGCGGCTTCGCAGGGACGGGGGTTGGGCCGGGTCAAGCACCGAGATCGTAGGCAGATTTTCATATTCCTTGACTTTAGCCTGTTCGTTCTGTTCGAGCAGGACCTGGTAAAGGGCTTCAGCCACCCTTACCCGACTGTAAAGCATTTCAAATTGTCCTCGCAGGGACGGGATATCGGAGACCGGCAACGAGAAAAAGGAGCTGTCCCGGTTTTCGGTTTCAAGCTGGCGCAGTTGCTCATTGATTACATTTCGGCGCCGGATAAGCTTTTTCAGCTCAACATTGTCTTCACCAAGAGTGAGGGCGCTGAGACGTTCTTCGAACTCGACCTCGGCGAGCTTTATTTTCAGGGCCGTGGCCTGCTCAATAGCGAGGCGGGTCTGTTCGCCGAAATCTACGGTCTTGTGGCGCATCTGGAAATCTTCCAGAGCCTGCCGGCTGGAGTCCATCTCCTCTTTCACCTGATTGAGGCGATCGGACAAGAAATCCCTGGTGCGGCTGATTCGATCAGCGACGATTTCGTCAGCGACTATCTCCAGTTCCTCGACGAAAGCGTTGGTAATATCGGCCGCCGTCTGAGGGTTCTTGTCTTCGACCGAAACCACGAGCAAGCCTTCCTCGGAGACACGAATATCGGAGTGCGCCATCAGGGCCAGGTAGGTTTCCTCGAAGGTTTTGGTGTCATACCTGGTCATAAGATCGAAACGATCCATTACGCGGGAGGTCACCGAACGACTTTTGAACATGCGAACATAGACATCGGATGGGGTAGCCTGCATCGGGAGATTAAGACCGGATGTCACAGAAAGAGCTTCCGACCAATCGCTGAGTGCACTGGAAGGTACCGAGATGTTCTTGGGTGGCAAGAGCAGCGCTTCGGCGGCGTACCACTTTGGCAAAACCAGTGATATTATAACAGCGGCGACGGTCACAACCAAGACAAGCGAGACGATCAACCGCTTGCGGATGGTCAGTAGCTCGAGGAAGGCCCAGAAGTTATTGGAACTGGTCGCGGTCATTTGAGCTCCTCACGAATATCAACGGTCACAACCGCTCCGTCAAGCACGATAGTAGCCGTCGAGCCGACGGAAGTAAGTCTGGTAATCGGATTGCGGATGTATATCTGGTCCTTGTTGGAGATAGGCAGGAAACCGCCGGCCAGGTGTATGTAATACATGGCGTCCTTACCGTCACGAGAGGGGAAGTTACCGGGATAACGAACCGCACCCTCGACCTGAACGAAGCCAACCCGAATCGGTACAAAGACCGAGTCCTCGGGATTGAGCTGGAATTCGGCGAAATCACCGGTTCCCAGAGAAGGGTCCAGAACAGGGTAGCGAAGATATGTGAATCTTCCATGCGAGTCGAGTCGGGGTCTGCGGAAAACCGCCGTTAACCCGGCGTTGGCGTCGGCAGATGGACCTCCAGCCAACTTCAAGGCGTCGCCCAAAGTCATTCCGGACTGGTAGTCAACGAGGCCCTGCCTGACAACCGCGCCAAAGACGAACACGGCAGCTTCTTCGACAGATTCTTCCATGACCGGGACATAGATAATGTCACCGCCCTTAATGTTGTCAACCGAACCGGGACCCTTGCGGCCAATAACCCTGATATTGGCCACATCGGCCCGCCGTCGAATTCCACCGGCGAGGGAGAGCAACAGATCGAGGTCATCGCCGGGGACAAGCTCGATTTCACGCGGGACCTGAACTTCACCGACTACCTGTACGGTATTGTCGGCTCTGTTAGGAACGTATATAACCTGACCGGCATAGACTCCGGGGTCAGACATGAGATCACCGAGGTAAACGGCCCGATCGAGGTCAACTCTTAGCGGGTTGGGTCCGCCGGAGAACAGTACCCAACGCCGGGAGCCATCGGCCAGAATACCGCCCGCCTTCGAAATCACTTCGGAGACTCGCTGGGATGTAAAAACATCGTAGGTTCCCGGATTTCTCACCGCCCCGGTGACGTTTATGGTGACGGCCCGCGATGAGGTTATGCTGATTTTTATACCGGGGACATTATAGAGTTCCCCGAGAACCCCGGCCAGAATCTCGCGCGCTTCAGTGAGGGTCTTAAGCGACAGGTCAAAGGCGCCAAGAGTTTTATCAAGGATCTGGCCCTCCGGGCTAATCTGAAGCCTGATGGGGTCGAGCTGAGACTCGACAAAGGTGATCTGCAGTTGGTCGCCTGGTCTGATAATGTAGAGGTCCGGGTTGACTGGCAGACTGAAGGGCGGGCCGGCCGGTTGCTTCTCCCCCATTGTTACATCGCGGGCCTGGTTTCCTTGAGCCCACGCACCGGAGACCCATGCCACGAACAACAAACACCATGGTAAAGCGGCCAAATGTCTCATATTGACGAAGTTATCCTTGTTCAAGAGCGCCTTCAACTATCTGCCAAGAATAGGTAAATGGACCGGAAATGTCAACCGGTATTAGGAGTACCCGCTCTCGTTTAGTGGGTCCCTGTCGATTTCCGAAGCGCCGAGGGACCAACAGGTTGCGGCTCCGGACGAGTGCCCAAAGAAAATGTTTGATTCTTGGCCTCAATTGTGGTAGTTAGGCGTGTAGAGGTATCCCGTTGGGACTGCAATCGGATCTGATCAATAGGATTAAAAGCCGGAATTTCTGGTTACCTACGGCCTTCTTTGTCGTGTTTCTGACAATTGTCCTTATCGCGTTTCAAACGGGCGGTCGTAAGTATCGGTCTCTGAGCCGGGAGCTTGCCCAGTGGGATGGCCAGCATTATCTGACGATCGCGCGTGACGGCTACGAGATGAATCCACCGACCTCCGTTCGACCGCGCATAAGCGGCAATGTCGGCTGGTTTCCTCTCTACCCTCTGCTTGGCCGTCTGGTATCAGTGACCGGCCTGAGTATGCCGTGGAGCATGGCGGTAGCCAGTTGGCTCTGTTTCTGGCTGGCAATGCTCGTTCTCTATAGTGTTATCAACTCGAAATACGGCGAGCGCAGTGCGATCTTCACCATGCTGGCAGTGCTATTTTACCCGGCTTCATTTTACTTTGTCACATCGTTCCCTTATTCACTATACCTGTTGCTGGCCAGTCTCGCTTATTATATGCTCCATGAAAAGAAGTACGCTTTGTTGATTTTGCCGGCTGCGGGTCTGGCTGTCACTTATCCATCCGGAGCGTTAATTGGTCTACCGCTGGCGTATCATCTGCTACGACACTGGAAAAGTCTCAGGCGCCCGGACAGGTTGTGGTTGATAGTCGCAATTTTCTCGATCGCCGCGGCGATATTCTTCTTCTTTCTATATTACCATTTCAAATTCGGTGACTTTTTTTTGTATTTGACTTACCAGGGTCAATGGTTCCATCACCATAAGCTAACATTTCCTTTGTTTACTTTGTACAGGTACCTGACCGCGCTGTCATTCGCGCATCTGGAGTTTTTGATACTGGTACTTACTCTGGGGACGGCGATCCTGGTCTACACGCGAAAAGTCGAGGTCGAGTGGCAGTTATACATGATAGGCATATTGTTGTTCACTCCCACCTTCGGAACCGTCCAATGTTATTATCGCCATGTTATCGTTGCCTTCCCTCTGTTTCTGATGGTGGGTCTGGCCGTGAACGACCGCTGGCGCAGATATCTGGCCGGCGCGTATGTTATAGCCTCGATACTTCTGGCCTGGTTTGTCTTTGTACCGGCTTTCAAGAAGGGCTTGTTGATGTAGTTATCTCTCGATAGCGATGAACCGGTACAGCGAGGTATCATCACTTTTCTCAAAATAGACCGTGTCTGGTGAGTGGCCGACGTAGTCGGGCGTGAAATCACCTCTGGGTATTCTGAGAGTGTCGCATGCGGCGTAAACGATGGTAGTGGGCTCAAAACCCATCACTGAACTGGTATTTTCGCTGAGGTTACCACTGCAATCACAGAAGTCGACGCGGTCGGTCGGGTCCAGCTGATTAAATCGCAGCGAATAGAGAACACCGTCGGTAATAGTTAATTCCACCGAGTCAATCCTGGCGGCAATGATGACGACATCGGGGCCCCGCCACGTATATGTCCCACGTATTTCTGAACATTGCGGCTATCGATAGCAGAGTTATCGCTGCATCCGTCAAGGCAAATCAGTAAAGTGATTAGTTTGAAAGAGAGCCTCATACCCCCTTCTCTACTCCTGACACCCGCACGGTCTTCGGTAGTCGACGCGCGGACGCAGAGCCCATCGCTGGGCTACTGCGATGTTTTGGAGTAATCGGGCGAACTCTCTGTACGGGTCGCCTCTCCCCCGGCCTTTTCGTAATGGGCCACGGACGCCCTGACGAACTCTCGAAAGAGAGGATGCGGTCTCGTCGGTCGAGATTTCAGCTCAGGGTGGAACTGCACACCGACGAACCAGGGGTGATCACGAATTTCAACTATTTCCACCAGTCGGCCATCGGGAGATAGTCCGGGTAGCGACAAACCGCTTTCCAACAGCATTTTTCGGTAGGCGTTATTAAGCTCGTAACGATGCCGGTGCCGTTCGTGAATCTCGACCGTTTGATAAGCTTCGAAGGTGGTGGTGTTTTTATCGATTACACACGGGTAAGCTCCGAGGCGCATGGTGCCACCCAACTCTGTCACACCCTCCTGATCAGCCATCAGATGTATTACGGGATGTTTCAATTCCCGGTAGAACTCATAGCTATGGGCTTCCTTGAGACCACACACATTGCGCGCGAATTCGATAACAGCGCATTGCATACCAAGGCAGATACCCAGAAACGGGATATTTTTTTCTCTAACGTATCGAATGGCCTCGATTTTACCTTCCACTCCGCGTTCGCCGAATCCCCCCGGAATCAGCAGTCCATTCAAATCATGCAGGAATTTATCCGCCCCGCTTTGTTTGATATCCTCAGATGACACCCAGACCAGATCGACCTGGGCGTTGCTGTATACACCGGCATGAGTGAAAGCCTCAATGATAGATTTGTAGGCGTCCTTGAGGTTAACATACTTACCGCAGATGCCAATCTTGATCGTCCGCTGTGGATTATTGATTTTCTCCACCATGTGTTCCCAGTCGGTCAGATCGGGTTCGGGGACCTCGAGCCGGAAATGACGGCAGATAATGTCATCGGCCTGCTGCGCGTGAAAGGCGAGGGGTACGGCATATATGGTCGAAGCATCCTCGGCCGATATCACCGCTTTGGTGGGAACGGAGCAAAAGAGAGAGATTTTCTGCCGCAGCGGTTCGGACAGGGGCTTGGCCGACCGGCACAGGAGCATATTGGGCTGGATACCGATTGACTGCAGGGTTCGGACCGAGTGTTGAGTCGGTTTGGTTTTGAACTCGCCGGCGGTGCGAACGAAAGGAATCAGGGTAACATGAACGAACATCACGTTCTCGGGACCTTCTTCCTGTCCCATCTGGCGAATGGACTCAAGGAACGGCAGTGATTCGATATCACCGACGGTTCCCCCAATTTCGACGATAGTGACATCGGGTTTGGCTTCGCTCTTCTCAAACTTTTTTATCCTGCTCTTTATTTCCTCGGTGATGTGAGGAATCACCTGCACGGTGGCACCGGGGTAGTCGCCGCGTCTTTCACGGGTAATTACGGTATTGTATATCTGGCCGGTGGTTACGTTGTGGTCCTTGCTGAGGGACTGATCTACGAATCTCTCATAATGGCCGAGGTCGAGATCGGTTTCGGAGCCATCATCGGTAACGAAGACCTCACCGTGCTGAAACGGGCTCATGGTTCCCGGATCAACGTTCAGGTACGGGTCGAATTTCAGATTGGTGACTTTCAGGCCACGTTGTTTGAGGAGTAACCCTATCGACGCGGCGGCAATACCTTTTCCCAGTGATGAGACAACACCACCAGTCACAAATACATATTTGGTTTTAACTGACATAATATCTCTCACTTATATATACGTTTCAGCTTTTTCAAATCGTTCGGACTGTTGATTTCCACGGAGTCCATGGCGGTCCGAAAAACTTTAATCCTTCCGCCGTTCTCGATTATGCGCAGCTGCTCGAGGGATTCCGCTTTTTCGAGCCTTGTTCTGGCCCAGCCGGAGTACTCGGCCAGTGCCTTACGTCGAAACCCGTAAACCCCGATGTGGCCCAAGAACGGGAATTGCGAGCATCGGGTAGTCTCACCGGCGTGCTGAATATACGGCAGGGGGTAACGCGAAAACCACAGGGCCGTGTTATCGCGGGCAACGATAACTTTCACCAGATCGGGGCTGAATAATTCATTGTCGTTTTTGATCTTTCGGGCCAGAGTGGCGAATCGTATGCTCGAGTCATCGATCATTCGGTTGACAAGATGATCGAGGACGGAGCCTTTCAAACCAAAATTGTCGGCCTGAATGTTGACTATGATATCTCCACCCAGTTCCCGGGCGACCTCGGCCACGCGGTCGGACCCGGTTTGATGGCGCCGCGAGGTTCTTATTGCTCTGGCCCCGAAGCTTTGAGCGGCAGCGATGATTTTTTCGCTATCTGTGGCAATTACGACACGCGTGATGGTTTTCGCTTTGAGGGCCTCTCGGTGCACATAATAAAGAAGCGGTTTGCCGTTAAAGGGGTAAATCACCTTATCGGAAAACCGCTTAGAACCCAGCCGGGCCGGTATAACAGCCAGTACCCTGCGCGCCATTATCTCATTCCATGGGGTACTCGAAAGCATCCCGTAATTTTGCCCGGAGCGTACGCGGCATAGAATCGAACTGATTCGGGGGTAAGTCTTCTGGTTTTTTCCGGGATAGAATTCAGTGAGTCAGGCCGGGTAATTGGCTCAACCTGTAACTTTCCTCGTGGCATAAGCTATGATAAAGATTTCGCCGGGGGCTGTCAAGGCCAAAACCGGTGGGTGCTAATCCATTACTATACAGGGACATAAGAATGCGAGCGGAGGGTAATTCAAGTTTTTTGGGGTGACCCCTTTCATTTGTCGGCGGAATTCATTATATTAGCTCTGCTTGACGAACCGCAGACATAGATATCCGTATAAATTATAAATTCTTAGGGATGAGTTAAGGTCATGAACAAGAAAGTTATCATAGCCGCCAACAATATGATCTTTACTTCTAAGATAATGTCCATCCTCGACGGAATGGAGGCCGAAGGAATCAAGGCCATCCGCTCTGACGAGATATTCAACAAGGCACAGGAATTGCGCCCGGATCTGATAATTATCGATCTGAATCTAAACGGAATCGAAGCTCCCTCACTGATCAACAAACTGCGCTCCTATGGAGCGACGCAGGCAATCCCCATTGTATGCTATTCTCCTCACGTTCTTAAAGACCAGATGAAGGCCGCCAAGACCGCCGGGGCCACAGAGGTCCTGCCCAATTCGAAAATGACATCGCGGATGGGCCGTATTCTTGGAAAGTACATCAGCGCATAGCTGATACATTACATAGTTCCAGCCGGGCCCCAGTCCCCGGGGTCCGGCTTTCCATTTTACGATATTAGTGTCGAGCCGCGTCACGGGGCGGCGTTCTGGTATGCCCAAACCTCGTTAGTCGGGTTATGCTCCGGGTTAAGCATATGAAGGACGTAATCGACCGCTGAGGGGCCAACGTGGAAGACTTGCCGTATGGGTCCTGATCTGGCCACCAGGGAGTCTACATAGCGGGGGAGATCGGCGGAGTCGGGCGGGTAGAGAAGGTAGTAATCGATTTCTACGGTATCACCGAGAGACCGGAAGGCGGCATCGATCCGGTTCCAATCCATTACATAGCGACGGTTCATAAGCACTGCGCCGCTGTAGAAGCCGGGCCATATTCTTCGTTTATCCGGTGAGACAAGAAGGACCATCGGTTTCGAGTCACTAAGCTGTTGGATTCTGACCAGAGGTTCCACCAATCCCTTGTGGCTATAGTTGACGGTGAACAGGCCCAGCAGGACGGTATTTATGGCCAGCCAGAGGCCAATGGTAACTGCGCGCGTTTTTCTCCACCGGGTGAAGAACCCGCGTTCGCGACAATGCTGATGGATGGCAAGAACGAATATAACAAGGACAGCGGGAAAGATCGGAATCATAAAACGTTCCTGGCGATTGGCGACCAGATAATGGCCGAGGATGAATGAAAGAGTGGTGAGCACCAGAGGTAAGTGATATTTCCAGAAATTCTTTTTCAGGGCCAGCCAGGTGGCGACGAGCGAGGCCGGTGGGATAAAAACAGCGATAATGAGTACCGGATATATCAGCACATTGGTTGGGTATACGGCCTCGCCTGGCGAAATAGGGCCGATATAGTTGATGGTGGTACCCATGAAAGTGCCCATCAGATACCAATCGGCAACACCGGATACGAGTATCACGACAGCCACCGCGAACACATACTGAAGAGCCGGTATAAGACGGCGGTGTTCATACCACAGGACCAAAGGGAGAATCCAGAACGCCAGAACCATCTGAAAACGGATCATCCAGGCCAGTCCGCTCAAGATCCCTGCCCAGATCAGCCAGACCGGTCGATCTTCACGGCGGTGTTTGTAAACACAGAGCAGGGCCGTTACCCAGAGCGTTCCACCCACTACTTCGATCATATTTCGAACAGACAAGAAGGGCATCAGAAAGTGGGCCGCCACAATCATTCCGGCTGCCACAGCCCAGTTTTTCGACCCTGAGGCGATTTCAACGATTTTATAAACAGCGGCGACGGCGATGAGCGAGAAGAAGGCATGGGCCAGTCGAACACCGTACATTATTTCGTCAAGGGTCTCGCATCCCAACAGGGACATCACTTTCATATTGAGAAAGAGCAGTATATTGTAGAGAGGAAATCGAGATATCTCATGGTGCTCCTCGGTGCCCCAGGTGATAAAGCCGTTCTCACCGAAAAGACCGTTATTGAGCCATCGGTAAGCGATTTCGACAGTCACGTAGTGATCATCGGAGGCCATGAAGCCCTTGGAGAATATGACAGCTACCAAACGCAGGGCCAGGGCCACCGTTAAAACCGAAGCCAGGGGATATTTCTGTATTAAATTCTTCACGGAACGTTTAAGTTGCCAAACGAATGGCCGAAGGATAACTTAAAATCTCTAAAAAGGCCAGAACAAATATCGGCCGGAAGAGATGGCATACAGCCAATGAAGGAAGTAATGCCGGATAACCCCCGGGGGGATGAATGAGATTTGTCATCAGTCTGTTTGTGTATTTGATGCTTACCGCATCGCCCGGCGCCGTTGAGTTGCAGGATCTGTTGCTTAAGTCCGTGGGAGGCGAAGAGGCCCTTAACACGTTACGGAACCTCAAGGCCGTTAAATCGACGGGACGGCTTGTTCTCAACGGCCAGGAAGGTGAGTTTCTGCAGTATTTCGCTCCACCCGACAAGTACTATATGGAAGTCAACTTCGCGGCCTTCAACTTGATCCAGGCTTATGACGGCAAAACGGCGTGGCAGAAGGACCTAAACGGGCAGGTATCGCACCTTGAAGCGTACGCCAGGCGAGAATTATTGCAGATGATTTATTTTGAATCTTTCGGGTTTTTGTTCTCCGATAGCATGGAAAATGAAATCGCCTTTCTGGGTACCACGGAAATTGAGGACATGGTGTTTCACGAGGTGGCCTTCTTTCCCTTCAAGACCGATACGCTATACGCGTATTATGATACGACGACGTCGCTGAGGGCGTTTACGCTGACCCGCATTGACCAGCTGGAGGCGATAACAGTAATCCAGGACTACAGGGACGTGTCGGGGATGATGATTCCGTTCTACTCGATGTCTGAGATTCCCCAGGCACAGCTGGTGACGGAGACATTTCTCGATACTGTGGAACTGAACGTGCCCCTTCCGGATGGTATATTCTCACCCCCGGATGAGCTCCATCGTGACTATCTCTTCCCGGCCGGCGTGACCGAATTGAGCGTTCCTTTCAAATACTCGTACGGGCATATCCGCATGCCAATTATCATCAACGGCCAAAAGCAGGTCTGGATGATTCTTGATTCCGGTGCCTCAACCAACATTTTTCACAGCGGAGCTGTCGAGAATCTGTTTCTCAGCGTGGTAGGTAGTCTTCCGGCGATGGGCATGGGCGGTTACGAGGAGGTCGCGCTGGTTCAAACGGACTCGGTTCAGATCGGGGAGTTGTCTCTTTACGGCCAGGTGGCCGGAAGGATGGACCTGGGCAACCTTGCGGAAACCAGGGACGATACCCTGTTCGGGGGGTTACTGGGTTATGACTTCTTATCGCGCTTCCCGGTGGAGGTCAATTACGCCGAATCAACCATAACGGTTTACAATCCGGAAACGTTCAAGCCGGACACCGGAGGGTTCGAAATCCCGTTTCATCTGACTATCCAGATACCGACTATAGAGGGGGAAATAAACGGTGTGAGCGGGGATTTCATTGTAGATCTCGGCAACGCATTCGGGCTGGTCATTCACCCGCATTTCGCGCAGGAGAACATGCTAAAGGAGAAACTCAGTGACATCCGCGAGCTTCGCGACGCTATCGGAGGCATAGGCGGAGTGGTGAAGGGACGCAGCGCTTATGCGGAGAGTTTTCGTATGGGTGAGGTGGTTCTCGAGTCCATCAGAGTATTATTGCCGGAGTCTAACGCAGGAATGGTCAGTTCGGAGGAACTGGCCGGTAACATAGGAAACATGGTCTGGGAGAACTTCCGCGTCCTGCTGGATTACGGTCGCAGGCGGCTCATTCTTTACCCGGATAGCAGCGAAAACTGAACCCATCGCTATGATCACTTGTTAGTAGAAATTGTGTTGGCATATAAGGTTGACTTTGACAACGGGCCCGATATATTGGTCACGAACCTTATCAAGCAGGAGAATAAGAGTTTATGAATATTGGCGTTCTGACAGGTGGGGGTGATTGCCCCGGACTCAATGCCGTTATCCGAGCCATAGTATATAAAGGGATCAAGCAATACCGTTACAACATCATGGGTATTTACGAGGGCTGGAAGGGTTTGCTGGAGGGCGGTCCGATTGCCCCTCTTACGCTTGAGGATGTGAGCGGGATTCTTGCCATGGGGGGCACCATTCTGAAAACGTCGCGTACCAATCCCTTCAAGCACAAGAAAGGTATCGAGTTAATCAAGAAGACCGTGAAGAAATACAAGCTCGATGTGGTAATCGCTATCGGGGGTGAAGATACGCTGGGAGTAGCGGCCCGGTTACACAAAGAAGGCTTGAAAGTGATCGGAGTACCGAAGACAATTGACAACGACGTGGCCGGTACGGACCAGACTTTCGGTTTTGACACGGCAGTCAATGTGGCCACCGAAGCCATAGATCGATTACGGTCGACAGCGGAGGCGCACAATCGGGTGTTTCTGGTAGAAGTAATGGGCCGTCACGCCGGCTGGATCGCGGTTCAATCCGGAATAGCCGGGGGCGCGCACTTAATCCTCGTGCCGGAATATCCGATCGACGTGGACGAAGTGGTCAGCCGTATCGTCAAGCGGCATGCCCGCGGAGAACAGTATTCGATGATTGTGGTGGCCGAGGGTGCCCAGCTGAAGAAGGATAGCGGAGAGCCGGGTTTCATTCTGCAGGAGCCGGAAAAGGATGCTTTCGGTCACGTGCGCCTTGGCGGAATCGCGTATATACTGGCGAAAATTATAGAATCGAAGACCGGCTATGAGTGTCGCAACGCCATCCTCGGGCATATTCAGCGCGGCGGTAAGCCGACGGCTTTTGATCGCGTTCTGTCAACTCGTTACGGCATTCATGCCATCGATCTGGTACACAAAAAGAAGTTTGGTCAGATGGTGGCTCTTCGCGGCACCAAAATTGTCGGTACGCCACTGGTTACGGCCATGAAGAAGACTAAGACAATCGATAAGGAGATCTATGGAATCGCAGAGGTGTTCAGTGGTTAAGAGAGTCTCGCTTACGCTAATCTGGGTACTGCTACTCGTCGTTTCGTCTTTAGCCCAGAACTCGGACGAAGAAACCTCTTCCTCACTTTTCAAGAAGTATCAAGTCGGCGCCAGGATCGGCTCGTGGATCAACCTGGGTGATACGGCATACACTAACGTGTTGTTTATCGACGATGGCAACGTGGTTGGAGAGATGGAAACCAGTATCAACAATGTCAATTTCTATTTCGAGGGATATTTCGCTTACAATATTTTTGCCGGCGGGTACGCCGAATTCTCCGTCGGCGTGGTTAATCGCGGCAGTGTAACGGTGGGGGATTTTTTCTCGACCGATATCGGTAATCTCATACTCTACCCCTTCCTGCTGCAGCTGAAGTATTATCCATTCTCGGCGCTGGGTTCGCGGATTCAACCGTATGTCGCCGCCGGAGGCGGGTTGTACTACGGCCGTCAGAGCATTCAATTTACCACGAGTCTTTTTGATGAAGCTTTTTATCGGGGAGAATCGCAAACCGATTTAAATTTCGTTCTGAGCGGAGGCGTTGACTACGGTCTGAACGAACACCTGGCACTGGACTTGAATATCAAGTACATGCCGGTAAGTTTCTCGGATTCGCTGATTTTGATGAGTGATTATGACGCGCTTGCTATCACGGTTGGCATAAAGTATCTTTATGGCGGGAAGAAGTAATTTATAACCATTTGGAGGGTTAGATGAAAGTTGGTATAAACGGATTCGGTCGCATTGGACGCCTGGTTTTCAAAGCCGCGCAAGGTTCCGACCTCGAAGTAGTGGGCATCAACGATATCACCGATGCCAAGACGCTGGCTCATCTTTTGAAGTACGATTCCATTCACGGTCGCTTTTCCGGAGAGGTAAAAGCCACTGACGATGCCATCGTGGTTAACGGCAAGGAGATTCCGGTTACGGCCGAGCGAGATCCCGCTAACCTTCCGTGGAATAAGTACGGGGTGGAAGTTGTTCTGGAGTGCACCGGCATATTCAGGACGAAAGAGAAAGCATCGGCCCACATGAAAGCGGGAGCCAAGAAGGTACTTATTTCGGCGCCGGCCAAAGAGCATGATGGAACGTTCATTCCGGGGATCAACTGCCGGCAGTATGACAAGAGCAAGCACGATGTTATTTCGATCGGTTCGTGCACAACCAACTGTCTGGCCCCGGTGGCCAAAGTCCTCATGGATAACTTCGGAATCGTCAAAGGATTCATGACGACGATTCATTCTTATACAGCCGATCAGCGACTGCTTGACGCGCCGCACTCGGATCTCAGACGCGCCCGGGCAGCGGCGTTGTCGATGGTGCCAACCACGACCGGCGCGGCGAAGGCTATTTCGGAGGTCATTCCGGAACTGAAAGGCAAGATGGACGGCTGCGCTATCCGTGTGCCTACTTTCAATGTCTCGCTGGTTGACCTGGCGGTCATTTTAGAAAAAGAAGCCTCGGCTGAAGACATCAACGCGGCCATGAAGAAGGCGGCATCGGGCGGATCGCTTGTAAGTGCCCTGGAGTATTGTGAGGATCCAATCGTATCGATTGACGTTATTGGTAACCCGCACGGCTCGGTGTTCGACTCGGCTCTCACCGCCGCCCAGGGTAATTTCGCCAAGGTGTTCAGCTGGTACGACAATGAGTGGGGCTTCTCCAATCGCATGATTGATATGCTTAAGATTATGCTGTAACGTTCGGACACTGGATATTGCTGATGAACAAGGTAACGGTAGACGATATAAACTTTCAGGGACGCAAAGCACTCCTGAGAGTTGATTTCAATGTCCCCCTCGATTCGGAACAGAATATCACCGATGACCGGCGGATTGTAGCCTCGCTGCCAACGATCAAGAAGATTCTCGATGACGGCGGGATGGTCATCGCCTGTTCGCATCTGGGTCGCCCCAAGGGTAAGCATGTTGCGGAGATGTCATTGCGCCCGGCGGCAATTCGGCTGTGGGAGCTTCTGGGCAAGGAGGTTCATTTCGCGGAGGACTGTATCGGTCCCGAGGCGGCCAACATCGTCGGTAAGATGAAAGACGGCGACTGCGTGCTTTTAGAGAACCTTCGCTTTCATCCCGAGGAAGAGAAGAATGATCCGGAGTTCGCCAGGAAGCTGGCATCGCTTGCGGATATCTATGTCAATGATGCGTTCGGATCGGCTCATCGCGCCCATGCTTCAACCCAGGGAGTAACACGCTATTTCGATCAATCGGTAGCGGGTTACCTGATGGAAAAAGAGCTCCGCTACCTGGGGCAAGCGCTGGCCGAGCCGAAGCGCCCGTTCGTGGCTATCCTGGGCGGGGCGAAGATATCGGGGAAAATTGATGTTATCACCAACCTGATGAATGAGGTTGATGTTCTGATAATCGGCGGAGGGATGGTTTTCACTTTCTCGAAAGCAATGGGCTACCCGATCGGTGATTCACTTCTGGAGGAAGACAAGATCGACCTGGCTAAAGAAATCATCGAAAACGTAAAAGGTTCCAGGGCCAAGCTGGTCTTCCCTGCCGATGTTGTTGTCGCCGCAGAGATATCGGATACAGCCGAAACGAAAGTTGTGGATCTGGACAAGATTCCCGATGGGATGAAAGGTCTGGATATCGGCCCGGCTTCGATCAAGTTGTTTGCCGATAGCATGGCGGGAGCCCGGACGGTAGTCTGGAACGGCCCGATGGGGGTCTTTGAGAGCAAGCCGTTCGCGGCGGGTACGTTCGCGGTGGCGCGGATGTTGGCCGATCTCACCGCCAAAGGCGCGGTGACGGTGGTTGGAGGTGGTGATTCAGCGTCGGCCGTATCGAAAGCGGGTCTAGATGAGAAGCTGACGCACATTTCCACCGGCGGGGGTGCGTCGCTGGAATTTCTCGAAGGCAGGCAGCTTCCGGGAGTTGTAGCTTTGACCAACGCCGCCGGAGCGGGAGTATCCTGAAGATGCGAGAGATAATAATAGCCGGCAACTGGAAGATGAACGGTACGGTTGCGGAGACCGAAAAGCTGTTAAAGGAACTGTTAGCGGGCAAGTCCAAGAAGCGGGGTGTAACGGTGGTTGTTTGCCCGTCTTTTACATCACTTCACGCCGCCCATAAAATATTAAAAGGCAGCCACATAGCCCTCGGGGCGCAAGACATGTCGGCTCATCAGAAGGGAGCTTTCACGTCGGAGGTGTCGGCCTCCATGCTCTTGACAGTTGGGGCGCGATATGTTATACTTGGTCACTCTGAAAAGAGGCAGTATCACGCTGAGACAGATGAGCTTGTGAATGCCAAGACCAGGCTCGCCTTTGCCAGCGGATTGACGCCGATAGTATGTGTTGGTGAGACACTCGACCAGCGGGAATCGGGTCAGACCAATGACGTGGTTGGGACTCAGATCAACGGTACGCTGGCCGGGTTTACCGGCGAACAACTTGAGAAGGCGGTAATCGCCTACGAACCGGTATGGGCCATTGGCACCGGCAAGACGGCCACGCCGGAGATGGCTCAGGAGGTTCACAAGTTTATCCGTGACCGGGTGGGTCAGGTTGACCGGGAGGCCGCGCATAGCCTTCCGATTTTATATGGCGGCTCGGTGAAGGCGGATAACGCGGAAGGATTGTTGAAACAGCCCGATATTGATGGCGCCCTGGTGGGCGGGGCGTCGCTGAAGGCTGATGATTTTATCGCGATTATAAACGCGGCTTGAATGGAGGTCTGAGACTTGTTTACGATCTGGATTATATTCCATGTGATAACCTGTATTGCGCTGGTTTTAGTGGTACTGATGCAGTCCAGTAAGGGCGAGGGTCTGGCCGGGTCGGCTTTTGGCGGTGGCGGCGGTGGTTTATCGGGAGCGGTTTTCGGTGGACGCGGCGCGGCTACATTTTTGTCGAAGGCCACGACCGTGCTGGCGATTTTATTTATGTTCAACTGCGGCGCGCTCGCATATATGTCAGCCGGAAAGCGCATCACGGTGGGGGCGCCCGGTTCGGCGCCAGCTGAGTCGGTGGTGACCCAGGAGGCGCAGAGGGAGATGGAACGTCAGATGCAGATGCAGCAACAGCAGCAGGTCTTGCCACCGGACAGCGGGATGACGTTTGAGATTCCGGTGCCGTCGGATAGTGCGGTTGCTCCGGTTGATACGAGTGGGAACTAGTATAGAGGGGATTTATTGCGGAAGTGGTGGAACTGGTAGACACGCT
Source organism: Candidatus Zixiibacteriota bacterium (assembly GCA_020351995.1). GTDB lineage: Bacteria > Zixibacteria > MSB-5A5 > GN15 > FEB-12. The sequence goes on from CP070674.1 coordinate 3,080,420, forward strand.
ATCTTGAGGGGGTAGTGGGGCAACTCGTGCGGGTTCAAATCCCGCCTTCCGCATTAAGATAGAAGAAACCCTCAGGCGATGAGCCTGAGGGTTTTTTTGTTCGTATTATGGCCGAGCAACTGACCAGCGGCGCGGATAAGCCGCTTGACAATTAAGCGCAAAGGGCCGTCATTGTAATAGGGGACCGGAAAGCGGGAGGTGGGATGCGAACAGCAACGTTCTCAATCTGTACAGTCTCAATGGGTGGTACCCCACCGCTTGCGGCACTTTTTCTTGGTACCCCACCGCTTGCGGTGGGATCATACCAAACACGCAGAAAGCCAGGCTAATGCCAAAACTGCGACACTATGATGATTTGGGAACGGCCCGGTTTGTGACAATCTGCTGCTATCGTATGGAGAAATATCTTGTGGAACTTCCGGCACTGGAACTTATGGTCAAGCATATCGATGCCGCTCGCGAGCAGGATCGGTTCAAACTTGCCGGGTATGTCATCATGCCGGAGCATGTCCACCTCGTGTTGATCCCTCCCGATGGGATGAAACTTGGCTATGTCATCGGCGAGATGAAATCGAGGATGGCCCGGGAGTATTTCTCTAGTGATATGGATGGCAGGAAAGGCGAAAATGTCTTCTGGCAGAAGCGGTGCTATGATCACAACTGTCGTTCAGTGGCGTCGGTTAGGGAAAAGATCAACTACTGCCACAACAATCCCGTGAGGCGAGGTTTAGTGTCGGTACCTGGGGAGTATGAATGGTCGAGTTACAATTGGTATCAGGGGATTGAAGACGTTCCGTTGAGGATTGATGATTGTGACTTCAGGTAACTGCGCGCATGAGGGGATCCCACCGCAAGCAGTGGGTTACCCAGACCGTAGCATGGTGCGCGCACGAGAGATGACCAATGGAACGGTTGGGTTACCGGGTTTATGTGAGTAGGGTGCGAAACAAGGATCGAGCTTATTACTCAACGCCGTGAGCTTCGACCTGCCCGAAACATTCTGCAACGTGGTCCGTCTATATAAAGCGAAAGGAAAACCTGTATGACTCTCTATCCCGAGGATATCGAGATACCGGCCGGGCTAACTACTCCGGAATTCATCCTGCGTCCGCTTCGCTCTAT
>CP070674.1:3081641-3100563 GCA_020351995.1 Candidatus Zixiibacteriota bacterium
TCCGCGGCGTCGGCCGCCACTGATAGTGTAACTGACTCGAGCCTTGTCGCCGATTCGGTCAAGGCGTATGTGCCCCTGCCGGAGTTCAGCGGCTATCTTTATCATGACCCGCGGGTAATAGTTGTAACCGAGGATGCCCGGGCTTATGTACGCAGGTTTGAAAACAAATTTGACGTTATATACTCGCTGAGTTCGAATGCGTGGGCGGCGCTGGCCTCCGGTGCTTTCGCCTTAGCCGAGAGCTACATATTTACCACCGAAGCTTTTATGGACTACTGGCGATGTCTGTCCGACAGCGGCTTTATGATGATGGAGCACCAGGTTTACATGCCCAGGCTGGTGCCGGAAGTGATCGATGCCCTTGAACGGTTAGGGGCAGAGGATCCAGCCTCTCACTTCGCCGTATACGATCTTCCGCAGATGCGCCGAAAGATTGTGCTTATATCGAAACGACCTCTCACTGAGGACCTGCGTTATCGTGCGCTGGGTGAGTTGACGCCGGAAAAATACGAAGCCATCCATCTGTTGTATCCACCGGCTGATGACTCAATAAGCGGTAATATCTATAATCGCATTGTCACCGAAGGATGGAAAAACGTAATGGATTCGGCCAGTGTCGACCTGTCGCCGGTGGATGATGACCGGCCTTATGTGGGGCAAATGGGGCTGTGGCGGAATTTCGATAAGGAGAAAATGTCCAAGCTACTGGGTTACGCGGATTTCTATGGTTTCCCTCTGTCGCATCTGATCATGCTGATAATACTGGGTGTTGTAATAGTGCTGATTATACCTGTAAATCTGTTGCCCTACCTGACCAAAGGCGAGCATCTGAGAGCGGCTCCGTGGCTTTACTTCTTTTTTATAGGTGTGGCCTTTATGGCGGTGGAAGTGGTTCTGATTCAGAAATACGCGCTTCTGATAGGCGCGACACTGTACAGTATCGTCACGGTTCTTCTCGTGTTGCTGGTCGCGGCGGGAATAGGGAGCCGATTCGCCCAACGCTTTGGCGATAGCACGGCGTTTCTTTTCATCATTATATGGCTGCTGTTAGACGCATTCGTATTTCGTCACCTTATCTATGCGGCGGGAGGCCTGTCGCTGTGGCCGCGAATTATCATCGGGGCGATATTGATATTCCCGGTAGGGTTCTTTATGGGTATGCCCTTTCCAAAGGGAACGTTGCGTGTGGGTGAGCTTGTAGACTGGGGCTTTGCCGTCAACGGTGCCGCGTCGGTTCTTGGTTCAGTGCTGGTATTGATGATCGCTTTCACCTGGGGATTCACCCTAGCTCTCATTTTCGCGGCGGTCATGTACCTGCTTGCTTATCTGTTAATCCGTTCCAAAACCGGGTGGCAAACGTCATCTTAGAATCAAGGCGTATTTGCCGTCGGGGTCGAGACGCCCCGGCGGCCTGCGCATATTCTGTTCATAGAGTGCCCGCCGAACATTATCTCTCTTCAATCGTATTCCAAGAGAGGATAGCCATACATCACAAAGGATTGGAGGGACAAGAATTGAGATTACGCACTCTGACAACTGGTGGAGTTCTTCTGCTGGCTGTCCTAATAATGTCATGCAGTGACAAACCAACCGAGCCGGAACCACCTTCGCCAACACTGCTTGAGCAGTTGCAGGCGTTGGATGGTTGTACGATAGAAGAAATCGAACCGCCTTCAGGGGCGCACTACACCCGTGCTTTCCGGATTTACATTACCCAGCCGGTCGATCACAACAACCCCACCGGGGAAACCTTCACCCAGCGGATGTTCCTTTCTCACGTTGACGAAGACGCGCCGCTGGTGCTGGTTACATGGGGATATGATGTTCAGAATAACCGTTCGTTCGAGTTGGCGGAGATGCTGCAGGCAAATCAACTGTACGTCGCCCACCGTTACCATGGCGACAACCATCCTGACCCGTTCAACTGGGCGGATTTGACCGTCCAACAAGCTGCCGCTGACCACCATCGAATTACCGGGATTTTCAAGGGTATTTATACCGGTCCATGGGTTAACTACGGCATCAGTAAGGGTGGCGGGACGGCCGTGCTTCACCGACGATTCTACCCTGACGACGTAACGGCTACGGTTGCGGTGGTGGCTGGTTTTTTCTCGTCCACCCATGACCCCAGGGTAGATGAGTTCCTGACCAACACCGTGGGTACCGAGGACTGCCGCAGCAGAATCAGGGAGCTACAGTGTCTTGCCCTCAGCAGGCGCGAAAGTCTGTTGCCCCTGTACGAGAATTACGCCCAGACCATGGGCTACAGTTACACCCGGATAGGGGGGATCGAAGCGGCCTTTGAACTGGACGTCCTGGAATATAGCTACATCTTCTGGCAATATTATGATGAGGCAGAGTGTGACTTAATCCCGGATGAATCAATTTCTGATGAAGAGCTCTTTAATTACCTGCAGCGAATCGCCGGCGTGGACTTCTACCGCGACGCCATGTGTGACTTGTTAGAGTGCGCCTTTTACCAGCTCTATACCCAATTAGGTTACTACGGATTTGTCACTGAGCATCTCGATACCCTTCTAGATGTTCTGGGCAATGATCCGAGCTATGAATTCATGGCTCCCCAAAACGTGGCACTTAACTTTGACCCTACGGTCAAGCAGGACCTGGTCCAGTGGCTGGAGACAGAGGGTAACAATATTATTTATGTATACGGCGGCTTAGACCCCAATACGGCAGCGGCATTAAGCCCCGGAGCCGGCACCAACTCCATCAGTATCATTCAGCCCGGTGCGAATCACATGTTGTGGATCAACGACCTTGATCGACGGCAGGAAGTTCTGGATTCTCTTTATTCATGGCTGGACCTCGAGTAAGCCCTAAACCTAAGTCATTACATATAAGACGCTTACACGCAACCCTGACGGTGTTGCTGTTTTTCTGACTAATTTATCTTGACAAAAATGCCGATATGTGATATTATTATGATATCATAATGATATCAAACATATGGAGGATTTTATGATTAAGGAACGTGAACGCGAGGCAGTATCAGGGTGGATCGCTCTGATAGTCTTGTTGGTCCTTCTCGCCGCGGCCATCTGGTTTTTCTTCCGGGCGCTGCCGGATGTTGAGATTATAGCCATAGTATGGATCCCGATCGATCTATTCTTGCTGGCCGGGCTGTTTATGATCAATCCCAACGAGGGCCGGGTGCTTCAGCTGTTCGGCAAATATGTCTACACCGCGAAGAACCCCGGACTTAGATGGGCCAACCCGCTTTATACCAAGAAGCATGTATCTCTGCGGGTGCGAAACTTTGAGACTGGCCGCATGAAAGTGAACGACATCGACGGCAACCCGATCGAGATTGCCGCCATCGTCGTGTGGAAGGTTATAGATACCGCTGAGGCCTGTTTCCAGGTGGACAATTACGTGGAGTTTGTGAGTATTCAAAGTGAAGCGGCTGTGAGAAACCTGGCCACGCAATATCACTACGACGCCAGCTCTTCGGATCAGGTATCTCTGCGTGGGAGCACCGCTGACATATCGGAAAAACTCCGCGAAGAGATCCAGGAGCGTCTTCAGGAGGCCGGTGTTCATGTTATCGAAGCCCGCATAAGCCACCTTGCTTACGCCCCTGAGATTGCCGAAGCCATGCTTCGTCGTCAGCAAGCCGGTGCCATTGTGGCCGCTCGCCAGCTCATAGTTGAAGGGGCGGTCGGCATGGTCGAGATGGCTCTGGAACAGCTATCGGAGAAGAACATTATCGAACTTGACCACGAACGGAAGGCGTCGATGGTGTCCAACCTGCTGGTGGTTTTGTGTGGAGAAACCGCAACCCAGCCGGTGATTAACACCGGCACTCTTTATCAGTAGCCGTGGCACAGAGGAAACCATTTTTAGTCCGGTTGGATCCGGAGCTGCTGAAAACATTGCAGAAATGGGCGGATGACGACTTGCGCAGCTTGAATGCCCAGATAGAGTTCTTGCTGCGTAAAGCTTTGAAGGATTCCGGGAGACTCAAAGACCCGGATCGGAAACCGGGAGGTTAGACAACTGCCGTAAACGTTGCTTTACCGGGCTATGCCGTCCTGATAGGGTACCTTGACTTTTAAACCGGCCTTTTTTTGAATACCGGCAGCCGGAACGAGTACCCAATATATGGCTGGTAATAACACATTTTTGGAGGAAGAAATGCTTAAGCTGAGAACCTTTGGACTGGCTGCGACCGTGGCGGTCATGTTTGCTGTCAGTATCGCGGCCGGGGCTGATAAACCCGACACGCTCTACTACGCTCTGGATCAAAATGGAATTACCTGCGGTTATGCCGAGGTCCGTTTTGTTGATACCGTGCTGGAGGGTAAGCCGGTAATCTATATCGAGGATAGGATGGAACTTCAGATCACGGCCCTGGGGGCGGAAGTAATCGGGAAATACCATTTCCAGTACTGGATTGATCCCGCGACCGGCATGTATACCCGACATACGAGTGACATTGACCAGGGATCGCTGAAGATGGGGGCAGTAATGACGGTTGTGGGTGATTCGATTCAGCTCATCGGCCAGCCAGGTGACGACACGACGATAGTTGCCCTGCCGCCAGGTATCATTTTGCAGAACACTCGTATATTTCGGTTCCTGGTTGAGGATTTCGTGCGAGACGGGCTAAGCGAGGTTGAGCACAAGGTTTTCAGTGAGATCGACGGTAACATCAATGACATCTCCTATATTCTGGGGGGGGAGGAAGAGCTTGAGTTGGCCGGTCAAACTTACCGTGCCCTAAGGATAAACTTCATAAACCGCACCATGGGTATCAAAGTGACAATGTGGGTTGACGCGACAAGCGGTCTGGTGTTGAAGACGGTTCATCCCATCCGTTCGACATATCTGACCGACAGCGGTGTAAAAGATCGCGTAAAATCGGCGGATCTGGACAATCACCTCTTCGCCAAAGTGGGAACCCTGATTCCCAACGTTAAGAGCATTTCCTATATGAAGGTGAAAGTTGCGTGCGATCCTGCCGGGATGTGGATTACGCCGGAAGGTCTTAATGTACCGGGACAGAAATTTGTTGGCACTGTTGAAGACAATCGCGTCGAGGGTATCTTCGAAATTTCTCACGAGCGATACGATGGCAGCGACGCGCCCGCTTTCCCGCCCGATTTCAGCGAGGTGGATTCCCTGGCCGAATACCTCCAGCCAGCCGATTTGATAGAGTCGGACGCTCCGGAACTGGTCGAGAAAGCCAGGGAGCTCACCGAGGGAGCCGAAGACTCATGGGAGGCCATGATGAGGCTTTCCCAATGGGTATCCGATGAAATCAGTTATGATATTCCCGGAGGTGGGACAGCGTTGAACACCTATAAACTCCGGATGGGGGAGTGCGGATCGCATTCAAACCTTCTGGCCGCATTCTGCCGGGCCGTGGGAATTCCTGCCCGGGTGATTTTCGGATGTCTGTACGTACCCAATTATGGCGGTACGTTCGGCCAGCATGCCTGGAACGAAGTTTTCATGGGCGAGCATGGTTGGATTCCGGTTGATGCCACCGCCGAGGAGATTGACTATGTGGATTGCGGGCATGTCCGGTTGGGCAAGCTGGAGTCGAAAGCGGCCGTGTTCAACCCGGATACACTCGAGATTCTTGATTATCGGGTAGGCGGTGATGCGGGAACAGCAGCCGAGGTTGCCGCCGAGGACTTTACGCCCTATCTCGGCAAGTACCAGGGGGCGCGTAGTGTCCTTACGGTCATGGTGCAGAACGGCAGTCTTGCGCTTGATATCCCCGGCCAGATGGTCTTCGAGCTAAACCCACCCAATGACAATGGAGAACGCTTCTTCAAACTTACCGAAGCCGTCTGTGTTTCGTTTGAGATGAATGATAGTGGCATCGTAACCACACTTGTGATAGACGAGAGGCAGAGAATCCCGAGGGGAACAAGCAGTGACACCTCGGCAGTGGGAGATGAGGTGCCCGATGACTACCGTCCCCTTGTGGGTGCCTACGCTTTGCCCATGCAGAATCAGAATCTCATCGTTCTGTGTCAGGGAGACACTCTGGCGGCTGACATTCCTGGCATGGGAGTGACGCCTCTGGAAAAGTCTGAGGCTGACAATCAGTGGACGGTAATGGCAGCACCCGGCATTAAACTCGCGTTTACCTTTAAGTTCGAAAACGCGGGGCAAGCCTCGGCGATAATGTTAAGTACGCTTTCCTATTGCCCCAGACTCGATGACTCCAGCGGCAATTGATCCCGCAAAACTGAACGGGGAGACCACGCGTGTGGTCTCCCCGAAATCATGGCTGAAGGTCTGTTAATAAGCCGCGTTCCGGGATCACGATCAGGGTTGACGCAGTTTCTTCAGCATCTCGACAGCATTCGTATTCTCGGGATTCAACTCCAGGGATTTTTCGTAATTTTCGATCGCTTGAGCCGTGTCACCCCTGGCGGCCAGTGCCTCAGCGTAGCTATCATAAACGTTGAATGAAGTGGGGAAGGCGTCTATGTTGAGCCGGAAGATGCCTATGGCGTCTTCGGTGCGCCCCCGCATGAGAAGTTGGTACCCGAGCATGTTGAGATGAACCTCACCGAAATCGTACGCGCCAACTTCTGTAGCTTTGAGGCGTTCGTACTCCTGTGCGGCCTCGCGGGCGGAACCCAGCAAAAGCACTGCCGTGAGCGGTTCACTTATTGAAGGCTTCCCGTTTGAACCACCGCTCGCCTCGGTAAAGACGGTTTGCGTCCAGGCTTGTAGAGTGGTGGTTGGGAAACTTCCGTTCCACTCCGCCCAGTCGGCAAGAAGGGTATCGCCGTCAAGCTCCTCGAGACTCAAGCCCTTTGCAACGGCCTGCTCTACGGCGCTGACCGTACCGCTTAACATCCGATCGTATTCCTGGAGATGATCCTTGGTGTAGGTCCTCCCGTGCGAAGCAACAAAAACTGTCGCATCGGGAAACTCATTGATGAGCTTTTTTAACTGGGCCCGGTATTCCTTCACGGTTCCGCCGGCCTGCAGATGAACAAACGGAATCTCGTCGGAAAAGAACAGATCCCCGGCGGCCACGATGTTTGATCCCGTGAAGTGAACATAGGCGTCGCCATCGGAATGGCAATTTGGCGTATGTACCACGCGAATCTTTTCACCATTGAAGACGATGATCAGCGAGTCATCAAACCCGACCGCAGGTTGATTGGGGTCGGGTGCGCCCGGAAGGCTGAAGTAATCGCCGGTCATTCTCTCGATGACGTTTCGATGGGCGATGACCGTCGCTTGATTTTTCAGAAATTGGTTGCCGAGAGTATGGTCACCGTGATGGTGAGTATTGATAACCAGCTTGAGGTTGCCGTTGCCAAGGGTTTTCAGGGTGTCGCGCAGGGCCTCAGCAGTGGTGGTGAAGGCGGCATCAACCAGAAGAATCCCGTCGGGACCGACTGAGGCAATCAGGTTGGTGCCGTAAGGCGGCATATTGAACTCCTCACCTCCGATACAGGTGATCATATAAAGGTGGTCGTTCAGAGGCGTGACGGTGATTGTCGTATCGTCAACGGGCGAACCGGATTCCCCCTGTGCCCAGCAACAGGCACCGGTAAAAAGCGCTAACGCGAAGATTAGATTCTTCATATCTAAATCCTTCCTGCATGGATCGGCCGAGCCGTCTGTGCGTCGATGTGAAAATCAAAGCTATCCCGGGGTAATATGTCATATGCCCGACCGATTTTCAACAGGCAATATATGTCGGCAATCCTCTTATTTTGAATTCCCGCGAAGTTATCCGGCACTGTTTAGCCCATATGAGCGTTGTAGGTGCAAGGCGGGTTAATTCAATGAAAATCCTTGTACTTGGTTCTACAGGTTATGTGGGTGGTCGACTGATTCCCCGGCTCTTGGAGGGTGGACATAAGGTTCGGTGCCTGGTCCGCGACGGGCGTAAGGCCGCCGGAAGACCCTGGGGCGGCAGTGTCGAGATTTTTGAGGGTGATGTACTGGACCCGGATTCGCTTCAACCGGCTATGAAGGATATCGATGTCGTCTACTATCTTATTCATTCCATGGCGGCCGGACTTTCCCATTTCGAAGAACTTGATCGCAGGGCAGCCGAGAACACCGCCGGGGCGGCCACGCGTGCCAACGTGGGACAGATTATTTATCTGGGGGGGCTTGGTCGTGGAGACGATCCACTCTCGTCGCACCTGCGCAGCCGGCATGAAGTGGGCGACGTGCTAAAAACGGGAACGGTGCCGGTGACGGAGTTCAGGGCGGCTGTTATCGTCGGGTCGGGGAGTTTGTCATTTGAAATGATTCATCACCTGGTCAATCGTTTGCCGGTAATGATTTGTCCCCGATGGGTGTATACGAGAACGCAGCCTATCGGAATCGCCGATGTTCTGAAGTACCTGACAGGTGCGCTCTCGACGCCGGCGTGTTCCGGACAGACGGTCGATATTGGCGGTCCGGATATAATGAGTTATGGTGATATGATGATGAAAGTGGCTCAACTACTGGGATTGCGGCGCAAGCTGATCCCGGTGCCCCTCCTCACGCCCCGGTTATCATCATATTGGATCAATCTGGTAACCCCACTGCGCACCAGTACCGCCAAAGCCTTGATCGACAGTCTGCGTCATGAAACCGTGTGCGAAAATGACAGGGCCGGTGAGCTATTCGATATTGCGCCGGACACATTCGAAGAATCCGCGCTGCGGGCCCTGGGGCGCTACAAAGATCATCAGATTGAAACGATCTGGACCGATGCTTCGACGTCACCATCCGTTTTCAGCGATATCGATCAATCGCATTTGCGTATTGACCGGCGTGAACTGTTGATCAAGGCGACGCCTCGAACCGTTTTTGATGTGGTTTCGTCAATCGGGGGCGAGAATGGCTGGTACCATGCCGACTGGCTATGGAAGCTGCGAGGCTTTATTGATAAGCAATTTGGCGGGGTTGGTTTGAGGCGGGGCCGAAGGCATCCCACCAGCCTGAGGGCCGGTGATTCTCTTGATTTCTGGCGGGTGGCCGAGTTGGACGTCGGGCGAAGGTTGCTATTAAGAGCGGAGATGAAAGTATGGGGGCAGGCCTGGCTTGAATTCGAGGTCGAGCCCCGCAACGCAAGCCAGTCGCTCCTTAGACAAACTGCGCGGTACTATCCAAAGGGCTTATGGGGTCATCTGTACTGGTATCTGGTTTATCCGATCCACGTCTATGTGTTCCGGGGGTTGATCAAGACGGTGGCCAGAAAGGCGGAGAGGATTTTCACGGACGCCCCGGGTGACATAATTCATCCGCGAGTTTGACAACGGCCAGCTCTTTGGCTTTAGCTTCAACTTCAACCGTGAGTTTCAGACTACACCAACCTTCCGGGACATCATTAATGTCGATGTAATCGTGATGCCTTTCCGGTCGGCGACCGTTCCATCCATCAATGGGGCTTGAAATATGGAATAGCGGCTCTCGATTCCAGGTCGCCAGAGCCCGCCTTGTGGCCTCATCTATGTTCAATTCGTCGGGCAGACACCGGTGATGATGAACATCGTAAACCAACGGTATATCGACGCTCTCGCACAATGGGAGCAGATCAGAGGGAGAGTAGACGCGGTCATCGTTCTCTATGGTCAGAAGACGCCTGACCTGTTCCGGCAGTCTCAGGAACGTGTGTTCAAACCGTTTGAGAGCCTCCGTTTTGTTACCGTAAGCCCCACCACCGTGGATGTTGACTACATCGGCACCCACCCGATCTGCCACTTCGGATTGATAGACGAGTTCACCTATGGATGATGCCACGATATCCTCGCGGGGGGAATTCAAAACCACGAACTGGTCCGGGTGAAAACTGAGACGGATATTGTTCTTGCCGGCGTATTCTTTTACGCGGGCGAAAGTTGCCCGAATTGCGTCACCCGCAGCCAGGTCAGTAAGGTCGTAGCCAAAATCGGGATGGGTTCGCAGGGGCATAATCTGACTTAGAATCCTGAAAGCGCCGATGCCGGCACCGGTACAAAACTCGAGAGATTGCATGAGCGCTTCGGCATTGTGAAAGCAAAGTTCGGACAGCTTTTTCTGACGCTCTCTGCGGGTCAGTCTGCTAAGAGCCCTTGCGGTGGTCGTCCGAAACTTGATGGGCTGATCGCGAAAGATACAGCACAGCCCGAGCCTGAGATTATGTGATCGAGTGCGATTCATTCCGTAGTCTGGTCTGCCTCCGAAAGGTCAATTAGCCTTTCGCAGGACTTCGAGTTGTGTTCTCAAGTCCGTAAGATTCTTAAGTCTTACCGCTCCAATCTCGGTCAAGGTCCTTTCATAGGCTTCGTTGGCCCTGCCACCCACAATCAGTTTCACGTTATCACCAAGCAGTCGGGCCAGTTTCCTCAGCTCCATAGGCAGATGCGGGTCATCGTGAGGATAAATGATGCTCAACGCAATGGCCCGGGCCTTTTTCTCCAGCGCTGCCGCCGCGATTTCCTCGGCAGGCAGGTTCGGACCGAGGTAGACTGGCCACCACCCCGACGATGATGCCATAATCGAGGCCATCAGGATTCCAAATTCATGATGTTGGCCCGACGGTGTGGTCAGAACGATGGCTGGTCCGGGTTCGTCAGGAGGCCGGGTGAGAACCATTCCGCCCAGAAGCGAACGCACCACAGCCGACACCAGATGCTCGTGAGCTACCTTGAAGTTACCTCTGGCCCAGCGTTCGCCGGTAGCTTCGAGCAGGGGAGCAACCACTTCTTCGAGAAAAGCTACCCGCCCCAAGGCCGTAAGGGCCTTCAGCAGATTGGCTTCGAGTGAATCAGCGTCGAGTTGATCGACCGAGACCAGAGCCCGCTTAAGATAATCCAGAGGGGAGTCGGGATTCTGAAGCTCGACCGCACCAACCGGGGCAGTTGCGGTTTCCTGAACGAGGCTGACTAACTCGGAGTCGGATAAGCCAGCCACCTGGCCGATTGATTCCCCTGCCAGGGTTGCCTGTCTGAGCAGTCTGAGCCGGTTTATATCGGAATCGGTGTAAACTCGACGCCCGGTTGAGGTGCGTTCGGGAACGACCGCCCGATATCGCCGTTCCCACATTCTTATTAATTGAGGGCTGAGGCCGGTTCGCCTAGCCACCGATTTCATGGTATGTCTTGCCTCCATACTTGCTTCCCTTTCTGTATATATAATGTATAACTTTGTAACCAATATCGAGGGTATTTTGTTTCCATAAGATGAAATCAGGCTAATTGTTTCACTTTATTCCGTTAATTGATAGTAAGTTATCAAAGTATCAACCTGCCGGCAATAATAATTTTACAAAATATGAACAGAAATGGAACAATTCGTGTACGGTTTTCTGTTGTATATGCTGTAGCGAATATGGAAACCTAAAAAAAGGAGAAATGAAATGAAGAGTCTTGATGTAATCGTAGCCATTCTCTTGGTAGTTGGTGGTTTGAACTGGGGCCTGGTCGGTCTGTTCAACTTCGATCTGGTCGCCGCGATTTTCGGCGGCGGGGCCGCATTGGCCAGAATAGTCTATATCGTGGTTGGTTTGTCAGCCCTGTATCAGGCGATGCAGTGGAAAGCCATCCAGCGCCGCTGGATGCCGGCCACCGCGACGTCCGCTTAATGAATAACAAACCGGCAAAGGTATAGGAGATTTAAGATGAAAAGATTCGCCCACATATTTTCACTGATGCTGGCCTTCGCGGCCATAAACATCTTCGCGGTTTCGTGCAGCGACGATGACGAAGCCAGGGCGATTCTCGGCTCGCAGACGCAAACAGCTGAGGTGTTAATAGTGCATGCGTCACCGGACGCTCCCGGTGTCGATATCTTCGTTGACAATCAAGGTCCGGCCGTTAGCAACCTGACATTTCCGGCTAACACCGGTTATGTTGCTCTCGATGCGGGTACGCGCAACGTGAAGGTTAATGTAACCAACACGAGTACGACAGTTATAGATGCCAATGTCAAGTTGGATCCAAACGCGGCTTATACAGTATTTGCCGTTAATTCCGTGGCCAACATCGAGCCTCTGGTTTTGGTCGACGATCTGAGCTCGCCGGCGGCGGGCAAGGCCCACGTGCGTTTCGTGCACCTGTCTCCCGACGCGCCGGCAGTTGACGTCGGTCTGGCTGGCAACGGCGCGGTCGTATTCGGTAACGTTTCTTTCAAGGGATTCGACGGCTTCACTCCGCTTGACGCCGGTACTTACGACCTTGAAGTTCGCCTCGCCGGAACTGCCACCGCGGTTCTGCCGTTGCCGGGTATCATGCTCGAGAGCGGCAAAATCTATACTGTTTTCGCGAAGGGGTTTGTTTCCGGATCCGGCGCTCAGGCCCTGGGAGCGGAGATTATTGTTAACAAGTAACACATGCTTCACTTAATCATAGATCGGGTCGGCCAGAAGTGGCTGGCCCTTTTTGTATGCAGGATCACGATTGTTCTGCTGCGGGAACAGAATATTTGCCGGACTAATTAGATAACGACCGAATCAGAGCCGGGGCCGCCCCTGGTGACCGATGCCACGATCTTGAGACCGCGTTCCAGGATCTCCGTGTCGGTGTGGCCGCCAAGACATATACGTGCGGCATTTCCGCAGTTGTCGCTGTCGACGGCGAAAATATCCGCCGGTGCGACGATGACACCCCGTCGGCGAGTCTCAGCAGCGAAATCCCTTCGATGCCAATGTTCGGGCAATTTCAGCCAGATGAAATAGCTGGAGGGGGCGGAATTGAATTTGAGACCCTTTAATATGTCTCTGGCGAGACTGCTTCGCTTTTTGGCCTCCGCCATCTTATGCGCCACCGTGCGGTCGGCGGTTCCGTCGGTTATCCACATCGCTGCCAATTCAGCCAGCAGCGGAGAGATCTGCAGAGAAGCACCGATCAGAACCCGGTAAATTCCCTCCAGATCTTTCTTCGGTGGAACCAAATAGCAGATCCTCAATCCACCCGCAATAACCTTTGAGAGAGACGCGATCAGGTACGACCGTTCCGGAGCCAGAGACGAGATAAGCGGCGGGGGGTTGTCCACCAATCTTCGATTTATCTCATCTTCGAGGATTTTCACCTCATGCTTCCGGGCGATCTCGGCCAGGGCTTGCCGCCGCGATTCCGGCAGAGTGGCGTTGGTCGGGTTGTGAAGAGTCGGGACTAAGTATAAGAACTTGACTCTGTGCCGGGAGCAACACGACGCGAAAGAGTCAGGCAACATACCTTCATCGTCACTCTCCACGCCCACCATCCTGAGGCCCAGAATATCCGAGACACATTTGATGCCCGGGTAGGTGTGTTTCTCGGTAGCGACGATATCACCCGGTTTGGCAAGGGCCATCATCGTCAGCAATATGGCATGCTGCGCGCCATAGGTGATGACCACGTCTTCCTGGTCCGCCTTCAAACCAAGACTGGCGACCCATTTGGCTCCTGCCGCCCGGTGTCGGTCGTACCCTTTGGGGCCACTGTAGGTGATAAGATGCCGGGTTTCACGCCGGGTCAGTTGAGTCAGGGCATGTCTCAGATCAGGATCGGTAGTGTTGGGGGGATAGTACTTACTTAAGTCGATAATTCCCGGGTCGGGCTGAGCCAGGGGTGGGAAGGTTTCTGACTGCCGCGGCCGCCGACCGACGAATGTTCCCCGTCGACCATCGCCCGCTATCAATCCCAGCCGCTCCGCTTCCCGATAGGCTTTTGTCACAGTACCAATGGCAAGGCCGAGCTGGCTGGCTAACTCTCGATGGGTGGGAAGACGGTCGCCCGGGCGCAGGTTTTCTGATACAATAGCCCTTTCAAGGGCATTCAGAATTGCCATATAGATAGGCAATTCACTTTTTGTTATATCCGGTGTCCAAATATCCGACATGGTTTTAATTTATAGACTTATAAAAATTATGGCAAGATAAAAATTTCATTTTTCCCGGTTTTCAAAGTTTATTGTCCTATGACATTATTTTCTATTGACTATTTTGTAACATTTTTTATACTAGATACGTAACAATACAACAGAAGTTACAAAATCTTCTTTTGAAATAGATCTTTTTTGAAGGAGGAAGAGAATGAAAACCACCAGTAACTTCGCGTTCGGGCAGCTGATGCTCAGATCTACGGAAGCTACCGACCTCGATTTCATTCTCGCGTCCGAACAGCATCGTGACAACTCACTATTTATAAGACAGTGGTCTGCCGAGCAGCATCTTGCAGCCCTGGAGGACGCGAATGTTGGACATTTTGTTATTCTCGGCCCGGATGACTACCGGCCAATAGGCCATGTCATTCTGGTAGGACTCAACGATCCCGATTTGACGTTGGAATTGAGGCGGATAGTGATCACGGAAAAAGGCCGTGGGTATGGTCGTATGGCCATGCGCATGATCAGGGCGTATGCCTTCGAAGAGCTGGCATGCCACCGCTTGTGGCTGGATGTCATGCTTTATAACAAGCGCGCCTACAAGCTGTATAAGTCGGAAGGCTTTAAAGTTGAGGGTATTCACCGGGGAGCGGTCAGGCAGGGCAGCCGTTTTCTGGACGTCAGAGTGATGTCCATGCTTCGCCGCGAATACTATGATCGTTATCAGCTTCAGCCTCGCCCGACCCGTCTGTTACCCGACTGCCCATGTACCGGAGAGTCGGGCAGGTTAGTGATTGTATAAGAAGACCGGAGGTATATCATGTCAATTTCCATAGTTACCGGTGACGGGAAGCGTTCGTCCGAACGAGCTGAGGCTTTCGGTGACCGGCTGGCGTCTCGAACTGCCGGCATGAAGGCAAGTGTCCTCAGGGAGATTCTCAAGGTAGCGTCTCAGCCCGGGGTAATATCGCTGGCCGGCGGGCTTCCTGCGCCCGAGAGTTTTCCCGTTGATTTTATGCCGGAATTGATCGCTAAGGTGCTCAAGAAATACGGTCCGGCTGTTTTCCAGTACGGACCCACCGAGGGTTTCCCTCCGTTCCGGGAGATTCTGGCGGGATACCTGGCCGAGCGAGGAGTAAAAGCAACCGCCGATGAAGTAATCGTTACCACGGGCTCACAACAGATGCTCGATACCCTGGGCAAGGTTCTGATTTCACCCGGTGACAAGGTTGCTGTCGAATCGCCCACCTATCTCGGGGCCCTGGCCGCCTTCAACCCGTACCAGCCCAATTATGTGGCGATCGACTCGGATGATGACGGTGTCATCCCGGAGTCGCTGGAAGAAATTCTGGCGGCCGGCTCGGTCAAGTTCGTGTATTTGATCCCGAATTTTCAGAATCCGTCCGGGCGGACCATACCGGCTGATCGCAGGAAGGCTATCGCCAAGTCGGTCATCAGGTACAACGCGCTGTTGATCGAGGATGATCCGTATCGCGCTCTGCGCTACGAAGGAAACCATCTGCCGACTATCTGGTCGATGGCGCCCGACAACGTTGTGCATGCCGGAACGATGTCCAAGGTTCTCTCGCCGGGACTGAGACTCGGTTTCTCGGTGGCCCCCGCTCTGATCAGGCGCTGGATGGTTCTGGCCAAACAGGGGATTGATCTTCACACTAGTTCGTTCGACCAGGCGCTGGCCGCTGAGTACATCGCCGAAGGCTACCTGGAGCGTCATCTGCCGCGGATAGTAGATCTGTATCGCCCCCGCCTTCGCGCTATGCTGGATTCGCTCGAAGAATTCTTCCCTGATAGTTTTAGCTGGTCGAAGCCGCAGGGAGGCATGTTTGTCTGGGCCACCGGGCCGGAAGGACTCGATACCGACAAATTGTACGCTAAAGCGATAGAACGCAAAGTCGCCTATGTACCCGGCCAGTATTTCTTCAGTAGCCCCGGTGTGGGTAAGAATACAATGCGGCTGAATTTTTCGAATGTTGGCGAAGAGGCAATCAAGACCGGTATTAAGACGTTAGCCTGGTTGATGGCCGAAGCCTCAAGCTAACCGGGCCGCGAATCGGGAGCGTTTGTTATGCAATATGCTTTCGAACAGTTGACTGAGAACGATCGAAAAGCCGTGATCGACATATTCAACTATTTTGTCGAGAATAGCTTCGCCGCCTATCCCGAAAAACCCGTGTCTTATGAGACATTCAATCACTTTTTAGTCATGATAGGGGATTATCCGGCCGTATGTATCAGGTCCGGTTCCGGTGAGACCGTCGGCTTCGGATTTCTTCGACCATACTACAACGCCGAAACCTTTAGAAGAACGGCCGAGATAACCTATTTCATTCGCGCCGAGCACACCGGCAAGGGCCTGGGTACACGGCTTCTGAATCATTTCATCGAAAAGGCCAGACTGCGCGGTATCGACATATTTCTGGCGTCGATATCGTCACGCAACGAACAGAGTATCGCCTTTCACTTAAAACACGGCTTTGTCGAGTGCGGACGCTTCAAGGAAATCGGCACCAAACACGGCAAGCCGTTCGATATGGTGTGGATGCAAAAGAACTTTTAAACTGAGGGTCTGCCTATGGGCATGCTTACATTAGACAAATTACCGAAGAAGGTCCTGGAAAAACTGGACCTGCAAACGGTGTTTATGGTTTCCCGCGTGGTCGTGGCCGCGGAGAAACTTCAGATCTTCCGTAAACTTCACGGCAAGCAGCTCACGGCCGCGCAGATAGGCAGAATGCTCGGCATTCACCGACAAAAGAGAGAGGTATTCCTTGGCAGTCTTGTAGCCGTGGGACTTCTCAAAAAGAAGGGCGACCTCTATTTCAACTCGGCCCTGGCGGAAAAGTACTTCGTGCGCGAGCGTTCAATCTACTGGACCCGGCTGTATTCCGATCAATGCATAACGGAATACGAAAGATTCTCAGTGTTGGAGAAAATGCTGGCCACCGGAAAAAATTACGGGTCGATAGTTGGCAAGAAAAATGTCGGCTACCTTGATGTCATAGCCAAAAATCGCACGTGGGCCTGTGACTTCACGCACATGCTTTACTACCATCATCTGCCTGAAGCACGGGCGCTGGCTAAAAAACTAAACCTGCGGGGCTATCGCAGTCTGCTCGATGTCGGCGGCGGATCGGGAGTAATGTCGATAGCCCTCGCACGGAAATACCCGCATCTCAAAGCCTGTGTGCTCGATATGAAGACGGTGACGCCGGTCACCCGGAAGATTGTTCGGCGAGAAGGATTGTCGAAGCAGATTACCACGACCGTGGGTGACCTCAATCGCGACCTTCCGGACGGGTATGATGTTATGATGTTCTGCGATGTGGATATTGCCGATTACCGGAAAACCTTCAAGACCGCCTATGATCGGCTGCCCGCAGGGGGGCTGATAGTGGTCGTGGAAGAACTTGCCTCGGAGGACTACACCGAACCGCTATTGCGCATGATGTGGCAGCTCCGTACCCAGGGCTGTTTGCTGCGCACTCGCAAGGAAATTGCTGACATTGTAAAGGCTTGCGGGTTTAAATCGGTGAAGGGCTCTTTTCTATGCCGAGACTCGTGGATGATTACCGGCCGAAAACCCACTTGACTCGACTCTGATCCGTATTATTATTGTCTTCAAGAAGCAATGCAGAACAGCGCCTCAGGGAGAATCACAGGTGGAGTCCTATCGCGAGTTTCCAGTCTGGATAGTGCTGTATAATCTCATCACGTTTGCGGGCGTGCTGATAATGGGTGTGATTATCGCGTTGCAGTTTCCAGTCTGGGTGTTGATAGCATATCTGGTACTTCTGGTGTTGGTCGCCGTATGTCTGCCGGCCGTGGTGTGCTCCCGATGCGGCTACTATGGGCATCGCTGCGCTATGGGTGTCGGCAAGCTTGTGAAGGTCTTATTCCGTAAGCGTCACGAAGAAGAGTTTTTCCGGACTAAGTTGCAACTGGTGGTTGTCGCGTTGTATCTACTGGCGCTGCTGCTTCCTTTCGTGGGATCGATCTGGTTATTCGCCGACAGGTATTCAACCGCGGCATTCGGACAGTTGTTGATCGTTTCAGTTTTCTTGCTCGCCGCTCTGGCGCCGCATACGAAACTGGCCTGCGCTCACTGTCGTCAGGGAGAATGCAGCCTCTGTCCTCTGGGTCGAATAATATGGAAGAGGCCCTGACCGCCTTAAGGTTACCTTCACCTTTTTCACTTGCGGTAGCGATGCCACTGCTTATCTTACATAAAGTCAATCAATTAGATAGACTTGTACCGGGAAGGTAAGGAAATCTGCCCATGGCGGCGGATGAACCACACGACGACAGAACGAGGTCCTTCGTCTCTCTCGCGGCCGGCACCCTGATTTCGCACTACAAGATTATCAACAAAATCGGCGCCGGTGGGATGGGTGAGGTGTACCTGGCGCAGGATACTCAGCTTGACCGCCAGGTGGCGCTGAAATTCTTGCCGCCTCATCTGTGCGCGGACGAAGACTGCCGCAAACGATTCAAACGCGAGGCTCAGGCGGCGGCGAAACTCGATCATCCGAATATCATATCGGTTTATGAGGTTAGTGAATATCAGGGACGTCCCTATTTTGCTATGGCGCATGTTGAAGGCAGGTCTCTCAAAGAAGTCGCAGCTGGCAGGGATATGACCATCGAGCAGATTCTCGAACTGGCTATCCAGATCTGTCAGGGTCTTCACGCCGCTCATGAGAACGGCGTCACACATCGCGACATCAAGCCTTCGAATATACTCATAGACTCGCATGGTCGGGCACGTATCGTCGATTTCGGTCTCGCATCGGTAAGAGATGCTGATCAACTTACCAAGACCGGCTCTACTATGGGTACCATCGGCTACATGTCACCGGAACAGGTGCAGGGTAAAGAAGTTGACCATCGCAGTGACTTATTCTCACTTGGTGTCGTCTTGTACGAACTAATCACTAAACAGAACCCATTTCGACGTGACTCCGAAGCCGCCACGATGAAAGCGGTCAGCGATGACCACCCGGAACCGTTGGCCAGGTATAAGTCAGCTGTGCCGGATGAGGCAGAGCGCATCGTAAGCAAGCTTCTTGCAAAGAACAAGCTCATGAGGTATCAGCATGCTGATGACGTGTGCGCA
>CP070674.1:3100663-3141888 GCA_020351995.1 Candidatus Zixiibacteriota bacterium
GGATGAAGATCAGCTACTAAAGACATTATCGCGCTGATTATATTAGGTATCTGGTCACCGACTTCCTTTGATAAAGACGTCCCGGCGGCGATTGTTTTTGGCTCGACACCAATTATGGATACCCGCGGAGTTTTAGCTCCCAGCATACGACCCACCTTGAGTGCTTCCAGGAGGCTCATCTGGTGCAGGGATATTTTCTGTGAGGGTGGTTCGGACACGTCGTCGGGAGAAAACTGATAGATAGTCCCCGGCGGTTGCCCCCCCTTTACCGCATCGACAATTATCAGGTGGTCGACGTTTTCCACCAGGGCCAAAGCATCGAGGGTTGCCGTACCGGCATCGATTATCTCGATACCGTCGGGCAACCCCTCTTTATCTCTCAGGACCTCGATGACGCGAACACCAATGCCATCATCGCCCATGAGGACGTTTCCGGCACCCATAATAGCCGTTCGTGGCCTGTTGGTCGTCTCCCCATCTGACATCTTCACACCACCCTGAATGTTGCCAACCGTTGTTTATCCGGCGTAACCACGTGCACAGCGCAGGCGATGCAGGGATCAAACGACCGGACGACGCGGCCAGCCTCGATCGGATTTTCGATATCGGCTATCGGAGTGCCAATCAATGCCTGTTCCATAGGGCCCTTACATCCCTTATCATCGCAGGGGCTTCCATTCCATGTAGTGGGCACGACGCACTGGTAGCGGTTAATCTTCTTATCCTTGATGCTGATCCAGTGTCCCAGAGCGCCCCTGGGTGCCTCGGTCAGACCGATGCCTTCTCCCTGCTGGGGTATGCTGAACGGAGTGTGAGCCGGTTTGCCGGGCTGAAGTTGAGTGACCCACTGGGCGCAGCGGTCGGCGACGACCTTGGCCTCAAGTGCCCTTGCGGCATGACGGCCCAGAACGGAGAAAAGGGCTCCCACCGGGGCATTGAATCGGGCCAGGGTATCAGTGACCATTTTCGAGACCGTTTCGCTGGCTCCCGTTAGATGCGCCACACCTATTCGGGACAGTGGTCCGACCTCGACCACTTCGCCATCGTAACGCGGCGCCTTAAGCCATGAATAGGCTCCTTCTTTGTACAGGTCCGGCGTGGTCTCGCCCTTTGAAGGATGATTACCTGATGCCGACGAGTAGCGTGAATACTTCACGTACTCTGAGAGTTTCTTCTCCGAGAAGGCGCGAACTTCGCCGTTGACAAAGGTTCCCGCTGGCAGAAGTTTGGCGTCGCCGTTATTGTCTTCTTCGAAGACACCGTACGAAAGCAGATTTCCGCAGCCCTTGCCGATTTCGAAGTATTTCGGGTAGAGACTTGCCACCGCGAGTACATCGGGTATGTAGACGTTCTCGACGAAGTCCGAAATCTCTCTCAGCCGTGAGGAAAAGGCGGCGATCTTATTTACCGTAACTGTCTCAGATGATCCCCCGGGCATGATGGTGACATTATGAGGCATGCGGCCACCAAAAATCGACAGCATTTCCTGGGCCTTGCGACGTATCTCAAGGGCTTTCAGATAATGCGTGATAGCGGCGATATTGATATCCGTGTCAGCGATATAATCGCCCTCGTACCGGGGAAGGAAAGGGGCCACCGGGTTGGCTTTGCCGCTGTCAAGTTCAGCCTGTGCCCAGGCCTTCACGCGGTTCAATTCCGGATCATTACCTTTGTATTTAAGGATGGCGGTGATATCGACATAATCGAGCGCCGCCAGATGATAGAAGTGGAGCACATGTGACTGAAGGTAGTTTGAGCCCAGCACAAGATTGCGGATGAGCCGTCCGTTATCAGGCGGCGTGACGCCAAGGGCCCTGTCGAGCGTGAGGCTCGATGCCTGGGCGTGACTCGCCGGACAGACTCCGCAGATGCGCTGGGTAATCTGATTAGCGTCAACCGGATTTCGTCCGTGAAGTATCTGCTCGATACCACGGAACATTTCACCACAACAGCGGGCATCGCTAACCTTTCCGTCTTCAACCTCTATCTCTATCTTGAGATGACCCTCAATTCTTGTCATCGGGTCGATTGTAATCGTTTTACTCATCTTATTCTCCTTTCAGACCCGCTGCGCTAGCCCGTGGTAACTTTACGGGGCGCGTGAGGACCCGACCAGTCAATGCCGTATGTTTTCTCTATTGGTAGTTTGGAATAAAGGCCGGTGTTTGAGAAATCCGGAAATCCCGGTTCGGTACAGCCGATACACGGCGAACCGCTCCTGATACACCAGTTCACATTATTGTTCCAACCGCGAATGCAGGCGTCACAGTGGGCTTCCGGTCCTTTGCAGCCCAGATCGTAGAGACATCCCGGCTGACCGAAATCTTCGGCCACCCGACCTTCCTCGAAGTCGGCCCGTCGTTCGCACTGTTCATGAACGACTTTTCCGAAGAACATTTTGGGACGCTTATGTTCATCAAGTTCCGGTAAGCCGTATAGAATTACGTGCGCAATAGTACCCACGACCCAATCCGGGTGCGAAGGACAACCGGGAATGTTTATAATGGTGGCCTTGGGGATTATGTCCTGCACGCCTCTGGCGCCGGTGAGATTGCCCTTGGCTGCCGGTATTCCGCCGAAGGAGGCGCAGGTACCGATAGCCACGACGGCTTTAGCGGCTTCGCCCAAGCGCTGCACCCATTGCTGGGCAGTCACCGGGTGGTGATTGCTTTCGCCACTCTGGCAGTAGGCACCACCTTCGCTGGTGGAAATCGAACCCTCTACGACCAGGACAAACTCGCCCTGTTGTTCGGTGAGCGCTCGTTCAAGTACCTCCACAGCGACGTCACCCGTGCCCCCCATTACATTCGGGTGAAACTGCAGGCTGATGGTTTCGGTAAGCACCTCGGCTATATCCGGATGAACCGTGTTCAGGGTAGATACGGAACATCCGGCGCACGATTGACCCTGTATCCAGATCACCGGCAACTGGCTGGTTTGGAGTTCCTCGGCGAGGGCTTGTTTGACGGGTTCGGGGATCCCGGCAGAATGCAGAATGCAGGGAATCACCGCCACTGAAGCAGTGCAACCCATCAGTTCGAGGAATTCTCTTCGGCTTAGACTCATAGCGATACTCCCATGCGCACTTACGGCGCTTTGTTTATTCAAGTTGTGTTATTGAAAGAGTATAAGCTTTTTGGGTCCTTTCATTCCCGGTCGCGCTCGGGTTGGACTGAAGCGGCGCAGTGTCCGCGACCGAATCTTGCCCAGGTAGCCTTGATCTCAGGGGCAATTGGGAATCAGGTCAGCCAAAAATGCTACTTTTCTCAAGAGCACAATCGATATATCTATCTTTGCTGGATTATCGGTTGATTCAATGAAAACCTTTACCGGCAGGCAGGTTAGCCCCCAAGGAGAGCCGTTCTCGTCTCTTTAGACAAACAGGCTGATAACGGGAAGTGATTGACTATCATTGCGATGGCAACGATTCGACAGAGGCGTAGGCCCCGGAGATCTTTTCTTCTGCCCGCAGATGGTTCAAAACGAGCTGCCCGCAGTTGCTGCCCAGTCGGTTCTCATCGACTTCACCGATGCTGAGGATTACTTCAAAACCGGCCTGCCTGAGCCTTTCGACTAACCCGGCTGCCTGAGAAGGTTGTAGCGGATCAATAAACGAGTGGTATTCGTTGAGAGCGACGCTGTAGGTTGGGTTCAGCGGTGTAATCTTGATAATGAACCTTGCCGGGTCAAAGTACTGTGTCAGAACTTCGGGGTCAATCGCAGCGTTTTTTTCCAGCGCAAAATTGAGGGCGATTTTCTTACCGCCGTTTTGATAGAATCGTTCACCATATCGAGCGATTTCGGCATATGTCCATTTGGGTACGGGCATTATGCGATCCCGGAGCACTTCATCGGTGGTGTGTATGGAAAACTGCAATTGGAAACGGTCGGTGTACAGCCGCGTCTTTATATCAAGCAATCTTTCGAAGAACGCATCCGTTTTGCGCGGCGCGATAGTCGGCAGGCACGGCAACAGGCCGGGAGCGTCGTACCGAACAGGCAGTTCTTCGAGAACATCCAGAACACTTTCATTCAAACTGGGATCACCCATGCGGGCAAACTGAATCTTGAACTTTTCAACCTCGATTCTTCGACAAGGGTATCTTCTGTCGACCAGATAGTCAATCTGAGAGAGAATCTCTTCTTTGCTCAGTTTTCCCCTGTAGAAATATCCCGCGTCACAGATAGTGCATTTGACCGGACAACCGAACAGTGTCGACACAATAAGCACCCATTTCTTCTCCCTCGGAAGCGGCGGCTGGAGTGCTTCTACGAACTCCAGGGCGTTGCCGTCCGGTGTCTCGGCTATATAAACAAGCGCCAGATCCTCGCGTCCGCTCTGTCCGATCACTTTCATTTTGTCTCTCTCAATCTCCGGGCTATGTTCATGGCGGCCATGATCCCTTCACCAACGGCGATGCCGGTCTGACGGAAATCACCGTTTTTGACATCGCCCACGAGGAACAATCTACCGGAGTCTTCCAGGGTCCCAATGTCTTTCGCGGTACGTTCGGTTAAGAAGTCAAGTTGCGCTCTGCGGCCGATGGCTATCAAAATATAATCCGCGGTAAAACTGAAGTCGTCGCACGGGCCTTTACACTTTACAATCACCTTAGCGCCTTTTTCCTCGCAGGGTGGGACAACATTCACGTTTTCATAGTAACTGATAGATTCAGAAGCCGATGCCTTTTCCCACAGATGTGGGGCGCAGCGAACCTCGTTTTTGCGGTTGAGAATAATTACATCGTTCTTCTGTGAAAGGGTCAGAGCATAATCGAAAGCCGCGTCACCGGCCCCGATTATGACTACTTTCTTTCCCTCTACGTCACGAATAGGATAAACCTCATGATGGACACGCTCATTACCTGACTCACTCGACACTATATTCTCGATTGTGTCAGGCTCTGTTCCCGAAGCAACAACGACGTACGAAGCGCTGATTGTACCATCAGGTGTTTCGACGCCGAACGTACCACTGGCGTGATCCAATCGTTTTACCTTAGAATGCACAACTCGTATGTTCCTCTGCTCGAGTTGTTGACGGAAGTTTTCAGCCAAAGCCAGACCATCAATACCTTGAGGAAAACCGGGGTAATTATCCACCCGGTTAGCATTTACCAGAAGGCCACCGAGTCTTTCCTTCTCGTAAATGACCGGGTCGTATCCCTGTCTCTGAAGTTCCAACGCTGCGGCTATTCCGGCCGGTCCGCCGCCTACAATTACAATCTGTTCATCTGCCATCGTTTTTCTTCAATGCTCTCAGGAGTTCATTTATCAACACCAATTCAGCGAATCCGTGAGAAAGATTCAGTAGCGACGCTTTGTGAAATTCCTCGTTATATGTCGCCGTGCCGTCAACCGGAAAGAACACTTCAAATCCCCTCATGAATGCCGAGCGAGCCGTCGTTTCACAGCACAGATGTGCCATTACACCGCAAACTACAACCTGCGTGACATTATTCTCTCTGAGTTGCGCTTCGACGGCAGTATTGTGGAAGGCATCGTACTGGGATTTCTCTACCACGACATCCCCAGCCGCCTTAAAGCGATCGTCAATCTCGCTGAGCGGATTATCTTTTGTAATAAGTTCCTGCCACCACCTGTCCATCATCCCCGCGTTACTGCCATCGTTGAGATGTCGAGTTAATATGACCGGTAGGCTTCTCCCCCGATAGGCATCCATAAGGTCGATCAGGCCCGGGACGATGACCGGAGCGCTGGGAATGTAGGCGTGGGACTTTTCTTCGAGAAAATATCGTTGCATGTCCAATACCATCAGGGCGGATTTGACCGGCAGGTACTCGCAGCGGCGATCGGGCTCCCTCGCGGTCAAGCGTCTGAATTCCTGTGACTTAGCCGCTATGTTATGGGTATTTAGGTACTCTTCCTTCATCAACCTGCTCATAATGCTTGGCAAAGACGGATATATAATTCAAAGTCTCCGTTATGGCAAGCGATTCCGTCTGGATGTGCCACTCGAAGCAAGCATTGACGGGAAGAAGACTCGGAGGTATATTATGGCCAGATAGGAAACGCAGGTATATCACTTCCCGGGAGGGAAATCTCGTGTCGAAGAACTGTCGATTCACACTCTTTGCCACACTGCTGTTGTCGATATTGATAGCCAATTGCGGGAAAGACCCTTTGGGGCCTGAAACAGAAATTTCATTTCCCGACACCGTACTGGGAACAGTTGTTTGTGCCGCACTTGAACGCGACTATGGGCCAGTCACTTTGGCTGAACTGCTGACCCTTGACACACTTCACTATTATGGCGGAGGGGTGAAAAATTTGCAGGGCTTGCAGTACTGCACGAATCTGACAAGCTTGCAACTGCCATGGGGTTCCATTGAGGATATCACACCTCTGTTTACACTACGTAAACTGGAGAAGCTGAATCTCTGGGATAATCGAATCTCCAGCGTGAAGCCCCTCATGCTTCTGATGAGACTTCGCCACTTAGACCTGGGTGAAAACGAAATTCGTGATATATCGGGCATAAATGCTGCACTTAGCCTGGAGTGGCTAAATCTTTCGGCCAATCCCGTCAGTGATATTAGGACACTGGGAAACATGACCAGGCTAAGAGACTTGCACCTGAATCTCTGCAACATTGTCAATATCGACCCGCTGTCTAAACTGACCAATGTCAGATTCCTTGCTCTCGAAAGCAACTCTGTGGCTGATCTCAGACCGCTGGTAGATAATCTGGGACTCAATGACGGTGATACTGTGCATCTCCATTTCAATCCATTGTCAGAGGAGTCGATTAGCGTATATATTCCTGAGCTTCAGGCCCGCGGGGTATACGTAACGTATTAGAAGAGATATCTGACAGGTAAATAATCGAGGGCCGGCATGCGTAGCATGTCGGCCCATTATCGTATGCTAAAGAGCTGTTATTGCGAAATCAAATACTCATGCATCGACCGGGCGGCCTTGCGCCCTGCCCCCATAGCCAGAATCACCGTGGCTGCCCCGGTGACAACGTCACCGCCGGCCCAGATCTTGGCCCGCGAGGTCTTACCGGTCTCTTCATCGGCAACGATATTACCTTTCTTGCCGATCTCAAGGCCGGGCGTGGTGGACGCGATAAGAGGATTGGGGCTGTTGCCAATAGCGCAGACAACGGCGTCAACCGGGAAGATTTCCTCCGAACCCTCGATCGGCACCGGGCGGCGCCGTCCGGACGAATCCGGCTCGCCCAGTTGCATCTTCTGAATCTCGATCTCCTTCACCCAGCCGTTCTCGTCACCGATGTAGCGTAATGGCAGCGTGAGGAAATTGAAGATGACGCCCTCCTCTTCAGCGTTCTCGATTTCTTCTAATCGCGCCGGAAGCTCTTCTCTCGAACGCCGGTAGATAATCCGCGACTCGGCCCCCAGCCTGAGGGCGCTCCGGGCGCAATCCATAGCCACGTTACCACCTCCCACCACAGCGACTCGCTTATGGCTCTTGACCGGTGTGTGGTACTCGGGAAAGAGAAATCCTTTCATCAGGTTCAGGCGAGTCAGGTACTCGTTAGCCGAGTAGACACCGTTGAGGTTCTCGCCGGGGATTTCCATGAACCACGGCAGACCCGCGCCGGATCCGACGAAGACGGCATCGAATTCCTCAAGGATAGAATCGACGGTTCTGGTCTTACCAACGACGAAATCCGTAACAATCTCAACTCCCAGTTTATTGAGGTAGTCAACCTCGCGGTCGACAATGCTCTTGGGCAGCCTGAATTCCGGGATACCGTATACCAGCACCCCGCCCATTTTATGCAGGGCCTCGAAGATTGTCACCTCGTGACCGAGCTGGATAAGGTCGCCGGCTACGGTCAGTCCCGCCGGACCGCCGCCCACGATGGCCACTTTCTTCCTGGTCTTCTCAGGGATGTGGGGCATTTCGATTTTCCCCTGGGCGGCTTCCCAATCCGCCAGGAACCGTTCCAGGCGCCCAATGGCAATCTGCCCGCTTTTCTTGACCAGCACACAGGTTTCTTCGCACTGTTCTTCCTGTGGACAGACCCGACCGCAGATAGCCGGGAGACAGTTCTTCTCCTTGAGAATCTGGATGCCGCTTTTGAAATCCCGTTCAGCTATAGCCTTGATGAAGCCCGGGATGTTGATTTCGACGGGGCAGTTATCAACACATTTCGGCTTGGGACATTGAATGCACCGGTTGGCTTCCGCCACGGCCAGTTCCGCCGTATAGCCCAGGGCGACTTCGTTGAAATTGTGGGAACGGATCTCCGGCGGCTGCTTGGGCATATCCCGTCTATTTAAATCCAGTGGTTTCTTTTTCTTTTTCGGATCAGCCATGACAACCTTCCCTGTGCTGATGAGGATGCTCTTCACTCTTGCTCGTCCTGAGAGGCACCACTTCTTCGGGCATATAGGTTTTACGCCGCTGAAGCAGTTCTTCCCAGTTGACCTGATGACCGTCAAAATCGGGGCCGTGTACACAGGCGAATCGAGTCTCGCCCCCGACCGACACGCGACACACGCCGCACATGCCGGTGCCATCGATCATAATCGGATTCAGGCTTACCCAGGTTGGAATTTCCATCGGCCGGGTGGCGTCCGAAACTCGCTTGAGACAGTAGGTACAACCGTTGACGATAACCCGGTCCACCGGCGTATCCAGGCTTTTGATGATTTCCGGGAGCCGGTCCACGTGGCCCTTGTACCCCTTGGTGCCGTCGCGGGTGATCTGAACAAACTTATCCGCTATCGCCTTGTAACGGTCTTCCCAGTAAAACAGGTATGAGCTTCGGCCTTCGATCAGGACAACGATTTTGTTACCGGCTTCTTTCAGCGCCCGGGCAATCGGAAAGATACTTCCGATTCCATAGCATCCGCCGACCAGAAGCACGGTACCGTACTTTTCGATGTCGGTAGCGTTGCCTAACGGACCCACCACCGTCGGTATCTCCTGACCTTCCACCAGCGAGGCCAGCCGGTCAGTGGTGCGCCCGACATTCATATACACGATCGTGATTGTTCCCATCTGTTCGTCCCAGTCCGAGATCGACAGAGGTATTCGCTCGCCTTCTTCTTCCGCCCGGATAATAACGAACTGACCCGGTTTCGCTTCGCGGGCTACCGCGGGAGCTTCCAGCGTCAAGAGGTGCATGTTCGGAACAATCATCCGGCTTGTAACAACTTTAAACATCACTTCTTCCTCATTTTCACTGGATGCGGGTTAGGGTTTACGGCCTCAGCCTCAGTCTTGGTCAGCTGAAGCGTGCCGGGGGGTTGTTCTAACCTGATTCGGACAGGCACGGTTTTCTTGAATCCGTTGGAGCTTATCACAACTTCGTCACCGTCAGTCAGTTTTGCCTTCCGGGCGTCTTCAGGATTAACGGCGACCCTTCCCTCGCAGAACAGGGACCTGGTGCCGTCAACCCAGGACGAAAGTGGGAAGCCCCGGTGGGTGTGTTCGGAGATAGAAGTACTCAGGACGAAAGGATGACCCTTCCCGGTCTTCACCCCAGGTGCCCGTTTGGGCTTAATGACCTTCATCTCTGTCTTTACGTTCAGTGACCGGGCCTCGCGTTTCGGCTTGCTGAAACTGCCGAAGTCCTCGACCAGCCCGGCTATTTCCTTGTGGATGTCAGCCGCTTTTTTATAAGCGAAGCCATCGATACCCAGTTTTTGTGCTATTTTCGACAGAATCATCCAGTCCGGCATCGCTTTCCCGGGAGGCTCCACGGCCTTCCGGATCCGCTGTAATCTGCCTTCGCCGTTAATGAACGTGCCATCAGCCTCGGTAAAGGCCGCTGCCGGCAACATCAAATCCGTCTCGAAGAGTGAATCCGTCGGATAAATATTCTGGGATATGATATAGTCGGCCGGTTTGTCCGCGTTGCTCAAAAGCGATTCACCAATCAAATAAAGAACTTTCAGTTTTTTACCGGCGGTCGGGTTCGCGGCGTTCCATTTGGAATGGAAGCTCGGGATACTGCTCTTCCAGGCTCTCTTGAGCTGGGCCAGGCGCGCCGGGTTCGTCGATGATTGGCCCCCCGGCAGAAGTTCCGGGTAGCTGCCCATGATGAGCGAGCCGTAGAGATTATTCTGAGCCGGGAGCGGCATCACTCCCGCTCTAATATTCTTCGCCAGTTGGTCCACTGCCGCCAGTATATCGGGACTGGCATCGTACTGAAGGAACTCTGAGCCCAAAAGGATCACAGTTGATTTGGACTCTGACAGTATTCGGGCCACCGCCGCGACATCATCATCTTTCTTGGTGCCGGCGGCAGTCGTCTTCTCGCCTGTCGATTTTACCAGTGACTTCAAGAAGTCGATTTCAGTTCCCGGAACGGGCTGGACCCACCGCTCCGATATCATGGCCAGGCTATGCTGACGCGGATTGACACTGACAATCTTCGCCCCTTTCCGAAACGCCCGGCGCAACTCCACCCCGACCACCGACCGCCCAAAGCGAATATCCAGTCCGATGCAGAGCACCGCCGACGCCTTACGTATTTCGGACAGCGGTACACTTCGCTTCATCAGGTTGAGATACTCGTTAAATCCGGGACCGTAGAATGCTCTCGCCGATGTATCGACATTGTGCGAGCGCATAACCGTCCGGGTGAACTTCTGCGCTACATAAAGGTCTTCGTTCGTGCAATTGGGAGAAACCAGCATCGCGAACTCATCCGGCTTGCATGCGGCCAGTTTCTCGGCCGCCGCGTCAATAGCCTGCTCCCATGTGATTTCAGCAGGGGTTCCCGCATAGGTCCGGAAGGGATGTTTGGCCCGCTTTGGTCCGCTGACCAACTCGGTGATACAGAAGCGCCCTTTAACACAAAGCTGCCCATTGTTTACCTTGTCATCCTGCTCCGGCAGACTGCCGATTATGCGGTCACCTTTTACCAGAAGCCGCATCTGGCAGCCAACCCCGCAGAACGTGCACGTGGTTATCTCTTCACGGTCAGGCTTGCCTTCGTAGGCGCGAGCCTTTTCCGTCAGCGAACCGGTGGGACACACCGACACACAGGCGCCGCAAAATTCGCAGCCGGCTTCAAGATGGGTCCGTTCATAGGCCGGGCCGATAACCGTTTCGCGTCCACGATGGTTAAAGGCCAGGACATGCGCGACCCGGACCTCCTGACACATCCGTACGCACCGTCCACAGAGGACACACAGATTGTAGTCCCTGTCGTAGAACGGGTCTTCCTTTTCGACCCGAAGATTTCGGTAATAGATGGGATACTTGATATCCTTGATCTCCATCTTCTCGACCACGTCCTGAAGTTCACACTGGCCATCATTGGAGCAATACCGGCATCCCGTGGTCACGCCCGCCTTGCGGATGGTGCCCATATATTCCCGGCATTGGTCTTTTTCCTCGCAGATAAGACAGCTTGAAGTGTGTTCACTCAAGAACAACTGCAGAATCTCTGTCCGCATCGACTGAACCTGCGCCGTGTTCGTCCTTATCACCATGCCATCGGCTATCGGCGTGGTGCAGGCCGTGGGAAGGTTTCGCATTCCTTCGACCTCGACAATACACATGCGGCAGCCGCCATAGGGAGTAAGTTCCTCGTGGGCGCAGAGAGTCGGTATGTAAATGCCGTTTTGTTCGGCTGCCTCGAGGATGGATATTCCTCCGGGTACCGTGTACGGCTTATTGTCTATCGTTACCGTTACGGTTGCATCTTTCTTCATGACACTCTCCGGTTGGACTTTATCTCGATGGCGTTACCGGCTAAAGGATCGTAGCGACAGATTTCATAACAGGCCTTGCATTTGATGCACCGCAATTGGTCGATAGAGTGCAGCTCCGACCTGGCACCGGTGATGGCCTGGGTCGGACAGATATCGACGCACTTCTGACAACCGTTGCACTTGTCCGCGTCGATTACATATTCCACCAGCTCGCGGCAAACAGCAGCGCCGCAGAATTTGTCCTGCACGTGGGCCAGGTATTCGTTGCGGAAATGACGCAGGGTGGTCAGGACGGGATTGGGAGCCGCTTGCCCCAGACCACAGAGCGAAGCCCGGGCCACAGTCTCAGCCAGCGTCTGCAGCTTTGCCAGGTCATCGGCCTCACTTTGCCCCCTGGCGATTCTATCAAGAATCGTAACCATGTGCCATGTCCCTACGCGGCAGGGAGAGCACTTGCCACAGGATTCTTTCTGGGTAAAATTCAAGAAATACAGAGCCAGGTCCACCACGCAGCTGTCTTCGTCCATCACAATCATACCACCGGACCCCATTATGGAACCTGCCGACTGCATCGACTCGTACTCGACCGGGATGTCGAGATATTCATCAGATAAAAATCCGCCCGATGGTCCCCCGGTCTGTACACCCTTAAACGCTTTCCAGGAGCCGCCACCAATATCGTAAATGATTTCCCTGAGTCTGGTGCCAAGCGGAACTTCAATAAGACCTCCGCGGCGGATCGAACCGACCAGGGAGAAGGTCTTGGTGCCGTAGTTCCCTTTGACACCATACTGCTTGTACCACTGGGCGCCGTTGCGGAGAATATTGGGCAGCGTTCCCAGCGTCTCTACGTTGTTGATGATGGTTGGTTTTCCGAACAGACCCTCGACGGCCGGGAATGGTGGACGCGAACGCGGCATGCCGCGGCGTCCCTCGACCGACCCGATGAGCGCCGTTTCCTCTCCACAAACAAAAGCGCCGGCGCCCTCTTTAATGGTCAATTCGAAATCAAACTTGGAGCCAAGGATGTTTTTACCCAGAAGGCCATACTCTCGCATTTGTTCCGCCGCCCGGCGTAAACGGGCTATGGCCAGGTGGTAATCCGAGTTTATGTAAATATAACCGTGCGAGGCGCCGATGGCGTAGGAGGCTATCATCAAGCCTTCCAGCACACAATGGGGATCGCCTTCAATAAGGGCCCGATTCATAAAAGCGCCCGGGTCTCCTTCGGACACGTTACATATCATGTACTTTTGATCTCCCGGCACGCTTCGACATATCGTCCACTTCCTGGCGGCCGGGAACCCTGCCCCACCTCGTCCACGCAATCCGGCTTCACCGACTTCTTCGATAACCTCCTCGGGCGTCTTACACAAAGCGCTATTCAATCCGGCATAGCCGTCTTTGGCCAGATAGTGATCTATATTTTCCGGGTCGATAAAACCGCAGTTCCTCAGCACCAGCCTGACCTGCGGCTTGAGCATGGGGATTTCGAAAAACCTCGGGATGCCCTCCGTTACCGGGTAACCGTTCTGGCCGAAGTGGCCCGCGGCCATTTCCGGGAGGGGATTCCCTTTGATGAGGTAATTCTCAATAATGTTCCGCGCCCTTTCAGGATTCAAATTGGCGTAGCAGATCCGTGGATTGCCCGGCACCTGGATATCCATCAACGGTTCCATGTAGCAGGGGCCAATACATCCAACTTTCACCAGCCTGGCCTTCAGCTTGTGTTCCTTGAGGATCTCCTGTACGGCCTCGAATACTTTCGTGGCGCCGGCCGACTGACCACAGGTAGCCATACCAAAGTAGATGACGGGAATCTCCGAGTTCTGGAGCTCCTCCCATTCCTGGCGTGCCCGCTGTTGTCTCGCTTTGAAACTAATCATCTTTCTCCAGTATCTCCTTCAGTCGCGTGACCGACATCCGACTGTGAACGTGCTCATTTATCTTCACGACCGGGGCCAGGGTGCAACATCCCAGGCAACCCGCTCTCTGAAAATCGAAGCGCTTATCCTCGGTCGTCTGACCTATGCCTATTCCGAGCTTCCATCCCACGGCTTCCGAAAGGAACAAACCACCTCGTACGTGGCAAGCGGTGCCCATGCAAACTTTGATAGATTTCTTGCCGGGTTCGGTGAAACGGAACTTGGGATAAAAAGATGCTACTCCATAAATCTGATTCTGCGACATCTTCAGAAACTCCGAGACATACCTGATGGCTTCTTCAGAGAGATATCCGGCCTTGTCCTGAATCCTGACCAGAATCGGAATGAGATCCGTTTGGAGTCCTTTGAATTTCGAAAAGATGTCGTGATAGTCCTTTTCTTTCACTCAGCTATCTCCCGTAGACAAATGTAATTTTTAAACACGCTAATCTTCATCACTTCTTTTTTTGGACAGATGGATACAATCTGTGAGTTTGACTTCCCCTCGTACAAAATCTTCAGCGAAAGCCATGCAGGTAGGTGATCCGCAGCAGCCGCAATCGATCTGTTTCAGCTTGTGATACACCCGCTCCCTTTCCTTCATGCGCTTGATCGATGTGGCCAGGTCGGTATCGAAGAAGGCTGTCGGGCGCGGGAGAATTCTGTGCTCGAGGAAGTAGTAGCCCGAGTCCAACTTCTTTTCGATATCACTGTCATCGAGTTGAATGCGTGATTCATATCTCTCATGCTGTCGCATCGTATTGGTACGCGCCACGTAAGGGTTCTCGACGTTATACGGGCCACCGATACAACCCAGCATATGAGCCAGAGCTTCCACAAAGGTTATGTTGCGTAACCGGGAATTCTCGATGTCGTCAAGAATCTGCATCACGTGGTCAAGTCCGGAAACTGCCAGCCAGTTCTCTGTCCGGGCCGCTCGCGTAATACTTCCGGTGGTGATCCAGCCGGTATGGAAGAAGAACTCTTCCGGTACCTGGCTTTCTTCGAACTCTTCCCTGATTGCCACCACCTGTGGCAGGAGGACCGAGTAAGCGTCCCTGATCGATACGACACCGTCAAACCAGGATCGGGCTTTTTCGGCTGGCTGCTTAATGGACACGATTTTTGCCGGGCAGGTCGCCAGGTAGAAGATACCTATCTCCTCGGGCTTCAAGCCCAGTTCAGCGGGCAGGGTTTTGCGGATTTGCCGGGCCGTAACCTCCCGGGGAACATCAAGAGGCACCACCAGCTCGGCGAGATCGGGATATTTCACCTGGATGAGGCGAACTATCGACGGACAGAACGATGAAATCAGGGGGCGTCGACCACGATAGTTCTTCATATACTTCACCAGCGCTCTGGCCATAGCCGCCGATGAGGTGGTCAGGTCCACGACCCGGTCAAAACCCAAGCGCTTAAGGGCCAGATGAATGATATAGGGATGAGTGGTCCACTCAAACTGCGAATACAGAACCGGGGAAGGAACCACCACCCGGTATTTGAAGCCGGAAATTTCATTGACGGGGTCGGCAATAGGCGTTATGGCCTGTTCCGGACAGACAGAGAGGCACTGACCACAATCAACGCACAACTCCTCGTTTATCTCTGCCTTGCCGCTCCGCACCCGGATAGCCTGAGTGGGACAGTGACGCATACAGGTCATGTGTCCCCGGCATTTATCCACATCGACACTGTGAGCATGAAAATACTGCGTCATTGTTACCCTCAACAGTTAAACGAGTTTCATCAAATGTTGAACCTGATCTGTAACCTTGTACCCTTTCCAACCTCGCTGGTGACCTGTAAATCATCCGAGTTTTTCTTGATATTGGGAAGGCCCATGCCGGAGCCGAAACCCATGGCTCTCATTTCCTCGGTAGCGGTCGTGAATCCTTCCTGCATGGCCTGCTCAACATCGGGAATACCTTTTCCCTCGTCATCAATGACAACCTCGATCATTTTCGGTGTTACTCTGAGGTCGACCTCCGCCCGCCTGGCATGCATGACCACGTTCATTTCGCCTTCGTATGTGGAGATCGCCACTCGTCTGACCAGTTTGGGGTCGAACCCGATCTTCTTGAGAACCGATTTAATCTCGGTAGAAACCATGCCGGCCTTGGCGAAGTCACTTCCCTCAATGGTAAAATGATTACTAAAGAGTATTTCTTCTGACTTTGGTACAGACTGGCCGGATCCGGGTACGGTAATCTCACGACTTTCCCGGGACGCGATTTTGATGCAGGCATCGTACATGTCTAACTCGGTTGTCAGCAGCACCATATGATTGTCACGGGCGAACTTCTCGGCACCGTCTTTGGGGCGTTTGCCCCTTATTAATACTACGCCCTTAAACTCGGCCATGTGAGCGGATATAATAGCCTGCTGCGTGGCCAGACCGGTGAGGAGTATCGAGTCGGGCTTACCGAAAGCAAGAACGTCGCTCATCAGGTCGGACGCATAGACGTGATCGACCGAAAGCTCAAGCTTGTCACCACCCTCGATTACTTCAGCCGCCAGGGCATCTTTGATAGTTTCAATTTTCACGGTACCTGCCGTTTTCCCTTTGCTGTGGAAGGCAAATGTGATGGTCCTGGTCAACCGGGTCGCGGACGCGGAGTCGCGCTGCTCCCGGTCACCCTGTACTAACTGGACACCAACCCGAGACCATACAGTTTGCCCACCAACTCGAAACTGGGCAGGTCAGTGGACAGAATGGCAATGTTATGCTGGTTAGCCAGATCTATTGTTTCTTGGGGGACTTTCTTTCCGCTCGTAATGATAACGGCAGAAACATCCACCAGGTTGGCGGCGGGAACAATGCTCTTGTGAGTCTGAACCGTAACCCATAGATTGCCGGACTTTGCCCCGGCCATCACATCGCTGAGCATGTCCGAAACGAATACGCCCTGTACCTCCCGGTGTTCGAATTTGCTCAGGCTTTTCAATCCAACCTTCTCAATGACATCTTTCGTGGTCATCAATATACTCCTCAGAAATTGCGTCTTTCATCGTTACTCTCTTCACAGTAGTCGTTTTCTCTCCTCCGGTTCTTGTGAAAGCATACCCACGTCATGAATGAACTCACCCCGGCAGCGCGAGAGGTAATCTCCTATCATATTGAAGGAAACGATCTTGATTTTCGACCGCGACGTATCCCGGCGCTGGTTGAAATAATCCGTCAGTATGTCGAGCTTTCGTTGTGGTATGGGTTTCGTCTTCGCCTGTGGGAGAAATCCGAAAGCGACCAGAACGAAGATCTTTTCCGTCTCGCTAGTCTTCCTAAGAATCTCAACTTCACAGTCGGCCTGGCAGGAGGTGCAGTACAGAAGGCCCATCAGATCCTCGAACGTTTCCTGGCGGTTACAGTCGCGGCACTTGAGGTCGAACCTGAAGGTCTGGGCGTTCTCGACGATACTCCACTGACAACCATCTTCCCGATATTCGTCCCAGGTATCTTCCAGAGAGAAGTATGTTCTCAGTTCGTTACAGTGGGAACATCTCTCGAAAACGACAAAGCCGAACTGGATATTCGCCATCTCCCACCGATGCCGACATTCCGTCATATGAATTAACTCCTAAAATCAAGCTGTTTAACAGCGACACCATTTGACCGAACCACGTCAGAAGGCCGGCAGGCGGTTTGGTCCCGCATGTCGCAGCCACGAGTTCAGTTTCGAGGAAATCACGTCGCATCATATCAAAACGGCCAAAACAGAGACTAATAGCGGGCTTTGAGGGCCACCGATATCTCCGCAGTTGAGCACTCAACCAATACCTGCGGAATATAAATGCCTGTGAAAATAATAACAAGCGAAATCTTGGTGACCCGGTTTTTGCGGCCAAAAGCACGGCACCAAAACTCTATGGGGGAGGCTAACATCGGCTCGGTTAGCCGGGTCTGGCAGGCAGTTTCCATTTGGAATAAGGGGTGGCATCTGTTATACTTGTTTCCATTAAGGTTGACAGCCGGCTGAGGACCGCGAGGAATTTGTACTAACTCGCGCAGTCCGGATGCCCGAGGCAACCGGTTGTGACGTGGATTTTTTTTGCCGACCAGGAGGATACCATGAATTTTAAGTCCGCAAATGACATACTTGATTTCGCCATCCAGAAGGAAGAAGAAGCGGCCGAACTTTACCGAGACCTCGCCAGCACCCTGACGCGAACCGATATGAAAGCTGTTTTCGAAGGCTTTGCCAAAGAGGAGATGCAACACCGGGCCAAGCTTATCGAAGTTAAAGAAGGCAACCGCATTATCTCAGCCGAAAAGAAGATTTTTGACCTGAAGATCGCGGAAAGCCTGGTCGACACCAAGCCGTCACCCAATATGGATTACCAGCACGCCCTGATCTTCGCCATGAAAGCGGAGAAGGCGGCCTTCAAGCTCTACTCCGATCTTGCGGCGGCGACCGATGACCAGAACCTGAAGAACCTTTTTCTGGGCCTGGCTCAAGAAGAGGCCAAGCACAAACTCCGCTTCGAAATCGAATACGACGACCAGATTCTCACCGAGAATTAGCCAAAAAGAAACGCAGCCGCGCGGCCCCATCGGGTCGCTCTCGGCTGCGCGTCCTTTATAGTAACCAAAATCCAGTCTGCCCCAGGGTCGGACCGGAGTTTCGGGAACCTAAGTCTCTATCACAATTCTCTCCAGGCCACGACAACGTAGCGGCCGGTTTCACCCTTCTCAATGGCCGAGAGAGCGCGGTCGTAATGAAAACACGTGTTGTTACGGAAATCAATTGTCTCGGCCACGACTGAGCCGTAGAAATCGGTATAGTTGTCAATTATAAACTCGGCGTTAGGGCCGTAGAAGGCGGCTGTTAATACCGTGTTCTGACCAAGTGACAAGAGGTCGCCGGTAGAGAATATTATGAACTGCGACGGAGTGCCATCGGTGTTCACCGCAGAGGTGTTACGCAGAACAAAGTCGCCGGTCATGTAGATGATTACGTTGGCCCCGGGTTGCACTTCGATGACACCATTTTGCTCGACCAGGATATCGGAGAAGTAATAGACGCCGCTTGTAAGTACCGCTGTCTCCTTGGCCCCCACATTGAACACAAACGTTTCCGGATCATACGTAAAGCCTCCCGTGATGCCTGTATCCGCGATACTGTTTTCGCGCGCCCAGTCGAACTCCGAGCTGTCAACAATGTCGACCGGTACAGGCTCAATGCCGGTAATAGTATCGCCCCTAACCACTGCCATATTGTCAATGACAACACCGCCCTCAATTGCGCTTACGGCATCGCCGCCTATTGAAGCGATGTTATCCAGTATGAGCGAGTCGTTCGAGCCAACATCGGCCAGTTCGTGGCCCAGTGTCGATCCGTATGAACCGGAATCGGAGTTATACGAGTCAGTACATGACGAGTTACTCATGGTCACAATAGTGTCGCCGAAAAGGGCATATTCAAACGGGTGATACTTCTCGGGCACCAGCCAGGCTTCGATCCTTGCATTCGATCCATCGACACTGCCGGTGGCGTGCAAGATAACGGTATCCATCAGTGCCGGGATGTCATCAAGGTCTGTCACCGTC
Organism: Candidatus Zixiibacteriota bacterium; assembly: GCA_020351995.1. Classification (GTDB taxonomy): domain Bacteria; phylum Zixibacteria; class MSB-5A5; order GN15; family FEB-12. The sequence goes on from CP070674.1 coordinate 3,119,797, forward strand.
ACCGAATAGAAGCCGCGCCCGAGCGGTTGGTTCGCGAAACCCGAATCCCAGGTACGGTCCTCATTCAACACCGCTATGGCTCTCTCTATCCCGGCCTCGGCTGTATAAAATGCCTGATCTGCATGAAGCTGATTGTAAGACAGGTCAACGTCGGTAGTGGATCGGTCTAATGCCATAATCGCTATAACTGAGAGCATCGCCATAATCGCCAATGTAATCATCAGCGCGCCGCCTCGATTGTTAATAACTGATTTCATGAGCATAGTCCTTCCCTTTCCTATAAAATGACGTTTCGCAGAGAAACCTGTTCTTCCAAAGTCCAGGTGCGAAAACCATTGTTTTCGTCGTAGGTCTCATCCTTTTTTGATGTTTGGGCGGTGATGGTGATCCGCATGCTTTTGCTATCAGTCGACTTTTCAAAGTTCACGTCGACTATGAAATCCGTAAAAGGCTCAATGGGTTGACTGTTCCGCTGCCTTACTAACCTGAATAACTTGTGCCCGTATTGCAGGTCGGGCCAACGCACGTATTCCCAGTCAGCGAATGGCTGCAGAAAGTAAAGCACGGTGTCAACCGGTTGCGTCTCACTGAAATAGATGGCGAGACTGTCACCGTTAATTTCAACGGCCGGGTGAGCCACAAGCTTGAAGCCCGCCAGGCGAAGGGTTTTCTTTATCTCGTGAACGCTGGCGCGGCACTGATGCTGCAATTCCGATACCTCATACTGGGCCTCGGTCTGATTGTGCATGGAAGTATAAAAGCGAAAACTCGCCGTCGCCAGAATTCCCGTTATAAGAGCCGCGATGATCACTTCGAGAATAGTGAAACCCCGACTACATCTTATTCTATTTGATTTTAGTCGTACCATATCGCTTTATCCTTTCATCAGCAGAGTGGAATAAGTAGTCGAGCGGTCAACACCCTGTTTATCGGTCCATGAAATTGTCACATCGATCTGGCAAACTCCGTCGGGTATAGTAGGGTCTGTGGTGTTATCTTCGATAGTCGTAACCCTGGTATAGCTGCCCTCGAGGTTAGACTCGGTCTCGGTATACGGCACGGCCGGCAAGGTTTCCAGAGATTCATAGTACTCAAGTTTTTCAGCTGCCAGACTGGAAACCACCAGTACGTCGCGGGACATATTGTTGCCTTCGATAGACATGACCACCATCGGGGCCAGGCCGAGAATACCCAGACTGAGGATGATCATTGCCACCAGAACCTCAAGCAAACTAAGTCCTTTGTCGTTATTCATATTATCCTCATCCTTTTTGTGCATTCCCTTACTCCGCTTCATATCTCGGCAATTGCTGTGCCTGATTTTCCCCGAAGTTCGGTCTCGACCTTAAGTTGTTTTACGATAGGACATTATGGCGGAGAGTGTTCGGGAAAAGACCGCTTTTGGCCAATCACGCTATGGGGAAAATCCCATACTCTGTTGACTCTATCGTTTAGTCTCTCCGAGCCTTACGTGGCCGACATTCGCTATGCGAGCGGGGGCGGGTAGACAGTCCGAAAAAGACTGGAAGATGCCTGCATGACAGGCTTTTGGGGACATGGCAGACGCGCCGTTTGGCCCAATGAAAAAGGGGTTGGCCGGTCACCAACCCCGTGTCTGAAACGATCAGACTACACTTATAAAAATAATGGCTATTCTTCTATTTAATTGCCTTCGCGATGTCCGCCGCCAAAGCCACCTCCCCCTCAACGATCCGAATCTCCACGGTCCTGCTTCGGCCTGGCCTCATTCACATTGAGCTTACGCCCATGTAGTTCCTGACCATTGAGTCCTGTGATGGCAGCCTCACCCTCCTCTTTTGTGGCCATTTCAACGAATCCGAATCCCCGTGATCGGCCGCTGTACTTGTCCGTTATAATGTTCACGCTGGACACCTGGCCGAAATTCTCGAAAGCCTGGCGAAGATCCTCTTCTGCCGTGTCATACGACAGATTACCGACATAGATATTCATTGTACACTCCGCATTTGTTCACCATCGCACGCTTTCCCGGAAGGTGGAATCTCGATGCTTTCGGTAAACGATCAACCGCGCACCATTGCGCTAATTTTAGTGATTTATTTTCGCAAGAATAGAATAATATTGAAAAACCCTGAATACTGCTTGAAGGACTACTGTTAAATTACCTAAACATAGCGACATCGGATGGTTTAGTCAACAGTTTTTTGGCTCTGGCCGCTCACACATCGATCGCGGCACTCTGGTTCAGTGTCGCCCGCAGGCAAATGTTAAGGAATGACTGACACACAGCTAATTATTATTCGCTGAGAATCTCCACATATTTCATGACCACGCTCGATGAATTATCGGCCGCCACCCTGAGAAACTCGTTAAGCTCGGCCCGTGCTGTCTCCGAACCGGAACCACCCGCCAGGTCCGAAGCGGCGCGAAAAGCAATGAAGGGGACATCATTGACGGCGCAGACCTGCGCCACTGCCGCCGATTCCATGTCGGTGATCAGGGCCGCGAATCGATCACTGAGCCACAGCCGTTTCTCTTCACTATCGATGAAAGCATTTCCGCTAACTCCCACGCCGCGCACACGAATCTGCGGAGCGCGATCAGCTACACCGCTGAGGCTCAGGCTCGCTACATCAATGGCTTCAACCACGTGTATCAGCGCGCTGTCAACATCGAACCCCTCAACCGTCGACAGACTATCACTTCCGGGCAAGACGACCTCTATACCATAGGGTATAAAACCATCGCGGCCGACATAGCCGTAGTCATGGACAATCCAGCTGTCGCAGACAACGATATCCCCGATATGCACCGACGTGTCGATTGACCCGGCGATACCGCTGACAATCACCGCCTTCGGCCGATAGACATCAAGCATCTTCTGAGCCGTCATGGCAGCGTTGTTCATACCAATGCCCAGCTCGGCCAGAACGATATCCTTTCCCGACAGCCGACCCCGCGCTACTTCCCGTCCGAGGAGCTGTTCGGCGGTTATCGATGACATGTTATCACGGATAAGCTCTCCCTCTTCCTCGAAGGCATAAAGAATCAAGTACGGCTGGGAAGAATCGGCAGATGTAGCGCACCCCGAGAAGACAAGGGCGAGTAAAACGAACGGCGCGCCTAATGCGATCCAGAAGCCTGCCGGCTTACTTTTCAATTGACGACCAATCATATCTTATCATCTACTGGTCGGTGGTTTCTGACGATGAGACTACCGGGCTCCATTCAGCGAAATTCTCCACGACGACTTTGGTACGACCTTCCGATGTCCACCGCTCATTGTCATTATAGCCCCACTCCAGATACTCGGAACCGCCGCCACCCCCGGTGGTAATAAGCAGCCGGTTGCTGATATGGCCGAAACTGTCCGCTCTTTCGGCGGGCCACTCGGAATCGCCTCGCGATGGATCGGCCGGTATCCAGCCATAATTAGGCAGGTAGATTTCGGCCCAGCGATGAAACACATCATCCCACGAAGCGTCGTCACCTCGAATGGCCAGAGAACCTACATACCTGGCGGGTAGCCCGGCCGCCCGGCACATAGCGATGAATACGAAGGTGAATTCAGAGCAGGAACCGGTCCCGCGCGACAGCACCGTGGGAGCGATATCCCAGCCGCCCGCCAGCTCATAGCGCACATGCTTCATGACGTATTCGTAAATGTTCCGACCTATCCAGTACGCGTTGGTTTCTTCGCCAACGGCCTCTTTGACACCTTTCTGAATAGCCTCATTGCTCAACGAGAACTTGGCGTCGTCAACCAGATATTTCTCGCGAATTTCCCGCGGAATATCACTGAGACTACCGACGTTCTCCGGGAAGATGTAATATCGTGTATCGTAAAGTTTCGCCTCGATATGCAGACTTACATCCACGAACCGGGTGGCACTAAGATTGTCGAACTGGAAATGAGCAACTTTCTGACCCCACTTATCGGTGAGATAATCAGTCGGCTCGGGTGTGAAGACAACGTCACCTACTATGTCCTGGTTATTCAGATTCTCCGGAACGGCCAGATACACATCGAGTTCCTTGACCGGTCCCGGGCCGTAATTGCGAACCTGATGAAGAAACTCGACCTTTTCGTGTTTCGCATTCCGACGGGTGAATTTTGTCCCGTCATCGACGACCAGCTTGTAGATCAAATCGGTTTCGTAGTCAACATTCCACAGGTTCGCCCCGTCGTAGGCCAGTCCGCAGCTATGCGGCCCGGGTGCCTCAAAGTAAATTATCACGTCTCCCCTATCAGGAGTGAGCATATAGATCATGTTTTTATAACGATCCGACACCCAGAGATACTTCCCGTCAAAAGTCAGTCCGCCGGGATGCGTGGTGGGTGCGGCCATCGATTGAATCGTCGTGCCATCTTCGGGGCTAATCCGGGAGAGCTTATCCTCGCTGTCATCAGCGATCCATAAGTACTCTCCGTCCCAGGTCAGCCCGAAAGGTTTAGATACGGGACAGTATATAGTCTTTTCGACTATGCGTGTCTTTGGATTTATGCCGAAAATCAGTCCTTCCTCGGCATCAATCACCCATAGCCGTTGACCGTCCCAGGTGAGGCCGCGAGGAACATACCCGGGGGAGGGCAAGGAATCGACGACTTCCCCGGCCTGCGGGTTTATCTTGTAGATCATGTCACTTTTTCTATCGACGTTCCACAGGTACTCCCCATCATAGGTGAGCCCCTGCGGGCACGTGTAGGGTATCGCGATTGACTTCACCGTATCTCCCGGCGCGGCCGAAAGTGATCCAGAAGCGACAGCTATAAACACCGCGATAAGCAGAACCGCAAATGCCTTTCGCATCATAACCTCCTCAATCATGGTTGTGTTCGAAGTTAATCAGGTTGCCGCTCACAACATTTGAGCGTTCTTCGTCAGATTCATATGGGCTTAAGTTACGAAAACCCGTCCGGTGATGTCAAGCAAGGTAGTAGTGGTCTAAGGGGCGGATGCGATGATGGGAGCATCTATTTTGAGTCCATGCAACAAGCGGCCCGCTCCAGAACCGAGGCTCCAGCGCGGGCCTCCCTCCCATTCAGTGAAGTATATTTGCCTCCCAGCCGCAGGCAAGCAAGGTGCTGACGGCATCAAAATCGAAAGCGCTACAATATTGTTTAAATCCTGTGCGAGTGAAATCGCACAGGATTTACCTAGAACTCTAAAGGTGGCGAGAAGGGTATTATGAGGCTTGGAGTACTAAGCACTCACCATAAAGTATATAACAATATCCACTTCTTGTCAAGCGAAATCGTTGAGCCCCAACCGGCCCCAGAAAACTTGTTGATTTATCGAGGTCAAAATTTACCTTGTTAACAACGATTTTCGCAGAATATCTTGCTACACAAATAGATTCGAAAGGAGTCGAGAGTGGACTCGAGCGTTGTTCTGGCAATTTCATTTATCTTTTATAGTGCGGGCATCATAGCCTTTGGTCTCTACTCGACCAAACTGCGTAAAAAAACCACCGATGATTTCGTGCTGGCCAACCGCGAGCTTGGCCCCTGGGCCTCGGCGCTGTCAGCGTCGGCATCGGCCGAATCCGGCTGGGTTATGCTGGGGCTGGTTGGTGAGGCCTACTTGTATGGCGCGGCGGCCTTCTGGATTGTGCCCGGCATTGCCGCCGGATACATCTTCAACTGGTTCGTTGTCGCGGAACGGTTGCGAAAAGCCACCCTGGACGGCCAGGCCGTCACCCTGCCCCAATATATTATGCACCGGTTCGGACCAGGTTCGCCCGCGCTGCGTAATACGGCGGTGATTATTATTACCCTGGCCATGCTCGGTTATGTGGCGGCACAGATGAATGCCGCCGGAAAGGCTTTCGACGCGGTCTTCTCCCTTCCTTACGAGTTGGGCGTACTTGCCGGGGCTGTCATCATTCTCACTTATACCGTGACCGGTGGTTTTCGGGCCATTTGCTGGACCGATATTATTCAAGCTTCGTTCATGTTCGTCGCCCTTATTGTTATGCCCTTCGTGGTTTTATTTAAACTCGGCGGTTATTCCGGATTTCTCTCACAAATCAGGTTGATTGACCCGGAAACACTGAGTTTCACCTACGGTACAGTCGGTTTTGCAATGCTCGGCTTCGTCATCGGCCTGCTGGGCATCGGACTCGGTTACCCCGGTCAGCCGCACATCCTATCGCGCTTTATGGCCACTAAAGACGCCGAATCGGTCAGGAAGGGCGCGGGTATCGCTCTAACCTGGATGGTCCTGGTGTATCTCGGTGCTGTTTTCTTTGGGCTTTTTGCCAAAGCTTATTTTGGGGTCCTCGATGACCCGGAACAGGCCCTGCCGCTTGCGGTAGGGGAGTTTCTGCCACCGGTACTCGGCGGTTTCGTTATTGCCGCGATCGTGTCAGCCATCTGCTCAACCGCCGACTCCCAGTTGATAGTGGTCTCAACTACAATCTCGCGCGATGTCATTCCCTATATAAGAAAGAAAGCCGGAAATACTGGTTTGGCCGATGTTGCCAGAGTACAAAGATTGGATAGATGGGTGCTAGTCATACTGGCGATCATCTCAATCGCGTTCGCGTTATCGGAAAACAGGGTGATATTCACTTTCGTTCTCTATGCCTGGTCGGCGCTTGGGGCGGCATTTGGACCCGTAGTTGTCCTTGGGTTACTTTGGAAAAAAACCAACAAGGCCGGGGCCCTCGCAGGCATGATTACCGGGGCCGTCGTTACCGTGATATGGAAGAACATAGCCGTTCTGAAGGCCGCTGTGTATGAATTGGTGCCGGCCTTTGTGCTCGCATTCATTGCGGTCATTCTATTCAGCCTGGCCACGTCAAAAAAACATAACCTGGCCGAGTGAGCGAGGCAACATGCTCGGAATTAAGGCGAAGAAAGTCCTCACATTCGCGATTATCTCATTAGTGGGGCTGAGCCTCGGCGCGGCGATATCTTTCTATATCATGTTGAGCTTATCAGCGCCAGTCACCAGCGGTCAACTGCGGCTTCCCCACATCAACCATCAGGTCGAGATCACCTTTGACAGCATGGGCGTTTGCCAGATATGGGCCGAAATCGAAAACGACGCATGGTTCGCCCTGGGCTACCAGCATGCAGCCGATCGCCTGTTCCAGATGGATTTGTCACGCAGATTAGCGGGTGGAAGACTTTCGGAGATGTTAGGAGATATCACGCGCGACCTTGATATCGAGCAACGCCGCATTGGCCATCATCGCCTCGCCCAGAAAGCTCTGGAAACATTGTCTGAGGAAAACCGGCAACGTCTTCAGACCTACGCCGATGGTGTCAACGCGTACAAGAACAGTTGCCGGGCACTGCCGTTCGAGTACCGTTTTATTCCGATCACATTCGATGACTGGACAGTACTGGACTGCCTGACCCTCTTAAGTTTCCAGACATGGTTTTCCAATGCCCTGATGGACCGTGATGACTTTTACATGGATCTTGTCGACAAAGTCGGACTCGAGAGAGCGAGCTCGCTTGTCATCCCCTATCCGGATTGGGCGCCGACCACCGTACCGTCAACTGATGCGCTCGGAAATCTTCCCGTGAAAGCTCTGCCTGAGGGCCCTCACGTGTCGCGACTAACTACTGGACTTGTTCCTGAATCGGCAGGTTCCATCTATCAGCATTTTCAGAAGGAAGCTGCCAAAAATCTCTTTAACCGCTCCCGCATTCCGTTGACAATGACTCAATCGTCGAATGGATGGGTTGTCGCGCCGCACAGAAGCACCAGTGGCGCGGCCATGCTCGGGTCGGACCCGCACCTTGAGGTCACCCGGCTGCCGCAATTCTGGTATGCCGCCGCGGTCCATGTCAAGCAGGATTCAATTGACGTCCTTGGTATCACCGCACCCGGACTGCCGACTTTCATCATGGGGCATAACGGTAAAGCTGCCTGGGCGTTCACATCGGGCGGGGTCGATGTTACCGACTTCTACCTCGAAGAGATTAATCCCAATGACACCAATCAGTACCTGACGGCCGACGGCTGGCGTGATTTTGATATCATCCACGATTCTATTTATATCTCAAATTTCGATAGCTCTGTTCATGTCAGCTTTCGGGAAACCATACACGGCCCGGTTGTCGAAGACGCCGATAAGAAAGACCGCATTTACAGTTTTCACTGGGCCGGTTTCGACATCGTCATGGATCGTTCTGTAACTGCTGCTTTCGAGCTGCATCGGGTGCAATCTTTTGAGCAGTTCAGAAACGTCGTTACGGGTCTTGGCGCTCTGGATGCCAACATGCTCTATGCCGATATCAATGGAAACATTGGCTACCAGTTGAGCACACCTGTTCGCGCTGAAGCCGATAAGCAGGCTCCGTTCGCCGCCAGCGGAGAGGACACACCGGGCAGCATGCCGCGCTTTTTGCCGTTGTCGGAGACACCGCATGTGGAGAACCCGTCCTGCGGGTGGATTGCCAGCGCCAACAATCTTCCCCAGCGTTCCGATCATATGCAAGGGCATTTTTTCAGTAATCGCATTATCAGCATAACGCAACTTCTGGAAAGCAAAGAAAAGTTCTCACCGAATGATATGCATCAGTTCCAGATGGACCAGCATGACCGGTACTACCTTCGCTTCCGGGACGAATTCGTACGGACGCTGGAGACACTCGAGCAGAATGAGTGGGCCGAGCGAGTAAGGAACTGGGACGGTTCGATGGACACCTCGTCGCAGGAAGGGGCGTTGATCGAGATTTACCTCTCGCGGCTGACCGAACTAACGTTCGAGGATGAATTAGAAGAGCTTTACCATCGAGTACCTTCCAAATGGATCGAGGCCCTCGACCAGGTTGCCGAGGCCGGGTGGTTCAACGACGTAGCCACGCCCGGAGTGGTGGAAACCTATGAGGATGTATCGGTAAACGCCATGGAAGAAGCCCTGGCCGCTGTCAACGGCGCGTCGTGGGGTGATATCCACAGTCTAAGTATGCAGCATCCGCTGGGCCAGATTCCTATTATCAGTGGGCTTTTGAACCTTACCAGTGGGCCTACTGCCTGGGGTGGCAGCGCGGGAACGCTCAACGCGGCGTTTAGCCGGGAGACGGGCGATGGTCGGTACGAATGCATGGCCGGACCGAGTTGGCGGTTTGTCATTGATTTTGGAGATGTTGACGCGGCTACAATGGTTTTGCCGGCGGGTAACTCGGGCAACCCGATGAGTGACCACTTTTTCGATTTCCACGAGATGTGGAAAGAAGGGCGGTACTGGACAGTGCCTTTCCATTATGAGAAGGTGAAGGAAAAGGCGGCAAGTATATTGTATCTCCTGCCTGACAGCGTCACGCACCCATAGGATGCCGACAGGATTGCGAGGATTCCCCTGCGGTGGCCAGCGGCATCCAACAGCTCGCGCAAGAATGGGTCAGCTCTCAGATTCCCTTTTCCAACAAAGAAATTCCTGATTCCCCATACACATGGAGGAGCTAATTACGGCATCATTGTCGAATCCGGGAAGTTGTTGGAGCCGCTCAAGCAGCTTCGCTTCGCCAGTGGCACCCTGGGGGACCACACAGCCCGACTTCTTACCAACCAGAATCCAGAACACATCTGGTTCAACCGGCCCTTGGTCGGTGTTGCGAAGCAGGACGAAGTACAGATCGCACCACTCCACTTCTGCAACAGTTCCGTCGGGATTTTGGCAACGCACCGCTCTTTCGTCCCATGATACGATGTATGATCTTTCTGGTTGAGAACTAGAGTCCTCCTTGCGGCGCAACCCCAACCATTCGACTATTCCCATGTTATATCTTCTCTCCGAGCCCTTTTGTGCTTATGACTCCATTAACCCGGGATGATTTTGCAGATCCTCCTTCGCCTGCTCGTAGTCGTCGGGGCGGCCGATGTCCATCCAGTAGCCATCGTAAGGATAAGTACTGATTGGTTCTTTCTCCTCCAACAGCATGTACATCAGGCCGTCAAAGCCGAACGGTTTTTTGTCTGGGACCAGATCCAGCACACGCCGGGAAAAGACATAGATACCCATGGAGACAGTGAAATCGTAAACCGGCTTTTCCCTGAAACCCGTTACATGCCCCTCCCCGTCGGTCTCGAGGACACCGTAGTCGATTTGGTTTAGGCGGCGATGGGTGGCAACTGTCAGGGCGGCTTTGCTGTCCGTATGATGTTTATAAAGCCGGGCAAAGTCGAGGTCGGTGAGGATATCACCGTTGGCGACGATAAAGTTGTCGTCCAAGCCATCGAGCAGTTTTAGAGGCGCTACCGTCGACAGCGGGGTGTCTTCGAGCGAATATTTTATCTTCAAACCGAGCCGGGTACCATCGTCCAGAACGGCCGCTATCAGGTGGGCCAGGTGATTGACACATATGAAGGCTTCATCGACGCCGTGCTTTTTCAGGCACGTGAGGAGAATCTCAATAATCGGTTTTCCGGCCAGTGGGACGAGCGGCTTGGGGATCTCTGTGGTAAAAGGTTCGAGCCGGGTGCCCTTTCCTCCCGCTAAGATAACTGCTTGCATGTGATGTCGAGCTTTCTCTAAATGTTGCTGTACTGGTTGCTTTCCGGGTCCTCTATAATCCCGTTTCTGATGGCGTCGATGTACTCCCGGACACCGTCAATGACTTTCATTTTAGCGTCGAAACCAAGATTGTTCTTGATCTTGCTGAAGTCAACCCGATAATCCCGCGGGTCTTCGGTGCGCTCGACATAGTGGACCTTCTCGCGCATCTCGGGCAATTCGCCCAGAATTATCTCGACCAGTGTTCCCTTCTTGTAGTTTTCTTCGGTACTTCCCACGTTGAAAGCCTGATAGGCGACGATATCGTTATCGGCCTCCATAGCCATTATGATGGCGCGAGAAAGGTCTTGCGTGTGGCAGTAGGGTCGCCAGAATTGTTCGCCATATATTTCAAGTCGTTTCCCCAATACCAGGTCGCGGGTGAACTCATTGACAGTCAGGTCAAAGCGCGGCCTGGGTGACATTCCATGGGCGGTGGCAAAACGCAGACACACGGATGTCATGTTGTCATGCCTGGTAGCCAGCAGGTGTTGCTCAAAATCGACCTTCAATTCCGCATACAGCGACACGGGAGCGAGCGGGCTGGTCTCATCGACGTAACCATCCGGATCGGGCATCTTGCCGTAGTTGCTGCAGGTCGAGGCAAAGATGAATCGCCTCACCTTCTGTTCAAGGGCCATCAGATACAGAAGCTCCGAGCCCTCCTTGTTGGTCCGAACGGCGGCTTCGGGATACTTCTTACAAGCCGGGTCCCCGACAATGGCGGCCAAGTGTACGACGGAATCGACGCCGTTCAGGGCCGGGGCGAGGGAGTCGGAACTAGTTATGTCTCCCTTGATAAACTCAAAACCCGGAATGCCAACATATCCGCGCAGTCCCCGGTCACCGAATTTGAGACTATCGATCACCCTGACCAGATAACCTCGGTCGAGCAGTTGGTCGACCAAAACCGAGCCGATATAACCGGCCCCGCCGGTGACCAGTATTGTTTTTTGGAGAGTGTTCACGGGAGGGTCCTGAGCCTCAGAGAAAATTCTTGTTGAACTACAGCAAAATACATGCTAACCATATGAAAAAGATTGAATAAGACCGCCAATTGGCGTATAATATATATATGACCACACTTAAGTCCAAGAATCTTCGCAAATTCTATCGGAGGAGGGCAGTTGTCGACGAGGTTTCCATCGTCGTCGAACCCGGCGAAGTTGTTGGATTGCTTGGACCTAACGGGGCCGGAAAGACGACTACGTTCTACATGATCATCGGTTTTATTCGACCCGACGGCGGTGACGTTTTTCTGGGCGACCGCAGCGTGAGGAGATTGCCAATGTACAAGCGGGCCCGTTTCGGAATAGGTTATCTGGCGCAGGAGGCGTCGGTCTTCAGAAAGATGACGGTGGAAGAAAACATCATGTCGATTCTGCAGTTTCGCAGGATGAGTCGCAAAGAACGAAGAGAGCGCCTCGACGAACTTCTCAACGAACTGGACATCTCTCACCTGCGCAAGAACAAAGCCTTTACTCTTTCCGGCGGCGAGCGGCGACGGGTCGAAATCACCCGGGCGCTGGTGAACGACCCCAAGTTCATCCTGCTTGATGAACCATTCGCGGGCATCGACCCAATAGCCGTTGAGGACATTCAGAAAATAATCGCCCGTCTGGTTGCGCGGGGACTCGGAGTACTTATCACCGACCACAATGTGAGAGAGACCCTGTCGATCTGTAACCGGGCCTATATAATGTGCGACGGTAAGATTCTCAAGTCGGGTGATTCAGAGTTTCTGGCCAACGACCCCGAGGCGAGGAAGATATACCTGGGAGAAAAGTTCCGGCTGAACTAAGCGACGCAACTGTTTAATAAATGAACGAAGTTACTGGGAGATATAAACCTACCCGGTTTTTACTCCGATATTCAGGGTAACGAAGGGTAGCTTCGTGAGTTTTTGGGATAACTTGACTTTCCGCGAGACCGACGATGAAATTAGGACTACAGCTAAGGCTTAAACAGACCCTCGCTCCTCAACTGATTCAGTCACTTAAGATGCTCCAGATGCCTATTCTGAAACTGGAGCAAACCATCCGGCACGAACTGGCCACCAACCCACTCCTGGAAGAGATCGAAGAACTGGAGCAGGAACAGGAGAAAACAGAGGAGCAGGAAGCGGAATTCGAGGTCACGGATGCCGAAAAAGACGACGACACCAAAGAGAAGATAGAGTGGGAAGAATACTTCTTCGATGACGATGAAGGATACAAAGTCCGCGAGCCGCGGGAGGAACGCGAGGAGCGTTATGAAGGCGCCTCGGCTCCCGAAGTCAGTCTCTACTCCCATCTCGCCGAGCAGCTTTCTTTCCTGAAGCTGTCCGAAGAAGAGCATCTCATCGGGGAGTACATCATCGGCAATATCTCTCCGGAAGGTTACCTCACCATCAGCGTTCCGGAGATGGCAGCTGAACTGGAGATAGAGAGTTCTAAAATAGAGACGGTGCTGAAGATCATCCAGCGTTTTGACCCGATTGGGGTCGGCTCGAGGGATCTGAAGGAATCACTGCTTACCCAGTTAAGAGAAAGGGGGCAGGAGAACAGCCTGGCCTATCGCATCGTCGAGGAGCACATTCACGAACTTGACCGTAAATCCATTCTTCAGATTGCCAAGCTTATGAACGTGACCGAGGAGAAAGCTCAGCAGGCGATGAACGTAATAAAGGGATTGTCGCCCACCCCGACACACGGTCGTTTCGATGCCGGTGCTTTCCCGGTGATTCCCGATCTGATTGTGGAACGCTACGGTGCTGAATACGTCGTCTTTCACAATGACACTTATATGCCCCGGCTGAGAATAAACTCGGGTTACAAAGAACTGATTCGGCGCGGTAGCAAGTCGTCGCCGGACACCAAACAGTATATCAAACAAAAGCTGGAGCAGGCGCGCTGGCTTTTAAATTCCATCAATCAGCGCCGGACGACCATGATCAATGTTATGGAGGCTATCATCGAGGAGCAGAAGGATTTCTTCGAGCAAGGCCCCGCTTTCCTCAAACCTCTGATTATGGAGCAGATCGCCCAGAAAGTCAGCATGAATGTGGCCACTATCAGCCGGGTCTCCAACGGCAAGTATGTCCAGACACCATTTGGTGTTTACGAAATAAAATACTTCTTCAACTCCGGAATCTCCAAGACCGATGGTGAGGACATGTCCAAGCGCTCGGTCAAACAGCGGATCGAGGAGATAATTAAAGCGGAGACGCCGGACAAGCCGCTTTCGGACCAGGAGATTTACCGGATGCTCAATGCCGAGGGCATTAAGCTGGCCAGACGCACCGTAACCAAGTACCGTGAGGAACTTAAAATACAGCCCGCGCGTTTAAGAAAAAGGGTAACGCCCGCAGGGGGCAAATGAGGGGGGATCACCGCAGATCGCTATGCCATTGGACGGTGCTACAGTATGATTCGAGACGATAGAACAGATGGTGTTCTTCGGACGGTATCGCTGGTTTCTGTCTATTGTCGCCGGGCAACCGAAGGGATCGCCCGCCTCCGACGGCTTTCAGTAGCAGGTAGATTCAGGACCACTGATGTTTGAAGGAATTGGATTTAGAATGCCGGCTTTATCAATAGCCGCAAGTGACTGCTTTGAGGGTAAACCACAATACTAACGTTGCATGGAAAGGAGAAACGCCATGCTGAAAAAAATATCTGCTCGTCATTTTGATCTTACCGATGAAATGAAGTCAGCGGCGGAAAGCGAAATGGAGGGGCTCACCCGCTATTTCGAGAATATCATCTCCGCCGAAATGGTTCTCGACACTGAACGGCATAGGCGCAAAGCAGAACTGAAAGTAAAAGTTTACAATAATGTTTTGACCGGCACCGGCGATACCGATGACATGTACACTTCAATTGCCCAGGCTGTCGACAAAGTAAAAGGACAGCTCAAGAAGTATAAAGGCAAGCTCAAACACAAGAACCCCGAGCAGATAACCGAGGTCAAAGACGCCCTTACAAAGCCGACTACGGATATAGACGAAGTCGACGTATAACACTTTCCGAGTTTGTTCTCCCTCTCAAACAGGCCCGCTAAGGATAGCGGGCCTTTTTATTTTCCTCAGAAAAACGTGCAATCTGTTGCCTAATTATAAGCCTGATAAATCACATCCGGAATCGCCTTTGCGGACGATATGCTCCCCTAAGCTACTGCCTGACAATGCCTTTCTCCGATTACCGGAAGATCCGGCCGCATTTGGCACGGCGCTTTCTTTATGGTAGTGCAGAAAGCTTCTAAGATACGCTAATTAATCTGAGGTAAACAGATATGGAACGTACAATTGACTTAATGCTGAGCAGCCCATCATTCTTCCTGCTCACCGGACTTCTGGCGACCGCCCTCTTTTTTCTGATGGTAGCCATCAGAGATCTGATGAACGACCATTACGAGGGCTTTATGTACCTGCCGCTGGCCATGTTTTTCGGTGCCGCCCATGGTTTCTACCTCTGGCAACTGCCCATCGATAGTACAATATCGATATTGCTGGCTGACCTGAATGTGTGGACCTGGATGGTTTACGTGCTGGCTCCCACGCTGGTGTTACTTTTTGTGCTCCTGGGAGCATTCAACCTGATTCGCATCAATGTAACCGCGGCAATGGTGAAGATATTTTTCGGCGTGACCCTTGTATGCTACCTGTTCATGCTGGGCACCAACTGGCCGACGGATGTCAAAGGCATCATCACCGTTATCTACTGTCTCACCTGGTTCCACCTTGAATTTGAGACAGCCCAGTAACAGTTGATCAATATAGAATGAAGGCAAGGCGGGTCCATCACGGGACCCGCTTTCATTTTCAACTAACCATCAGCAGGGCGACTCCCGCCACCGCTACAATAGCTCCCAATAATGCCCTTATGGAGACTTTTTCTTTGTAGATGATTATCACAAGAGGAATGATCCAGATCGGTGTTGTCGCGTTCAAAGTCGCGGCGATGCCGGCCTCGATATACTTAACCGCAACTAGCGACATCCACACCCCCAGAAACGGACCAGTAATAGCCCCACTAAGACTCAGCCCCAGGGCTTTGAGATTTCTTGCGGCGGCGATTGTCTCCGGGGCCTTCCCGCAAAAGACCGTATAGGCCCAGATACAAATCATCGATACTGCCATCCGGATAAACGAGGCCGGCATGGGCTCCACCGGCGCGCCAACGTTAAGCATGCCGTACTTCGCGACCACCAACCCCGCCGCCTGTCCGAAGGCTCCCAGCAGGGCGAGAGCGACTCCCTTCGCCAGTGAACCAGCATCCGGATGACCATGGGCAACGTAATTGTTGGCCCGGTATCTTCGTTCGGCCACAACCCAGCTTATACCGGTGACCGTGATAGATATGCCGAGGACGTCGATCACACTGAGCACCTCGCGCAGAAATATCCACGCAATAATGGTCGCCATGACCGGCGCGCTGGAATGAAGCAACATCGCCAGCCGGGGGCCTATCATAACCTGGGACTTGAAAAGAGCGCTGTCGCCAATTACCAGCCCGACCACGCCGGAAAGGCCCAGCCAGAAGATATGCTGAACGGTGATATCATCGGGCAGAATCTGCCCGGTGGTGGCGAGCAGGGCCACGCAGTAGATACTTACCGCGAATATGAGGCGGATGTTGTTGACCTTGAACGACCCGATCAGCCGACCGGCCTGGGTGAAGAACATCGAGGTAAACGACCAGCACAGGGCGGTTGTCAGGGCGGCTAATTCACCGGTGAACTCCATTGGGGCGGAATATACTCCTAATCGCGGCGGGCGTCAATTGTCATGACCGGAGGGCCATTGAAGCTAATGTACGCCTTATGTCCTGGAAAGTTTCAGTGCGGATCCAGTTATCGCGTTTGTTCCTCCCATAAATCATCCGAAACCCGGCCTACTCTGGTTTCGTCTTGTGGCTCCATTCCATGTTATAGTCTAATCTGCTACCTCCCCTACTTCAAACATTCTCTATGGTTTTTCAGACTTCTTTCATAATGGCGCCCAAGTTCTCACTGCCTTCCGACCCGCCCGGTAAGCCCGTGACATCACGTCCGGTCGATTCTTCACGTCGCCTGGAGCCAAGACGCCGGCTGCAAGTACGATCTCAGTCACGGTTACACCCAAGTACTCCAGCGTCTCCTGAAGCATGCCTGTCGTGAAACGCGAAGTGGCCCTTTCTGTACTCTCAAAAGGTATTACCAGTGCGGCTCTTTTTTTCTTGAAATCAACCATGTATTTGCCGCCGTGCCAACGGTCAACGAAGCACTTGAACCAGCCAGAGGGACCCCAAAAATAGATCGGCGTACCCAACACCCAAATATCGGCGGTATCCATTTGGGCCAGGATGGGGAACATGTCGTCCTGTATGACGCACTCTTTTGTGGTGGCACAAGCCTCACAGCCACGGCAAGAGGAGATTTCTACCTCTCCGAGATGTACCTTTACGGTTAGCCCCCCTTCTGCCCGTGCGCCGGCCAACACCTCGTCAACAAGTAGATCGGTGTTTCCTCCAATCCGAGGGCTGCCGACCACACCAAGCACGCTTGGACCAACGCCAGCCGTTTCTCTTCTCATTTCTCGGGAGCTTCGTCTCGTTCTCATGTCCGCCTTTCAAGCATCCTGCCAACGAAGTATAATTTCTATGGCGAGTGATTGGGGGTTGGCAAAGAAAGTCGCACCGGGGTGACGTGTTTCCGGTCCGCACCGTCTAATTATGACATACATTTCCAGCGCGTGTGATCTAGCCTGAAAACCGCATCTGTTCATATCTCTCTTCTACCATACTTTGTTCCATTCACTCATACCTTAGCACCTCCACCGGATTGGCGCATGCCGCCTTAAAGGTTAGTGTGGTCACCGTAGCTACCGCGATTGCCAAGGTAGCCAGCCCGGCAAGAATAAATACACCCCAGCTAACCTCGACCCTATAGGCGAAATGCTCAAGCCAGCGAGCGACCGCGTAGTATGCGGTTGGCCAAGCTACAATGTTCGCTAGCGCCACCAGCACCACAAACTCTCTCAACAACAGAGCAGTAACAGCCGGAATAGATGCACCCAATACCTTGCGAATACCTACCTCCTTTGTCCGTCGTTTGACCGCCAGTGAAGCTAAACCGACCAATCCAAGGCAGGCGATCAGAACGCCAAGTCCAGCAAAGAAACCTACTATCGTGGCTGCGGTGGCGTCGCCCCGGTACAGGCGCTCGAGTTCGTCGTCAAGGAATCGGAATTCGCACGGCCGGTCGGGCACAAACGAATCCCAGACAGCGACAATGTGGTTGAGTGCCTCGTCCGCATCCGCAGGATGGATTCTAACAAGCACCCTATCACTCCAGCCGAGCGCGACAGATAACACCAGTGGGCCGATGAATTCGTTCATCGGGGCGTAGTGGAAGTCTTTCACGACTCCAATGACTGTACCGCGATTCGGCAGCCCCCACCATCCAAACGGTCTGCCAACAGGGTCGTCCCAACCGAACATCGCTACTGCGGTCTCATTGAGGATGTAGGCCCCCCCTCCATTCTGTGCCAAAGTATCGGTCGGCATCTCTGGCGAGAAATTGCGGCCCTGCAGCAACGGGATATCCAATGTCGGCAGAAAATCCCAGTCGACAAAGAAACCGGGTAAGTCAATCCGCGTATCGCTATCATCAGCCACGTATGGATTGACCAGGTGGTGCACCCCCGGACTGGAGGATGCCAGGCAGACGTTTGAGATGTTTGGATTGGCCAGCAGTTCCTGTCTGAATGCGCCGATTTGAGGACGCAATCCTGTCCCGCGCAGTGGCAACTGGACAATGAAATCCCTGTCAAAACCCAGATCCTTGCTCTCCATAAAGCTTACCTGATGTCGCACGGACAGCATGCCAATGATAAGACCAATCGATACTGTAAACTGTGCGACTATAAGAACTCGCCGCAGGACTATCCCTCCACCTGTACCAGACGACCACCCTTTAAGGGCCTCAGACGGCCGGAACTTGGATGCCAGAACAGCCGGATAACTGCCCGCGGCAATGCCGCCGGCCAGTACAGCTACCACCATCCAGACCACCAAATCCCAATCTCCAATCAGGCTGAACGATGTTTCCCAACCAAAGACTCTACCTATGGGCGCGATGGCCAGCTCAACCGTTAGTAGAGCGACCAGAGCTGCTATCATACTGATAGTCACCGATTCGGCCAGTAACTGAATGGTCAAATGTCCCTGAAGGGCACCACAGACCTTACGAACGCCCACCTCTTTGGCGCGTTCGCTGGCTCTTGCCGTAGCCAGGTTTATGTAGTTGGCGAAAGCAGTCAGCAACGTAAGCACCGCGATCACCGAGAACACCCGTACGTACCTGATGTCCCCGTTGTCCTCCAACTCACCCTCCAACTGAGAGTGCAGGTGTATGTCGGTCAGGGGCTGGGCATCCATAACGGCGCGATCCTTCAGATAATCCGGGTAAGTTTGGGCGACGAACCCGGGCAACGACGCGCGGAAAGATTCTATCCGCTCACCTTCCGCAAGGAGTAGGTACGTATGACACGCCGTCCAGTACCAGTTTTCCAGCCAGGCCTCGGGTAGCCCGGTAAGTTCAAAGACCTCGGGCAGGCTAGCGATGTTAGCCAAGAAGTCAAAATGCATGTGGCTGGTCGGAGGCAGGTCTCGAATAATACCTGTCACCTGGTAGTCGAGACCATTTTCAAATGTAATCACCTTACCGATGGCATTATCGCCCCCAAAGTAACGGTAGGCAGTCTTCTCGGTCAGCAGGATACTAAAAGGATCGTCCAACACGGATGAAGGATCACCAGCCGCCAAAGGGAATGAAAACACCTCAAAGATCGTTGAATCGACGAAAAAGAATCTCTCTTCGTAGAATTTCTTGTCCTTGTGCTCCACCAAGGGAGTGCGCCCGAAGAGTTGAAAGAAACGTACAGTCTTGATGTGCGGCCAATCGGCTGCGATGGCCCTGGCGGTTGGCAATGGAACTTTGGCAAACGTGGCTCCGGGTGTGCCGTCTTCGGCCTTGAGGCTCCTCGTGACTCGCACAATCCTGTCCGCGTTCTCGTGAAACTTGTCAAAGCTCAATTCCTCCCTCACCCAAATCATAATTAGCAGGAAGGCGGACACGCCAAGCACCAATCCCACTACACTCACTGAGGTGTGCACCTTGTGTCTCGCCAGGTTCCTTAGTGCGACTTTCAGATAATTACCAAACACTCTATTAGCTCCTCTGAGCGATGTCCCTCGCCTGCGCGTCTTCCAGCGGGGTTAAACCAGTATGTAATTGAGGCCCCTTTCACATCTTCTACTCCAGCATGCAAATTGAACGCCAAAAACTCAATGCCTTCGTGCACAGCGAATTAGGACTGCGGCAATCGCATTGGGTGTCCGCTATCGTTACACAGGTATCCACATGCGAACAGTTACATCTAGTCGGTCGAGTTCCGGCATGGATGCCCAGACGCGACTGAAGGGAAACATAGCAGGGAAAACAACAGTAGTATCTTACTCAGACTTCGCTAAGCCGGTAACTCACACCTCAACTGGTTTTCCTAAATATTGCGCAACGCCGCGGTATGGGCAACCCTCCACCTGCGTTCGGATTCCTTCGTATTGACAGTCATCCCGATATTCAATTTCGCCAGGTGGTCCACCATTCACGGCACGATTCCAGTAAGCATGATGACCACACGAGCAGCCCAGACCAAAGCACGAGCCGCCGGTCGTAAAGGATCGGCCTAACTTATTGAGTTTTATAATAATTAACAAAAATTTATCGAAATTCGACAAATATTTGTTGCCTTTTTTAAAATTGTCCCGTATACTAAAACATGGCTATTCAGATTAACATAGATGTCATGTTGGCGAAGAGAAAGATGTCCCTGACCGATTTGGCCGAGCGAATCGGAATCACCCTGACCAATCTCTCCCTTTTGAAAACCGGTAAGGTAAAGGGCGTCAAATTCTCTACTCTGGATATCATCTGTCGTGAGCTCGACTGTCAGCCCGGTGATATTCTGGAGTACATCCCCGACTATGTATAGCGCGTCTATACGGATTGGCAGATAACGTATGAGATAGAAGAGGTGTAGTTATGGAATCTAACAAGTTTGCCTTTGCTGGTTGGCTGGCGGTGGTCCAAGCGATAATATTCCCGATTGCTTTCGTTATGGCGATTATCGAGCAGGGTATCGCGGCGGGATTGCTCAAAATCGATCGGCCGTTCTTCGGTCCGTCGGATGTCCTGATGCTGATATTCACCGCCATCGCGATTTATGTCTTACTGATGTTCAAGAGACTTCTCAACGAGCATTATGAATATCATGATTTGAATCTGCTCATATACATTTCCATATGGTGGGCGATAATGTTTCAGGTGATAGGACTCGGGCTGGGATACCTCATGATCGTTCTCTGGCCGGTGGACAAAGTCTTGTTCGCGGTCCTGTACCTGGTGTTCTTCGCAGGGGCGATGGTAGCGATTGGCATTGTCGACATTCTGATCGCGATAAAACTGCTGAAGATCAAAGAACATTTCAGCGAGTTGATCCGGGCCTTTGCCTACATATCGATGGGAGCGGGCATTTGTGAGGTATCAGTGCTGTTATCGCCCCTGTCGCTGGTTCTGGTTCCGGTGTCGGCTATCGTTCTGGCGATGATTTTCTTCCGCGACCGGCACCAGGTTGAATATGTATAGTCGGTGAGGAAGTATGTCAAAGACTCGTAGGTTGGAATCCCGGACCCGTCAGGGTCCCCCGATGCTCGGGGGAGGTTTCGACATCACAGCTACGGGTGCCCCACCGCTTGCGGTGGGATTAGATTCTTTCGGTGTCATCCCTGCCCCCTTAGTCATTCCCGCGAAAGCAGGAATCCAGCAACACAGACGAACCGAAGGTAAGTCATTCCTGCGAAAGCAGGAATCCAGTAGAATGTGAGGAAACATGTCAAAGTACATTAACAAATTCTGGGTGACGTTCACGATCGTTCTCTTTACGATCCTGTCTATTATCCTCCTCCCGATGCTTGTGAACAAGTACGGCTTGCTGGGGGCATTGCTCTGGTCGCCACTTTTGATTGTCGCCGCGATATTAGCATACATCAGGGGGTATTGGGTATCGCGCTGGATGTCCGGAGGGAAGGATAACTGCGAAGGGAAGTAGGGTAGTGGCAGGATTCGAAGACGGATCCTGCCCTACTTGATTCCTTAATGTAGAAGTCGCAATCTATTATTCTTTGCTTTATATTCCTTAACCTGACCCTTTTGTACCAACACACCAACGTTCCGTTTTACCCTTTTCTCCAGTTCCAGACGTGGATTTCCGCGGGTGATGATACCAAGCTCCTTTAGTACACGCTTAGTTATGGACTTCGTAGTGCACGAATTATTCGGACACTTTCTAAGCGCTGATATGATTCCATTTTGTATCGAATTAGCGGATATGCTTTTGGCGCGTGATTTATTCAATGCTTTACCAGATTGGGAAAATAGGTCGGGATCATCACTCTGGTTCGCGCCGTCTTGATCATCCTTCTGTTGGTACGTACCAGCGCCTAAATCTGTGCTATCTGGCGGTTCAATCTCTTCACCTTTGGGAACCAGTTCTTTTCTGCGTTTCACTTCCTCCCA
>CP070674.1:3141988-3172141 GCA_020351995.1 Candidatus Zixiibacteriota bacterium
GGGAGCTAAAACTCCGCGGGTATCCATAATTGGTGTCGAGCCAAAAACAATCGCCGCCGGGACGTCTTTATCAAAGGAAGTCGGTGACCAGATACCTAATATAATCAGCGCGATAATGTCTTTAGTAGCTGATCTTCATCCAGTGACCTGAAATGTCCGAAGCAATCCGGGGCTTGCTTCGGGCGACCATTCTGCCCGCCCGGTATAGTACGTTGTAAATTAACGGCTTATGCCTGCCGCCGAAACTTTCTTCGGCTCTGGCCTACTTTTTTTCCAGGTTCAGTGCAACTTCTGCTTGCCAGACAGGTAAAACTATAAAATATTACTTTGAAAATCAAAGTACTTTGAATTAGGGAGTATCATGGATAAAACAAATGACCATATGGCCAACATCGAGCACATCAGGTCGATTATGGAAAAATCCACGACCTTCATGTCGCTGACCGGGCTGTCAGGGGTTATGGCTGGCCTGTATGCAATGCTGGCTTTTGCACTCGTAACCCTGAAGCTGAACTCTCTGCTGCTGAGAGAAGATGTCCTTAGAAGAATTACCGCCGAGAACGGGCTTCAGGTTTTCATGGCGGTTGTTCTGGCGGGTGCTTTAGCATTGACATTGCTGACCGCACTGGCTCTAACCATCAGAAAGGCGAGAAAGAAAGGACAACCGATATCCGACGGTGTGTCAAAACGATTCGCGGTTCACCTGTTCTTGCCGTTAGTGGCGGGAGGCTTGTTCGTTCTCGCCCTCGCGTACCACGGACAGTTGGGCATGGTAAGCTCCGCCATGCTCCTGTTTTTTGGTCTGGCCCTGATCAACTCCGGCCGGTTCGTTCTGATGGATATGTTCTGGCTGGGAACCGTCGAGATCATTCTGGGACTGGCGGCGGCTTTCTGGCCTTCGCTGGGATTGGTCCTGTGGCTGATCGGCTTCGGTCTGGCCACGATTGCTTACGGAACCCTGATGTATTTCAAGTACGAACGATGAAAGAGATCATCGCACAAATCAATAAGGTCTTTGAGAATAAGACCCGCCTTGGTGTCATGTCGGCATTGATGGTAAATACATCGATTGATTTCACGGACTTGCGCGATCTGCTGGGGATCACAGACGGAAACCTGGCGAGCAATATCTATCTGCTGGAGCGATTGAAGTATTTGAAAGTGAAAAAGCGAATCATCGCCAGAAAAATGAGAACATCCTATTCTATAACTGAATCTGGTCGCAGGGCTTTCCTTGAACACCTGAAGGCTCTGGAATCACTTATAGAGGGACTGAACCGCTAATTATGGGGAGGAAATTGTGCGAAACGTATTACAGTATATTGCCATCATCCTGGGACTGGTGGCACCCACCTTCGAACTCGTAACCCGGGTTTGTACACAAATATTTTTCGATCCACTGCCGGGTCTGATCCACATAACATTATTCTATCTTCTTCCGGTGTCCATGCTGGTGGCCAAGTTATTGTTGGCGCAGCCTTATTCCTTAAAGAGAAATCGCTGGGCGACTCTGTGTGTGTGCTATGCCCTTACAATGTCAACCGCCTACTCAATTTGGTTTCTTCCTATTTCGTGGATCTGCGCGCTTGGTGTTATCTTCATGGGGATCGGCATCCTTGGTCTGGCGCCCTTCTTCTTGTTCGTAGCCGCCCTGACCTTGTTTGCGCAATGGCGCGCATGGGTTCCTGAAGAGGTACGGGCCAGGTCACATAGAAAAGCAGTCTGGGCGACCCTTCTCGTTCTTCCAACGCTTGTGATTCTACTGTGGCATCCCATCGTGATTTCCGTGGGTGAATCGATGCTCAAATCGCCCGATGCCGACAAACGCTACACCGGTCTGAAGGTTCTGAAAAACCTGACATCATCGGACGAGCTGCTCTGGAGAAGCTTTAGTATCAACACCAGGCTCATGGGAACCGAAATCTACGACTCAGAGGTACTCCGACAGGCATATTATTATATTCATGGAACCCGGCCCGGAATCGCTAGGAACGGAAAGGGTTTCCTGGGTGCTGGTGGATGGCAATTCGACCGGGATCAGGGTTCCACTGACATCGGTCAACGCCAGGAAGGTTTGGTGCTGGCGGAATCGGCTATTGACGCGGTTGTGGAGACGTCCGGGGGGTACGGTTACTATGAATGGACGATGGTTTTCGACAACGCCGCTGGATTCAGCCGGGAAGCACGCGCCGCCGTCCAGTTACCACAACATTCAGTTGTCTCGAAAGTGAGTCTCTGGGTGGATGGCGAGGAACGCGAAGCCGCTTTCGGGGCAACATCGCAGGTGCGCGACGCCTACCGTAGCGTTGTCCGGAGACGAAAGGATCCTCTGCTGGTAACCATGATTGGACCAGACCAGGTGCAACTGCAGTGTTTTCCGGTGCCGGCCGAAGGTTCAATGAAGATCCGCATCGGCGTCACCTGTCCATTGCTTGAAGGTATACGGCTTCAGATACCCCACTTTATCGAATCGAATTTCGACATTGCGGACGAATTGGCCCACCACGCCTGGATAGAGGCCGATGCCGATTTCGATCTGTCCGTAGAAGGTACAATGGTCGAAGGTCCTCTCTCGGCCTATGGGCTGTCCGACACTCAAATAAGACACGGCGCCACGTTTTACGAGTTCGATGTTGCCCCGCCGCAACAATACGTCTACGCCGACGGCTCTCTCGTATTGGGTCGCATCACTTCTGAACCGGAAGGCGGGCCGCCGGTGCTCCTGATTGACGGCCGCAAAGATGTTGTAGATAAACTCAAGAACATCAAATGGGACAATCAGACATTTTCGGCAGTTGTATTCGCCCAGCCGTTCGGTTTTAAAATCTGGACGGGTGAGGAGGGCCTGGGCGAATTCATTGCCGATCAATCTGTTTATGGAGGTGTCAACCCCAGTCCCGCGCTGGTGGAGGCAGTCAGGATAGCGGGAGAAAAAGAAACTTCGGTGATCTGGTTGCATGGCTCGCTGCCGTCGTCAGTCCGCGATGAACTCGCCTTGGAGCAAGTCCTTCGCAGGCAGGACGAGCCTGTAACGATAACTACACTTGCCGTATCGGGTGACCTGAACACCATGATATCGGATATATCATATATGCGGCATTTCGCCCCCGTTCCGAATTTCGGAGATCTGGAAACAGCCCTTGCGGAGGCTGTCAAACAGGCGCAGAGCATGCCGAGTGCTGCGATCAAGGGAATCCCGCTGGGTGGCCGAACGGGGTCACGACTTATATTCACATCGGATAGTGCCGTGCCCGTTTCTCATCCCGGTCGTCTGTATCTATACTCACGGGTAATGCACCAGTGGAACACCGGGGGTAAGGCCGATGACAACCTGATTCGTGAGGCTGTCCTGGCAAGGTTGGTGACACCCATGACGGGAGCCGTAGTTCTGGAAAACCAGGCCCAGTATGAGCGAGCGAATCTGGACCCCTCGATAGGCGAAGAGAACATCCCGAAGATTCCCGAACCGGAGTTTTATATCCTTTTAGGATTGTCTCTGGCCGTTATGATATTCTACTACTTGCGGAGACGACCCCGGCCATGGCGAATTTCACTGTAGCAAAGGCACGCATGGCTGTCATCCCGGCCACCGTAGCGTTGTGGCCGGCGTGGGAGAGGCACATCAAGTTTGGCTTAGACAGTTTCGTCGTTGGTTTGGCTCTGTTTGTGTTCTTGTGTGCCTGGTATGTTTATGAGCAGCGTAAAATCTCGGCGGATGAACCTGCGACCTTCGGTTTCATGGTAGCGGCCTGGTTGCTTCTGGTCATATACATAATGAC
Source organism: Candidatus Zixiibacteriota bacterium (assembly GCA_020351995.1). Taxonomy (GTDB): domain Bacteria; phylum Zixibacteria; class MSB-5A5; order GN15; family FEB-12. The sequence continues at coordinate 3,145,768 of CP070674.1, forward strand.
TTTCGGCCGCGTCCCTCCGCTTGGAGGCCAGGTTCTGGCAACCGAAATTGTTGCCTGCGCTCTTCTGGCATCGTACCCCCCGGTGCTGGTGCGGCGTCGACTGGCCTACCTGGCATTGTGTCCTCTTACGCTTCCCCTTGAGACCGCGCTTCAGTTCGTTATCGGCTACCCGTTTCGAAGGATTTCAGCGGAGGCCGTCGGCGTGCTGCTTTCACCATACGGAGTCGTGATCAAGGGAACCACGTTGATCTACGGCGGCAGCCCACTTGAAGTTGACGCGGCGTGCAGCGGCGTTCTCGGACTATGGGCATTACTCATCATAGGCGCCCTGATATCACTGTTCAGCAGGTATGGGTGGTCGGCTTTTCTGTCGACGATGACATGTGCTGCGGTCGCCAGCTTAGGCTACAACATTCTGCGGACATCACTGCTTTTCTTGTACAGGTTCCACCGGGGAGTCGAGTCCACCGGGATGCACTCACTTCTTGGCGGAATTGCTTTCGTTGTTACTGTTACGGCTTTTGTGGCCGTCGCAAGGAAAGGGTCCACTATGTGGCCGGTTGCGAGGAAGGGTTGTTATCAAGCATGAAATCCTTGGTGTACATCGGGACCTGTCTGGTTGCCTTCATCTATCCGATTCTCTACCCGAAGGCTGAGACTCGCCAAGTACTGCAGGACTACGAATTCATAACAACCTTTCAGGGTTCGGAGCTGGCACCCCTCGAAATGGGCGAAACCGAACAACGATTCTATAATGGTTTCCCCGGTCGAACAGGCTATTTCCGAGTCAAGGGGCGACCCGGAGAAAGTGTGTTCATCCGCTACACCGAAACACCCACCCGGATGCTACACTCGGTCGAAGGTTGCTATCGGGCCGCCGGGTACGATGTACAGTTCACCGATAATGTCGTTGTCAGCATTCCCGAGCTGTCGTCTGAAGTACTGCATTGCAGTCAATTTCGGATCGCTGAAGACGAACACCCCTATCTTGTCCGCCAATGCATAGTCTCGATGTCATCGTGTAAACAGTACTCCGATATCCCGGCCTGGTACTGGCAGACTATGTTTTCATCCCGCGACAACGGTCCCTGGCTTGCTGTTACATGGAAGCTGCCCGACCAATCAACGGTACCATAAGCGGAAGCCATACAGCAGCGTCCCCTTTCTTTTCAGGTCAGATATAACCGCTCTCAAAGTTTCCCTCTGCTGGCCGATATAAGAATTAATAGGCAATTCACCAGCCAGCCAGGGAGAATGTAATAATGACCAGAAATATCTGCTGTGTCTTGGTGGTGATTCTGGCAGTTGTCATCTTGAGTATGGGCGGCTGCGGCGGAGGATCCAAAGAACCGGGGCGATATTATGCTGATGAACTTGATTTCTCGATCAAGTTTCCCGAAGGGTGGGAAATTCAGGTCGAAAACTACGGATATACCGTCTCCGCCTATAGCCCGCTTGATAGCGATGACGATATGCTTTATGAAACAATTTCTGTGAGCGTCGAAAACTTGATGGTCAGTGTTGACCTCGATGAGTATTTCGATGCCGTTAATCGTACCTCGCAATCCCAGTTGGCTTATTTTGAGCTCGAATCGGCGGAGACTGTTACCATTGGCGATATCCGCGCCAAGAGAGCCGTCTTCAGTTATGTCAATCAGGGAGAAACTGTAAGGAGCGTCGGCTATTGCATAGTTAAGGGACGCAGGGCGTACTTGATAACCTGTATCTCGGACGACTATTCGTATGACAATTACGCGCAGGAATTTGCCTCGGCCGCGGAGAGTTTTCGAGCCATGTAAACAGGCCGAACCTGGTTTTGGGCCGCCACAGGGCGGCCTTTTTCTTTTCCTGAAGGATGTGCCGGAATAATCAGCGCAGGATGAAACCGCTACGCAACGGGTCATCCGGGTCAATAACAAACTCGTGTCGGCCGGTGATAAAAGCGCGACCTTCAACTTCGGGAATCACCGCCCGGTGGGGGCCGAAATTCGTCTGGCTGACCACACGACCCGTAAACCTGCTGCCGATGATACTCTCTGTCACTAAGGGCTGGCCGATTTCAATTTCCCCCCGGGCGTGGTGCAGAGCCAGGCGGGCACTGACACCGGTGCCGGTCGGACTGCGATCAACCTCCCCTTCAGCAAAGATACAAACGTTGCGGCTGTCGGCGTCAAGACCTTGGGGTGGTCCGATGAATATCGTGCCGTACAGGAAACTCAGGTCGTCTTCGAACGGATGTTCAATCGGTTGATTATTCATGACAGCCCGTTTTATATCCATCCCTTTTTCGATTAAATGCCTGAAGCTGTTCGGGCCCAGTTGCAGTCCAAGCGGTTCGGCCAGAACAAAGGCATAGAAGGCGCCCCCAAAGGCGATGTCGTATCTCACCTCGCCGATACCCGGTACTTCGACCGACCGGTCCAGGGTGAACACGAACGATGGTACATTGTGAAAGTAAACGCTGGAGACTTTGCCGCCACTAACCCTTGCGTGAGCAGTCACCAGGCCTGCCGGTGTGTCAATGCGAACGGTAGTCTCCGGCTCGACCCTTGGAACTATACCGGTCTCGACAGCGACCTTGGTAACGGCGATAATGCCGTGTCCACACATGGTGCTTAAACCTTCGTTGTGCAGAAAAAGCACGCCGAAATTGGCGTCCGGTGTCACCGGGGCTGTGACAATGCACCCATACATGTCAGCGTGGCCACGGGGCTCCCACATTAACGCTGTCCGCAGGTGATCAAGACTTTCCCTGGCAAAACGTCGTCGCTCAAGAATCGTCTGGCCGGCCAGTGCCGGAAATCCGCCGAGTACTATGCGCAGTGGCTCCCCTTCGGTATGCGCGTCAATAGTGGTAATCTTGGGCCAGTCGCCCGGGGGTTGCCAGCGCCCGGCGGAATCAAGCATATCGGAAAAATCTGGTGTCATTGATGCTCCTGAGTAAATAGCCGCTTCCGCTCACGCCACGCCGTGCTCGGTACGCCTTATAATTTCGTTTTGAAGGTCTTCGCCCAGGTCAACGAAGTAGTCGCTGTACCCTGCCACTCGCACGATCAGGTCACGATATTTCTCCGGGTTTTTTTGGGCCTTGCGGAGGGTTTCGGCGGTGACCACGTTAAACTGTATATGATGGCCGTCCATTGTAAAATAGGCCCGTATCAGGTGCCGCAGTTTCTCCAATCCATCCTCAGACTCCAGCACCTGTGGAGAAAACTTCTGATTCAGTAAAGTACCCCCGGTCCTGATATGGTCGATCTTCGATGCCGACTTCAATACCGCCGTGGGACCCCGGCGATCGCTGCCCTGAACGGGCGAAATACCTTCTGAAAGCGGCTCACCTTTCTTCCTGCCGTCGGGCATGGCCCCGATAACACTTCCAAAGTATACATGGCAGGTTGTCGGCAGGAGGTTGATTCGGAAATGGCCACCCTTGGTGTTCGCGCGTCCATCGACAGTTTCGAAAAAAATCTCAAAAACCTGCTTCGTTATGTCATCGGCATAGTCATCGTCGTTTCCGTATTTCGGTGTGCTTTCCACCAAAGTCGCGCGTAAGTCAGCGGCGTCCCTGAAATTCGCCTTCATGGCGTCCAGCAACTGTGGTAATGTAAGGTTGCGCTTGTCAAAAACCTGGTACTTAATAGCTGCCAGGCAGTCTGTGATACTGCCCAGCCCCACGCCCTGGACATAAGAAGTATTGTAACGCGCGCCACCGTCATTGTAATCTTTGCCGCTCTTGATACAGTCATCGATAAGGATGGACATGAAAGGAGCCGGAAGATGCTCGGCCCAGAGACGTTCGATAATGACGTTCCCCTTGATTTTTACGTCTATGAAGTAACGCAATTGCCGCCGGAAGGCGTCCATCAGGTCCTCAAATGACTCAAACCTCGATGGATCACCGGACTGAATACCAATCTGTTTTCCGGTTCTCGGATCAATACCATCGTTCAGCGTAATCTCCAGGACCTTGGTGAGATTGAAGTATCCGGTCAGGATGTAACTTTCTTTTCCGAAGGCTCCCGTCTCGACACAGCCGCTGGCGCCGCCGTTGCGGGCGTCCTGAACTGACTTACCCTGTCGGATCATCTCCTGTACCATTTCATCGGTATTGAACAGGGACGGCTGTCCGTAACCGGTCTTGATTATTCTAAGGGCCCGGTCGATAAGACGGTCGGGGCTCTTCTTGCTTACCTGGACCATTGAACTCGGCTGGAGAAGACGCATCTCTTCGATAACATCGAGAATCATATAGGTGAGTTCGTTGTCGGCGCTCTCACCGGTCTCGTCAACACCGCCGAGATTGATGAGACAGAAGTCGGTGTAGGTATTGCTTTCCTGGGCGGTCACGCCAACTTTCGGAGGAGCCGGTTGATTGTTGAACTTGACCCAGAATGACTGAAGAAGCTCACGAGCCCGTTCTTCGGTAAGCACCCCTTCCTCTATATCTCTTCGGTAAAATGGCAGGAGGTGACGGTCGAGCCGACCGGGATTGAATGAATCCCAGGTGTTCAACTCGGTGATGACACCCAGGTGCACGAACCAGTAATACTGCAGGGCCTCCCGGAAACCGCCCGGAGCGTGCGCCGGTACCTTCCGGCAAATTTTCGCCATCTCGCGCAGCTCCCTCTTGCGGCGGGAATCGGTCTCGCTGTCGGCTAATTCCGTGAGTTTTTCCGCGTGCCGTTCGGCGTACGAAATAAGCGCATCGGCGGCGATAGACATGGCCGTGAGTTGTTCGCGCTTAGCCAGGGCCTCTGGATCAGCGAAAAAATCCAGCTTTTTTATGCTGTCCTCAATCTGCAGCTGGAAGTCGAGAAATCCCTTCCGGTAGATCTTGTCATCTAAAACGGTATGCCCCGGGGCGCGTTGCTCCATGAACTCGGTAAAAATACCGGCTTCGTAGGTATCAATCCATGGGCGATCCACTTTCTGAAAGATTAGGTCTCTGACCGAACGCCCGGACCAGAAGGGAATGATTTCATCCTGCTGTTGCTTCCGCGTCTTCTCGTCCACCGCGAAAGATACCTTCTCCCGGGAATTGAGGATGTCGAAATCCTTTAGAGTATGGGTGCATATATCGGGGTAAGTATAAGTGGCCTTTGGCGCCGGACCCCTTTCGCCCACGATCAATTCTCCGTCGTTGATGCAGATCTCCTTGTGGTCGAGGAGGTATTTCAAAGCCATGGCCCGGGCGACTGGAATTGATACCCTCTCCGGCTGACCGGACTGGTAAAACTCGGTCAATAGCCGGGCCCGCTCGAGGGAAATGGTCGGTTTCGCGTCAAGACTCTGCTGACGAAGTTTCTGTATTCTTTCATTCATGGCCGACTAACCTCCGATTTTCACTTCATAACCCCGCAACCTGAACTTGGCCGCGGCTGACTCGATATCAGCCCTCGATTGGTCGGGAAGGCGGCCCAGGCGGTCCTCGAGCTTAAACCGGGTGCGCTTATCCTCACCAAAACGGTTATAGGGTAGTATACTTACCCCATCAACTCCGCGCAACCGGCTAAGAAAATCGGCCACGGCCTCAAGATTTTCATCGGTGTCGGTTATTCCCGGAATCAGGGGGACTCGAAGTTGAAGTTTTGACCCCTTTTGGCTTAATAGTCTCAGATTATCAAGAATGAGTTCGTTGGACACCCCGGTGTATTTCGTATGTTGCTCATTGTCCATAATTTTCAGATCGTACAGAAATAAGTCCGTAAGCTCGCTCACCCTCTCAAAGTCCTCGGTCGGCGCATAGCCGCATGTATCGACCGCAGTGTGTATACCCTGCCCGCGGCAAAACTCCAGCAGAACGAGCAAAAAGTCCGGCTGGGCCAGCGGCTCACCACCGGAAAAAGTCACTCCTCCGCCGGATTGATCATAAAATATACGGTCTCTGGCTATTTCCCGTGTAACCTCCGCCACCGATACGGTGCGGGTCTTTTCGGCCAGTTTGCCGGTGATGTCATCGCGTGCCTCCGGGTTATGACACCACCAGCAGTCCATGGGGCACCCTTTGAGAAAAACAGTGGTACGGATACCGGGACCATCGTGTATGGCGTATCTTTTTATGTCGAATATAATACCATTCATCGGTCAATAATTGGGTACGTGCTATACCCCTTCGATAGACGGATTTTTCCGCCCGAATAAATTATAACAAAATTCACCAGAATTCGCTACCAAAGTATTCTCGGGTTCCGTATTAAACATTGTCGCATCCTGACAACTGGATTATATGTATCCATTTAATCATTATTCCCGGGGTGCCGGTCGGCGAGGGTAGACCCGATAATGTCAGGCAACCCAGTTCGGCTTTTGGGAATGGGCGGTAATTAACAGGAAATTAAGTTGTTCCGCAAGAGTCGAGCGGGGGGAGAAAGGGGGCTCAGGGCTAATCAGCCTTCTGATTTGGATTCACCAGATCATGCAACATTGATATTGCTAACCGGGCGGCGCTAGCACCCAAATACAGAACACAAAAACAGCAGAAGGAGAATTCGAATGAATTCGCATGAAATCATTTTAAGGATGAAGGCAACATTTCTTATAGCAGCCTGCGTGCTACTGGTGCTGGCTGGCTCGATTCTCGGTCAGGTACCCCTTGATCCGCTCACCCTGACCAAGTTTATAGATCCGCTTCCGGTACCGGGCGTCATGCCCCAGGCCGCGCCCAACTACTATGAGATTGGAATGTACCAGGTTACTCAACAGCTTCATAGTCAGCTCCCGCCTACGACAGTCTGGGGCTACGGCACGTCAGCCGCCACAGCCAGTTTCCCGGCGGCGACCATCGAAGCCACCCGCGGAGTTCCAATCCAGGTCCTGTGGACCAACAACCTGCCTATGACACACCTTTTCGAAACATCGCTCGACAGGACACTCCACTGGGCCGATCCTCAGGGACCCGGAATCCCGGTTGTAACACACCTTCATGGTGGGGAAAACGAGCCTCAGAGTGACGGCCACCCTGATGCCTGGTTTACCCAGGGATTCGCCGAGACCGGCCCCGGATGGCAACAGCAAGTCTATACGTACTACAACAATCAGGAGCCAACGACGCTATGGTACCACGATCATGCTCTCGGTATGACCCGGCTTAATGTATACGCTGGCCTGGCCGGTTTTTACCTGTTGCGCGATCCGGCCGTTGAGGGCCCTATGAATCTGCCCGGCGGGCCATACGAGATTCCTCTGGTCATTCAGGACAGGATGTTCAACACCGATGGCTCCCTGGCTTACCCTACCGTCGGTGTAAACCCCGAGCATCCCCAGTGGCAGCCGGAGTTCTTTGGCAACACTATCCTTGTCAATGGCGTCGTATGGCCGTATCTCGATGTCGAGCCGCGCAAGTACCGTTTCCGCTTTTTGAACGGGTCTAATTCCCGTTTCTATTCTATGCAGCTGGTCGACAAGACTACAGACTCTCCGGGTCCGGCTTTCTACCAGATTGGCTCCGATGGTGGGTACCTCGGTGCGCCGGTGATGCTCAATGATCCCGCCGACCCGAACACCCCGCGGCTTCTAATGGCCCCGGGCGAGCGGGCCGATATCATTATCGACTTTTCCGGTGTGGCTCCGGGGACCGAGTTCGTGCTGGATAATAACGCCAGGTCACCCTTTCCCAAGGGTGCGACTCCGAGTCCGCAGACCGAACGTCCAATTATGAAATTCAGGGTAGTGCTGCCGTTGGCCGGGGCGGATAACAGCAGCATCACCGCTAACAACGTTATACCGGCTCTGGGGCCGGCTTCGGTGACCAGAACGTTTACGCTGAACGAAATCATGGGCGCGGGGGGACCGCTGGAGGCGTTAATCAACGGACAGAAATGGGGCGGTACACTCTACGAACTGCCCCAACTGGGTGCCACCGAAATCTGGGAGTTTGTCAACCTGACGGGCGACGCTCACCCGATTCACCTTCACCTGGTCCAGTTTCAACTTGTTAGCCGGCAAAAGTTCCGCGTTAACCAGTACACCAAGGCCTACGACGCGGCCAACCCGGTATTGCCTACCGACAATCCCGTCGCGGTCAGCCCGGCTCCGTATGTGAGCGGCAAACCAAAGGGCCCAAACCCAAACGAATCAGGGTGGAAGGACACCTTCATAATGTATCCCGGCGAGGTCAGCCGGGTCGTAGTGCGGTTCGCGCCTCAGGATGGTGGCCCGAGTTTCCCATTTGATGCCACGGCTGAGCCCGGCTACGTGTATCACTGTCATATCCTCGAACATGAGGATAATGAAATGATGCGGCCATTCAAGGTGGTGGCCCCCGCGGCAGCGGCGGCAAAACCGGGCGATGTACCGGAGACTTTTGGCCTGCGCCAGAACTATCCCAATCCGTTCAACCCGACTACCGACATCGCCTTCGCCCTCAGTAGACCCGGGCACGTGACCTTGAATGTCTATAACATCGTTGGTCAGAAGGTCGCTACTCTGGCTGACGGAAACTATTCCGCGGGTGAACATACTGTTTCGTGGGACGCCTCGGCTATGTCATCGGGTGTCTACTTCTATCGCCTTGAGTCAGCCGAAGTGAGAGAGACTCGAAAGATGCTACTTCTCAAGTAAACGCAGACGGGGGGAGTTTACTGCTGGGGCGGAGGAGCCATCCTCCGCCCTTTTATTTTCCGGTCAGTTGTGTTCGGATGAAGCTTCGTCCTTATCGGGCGATGCGGTGGCGCTCAGCATATAGTCCGCCACCAGCCGAAGTCTTTCATCATCCAGATGGGCAAACGCTGGCATGGGGGCAAATTCGGGCCGTTTCTTGCCCGGTGCCTTCGCCCATTCGATGATGCCGTCGGGGTTCCCCTTGTAGATCGATTGAATCTCAATCAGCGACGGTGCCGCGAGCACCCGGTCAACAGCGTGACAGGCGGCACAGTTGCGGAAGACACTCTCTCCGGTGGGGCCGCCACCGAGAGCGTCTCCAACACCAAGCCCGGCATCAATGCGCATATGCGTAGCCAGCTCCACAGCATGAAACGTGTCGGACCGATCTTCGATAAGCTTCATGTGAGCCGATAGGCTGCTTTCGCGGTATAAATGCCGCCCCGTACCCATGGCTACGACTACAAGTGTGAACACGATAACTGTCCAGACGTACTTGTTGCCGATAGCATGATCATCTGCCTGAATCTCTCGACTAAGCAGATACAGAAAGGCAATCGCGATGGCGGCTCCCGTTAGAATCAACCACAGCAAGGTGCCCGTGACACCTTCAGCCGGGAGCGTGAACAACAACAACGGGCCAAAGAACAACTGCGCGAGCGTGACATAAAAAGCCACCCGGTAAAAAAGCCGCCGCAACTTGGAATGGTTGAATTCCGGCAGGTTATCTCCCAGGGGATAGCTCTTACGGCCGAACCATCCCGCCAGAAACAAACCGGTCACGGCTATCGACGCTGCCAGAAAGTGAAAAAGCCTAGGAAACACATTGCCCACGCGAAGCGATGAGAAAAACCCTTTCACCTCAACCCATTGCTGAGGAAACAGCATGAGATTGATGTTCGAAAGAAAAATAAGGGGAATGCACAAAAACAAAACGGCCGCCGTCAAACCAACACCGACATGCATTCGCTTATATCTTCCCGTCCATTTATCCCAGGTGTACTTATGGAGATAAGCGGCCAGAAAGGCCAGAATCACCAGTGGTATCACGGAGATCCAGGCATAACCCGTCAGGGCGTTAGCGGAATAGAAATGGATCGTGTAAACCAGACTGATGCACAGCAAGGGTCCCACTCCCAGCACGACAGCCAGGCTCTTATTGACGGTGATAGTGTGAGCGATTCTCTTCGCCAGCGCGTCATACCGAGGGGAAGACAGTCCGATTACCTCAAAAATGACCGTCAACACCGAGCTGCCGACCATCAGATTGACAAACAGGATGTGCGCCAGAAAAGTGATTACCAGAAGAATCTTCAGGTCGGCCGCCGGGATAGGCAGGGGCAGATCCAGGTCGCGCGGAACCGGTGCCTGCGCCAGAACTGATATAATCTTCCCTGTTAAACCGGCAAACATAGAAAGACCCCTTCCAACCTGTGACTGTTAAGGATACACATCATGGGCCGCCGGTTGCTCCCGTCACCTCAGCCGGCTTCACGGTCCAGCTGTTCTGTGCCGCGAGAATGAATTCGTGATCCACCTGGAGCTGTTTAAGATATGCCACCAGGGCATCCGCTTCTTTATCGTTTCCGGGAAACGGCGGCATGAAAGTCCTGCTGGTATGCATGGTATGAATGAATGCGCCCATGGCGTTCTTGTCCCACGGCTGCTCGCCATAGAGATTGCGGAACTTCGTTACGACACTGTTTATCCCGGTGGTGGTATGGCAGCGCGAACAGGTCACAACAAAAACATCCCTGCCTGCCCCGATCTGGTTGCCCGAGGTAACGGTGTGATTGTTGACATAGGTGGCATGGGTCAGCACCCCGTCGCGCTGAAGCACCGGCAATTCCGATACGCGCACCCCGTTGGAATACATATAGTCCGCGATCACGTACGGTTTGCGGACGAATTCTCTCACTCGCTCAAAATGCCCCAACAGCCAGAGACCAAGAAGCAACGGTACAAACAGCAAGATTGAGGTCAACAGCTTTGGCTTAAGAGCGCCCGCACCCGCTACCAGAATGAGCGCGCCTATCGCGCAGAACATAATAATAGCCAGGGTCTCGTGCCATTGAGTGAATCGCTGGGTGACCAGGGCGACATCGATGTTGGCCGCCATGGCGGCAGGGACGACCTTCCAGTACCACACCGAGGCAGCCACGAACGGTATTATCCAGACCAGCATCCATCTCGAAACATACCGAACACTTCCGTGGCGTAGACCACTCCCCTTGCTGGTGAAGAAGAATATGAGAAACCAGACGCACAGGCCGGCTACCCCCATGGCAAAAGCTGTCCGAAAAGCCAACTGCGGCAGGTAGATCGGATTAAAAAAGGCTGAAAAGAGCGATTGTGTCTCAGGCCAGCGCCCCGAACCCATCATGAACCCGAGAATCCCGACTATGATGGCCATGGTCAGCCACGAAAATACGCTCAGGATGACCCCGATGCCGATGTGGGCTCTCTTGCGCCCGGAAGCACTCATCCTCTTCCAGGATAAGAAGTAAATCATTATCAGGATAACTTCACTTATGAACACAATCCATTCGATGAACCATCCCCAAAAGAACACCCTCAGCAGACTTCCAATACCAAAAGGAGCGATCAGGGCCGCCGAAAACCAGATACCTACACCGGTCAGAGCTCCGAGGGTAGTGGTGACGACAAACAGGGCGAAAGTAACCTTGTAGGCCAACTCGTCCCAGGCTCCATCGCCCTTCTTCCAGCCCCGGTACTCCATCAGGGTTACGATCGGGTAGGCCCCGACGGCGAAAGCATGGTTAATAAAAACGTGGATGCTGGCTATCACGGCCATTAGTATCCTGTTGCCTGCTAAGTCGATAAAGAAAAGGGGGAAATCCATGAGTTGAATATGGCAAAGCCCGGGTCTGTTAGCAACCAATTTTGAGAAACCAACCGTTTCGGAATCTAACCCCAAAAACTAAGAGTGTTTTCCTCACAATTTTGTATGTGTTTTTGAGGTAATTGGATGGAATTTTTTAAAGTTTATAACGCTTAAGGTTGACATCCGTATTTGTCTTTGTTAGGCTAAGGTAACCAGGAGTGACCTATAGCCAATTTCATCAAACATGGGGGACATTGCGGTTTCATGCTAGACGCTAATATTCTCGAGCAGATGAGCGAATATTACGAGAAACGGGCCGATCTACATGACTCTTTGATGGGCTATACGTCTGAGGCAAAGACGGAAAAACTGATGGCCCCGATTCTCAGACGCTGCGAAGACTACATCGCGCAGCGTGATGTGCTTGAAGTTGCCTGCGGCACAGGTAACTGGACCCAGTTGCTGGCCAAGCGGGCCAGGACAGTGGTGGCAACGGATATTAACGAATCATTGCTGGAAAAGGCCAGGTGCAAAAACTATCCGTGCGATAAAGTTGTTTTCCGCACCGCCGACGCCTACAAACTCGGTCAACTCCGGGGGCGGTTCGGAGCGGCCTTTGCCGCAGACTGGTGGTCACACATTCCCAAGTCAAAAGTGCCTGGTTTCCTGAAGGGACTTCACAGAAAGCTGAGGCCCGGCTCGCCGGTGATCTTCGTGGACATGCTTCCCAACAAATATCTGCACCGAATGTTTTCACACTACGACGATGAAGGCAATCTTATACACCGACGCAATGTCCCCGGCGGCGGAGATTACTACGTTATAAAGAACTTTCCTACCGAGCAGGAACTCAGACAGGTATTGACCGGTATTGCCGACGATGTCCGTTACCGGGAACATCTGGCTCTGCAGCGGTGGATTCTGACATACCGGACAAAAAGTCGGCAGAAGACTGCCTGATTCAGAAACCTTACATTCCCAGACTTCACCTGGTCGAAAGATGACCCGTCACGATATTCCGTATACATTACATCTTGCGCAATTCACAGGCTGACGTTATAATACAGGTGGATAGCCCGCAGGGGAGACTGCTTAAGCAGCACTTTTACTGACCACGACGCAACTATTACTGCTGACGGACACAGCGATTGGCAAAGTAGATAACTATATCGTTTATATTGTAGTCCTATGCCTTGACACCAGTAAAAGTCACCTGTTCATAAGTAGTCATATGCGCCCGGCAGGGCCCGTAGTTACGAAAGGAGAGACAGATGAGATTTGTGGCTGTGACAGCAGCAATTTTAATCCTCCTCGGGCTGACCTTGGTCAGTTGTTCCGGTGACAGCCCGGTCCAGCCCTGGGTAACCGGTTCTTCCGTCGATAAGAAACCGGTCGATCCACCTCCCACCGGTGAAGGCAGTTTTGGGCTGGAAGCCAAGTACACCTATATTGGAAGCTATCCCACCGGTGGTGGCGTGTTTATTCTGCGCCTTATACCCGGTGCCGACCTGACTGGCGACGTTGCCCTGAGTGTAAGCGCCCTGAAGACTCTTAACGCCACATTGACAACAACCATTGTAAACTCTGAGACAACTATCGCCGAGGTGACTATCAGCCCTACCGCACAGGTTCCGATCGCCCTTCACAACATTACGGTAACCGCTTCGAACCAGTCCCATGAGGAAACCGTCCAGCTGGAGGTGGATGTTGTTCCCTGGGGCATCGTGAGCATGAACATGATCCAGGAGAAGTACGATCAGTTCGAAGACTGGCTTCGCGACGAACACCCTGAACTGGGAAACTTCGCCAGTCAGAGATGGGATCTTTACAGCACCTATCCGCGAATCGTAGTGGTTGAGCACTATACCTTCCTCAGCGATGACTGGGAATTGAGAATATGTTTCCACGTTATGATTCCCCCTTACGATTGGTCAAAGATGCTCTTGCGCCCGCGCGGTCAGTGGGATCCGATCCTTGCGGCTGTGAGAGAATGGGATGAAGGCGCTCAGGATTATGTTATATCTGAAATGCCCGTTGAGGACTATCCAATAATCAATGGGTACTGAGCATAACTGGTCGACGGTCTAAGTACTCAAGATCAGGGTTATACCTTGGCGGGGGCCGATTAGGCCCCCGCTTTTTTATGTTTGAATCGGATCGACATCGGTTATTGATTGACTGACACCTACTCGGAGGCATGACAGTCACATGGCCGCGATAAAAGCAAAAGACCAGCCACCCGGCGGCGATACCTTCGCCAGCCGGGCCAAACGAGTAATCAGGAAGATTCCCAGGGGAAAGGTTGCCACTTACGGACAGATCGCGGCCCTGGCCGGTAATCATCGCGCCGCCCGTCAGGTGGTCCGGATCCTTCACTCGTCATCGGACAAAGACCGGCTCCCCTGGCACCGGGTCATCAACAGCAAGGGGGGGATATCCCTGGCCCGCGGGCAGGGGTATGAACTCCAGAGAGCAATGCTCCGGCAGGAAGGAATACGGTTTCAGGACAACGACCTGATTGACCTCGATCGATTTCAGTGGGTTCCTCGCCGGATAAGGATTTAGCCTTCAGAGACACAAAAAGCTTTGACAAATTGAACATTTATATATATACATATCGTTATATAAGCATATGGGACAAAGTCCCGGAAGAACTAGTTTCATACTGAAGAGGTCCTGTGGAAGACAAAAAGTATACAAGGTATTTTAAGGCTTTCGGGGATTCCACGCGCTTTAAAATAATCCAGCTTTTATCCGCGAAGGAGATGTCAGTCAATGAGATAACCGCCGCGGTGGGTCTGTCGCAACCGACCGTGAGTCGTCATCTGTCTGTCCTGAGGGATGCCGAAGTGGTTGTAGACCGCCGCGAAGGTCAGCAGGTTTATTACCGACTTAACAAAAACGCTGTGGAGACATGCTGTACAAGCTTTTGCGACTGCCTGGAAATTGACGTAAAAGCCGAAGGGAAAGCTAAAAAACGGAAAAAATAAAAAAATTTTGGAAACATATATTGACATATACGTATATTTGTATATAGATATATATGACTAAAGTAAGGAAGGGCCGGTATGGAACAGTGTCAGAACGCAGCAGTCGACAACACGGCGAAGGAGCTGTGCCGGGTCTGCTGTTATCAGGACGGCTCAGAGGACACCCGCCCAAGGGGGGGCCGGGAAAGACAATATGACAGGGAGAACCTTTTTCCTTACCAGTTGGAAACTCTGATTGAACCCTTATTCTGGAGGACTCAATGAAGCGTTTTATGGTTCCTAGAATTGCTCATTGCGGCAGCGGCTGCTGTAGCCCGTCCCGGGTAAGACACTAAACTGCCCCGGTAATTCGATGGGGTAGCGGTATACAATCGCTGCCCCATTGTCATGACGCTGTTCATTGTTCCTCGCGGAAATCCCGGGCGTTCCAGGTTTACCACCAGAGCTGTTTTTTCGAATACACTCGCGCGAAACCAGTCCTACTGCCGATAAATTTCCCGCTCAGTCCAGGCGATCACAGACGCCGGTAAAACGTGCGCAAGATAGATCAAGGCCGCGATTACCGGCATAAGAGCCAGTTTATATCCACCGCTGAATTCATGAACGATCAGCTCCGCGGCCAGAAAAACCAGCAGACATACCACGGCAAACACTGCATAAGAATGTCGGAGCGATTCGTAAGTAACCAGCATCTGACGCTCATCCAGCTTCTCGACCTTCGTGTGAACGAATTTCCAAAGACCGGTTCGGGCATATACGACAATGAAACTGATTACAAACAGTATCAGGGCCGTTAGTCCGACAATGGCCACCGGTGCGGCGAGATCGGACTGGTCCGCCCAGTAAAACATCACGATCACCAGAATCAGGGAAGCGTAGTTGAGAATCACCCACATTTTTCTCTTTGATCGTGAGATGACAGTATCCATTTCATTGTTCCTTTCCTCTGGATCGATCCAGCAACTCCTGGCTTAGTGGCCGGAGCGGTTCGGTAGAAAAAATCAGATCAACCGGCAAGCCGAAGTACTCGCTGATACGGAAGGCCAGATCAAGGCTGGGGTTATATTCTTCGCGTTCGAGATACCCGACCGTCTGGAAATTGACGCCGATCTTTTCGGCAAGGTCCTTGCGGGAGACATTCCGCTCCTGGCGAAGGACTGCGATTCGATTATATATCTTTCGTATCTCCATACTATAAATATACGACAAAATATTGTAAATATACAACATTTTTCTGTAAAAATATGGCATTTTTCGAGAATTTCGAGCTAAGTAATTGGCTTGAAAAGTGCTACTCTGGGATTTAAGCCGGTCTCTTGGCGCGTAACACTATAGATAGACTGCAAACTTACAGACCTCACCACCGAGTAACACTGACTCGAGCACATCGACCTGGATCGGTCTTCCAAGTATCTGCTCCCAGATCGTCTTGCACCATCCGGCCCCACAGAGACAGTAGGTAGATGATAGGTTGCCGTTGGCGGCCCGCGCGTAATCGCAGTGGCAATAATAGTACTTCTTTTCTTCGCGCGTGACAGCCCGGGCGTGCTCTTCCGGGAAGCGGGGCACCTTGGTGATATAGACTATATTGTCCTGGCGC
Organism: Candidatus Zixiibacteriota bacterium; assembly: GCA_020351995.1. Lineage (GTDB taxonomy): Bacteria > Zixibacteria > MSB-5A5 > GN15 > FEB-12. The sequence continues at coordinate 3,161,801 of CP070674.1, forward strand.
TGGGGCCGATTGATAAACACCCGACCGTGCATAATGTTGATCAACTCGTCGATGTCACCTGTCCTCTTATACTCGGCCTTGAGCTCATCGATGATGTCCGTCCAGCAGCGGCAGGAGCATTCGGTCATGATTTCGATTCGGTCCTGTTGTTCTGGAACATGTCGATCAAGTTTGGCGATAGCCTGCGTAACCCATTGGGCCTTATCTTTTTCATTCATTTCCGGCAGTCTATCGCAGCCGTCGAGAATCTCGTTCATTTCGTTCTGGTCGATAAAGCGGGCCAGGGCGCAGGATAGTCGATTGGGCCATTCGGTATATCCCACGATCAGTTTCCTTTCTCTGGAGTTGGTGTTGTCTAAATCTACGACGAGAGAGAAGGCCGCCTTGTGTTATACAAAAGAATCGAGTGCCGTTCCTGAGGTCCCGTTCTCGAGCCTGTCAACTGTCCGATATTGAACACTACCTGTCGCGCAAATGGACAGCTTAAACCCATAGACTCTAACCTATGTTGCTACCCGTAAATAACTTATCCCTTTCGGCATCGCTCTTGCTCAAATATAGGTTGGACTGGCGTAGGTGCGCCATCGACCACGCAGGCAGCGTCGGCTCGGCCGTAACAGCACCGGCGCCGTTTCGTATAGCTAAAGAAAGCGCGGTTTTCGGCGTCATTCCCGTGCTTGAGTTCGATGGACTGGAGTAATCGATGTTGAGAAATTTCATAAAAGTCACTGTCAGAAATATCCTCAAGCACAAAGGCTATTCGGCAATCAATATTGTAGGGCTGGCAATTGGCCTGTCCACCTTCATGCTGATAATGCTTTTCGTGCTGGGTGAATTGGGATATGACTCGTTTCACAAGAACGCCGACCGCGTCTACCGCATAGCTCTGAAATTCCACGTTGGATCGAGCCGTTTCGATGTCGCCAATGGTCCGGCTGAGCTGGGTGCCGCGATGATGGAAGACTACCCGGAGGTTGTTGCCGCAACCCGGCTGTTTACTGCCGATGACGTATTCGTACGGTACGACGACAAGCAGTTTCGCGAAGAACGGTTTCTCTGGGCTGACTCCAACGTCTTTGACCTGTTCGATATCAAGTTGTTGGCCGGTGACCCTAAAACGGCTCTTGCTGAAGTAAACTCGGTTATAATCACTCCGGAAACGGCCGAGAAGTACTTTGGGCAGGAAGATCCCCTTGGGAAGATGCTGACATTCGAGGACGGGACGCTGTATACGGTAACCGGTCTGGCAGAGCCGCTACCGCCCAACTCTCATTTCCATTTTGATCTATTGGGAAGTTTTGCTTCGCGCGCAGAGAGCAGTGACCCCGACTGGGACAATCTTATCGCCTCGCACAACTACATTATGCTTGCCGAGGATTGTTGGCCTGAAGAGTTCGAAGCCAAAATCCCGGAATTCTGCCGCCGACGTCTGGGGCCCCTCGTAGAGGGTGCGACCGGCGCCAGCTGGGATGATTTTTTGAAAGCCGGTAATAATCTGATGTTCTTCCTGCAACCGCTGACCGATATACATTTGACATCACATCTGGAGAACGAGATCGAGCCAAATGGCAGCTATGCCTCAGTATGGATTTTCTCGGCGATCGCTCTGTTGATACTGATCATCGCCATCATAAATTTCGTCAATCTGGCCACGGCGAGAGCGAGTGGCCGAGCCAACGAAGTCGGCGTGCGAAAGGCTATTGGCTCGAGCCGCAATCAGCTCGTCCGGCAGTTTCTGGCCGAATCGGTTTTCATCACCGGCATTGCGGTGATCCTGGCCGTTCTCATTGTCGCCAATTTTATCCCGCTGTTCAATCGGCTGCTGGACATGAACCTTGCTATGACTTTTCTCACTGACTGGTACTTTGTCCCGAGCCTGATCGGATTGACGCTACTGGTCGGGATAACCGCGGGTATTTACCCTGCTTTTATACTTTCGTCATTTCAGCCCGTCAGGGTTTTGAAAGGAAAGTCTGAGTCCTCCAAACAGGGTCGGGCTTTCAGAAGTATCCTGGTGGTATTTCAATTTGCCGCATCGGTGATTCTGTTTGTCGGCACTATGGTTATCTACAATCAACTCGAGTACATTCGCGGGAAGGAACTCGGATACGACCATGATAGCGTAGTTGTTATCTGCAACGTCGAAAACCTGGGATCGTCCACCGAGGCCTTCAAAAACGAGTTGACCCGCGGCGGCGTGGCAGTCACTGCAAGTTACAGCGATGGTCTGCCGGAAATGCGGCTGGAGGCACGGGTTTTGAAAAAGGAAGGCGACCAGCAGGGTGAGTATCATACTATGCTCGCAATTTCCGCGGATTACCATTTCCCGGAAACGTATAAGATTGAATTAGTCGACGGCCGCTATTTCGACCCGGCGCGGCTGACGGATTCGAATACCATTATTCTCAATGAGGCCGCTGTCCAGTCGCTTGGGCTGACCGATCCACTCGGTACACGGCTTGAGGCGATCGACAGAGGCGGCACAGCTGTCACTGTCATAGGCGTCGTGAAGAACTTCCATATAGAAAGCCTTCATGAGGCCATCCGGCCGACAGCGCTAATGCCGCTCGGCCAGGGCACCGCTCGTTACCTGTCGATACGCATGGCGCCGGGAGATCCCCGCGAGAGCATCGCCACCATCGAGTCGTTGTGGGGAAGGTTCGTAACGAATCAACCGGCCGAACTTGTCTTCTATGATGACCTGTGGCTTGAGAACTACGCAGTGGAAACGCGCCTTGGACGGTTGTTGAGCACCTTTGCGTTCCTTGCCATTCTGTTGGCCTGCCTGGGACTGTTCGGACTGGCCTCGTTCACGGCCGGGCGGCGTTCCAGGGAAGTAGGTATCCGGAGAGTCTTTGGAGCTTCCGTTCGGGATATCGTCCTTCTTCTGTCCAGGGAATCAGCCTGGTGCGTGATTATCGCCAACGTAGTGGCCCTGCCCGTCTCTTACTGGGCTATGACGCGCTGGCTGGAGAGCTTTGCCTACCGGATTGAGATGGGTGTATTCGTATTCATCGCGGCGGGGATTGCTGCTCTGGTGATCGCCGTATTAACCGTCAGCTATCAGGCAATAAAGGCGGCCCGGGCCAACCCGGTCGATTCCATACAATATGAATAAACAGACATATCTATAGAGCAGAGCGATTAGCATGTTTAAGAATTATCTCAAGTCCGCGATTAGAAACCTCGCCAAACACAAACTCTACACCGCCATCAATATCTTCAGCCTCGCTATTGGTTTGGCTCTGTGTGTAATCACCATCAGCCACCTGGCCTATGAATTTAGCTTCGAGGACTTTCATAAAAACCGTGATAGAACTTATCGCGTAAGAACCGTACACTCTTCCGAGGATACCGAGCGGTGGTCGGCCCGCGTCATGGCTCCCCTGGGGCCGGCGCTGGTAGAGGAACTACCCGAGGTTGAGAAAGCAGCCGTGTTCAGACGATTTGCCTCGGCCAGGTTCAAAATCGACAACACGTCTTACACGGCGGGGAACGTGAACTTCGCCAACCCGGATTTCCTGACCGTTTTCGATTTTCCGCTCAAGGCCGGTAACATCAAGACAGCGCTGTCCGAGCCCCTGTCCGTCATTATCTCCGATAGCATCGCCCAGGCCCACTTTGCCGGGGTGAGTCCCATTGGTCAGAGCATTACTATTAATGACCGCTTTGACTGTCAGGTGACGGGAGTTTTCGAACCGATTCCGACTAACACCCAACTTCGATGCGATTTCCTCGTATCGCACAAGAGCTTGGACCCTCACGAAGATATGACGGAATCGTGGGAGCACATTGAAAGCGATTATGTATTCCTGATGCTGAAGCCGGATGCCGACTATCTGAGGGTTGAAACCAAGATCCCCGATGTGTTGAATAAGTATCTGACGCCGGACCAGGCAAAACAGTACCGCATGAACCTTCAGCCGTTCGGTGACATTTATTTCGGCGCCTACTACGATGGCTACCGTAGCGATCTCTATCCCGCCGGAGAGTACGAAATGGTTTATCTGTTTATCGCGATCGCGATTTTCATTCTGGTTCAGGCCATCGCCAATTTCATCAATCTATCGACCGCCCGCGCGACCTACCGCATCAAGGAAGTTGGCGTGCGCAAAACGGTAGGGGCATTCCGGCGTGATCTCATCGGCCAGTTCTTGGGCGAGTCGATCCTGGTTTCCTTTTTCGCTTTGCTGTTGAGCCTCCCGCTTTACGAACTGGCCAAACCCTGGTTCAATTACATCTGGAAGCGACCGGCACTGGCCGACATCTACAGCAACTTTCCGGTTGTTGTCGCGTTGATCGCCCTTATTCTGGTGGTTGGGATTCTGGCCGGGTTTTATCCGGCCCTGTATCTCTCGCGTTTCAAGCCGATCACCATTCTGCACGGCAAGGTTTCCATGAAATCATCGAGATCACTGTTGAGAAAAGGACTCGTCACCTTCCAGTTCATCATTGCCATCTTCTTTATTTCGAGCTCGGTGATCATCAATCGACAGCTCGACTATGTTACCGGCGTGGACCTGGGCTTTGACCGGAGCAACCTGCTGATACTGGATTTCGATGGCGAGCAGGCCGCTGACAACTGTCAGAGAATGAAAAACGCCCTGCAGGGTGAAAGCTATGTACGCTCGGTAACAGCATCAAACTGTCCCCTGGGGCGCATGGAATATGTGGCCTGGGGTATGTATAAGGATGAACAGCGGCGTGATGAAGACTACATCCTGGTGAAAGCGTTCTTCGCGGATAGGGAGTATGTTTCCACTTTCGGCCTGAATCTCATTGAGGGCACGGATCTTACCGATGAGGTTCCCGGCGAAATCCGTACCCCGATCTTGATCAGTAAGTCGAGCGTGGAAGAACTCGGCTGGGAAAATCCCATAGGGTCCAGGTTGTACAGAAAAGGAGAGAATTTCTACGAGGTGGTCGGAGTACTCGAAGATTTCCGTTCTTCAACGAGTGTCATTGCGGAGTGTGAGATATCATTCGTGGCGCTGGATGACAGCCGCAGCACTACCCTGGCCATAAAGCTATCGTCCGACGATTATGAGCAGGCTCTGGCCGGCATCGGAGAAATCTGGAACACCGTCGCCCCCGGAGAGATATTCAAATACACCTTTCTCGAGGATGAGATTGAGCTCGCCTACGCCGATTACTGGCAACAGGGCGCTTTCTTCTATATCCTGGCACTGTTGGCTATTGCTATCGCCTGTACCGGCATTTTCGGATTGGTCTCCTACACGGCCGAGCAGAAAACAAAGGAAATTGGTATCAGGAAGATTCTCGGGGCGTGGGTGCCGGATGTCGTCGGGCTACTGGGCAAGGAATTCGTGATCCTGATAGTCATCGCGAATGTGATCGCCTTCCCGTTGGCTTATCTGTTCATGAAGGATTTCCTGGCCTCTTTCATCTATCAGGCCGGTTTCGGAATCGGAACCTTCGCCTTCATTGGACTGCTTGCTCTCATGCTGGCCATGGCCAGTGTCGGATTTCAGGCCTTCCGGGCGGCCGTGGCAAACCCGGTCGATTCGTTGAGGCACGAATAGCCTGTATCAAGAAGGTTCGGTAAAGGATTGTTGGTTTTCTTGGGTGACTCCGGCCCGCTGCTCGCGTAACCGGCCCCGTAATCATTTGAAATAGAACTTCACGGGCTGGCCAAGAGCTTTCTTGACTTTCCGACGATATTGATCGAAATCCTCAAACTCATCAGGGCTGATAGTGAAAGTATCGTAAACCTTGCGTACCTTGATCGACAATTCTGATCCCTCCCGCGAGGTCTGAAGACTGAACCAGCCGCACAAAAAATCAAGACTATCGTCATCCGGGAGGATAATCGAGTCCGGAGCCAGCGACTCATCCCAGCATACCGTCATGTGTTCTTCCCATAGCTTGGGGTAGTACAGATTGAGGCTGAACTTGCGCTTTGACAAAGTCTCTTCCTCGAGATCGGACAGAGTGCTCATAACGAACGGATCAAAATAGGTCACCGAGCCGATACTCCGCACCGGCTTTATGGTTTCAGCCTCGATTGATATTTCGACGGGAAGCTCCCGGTTGTCGAGATTGTTTATTCCATACGATGAGATCCGGAAATCCTTATCAGCACCCTTAAACCGCTGATTCACGAACTGTCGTTCCTCATCGGCATCCAGTCCGGGGATAACGCGGCGTAAATACATTCCGTGGCTCCCGGTCGCTGTCATGACCGAGGAAATCTCCACTTTCCCGTCATTTCTGATAAACCATCGGGTAGCGCGAGTAGTGTGGTTATCCTCCGCTGATGCCGCCGGAGTTCTCCACAGTTCGCCGCCCTTTTCCGTCATGACCAGAACGGGTACATCCTGGTCCCACCAGGGCAATTCATCGTAACGACACTCATCGCACGTCGGGTCCATCCAGACAGTGTCGCTTCCAATCAGTGCCACCGCAATGACGTGATTGAAATAGTTGTCCGGGAAATCCGCGTCTACCGTGCCTTCATCTCTGGTCAAAACCAGTACCGGGAAAGCCTCAATGCCGAGATTCCTCAGTTCCGAGATCAACAGGGTTGACATGTCTTTACAGTCACCGAAGCCGCGCTCCCTGGTTTTCTTGGCATGATACGGTTGCCACCCGCCGATGCCGATCTGAATGGCAACATATCTGATATTCTCGGTCACCCAGTCAATAACCGCTTTGACTGCACTCTGCGGCTCATCGGCTGAAAACGCAAGCCCCTCGATCATCCGGTTTGGACAATAGCGATCCTCAGCCAGGTGGTTATACCACTGGCCGATAGCCTGCCAGCTGCAACTGTCGAAGCGATAGCCCTCGAACTCGAAACGCTCCGCTGCAAAGCGTATCATAGCCGGTTCGCTCTCCGAAGCCGGAACGTAATCAACATCCTCCAGTGCCGGTAAGTCCCTGACTTCCCAAATATACACTCTGCTCTTGTCATCCGGAGAAGAGAAGATTTCCGGCTCGAGATCAGTGTGATATGCTCGATACCGGAGTTCAAAATCCGCGGGTACGGTCAATTTGCATATAGCATGCCTGACAGGAATTCCGCTCTGTAGAATCGCGCTGGGCCAGAAAAACAGCGTTCTGTATTCCCGAGTGTACTCATACTCGATCGTATATGGGTACCGGGCAGATGAAAGAGTTGTGAAATAGTGACAGTAATCTGTGTAAATACTGATATTGTCGAACCCGCAGGCCTTGGTAAAGTCACCCTTGTCGCGCTTAATGATCACGTTCCCGTTGCTGTCGATGAGACGGGCCTGAAGATTCTTTATCTTAACGAAATCAGATTCATAAAAAGACAGTCTGCCACGATCCTCACCTTTCTTGTTCAGGATAGTCAGGCGTGCGGAATAATGCTGAATCAAGCGGTTACCCTGCACCCTGCACTCCCACCTTTTCTCGTTGTAGTAGGCGCCTGATTCTTCTTCACTGAGCGGCTTAGCCGATGCTATCGAACAGCAGAAACTGGCGGTCGCGAGAACCACCGCCACAAGATGTAGTATCTTCATCTTAGCTAGTCGGATACTCCTCACTTGCCGATCGGGTTTAGTCCGTGTTGCCAAGTGTGGTAACCAGTTCGTCACCTGATGCCAGGGCGACGCTGCTGAAGAACCGACGCAACAGCGGATACTGGGCCGAGTTGAATATAGCCTGCTCTATTTTCACCGTTGAAGTAATCGTCACGCAGGAGTCCTTGACCGACGATTTGCGATCAAAGACCGCTCCTGTTATGCTGATAGTTGTGTCCACAGGTAACTGGAAATTCTCGACATCACCCGGTAAAATGATACTAACGATGCTCCGGTATTCGCGGGGATATTGGAAATCAACGGGGAAAAATCGTTTTTCCGATTTGAAGGGGTTTTCGCGGAAGCAATAGCACACCGGTTTGACTATCAGGTTGTTGTCGAGTTTTTCGGCCAATTCCTCGGAGGAAAAGTCGATTTGAGTCACGAACTGGCCGCTGCTGTCAAGGCCACACTCGTAGCGGTCAAGGGAGTAGGTCACATTGAGTGGTTCGACGAACCAGTCTTTGACGAACTCATCCTGCGGTGTTCCCTCGTACATTTCGCTGAACTCGGAGGCATAGTATCCGGCAAAACTGCAAAAAGTAGAGCAGGTAACCTTTCCCTCCGCGTCGACACACATAGTGACTTCGTCGATGCGCACCGACTGCTGCGGGTTATCCGGGATCCTGATGAGTTGCGATTGATCCCTGTCTATCAGCAGAGCCACGGTCACCAGGCAGCTGGGAGGCAGGATGCCATAGGGATTGTTCTTGTTGGTAGCGTCCAGGATCGCCCATCCGTCACCAAACTCCAGGTAGGCGAGGAGATGGTTGAATTGTCTTTCGTCAGGATTATCGGGATAAACGCGGCCGTTATCACGGGTACTGACAAGAATGGGATAGGCGTCGATACCCACGGCACGGTGCATTTGAACGAGAAGCAGGTTCTTTGCCTCCGGAGGAGCGGACCGCTCCTTGAGATGCCTGTCAACTTTCTCCTTGCCGAAGTAATACGAATAGTAGTGGCCAAAGTCATCGGAATTGGCGAATTCGGTCTTGACATATTCGTACAGGGCCCGGGATTTCGCACGCGGGTCCGTTATCCCGGCCGTAACCTCCTCGGCCAGTTGTCTTATTTCGTTCTTCTTGTTCAGGTAGAGGTCGTAATCATCAATCAGCTCATTCCCGAGATTGGTCCAGGTGTCAATGAAGGTTATCATGTCATGTTTGCTCTGCCAGCTGACGAGCTGGAATTTAAGCGAAGAGCGATGATCTCCCTCAAAGCCCGCATATGGCTCATCATCGGGAATGGGGAGGAGGTTGTTCAAGGTCCAGGTATAGCTGATTAGTTTCTTGAAGGGATCATTAGGGGCATCGATGTTTATCTGTTCTTCTTTTTTGGGCTGACGGTATTCGGGCGGGATATTGAAAAAGGAGGCGTTGTAATCAAAACCCAGCTCGAGTTGGACTGATACCGTTGACTCCATGGTATACAGGCGGTTCTGAAAGTACCACGGCCGCAGGTAGTAATACCGTTTGCTGACATTGCGATAGGTGTACTCGAGAATACATCCCACGTCGACCTGCGGAAAGGAGAAGACGCGTTGTATATACCGTTCATGGGTCCTCTCGAAGACAGCATCATCCTGAACCTTAATCTTCTTGCCGTCGGGCGTGATGGTTTGAGCCTTGAAGTTTCTGATCTTGTCGGCTTCACCATGGTACTCAACCGTCATTTCGCCGACCTCATCGATGCCGGCTTTGGTAAGCACCTTTATTCTGACCAGGCGTTCCATCGTCAGTTCGCGATTATTGACATCGATAAAGCACTCATCGAGAATGATGATGGCATTGGCTTCCGGGTAATCCGCCGGCGGACCGAGTTGCCATTCCTCATCGGAAATCTTGCCGAATTTGGCCTTGGAGAAGGAACTCATCGGCAATGCTAACAGAATTACGAAAACCATCAGAAGTGTGAAGTGTTTGCCAGTAAGATGCGACGGTCGCATAGCGTCCTCCCAATATTTTGTCTCTGGGGCTGTAAAGTCGACTTCGTAACAATATACTCCTGAGCTATGCGAATATTCCAGTTTTTTTTGCGCCTCTTTTTCGCGGGGTAAAGCAAACGGGCGGAGGGAGATGCTTTCAAGCCTTGATGCCATCAAACAGAAACGAGATCAGGTATTCTTCGGTTTCTTTCCGATGAAGCCGGTCGGCCGTAAACTGACGGCGCACCAGGCCTTCGATGACGAGCGAAACCAGGTATCCGGTAAGATCAACATCGAAATCCCCGCGTATCTCGCCGGTCTGGGCGCCGCGCTCGATAACCTCTGAAACATGGTCAAAAATGTGCCGCTGCGGGTCGATGCCTTCCAGCACGACCGCGGAATGGTTCATGGCCGACGTTATGAATAGAAAGAACTTCTCTTCATCGCGAAAGAGCTTGGAATTGACCACCAGCGCCTGGTAAAAGTACATGATGCGGTCACGCGCGAGAACCGCCGTCTCCGCGGCCTTGATTTCCGCCACCCATTTACCCAGGTAATCGTCGAAAACGAGAATGGTAAATTCCAGCAGATGCGTCTTTGACGGGAAGTACTGAAAAAACGACCCCTTGGATATACCGGATTCATCACACAGTTGGTCAATTGCCAGGCCGTCATAACCATATTCCCCGAACAGTTTGATGGCTACGCGGTAAATACGGCTTTTCTTGTCCGAACCCAGCCTGCGGAAGGTATCGGTAACCACGCCCCGGCCAACGAGTTCAGATATGAGGTTTTCATCGAGAGGGATGGCGACCACGGTTACTCCATAATATGACTAGATAGTCA
>CP070674.1:3172241-3177373 GCA_020351995.1 Candidatus Zixiibacteriota bacterium
GCCAGGTACACCTCACCCATCCCACCGGAACCGATTTTCTCGACAATCCGGTAGTGCCCGACCATGGTGTCTTTCGTCAGACTTATGTGGCTTTGTGTTTTATCGTCCTCAGGTTCCATGTATCTTCTCGTACTTTTCTAACAGCGCCTTAAAGCGCAGGTGGTCACGGAGGGGATCGTATTCGGGGTATATCTTCAGATATGGTACTGATACCCAGGACGGTATAGACAGCAATATGTCGAGCTGGTCAATGGCCAGATCATATTCTCCGACCCGGGTATATACCTCGGCCAGATTCTCCAGATAGTCGAGCCCCCTCATAGCATCCTTGGAAATGGGCACGATTTCTACGGCTCGTTCACTTTCGCGGATGGCGTCGTCGACACGGCCTAATCCGGCCAGAGCATGGCCCAGCTCGGCGTGGTAATTCGGATTGTCAGGCTCGGACTGCACCAGTTGCTCAAATATCAGCCGCGCGGAGTCATAATTAGCTTCCATCATGCTCGTAAGACCCATGTACCGATACATATCTCCCGCGAAATTATAATACGCGCCGCTGTCGTTTCCCAATTCTATGAAATCTTTCATGATTACTGCGGACTCCACCAATCGGGCTGTGGCCAACTCGTAATCCCGTCCCAGAACCGCCAGTACTATCTCCGCAACCGCTTGCCCTGACCATGTATGGCCATTGCGCAATGCTTCCTCCAGAACTCCCCGGGCCGCGTCGAGGTCGCCGGTCCACAGCAAATGAAGCCAGACCTTCTCGTAGTAGAGCGTGTGCCAGTCCGGGCTGAGTCTTATAGCTCGGTCGAAGAGCCTCTCGGCTTCAGCATATCGGCGAAGGCAGTAGAGCGTATATCCACACTCGAAACAAACTCGGGCGGACAGAGGATCGAGTTCAACTGCCTTTCTCCAATTCTGTGCCGACGCGTTCCAGTCTCCCTGCACGCGCTTGATGACCCCGACTCCCATATAGGCCGCAGCATCGCCTGGTAAGTTATCGCATACAAACGTGAACTCTTCAAGAGCCCTATCGAAATCACGAAGGCACTGATAATAATAGAATCCAAATGCGACGTGTGCTTCAACATTGGTCGGGGCAATCTTGAGCAATTGGTCAATACACCGTTTGGCCAGCGCAAGTCGCTCTTCGCTGCGGTCATGACGGAACAGGTACATCTGGCCGTGGGCAAAACTAAGCCATACATGTGCGGAGATGAATTCCGGCTCCAACTCAATCGCCCTACTCAACATGGCTATGGCATTCGTCAGATTTTCCTCCTCGCTAGGGGGCATGTACAGGTAGTCTATTCCACGGAGATAATAATCATATGCTTCCATGTTAGCCGTCGGTGGTTCCACCAGGGCCTGTCGTTCAGAAGCGAGCAGGGTTACATCCAGTTTTTCAACCACCTCCATAGCGATCTTGGTCTGAAGCGCGAAGATGTCGTCTATGGTCGCGTCGTATCGATCCGCCCAGAGATGGACATCATCATCTACCCGGATCAGCTGTGGATTAATGCGTACCAGGCTGCTGTCACCAGACTTATCCCAACGAATCGTCCCCTCCAGTATAACATCGACGCCGAGTTCTTCTCCAATCTGGCGGAGGTTCTTCGTCGTTTTCTTGTACTGCATGGAACTGGTGCGCGAGATGACACCGAGACCATGCAATGCGGCCAAGCGGGAGATAATCTCGTCGGTCATCCCATCGGCAAAATATTCGTCCTCCGGATTACCGAGATTCTCAAAAGGCAGCACCGCCAGCATGATTGTCTCCGGCTGATCGGACATCGTGTCGGATTCCCATGGCTTGGTGATGAAAAGAACGACACCGACTATCACCACCAACGCAGCGATCATCCACCAGAGAACCGGCGATTTCTTCTTTGCAGATATGCCGGCGACAGAAATCTGGGCCGATTCCAGTGAGCGTTTGATCCTCACAAGGTCCGAGCAAAGACCATCGGCGTGCTGGTAACGGGTCTTAACATCTTTGTCCAGGGCTTTGTCAATGATCGCCTGGAGTCCCTCAGGAAGACCGGTCTTGAACCGCGCCAGCGGCTCAGGCTGCTCGTTGAGAATATTATACTGAATGGCCGCCTCGTGCTCGTCGTGAAACGGCTGCCGCCCCGTAATCATCTCATAAAGCACAACCCCCAGGGAAAACAAATCCGCTCGCTGGTCAACCTCCTGCCCGCGAACCTGCTCCGGCGACATATATCCAGCCGTGCCCATGGTCGAACCGGTCTTGGTTAACCGCGAGGCATCTTTTACAGTAGCGAGACCGAAATCGACAATCCGCGCCCGGCCATGCGAGTCGATCAGAACATTCGACGGCTTGATGTCCCTGTGGATTATACCGCTGTCGTGCGCCGCCTGAAGACCCTGACAGATCTGAACGGCCAGCTCGAGAATCTGCTCAATGGTGAGTTCTTTACCGGCAGAGAATTCCTTCAGCGATCTGCCCTCGACGTGAGCCATGGCGAAATAGGGACGACCATGATACTCACTAACCTCGAATACTGAAATGATATTGGGATGATCAAGTTTGGCCGCGGCCTGAGCCTCGCGCTTGAAGCGTTTGCGGCAGTCTTCGTCCTGGCACAGATGCGGCGGCAAAAATTTCAGCGCCACTTTGCGGTCAAGCTCGGTATCCTGTGCCAGGTACACCTCACCCATCCCACCGGAACCGATTTTCTCGACAATCCGGTAGTGCCCGACCATGGTGTCTTTCGTGAGAGTTATGTGGGTACGTGTTTTATCGTCATCAAGTTCCATGTACCTCAATTACACGAGATTCAGTCTCTTGACCAGATTCTGAAATCTCGGGTCTTGTCTGAGCGGATCGAACAATGGATTCACGTTTATGAAAAGAATCCGGCAGTACCCTTCGTCAGCGCCCTGTTCGAGCTCGATCAACGCTTTGTCAAGGTCGCCCATGCCCAGATAGACCACGGCCCGCTCATACGAAGGTACGAATCTCTCAGGCTCGACAGCTTTCATTCTTCCGAGACACTCAACGGCACCATTATGATTTCCCGATAACCCGCGCGCGTACCCGAGCTGACTTAAATACATAGGATTTTCCCCGGCCATCTCAACGGCTCTGGAAGCATCGGAAATCGCCTCATCAAAATAGCCCTTCCCAGCAAGAATTCTACTGCGGTGTCTCAAGAAGGGCGGCAAGTCGGGATAAACATGGGTTAGCTGATCGGTGAGTAAGTCTGTCTTTTCCGTATCCCCATGATAGAGGGCCAGTGTAACCCCGGTAAGCTGAGCCGGGAAAGACAGTGGGTCCAGATTTAATGCCTCCTCGATTAGCGAGGAAGCCTCGTCCAACCTGCCCAAACCCAGAAGCATCTCACCATAGTTCAGCATTGAATTGACGGAATTGGGGGTGAGCTGAAGAGCCTTCTTGAATGCTCTTTCAGCACCAGCAATATCCTGATCCAACTCCCATAAATTCATACCCATCCGGGAGTATGCCTCGCCGCAATTCAAATCCAATTCAAGTGCTTTCGCAGCAGCCTCTTTGGATTTCACAAGTCCCGTTCTTGGATGGATCACGCAGTAGCCAGCCATGACGTTATAGGCGTCTGCCATACCGCAGTGAGCCAGTGTGTACCGGGGATCGAGGGAGGCGGCACGGGTGAAATGTTCAAGGCTGCGCTTCAAAGCATCTTCTGACCGCAGGTTGTACTGCGCGAGGCCCCGAAGGTACTCCGAGTAGGCTTCCATATTCGTGGTCTGAGGCCTGGCAACGGCGATTTTGTCCTTTAGAAGTTCTGGGCGCAGGGCGTTCACAATCGAAGCGGTAACATCGTCCTGAATCGCGAAGACATCTTCAAGGTCGCGATCATATTTCTCGGTCCACCGGTGATAACCGTTCTGTGTATCGATTAGTTGAGCCGTAATGCGAATCCGATTACCTGCCCGGCGAATGCTCCCTTCCAGCACGCTCGACACATTCAGCTTCCGCCCGATCTCACGGATGTCTTCGTGCGTCTCGCGGAATGAGAAGGAGGATGTTCGTGAAACAACACGCAACTCCCGCACACATGCCAGGGCGCTGATAATCTCTTCGGTCAAACCATCACAGAAGTATTGCTGGTCACGCTCCCGGCTCATGTCCGCAAACGGCAGTACAGCTACCGACGGCCGCGGATCCTCATGCCTCGCAATTCCAAGGCCGGCACGTGTCAATCGTTTCAGGTCGGTGGCCAGATCATTCATGCTTTGATAACGCAGGCCCACATCTTTTTCCAGGGCCTTATCGATTATCATCTGAATGCCGTCGGGGAGACCTGTCTTGTACCTGGCCAGCGGCTCCGGCCTGTCGTCACTGACCGCCCGCAACGTGGCGGCTTCTGAGTCTCTCCGGAAAGGATTCTGCCTCGCTATCAACTCATAAACAACTACACCCAGGGAGAACAGGTCGCTGCGATGGTCAACTTCTCTGCCCTGTACCTGCTCCGGTGACATGTAGCCGACCGTTCCCATGGTCGAGCCGGTCTTAGTAAGCTGATCAGCGTCTCTGACCGCGGCCAGACCAAAATCAACAATACGAGCCCGGCCGTGCGAGTCTACCAAAATGTTCGAGGGCTTGATATCCCGATGCGTGACACCGTTCTCATGCGCCGCATGAAGACCATCACAGATCTGGATCGCCAACTCGAGAATCTGCTCTATTGGCAAGTCCTTATCAGAAGCAACTTCTTTTAGAGACCTGCCTTCAACATGCGCCATCGCGAAATAGGGGCGGCCCTGATATTCACTAACTTCATAAACGGAGATGATATTGGGATGGTCGAGTTTGGCTGCCGCCTGAGCCTCGCGTTTGAATCGTTTGCGGCAATCTTCATCCTGGCAAAGATGCGGAGGAAGAAATTTCAGCGCCACTTTGCGATCCAACTCGGTGTCTTCAGCCAGATACACCTCACCCATCCCACCGGCGCCGATCTTCTCGACAATCCGGTAATGCCCGACCATGGTGTCTTTGGCTAGTGTTATATGGGTATGGGTTTTGTCGTTTTCAGGTTCCATGTATCTTCTCGTACTTTTCTAACAGCGCTTTGAAGCGCGGGTCGTCACGAAGAGGATCCCAGTAGGGCTCTATCCGCAGCAAC
>CP070674.1:3177473-3224612 GCA_020351995.1 Candidatus Zixiibacteriota bacterium
ATGGTCTGTCAGAAGAGTAATTTTTCGCATTTCCAGTTCTTTCCACACAGGTGAGTCTGGGAGCAAAGTTCACTTTCCGGCGACTTTAGTATAGTAACTTACGCCCTGATATCAGGGAGAAGTTAGAAGCTTATTCACTCTTGAAAGGAGCGCTGAATGTTAAGGAGAACTATTACAATTCTGGTTGTCTCCTTAGTGATCGTTGCGGTCATGGGTACAGGTGTTCTGGCTGCCAAGGATAAGGGTCGGCCCAGCGAGGCTGGCAGCAGGGTCGCAAGCAGAGCCCTGGCCTATTCGATGGGTAGTGAAGTCCCGAATCTTGGCAAGGTTGATTTTGACTTCCGAGTTTCTTCGGGAAAAATACCGGTTGGAACGATGACCTTGTCGGGAGCGGCGGTGTCACCCGGGGTAGTTGTCGGTAACACCTGGTATGACTACCAGTCGAACGGTTCGATTGGCCGCATGATTGAATGTGGTCCCCACACGGGCGAGACCGGTTACACGGTTGTTCACATAGGCTGGATGTACTTACCGGACAGGGGATCTCTGAACCGGTATCGCAGCTACGCCTATGCCGCCTATCGGGCGGAGGATCACAGTCAACTTTCACCGGTTTATCTTATGACCGAGGGTGTTGACTATGGCGGTTATGTCAATCTTGACGTAACGCCGGACAACCGGGCCATCGTGGGCGGTCACAACAACCCCGGAACAACGTATTCACCCGAGTTCCACTATGATGGTGGTCCGGCGTTTGCGACATTTCCGAACGTCGAGAGGATACCGGACAGCACCAAGCTGTGGGGAATTACGACCACTGATGATGTTTGCTGGCCGCACTTTTTCTTCCAGTTCGGAACCGATACTGTCATGCACGTGGCAGCGCAGGAATCGGCCGAGAACGGTTTGGATCCCCAGTCAGTGATGTACTTCCGTAAAGTCGGCTTCGAGGGTTCCGCTGACACCGAGTGGGATTATCCGCCTTATCTGGTGGACACGGTGGCCGACATTGCCCAGGACATCATCGGCCAGAGGACCGGCGACCGGGTTTGCCTGGTGTGGTTCGCGTCGTTGCCTTATGACGAGCCCTGGTGCGATACGTGTTCCAGTCTCAGTGTTTATACCGACGGTTACGGGCAGCAGGACAACGACATTTATTTCCAGGAGTCTCTCGACCAGGGTGCCACCTGGTTGCCGAGGGTAAACCTGACCAAGGTTCCGCTGGGTGAGGCCTCCTACAAGGCTTTCTGCGACGCTTCCGTTCTTTATGACTCTGAGAACAACCTGCATGTTATCTGGCACGCCTGTCCGTGGCCGGCTGACCTTTGCTGGGACGCGGAAACACACTGCTGGTCTGAACCCTGGTTTTGGGATAACGCTCGTCTGATGCACTGGTCGGAAAACGTACCTTATATTCGCCCCATCGCTGACCAGGTTTACGAGTATCAGAGCTACCTGATCGACAGCTGTTGGGCCGGGGCCTGGGCTCTGAGGATATCCAAACCGTCGCTGTCAGAATGCGATGGTAAGCTGTACGCCATCTGGTCACAGTTGAATAATCCCAAGCAGGGCGTTATTGATGACTGCGCCGAGTGGGCCTACGAAGGCGGTGACGCGGGGGGATCGGCTAACGGTGATCTGTGGGTTTCGGTATCGGAAGACTGGGGTATGACCTGGGATTACCAGCGTAACCTGACGAACTCGTATACACCTCGTTGTGACTACCGCGACGGGTACGACTGTCAGAGTGATTTCTGGGGAGCCATGTCCCGGACGGGACGGGCGATACAGACTGAAGAGCCGTTCGTCGAGGACTGGACGGGAGCGATCGTGGTTGATCCTTCCGGCGGCTCCTACACCGGCAACCATTACCTCGATATTATGTATGTCAATGACATCGAGGCCGGCGGCTGTGTCTCAGCCGAGGGCGACTTCACCGACAACCCGGTAAAGTGGTTCCGCCTGCCCTGTGTGGATCCAATTCCGCTGCCGGTGTTCACGGCTAACTGGACCGCGTTGGGTGATCCGACCTATGTCAAGCCGGGCGAGTTTCTGGACACGACCTTGATTCTTGAGAACATAGGTAACACCGAACTGACCTACACCGTGGATGTGGTTTATGATGACGCAAGTTCGGGCTGGCTGGGTATCAGTGGTTTTTCCGGGAGTATACCATCCGGCCTGGCCGGGACTGAGATCGGCAACGTTCGGCTCAATGATAATTTGATGACGGCCTATGGTAATTATTACGCGCACCTTCATTTTGAAGGTAATGATCCGAACGGACTTCCGGCGGATATCGCGGTGGAACTGATCATCGCTGACACCATCGTGGCGCCGTTCGTGGATTCGATTAAGACGAGCTGCCTCGGTCTGATTCTCAGCAGTGCCGCCAACATGGGTCGGTCCGGCTGGAATAAACTCAACATGGATTACTATAGCGCCGGAGATTGCGACACGACCGCCAAGGTGTACCTGTACGATGGCTCCATCATGCTCGGTTGGATCGAAGGCGATGATACCGTCTTCAATCACTCCTGGTGGGGCGCGAACTACACCGATTACTATGGCCTTCGACCCCAGGGCGGACAGTTCGATGCCAAGTATTGTCCGGAGATCGATGCCCAGGTGTTCCAGACGGGAACTGTGACGACACAGGATTCAACCATTGCCTTACATCGGGTATGGGTAGCCCCTCAGTCGGGTGACTGCAATTTCATCCTCGAGTATGCCCGGGTATGGTCGTACGACGGGGAGCCCCATAACGGTCTGGTGATCGCCGAAGGTATCGACTGGGATATCCCGACCGACTTCCTGGTGGATGATACGAACCAGCAGGTTGATGTCGCCAACAGCGGCGGTGTGGACCCGGATCGGAACATGGTTTATCTTCAGGGCTACGAGGCCTACGGTCTTGGGTCGGATACCCTGTATCCGTTCAACTGCCAGGACAACGACGCTCGTTTCGGCGGCAGTGCTTTTATTGAGTCCTATCTCAACGGTTCTTTCCGCACCGATGCGATCCACGGCGCATTTGCTGCCATGAACGATTCATTGTCGGGCGGCCCCGCGCAAGTCCTGCTCGGCGCCATGTACCGGGAGATGTCGGTAAGCGGCCTGAGAACTACCGACTCGATTCAGGACCTTCATACGGTGATAACGTATGAATTTGAATTCGATCTTGGTGCGAGCGACGTTTACGAAGTCGTCTCGCTTCTGGCAGCCGTTCACGATGGTACCCTGACCGATCTTGAGGCGACGGTTGACGCGGCGGCAGCGTGGTATGGCGCCAACGGCGGTATGGCCATGTTCACCGATGCCAACACCAATGGTCAGATTGATGCTTGTGAAGGTTGTTGTGTCGAGGCGAACTTCGGTCACTTCTACAGCCATGAAGGCGAATTCAACATTCTGGATATCGACAACTTTATTGAATGGCTGCTCCGGGATCCGGGTGCTCCTCCGATTTACGACTGTAAGGAGCAGGTTGACGTCAGCAGCGCGGCGGCTGGTGTTCCGGACGGCTCGGTGGACATTCTGGATGTCGACTTCATGATCAGCTATTTGCTGAGAGGTACGGTACCGGATCTTGGTTCGTGTCCGTAACTTGTGAAATAGCAGACCCTTCAGAAATACAGATTTCTGATTGACGATTTCAGCCACTCCGCTTTTGGCGGGGTGGCTGTTTTTGAATTGACGGTGCGTTGATAGGTAGGAGTGCCGCTCTATATTTCCCTGAATCCGTCTCGCCGGGCAACGGGCACGCATATTGTGCTCTTGCGCATCTGAGTACAAAAAATCTAGCGCATTTACTGCGGGTAGCGCAAACCTTCTCTGGAATTCCCGTCTTGAGAGTTAACGCTGCCATCGGCGCCAGCGCCAATGGCCAGCAAGTGCCGCAAAAAGTGCCCATAGTATCATGTTTACGAAAAGCTAACTGGCGAATTGGTTTTTCTTGAACGAGTTACTTCACGGTTCAAAAACAGCGCTCCACGGCCCCAAAGCGGGTCCTGCCGAAGAGTCTTTGCAAAAGATTCGCCCGGCACGGAGGATCCACTGCAGGGGTGATATGTGTTTTTTCGGGCGGCAGACGCCGCCGAAGATCACACCCTTTCCGAAGCAGTCATTATAAACTTGACTCCCCTTCGAGGAGTAAGTTGGGAACTAATTATTCATTCTCGAAAGGAGCGATGAATGATAAGGAGAACTACGACAATTCTGCTTGTCTCCTTAATAATGGTTGCCGTCCTGACGATGCCGGCCATTGGCGCTCTGAAGAAAGACAAAGTCAATGAGCGTCTTATCGTTGGTGATAGAGCTGCCGAGAGGGCCGCTACCTACGCGCTTGCCGGTGACGAAAACCAGAGGTACAATACCCGTTTAAACGACGAGGCATTGTCTTCGGGCGGCAGGCCGGTGGGTGGCATGACGGCCGCGGGTGGCATTGAGTCACCGGGCGTAGTAGTAGGTTACACCTTTTATGACTATCAGCACAACGGCTCGATTGGTCGTATGATCGGTACCGGTCCGCACAGTGGCGAGACGGGACCGACGGTTGTGCACTTTGGCTGGATGTATTCGCCGGACAGGCAGACTTCGTTCCGTTGTTACGCCTATGCGGCTTACAGAACGCTAGACCACAGCCAGCTTGCGCCGGTGTGGCTTCCTACCGCCACGGCGGAGAACAGGGCAGGTTACGTGAACGTTGACGTTACCCCGGACAACCGGGCTATCGTCGGCGGCCACAATGATCCGTTGCTTTTGGACGACAGTTACTTACCGCAATTTTACTATGACGGTGGCCCGGCGTACGCGACCTTTCCGAACATGGAACGGATACCGGACTCGGTTGCTTTCTGGGGCATTACCGGGGAAGGTAGCAAGATTTGCTGGCCGCGGATGTTTTTCCAGCTCGGTACCGACACGGTCTTCCATGTGGCGGCCGAAGAGTCAACCGCCGACGGTTATGGTCCGCAGGCAATAATATATTATCGTAAGGTCGGCTTTGAGGGTTCGGCCGACACCGAGTGGGATTACCCTTCTTACGTGATAGATACGGCTGACGCGATTGCCCAGGATGTTGTCGGTCAGCGCAACGGTGACCGGGTCTGCCTGACATGGTTTGCCTCGCTTCCGTATGATGATCCGGAGTGCGACACCTGCTCGAGTCTGACGTATTATGAAGGTCTGCTGATCGGGCAGAAGGACAACGATATTTACTATCAACAGTCATACGACCAGGGTGCCACGTGGCTGCCCAGGGTCAATATGACCAAGTGCCCGATTGGCGGGAAGGCTTACAAAGCGTATTGCGATGCCTCGACTCTTTATGATTCTGAGGGGAATCTGCACATCGCCTGGAACGCCATTCCGTGGGCGGCAGACACTTGTTTAGACAACGGCGGTTTCTGCTGGGCCGAGCCCTGGAGCCAGTTCCTTTGTGTTCGTCTGATGCACTGGTCGGAAAATGTGCCGTACATCCGTCCCATTTGCGACCAGACCTACGATCCACTGACACTTGAAGACGAGTGTTATGTCACCGACTGGGCTGTGCGTATTGCCAAGATGTCGCTGGCAGAATGTAACGATAAACTGTACTGCATCTGGTCGCAGTTCAACAACCCCAAGCAGGGCATTATTGACGACTGTGCCGAATGGGGTGATGACGTGGGCGGCGAAGATGCGGCCAACGCTGAAGTCTGGCTTTCGGTGTCCGAAGATTGGGGTATGACCTGGGACTATCAGCGTAACCTGACCAACACATACACCCCCCATTGCGACCCCAGGTTTGCTGACAATTGCCAGCACGACTACTGGGCCTCGATGAATTTCATGGGCCGGTACGCCGACCCGTCCGAGGATTGGTCCGGCGCTGTTATCGTTGACCCGTCCGGTGGTTCATATACAGGTGAGCATTATCTGGATATTCAGTATATGGTGGACCTCGAGGCCGGCGCTGCGGTACGAGGCAATGGTACCTGGACAGAAAACCCGATGAAGTGGTTCAGGCTGCCGTGCGTTGACCCTATTCCAATTCCGATCATTGCTTTCAGCTGGGCCGCCTTCGGCGATCCGAGCTACTGCAAGCCGGGCGAGAGTCTGGATACCACGCTCATGTTAGAGAACGTGGGTAACACAGAGTTGACTTACATTCTGACCGTCGAATACGATGACGGTAGCTCAGGCTGGCTGGGTACCAGCGGTTTCTCCGGCAGCATTCCTTCCGGCCTGGCCGGAACGGAGTACGGGGTTGTTCATGTTAACCAGAACCTGATGACGGCCTACGGAAACTACTGGGGGCACCTGCATTTTGAGGGCAATGACCCCAACAATCTGCCGACGGATATTCCTGTTGAGCTGATTATTGCCGATACCATCGTTAGTCCGGTGTACGACTCGGTTAAGACATCCTGTCTGGGCCTGATTACCGGTAGTACGGGCAATTACGGCAGGAGCGGGTGGCGCAAGATAAACATGGATTACTATCCTGAAGACTGCGACACTACGGCTACCGTCTATCTTTTTGAAGGTTCCCCTCTTATCGGCTGGCTTGACGGTGAGGACACGGTTTTCACTCAGTCGCTGTGGGGCGCCAGCTTCATCGATCACGCTTTCCGTCCCCAGGGTGGTGCGCAGCCAGCCAAGCTGTGTCCGGAGATAGACGCTGACGTGTTCCATATGGGCACGGCTGCGACCCAGGATTCGACGGTTGCCATGTCGCGTATCTGGGTAGCCCCGAGATCCGGAGACTGTAATTTCATTCTGCAGTACACCAAGGTCTGGTCTTTCGACGAAGCTGCTCACAATGGTCTGGTAATCGGTGAAGGAACCGACTGGGATATTCCAACCGACTTCCCGACTTCGGATACGAACCAGAACATCCTCGCCGCCAACACGGGTGGTTTTGATGCCGACCGTAACCTGGTTTACTGCCAGGGCTATGAGGCCTTCGGTCTTGGTTCCGACACGCTGTATCCGTTCAATTGCCAGGACAACGACGCCCGCTTCGGCGGCAGTGCCATGATTGAGTCTTATCTCAATGGAAGTCTCCGCTCGAGCTTAGCATACGGCGGCTTTGTCGAGATGAACGATACCATGTCGTCCGATGATGTAGGCTACGACCCTGGTCAGTTGTACAAACGGATGGCCGCCCCTGGTTTCTCGGCGTCCGATTCGCTGAATGACTTAAGCACAGTGGTGACGTATGAGTTCGGATTGGACCTCGGCGCCACCGACGTGTACGAGGTTATTTCGGTTCTGGCCACGGTTCATGAGGGTGGCCTGACCGATCTTCAGACGACGGTTGACAATGCCGCGACCTGGTTCGCCGCTAATGGCGGTCTGGCCATGTTTGAGGACCTCAACACCAATGGTGAGATTGATGTTTGCGAAGGTTGCTGTGTCAACGCCAACTTCGGTCATTTCTACAACCATGAAGGCGAATTCAACATCCTGGATATCGACAACTTCATCGAGTGGCTACTGAGAAATCCGGGTGGTCCTCCGATTTACGACTGTAAGGAACAGGTTGACGTCAGCGGTGCGACGGCCGGTGTTCCCGATGAGTCGGTTGACATTCTGGATATTGACTTCATGATCAGCTATCTGCTGAGGGGTACGGTACCGGATCTCGGTTCGTGTCCGTAAGCTGTTCGGTAACAGACCGATCAGAAAGGCAGAACTCTGATTGACATAATCAGCCACCCCGCCGCTTGCGGGGTGGCTGTTTTTATCAGCGCTGCCTCATACCCGGTCGCATCGCATTGCCGGCGGGCACCTTCAGCCCAAAAATTCTATCTTAAACCGCTCAAAAAAGAATTTAGCATTAGTAGGGCTCGTGCGTCCTTATTGAAGGGCGATGGGTTGTGCTGTGCAGCATATTGCGTGATGCGAGCCAAATGAGTGCAGTATGCGTCACTAATCTCAATGAAAAAGCCCGAAAGTCGCCCGGCATGAAATTTGTTGTAAATAGGCAGGAGAATACGATCCAAAACCGGCCTTGCGCAAAGATGCCGATAGGGCCGGAGAAAGGCAGGCAAAAAAGGAAACTATTTCCCTCTTGCCGAAGGGCCTAAGAAGATAATTCCTGTTGACTAAAGGCAGGGATAATTTTATATTTTCCTTGTACTTGTGGCTCAGAGGAAGAGTATAAAACAGTACCTAGGCGAACCGGTGGCAACTTAATCAGTCAAGTTGTGAGTATTTTCCCGTTTCGTCTTGTGGCGAGAAGAATTAACAACAACGCTTTTGAATATGGAGGCTCAAGTTACGATGAAACGCAAAATGTTATTCGTGGCATTAGTATTGGCGGTCGCACTTTCCGGAACGGTTGCCGCGCAGAGTCCACCCGCGCCGGCGGTATGGATCGATTGCGAAACGGACATTGAAGGTCTTGTGAACGGCAAGATACCCGCGGGGAGTGGACAAACTATTACGCTCAAGATTTCGTTCCACAACACCGACGACGCCCTGGACTACCGTACTGCTATCTCGAACGGATTTTGGTTCGATTCACCAGACATCACGATAGGCAGTATCGATGTTTCGAGGAACCCGGCCTACGACTGGACCCTTGAGGAGGCGATCCCGAATGGGTGCTGGCCGCCTACTTGTTATTCATGGTTTGATATGGTCTTTACCATTACGGATATTCCCAAGGGTCTCGGAGGTAAAGGTCTTGCTGGTCTGGCCGGTGATGGTGACGGGTTACCACCCAGTTTTGATGACTGGGCATACCTATTTACCTTGTCCGACGTCAATAATCCTGGTACCAGTGAGTGGCCTGATGGCGGCTTTATTACCGTTGACACCAGTTGGTGGGCCCCGAGCAATTTGTGGCTGTGGACGGGAGTGGGCGGCGACATATCCTGGGCTGAAGGCGAGCTAGACGAGAAATATTACATTGGTGGTCCGTCGACAGACGTTATTATGGTAAGTGATGCCGGAGTTCCGAATAGATTCGCACTAAATCAGAACTACCCGAACCCGTTTAACCCCACAACTACGGCACAGTTCGACATAGCCCGTCGCTGTCACGTGTCGATCAAGGTGTACAATGTTCTCGGTCAACCGGTCGCGACCCTGGTCGATGAGGAGCTCGGGGTAGGGACTTACTCAACAGAGTGGAACGGTCGCAATAAAAACGGGGAACAGGTTTCTTCGGGAGTCTATTTGTGCCGCATGAAAGCAGGAGACTTTAAGCAGACGATTAAGATGCTTATGGTCCAGTAGCAAAATCTTGTTTGCTGATACAGAAGCCCCTGACCTATGTCAGGGGTTTTTTTTGACATGAAAGATACTCGTCTAATTGTAAGGCGGAAAAGGCCTTACAGAAATGGTGTTGACTTTATCGGGATTTGTGCTATCTTGTGTTTAACATTATAGGGTTGAGTCACTTAGATGGCCCGCCCCAGTTTCAGCAGCTCAGGTTTTCTGCGTGGGGGCGTCCGGCTGCGGTGACAACGGCCATCCTGAAAAGAACGCCACGCGTAGTTTGTGTCCCTTGTACTGATCGACCAATACCGAAAAAACCGCGTTGTTATGGAGGCTGAGTCGAATATGAAGATGCGGTACCTGATAATACTATCCGCAGTTTTGTCACTGACCTTTTCCGGTTCGTGGGGGCAGGGCATATTTCTTGAGAATGTCGAGGGCCTGGCCGGTCCTGTTGAAGATTCAGCTATTGTCGCCGATGGAACCACCGAGATTATCTTCAATCTGAGATTGGTCGGTCTGGGTGGGACTGACACTTCCCTGGGTCTCACCGCCGGGCTGCGGGTTTTTTCTGAGGATGGCGCTACGTGGGGTACCACCAGCGCTGACACTCTTGATGTTGGAGTGTTCTGGAACGTAATGTTCGACGCCTGGGGAGATGACGGTTTTTTCATAAACTACTTCGGGGTAACCGGGAGCGGTGTGGACACGATTGGACTGGGCGGGATTGCCACCCGGAAAGGCTTGCCGGGAGATTTCGACCAGGTCGCATTCGCCGTCAAGATTGGACCGATCAGTTCGGACCATGTTGGCAAGACAATCATTCTCGATTCATGCTTTTATCCTCCCGCCGGGTACTGGGTGCTTGCCGACTCCGAGGGTTCGTTTGCCTGGAGTGGGCCGCACCACTTTGTACTGGCAACTGCGACGGACGTAAAGGATGTTTCTGACGGCCTGCCCCATGAATATTCTCTGGCTCAGAATTATCCTAATCCGTTCAACCCGACCACCGAAATCCTGTTCGACGTGCCTCGCCGGTCACGGGTAACAATCGCCATCTTCAATGTTATGGGGCAGAAAGTGAGAGACCTTGTCGACGAGGAGCTGCCGGCGGGGTCTTATCAAAGAAGCTGGGATGGAACGAACAACTTTGGCGAGAGTGTGTCAACCGGTATATACCTCTGCCGGATGGAGGCCGGATTGTTTGTTCAGTCAAGGAAGATGGTACTGGTGAAATAATCGGGCGCTATCAGCCGTCAATTTGAGTCTTATGCCCCGTCGATTTGAGGCGGGGTTTTATTTTGGCCACATTCTGCCGGACTCAGGCTGCCCGACCACCGGGACTGACCCGCAAAAGGCGGGGTTATCGATACTATACCATACTTTAACGTACTTTATCGTATAGGTCAGCGCCGGGGGTATTGCTGTAAGTACTTGGTTTGAAATATATTACACCTTTGCTATTGACTTGGATAGATAGTTTTGGTATCATTGAAGTCTAAGGCAGATCCGAAAACAATCTTAAGTCATTGAAATAAAAGGTGTTATGTTAGGTGTAATTGGCAACAGATTCTCGATTGGCAGGGAGACTTATCAACCCTTTGCCGCGGAACTTCATTATTTCAGGATTGAAAAACGCTATTGGTCAATATGTTTTGAGAGAATAAAGCGTGCCGGCTTCAGGATTATTACGACCGCGGTACCCTGGAGTGTTCATCAGGATGAAGACAAGCATTTTGACTTCAGCGGCATGGACGATCCCCGAAAGGATTTGATAGTATTTTTGGAGTTGGCCCGGGAATTCGGTTTCAAGGTTATTTTGAGGCCGGGGCCGTGGGTGGCCGGACAGCTCAATTACGGTGGTCTGCCGAAGTATTTGTTCAATGACATCAGGATTTTCGCCCGGGATGCCAAAGGTCAGGAGTTGAAGCTCTCCGACGACCATGGTGTCGAAGGCGGCTATCTGCCGAGTTACCTTCACCAGAATTTTCAGTATCATCTCCGGAGCTACTTTAAATCGTTTATCGAGACGACCAAGAACTATGTTCATCCACGCGGTCCGATCTTCATGATCGAACTTGACTATGAAACCTCTTTCGGCCGGATGTTGGAGCCGGACAGGGCCGATTACAATCCCGACGTGATAGAGAAGTACTACCCGCCATTTCTGGAAAGCCTGTACGGCGAGATTAAGAAGCTGAACAGTTACTACAAGGAGAAGAACGCCAGCTTCAAGGATGTCGAGCCGCCCCGGAAATTTGAGGGTCTGGATCTCAAGCACTACCCGAAGGTGATGGACTGGTTCCGGTTTCGCGAAGCGATACTGAACGTGTATCTTGATCAGCTTGAGGAGATCTTCAGATCTTACACGGTAGAGCCGCTGATATTCAGGTCGTTGTATTTTCGCAAGGGTGATCTGCTTTCTTCGTTTAACCTGGTTCCGTCGGATCGATCACCATTTCTGGGCAGTAATGTTTTTCCGGAGGGCAACTATTTTGACCTGGTGGTGAAAGCCCGCTTTTTGAAGGCGGAGTACGGTTTCGCCTTCGCGACATCATTCACCTCGGGATTCGCGGCAAGTGAGCCGGAGCGGGAGACGGAGATTGCCCCGGTCACGAATAATGTTCGTCGTTTTTTCCTCGCGGCGGGTTTATCGGCCGGTTTCAAGGGGCTCAATCATTATATGTTTGTTGACCGCGATCACTGGTACGGCGCGCCGTTGCACAATGACGGTACCATTTCCGATGGTTTTCACATTGCCAGGCAATTCAATCAGATCATATCGCGAGTCGGTTTTGAGCATATGGATTCGCAGCCGGATATAGCGGTGGTGGGGAACAGGTTCTATTCCTGGCTGGCTCAGACCTCATCGCCAAAATCATTCGTGTACGTCAACAGGTTGCTCTACGATTCCACGGTTGGTTTCCTTCGTGACCTGATGCGTCTGAAGCTGAGTTTCGGTATTCGCGAGGCCAGGAATTTTGAAACCCTCAAGCATTATAAGCTCCTGTTTATTCCGTCTACCGAGGTAATGTCAGAGAAGAGCCAGGAAGCCATTGTAGAACTGGTCAAAGCCGGTATTACCGTTATGCTGTGCGGTCTGATGCCAAAATATGATGAAAATTTCAAGGATTGCCAGGTTCTCGGCAACCACTTCCGCATTAAGTCGACGGTTGACTATCGTATCGGAACGATTTCCCACAAGACGGGCTCGTTCCCGGGTTATGTTTATGGGTCGATTCGTACCACCGACGACTCCAAGGTGAAAAAACTCGTCAAGTGTGATGCCAAGGTTGTCGGTGTGTGCTCATCCCGCTTCAAAGGCAATTTCTACCTGTTTACCTTTGACATAGCGTCGGGGGGGAATCATCAGAAGCTTTCGTATGTCGAATCCCTGCTTGAGGGAGAAAAGATAGCTTCATATCTTTACTGCAGTGATCCGTCGGTGGACGTATCGTTCCAGAAAAATGATAAGCGCGGCCTTTTGTTTGTCGTCGCCCCGCCACCGGGGGAGTTGTCCGACGGGTTCGAGGCGGGCGCAAAAGAGGTTATAGTTAAGGCCGACCTCAGGTCGGCAGGATTCAAGTCGGCCAAGCTGAAATTGACAAACCTCTTTGGCTCCGAGGATGAGAAACCTCTGAGGTTGACCGCCAAGGAGCTTCGCGATGGTATCGCACTGAACATTCAGTTCCCTGACGGACTGATTTACGTGGTGGATAAGCGTTAGAGGCATCGTTATAAATATGGCTGATCGAAGAATCTGTCACCCGTGCGCATCAGTCTTGATGGCATGGGTGATTTTATTTGGGGCAACCGTGCTGCCGGGCTGTGGCAGCCTGGAGGTCACGCGTTATTACGAACGCGGTGCTCTGGCCACGTCGGCGCCGATTGCTACCGAGGTTGGCAAACAGGTTCTTGCCCGCGGTGGCAATGCTTTCGATGCCGCGGTGGCGGTGGGCTTCGCGCTGGCGGTGGTCCATCCGACGGCCGGTAATATCGGCGGCGGCGGCTTTGCCGTCATCCGCGAGGGCGCCACCGGGCAAATAAGGGCCCTGGATTTCAGGGAAACGGCACCGGGAGCGGCCTTTGAGACCATGTACCTCGACAGTACCGGCTCGGTGGTTGCTGGCGCGTCCACGGTGGGCGCCAGGGCAGCCGGTGTACCCGGTACCGTGGCGGGGCTTTTTGAATTGTGGCAAAAACACGGGACAATGCCCTGGGAGGAGCTGGTGGGAATGGCCGCCATTCTGGCCGACACGGGATTCATTGTCGATAATTCGCTGGCGGACAACATAAGTTCTTATGCCGCCGAGTTGAGAGCATTCGAGCCCACAGCGCGTCAGTTTCTACCGGGCGGCGATCCCGTCCGGGCCGGTGAGCGACTCACGCAAAAGGATCTGGCTAAAACTCTGTTTCTAATCGCAGCCGAAGGGCCGAACGGGTTCTACACGGGAAAGACAGCACAGCGCATTGAAGAGTGTATGACGGCATACGGAGGGCTGATTACCGCCGATGATCTGGCGGGCTACAAGGCAGTATGGCGAGAACCCGTTCATTTTAAATTCGATTCGCTCGACATCTACTCAATGCCTCCGCCGAGCTCAGGAGGTCTTCTGATCGGTCAAATCCTGAAGATTCTTGAACCTTTCAATTTTTCCGGGATGACGCCGAAGTCCCCGAAATATATTCACTTGTTTTGCGAAGCCAGTCGTCTGGCCTTCGCCGACAGGTCCATGCATTTGGCTGACCCGGATTTCTACGGGGTACCAGTCGAGGTGCTACTCGCGGACAGTTACATCCGGACCAGGCGTGGCATGATATCCGGCGACCACGCCTTATTGTCTTCTGATGTTGCCCCTGGTGATGTTGCCGGGCAAGAGTCCGACCAGACCACTCATTATTCGGTGTGCGACAGCGACGGCAACATGGTTGCGGTCACCTACACATTGAACTCAAGTTTTGGAAGTCTGCTGGTGGTGGATGGCGCCGGTTTCCTGCTGAACAACGAAATGGATGATTTTTCGTTGAAACCGGGCGAGCCGAACATATACGGCCTGATCGGCGACGAGGCCAACAAAATACAGCCCGGCAAGAGAATGCTCTCATCAATGTCGCCCACCCTGATTCTCAAAAACGGTCAGCCGCTGATGGCGCTGGGGGCTCCCGGGGGAGGCAAAATAATCACGACTGTGGCGCAGGCAATCATGAGCTTCTCTCGATTCCGCCTGAGCCCCGGGGAGACGGTGACACAAGCGAGGGTGCATCATCAATGGTTACCCGACCTTTTATATCTTGAGAGAGGCGCCTTTGACATCGATGTCATTCAGGAGTTAATCCGGCTGGGCCACATTGTTGAAGAACGTGAGCCGTACAGCGACCTGCAGCTGGTATATGTCGGACCTGACGGACTTATGACTGGCGCCTCGGATCCCAGAGGGCGCGGCACGAGCGGCGGAATCTGACAAAGATAAAGAGTTAAGAGTCCTCTCCCGGTTCGGGCACGGGGGCAGCGGCCTGGTTCATGTCACGCCGGCAGTATTTTATTCCCAGGACAATAGCTCCGGCACCAATGGTACTCAGAGCGAGGTATATGAGAAAGCCCAGATAAGGAAGCGCAAAGGCTATTGTAAGCACGATCAGTCCCAGCAGCAACTGAATGCGGCTGAGATAGACCGCGCCGGGTTTTATAAGCTTGATCAGAAAGTAGCCCAGCACGACGGCGACAATAATTTTCCCGCTATAGAAGAGCACGGCACCTGAGACAGTGATGAAGCTGGTGATCGGCACCATCAGAATTGACAGCGACAACACGATGGCCCCGGCTGCGGCATCGGTGCTGGCCACAATCCACCCGATCAGGACGAATGCCCCTGATATTATAAGAATGAGAAGGCTGACAACGACAATCAGCATCGAAAGCAGCCCGGTCGCGGTCGCCACGGCTAAACGCTGGCGAAGTTGGTTGGCCGCCTCTACGGCGTATTTGTTGAAAAGAAAGAGGAGAATCACGCCGAAAAGGAAGGCCGCCAGTATCTTTGATATCTGTACGATAGCGGCGGTCCATCGGCTGTCGGCCGCGTGCCCACCGTTATCATCCTTGGCCTTAAAGATGGTTTCACCAAGGATGGTAACCCCGGGTGCGACTTCCAGCGCGTCTTTAGTCCTGGCGGAGTAGGTAAGATCACCCCTGATAACAGCCGGAGCCAGAATTTTGATTTTTCCCCCGCAAATGGCGGCGTCCCCGTGTATAGTACCGCTCAGGACTATGTCTCCACCTGTCAGGTCGGCGCTGCCTTTGACGAGGCCATCACAGTGTATAGTGGTACCGAGCAGAATGAGGTCTTTCCCAATGATGGCTTTTTCGCCAACCCTGATATCGTCGCCGCTGGCGAGAACCGAACGCCCTACAGAACCGTCCAACTCCAGAAAATAGACAAAACTCCGAAGGGAGCCGTCGATGTGCCCGGTATGATGAAACTTGTACGCAAGAACGCTTTCTGAGCCCCTGATATGCCCGTTGGTATTGACAGTGTGGCCGCCGGTTATGAGGTCACCTTCAATCAGGCCGTCGACAGTAACATTTGACCCCCAGGCGATGAGGTCGTCGTCAATTCGATGGAGGTTCGAGATATGGACGTTGTCTTCCATTTCAAAATTGACGGCCCAACTCGAGCAGGCGGTGATCAGCATGAAGACCACGGCTGTCAGGACAGTAACGCGGAGTTTTGATCGGTTCGGGATATTCATATTCGGACCTTTGTACCGGCTCATTATGACTACGTCAAACCGAAATGAGAGTTCCATATATTAACAGCTGTCTCTGGGAAGAAACGCTTATTCTACAATCAAGAAAAGTTTTTTTTAAAAGCAATTTCGGCCGTTAGAGTCGGGTTTAAAAAGCAGACTATAACATTGTCGGTGTGGTTATCGTATCAGCCCTGGCGAACCTTGGAGTTGACAGGTGTGATTAGTTCTTGAAAATTCGAGAGGCAATGATTTAATTCTCTATACGGGTTGACTCGCGGCCTGAAAACAGACGACCCGAAAGAAACATGAACGTACTTTTTTACTTCTTAGTGGCTGTTGTTTGCTTTGCCCTGGCTTATCGGTTTTACGGAAGGTTTGTCGCCCGGGCCGTAGGTGAAGATACCGGTCGCCCGACCCCTGCCGCGCAAATTAATGACGGCAAGGATTACGTTCCCACCCCACTGTCAGTATTGTTCGCT
Organism: Candidatus Zixiibacteriota bacterium; assembly: GCA_020351995.1. Lineage (GTDB taxonomy): Bacteria > Zixibacteria > MSB-5A5 > GN15 > FEB-12. The sequence continues at coordinate 3,193,913 of CP070674.1, forward strand.
CATCATTATTCGACTATCGCCGGAGCCGGTCCTATTGTAGGTCCCACCCTGGGTATTCTTTATGGCGTCGGTCCGGCCTGGATGTGGATAGTGATCGGAGCCATATTTTTCGGGGCGGTGCATGATTTCGTAGCTCTTTTCGCTTCTATTCGCGAGCGGGGTAGTTCCATGGCAGAAGTGGCAAGGAAGTCACTGGGCAACACCGGCTTTACCATGTTCATCGTTTTCACCATAATTCTGCTGGTGCTGGTGACCTCAGCCTTTCTGTCCTTCACAGCGATTTCGCTCACTTCTTTGTACCCCCTCGACAAACTCGGTCTGGAGACGGGTCAAACCCTTCTTCGAACAACCGTCGCCGACGGACAGACGATGGGGGTTGTAGGCGGCATTGCCTCAACGTCGGTCATTATCATTACTCTTCTGGCCCCCCTGTTAGGCTTTCTGGTGGCAAAGCGACAGATAAAGACGTGGCTGGCGTTTGTGCTGGCTTTTGGGATTTGTGTTTTTTCGGTGTATATCGGTTTCAATCATCCTCTGACACTATCACCGCAAGTGTGGATGCTGGTCATAGCGGTGTATACCTTTTTCGCTTGCGAAGCGCCAGTGTGGTTCATTCTTCAGCCACGTGATTTCGTGAACGTGCAGATTCTCTACTTTGGCATGGCCGCTATGATTCTTGGGGTCGTCGTTTCCGGTTTCAAGGGTCTTGAGGTAACAGCACCAGTCACCAACATCGCTGTGGGCACGGCCAAGATGGGTCCTCTCTGGCCATTCTTGTTTATTACGATAGCCTGCGGTGCTATTTCGGGGTTTCACGCTCTGGTGGCCGGCGGTACTTCGTCCAAACAGTTGGCCCGGGAGGGGCAGGCCAGGGCTGTCGGTTACGGAGGCATGTTGCTGGAAGGCCTGCTCGCCGTTTTGGTATTGACCGCGATCGGGTCATCTTTGAATTACGGCGAGTACATGTCCATCGCCTGGCCGGAGGTTGGCAACGGCAACCCGATCTTGGCTTTCGCGCTTTCGGCGGGCTACCTGCTGCACGGCTCACTGGGTGTACCGGTTGCGTTTGGTACCGTCATCGGTATCCTCGTAGTTGAGGGGTTCCTGATAACCACGCTCGACTCCGCGGTTAGGTTGAATCGGTACCTTTTCGAGGAATTGTGGAAGTCATTATTCGGGAGCCCGCCAGCCTATATGAGGAAGTTCTGGTTTAATTCCGGTTTGGCCGTGATTCTGATGATTGCCATTGCCTGGACCAATAGTTATCGCTATATCTGGCCGCTTTTTGGCTCGACCAACCAGCTTCTGGCCGCCCTGACGCTGATTGCGGTGACCGTATGGCTTCACCGAGCCAAAAGACCAACGTGGTTTACAATCATACCGGCCACGGTGATGGTCGTAACCACAATGTACTCATTGGGTTACAAGCTTTTTGTGGACTACATACCCAATCGCAATTATCTGCTGATCGTCATCGATGTACTATTGCTGATTCTGGCGATAGGTGTATCGAGGCTGTCTATAAGGCGGCTGGTGCGGCCGGAGGCCTCCCTGCACCCTACGCGCTGAGCTAAATCGCTACCTCACAATCAAAAAAGCCGAAAATTGGCCGATATAAAGGCTGAGTAGGACTATTCGGCAATGAAGCTATTTCTTGATCGACACAAGACATTACTGCCTCGCGTGGATCTCATCTACCTGATGACGCGGGTTCTCGTCCTGTCGAGTATCTGCTGGTTTGCCTTTTTCGGCAATTTGCCCCAGGAGGACCGGACGGTATTCTACATCGTTTTGGGGACCTTCATCGGTCATCTCATCCTGTTCTGCATTGCCATCAAGGGGAAATTTGACATCAAGCTGGCCTACTTTTCGGCTATCATATTCGATGTACTTCTAATCCCTCTTCTGGTTATGTACACGGCTACGTATGGTGGAGCTCACTCCCCGTTTTACGCGCTGGTGTTCATCACGGTATCGGTAGCAGCCTATGTGTTGACGTTCTGGTTTTCGCTGGTCGCCACGTTCGGGGTGACATTTGTGTATTTCCTTGCCATCTCCGGCAGTCTTACAGGTGAGCATTTGTTCGATGTATCGATGCGGATCGCCTTCATCTGGATTTACTACTTCGCCATATTCTATGCGTCGGACTATATGCGCCGTTCGGAAAAGCGCCTGTTAAAGCTGTTCAACACGTTGAACCAACGTACCTCGGAGCTTGAGAAGTCACAGGCGCACCTGGAAATGATCTATGAAAACACGCGTATTCTCGCCTCGATTCTCGAGCCCGACAGCGTTGTCAAAGAAGTCATGAGGATCATGGGGAGGATTCTTCAGTACAAAGCCTACTCGGTCATATTCAAAGACAAATGGGGGAATTTCTACTACCGGGCGCGCTTTCAGGCGGGACAGAACAATTTTCACCTGAAGGCTATAGACATTTCCCGGATGGAGCTCGTCCGTAGGGTAGCCGAAATGGGTGAGTCGATCATCGTAAAGGATATCTCCAACCGACGGGACGTAAGACCGCTGGATAAAAAGTCGCGTTCCATGATGATAGTCCCGATGACCTCGCACGCCCACACCAACGGCCTGCTCACGGCGGAATCGGACGAGGTCGATCACTTCTCGGAACGCGATCTTCAAATGCTTTCGGTAGTGGCGCGTTCGGCGGCGCTGGCCCTGGAGAATTCCGAACTACATAAGAAAACCGAGGAACTGACCATAATCGATGAGCTGACGGAAACGTACAACTATCGGTACTTCGTGCAGAAGCTGCAGGAGGAAAAGCGGCGCGCCAGTCGGTATGATCTGCCTCTGTCGCTAATCATGGTGGATATAGACTGGTTCAAGAAATTGAACGACACCTATGGCCACGAAATCGGCAATTTTGTCCTTCGCCGTCTCTCCGGCATCATCCAGAGGTGCATTCGCGATGTTGATGTCTTTGCCCGCTATGGCGGGGAGGAGTTCGCCATAATTCTGCCCCAGACCCATCGCGAGGAGGCCGCCGTAATCGGCGAACGGATAAGAGAAGAGGTTGAAAAAGAAGTGTTTGAGGCCAGGCAGTATGGTAAGTTAAAGGTGACCGTTTCGGTCGGCGTCAGCTCTTTCCCCGAAAACGGCAAGTCCCAGGAAGAGCTGGTTTCGATTGCCGACCAGGCTCTGTATCAGGCCAAAGGCGAGGGGAAGAATGCGGTTTGCGTAATTTAGCTGTGGTGGTTACTGTAGAGGAATATAGAATAGCAGAACGATGGATATGTCGGAATTAATCAAAAGAATCGGCCAACTGTTCGTGATCGGGTTTCCCGAACAGAAACCGTCCAAGGCTTTCCTGAATTTCATCGGAGAGGAAAACATAGGCGGCGTGATTCTGTTCAGGAGCAATTGCCCAACTAACCAGGCGATTCAGAGAAATATCCAGAGCATCAGGAGTTACTGCCGCCACGGTCCACCTTTCATCGCGGTGGATCAGGAGGGTGGCCGGGTATGCCGAATAATGGGAGCTCCGGCTGAATTTGCCGCTCCGAGCTACTATGGCGAGAATATGGCCCTGGATCATTTTGAAGAGGACTTCCGGCGGTCGGCCCTGTGCCTGGAGGGCATGGGCATAAACGTGATACTGGGGCCAGTGTGCGATGTCTATTTGAATGATTTAAACGAGTGTCTCAGGGATCGCTGTTTCGGGCGTAAATGTCAGCAGGTCATACCGTTTGTGAGGAAAGCTGTCGAGGTGATGAAGAAATACGGTCTCCTCTCCTGCCTGAAACATTTCCCCGGGCTCGGCGCGGCGGAGGTAGACCCTCATGTGGCAACCTCGTCGGTAAGCTATGACGAACTTATCTGGGACCAGCGCGAGAAGCTGCCTTTCGCGGCCGGAATCGAAGCAGGTGCCGACATGATTATGACAACCCACGTAAGAGTTCCGGCTATGGACACGGCGATCGTAACCGGATCGACGAAGATTGTCACGAATCTGCTGAGACAATGTCTGGCCTTCGACGGACCGATCATGACGGACGACCTGACGATGAAGGGGGCGGAGTGCCTGGGTGATATCGGACAACGCACCGTGTCAGCATTCCTGGCCGGTCACGACCTGCTGTTGTTCGGGCAGGATATTGAAGCCGCCATGGAAGCTTACGAGTACTTCAAATCGGCTGTTGCGAGGGGCGAGATTTCCGCCGAGCACCTGGCAGCTTCGCTCGACCGTGTGACCGGCATAAAATTCAAACTGGGCAAGTCCGCGGTATTTTGATACCTTTTCATTATGTCATTGGGCAGAATTCTTCGCAAGAAGGGGCTGACCGTTCTCGGACTGAACTCGGGAACGTCCGCCGACGGTCTCGACCTGGCCCTGGTTCGGATCTCGTTGTCCGGTAATAAACGTGCCATAAAATTTCTAAAGGGGGGTAAGCGAGCCTATGGCCCAGCTCTTCGAAAAAGACTGCTTGGCGTCATCCATTCAGAGACAGTAGCGCTTTCTGAGTTGATCTATCTGGACAACCGGCTGGGACAGGTCTTCGGCCAGGTCTCAAAGTCGTTCCTATCCAACCTTCCGCCCGGTATCAGTGTAGACCTGATTGCCTCACACGGTCAAACCGTTCGCCACCTTCCCGGCGGGTTTGGTGGCATGGGGAAATTATCCAGTGGCACCATGCAAATTGGTTCGGCGGACTTCATCGCGGCCATTGCCGACCGAATCGTTATCAACGATTTTCGGCAAGCCGATATCGCGCTGGGTAACGAGGGAGCGCCGATCACGGTGGCGGCCATGGAGGTACTTTTCGGCTCCGATTCGGAATCGAGATTGATTGTTAATATCGGGGGCATCTCCAATTACTTCTATTTTCCGTCGCTGGGCGGACCGGTCGGGGCGGCCGACTGCGGGCCCGGCAACAGCCTCTGCGACATTCTTTCAGCGAGATTTCACAACGAGCGCTACGATCACGGTGGCCGCCGGGCACGCAGGGGAACGATATGCGAAGCGATAGTCTCGCGGGCGATGACGGGAGGGTTTTACGACAGTAAAGCCATATCAACGGGGCGGGAGGCTTTCGGCGTTTCAGCGTGCGAAAGCATTCTGGCTATGGCGCGGCAAAGACGTTTGAGCGACAACGACGTGATGGCCACGGTGTCGGAGTTGACAGTCAAATCCATTGTCCGGAAAGTGGTGCCCATCGTGCGCAGGGACAAACAGTTGACAAAATTATATTTGACCGGCGGAGGCAGACATAACATTTTCTTTATTGACAGGTTGAGGTATCATCTGCAGGATCTCGACATTCTTGCTATCGACGCTCTGGGGATTGATGGCGATTACGTCGAGGCGACTGCTTACGCTGTGATGGGCGAAGCCTGCCTGCGTTCGAGGGCGATGGCGACAGTCTTTCGTTCGGGAAGGACCCAAAAAGTCCGGCCGGTGCTGGGCAGGATTACTCAACCTCCGCAACGTAGTCGACCTACATGAGATTGGATTCGAGATTGGCCAATATTGTCAAATTCGCGGGACGGCTTGGTACGGCCGTTTGCCTGATGGTCCTGGTCTGGAGTTGCGCGACCGTGCCCGGACTCAAGGACGAGGCTACCGGTAATGTTATCAGAGTTCCATTCGTTCGCGTGCTGATCGAGGATAGCCAGGCGGAAACCTTGATAGGAGCCGAGGCCTCCTTCGCGATCGAGTGTCTCAGTCAAGGGATTCAGACCGTCTACTATTCGTCTCGCCCGGTGGTGGTAAAAACCGACGGTCTGCTGCTCAGCGTAGAGAATCACAAAGGTGGCGAGATTCAGACGCGGGTCGACGAGGTGAACATCATCCCGCGCGGGAACAACAACCGGATTGTCCTGGACGGCCGCCGGTATCGCGGTATCATGAAGATCGTTCCCAACAGTCAGGCCATTCAGATAATCAATATCGTCTATATCGAGGATTATCTTCGAGGTGTGGTGCCCCCGGAGATCGGAGAGAGGGCTGACAATGAGCTTGAGGCGGTTAAAGCTCAAGCCGTCGCGGCCCGGACTTACGCCATGGCCCATCTTCAGCAGTATCGGGGAGAGCCTTATGATATGAAATCAAGCATAATCGATCAGGTCTATGAAGGAGTCAAGGTAGAGGACAGGCTGGTCAATAAGGCCATAGATCTCACCGCCGGCAGTGTGCTGTTCTACCGGGATCAATACGTGAATGCCTACTATCATTCCACTTGCGGCGGGCTGACCGATGATATATCGAGCGTGTGGGATCGCAAAGACATTCCCTATCTCAAGTCGGTATCAGACGACGGTGCCTGCTCGTGGTCGAAGTATTTCAACTGGAAGGAAGTCTTTACTGAGCCGCAGCTCAGGGGGCGGGTGGAGCAATATCTTAGTAGTGACCGAGGACGTGAGCTTCGGCTTGGAAAAATTCGGAACATCAATATCATGGAACGCACTCCGGGTGGAAGGATCGCGAAGCTGTCGATCGAAACCGAGATTGACGTCTTCAGGTTCTTCAAAGACCGGATTCGCTGGGTAGTCGGACGTACTTCGAATCCCGACTTGATCTTGCCGTCGGCCCGCTTTGAAGTCGACATTGAAAGAGATTCGCAGGGGGAAGTGCTTTCGATCGTTTTTCGTGGTAGTGGTTACGGTCATGGTGTCGGGATGTGTCAATGCGGGGCCATCGGCCTGTCCCGAGAGGGCTGGACGTATGATGACATTCTGGCTCATTATTACAGTGGAACGGAAATAAAGAAACTGTATTGAAACGATGAAGAACAAAATGCTGAATGTGTGGCGGGTGAGTCTGGTGCTGACCATATTGCTGTCAGGATCAATCTGCGGCGCCTACGAGCACCGGTACTACCTTGGTCTGAGCGGCGGTGCTTCCACTATAGCCGGGGGTGACGGGTTCAAATTCACCGCCCGCACAACTTTTGGCGCCTGTCTTGGCTACTGGCTGGGCGAGCGCTGGTTCAGTGACCTGTCACTATCGGTTCATGAGAATTTCAATGACAGCACGGCTATATCGAGTTTCTCCTTCAGCGGGGAAGAAGCCAACGCCACCCTCAAGTGGAACGCCACCCGGATCGGGCTTACGGCCAACCGTGTGATGTTCGAGCCCGACAATCGGCTTAACCTGTTTTTCGGTTTCGGCGGCGGGTTGATGATGTGGGAAATCCTGGATCCGGCAAACGACACCACCATTGATGTCCGGGGAGCGCTTAACGAGTGGGTTGACTACAGTGCTTCAGAGATTTTCCTGACCGGCCGAACGGGTTTTGAGCTGGCCCTGTCGGGGAAACTCTCCCTGAACGGTAATGTTCAGGTGGACTATCTTACAGGAGCCGGCGCCGAGTTTGAATCCTCGGTCAAGGCCGCTCGGGATCACTGGCAGTTGACGGCTCTGGCGTCGCTCAAGTTGCATTTCGGTGCCGGATCGGAGCCGAAATGGAAGTCGAGTGAATCATGGACGGACAGTCCTTCCGAAGGCGAGGAAACCGTTTTTCGGCAGTCGCTGGACGGCGATGGTGACGGCGTGCCCAATGAACTGGACAACTGCCTGGATACTCCTCCGGGCGTGGCGGTTGACAAATACGGTTGCTCGCTCGACACCGATGGCGATGGGGTGAGCAACGGCCTTGATGACTGTCCGGCCACTGATCCGCGGGCGATAGGTATGGTTGACATTTACGGCTGTCCGGTGGATTCGGATTTTGACGGAATCCCGGATTACCTGGATGCCTGCCCGTTCAATCAGGAAGGCGCCCACGTTGACAACACCGGCTGCCCGATAGACTCTGACGCGGACGGTGTCCCGGATGGTCTTGATGATTGCCCGCATACGCTATACGGCGTCGATGTGGACCAGTTCGGCTGCATTGACCTGTCGATGCTCTCCACGCCGATGGTGCTCAATATCGACTATGCCCCGGGGTCATTCGAGATAGATTTCAGGACCCGGGAACGTCTTAAGCAGTTGTCGCGGGTTTTGAATTTCGTACCGTCGGTTCGTATGGAGATCAACGGTTACACCGACAACATTGGAACAGACGTTGCCAACAAAAGGCTTTCGGAGAAACGGGCCAACCGTGTTCGAGATTTTCTCGTGACACAGGGCATCGACGGCGAGAGAATTAAGGTTTTCGGCCGCGGTGAAACCAATTTCGTGGCCAGCAACCAGACGGCCGAAGGCCGGGCCCAGAACCGCCGGATAGAGATTATATTCTTTAAGTGAGCAATTGAAAGCCAATCAGCCGAAGAATGGATAATATTCTCCCTTATGATAGTTCCCTCGGTGATCGGCGCCGAAAGACCTATGCGGTAGTGATCTTTCTTCCCCACGTCCTGAGTAGCGTTGTCGCTCCGCTGCGGGAGCAATTCGATCCGCTGTATAATCTGGTCGCGCCGCACATCACGGTGGTATTTCCGTTTGAGACCAACCGGCCGCTGAGTGAATTAACCAACCTTATCAAGCACGAAGCTGACTCGCAGAAATCTTTTCTGATTCAGCTTGACACGGTGGGAGATTTTTATCCGAAGTCACCGACGATCTACTGGAACGTAAAGAAGAACACCAGCCTGTCCGAGTTATACTATCGTCTTCACGTTTCCCTGGGGATTCCTATTCCATTCAAGATCTTTTTGCCGCATGTCACCGTAGCACGCGAGATTTCACACCACCGGGTTATTATAGTCAAAGAAAAAATCGCTTCGTATCTCGCCGACGATAAATTCTTTGCCGGCTCAGTGGACTTGATTACCCCCCTCGTGGACGAGAAGTGGGTGTCGGTAAGGACGTTTCCCTTCAAAGGTTTTACAGCCAATCCGCCGGCCATATAAAAAAGCGGCCCGCTGGGACCGCTTTTTTATATACATCTGTAATTAACTTGCCCGGGATTTATTCGGTTGCGACCGGGTGTACCGTGCCCTTGGCTTTCTCAAAGTCGAGCGGTTTGAAATTCGGGTTACCTTCTTCTTTGTGGCACTTGGCACAGGTTTCGGCTGTGGGATAGATCAGGCCGGCATCGACAGCCATTTTCTTATAGGTTTCGGGGTCGCCTTTCCATTTGGCCTTGCTCATAATCTTGGGTGACTTGTATTCCGAGCCCGGTCCGTGACAGGCTTCGCACTGAGCGCCTTCAAGAACGGTGCCGTCGGCCATTTTTCCGGTGATGTGGCAGGCGCCGGCGCATTCGGCTTTACCCTTCTCTTCATCAGAGAGCACAGTGAAGGTCTTGGCATGTTTGGTTGCCTCCCACGCGGCGAGCTGATCCTTGTGACACACCTTGGCGCATTTTTGGACTCCGACATATTCAAATGTCGCACCTTCGGCTTCCGCCTTGGCTTCTACCTTGGCTTCTTCCTTGGCCTCCTCCTGGGCGGTGGCGGCCAGGGCGATAAAGGCCAGCAGAGCCAATCCTAACAGGGCAATAACCATTAACTTACGCATCATACTACCTCTTTGAAGTTATCTGTTAACCCTTATACAATTGGATACATTTCCCGGTTCGTAATTACGAGAATCTATCGTGCAGGGATATGGGAGTCAAGCATTTAAAAGAAAAAAATAAAAAAAGACTACCTCCCGGAGAAAAGTCTTGTGGAAAGCTGCAAAAGTGGTTAGACTTGCAATCTGTGGGCCTATGAAAATTCTAATTATTACTCAGCACTTCCCGCCGGAAAGGGGGGCGGTCAGGCGGCTTTTTGAATTTGCCCGATATTTTGTAAGAAGCGGTCACACGGTATCGGTTCTTACAGCTATGCCCAATTATCCGGACGGGATCGTACCACCCAAATATCGCGGCAAGTTCTTTCATTATGAGCAGATGGACGGTGTCCGGGTGTATCGCAGCTGGGTTTTACCAGCATCCAATTATCAGCCCAAGAAGAGGATGTTGGGCTTTCTGACTTTTCTATTTTCGGCTGTGGTCAACTCGCGGCGCATCAAAGGAGGCGTTGACCTTCTGATCGCCTCGTCCCCACCCGTTACGACTCCAGTCATCGGAATGATCCTGAGTAAATTTTACCGCTGCAAGTTTGTTCTAGAGATACGTGACCTTCAGCCTGAATCAAGCGAAGACTTCGGCAATTTGAACCGTTCGCTATTCACTCGTTCGCTGAAACGCCTGATGCATTACCTTTATCGGAAAGCGGATGCCCTGGTGCCGGTCACTCAGGGTATTGCCGATTATCTGAGGACTATAGGCCTTCCTCCGGAAAAGGTTATGCCGGTTAAGTCCGGGGTTAGCCATGAATTCATCAGTGCCGATTCCAACGGTATTCGCAAGCACTTCGGACTCGAGGGCAAATTCCTTGTCCTGTATTCGGGGACCCTGGGCTGGGCCCATTCGCTGGAGACTTTCATAGAAGCCGCCCGTCAGCTGAACGATCAGCCGGATATATACTTTGCCTTTATCGGTGACGGTCAAAAGCGCGGCGTACTTGAAGGTATGGTAAGAGACTATGGTCTTAAGAACGTCGGGTTTTTTGGCCTGCAGCCGCTGGATACCATTCCATATTTTCTTCAGTCGGCTGACGTGCTTGTTCACAGCATGAAAGATGTCCCGGTGACGAAGGGCAGCTTGCCCACCAAGCTGTTCGAGTACATGGCTTCCGGGAAACCGATCATTTACGGTTCCCTGGAAGGAGAAGCTGTCGAAGAGCTGGAGAAAGCCGGCGGCGCCCTGGCTTTTAGGGCAGACGATCCCGGTCGGCTTTGCGAGTTGATTTTGAAACTTCGCTCCGGAGAGATCGACGGCGGGTATCTCGGGCGAAAGTACCATGAACACGTCACCCGTCATCATTGTCGAGAAATCTGGGCGGATAGATACCTGATGCTTCTAAATAAACTTCACTCCGCGTGAATATCTGAATAATCGTGTCCACATTAGCGCCTCCGCGAGCGGGCGCTTTTTTCGTGGGCTCCCGGTTCCCTGGCGTCTTAGAAACAAAAGGGTTGCCCCCGGTCCCGGTTGAATGTTATAGTTGCACTTGTTTTACACCGCTGTCGTGGGAGTACTGCTTCTCTGTAGCTGGAAATTTGGCCATGCGCGCGAAACCGAAAATCGTTCTTGTTGTCGGTGCCCGCCCCAATTTTATGAAGGCGTCTCCTTTAATGAAGGAACTTCAACGCGAGCCCCGGGCATTCGACACCGTTCTTATTCATACCGGTCAGCATTATGATCATAATCTATCACAACTCTTTTTTGAACAACTCGGAATGCCCCAACCGGATAGTTATCTTGGAGTCGGCTCCGGTTCGCACGCGCATCAAACCGCTCGCATAATGGTCGAGTTGGAAAAAGAACTCATTCAGCTCGACCCGGATCTCGTGATAGTGTTCGGTGATGTCAATTCGACCCTGGCGGCGTCGCTTGTCTGCGCCAAACTGTGCGTTAGATTAGGTCATGTTGAGGCCGGCCTGCGGAGTTTTGACAATACGATGCCCGAGGAAATCAACCGTATTGTCACTGACCGACTTTCCGACTATTTGTTCGTCACCGAAAACGCCGGTCTGGTCAACCTTCGCAATGAGGGCATTGCCGACCACAGGGTGTTCTTCACCGGCAACATTATGATTGATTCGCTGGTCAATCATCTTAAGGCCGCCCGCGAAGTCGGCGTACTGGGGCGGTATTCTCTTGAGCCGCAAGGATATGCAGTTCTCACAATGCACCGGCCGAGCAACGTCGATGATCCTGACGTGCTGGGCAGGCTGATGAAATGCACGGCTGAGATCAGCGAACGAATCCCGGTGGTATTTCCCTGTCATCCGAGGACGTCCAAGCGCCTCGAACAGTTCGGGTTGCTGGAAACCTGCCAGCGTGAAAACTTCAGAATCCTGGAGCCGCTGGGTTATCTCGACTTCCTCAAGCTTCAGGCGGAAGCGAGAATGGTGCTCACCGACAGCGGTGGGATCCAGGAAGAGACCACTTATCTTGGGATACCCTGTATTACCATCCGCAGCACCACAGAACTACTGGCAACGGTCGAAGAGGGCACAAATACTTTGTGTGGCAGCGACCCGGACAAAATTCTCGCTGTGGTTAATGACATCCTCGAAGGTAACAGCCGGCGGGGCCGGATACCTGACCTCTGGGATGGCGCCACGGCCGGCAGAATAGTGGATGTCCTTCGCGACAAGATGCTGTGAAGAGGGTCATCTCTATACGTCAAGAATCTCAGCCTCGACTCAATCTGTTTACTTTTCCGCAAGTCCGATGTATATTAGCCCAAATTGTATTATGACATTTAGGAATTGCCATGGATGTGACTACGAATATTCTGGACGATAAAGAGAAGATTTCCCTGGAGGACCTGCCTTCACTGATGCTGGGAGCCGGGACCGAGGTCCCCACGCTGCATGGCCCCAAGACCTATATCAATTTCGATAACGCTGCTTCCACTCCGACATTTTCTCACATCGCCAATTCGGTGGTCTCGTTCCTGCGCTGGTACTCTAATGTGCACCGGGGGACGGGTTTCAAATCTCAGCTTTCCAGCTGGGCTTTTGAGCAGTCCCGCGATATCGTGGCCGATTTTGTCGGTGCCGATCTTGAAAAGCAGGTGGTAATATTCACCAAGAATTCCACTGAGGCACTCAACAAAGTTGCCAATCGTCTGCCTTTTGCCGAAGGCGACATTGTCCTGACGACGTTGATGGAGCATCACTCCAATGAACTGCCTTGGCGGAGAGTCGCCCGGGTGGAGCACATCGAACTCAACGAAGACGGAACCCTGTCAGCGGAGGATTTCAGCGATAAGCTCAAGCGGTTCGGTTCCCGGGTCAAACTGGTCGCGATAACGGGGGCATCCAATGTTACGGGTTATATCAACGATCTCGATCTATTTGCGCGAGAAACTCACAGGGCCGGCGCCAAGATTCTTGTGGACGCGGCCCAGCTCGCTCCCCATCGGCCGATCGATATGAAGGCTCACGATGAAGAGCACAAGATTGACTATCTGGTTTTCTCCGCACACAAAGTTTACGCTCCGTTCGGGGTCGGGGTTCTTATAGGGGAACGTGAGCCTTTTGAGCAGGGGGATCCGGAGGAAGTAGGTGGTGGCGTTGTGGATATCGTCACACTCGAAGACGCCTATTGGACGGACCTTCCGGAAAAGGAAGAGGCCGGGACACCCGATATCATCGGTGTGGTGGCGCTGGCCAAGGTAATTCGTATGATTCAGTCGATTGGCTGGGAGGACATCATTCGACACGAGTCGGAATTAACCGCGTACGCGCTCGAGGAGCTGCAGAAGATACCCGGCGTATCTATTTTTGGCGATGTTGACCCGAAGAACGCCGCCAGGCGGCTGGGAGTTATCTCACTTAACATTGGAAATGTACCCCACGCGCTGGCCGCGGCAATACTAAGCTATGAAGGAGCGATTGGCGTCAGGTCCGGATGTTTCTGTGCTCACCTGTATGTCAAATCTCTGCTTCACGTGAGTGAAGAGGATTCACGGAAACTCGAGCAGCAGATTCTCGACCGCGACCGCTCGCAGTTACCGGGCACAATCAGAATGTCGTTCGGGATTTACAATACCAAAACCGAGATCGATCGATTCTTGGAGATGACCAGGAAAATAGCGGCCGGGGAGTACTATCAGAACTACGTTATGAACAGGGAGAAAGGTGAGTACGCGCCGGAAGGATTTGACATTGACTTTCAGCAGTATTATCCGCTGTGACAATTAGAACTGGCTGTGAAAACGTGTGAGGGTCGCCATGGGCGCCCTCTTTTTTTGAATGCCCTATACTGATTGGTTTAGTTCGCTTATTATTCTCAGGCCTTCAAGGGTCAGATCGGGCTCAATTAACCTGATATGGCGGGAGTATTTGTCCAGTCCACGGGAGAAGCCCCCGGTGGCGACGATCTTGGTCTCGCTGAAATTCGTTTCGTCGATAATCTTGTCAACTAGGTAGTCGACCTGCCCGATGGTTCCGTAAAACAGTCCGGATTTGAGTGCCCCGGCGGTTGATTTACCAACCACGGTATCGGGCGGCTCGATCCGCACTTCGAAAAGTCGTGCCGCTTTTCGGGCCAACTCAGCCATTGATGTCTCCGGTCCCGGCAACAGGATCCCGCCTATGTAAGCTCCCTTGTCGTTGACGATATCGAAATTGGTGGCAGTGCCGAAATCGACGATGATGATTGGGCCGCCGAACTTAGTGTAACCGGCTACAGCGTTGGCGATACGATCGGCCCCTACCTGGTCGGGCTGGGGGATGTCTATCTTTATGGGTAACTTTAGCTTATGAGATAGCATGAGAGGCAGGCAACCAAGGTCCTTACGGGCCGTTAGTTCGAAGGTATTGGTCAGAGCCGGGACCACCGAACATACAATTACCGATTCCACATCTTCCGCCGACAGTGACATTTTCTCGAGCCACCCGGAAATCAGAAATCCCGCTTCATCGGAGGTCATGTTTAGCCGGGTGGATATGTGGAAACGGTCCTTGAGCGTGGAATTCTTGTACAGACCTACTACAATAGTAGTATTGCCGATGTCAATTGCGATAAGCATGATGGAATATAACGAGTGGAGACGTAAATCGTCAAGCTCGACTCCACTCAAGCGAATCGAGGAAGACAGACATTCCCGTAATTACCCGGCGCTGTCCAGACGTCAATTTGTGGCTGGACCGGGTGGAGAAGGCACCCGCGTGGCGATATCCCGGTTGATTTTTTCGGCCGATTTATAGGCGTCCCATATACCATATATGAAAAGAATTGGTGTCGTGATGAACCCAATGAGCAGGATCATCAAAAGGATCGACAGGGAGTAGGCGATGATGAATAGTATTCCCTTGGCAATCTGACCATTATATATCTGGCCCAGGCCCATGTAAAAAAAAGACAGGACCGCGGCCAGGCCGGGATTTTTATAGAATACTGGCGGAGGTTGATTGTTCATTTCTATCCTCTGGCTATGACAATTGTGGTCTTCTTTTATTAATACTACGCAGCCCTGTCCGGATTCAAGTATTTTTCTGATGATTTTCGCTCTGAATATGTCCCCGTGATTGGCCGATAATCATTAATATGAAAGGCAGCTCGCTGATATGCTTCGCCCTGGTGGCCTTAACGTTGTTTCTGATTACTGGATGTGCCAGTGACGTGGAGGTCATTAAAGTCCGCCGCGTAGAAAGCCCGCAGGGATTCACGGCTGATTCCCCACCTTCGCCCTCAGTGGAAGACGTTCCGGATGAATGGCTCGTTTCTGACACCCGGTTGTTGAATTGTCTGTCTTATTACGAAAGGCATGATTTTGATAGTTGCCGAATCGGCGTGGAGAGTTATCTCTCACAAAACCCGGCCGGCTGGCAAGGATACTGCCTGCTGGCCCTGCTTGAATACAGCGCCGGAGATTTTGAGGGTGCCGAAAGATGTTTCCAAGCGTCATTGCGTTTTTCTCCTGTGAATCAGAAGATAAGGGCCTCGATTTATCTTGCCCTCGGCCAGGCGCTGGAGTCTCAGGGCGAAACGGGGCTGTCAAAACAGCATTATGTGACAGCGTTAAACCTTGACCCCGGCCTGCTTGCTGCCCGCGAGGGGATTGACCGCCTGACCAACCTTACCAGTGTCGGCGCTCAATAATTTTGTATCGTCATTTCAACTCGATTACCTATATTGTGCCCATGTCTGATAAATATCCCACCTACCGGCTGGGCCCGGAGTTCCATACGAAACTTAAGCGCTTTGTGGGAAAATTTCTCGCTGAAGGCTTTGAGCATTTCGCCGAAGAATTCGAACGAGTGGACGCGTTTGTCGAAAAAGCGCACCTTGATGATGGCAGGGACGACCGTGACCTCAGGCAGTCGCCCAAAGAAAAGTACCTGCTCGAACTTGCTTCGTTTGCGGTTTACGACGAACTCAACCGGGAGCAGTTTAACAAGCGGAAAAACACCTTGATCATCATGCCGGACTGCCTTTCGATTCACGAAAAGGAGTGCGAAAAGGTCGAGAAGTCCTATGGCTTTTTCTGCAAGCGCTGCAACCCGGAGTGCCGTGCCTACGAGATAGGTGACCTGGCAAAGAAATATGGTCTCAAGATAGTTTTTTCCAAGCGGAAACTGGCCGAGCAGATAGAGTATTTTTCCAAGCGCATGGGTGATTTGAGTGTAATCGGAATAGCTTGCATCATGATGCTGGCGTCGGGGATGCGCACCGCTGCCGAAGTAGGTGTGCCGGCCAGGGGTGTGCTTTTGAATTTCACGGGTTGCGAACACTGGAACGACGAGCCGTTCGCGTCGGATTTTAGCTTTGCTTCTTTGAAGGCGATCCTGGAGGAAAAATATGGCGCAAGAGATTAAACGACTCGACATCGATGCTTATGATGAGATCATTCGGGTGTGGGCCGAATCGGGTCTGCCTTTCAAACTCAAGGGACGGGACAGCCTCGAGGCGGTGGCCAAAGAAATGGCTAATCCTAATTGTGCCTTCTTCGGGTTGTTTCTCGATGAAAAAATGATTGGTGTGGTGATCGCAAACTTCGATGGCCGGCGTGGCTGGATCAACCGGCTGGCCATTGACCCCGATCAACGGGGTCTTGGTCTGGCGGCGAAACTCATCGAGATCAGCGAGGAATTCCTTCGGTCGGCCGGCGCGGTCGTGATATGTGCCCTGATTGAAGAAATCAACTATCCGTCAATATCGTGTTTTCAGAACAGCGGCTATACCTGCGAACCTAATATCAAGTATTTCACCAAGAGACCTTCTCCCGACGCCTGACAATAAGGACTTGTTCGGCCTACCCTTCGATTTTCTTTTCAAACAAGCTTGCCAGCTATTCCCCTATTTTATAAACTAACTTTACTCAGCACATTAACTAGCAAAAGGACGGGAGCTATTCGAATGGATTATCCGTTTTGGGACGTTGGCATCGGCTACGGAATCCTGATGGCTATCATCGCTGTCATCCATGTCTTTGTTTCCCATTTTGCCATCGGCGGAGGTCTGTACCTTGTGGTAGCCGAGAAATCGGCACGCAAAAAGAATGATGCGCTGATGCTTCAGTTTCTGCGGAAGCTCAGCAAGTTCTTTGTTCTCGTAACGGTTGTGTTCGGCGCCCTCACCGGTGTCGGGATATGGTTCATCATTGGACTTCTCAACCCGACTGCCACCGAGGCTTTGATACACAATTTCGTCTGGGCCTGGGCGACCGAATGGACATTCTTTGTGATCGAGATAACGGCTGCCCTGATCTATTTCTATGGTTGGGATAGAATGTCGGCCAGAGGCCACATGATTGTCGGGTGGATTTATTTCGGCGCCGCCTGGATGTCGCTCTTTGTCATCAATGGCATCATCACCTTCATGCTGACTCCCGGCGACTGGCTGGCTACCGGGAATGTCTGGGATGGCCTATTCAACCCCACATTCTGGTCGTCGCTGTGGTTGCGCACCGGTATCTGCGTAATGCTGGCCGGACTTTATGCTCTGCTGGTTGCGGCGCGCTACAGGGCCGATGAATTCAAGGCCAGACTGGTTCGTTACAATGCCATCTGGGCGATTGTCGGTCTGGTGGTGATGGTTCCGACGTTTTACTGGTACTGGAGCGCTATTCCACAGGCGGTAGTGCAGACGGCGCTGGAACAGATGCCAACACCGATCGCATCGCTCTATGGCTCTTTCTGGAACGCCGGTCTGATCGCGGTTTTTCTGATTTTGTTCGGACTGCTCATTCCGAAGAAGCACAATATCGTCGTGGCTATTCTCTTGATGATATTCGGGTTGAGCTGGTTTGCCGAGTATGAATGGATGCGCGAGTCAATTCGCAAACCCTACGTGATTTCCGCCTACATGTATGGCAATGCTGTCACCCTGGCTAAAGCTGATACTTACACAAAGGAAGGCTTACTTGGGAATATGGCCTTCCGGACCGGAGATGACGGGGCCGACCTTTTCCGCAGAGCCTGCCGGAGTTGTCACACGGTTAACGGTTACAAGGCGCTCAAGCCCGTCTTTAACGGCACCGATGAGGCCTACATAAAGGCGATTGTGAAGGGGACGCACGTTGTTAAAGGGAACATGCCGCCATTCGTTGGCACCCATGGGGAAGCGGGTCTCATAGCGGCCCATTTGTATGGCCGAGTTGACAGCCGTCATCTCAGCGAAATCTACGGGTTAAGTGGTGTAGGTCTTGGACGGAAGGTTTATGATGTGCGCTGTGGTATCTGTCACGAACTGGGAGGTTATAACGATAAGTGGGAATCATTGTCCGGCCTGACCGAGGCTGACTACAGTGACATTCTCGATATGGCCGGGGATCTCGGTGAGGAGATGCCGGACTTCACCGGCGACGACACCGAACGCCAGGCCTTGATTCAATACCTGATGTCATTGAATGAAGGGGGGACGCGATGAATTTACCGGATTACAGTTTTCTCTCGGCGCCGCTGTGGCTGGTGACCGTTCTTCACATTGTGACGCTGACACTTCATTTCCTGGCCATGAATTTCATCCTGGGAGGAATCGTGGTGGTTCTGCTGGGGAAATTCAGCGAAAAATGGCAGCATCCGACAGTGCAGAAACTGGTAAAGTTTCTCCCCAACGCGATGGCCGCCACCATAACGTTTGGAGTAGCGCCGCTTCTATTTGTCCAGTTAGTGTTCGCCAAACAGATTTATTCGGCTTCCATCGTGAGTTCCTGGTTGTGGCTGATGATAGTAGTTGTCGCCATCGTTGTCTACTACCTGCTGTACGCGTCGTCGTTCCGTTCCGGTCGGACCGGTAAAACAGGTGGGACCTGCCTGATTCTCGCTCTGATCGGTCTTTTGTATATCTCGTTTGTGTATAGCTCGGTGTTTTCACTGGCGGAGCAACCGGAGCTCTATCGTTCTCTGTACGCCGGATCTCAGTCGGGGCTGGTGGTTAACACCGAGATAGGTTCGTATATCTTCCGGTGGCTGCACATGCTACTGGGAGCTCTGACCGTGGGAAGTTTCTTTGCCGGCGTTGTGAGCCGGGACAACGAAGGCGCTTTTGCTATCGCCAAAATTTTCTATCTCTATGGTATGGTGGCGGCGATGGTACTCGGCCTGATCTACCTGTTCACCATGGGGGAATATATATTGCCGTTCATGCGCAGTGCGGCTGTCTGGTGGCTGGTGGTTTCGACTGTCCTGTCGCTGGGGTCACTGCATTTCTTCTTTAAGAAGAGATTTGTGGTATCGGGCTTGATGCTCATAGTCTCGCTTTTAGGTATGGTGACTATTCGGCACGCGGTGAGATTGATTCACCTTGACGGTATCTTCGACCCGGCTTCACTTCCGATGAAACCCCAGTGGTCGATTTTCATCGTGTTCTTGCTCTGTTTTCTTATCGCGGCAGGACTGGTCTGGTACATGATGCGGCTTTACCTGTCAGACCGCAGCCAGACTGCCTGACCGTATATCGCCGGTGAACAACAGAAAGGGTGAGTCCGGTTGGGCTCACCCTTTCTCACTTGTATTTATATCGTCTTTGGCTCAGGTCTGCAGGGCCAGCAGGAATGCCTCTTTGAACGTGTCGTAGTCGCGCGGACCGACAAAGCGCCCCAGTTCCTTACCATCCCGGCCGATGAAAATGGTCGTGGGGACGCCGGTAATCTTGTACCGTATCCCTAGATTTCGGTCCCCCATTAACATGACCCAGTTCATACCATTCGCTTCGGCGAACTTTGTTACCTTCTCCGGGGTATCGTTGACGGCCAGGCCGATCATTTCAATTCCCTGGGACTGCAATTCGTTATAAACCCTGACCAGATCGGGAATTTCGCGGCGGCAGGGTGGGCACCATGTTCCCCAGAAGTTGATCACTACCGGTTGTTTGCCGACCCACTCGCTTGAATTACGAACCTTGCCGTAGACATCGTAGGCTGTGAAGAGAAACTCGCTCTCGACAGCCGGGGTTTCGGCCACTTCCGGCGTTGTAGCGTCGTCGATGTTGTTTTCGCTCTGGCTTTCGCCGCCGCAGGATATCATCAAAAACATCGCCACTAGAGGCAGCATCATAAATGTCGTGAGTTTTCTAAGCATCGTTTGTCCTCGTAAGGGTGTCACTTGCGATATATTAATCAACTATGCTGGTTTCGCAAGGAAAAATGACCGGTCTTGCCGGAGAAGTATCCGCGTTTTTTCGAACGGTTATTTACCTTTATCCTTATCTGTTTCAGTCTCCGCTTTCGTGGAATCGTAGCGTTCTTCCTTGACGAAGGTGAGTGCCTCGACCATGAAGGGCAAGGGACGGTAACCCCTGATGGAACCAAGCCTGGTGCCGTCCGGTTTCAAAAACCAGAAGAAGGGAAAACTTCGTACTCCATACTCACGGATAGTTAGATTTCTCTCGGTCATTTTGTATCCATCGATGTCAAGTTCTCGCCTTGATTCACCATCGACCTTAATGGATACAAAATCGTTGTTGAGCATATCAATCACGGTCGAGTCGGAAAAGACCTCACGTTCCATCTTACGGCAATAGGTGCACCATCTGGCGGTGAAGTCGATAAATACATGTTTGTTTTCTTCCCGGGCTTTCTTGATCCCGACGTCATAGGAATGCCACTCGATAGTTTTCTTTCTTTCTGGCGGGGTGGCGCTTTTGTCGGACTTGGTTTTTTCTGAGCCGGAGAGGTTCAGGGCAAGTAAGCTAACACTCAGAGTAAGGAAGAGAAAGGTTCTCAAAACGCGCATAAGTATCCTGATCTTCTAAACGGTATTCTCTTTCTTGTTAAGCGGCCTGAGAAACGCGGCGGATTCGCCCAGTAGTTCCTTCAGGGTGTTCAGCAGAGCGAAATCAAGCCGTACTGTATATTTTTTTGATCGGATGTAAACTTCCGATCCATTCTCCTGTGCCGCGATAAGAACCGGCGCGTCACCTCGATACTTTTCCAGCGACGCCACGGCCTCGTCTATCTTATTATCGGAACACCTGTTATCAAGCTTTATAACCAATTGGCAACTGAATCGTTCCGTAAGTTTTTCCATGGGAAGCAGTTCAGAACCGATAATTTTCGGAGCCTCGCCCTCTCGGGTACTGACCCGACCGGTGACAAGAAGCAACCTTTCCTCGAGCACATACTCTTTACTTTTGTCAAAACAGTCGGCGAAAAGTATTAGTTCCGCCGGCCCGGTGTAGTCCTCGAGCATCACGAAGGCCATGGTATTGCCTCGTTTGTCCAGTGTTTTTTTGACAGCGGTGACAATTCCTCCAATGGTAACCTCGCGATTGTCCGGCACTTGCGGGAGATCGCCAATGCGGTGAGTGGTGAAGTAGGTCAATTCATCGCGGTACTTGTCAAGTGGGTGTCCGGAAACGTAATAGCCCAGGGTGGCTTTTTCCTGAGCCAGTTTTTCGGAATTGGACCATTCGGCAATGTCAGGCAACGGCGGAGCGACGCGATCTATGGCCCCGGCCGTGTCGGCGAAAAGATCGTGTGAACTGCTATGCCGGGAGACCCGGTGGCCGAACTCTAACATGGATTCCACCGCCTGGTACTTCTGAGCCCGGTTTCCCGCGACCGAATCACATGCCCCGGCGGCGATAAGTGATTCCAGTGTACGGCGGTTGATGGCTTTAAGTGGCACACGGCCGACTACATCCTCCAGTGCCTTGAAATGACCGCCGGCCTGGCGCTCCTCGACTATCGATCGCGCCGGGCCTTCGCCGACGTTCTTGACGGCCATCAAGCCAAAACGAATCTTGTCTTCCACAACCGAGAAATCGACCTTGGATTCGTTAATATCCGGGGGTAACACTTTGATGTTCATGCGCCGGGTTTCTTCGAGAAACTGGTAAATGCGATCGGTGTTGTTTATTTCGGATGACATGAGCGCGGCCATGAACTCCCGTGGATAGTAATGCTTGAGCCAGGCTGTCTGGTAGGCGACGTAGGCATAGCAGGTGGAGTGGGCCTTGTTGAAGCCGTAGCGGGCGAAGGTTTCAATCTGGTTGAAAATCTCGGCGGCCGTGGTGGGGTCTATCTTGGCCTTATCGCTTCCCTGCAGAAACTCCTTCTTCTGCGCGGCCATCAAAGCGGCGTCCTTCTTACCCATGGCCTTTCGCAGAAGGTCGGCACTGCCCATGCTGTAGCCGGCCAGGGCGTTGGCGATGTGGAGGACCTGCTCCTGGAAAACAATAACGCCGTATGTGCTGCCGAGTATCTTCTCCATCTTGGGGTGCAGGTACTTGACCTGTTCGGTTCCTCGCTTCCGGTTGATGTAAATGTCTATCATCCCGGAATCAAGCGGCCCGGGGCGATAAAGGGCGTTCATAACAGTCAGGTCGGTGAGATTCTCCGGACCCAGTTTGCGCAGATAGTCACGCATACCCGGCGATTCAAACTGGAAAATCCCGATCGTATCGCCCCGCGCGAATAGCTTGTAAACCTCCGGATCGTCCAGCGGTATTTTGTCGATATCGATCTTTGTCCCGGGGTTGTTTTCCTCGGCCATTCTGATGGTGTCATCGATAACGGTGAGGGTGCGAAGGCCGAGAAAGTCCATTTTGAGCAAGCCGATTTCTTCAACCATTTTCATGTCGTACTGGGTGGTGATCTCGTCTTTGGTGCCCTTAAACAGCGGCACATAGTTGGTCAGGGCCGAGGGCGCGATAACCACTCCCGCGGCGTGAGTCGAGCAATGTCGAGCCAGTCCTTCCAATGTGATTGAGTAGTCGATGAGTCTTTCGACGCGTTTATCGCTGGCTTTCAGCTCGGCCAGCTCCGGCACTTCCCTCAGGGCGGCTTCGAGAGTGACGCCGACGCGTTCCGGGACCATCTTGGCAATTCTATCCACTTCGCCGTAAGGCATCCCCAGAACGCGGCCCACGTCCCGGATAACACCCCTGGCCATCATGGTTCCGAAGGTAATAATCTGGCAGACATTGTCCTTGCCGTACTTGCCAATGACGTACTGGATGATCTTGTCACGGCCGCGATCGGCAAAATCAATATCAATATCGGGCATGGAAATGCGCTCGGGATTCAAGAAGCGCTCGAAGAGCAGGTCGAATTTTATGGGGTCAATGTTGGTGATTCTCAACGCGTACGATACCAGGGAACCCGCGGCCGAACCTCGTCCGGGTCCGACCGGAATTTTCTGCTGCCGGGCGTAATCGCAGAAATCTTTGACGATGAGAAAATAACCGGCATAGCGCATCTGCTTGATAACGCCCAGCTCATAATCCAGACGTTTTTCGATCTCGTCGTCAATATCTCCATACCGCTCTTTGAGACCTTCCTCGCAGAGGTGACGAAGGTAGACATCGGGGTCAACAAACGGTTTTGGCAAAGGAAAGCGAGGGAGAAGCAGTCTTCCCAGTTCCAGCTCGAGGTGACACGATTCGGCGATGTGCACAGTATTTTCGAGCGCCGATCTCAGATCGCCGAAGGCCGTCTCCATCTCGGAGACCGACTTGAAATAAATCTGATCGGACGCGTACCGCATGCGGTCGGTATCGGTCACGAGCTTTCCCGTCTGGATACAGAGGAGCGCGTCATGAGCGGAGGCATCCTGCTGCCGAAGATAGTGGCAGTCATTGGTGGCCACCATACCTATGCCGGTTTCTTTTGAAACCGCCTCCACTTTCGGTATCAAGGTCAGTTCCTTTTCCAGCCCGTGATTCTGGATTTCCAGATAGAAGTTACCTTTCCCGAATATGTCCTGATATTCCCTGGCGGCGGCCACGGCTTCATCGGTGTGCCCGGCCAGCAGGTGCCAGTTGACCTCGCCCTTGAGGCAGGCCGAGGAGGCGATAAGACCCTCAGAATGCTGCCTGAGAAGTTCTTTGTCTATTCGGGGGCGATGGTAGAAGCCCTCGAGAAAAGCGGCCGTAGTAAGTTTGATGAGATTCTTATAGCCGGTTTCATTTTTGGCCAAAAGCACCAGGTGAAAGCCGCCGTCGGGATAGTGGCCCGAGGGCTTCTTCTCTAACCGGCTTCCGGCGGCAACATAGGCTTCGCATCCGATGATCGGTTTGATACCGGCGCTGGTGGCTTTTTTGTAAAATTCGATTGCTCCGAAGAGGTTGCCGTGGTCGGTGATAGCCAGAGCGGGCATTCGGTATTCTTTGGCCAACGCGATAACGTCGTCGAGGCGACAGGCGCCGTCGAGCAGGGAATACTGGCTGTGAGTATGCAGATGTACAAAGTTGGCGTACTTCATAGAGGTTTTTGTGACCTATTTGTGCGATTATCAGCGCTGGTTCGCGTTTAATATATGGCGAAATCAGGCGAGTCGTCTTACGTGTTATCGTGCCAAATCGTCGAGTTATAATTAGTACTTAACGGGGAAATCGTCAATTACTTTTTGGCATGTCCGTTAAGTGCTGCACTTTAAACGGCTTCGCTGTCGCCCCGTTGGGCCACTTCGTATTGATATTAGTTTACTGAGCTGGATTTTTGCTGACAGCCCCTGTCACCCGATTTAGCTATTTTGTTGGTGTGCAAAATGTGATATATTGACGAAGAACGATGCTTTACATTATGCTCAAATGAAAAGTAAGATTGAAATAAAGAAAGGCAAGACAGATATGGCCACAGGATCAACAGTACCGGACCGCAAGAAGGCTCTTGATGCCGCTCTTACCCAGATTGAGCGTGCTTTTGGTAAGGGCTCGATCATGCGGTTGGGTGATGATACGGTGATAAAGGTGGAAATCATCCCCAGCGGTTCCCTCAGTCTGGACAACGCTCTGGGGGTAGGCGGAATACCGCGGGGCCGTGTCACCGAGATTTTTGGCCCGGAATCCTCGGGGAAAACGACGATGGCGCTCCACATCATAGCCGAGGCTCAGAGAGCCGGCGGGGTAGCCGCTTTCATCGATGCCGAGCACGCGCTGGACGCCACCTATGCCAGTGCACTAGGTGTCGATACCCAAAACCTGCTCGTCTCCCAGCCGGACACCGGTGAGCAGGCTCTGGAAATAACCGAAACGCTGGTTCGTTCGGGGGCGGTTGACCTTGTCGTGATTGATTCCGTGGCGGCCCTTACGCCCAAATCCGAAATAGAGGGGGATATGGGTGACAGTCACATGGGTCTTCAGGCTCGTCTTATGTCGCAGGCTCTCCGCAAGCTGACCGCCATTATTTCCAAGTCCAAAACCGCAGTTGTTTTTATCAACCAGATCAGGATGAAAATTGGCGTCATGTTTGGTAACCCGGAAACCACTACGGGAGGCAACGCGCTGAAATTCTACTCCACGGTAAGGCTGGATATTCGGCGGATTGCCGCCATAAAGGATAATCAGGAGGTTATTGGTTCCCGCACCCGGGTGCGCGTGGTCAAGAACAAGGTGGCTCCGCCGTTTAAGGAAGCAGAATTTGATATCATCTATGGCAAAGGTATCTCCACCAGCGGCGAGCTCCTCGATATGGCTGTTGATAGCGGCCTGGTCGACAAGTCAGGGGCCTGGTTTAGCTATGGCTCTGACAGGCTTGGCCAGGGACGCGAAAACGCCAAACGGTTTCTCGAGGATACGCCCGAAGTAGCCGGTGAGATTCTTTCTCAACTCAGGGTGAAACTGGGTATGGCCTCGGAGCCGGTTGGGGAGAAGGCGCAGCAATAGAGCCCGGTTAAGGCCGATTTTGAGTGCCCCGAACTGTCGGGGCACTTTTTTTGTGCTTAGAAAATGTCAACCGGTAAAGGGTGACCGGATGTTACATGGAACTCCGAGTCATCTTGTCCGGGGCTATCGGTAGCGGCACCATGTTATTGATCGGTTTGAGCGACTTAAGGTAGGCGAAAATGGCCTGCAGGTCATCGTCGCTGAGTCGGCCGATGTCTTGCCACGGCATGGGCGGAAGAATGGGTCGGCCGGTGCCCAGGTGCTTGCCGTTGCGCATGGCCTGGATGAACGAAGATTCCAGCCAGGCGCCAATTCCGGTGACCTCGTCGGGAGTCAGGTTGCTCGCGAAGCTTACACCCCAGGGTCCGGCCCAGGCTGTTAGTTCCCGGTTGGTCAGAGCACCCCAGCTTTCCGGACCAATTATACCCGGCGGTACCCCCGGCGTGGCGCTTGAGGACCGGTGTCCCGACAGGATTCGGTCAGGGTCGATTTCTGGTCCTTTGTCTGTCATTATCTTCGGTGAGTGGCAGTGGTGACACCCGCCGATGTTGACCAGGTATTCCCCTCGCTCGATTTGCTGCTTGAGCGATGTTGCCTCGGCCTGTTTGGGTTCGCTTGAGCACGAGATGATCACCATCCAAACAATCACCGGCAGAATACACAGCGCTCCGATGATGGTCTTCTTTAACATATTGTACTACTCCTGCGTTATGAGTTTCGAGCGGGTAACAATAAAGTTTCTACGACGGTGAGCTCGCTTTCAATTGCGCGGGTTCGGTTT
Organism: Candidatus Zixiibacteriota bacterium; assembly: GCA_020351995.1. GTDB lineage: Bacteria > Zixibacteria > MSB-5A5 > GN15 > FEB-12. The sequence continues at coordinate 3,220,220 of CP070674.1, forward strand.
CCACCGGCGAAAAACCGCTTGATTTTTGAAACCCTATCTGTATTTTGGCGTTACAGGGCTTAGCGGGATCCAATCCGCCGGTCGGTGAAGAGCGGTGCCTTAAGCTCCAACCTTAGATAAAGGGTTATCCGGATGAAGTTTGTAGATTCTCTCGAGGGGGATTTGGCGATTTTCAGCCTGTCCGGGAAAATTCTGACTCACGAAGATAACATGACTCGCTTCCATGGGCGGATACACGAATACGTAAATCTTAACAAGAAGAATGTCATTATTGACCTGGGAAAGATTGAGCTGATGACATCGGTCGGCTTGGGCATGCTCATATCGGCTCTGGCCACGGTCAATAACGCCGGGGGGCGAATGGTACTGGCCAACATTACCCGAATTCAGAATCTTATCGCAATCACCCGTCTGAACACGGTTTTTGCAAGCTACGATAGTATTGAACAAGCAGTTGAATCATTTAAGAAAGGATAGAGGATAGTCGTATGAAGTTCGAGGATCATTTGGAAGGGGATGTCGTCGTAATAGATGTGTCCGGTAAGATTATGGGGGGTGAAGAGACTACTCTTTTTCACGGTCGAATTCATGAATATATCCAGCAGAACAAGAAGAATTTTGTGATAGATCTGACCAAGGTCGATTGGATGAATTCGGTCGGTCTGGGAATGCTCATTTCGGCTCTGACTACGGTCAAGAATGCCGGCGGAAGACTTACCCTGGCCAATATTACAAAGATCCAGTCAATTCTCACCATCACCCGTCTCATATCGGTTTTCGAGCATTACGACACTCGCAAGGATGCCCTCAAAGCGCTTGCCTGAGACGATGCGTAAATGAGTTTTTGAGCCCCTCTCCGGAGGGGCTTTTTTTGGGTTGTTCGGGGCATTCTTTGTCCGATTGGAGCGGGGTTGAAACAATTGGTGAAAGTCGTTCGTAGTTTCGGATGAATACGGTATGGCCAGCAAAAATTGCTCTGCCGGCAAATGAGGATTTCTTAAAATCGAATTCCATTTTCCGGCGTCAATTAGGTAAGGAATAGCACAAAGCGTATTTTCTGTGGCCTTGAGACCAAAGGATTTTAGAAATGACTCAGATGATATATCAGGTGGATTCGTTCACGGGCACGAAATTTTCCGGTAATCCGGCGGGCGTTTGTGTCATGGATGACGCGGCGTCCGTCAAGTGGATGCAGAATATCGCGTCAGAAATGAATCTCTCGGAAACCGCCTTTCTCTTTGCGAAAGATGACGAATACAATCTTCGCTGGTTCACACCGACGGTGGAGGTGGAGTTATGCGGGCACGCTACATTGGCAGCAGCGCATATACTCTGGAAAAAGGGGTTTCACAGCCGGGCACAGAAAATCCGGTTTCACACCCTCAGTGGGCTTTTGACTGCCGAGTGGGTGGATGGCTGGATTAAGCTTGATTTCCCCTCGGAACCCCCCCGGGCAACATCGGCGCCGCCCGGGCTGCTTGAAGGTCTGGGACGAAAAGCTGTGTATGTGGGCAAGAACGAGTCGCGTTATCTGGTTGAGATTGAATCGGAAGAAGCCGTCCGCAACCTTTCCCCCGATATGGCCGGACTGGTCAGCGCCGGTGCTGGAAGGCTAATCGTCACCGCGCGGGCCGACTCGGCCAAATATGATTTTGTGTCACGCTTTTTCGCTCCGGGAATTGGTATTGACGAGGATCCGGTTACTGGTTCGGCTCACTGCTGTCTGGGACCCTACTGGAAAGACCGCCTTGGAAAAACCAAATTGGTAGCCTACCAGGCCTCAAAAAGAGGCGGTGAGTTGAAGGTGTACGTGGTGGGCGACCGGGTGCACATTTTCGGCCAGGCGGTAACGGTTTTCGAAGCACAACTGGAGTAGGCCCAGCCCCGATCAGGGATTTTCTGCGCCAGGCGTTGAACAAAAGGGTGCCGAAATTCGTATATACACTGATATTTGGCGGGCACTGGATATCTCACTAAGGGGATTGGGAATCTCGTTTAACCCCCAAAGAAACAACACCAAATGGCTTAAGAGGAGAGAAACCCCAAATGGGCAACGGCATCTATTGCATCTGTGCACTGTTTTTGCTTCTGAGCATTACGGTCGTCCCAGGCCCGCTTCAGGCAGAATCCCCACCAGAGTGGAAACCTGTTTACCATCCGAAGCTTCAGGCTAACCCGGCACCCGGCGAAATATCAGTCGATGGCGATCTAAGTGACCCCGGGTGGCGCGGCGCGGCTGAGGCGGGTAATTTCGCCGAGCACCAACCCGGCGATCAAACACAGCCTCCGGTGGACACCAGAGCGCTGATCACGTACGACTCCGACAAACTCTATGTGGCTTTCGTATGCTACGACAATCCCAAATCCGTCAGGGCATCACACTGCGAAAGAGACAGGAATTTTTCCGATGACAACGTGGTGCTGGCTCTTGATACCTATGCCGACGCCGCCTGGCTCTATGAACTGGTGGTCAATCCGTATGGCGTTCAGGGTGACCTGTTGTGGTCGCGATCTGGAGACGAAGACGCCGGCTACGATCTTATCTGGGAGTCGGCGGGCAAAATCACTGATTCCGGGTACCAGGTGGAGATGGCTGTCCCCTTTTCCAGTCTTCGCTTTCCCGACAAAGAGGAACAGGTCTGGATGGTAGACTTCTGGCGGAACCATCCCCGCGACGTTCTCGGTCAATATTCGTGGGCAGCTTACGATCGCGATGAAGACTGCTGGCCCTGCCAGTTCGGAACCGTAACGGGCATACGCGGAGTGCGGTCGGGTAAGGGGATAGAAATCATACCCGCCATCCTGGGCTATCAGAGCGGCGCCCTCGAAGATCCGGACAATCCCGGCGCGACTTTTGTCAACGATGATCCGGATGGCGAAATATCGGTCACCGGCAAGTACGCCATAGCTTCCGACATGGTCGCTGAAATATCGTTCAACCCGGATTTCAGCCAGGTCGAGGCCGATCCTGACCAAATCGATGTAAACACCAATTTCGCGTTGTTCTATAGCGAACGACGGCCATTCTTCCAGGAAGGCAGCGACCTGTTCGGGACAATATTCAACACTGTCTACACCCGTTCGATCAACAACCCTGATTTCACGGCCAAGTTCACGGCGCGCAAGGAGCGCACCAGCGTAGCTTATCTGATGGCCCATGACGAGGACAGCCCCATCATTTTGCCCTTCGAAGAAAGCAGCAACATACTGCTCGGCGGAAAGAGTATTTCGAATATCTTCAGGGTCCGGAGGACGTTCGGGGAAAACTCGCACGGAGGAATAGTGTTGACGGACCGCCGATTTGAAGGCGGGGGATCCGGGACACTGCTGGGGATAGACGGCAAAGCGTACCTTTCAAAGAAGTACTCGCTCGCCTGGCAGGCCATAGTCACCCATAGTGAAGAACCCACCGATTCATCGCTGACCTTCGATGAAAGCTATCCCGCTTTCCATACTATGACTTTCGATGACGGGCGATATACGGCGGGCTTCAACGGAGAGTCGTTCTGGGGTCACGCCGGATACCTTGACCTGGCACGAGCTACACGCAACAACTATGTCGGCCTGACCTACTATGAATACAGCCCAACCTTTCGCAGCTACAACGGCTTCGAGCCTTCCAATAACAGGCGGTTTGTCGGTTCGCTGGCGCGCTATTACTTCTGGATAGACGGCGACCTGTTTCAGCGTGTCATCACCAGCGCCATGGCCGGGAGGGTCTGGAATTTCAACGGCGAAGTGAAGGACAGCTACATCTATGGGAGCATCGAGAGCAAGCTGGCCATAGCGCAGCTCAATAATCACACCCAGTTCGGGAGGATGTCGCAGAGGTGGGGAGGTGTTGACTTTGATGATCTATGGGAGGTTCACACATGCATTAGCGCTCAGCCGAGTGAATTGGTGGGCTTCTCATCCGGCTATACCTATAGACAGACAGCTGCACTGAGAGAGTATCCGCCGGTGGTCGGCAGGGAGACTACTGTTCAGGCGAGTCTGGACGTCAAACCCGCGCGAAGGCTGCTAATTGAAAACACTTATACATATCTCAAGAGCGTCGACCGGGATTCCGAAAGAAAACTCTATGAAGGTTTCGTGATCCGCTCTCGCTGGAATCTTCAGTTGACCAAAGCCCTTTCTGTCCGGCTGGTCGGCCAGTACAACAGGTTCGGAAAAACATTCGATCTTGATCCGCTTATAACCTATCGACTCAGTCCCTTTTCGGTTTTCTATGCAGGTTCCACGTATGACTACTGCACGTTCGACTCACCCGCTGTTTCAGGCACTGATGCCAGAACCTGTATGACATCCAGACAGTTTTTCATGAAACTGCAGTATCTTTTCCAGATCTGAGTACTCTAAGAGCACTTACCCAACAGATACCCATCGGGAAATG
>CP070674.1:3224712-3296035 GCA_020351995.1 Candidatus Zixiibacteriota bacterium
TGAGGAGCCTGCTAAATGGAGTAAGAGGAGTGAAGAACCTGGTACGCCGATGAATCGCAAGTATAACATCCTTCAGTTTATTGAAACAAGCGGTCCCGGCGGCGCCGAGACCGTACTGGTAAACATCGCCCGGCATATAGACCGCAAGCGGTTCAATCCGTCCGTTGTCCTGCACGAATCGCGATGGGTGCACGAGCAACTCAAAGCATCCAAGATTCCCACCCGGATTGTACCCTGCCAGCGTTCATGGGATATCGGATTCCTCAGAAGGCTTGTCAGGACCTGTCGTGAACTGCAGGTCGACCTGATACACTCGCATCTTTACGGAGCCGGTCTCTATGCCTGCCTGGCGGGATTCGTGCTCAGGGTACCGGTCATAACAACCCTGCACAATGAGCTTATATTGCCGGGAGTGTCCGAGCGATATATGCCGCTCAAGAACTTTCTTATTCGCCGGCTGGCCCGCAGGATTGTGCTGGTGGCGGATTTCATGAAGGCTGATTATATAGAAAAAGGGAAATTTCCGCCTGACAAGATGCTGACTATTTACAATGGTATAGAGTTTGGTACCCCGGTATCGGCGGACGACAAAGCGAACGTCAGAACGGAGTTGGGAATGGTATCAACCGACATAGTCGTGGGGCACGTGGCTAATTTCCGGGCTCCGAAGGGTCACCGGTACCTTATAGAAGCCGCCGCGGCCGTATGCCGGAATTTTTCGCACGCGAAGTTCCTGCTGGTCGGTGACTTTGGCGATGGTTCAATCAAAGCGGAAGTCGATAAGCTGGTGAGTGAGCACAAGCTCGAGCGGAATGTCATCATGCTGGGATTCCGTTCCGACGTATTCCGGCTGCTGAAGGCAATGGACGTATTTGTACTTTCATCGATATCGGAAGGGCATCCTCTCTCGGTAGTAGAGGCTATGGGGGCCGGGTTACCGGTGGTCGCAACCAATGTAGGCGGTCTGTCCGAAATCGTTGCTGACGGCCAAACCGGATACCTGGTCGAACCGAAAGACTCCACGGCACTGGCGGAAAAGATAGGCGTGCTGATTGATAATCGTGAATTGAGAGAAACGATGGGTGGGCGTGGTCGAGAGTCGGCGACCGGCAGGTTCTCGCTGGACACCATGATGAAACAGTATGAGAAACTGTACGAGGAGGCACTGGCCTGAGAATTATGGATGCCGCGACACTGATATTCTGGATCGCCGTTTTCGGTATCTTCTGGGCATATTTCGGATACTGGTTGATGCTGAAGCTGATCTCGCTGGTGTATACAAAGAAAGTGCTTAAAGAGGACATTCACCCGCAGATCTCCCTTATTATTACCGCTTATAACGAAGAACGACGAATCAGGGAAAAAATAGAGAACACCCTGTCGATGGACTATCCGAAGGACAGGCTCGAAATCATTGTTGTTTCCGACGCATCCACCGATCGGACCGACGAGATCGTACGCTCCTTCGCCGACCGGGGAATTCAGCTGCTTCGAATCCCGGAGCGTCACGGTAAGCATTACGGTCAGGGGCGAGGAATCCGGATGGCAAAAAGTGACATCGTGGTGCTTACCGACGCCACGACGTTCCTCGAGAAGGACGGCGTATCAAAAATCATCCGCAATTTCGCCGATCCTGCTATCGGCTGTGTATCGTCCGAAGACAGGATGCGAACCGCTGATTCCAATGCCTCGGGCGAGGGCATGTACGTTACCTATGAGATGACACTTCGTAGCCTCGAAAGCAAAGTGGGTTCGCTGGTGGGTGTCTCGGGCAGTTTCTACGCGGTGAGGAAACACCTCTGCGAACACTGGATTGACAATATGTCGAGCGATTTCTACATGCCGAGTGTATCGAAAATCAACGGTTACCGGACGGTGCTGGAGAGCGAGGCCCTGGGTTATTATGACGTCGTCAGGGATCCGGAGAAGGAATTCATCCGTAAGGTAAGAACGGTGGTGCACGGGTACGAGGTTCTGTTCCGCTTTGCCCGCGTGTTGAATCCGTTCAGGTACGGGTTCTACGCGGTTCAGATGTTCAGCCATAAGCTTTGCCGATGGCTGGTACCGCTGTTTATGGTTGTGGCTTTCGTCAGTAATATCTTCCTGCTGAATCACGGGGTAATATATCAGATATCCTTTGTAGCGCAGGCGCTGGTGTACCTGTTGGCGATACTCGCCTTTGCCGCTCACCGATTGCAGGATATAGTCATGTTTAAGGTACCCTTCTTTTTTGTCATGGTAAATCTCTCGATTCTTGTCGCCTGGTATAAGTACCTGACCGGCCAGGAGTATGTGGTATGGGACGCAACGAAAAGATAAGGGTCTGCCATGTCATCTCAGGTGACCTGTGGGCCGGGGCCGAGGTTCAGGCGTACACCATGCTCAAGGGCCTGGCCAGGATTCCTGATATAGACATCATGGCCATCGTTCTCAACGAAGGTAAGCTAACGTCCTTGCTACGAGCAGCCGGAGTCAGTGTTCTTGTCATCGACGAATCGAAGAACGGTTTCTTCGCGATACTTCGCAAAGCCAGGGAACTTATGCGTGGCCGGGATATTGACATCATCCACAGCCATCGGCGCAAGGAAAACGTTCTCACCGGCCTGCTTAAGCGGAGCCGACACGCGGAACATGCCGTTCAGACAGTTCACGGAGCTTCCGAACCCTTCAAAGGCATAAAGTGGCTGAAAGAGAAGATTTACGCAATTATGAACAGGTACGTGACGAATCGTTACTTTGACCACATCATGCCGGTTTCAGACGACCTTAAATCTATTATCAGCGATACGCTGCGCCGTGGCCGACTGACGACCATTCATAACTCGATTGATTTGAAAACCGTAGTACTCACTAAGAGCGCATCCGAATTTCGACAGGAGTTGGGTCTCCCCGTTGATAAACCGGTCATCGGTTCGGCGGGAAGAATGGTTCCGGTCAAGGGGTTCGACGTTTTTGTGCGAGCGGCCGCCAAGGTGATGGCAAAGAGACCCGAGGTTTCTTACGTGCTGGCTGGTGAGGGCCCTCTGTCGGAAAGCTTGAAAAATCTTGCCGCCGATCTGGGCATAACCGACCGGGTCCGGTTTCCCGGGTTCCGGGAGGATATAACCGATTTGCTCAATTCGCTTGACATTTTCGTCGTTTCGTCGCATCACGAAGGTATCCCGACAGTGCTTCTGGAAGCGATGGCTCTCGGCAAATCGGTAGTGTGCACCGGCGTAGGCGGGATAAATGAGATTATAGAAGACGGGCTTTCGGGAATCCTGGTTGAGCCCGGCGATGCCGCGGCGATCGCCGAGGCCTGTGAGCGTCTCCTCGATAATGCGGATCTCAGACTTAACCTGGGACAGGCCGCGCGCAGGACAGTTGAGGACAGATTTTCATCGGAAAGCCAGGCCGGGAGCATAGCCGACATCTACAGGGGGCTGGTGCGTCCAGCTCACGAGCAGAAAGTGTGATATGGATAATAAGCAACTTAACCACCGCATAAGCTTCATTATTCCCGTGTTAAATGGCGAGAAGTTCATCGCCGATTGCATCGACCACATACTGGCTGAAATGGGTGACGATGACGAACTCATCGTGGTTGACAACGGCTCGACTGACGGAACCATGGACATCGTTCGTCGATACAGCCGTGTCACCGTCATGCAGTTTCCTCATTCCACAATCGCGTACCTGAGAAACCGGGGGACCGAAGTTGGCTCGCGTGAACTGCTGGCGTTTATCGATTCCGACTGCATTTTGTGCGAAGGCTGGCGGAGAGCGGTGGCATCGGTTCTGGAGGATGACACCATCCACGCCACTGGTTCAAAGTATGATATTCCTGAGCCCGCGCACTGGATCGAAAGAGCCTGGTATTCAAAAAGAACCCGGGAGATGGCGCCGGCCAAATATATCAACTCCGGTAACCTGGTGGTTCGAAGGGAAGTTTTCGAGGCTATTGGTGGATTTGATGAAAGTCTTGTTACGGACGAGGACTATGACATTGGTCGACGATTAAACCAGAGCGGGTTCAGAATCATCGAAGCACCGCAGATCCGTGTGATACACCTGGGTAATCCGAAGAGCCTGCGGAACTTTTATCGAAAAGAAAAGTGGCACGCCACCAGTTCGCTCAACGCTCTGACCCGCGGAGATATCGACAAACCGACCATGATGACGATGGTATTCTTGCTCTGCTGTCTTATCGCATTGCTGATACTGCCATCGATCATCGCCGGCAAATTAAGTCCCGTGCGGCTGGTAGCTTTACTTCTATTCGTCCCCCTGGTAACGGCCTTTTACCGGGCGGTTCAATACCGGGCGTTCGTTCATATTCCGGCATTTATAGTTCTTTACTTTTTGTTTTATATTGCCAGAGGGGGCACATTCCTCCAGTATATGTATAGACTGATCATGGGGCGCATTTACCTCGGCAAGTCCAGGGAACAAAGCCGTTGATTCATCATGGCTTAAGCCCGGCACAGAGCAGTCGGGCCCAAGTCGCGATGGGGCAAGTCCGATGGCGTGACAATTTTGCGAAATAATTCTAATGATTACAGGTCGTAACTGCGTAAAAATATTCAAGGTAGACTGTGCGAAATAGGATAGCCGGTATTAAAGGTCGAAATCAGGACAACACTGCTCAGATTTTGGTTCGGCGCAGGACATTTACGGCGCAGGGGACCCAGGCATCAGAGCAAATTCATTGTATAATAATGAGTTACAATTGGGGGCAAAGGCCTCATGGCCGGCGCACTACTTGCTTGTTTCTGATAATATGAGGTACGCGAATACAATTTAGACTTTGTGTTAAGTGGGGTAGCGAAAATGGGTTCAAGAATAACGCTGGTGGTTGTTCTGCTGCTTATCCTGGCGGGAAATTCGGCGGCAACCACCTATTATGTTTCCAAAAACGGAGCGGGCACGGACGGACGGTCCTGGCAAACGGCGTGGACGACTATTGACGATGTCAATGTTGGTGTTTCATCCGGCGACACGGTCTTTTTCGGAACCGGGACATGGATTGGAACTCAACTGAGATGCGTGGCCGGAACCTATTCCGACCGCACGGTGTACGCCTGCTCGTCATTTGCCTACACGAACTTCAACGGTGAATACCACTTCGCCAAAATCTGGGGAGCCAGTTCTCTCGACAACGCCAACAAAAACGTCATTCAATGCCATTATGACAACAACAGCCGCTTGAGCTATGTGACCCTCTATGGTCTGGAGCTGGCCTATGGCAGACCGCGGGTAATAAGCATCTATGGTGTAACGGTGGATTCTTTCTTTGTCGACCACTGCAAGCTTGTGGGTTGTATATCCAGTTCCTATGACAACCCATCATTGTGGCATTCCGGTACCATGGTCGGAAGCGAGGGCTCTTTCAACCGCTTGCTGGCCTGTTCGCTAAGCACCGCCTATGGTCCCGGCGGGGGGCATGGCTGTGGTATCGACACGTACAGTCAGAACAATATGACTGTTGATTCCTGCGTATTCTACGGTCACTTTGACGGCGCCTGCCTGTGGTGGAAAAACGACAACGACGGCGAGAATTTCAGTAATGTAGTAAAAAACTCACTTTTTACACCAACCAGTGCCGACTATGGTGGCGGGGTCTGGCTTTATCGCAACCAGAACTACGACTCGGTGTACAACAACGTGTTCGCGGGTGGATTAACGCGGGGGGTCAGGATCGGTAACCATACCAGTCGCCCGAACAATAGCACCGTTATTCAGAATAACACGTTTATCAACTGCGCCGGGCACGGGGGCGATCGCAACTGTATCGATGGGTACGCAACCACGGGGACTGTTTTCAAATACAATGTAGTGTATCGAACCAGCACACCGTACCATGTTATTGGCGAGTGTCTGGACCAGAACGACCTCGATATCGACTCGAACCTGTACGTTGTAGCCTCGGCCAACGCCGAATACGGCTACGCCAACTATGTCAGTCAATCATTCTGGATGAACACCCTGGGGCACGACCGAAATTCGGCTTTTTACTCCAACGTAGTCGATATCGGTTTTGCCGACATCAACAACGGCGATTACCGCCGTAGCCCCGATACAATTGAAATGAACGCTGTTTATGACGGCCGTCAGTGGCTCTACTATGGCGCCAATCTCTTTCCAGGCGAAATCGATTCGATCGCGCCCTCCCCAATCGATGACTTGGGGGCAGTGCCGGGCGAAGTCGATGGGGAGATAATTCTGACCTGGACGGCCCCGGGCAATGACGGCGATGAGGGGACGCTCTTTCGATATGAAGTGATGTGGTCAGAAACGCCGATCACGGAAGATAACTGGACAGCGAGCATGTACATCTACAATCCGAGACCGGCAGGAAACACGGAGAGATATGTCATATCCGACCTCCGACCGGGCGTGGATTATTACGTTGCAGTGCGGGGATTTGATTTCGTAAGCAATGAAACCGGTATTTCAAACATCGTTCAAGCATGCGCGTGTGCCGTTAGACCACCACCGTGGTTATTCACCCGGGTTAACGAGCTGGATGGGAGCGCAATCCTGACGTGTTCGACCGTGGTTTCTTACAGAGACGCCGATATCTACCGTTTCGCCCTTACCGATTCCGCTTCGGACAACACCGTCATTGAAAGTGTCAGCGCCACCGGCGACCCCACCCTATCAGTCACTTTCACCGATCTAGACCCCGGTTCTCTTTATTACTGGAGGTGCCGAACGGTTGTGACCGGCGCGGACTCCAGCGACTGGTCCTTTCCCAAGAAGTTTCGGCTTTCAAACGTATGCCCTGATCCACCGGATATCATTTATCCCGCAGAAAGCGAGACGGTGCTCGGCGCCGGTAGTGATTTCGGCCTGATGATCGACAGCGGTACCGATGACGATAGCACGGGTCAGTTGAGCTACGATTTCGAATTAAGCCGTCTTGATTCATCGACTCCGCTGGCCGCCGCGACCGGCGTTGTCGGGGATGAGTCGCCCATGAGCTGGACAGTGCCGGTCTTCCTCGAAGGCAACACAACCTACCGATGGCGTGTTCGTAGCTTTGATGGTCTCGATTACTCGTTCTGGTCAGACTGGTCACGGTTCACCCTGACAGGGGCAATTGCCGGCGATACACCGGACGATCCAAACGCTGTTATCGCCTTTCCCAACCCGGTTCATTTCAATGAGGGCGAGTATGTTACATTCACCTTACCGGATGATCCGGTGGACCTGCTGATTCAGACTGTGTCGGGAGAAACCGTCCTTATGAGAACAGGTATTTCGGGAGATTGGCAGTGGTTCGGCGAGAACGCCTCCGGCAACATCGTTGCCATCGGCATTTACTCCTGGTTCGTTCGTGGCACCAGCCAGAGTGGCAAAATAGTAGTCAAGCCTTAGTGTATTTCACACCTTAAAGAGTAACTAACAGGGGCTAACCACGAGAGAACATCTCGTTATGGATGAGTACGTCTTTATTCCAGGCGTATGTTATCAATGAACAGGGTGTGCTGGCGGATCAGGTTAACCGTAAATATGTGAATCGGCCCAACCGAACCCAGATCCAATTCGCGGCCGGCGGGAGCCACTCTAACATCGGAAATCGGTATCGATATTTGACTGTCTCCCGGCAACACCGCCATAATCTTATTGAATCGGTCAGTATATTCGTCATTGTGATGGGAGTCTTCAATCCTGATTCGGATAATGATGGCCGTATCCGCGGGCGAGTAAAGGTCAAACCGCAGCGCGGTGTATTCCCTCCAGTCCGGGTATGGTTCCACAATGGCCATTCCCGGAAAGTCGCCTGATCGGAGAGTCAGTTTTCCAACCTTACCCCGGCCACTCAACCAGACGTCGGGAGAACGTACAATCTCAACCCTGGCATCGGTGGTGGACAGAAATCTTCTACTCCAGCGAGAGTCGAAATCACATATAACAGGAAAGGCCCGGCTGCGATGAACATAAGTTTCTGACAGCAGGGCCAACGGCACGAATGAAATCACCAGCACCGCCAGAGCAAGCGCCAGAACACCCATTCGTTGGCGGAACGAGATACTTACTTTCATCCCCCGGTCGAAATACATGAAGACGCCCAAGAATGAGATTGCCCCCGCTATGTCTCGGATAAGGTCGCCGAAATCGGCGTCGCGTGGGCCGATTAGCTGAGCGAACTCAGTAACCGCCCCCAAGAAGATGCAGGCGCCGAGGGCTAAGAGATAATGATGCCACCTGTGTTTAAGACGACGGTCGAGTGTTCGGAGAGATATGCCCAGTAGAAGCAGGGAGATTACACCGAAGAACGGGGTGTGGCCCGTGTTCTGGATTTCTCTCCAGAGGAACGTATTGAGTGGTAACTGGTAATCCAGCACCGCAATAGTCATGGCCAATACGGCAATCACCATCATGCCGACAACAGCACTTCCGCGAGTAGTCATGATATCGATTCTTCTATATGAAGGTGAGCCATCGTCAACACAGTGAGCCTAAAGCTAACACAAGCCGACCGGCTTTTCAACTGCTTTCTTGTTCGGGGATCCATCATCTGCGGCCTGCACCACCTGTGCCCGGGGCTGTGAATGGGCCGGATGGCCCCACCGCCGACAGGGGATGAACAGCACCTGGCGGCCCATTCCCAAAGTGCCAGCGCCGGCATCAAGCGGCGTAATTTACACCATAGCAACAAGATAGCGGCCAGCTCGAAGTGTGTTATGGGCCGGGGGCAGACGACCAACAAATATAATTGAAAAATGGAGCTTTTCCGGCTTTATTTTGTTGCAAAGAAAAGAGGAAGGAGCCGGGAACAACTGATCCAGGTAGGAATGTTTGGATAATATTCGCCTTTACAGCAGAAACTAAGATCTTCGTAAGGAATCGCAGACTTGAACATACTGGGGATATCGGCTTTTTATCATGACAGCGCAGCCTGTCTTGTCCGCGATGGCAAGATTGTCTCGGCCGCTCAGGAGGAGCGGTTCACCCGTAAGAAACATGACTTCAGCTTTCCCACTAACGCCGTACGTTTCTGCCTGGGGGACAGTAACCTCGACGGCAGCGACCTCGATCTGGTGGCTTTTTACGACAAGCCGTTTCTAAAATTCGAACGTATTCTCGAGACCTACCTGGCCTTCGCACCGCTTGGCATAAAGTCTTTCATCAAAGCAGTTCCTCTGTGGATAAAGGAGAAGCTCTGGATGAAAGATCTTATTGAGCGGCAGCTACAATTCAAAGGCAAGATCATTTTTCCAGAGCACCATCAGTCGCATGCCGCTTCGGCATTTCTCCCTTCCCCATTTCAGCAGGCCGCCTTTTTAACGATAGACGGGGTCGGCGAGTGGGCTACGGCCAGTTACGGCGTCGGCCGCGACAACAGAATTGAGATTCAGGCCGAAATCCATTTTCCTAATTCACTGGGCTTGCTTTATTCGGCATTCACGTATTACACGGGTTTCAAGGTAAACTCCGGTGAATACAAAGTCATGGGGCTTGCACCTTACGGGGAGCCGAAGTACAAGGACTTGATTCTGTCGGAATTGATGGATCTCAAGGAAGACGGCTCTTTCAGGATGAACATGAATTATTTCGATTACTGTGCGGGACTGACTATGACGAACGGGAAGTTCGACAAGTTGTTTGGCGGTCCGCCGCGCAAACCCGAGTCCCGGCTAACCCAGCGCGATATGGACCTGGCCCGGTCAGTCCAGGATGTAACGGAAGAAGTTATGCTGCGGATGGTCCGTCATGTTCATAAGCAAACGGGCCAGAAGAATCTTTGTCTCGCGGGCGGTGTTGCCCTGAACTGCGTGGGAAACGGTCGAATCCTCCGGGAAGGGCCGTTCGAGAATATCTGGATACAGCCCGCCGCCGGAGATGCCGGCGGGGCCATAGGCGCGGCTCTGATCGGCTGGCACGAGTACCTGGGCAACGCGCGGCAGGCTGATAATCATGATGATTCTCAATACGGGTCATTCCTGGGGCCTGTCTTCCAGCCGGAACAGATAAGAAGCTATCTTGACGAGAATGAAATCGCTTACACTGAAATCCAGCCGGACAAAATCCCGGAGCGCATCGCCGATCTGATTGCCCAGGAAAAAGTAATTGGCTGGTTCCAGGGGCGGATGGAGTTCGGGCCGCGAGCTCTCGGCGCACGGTCGATCATCGGTGATGCCCGCTCGCCGAAAATGCAGGAGATAATGAATCTCAAGATTAAGTTCCGGGAGAGCTTCAGGCCGTTCGCACCCTCGGTGATCGAGGAGCGAAGCCGTGACTTCTTTGATATAAAGACCGCCAGTCCCTATATGCTGCTGGTAGCCGAGGTGCAGAAACAGCATCAGCAAGAGATGACACCTGAGCAGCAGCGTCTATTCGGACTTGATAAATTAAAGGTGGTCCGCTCATCGATACCGGCCGTGACTCATGTTGACTATTCGGCCCGGTTGCAGACGGTATCGCGCCGGCACAATCCCCTGTACCATAAAGTCATTGACACCTTCGACCAAAAATACGGGTGCCCGGTGATAATCAACACTTCCTTTAATGTGCGCGGAGAGCCAATCGTGTGTTCGCCTCGCGATGCCTATCTGTGCTTCATGAGAACCAACATGGATTATCTTATCATGGGGCCTTGCCTCCTGGACAAAAGCCAGCAGAAGCCCCTTGAAGAAGATACTGACTGGCAGAAAGAGTTCGAACTCGACTGAGGAAATTCTTGTGATACTCGAGCAGATTAAGAGCATAAAGAGCGGGAAAAGAGAACTTCGCCATTTCGGCCTGATAATGGCGGTTGTCCTGGGAATCATCGGCGGCTATCTATGGTGGCGGGGAGGCGAATACTATGCCCACCTGTTAGTCGCGGCGGCTTTCTTCGGCCTTGCCGGGTGGGTAATCCCGGTCTTGCTGATGCCTTTTCATAAGATCTGGATGACCATTTCTATAATATTGGGATGGTTTATGACGAGGCTGATTCTGGTGTGTCTTTTCTATCTGGTCGTTACACCGACAGGACTGTTGGCGAAGTTATTCGGCAAGAAGTTCCTGCAGTGGCAATTCGACAGTGAGGCGAAAAGTTACTGGGTGTTGAAGAGGGAATCATCGCCTGACAAGAAGGTTTACGAGCGACAGTTTTGATCTTGCTACTACTATAAATGTTCGCGGGGGCTATCAAATAATTATTAAAATAGGGTGCTAAATTGAAATTCAATAAAGAGAGCTTGAAAATCGATGCCCGCCTGGTAAGCGAGCAACTGGCCGAGACAATTCTCAAACAGGTCAGGGTGACGCTCAAGAAGGCCGGGGCCGTGGTCGGTATATCCGGTGGGCTGGACTCCTCGGTTGTTCTGGCTTTGTGCGCCAAAGCCCTTGGCCCCGATCGAGTGGTGGGCGTCATGATGCCGGAGACCGACTCATCTCCGGACAGCCAGCAACTGGCCCAAGCACTGGCCGACAGATTCGGGGTTCAAACGGTGGTCGAGAATATCACGCCCGCTCTCGAGGGTATGGGTTGTTACCGTCGGCGTGACGAGGCCATCAGGGAGGTGTTTCCGGAGTATGACCATACTTACAAGAACAAGATCACCATTCCGACCAATATCCTCGAGAAGGAAACTTTCAACTTCTTTACGCTGACTATCGAGAACGCCGCCGGGGAGACAAAATCCAAGCGCATGCCTCCTTCGGCGTATTTAAAAGTGGTGGCAGCCTCGAATCTCAAACAGAGATTGCGAATGACAACCCTTTACTATCACGCCGAAGAACGCAACTACGCCGTGGCCGGCACGGGTAACAAGGACGAGCACTGCCAGGGTTTCTTCGTCAAGTACGGCGACGGCGGAGCCGACCTGAAACCGATCGCTCATCTATTCAAGGTGCAGATCTATCAACTGGCCGAGGAGTTGGGCGTACCTGACGAGATTATAAAGCGCGTGCCGACTACCGATACCTACAGTGCCGGATCCACCCAGGAAGAGTTCTTCTTTGGCCTGGATTTTTACCGCATGGACATGCTGTGGTACGCCATGGAAAATGGGGTGCCGACGGATGAGGCCGCAAAGGTAATGAATCTTTCCGAGCAACAGGCTCGGCGCGCCTACGCGAATATTCAAAGAAAGATCGACGGCACCGAGTACCTGCGGCTTCCCCCTCTGGAGGTGCAAAGTAAACAAAGCGGCAAATCAGGGAAACTTATGTGACCATACATTGTTTGAGCATGAAAAGAACAGCAATTTGACAGAAGAGGTTGATCTCAAATTATGACACCAAACGACAACATCAAAAAGAAACTCAAAGACTTCATCAGAGAAGTATTCCTGGTGGGTGATGAAGATCAGGAACTCAGTGACGGCGACTCATTCATGCAAACCGGTATAATCGACTCTACCGGTGTATTAGAACTGGCGTCTTTTATAGAACGGGAGTTCGCTTTCACGATTGAGGATGATGAGATGACACCGCAGAATCTTGACTCGATCAGTAATCTGGTGGCGTTTATCTCCAAAAAGATCGGCTGAGTAAAGCCGACCGTACCCTAACCGTATCTCGTTGATGAGCGTATGAAAGTCTTTGACCTGTTATCCGAGAGTGCCGAGCGGTTTCCGGATAAACCGGCGGTGACCCACAATAATGAGCGTCTCAGTTTCCGGCAGCTCTACGAGCGATCGGCGGCTCTGGCGAATCGCTTAAGAGAACTGGGGCTGCCCGAAGGTTCTCGAATCGCCCTGCTTTTCGAAAATTCACTCGAGTACGCCACGGCATTTTTTGCCATTTTCGCGGCCGATTACGTAGCGGTGCCGATGGATACCTCCCTTGACGAAGACAGCCTGAGGTACGTGCTTACTGACTGCGACGCCAGGGTATTGCTGGCCGGGTTCCAATTCCGCCGGACACTTCCGAAGGTCCTGGCCGGTGACACACCGGTTGAACGTGTGTTCACAGACAGGAAATTCGGCCTGGGCAGAGACGATATTCCGCAGGAAATTATCGGAGATATAACTTCACCGGAAAGATACCTCCCGGTATCACGGACCCGGTCGGGTTCTGACGGCGAGCGTGAGCTGGCGGCGATCTTTTACACCTCGGGTTCCACCGGAAAGCCCAAGGGCGTCATGCTCTCACACCTCAATCTTGTATCCAATACGCTGGCCACCATAGAGTACCTCAAGCTGACCGACGATGATAGCGTGATTGTCATTCTTCCCTTCTACTATATTTACGGCAATTCTTTGCTGCTAACCCATATCGCGTGCGGCGGAAGGCTGGTGGTCGACAACCGCTTCATGTACCCGGAGGTGGTCCTGGATACCATGGAGGCCGAAGGTGTCACAGGCTTTTCCGGAGTGCCCTCGAACTTCATGATTCTGCTGGGAAACTCGACCTTCGCCAAACGAAAACTGGAGTCGTTAAGGTATTTCACGCAGGCGGGAGGCGCGATGGCCCCGGAAATAATACGCAGGCTCATGGACGCTTTCCCGTCGAAGGAAATCTACATTATGTATGGGCAGACCGAGGCCGCCCCTCGAGTGACCTGGCTGCCTCCCCAGATGCTCACCAGGAAACTCGGCTCGATTGGAATTCCCGTGCCGGGGGTCAAGGTAAGCGTAGCGGACGAAAACGGCAACGAATTGCCACCGGGTGAGGTGGGTGAAATTGTTGTCGACGGTCCCAACGTGATGATGGGCTACTGGAACCAGGCTGATGAAGAGCGCGAGGTGCTCAAGAACGGGCGGCTGTTCACGGGCGACCTGGCGAAGAAAGACGAGGACGGGTACTTATACGTGGTCGGACGGAAGAAAGAAATTATCAAAACAGGCGGAAACCGTGTCAGCGTCAAGGAGATCGAAGAATGTCTGATGGAGCATGAGCAGATCCTGGAGACGGCTGTATTCGGGGTGGACGATCCCGTTCTCGGCGAAGCCATCACGTCGGTAGTAGTCAGGAAAGCGGGTTCGACCGCGACAGAGAAGGAGATTCTCGACTTTTGCCGGAATCGTCTGGCCAGTCACAAAGTTCCCAAGTATGTTGACTTTGTCCCGTCATTGCCCAAACAACTCTCCGGTAAGGTTGACAAGGTCCGGTTGAAATCCGAAAAAACAAAAACGCTTGGCATAAAATGAAAGGAATTATCATGACATCAGTTAAAGACGCACTCAAGATAAACCCGGAGCGCGAAGCCAACATCGTCCAGGAATTCATGTCCTCACAGATGAAGGGGGCCCCCAAGCGGGACGGGATAATCGTTGGCGTAAGCGGAGGCATCGACTCGGCCGTGGTTGCTTCACTGGCGGTCGCCGCCGTGGGTAAGGATAAAGTTTACGGACTGATTCTCCCGGAAAAAGAATCCAACCCGGTTTCGGCCCAATATGCGCAAAAGGTAATCGACAAGCTGGGGATACGGCATACCACGGTAGAGTTGACGGGTGCCGTGGGAAGTTTCGCGGCATATCAGACCCGTGATGAGATCATCAAATCCATATTTCCCGAGTACAACGAGAGCTACAAGTTCAACATATACCTGCCGCAGAATCTTTTGGATGTCGACCGCTACAATTTCTACACGCTGCGTCTTGACGACGGCAACGGGAATGTCAGGGAAAAGCGGCTGACCAAGAGCCAGTTTCTGGCCATAACGGCGGCCGCCAACGTCAAGATTCGCTCTCGTATGATAGCCCTGTATTTCTGGGGTGAGCAGATGAATTACCTGGTTGCCGGGACCACCAACAAGAGCGAATTCCTGCTGGGTGATTTCTGTAAGTTCGGCGATGGTGGTACCGATGTTGAAGCCATCTCGCATCTGTACAAGACACAGGTCTATCAGCTTGGAGAGTATTTCGGGATACCGGAAGAAATCATCAAGCGGACGCCGAGCCCGGATACCTTCAGCCTGGCGGTATCGGACAAGGATTTCTATTTCTGCCTGCCGTTTGACCAGCTCGATCCCCTGCTGTACGCCTGGGAATACAAGGTCGACATCGACCTGGTCGCCAAAGAGCTCGGTCTGACACCGGAGCAGGTTCAGCGGGCTTACCGCGATTTTGAATCCAAGCACAGCACCACCGAGCATATTCGCCAGCTACCCTACGCCATCGTGCGTGACTGGCGGTCGAACGTATCTTAATCCGCGCTTTTGCCGGGGCTCGCAGCAGATCGAAACAAGCAGCACCGTCAGCGGCGACCTCTATATTGCTTGACATAATCCGACCCAGCGGTCTTATTGGGGAAAACTTCTTCTCAGCGAAGGGATAAACCATGAATATCTGTGTGGTAGGCACAGGCTACGTGGGCCTGGTGGCCGGAACGTGCATGTCTGATTTCGGTATGAACGTCATCTGTGTTGACAGCGACGAATCGAAGATAAACATGCTTAACAACGGCCAGATACCCATATACGAAATAGGCCTCAGCGAGCTTGTGCGCCGTAATGTCAAACAGGGGCGACTTAAATTCTCAACCGATCTGAAAGAAGCCGTGACCCGTTCGCTGGTAGTATTTATCGGGGTCGGGACGCCGGAAAATGATGACGGAAGCTCCAATCTCACCCAGGTTCGACAGGTCGTAGCCGAAATCGCGGGCTATATTACCGATTACAAGGTGATTGTGATTAAAAGTACGGTCCCGGTAGGAACGTCGCGCGAACTGCGTGAGCTTGTCAAGCAGCACAACAAGGCCGGGGTCGAATTCGATATAGTGTCCAACCCGGAATTTCTGCGTGAGGGAGCCGCGGTGGGTGATTTTCTCCGTCCGGACAGGGTGATAATCGGCGCCGATTCCGAACGAGCTTTGTCTATCATCAAGGAGATTTACCGGCCACTTTACCTGCTTGAAACACCCATTGTCAGTACCACCAACGAGACGGCCGAGATGATAAAGTATGCCTCGAACACGATGCTGGCACTGAAAATTTCTTTCATCAACGAAATCGCCAATATCTGCGACAAAGTTGGCGCCGATGTTTACAAAGTCGCCACAGCGGTGGGAATGGATAAAAGGATCGGTCCCAAGTTCCTGCACCCCGGTCCGGGATTCGGGGGTTCGTGCTTTCCCAAGGACATTCGGGCGCTGGTTAGCACCGCGGAATCGGTTGGGTATGATTTCCAGATCGGAAAAGCCCTGCTGAGCGTGAACGAGCACCAGAAGGAGCTTGTGGTGAAGAAGAGTCGTGATTTCCTGGGGGGACTCGACGGCAAGACCATTTGCCTTCTGGGCTTGTCGTTTAAGCCGCTGACCGATGACGTTCGTGAGGCGCCGGCTATCCATATTGCCCGACGGCTCAAGGATGAGGGAGCCGTTGTCCAGGCCTACGATCCGGCGGCTCTGGAGCAGGCACGAGCCCAGTTACCGGATATCAATTACCACGATGATTATCTATCGGCCGCGAAAGGGGCTGACCTCGTCATTATCGCTACCGAATGGCATGAGTTCCGAGACCTGGATTTTGACCAGCTCAAATCACTGATGAACTCGCCCGCTATATATGACACCAGGAACATATACGACCCCGCCGAGGTGAGAAAGAAGGGGTTCAAATATATCTGCACCGGTAGACATTGAGGCCGCTGAGAGTTTGCCGATCCCATTACAGACAATAAAAAAGTCGGGTACTTTCGTACCCGACTTTTTTCCCACGGTTTAGACAACCGCTTAGAAGTTTGCCCTGAACGTGAAGAACTGATTATCGTCGAAGACGTCGCCAGTCTCGTTCCAGGAGTACTCGAAGGTGAGCGATACGCCTGAGAGCGGTATGGTTACACCGCCGCCGAAACTGAAGCCATAGAGCCAGGCGTTTTCATCTACCTCGTCGTCAGGGTCAGGGTCGTTTAGCGAGTAGTTATACCCGGCCCGTAAGGCATACTTGCCGTCATAAACATACTCGGCGCCACCCTGCCACAAATCCGCGGAATAGTTATTCGAGCGGAAATTCCCGGACAGGTTGGCCAGGTTACGGCCGTCGTCGAGAAAGTCGTAACCGACACCAATGTTGATTGAGCTGGGCAGATCGAACTTCTGCGCCACCGGGCGAACGGGAATGTTCTCGAAAATGAGGTCAAACCCTTCGCCGGAGAACTGCATCTCCGGGCCGTAGTTCTTCACCGCAAGACCCAGCGAGAGTCCGTACCATCTCGGCCTGTAGATAAAGCCGACGTCAAAGGCCACACCGCTTGCCCTCACCTCGTGGATATCCTCGTGGATAAACATAGCGTTGATGCCGAATGACACATTGGCCGTGAACTCGCGGGCATAGGTCAGATTCAGGACGGTCAGAGACGGGCTGAAGATACGTCCGGTGCCATCTGGATCGATTTCGGTAGTCTCTTCGATGTCACCGATCGAGACAACCTTCGCGCCGCCTCCAATGGTACCGAACCCTTCAATCGCCGTAGCGATGCCAAAGAAGTTGACGTCGATATCAGCGAAATAGGGCAGGTGCGTGAAGGCCGCTTCAGTACCTTCCAGTGAGGCCAGACCGGCCGGGTTCCAGTACATCGCCTCGATCCCGTAAGTTGTGGACAGGACCGCTCCACCCATGGCCGTACCACGGGAACCGACAGGAATCAGCAACTCCTGGGCACCGGCGGTACCGAGTCTCAAGTCGTTCCCCGCATAAGCCGAACACAGGCTTAACACAAGGAGAACCATGGTCAAAATCAAGAATTTATACTTCATTACTTTCATGCTCCTTGTTTAGTAAATGTCCAAAACTTCCTGTTGAACGAAGACGGCCATCTTGCCTGTCTTAGTACCAATCCCCGGAGCATCGACAACATAGATATAGATGCCTGAGGCGACGGGCAGACCGTTTACGTTCAGCACATCCCATGTCGCGATAGCATCGGTACCATCCTTCTCGATCGTCCGGACAAGGTCACCACTCAGATTGTAGATCCTTACGGTAGCCACTTCAGGAAGATGATGGAATTTAATTGCGTAACTGCCCGGGTTCGGATCGTAGTCACCGCGCAGATAGAACGGATTCGGCACCGCCTTGATTAGGTCGAGATCGTTTTCAGCAGCGACATCCTCGACCATGGCAGCCGCAGTGAACTCAAAGACATCGTTAGAGGTGTTGATCTTCGCCGGAAGGATGATAAACTCGTCACCTGTCGCGAACGGCACGTCTGATCCACGGCGGTTCCACGCTGCCCAGTAAACAATGGGCATGGGATCGCCGATGGCCTCGCCCATGTAGTCCGTATTCGGGGTCGCATCAGTGTAATCATCAAGGAAGATCCAGAGCCACTCGCGAGGTCCGGTGGATCCTACGTTGGTCTGTCCCTGTTCTGCCAACACATCGCTCTCTTGCGGCCAGTACTTACCGTCCAACACTGCGAACTCGGCATTGTTTTCGAGGTAGCCAAGCGCCAACCGCTGAGGAGGATCGACATCCACATTCCAGGCTGAAAGAGGACAGCTCCTCTCGTAATCCTGGAAGCGATAGCCGCCATCTACGGTGTTGATCATGAAAGGTACAAATTCCGGTTGTGCCGCCGGGGCTGTGAACCCGCGTCCATAGCGGTAGGCATAAGAGACGTTTTCGTCGGCGGGATCGAAATTACCGTCAACATCCACCGTGGCGAGGCGCAGCAACACGTTGACCAGTAGGCTCGGAGGGACCTGTGGGTCGAGGCCACCGAAATAGTGCTGAGGCGATTCCCACCCAAGAGCGCCGCGGAAGCCTTCAAAGCCGAAGTCAGCCTGCGCCCACGTGAATCTCCGGGTGCCGTTGGGAATATCCCAACCCCACAACGATTCATCATCGGTGGCAAACATATCGCTGGTCTTGACACCGGGCGTGGACGGTCCGGAAACCACGATCTTGAAGCCATCGACAATGGGATAGTCGAGGCCCCCGGTCTGGTCCACATAATACTCCACAAGACGCTGACCTGTAGACACGTTATCGAGGTGCCAGGCGATATCGGTGGAGACAAAGACAGTTTCCTCCGGAGCGTTAATCGGGTCGGGGATGGTGGTGTCAATACGAATGCCTATGGTATCCTCAAAAATGATACGATAGTCATCTCCCGTCAGTGCTCTTGGATTGACCACATACGGGGCAACAACTCCGTCGGAGAGACCGGACGGGTGAGTAACCGCCAGTATATTTCCGATGTGTTCCGGATAGTCAACATCCACCGGAGGCGCCTGCGGCGTGACGCGGATGGTTGCGTTCGAAGTCAGGGTTCTCAGGCCAAGGGGACCCTCGGGGAAGGCGCAATAGGCTTCCACCCTGTAATTGTAGGTCGTGACATCCCTTAAAGGGAGACCGGTTATCACATCTTCGGTAATTGTGATGTGTCGCTGTACATCGGAGTTAGTGCCATTCTGAACCAGCAGGATCTCGGGAACACCGGTGACGGGGTTGAAGACCTCGTCAAAGACGTCTTCGATAGTGTTGTTTATATCGTAGTTGGTAACCCGATGCCACGGTCCGGCGGGAGTCTCACCCTGATAAATGGCATAGCCTTCAAAAGGATAGGTTCCGGGGTCAACTTCCGACGTGTCATCCCAGAACAGGGAAATCACACCGGCTTCAACCACACTGGAGACACGGGGCCGTGCCGGTGGCTTAAGGACCACGAAAGCACTGTCGTACGTGAGCTGAGCGAAACGATCGTAGAACTTCATCAGCGCGATCGAAGTTTTGCGATCCAGGGCCTGCGCAGCTATCGAGGCGGCCACGATCTCGGTCGAGTCACCGGGACGGAAGGTAATCGGACCGGTCGTCTGCATCCAGCGGCGGTCGTCCGGCGCGAAGTCCAGATCGCCGGTACCGGCAATCGGGTCGCCGGAAAGCACGAAGGTCAGAACCTGTCCGTTGTACACGTAGGGTGAACCGGTCTTGGTAAGACCCTGCATGAACCAGTAGGTCTGGTTGAAGTTGTCAGGGTCGGTACCGTTAATGTACTTGTTAAATGAGGTCATTCCGAGGTTCTTCATTCCCGGGAACTTCTGGAAATCCCACATAATGGCGGTATCGTTCTCATCGCCGGGGACCATCGGACCCTGGAAGAAGTCGTAGGCCCAGCACGGCGGAGGATTGTCACCATATTGTCCGTCGTCATTATCGGCGTTATAGACGAATCCAAGACCGAGAACCGTATCGCAGCCGACCAGATCGTCACCCGCAGTTCCCAGGTCAGGGTCACACCAGAGTGAGAAATAGCAGTTTTCCAGTGTGTTGTTGCCCTTATTATAGATACGATAACGCATAAAGACGACATCGCCGAGAGGGTCATCACGGTTATAGGCAAACAGAGCCTGTTTAACCTCCAGCCCGAGCGGAGCGGTGGTGCCGGCGTCGTTCTGGTGCTGATTGGGATCAGCGTCATTGTAAACGGCCCAGAGGAATTGGTCGCCGAGTATCCGCGGCTCACCCGCCTCGCCGATGAGGTTACCCTCGCCGTCGTAGGTATCCTCGGTCCAGAACGGAGCGCCGAGATCAGGGCCGTAGAGCATGTAGTCGTCGTAGGTCTGGTTGCCGTTGTCTCCCAGGCTGTCCGCGTACAGCTTGTAGACCCTGAAGTCGCCCCTGTCCGTCATGAAGGTTCCGTTCTCCATCGGACCCGGAACGTATTCGCTGTCATATTCCGAAATAATGATGCGAATATCGCCCGTGGCCGAATCAATGGCGCCGACCCACAGACCGCCCGCGTAGTTGGGCGAGAAGTTCTGCAGCTCGGTCGCGTTGATGATGGACGTGTCCTCTCCGACCGGGTAAGGATACCAAGTCCCGTAGTCGTGCCCGAAGGTACCACCCAGGTCACGTCCAAAGTTACCATGGTTGGTAACGAACATCAGTATCCTGTTAGCGGAGATAAAGGTAGTGTTGTCAATAATCGCTACCGACGGAGCTGTATAGTCTCCCTTCGGAGGCCTGGCCGCGACCGGCAGAGCCAACAGGAACACCATCAAACAGCATAATAGTTTTATTCTCATTTCTTCTTTTTCTCCTCTCCTTTAGAACGATACGCGCAGACCGGCAAAGATCATCCGCGGATTGGACCAGTTCTTGGGGTTGTTCTGCAGAAGATTATACCTGTACGCGAATTCTTCGCCAGTTTCCGGATCAGCCGCGCGTACCTGGCCTTCTTCGGTCTCAAGATAACCAGTCGTGTTTGGCTCACCGGTACCCTCATATACCGAAAGGATGTTCTCGCGGTTCAGCAGATTCTTGACCCAGATGTAGGGGCGGATTTTGAAATTGCCGACATCGAATGTCCGCTCCATCTTCAGGTCAATCACGAAGGTCCACGGCATATTGGCGGAGTTGAGGCCGCCGGTCGGAGCCTGCTGGACCGACTTGTTGGTGACGGCGTCATATGGCTCCATCGGCGTATAGGGCAGACCGCTGGCAAGCTGAGCAACCACGTTCAAACCAAAGTTCTCCAGTGGGTGATAGTTGCCGAGCATCGGGCCCTCACCCTTGAGGGTGCGAATGTCGAAGATACCGATGACGCTATGACGCTGGTCATAGTCGAGAGGCGAAGTGGACTTGGGTGTTCCGGTCGGGTTCTTCCAAGCGATATTGAACATGCTGTTAGCATACGAACCGGTTCCGTTGGCATAGCTGAGAGTATATTTCACCTGGAGCATGATATTACGAGTACGGCGCATATTAAGGCTGAAATCGACACCCTTAATCGTACCGTAGTCGGTGTTGCCATAGTAGTCGTATGCCGTTGGATACGCTGGAGTCTGGTGGAAGATGGCGACCAGATCCTGAACGTCCTTGTAATACGCGGTCACGTCGAAGGCCGTGAACTCACCCAGCTGGTGCGTAATACCCACTTCATACTGGGTAACTTTCTCGGGCTTCAGGTTCGGGTTCGGGAACGCGAAGTACGAGCCGGCGTCTACACGGGAGGCCAGGAAGTCATATCCGACATAGAGGTTTTGAAGGTCGGGCCGCTGATAGAACTTACCATAGTTGACATGGAGTTGAGTAACGTCGCTGACCGGGAAGGAGATACCCAGACGCGGGGAAAGGCGCGTAAATACCTCGCTATCTTCAAGGTCGCTCGCATCAATTGCCCTGTCAATATCTTCCGGGGCAATGTCGGGGTCAAGCCACGTGGAGTCAGGATCAATGGGGGCCTCGACGTTGCGCAGCCGCTTGGCGTTGTAGTCAAACAAGTCGAAACGCACCCCGGCACTGACAATTAAACCACGCCAGTCGAAACGATCCTGCAGGTAAAGACCCAGGTTGATCGGATGTTTGGCACCGAAAGCGTAGATAGTATCCAGGATTCCGCCAGAGAGGGTAATAGTATCCTCAATGGAGAAGTCCTCACGATCGGACACTTCGCCGTAAATGTCATAGCCGAAGCGGTTCCAGCGCTGTTCGTTCCAACCCTTGGTGGCGTCACCCGTATTGAGGCGACGGACCGAATGACGCTGGAAGTCGAAACCGAATTTCAGCGTATGGCTGGGTGTCACCTGGCTGGTGATGTCACCCTTGAAGCCGATATACGATGATTTGCGTAATAACACTACCGGCTGGTAGGATTCGAGATATACCAGGAAGGTATCGTCATCGTCACCGGCAGCGACGGCGGGGTTGATCTCACTCTCGAATACGCTATCGCCCTCACGGAACAGGTTATGGATATCCCATTCCGGGTTGGCGAACTCGTCACCCCTAATAAACCGCTGATAGGCCTCGATATCATCAAACAGATCACCATCACCGCGGATTCTCTCGGTCGAGAAGAACGAAGCGCTCAAGTTATAGAAAGTCTTGGCGTCCAGCGTATGGGTGACCTTGGCGTTGAGACCGATGTTCTCATCACGGTAGCGACGGGCATGATCGATCTGGCCGGGGAAAGCCGGGTTGTTATAGAAGTGCCAGTATTCGGACCAGCGATCGATCGAACCGTTGCCGTTAACGGTGAATTTGAGATTCGGGGTAACGTTGTAGTCGATCTTACCCTGATAGGACCAGCCTTCGAGCCAGTTCTTGGGCATGGTGTAGCCGTTGTAAACACCGCCATAAAGAGTATCAAGACCGGCATCCGCCCAGATGTCATGAGTCTTAATGGACGGGTTGCGGTCCTCCAGATAGCGACGCTCGCCCGAGAAATAGAAGAAACCGTTCTCCGTTCCCGGGATGGGACCGCTTACGTCGGCCGTGTAGTAGTTATGATCGAAAACAGGTTTATTCTCGCCTTCAAGGAAGTTATCCGTGACGCCTTCGAGGGCAGCATGATACTCATTGCTACCGGAGTTGGTGACCACGTTGACAATACCGGAGGCAACGTGACCATACTCGGCCGAGAACGCGCCTGACTGAACCGACACTTCCTGGATGGCGTTGTTACTGATATTCGCCGTCGAGATACCTGTCAGCGGGTCCTGCTGGGAGAAACCATCGACATAGTAAGCGACCTCGGAAGGACGGCCGCCACGAAGGTTAATCTCAGCACCATTGGCAAGGTTCTCACGACCGGCGCGTTGCCGGATGTCGACGTTGGCGTTCATACGCACAACGCTGTTCTGAATTCCGACAACCTGCTCGAAACCACGGGTCGGCAACGCCTGAAGTTCATCTCCTCTGATGACGTTGATACTCGTGGTCTTGTCGCGAATCACCAGCTTATCCTCGGCCCTTACCTCGATGACGGTGCCGAGTTCAGCCGCCTCGGGCTGCATCGCCTGGTTCTGATACGCGGCCAGATCGGCGTGGACAAGCACGTTGGATACTTCCACCGTCGAGTAGCCCACGGCGCTCATAACGACCGTGTATGTTCCTACAGGCACATTCAAGATGGAGTACCGACCATCCGCGTCGGTGATTGCACCCCAAGTTGTACCCTGCACAGACACGGTCACACCTACCAGCGGTTGCTGGGTTTCGGCATCTGTGACCACACCTGTAATCTTCCCAACTACTGCACTAAAAACAGAACCTGTTAGTAGAAGCAGCAGGGTACACGTGATACACAAGAGTTTAAGCTTCATGCTTCACTTACTCCTTATCTTTTTATGAGGTTAATTTTGGTGATGAGGCAAAGAAATGCGTTAACAACCTTTCGATAAGTACCTCCTTCAAAATTTTAAAGTTACAGCTTAAAACTTGCTCCTGAATTTCCTAAAGAGAATACGCTGAAAAAGCGCATTTTTGTCAACAAAAAAAGGCCAAAAATACTTACCCCCGTAGACATATGCGCAATAACGAAAAAAGGGTTCCCGGCGTCAACGATTCCAGGTAAGAAAATTCAAAAAAACGCCGTGCGTATCCGGCCGGCCGTGCGACAAATCAACACGGCGGTGACGACCCCGAACTCCACGTGACGGACCTGTCAAGACCGGGGTGCTTGACAAGGCTATAATTGGCAATAGATTACACCGCAAATGTGGTGATCAGGGGTGGGTAATTTGCAAAAAGGGGACCCTTTTGTTGCTCGCACGGTCAAGAAACCTGCTTCTCGACCCCGGTGGGGAGGAAAGACTCGGCACGGCTGTCCCTGCTGAGCACTTCTTGCGACACAAAATCTGCGAATCACACTCTGTCGCACCGTGATAACGCAGGGGTTTCCCCTGCGCTACCACTGAATTATCTTGACAGTTTCGCCAAAAACCGTATAATGCCATGGCCAATTTGTACTGATGACCCCATCGTCTAGTGGCCTAGGACACCGCCCTTTCACGGCGGTAACACGGGTTCGACTCCCGTTGGGGTCATTTTTTCTTTAAGTTTCTTTTGGGTTGGTTTCTCCCCGTAGAATCAGCACTAATCGCTTGCCCATCAGGACATTTCTAATTAGAATATTTATCCTGAAAACTTGAAAATAACGAACGTTTAACAATCCCAAGCCTAAGGCGATACAGCAAAAACGCCTTGCGGAGGTTGATATGAGCATTTTCCAGGTACCGTTTCCGAAAAACGAACCCATACTGGATTACGCCCCAGGCTCACCGGAACGCGCCGAACTCGAAAAAGAGCTTGCCGCCCTCAAAGCCAACCCATGCGAAATACCGCTGGTAATCGGCGGCAAGGAAATAAAAACAGGCAAAAAAGTTGACATTGCCTGCCCGCACAAACTAAGTCAGAAGTTGGGATTTTACTATCAGGGCGGGGAAGGTGAAGTAACAAAAGCGGTTGACTGTGCTCTTGAGGCCCAGAAATCCTGGGAGCATATGCCCTGGGAACATCGGGCCTCAATCTTTCTGAAAGCGGCCGAGCTTCTGGCTGGCCCTTATCGCCACAAGATGAACGCCGCCACAATGTTAGCTCACTCCAAGACCATCTTTCAGGCCGAAATCGACGCTGTCTGCGAACTGGTCGATTTCTGGCGCTTTAACGCCTTTTACATGCAGCAGATCTATGAAATTCAGCCCGGCAACGCGCCCGGAATCTGGGACCGCCTTGACCATCGCCCCCTGGAGGGCTTCGTGTTTGCGGTCACGCCGTTTAACTTCGTGTCCATTAACGGTAATCTCCCCACCGCTCCGGCAATGATGGGCAACGTGGTGGTGTGGAAACCGGCTTCCACCGCCACTTACACCTCCCATTTTCTCATGAAAATTTTTAAGGAGGCAGGTCTACCAGATGGTGTTATCAACCTGATCTTCGCCAGAGGATCCGCGATCGGCGATACCGTTCTGCGCAATAAACACTTAGCTGGAATTCACTTCACCGGTTCAACGGCTGTCTTCCAGAACATGTGGAAAACTGTCGGCGAAAATATCGCCAATTACCGGGCGTACCCGAGAATCGTAGGCGAAACGGGCGGTAAAGACTTCATCGTGGCTCACCCCTCGGCAGACCCCGAGGCCCTGGTTACGGCCATAGTGAGAGGAGCCTTTGAGTTTCAAGGTCAGAAGTGTTCGGCGGCCTCGCGCTGCTATATCGCGGACTCGATGTGGTCGAAGATCAAGGACAACCTCATCAGGCAGGTCCAGGACCTCAAAATGGGCGACCCGGAAGACTACACCAATTTCGTAAACGCCATTATTGATGAGAGCGCCTTTGACTCTATCGCCACCTACATCGATTTCGCCAAGCACGCGAAAGACGCTGAAATACTCTGCGGTGGCAACTTCGACAAGTCCAAGGGCTATTATATCGAGCCTACGGTCGTGGTCACCGGCAACCCCAATTTCAAACTTATCGAAGAGGAAATTTTCGGTCCGGTGGTTACGATCTATCTGTACAAAGATGACGAATACGCCAAGGCGCTTCATCTGTGCGACCAGACCTCGCCGTACGCTCTGACCGGATCCATTTTCGCCAGCGATCGCAAAGCGATTGAGCTGGCCGAGCGGACCCTGCGACACGCGGCGGGTAATTTCTATATCAACGACAAACCCACCGGAGCCGTGGTAGGTCAGCAACCATTTGGTGGCGGACGAGCCTCGGGGACGAATGACAAGGCGGGCGGTATCCAGAATATGCTTCGCTGGACCTCGCCACGGGCCATCAAAGAGAACTTCGTTCCGCCGAAGAATTACCGCTATCCCTTTATGGGGTAGGCGGCCTCGCAGTCGATTATATACCGGGCCAAATAAAAAACCCGCTCCTCATTGGAGCGGGTTTTTGTCAGGTCCTGCAGGACTCTCACATAATCATTTCTATCAGGGCGCCAACATCGAGCATGTCGAATCGGCCGCTCTGGTCAACATCCATGAGTTCATCCACCTTACAGCCGTCGAGGGTGCATCCCGGACCGTCGCCAAAGAGGTGATCGGTCATGAAAACTACATCATCGATGCCCAGCGACCCGTCGAAGTTTACGTCGCCCTGACTTATATTCATGGCGAAGTCCCCATACAGGGTTCGTTCTGTCCCGATGTAGTAATTGTATGTCACAAAATACTCACCTATAAAATCATCAGGCGGGAGCGGACGGAAACCACCTGAGCCCAAAAAACGCATCAGGAAGCAGTCGGTGACGATAAGGTCATCATCCTCTATCCAGGCCTGGTCCTGAGTGTAGGTGGGAATCTGGCCGAATACCTTCACCGACGACAGATCAACGATCCCGATGTTCAGTTCGCACTCGATATAGACTTTGAGGACTCGATCGTTGTCGTTAACTCCGAGCTCGACCGGCTGCGGCCAGCAGTAGGTGAAAGGTCCCCCCTGGCACGGATTGTAATTGACCAGCCATTCATAGGGTCCACCCCATGAGACATCCTCTTCCACGCCGGTCCACAACCATAAGTTGGCTGGTGGCCACCAGGTCGTGTCGAGGGTGAGGGTCTCCCAGTAACCACCGACGTCACTCAGATGAAGGGTGTAGGCAATGTCGTCGAAGTCGGCGGGCATGCCGTCTCCCGAACCGGTCAGCGCCACCATACCGTAACCTCCTAGACCCTTGTCGATATAGGACTCGACCGTAGTGTAATCGAACCATGCATAACATTCCTCCCAGGGGTAACAGCCAAGAAGAAGGGCTTCCTCTACACCCCAGGGATATGCTCCGTTCCACTTGACACTGATGCTGTCGATAGATACTCCGGACCCGTGGAAGTAGAAGCCGTTTGATATAGCGGTGCGTGCTTGATCCACGTTAGTGAACCGAATGGGGATACTTACTAAAGAGCCGTCGACTATAACATTAGTGCCGGGCAAGACTCCCGTCACTTCACTCATGTCGACCCAGACAGCCGGCAAGGGCTGCTGGGCATCAGCCGTGAAAGCCAATACCTGCAACAACACAACTGTCGATAAAAGGACAAATTTCCTCATTACCTCCCTCCAATCCTTTGTTTTCAGTAAATCATTTCTATCAGGGCGCCAACATCGAGCATGTCGAATCGGCCGCTCTGGTCAACATCCATGAGTTCATCCACCTTACAGCCGTCGAGGGTGCATCCCGGACCTCCGCCGAACAGGTATTCTATCATGAAGGTCACATCATCAAGACTGACCATACCGTCAAACGTCACATCCCCCCAAACGAAACTCAGAACGAAATTGCCTTCCAGGGAATATTCCGTGCCGTTTTTCACGTAAGTCACAAAATAGGTATCGTCGACACCTTCAGGAGTCAGCGGACGGAAACCGGCGCAGCCCAGAAAGCGCATCAGGAAGGCGTCGGTGACAATCGAATCCCCCTCGATCCACGCCACACCATCGTTGGTCAGGCTGGGAATTTTGCCGAAGATAAGAACGGAAGCCAGGTCAACTTCGTCGTTATCCTCGCAGAAGATGGATACGTTCAGGACGCGGTCATTGTCGTAGATGCCCGGTTTCATTGGCTGCGGCCAGCAAGTGGTATATGGTTCGGAGCAGCTGGAACCTCTTTCGAACAGAAAATCGTAGGGCCCACCCCAGGAGACATTGGTGCCAACTCCGCTCCATTCCCAAAAGCCGCTAAACGGCGACCAGGTACTGTCCATAGTCAAAATGGCTCCGGGGGGGCCGGACACGCCGGTCAGGGTAAAAGTGCAGGCGATATCGTCAAAATCGGCCGGCAAACCAGTGCCCTCGTACGAAAGCCCGGCCAGGGCGAAGCCTCCCAGGCCCCTGGTGATAGGGGTGCTGTCCAGGTATAAGTCAAACCATGAATAGCAGGGCGGGGTATTCCAGGGCAAGCAGTCAAGGTAGTAGGCCTGCTCAAAACCCCACATGTATTCGTCGTTCCATTTGACACTAATGTCTTCTATCGTGACGGCGGACGACTGAAAATAGTAAGCATTCCTGATAAAAGTACGGGCGTCGTCAACGTTATGGAAACGGACCGGAATAGTCAGATCAGTACCGCCAATAGGTATTCTGCCTTCGGCCGTGAGCCCCCCGACTTCATCCACGTTGACAAAAACAGCTGGTGACGGTTCCTGCGCACTGACTGACGCGGTTGTTGATAGAATCACTGCAAGAATCGCGCGAAACAGGTACTTGCTCATCACCTTTCTCCAAAGTTGTGGTTTAATAAATCATCTCTATCAGCGCACGAACGTCGAGCAGGTCGATGCGTCCACTTCCATCGATATCCATGCACTCGTCCATGCTTTCGTTATAGAGTCTGGTCTTGGCCCCCCCGTTGAACAACCAGTCAATCATCAGGACCACGTCCTCAAGGTTAACCGACCCGTCGAAGTTCACGTCGCCCTGACTGATATTCATAGCGTAGTCCCCAACCAGAGTTTTCGTTTCCCCGGCACAGCTGTATGTTACGAAATACTCACCAGTGAAGTCATCGGGCGGAAGGGGTCGGAAACCGCCGGAACCCAGAAAGCGCATCAGGAAACAGTCGGTTACGATTGAATCGCCCTCGATCCAGGCTTCGCCATCGTTGCTGTAAGACGGAATTTTGCCGAACACACGCACGGATGCGAGGTCAACCTTGTCGTTATATTCACTGAAAATCGAAACGTTCAGAATACCATCGTTGTCATTGACACCCAACTCCACCGGTTGCGGCCAGCACCTGGTATAGGCACAGGAGATGACATCAATCACGAACGATTGTTCGTCTACACCGTGATCGTTTGACACCACGACCTTGACCCAGTAGTAGCCCGGTGAACCGCAGACCCAGTTGATTTCACCGGTGGCAGGATCGATTGTCATGCCTGCGGGAGACGCCGCTAATGTGTAAGCAAGCGGCTCAGCCCCATCCGCGTCGACATCGTAGTAGAAAGCGTCACCCGGACAGTAAGATGCCGTCGGAGGAGCGGATGTGATATGCGGGACCACCCATGACCCGATGGAGAACTCGTACGGCCCGCCCCAGGAAGGTATGCCAGGAATATCCCACATCCAAATCCAATATGGTTCCCATGACGTGGAATCCAAAACCAGGCGGGTTCCCGCGGCGCCCGTGATACCCTTGACGGTAAACCTGTAAATCCAGTCGTCGAAGCCTGGAGGCAGACCAGTGCCGTTCTCAGCCAAACCGGTTATACCAATACCACCAAGACCCTTGGAAATCTGGATGTCATTGAAGTACATGTCAAACCAGGAGTAGCAATTGAACGGCTCAAACGGGTAGCACTCATTCGAAATCGCGCACGCAAGGTCAATGTTGTATTCACAGTTCTTCTCGAAGTCAATTCCCGTGATGGTGACACCGTCGGGCGAATCGAAGTAGAAGCCGTTAGAAATCCAAGTGCGGAAATCATCTTCGCCATCCGAATTGAGGAAATGAATGGGAATGACCAGGTCGGCCCCGCCTTCAGGGATACAACCATTTTCATCGAGGCCCTCTACCTCGGTTAAGTCAACGTAGATTGCCGGTAATGGCTCCTGGGCACTCAAGACCACAGCTAGAGACAGAAGCGCAACGATCGTCAGTAAGAAAGCTGACTTTTTCATTTGAACCCTCCACAAAGTGATTGTTTGCTAAACAAATGTCCGAGAAGCTCCGCCGACACCGCAAAAGCAATAGAGAAACTCTGATGTATATCCAACAAGGTGTTGAATCCTCCTTGAACCGCAGTATGGCGATGCGTGAGGTTTTTGGGGTCGATCGGTGAAGTTAGTGCTGTCTACATAAAATAATAACACAAGGAGGGCCGTTTGTCAACCCCTAACTCATTGTCTAGCAAGACGAAAAGGATTAAGTTTGGCCGGTTTTTGAAGACCTTATACGAGGCCGACAGATTCCGGTTAAGACCCGCCAATCCGGTGCCGTTAATAGATATATGGAAATACGTCAAATTTCCGGTTATCACATCTTCGAGCAAATCGGTGAAGGCATCAACGGGGTTGTTTACAAGGCCTGGGATAATCAGCAGCAGAGACCAGCTGCCATCAAGATTCTCAGGCAACCGCCGACCCCTGACCTTTTCCGCAACTACCTGTCAACGGCAAAAGCCCTTATCCACGCCGATGATCCCAACCTGTGCCGCATATACGAAGTCGGTAAGACCGATAACGAAGCCTATATCATCATGGAGTTGGCTGAGGGAATCAGCCTGCGGGAGATCCTACTGAGGGCCAAGGACGTCGACTATGATTTCATCGACCTGGCTTTCAGAATAACACGGGGACTAAAGGCAATTCACGCCATGAAACTGGTCCACGGCAACCTGAAACCGTCCAATATCATGATCAGCAATGTCGGCGAGGTCAAGCTTCTGGACGCCGGCCTGTCGCGTTTCAAGAATTTTCAAACTGACCCGGAATTTGTGGCCCCCTACGAGCCTTATCACTATATCTCTCCGGAGCAAGTTCTCAACCAGCCCACTACGATCAAATCGGATCTATTTTCACTGGGTGTTATACTCTACCAGTTGGCTTCCGGTGAGCAGCCTTTTACCGGAAAGAATGAGGACGAGCTTTGCGAGGCTATACTCAACCATGAGCCCGACTTCCCCGCACTTCGCGATCACGATATCCCCGGCGACCAGATCCTGCTTATCGAGAGACTCCTGGCCAAAGATCCGTCCGAACGTATCACCTCAAGCGGAGAACTGCTCATCACCCTTAAGGAGATGCGCTCGTTTCACAAGGATTATGAGAAACTTCATAATTTCTTCAGGCCGACCCCCAGCCCGCGCACGTATCTTTCTATCGCCGTTCTGGTTGTCCTGCTTCTGATATTCTGGTGGGTGGTGACCACTTACCATTAGCCGTCCGCCAGACGGCCGCTTCCGACACAAATATCTGTTTACTAATCGAGAGAAATACCTATCTTACAAGGTTGCCCGTAAAGGGGTGGATTCAGTTTTGGAGCCGCGCCAGATATGAAGATTAAACATAACACCGAAGTAATCGAGGTTAAGACCAGCTTACCGGTAATACCGCTGAGGGATGTTGTGGTATTCCCGCACATGATTTACCCTCTGCTCATCGGGCGGAATTTTACCATCCAGGCCCTGCAGCAGGCAATGAACAACGATAAGCAGGCCTTACTGGTGGCCCAGAAACAGGCCGACATAGACAGTCCCGAGTTTGACGAGTTGTACGAGGTCGGTATCGCGGCGAGAGTACTGCAGGTGATGAAAATGCCGAACGGGACTTTCAAGGTTCTGGTCGAGGGCCTGGTCCGGGCCAAGATTGAGTCGATTAAGAAGGTCAGCGGCCACTATCGAGCCGCGGTAGCCCTGATTGAGCCCGAGACCGGTCGTACCGATCGCGAGACCGAAGCCCTGTCGCGCTCGGTCACGGAGAAGTTCGCTGAATACGTAAAGCTCAACCGGAGAATACCGGAGGAGGTTCTGGTCTCACTGGCATCGCTTACCGACTATCAACATCGAGCCGACACGATCGCGGCCCACATTCTTCATAAGATTGAAGTGAAGCAGCAGATACTGGAAGCTTTTTCTATCAAGGACCAGTTCCGAATCCTGTCGGATGTTCTCAAGGAAGAGATAGAAATTCAGAAGATTGAGCATAAGATTGACGGAAGTGTACGCGATTCCATGTCGCGCAGTCAGCGCGAGTTCTATCTGCAACAACAGTTGAAAGCGATCAAAGACGAACTGGGGCAGTTTGACGAACCCGGGGCCGAGGTCGATGACCTGTACGCGAAACTGGAAAGTTTCAATTATCCGGCCGCGGTAAAGGCCAAGGCCGAGGAAGAGATCAAGAAGCTCTCGAAGATGCATCCATACTCGGCGGAGTCGGGGGTGGTTCGGTCTTATCTCGAATGGCTTCTGGGGCTCCCGTGGAACCGCCCGACCAAGGATCAGGTGAATTTTAAGAAAGTACAGGCGATTCTCGACGGCGACCACTTTGGCCTGGAAAAACCCAAGACCCGTATTCTGGAGCATCTGGCCATTATTCGTTTGGCTGGTAAGGTGCGCGGTCCGATTCTCTGCCTGGTGGGCCCGCCCGGTGTGGGCAAAACCTCGGTTGGCCGTTCCATAGCCCGCGCCCTGGGCCGCAAGTTTGTCCGCATGTCGCTCGGCGGTGTGCACGACGAGGCCGAGATTCGCGGTCACCGCAGAACATACATAGGTGCCCTGCCCGGCCGCATTATTCAATCGATCAAGAAAGCCGGCTCATCGAACCCGGTCTTTTTGCTCGATGAAATCGACAAGGTCGGCAAGGATTTTCGCGGCGACCCGGCTTCGGCTCTGTTAGAGGTGCTTGATCCGGAGCAGAATTTCAGTTTCACCGATAATTATCTCGAAGTCGAGTATGATCTTTCGGACACCCTTTTTATCACCACGGCCAATACTGTTCAGACCGTTCCCCCGGCCCTTCGTGACCGAATGGAAATCATCCGCCTGCCCGGTTACCTTGATTTCGAGAAAGCCGCTATCGCGCGCGATTTTCTGTTGCCGAAGCTTATTGAGGAACTCGGCTTGCAGAAGCTGGTAATTGAACTGAAGGATGACGCTTTAATGGATATCATCCACAGTTACACCCGCGAGGCCGGGGTGCGTGAACTCGAGCGCCAGTTAGGCACCATGCTCAGGAAAAAGGCTGTGGAAATTGCCTCGGGCAAGAAGATCCGAAAGGTTACTTTAACCAGGAGCCTGGCCCGCAAGCTCCTCGGGGTCCCGAAATACATCGACACCAATGTCAAGTCCAGTCCCACCATAGGTTACGCGGTCGGCCTGGCCTGGACCGAGATGGGTGGGGATGTCTTGCCGGTTGAGGTTCTGCTGATGAAAGGCAAGGCGAAGCTCACCCTGACCGGCTCACTGGGCGAAGTAATGCAGGAATCGGCGGTGGCTGCCCTGTCGTACATCCGCCGCAACGCGCCCCGGTTCGGCCTCAAAGACGATTTTTTCGAAGAACTGGAAATGCACGTGCACATCCCGGAGGGAGCCGTACCGAAGGACGGTCCCTCGGCCGGCATAACCTTGCTTACCGCTCTCATATCTTCCCTGACGGGTATTGCCGTGCGGACGGATATCGCCATGACCGGTGAAACAACGTTGATCGGTGATGTTCTTCCAGTGGGTGGGCTGAATGAAAAATTACTGGCCGCCAAGCGCCTTGGTATAAATCAAATAATTCTGCCGGAAAAGAACCGCAAGGACATCGGTGAACTGCAGCCGGAGCTGCTGGAGGGACTTGATCTCCACTTCGTCCGTAGCGTGAAGGAGGTTCTAAATATGGCCATGGCCGAATCACCTTTCGTGAGGGCGAAGCGCAATCATCAGGTAAACTACGGCATTCGGGCGTAGCCCGGGCTTGGTATCGTTTTGACAAAAGCAGGGACAAATAGTTGGTTGTGAAAGAACTCGATTGCCGATATATAGGCTCGTTCTACAAGTATGCCCAGCTCCCAAAAGATAACCGTCCGCAGGTAGCTTTCGCCGGGCGGTCCAACGTGGGCAAATCATCGCTTTTGAACAAGCTTACGGGGCGGAAAAAACTGGCCAAAGTGTCCAACACGCCGGGCAAGACCCGATCGCTCAATTTCTATCTTGTCAACGATAGGTTCTATTTCGTAGACTTACCCGGCTATGGTTACGCCAGGGCATCGAAATCGGAACAACGGGACTGGGCCAGGTTGATCGAGGACTACCTGGAGAACTCCGACCGCCTGGCCGGACTGGTGGTCTTGCTGGACTGCCGGCGCGAGATAACCGAGCAGGATGCCCAACTGTTTGAGTGGCTGGCCGCGAAGGAACTTCCCGGCATCGCCGTCGTTACCAAAGCGGACAAACTCCGAAGGGACAAGCTCAATCGCAAGGTCAGGGATGTCGAGACGGAAACGGGTTTTCCGGCCATACCGTTTTCGATCGTAACCGGCGCGGGCAAGAGAGAAGTACAGAGCGCCGTACTGGCGCTGGTAGAGAAATATCAATAACCGGGTTGAGACATTTTATATGGGAAGAAACAAAATAATTCTGGGATGCCAGTGGGGAGACGAGGGCAAAGGTAAAATTGTCGACCTGCTGGCCGAAAAAGCCGACATCACCGCTCGCTTTCAGGGGGGTGCTAACGCCGGACACACCATCTGTGTCGGGGATAAGAAATATATCCTGCACCTGATACCGTCCGGCATTATCCATCCCGGTAAGGAGTGTGTCATCGGCAACGGGGTCGTTCTCGACCCGTTCGCGTTCAAAGAGGAGCTCGATTTTCTTGCTTCGCAGGGTATCGACTATAAGGATCGCCTCTGGGTGTCACCGGCCGCCAACCTGGTCCTGCCTTACCACAAGCTCATCGATGCCGTCGATGAAAAGAATCGCGGCACCGAAGGACTGGGAACAACAAAGCGAGGTATCGGTCCGGCTTATGTCGACAAGGTCGCCCGGGATGGTATCCGGGTAGCCGATATGTTCGCACCCGATCGTCTGAAGAAGAGACTTGAGTATCAGCATAAACTGAAAGGCAAATACCTGACCGGGTCGGATGACGAACGGGCCGACCTTGATCGAACCTACCACGAACTTCTCAAACTGGCGGAGATATTCAAACCGCTGGTCGTCGACATATCTATTTTCCTCAGCCAGGCATTCAAGGATGGCAAGTCTATCCTGTTCGAGGGGGCGCAGGGGTCGCTTCTGGATGTTGACCTCGGCACGTACCCGTTCGCGACCTCATCCAACACCACCATAGGCGGTGCCCTTACCGGGCTGGGTGTGTCACATAAGATGATTGACGAGGTCGTCGGTGTGGTAAAGGCCTATACAACGAGGGTCGGAGCGGGACCCTTTCCGACCGAACTGGTTGATGATATCGGCGAACAACTGCGCCACCACGGTGACGAATACGGAGCCAGCACCGGCCGACCGCGCCGTTGCGGGTGGCTTGATCTGGTCGTGCTGCGTAATTCGGTGCGGATTAATGGCGTGGATTCGATCGCCATAACCAAGCTCGACGTACTCGACCAGCTTGACGAGATCAACGTTTGTACCGGTTACCGGCTCAACGGTAAAGAGATGACCGAAGTGCCGCTGGACCTGGCCGAGTTGAGCCATGTCAAGCCGACATACACCACTCTCAAGGGGTGGAAAACCGACACAACCGGAACAACGGAGTTCGCTTCACTGCCAAAGAACGCTCAGGACTATTTGAATTACATCGCCAAGGACCTGGGTGTTAGAATATGTCTGGTCTCGACCGGAGCCAAGCGAAGTGAGACCATCTTTGTATCTACATAAGGAGATTTTACAATGAGAAGAGTGTTTATCGCTATCGTCGCACTGCTGATGATCACCGGGATTGCCCTCTCGGGCGACTCCACGAAGACCGAAACACCATCCAAGCCTGAGCAGAAAGCCGAAGCCACCACTGATTCAAGTGAGAAAGGCAAGAAGTTGGAGTTTGTAACCACTGAATCCGGACTTAAGTACACCGACCTGGTTGTCGGTGAGGGCAAAGAAGCCACCAATGGTATGCAGGTGGAGTGCCACTATGCCCTGTGGCAGGCCGATGAAAAGGGTGAAAAAGGCAAGCTGGTCCAGAGCTCCAAAGATATGGGGAAGACATTTACGTTCAAGGTCGGTGATCCCGGTCTGGTAAAAGGATGGAATGAAGGTATGTTGGGCATGAAGGAGGGCGGCACCAGAAGGCTCATCCTCCCGCCGCATCTTGGTTGGGGGGACAGGCCACCCTCACAAGGTAAGAACGTTATTTTCGAGATCGAATATATCAAAGCTCTATAGTGGGCCTCGAACAGACGGTAGATTAATAACAAAAGGCGCCCGACGGGCGCCTTTTGTTTTAACTACAAAGAGGTATGAAGGCGTTTCTGATACACCTCTAAGTTATAAATCCCCAAGAGCCATATGTCATTTGAGTGTCAAATAATATGAAAAAAGCAAGAAAATTGTCCGGGGTCAAATTATGTCTGTTAAGGCGCTTAGGGTCGGCTGTCATTCAAAAAAGGTTTGACAATCGGAGGCAAAATGGTATTTTAGCCTCGCATTGTGCTCAAATTGGGTACTTTGGGGGTGTAGCTCAGTGGTAGAGCACCTGCCTTTTAAGCAGGGTGTCGATGGTTCGATCCCATCCACCCTCATTTTTTTGGGCGGAAATCCATGAAAATAAAAAACTTCCAGCCACTCTCGAAGACCGGAAGTTAAATTAGTCGGTTGGGAACGAATTTTCTTGTCTTTCCAATTTCTTATACTCCAATTTTCAAGAATAGTTTTCAAAAACGTCCAATTTTGCGCCAAAAGTGTCCCCGGTTAATATCTTGCACATCGGGTCGATTATATTTTTATTGAACGAACGGCAATTCGAGATTTTACACAGACTCAATTTCCGGAGCGCGCGATGGACTATAAGACAAGAACCAGAATCGCCAGAATCATCGTCGAGGACAAGGTCGAAGTCAACTCGGATATAACCGTTCTGGGCCTGGTGCGAAGTATCCGCCGAAGCAAAGAGGTAGCTTTCGTGGATATCAACGATGGTTCCTGCATGAAGAATCTCCAGGCCGTATTTTCTGAGCCGGATAAGTATCCTGCGCTCGAAAGGATCCTTACCGGTGCGTCGGTAAGAATCAAGGGGAAACTGGTGCCATCGCAAGGCAAGGGGCAGAAATACGAACTGGCCGCCGAATCGATTGACCTCGTGGGAGAGGCCGATGCTGCCTACCCACTCCAGAAGAAACGCCACAGTTTCGAATTCCTGCGCGATATTGCCCACCTGAGACCGCGTACCAACACCTTCGGGGCAGTCAACCGTATTCGCTCCAAGCTATCGTACGCCATCCACAAGTATTACCAGGAAAGAGGCTTTTACTATATTCAGACACCGCTGATTACTACATCGGATGCGGAGGGAGCCGGGGAGCTGTTCAGGGTATCAACCCTGGACCTCGAAAACCTTCCCATAAAGGATGGTCAAGTCGATTGGGGCTCGGACTTCTTTGGCGATCAGGCCTTCCTGGCCGTGTCCGGGCAACTCGAAGGTGAGGCCTTAGCCATAGCTCTGGGAGATATTTATACTTTCGGGCCAACCTTCCGCGCCGAAAACTCCAACACCAGCCGCCATGCCTCGGAGTTCTGGATGATTGAGCCGGAGATGGCCTGGGCCGAACAGGAAGACAACTGGGACCTGGCTGAGGATTTTCTGAAGTATCTTTTTCGTTATGCGCTCGAAGACTGCGCCGACGAAATGGAGTTTTTCGGCCAGTGGATAGACAAGGAGGTCCGACAGACACTCGAGTCGGTCATCCGCGCTGACTTCGAACGCATCTCCTATACCGAGGCGATAAAGATTCTCGAAGCGTCGGGCGAGAAATTTGAATACCCCGTTAAGTGGGGTGTGAACCTTCAATCAGAGCACGAGCGATATATCACCGAGAAAGCGCTCAAGAAACCCGCCATCGTCTACGACTACCCGGAAGAGATCAAGGCCTTCTACATGTACGTCAATGACGACGGCAAGACGGTTCGCGGTATGGACGTACTGGTTCCTCGAGTCGGCGAGATTATCGGTGGCAGCCAGCGCGAGCATCGTCTGGACATCCTCATGGAGCGGATCAAGAAGATGAACCCTGACAATATGGATTCTTACGCCTGGTATCTTGATTTGCGCCGCTGGGGCACTTTGCCCCACGCCGGTTTCGGGCTTGGTTTCGATCGTGCCATTATGTACATAACCGGTATGGCCAATATCCGCGATATAGCCACTTTCCCCCGCGTGCCCGGCTGGGCCAAGTTTTAGGACCCCGCATCTCCAGATTTGATGAAAAAAAAGCCCCGCACCGGGGGAGGGGAACGGCGCGGGGTGATCAAGACGTCACTGATGATAGATCATGTGCTCATTGATCCGGACGTCCTGTACTTATTTTTCTAGCCCAAACGTACGTGGCTAAGATATAGTTCGGTAATCTCAAAACATATTAAAAAAGTTGAATCGAAAAATCAAGACTAAATCACACCTGAAACCAATTTTCATACGCGTTCTCCCACAACAATCGTGTCGGCATCATCTCAGGTAGCACAATCCCACCGTCGATGGTAAAGGCTACTTTCCTGAATCGTTTTATACTATATTTCTATCTAATGAATGAAAGCGAACTGATAAAGAAAGCTCAGGCGGGGGATTTCGAGGCCTTTTCGGCTCTCGTAAATGCCAGTAAAAACAAGATTTACGCTCTCGCTTTGAAAATGACGGCAAACCCTCAAGATGCTGAGGATATCGTGCAGGATACGTTCTTGAAAGCCATTGACAATATCGAGCAGTTTCGCGGTGAATCGGCTTTCGGGACCTGGCTGTATTCTATAGCACTAAACCAGGCCAGGGCGCATTTGGCCAAACAGAAACAGACCGACCTCAAGCCTATTGAGGACTATCTTCCCGCCCGCTCCGCCGAGGAACTTCACAGGGAGGGTGTGGTCCACCTGTTTGACTGGAAAGACCCGCACCAGAAACTGGAAGACGAGCAGCTGAGGACGATAATAGACAACGCCATTGCCGAACTTCCGGCGAAATACCGGGAAGCTTTCCTGCTGCGATATATTGAGGAACTGTCGATTAAGGAGATCTCCAAAATCATAAACGAATCAGTAGCATCGACCAAATCACGGGTACTTCGAGCCCGTCTCGCCCTTAGAGACCACATATCGAAGGCCCTGGAGGATAAATATGGGACGGAAGTGTCTTGATTATATAAACGATCTCAATGATTATCTCGACGGCGAACTGGACCCTTCGCTGTGCGAGGAGATCGAGAAGCACATAGGTCATTGTGAGAACTGTCGTATCATGGTCGATACGATGAAACAGACCGTCACTCTCTGCCGGGAAGGCAAACCGGAGAAACTGCCGGCGGCACTTGAGGATAAGCTCGGCGGCATATTGAAAGCCCGCTGGGAAAAGAAGTTCGGCAAATAACCTATCGGGCTGTAGTATATAGATTATGCTGGCCCACTTTCCCCATTAATACTCCACCAAGCCCCACTTTTTAGCTACACTTAAGGCATTACGGGAAAACGGCTTACGGTCGACTCGCGCCCGAGTGGCGGATAGTCGGTTTTTTTCTGAATCATTTTGAGACCCGGCGTATCTAATAGGCTAAAGTCACGAAAATTGAAAGGATTTAGCCCGATGAAGCGCAGGATAACAGAGTTCTCAATAAAGTACCCCTGGACCGTGATCGGTATCGCGGTGGTAATTACCGCCTTTTTTGCTATGCAGTTCCCCAAAATGAAAGTCGACACCGATCCCC
This sequence comes from Candidatus Zixiibacteriota bacterium, assembly GCA_020351995.1. Lineage (GTDB taxonomy): Bacteria > Zixibacteria > MSB-5A5 > GN15 > FEB-12. Next base: position 3,264,645 of record CP070674.1, read on the forward strand.
AGAATATGCTGGAGGCCGATGAACCGACCCGGCTTTTTCATCAATTCACTAAAGAAGAGTTTAACCTGTATGACTTCATCGCTGTGGGCGTGGTAAACGAGCCAACCGCCTTCACCCCCGATATGCTCAACCGCATTTATGATATCACCACCGAGATCGAGGAAATCGATGGTGTCATCCTTGAAGACATCATGTCCCTCACCACCGTCGACGACATCAAGCAGGGTGGGGGCGGTTCTCTCATTATAGAGCCCCTTATGAGCGAAAAGATCGAGTCGCAAGAGGAAGCCGACTACATTCTGGGGCGCATCAAAAACAGTCCGATTCTGAAGGGCAAGCTGGCGTCCGATGACGGTAAGGCTATCGCTATCTTTATTCCGCTGGAATCGAAGGACGTATCTCATCGCGTGGCCGGTCAGATTCGCGAGATCACCGACCGATTTGGCGGCGGCGAGAGATACCATATCGCCGGTCTGCCCCTGGCCGAAGACTCTTTTGGTTCCGAAATGTTTGTCCAGATGGCTTACTCCGCCCCGGCCGCTCTTCTGATCATTATGTTGCTTCTGTTGGCTTTCTTCCGACAGATGAGAATCGTCATGGCACCCATGATCGTGGCCATGATGTCGGTAATATGGGCCATGGGGCTTTTGATACTGACCGGAAACACGGTTCACATTATGTCATCAATGATACCGATATTCCTCATTCCCATATCGGTACTCAATTCGATCCATATCATCTCGGAGTTCCACGACCATTACAAGCGATACAAACACAAAGACGCCACCATCAGGCATTCCATAAATGAGCTATTTGTACCGATGCTTTTCACCTCGATGACCACTGTGGCAGGTTTCGTGTCGCTCGCTCTTACGCCGATTCCTCCGGTTCGAGTATTCGGTATCTTTGTGGCGTTCGGTATCGTGGTGGCCTGGTTCCTGTCGCTGACAATCAACCCGGCCATCGGGATGCTTATCTCAACGAAAGCCCTGCGTAATTTCGGCAAGGCCGATGATAGCCACGGACCGTTGTCAAAGGTCATGCACACCTTTCGTGATCTTGCCCGCCGGCGCAACAAGTCAATTATAGGCGTAGCCGCCGCGGTCGTCGTAGTTGCCGCCGTTGGTCTGACTTTGATCGAGGTCAACGACAACCCGGTTAAATGGTTCAAGAAGTCGCACCCCATCCGGCAGGCCGACATCGTCATGAACAATCACCTCGCCGGCACCTATATGAACTATCTCGTTTTCGAGTCTGAAGACGCTGACTATATGAAGGACCCGCAGGTCCTTGGGTACATGGAAAAGCTTCAGCGCGAGCTGGAAAAAGATGAAGTCGTGGGCGGAACCACGGGGTTAACCGATATCGTCAAGAAAGTCCGTTACGAGCTATTCGGCGCCGATTCGGCCAGGGCAGCTATCCCTGACAACCAGATCGAAGTCGCTCAGATGCTGTTCTTGTTCGAGATGTCAGGCGGCGATCCGGACGACCTGTTCAAGTTCGTCACCAACGACTATTCCAAGTCCAACCTCTGGGTTCAGCTAAGAAACGGCGACAATCAGCTCGTACAGAGGGTTGTTGACCGTGGTAATGCCTTCATGGCCAGCAATCCGCCGCCGGAAGGCCTGAATATTCAGTGGGCCGGGCTGCCGTACATTAATATCGAGTGGCAGAAGCAGATGGTCACCGGTATGCGTTCATCGCTGCTGAGTTCATACCTTGTCGTGTTCATCATGATGATATTCCTCTTCCGGTCCCTTCGCTGGGGGCTTATTTCCATGCTTCCGCTGAGCATCACCATCATGGCCATCTATGCCTTCATCGGTTACATCGGCAAGCCTTATGACATGCCGGTAGCGGTCCTGTCATCGCTCACGCTCGGATTATCGATTGACTTCGCCATACATTTCATCCAGCGACTGCGCATGATACATGCCCGCACCAACAACTTCAACGAATCGTTCCACGAGATCTTTGAAGGCGCCGGAAGAGCTATCAGCCGTAACGTGATGGTCATCGCGATCGGGTTCATCCCCATGATGTTCTCCACGCTGGTGCCGTACATCACCGTCGGCTCGTTCTTCCTGGCCATCATTGTGGTTTCCGGGCTGGTAACCATGCTGTTACTGCCGGCCCTGTCAGTCGCATTTAACAGAACCCTTCTGCCCGTAATCAAGAAAGCCACCGGCAAGGTTGCTGACAGGGCCTCCGGTCGGGCAGCTTAACAAATTGAAGAAAAAGTGATGAGAATAATAAAAGGAAAGAGAGAAGAAAAATGAAGAAGGTAAGTCAATATCTGGTTCTGGTTCTTATGAGCGTCATGACCGTCAGTGCCACGGCCGCTGGCCAGGATGCCGACGAGATTATGAAGAAGTCACACCTGGCCTACTATTACGCCGGTGACGACGGCCAGGCCGAAGTTACCATGACCCTCATTGACAAGAAGGGTAAAGAACGTGGCCGGGAGTTTTCCATGCTGCGGCTGGACCTCGAGGAGGGTGGCAACCAGAAATACTACACCTATTTCAAGAAGCCGTCGGATGTCTCGCGCCTGACCTTCATGGTCCACAAGTCATCGGGCGGAAACGACCAGCGGTGGATTTATGTGCCGGCGGTTGACCTGGTCAAGCCGATATCGGCCGATGACAAGAACTCCAGTTTCGTAGGTTCGGATTTCTCATACGAAGATGTATCGGGCCGTCACTGGAGTGAAGACAATCATACCTTTGTTAAAGAAGGTGAGCTGGATGGAAAGGCTGTCTTCGTTATCGAGTCGGTTCCAAAAGAAAAGTACAAGGGGTTTTCCCGCAAGGTATCTTACATCGACAAAACCACGCTGCTTCCGGTGAAGGAAGAGTACTTTGACAAGAAAGACGAGCTCATCCGCGTCTTTACAGCCGAAAAGATTGAGGAAATCGACGGCATACCGACAGTTACAATTCGCTCCATGGAAAACATCAAGAAAGGCACCAGGACTGTCGTCGATTTCGCTCAAATTACCTATAACGTGGGCATACAGGACAACATCTTCACGGAACGCTATCTCAAGACACCGCCCCGCAACTTTATAAAGTAAGATGGGAATGGTGAGCCGATGAGAAAGACAGCACTTATTATAACGGCGTTAGGGCTGCTGCTGACAGCAGCGGCCCCTTCGCAAGCAGAGGTCACTCTTGACGGTTTTCTTCAGGGACTATATGGGGCAAGGCTGGATGAGGACAACCCGACATCAACGGAGCATACAGCCTCGGAAACAAGACTGCAACTTCGGGCCGAACATTTCGGAGACCGGGCCGAGTTCTTCGGTCGCCTGGATTTCGTCTGGGACGGCTCCGATACTGTCGAATACGACTGGGAGTTGCGCGAGGGTTATTTGAAATTCCGGTTGGGCAAGTACTTCGACTTCAAGGTGGGGCGACAGATTCTTACCTGGGGGACCGGGGACTTAATCTTTATCAACGATGTTTTCGCCAAGGACTATCGCTCGTTCTTTATCGGACGCGACGACCAGTATTTGAAAGCGCCGCAGAACGCCATCAGGGCCGAATTCTATCACGATATCGGCTCGTTGTCGCTGGTCTGGACACCACGGTTCGAGGCAAACCGTTTACCGACCGGGCGTCGGCTCAGCTATTTCAACCCGATGGCCGGTGACATAGTCGGCACCGGTCTGGGCGACGAATTTTATTTCGACCCGCCGCTGCCGGAGCCGAAGTTTGAGAACGGCGAAATAGCCACCCGCTTTCAACGGACCGTGGGCAATTTCAACGCTGCCGTATATTTCTATAAGGGTTTTTATAAGAACCCGATGGCAATGGATATAGCTAGTATGACCGCCTTCTATCCGATACTAAACGTTTACGGAGCATCCATGCGCGGCGCCGCAATGGGTGGGATTCTGTGGCTGGAGGGCGGCTACTTTGATTCTCGTGAGGACAAAGACGGCGACAACCCCTTCATACCGAATTCATCCTTGACGGGGATGGTCGGCTTCGAACGCCAGGTGGCCGCCAACCTGACCGTGAACGGCCAGTGGCAGTTCGATTATATGACCGACTACGACATTTACAAAGCCCAGCAGCCCGAAGGCGTGTTCGTGCGTGATGAGGTCAAGCACCTTTTCACCAGCCGGGTGACGAAAAGACTGAATATGGAGACTGTGACTCTGTCAGGGTTTGTGTTCTACTCACCTTCCGACGAGGATGCCTATATCAGACTATCGGCAGAATACAAGTACACTGACGAGATAACCCTTATGGCCGGGGGGAATATTTTCGACGGCAACTACGCTAACACCGATCTGGGCCGATTCGCGATCAACGACAACGCTTACGTGAAAATAACGTATGGATTCTAAACGGGGGCATTAACAGGTCCCCTTCTTATCGAATAAAAGGAGGCGCTAAGAAGTGACAGTTGAAAACTCAATCAGGTTGTTGGCCGGTACGCTGATCATCCTGTCGTTGCTTATGTACTACTTTGTCTCGCCCTACTGGCTATTGCTAACCGCGTTTGTAGGGTTAAACCTTTTCCAGTCCTCGTTTACGGGGATATGTCCGGCCGAGAAAATCATAAAAAAAGTGTTCTTTTCCAAGAAAGCCGCCTGAGGCGGCTTTTTTGATGCTTTTTCTGGGCCAAAAAATCAGTACGTTTTTTCACCAAATCATGTATAATTTAGTGAAGAGCATTAAGTTAACATTGGGTTAAAATTATCGGCCCTTGGTGTCGATATACGTAAAGTATGAAGCCTAATTTCAATATGCCGGCCTGGCGGCTGGGCATCTTCGTAATTCTCATCCTGATAGCCGTAATGAATGGCTGCAATAGCGCGGGGCCGATCGGTCGTCCTCCGGATACCTACAGCTACCGAATCAACGGGGTTCTGGTCAATAACCTCAACGCCGACCTGATCATGGGTGACACCGCCCGAATTTCTGTGCTGGTCGAACGCAATGACACTATATTGGGGACAGCCATGGTGACCTTCGGGACCACCATACTGGTATTCGATCGCCCGACGTTCGCTTTTGACTCGGTTTATTCCTTCGCTCTCGGACCGACCTCACTTGTTGAAGCGGGAGCCTATGGCCTGGGCCTGGTGGACTCCATCCGGTTCGGCGACACGCTGATAATGGTCGTGCCTGATACCTTCCGAATTGACTATTACGTCGGTGCCGAGGACTCCGTAAACGTGGGCGGGCAGGAGATGCAGGTGGGATGGTTTTCGGGAGCCAATGTTGAAGGGTATGTCCTGGCGGTGGTCCTTGAGGATTCGGTTAACACCGGGTGGGGTTACTCCGAGTATGTTACCAGCCAGGCCCCTCTAACAACGATCCCCCCGGACGCTTTCCGTCTGGAAAGCGGTATTGGCGGTCTGCCGGACACGGGTTGGTATCACATCTTCATTTATGGCTACACCGGACATCCGGACAGTTCTTTCTCCGCCCCGCTGTTGCCGGTGCCACTGCCTTCGGATCTTGGCGATAATGTCGACGAGGAAGATCTTACCGGAAAGACCGGGACGGTATCCGTTACGAGGCATGTCCGGGTGCACGTGGTCGCACAATAACGGCCTTATCTCTGGTTATTGGTCGGGGCTCTGGCCCCTTTTTTATTGCCCCGGTTTCGGCCCTGCTCTAACTTTCCCGTATGCCGAACTATGATGAGCTGATTAAACTGCTTAATCGCCTATCCACCGAACAGGTCAACGAAAACACCATAGACATTGACCGTTTACTCCCACAGGAGATCGTAAAGAAGATCAGTGAAGAAGATAAGAAAGTCGCGGGTGTCGTGGAGAGTCAATTGCCGCAGATCAGCCGGGCCGCCGAGATTTTTGCTGATACCCTCAAAGGCGGCGGCAGGGTTTTTTATATCGGGGCTGGTACCTCGGGGCGCCTGGGCGTGCTCGATGCCGCCGAATGTCCGCCAACCTTCGGGACCGATCCAGCTCAGATCATCGGGGTCATTGCGGGCGGATACGAAACCCTGGTTTTGTCGAAGGAAGGCGTGGAGGACCAGGCTGATCAGGCAGTCGCTGATCTGAAGCGATATAATCTTAACGACCATGATTTCGTGATTGGCCTGGCCGCGTCACGGCGCACGCCATATACGGTCGAAGGATTGAAATACGCCAGGGCGACCGGGTGCAAAACCGCTTTCATAATCTGCAACCGCTGGGAGGAATCGACGGATTTGGACCTGGACGTAATCATCGCGCTGGAGGTCGGACCCGAGGTTATCACCGGCTCGACGCGAATGAAATCAGGCACGGCGCAAAAAATGACCCTGAATATGATCAGCACCACCGCCATGGTCCTCCTGGGCAAGACATACGGCAACCTGATGATTGACCTCCAGGCGCGCTCGGAAAAGCTGGCTGCCCGCTCCCGCAAAATTCTTATCGACCTTTTTGACATCGATGTGAAAGAAGCAGACCAGTTGCTGAAAGAATCAGATGGATCGGTCAAAGTGGCCATCGTTATGCGGAAATTCCGGTGCGACTCGTCCGCGGCCAAAGATCTGTTGAATATCGCCGGCGGATTCATTTCCAAGATAAAAGAGTCTTAATCGGATCAGGGGGATAGATTTATGTTGAGAATTTTCGGCGCTGTGGCGTTGTCGGCCGTATTGGTGTTAACCGTAATTGCCGCCGTATCGTTGCCCGGCAGTGAAACACCGGAGGCTGGCAGCGATCACGACCTGACCGTCTATGAACTCACTCTCAAGCAGGACAGCGTGTTCGCCCTGATCAACGAGGGCTACGCCACTATTAAACACATCTTCGAGCATAGCTGTTTCGATTGTCATACCGATGCCACTGATTATCCCTGGTATCACAAATTGCCGCTGGTTAAAGGCATGATTGATGACCACATTGCTGAAGGACGGGAGCATCTCGATATGTCAAATGATTTCCCTTTTTCGGGCGAAGGCAACGTACTGGAGCTGCTGGAGGAAATCAAAGAGGAAATCGAAGACGAAGAAATGCCCCTCAGAAGCTATCGCCTTCTTCATTGGGGGACGCTGATCGACGGAAAACAGCGCGACTCGGTTTTTCAGTGGATTGACAGCAGCGTCAGTATCCTTACCGATTTTTACGATCAATTCCGTATCGAGAATGCGACCGAAGTCACCGGCGAAAATCAGGGTCAGTAGGCCAGCAATACCGTCGCCATACGCATTATCTACCTAATGCGAGCCATCGGGCGTACCGGGACGTGCATGAGCAATTGTCTGTACCGGCAGGTACAGGCATTTCACTGAAGTCGCACCCTTCACACTCGCTCAATTCCAAGCAGGACAACATCCTAACTGTGCGAGCTCAAAAGCGGCATGGAAATTGTTTCCCTAATAGCCGCAACACTGATCTAAACAACGCCCAGGAGTGCCAGAGTGCTGAACAGAATCCTACTTTTACTCGTTCTCAGCTTGCTGTTCTGGGGACTTGGTTGTTCAGAAAATTTCGTAGACTCCGATCGGGGTTTGGAATTGCCCAATTTGAATGACCAGTTCGGCGGCTTTACAGCGTCTGATGAGAAACCTGCTTTTGACGATCCCGATCTTCTGGCCCAGATTGACAACGATGAAGGATACAAAGACCCGATTATGGAATTGGCCGGGATTGACACCTTTCTGGCCGATGACGAAGCCGGGTTTTATCATTTGCGAATAGTGTGGGGTCGATTACGTCTCGACACCACGGTTACCGACGCAACTGATTGGAGCGGCTCTTTATCTGTGAATAGGGGCGCTGAAATCATTCGAAGGGTGATACGTTTTGAACCCAACCAGGATTATATCCATCCGCGTACCGACCGAAAACTGATTGAGTGGACTTCCCGGACCAGCGTCCATAATGACGGTATAGCCGTTGATATCGTCGTTGGACGATCCAATCCGGTCCTGAATTCCACGACCACTTACGAAATCACGTCCGAAAACGACACTACTGTTACAGTCGTGGTTGATACAGCGTATCCCGTTATTGACCCGGTGGAGGTGGTAGTAAAAACCGGGCTCTTCAATAGCACTTTTACCCTGACTGAGATCAGCGCCCTTGATACAATTATTTACCTTGACGACTCCAACGCTGTGGCTCTGCATGGTCTGCGGCTGGACCACAGGCCTTGTCCCCGCGGCTTTCTCACCGGCACCTGGGGAGTTGACGAGAACGGGCTGGGCGTTTTCGAAGGCCTCTGGGTTACCCGCAACGGCTATGTCACAGGTTTTCTTAAGGGTCACTACGGCCAGAATGATGATGGACTTAATGTATTTAAGGGGAAGTGGATTTCGCGTTCGGGCCTGTTCGAAGGCTTCCTCGTGGGAACGTACGGTTACGAGCTGGTCGATGACACCGAATTAGAGGAGCCCAGGGGTTATTTTAGAGGGCGAATCTATTCCGCAGATCGAATCGCAATTGGCATCCTTAAAGGGAGATACCAGGGGTCTCCGTTGGCGGACGCAGGGTTCTTTCAGGGCAGGTGGCGAATAATCTGCCCTGATCTTCAAGATTTAACTAACGACGTTGAGGAGAATTTCTAAGTTCCTTCATACCTTTGCCTTTGCTCATTGATTCCCGGCTGGGAAGCCGACCCGGCCGGGAGTCTGACAAACGTAAATCGCAGGTTTTGCGATACTCGGCAATGTGAGGATTGAACAATATCGTTGGGTTCTCTGTTATATAAAGTGAAACCCACAGCAAACCCCCCTCTGTCTCTCTCAGAGACAGCCCTGCGTTGGGCAGGATTAGCGATAATCCTGCCCTAATTTTATTCTCTATTCAGGTGGATTCAATTAGCCAGTTGCCCAGACAGGTCGGCCAGCAGTGAATCAATTTTGAACTCGGGGCCCACAAGGTCCTTCAGGCTCATGTAGAGCTGATAGGCTTCCTGTTTCTTGGCCCGGTCATCCTGGCCAATTAACGCATTGGCCAGCTTGTACTTATTGATTATTGAGGGGTCTTCCTCGTACAGTGGGCGGAGAATCTTTTCAGCCTGAGCAAACTCGCCTTTATCCGTCAGGAGCATCCCTTTAGCCGACAAGAACTGCGGAAGCGGGCCGAATTTCGCAAGAGCGGTGTCAACAGTGTTCTCTGAGACATGCAGCGAGTCGATGTTATAAGCCAGGATGGCCAACTGATAATATCGCTCGGGGTTGTCGGGATCCATCTTCAAGAGCTCTCGGGCGTGAATGAAGGCGACTATGTTGTTTCCCATTTTCACATTCAGGTCGGCCAGGCGCTCGCGATAATTTTCTATCGGATCGCCGGTAAGGACCAGCACCATAATGGCTTTGATAGCGAAGTCCCACTCATTTAGTTGGGCCGCGATGGGATAAAGGGTCTCGTTGATTTCTCGGTCGTTGGGGTGAAGCAAATCGGCCCGCTTCAAATAAAACAGGGCCGAATCCAGGAAAAACTCTCGCTGATAGCTCATTCCAAGATAGTAGAGTACGTCGCGGTCAGAGGACTTCATGCTCGCAGCCTTACCAAGGTAATCGCGAGCTCTAGCATAGTCTTCGTCTTCGTAAGCTTTTTTGCCAGCCTCCTCGTATTCGGCGAGCGTACTCGGCCCACTACAACCGGTAACAAGAATTATCAAGGGTATGAGCAGCAACACGTGTTTTAGCATCATTATAACCTTCTGTTGAAATTTGTGGCTCTAAGTTAAAGCAATTGGGGCAATAATTCAAGACCGTTATACAAGGCTAGCCGGGTGCCAGATCGACACCCGTTTTACCGCGTGTATCCTTGAAAACCGGCCATTTTCCGGGCGATGACATCCACATAAAGTCTCAGTGGTCCTCTCAAGTCCTTCAATCTTGATACTTCGCTCGCTATCCGGCAGTATCCGAAAATAGCGTTCAAATAATTTTACTCCAGCCCTACAATCTGGTTGACACAATATTTCACAAAAACTATCTTCCCGGCAGAGGTTGCGAGGTCACACATCATTTGAAATTACTAACTTGCGACTCAAACCGAGAGTGTTGTCAGTCGTAATCTATCAGATTTCACCGGAACGATACCGGTCAAAAACTTTGGCCGACTGGCAGCGGAAGGCCGCGATGATTCGGCCTGTACGATCGAGGTTACCCAAGTAGCCGAAGCATCTTAAATTTGTATTTTTATCTAACAGCCGTCCCCGGCCTTCCGGGGGTGGCTGTTTTTTTCAGGCAGGAACCGTGATGTCGCTTGGAATCCCGGTCGGAGTATGGTAGATTTATCGCCTGTTAGATTTACGTTCATAACCAAAATTAGAGGCCGTAGCAGGACCCGGACCCGCTGTCCAGATGAATATCACAACAATTCCATACCTCGGTCAGTCTCTTGCCCTGATTACGGCAATAGTATGGGCCATCGCTGTCATCCTGTTCAAGAAAAGCGGCGAATCCGTCCACCCGGTGGCCCTGAATCTGTTTAAGAACCTGGTTGCGGTAGCCCTATTTCTGCCAACGCTGTGGCTCTACGAGAAATTCATCATGTGGCCGGCACCCTGGCAGGATTATCTTCTTCTGCTGGCGAGCGGAGCTCTGGGAATCGGCATTGCCGACACCCTTTTTTTCCATTGCCTGAATCGGCTTGGTGCAGGCTTGACCGCTATAGTTGATTGCTTTTACAGCCCCTTCATCATCGGTCTTTCCATGTTCTGGCTGGGCGAAGTGCTATCGTCGCTTCAGGTGCTCGGTGTGGTATTAATTATCTCGGCGGTGCTTACGGCCACTTATGAGGGTCGAACCGATCCCCTTGACCGCAAGAATCTCATTATCGGAGTAACCCTCGGAATAATCTCGCTGGCCCTGATGGCCCTCGGGATAGTAATGATTAAACCGTTGTTGAATCGCTCGCCTCTTCTGTGGGTTACGGAGACCCGCCTCGTCGGGGGCGTGGCGGTTCTGCTTCTGATACTCGCTTTTAATCGGCGGCGAAAAAGTATCCTGCATTCACTGCGATCTTCCACGGGGAGGGTTTATACGCTGACCGGTTCGGTAATTGGAGGTTATCTGGCTATGCTACTCTGGCTGGCGGGAATGAAATTCACCCAGGTTTCCACAGCAGCGGCCCTGAATCAGACCACGAATATCTTTATTTTTATCTTTGCCGCCGTATTCTTGAAAGAAAAGATCAATTTGCAGCGCACGGTCGGGATAATACTGGCCATAATAGGGGCTATGTTAGTAACCTTCGCCCAGTAATTACCGGAGAGCGGCGGCACTTTGTTGACAATCAGAAGGACAGGCGTAAATTAAAGAATGACCACTAAAGCAGACAGCAATACCGTCATCCCGATTCTGGCCCTGTGCCGATTCTCCGGTGTTCAGCCGCGATTGCTGGAGGTGCTGATCCGTCATTACGGAAGCATCGATCGGATTTTGCAGGCGGATGCCGGATCGCTGATGGGAATAGGCGGCATGACCACAGAGATCGCCAACCGGGTGGCCGACGCGAAATCGCACCTTTCCCGGGCTGATGACTATTACAGCCAACTGCGTCAACGCGATATCAGCATCGTATCGCGGTTCGACGACGCCTATCCCGACAGGTTGTTCGAGCTCAATGACCCGCCGGCAGTCTTGTATTTCCGGGGTACGCTCCCGGACACAGCCGGCAAGCTGGTGGCCCTGACCGGAGGCGAAAAAGCATCGAACGAGGGGATTGAGTTAACGGTCGAGGCTGCCCGACGATTCGCGGAGGCTGGCGTCAAAGTTATCGCCTCGCTCAGTCGCGGTGTGGATGCCGCCGCCCATCTCGGGTCAAAGTCGGGCAACGGCAATTCCTATGCCGTGCTTAACAGCGGTCTGGACAACGTTTACCCGGAAGACAGCCGACCACTGGCAATCGATATCGTCAAAGAAGGGGGGTTGCTAAGCGAGTATCCCCCCGAGTCGAAATATCAGCCGGACAATTTCAAATCCTCCAACCGCATAATTGCCGCCCTGGCCCAGGCTGTGGTCGTGACCGAATGTTACCGTGAATCCACTGTCACCTTGGACCTGCTCAAGTGTTGCGGCCAAATCGGCAAACTGGCTTTTGTCATGATAGATCCAAGACACGGGGCGCTCGCCGACACGGATAGCCTCAACGCGGCCGTGACCCACGGCGCGATTCCCATGGTCGGGCTGGATAAGACCGACGATATTGTTCAATCACTGGTATAGCCCAGCTCTATGAATGACACATATCATACCATAGCGACGGAGAGCGTCAGCGAGATAAAAGTGAAGGGGTCGCGTTTCATCGCACGGACCCGGCTTGCCAGTACCGTCGAAGAGGCCCGGAGTCAGCTCGAGGAGATTCGGAAACAGGAGCACGCCGCCACCCACAACTGCTACGCCTATATCGTCGGCGTCCCTAAAGAAAATGCCCGGTTTAAGCGCTCTGACGATGGCGAGCCCGGCGGTACCGCTGGAAAGCCGATTTACGATGTAATCAACGGCAGCAAGGTCACGAATCTTCTACTGGTGGTCACGCGGTATTTCGGGGGTACCAAACTGGGGAGCGGGGGTTTGGTCAAAGCATACAGTGAATCCGCCGGCCTGGCCCTCGCTAAATCGGGAGTCAAAGAGAATTTCATCACAGACCATCTGAGAGTTGAAATAGATTTTTCAATATACGATAGTCTCAAGAAAGTGGCCCACCGTCACGGCGCCATAGAAACACAGGCCGATTATTCAGACAGGGTTGCTCTGGACTATCAAATCCGACAAAGCAGGACCGCGCAGTTCATGGCTGAAATCAACGAGCTGTCAAAAGGACAGGCAAAGATTGAAAAAGACTGATATGCGCAGACGAATCGATTGCCTGGGTATGGGCATCATTCCCTATGACCTGCTGTTCAATGTTAGTCGTTATCCCGACGCAGGTATGAAAATCAATGCGTCGGGGTTCTTTATGCAGGGCGGGGGCCCCGTTCCCAATGTGGCTATCGGGCTGGCTCGAATGGGCTTCAAAACCGCCCTGATCGCGGTGGTCGGTGACGACCCTTTCGGAAAGCTGTCAATCGATGAAATCAGGAGAGAAGGTGTCGACCATCGCTTCATAATCGTCAAAAAGCAACCTTCGGCCCTGGCGGGTGGATGGATCGAGGATGTAAGCGGCCGACGAACACTGGTGCTGTCTCGAAAGATATTCGTTGAACCGGCTGATATAAAGACGTCCACCTACCCGGTGCCACGAATTCTTCATCTGGACGGACGGGACATGCCGGCGACTCTGAAGCTGGCTCGCTGGGCAAAACGAAGCGGCGTCATCGTGTCATTTGACATAGGCTCGATGCGTAACGATATATCGGCGGTTTTTCCTTACGTAGATCACATTGTCGTCGCCGATGGATACGCGTTCCCGTTTACGAAAACCAGAACAGCGCGGGGGGCTATTCGAAAACTGGCGAAACTTTGCCCCGGGACCATTGTGGTTACCGAGGGAATTAAAGGCTCGACGGGGTGTGAACCACATTCGGACAAAACGGATTTCGTTTTTCACCCGGCTTACAAGGTGAGAAACATCGATACTACCGGAGCCGGTGATTGTTACCATACCGGTTACCTGTACGGATTACTTAAAGGGTTCGAACTGGTCGAGAGGATGAAATTGGGATCGGCCGCGGCGGCGCTCAAGTGCACCCGTCCCGGTGCGCGAAGCGGGATTCCCACCGAGGCTCAACTTCTGAAATTTGTCAAGAGCCGACGGCCAATATACAGGTAGAATTCATGCTCGAGACAATACAACAATTGGACCAGACGCTGTTTTTGTTTTTCAATTCCACCCTGGCCAATCCGGTGACGAATTTCGTGATGCCCATAATCACCAACGATTGGGGGCTGAGGATATTGTATGGCCTGGCGATGATCATCCTGCTTATCAAAGGGGACACCAGACTTCGCTGGCTGGTTCTCTTCTCGGCCGTGTGCCTGGTGCTGTGCGATCAGATATCGGCCGGATATCTCAAGCCGCTCATCGCCCGTCCGCGGCCGTGTCACGGACTCATGAACGTAAATCTCCTGATCCAGTGCGGAGGAGGCTACTCGTTTCCATCGGCCCACACCACCAACGCCTTCGGCCAAGCCGTACTTTTCTCATGTCCTTATCGAAAAGCGGGATGGTATCTCTATCCGGTCGCGGCCCTGATTGGTGTCAGTCGCATTTTTGTGGGGGTTCACTATCCCGGCGATGTTCTGGGGGGATTGATCTTAGGAAGTTTAATAGGGCTGCTGGTATTCTTTGGGTTCACCGGCTTCAGGCGAATCGCCGGGGTTGAGCCAGGTGGTCCCGGGCAGTCCTGAGGGTTGAGCCATGTCCTACGAAATAGAAATTGTCAGGGGAGACATCACCAGGGCCGACACGGAAGTCATTGTTAACGCAGCCAACAATCACTTCTGGATGGGTTCCGGCGTGGCGGGGGCAATCAAGGCCGCCGGCGGGGAAATTATCGAAAAGGAGGCGGTCAAAAAAGGTCCGGTCATGCCGGGCGAGGCGGTACACACGACTGCCGGGAAACTGCCGTTCAAAATGGTTATCCACGCCGCGGTGATGGGCCAGGATCTGCACACGTCGGACAAGTATATCCGGCAGGCAACCATCAGTTGCCTGAACCTGGCCGAGAAACTGAACATTGAATCGATTGCTTTTCCCGCTTTCGGGACGGGAGTCGGCGGATTTCCGATGAAAGCGTGCGCGCATGTGATGCTTGACGCCGTGCGCGGCTACCAACCGTTGGCCAAAAATATCCGGAGAGTACAGTTCTGCCTGTTTGATGAATATGGACACAGTGTCTTCAGAGAGACACTGTACAAGAAAGACCACCCGGCCTGAGGCCGGACCGGTTAGTCCGATCTCTTGACCTTAAACCGGCCCGAAAACTCCAGCGGCTCTTCAACCCGGTTTACAAATCTGCCATCGATGGTGAAGAATACACTTTTGGAATTAATTGAATCGACGACGCATGAACCGGAGGAAGGCAGAAATATCTTGTCTTCAGCGGAAATGTCGTATCGACCCATCAACTGCAAGAAGCTGTGCTCTGCCAAGTCCAGTTCACCCGCCTCAATGGGCTCGGTTAACTCCAGAAACAGCTTACATCGCCAGAACTCATCAAAGCCCAATAGCCGAAATCTCTCGGTTTCCCGCTGGCTCCACCGGGTTGTAACCGTAACGACAGCCACGTTGCCGTTTCCGGAATCAACCTTGTAGTCCTGGTATGGATCGGCCAAAGTGGCATTGGCGCTGATCTGAGCCTCCTCCACATTGACCTTCTTTTGAATGTCCTCGGCGGTAACGAACAGGTCAAGGCGATAGCGGCTAGTCACTCCGCAGGCGGACAAGAGACACAAGACCGCGATTATCAACAGGGTGGCCGAATATACCCGGCGCTGCTTTTCCATACCGGAAAATACGTTTGTTATCGGATAATGTCAAACGGAACGCAATTGATACTGGCGAGAGAATGGCAAATGGGGAGCTACAGGGGAAGTTCGACGATACGGTATTTCTTGGATGGTTTTCCGCCCATCTGGGTGGCAGCCCGGAGCATCAGTTCATTTGTTTCCAGCATCCAGGAGAGTTCGGCCCACTTGTAGCCTTTTTCCACACCCCGTTTGTAAGTGGCGATATACATAGCCGAGTCGATACCCCGTTTCTGGAATTCGGGTACCACTCCGAAAGTAACCATCCGTATTCCGTCAATCTTGTTTCTTACCTTGGTGTGCCAGAGCAACTTCAGCAACCCAAACGGGAAGAGCTTTCCTCTCAGGTAAATAAGGGCCTGGTTTATGTTGGGTAGAGCCAGACTGAACGCCACCGGACGGCCCTCGAATTCAGCGATAAACACCAGATCGGGGTCGACTATTTGCCGCAGATCTTGGGCCAAGTGGTCGAATTCCTCGCGATCCATAGGCACAAAGCCCCAATTGTTCTGCCAGGCGGAATTGTAAATACTATTGATGCGCTCGACTTCCTGGTCGAACTCTCTCATCCGCAAAGTTCGCAGCCGCACCCGGCTTCTCTCGGTCATTTTGTCCACCACATTCTGAATTCGTTCCGGAATTGGATCTTCTTTCGTAATCACGTAAGCCAAAAGGTCCATCACCTTTTTCAGGCCGAATTTTTCAGCAAGTTTAGGAAGGTAAGGCTGGTTGTAGGTCATCATAATTGTTGGCGGCGAATCAAAACCCTCGACCAGGAAGCCACACTCATGGTTCGTAGAGAAACTCACCGGACCGCGCATTTTCTCCATGCCGGCGCGCTTGAGTTCGATCATCGCAACCTTAAGCAGCGTGGAACCGATCTCGTAGTCATCCGGGCAATCGAAAAACCCGAAGAAGCCCACCTGTTCTTCGTGGTAGTTGTTGTGGGAGTAATTTATGCAGGTAGCAATTCGACCGACCACTTCGCGGTCACGCATAGCCAGGTAAAGCTTCACCGTGGCGGTTTTATAGAATGGGTTTCGTTTGCGATCGAAGAATTCTCTCCGTTCAGAGGTAAGCGGAGCGACATAGTTTGGGTCATCCCCGTAGAGAACATTGGGATAGTTGATGAATTTTCTTAACTGTGAGGAAGACTCGACCTCTACAACTTCAATCGTTGCCATATCAGATTACGAAATAAGCCCTTTAGCGCGTCCGACTTTCGCGACCACTTCAACCACCCGGTCGAGTTGCTCGTCGGTGTGAGTGGCCGTGTACGATGTGCGAATCATAGCCTGGCCCGGCGGCACGGCCGGGGAAATGACCGGGTTGGTAAAGACGCCATTGTCAAAAAGTTCCTTCCAGAAGGCAAAGGCTTCCAGGTCTTCACCCACGACAATTGGCACGATGGGTGTTGCCGAATTGCATATATTGAACCCCAGGTCCTTGAATTCTTTCTGCATGCGGCGGGCGTTTTTCCACAGGTTTGCCCGTCTCTCCGGCTCTGATTCGACTATATCAAGGGCGGCCAGGACCGCGGCGGCGTTGGAGGCCGGAATCGAGGCCGAAAAGATGAGGGCCCGGGCGGTGTGCTTGATAAAATCAATGACTTTGGCGTTGCCCGCGATAAACCCGCCCAGCGAGGCAAATGACTTGGAGAAGGTTCCCATGGTCAGGTCAACGTCGTCAATAAGACCGAAATGCTCGGCCGTACCGGCTCCGGTTTCGCCCATAACACCTACTCCGTGAGCATCATCGACAAGGATGCGGGCATTGAACTTTTTGCCGATTTCAACCAATCGCGGAAGGTCGATAATATCCCCCTCCATGGAGAAAACACCGTCCACAGCAATCAGAATACCGCCACGGGTGCTGTTATTTCTGATGTTGTTGATGACCCGCTCAAGATCATCCATGTCGTTGTGAGCGAATTTATATATCTTGCCGTACGAAAGGCGACAGCCGTCAACGATACAGGCGTGGTCCTGGCGATCAATCAAAACCGAGTCGTTCTTGCCAACCAGGCACGAGATGGTGCCCAGATTGGTCTGGAAACCGGTCGAGAAGACGATGGCGGCGTCTTTCTTAACGAATTTGGCCAGGCGCTCTTCAAGCTCGAGATGCAGATCCAGGGTACCGTTGAGAAATCTCGAGCCGGTACAACCGGAACCGTACTTTCGGGCCGCTTCCGCGGCGGCTTCTTTGACTTTAGGATGATTAACCAGTCCCAGGTAGTTGTTGGAGCCAACCATGATGACCTTCTGGCCATCCATGACAACTTCATCGCCGGGAGCCGATTTCAGCGGATGGAAATAAGGATAGATGCCCATCGCCTTGACGTTGTCGGCATCCATGTAACTAAAACATTTTTCGAAAAGATCCGGATAGGTAATCCTGGTATTGTCCTTCGTCTGCAAATGGGCTCCTTATCCCCAATGCGGTTCGTTTTCAAAAGTCACATTGAACGAACATTGGATGGCAATGTCAAGCACTTCGCTTCCCAATATAAATAACCTTGACCACGAGCGAAATTAGTTTTTGTCTCGGGCGGACAAAAGAAAAGGGGCAACATCCAACAGAAATCCTTCCCGGGAGCCCTGAAATAAGCTACCATCCCACAATTACTTAACGCCGCTGTCGGCTGAGGCTGGTATTAGGCCGACTATCATCTGCCGGGTCTGGTGCCCACCACGAACATCATTCGGCTGCGCAGGGAGATCGGCTCTTCTTTTTCTGAGCCCCAGCCTTCAATGTCGATAAATCCCACCTTCCGGAACATGTCCAGCAACTCGTGATAGGAGTACATCCGGATCGCGTTATCGTAAGAACGCTCTTGCCCTTTTCGAATAAAGGTCCAGGTGCCGATGCTGGTCGAGGTAGCGAAATCGAAGCCTCTATTTTCAAGAACCTTCATATCCCCCACGTTATACCAATCGGTAGCCTCGAAATTGGCCATGATCCAATCACGATTGATAATATGAAGCATGAACTTGCCACCGGGCTTCAGGGCCTTGAATAAATTTTTCAGGACCAGCAGATTATCTGATTCCTTTTTAAAGTAGCCGAACGAAGTCCAGAGGTTTCCGGCAGCGTCGAACTGCGAGTCGAAATCAATGCGGCGCATGTCGGCGCGGTGAAGATCGAGACGCAGACCTCGAGCCCTGGCTTTTCGGGCCAGTTCCTCGAGATAGCTTTCGGTTATGTCAACCCCGGTGACCTTTATGCCCTGCCTGGCCATGGGCAGCGCGATTCGTCCAATACCACAGGGACAGTCAAGAAATTTCCGGCCTGAACGGAGGTTCAGTTTCTTGATGATGAACCTCACCTCGGCGTTGGTCGTGCGCCTCGGCATTTTATCGAAAATCGGACGAAAGGCGGGAAAGAACTCATCCCACCAGCCGGCATCTTTCTTTGCCATAGAACCTCCCGGGTAAATTAGGAGGCGACGGTCACGGAAGGATCGTCACCCCGGAAACCAGGATTAGTCAATCGGTCGGGAAGACCTAATTCTTCTTTTTGAACTCTTCCATGAATCGGGCCAGCTTTTCAGCGCCTTCGAGGGGCATGGCGTTGTAGAGCGAAACCCGAATGCCACCGACAGAGCGATGGCCCTTGAGGCCGACCATACCGGCGGTCTTGGCTTCAGCGATGAATTTCTTTTCCAGATCTTCGCTGGGCAACCGCATGGTAATATTCATCCAGCTACGGCTACCAGGTTGAACCGTTCCTCTGAAGTAATCTGGATGTTGATCCATCAACTGGTAAATGCGCTCCTTCTTGGCCATGTTTGCTTTTTCGACGGCGTGAAGTCCCCCCTGCGTTTTCACCCATTCGAGGACCACTTTCACGATGTAAATCGGGAAAGCCGGCGGCGTGTTGTAAAGCGACTTCTTCTCGGCATGGGTCCTGTAGTTAAACATGGTCGGATTACCTTCGGCGCACTTGTCGAGCATGGTCTGTTTGATAATGACCACCGTCACCCCGGCCGGACCGAGATTCTTCTGGGCACCGGCGTAGATCAGGTCAAACTTGTTGAAATCCCAGCGGCGCGAGGCGATGTCCGAAGACATGTCGCACACCAGCGGCACGCCGCCGGTATCGGGATAAGCCTGGTACTGGGTGCCGTAGATGGTATTGTTCGAGGTGAGGTGCAGGTAAGCGGCATCACCCGGTATATCGAGCTTGTCGGGAATATGGTCGTACTTCGACTCCTTCGATGAACCGGCCAGGTGAACATTGCCGAGAAGTTTGGCCTCTTTGATGGCTTTGCTCGACCACGAGCCGGTATCGACGTAGGCGGCCGTACCGCCTTTCGGGAGAAAGTTCATGGGTACCATGGCAAACTGGGTCGAGGCGCCACCCCCCATAAAGAGCACGTGACAAGAATCATCGAGCTCCAGAATCTCTTTGAACAGAGCGATGCAGGTGTCGTTGATCTCATCGAACTCGGCCGACCGGTGGGAAATTTCCATGACCGACATACCCGTGCCTTTATAATCGAGCAACTCCTGCTGGACCGTTTTGAGAACATCCAGCGGCAGGGTCGCCGGTCCCGGATTAAAATTGAAAACTCTATTCGCCATTTTATGCCTCTTCTAAACTATATGTTTACGCATGCCGTTACTTCTTGTTCTTCACATAATCAGCTATCAGAACCTCGACGATATGTCCGATCCTGAGCATGTTCTCCTTGCTTGACGCGCCCAGGTGCGGGGCGAGGAGGGTATTGGGAGCACTGAGTATTGGTGATGACGGGTCCGGGGGATCCGAAAGCCAGACATCGGTGGCGTACCCGGCCAGCTTACCACTCTTGAGGGCCTCGGCTACGTCTTCTTCGACAATACATCCGCCGCGCCCGGTGTTGATCAGGTAGGCACCATCTTTGAAAAGAGCCAGGGTTTTCTTGTTTATAATCCCCTTCGTGTCGGGCAGCAGCGGCATATGTAGAGAGACATAGTCCGACTGCTTGACGGCCTCCTCCATGGTCGGGATGATCTCCGCGAAGTCGGTGAAGAAGACGTCGGGGTGCCACCCGATCACGCGCATGCCGAAAGCTCTGGCCCGCGCCGCGAGCGACAATCCGATACGCCCCAGGCCCAGAATGCCCAGGGTTTTGCCCAGCAACTCGGTGCGTTTGAGCTCTTTCTTTATCCATTTCCCCTCTCGCATGGACGCATCGGCCCGGGCGATGTGGTTCGGCAGGGCGATTATCATTGCGAATGCCAGCTCGGCTACGGCCACGGTAGAAGCCTCGGCCGTGTTTGCCACGCGAATATTTTTCTCACGCGCATATACTTGATCAACATTGTCCAGGCCCACGCCGCCGCGGATGATGTACTTCAGATTCAGGGCACCATCGATGTACTCCCTGGTCACTTTGGTCTTGCTCCGAATGAGCACTATTTCGGCCTCGGCCACCCTACTTTTGTCATCGGTAACCTCGCCGTACCTGGACAATTTGTCCGGGAGCGTGGCATCGAAAGCGTCGGAAATGAGTATTAGCATAATTACACCTTTCACTCTATTCATTCAAGAGATTCACGACCATACCGCTGCGCAACTTGGGCTCAAACCAGGTTGACTTGGGCGGCATGACCTGACCGGCGTCGGCAACATCCAGAAGCTGGCCGATTGTCACCGGATACATGGAAAACGCAACTTTATATTGATTGCTGTCAACCAGCTTGACGAGCTCGGTAACTCCCCTGATGCCGCCCACGAAGTCGATGCGGTCATCGGTCCTGAGATCCTTGATGTCGAGAATGGGCTCCAGGAAGTTCTTCGTCAGGACGGCCGAGTCGATAGACTGCACCGGATCTTCGGCGTCGAAGGTGCCGCTTTTTACGGTAAGCAGACGCCATTTGCCGTCAACATACATCCCGATGTCATGATTGTTTTGAGGAATTACCGGGCCATCTTGAAGCTCAACGGTGAAGGTCTCTTCGGTCCGGGCAATAAGCTCCTCAACGCTCAGCCCATTGAGATCCCTGACGACCCGATTGTAGGGAAGGATGCGCAGTTCGTCGCCGGGGAACATAACATTAAGGAAGAAATTGTAAATTTCCTGCCCGGAATAGCCGGGATTTTGCTCTCTCATGCGGCGACACACTTCCGAGGCCGACTGCGACCGATGGTGCCCATCAGCGACGTAGAACGCATCCATGCCGGCGAAGGCCCCCACAATCGACGCTATCGATGCATCGTCGTCAATCACCCACAGTTCGTGCCGGACATTGTCGACCGCAAGAAAATCCACCTGAGGCGGCGGCGAGGACAGCTTTTCAAAAATCTTCTTGATATCGGCGGTTTGCCTGAAAGTCGTGAATACCGGTCCCACCTGGGCTTCGAGCGCCATAATGTGGTTGGCCCGATCATTGACCTTGGCCGGGCGGGTGTGCTCATGCTTTTTGATCAGGCCCCGGTCATACTCATCGACCGACGCCAGGGCGACCAGGCCGGTCTGACTGCTACCCTGCCAGGTCAAGCGATAGAGATACAAGCAGGGTTTTTGATCACGAATCATAATCCCGTCGTCTATTAACCGCTGGAGATTCTCCCGTCCCTTTTTGTATACTTCCTCGCTATAGACGGGTGTTCCCGGGGGGAAGTCGACCTCTGATTTGTTTACTCGCAGAAAAGAATTGGGGTTATCTTTGACCAGCTCCCTGGCCTCGTCGCTGCTGAGGACGTCATAGGGCGGCGAGGCGACTTCACGGGCATGTTCCGGTTTCGGTCTCAACCCTCGAAACGGGCGCACCACAGACACAGACTTTCCTCTCTTTCAGACTAACATTCGGAGCTATTTCACCTAAGTACTGCAATAATGTCATGCAATTAATCCATTCCCCGCCCGGGTGTCAACGGCTTAATGCCAAAATCGGTGTGGTTGAGAAATTGACACGACTGCAAAGAAAAAGGCCGGCGAGCGCCGGCCTTTTTCGAATCAACCTTTCCCGGGCTATTTCATATGCCTGGCGACCAGTTTGGTCATCTCAAACATATTAACCTTACCCTTACCTCCGAAGACCTTCTTCAGTTTGGCGTCGGCATTGATCATCCGACGATTGACCGTGTCCTGAAGCTTGTTCTTCTTGATGTAAGCCCAGAGCTTTCTGGTCACTTCAGTCCTCGGGATGGGCTTGGAACCCACGACAGCGCCGAGATCCGCCGAGAGCGTCATCGGACGCATGAAAGCCGGATTCGGTTTACGCTTGGCTTTTTTCTTGGCGGGTTTCCTTTTTGCGGCCTTGCGTGGTTTCGCCTTGCGGGCAGTCGCTTTCTTTTTGGGAGCAGCCTTCTTCTTCTTAGCGACTTTCTTCTTCGCTACTTTTTTCTTGGCCGGTTTCTTCTTAGCGACTTTTTTCTTGGCCGGTTTCTTCTTGGCTACTTTTTTCTTGGCCGGTTTCTTCTTAGCGACTTTTTTCTTGGCCGGTTTCTTCCTGGCCACTTTTTTCCTGGCCGGTTTCTTCTTGGCGACTTTCTTCTTCTTGGCGGCTTTCTTCTTGGTCGTCGCCTTCTTCTTCTTCGGCGCCGCTTTCTTCTTCCTGGCGGGCTTCTTAGCTGCTTTCTTCTTAGGCGCAGCTTTCTTCTTCGCCTTCTTCTTCTTCGCTACTGGCATTCTGTTGCTCCTTAGCATTAAGGGTTGGTTTGTTATAAAAATTTTTTAGAGAGATATTTCCCTCTTAAAAAGCGCATTGTTCACTGTAAAAATACGACTATTTTGAAAATATTGGCAAGAAAAATCTAACAGAAACAGTCAAAAAAGTGCAGTTTTTTCAGGGGGGAAAAATGACATCCCGGCCGGTTCTCAGAGGGGAAAATCAGGCTTTTCGTAACTCGAGCACAGGCGCCTCAGCCGGACATCCCAGACGGAACGGAAACCAGTGCCCCACTCCCGACGACGTGTAAAGATGGCTCTGTTTAATCCGGTAATGTCCCCACAGGTAACGCTCGGGCCACACCGACTCGAACAGAGATCGACCGTCCAAGCCTACCTGTCCCCCATGAGTGTGTCCGGAGAGAGTGAGAGCCACGCTCCGGTCGGCCGCGTAGTCGAAGGCATTCGGTCGATGGCTCATCATTATGATAAAATCATCCTGGTTGGTACCGTCGAGGGTCTCGTCGAGGTCTTCGTCGAAGAGTCCGTAGTCCCTTACTCTCATCAACATCGGGTCGTCAATTCCCCCTATGAAAACGGGCGTGTCACCCCGTTTCAGACGGATTCCGTCATTGACGAATAACTGTACCGATGATCGCCCGAAGGCTCTTATAACGTCACTGAGCCCTCTGAAATACTCGTGATTACCGAGGCATCCATACCCTCCCAGAGGACAGTTCAACTCACCGATGAGCCGGAGAGCATCGGGCAGCACCCTGAGATCGTCGGCAACATCACCGGTCACGAGGACGATATCGGGTTCATGGGGCCGGGCGGCCTCAAGTACATCGGTCAGGTCATCCAGACCCACGTAGTGTCTGAGGTGGATGTCAGTGATATGCAGAATCTTCAGGCCGTCGAGGTCCTCAGGTAGGTCGTCAATTGGAATCGGTCGTCGGTAGACCCGCGCCCCGGCCATCGCCGAGGCGACACCGACTCCGCCGGCCGCCAGCGTGGCCAGCGGTATGATGGCGGCGCTGGTCTTGAGAAAGAGCCGACGGCGGTGATCAACAACTGCGGATTTCCCGCGAAGACCTCTCTTACCCAGCCAATCAAAGACGCGGTTGACCAGATGAATTATTCCCGACACGGGCAACGACAGAGTCAGCGCCACCTCGAGAATGAATGCCAGTACAGCGATAATCGCCCCGGGATAGGCCAGCCAATCCACGCGGCTATATTCACCGTATCCCCACAACACAACCGATACCGCCCCCGAGGCAGGCAGGGTCCAGGCCGCCATCCTCACCCAGCGTTTCTGCCACCACTCCCTGTTGAGAAACCTCAAAAAGAGTAGCTGAACGACGCCGAAAATGAATATCAGAATTATAGCGAATATTACGGGGAAGAGACTGCGCATATCATTTCTCAGTTAACACCGGCCGACCCTTTATCACAATATACGCCCTCGACGAGACCGGCATCGGATTTTATTGAACATTCGAGAGACGCCCCTGATGTGGGCGGTGTCGGGTTGTCGGCCCCAACGACGTATCTACTTCCGCCAAACAGCTGGCCTCAGGATAATCAGCACAGTGAAAATCTCCAACCGTCCGAGGAGCATCGACAAAACCAGTATCCATTTTCCGGGGATAGGAATCCAGGCATAATTCTCGGTGGCTCCTATTCCGGCCAGACCGGGCCCGATGTTCCCGATAGTCGCGATAGAGCAGGCTACGGCCGTGGTCAGGTCAGGTACGAAGAGGACCATCAGCCCGGCTGTCAGAATGAACAATCCGACGAACAGGGCCACAAACGAGACCACGTTAATGATCCGTCGGTCGTCAACAGCTTCGTCACCGACCTTCACCGGCGAAACGAGGCGCGGCTGAGTCAACTTTCGAAGCTCATTGAAGGCGATCTTGCCGACCATCATAACCCGGATCATTTTCATGCCACCCCCGGTAGATCCCGCGCATCCACCGAAAAACATCAGCAATACCAGCGAGAAACGGATGAAGTCGGGCCAGAGGTCAAAATCGGCCGTCGCGAAACCCGTAGTCGTGATTATCGCCAGGGCCTGGAAGCTGGCAGACCGGAAGCTGTCGTAGAGCGAACCTACCTTTTCGTTTTCGGAAGCATAGTGTTCGGCGAACATCTCCTCCGACATCGGCTGGTTACGATAGCTTTCCCGCGCCTCTTCGAACGATGCCGGGCCGTGGATATACAGGATACCGGTGAAAACGACGATAGTCAGGACTATCACCCAGGCATAGAAACGAAACTCCCGGTTTTTGAGAAGCGACCCGAAATCACCCCGGAGGGCCCTGAAATGCAGCAGGAAATTGATCCCGGCGAAGAACATGAAGATGGTAACAACCCATTCTATGAAGTCTGATTGATAGGCGGCGATCGATGCATTCCGTGTAGAAAACCCCCCTGTGGCCATGGTGGCAAAAGTATGACAGACGGCGTCAAACAGATTCATGCCGCCCACCATTAGAAGTACCGTCTCGATGGCTGACAGAAGCAGATAGACACCCCACAGGACCGACGCTGTCTGGGCCAACCGCGGATACAATCGCTCTTTTGTCGGCCCGGGAACCTCGCCTCGAAACATCTGATATCCAAACACCCCCATAGCCGGAAAAATCACTATCGCGAGGGTGATAATCCCCATACCGCCTAACCAGTGTGTCAGTGCCCGGAGAAACAGCATCGACCGGGGCGTGGCCTCGACATCAGTAAGGATCGTGGCTCCAGTGGTCGTGAAGCCGGACATTATCTCGAAAAAGGCATCGGTGAAGTGCCTGAAGAAATTGCCCCATCCCTGCGGATCGGTGGAAATCAAATAACTCAGCAGCGGTATCGAGCTGACCAGGGTAAGGCTCAGCCATCCCAGAGTGACGATGGCATAACCTTCCTTTATTCCCTGCAGGTCCCTGCCGGCCTTGAAGGCCACCACCAACTGTGTTCCGGCCAGTAGCGAAACAAGCGCAGCCAACCAGAACCCGAGCACTTCGGCCTGAATGACCAGATCCGTCAACATCAGGTGGGAGTTGTCATAGACGGCGATTCCCAGCGGGACCAGCAGCAACAACCCCATCACCTGAAGTAACTTGCCGATCGAATATCCGACAGCGCTTTTATGCATGAATCATCCCCGCTTGAAGAAACGATGGGGTTTGAACAGCTTTGATAGAGTTGGCACGTTTCTCTGGTGGGTGATAACTATCACGTGATCGTCGGCCTCAATTACGGTCTCGCCATCGGGCAAAATCATCTTGTCCTCGCGCACGATGACACCAATAATCGAGCCCCTTTTCAGCTTGGTAGCGATTTTGCGGACTTTAGTACCGGCCACGTCGCTATCAGCATCGACATTGAACCGCACCGCCTGGATGTCGACATCACTCAGGCGCACCACGGCGCCGATATGGCCACGTGAGATTATCTGCAGGATCTCCCGGGCAGTTGTCAGCCGGGGATTGATGACATGATCGACGCCGATTGACTTATAAAGTCGGTCGTGCCTCATGTCGGTGGTTGTGGCGATGACCTCATGGGCCCCCTCGGCCTTGGCCAGCAGAGCCGAAAGCATATTATAGTCGGGGCTGTCAGATACGGCGATAAAAAAGGAAGCCCGGTCGACATTCAGCTCGCGCAGCAGATCATCACCGGTACAATCTCCGTGAAGTACTTCGATATTCTTAAACATAGCTGCCGCCTGCTCGGCGTGATTCAGGCTGGGATCGACAAACGTAACCTGGTAAGCGTCGAGCTCGTCAAAAGCGAGCCCCAACTCCAGGGTGGCATAGGTATCGCCGGTGATAATTATCTTCCGGCTGGCCTTTTTTTCAAGGCCGACCAGACCCAAAAAACGATCCAGGGAGTTCCTGGGGAAGAGGGTATAGAGCCTGTCACCTGGCTCGATCCGGGTGTTGCCGTCGGGGATCATTCCCACCCCTCTTCTTACGATCGCCGAAAACAGCACCGTATCTGGGGTAATCTGCTCACGAATTTCCCGGGGAGTCTTGTTGGCCAGGGGCATACTCTCGGTCACCCGGTAACCTCGCATCAGCATTTTCCCCCCCTCGAAATTAGCCGACTGAACCGAGTGCGGCGTCTCCACGTACTGGAGCACCTGATCGACCAGTACCCGCTCGGGATGAATGACGGAGGTAATACCGACCTTATCGAGTTCAATAAGCCCGGTCATACCGTACTCCTCACCGCGCAGGCGGGCGATACGCTGTTTTACACCATGCTGGGCGGCAATGGAGCAAGCCACGATATTGACCTCATTGCTCGGCGTGACCGCCAGAACCATATCGGCCCCGTCTATTCCGGCCTCCTTGAGCACAGCCGGAGATGATCCGGAACCATTGATAACCTGCATATCCAGCTTCTCGGAAATGGTCTGACAGAGATGCTGGTCACTCTCAACCAGACTGATGTGGTGCTTATCTCTCAGCAGATATTCAGCCAGACTGTAGCCGACAATGCCGCCGCCAATAATGATAGTGCGCATATCGCTTTCCTCGGGGACAAATCCATTTCAGGGCTCTGCCCTCGAACCTCTATAATTACCAAGGAACCACCGGAAGAATCAATTATTTTCTTTGTGCCTGATGAGCTGCGGCAGTCGGCCAACAGCCAGCCATTCGCCGCCAAGTAGAAAATCTCGGCGCAAAATGAACTTCCATGCGCTCATGTTCATTAATACAATAAGCATATGAAACCGAGTAACGCCAAACACCGCGCCACATACAGGAAATGAAGAAACTCCGCCTAAGAGGCTTTCTCAAGTTC
Organism: Candidatus Zixiibacteriota bacterium; assembly: GCA_020351995.1. Lineage (GTDB taxonomy): Bacteria > Zixibacteria > MSB-5A5 > GN15 > FEB-12. The sequence goes on from CP070674.1 coordinate 3,292,456, forward strand.
CCCAGGACATTCAAAGAGGTCAAGAGCATGGGATGGAAGTTTATTCTGGGGTTTATTCTGTTCTATCTGGTGCGAGACACCATCCTGTACATAATCATCCCCTATCTGATATACCGGGGCGTGATCAGCGGCTGAGCGCCAGCGCGGATAAGCCGCCTGACAATTAAGCCCACAGGGCCGTCATTATGTAAGGGGCTCGGAATGCGGGAGGTGAGACCTGTTAGCAATTGCTTTCTCAATCTTTGTCGTTTCGATTCATGGTACCCCGCCGTCCTGTCTCGGACTTCGAAAGATTGCGGCGGGTCGAAACTACGGCGATAGATTATCCGTAGGGCAGAACCCGGTAGTGGTTCTGCCCTACGAAGGCTCAGCCTACCTGGCTGATTGCGCGCGACGACATTTCCAGTCCGATTAGCTAAAAGCAATAGGAAAGGCCGGTGAACAACTCACCAGCCTTCTGAACATTGTGTCAATCGTGACCCTAGAAGCCGTAAATCTCGCCAAACTTGGCAGTCATATAGTCAATCAGCGGTTTGTAGGATAGAGGCTTGCCGGTCACTCTCTCCACCAGCTTGTTCGCCCGATAGCGCTGTCCGTGCTGATGGATATTCTCAAGCAGCCAGTTACGAAGGCCGGCAAACTGGCCGCCCTCAAACTGTGCGGTCATATCAGGTAGATCCTTTTGGGCTTTGGCAAAAAACTGCGCCGCATAAAGGTTCCCCAGTGTATAGGTCGGGAAGTATCCGACATAACCCGCCGACCAGTGAACATCCTGCAGGCAGCCATTGGCGTCCTTGTCGACATCAATTCCAAAATAATTCTTGAAACGGCTGTTCCATTCACCGGGAACGTCGGCCGGCTTCAGATCGCCGGTCAACAGCGGTCTTTCCAGCTCGAAGCGGAGAAGGATGTGCAGGTTGTACGTGGCTTCGTCCGCTTCCACACGAATGTGTGACGGCTTGACATCGTTGATTGCGCCATAGAAATCGTCGAGCTTCACATCGCTGAGCGATTCTTTGAAAATGCGTTGAGCCTGGGGCAGGAAATAAACCCAGAAGGCCCTGGAACGCCCAACCTGATTTTCCCACATTCTCGATTGCGATTCATGAATGCCCAGCGAAACCGAGGCGCCCATAGGCGTGCCGAAATGCTCTTTCTTATTGATTCCCATCTCGTACAGGCCGTGGCCAGCTTCGTGCATTGTGCCAAAAAGAGCGTCATTGATGCGCTTCGGATTATAGCGGGTGGTTATCCGGGTGTCGCCGGGGCCGATTCCGATGCAAAAAGGGTGGGTCGTGATGTCGAGGCGCCCGTCAGTGAAACTGTACCCGAAGGAGGCGGCTACCGACTCACCGAATATGCGCTGCAAGTCGACACCGTAGTCCCGCGTCACTATTGAGGCATCGGGCTTTTTGGGGGCGTCTTTGATCTTGCCCAGCAGGACCACCAGTTCCTTGCGAAGATTCGTGAAGACCTCGGCAATCTCATCGACGGTGGCTCCGGGTTCATAATCATCCAGAAGCGCATTGTAGGGCTCACCCTCGTACCCGTAGGCATCAGCCTTGTCTTTCTGCAGGGCCATCACTTTTTCCAGCCAGGGCAGGAAATGCTTAAAATCGGAGTTCTTTCGCGCGACTACCCATTCCCCTTGAGCCAGAGTGGTTACCCGGGTGATTTCTTCGACGAGTTCCTTGGGAAGCTTGGTCCTTTTGTTGTACTGATAGCGAATCTCACGAACATTAACGGCTTCCGCTGACTCAGCGTCCTTGACCAGGTCCGACTGCTCCAGTTTACCGAGCAGTTCGCCTACTCTCGGATCAACAAACTTCTCGTGGGCCAGACCTGACAAAAGTCCCAGCTGGTCGGCCCTGTGGGCCGCGCCGCCCCGAGGCATGTAGGTTCGCTCGTCCCAGCCAAGAACCTCTTCGCAAGAGACAAGAAGGGATACTTCCCTCGCTCGTTTTATCAGTTCCTCGTATGCTTTCTGGGCTGACATCGGTTAACTCCTTCAAAATAAAGATAAACACTACTTTCTACATCATGAACCGCAAGGCCCGAAAGATAGAAAAAAGGCGCTCTGGGCGCAACCTTCGCGGCTCAATTTGACCAGAATTTGTTTACCCCCCGTACAGTCCCCGGGGTGGCTTTTCGCTTGATGAAATCTATCAAAGAACCACAGATTCTATAAAGAGATTGTCTGCACAAAGCGGGCTGTTTATATTGGCAATTCACACAGTCTCAAACAGGAGAATATCGGTGGCCCACGCCGTCAACAAAGAAGCCGACGCCTTACTGGACAAGAAATTCAAGGTTCTTGACCACGGTTTCGTGCGACTGGTGGATTACATGGGTTCTGATGAGGCTATTGTCCAGGCAGCCCGCGTAAGCTACGGGAAAGGCACCAAGAAAGTATCTGAGGATCGAGGCCTGATCCGATACCTGATGCGTCACAAGCATACCACACCCTTCGAGATGGTCGAGTTCAAGTTTCACGTAAAGCTGCCCATCTTTGTGGCGCGACAATGGATCCGCCATCGCTCGGCCAACGTCAATGAATACTCCGGCAGGTACTCCGTGATGAAAGAGGAATTCTACCTGCCCGAGCCACAGGATATTCGCTATCAGTCCCAGGTCAACAAGCAGGGCCGTTCCGATGAAGAGGTCCCTGACGAACTGAAACACCAGCTGCTGGATTACTTGAAGTCTTCCCAGACCGAGGCTTTCGAGAATTACATGGAGTTCGTCGATAAAGGCCTGGCACGGGAACTGGCCCGGATTAATTTGCCCCTGTCACTTTACACCGAATGGTACTGGAAAATTGACCTGCACAATCTCTTCCATTTCTTGAGGCTTCGCATGGACCCGCACGCCCAGTACGAGTTTCAGCAGTATGCCAAAGTCATGGCAAAAATTGTCAGGACAGTTTGCCCGATGGCTTTCGAGGCATTTATGGACTATTCGGTTAACGCGCTTTATTTCTCGGGCACCGAGTTGAAGATTCTGAAGAAAACTCTCCTGGCCGGCGATTTTGATCTGGAAACTCTGATCAAGCAGGGCCTCTCCAAGCGAGAGGCCACCGAGTTTCTCGAAAAACTTGGCAAGATCAGAGAGATTTAAGCCCCCCGCGCTTCATCCGCTCTGCTGATATAAATCTGTCGGCTATGATATCGAATTTGCCAGTTCAACAAATTCATCGACCTCCGCCAGCGAACGATTAACCGCGCTTGCCCAGAAATCCTCTTTGGTCAGATCAACTCCCAGGTATTTTCTGGCCACGTCTTCCGTTGACATACTTCCGCTGTCAGCCAGAAGGTTTTTGTACTGCTCGGCAAAGGCCGTGCCTTCCTTCTTGGCCCGGTCATATACACCTCCGGCAAAAAGATAGCCAAAGGTGTAAGGAAAATTGTAAAGCGGCATGTGGCTCAAGAAGAAGTGAAGTTTTGTACACCAGAACAGCGGATGATGACCGGTCTCGTCCAGCAGTGATCCAAAGGCTTTCTTCTGGGCATCTACCATCAGCTCGTTAAGCCGATCTTTGCTGACCACGCCGTTCTGACGTTCGGCATAGAAGGCCCGGTCG
>CP070674.1:3296135-3387544 GCA_020351995.1 Candidatus Zixiibacteriota bacterium
ACCGTTCACTCTGGAAAAAAGAACGCTCCGATCAGAGATGATAAAATCTATCGCCAGCAGCAGTAAGATCCCGGTTTTTTCGGCAAATCAGGTTGGCGGTAACGATGATCTGGTCTTTGACGGTCAAAGTCTCGCCTATGGTCCGAAGGGGCAACTGTGGGCCCGCGGGGCTGAATTTGAAGAAGACCTGATCCTGGTTGATATCGAGTCCGGCTCAGGAGAGGTGCGCGAGCATGCCCATTCGGACGAGGCTGCGGCGTTAAAGGCGCTGACTATGGGCACCAGAGATTATACACGGAAGTGCGGGTTCAATTCGGCGGTGCTTGGTTTGTCCGGCGGGATTGACTCGGCACTGGTCGCAGCTATCGGTGCCGGTGCGCTGGGACCGGAAAATGTTCTGGGGGTGGCGATGCCATCGCAGTTTTCTTCCCCGGAATCTGTCGAGGATGCCAGGGCCCTGGCTGAGAACCTTGGTATCCAATTCAGGATAATCCCAATCGACAGCCTCTATGACGGGTTCGTTAAGCAACTGGCGCCTGCTTTTGAAGGGCGGGAATTCGATATCACCGAGGAGAATATCCAGGCGAGGGTGCGAGGTGTAATATTGATGGCTCTTTCCAACAAGTTCGGGCATCTATTGCTTTCTACCGGCAATAAATCCGAGCTGGCGACCGGGTACTGTACCCTTTACGGTGACATGGCCGGGGGGCTGGCGGTGTTGAGTGATGTACCCAAGACACTGGTTTACGATTTGGCTCAAGAAGTCAACCGGGAGAAAGAAGTAATTCCGCGCTCGACCATGGAGAAGCCGCCCAGCGCCGAGTTGAGGCCAGACCAAAAGGACGAGGACAGCCTTCCCCCCTACGCCACCCTTGACGGTATTCTTGGGCATTATATCGAGAAAGGGACGGACGTCGATCAGATTGTGAAGCAGGGGTTTGACAGGAAGCTGGTATCCGAGGTCGTCAGGATGGTTATTCACAACGAATACAAACGACGGCAGACAGCACCGGGTCTTAAGATTACCGTCAAAGCATTCGGCCCTGGCCGGCGCATGCCCCTGGCCCAGAAGTGGCGGGGGTAATCTTCAGGCTTATTATCGTAGCCCTTAACGCACCCCAAGGCATAGCGCTATCGAACTTTACTTACTCTGCAACCCAATCGGGTAGTTTGCCGGCCTTAACCAGTTGTCTGACCAGGTTAGGCAGAGCGTCGAACTGGCTCATGCACAGGTCGTATTCTTCTCTGGTCAGGTTGGCCAAGCGTTTGTGGCGGTAGATAAGCATGGTTTCCCGGCTGCCAAAGAGATCCCGCACTTTATCACAGACAAAATCATCACACCGGGCACAACTTTCCACACCGCGTTCGACCGCACAGGGTCGAGCCTGACACTGTTTGTCGGCCAGACGACCGTTACCCCGGCAGCCGTCGCAACGAACGTTTTCGGCGGTGTACATTTCGTGGCCAAAGATCTTCCGCCAGCCATCGACAAGTTTTTGACGAATTTCCGGGTCATCCGAGCGGGCGGCACATTGGTCGCACCGGTAGCCACAGTAGCCGATCATTTCATCGCTCATATCTCGCTCCTCGCTGTCATGCAGGTAAAGATTTACAGCATAATCAGTATACGGCTGAATCGGTGTTTGGGTTCACGACTGCCGCCTGCGGAAAACGCTGTGTTTCGCTGAACTTCCTACGCAGGCCTTCGTAGTAAAAAGTACGCAACCTGCGTCGTCTCAAGCCTGTCTCATTTGAAGGGAGCGAAATTTTGGAGGACTGCGCTATATCATGAAAACAAGCATCTTAAACAGGATTGCATTGATTTCGCTCGGCCTGCTGATTGTCGGCACGGCCGGTTATTCTACCCTGCGCGGGTTCTGGTTCTTCTATTTATTCGCTCATGCCGGAGCACTGGGTGTCATGGGGCTGCTGGCGGTCGCCATCGGGATGATCGCGAAAAAGAAAGGCTACGACTTCATTACAGCTTTCCTGGTCGGATTTGTGATACCTATCGTGCTCGGTCTGGCATTGGTGCTCGTCATTCGTTACACCGGAGACAAAGGGACACCGTTCTACTGTGGTGGTTCGGTGTGCCTGGCGGCAGCTGTTTTGATTCTAATCGGGTATATATTGGCCAGAAGGAAAACTCCGAAATCCAGGCCCATTTGACAGTAAAAGCGTGCCATGGGGGCCTTCAAGATTTACTTTTTTGCGTAACCATGATTGCTCTGATCATTTGGTCAAAATTACGAGGGTGACGATTGGCCATCCGAAAAGCAACAGGAAGGAACATCATGAACCATTCAATCCTCAGGATTCTCAACGTAGTAATGATTGCGGCGACTTTAATACTGGCCTGTTCCAGAGACGACAGGCACACACCGAACGAACCGGTAGAGCCCGAAGATCCTCCCCCGATTCCGGAACAAATAGATATGGTCTGGGAACAGTTCCAGTTCATGAAGATAGCCACTTCCGAAATGACCCAGATAAATTTCGACTGTATCGGCTTTGTTCTCGATTCGATGGTAGCCGCAAGCAAGCCCGGTCTAACGGACCTTTTCGAGGTCAGTTACTATCCCGACGGCCACTGGTGGACATTCAGGGCGGACTCATTCGAGAGCGAGACGGGCATAACCTTTTTTGTTTTTGATTCGCTTCAGTTCCGATATGAGCGCGGACCGGTGCAGTACCCTGACTGGGATTCGCTGGCGTCAATCAGCAATTACAGCTGGTATGTTCCCTTCGACAGCACTGACCTCATTGGCTGGACACACCAGCACCTGGAAATATCCCGGGCAACACCCGGGGCTGATACGGTTCTGGCAACCGGCCATGGTGATTACAATCTCCTCTTTCTTGATACTGACTCACCGGTGAGCGGCCGCGACCACTGCGAACTCGAGCTCAACTACTGGTTACCGGAGATCGAGCTGTTCTATGATCTGTCCGTGACCCGACCGGGCGATGCCATAGGTTGTCCCTTTGACGGTTATATCTGGTACGAAGGCCGTATCGACCTTATATGGCAGGATACTGTCGAGCTTCTGGACAGCAACTGGGACGTTTACCAGATTCATGATGACGACACGATTCGCTTTGATATAATTGATATCTGGAGCGACAGCACCCATTATGAATATATTCAAAGCTGTGAGTAGCCCGAAAAGGTGTCTCCAAGCACGGCTCTTCCAAGACATTCTTTTGTCGCGCCGCCTGCGAGGGCAGGTTTATGGTGTCTCACGCTCATTCTTGACTTGCCAAACACCGAGCAATTTTGTAAATAAGCCGTGAATCAAGATCTCGGTAAGAATCTCGCATCAAGATTAATCGGAGGCGGAAATGTATAAGAAATCGGTAATCTTGCTCGGCGTTCTTTCGTTGCTACTCGTCTCTTCGTGCTCTGACGACGATAACCCGGTTTTTCCCGAGCAGGTAACGGGTTCGGGTGACCTCATCACGGAAGAAAGAACATTGTCGGAATTCCATTCGGTGGATCTTCTCACGGTGGGAGTCGTCCGTTTGACAAGCGCAGCGGAACAATCAGTATCGATCACCGTTGACGATAATGTCATGCAGTATATTGTAACGACTGTGGTTAACGGTGAGCTGCGCATCAGCAGTGACCCAAGCGTCAGCCTCACGAATTTCGATTTGACCGTCAATCTGGCCATGACCGATCTGGAGAGTCTGACTCTTAGCGGTGTGGGTACCATCATCAGTCTCAGCCAGTTTGAAGTCGACAGCCTTGATATCGTACTCAGCGGCGTCGGGAATATAACGATGGGCCTACAGGCCGATTACCTTATGACGTCGCTCTCAGGCGTCGGGAGTCTTAATCTCAACGGCGCGGTTGCCTATCATGATTGCCTGCACGGCGCTGTCGGCAGTATCAGTTCGTTCCCGCTAATCTCGGATACCACTATCGCCATACTTAGCGGGGTAGGTAGCGCCGAGGTGTACGTAAACGACACTCTTGATGTTACTATCAGCGGTTCCGGGTCTTTATATTACAAGGGAGAACCGGTTGTTGTAGAGAATATATCGGGTACCGGCCAGGTGATCGACGCCAATTAGGTATTGTAGTGCCCACATACAGAGGAAAGAACAGCTACCGGACATTTCTGAAAGCGGGCCGGTCAATTGCAGGAAAGATTGCTCGACTCGATGGTGTGATAGGTATTCTGGGAACAGGATCGATCGGCCGACGGTTTGGCGACCGGTTCTCCGATCTGGACCTGGTAGTCTATGCCCACAGCGATTCGATTAAGCGCCTGAGACGACTTGTCTCAGTAGGATGGACCGGCTATAAGGGCATGGAGTTTGACATCCCGGTGGAGTCGTTCGAACGAGCCCTGGCGGCACGAGTACCATCACGGTTCTGGACCCAGGTTCGCCGATGGGATCATCAGATTTCGCAGATTCTCCACGATACAAATGGTCAAATAAAGAAACTTCTGAGAGATAAACTGGTCTATCCAGAGCGAGAGCAAAAGGAGCTTCTGGAACGCTACCGCGGGGAAATACAAGAACACCTGGTATTCTTGCCCGAACTGTGGGCCAGTCGAGGCCGACCATACAATGTGAACCATGCGCTCATGCGGGCCGTCGAGAAAATCGTTCTCTGGATTTACGCCAGGAACAAGCTCTTTGAGCCATACACCGCCAAGTGGCTGTTCTACCATCTGGAAGTGAAGGCCGTTCCCGAACACGTGCACCTCGGCGCCCTGACGGAAGTATTCACGCAACCGACAAGAAGCATCAGTGGCGCCTTGCGGCTCAGGCGCAAACTCTTAAGGCTGTGTGACCGAGTTGGTTTGAAATGGGAGATTAACAGCTACTCCGAGGCTCATAGGCGGGCAATCGAAAACTGGGCCAGGGTTTCCGAAGAAACCCGGAAGCTGCTGAAGTGGTAGCCAATTCACACCAAGCCCGGCTCCCAAGGCGACATAAGCATAGCTGAGTTTTGAAACATTGTCGGGGGTTGGTCCGTCTCATTGAGTATACCAAGTCAAACATCAGTATATATCTCAGTCCCAAAAAGGAGAACGTATTGAATCTTTCTATAACCAAGCTCGGTAAAGCCTACCGAAGAGACTTTTGGGGTCTCAAAGATTTCAGTCTCGATTTCGATTGCGGTGTTCTGGGTCTACTGGGACCGAATGGGGCGGGAAAATCCACACTTATGCGCATTCTGGCTACCGTGACGCGGCCCACTGAAGGCAGTGCCAACTGGAACGGGTTCGACGTGGTAAAATCACCCAACAAAATAAGAGCCATTCTAGGCTACCTTCCCCAGGACTTCGGTATTTATCCCAATTTGAACTCGGTAGAATTTCTGACTTATCTTGCCGCGGCTCGGGGCATGGTCGGCGAGCCGGCAAGAAAGAGGATCAATCAGCTTCTGGAAGTTGTCAATCTTGCCGACGCCCGCAAGCGTCGACTCGGTTCGCTTTCGGGGGGAATGCGGCAACGGGTAGGAATTGCCCAGGCACTGCTCAATGACCCAAGACTGCTCATCGTTGACGAACCAACGGCTGGCCTGGATCCGGAGGAACGAATACGTTTCAGGAATCTTCTGTCCGAGCTGGCCGGTGATCGCATTGTCATTCTCTCATCACACATCGTATCCGATCTCGAGGCAGTAGCCACGTCGATAGCAATAATGAACAAAGGACGCCTGATTGTTCACGCCATGCCGGAAGAATTGCTGCGGTCGGTGGAAGGAAAGGTATGGGAAGTCATTGTGGCAAGTTCAGAATTGCCCGGGCTCAAGGGCAGTCATGTGGTCGGAAGTACGACCAGAACTTCCGAAGGTGTTAAGGCCAGAATCGTGGGAAAGCAACCGACTAACTCTGATTCGAGGGCAGCAACGCCTACCTTAGAAGATGCTTACCTCTTTCTGCTCGCGGGTAACCAGAATGATCAATAAGCTGCATGCCTACCTCCAGCTAAGCCTGGCCGATTTTCGCGAGAGAACCCGACGCTCAAGTTTTGTGGTGACAATGCTGGCCATTTTGTTTTTTGGATACCTTGTGATCACCGGTAAGTATGGTGTCCAGTTCGGTGAATATCGCACTTTCTATGACGCTCACTGGGCCGGCACCCTTATGGCCATGAGTAGTGCCATCATGCTGGCGCTTTTCGGTTTCTATCTCATCAAAGGCTCTATTAAACGCGACCGGGTTACCGAAGTAGGTCAAATTATCGCCGCCACCCCGATGACGAAGCGGGCATATATTATTTCAAAGCTGGTCAGTAATACAATGGTCCTCTGGTTCATGGTTGCCGTTCTGGCTGTGATGGGCTTTTTGACCCTGCTTTATCGTAATGAGACTGGCAGTATAAACCTCTGGGCCTACGTCTTGCCATTTTTGCTGATAGCGTTACCAGCCATGATTTTTGTCGGAGCCATGGCAGTACTGTTCGATGCTTCCCGTTGGTTACGCGGCAGCGTGGGCAATGTCGTGTACCTGTTTGTCGCGGAGATGTGCATCGTACTGGCGATGTTTGAAAACCAGTACATGGATCTTGGCGCCGCGGTTCTTTTTACCGAGAGTGTTCGAGTGGCGGCCGAAGCCGCTTTTCCCGGAGAGAGCATACCGCTTATTATGGGCTTTGTTATGTTCGACCCGCAAATGCAGGTGGAAGTGTTTAAGACATTTGTCTGGAACGGGATTGAATGGACAGGGACAGTAATACAGATAAGGCTATTCTGGATAGCGGCTGGTCTGGTTGTGGCCGCCATTGCGATTCCGTTTTTTGACCGATTCGACCCGGCCAAGGCACGGATAAAAACCAAAAGCAAGAAGAAGAGGATCAAAAAGGAGGTTGCCGATACTGAAGTATCGATAAAGCACTCCGTGTTGTCGTATACCGAGCTGGTGAAGCCGAGTATTGAATACAGTCTGCCGCGGATGATAGCGGCGGAACTCCGTGTGGCACTCAAGGGCTATCACTGGTTCTGGTATTTAGTTGCGGTCGGATTGATGGCGGCACAACTGGCCGCACCCTTCGAGATAGCAAGGCAATATCTTACTCCAATGGCGATGGTCTGGCCGCTGGTCATATGGTCATCGATGGGCACGCGGGAGGCACAGTCTGGTACGCATAATCTGCTTTTCTCGTCGCCGGAGCCGGTCCGGCGACAGTTTCCGGCAATATGGCTGTCCGGGCTTCTAGTGGCATTGATCTCTATCGGTGCCATGCTAATTCGCTCGCTCGTCTCAGGCCATCTTTCTTATACGCTGGCTTTGCTAATAGGGGCCCTGTTTGTGCCGACTGCGGCTCTCGTCTTCGGCACGTTAAGCAAGAGTAAGCGACTGTTTGAGGTCAGCTACCTGATGTTCTGGTATGTGGGTTCGATTGAACATCTGGCGGCTATCGATATGTTGGGGACGACCGACGAAGCTATCACAGCCGGCAAGTTAGTCATCCTGATTCTCATGACCGGATCTTTCGCGTTGACTGCTTTCGCGGTGCGGTGGCAGCAGATACGGCATAGCTAGCCGATGCCTCACAGGGTTGCCGTTATTTTCGCAGCCACATTTGGAGATTATCCGCACCAAAGACTTCCTCCGGGTAGAGACAGGTTTCGACCTGGGTGAATCCCGTTGCCGCGAGCAGATCACTCATTTCGAGAGCAGAGTAGTACGCAAAGTATCTCGGAGAACCAGCGTATGATTTGGGATTACTTTCGAGTCCCTCACCCTCACCCAACTTGAAGCTGATGCCGAGCACGCCGCCGGGTTTGAGCACCCTGTGAAATTGCGATAATACTGACCTCGCCTGTGCCTTGGTGACATGATATATGCTTCCGCTGGACCATATACCATCGAAAAAAGAATCCTGAAACGAGAGTGAGCGCATGTCCATAAGACAAAAATCCCCTTCGGGATAGTTGAGCTTAGCTTCCCGAAGCATACCCTGCGAGAGATCAATACCGATCGCCTTCCCGCCTTCTTCGTCGATTATCCGACAGTGCCTGCCATCGCCACAACCAACATCCAGAATGAGCGGGCCAGTGGAGCCGATGATCGCAATCAATTTTCTAACATATTCTCTCTCCCAGCGCAGGTATTTTTCCAGGCGAGTTTTTTCACAGTAGCGTGCGGCGATCCTGTCATAAGTGTTTATGGTTTGCATCGTTGTGCCGTGGTGGTCGGTTTCGTTTGTCATCGTTCAATATCTCATGGTTTTAGCTACGAATCTCAAAGTGCCTAAGATTTTCTCTCAAGGTATCTGAATACCAGATATCCACGAATTTCTCGATGGTTGCGGATTCATGTCGCATGGCCGTCTCGATGACGGGAAGACGGAGCATTTTTTTCATATGAGCATGGGCGACCAGGTTTCTCTCTCTGAAGCTGTCAGCGAGGGCTGTGGCTCTTTGAAGTAATTCCTCAGAGCTGACGACACCGTCGATAAGGCCGAGGTCCCGGGCCTGGTCAGCACTGTACATATCTCCGGTGAACAGTATGTCCTGGGCGGTGCGTGGTCCCACCCAGTACTTGAGAATCTCGACGGCGCTCTGAAAGACGGTGGCTCCGAACGCGATTTCGTTCAGGGAAATCTTGGCCTTACCCGAAACCATCAGGCGATAATCACAGGCCGTGGCCAACATGCATCCACCGGCAATGGCGTGACCATTAATGGCCGCCACCAGCGGTTTAGGATACAGGAACAAATATCGATAGACGTCTGTGAATTTTACCAGAAATTCAGTGAAGGCCTCTCGAGTCAAATCGTATAGACCGGGGATGTCAAAGCCGAAAGAGAAGAAGGCTCCACACCCGGTCAGCACGATTGAGCGCACCGTATCATCATCCTCAAGCTTTTCGAAATGGTCATGAACTTCATTGACTAGCTCATGATTCAAGGCGTTAACTTTGCCGCGGTTCAGTTTGATCACTGCTATAGTGTTTTCGCGCTCTAAGTCAACGTAAGCCATAATTCATTCCTCTCCCTTGCGGTTGCTGTGATTGTCCGCAGATTACATCTCCCCCAATTCCATTCGAGCACAGTAATCGGGCTTCAAATGGATTATACGACAGACCGGACGCATCGTCCAATTTTATTGTGCTAGCCAACGACAATCTTCGTACTTAGCGGGCAACCATTGTTGCGTTGCCGGTCGCATGCATTTATAATATTCGCCATGAACATGCTTCGGAGAATCATGAATCCTCTCCTGACCGGCCTGGCCTTCTCGGGAAGTTTCGTCGCCGCTAAGTACACCACGTCGGACCTCACGCCGCTGGTAACAACACTCCTGCGCTATGTGATCGCGGTAATCTTTTTTGGGATCATCATGGCGACCAAGCGGGACAACTTCAGGATCAAGCCGCGTCATTTACTTGCCTTTGTTGCCCTCGGGCTCACCGGAATCGTCGGTTACCACTACTTCTTTTTCACCAGTCTCCATTATACCAGGGTGGCCAATACGGCTATTATCAATGGGCTCAGTCCAATCATCACCGGGATCATGGCAGCCCTTTTCATAAGAGAGCGTCTGAGTACAACGAATTGGGCGGGAATCATAATCGCCTTCGCGGGCGTGATGATCCTGGTGACGAAAGGCAGCGCCAGTTCCATCACCGGCATGGAATTCAATCGGGGGGATCTTTTGATGCTGATAGCAGTAGTTTGTTGGGCGGTTTATTCTCTGATTGTAAAGCGGATCGTGGAACAGTATTCGGCCCTGACGATCACATTCATCTCGGCTCTTTTCGGCGTTCTCGCCCTTATGTTCCTCGTCATCCCAGAGAACTTATCCGATCAGGTAAGAACCATTTCAACCGAGTCGATTCTATCGGTGCTGTATATGGGAGTGATAGCTTCCGGGCTGGGGTATCTATTCTATAATTTGAGCATCAAGCAACTCGGGCCCACGCGTACCTCGGGTTTTGTTTACAGCACCGTCCCGCTTCTCACAGCGCTCCTGGCTTTTCTGTTCTTTTCCGAGCCGGTAACTGTGACCATGCTTATTAGTGCGGTCCTGGTGATAGCCGGTCTGCAGTTGGCGCTCAGGCAAAAGTGAGCAGCTGACTTCCATTTTCCGAGGGCGACCCCCGCCAGTTATCTTCTTGCGTTGCCCCAACATACACGAATCGAGCAAAAAACCTTGCGCGATCGAAACAAAGTGTTATCTTTTTTCGTAAACTGGTCTGTATTACAGACCGGTATGTAAAGCAGATTTAGATCTTATGGAGGAATATATGGCAGAAGACCTTGATTTGAAGCAGATTGAACGCAAGACTTACATGGCCTATCATCAGGACGGGCTCTGGGACCTTCTTATTGGGCTGGCCATGATGAGTGTAATCCTTGATGTCATTCTCGGTGAGAGCGGCATTTATATTGTGGTCATCGCGGGAGCGGCAGGCCTGGTGCCTATGCTGAAAAAGGTCGTCACGCTGCCGCGTCTGGGCTATGTCAAGTTCTCGCCTAAACGGCAGTCGCGGGAGAAGCTGAACATAATCTTGCTCACTGTTCTGCTAACTATGACAGCTTTACTTGGGGCAGTTATGATGTCGGCTTATAGTGGCGATGCTGGCTGGCAGCGATGGATCAGAGATTTGAGACTTATCCCGTTCGGAATCGTGCTGACGAGTGTGGCTGCCGCTCTGGGGTTGCTCTGGGGAATTTGGCGTTGCTGGATATATGCCTTGTTGTCACTGGCCGTATTTGTCATCGGTCATATTTTCGAGTGGCGAATGACAATTCACTTTGCAATTCTCGGCTCGGTTCTGTTCCTGGTTGGGCTCGTCATGCTGATTACGTTCATCAACAAATATCCCAAGAAGGCTCCGGAGGCAGGTAATGACATCTGACTCGAAGCCAAGAGATGATTCACAAGCGTTTCCTGACATCGACCGAATTATTCACGAACCGGCGCGATTGATGATTGTGGCACACCTTTACGTGGTAACCGAGGGTGATTTCCTTTTTCTGGAAAGGCAGACGGGTTTAACCCGCGGTAATCTATCGTCGCATCTGGGAAAACTGGAAAGTGCCGGGTATATCGATATCAGGAAAGAATTCATTGAGAAGATTCCTCATACTGTGGTTCGGTTGACCGACACCGGGAGGCAAGCCTTTGAATCCTACCGCTTGAGCATGAGGACGGTGCTTGACAGCGATTCCGGCAGTCATTGAGCCGACAAACTGACTTTTTCTGAGTAATCAGGCAACCGAAACGGGCTCTGGCGTGTCTAAGTTCAAAGCAACGTTGAGAACAGATATGCCAGAGCCGCAACTACAGACATCCGAACCCTTTCTCCCAACCAATAACCACCGATTCTGGGAGCTTCTCGAACCGGAGCATGCCCGGGCGGAAGCATTCTGCCGGCAGCTGGTGGGTAATCGTGATGAGGCGGATGATCTCTATCAAGACGGTTTGCTGGCGGCTATGCGGAAGTTTCACACTCTCAAGGATCCCGGCTATTTTCGAACCTGGCTTTACCGGATACTGATTAATCGGTACCGTAATCGGTTCCGTCAGCCGTGGTGGCGCCGACGGGTTCCGTTGACTTCCCAGTCGGAGAGTGTCGAGGCAGGTGCGGATCCGACCGCGCTGCACACCGCTCGCCGCTGGCTCAACCGGGCGATGGCGGTTCTCGCGGTCGATGAACGCGCGCTGGTCAGCCTGTATGAACTTGAAGGCTGGTCGATTGGCGATTTGTCCGCCATGTACCGGCGTCCTCCGGGGACGATAAAAGCCAGGCTCGCCCGCTCGCGCCGCAAGATGCGCCGTGAAATAGAGCGCTATCTTGCCAGACACGAAGAAACACAAACCAATGGAGCCGCCCATGCTTTTTCGCAAAGCCAGCCGTCGCCGGATTGATCCGGCCAAATCCGAACGGATACTGAGGCAATCGTTTGATACGCTGCGTGGGAGCGCCCCGCGCGCGGCCACGCCGCTGTCGTTTATCAAGACCCGGCTTGGGGCTAAAGCGGCCCAGAAGACCTCCCGGAAGGAATCTATCATGTCGCGAGCTATGCAGATATTGGCCTCCCGCCCGAAAACGGGCTTTACTTTTGCCGTGTTTGTCGCAGTCCTACTCTTTGTCACGCTGGTGCCTTTTTCCTACACCAAGACTGTCGGCTATACTGTCTCTTTCACCGGGCCGGATCAGGAGATGGCCGGTGACCCAAACGAGATTGTCGCCGCGATAGCGGCACTGGGTTACGATAATGTCACGGCCAATTTTAACTCGGATGGTATCGAGACCGTCTGGGATATCAAAGGACTGCCCGATTATCAGGCAGCAGTGACCGCCGCGGCGGCTTTTCGCACCCTGACCGGCGCAGACATCGAGCCGACAATAACACCGGTCTTAAGGGAAGTATCAGGGACACTTTACGCGCAGGTCAGAGACCACCTGATAGAAATCAGCGTATCGGTTGATGAAGCCGCTTCTGCTGAAGAGATCGAAGCCCAGATAAGAGCTCAGTTGATAGCCCAGGGCTTCGAACCGGCCAACATAAATGTGATCACCAACCAGGTAGATAGCACGGTTTATATTGACCTGGAGATTGGCGAGTAGCAGAAAGTACCGCTTGCACGGATGACAAAAGGCGTGATCGAACAAGGTCACGCCTTTTTCATGTTACCTCGATCCGGTAACCGGGCGAGAAAGATATCATTCCGGTATTATGGTTGACTTTGAGTTGCCGGAATCTGATAATAGAGTATTGTTCTGCTGAGTCGGGTCAGGGCCAATTGGCTGCCGCCATATCATCAGACCGTCAGTTCAAATTGGAGGATCACCGACTTACGCTACACACCCGCTGACCAGAAAGGTCGATTGCGTTGGAAAGCCACCATATGCCCTCAGCGCAGGCTGCTGTCCCGGAAGGCGATTTGCACAAATATGGAAGTACCGGTAATTCTGATACGAAAAAGAGGAAAAGCTCATGGATTTCCATTGCGATAACAGCCACCATAATGCTCGTCACCATGATTATCGCGGGTATTTTCAAAGAGCAAATAAGCCAATTCGGCGTAGAGCTAATCGCCCGATACGGTCGATACTGGGTTGACGGGATCCTTTTTCTGCTAACCGCTTTTTCCTGTACACCGTTGATGTTGCCGGTCTGGATTTACGCATTGGCGGGGGTTTCGCTGGGCTATAACGTGTTTCGCCTCGCCGCGGTGATGGCTCTCGGTTCGGCCCTGGGTTCATTCGCGACCTTCGGTCTGGGTCGATTCTTCGGCAACACCCGGTGGGTGAAGCGCAATTTTCCCAAACTCCTCAATCACCCGTGGACAGAAGGAAAATCAAAAAAACGAGTCTCATGGATCTTGTTTTTAGGAACTGCGTCTCCGATTCCATGCGATGCAATATATGCGGCCTGCGGCTTCAAACGCTACCCCGGAGTACCTTTCCTGATCATCATGATAGGGGGCAGATTGGCAAGGTATATGTACTTAGGTTATCTGTACCACTACTTCGGTGAGTATTTCTGAGTCATCGGCTAAATCATCAAAAAGGCATAGTTCAGTATTTTTATCTCAGCCGCTACTTTGACTTGCCGGGGCCTGCTCAGGGTCCATCCGAAGAAGCACCCAGAAGGTATATACCCCGAGTCCGGTGCCGAAGGGAAAATCCACGAGACATAATACACCGATAATCGCAATTAGAACCCGGGCCCAGTGTTTCCGGAGGAGAAGTCCGATGGCACCGACAATTTGGGGAACACCGACAAACACAGCCAGAATCGAGAAGAGCCAGATCGGCAGAGACCTCATTACGAAATCCGGTCCGAAAATGTACGCTTTCGAGTGGCCCATAATTACCTGACCCGGATAAGAGGCGGCTAAGGAAGCCGCGATAGAAACCAGGAAGTTGATCGAGAGCAACGATAGACCGTAAAGTATATGAAGTATTGATAGTACTTTGATATGAGTTCGCATAGTATGATTCCTCCAAAGATCTTGAGCAGAGAATGTCCGATCCGGTTACATTAAACACGGAGCATCGGACGCACCTATGGATTGAATACGAGAAAAGCCGGATAATGTTTCCCTCTGCCCGGGTCGGGCTGACCGCGCAACTATCCCGGTGATCGGGGCGGACTATCCACTGTGTTTTTGATTGAGTTTTCGCAGGCAGTAGACTAAATTGGGCCGACGTGAGGAGCTTATATCGCTGCCATGAACGCGCAACCGAGAGGAGCCAATCATGACCGACAGCAAAACACCCATGCATTATGTTTGCACCTGGGATGAAGCGGCAGAGTTAGTAAAGAAATTCGCTCAATACTGGGTCTGCAACTGCGGATGTCGGGAAGGCAAAGGCAGGTGTACCCGTTCTCGCATGGACGTTTGCCTGACATTTGCCTTCGAAGCAACGCTTACGGGTTCGGACCGAAAGCAGATCACGGCTGTCGAGGTAGGCGCGATTCTGGACGATGCGAGAGAGAAATACCTGGTGGCACGGCCGTTTCGGGATGATGCCACGAGAAGCAAGGTTGAAGGAATCTGCTTTTGCTGCGATGATTGCTGTGACTATTTTCTCAACCCTGAAGAGATCTGTGACAAGGGCGCGTCCATCGAGCAGACCGACATGCGCCGGTGCACCCATTGCGGCGACTGTGAACCGGTGTGCTATTTTGGGGCACGGGTCATGGAAGACGACATCCTGATAATTGACAGCGAAAAGTGCTATGGCTGCGGGCTGTGCGTAGCCGCCTGTCCTGTTGACTGTATCGAGATGGTCACCAGAAACTGAGACCCGGCCCCATCGAAGGCCGCCTCCAGCCTTTCACCGTCCAGTAATCACTCAGAATTTGAATAAAGTGTTTAGATAGAGTTCCGTTCTAGAGTCTGAATCATTTTGGAAACTGGTACCACGGAGATTCACTGACGCTTTGAATCCCTTGATGGGTGCGCATTCTATGCCGACGATAACCAGTGTTTCGCCGTCGTCTTCATTATCAGTGTCGGGATCGTAAACGTCCATGCGGCCGAACAGATCAAGCGTCCTGAACGGAGAATCGGCAGCGACCAGGGGCTCCAGATATAGCGCGCCGAAAAATGAATAGCCGGAACTGCTAATATCGTCGAGCACCTCACCATCAACAGAGCTGCGGCCCTGACCCGCTTTGTAGAAGTTAATGTCGGCACCGACATCGAAGCTGTTGCGGTAGGCCAGTAGTCCTCCCAGAGAAAACAGTCTGCGGTCATAATCGGAAGCCTCAAGTTGAACTTCAGTATCCCCGTCGTCGAGTAGCAGCATTCCAAGTTCCTCGTTCTGGGTGCCGAGGTATACCTGGGCCTGCATGGCGGTAAGCTTAAAATCCGGGTCATCGGCCAAGGGTGTCAGATAAAAGAAGCCACTGAAATCCTTCTGCTTGTTCATTTCTTCGATATCGCTGTAGCTGGTGCCATTCCAGATGTTGGCGGCGACATAACCCGTTTTGCTTTTCTCCCCGAGACGGAAAACAACACCGGCCCCGATGTCGGAGGATGTGAGAAATTTCCTGTCATCACTGACGGTTTTAGCCAGATAGCGTCGGCCCCAGAGCTTGTTCATCATGTCGATATAATGGGTTGGCTGAATTCCCAGGCGTAGGGTGATGATGCCGTTGGCAAAAGCCGGTCTCCAGTCGACGTGAGCGTACTTAATTATGATGTTGTACACTTCGGAGCCATCGACGTCGGCACTTCGTAGATCTGTTGTGAGCCTGACAGAAGTGTAATCGGACAGTGTCGACTTAATGTCGACGTAGGCGCGTTCAAGCGCAAATTCATTGAAGCTATCCGCTTCATCGGATAGATCCATCATCCAGTGGGCAAAAAGATTACCGCCAATATTGGTTTCGGCGGCGTTGACTTTAGCGGTGATCAGCAGGACCACTATAGTCAGCAACGTATGAGCAGCATTTTTCATCTTTTTTTCCCCTTTCGGTGCTAATGTCGAAAACACCGGGTTCTGTTTGAGTTCGCTCGAAGCCCATTTCCAGCGAATATAATCGCCTCGGCAACAATGTCTAACAGTTAATTATCAGGCATGTCTCGGGAATTTGAGGGGCTATCGTAATCCTGAGATTGTTTGACTACTGTGGCGGTCGACGAAAATAGGCCGGTCTGGGTACATAAGTTCAACTCGTGAACATTCTTTCATAGGTTGGTCTAACGAATTGACTCTCAGCCATTTTTGGCTTGCTCGATGCCCAAATCACCCTTAAATTAGTGGCAATTGCCGGGAATGATCTGGAAAGCGGCCTACCCGTTCGGACCCGGCATTATTAGGATTGGCCGCATCTTGGCACATTAGTTGAAAGCCGGTAACATGCAAGATCGCTCCGCAGCCAGCACTGCTCACAGATTATCGCTTCTGATAATATTCTGCTTTTTCTTTTCGGGACTGTCCGGTCTCGTTTACGAAATTCTATGGACAAGAATGACTGTTTCGGTTGTGGGCGGGGCGCCGTTTGCTGTGGCGACGATTCTGACCGTTTTCATGGGCGGCCTCGGTCTGGGCAGTTATATAGCCAGCCGGACAATTGACAGGATCAAGCAACCGCTCAAGCTGGTAAGACTTTACGGTATCCTCGAATTGTTAATAGGCGTCTATGGTCTTGCCTTTCCCTTGCTACTGTTGGTCTTCAAACCCATCTATGCCGTAATATATAATCAGCTTTTCGAGCATTTCATGCTCTATAATCTGCTTACTTTTGTAGCCACGAGCATTCTGCTTCTGGTCCCAGTGACCCTCATGGGGGCCACCCTGCCTATTCTCTGCCGCTTTTATGTTACCAGGCTCGGCCATCTCGGCACGCATGCCGGGAGGCTGTACGGACTGAACACGATCGGAGCCGCGGCCGGTTCGCTTCTCTGCGGTTTCTGGCTTATCAGCCTGCTGGGTATCTGGGGTACACTAGCGGTGGCAGTAGTGATCAACGCAATAATAGGTATAGTGACGGTGCTGGCCAGCTACCGAATGGAGCTACCGGAGTTTGATTATGAAGGAAATAAGGATGGGCCCGATGGTGATCTCGCAAAGCCGCGGCAGGAGTATCGCGGAGCGGTAGTTGGAGCTCTGATTATCTTTGCCGTTTCGGGCTATTGCGCCATGGCCTACGAAGTGATCTGGACCAAGTTGCTGGGGTTGGTCGTCGGTCCAACAACCTATTCGTTTACAATTGTGCTGGTAACGTTCATTGTAGGCCTGGCTTTTGGAAGTATTTTTTTCGGCTGGCTGGCCGATCGCACCCGCAACACAATCAGGCTTCTGATAGGCACCCAGATCGCGGCGGCTCTCTTCGCCCTGGGCGCAAGCCAGGTACTTGGCAGCAGCCAGTTATATTTCGCAAAACTGATTTTCGTTTTTCAGGATCAGTTTACCCTTCGCACCCTGCTGAAGGGTGTTTCCCTTTTCGTTTTCATGATACTGCCGACGCTCTGCCTGGGCGCGACCTTTCCGCTGGTGGGAAAAATATATACCCAGTCCATTAAGAAAGTCGGTCACTCTATTGGCCGGGCATACGCTATCAATACGATCGGGGCAGTGCTGGGTTCATTTATGGCCGGCTTCATACTCATTCCCCTAATCGGCAAACAGAACAGTCTGAGCCTGGTAATCGGTTTCCAACTTGTCACGACCCTGGCAGTAGCGATCCTTATGATTGTGAAGAACCGGGAAAAGATTGCCAGGTGGACTCCGTACCTGGCGGTGGCCGTCATCGGAACCGTTTTATGTTTTCAATACCCGGTGTTCAACCGTCATCTGCTGTCTTTAGGAAAGGCTTATCGCGTTAATGATATCGCCGTTGTTCTTCGCGGTGGCGGCTGGATAGACGCGTTAATCAACGGTGAGGAGATTCTATCCCGGATAGAGCGCGGAGAGTTGCTGTTCTTTGGTGACGGTATTGGCGGTTTCACAACCGTTCTCAGGAGCGAATACCAGATGGGTGACACCCACTTTATCATGGCCAACAGCGGCAAGGCGGATGCCAGCACGGTGTCAGATATGTGCACTCAGACGTTATCGGCGCAGTTACCTCTTATCTTTCATCCCAACGCCAGCCACGTTCTTGTGGTCGGGCTGGGTTCAGGGGTGACCGGGGGCGAGGTGTTGCTCTACCCCGTAGATCGGGTCGATATGATAGAAATCAACGAACAGGTAGTTGCCGCCAGTGATTACTTCCGTCCGTGGAATTACAACGTTGTGGATGACCCGCGCATCAACATGATAATACAGGATGGTCGGGCTCACCTGGAACTGTCCAAAGAGACTTATGATGCTATCATCTCCGAGCCATCCAACCCGTGGATGGCTGGTCTGGCGGCGCTTTTCACCAAGGAGTACTTTGAGCTGGCCAAAGAGGCTCTCAATGACGGGGGCATATTTGTCCAGTTCATTCACTCATATCGGATGGACTGGTCCGCATTCGCTCTCGTGGGGCGGACCTTCGCACGCGTGTTCCCCAACAGTATAATGGTGTCGACGGCTCCGTCGCGGCTGGGTCCTGATTATCTGCTGGTTGGATTCAAGGGATCCGGCGGTCACAGGTTGGAGGTTGCTCAAAAGAATCTCGGGTACGCGCAGCGTTCGACCAATATCGCGCTTTCGGACGCTCGCCTGATATACATGATGATCGTAGCTGAGAACCTGCCGCAGCTTTTCGGCGATGGCCCGATAAATTCCGACGCCTCGCCCCTTCTGGAATTCGCCGCACCGAAGCTGATGTACAGTCACGGGGAGGCTATCGAAAGCACCATACACCAGCGTGGCGAACTTGGCGCAGCTACAGAGGAGATTTTGCGGCAGGTTTCCACGGACGTTGAGCTTCAGCTTGGTTATACCGAATACGCTCTATCACTATTTTCACCATTTGATGGGATGGTGAACCTGGCGGTGGCCACACCCGAACAGAGGGATCGGTTCTTAGAACTCACCGACAATTTTTTTGCCAGTCACTCCACAGACCTCAATTTTACAGTCGATGAGGCGCTGAAGAAGAGATGGCGAGCTGTGCAGCGGACGGTCATAATGAGCGAAATCGAGTCTCTCCCGAATAAGGCGTTATCGTATTCCTATCTTGGGGACATAAATAATGCTGATGATATGCTTGATGAAGCCGTCGCGTGCTATCTTAAATCGCTGGAGTATGATTCCGAGAATGAGGCGGTGCAGACCAATCTTGGAGTCGCCCTAATGAGACAGGGGCGGGCGACCGAGGCTGTCGAGCGTTTTGAGCGTGCCCTGTCGATCAACCCTAACCTGTCGGAGGCCTACAGCAATCTGGGTCATGCCAGGTCAGTGCTGGGGGATGCTGAGGCGGCCGCCGACAACTACCGGAAGGCCATTGAAATCGACCCGGCAAATCTTATGGCGCTGAATAATCTTGGGCTGGCCTTGATGCAGTCGTCAGACATGGATGGCGCTATTGAGCTTTTCCGGAAGGTCATCAGGGTGAATCCGTACTCTCCAGAAGCCCACTGTCATCTGGGAGCAGCCCTGACACAGACAGGCCAGTATGAAGAGGCCATAAAGCACTTCAACGAAGCTCTTCGTTTAAGACCCGATATGCAGCAGGCCAAGGAAGGGTTAGAAAGGGCCGAGTTTTTCAGAGAAGTGCGCGGTCAATGACCCAGCTAGCAAAGATTAAAAGGGCAACCATCAGAGCTTGCGAACACGGCAGTAAACTGCCCCGCTATACTCGGAGAAATCCAGAACAACTTTCCAGCTTCCCGGCGTACCTGCCTGAGAGTATTCCGTACCGGTAGATTTCAGTTCACTTTGATAAACCTGGGTGCCATTGGCATCGAACAGATAAATTACTCCGGTACCGTTGCTACGTCCGGATGAATGTTCGATCGAGGCAGTTTGCCCGGTACAGTTCCAATCATAAGTTAACCGGGTTGTAACAAGATAGACGTTGCTGGCGCGGAAAGTGAATAGATCCTCGCTGTTGGTTACCTGGGGATCGAAGGAATTGAGCGGGTTATCTTCACCGCATCCCGCCACAGTGGCGCTGGTGACAAGTATAAGCGCAATGGCAAGAAGATGTTGCGACGTTTTCATTCCTGGTCTCACATGGTTGCGTTATTGGCTGCTAATTCCAATACAAGTATAACTCTTATACATCTTATATGCAAGTACGACTCGCTCGGAGATAACGGAGGAAGATTATTGTGGCGAGTCACTCTGGCGGCACCAGATTTCGAAGCTGCCGATCTTAATGATTTCCGGGGTGTAATTGGCCTTGCCGGAAAAGTGAAGGTTCATCATCTTCTCAAGAGCGGAGCCGTTATAATAATGCCGGCCACGGGTAGTGGGGTCCAGAATGAGGTTTCGAGCGAAATCTTTCAACTCGCCGGTAAACCATTTCCGGTGATGGATCCATTCGCTTCTTCCGACAAAGATCCTGCTTATCCCTGTCAGGTCTCCTGAGCGGCACACCGGCAAGGCCCAGCGAGGCAGTTTCTCCCAATTGTAGACGGAATCGACAAAGTTGAGCGTTTTGTAATATAGTTTTGCCAGATTGAGACCTCCGCCAGCCAGCTCGCCCCGGTTGGTGGGGATTCCGGCAAGGTGTGGAGTGTTCTTGAGATATATTTTTTTCTGAAGCAGGGCGGTATCTTCAATACGAGGCGCCCGGAGGGTGACGTCAATTAAGCGATTGTCCATATAGGGCGTACGTACGGTCAGGGCGGTCATTTCCTGGGTGTGCCGGGCACCTTCGAGCTGCGGGAGCTCCTCGCGCAAGAGCGCTGAACGGTCCTTCCACCGAATTTCACTAACGGTGTTATGATAGTGCCGTTTGAAATCGGTGCTGAAGATACCAAGATTCGGTGAACGGTCCTTTAGCATGGTTACGCCCCGGATGATCTGAGAGCCGTATTTCCCGGTCAGACGTACCCGGCCAAAGTCCCTGGCCGCCAAGTTGAGGTAATACTCATGACAGGTGTTCAGGCGGGCAATGCCATCGGACACATAGATGGCCTTTGTTGCCCAGCGTTCGAAGTTATCCAGAAAATCTCTACCCAGCCGAATAACGCCCCAGGAGTTGCCGTTCATTGCGGCGAGTCTGCGGGCGATTTTGACATCGTGGCTGTCACGATACATGCCCCCGAAGGTAAACAGGGGTGGTGATAGACCCCGGTGCGAGAGGACGCTGAGAATGGCCCGCGTATCCAGCCCCCCGGTGAATGACAGCGCTGTTATCTGAGGTGTATAGTAGTCGGCCACGACAGACTCAAAGACGCCAATGACGCTATCGAGAAACTCGTTCGGAGCCAGACGTGGTTTCTCGAGCTCAGATTCGGGACCCCAATACTCGCACGATAGACAATCCCCACCCTTTAACCTGAACGAGGTGGAAATAGGGAATCTCCGAACTTCCTTATAGAATGTGGCATTGTTGAGAAGGCAGTCGTGTCGGAATGAGTGCACCACAGCGGTGGTATCAAGAGTCAGTTTGAGGTCCGGTATTAGTTTGAAACATTTTACCTCGGGGGCAAACATCATTCCGCCATCGGGCAACCGGGCGTGATAGAATCTCTGCATCCCGAACCTGTCGTTGGCCACAAGGACGGAACGGTCCCGTTTGTCGATTATGAGCAGGTTAAAGTAGCCGTTCAGCCAACGGAGCATGGTTTCGCCGTGCTGTTCATAGAGTCGGGCGGCGATTTCACTGTGGTTGTGCGGATCGCAAAGACTACTATGGGCGTCTCCCAGCTTGCCGAGCAGCTCCCTCATCCCAAACAACTCGCCGCTGAGCAGGCACTGGATAGTGCCGTCACCGTTGCTTCCGATAACATCGGCAGCGTAGTCATGGTCAAGGTAAACACGGCAGGCCTGAAGTCCCAACTCGGGAGATTCCATGAAACGAGTTCGATAGAACGGCTCATGGGAGATGAGCTCTGCCATTTTTCGGACAAGCTCGCGGTTGCGGTCGAACACATGGGGATTGTCCTGGACAATTACGATAAGGCCCGGCATAATAGCCCCCACTATTTTACAGGATTGAACCCATCTTCGCCGAAAGGGGACGGGGTTCCTGCGTCACCTGGCAATTTAAGGAACGGACCGGGTTTGGGCAATGGTTTTTCTATAGATATCTCTTTCTCATTGTTTGTACAGAAGTTGTCGAGTATAATTGGAGTAATTCAATTCCGGCAAGTTGGGAGGAATACCATGAAATCCACCGTGTTTGTAATCACTTTGATACTTTCAGTGCTTCTGCTTAGCGCCTCAACAGCTACCTCGCAAGAATGGGGAGAAGTCACCGATGCTGAGTGGCAAATCGGTCCGCCTCCAGATTACCCCCAATCAGGGGCAGTTGTTATTTTCGATATCGGACAGGCTACGGCCGAAATTAGGGGGCTTACACTGGAGCGGCATGTCCGGATGAAAGTTTTCAGTGATGACGGTGTCAAGGATATTGAGAAGGTCGAGATCGAGCACTTCTATTATGACAAGCTGTTCGACTTAAAGGCTCAGGTTATTCGGCCGGATGGTTCATCAGTTAAGTTTGACAAGGATGACTTCGAGATCACCAAGAAAGGCGCCGTGAGAATCGCGACGTTCCGCTTTTCCAATGTTAGGGCCGGTGACATCTTGGAGTACCAATACAAAATTGATTACTATGGAGGTTTCGACAAACTTGGCCCGGAAAAGTACTTTCTGTTCAGCCAGGAAGTACGCTACTCCCAGTACCGGGCAAGAAAAGAGCGCGTCATGTACGTCTGGGACAGTGATAAGTTAAAGAACGTGTCCAATATTCCCACATGGTTTTTCGACCATCCAGTATTCTGCCTCTCGTCGACGTTTTCTGCAAAGCTGGGTTCCGATCTCGACTATGTATTTTTCACCACCAATGTCCCGGCAAACAAAGTGGAACCGGTGAGCAAGCGCATCAAGTTCATGACGGCAACTGCCTATAAGAGGCATACATGGCAATTGGAGAATATCAGGCCATTTATCCCGGACAGCTCGGACATTTATAGCGAGGAGGTTCGGCGTAGCGCCCTATACTTCCAATTATTATCGACTCAAGGACAAAATCGCGTAATCCATGCGGTGTGTGCCGATAAACATCTACAGTATCTGGGCGAGAGCTTCCAGGGGTACTTGCACGAGTATGTAGCAACGACCAAGAAAATGCGAAATCTCGCGAGAAAGCTTGCCGGAGCAGGCGAGACACCAAGGCAGAAGGCCGAGATAATATATGACTGGGTTGTTTCAAACTATAGCGTCGATAGCAGCGGCTACGTACTTCGTCCTACGCAGAAAAATCTAAAGAAGGTTTTCACAGACAAGGAGGCCGCGCCTTTTGAATTGAATATATTGCTGGTGGAGATGCTCAAGATCGTCGGGTTTGACGCCTGGCAGGTATTGATCAGCACGCGCGACAAGCTCCCTTTCAGATATACAGGCAAGTTTAACCACATGCTGGCGCTGGTGGATATCGAAGGTGAGAGAGTGCTACTGGACGCCTCGGGCAAAGGATGTCCGTTCGGGCTGCTTCCTTCACCGTCAGTGGTGGCCAAAGGCGTTCTGGTGGATTATAATAACTCCCGGCCGATCGGCATATCCGGACAGGAGTGCAAGACGGAGATGTAGGATACGTCAACACCGTGTATCGTTCTAGTTCCGCTTCGGCTTGGGATCCTACCTGGATTCTCCGGTTACGGTACTACCTATAATTGCCTGCCGCCCCGTCCGCTTGAGAAGGGCGAGACGATGATCAGCGTGGCTGGGCACTTTGATCTGCGCATGATACGTTCCCTGGAAATGCATTCTGATACCAAAGCAAATATCGGAGCCGGCGGCAATTGCGAGGCCGTGACGCAGCCCGGACAGCCACGGTATGGCCTGGCAAAACAGGCCACGGCTTCACAGGACTAAACCCATCCACGCCCACAGCGCTGGTTCCTGCGTCACCTGGCAATCTAAGTAACGCGCCGGGAGTGGGCACTGGTTTTTCAGCTTTTAGTATGGTGGCTACCTAACCCGACACAGAAGAGTCAGAAGGTGGTGAAGCACCGCAGATGGCTACGAAGGGGTCGATTCTTTCCCGCGTGCCATAGCATTCATCGGCGGCCGCCGGGCAGCCACCGCGACACAGCTTTGCCATTGGATGCCGGCAACGGCGGCATTCCTTCGGCTCCGGCGCCCAGAAGTCGGTTGTCCTGGCACTATTGACAATATCAGCGAATGTTTCCCTGCACAGATCACCCAGCACCACCGAGGAATGATTGCAAGGTCGCACCAGACTATTCCAGCCAATCGTGTAATAAGATTCTGAGCCTCCCCTTGGGCACCATCCAAAACTAAGCTTCCGGTATCGCTGGGGGTCCACCAGGCAGGGCGGGATTGGAACTGAGACAGCCACAGATATATCGTACTTTTCTGCCGTTTTCTCCGCCGCATCAAGGCTGGCCTGGAGCATGGTTGCGTCCGGAACAATCTGATCCGCCAGTGGAAGACACCGACGGCTCAGATTTACGCGATTCAACATTATGCCTTCGGCACCAAGTGCCAGTCCGAGTTCAATTGTACGGCTTACGTCATGAGCGTTAAGCCGGGTTACCACCAGAGCCAGTACGAACCGTCCGCCATGCCGCTCCAGGCGCACGAGTCCGTCCAGAATGCTATCAAAAACGACCCGACCGGCAAGCCGGTTGTGCAGGTCGGCATCGGCACTGAAAAGCGTGACCTCAAACGCCGTACCAGTCGGAAATCTCTTAAGGCGAGCCTCGCCCAGCAGGGTTCCGTTGGTAATTACGACTGCGTTGAGACCGTCATCAGCCAGATCGCAGACGATCTCAGGCAGTTCTTCGTGAAGAAACGGCTCGCCGCCGGAGATCGCTACGGTGCTGAGCGGTGCGTCGTCCCTGACCTTACTGACCAGGTCACGGACTTCGCACCGCTCTAACCTACGGGGTTGATTTGCCTTGTCGGAATTGTGTTGCCAGTAATTGTAACAGTGGGCGCAACTGTTGTTACAGGCAGCGACAAGCTCAACGACAACCCGGTTGATGTCGCACTTAGCCTCTGATTGCACCCCGGATCTTTCTTGCGAACTGTGGGGAGATGATCTTTTCGCGGACCATGTTTCGTATCAACGCCAGTCGCATTTCGTCTCCAAGCCTTCTCATCAGATCCGGTGCCGGGATGTAGCAGACTATAATCGGCCATCGTATCAGCCGTCTTTCCGGGGTGGGCCAGGTGCCGATGGCGACAATTTCAGTTTTTCGCCGTCTGGAGAACACAACAACTACATCTTTACCCACCAGCCGAGCGATTTCGGCCCTTGATGCGAAGGTTCCGATCGGTATTTCAGATCGGCGTCGCCCTACGATCACGTAGTACTTGCCGCGCTGGTACAGCACTTTGCCCCGCTTGGCTGTCCTCTCGGGCATCGGAACGGTGTCAATCGCAACGCTCGGACGTTTCCGCTTCAGTTTCATAATGCGCTCCTCCTTTTTTAGGATCTTAAGTACCCGCCTTGACTTTCTTGTTTACTCTCCGCCGAGCGAAGCGAAAACTTCCTTAGAAAGAATGTGAGCGGGTACTTTATCCGGGTCGCTGAAAAAGTTGTTTCCGAGAGCGAAGCCAATTGCTCATATCCGGTCTTCGGCGGAAACCCCCGCACCTGGTGCAGTCCGATGTTTACCTGGTGCTCAGCAATGTTTGAAAGGGCGCTGTTGATTCTTAAGGCGAGTTGAAATTATTCCCCTGCCCGGAAGTTAAACCGACGTTCGCGCATGTCAAGCTGTTTTTTCCTCTATCACCGGGGGCCCAAGGAGACCCATCAATAACCGGACGTAACAGTTACCAGCACTTCAGGCGACAATAGGTTATCAAAGTCCGGGACGTCAAAAGTGTTCTTTAAGCCAAGCGATGCGGTCGGGTGGTCCCGAGAGTTTCTCCGGCCAGTTCTCCCCCATGTTTTTCCGCGAAACCACGCATCGCACGCTAACGATATTCTCCAGCGAGTCAAAAGTCTCAATACCGCCGTACTGCTTCTCAAAAAAGATCGGGTAGTTGTAGCGGCTGGGCAGAGGTTTCATGTTCATGCGAGGTATCAGAAGCAGGGCACCGGTGAGGGCGGTCTGATGCAAAAAGATTCGCTTGTTGGCATCAGACTGGCACATCTCAGTCAGGCTCGGGTCGTTGTAAAGTATCTCGAAATCCTTGACCCAGCGGCGCAGGATTCCTTTTTCGGGCCGGGCCACAATCAGCCCGCAGTGGAAGTAGGCGCGAATGGTTTGCTTGTCGGCCGGTGTTACCATGGGAAAGAGCATATCCTCGTCAATCGACAGCAGTCCGTAAATGCGCTCCCAGAAGGGGTCCGGGGATTTTTCGAGAAGAGAACCCGAACGGTTGTGCATGACCGGGACGTAGGCGAAATCGACATCATCGGAAAGGTTGAAATGTGAGGGTTCGTCAATTATAACGGTATCTTCATCCAGCCAGATAAGAATCTCGGTTTGCCCCTCGGCGGCGGTTTCCGCCTCGCCGGCGGCATATACTTTTCCCGCATAATAGAACCACTTTGCTTCCTTCGGCACGGGCACCATTCTGATGTCAACTCCCTGAGAGCCAACCATCTCGAGCATTGGGATGTCACCCAGTTTCAGGCTGCTGGGGATATACAGCCGCACTGGCGCTTGACTGAGGGCACCGGCGAAAGTCCGGACGCTTTTTGTTAAACGAGAAACATTTGCGAGGTCGTCGGCCGACTCGATGTAAGTGGCAAAGACATACTTGTGAGGGTCCAGAATGTCCTCCCTTCGTTCTCTACCCCTTGAACCATTCTAACTTTACGAAACTGAGGGCGGAGAGTTTCAGGCCGAGACGAGCCGATGGACCGTTATCTCGGACTTTGCCCCAATTCTGATTTGCGGGCCCCAATAACCGGTACCCCGACTGACATATATGAGGGTGTCATCATGTTTATGAAGCCCGGAGATATACGGTTGAGTCATGGCGGCCAGGACATGATAAGGGAAGTATTGTCCGCCGTGGGTGTGACCTGATATTACAAAATCGTAGCCCGCCCGCGCGGCCTCGAAAATGCTCTTCGGCTGGTGGGCTAACAGGATCTTTGGGCTGGAGTTGGCAGCCCCCTCGATAGCCTTACGCGGGTCGGAAAGGTGTTGCGCAGAGAAGCCACCGCCGGAATAGTCGGTGACCCCGGCCAAGACTATCTGCGCTTCTCCCTTACTTATTATCCGATGCTCATTAAGCAGGACATCGAAGCCCAATCGTGCGGTTTCCTCTAACCACGGCTGGACGCCGGAATAATATTCGTGGTTACCGGTGATGAAATACCGGCCATATGGAGCTTTGAGATCAGCCAGTGGCGCGACATCTCCCCCGAGTTGCCTGACCGAACCATCGACCAGATCGCCGGTCAGGGCAATCAGGTCAGGTTTGAGTTCGTTGACAGCCCTGACAACCGTTTCGATGAATGGCCGTCTGACGGTGTGACTGACATGCAGATCGGTTATTTGGACAATTCGAAATCCTTCGAACTGTTCCGGGAGGCCTTTAATCGGGATATCCAGTTCGATGACATCGGGACGCCGCATCGCCTGATACATGCCATAACCGATTAATCCGGAAGTAACCCCCAGGAGGCCGAGGTTAATTGAATTCACCAGTATCCGGCGCCGCTGAGGATCAACGGTTTCGGAGACAGTATCTCCACTTCCGAGGGTCTGGCCGGCGAAGAAGATGCTTTTCTTAATGGCCATATAAATGAGCCAGCCGACGTCCTTGAACAGAAGCAGAGCGAAAAGCAGCGTGAGAAACCCGAAACTCAGATAGCCGACCCACGCAGCGATGTCCACCGCAGTACCTTCAATTCCGTTGAAGCGCATGATTACAGGTACGAACGGCAGAAGGGCAAATATCACTAACACCACCCAGAGGATAAGACTCCAGGGCATTCCGAGCGCCGCCGGGATGATCATCCGCCACCCAATGTAGCCGTACATCAGGGACAAAACCGTTATGACCACGAAGAAAAACGACATGTAAACTTTAGAGAAGTAAACACATTATATCCGGGTGCTGTTCCGCGGCCATAGTGGCGATCGGCTAAAAGCTCCAGACGGTGCCGACCAGAATGTAGTGCACCATGGTAAAGTTGTACACTTCGTCGTTGTCGGCCCCGCCCTCCAAGAGACGGTAGCCGACCTTTAGAGCTGCCCGTTCGGAATATTTTGTCATAAAGGCCAGGAACACATCCTCAGCTCTTCCTTGCGGGGCAGCCAGGGCATCGCCTTCGAGCAGAATGTAAGTCCGTCTTCCGAGTTGAAGCTCAAGTTTGAAATTTATTAGTGGCACGAAGCCGGTATTAGTTTTCTCACCGACTTTTCCGTCGCCCCTGAGGATAATGGCGGCATCGCGGACTTTGGCCGTGACTCCAAGGCCCAGATTCAGTTTCTCCCTCTTTATGATATCATACCGATAGGTGAGCCGGTAAGAGTCGAAGCGGTAGGTTGCCTCGAGTTCGGAGCCTGCGTCAAAGATCTGATTCTGGAATATTATCGCACGATTCACGGTTCCGTCGGAGCGCAGCCGCAGAGGAGCAAAAAGTACGGAGAGGGTATGGCGCTCAGCGGGCATATAGCCTAAGCGAACTCGTCCAACGATCCGGGGGTGTGAGTTAAGATCGTCTGTCAACGAGATATCAGTACCGGTGTCGCCTGGTATCCGAACATCATTGTATCCATTGAGCGCAACCCCGGTTTCGAAGTCGATTGACCAGGTCATTTTGGATTGAACCGGGATCACCGCCAGAGCCAGCATGGCAACAGTCATTAGAGAAATGCGAGCTAACATAATAACCTCCCGGTGTGATGATAGCTCTTTTTGCGCCTAAACACAACGCCGCAATTTGCCATCGATGGCACTCCCCCAAGAATCCAACCGGCCCACGACAACCGCGATAATCCATTAGTGACGAATGACTTACGGTCACACCTCGATATTGTGTTGAACAGGTTTGCCTTACGAGTAAATATGACGTATCTTGCGAAAGCTGTTTCAAGCGCTCCCTGGAAGACTCAACGTGGCAACGAACATTGACAAACCGGAGTGGACAAGAGCGACCGTAATGGAAGCACCCACCGTTCGAGATTTGCCTAAACAATCCTTCCTAGCGTCGGCCCGGGCCGAGAAGGACCTGAACTTCCGGGCTATCATCCTGCGTCGGACCAGGTCAAGCATGATCGGCGTCGGCATTATCGGTTTGACAATCCCTCTCATATATATCATCGCTCTACTATTCATACTGGACCAGACTGTCTTTGTCTTTTCCGCTCCATCAGGATTCGCGAACGCCATGATGCTCTGGGACAAAATGCTGATTATGATGATGGGCGCTGCCTCACTCATATTGTCAAAAACGCGTACCGGTCCACGCTGGGGGCGTTTGATAATCGGGGGCATTATAGTCTCGGCCTGTTCAGCCACGCTTTCTGATGACCTTGCCCGGGGTGATTTATCGCTGTCGGTGGCCTGGTTGGCTCTTATCATGTTTGTCTCGCTTACTGTTCCCTATCGCGCCTGGCAGACACTGACGATTGGAGCCTGCGTGATAGCCGTCTTCGCCCTAGGTGTTCCCATCCTTCCCGCGGTGATCGGTTGGGAACCGGCTGTTGTCAGAGCCGAACATGTGATTTTCCTGGTTCTTGTGGCACTGGCATGCGCCATTATCAGCGGGTTATTGTATGGCGGTCTATACAATCAGTACCGCTCGCAACTTCTGCTGGCAGCGGCCAATCGCAAACTTCGAGAAGCACAGGCGCAGTTGGTGCAGTCGGCCAAGATGGCCTCCCTGGGCAACCTGGTTGCGGGAATCGCGCACGAAATCAACAATCCCCTGGGCGTAATTCACTCCAATGCCAATCTTACGGCAAGGGCAGTTGAAAAAGTAAGGTCCATCCTCGTTTCAGACACTGACAGGTCTGACGATGGCCCCCGCGGGGACATTCAACGATCATTAAAGCTTGTTACCGATATCACCTCAGCTACTTGCGAAGCTTCGAGCCGCATCGACAGTGTCATTCGGGCGTTGCGCAACTTTGCCCGACTTGATGAAGCTGACCTTAAGGAAGTCAACATACATGAGGGAATTGAGAGTGTAGTGACGATCCTGCCGCAATTTCCCCAGAAGAACATTGAGATAGTGAAGAACTTCGGCGAAGTGCCGCCTGTAACATGCTACCCCGGTCAGCTAAATCAAGTAATAATGAATCTTATCCAGAACGCCGTTGAAGCGATTGCCGAGGAAGGTACTATTACGATAAGCACGGGGATGGAAGGTGATTGGGTTGTTCTGAGTGTGGCCGACAACGGACGCGGTATTCCCGATGACGTAAAAGCGAAGGTTTTTGACCCGGGTTATACAACCAAAGGCGTCGGCGTAGGCACCGGTCTGGGGCTTTCTATATGTTATCGGATTGTAGAAAACCACGGGGGGCAAATCGATTTGTCAAGTTCCCCGGGTGAGGGAACACTGGTGACAGTGCGGCTTCCGGCGCAGGGTTGACGGCAGGCAGTATCACATCATTGCAGGATGAGTTCGACAGACAGTCCTTTCACGGTAGTCTCAAGGTAGAACCACTGATATTTCAATCTCAAGCTGAATCCCAGGTTAGTGTCTCCAATCGGCCAGGTCCGGCTATCAAGGCCGAGAGCAAGTGTCGGGCCGATATTGTTATATTCGGAACGCAGTCCGAAGGCCATGCCTCCTTCCACGCGCAGGGCTCGCAGTTCAGCGATTTCGATCGGAATGCCGCCACCCACAGACGGCACCAGCAGAGACCGCTTCTGTTCTGAGTTCGACGGCAGCAGATAGATACTGAATGAAACGTTTCTCAAGACCATCAAATCGTCCCAGAACCCATAGCCTGTCCCGATCAAGCCCCCGGCCTGCTCCTGGCCATCCGCAAACAGGAGCTGCGCCCCGAAATGCAGCAAGACACCTTTGTAGCTCGGATGGTAATACCGATCCTGAATCCATCGTACCGATGCCCAGTCGGGATCATTTCTAATCAGGTCGTCCGGAGAAGCCAGCGGGATGGCCACAAACGGGGCGGGTATAAGCCAGTCAGGCACGGCCGAGGGTGGATATAGAAAATCGGCGTCTATACCATCCGGATCCGGATCGCGCATATTCTCGTCGCGCAACTGGGGGTAGTGGAAGCGTTTGCTGATACCGAAGTTATCCCGTTCTGAGGTACGAAAGCTCCAGGTAGCCGCAACCGGCATAGGAATGAGAAGCAGAGTCGGTAACACGCGATCATTGTAATATTCAGCACCATCCTCATCCGAAAGCCATGAGGAGACAATATCGGGGAGTGTGACACCGGGAGTGGTTGAATCCATCCATGCTCCGAGCGCTGTTGGCATAGTATATTCGCGCGCGATGAAAAACGCCGCCAGAACCTCCTTAAGAGAACATCGGCAGGCTTCCGATACCGCCCGGCGGGTAGGGGCGTACCAGTGCAGCACCCCGTCACCGAAGGCTTGCCAGGCGTCACCGCGAGAGTTTATCACATACACACCCCGGTGGGCATAGTGATTGTGTGCTTCGATATTGTTTCGTCGCACCAGCCTTGTCAACAGCCCGGAGCCGGGCACCAGCATGTGACCGGAGGAGAAGCCATCCGCCAGATAGCCCTGTGCCGTCGCTTCCAACCGCAGGGACGCTCGCAGGGTCTGATTCTCGTCCAGGCCAAGCTCATGACCATAAGCGGCCACACGAAGGGCCATGAGATGATAAATAAGATAAGCGCCGACGACGTTGCGGGCTTTCAGCCCTCGAATTCGCGCGGTGGTTGAAAGAGAGTCGATCGCTGAAAACCCCTCCCGCCCGCTTATAATGGCGTTCCAGGTTTCAACAACTTCTTCTTTCGTAACCCAGCGGAGTTGGTCCAGAAGAGAGCTACCGCGTTCGTGAAAACGGTCCCGGGCAAGATCATCGGCCGCATCCTCGGCGCTCAATTCTCCGAAATTGAGTCCGCCACTCAGCTTATGAGGAAAGGTGAAGCCGGCTGTCTCACCACCCACCGCATACGCCGTGTCAGCGAGGCGCCGGGCACAATCCCGCATTGTCTGGTGGTAAGTTGAATCTCCGAGAATTCGGTGTTCGTTTTTCTCCCAGGCGAGCGCCGTCTTTGCCGCACTTCCCATGAGCAGGAGTGAAAGAACTCCCCCGGACATTATCTTTCTTATAATTTCAGACACCGGTTTTCCAGTTCGTTTTCAGAAACTCCATGGCGTTATTTGCCATGATATCTTCGACCACATCGGAATTGCCGAACTCACTCTCAAGCATGTTCGAGAGCCGATGGATCTGGCTGATTCGATTCATATCCCTGGGCGCCCCGATATAACCGGAGAAATCACTGCCGATACCTACATGCTTGTGAGTGCCGCACACTTTGACAAGGTGAAGCACCTGGCGTACGACATCGCGCAGGGAACCTTCCTTTTCGGCTAAGCTGGCTGTCGTATAATTGCCAAGAAGGTAGGGGTCGATAATGACGCCCATGATACCGCCGTCGGAGACTATTTGTTGAACCTGGTCGTCGTAAACAGCGTAGGGGTGTTCGGACAGGGTCCTCGATGAGGCGTGACTAACTGCCAGCGGCCTGGTTGCGACTTTGATGATGTCGTCGATAGCGGTTGCCGTTGCGTGCGTTACATCGACGATCATACCCAACCGCTCCATCTCATGAATAACATCTCGTCCGAACTCACTTAAGCCCAGATGCGGCCGCCGGTTGTTTCCATCCGGAAAGAAGGGATACGAATTGGCCGCCGACGCTATGTCCTTGCTAAAGAAGTGGGTAACATCGAGCATGGCCACGCCCCGCCGGGCAAGTTGCTCGAGGGGATCAATGCTTCCCCCGAGAGCATGGCCGCCTTCAACCGTGTGGACGACTGCTATCCTGTAGTCCGCACTTGTCTTAGGGATACTCGTCAGCTTTTGCAGCATGGTGGCATTTTTGGCCAGGGTAGCGTAAGGTCGGGCCGGACCGCTCAACTGTTCCTGCAATTGATCCATCATCCGGAAGGTGTTCACGGGTGCTTCAGGGTTAGGATCGGTCGGCATCGATAGCCACTCATCGAAAACGTTGAAGTGTGCCACACAGATAACGTCAACACCGGCCCTGTGACAGTCTTCCCATTCCATGCCGGTTCGATTGAAAAACTTTTCTGCCAGCCAGACGAGGGCAGGGAATCTGAGACCCAGAGGTGTCTGTCGATTCCAATCATTTATAACGGAGTGACAATGAAGGTCGGCGAGAACGCGACGAGTGGGACGAGGCACCAGGGACGGACGCCGGGTGGCACAACCCAGCGCCGAGAGGACCGAACCGGTCCCCAATAGACCGACTGATGCGCGAAGCGAATTACTCAAGAAGTCCCTGCGCGTAAATTTGCTGATATCAAACTCCCTGTTGGCAAGCGTTATTGTCATAGTGAGATTTCATATGATGTCTAAGATGCTGCCAGATGCTGTAAACAAAGTAATGGCCGGGAGCATTAACGTCAAGTGCTATCAATATGGCCCTCCGCCTCAGCCTATAACCTGACTCCCACACAAATGACTTGATGTCGCCGCTGCCGTGGGCTAAATTTGGTTATATCAGCGTTGAATATCAATTGAATTAGCCGGACATGAATATCATGAAACAGCCTGATGATCTGCAGGTTCATCGCCTTAAGCGTGCTGTGGAGGAGCTTTCGGTCCTCAACGATATCGCCACGGCTGTGAACATCACGATGTCCATCGAGGAGGTCTCGCGCATCATTGTGAGCCGCTGTACCCGGCACCTTGGGGCCGAGCAGGGAGCTATCTTCATACTTGCCGGAGAAGACCGATTGTCGGATAGTTTCAAAACATATGTCAGGTCGCAAGATTCCCGGATTGACCGGCTCCCGATTCATCTCGACCAACAATTGAAAGGGTGGATGTTGAAGAATCGGAAGGTCCTCATATGCAACGACCCCAACGAAGACAGGCGATTTGCCGGTAAGGATTTCATCAAGCGGGGGGTTCGATCAATCCTTGCCGTTCCCCTGCTGGAACGCCGGGAGCTTATCGGAATGTTAACAGTGTTCAACAAACAGGCGGAAGAAGACTTCGATGACGATGATGGGCGCTTTCTTTCGATTGTTGGAGCGCAGGCGGCTACTACCTTAGAAAAGGCGCGTCTATTTCAGCGAGAAGCGCAGTTCGTACGACAGGTTCAGGGCCGAAGGATGCAGTCGCTGGCTCAGCTTGTGGCCGGTGTCGCTCACGAAGTTAACAATCCTATTGGAGCCGTGGCCGGCACATCCGAGTTGCTTAGACGAGCCGTGGCCAAACTGGCCAGGGCTATTGAGGACAGCGACGTACAGAACCTTGGTGACTTCGCTGAAATTCGAAATGCTTTGACCGCCATTGAGAAGGCCGCCAGCGTTATAGAATCGGGCAGCTTACGCGTAGCAGAGATTGTCAGGAGACTAAAGAGTTTTGCTCAACTCGATCAGTCCGAACTCCAGACTATCGATGTTCACATGCTGATGGAGGATTGCCTCGCACTCCTGGAGACACGGTTCAAAGACAGAATCAAGATAGAGAAGAATCTCGGGTCGCTTCCGAAGATACGCTGTTATTCGGCGGCACTCAACCAGGTGTTTTTCCATGTTCTCTTGAATGCCACCGAGGCCATCACCGGTCGCGGCCACATAGGCATCGTCACCCGCAGCCAGGATGAATTCGCTGTCATCGAGATATCGGATTCCGGAAAAGGGATTCCGCACGATGCCCTGTCGCGAGTTTTCGACCCCGGGTTTACCACCAAGGGAGTGGGAGTGGGTACCGGGCTGGGCCTGCCAATCTGTTACCAGATTATACAGTCTCATAACGGGGAAATAGACATTCAGAGTGAAATCGATAGAGGAACAAAAGTAACCATTCGAATCCCGGTTGAATACTCTACCTGAGACACAGGGTGGGCACATTGAAAATCAGTGCCAGTATAATTAGTAGGCTACATCAGGAAATTGCCCGAAATGACAAGCCCGAGAACCGCATCAACTATCAGCAATTCTTCAAAGAGAAGCTGAAAGAACCAGTGGGCCTTAAGGCGCCGGTCCTTCGCAAAATCTCAAACAATGTTTTCAAAGAAATCAAGAGTCTTTCCCCGAAGGAGATTCTGGACTTGTGCGATGATCTGCTGGCTTCGGGCCGTCGGTATATGAGGTTTTTCGCGTTTGAATGGGCCCTTAAGATAAAGGGCAGGTATACCAAAGGTGATTTCAAGAGATTTGAGAGGTGGTTGAAGGACTATGTCGAGGGTTGGGGAAGTTGCGACCACCTTTGCTGCGGGCCGCTGGGGCACCTAATCCTGCAGTTTCCTGAACTGGTCAAGAAGACCAAGCTGTGGACGCGGTCGAAGAACCAGTGGGTGCGCCGGGCGTCTGCGGTCAGCTTGATTGTACCGGTGAGGAAGGGCCTTTTGCTGAGTGAAGTCTTTGCCACGGCGGATAAGTTAATGATGGATTCTGAGGATTTGGTGCAAAAAGGTTATGGCTGGATGTTGAAAGAAGCGAGTAACACTTTTCGCCAGGACGTCTTCGTATATGTAATGAAGCATAAAGCGCGAATGCCACGGACGGCCCTGCGCTACGCCATCGAGAAAATGCCTGTCGACCTGCGTAAGAGGGCCATGGCAAAATAGCACGTCAAAACAGGGGTATAACATGGGACATACAGTAGCCAAAGATATCTATCGCAAGCTGGGCAAAAAGATCGACGGCCTCAGAATGCGGGCTCCCTGGAACGAAACCTTCCGCGCCATCCTCAAGGAATTATACACAACCGAGGAAGCGGATCTGATAGTCAAGATGCCATACAGCCTCGCCGACTTTGACCGCATTCAGAAAGTCACTAATTATGAACCAACCAAACTGCGGAAACTTCTCGATGGTCTGTGTTCCAAAGGCTTGGTGATGGATATGTGGATGATGGGCGGCTACCGGTATATGGTATCACCGCTGATCATCGGGATTTTCGAGTTCACCATGATGCGAACCCGGGGCGAGTTGAAAACGAAAGAATGGGCGAAGCTGTTTCACGAGTACATGCAAGACCAGAGAACCTTCTATTCCGCCAATTTTGGTCATAACGAAAAAGTGTCGGTACTGAGGGCTTTGCCGTGGGAGGAAACTATCGACGACTCAGATTACGTGGAGGTACTCGATTACGAAAAGGCTTCGGCTATACTGGACAGCCACAAGAAGTTCGCCATTGGAATCTGCTCGTGCAGGCACGAAAAACTGCACCTGGGTGAGAAAAAATGCGACGTACCATTGGAGACCTGTTCGACGTTTGGCCTGTCCGTAGATTACATGGTCAAGAATGGATTCGCCAAAGAAGTGTCAAAGTCGGAAATGCAGGAGAACCTTGCTCGCTCAAGAGAATTGGGGCTAGTTCTCTGCGCGGACAATAACAAGAAGAATATATCGTTTATCTGCCACTGCTGCGGCTGTTGCTGTAACATATTACTGGGTATAAGCAAATTTGGCTACCCCGGCATCCTGGTAACATCAACGTTTATAGCCAGCCATGATGAAGACAACTGCACCGATTGCGGAGACTGCATCGAGGCCTGTCCCATCAACGCTATTGACGAGCATGTGGACAATGGGCCCGTGATCAATGAATCCATCTGTGTAGGGTGTGGTGTTTGCGCTCTTAAGTGTCCATCGGAGGCACTGCGACTCGTAAAGCGTAAACAGCGGGTATTACACCCCGAGGATACTTTCGAGAGAATAATACTTCAGTGTCTTGAAAAAGGAACTCTTCAAAACCTTCTTTTTGACGAACCAGAGCGTCTCTCACACAAGTTTTTGCGGGGATTCGTAGGCGGGTTTCTGAAACTTCCCCCGGTGAAAAAGTCACTGATGAGCGACCGGCTAAGATCCTCGTTCCTCAGCACCCTCAGAAAATAAAAAAGGCCGCCGTTACTGTTTTTTCGTAAGACTGCCCAGAGCACCGATCATTTTCTGCCTGTATGTCTCGAAGTTGCTTCTTCCCTCGGCGGTCAGCGTCAAATCCGTCCGGGGGAAATTACCGGCGAAGCCCTTTTCAACCTTGAGGTAACCGGCGGCGGCCAGCTTACGTATGTGAGCCGAGAGATTGCCCGGTGTGAGACCCGTCTGTTTCTGGACAAATACAAAGTCGGCACTCTGGAGAACATATAGCAAGGCCATGATGTTGTACCGGGCCGGCTCATGTATCAGCAGGTCAACGCCATCGATCAGATTGGGCCGATACCTTTCAGATACCATTGGCCACCTCGCGCTCGGGGAGGGGATTGTTCTTGAGGAAACTAACCAGAAATACCACGCCCACGATGATTATTCCAACAGCCGGAATCCCAAAGGCAATCAACTCGTCGGCCGGGGTTCCGACCTGGGAGTATAAGATCTCGGCAAGGGGAATGCCTCCCGCAAAGAAGACAGCGTAAATGTAAAGCCGCTTGAATTCAGAGAAGTATGCGAGAACCGAGACGCCCACAAAGATAGCAAGACTTTCGATCAGGGGTACCGTCATGCCGCCGGGCCCGTTGAAACCTGATATCCTCACTCCCCACACCGACACTATGACAATCAAGGCGTAAGTAATCGCCAGTGACACGACACCGAAGCCGAACATTTTGGTCCCGCGACTGAGCCGTTCTTTACCATATCGGGCTGAGCCGAGTCTCGGTGCCGTAATGTATTTCTTACCTGCCAACAGGAGAACGGCCGGGATGGCCAGAAACGGCAGTGCCGCCAGAAACATCGATATTCCGGCATCCCTCACAACTGGTACCACTGCCCAGGCCAGCAGAAAAATGCCGTAGCATATGTCATAAAGGCCATCTTGGTAGGTGGCGCGAAACGCTTTTTGCTCAATCTTCTTTAAATCTTCATTCTGATTCACCAAAAGTACTCCTTTCCGTAAAGTAGTGTGCGTTACAGAATACTTTACGACAATAACCGCAAAAAGTTTAGTTATTTCAAGAGCTTTTTTCGAGTTTTCCGTGGTTGTGCCCCGGCCTTGTCGTACAAGGGCTTACGCGCAAGGCTTCACTCGAACGGCTCCCGGAAATGTGAGTTGGGCCTGATGAAAAGCCGCGAATGGGCATAGTCGAATACGATGTTGAAGCGTCTGATAGCATCACCGCCGAGAATACCGTCGGCTCCCTCCTGTTTCGAGCGTACGGTTGCCGGAGCAAATGAAGTGGCCACGTCGAACAAATCGTAACCCTCTAGACAAAGACGGTGGCTTCTTCC
Source organism: Candidatus Zixiibacteriota bacterium (assembly GCA_020351995.1). GTDB lineage: Bacteria > Zixibacteria > MSB-5A5 > GN15 > FEB-12. The sequence continues at coordinate 3,334,451 of CP070674.1, forward strand.
GCGATGGCCGGTGATATCGCCGCTCAGCCCGGTACCCAGGTAGCCTTGTTCGAGGTCGTCCGGCATTGAGAACTTCTGGTCGTCTCTCACCAACAACTCGAGAGCATCTCCGGAGGCCAGGTCAATGTACATAGTAGCAGAGACTGTGTCCCCCGGTATGACCTCCAACTCGCATTGGAGGAAAGGCATGTCTTTTTTCATCACGACAGGGACGCGCCGCCAGGTTGTATCGGCCTGAAAGGAGCCAGTTTCGTGCAGGACGATGGTCCTGGTGTCATAGTCGATCTCGACGGTATAGTGTCCAAAGAAATTCCATCCGATGACACCATCGGTAGGGAAATTCTGGGTGTGGGGACTGCTGGAGATAAGCACTCTCTGACTGTCCACTGTCACATCGCCGAACACCAGCCGACCAGTTTCGATCATGATAGCGGTTGAGGGTTCTCCGGCACCGGCTCCCGGTACCTTGACTTCAATGGCACCCGTGGTATCGATTTCGGCTGCCAACTCCTTATGGAACAGATAGACTCCATCGAAGCGCATGCCTGTATCGAGGATCAGATTCAGCGGGCTGGAACCGTTGACGGAGGTCGGGACAATCACCCGGTTGCGATCGAGCTTGAAAGGAACTCTCTCAGGTTTTTCACCGACCTTCGGGTTGGCAAAGGCCGGAGCACCAGTCGCCATGGCAAAGCATAAGACTGATGAAATGGTTAGCGTTCTTAGATTGAGCATGAGTATACTTCCTTTCCGCGGCTAATGACTACCCTGACTGACGAAGTCATGCCAGTTCTGTTCAATGTGCTGTAAATTTAGCACTTCAGGTGTGATAAGTGTCAATAGAAAAATTTGACCGTGGCGGGTCGCAGTCGCCGGTTGGCATAAAAAAAGAGACTGGAACGAACCAGCCTCTTCAAATCTCAGTGGGTTTTGATATTACCCGCCGCCACGACCGCCGCCACGTCCTCCGCCGCCGCGACCACCGCGACCGCCACCCCTTTCGGTCCGCGGACGGGCTTCGTTGACATTCAGCGCCCGTCCGTTCAGCTCCTGGCCATTGAGGCCGCTGATAGCTGCGGTGGCCGCATCCTGACTCGCCATCTCCACAAAACCGAATCCTCTGGATTCGCCCGAGTATCTGTCGGTAATAATGTTCACGCTTGAGACTTCGCCGAAGCTCTCAAAAGCCTGACGTAACTGCTCTTCTGTCGTATCGAACGACAGGTTTCCTACGTAGATATTCATTCTACACCTTCGTCTTGTCTATCCCCGCTTCCAGCTTTCTCCATTAGGGTGCGGAGGCATTGGGATAAACCGGTTCATGCGCACTATTGCGCTTCGGTCCCGAGATTCAGCTTTTTGAGAGATTCTTAGAGTCTATAAGATCAACAAAGCCTTCATAAAAGCAGTGACGGAAACCAATTCTGACACCTAATTATATCGGTTGATATTGATGTTGTCCACAGAAAATATTAACAAGTTTTGAGTTACACAGTTCCAGGACCGGGATAGTCCCGGATTCGCCGACAGGGGGCAAACCGGAGATGCCTATCTTACAACAGAATTGGGCTTTACGTATCAATTAAAAACTTTTAAGCGAAAGTTAAATTATTTTGCTGACTAATTAAAACAAGATACTATATTCCGCTTATGGCAATAAAGATAAACCTCGATTTGATGTTGGTTAAAAGAAGTATATCGCTGACCGAGCTTTCCGGCCGCATTGGCCTGTCTTTGACGGCGCTATCACTGTTCAAGACAGGAAAACTCAAGGGACTGCGGTTTAATTCGCTGGATTCTATCTGTCGAGAGCTTCAATGTCAACCTGGCGACATACTCGAACACATCCCTGACTGATACAAGTTGGGACGACATCATGTAATCAGGAAGCGATTAGAACCGGTCGTTCCGATTATAATCAACATCGTATGCTTCGTCCGTTTCCAATTTGGATTGCGCGCTGGGAATCGGAGTGCGTTATTAGAGCGTTATGGCTAATACAGAAAAGAGCCGTCCAATCTGGGAGCGTCCCACTTTCGCCCTGACAGCTCTTCCCCTGCTGGCCTTTCTTTTGAACATATCCTTTCTCAAAGCTGGTTTCTACGCCGATGATTTCTTTTTTCTCAACATATTCGGCAATCATCCTCAGCCTTTCTCATGGTGGAAAGGCTTGTGGTCTATCGAAAGTTACCCCGGCTTTGAACAACTCTGGTGGTTTGAGCCGGGCTGGACGGCCTCTTTCTGGAGGCCGCTTCCGAGCCTGATAATACAAGGTTCTATCCTTCTGTTCGGCCCGAATCCGTTTCCGCTGCATCTGCTGTCCCTTTTGCTTCACGCGGGCGTCACAGTGTCGCTTTACTGGTTGGTGAGGCGTTTGACAGGCCGACATCTGTTTGCCTTCCTGGTCGGACTCGTTTACGTGACCTGTGAAGATCACCCCCTGACTGTAGGGTGGATCGCGACCATCACGGACCTGCTGGCGGTTCAGTTTATCCTTATTTCGCTGTTGTGTCATATTCGATGGCTGAAGCGCCGGAGCAAATCGGCACTGATTGGATCGCTGGTGGCCATAGTGGTAGCTCTGGGATGCAAGGAAACGGCGTCGGTGGCACCTCTGGCTATATTTATCCTGACTTTTCTGATGCCGACCGGCCAGGAGGATTATGACGTTAATTCAGCCGCACTACGAGACCGTTTAACGCGCGCGGCAAAGGACTGGTTATCGTGGCTCCCGCCGGCAGCAGTGCTGGTGTGTTACCTCGTGTTTTACCGGGCTCTTGGTTTCGGCAATATGAACACTCTGCTGTACACCAATCCTCTCACCCACTTCAATGAGTATCTCGGTCATCTGGCCCTACACCTTCCGATCATGTGGTTGGGGACGTTCTCCGTGTGGCCACCTTTCGTGCTGATTATCTTTCGTGATATCATCCCACCGATGGCCATCGCTGGCGGGGTTCTCTTTCTTGTTTGGCTGGGAGCTTTGTGGCCATTCAGGTACAGGCCGGTGGCATTATGGGCCTTTGTGTTATACTTGTTGGCCCTGCTACCACAGTTGAGTACTGATGCCAGCGAGCGTGGCCTGTATTTTCCGATGATCTTTGCCAGTATCCTTATCGCGTGCGTGCTCAGCAGCATCGGCCCAATGGCGCGAAGGATTTATCCTGACCTGCCCGTCCATCCACGGTTGACCCGAATAGTCGGATGGATGGCTGTCGGGACGATCTTGATTCCCGGCATTATAATCTCGATTATCAGGCCTGCGCTGATGGATGAGGCGTTTGCCCGGACCGAACGGGAACTCGTTACCGCTATACCGCACGTGGAACAGCGACAGCCAGAGGATATTATCATATTGAACGCTTCCGGTTTTGGACCGGCTCTTTACTCGTGGGATATTCTCAACTACCATGCTCAGGGACCTCTTGACGTCTGGCTGCTGTCGGCAGCAAATGGGGTGTTCAGTCTTCAACGCGAAGATGATTCCTCCTTTGTCATTCAAACCGATCGACATGGATGGATCGATAACTGGTTTGCGCGGGTGATGCGGACCGGGGAACCTCTTTATGCCGGAAGAGAATATGAAACCCGTGTTTTCACGGCCACGATACTAGAATTGGTCGACGACGGCAGCGATGTTCTGTCGGTTCGCTTCGATCTCAAGCGCAGTCTGGACGATCCGGGCTGGCTGTTCCTGCGCTGGAACGGCAAAGCGTTTGAGCCGCTTGATATCGCCGGGCTCAAGGTGGGAGAGACGATAGAACTGGCCGATACATCCGATATCTGGAAGTCCATGTAGGTGCTCTGCCCCTTCAAACAAAACAGTTGCGTGCCTCACCCAAAATGATTAGTAAATAGAACATTTAACGACTTGACCGCAACGGCAGGAGATACGAAAATGAAAACTACCAAACTTATAACGCTGGCAATCATTATACTGGCTGTTGTCGCTGCCTCGTGCGGTGACAAGAAAAAGGCAAAAAAGCCTGTCGGCACGGCTGACTACCTGGTGGCGACGGTTGACTCTATCGGTTTAGAAAGGACCACGGACCCGGAGCTGTATGTCGGTGATTCTCTCTGGGAATACATAAACGGCGGCGCCGAGCTATATCATCTGTACAATTTTGTCGAGGTAGCCACAGCTTATTACAATAAGCAGGGCGTGGAGATGGTGGTGGATATATACAAGTTTGACAGCCCCGAATACGCTTTTGGTCTTTATTCCATGCTCCGGCCGGAGAAGGCCAACCCGGTGGAGTTAGGTGTGGAAGGATTTGGCTCGGTGACCAATCTGGTATTCGTCAAAGGCCAATATGTTGTGATGCTGACCGGTTTCGACCAGTCTGAGGAAGTAGCTACGGCAATCAGCAGCACCGGACCCGTCTTCGAAGAGATTGTTCCCGGTATTCTGGCGCGCCCGGCGGTGTTCGATATCTTTCCCGCCGATAATGCTATCGACGGCTCCGCCAAACTGTTCGCGGAGTCATTCCTTGGGCAGGCGTTTCTGCGTAATGTTTACACGGTATCATACGCCCTGGCGGAAGACACGCTCAGGTTGTTTCTCACGTATGACCAGGGGGGGGCGAAGTTTATCGAATGGAAAGACATATCCGGAACCCAGCCCCACGCGGCGGCATCGACTCTTCCGTACGATGACGGACTGGTAATACTCCTGACAGACAGTTATTATGGCACCATCGTGGCCGGTTTGAAAGCCGGAATGCTGGTAGGAGCAGTTGGCTACAAGCAAGGGAACGAAGAGTTTCTACGCAACTGGCTGAATTCAATTACGCCGACGTCTTAGTCGCTGGTGGCCACCCGCCGATTAACTACGCGTAAATCGTTTTCAACTCGTCGACACGATGAGTTATATCAACTGTGCTGGCACATCTCGCCTGACAGGAGGAACAGCGGGCACATGCCTTAAGGCCAGATGCCGACGGAATTCCGTCGATAGTAGCTCGCGCTTTATAGAAATCCCCGTACTGAGCCGCATACATATGCGTCCGCATCAAGGTGGGGATATCGACGCCCTCGGGGCAGCTGGCCAGGCATTTACGGCACTGGCGACAGAAGCCTATTCCAAGCTTGATGCCGTTATCAGAAACGAATTTTGCTTCCTCTTCGGTGTATTCCAGGTCATAAGCGACGGAAAGATCCTGGCGCATGTGCTCGAAGTTGACAAAACCCGGGATACAGGTCGCTATGTTTTCGTTGCGCATGACCCATTTGAGGCAGGCTTTGGCGATAGTCGAACTCGAGTAGTTTTTTCTGGACTCCGGGTTGGGCCAGCGGGTTCCCCCGGCCATGACTTTCATGCCCACAACTGCCACGCCTTTGGCAGCGGCGTCGCTGATAGCCTTGAGAAGTTTAGTGTCATCGGCCATAGTGAAGTTAATAGATGTCAGCACCAGGTCGAAAAATCCATTCCGCGTCACGCCTTCTATTACGTGCGCCATATTGGAGTGGGTAGTTACGCCGGTGTAGCGGATCTTACCCTGATCTTTCAGGGCCATCAGACTCTCGATCACCGCCTGGTCGTTAATGTCGCGGGGGTTATCCGCCTCGTATACGTAGAATATGTCGATATAGTCGGTACCCAAACGGCGCAGGCTTCCCTCGCAGGATGTTATCATTTTTCGTTTGACTTCCACCGGGGATATTCCGCGCAGTTTGTTATAGTCAAATTCGCTGGTGGCAATCACGACTTTGTCCCGAATTTTCAACCGATTGACCGCGCGGCCGAGGTGTTCCTCAATGCGACCAAACTGGTAACCGGCGGAGGCATTGAAATAGCGCACACCGGCTTCACAAGCAGCGTGAACCAGTTCAGGGTTGCTGGCGTTCATTATGCCGAAGCCTACGATGGGAACTTCGTACCCGGTGCGACCGAGCTTGCGGCAGATCATTTCCTTGCCGGAATCGTCGTCAGCCGGCGTTTCCTGCTTGGCCTCCGAGCAGGAAGGAACCAGTTTTACCAGCCCCGCGGACACCAAACCAGCGGTAGTCGCCGATAGGAACTTCCGCCTGTTTAAATCCGGACCTCTGTTCGTCACCCCATCCTCCTTTATCATCTGCGGACACTTAGTACAAATCAGCAGTACATAGCTTTCAGCTCATCAATGCGGCGGGCAATGTCAACAGTATTGGCGCATTGGGCCCCGCATTCGAGACAATCTCTGCACACGTTGATGCTGGACCTTGCCGGAATACCGTCCAGAGTGCCGCGTGCGATCTTGAAGTTGGCGTACTGGGCCGCATACATGTGCACGCGCATAAGAGTTGGAACATCAACGCCGTCGGGGCAGGTGGCCAGACATTTGTTACACTGGCGGCAATAACCCATACTGAGTTTGATATTGTTGTCAGAAAGGAGTTTCTTCTCCTGCTCGGTATATTCCAGATTGTAGGCGACAGAGAAATCCTCGCGCATGTGCTCGTAGTTAGTGTAGCCGGGAATGCTGGTGCTTATGCTCTCATTACGCAGAACCCATTTCAGGGCCGCGGTGGCTATGGTAGAACTGGTATAATCCCTGCGCGATTGAGGGTTGGGCCAGCGGGCACCGCCGGCAAGCGCTTTCATGGCCACAATGCCAACTCCATTGGCGGCCGCGTTTTTGATAGCTTCCAGCAGACCGGCGTCATCCGCCATCGTGAAGTTTATGGCCGTCAAGACTACATCATAGAAGCCACCGCTTACGGCTGCATTTATGACGTCGGCCATGGCCGCGTGGGTGGCAAGTCCGGTAGACCTGACTTTGCCCTGCTGTTTGAGAGTTTTCAGCCCTTCGATGATGCCCTGGTCAGCAACGGTCTCCGCGTCGCGAACGTCATGGATATACATGATATCGACATAGTCGGTTCCCAACCGGCTCAAGCTGGCCTCGCAGGCCTCGATCAGCTTTGTTTTGGATTGTTCCGGCGTCAAGCCGCGCCTTTGCTGGGGGATGAAATTTTTGGTGCCGATGACGACTTTGTCGCGGACCTTCAGTTTGTTAATAACACTCCCGACCATCTGCTCGTTGCGACCGAATTGATAATAAGCGGCCGTGTCGAAGTGGCGAATACCTTCTTCGTATGACGCCTGAACAATCTCGGGATTATTGCTGTTCATCACACCCATGCTTACAATCGGTACCTTGAGGCCAGTTCGGCCGATGGTACGATAGATGAGCTTCTTTTCTTTAGTACCTTCTGGAGTTTCGGTTTCCTGTGCGAACACTTTTCCCGGCGTGAAATTTACTAACCCTGCCGACACCAGCCCGGTGGCGGCCGTGGATATGAAACTACGCCTGGTATAATCTGAGCCCTTGCCTGACATTACTTTCTCCTTCACTGTTATTCCAAATACGTCACTTGCTTTACTTCTGAAGGTCCTGCAGACCCTGAGTGGCATTGTTTAAAAGTATCTCTTGCACCGCAGGGTCAATCAGCGAATCCGCCGGTAGCACCTCGAGTACCCTCTGGTAACACATGATCGCCGTTTCGGTATCCCCACTGGCAATGCAGGCGTCGGCGTAACTGTCCCAGACGTTAGCGGAATTGGGGAACGCTTCGGTGTTTATCTTGAAAATCATGCGAGCTTCCTCGAGTTGATTTGCCTGAAGCAGTCCATAACCGGCGGCATTCAATGTTGCCTCTTGAAAGAATACGTAGCCCGGCCTGGATTTCTTGAAAGCTTCATAAATCTCGACGGCCCGGTCAATTCGGTCTGCCTGGATCATTTCCATGAACTGGGCTTCGGTGGGAGGTGCTGTTTCATTCTCGAGAATGGTGAGCTCAAACTTTCTTTCCGCCGCCGGCATAAGCCCGGCGCTCAATCCCTCTTTCTTGAGAAGCAGGTGAACTTCCAGAAAGTCCCTGGTTAGCTCACATATAGTCCGGTAATTTGACAGGCTCCCGAGGGCCGGTGTGACCATGCTGTCGGGAACGATACTCGAAGTGATAGTGTACTGGGTAAAGTCGTTGCTTACAAATCCGGGCATTCCCGCCAGATATCGGAGGGAGTATAAGAGCGAATCGGTAAGGCTGAGATCAAGGTTTTCATGTGCGGAGATGTAGATCTGAAGAAGCGGAACGTCGGCTCCAATGACATTGAATGACGGAAAGGTAGCCGCCAAATCGATTCCATCTTTATGAGCCTGGGTTCCGTCAAGGACCACAACCGCCTCGATATCGGTGTTGCGCATTTGCATGAGCAGGGCCGATAGGCCGCCCATGCCGCAGCCTACCACAGCCGGTCTGGACATGTCAACGTGGGGATACTGATACATTGAGCCGTAAACTAACTCACGGTCCCTAACCATGGTTTCCAGATTAGCAGCGTTCACCATTACCGGTAAGTCTGCGGTGCCGAAGGTGTGGCTGGTGGCGACGATGTAACCGTGGCTGGCAAGATATTCGCAGAGGGCGGCGTTTTCGCAATAGGCGCGGTTAACATCGGGATGATAGATAATCAGGGGAAAGGAACCCTCAGCCCGTTCTGCTTTCTTGGTTGCCCCCACCCTTAGATTCATCATATCGGCCAGCAGGTTTAAGCTACCCAACAGCGGTACCAGATAATTCGCTTCCCTTGCCTGAAGTCCCGAGAGGAGATCGTAGAAGCGGGGGTCCTCGGGAGCGGGAAAGGCGTATTCTCCATATACCATGGGTCGGTCGGTTGGATTCGCCTTCGCCGGATACCAGACACATAACTGAATCGGCCTGGCAGTCTGGCGCTCCCGGAGATTTCCGTCGTAATCGTACTTATCACGAAAAGTGCGCGAATAGTCGAACTTCTCAATGGTCTCGAAACCGACGGCATACTGACCCGGTTCCAATCCGCCCCAGAACACAGAGGGTATATCGCCAACAGCAGGATTGGCCGACATCAGAATACTCAGCCAAATAAGACCAAAGGCACGCATAGCTTTCTGTACTGTATTAGGCATGCTTATCTCCCTTGAATTAGAACGAAATGTTCATAATTGTTAACGTTATACTACTCAATGAACAGCGGGCATGTCAAGTAATGGCGACTCTACATTGGGATAGCTTACATTACGTGAGAATCGACTGGGTGTTGCCCGGTCATGCCCCGGATATTGTGAGAGCCGGCTGGCCGGCGCCGGTGCGCCCGGTTAGAAAATCCTTGTGGAATCGATAAACGTAATGTAGATTTCAACTTAGGCTATATTCACACGTCCTTCATGTGCGGGGGTAGTTCCAGACGCACCCCATTGACCCCTTGCTTACAGGGTTAAAAGTGATGAAGCGAAAGAATACCTCACATTTCGGGCCTGATTCGGGCCAGCGCGCGGGGCAAGACCTTCAGCGGAAACTCCAGTTGTTAGATACCGCTCTGCACCATCTTGTTCATCCGTTTTGTGTTATCGATGCCAAGGACTACACAGTTCTGCTGGATAATTCGCAACCGGATCTTCTCCCGTCAAAACCCGGCATTAAGTGTTACGCCTCCATCCACGGCGGCACCAAGCCATGTAGTCAGTCAGGGGAGCTCTGTCCGCTTGAGCTCGTCAGGAAAACGGGGCAACCGACAGTGGTTGAGCACATCCATCGCGGCAGTGACGACGAGCCACGGTACTTCGAAGTACACGGCTATCCCGTGCTCGGCGAAGGCGGCGAAGTTGTCAGTATCATAGAATTTTCTTTCGATATCACCGAACGGAAGCGGTCCGATGCCCGGCAGCAGTTCGCCATGAAACTGCTGGGTGTGCTTAACCAGTCCTCTGAGAAGACAGACTCCATCAGTGCGATCTTGTATTCGGTCAAAGATTTCACCGGTGTTGAGGCCGTGGGGATTCGGCTCAAGGAGGGTGATGATTACCCGTATTATGAGACTTCCGGATTCCCAGCCGTATTTGTTGAAAAGGAGAACTTTCTTTGTGTGAGGGACCACGAAGGCAACGTGGTTATCGATGAGAACGGACAGGCCGAGCTGGAATGCATGTGCGGAAACGTCATTCGCGGGCGCACGGATCCTTCCCAGCCGTTTTTCACCAAAGGGGGTAGTTTTTGGAGCAACTGTACGACCGACCTGCTGGCTTCGACAACAGAGACCGAGCGGCAGGGACATACTCGCAATATATGCAATGCCAGCGGGTACGAATCGGTTGCGCTCATCCCTTTGACTTCTATCGATGAGACCGTGGGCCTGTTGCAGTTGAACGACAAGCGTAAGAACACGTTTACGCTGGACATGATAGAGTTTTTCGAGGGCATCGGGGCCAGCGTGGGAATCGCCCTGGCGCGAAACCGGGCCGAGGAGGCCCTGCGACGGGCACATGATGAACTGGAGAAACGGGTCGAAGAGCGAACGGCAGCCCTGGCTGCCAGCAACGAACGACTCAAGACCGAGATTGCCGAGCATCAACAGACTACTCTTACGTTGCGTCGCACCGCTCGAGCTCTCGAAGTCTTGAGTGAAAGCAACCAGGCCCTGGTACGGGCCAAAAGCGAATCGGAACTACTCGAGAAAATCTGTGAAATAATTGTAGGTATCGGTCGCTACAGACTGGTCTGGGTCGGTTACGCCGAGAGCGGCCCCGACAAACGCGTGCGTCCGGTCAGCCAGGCGGGCTTCGAAGAGGGCTATCTTGATACGCTTAACATCAGTTGGGATGATGTTGAACGAGGTCGTGGTCCGACCGGCACCGCCATTCGCACCGGAGAGCCATCGATATCAAAAGACATAATGACAGATCCCCGTTTTAGCCTGTGGCGCGCCGAGGCTTCGAAGCGCGGCTACGCCTCGTCGATCGCCTTGCCTCTTCGTTCAGGCGAAAAAGTTCTGGGCGCACTAAACATATATGCCGCAGAGCCCGACGCCTTCGATGAGAATGAGGTGGAGTTGTTGAAAGAACTTGGCGATGATCTCACCTTTGGCATTATGTCGCTGCGTACCGAGGCCAAGCGCCTTGCCGCCGAGGAGGCTCTTGGTGAGAGCGAAGCCAGGTATCGTCAACTGGTTGAAGGGACGGACAACCTGGTCGCCCAATTGAACGCCGAGGGTATAATTACGTTCGTCAACGCTACTGCTGAAAAGCTCCTGGGACTTTCACCACAAGAATGCCTCGGATTAAGCTGGTTCGATCTAATTCCCCAGGAAGACAAGAAGCGGGCGACGGAAACGTATGCGGAGTGGGTGCGATCAGGAGTCCGGCATACAACAATTGAAAACCGGGTTATCGGCAAGTCAGGTGCGATTATTGATATGGTCTGGGCTATCGACTTCCACCGTGACGAAGACGGCACTTTGCTGTTTGTAAACGGCATTGCCCGGGACATAACCGAACGCAAGCGAACCGAGAAAGCCCTGCACTATCGCCTGGAGTTTGAGCGGCTGATCACCAACCTGAGTACCAGCTTCATACACCTGAGCGCAGACGATATCAGCGCCGGCATCAATCGCGCCCTCAAGGCCATCGGACGCTTCGCCGCCATAGACAGAAGTTACATTTTCGATTTCTCCGATGATGGGACAACGATGGACAACACCTACGAGTGGTGCCACGAAGGAATCAAACCGCAGATCGATACTTTGCAGAATCTGTCAACCGGTGACTTCCCGTGGAGTATGACGAAGCTGAGAAGATTCAAGGCGATCCCGATTTCACGGGTGGCCGATCTTCCACCTGAAGCCGCCGCCGAGAAGGAGATTTTTGTCAAGCAGAGTATCCAGTCTCTCATATTGGTACCGCTGGTATACGGTGCGCGTCTTCTTGGTTTTGTTGGACTTGACGCTGTCAGGGAAGAACGTAAATGGGACGAGAACATTGAGTCTCTGCTCAAGATAGCCGGCGACATGTTTGTTAATGCCATCGTCAGAGCTCGCAGTGAGAAAGAGCTACGACGGGCCCACGAGGACCTTCTTGCTGAGCGCAAGGCATTGGAAGCCAAGAACATTGCTTTGCGCGAGGTTCTATCCAGCTTCGAAGACGAGAAGAAGGCAACCCGTACCCAGATCACGACCAATGTGGAAGAATCGCTGCTACCGCTGCTGGAGCGCATAAAAGAGCGCAGCCGTGGTCCCCAACTTCAACTGGTGGGACTCCTTGAGCAATATCTAATGGACATTGCCTCCCCATTTATCGACAAACTCAAGAGCCAATTCTCCAGACTCACACCGCGGGAACTGGAAATCTGCACTATGATAAAGGCCGGTCGCCCGTCGAAGGATATTGCAGCTGCGCTCAATGTTTCCATTCTTACCGTCCACAAACATCGTGAGCAGATCCGCGAAAAGCTGGGACTTAAGAACTCCAACATTAACCTCAACTCGTTTCTCCAGACTTTCCCCCAAGAGGACTCCTCATCGAGATCGGGCCGGGGCAGTTGACACCGACCCCTTCCGCTTATCTCTTATGGCATTGTTAGATAGTAGCTTAGTGGTCGCGCAGCATTCCCGGCCCATGCAAATCGGGACTATTTACATATATTTTTTGCGTATTTTTAGTACGTAATATCACCCCAACTTACCCTCATTGACAGACTATAATAGTCGGGTTATGATAGGTGTAGATTTCGCAGGATCTAAGACTACTCCGTCACTTTTAAACAGGAGAGGGTGATTTTTTGAGAAGTGCAGCTGACAGAAAGAGATTTGAGTTCGAGGCTTTGCCGGCCATGGATTCTTTGTACCGGTCAGCTTTGCGGCTGACCCGCAATTCGTCGGATGCCGAAGACCTCGTTCAGGAGACTTTCGTGAAGGCCTACCGGTTCTGGGACAAGTTTGAACCGGGGTCGAATTGTCGCGCCTGGCTGTTTAGAATCATGACTAACGTATTCATCAACGAATATCGTTCTCGCTCCAGATCACCAGTTTCGGCGAGCACTGATGAACTGGATGACAGGTTTCTTTATGGAGCGGGCGATGTGGCGAACCAGATGTCGGACCCGGAGAGAGATCTCGCCTCGCGCGTTCTAATGCAGGATGTGCACCGCGCCATAGATAGCTTACCGGATGACTTCCGGCTGGTGATCGTGCTGTCGTTTATTGAGCGCTTTTCTTACAAGGAAATCGCGGATATAACGGGGCTGCATCTTGGAACAGTGAAGTCGCGGCTTCATCGCGGCCGCAAGCTTTGCCAGCGCCGACTTCTTCGATACGCCCGGGAATACGGATATCCGACCGAGCTGGCGGCAAGTTGAGAGAGCGTGAGCCAAGGCGAGGACAGGATTACAGCAAGGGAACAGGACAAATTAGAGCGAAAGCTTGAAATAGAAAAATGGTAGAAGGGGACTGCAGGTAGAGTCGACTAACCTCCCGGGGAGTCGCAGGTGTTCACATAGGAAAGGGCGGTTTGTAACCGCCCTTTTTCTTTTGCAGTGGTGGCCGGCTGGCCAGTTTATGCCGCAGATTTATTCCGTACCCGGACTGTATCAGTCCTGACAATAATTGTTGAATTGCTATTGACCACATTGGTAAATTGGTGGCATCGGGCAGGCTCAATCAATTTAGACCAACAAGAAATGCCAGCCTGCGTACGTTCGTATAGTACATCTGTATAGATGATGATCATTTGCTGGTAAATAGAAAAGGAGTGACAATGAAGAAGCTTTTAGTATTTGCCTTGCTCGCCATCGTGCCGCTGGGATGCGGCGGGGGTAAAACGGTAACCCGGCTCGACACCGAGACTGTCACCGACCTAAGCGGTAAGTGGAACGACACCGATTCGCGCCTGGTGGCTGAAGAGATGATATCCGATTGTCTTTCCCGTCCATGGCTGACCGACTTCGCGGCCACCGCGGGGGCCAAGCCGGTGGTTACTGTTGGCACCATACGTAATCTTTCCAGCGAGCATATAGCCATGGAGACCTTCATTTCCGACTTTGAGCGGGAGCTGATAAACTCGAACCAAATTCGCTTCGTAGCCAGCAAGGAAGCCCGGGCGGAGGTTCGGGAGGAGCGCTTCGATCAGCAGGAATTCGCCTCCCGCGAGACAGCCAAGCGACTGCGCGAGGAAACCGGGGCCGACTTTATGCTTCAGGGCGCAATTAAGACCATCACTGATCAGGAGGAAGGACGGCAGGTTGTTTTCTACCAGACTGATCTCGAGCTGATAAATATCGAGAGTATGGAAAAAGTCTGGATCGGTACCAAGAAGATAAAGAAAGGAATCGCACAGAGCGGAACGAAATGGTAAGGGCCGGTGAGATTTAGAACTGGCATACTAAACTGCGCCATCGTAACGGCCCTGACTCTGCTCTGCGGCTGTGGGTCCGTTTCCACGAAGCGGAAGTTCTACGAGCCGATCACGGCTGAGTTGCATTCGGGCAAACCCGGGTCATCAGCGGCCATGCTTGAGCGGGCTCGCGAGGAAGACGAGTACGGCGAAAAAGACCGCCTGGTGTATTTTCTCGATGCCGGCCTTCTTAATCACTATGCTGACAGTTATCAGGTCAGCATCGACAAACTTCAGCTGGCCGAAGCCGCGGCCGAGGAGCTATTTACCAAGAGCATCTCAAAAGCGGCCCTGTCCCTACTGCTGAACGACAATGTCCTGGACTATTCCGGCGAAGACTACGAGATTCTGTACGCCAACCTGATCAATGCTCTCAACTACATACATCAGGATAGATTTGACGATGCCTTTGTTGAGATTCGCCGGGCCAATCTCAAGTTAGACCTGCTGGAGCAGAAGTACGGTGATGCCGCGGCCGAATTCCAGCGGGGGTTGGAACAGGACACTCACCAGGTTAACATAACTTTTGAAGCGGAGAAAGTGCGTTTCCAGAATGACGCTTTTGCCCGGTATTTGAGCATGCATATGTATGCCGCCGACGGCAAGATGGACGATGCCCGCATAGACCATGAGTATCTAACCAAAGCCTTTCAGACCCAGCCACATATTTATGATTTCCCCATGCCGGAGGTTAAGTATTACTCCGAGGATAAATCTGTATTGAGCATTGTCGGTCTGGCCGGCCTTTGCCCTATCAAAGAGCCGCTCCGCCTAAGAATAAGGACCGACAAACAGCTTAATCTCGTGCAGGTTCTTTACGATGGCCCGGAGAAAGAGGATGTCGAGTACGGGCATCTGCCGATGAGAGTATCCGAAGATTACTATTTCAAGTTCGCTATTCCGGTTCTGGTTCAAAGACCTTCGAGAGTTGGCCGAATAAAGGTTCTTGTGAACGGCGAATCCATCGGCCAGCTGCAGCTTTTGGAGGATATCGGAAAGGTGGCGGAGGAGACCTTCAGCGCCAAGAAATCGCTCATTTACCTGCGGTCGCTCGCTCGGGCTGTAGTGAAGGGCTTAGCCGCACATAGAATGAAAGAAAAGAATGATGACGGCAATTTCGGAGGCTGGTTGAAAAAAGTGGCCATTGATGTGGCCACCGATATCACCGAGGACGCGGATCTGCGTTGCGGCCATTTTCTGCCGGGAATGATCTACGTAGGTGATTTCGAAATTGAACCGGGGACCTACGACATAACCATCGAGTTTTACGACACTTACGGCAACTTCATAGAGCGTACCGACTACGAGGCCTATCAGTTGCAGGAACGCGGACTGAATATGCTGCGGGCGTATTCGGTAAAATAAGAACTACCAGCTTCCGCCGCCGCCGCCTCCACCACCGCCGCCGGAGAACCCACCTCCACCACCGCCGCCGCTTCCACGCGGCGACGAAAAGGTAGCCGCACCCAGACTGCTGGTGACCTGTCCGATAGTACGCGAAAAGGCGGCCGGACTGAACGATCGGAACCCGCCCGGAGAGACATACCACTGAGGCGGCTCACCGTATATACCCTCGAAAGCCTCCGCCCAGTGATCGACAACATCGAGCGCGATGGCATAGGGCATGTACTTATAAAAAATGTCCTTGCCCATGCGCTCGAGGCGGTCTTTGTCGGCACGGTTCATGAATTCCTGAAAGCCGAGCACGTGAAAGTGTGCCCGCGCGCCGGCCCTGGTTTTAACCGGCATGGCCCTGGAAAAGGCCAGAACAATTCCGCCGACCAATACCGAGACGATCACGCCGCGCATGCCAAGCTCCCCCAGGCTGAATTTCGCGATCAGGCCGGCGGCGACGAAGAATGCGATGGCTATGGTCACATACGTAGAGCGCACGGTGGCAGGGCTTATGTCGAAATACTTCTTTGCCTTGAGACCCGACCAAAGGGTCTTGCGAAGGGATTTCAGATTCTTATAGAACTTGTTTTTCAGTTTCGACACCATTACAATTGTACCGTAACCGGTAAACAGCGCCTCCATCAGCTGCTTTTCAAACGGGCTGATCTCACTGTCGGGTTCTTTCAGCTTGATGAGTTTGTAGTCGATGGAGTCGAAGAGTGAAATGAAGCCCTCCTTTTTTGTCTCTTCTATCTGCAGGTAGCCTTTAACGGCCAGTCCGATAAGCGCACCCGTCAGGTCCCGGGCGTCCATCCTTTCATCGATCAGCGAACCCACTTCGGCAGCGGACAGTTCCTTTCCATCAAATATGGGTGGTTCATACATCACCACCACTGACTCCCGCACCTGAGGGTCGCGGCCCTTGCGATACCATTGATTGAACATGAAAATCAGGACTATGACCGGAATGATATAGATCCAGTTTTCGGCGAGATTGTATCGTATGAGAAACTGTTGCCACGCCGAAGGCGGTCTGACAATGCCTTTGTCCCATCCGAAGGCCACCGTCAGACCCTCGCGGGCTCTCAATGGACGAAGGGCCGTAAAGGTGGCACTGTTGCCGACACTTTCGTAGTCACAGTCGGATTCGCGGCGTCCGTAAGAACCGGTATAGCAGTTAGTAAGTAACTGACTGCTCAGTACTTCCGATACCAGGTTTAGCGTCGCAGTGGCCTGTTCAATAGGCACGTCCCAGTAGTTGCCGGTAATATTCCAGTATAGCTCATCGTGGTCCTCGAAAAACATCAGCGCATTCTCGACGCGGTAATAGATAACATATATTTGTTTGCCCCGGACATAAACATCGGGGTCGCCTATGCGAACATTGACAACGCTCCCCTTTCGGCTCACCTTATATTTCCACTTGCTGTCATCTTCCTTCCTGACATCGAGGATCTTTATGGGCATACGGACGGTCCGGCCCAGTTCGTTTTCGTACTTATATGGAATTTCGCGGTAAATTCCATGCCGCTGCCGGTCGAAGGTCAGTTCAATCGTTTCCCTGACGACTATGGAACCATCTTCGTGAATGTTTATGTCAGCGTGGAAATTATTTATGATGAAATATTCACGCGCGCCGGCCCGCGATGATAACCCGACTGTGATCACCAAGGCAACAGCGGATAGCCAAAGGAGTAACTTCTTGGACAAGGTTTCCCCCTTTGTATTTCAGCTCGAAAAATCGGGCTTGATTGGTTTTCTCTCTTCGACGGAATCGAGCTGGAAAAACTCTTCCTGTTTGAATCCGAACATTGACGCAATAATATTGGACGGAAACGACTCCACCGCGATATTGAGGTCGCGGACCACCGCATTATAGTACCGGCGAGCGGATTCGATACCGTTTTCAAGATCCTGAAACTGTGCTTGAAGTTTGACGAAATTCTCGTTGGCTTTAAGTTCGGGGTAAGCTTCAGCCACGGCAAACAGACTTTTGAGGGTTTGGCTGAACATGTTGTCTTTCTCGGCGGCTTCTCGGGGAGAGCCGGCCTTCATAGCCTGAGAGCGCGCCTCCGTCACCTTTTCGAAAACGGATTTCTCGTGCGCGGCATAGCCCTTGACAGTCTCGACCAGGCTGGGGACCAGATCAAAGCGTTTCTTGAGCTGAACATCAATGTCTGACCACGATGACCGGGCCGTGTTTCTGAGTTTTACCAGCCGGTTGTATATAGTGGCGACAATGATTACGATTAGCGCGATAATAGCAACAATGATAATCAGTTCCATGGATTCCTCCGGGGTGTGGGATTATTCTGAAGGCTATGCTTTTCAAACCTGTTTGTCAAGGAGTCTGTGCGGCGACACCGATCAGAAGCTGGATGGTGCCATAGGTCGACTAAGGAAGTATTTCTACACCTTTCCAGAAGGCGATGTAGTCTTTGATATCGCTGGCGGCATCTTTCGGCTGCGGGTAGTACCAGGCGGCGTCACGGTTCTCCTGTCCCCCGACAACAACAGAGTGGTAATAGGCTTTTCCCTTCCATGGGCAGAGCGACTGGGTGTCGCTGGGGACAAGATATTCTCTCTTGATTGACTCGGGTGGGAAATAATGATTGCCTTCAACAGCAACGGTTCTATTTGATTCGGCTATCACGACGCCGTTCCATACGGCTTTCATCGGTCCTCCTTTGTGTATCCTGCGTGTCCGAATAAATACGTCGCAATTTTGACAGACGTTTAAACCTCTGTATGCCGATGAATCACAATATGGAACAAGCCGTGACCCGCCGCGGGACGACCGACAATTAAGAAACCCCCGCGATCTTAACAAAACCGCGGGGGTTGGATTTCATTCTGTGACAGGGGAAATCATTTCAGCAGAAGCATCTTTTTGGCCTCGAGATAATCACCGGCCTTGAGCTGGTAGAAATAGATTCCGGTCGAAACCGGTTGTCCGCTGTCGGTGCGGCCATCCCAGACCACCTGATGAGTTCCCGCAGGCCGGACACCTTCTTGAAACAGCCTTACCCTCTGGCCGAGCAGATTGTACACGGTAATCGTGACGTCGGCCTTCGACGGCAGGTTGTACTGGATAGTCGTGAACGGGTTGAACGGATTGGGGTAGTTCTGTGAAAGGCCGTACTGGCCGGGTAGATTGTCGACAACCCATGGTTCAACAACGTCGACGGCCAGCAGGCGATTGGGAAACACGGAAATATTGTCGTGGTTATAGTTCGACACGGCAACATCGGGGTAAGTGTCGCCATCGAAATCGGCGATAGCCAGACCTTCGGAATCATCGCTGGTAATGCCGTAGTGTTTGGCCGGAGCGAAACCTCCGAGTCCGTCGCCGAAGAGGATCGAGAAGCTGTATGACTCGGTGTTGAGCACCACGATATCTTTGGCACCGTCGGCATCAAAGTCCGACACGCCGATTTCATACTGCTCATTGCCAGCGTAGAAGTAGGCGTCGGGGTGAAAGCCTGTGCCGCCGTTGTTCATTATGACACAGACTTCGTGGGTATCGTAGCTGCCCGCGATGATATCCGGGAAACCATCGTTGTCGAGATCGTCGACACAGACCTGGTAAGGGTCATACATAGTACCACCGCCAACCGGTACACCGGGTGCGAAGGTCCCGCCATTGTTGTAAAACACCTCAGTGCAGTTGGCGGAGCCGTTGGGGACCACGAGGTCGACCCAGCCGTTATTGTCAAAATCACCACCGTCGATGGCACTGTGATTAACAGCAGTCGCGGTAGCATAATTGGCCGGGGGCTGAAAAGTCCCGTTGCCATTATTGAACAACACGGAGATGGTCTGGCCGGTCCAGTTAACGGTGGCGATGTCATTGCTTCCATCATTGTTAAGGTCCTGAACAAAGATGCCCACGGGTCTGGTGCCGGCTGGGTATGTGAGCGGGGGGGCAAATAATCCGCCACCGACGCCGTGATAGACGGAGATAGAGGTACCAGCGACATCAGAGTAACCGACTATCAGGTCATCCCCAGGCTGCCCATCAACATCCATGGCAACGATTTCACATGGGGAGTTGAGCGTGCCCCAACGGTAGACGCTGGTAAAGTGGCCCATGCCATCACCCAGATAGACAAGAACGCTGTCGTTTACCCAGTCAAGAGTCGCTACGTCCATGTTGCCGTCATTATCGAAGTCGGACCGGCATAACGACACGGGACCGTTCCAATAGGGCCCGGTGCCGGTCTGAATGGGATATAAGAATTGCCCGTTGCCGTTCGGGTTAAGCATGACGGCGATATAATCTCCGGCATCGTCGGAACTGCCGGCACGACCGACGACCGCCAGATCGTCGTTACCGTCATTATCAAGGTCGCCCACTGCGAGTCCCTCGCTATATTCCCCCACCCAGTAAACGTTAACGCCGGTGAAGGCACCGCTGCCATTGTTGAAGTAAACGTATGTCGAGTCGTCTGATATGACTATGTCGGGGCCGTTGGCGCCGTCAAAATCGGAGGCGGTCGGGCAGTAGCCGTTGCCCAGGGTGCCAACCCCGCCGCCGGTGCTAAAATTTCCCGAGCCATCGTTGGTGTAGAGGGTGAGAGCCTGGTAAAGGGTTATAACGATTTCAATATCCCCGCCACCATCAAAGTCAGCGGCACACATGCCGCGAGGAGCGCTGGCAAGCAGACTGGGAGAACCCACGGTATAGCCGCCGGAGCCATCGTTGAGCAGGACCCTCCAGTTGGGCGCCGCGGTACCTACGGCAATGTCCGGGCCGTTAGTACCGTCGAAATCGGCCACAGCCATTACGCTCTGAGAAGTACCCACTGTATATGAGTTGTCGAAAGTGAAATTGCCCGAACCGTCGTTTTCCCATACCGAAAGATCGGTATACGACCCATCGTTATGAGCCACGATCAGATCCAAATCGGCGTCGCCGTCGACAAGGGCCAGTCTTATCGTCTGGGGAGAATTAACCAGACCGGAAACCTGGGCTGCTGTGGCGAAGGTCCCGTCTCCATTATTGTCGAGGGTATAGACATTGTTCCCGGTGGCAACTAGGAGCTCAATGTCGGCATCACCATCGATATTGGCAGCCTGGATATCGTACTGGTAGGTGCCGATGGTGTAGAACGCGGCGGGCTGGTAGTCACCGCCGCCCTTACCGATGAGAACAGCTATACTGTCCCCGGTATAATGAGCGCAAGCCATGTCATTGATATTGTCGCCGTTGAAATCGGCGATGGCGATTCGATACGGTTCAAACGCGACGTTGTAGTGAGCGCTGGCCTGGAACAGCACCCCATCGATGGCCGCACTGGCGCCAAATGCCAGCAGGGCGCAAATCACCGCTGCCATTAACAACGTTTTCATGGTTCCTCCTAAACCTCTTGTTTTATTGAATATCTCATAGATTTCTCGATTGTTGTCAGTCATCAGCGTCGTTGGGACAGCCCCTGCAGAGTTGGGGTGAAATCATTCACAATTTGGCGAAACGACCCGGTATTGTCAACCAGAATCATCCCGAACGGGGATTCCGGCCCATCGGCGGCACTTTCGAACTCTCAAGAGGCTTTTCGAAGGGCGCGACCGCGGGTCAAATGCGACCGGCAGGGATCTGCATTGCGAAAAAACAGGGAACATCCCTCGACGGTAGCCGTTATGAACTAAATTTTTACCTTGCTTTTATGGGAAGTTTAAGCGATATTTGGGGATAGGTGTGCCCACAGCACGTAAGAGCAAATCAATTATTACACACATAAATAGACTTTTGTTTAACCAGTCATAAAATACGTCACGGGAGGTGATATAGGGCCTAATTGTAATCGTTTATGCAATCAAGAATTTAGATTGCGTCGAACTTTCAATAGTGTGCACAGGAGGAAAAATGAAAAAACTCGGTCTAATTCTCCTGGCGGTATTGTTAGCATTTGGTAGCTTCGCCGCCGCCGAGAATGCCCACCAACTCAATCGCATTGACGGTGACCCACCCACCGAGGGATACATACCCAATGCGATAATCGTTCAGCTTGACGAGAATTTCATCCCATCGCTCAACAAGGAAGCCTTCAAGTCAGCAAACGCGCTTCGCGGTGTTGCCGAATTCGATTTTATCGCACAGCGTTTCGGCATTACTCGTGTTGACAAGAAGTTTCCGGGGGTTACTTACAACGCCACTGACTCTCCCGAGAGACAGGCCCTGACGCGGTTTTTCAGGGTTCATGTTGAGGATGCCGATCTCGATGCGGTTATAGCGGCCTACGAGCGCCTGCCGATGGTGACGCAGGCTTACAAGATTCCGCTTGAAGCGATGGACGCCACACCCAACGATCCATTATATACGACTCAGTGGAACTACTATAATACCTATGGGATTGACGCCAACCTGGCGTGGGATACCCAGACCGGCGACGCTACGGTTGTGGTCGGCATTCTGGATTCCGGTGTCAAGTACGACCACACGGATCTGGGCGGGAGCAATCCCCCCGGGCCGGCTGACAACAGCACCAACGGTAATATCTTTGTCAATGACCAGGAAATTCCGGGCAACAGCACCGACGATGACGACAACGGCTTTGTAGATGACGTAATCGGTTGGGACTTTGTAGAAGCCGGTATGCCCTGTAACGACGTTGACTGCAGTGGCGCCGACAACGACCCGATGGACGGTGTTGGCCACGGGACGCACGTATCGGGGACAGTAGCAGCAATCAACAATAACGGCGTGACCGTGTGTGGTGTTGCCGGGGGTTGGAATGACGGTACCACCGGAAGCACGGCTAACGGCGTTAAGATTCTGCCCTGCCGAATCGGCTGGAAGAGAGGCTCCAGCGGTGTTGTCTCCATGGATTATGCCGCAGAGGCCATGGTCTATGTGGGCGATCTCAAGGCGGCCGGTGTTAACGTTGCTGCCATCAACTGCTCATGGGGTTCGCGGGAGACTGCCGATCTGGCGGCCGCTGCGACTTACCTTACCAGTCAGGATGTACAGATTGTTTGTTCCGCCGGAAATGACAATACGGATGTTCCGAAGTATCTTCCCAGTCGGCCCGACTGCATGGCCGTGGGTTCCATCGATATCAATGGAAACCCGTCCTCGTTCTCCAACTGGGGTACCTGGGTTGAGGTAGCCGCTCCCGGGTCAAATATTCTCAGCCTCTATGGCGGCACCGGCGATCGGACAGCGACCATCTCAGGTACCTCCATGGCGGCCCCTCATGCGGTCGGCGTGCTAGCTCTCCTGGAGTCGGCTGATCCTTCACTGACCAGGCAGGACAAATGGGATATTATCTGCGATCCAGATAACGTCAAGCCTTACAACATGACCAAGTATGTGGGTGTTGGCATTGTCAGCGCCAAGAAGTGTCTTGATGCTTTAAGCAGCGGACCTTGCACCGACCCGCCGGTAGCCAATTTTTCGGGCACACCCACCTATGGCCTGGCCCCGCTCGAAGTGTCTTTCACCGATCTGTCATCCTGCGAGCCGACTTCGTGGGAATGGGATTTCGGCGACGGCAGCCCCGTCTCGTATGAAGAGAACCCGACCCACACGTATACCGTTGCGGATGTCTACACGGTAACACTCACCGTATCCAATGCCTACGGCGAGGACACGGAGGTAAAGGTTGATTACATCACTGCCTATGAGCCGGGTGAGAATGAAATTCACGTGGATTCGATCTACGTATGGCGCGATAACATCGGCCGTAACTGTCGCGGTGTGGGAAGAATCTGGATATTTGACCAGAACGAGCAGCCAGTGGCAGGTGCCGATGTGTACGTTACGGCCACCGGACCGGTGGGCGGCTCCGGAAATGCCCTTACAAATGACTCAGGGTATGTGACGTTCAACACAGGTGCCACCAAGAGTTGCGATGGTGAGTGGTGCTTCGAGGTCACCAATGTCATTCTCGCGGGTTACGTCTATAACGAGGCTGCTAACGATATGACGTTAGTGTGCGAGAGCGGCATCGTCTATAAGGACAATCCGCTGGCTGGCACGCAGTCGCTGGTTCCGAACGAGTATGGACTTTCACAGAACTATCCTAACCCGTTCAACCCAGGGACGGAGGTATCCTTCTCTCTCAAGGCGCCGGGACATGTAAGTCTCGTCGTATACAACATCCGCGGTCAGAAAGTGGCCACGCTGGCAGACCGTGAATACAGTGCCGGAATACACAGCGTTATGTGGGATGCGTCGAAGATGCCTTCGGGGGTTTATCTCTATCGACTTGAAACCACCGACTTCAAAGAAACCAAGAAGATGATTCTATTGAAGTGATACCGCCTTATCGCATCTTTTCATAGGCTCATGGGGCGGCCCGAAAGGGTCGCCCTTTCTTATTCACCCGAAATGCCCGAAAAAACGTTGTCGTGCGACCGGTGGTGACATAGATTGGTGTCATGCGAGCCATGATTCTCGAAAAGCCAGGGACGCTTTTGCGGCTAACCGAACTTGCCGACCCGACACCAAAACCACACCAAGTATTGATTCGGGTTAGCGCCTGTGGGGTCTGCCGAACTGACCTTCATGTGGTTGATGGCGATCTGACAGAAGCCAAACTGCCAGTTGTTCCCGGTCATCAAATTGTGGGACGGATCGAGCAAATTGGCTCTGCGGTTTCCGCATTACGGCCGGGTGACCGTGTGGGCGTACCGTGGCTTGGTGGTAGCTGTGGACATTGTGACTACTGCCAATCCGGGCAGGAGAACCTGTGCGACCAATCGAAATACACCGGTTATCAGATGGACGGCGGTTTAGCCGAGCGGTGTGTGGCCGACGAGCGTTTCTGTTTTCCGATACCGGAGGGGTATCCCGATCTTCAGGCGGCTCCACTTCTGTGCGCCGGGCTGATCGGTTACCGTTCACTCCGGATGGCGGGTGACGGTAAGCGGTTGGGCTTTTATGGTTTTGGCGCGGCGGCTCACATCCTGATACAGGTGGCGCATTATCAAAAGCGCGAGGTGTTCGCTTTCACGCGAGAGGGTGATTCTGAGAGTCAGGCGTTCGCGCTCAAATTGGGAGCTAAGTGGGCGGGTAAATCGGAAGACTCGCCGCCGGAATTACTGGACGCCGCGATAATATTCGCGCCCGTCGGATCGCTGGTACCCGCAGCGCTCAGAGCCGTCCGCAAAGGAGGCACTGTTGTTTGCGCCGGAATTCACATGAGCGATATTCCCTCTTTTCCGTATTCGATTCTCTGGGGAGAGAGGGTGGTGCGCTCGGTGGCCAATCTTACCCGGCGGGACGGCGAGGAGTTTTTGGCACTGGCTCCGAAGGTGCCCGTGAAGACTGTGGCGCACCCATATCCACTTGAAAGAGCCAACGAGGCACTTGGTGATCTAAGGGCGGGCCGTTTTACCGGCGCCGCCGTTATTGTGGTTGATTAATGGAAGAGCATTTGGCCGCCGGTCACTGCGCCCTTACGGCCTTCAGATTCCCGCCTTCACCCAGAATGGTCATGCTGGAGTCATCGAAAGTTACCCGGATGTTTCGTGCTGCCCCGATGTCATAGGTAAAGAACTGATGATCCCCTATCGGCAGCAAGGTTAAGGGACCGATGTTGGGAGCCATAGTCGGCGCGATGCCAATCATATTGCCATCTTTCCAGATCATCAGGTAAAAGAAGCCGCTCTTCTGTCCTTGAATTTCCATTACCGTTTCGGTGGCGCCGGGTTCGTAGCCGGACGGCCACGAAAATTTTGCCACCGCCTCGGTGAGCGGTCCGGTCATTTCCGCATAGCGGTTAAGTCTCATGTACCAGAGTCGTTTGATACGCTCCAGACGTTGGTCATCGTTGATCAAGACACGGAACGGTTCAAAATCTTCTTTTATCGCGGCCGAAAGAACCCCTGTTGAGCGCTTTTCATTATTCTTTACTTCGTTTAGCAGGCTATCGCCGGTTATGTATAGTCCGGTAATGGCATCTTTGCCATACGGTGTAATCTGCAGGCCACTTTCGGCGGAGGTCACGAGATACGCGGCGTCGTTTTCCAGCAAGAAATTGCCCTCATGGGCGATAAGATTGATCGATTGATTTGAAGCGCGGAGCGGCAGGTCAAACTCACCGCCAAAGACAAGGTCGGCGACCCTGTTACGTACGCCCTTGTCCATCAGGAACTCGGAGCCCGACCGATTGGAGAAAAGCACTATGGTGACACTCGAATCCACGTACCGTTTAAAATCGGCGGCACAGCCGAGCATACTTCCGCCATCATGCTGAATAAGTGTTCCCCGTTCAGTATCGAGCACGTCCCAGCCATAGGCGTAGTCATTGAGAAAGGGTGTATAAAGCTTGGCCCTGGCCTCGGCTGAGAGTACCTTATCGCCGGTGAGTGCCAGATGCCACTTCAGCATATCACCGGCGGTGGAGAGAATTCCGCCATTGCCAATGTAATTCCAATAAGGGTAATCCTTGTCCAGCGGAATGCCGTTGTCAATGTCCCCGGCGTACCAGTGAGCAACGGTTACCCCGGACCAATCGGGGAGACGGTAGCCGGTGTATTCCATCCCGGCTGGCTTGAAGAGATGCTCCTGCAGGAATTCCTCATAGGTCATTTCCGAAGCGAGTTCGACTATAGCGGCCAGCATCGAGTATCCGCAATTGGAGTACCCGAATTCCTCTCCGGGAGGAAACTTCAGCGGAGCTTCCAGAATTCGCTTCATCATTTCCTCGCGGTCCACAATCTCAAAGTCCGAACCGAGGGCACCGGGAAAACCGGCCGTGTGGGTAAGAAGGTGGTGGAGGCGAATGCTTTGTTTTTCTTCGGGGACATTTTCAAAGTATTTTGATATCGGGTCGTCGGTGTTGAGCTTGCCCATCATTTCGAGTTTCATAATCGCCGCCGCCGTAAACTGCTTGGTAATCGACCCGGTACTGAAAATGGTGCGTGAGTCATTGGGGGTACTGTCCGCGACAATGGCCAACCCATAGCCCTTGTTCAAAAGCACTTTGTCACCTCTGGCCACCAGCGCCGCGCCGGAAAATCCAAAGGGTACCAAGCGGGTCAGGTAGTCATCTACTTTTTGTGCAATCTCACCGTTTACGACATCGCCCGACCGCCCGGCATCCCGGCTGACACAACCGCCGATAACAAGAATGACCATCGCCAATACCGTTATAAGTTTTCTTGTCAAACTGCTCATTTGAAGCTCCTCTTCCAGCACGTTTCAAACATTGGTTGGAACCTGGTGCTACGACAACACAATGTTACAAAGTTCTACAGACTATTCAAATATTTGTTGCAGTGATATTTAGAATCATTTAGGCCGGTGTATCGGTGGTATCGGGGACGTCGGCGCGAAATAAGGAGTAGATTCTGGTAAAACCGGGCAGGTCCTTGAAATTCGCCCGGGAATGTTTGTGGATATCACCGAGCTCATATTCGGAGGCTCCACAGTTGACCATTACGAAAGGCACTTTCTGTTCCCTACAGGCGTCGACCATTCTGAGTAGTTCCAGCTTGCCCGTAAATTGAGAATCGCAGATGACGATATCGGCCACCGAAGACAGGTCATGGGGCACGTTGACTATGTTATCAACCGCGAGCAATCGTGTGTTGAGGCGACACGCGTCGGGATAGTATTTTTTGATGATAGACGTTTCAAGGGTAAAAATGAGAATCTGGAGGGCATCCCCGGGTTGCCGCGCCGGAGGCAGGTGCGATGCGTCTGATCGCGACAAAGGTAATGTCAGGGTAAATGTCGTGCCGATACCGACGATCGACTCGACGCTGAGTTCGCCACCGAACTCGTTGGCTATGTTCCGGCAAATCGACAGGCCGATTCCGGTGCCGGTGACTTCGTCTTTACCCCACACCCCCTTGGTGGAAAAGAAGGGGTCGAAAATTCTCTCGAGATTATCTTTAGGTATTCCCGTACCGGTGTCGCCGACGCGTATTTCCACGTAATCATCTGCGGCGAACAGGGCCACGGTTATCACCCCATGTGATCTAATGGCCTGTCTCGCGTTGATGAGCAGATTCAACAGCAGTTGCTGCAATTTGCTCGCGGAAATCTCGACCGGCGGAGTATCCTCGAAATGCGTTACCAGCTCAATGGACTGGTTGTGCAATTCCTTCTCCACGAGTCGGACTGACTTTTCGATCAGCACCCGCAAGTTCTCCGGCTGCATTTCATCCGGCCGGGCGCGCGAGTAAGTCAGGAGAGACATGGTCACGTCATTGGCTCTTTCCCCCATTTCAATTATCTTATGGAGGGTTTCCGCGGCCGTGGCCAATCCATCTTTCCGGTCAAGCTGGTCCAGAGCAAAGGAAGCGTTACCGATGATCCCGCCGAGATAGTTCTTGAATTCATGGGCCACGCCGCCGGCCAGGGTACCTATGGCTGAAAGTTTATCGGCTTCTATCAGCTTCTGCTGGGTTTTGAGCTCATGGGTAATATCGTTGCTAACCGAGAGGAAACTGACAATTTCACCTTCATCATTGTGGATGGGCGTGATTGTTTTTCTCTCCCAGTACAGGTCACCGCTGCGTTTTCGATTCTTGACGTTGCCCGTCCAGCTTTTGCCGGCAGTGATAGTCCCCCACATCTCGGCATAGAATTCCTGGTCGTGTTCGCCTGATTTGAGAATGCCTATCGGTTGTCCGACAATAACGGGAAGGAGATAACCCGTCACCTGAGTGAAGTAAGGGTTAACATATTCCACAATTCCGCTGGTGTCGGTTATGCATATCATCGTCGATGATTGGTTGACCGCCGCCGAGAGCTTACGCACCTCTTTTTCGTGCCGAATAAGCTCGGTTATATCGGTGGCGTAGCAATGGATAAGATTCCGTCCGGCGACCGGGTGGAATGACCAGGTCCACGTTCTACCGTGGACCTCATTGACGATATTCTGCACGCCCTTTTCCGACTCCAGACACCGGGCGATTATCTTTTTGACCTGGGGAGGAAGACACTGATCGGCATCCTTGGGGCTTATGCCGATGTTACGCAGACGCTCAGCGGTAGCCGCATTCATATACAGCACCTCGCCGCTACTGTTAAGACTCATCACGACATTGGGATTGTTCGCCGGGAAGGCAGCCAGTTCGCCGAGTTTGTGCTCCGTCAACTTGCGCTCGGTTATGTCAAACATGTATTCGATGACCTGTACCACCTCTCCGCTTTCGTCCGTCAGCGGATAGCCGTGAACCTCGTGGTATCTTCTATCGCCGTTCCGGTCGAAGTGGATGTGTTCGACGACGCAGTGACTCCCGGTTCTCCTGACCGTATCGACCGGACAGGGGTGGCTCTCGGACGAGCACGGGCTTTCGCGCTGGTGAGTAAGCTGGTAGCATTTGAGACTACCGGTCGACAAATCAGCTCCCGAGGTTGTATTGGCCATTCTTATGGTGTAGTCTCTGGCATCGAGGACATAGAAAGGATAAGTCAGAGAATCCAGGATCGAGCCCAGGAAACGGCCGTGCCGTTTAATTTCTTTTTCCGCCCTTTGCCGCTCGAGGTTTCCGCTAATTTCCCTGGCGAGAGCATTGATCAGATACCGTTCCTCCTGCAGAAACGGTCCTTCGAACGATTTTGGTTTCTCATCGATATAATAGACTTCAATGGCACCTACTTTTTCTCCGGCCAGATTGATATCGGCACTCTGTTTCCACAGGGTCGGCTTGAAGCCAGGCTTAGTATAAGTCTTTCCCTTAAAAGTAATACAGGCCTGGGTAACGTCGGGGTACTGCCACGACATTTCAATCAAATCGACAATTTCCGAGAAGGTTTTGTCCAGGGAAATGGACTCGTCGCTGATCACCTTGCTTGCTTTGTACAGGCACTGTTGTTCGCGTACTTTTTTCTCAAGCTCAAGGCTCTTGGCGGCGAGGACCTCGGCATTCTGCTTCTGCCGTGTTATGTCACGGTCAATGCAATTATATCCGGTGAAATTACCGTCCGCGTCCCGAACGGCGACCTTCTTACTCTGTATCCAGCGCCACCTGCCCTTCCTGGTCTTCAGCCGGTACTGGATTTCTATAGTGGCTTTCCTGCGGGGACTGATAGACAGAAGTTTCTCGGCGGTCAGACGGTCATCGGGGTGGAGAATGTTCCACCAGAGTTGCGGATTTTGCTCAAACTCCCTGCTGGAATAACCGGTGATCTTGGTGACAGCCTGATTGAGACCGTGAAGCGAACCGTCGGGTTTCTGGAAATAAATCATGTCGTCGGCGGTAGCGATGAAGCGGCGCACTTTTTCCTCGGCCTCGCGCAGGGCCTCCAGAACCCGTTCGCGATGTTCGGCTTTGCTCTTGGTGAGCAGAAACACCAGCACCAGCACGCCCAGCCAGATGACAATGACCATCCACAACATCTGAGCCAGGTCGGCTCGTTTCGTTTCAATTTCGTTGAGAAGGATATTACGCATGGATTCGGTATTGCTGAGCAGATTTCTATAAAGGCTGTCAGAAACACTGTCTATTTTCGAGCCGGGTCCAGCGGATCGCGGTCGCTCGGCCCTCTGGTGGGCGATCACTACGAACTCGCGAAGAATGGTCCGCACCTGTTCCATCTGAACCAGGTACTGGGCATGTCTGGGACAATTACAGAGATCGGGATCCTGCAAGATCATGACTTGAATGCTATCCGAAAGTATAAGCGCCTCGTGAAGAGCATCGAAAGCCAGCTTTGAGTCTGTTGATTTATCACCGCTGAGGTATTCTTCCAACCACAGGTGAGACTGGGAAATGCTCACTCGTAACTGGTTGGTTTTAGTGATAAGGGGTAGGTGGGACGAGGTGTGGTGGGTGGTCTCAGAGTAGATCCACAACAGAAAGCTCGAGGATATAAGCCCGAGACCGAATACCAGGCTTGCCGCCCAGAATCGCTGGCTGGCCAGCCTGACACGGCCAAGAAGATACCGGAAATCTTCAAAGAGTTTACGCATTTGATCTCGCAGCCTGGTTGTGACAGGTGGGGTTTGCCACCTGCAGACACGGCATTCCTGTTATCGGCAGTATCGGCACGTCGGCGGACCAGCTTTACCGCCAACTCAATGTTTTTCAAGGGAATAGCCCGGGCGCCGACGGGTTGGGTGGCAGTTAGCCGCGGCTGGTTTTTTGAGCTGAGAGAGATACTTCGCGAATTGCGTTGCGGGAGGTTGGCTTACGATCTACCCTTTTCGAAACCGGCGGCGGAGTTGTTCCCGGCGCTGCTTGAACCACTCAAGGTACTCTTTGATCTTTTTCTCACGCCCGACGTCCACCGGACGATAATACTCGGCACCCTCGAGTTCTTCAGGAAGATTAGACTGGTCAGTAACGGCGTCATCGAAATCGTGCGCATACTTATAGTCCTTGCCATATCCAAGATCTTTCATCAACCGGGTGGGCGCATTGCGTAGATGCAGAGGCACCGGCAGAGACCCCTTACTTTTAGCGTCTTCCATCGCCTTACCTAAGGCGATATAAGCGGAATTGGACTTAGGCGCGCAGGCCAGGTAGATGACCGTTTCGGCAATGGCCAGTTCACCTTCCGGTGAGCCGAGGAAATGGTAGGCATCTTTAGCGTTAAGGGCCAGGGTCAGCGCATAAGGGTCAGCCAGGCCGATATCCTCAGACGCAAAACGGACCAGTCTTCGGATGATATACATCGGATCCTCGCCAGCATCGAGCATTCTCGCCAGCCAGTAGAGGGAGGCATCAGGATCACCGCCGCGAATAGTCTTGTGAAGAGCTGATATCAGATTAAAGTGCTCCTCCGCGGCCTTATCGTAGACTGCAATGCCACGCTGATGGACCTGTTTCAGATTGTCGACCGTTATGGTGCCGCTGGCCCCGACAAAGAGGGCAGTGTTTTCCAAGAGCACCAGCGCGCGACGGGCGTCACCATCGGCCGCCGCCGTGATAAAGCGAACAGCCTCGGGGCCGACCTGCAGATTCATTCCCGCGATACCGACATCAGCATCCATCAGCGCCCGCTCAACTATCTTCTGCAGTGCGCCTTCGGATAAGCGGTCCAACACGTAGACCCGCATCCGCGAGAGCAGAGCTGAATTGACCTCGAAAGACGGGTTCTCGGTAGTGGCTCCAATGAGAATGATTTCTCCCGATTCAACGTAGGGCAAGAAGGCATCCTGCTGGGCCTTATTGAAACGATGAATTTCGTCGATAAATACGTAGGTGCGGCGGCCAGTCATCTTGTAGAAATTGCCGGCTTTTGAGATAACTTCCTTAACTTCCTTTATCCCCGAAGTGGCCGCGGAAAAGACGACAAACTGGCCCTGGGTGGATCGGGCCATCAGCGCTGCCAGCGTCGTTTTGCCCGAGCCCGGCGGGCCCCAGAAAATCAATGAACCGACCTGGTCAGTTTCAATTGCCTTCCGAAGCGGCGTACCGGGGCCGATGATCTTCTCCTGACCGTAGAATTGTTCGAGCGTGACGGGTCTCATTCTATCCGCCAGCGGCTTAATGCTCACATCCACCGGGGCCTTCACGCGGCTTTTGTCGTCGGGAAAAAGATCCATATCGCGAATATACTGCGCGCCACACTCAATTACAATCACAACGTACTTACGACGGGAGTCCTGACAACGGATCATCTTTTCCCGGTCGCGTTGCAGTGGGGAAAGAAACTACAAGAGACGCTTAAGCCTTTGTTTTTCACGCACATAAACCGGCCTCCGGCAAAAAGCATTGCCAAACGAGAGCAATCTATGTATCTTGCTGGGTCATAATATAATAGTTGGCGATGCGGCACGATAAGGGAGCTCAGAGTTACAGGATTGCTCCCTGTTTGTTCTTGTTAAAGAACCGATCGGCGCAAGGCGCCCGAGACTCCAGCCATAAGCACGCATCGCACAAGCGCAGGATGATTGCTTTATATCCTAACAACTTAGTCCGGAACGAAAATCAGGGCTGGAGACACTATGGAGCCGGACACAAACGCGACGGAGAAAATGAGAATTAAGTCATCAACCTCATTGATTCTGGCGGTACTGGCAGGGGTCATTTTAGGCGGCCTTCTCGGTTATTATCTTCCCGACACAATGTTGTCGCTGAGTTTTGTCGGGCAATTGTTTCTCAACGCCCTGCATATCGTAGTTATTCCCGTAATTATCGCCAGTGTGATTGTCGGTGTTGCCGCCCTCGCCGACCTTGGCAGAGTGAACAGAGCCACTGGAAAAACGCTCCTGTACTTTGGTGTTACAAGCGCTATCGCCGTCATTATAGGATACGCTTTGACGGCAATTATCAGACCCGGGGTTGGCGCGAACACCGCCGGGGCAGAAGCCCCGTACGAAATAACCCAGGTCACTTCATTTTCATTCTCAGAGTTGTTGAGTTCAGTACTACCCGAGAATTTCTTCCTGGCGACGGCGCAGGGGCAGCTACTGGGAATAGTCATTTTTTCCTTGTTTTTTGGAGTCGCCCTTATCCCTCTCGGAGATCGGGGAAAGGCTGTTGTCGGATTCTTTCAGGGCGTCAATGATGTCATTATGCGGGTAGTTCAGCTTCTAGTCGTCGCCGCGCCGCTGGGGCTGTTGTCTCTGGTGGCGACGGCGGTAGCCCACAGTACCGAAGCACCCACCGGACTGATCGCATCCGTGGGAACTTTCAGTCTGACAGTCCTGGTCGGGTTCTTGATCCAGGGACTGATTGTCCTTCCCCTGGCCTTGAAGTTTCTCGCTAACCGCCCGTTCTGGAAATACCTGATGGACACCTCACCAGCTCTGGTCACAGCTTTCGGCACCGGGTCAGCGGTTGCGACCCTTCCATTAACATACAACCGTGTGGTTGAAAAAGGCGATGTTGACGAACGGGCGGGGGCTTTGACATTGCCGCTGGGTGCCATGATTAACATGAACGGCACAGCGCTCTATCTGGTGATAGGGACACTTTTCTGTGCTCAAGCGTTTGCCGTTGACCTTTCGTGGTTGCAGATTCTGACCGTTCTGGGAGTGACCTTTCTTCTTTCCATAGGTGCTTCTCTGGTACCGCATGGTTCGTTGCTGATCCTGGGCATTGTACTTTTTAGTGCCGGTTTCCCGGCCCAGGCCATCGGGGCGATTGGCCTGATTGCGATAGTAGACTGGTTTTTCGAACGGCTGCGCGCGACACTGAATGTGTGGGGGGATATTGTCGGCGCGGCTGTGATTGGAGAGACATTCGAGTTTAAGACAGCTCGCCGCGTGAAACCAGCCATCAGCTCGCGTCCGTCGGGATCGTTCAGACGCAGCAACGGCACGAAACGGCACGACCGCAAATCATCGTCCACAGAGAGGAAACGTCAGGACAAGCAGGGTCACCAGCCACAACGCGACAGTCGCAAGAGAGATGGTCACAAGGATCGAAAGCGACGCGGCAATGGTCGTCCCGACGGCAGGGTTCGTGGGCGAAGACACGAAGGGAGGAAACCAGCCGCGGGCGATAAGAAGCTTTCATCCGGGAAACCCGGTTCGTTCCAGATCTCAAAGCCGCCGTACCATGTTCTGGATACCGAACTCAGAGGCAAGAAAACAGCGGAAACCGACATTCGCACGGAGCAACCGGCCGCCGGTGAGACCACATTTACCCGTGCACAACTCTCCCCCGAGACGATTGAGCGAGAGCGAGCCAAGATAGCAGCCCAACTGGCCGAACTCAGACAAAGAGAGGGGCGATCTGAAAGTGACACAGCGGGCGATCAAGGATCCGATGTCGAACGTGTGCCCGATGAATCCCCTGACGTGCGTGTATCTGAGACGAGTGAAGAGAAATATCCTCGCGTCGATTTCTATTCTGACGATGTCCCCGGTGGGTCCACTCAAGAGGCGGACGGGAATACCCGATCTGAAGCCGAAGAGCCCCAGGAAAAGGTATCGGAGTCAACGGAAGTCCCTTCGTATGGGAGAGGAAAATCACGCCGCGGTCCCGCTGTAAAGACCGGTACTTCTTCGAAGGAGGAAACCGAACCGCAGGAGGAATCTAAACCAGAGTTTTCCGCGGAGAATATTTCATTTGGTCGAACCAAGCGGAAAAAACCGAGTTCCTGATCTTGTTGAGTAAGCCGGGCGCCACGCCCGGCTTTTTAGTGTAAAATATGAAGACCACCGCGGCAGGGATGCTGGTTGCGGCATAAGTGAATCGTTTAGAGACGGCGGAACTTTTAGCCGAAAATCGCGCTATACTGGATGAACGAAAGTTGTTGACCTTGCGTGATTGCCGTTTGTAGATTGGAAAATAGAAGGTGTTGTTATGAATGGACTTAAAGTAACAGTGCTTATGGTGACGCTGGTGCTGCTTTTTATGGCAGTGGGTTATCTGGTCGGCGGTCAGAGGGGTATGATTCTGGCTTTCCTGCTGGCCTGCGTCATGAATTTCCTGAGTTACTGGTATTCTGATCGAATTGTGATTTCCATGTATCGCGCCCGCCAGATATTTGAAGCGGACCATCCCCGCCTGTACCGCATCGTGAAAGAAGTCGCCACGGTCCGGGCGCTGCTGCCAATGCCGAAGGTTTACATCGTTCCAAGCAAAGCACCCAATGCTTTCGCCACCGGTCGCGACGCCGAACATGCATCGGTCGCGGTCACTGAAGGCTTACTTGAAATCCTAACCGACGACGAACTTAAAGGAGTAATTGGCCACGAGATCGCCCACATCCAGAATAAAGACTTGCTCATCGGCACGATCGTAGCGACCTTCGCAGGTGCCATAGGAATCCTGGCCGCCATCGCGAGGTGGGGTGCTATCTTCGGAGGCTACAGCCGCGATGACAACCGTGGCGGTGGAATAGGTCTTTTGGTGGCGGCGATAGTAGCACCGCTTGTGGCGATGCTTATTCAGTTCGCCATTTCCCGTCAGCGCGAGTACAAGGCCGACGCGGAGTCGGGCCGGTTGACCGGCAAATACCGTGAGTTGGCCTCGGCTCTTGAGAAGCTCCATCAGTCGCCAGTTCGTTTAAAGCTTGACCAGCGGCCCGCGACGGCCCATCTGATGATTGCCAAGCCGCTATCGGGTAGGGGGCTTAGCGGTCTTTTCTCGACCCATCCGCCGGTCGAGAAGCGGGTCGAACGGCTGAGGAGAATGATGCAAGACTCAACATATCAGGGTTATGTGTCTTAAAGAAAGTTCAGCAAGCGATTCTGCGGATCTTCCCGAACCACTCGTGAGCGGAGTTCACCTGTAGCTATGGATACCTCGACTCTACTGATTGAACTCGCCGCAATATTCCTGCTTATCCTGGCCAACGGTTTTTTCGCCCTTTCGGAATTTTCAATAATTGCGAGCCGCAAGAGCAGGCTTCTTCAAAAGATAGCTGACGGCAAACGGGGCGCCGCCACGGCCGAAAAACTGCATCGCAAACCCGATCGGTTCCTGGCCACAATTCAAGTTGGAATTACCCTGGTTGGCACACTGGCCGGTGTCTTTGGCGGGGCAACGGTGGTGGGTGAACTGGAAACGCTCTTCCAGAAGGTACCATCGAGTTTCGTAGCCAACTCGGCGACGGCTCTGGCGATTGCGGTGATCGCGATACTGATCACCGGCACGACGGTTATTATTGGAGAACTTGTTCCGAAATACCTGGCATTGTCAAATCCTGAGTACTTCGCGCGACACGTGGCTCCACCAATCAATCTGTTCATCCGGGTGACCTTTGTCTTCTCAAGCATTCTCAGTAAAGCCGCCCGAGCAGTGCTAAATCTTCTTGGGGTCAAGCAGGACGCGGTGCGCTCGGCGGTGACTGAAGAGGAAATAAACTTGATGATTTTCGAGGGCCGGGAAAAAGGTATTTTTGACGCCACCGAAGAGAGGCTCGTAAAATCCGTATTCGAGTTCGCCGATATGACGGTACGCCGAGCCATGACGCCGAGAACGGATGTTGTGGCGCTGGAGATAAACGCTAGTCCGAAAGATATACTCAACGTCATTATCGAAAACGAGTACAGTCGTTACCCGATTTATGAGAAAGATATCGATCATATTATCGGCGTGCTATATACGAAAGATATCATCATTCATAAACTGGATCCCAACCTGATCATCATCAAGGACTTGATTCGCAAGTCGCTCTTCGTACCCGACTCGATGCCGCTGTCTAGACTACTGGAGACATTTCAGAAGAAGAAGAAACATCTTGCTATAGTTCTCGACGAGTTCGGTGGCACGGCTGGAATCATCACTCTTGAAGACATCCTCGAGGAGCTTGTCGGCGAAATTCAGGATGAATATGACGCCGAGCGTCCACCGCTGGTTAAGCATTCCGATTCCATAGTCTACGCCGACGGCCTGGTGTGGCCGGGAGAGATTAACGAGTTAATGGGCAGTACCCTTCCGGAGGACAAGGCGGAGACACTGGCCGGATTATTCATCAGCCACCTGGGACGACTTCCTGAGAAGGATGAAACGGTTACGATTGGCGACATGCTCATATCAGTGCTCGAACGCGAAGACAATCGGTTGGTCAGGTTGAAGCTGGCCAAGATAGCCGGCAAGACAACGATGGAGAACAAGCAGAGCGGACCGGCCAATGAATAAGATATTGATGTTACCCCTGAGATGGTCACGTTCCCTTTATGATTGGGTACTGAGCTGGGGCAACTCGCCGCACGCTCAGACAGCGCTTTTCTTTCTTTCAATGGCGGAGGCCTCCTTCTTCCCCGTTCCGCCGGATGCTCTACTGATAGCCCTGTGTATGGGCGCGCACAAACGGTGGATCAGGTTCGCCGCGGTGTGTTCGGTTGGGTCAATCATAGGCGGTGTACTCGGGTATCTGATAGGGAAATTCGCTTTCGACCTGATAGGTGCCAAGCTGTTGGCCCTCACGGCTTCTATCTCTGGCAGTGACCCCAAGGTATTGCTCGAGCAGGCTAACTACTGGTTCAACGAGAAGGAGCTGATTGGGATGAATGTCGGTGCCTGGGCAGTCGGGATAGCCGGCTTTACCCCCTTGCCGTACAAAGTTTTCACGATCGCAGCGGGCTTTTTCAAGATGGCATTTATACCCTTCCTGATAGCGTCGGCTATAAGTCGCTCCCTTCGTTTCTTCATTGTGGCCGGTCTGGTGGGGACGCTATACCGGAAAT
Source organism: Candidatus Zixiibacteriota bacterium (assembly GCA_020351995.1). Taxonomy (GTDB): domain Bacteria; phylum Zixibacteria; class MSB-5A5; order GN15; family FEB-12. Next base: position 3,372,021 of record CP070674.1, read on the forward strand.
ATGGAGAACGGATAAAGCTGTTTATCGACAAGTACTTCAATTTACTGGCGATAGCCTTTGTTGTGCTGCTAATCGCGGGATTTCTGTCACTAAACCTATTGAAAGGAGACTGACCCACCGCGGCCCCGATGCCGATACTCTCTTATGAAGTAACCGGGTCGGTTTAACAGAGAGAATATGTCACGAGGATACTCACATCAGTTAGATTCCGGTAAGAAACTCGCCTGGACTATTTTATTCAATACCGTGATAACGGTTACCGAGTTTATCGGTGGTATGATAACCGGTTATTTGGCCCTGACAGCCGATGCCGTGCATAATCTCTCCGATGTTGCTGCCCTGGCGCTGGCCTGGCTTGGACTCAAAGGCTCGCGCCTTCCCGCCACCAAGAAATCTACCTATGGTTACAAGCGGGTCGAGGTGATGACAGCGTTGATCTCGGCGGTAGCCCTGATCGTAATAGCCATATTCATTCTTCGCGAAGCCTACGATCGCCTTCTGGAGCCCCAGCCCATCGTCAGACCGTGGTTATTCCTCACGGTGGCCGCGATCGGTTTTGCGGGGAATGTTGTATCTATTCTGCTACTTCACTCGGAAAAAGCTAAGTCTCTCAATATGAAAACCGCATTTCTGCATATGGCCTATGACGCGGTTTCGTCGGCCGCGGTAATCATAGGCGGTGTCGTAATACTTTTAACCAACCTGGTCGTTATCGACGCGGTCCTATCATCCGTTATTGCCCTGATGATATTCTGGTCGTCGTACCTGGTTATAAAGGAGGCCGTTCTTATATTTCTCGAATCCACCCCGGAACGCGTTAATTTCGACGAGGTTTTCCATGCCATCAGGAGCACATCAGATGTCGAGGATGTGCACGACCTTCATATCTGGTCATTATCCTCGCGGGATATTGCCCTTTCCTGTCATATTTGTGTCGAAGACGGGAATCTATCGCGGGGACCGGACCTGGTGGGGCGAATCAACAAGATGCTTTATGACAAGTTTCAGATATCTCACAGCACCATTCAATTGGAGAAAATCGACTTCCGCAGACCGGATGCCTTGTGCAGCCACAACAATGAGCACTGACAGTAACTATGAACGGCAAACAGGTAGAAATTGAAGTAACGGATCTCGCTTTCAGCGGCAAAGCGGTGGGGCATCTCGATGGAAAAGTCGTTTTTCTCGACGGTGGTCTTCCGGGAGAAAAGGTACTGGCCCAGATTACGGCTTCCAGACCCCGCTTCGACAAAGCCTCGGTTATCAAGATTCTAAGGGAATCGGAGCGGCGAGTACCGGCGGTGTGCCCGCACTTCGCGTACTGCGGCGGTTGCACGTGGCAGGACCTCACCTATCAGGATCAACTGGTATACAAGAAGAAACAGGTCACCGATTGCCTTGAGCGAATCGGCGGCCTGGAAGACACCACGGTACGCGATGTTATCGGCTCGGTGGAAGTCTTTCGTTACCGCAACAAGATGGAGTTTTCGTTCAACACGGCCCCCGAGGGTGGTTTTACGCTTGGTCTTCACCGCCGTGGCCGCTTCGACGAGATTTTCGATCTTGAGCGGTGTTTCCTTACCCAAGACCTGGTCAGTGAGATAGTTGTCTGGGTTCGTGACTATGTGTGCCGTGAAGGGCTATCTGTGTATGATGTGTCCAACCACACCGGTTATATGCGCTTTGTGATGATCCGGCAGGCAAAACGAACCCGTGATCTGATGGTTAATGTTGTCACCAATTATGGAGATTTCCCCCAGAGAGATAGATTCATCCGCGAGATTACCACCGCCTTCCCGCAAATCACGACGCTGGTTCACAACCAGAATGGCCAGAAATCGAATGTCGCTACTGGCGAAATCGAAACGGTTCTGTTCGGGTGCGGCTATGTGGAAGAACGCCTATTCGACAGTAGCTTCAGAATCAGGGCTAATTCCTTTTTTCAGACCAACACCGTCCAGACCGAAACGCTCTACCGCGTCGGGTTCGACTTGCTGGAACCGCGGCCCAATTATCGCGTATTAGACCTATACTGCGGGACCGGCTCCATAGGAATTTTGCTGGCCCCGTATGTCGAGAACGTGGTTGGGGTGGAGCTGGTATCCGATGCCATCAAGGTGGCTCGCGAAAATGCCCATGTGAACGGAACCAAGAATATCTCTTTCTTCGAGGGATCTGTGAAGGACTTTCTCAAGAGCAAGGAAGCACAGGAGGGACAGTTTAACATCGTGATAGTTGATCCTCCACGGGCGGGCCTTCACCCGAAAGCCATGAAAAGGTTGATCGGATTCGGTCCCGAGAAGATTCTTTACATATCCTGTAATCCGTCAACCTTCGCCCGGGATGCCGGGGAACTGGTTGCCGCAGGATACAAACTGCCAGTAGTACGGCCAGTTGACATGTTTCCTCACACGATGCACATCGAACTGGCCTCGGTTTTCAGCCGGAACTAAGAAAACTTGCGGGACACTGGAGTATCATTTAGATTGTCCGACTATGCATGGTAAGGAGGATTAATTTTGCGTCAGATAGCCTGTACATTGATAATTATGTTGATAATAGTCCTGGGCGGATTCCCCGGAACGGTTAAAGGGCAGTCATTCAGCCAGTTGAGTTCTGACATTCTTGAGACGATTCAGTCGTTCTACCCGGTCCGCTCCACAGCCATGGGAATCCATGCCTATGATCACCGTTTTACCGACTATTCTTCGAAATCGGTCGATCGGATGGTAAAGAAGCTAACCGATTTTGAGAAGAGACTTTACAGATTGAAGTCGGCCTCGCTTTCACGGCATGATCAGATCAATTATCAGCTGCTCAAATCCAATGTTGACATCGCCCTGGTCGATTTGAAAAAAATCCGGTGGCACCGCAGATCGCCTTACCTGTATGTGGACGAATCGATAAACGGTATTTACTACCTGATCCTATCGAACCACGCGCCTCTTCCCGAGCGACTGGTTTCAATATTGAACCGGATGCGAGCAGTCCCGGACTTTTTGGCCACCGCCCGGAAAAATATCAGGAAACCTCCCCAGCTTTATATCGAAGCAGCCACAGACATGCTCGAGGACGCGATGCGGTTTTACAAGGACGTGGCGGCGGAGTTGTCAAACAAGTTCCCGGAGCGAGCCGATGAGCTGTCGGCGGTATCCACGCGGGCCCGCGAGGCGATGAACGACTTTATGGTTTACCTATCGGGACTGACACCCGGACCGGAGACAGACGTTGGAATCGGCAAGGATAACTTCAACTATAAGCTGGCTCATGAGTATTTTCTTGACTTTGACAGCGACTCTCTTCTGCGGCTGGGTGAAGTATTGTTTGAGCAGGCCGGTGAAGCTTACCGCCAGCATGTGCAGTATTTCGAGAATAATCACCAGAACGGGACCGACTCTGTTTTCGTGCCCGCTAACTTCACCAAGCAGGATATCCTCGACTATTACAACTGGGAGGCTCGGCAGGAAAAACTGTATCTTCAGTCACAGGAGATACTAACCATTCCCGACCAGCTGGCCGACCTGGTGGTCATCGAAACACCCTCGTTTTTGCGGTCACTGGTCGGCATGTATGCTTATCAGCCAGCAGGCCCGTTTGACTCTGTCCAGAAGGCCTTCTTCTATGTCCGCCCTATTCCGGATGACCTTGACCGCGCCCAACTCGAGGCCCGGTATCGCTACGTGCACCGGCGCGGCTTTAAAGGACCGGTCGTTCATGAGGCTTATCCCGGTCACCATTTGCAGATGCAGATAGGCGGGCTGAACACTGATCCGGTACGCAAATGGCAACGAAACCTGATGATGATCGAAGGCTGGGGTCTTTATTGCGAACAGATGATGTACGAGCAGGGGCTTTACGGCAAAGAGGATGCCGGCGAGTGGCTGAACGTCCTGGACGGTATCAGGTTTAGGGCGGCCCGGATTATCGCTGATGTGAAACTCCACACAGGGCAGATGAACTACCGGGAGTGCGTAGACTGGATGGTGGGAGCCCTGGGCATAACCAACGAGTCCGGGCGTCGATTCATAGAAACCGAGATCCGACGCTATGCCCTGACACCAACACAACAAATGTCATATCTTATCGGCAAACTGGAAATACTCAGCCTGCTCGAAGCCGCTAAGAAGCGAGATGGCGACGCCTTTTCCCTGAGAAAATTCCACGACGACTTACTGGCCGAAGGCTCGATACCGCCGGCTCTCATGTGGGAAATATTGAGCCTTCAGCGATAAAAAGCTGACAGCCGGCGCCTGGCGGGGACAACGAATCCACAACTACGGTAGTTCGGTAAAAATATCCGCTTCTGTTTGCCCCGACGGGTCGATAATCGTATAATAGAGTAGATAAGGCGTCTTTTTCCGGTGAAAGCAGGGCCATGTTATACATAATTCTGGCGATAATCTTGCTGGCGGCAGCCGTTACCTTACTTCGGATAAGAATCCAGTTGGAGATCTCCGACAAGCATCGTTTACTTTTTGTGGGACTGGGTCGATCCGGGGCCCAATTCGATCTCAAATCAGGCCAGAGCGTTTTCAGATTGCTTGGCCTGAGGATCAAAGAGAAAAAGAAGCCTGAGAAGAAGAAAGACAGGAGAAAGGCCAAAGCGGCCAAACCGGAGAAGAAAAAGAAAAGGAGGCGAGAGAGGCCTGTTGCAGATTTCCTGAAGATATTGCCTGCTACCGTTCGGGCCCTTGTCCGATATGCTGTGTCAATTCTCAGGTCATTCTATATCGAGCGGTTTGAAGGCGAGGTTCGCGGCGGGTTTGATCAGCCGGACCTAACCGGAACCGCTTTCGGCTTTTACCAGGCCGTTCTCGGGATCGCCCCGGCCGCAGTAGGCAGGTTTCGTTTTACCCCCTACTGGGAAGGCGCCGCTTTAGGGGGCTGGGCCCGCCTATCGGTTGCCATTCCCCTGTACCACCTGATTGGCCGAACCATCGTAATGTTCTGCAGACTCCCCTTAAGAGATTTAATAAAATTGGCGATAGGAAAGAAGAAAGGAGACCAGGATGTCCAATAACGTTGTTGAGATACTCAGAGGTGTGGTTGGGGAACTCAGGGAGATTTCCAAATCTGAGACGATAATCGGGCAACCCATCACGGTGGGTAAGCGAACCGTAATCCCGGTCGTTAAGATCTCGGTCGGCTTTGGTGCCGGTGGTGGCCAGGGCGAGGATGAGAAAAAGGGCAGTGGTTTTGGCGGCGGCGGCGGCGGCGGAGCCAGGATTGAACCGGCCGCGTTTATCATTATGGACGATAAGGGCGTTTCGCTTCTTCCAGCTCAGAAGGGTAAATGGGGAGAGATAATCGATGCAATTCCGGATTTCGCCAAGAAGTTCGGCGAATGGAAAGAAAAGTTCAAGTCCGAGGGTGGTGGCAAAGCCGAAGAGACTTCCGAGCAGCCCCCGGACGAGAAGTAACAGCGTCTTATAGCAGACAGGTTAAGCCGGCACCAGCCGGCTTTTCTTTTTCCTTCTCCAGAAGTGAACCACCTGCGGCCCGTGGCGTTTTACAGTCTAATCGGAATTATTTTTACGGTTCAGACCTGATGAGCCATTAGAAAGGGGTCACGAATGAAAACCTTACTAAGAACGGCTGCTTTATTTCTTATGTTTTCACTTTTGTTACCAGCCGTAGCGCTTTCGCACTGCGAGATACCGTGCGGCATATACGATGATCGGACCAGGATCACTCTTCTCAATGAACACATTGCCACCATCGAAAAAAGTATGGATCAGATTGTGTCCTTATCGGCCGAGGGTGACAAGAATTACAACCAACTGGTACGCTGGGTCACCAACAAAGAGGACCACGCCGACAAGTTTATGGAAATTGTAACTCAGTACTTTATGACTCAACGAATTAAGCCGGCTGATCCTTCTGACAATGAGTCGTTCGACAGATATCAAGAGAGTCTGAGACTATTGCATGAGATGCTGGTCCACGCCATGAAATGTAAGCAAACCACCGACAAAGCCCACACCGCGAAGCTTAGTGAGCTGGTGGACAAGTTTGCTAATCTCTATTTTGAGCAGCAGTAGCGGCTGATCACAATTTCCAGAAAGGTTCTTATTGGGTTGTCCTACAGGATCTTAAGAACTGGGGCGGGCTTCAAAACGGGAGCGGTCAGGCGGGAACATAACTGAATTTGACCTGTTTCAAGAATTAAATTAAAGCTTGGCAGATTTTCGTGTAAGGCCTATATTAGCAGGCCATTAGGACTAGACTACAAAAAGTTTGGCCCGGTCAAAAAAGCTCATTTGATGGAAGAACAGAGCTAAGTCGCCGGGCGGATTTTACGATAAATATAAGGAGTTATTTTGGACTTCACGTATCCGATTTTGATGGCCGGTGGCGGACAGGGAGAAGGCGGCGGCATGGTTTCCTTGGGCTTTTTTGCCCTGCTTTTTCTGGTGATGTACCTGCTTTTGATCCGCCCCCAGCGAAAGAAACAAAAAGAGCATGAGGCTCTTATAGCCAGCCTGAAAAAGGGCGATCAGGTTGTAACCAGTGGCGGTATGTTTGGAACGATTTTCGCAATTGACGATGAGCGCAACCGGGTTGTGCTGAAAATTGGTGAAAACGTCAAGCTTGAGTTTCTCAAGTCTTCCATTGCCGCCCGGGTGGAAAAATAGGTTAAGGAGTTACTGTGGCTGAGCGACCGATCGTCATATTTGGCGACCCGGTACTGCGGGAAGTTTCTCAACCGGTTGAGGAATTCAACCAGGAAGTTAAAGATTTGGTGTCGGATTTAACCGACACTCTGAAGAAAGCCAGGGGTCTCGGGCTGTCGGCAGTCCAGATCGGCGTTTTGAAGCGCGTTTTTATCGTGGACCTGTCGGCAGTGGATATCACTGCCAAACCTCAGGTCTTTATCAACCCGGAGATCATTGAGTCAGACGGCGAGACGGAATATGAAGAAGGCTGTCTGTCATTTCCGGGAATTTATCAGAAGATTACCAGAGCTTCGAAAATCAGGGTTCGAGCACTGGATTTAACCGGCCAGCCCTTCGAATTAGAGGTGGAGGGGTTAGCCGCGCGCGCTATTCAGCATGAATACGACCACCTCGAGGGCAAGTTGTTTATTGACTACTTGTCACCCCTGGCGAAAACCATGTTGAAAGGCCGGCTGAAGAAGCTTTCAGTAGCGTCTTGACCGGCGAACGCAACTGAGTTGGCCCGCTTTTAGCTACTCCGACATCGTTTATCAGCCACAGTTTAAGCACGTATGCGAATCGTATACATGGGCACGCCTGCTTTTGCCTGCCCCGCACTGGAGCACCTTCACAACAGCAGGCATGAGATTGCAGGTGTTGTTACCGGACCGGACAAACCCGCCGGCCGGGGCAAGAAACTGACCCCCACCGAAGTCGCTCAGAAAGCGACAGAGCTGGGCTACAATGTATTCAAGCCCCTGTCACTCAAAGAAAAAGAGCTTATCGAGCGCCTTGATGCGCTGAACCCTGACCTTATCGTAGTTATCGCGTTCCGTATACTTCCGCCCAAGCTGTTTAATCTACCCAAATATGGCTCCGTGAATATTCACGCCTCGCTATTGCCAAGATACCGGGGAGCTGCCCCTATTAACTGGGCCCTGATTAACGGCGAGAGAGAAACTGGGTTGACCAGCTTCTTTTTGAAAAAGACGGTTGATACGGGCGACATAATACTTCAACAAAAGGTGCTCATAGGCGACGACGAGAATTTCGATTCTCTCTATGACCGTCTGGCCGATTTGTCGGGTCCTTTTGTCCTCGAGACCGTGGAGGCTATCGAGGCCGGCAGTGCTTCGCTTTCAGTACAAGATGACAGCCAGGCGACGGGAGCGCCCAAGATAAGCGCGTTCGACGCCTTGATTGATTTTGGCTTCCCGGCGGAAAAAGTAAAGAATTTCGTCCGGGGGCTGTCGACCAAGCCCGGAGCCTACACTTACTTCCGGGGGAAGAAGCTCAAGGTGCTTACGTGTCGGGTAGCAGACAGTCAAGGAGATAAAGATTTGAGACCGGGGACGGTCGTTTTCGCAAAGAAAAATCTGCTGGTCCAGTGTGCCGATTCGGCCATAGAGATAACCAGCCTTGTTCCGGAAGGAAAGAAACAGATGGACGGAATATCGTTCATAAACGGATTTAGACCGCAGGTGGGGGAAATTTTAGGGGAAGCCCCACGGAGGGACATGTAAAATTATGAAGAAAGAAATACTAATCAATTCCACCGATTACGAGACCAGATTAGCGATTCTGGAAGATGACAAACTGGTGGAACTTCAGGTAGAACGAACTGATGCCAACCGCATGGTCGGTGATATTTATAAGGGCGTCATCAAAACCGTTCTGCCGGGAATGCAGGCGGCCTTCATTGACATTGGCATGCCCAAGGCCGCCTATTTACACGCATCGGATATAGGAACCGATCATGGCCGACGATTCGATTCCGAGGACGAAGAAGAAGAGGCTCCGGCGGAGATCATCCGCAAGTCGAGACGCCAGGGGATCGAGAAGGTTTTAAAGAAGAATCAGGAGATACTGGTACAGATCATCAAGGAGCCCATCTCAACCAAGGGCCCGCGGATTTCGACGGATATCTCAATACCGGGTCGTTTTCTGGTGCTGGTGCCGGACGATGACCACATCAGGGTTTCCAAGCGCATTTCTAACTGGGGTGAGAAGAAAAGACTACGAAAGACCCTGGCTCCGCTCCGTCCGGAGGGATTCGGTCTGATTGCGCGGACGGAGGCCGAGGGCAAGAGCGAGAGTGATTTCCGTTCCGATGTAAAGCGTCTTCTCAAGCTATGGGGTAAGCTGAAAAAGAAGGCCGATCAGTCCAAACCTCCGACGCTAATTCACAAGGAAGCCGAACTGATCGTCTCGATGATTCGCGACATCTTCACTGAGGATGTTCAGCGTATTCTGGTGGACGACAAGACAGCCTACAAGAAGGTAGTTTCTTTTGCCAGACAGGTTGCCCCGGATCTCAAGAACCGGGTGGAATACTACAAGGGTGACCATCCTCTTTTCGATCTTTATAATCTGGAACCGGAGATTGAGAAGATGCTTGAGCGCAAAGTCTGGATCAAAAAGGGAGCTTATCTGGTAATTGACCAGACCGAGGCAATGGTAACGATCGACGTCAATACTGGCAGATTTGTGGGCAGCACCGATCAGGAATCGACCATCTATCAGACCAATGTACTGGCCGCCCGCGAGATAGCCCGTCAGATACGGCTTCGCGATATCGGCGGCCTGATAATCTGTGATTTCATTGACATGTATAACCGGGACAACCGGCGCAGGCTTTATGAGGAATTCAAGAATTGCTTTGCCCATGACCGAGCCAAGCGGGCCATTAACCCGGTTACCGAATTCGGCATCGTTGAGATGACCCGTGAGCGTGTTCGCCCCTCACATCTTCACGCGGTATCGGAGCCCTGTCCCTACTGTTCGGGGCTAGGCCGGGTCCTTTCCAAAGAGACTATGGCCACCAAGATCGAGCGCTGGTTCACGCGGGCGCACGCTGACCGCAAGTTCAAGAAATTCCATCTGGCGATAAGTCCGCATCTGGCCGACGCCATGACCAACAACGGTGCCAACCGGGTGGCTCGAATGATGAAAATCCACAAGTTCGAGATAAACGTGGTTAGGGATACGGCGGTACCGCTCCAGGATTTCAAGGTCTTCAGCGCCGATAATAACGAGGACATTACCGATAAATACCGGGTCTAAGGCCCGGATATGAAAAGCTACCAGCCAGCCGGGAGATTTTCACTCCCGGCTTTTTCTTTCGGCCGCGCCGTGTTTAGAGATTTTTGTACTTTTCCGGCAGTCGATTTCGTTATATTATTCATATCATGAGTGACTCAACCGAACTTAACCGCGAAATAGAGATCAAGCTCGATCTCGGTTCATTCACTAACTATCTAAAGCTGGTCGGCTTCTTGGGGCAAATAGAACAGGAAGACCGCCATATTAACGGGTTTTTCGACACGGAGGATTACCGGCTGTCAAAGAAGGGTTGGGCCCTTCGTGTCCGGGCCGAGAGCAAGCGCGGGCTGGTTACGGTTAAGAGCATTCCAACTCGAGAGGGCGTGGCTGTTATAAGACAGGAGATCGAGGCCGAGATTTCCCGAGGACACGCCCTTGATGTTATCAATCTCGCCAAAGACGTTATGAGCATCGACAACATGGTGATCGAGCACGTCAAACAGCAGGTAGGCGGGCGCAGTTTGACCCGACTGGTAATGTTTGAGAATGTTAGGCAGAGAAAAGTTTTCAAGATCGCCGACCACAGCTATCTGCTGGAAGTTGACAAAACCGAATACAGCGACGGCTCCGTTGATTACGAATTAGAGTTGGAGTTGGCTGATACCAGAAACCTTGAAGTGATTGAGGATAAACTTCGTCGTTTATTCCACTCGCTTGATATCCCCTTTGTTCATCAATCCGAGAGTAAATTTCATCGCGCTTTGAAAAAGGCTAATATCTTTCAAGGCTGAAGGCCGTAGCCAGAGCACCGCCCGTGTCCGGGTTTCGCCCCGGAGTTACTTTCGAGTGCCTTTTCCTTGTCATCGTCGATCCGGTTGCCTATATTATAATTAACCTGTCAATCAATTCTCGCGGGGAGTTCTTATGAAACCTATAACGGGCTATCTATGGGTTATCTTAGCGGCTCTGGTGTGCGGAAACAAATCAAAGGACAGTGACTGCAAAGCGTTTGCATTTCACGGATCAAACGGGTAACTTTGGACGGTTCTATCATAATAGTACATAGATAATAAGGAGCTCGCCATGGCCATAAAATGTTACGCAGCAATGAAAGAAAAGGGTCGCCTTGAGCCCTTTGAATATGAGCCAAAACCGCTGGCCCCGTTTGATATCGATATTGAAATCACTCATTGCGGAATATGCCACAGTGACGTTCACCTGATCGACAACGACTGGCAGGTGAGCGAGTATCCCCTCGTGCCCGGTCATGAAATTGTAGGCAATGTCAAGGACGTCGGTGTCGGAGTCAAGAAAATCATGCGCGGACAGAGGGTCGGTGTGGGTTGGCAGTGCGGCGCATGCTGGCACTGCGATATGTGCATCAGTGGTGAACATAACCTCTGTCCCGAGATACGAGCCACCTGTATGGGTAATCATGGTGGTTTCGCGGATCTGATACGTGTTGACAGTCGTTTTGCGTTTCCCATTCCTGAAAAACTGGAATCGGAAAACGCCGCCCCATTGATGTGTGGCGGAATTACCGTATATAACCCTCTGCGTACTTACAGTGTCAGGCCATATCAGAAGGTGGGCGTGATTGGCATCGGTGGACTGGGACACCTGGCCATCCAGTTCGCACATGCTTATGGATGCCACGTGACCGCTTTCTCCTCGTCACCCGATAAGGAAAAAGAGGCATTCGAATTCGGGGCGCATGAGTTCATTCCGACTAGCGAGAAAGACGCCTTCGAAAAGGCGGTGGGTACCCTGGACTTCATAATCTCCACAGTACATGTAGATCTGGACTGGCCAGCGGTATTGAACGTGTTAAAACCCAAGGGGATGCTCTGTATGGTCGGCGCCGTGCCTAACCCGTTGGTTATTCCTGCTTTCAGTTTGATACTTCGGCAGAAATCAGTTGTCGGCAATCCTATAGGCGGGCGGATGGCCATTCGGGAGATGCTCCGCCTGGCCGCACGGCATGGAATAAGAGCCAAAACCGAGGTCATGCCGATGACGAAAGTAAACAGCGCAGTAGACAGAACACGTAGAGGGAAGGCCCGCTATCGGGTAGTATTGAAGAATTAAGGCCTTCAGAGGGAGGATACATGTTTACGAAAGCAACTATCTTCGCCTTGCTGTCAGTGTTCCTTGTCATTTTTATCGGGTGTGGCGATTCCAGCACTGGCAGAGACGACGACTCGGACGACCCTAATACGGGCGGATCACCTGATTCGGCTTTCTTCGTTGACTATGTTCATGTTGATACATCGGGTTATGTGGTTATCCAAACCAGCCCTCTAAATTCAACCAGTACTCAGGAACCATATCTCACCTGGGAGGAAGTTATCGGAGAGCCGTTTATCGATGTCAATGAGAACGGCGAGTACGATCCCGGCATTGACGAATTCATCATGTGCGTTTGCGAAGATAATATGGACCTCAACCACAACGGTCATTATGACGGTCCCGACGATCCGTGGGATCCGTCAATTCCCTGGGACGATATCGACGGAAACGGCACGCTTCGACAGGATGAGTCATGGGAGAAGAACTATAACCTCGGGGCCCCTTACTTCGATCTGAACGGGAATGGTATTTGGGATGGTTCGACAAGTTTCCGGTGGGTAATGGCAGACTGCAATATATTCGAGTCCTCTGAATCAAGCCTCAAGTGGTTATACTCAGTCGTCGATAGTGCTTTTTACTATGATTCCGACTCGGGCTTTCACTACGCGCCCCCGACGAGCAATGGCTTCTGCCAGGTTTGCAGCACCTCAGCGGAGATATGGGGTTCATTTGAAATAACCGCCGAGGGTCTATTTTACTACTTTCGTTCGGACAAGAGGTTTCATCTTGCGGATGCAGGTATCATATATGAGGATACCGGCAGAGTCAGTGTAACCGAGCTGTTTTGGGATGAATATCATACGACTTGCTTCCGGGAGATTTCTGTTGGGCAGAGTCTTACAGTTGATGGTGTGATTATTGACGATCTCCTCAAAATCAGGTGCGACCAGATTGAATCGGATCTGAGTATGATCAATTCGTACCACGAGGGCGCCTACTGGGAGTTTTACTTCTCCCAGCAGATTGGACTTTTTGCCGTGCACCTGAAGCCGTACCGGGACGACCCTGAGAGGTGGTATTACTTCGAGCCGCGTGAGGGGAGTTTGCCGATTCAGTTCGCCAAGTAGTTTTTTCTCAGGTGGCGAGTTTATTTTCCCGGTTCGGGCATTTCTTCTTCGATTCCGGCCAGGCGCCGGGCGATCTCCGCTTTTTCATCGAAATTAGCCGTTGCCCGTATAAACAGTTTCGCGCCGTCGGGTGACCCTCCCCCGTGCATGCATCCCGGCACCCCCGAACCCAGAGTGCACCACTCGACCAAACGCGCCGCCCGGGCACGCGCCTCGGCCGAATGGCGCGCTCTCATATATTTCTTGATCAAATGTCCATACTTCTTCGACACGAAATCTTTTGATGACGGCATGCAGCCCGTCTCGCCGATACCACCGGCAATATCCTGTGCCAGCACTGACGTCTGATATGGTAAGGTGGCCACGTGCACCTTGTTTACATTTGACAGCAGAGTATCGCAGATCCACGCACCGGATTCGTGCTTCTTACCTTTAGCGGCGGCCGCCAAGCCCATGCCGTAAGTCGTTTCGTTGTTGATGACCATCTGAACAAGCTTATCTTTGAAGATCTTCGACGACAGGCCATTGGCCCGCGCCGTGAGGATAGCGGAACCTATCTTGATATCTCCTTGCCCGGCGACACAGCCGCCGATGGCGGCACGGTACGGCATCACAAAGTAACTGACAGCCTTGCCGGTGTACTCGTGCTCGCCGCACATGAAAACGCGGTCATTTGGCACGAATACGTCTTCGAAAAAGAGAAAAGCCTGGGTAATACCACCTTCGACAACCGGATTATCAAAGCCGTCTTCTTCATCACGGCCATCGTTAGGATGCCGTGTCTCCACGATGGTCAGCCCCTCAATATCACGAGGGACCACAAACGACACGCAGTAAGCGGCGTCCTCTTCTTTGTAGGCCGAACCGGGTAATACGAAGATCTCGTTGGCGGCGGCGACACCGCATATCATTACATTAGCCCCGCGAACAACGATACCATCCTCCCGCTTTTCGATTACTCGCAGGAAGAAGTCTTCATCGTCCTGCTCCGATGGTTTCTTTGTGCGGTCGCCCTTGGCATCAGTCAGGGCTCCCGAGATGGTGATGTCTTCGGACTGAGCATGCCTGAGCCAATTTAGGAAACGTTGATGATAATCCGTGCCAAGGTCTCTATCCATTTCGTGGGTCGTGATAAACATAGCATTCAGTGCCGACCATCCGGCGCACCTTCCTCCGGTGCATGTACCGGTGAGGTGGAACATCAGGCGCTTCATGTCTGAATTGGCGTACATGTCTTCCGGGGACATGACAATGGAGAGATACCGACTGATCGGTTCACCGGTGAGATGCGACACTGTGGTAACCCTGCCTTTCAGATCACCGTCATGGGCAGCCTTAAAAGTCCAACCGTGCCCGGTCACGGTTCGCCTGGTGGCGGGATGAGCCGTAACATCCTCAATGAGCTTATCCCATTTATATATATTTGGACGCATCCTTCTGAGAGAAGCGATATACTGCTCGAAAGTTTTTAGAGCCATGCGGGCCTCCTATAATGGGCAATTGTATCGTAAATGTGATTATACTTGGAAGGCACGCGAATCACAACCAAAACTTGCGGGATGGCTGCAGGTCATGCCGGATACTCAAGAATAATGAAGTGAGAATTACTTTACTCGCTTGAGAACAATCATGGTGAAGTCATCGAAGACATGACTTCCGGCGGCAAATTCATGGACATCGTCGTATATGGCTCGACGAACATCGGTGGATGAACCATCTCGGCTTTTGTTGAGAACCTCGACCAGCCGGTTCAACCCGTACTCATTTCCTTCCTCATCGAAAACCTCCACCACACCATCGGTATAGAGAACAACGACGTCGCCGACACCGAGATAAAGTGGCCGTTCCTCATAGACCGCATCCGGGCTGACGCCCATAAGAGGTCCCCCTTCTTTCAATTGCCCGATCTCGCCGTCGGCGCGTAAAAGGATCGGCCGATTATGGCCGGCATTCGCAAAGGTCAGTACATGATTCTTGGCATCGAGTACACCATAAACAGCGGTTACGAAGTTGCCCGGCTTGACCGACTCACACAACAGCGCGTTCACTTTCTCGCAAATTGTTCTGATGGAGTAGTTGTTTCGAATTTCCGCTATCAGGGAGGCACGAAACGATGCCATTAATAGCGAGGCCGGAATACCCTTGCCGGAAACATCGGCAATGGCGATGCCGACCTGGTGTTTCACGATATTGATGAAGTCATAGTAGTCGCCGCCGACTTCTCCGGAAGATATGTTTTCACCGGTAATGTCATAGCCTTCGATGTCCGGGTCTTGCTTGGGTAAAAATGTTTGCTGGATTTCGCGGGCAATCCTGAGTTGTTCCTGCAGTTTCTGCCCTGATATCAGTTCATCATGCATGCGGGCCCGCTCTATGGAAATACCAGCCTGCGCCGCGAAGGCCGTCATGAGCGACAGGTCATCATCGTCGTACGCGTTCAGTTCATCTGACTCGATATTGAAGACACCGATTACCCGACTATCCAATTTGATGGGAACCACCATCTCGCTCTTGGTGCCGCAATGCAGGTCGATATAGTGCTTGTCTTTGCTCACATCTGACACGATGACCGGCTCGCCCGTTTTTGCCACGTGACCAACCAGCCCCTGTCCATATTGCAGATGGATGT
>CP070674.1:3387644-3392767 GCA_020351995.1 Candidatus Zixiibacteriota bacterium
CCGGGAGCGATCATGCCGGGCCACCAAGCCATCGCCGGCACGCGCACGCCTCCTTCCAGATAGTCGCCCTTTCCACCCCGGTAGAGGGTCTCGACCATGCCGGGTGGGCCGTTGTGCGTCATGGGGCCATTGTCAGCCATCAATACGACGAGCGTGTTTTCCGCGATACCAAGCTTTTTTAGCTCTCCCATCAACTCGCCGACCCAGCCATCGAAGCGAACATGGGCTTCCTGTGGTAACCCGCCGGAGGCGGTCAATCGGTTCGGAAAGCCGAGGAACGAGGTCAACATTGGCCAGTAGGCGACGTAGAACGGTTTCTTCGCCGCCACACTTTTCCGGATGAAGGCCATGGTCCGCTTCTGGGACTCTTCGTCGATCTTCATGTAATCGTCGTGATTCGGCGCTCGGCCGAACTCACGCACAGGACCACCCTTCATGCCCTCTAGGGCAAACACGAACCCCGTCGGACGCCAACCCGGGTCCATGTCATAAGGATCCTTGCCGAACATCTCGGGATACAACACCCCCGGCGAAAGCGCCGCCATCTGCCCCTGCGGGTTATACAGACTCGGCACCTGGTTGTACGGCGTCCATAGCGCCTCATCAAAGCCCCGCCTATTCATATAGCTTGATTCAATGTCACCCAGGTGGGACTTGCCAAAAAAGGCCGTTGCATAGCCCGCCTTAGACAAGACGTCCCCCATCGTGACTTCGGAGGCGGCTAGCCCGCCGTATTCATAGGGGAAGCCCACGTTATACATGCCATTGCGTACAGGATGCCGCCCGGTCATCACTGCCGCGCGGCTGGGTGTGCAAGACGGCTCGGTATACATCCGCATGAACATCATGCCCTCGGCGGCGAGGCGGTTCATCTGCGGCGTCTCGAAGCCGCGCACTTTCTGGATGGCGGGAATGCCGACCTCACCGACCGCGGTGTCGTCCCACATGATGTGAATGATGTTGGGCGGTGTGCCGAATTTCTTGCGAAGCTCGGCCAGCTTTTTGTCTAGCTCTTTGTCCTCGGCAGCCCATTTTTCGCCGTTTTGAGCATCTAAAATATAGTATTCAGCGTCGTGGACGATCTTGCTTTTTGCTTCCACCACCTTGGGTCCCAAGGCGAGAGCCACGGTACAGAGCATAAATAAGAATAATGTCGTTGTTCTCCTCATTATGTCCTCCCCTCTCGTTTTAAACGAAGATGGTTTGTTGGCCTTTCCTTTTCCTTTCTAATCATGATTGTTCCCTTAACGATTTGTATTTATTCGTATCGTCCGCATCAACCAAATTGCCCGGATCTTCATAACAGATCCTGCAACTATAAGGTGTCTGCTCACTCATCATTCACATCCTCTTTTGCTCGTGCAGCTTGAACCGCCTGCAACCCCTCGGTTCCCGAACTTCCATTAATCTGTATTTCAAAAGACTGTCCGAGCCATTTCATTGCTCCCAGCAAAGCGGTGAAATGATCCGACCGAAAATAGTCGTTCAGCGAAGACCGCTGGTCCCATTGTTGCTCAAGGGTAATGAGATTGCCTTTGTCCCTATCCTGAAAAAGAGAGCTGCATTTGCAACCAGGAACCTGAAGGGTTTGTTCTGTTATGTACTGAGATGTCTGCATAAGTTCGCTCTCTTTGTCATCACTGGCACAGATAGTAATCAGGAGTTTTTCCATGCAGTTAATACTCTCGTATGAGCATCTGATTGAAGTCGGGTAGTTCAAGTTAAAAATTCACAGATACTATTTGGCAAAATCAATGCCATTAGCGGCATCTAATCGAAGAGTCCCATAACAAATCGAAAATATTCATTAAAATCATAATTGTGCTTTCGG
Organism: Candidatus Zixiibacteriota bacterium; assembly: GCA_020351995.1. Lineage (GTDB taxonomy): Bacteria > Zixibacteria > MSB-5A5 > GN15 > FEB-12. Next base: position 3,389,476 of record CP070674.1, read on the forward strand.
GATTGCAAAAAAGGAGAGATTCAATCAGTCATATTTGACCGATTCGGTCAAATATGACGGTCAAGTATGACGACTATATGGTTTTGAGGCTTTAAAGTGGACGGCGAATGCCATGCTTGCGCATACGCCCGCGGAGGGTACTGGAATTTAACCCGAGGAGTTCGGCAGCGCCCCCTCTCCCGGAAATATTCCAATGGGTTTTGGTTAATGTTTTGAGGATATACTCCTTTTCTATTTCGGAAAGGGTCTTAATTGGCGCATCAGGTTGTTTGTCGACGGTTGAAACGGATGATCCCAAAGGCTCTGCCAATTGCAGCACGCTTCCAGGCGTTACAATTGCCGCGCGTTCGATTACATTTTCAAGCTCCCTGACGTTACCGGGCCAAGGATAAGTTTTTAGAACATCCATGACGTCTTTGGGAACCCTTTTGATATGTTTGCCCAACCGCCGCTGAATCCTCTTAATCATCCAGTTGACAAGCAAGGGAATGTCTTCGGCGCGTTCCCTCAATGGAGGGATAGATATGGGAAAGACATTCAGGCGATACAACAGATCTTCTCTAAAGCGGCCCTTACCGACATCCTCTTTGAGGTTCCTATTGGTTGCAGCGATTACGCGCACATCGGTTTTTCTCACCCGAGAGCTGCCCAATCTCTCAAATTCACCGTCCTGAAGTACCCTGAGCAGTTTTTGTTGTAGCGCTATCGGCAACTCGCCGATTTCATCAAGAAATATGGTGGCTCCGTCAGCAAGCTCGAATCGGCCAATCCTTCTTTCGACGGCACCTGTGAAAGCCCCCTTTTCATGGCCAAAAAACTCCGATTCAATCAAGTTGGCCGGCATAGCAGCACAATCTACCTTGATAAGGGGTCGCTCTCTCCTTGGGCTGGCATTGTGAATGGTTCGGGCGATGAGCTCTTTTCCGGTGCCGGTCTCACCCAGAATCAGAACAGTGGTATCTCTTGGAGCAATTTGCTCCGCCTTAAAAAGAACGTATTTCAACACATCGCTGTTACCAATGATATGTTCATAATCATGCTCCAGCCTAATTTCCTCGCGAAGATAGGTTCGGTCCGCTTCGAGCTGCACCTTCAGTTCCGCTATTTCTGCATACGCATTTTGCAGCTTTATTTCCCCTTCCTTTCGCTTGGTGATGTCGCGGTTACTGGCCCGAAAACCCATCAACTCCCCTTGATCCCCCCTCACCGGCTGACAAGCGTGCTCAATCCAGCGAATTGCTCCATTTCGGCTTCGGATCCGGAACTGTATTTCTCTTGCTTTCGGCTCCTTGCGGGAATCATGGTAATGTTTCTTCCAGAGGTCCTGATCCTCGGGAACAATAATCTCTCGATACAGAGAAGGGTTTTCCACAAACTGCTGGGGAGTATAGCCGGATATCCGTTTACAGGATGGAGAGATATATTGTAAGGTCCCGTCCAAATTTGTCCAGTCTTCCCAGTCGTAGGTGAAATCGGCCACGGTTCGATAGCGCAATTCCGCCCCCCGCAATTTATCAACAGCCTCATTGAGCTGAGCAGTCCTTTCCTTGACCTTTCTCTCCAGATTGCGATGTAAGTCCTTAAGCTCCTTTTCAAGTTCTTTTTGTCGAGTAATGTCAAAACCGACACCGCAAATGCCAATGACATTCCCATCCTCGCCGATTAGTGGAACCTTGTTGGTTATGTAGGTTCGGTGTTTACCCCTGAGAAAACCGCTCTCTTCAATGTTCTCCGCTTTTTTCGCAGCCATGATCCGCTTATCGTTTTCTTGCAGCTTGGCTGCTGTTTCGGCTGAGAAGACAAAATAGTCGTCTTTTCCGATCACATCCTTCGGGTCTACCTCGAAATCTTCCCCAAACGCTTTGTTTACATATAGATATTTGCCATTTCTATCTTTGACAAAAACTTCACCTTCAATCGTATCAATTAGTGTCTGTATCAAGTGCTCAGAACTACCCTGTGCCTTTTCGATCTCATTGCGCCTTTCTTTTTCACGCTTGATTTGCTGCTTTGCCCTTTTTGACTCAGCTTTATGGCGTTCCATCCTGAGTTCCTTTCTTCCATTACCTTTGCTGGCATTTATGAAATCGTATACCTTCGCGATATTTGAAAAGAATAGTCGACTATTGAGTTTCCTAAAGAAAATCTGGCTTTCAATATCTCACGAAGATGGTTTATCTGTCTACGCTGGTATGATGGCTAGTGACGTTTGGCATCTAATCTTCTCTTGATAATATTAACAACAATAGCCGATGTGGCCAACCATTGGGGCTTCTGGCATATGGGACAGTTTTCCGCCGACTACCGGAGACTATTCGGCGAGCTTCCATTGGAGACTTTGAGGCGGGGAAATGGGAGATCGCAATAATTCCCCCACTGAGTTATTTGAGTCTAACAAAGATCACATTGTAACTCTGTTGCTGTACTGCCTGAAAATAAACGCCGACGAGTGCGTCATTCGTTGAATCGTATTCCAGCGTGTAGGTAGATCCAGGGTATCCCTCATCCCTGAGTTCGATGAACAACCTGGCAGTCTTTCCCTTCACCACAGCCTCTGCTCGGGAAACGTTGATTGGCCGGGGATTAAAATAGGCCGCATCCACCTGGCCCTCTGGATTGACACTCCGCACGGCAATAATATATCTTCCGTCCGTTCTCACCCAATTTCCGATCAACCTTTGTGTGTTCGGTTCTTGTGCCCTCGGTGTAATGCCCGGTGCTGCTGATTTTCGCTCGGTTTCTCGTCCACTCCTAACCACCAACAAGAGGACAACAATAATCGCCAGAGCCGCCAAGATTCCTAAAGACACAAACAGTTTCCTCTTAGGGCCTGACCGTCTGTTTTGACCGTGTTCTTTCAAACTTTTTTGCCTGTGTTTGCTAGCACTCATCAGCTCACGTCCCTTACCAATAAGCTATTACCTAGAGTTACGAGGTCAGAATTCTTGTAGTCCAAAGAAAGGTCCGGATACTCGACCGGAAAAGAGTTTAATGTAAGGTTAAACCAGGAAAAGAAGGATTACAAGGAAGCAAATTGGGCCTGTGGGAGGGAATTTGTGCTGGATGAAGAGGAGCATTTGGAGCAGAATTTACTATCCACTGGTGCTATTGGGATGGACGGCGAGAATAATCAACTCAAGATGTTGGGATGTTCACGAGTGATTGTGATATTCATATCTCTTGCCACTATGTGAACTTTTGCAGATGTTACGATATGATATGAGTATGGAAACCGGACCACTTTAATGCCAGCGATCTCTTCAATTGATTAGCATCCAGACTAATTTCGCAC
>CP070674.1:3392867-3408869 GCA_020351995.1 Candidatus Zixiibacteriota bacterium
CTCTACCTCCAATGATACATTGTCACCAGGCATGACCATCTCGACACCCTCGGGCAAATGGGCCACTCCCGTAACATCCGTCGTCCGAAAATAAAACTGCGGCCGATAACCCGTGAAAAACGGCGTGTGACGACCTCCCTCCTCCTTCGTCAAGACATAAACCTCGGCCTTGAACTTCTTGTGAGGCGTGATCGAACCCGGCTTCGCCAATACCATACCCCGCTCCAGATCCTCCTTGTCAACACCACGCAACAACAACCCAACGTTGTCACCGGCCTCACCCTGATCCAATAGCTTGCGGAACATCTCAACTCCCGTTACCACCGTCTTGCGGGTCTCACGGATACCAACTATCTCCACTTCCTCACCCTGCTTGATAACACCGCGCTCAATTCGACCCGTCCCTACCGTACCACGACCCGTGATCGAAAAAACATCCTCAACGGGCATCAAAAAGGGCTTGTCCGTCTCACGCTTAGGCTCAGGAATATACTCGTCCAGGGCCGCCATCAACTCATCGATCGTCTTGAATACCGGATCATCCAAATTCGTCGAAGGATCCGCACCCTTCGTCATCGCCTGCAACGCACTCCCACGGATCACCGGAACATCATCCCCAGGAAACTGATAACTGCTCAGCAACTCCCGTACCTCCAACTCAACCAGATCCAAAAGCTCCGGATCATCTACCATGTCAACCTTGTTCATATAAACAATAATGTACGGAACGCCCACCTGACGAGCCAACAAGATGTGCTCCCGAGTCTGAGGCATCGGACCATCAGAAGCACTCACCACCAGGATGGCACCGTCCATCTGGGCCGCACCCGTGATCATGTTCTTCACATAATCTGCGTGCCCAGGACAGTCAACATGAGCATAGTGACGCTTGTCACTCTCATACTCCACGTGAGCCGTCGCAATCGGAATACCACGCTCTCGCTCCTCCGGAGCATTGTCAATCGAATCAAAACTCCGAACCGCCGTGTTGTTCTTGCGACTCAAATACATCGTCATCGCCGCCGTCAACGTCGTCTTACCATGATCCACATGACCAATCGTACCCACATTAACATGCGGCTTCGTCCGTTCAAACTTCTGCTTAGCCATGACTCAGGCTTCCTCCACTATATTCTTGCACCTTCAAACATTTTCTGAGATATTTCTTCAGGCACCGGGGCGTATTTGGAAAACTGCATTGTAAATACAGCCCGGCCCTGCGATATATTTCTTAGGGCGTTGGCATAGCCGAACATTTCCGACAGGGGAACGGTTACGGCTATTACGGTTACGTCACCTCGCGGGACCATACCATTGATTTTGCCCCGCCGCGAATTCAGGTCGCCTACCACCGAGCCCATGTAGGCTTCGGGTACCAACACCTCGACATCCATAATCGGCTCCAGGAGAATCGGCCCGGCCTTCCTGGCTCCATCCTGAAAAGCCATCGACGCGGCGATTTTGAAGGCCATCTCATTAGAGTCAACATCGTGATGGCTGCCATCGAAGAGTTCACAATGGACTCCTGTCACCGGATACCCGGCCAGGACACCATTGGACATCGCGTCTTTGACGCCCTTTTCTACAGCGGGAATGAATTCCCTGGGAACGGTACCACCCACAAGCTTGTTTTCAAAGCGGAACTCGGCGCCATCGGTGGTTGGCCCCAGCCTCAGAAAGACATGGCCGTACTGTCCCTTGCCGCCAGTCTGCCGGACAAATCTGCCCTCGCACTCCACCATTTTGGTCAGAGCTTCCTTGTAGGCCACAGACGGTTTGCCTACGGCGGCACCCACGGAGAACTCCCGCATCAGGCGATCTACCAGAATTTCGAGATGGAGTTCGCCCATTCCGCTGATAACCGTCTGTCCCGTTTCCTGGTCATATTTGACCTTGAAGGTCGGGTCTTCCTCGGCCAGCTTAATGAGGGCGTCAGTCAACTTCTCCTGATCGGCTTTCGTCCTCGGTTCGATAGAAACCGAGACCACCGGCTCCGGGAAGGTCATACTTTCGAGCACGACCGGGTGCTTGGGGTCACACAGGGTGTCCCCGGTGGTGGTTTTTCTCAGCCCGATGGCGGCCACGATATCGCCTGCCCGAGCCTCGGTGATATCTTCTCTCTTGTTAGAATGCATTCGCAAAAGGCGGGCGATGCGCTCCTTGATGCCTGATATCGGGTTGAGCAAATATGATCCGGCCTTCACAGTACCGGAATAAACCCTGATATAGGTCAGCTTCCCCACATAAGGGTCAGTCATTATCTTGAAGGCGAGAGCTGAGCTCGGCTCATCCGACCTGGCCTTGCGCACGATATGCTTTTCAGGTCTATCCGCATCATGCCCCTTAACCGGTGGCTTATCCAGAGGTGACGGGAGAAAATCGACGATACAGTCGAGAAGTTTCTGGATACCTTTGTTCTTGAATGAGGATCCGCACAGGACAGGGACCATGTGCAGTTCGACAGTGGCTTTTCTTACGGCGGCCATGACCTTGGCCGGGTCAAGTTCTTCATCATGAAGGAACTGCTCGAGAAGGTGATCGTCGTACTCCGCCACCGCCTCGAGCAATTTCTCCCGATATTCGTTAGCCATGGCTAACATATCCGCCGGGACATCGAGATCGTCAAACGTGGTGCCCTGCGAATCCTCATGAAAGACCCGGAATTTCATCGACATCAGGTCGATAATGCCGCTGAACATGCCGCCCTCGCCAGCGGGAATGGCAATAGCGACACAACGGGTGGCGAACCTGTCGTTCATCATCTTGAGAGTATGGGCGAAATCGGCACCGGTGCGATCCATCTTGTTGATGTAGGCTATTCGCGGGACATGATACTTGTCGGCCTGCCGCCAGACCGTTTCCGACTGGGGTTCCACACCACCAACGGCACAGAAAAGGGCCACCGCGCCATCGAGCACACGCAGAGATCTTTCGACCTCGACCGTAAAGTCCACGTGACCGGGCGTGTCGATGATATTGATAGTATGGTCGCGCCAGAAACAGGTGGTGGCGGCGGAAGTAATCGTGATTCCGCGCTCTTTTTCCTGTTCCATCCAATCCATGGTCGCGGCGCCGTCATGAACCTCACCCATGCGGTGCGTTTTCCCGGTATAAAAGAGGATGCGCTCCGTGGTGGTGGTTTTTCCGGCGTCGATATGCGCCATAATACCAATGTTTCGAATCTCTTTAAGTCTTTCGGTATCAGACATAAAAAAATCCCTAACTGATTCAATCCTTTCCAGTACCTATTAAGAAGCGAGGAGCGGCTAAACGTAACGATCAGCAGGGTTTGAAAAAAGGGGATTACCACCTGAAATGGGCAAAGGCTTTATTAGCCTCGGCCATTTTGTGGGTATCCTCTTTTTTCTTAATCGACGCTCCTTCATTGTTCGCGGCAGCCATAAATTCCCCCGCCAACTTTTCAGCCATAGTCTTTCCGGCCCGTGCCGACGCGTAGCTGATCAGCCACCGAATCGCCAGTGCCGTCCGGCGATCGGGACGAACCTCTACCGGGACCTGATAAGTGGCACCACCCACTCGTCGGGACCGGACTTCGAGGACCGGCTTGACATTGTTAACCGCCTTGCGAAACATCTCAAGGCCGCTCTGACCGGTCTTCTTTTCCATTCCTTCAAGGGCCGAGTAGAAAATCTTCTCAGCCGTAGAACGCTTACCGTTCTTCATCAAACAGGAGACAAACTGGGTAATGAGCCTGTCACTGTATTTATAGTCAGGAATAACTTCCCTTTTTATGGCCTTAGTTCTTCTTGACATAGTCTAACCGATTATTCCTTTGGTTTCTTGGTCCCATATTTTGAACGACCACGTTTTCTTTCCGCCACTCCCGAGGTATCCATAGTGCCGCGAATGATGTGATAGCGAACACCGGGAAGATCCTTGACACGACCTCCGCGGATCATGACAATCGAGTGTTCCTGAAGGTTATGCCCTTCACCGGGTATGTAGGCGGTGACCTCTATTTGATTAGTCAGACGAACGCGAGCAACCTTCCGCAAGGCCGAATTGGGCTTCTTAGGCGTGGAGGTATAGACCCTAGTACACACGCCGCGTTTCTGGGGGCACGAACCCAGAGCCGGGGCCTTGGTCTTCTCGAACACCCGCGTTCTCCCTTTGCGAATCAACTGGTTAATAGTCGGCAAAATGTCTCCTATTTCATCTATCTTTCGACCGAATATATTTCTATAAAGACGGTCATTTTAGCCACTAAGCCCAGAAATGTCAAGCGTTTTTATTGAAAATGTCGATCTCAGAAGTTACCTTGTCCTGGGTTTTTTCAGTGTCAATTTCGCCCTCATCCTCTTCATCTTCAACAAGCACTTTCAGGTCACGGTAGCGCTCAATGCCGGTGCCGGCAGGGATCAGATGACCGATGATAACGTTCTCTTTGAGACCGAGCAAATAGTCTATCTTTCCTGAGACCGCCGCTTCGGTGAGCACCTTGGTGGTTTCCTGGAACGAGGCCGCCGATATGAAACTCTCCGTGGTCAGCGAGGCCCTGGTAATTCCCAGCAGCAACGGCTGGAAGCGTGCCGGCTCACCGCCTTCGGCGATGACACGGGCATTTTCCTCGTAGAACTTGATCTTGTCGACTTTCTCGCCTTCGAGGAAATTGGTGTCGCCGACGTAGTCAATGAGAACCTTCTGCATCATCTGGCGGACGATTACTTCAATGTGCTTATCGTTGATCTTCACGCCCTGCAGTCGGTAAACTTCCTGGATTTCGTCAACCAGGTAGGCCTGCACCGCCTGGTCGCCGGACACTCGGAGGATATCATGAGGATCCTTGGCCCCTTCACAGAGCCGGTCGCCGGCCATGACACGGTCGCCCGGATGAACCATGAGGTGTTTTCCGTGAGGAATAAGGTATTCCTGTTCTTCGCCTTCTTCACCTCTGACGAACACCTGCTGCTGAGCTCGAATGGTCTTGCCGAAATCAACCAGACCTTCAATTTCAGCGATAACGGCAGGGTCGTGGGGGCGGCGGGCTTCAAAGAGCTCTGCCACCCGGGGCAGACCGCCGGTAATATCGCGCGATTTGGAAATCGCCCGACGCATGGTTACAAGCACGTCACCGGCGCTAACCTGCTGCCCGTCCTCCACTTGTAGCTGGGCCCCGGTGGGGGTACGATAGCTGGCAACAGTCTTTCCTTTATTATCTTGTATGATAATGGTCGGGAAGAGCGACTTATCCGAGTCCACGATGATCTTCTGGATCATGCCGGTCTGGTCATCAATAGCTTCCCGGAACGATTCATCTCTTCGGATGTCTTTCCATTTGATCCGCCCGGCCTTCTCGGTCAAAATAGTGCGCTTATAGGGGTCAAACCCATAGATAGCGTCACCCTTTTCTACCGGCTTACCCTCCTGCACAAACAACTGGGCACCGTAGGGAACTTGAAGCCTTACACGAACCCGGCCGTCTTTGTCCAGAATGTGGGCCTCGCCGACTCCGTCGCGACTTATGACCATAGCCGTTCCGTCGGCACGGTCGACAAGTCTGACATCCTTGAAAGCCACGTTACCGGCGTACTTAGATTCTACTTGCGACTGTTCCGCGATTCTCGCCGCCGCACCGCCGATATGGAAGGTACGAAGGGTCAACTGCGTGCCCGGTTCACCGATAGACTGAGCAGCAATGACACCCACCGCCTCGCCAATCTGAACCATCTGCATGGTAGCCAGATTTCGGCCGTAGCACTTGGCACAGACGCCGTATTTGGATTCGCAGGTCAAGACTGACCGAATGCGAACGCGGTCAACACCGGAATCCTCAATTCGAATAGCCTGTTCTTCTTCGATCTGGTCACCAGCGGCGATTATTTTTTCGTCCGTGATGGGATCGTAGATATCTTCGAGGGCCACCCGCCCGAGAATACGATCGGAGAGTGACTCGATAATTTCTTCACCCTCCTTAATGGCGGCGACATCGAGTCCCAGAATGGTGCCGCAATCCTGGTCGCGAATAATTACATCCTGAGCGACGTCGACCAGACGGCGGGTAAGATAACCGGCGTCCGCTGTCTTTAAGGCCGTATCGGCCAGTCCCTTACGGGCGCCGTGGGTGGAGATGAAGTACTCCTGAACCGTCAGGCCTTCGCGGAAGTTGGCAGTAATCGGATTTTCGATAATCTCCCCGACTTCACCGGTGATCTTCTTCTGAGGTTTGGCCATCAGACCGCGCATGCCGGCCAACTGCCGAATCTGTTCTTTAGAGCCACGAGCGCCGGAATCAGCCATCATATAGACGGGATTGAACCCCTGCTTCTGTAAGGAAAGGTTGTCGAACATCACTTCGGCGATCCTTCCTGTCACCCTGGTCCAGGTGTCAATGACCTTGTTGTACCGCTCGGTGTCGGTAATGACACCTTTTTCATACTGGGTGGTAATCTTGGCCACTTCGCCGCTGGCCTCGGTGATAAGCTTGTCTTTATCCGGGGGAACCACCAGGTCATCGATGGAAACCGTTACACCGGAAAGCGTGGCGTATTCGAACCCGAGGTATTTCAATCGATCGAGGAACTCGGCCGTAGCTTCCTGTCCGAGACCCGTAAAGACTGCCTTAACGACATCCTCCAGATTTCCGCGGTTAGCGATGTCGTTGAAGAACGGAAGTCCGGGAGGAAGAATACCATTGAATATCAGTCGTCCGGGAGTCGTATCGACCAGTTTACTGTCGACGCGCACCTTTATCGTAGTATGCAGGTCCAGGTGTCCGTGGTCATAGGCCGCCATAGCCTCGTCAATCGAAGTAAAAGCCATGCCTTCACCGCGTGCGCCGGGCATAGGCTTGGTAAGGTAATAGCATCCGAGCACGATATCCTGGCTGGGTACGGCAATGGGCCGTCCCGAAGACGGCAAGAGAATATTGTTGGTTGACAGCATCAAGACCCTGGCTTCGAGCTGAGCCTCAAAGGAAAGCGGAACGTGAACGGCCATTTGGTCGCCGTCAAAGTCGGCGTTGAAGGCGGCACAGACCAGCGGGTGCAGCCTGATAGCCTTGCCCTCGACAAGCACTGGATAAAAAGCCTGTATTCCGAGGCGGTGAAGGGTGGGGGCGCGGTTAAGCAGTACGGGATGGTCCTCGATAATTTCTTCGAGAATATCCCAGACTTCGGGGCGCTCTTTCTCCACCAGTTTTTTTGCGGACTTAACCGTTTGTACATACCCTTTCTCTTCAAGCTTCATGATTATGAACGGTTTGAAAAGCTCCAGGGCCATGTTTTTCGGCAGACCACACTGATGCAACTTAAGCTCCGGGCCAACCACAATCACTGAACGCCCGGAATAATCCACACGCTTACCGAGCAAGTTTTGACGGAAACGTCCCTGCTTGCCCTTAAGGAGATCAGATAGCGATTTGAGTGGTCTTTTCGAGTCACCGCGCACCGAATGAGTACGGCGACCGTTGTCGAACAGGGCGTCGACAGCTTCCTGAAGCATGCGCTTCTCGTTACGGAGAATCACTTCGGGAGCTTGAATGTCAATCAGCTTCTTTAACCGATTATTTCGGTTAATCACGCGGCGATAAAGGTCATTCAGGTCGCTGGTGGCGAAACGGCCGCCCTCCAGCGGTACCAGCGGTCGCAAATCAGGCGGGATTACCGGAATTACGTCCATAATCATCCATTCGGGGCGATTGTTGGACTGGCGGAACGATTCAATGATTCTCAGCCGTTTGAGAATGTCCTTTTTCCTCTGGGCCGAGGTTTCGACCTTGGCCTGGGCACGAAGGGTAACGGCCGACTCATCAATATCGATCTTCCGGAGCATCTCCCGAACGGCATCAGCTCCCATACGAGCATCAGAGGTTTTACCGGCTTCCTCCAGCTCAACGAACTCCTCTTCGGAGATGACGTCGCCCTCGTTATAGGAGGTATTGCCGGGGTCGATCATTAAATACGATTCGTAGTACAGAATTCGTTCCAGTTCGCGTATAGAGACGTCGAGCAGGTTTCCGATACGGGAGGGGAGTGATTTGAAGTACCATATATGCGAAACCGGCACAGCCAGTTGAATGTGACCCATTCTTTCGCGTCGAACCTTCGACTGGGTCACCTCGACACCGCAGCGATCACACACGATCCCGCGGAATCTGATACGTTTATATTTCCCGCAGTTGCACTCCCAGTCCTTGACGGGGCCGAATATTCTTTCACAGAACAGTCCATCGCGTTCGGGCTTGAAAGACCGATAGTTTATAGTTTCCGGTTTGGTAACCTCGCCGTAGGACCAGGATAATATCATTTCGGGCGACGCGATCTGAATTTGAATCGCCGCGAAATCCGAGGGCTTTTTTCTATCTACCTGGCTTTTTCCTGCCAAATCGGCCATGGATTACTCCTTTATTTTAAGCTGTTCAAGAACAGCAATATATTCACGCATCAAGACCCTATTTCTCCACCAGCTTAACATCCAGGCCAAGGGCCTGAAGCTCCTTGATCAGGACATTGAAAGCTTCGGGATATCCCGGTTCGGGCGGATTTTCACCCTTTACAATAGCCTCATACACCTTACTGCGACCGGTGACATCGTCAGATTTCACCGTCAGCATCTCCTGCAGGGTGTACGCGGCTCCATATGCCTCGAGCGCCCATACTTCCATCTCACCGAACCTTTGACCGCCAAACTGAGCCTTACCGCCAAGCGGCTGCTGGGTTACCAGCGAGTAAGGTCCAATTGACCGGGCGTGTATCTTGTCGTCCACCAAGTGAGACAGTTTAAGCATGTAGATATACCCGACCGTGACGGGATTGTCAAAAGGCTTTCCGGACAGTCCGTCAAAAAGCTGCAGTTTTCCGTCGACCGGGAGACCCGCTTCTCTGAGCTTGCCCTGAATCTGTTCGACCGTAGCGCCCTCAAAGACAGGCGTGGCGACATACTCATTGAGCTGATGGGCAGCCCATCCCAGATGTGTTTCCAGAATTTGACCCACGTTCATTCGCGAAGGCACGCCGAGCGGGTTCAGAATTATATCGATGGGGGTACCGTCGCTCTGGTACGGCATATCCTCCATGGGTACGATCTTGGATACAACACCCTTGTTACCGTGCCGTCCGGCCATTTTGTCGCCGACAGAAATCTTACGGCGAATAGCCACCGAAACCTTGACCAGTTGTTTTACTCCGGGCGGAAGCTCCGCACCACGGACAGCCTTGTCGATCTCGATCTCCATCTCCTGCTTCTTAGCTTGAAGCAACTCGGATGCCTCGGCCAGCACGTTTTGAATGTGCCTGTTGGTCGCATTATCATTGGTATAACCTTCCGGGGCGACCACCGCATCAAAGTCGAAGTCCTCGAAGAATTCGGCTTTGTACTTGTGCCCGGCCCGTACAATCACCGAATTGTCAACCACCGAGCGGACCGTCTGCGAAGCCTTACCATCGGCCAGTTCACCAATCTTCTGGTTGCGCAGCCGGGAAATCTCACTGAGTTTCTTATGGAATACCTTTTTAATCTGCGCGACCTGCTCCTTCTCCTGTTTCTTGGCCTCCTCGGTTCTTTCCTTGCGCGTGAAGACCCGGGTCTTGATGATAACACCCTTCATTCCCGGCGGAGCTTTAAGACTGGCGTCCTTGACGTCGCCTGCCTTCTCTCCGAAGATAGCGCGCAGGAGACGTTCTTCCGGCGACAGTTCGGTCTCGCCCTTGGGTGTGACTTTGCCGACCATGATATCGCCAGCCTCGACCTCGGCTCCTACCCGAATGATGCCCTGTTCATCGAGATTGAGCAGGGCTTCTTCAGATACATTGGGAATTTCGCGGGTGATTTCTTCGGAACCGCGCTTGGTATCACGCACTTGCAGTTCATACTCCTCGACATGAATGGAGGTAAAGATATCCTCCCTGACCAGACGTTCCGAAAGAATAATGGCGTCCTCATAGTTATATCCACGCCAGGGCATGAAGGCCACAAGCACATTGTTTCCCAGAGCGAGTTCGCCCCGGTCAACAGCCGGGCCATCGGCGATCACATCGTTTTCCCGCACCACATCGCCCACTCTTACCACCGGCCGATAATTAATGCAGGTATCCTGATTTGAGCGCCGGAATTTTGTCAGGCGGTAGTCGTCTTCCTCGACATAACCCAGCTTACCAACCCTTTGTCTGACATCGGGGCGTATCACAATTTTGTCGGCGTCCACGTGGACGACCTCGCCGGCCTGCCTGGCCTTTACCACGGCGCCGGCATCGGAGGCTACCTTGCGTTCCATTCCGGTGCCGATCAGAGGGGCTTCGGTCCTGAGCAGCGGAACAGACTGACGTTGCATGTTGGAGCCCATCAAGGCGCGGTTGGCGTCATCATGCTCCAAGAACGGTATCAGAGACGCGGCCACCGAGACAATTTGTCGAGGGGAAACATCCATGTACTGGACTTCCTCGGGACCGATAAAGGGATAATCCGAACGATTACGGGCCATTATGGCGTCTCTCTGAAAGCGACCGCGGTTGTCCAGCGGCTCGTTGCACTGCGCTATGAAATAGCGGTCCTCCTGATCAGCCGAGAGATATTCAATGTCATCGCTCACCTTGCCCTTGACCACCTTTCGGTATGGTGTCTCGAGGAACCCGTACTTGTTGATACGGGCGAAGGTAGCCATGGAAGTTATCAGACCGATGTTGGGGCCTTCGGGAGTTTCAATGGGACACATGCGGCCGTAGTGAGTGTGGTGAACATCGCGCACCTCAAACCCGGCCCGTTCGCGCGTCAACCCGCCCGGACCCAGCGCTGACAGACGGCGTTTGTGAGTAAGCTCCGACAGGGGATTGGTCTGGTCCATGAACTGGGAAAGTTGAGAGGAACCAAAGAACGTGTCGATGACCGAGGAGACGGTGCGGGCGTTGACCAGCAACTGAGGCGTAAGGTTTTCCTGATCTTTCAGCGACAGTCTTTCGCGAATGGTTCTGGCTATCCTGGTCAATCCAACTGAGAACAGGTTGGCCAGAAGCTCACCCACGGTGCGCGCGCGGCGATTACCGAGATGGTCGATATCGTCGGTGAAGCCGATGTCGTTGCACAGTCCGGTGAGGTATTTGATGATCGCAATGAAGTCCTGAGCGTCGAGAGTAGTCTTGGCAAGCGGGATGTCGAGGCTCATGCGCTGGTTAATCATATACCGGCCGACTTCGCCCAGGTCATACCGCTTGTTTCCAAAAAAGAACTTATCAACCAGCGACTCGGCCATTTCCAGCGAGGGTGGCTCACCCGGACGCAGAATTGAGTAAATCTTAAAAAGGGCTTCCTCGCGCGAACTGGTGCCATCCTTCTGAAGAGTGTTGAGGATGACTGGAACTTCCCGCTTATCTTTAGCGGGGACTATCTTGATGGTCTTGTTGCCGTTACCGACGATTTTTTCGACGGCGTCATCGTCAACCAGATGACCTACGGAAAAAAGGACCTCGCCCGTTTCCGTGTTGACAATCGTTTCAGCCAGATGAGCCCCGGCCAGCCTGGTTTCGGATTTTCTGGTCAGACTGGCTTTAACGGGGATGTAGAAAAGCTCGATAATATGGTCGTCGGTGGAATAGCCAAGCGCCCGGAGCATGGTCGTAACGGGAATCTTGCGCTTGGAATCAATATACAGGTACATAATGTCATTGATGTCGGTGCTGAATTCCATCCAGCTTCCCCGGTAAGGGATAATCCTCGCTGAAAAGAGTCTCTTACCGTTGGGGTGAATGTCCTCATCAAAGAAGACGCCGGGGCTGCGATGCAACTGGCTGACCACCACGCGCTCGGCACCATTGATAATAAACGTACCCCATTCGGTCACCAGCGGTAATTCACCGAGGTATACATCCTGTTCAATTATGTCCTTGACCTCTTTCTGCTCGCCTTCTCCCTGACGCGAGATAAGTCTCATCGTCACCCTCAGCGGGGCCGCAAAAGTCATATTTCTCTCGCGGCACTCCTCGATAGTGTAGCGCGTCGGTCCAAGATGATAGCCGACATACTCGAGAGAGTAGTTCTCATGGACATCCGTGACCGGGAAAATCTCGCTGAAAATCTGGTGGAGCCCGGACATGATTCGCTTATTGGCGGGGATATGGGGCTGCAGAAAATCATTGTATGAGTTCAGCTGAACTTCGAGAAAATTGGGCATTTCCGCAGCATCGGAAAAGAGGCCATAATTAGTTCTTTCGATCATTTTAGATTGGGCCAAGTTATCACCCTCCTAAATGAGACAAAACAACCCGTCAGACGGCACGATTCCGTCCGAGGTCATTAAAAACATTAATTTACGATTCCAATTGTCTTGGCGATCCTGTCATCGCTATTTAACTAAATCTCCCTCTCGGTATTACCAGGGAGCCATCTGTCGCAGTCAATCCGCCAACAAAAACCAAGAATTGGGAATTTACTTATGCGCAAGTAAAACCTGCCGGGAACGGGATGGTTCCCGGCATCAATAGTTCGGCAACTACTTTATTTCTACAACTGCACCAGCATCTTCAAGCTTGGCTTTGGCCTTCTCGGCATCTTCTTTGGCCAGGCCTTCTTTCACCTTAGCCGGAGCGCCTTCCACGAGATCTTTGGCTTCCTTCAGGCCCAAAGAGGTCAGTTCGCGCACTGCCTTGATGACCTGGATCTTTTTGTCACCGGCTGAGTTCAGGACGACGTCAAACTCGGTTTTCTCCTCAGCTTCCGCCGCGCCACCCGCGGCCACGGCCGCACCGGGGGCCACGGCAACCGGGGCGGCGGCAGTGACACCGAATTTTTCCTGAATGGCCTTGGAAAGATCAGCCAGATCCATCGCGCTTAGCTCTGAAATCTTGTTGACAATTTCTTCAATCGCTGTGTTAGCCACTTAATTTACCTCATTAGTTCACAGTTAACTCATTTACCTGTTATGTGGGGGTGACCACCAACCCAGGTGGCGAAACCGGCCACCTAGAAGCACGGGTCGGGTCAATCCCGTAATATCTCAACTAACTCTCACTCTTTTTCTTTTCCGCCAGAGCCTCGATAGAACCGACCAGCTCCCTGAAGAAACCGTCCAGGCTGGCCACCAGGCAGCTGAACGGAGACTCCACCGCTGCCACCATCTGGCTTAAAAGTATGTCGCGCGGCGGCAAATCGGCCAGGCGCTTAATCTCGGTGCTCTCGTATACCCTGTTATCCAGGACGAATACCTTCATTCGTGGTAATTCTTTATCCTTGAAAGAGTCGTTAAGGATTTTCGCGGCAACCGCGGGATCCTCGCTGGTGAACGCCACCGCCGTCGGACCAAGAAAATGCTCGTCAATTTCCTTGACCCCGGCATCATGAGCGGCCAGTTTGAACAGGGTATTCTTGGCTATCAAGTATTTTACTTTGCTCTCTCGAAGTTTTCTGCGCAGGACGGTCATATCGGACACGTTAAGACCCTGATAGTCCGTCACGAAAAAGGAGCCGGCAGAGTCGAAGAATTTCTTAATCTCGGCAACGGCTTCGATTTTTTCCGGTTTAGGCATTTTTACAAGGGCTCCTTTCAACTATTTCTTAAGCGCAGCAATAATCTGCTGATGATCGATTTTAATTCCAGGGCTCATTGTCGAGCAGATGGAGGCACTCAGAAGATATGCCCCTTTGGCTGCCGCCGGTTTGGCCCTCATAACAGCATCAACAAAAGCCGTCACATTCTCAGCAATCTTCTCGGCGCCGAACGACAACTTGCCGACAGCAACAGCAACATTGGCCTGTTTATCAACCCGGAATTCAATGCGGCCGCCCTTGAGTTCTTTTACGGTCCGGGCGATATCCATTGTCACCGTTCCGGTTTTTGGATTGGGCATCAGTCCCCTTGGTCCGAGAACCTTACCCAGTGGCCCCAGCACCTTCATCATATCAGGTGTGGCCACAGCGACGTCAAATTCGGTCCAGCCGCCTTTGACCTTTTCGGCCAGATCTTCGGCGCCGACAACATCGGCCCCGGCATCGGTAGCCTCCGTGGCCTTTTCTCCCTGGGCGAAGACCGCCACCCGAACCGACTTACCGGTACCGTTAGGAAGGGCCACTGTACCGCGCACCATCTGGTCGGCGTGCTTGGGATTGACTCCGAGGCGTACCGCCAACTCCACCGATTCGTCAAACTTGGCGTAGTGATTCTCCTGAAGAAGCTGGACGGCCTCGTCAAGAGGATACCTCTTGAGACGATCGATCTTGGAGCGGAATTCCTGAAATTTTTTCGAACGTTTCATCTAAACCTCTTCTCCCTGAAGGCATTGGCTGCCCCAGGTGCCAGCGAATATTAGAACACCTATTACTCTACTTCTATGCCCATTGAACGGGCGGTTCCCTCAATAATCAACATAGCCGCGTCCACCGAAGCGGCGTTGAGGTCCTTCATTTTTGTTTCGGCTATCTGCCGAACCTGCTCTCTGCTTACCTTGCCCACCTTGTCTTTGTTGGGTACCCCCGATCCCTTATCCAGCTTGGCCGCCATCTTCAACAGCGTGGAAGCCGGTGGGGTCTTGGTCTCAAACGAGAAAGACTTATCGGTATAGACGGTAATGATAACCGGCGTGAGAATGCCGTTCCCGGCCTGGGTACGGGCGTTGAATGCCTTGCAGAACTCCATAATATTGACGCCGCGCTGGCCCAGTGCCGGACCTACCGGGGGAGCCGGAGTCGCTCCTCCCGCCGGAATCTGAAGTTTGATTAGACCCGCTACTTTCTTTGCCACTTTTCAGTTATTCTCCAACTAATGATATCTCACGGTTATTTTTTTATAAGTTCCACCTGAAGGAAATCCAGCTCCACCGGAGTAGGCCGTCCGAAGATGGAAACCATTACTTTCACTTTTCGCCGCTCCATATTGACCTCGCTGACGGTTCCTGAGAAATCCATAAACGGCCCGTCACTAACCTTGACACCGTCTCCCGCCTGGAAGGGCACGTCGCTGACTTCTTCAGTGCGGCTGCGGTCGATCTGACCGATAATTCTCTCAACTTCGGTCTCGCGCAGTGCCTTGGGATTACCCCCGGCACCGACAAAATTGGTTATCCCCGGTGTGGACACCACCAGCTCCTGGGTCTGCTTGTTGAGTTCCATCTCCACCAGGATATAACTGGGAAGGAACTTCTTGGTCGAGGTCGTGCGCTTCCCCTGTTTCATTTCGGTAACTTCCTCGGTGGGCACCAGAACCTGACCGAAGAGGGTGTCCATCCCGGCATTAGCGATAGCGGATTCAAGATACCGCTTGGCTTTCTGCTCATGTCCCGAGAGCGTATGTACAGCGTACCAGCGCAAGGCCATCAGTCTATTACCCTCCGATACCGCCACCAAAAATCATGGTGACAAAGAACGTTAGGATGCGATCGACAATCCCGATAAATACGGCCACTATTAATGATACAACAATCGTGACAATGGTCGAGCCAATGAGCTCGTCCTTGCTTGGCCAGGTGACCTTTCTAAGCTCGGCCACCACCTCTTTTAGGAACTTTGTAATTCTCTCCATCGCAATCCATTCAATATTTTATCAGGCCAGGAGGGATTCGAACCCCCAACATCCGGTTTTGGAGACCGGCGCTCTACCAGTTGGAGCTACTGGCCTAAAACTCGGAAATTCGTTACCTGGTTTCCTTATGCAGCGTATGCTTGTCGCAGAATCGACAATACTTACGAAATTCTACCCTTTCCGGATGAGTTCGTTTATTCTTGGAGGTATAATAGTTCCTCCGTTTGCACTCTCCGCAGGCCAATATTACTCTGTCTCTAGGCATGATATTTCAATCGATCTCTTTAAAGTTGCCGTTTGGCGCTATTCCGTGATATCGCTGATGACGCCGGCGCCGACGGTGCGGCCGCCCTCGCGAATGGCGAAACGAAGCTCCTTTTCCATCGCGATCGGTGTGATCAACTCTACCTCCAATGATACATTGTCACCAGGCATGACCATCTCGACACCCTCGGGCAAATGGGCCACTCCCGTAACATCCGTCGTCCGAAAATAAAACTGCGGCCGATAACCCGTGAAAAACGGCGTGTGACGACCTCCCT
>CP070674.1:3408969-3412122 GCA_020351995.1 Candidatus Zixiibacteriota bacterium
CCGGTGTAGTATCCAACTCCACCCAAAATATCCAGCGCCCTTTCGGCCGCGCGACGGCCCACTTCCGATGCGTACAGCTTACACGTCGCCGAGTGTTGCGTGAATTTCTCACCCGCGTCCTTGCGGCGGGAGCAGTCGTAAATCATCAGCCGGGCGGCCTCGATTTCCATCGCCATATCGGCCAATTTATGCTGAATAGCCTGGTTGCTGATAATCGGCTTGCCAAACTGCTCTCGTTCAGCCGCGTACTTCAACGCGTAATCAAGCGCTCCCTGGGCCAGACCCAGGGCCATGGCTCCAATAGAGATACGACCGCCATCGAGAGTAATCAGCGCCTGCTTGAAACCTTCCCCCTCCTTGCCCAGCATGTTCTCCTGCGGAACTTCCATATCGTCGAAATGGAGAAAGGCGGTGTCGGACCCGCGCAACCCGAGCTTATCCTCCTTCTTTCCGATAGCGTATCCCTTTTCACCGTTATCGAAAATGAAGCTGGTTATTCTCTTGTCATTGGGATCGTCGGTCGTACGGGCCACGGCGATCGTGGCAAAGGCCACGGTGGCCGACGTGATCCAGCACTTACTACCGTTGATAATCCAGTGGTCGCCTTTTTTGACAGCCATAGTCTTGGTACCCCCCGCATCGGAGCCGGCGTCCGGTTCGGTCAAACCGAAGGCGATCAGTTCGCCCGAAGCGGCGCGCGGGAGGTATTTCTTCTTCTGCTTTTCGGTGCCGAATTCCAGTATCGGGAACGTCCCGAGCGAATTGTGAGCGGCAACGATAATTCCCGTCGAACCACAGACCCGCGAGATTTCCTCGACAGCGATCGAATACGATATCGTATCCACCTTCTGTCCTCCGTACTCTTCCGGAATCAGAGCACTCAGAAGCCCCATTTCAGCCATGGGTTTCATACTCTCATGTGGAAAACGCTGCTCGAGATCGATCTCGGTCGCAATAGGTTCGATCTTCTCCTGCACGAAGGCCCTGATTTTTTCGCGATATTCCTGATGTTTCTTCTCTAACAAAGTTTACTCCTTCAGCAGGTCTCTGGAGATTACCATACGTTGTGCCTCGGAGGTTCCCTCGTAAAGTCCTATCACACGGGCATCCCGGAAATAACGCTCGACCGGATACTCTTTGATATAGCCATAACCGCCATGAATCTGAACGGCTTCATTACACACGAAGTTGACCGCTTCGGTAGCGAACAATTTAGCCATCGAGGTCTCGCGGTGACAGGGCTTGCCTTCATCTTTCAGCAGCGCCGCGCGATAGCCCAGCAATCGGGCAGCGTCCAGCTTGGTAGCCATATCCGCCAGCTTAAACTGGATAGCCTGGAAATTACATATTTCCTGACCAAACTGTTTCCGCTCCTGCGAGTACTTGAGAGACTCGTTGAGCGCGGCCTGGCCAATACCGACCGCCTGAAAAGTCACCCCTATGCGGCCCGAATTAAGGATTGTGACCGCCATATAGAAACCTTCGCCGATCTCGCCGCAGAGATTCTCTTTCGGCACTTTGACGTCCATGAAGCTGATTTCTCGAAGATCGGACGCCTTGATACCGCACTTTTTCTCGGATTGGCCCAGCGTAATGCCGTCACTCTTGACATCGACCACAAAGCAACTGATACCTTTCTGCCCCGCTTCGGGGTCGGTCTTAGCGAAAACGATAAGAACCTGGGCATAGCCCGCGTTGGTGACAAACGTTTTGGTGCCGTTAATCAGGTAATGGTCACCCTTATCGACAGCAGTAGTTGACAGGGACGCCACATCAGTGCCGGCGTTCGGTTCAGTAACGCAATAGGCACCGATCTTCTCTCCACTGGCCATATCCGGAAGGTATTTCTGTTTGAGTTCGTCAGAACCATAAACCTTGATGATCTCGCAGCAGAGCGAGTTATGCACCGAGAGCATAATACCGAAGGCGGCGCAACCGCTGCAAATCTCTTCGAGCACTCCCATAAAGGTCGTACAGCTCAGGCCCAACCCACCGTATTCCTCCGGAGCCATGAAGCCGAAATACCCTAACTCGGCGCACTCTTTAATCAAATCCTCTGGCAGTTTCTCATGCTCATCAAATTCCAGGGCGCGGGGATAAAGCCGTTTCTCAGCGAAATCACGCGCCATTTCTTTCAGTTCCAGGTCCTCTTCGGAAAGGTGAAAATCCATCGCCATCTCCTTCACCTATTGGTAAGTATAAAAACCACGCCCGGATTTTCTTCCGAGGTATCCTGCTTGCACCATCTTCTTCAGAAGCGGGCAGGGACGATACTTGGGATCCCCCAGACCCTCATGCATCACTTCCAGAATCGCCTGACAGACATCCAGCCCGATAAAATCAGCCAGCGTCAGCGGACCCATAGGGTGCGCCATACCCAGTTTCATCACCTCATCGATCGCCTCGACGGTAGCCACGCCTTCCATCAAAGCGAAAGCAGCTTCGTTAATCATGGGTAGGAGAATGCGGTTGGCCACAAATCCCGGATAGTCGTTCACTTCCACCGGCGTTTTACCCACAGCCTGCGCGAGTTCCTTGATCAACTCGGTGGTCTCGTCCGAAGTCGCTATGCCCCGAATCAACTCCACCAGCTTCATCATCGGAACCGGATTCATAAAATGCATTCCGATAAACTGCTCGGGACGTTTGGTCGCCGACGCCAGCTTGGTGATTGGAAGCGAGGACGTATTCGACGCGAAGATTGTCTCTGGAAGACAGATACCTTCCAGCTTGCCGAATATCTCGAGCTTGATGCCCAGATCTTCAGTAACGGCTTCGATGACCAGTTGCGAATCCTTGGCCACCTTGAGATCTGTCGACGTTTTGATTCGCGCCATGGCTTCTTTCTTCTGCTCTTCCGTCACGATCTCTTTCTTGATGAAGCGGTCTATGCTCTTGGAAATAACCGCCACCGCCTTATCCAGAAACTCCTGCTTGATGTCAATAAGATTTACACTGTATCCGGTCAGGGCGAAAACCTGCGCGATACCGTTTCCCATGGTACCGCTACCGATAACGGTAACTTGTTTTATGTCTTGTACTGTCATTTCTATTTTCTCCTGAACTTTTTCGTCAGCACATTTCAATCGCCAGGGCTACAGCGTTGCCGCCGCCCAGGCACAGGGTTGCCATACCCTTCTTCAGACCACGGTC
>CP070674.1:3412222-3452092 GCA_020351995.1 Candidatus Zixiibacteriota bacterium
CCGTTATTGCTTCACCTGGGAATATGACGGTAGCAGCAACCTTAAGCTTGGACAGCATAACGCGATGATCAATTGCTGCCTTGAGGAGCTGGGAGTGACGTTCGGTTTTTCGGGTAACGTGATCGCTATCGACGAAACCGACACGGCATCCTTCTGGTGCCCCTGCTATTGTGCCTACGGCGCCGAGTTTGAGATATACAACCTGTCACCCGGCACGTACACATTTGTTGTAGATGATCCTTATTACTCCATTTATTATGGCACGGTGTTCCAGTTTACAGTTGATCTGGTAAATGAGCCGATGGGTTACTACGCCCCGTTTGTGGGTTCTCCTTAAGCCGGAGAGCTGTTGCTAAGCGTTCAAGTAGGGCAGGAGCCGGCCCTATCCCGAACTTCGAGGGATCGGTCCTGAGCTTTGAAGGATTCGACTCCTGCCGCATCATTTCTGTCCCCGTTGCTTTGTGGCCCTAATTGCCGTAGATTCACGTTTGATTCGGCATATGCCGAACCAGAATTAGAAAACGGAGGCAAAGCTATGGGGAACTCTCCAAAAATGACTATAATCGGCTTCGGCGTAATGGGGAAGAAATACGCCGGGCTCTTTTCGAAAGTGCTCGATGTAACCGTGGTATCTTCTCGAAACGTCAGAATTGAAGTCGAAAACATGGGGGCTAGTTACTGCGCCGACCTCACTACCGCAATTGGGCAAGCCGGTTACATCCTGATATGCGCGCCCCTCGACGCACTGGATGGAATTATCTCTTCTATAAACGAACACAGTCACCCGGAATGCGTTGTGATCGATATTTGTTCGGCAAGGGTAGCGGCCCATGAAAAACTGGCCGCCCTCAAACGCAGGCACTTTGGACTCCACGGTAACATAATTACCGGGGAACCGGATGAACGAATGCTGGAATACTTGAGTCAGACCGGTTTATATCCAACGCGAATGACTCCAACGGAACATGACCAACTCAACTCCATAATCGGTCTGGTTCATTTCGTGGGTCTGGTGTTGAACAAGCACTTCGGCAGCGATGACAGGAAGATATTGGCGCAATCGCCGGCGGCCTCCCATGTCCTGCGCCTGATGGACCATCTGAGGAGCAACTCACCCGCGACATACAAAGAAACCCAGATAGATAATGGATATACCGGAAGACGGAGAAACGACCTGATCCGGGCTATGGCTGAATGCGACCGGAAACTGAACGCGGGCGAATTTCCCTTTGCCTGAGCGCCCGGCTACGCCTGCCCAATGCAATTGCTTTTTAGCGCAAATTGCTTTAGATTATGCCTTGTTTAGACCGGGTATGTCGAAATCCCCTGTGGTTGCGACTTACCACTGCTTTAATACCGAAAAACGGAGAGGTGTCCGAGCTGGCCGAAGGAGCACGCCTGGAAAGTGTGTATAGGTAACCCCTATCCTGGGTTCGAATCCCAGCCTCTCCGCCATAATCAGGACGATATCAGTGCGTCCTGCGCTTTGCCGGCGATGCGGTGAGGAACCATTTCAGTTTCAGTCACACCGGGGAAGAGAGCGTCCAGTAACCTGGGGCCACGAATGAATCATACTCAAAAGAAACGGGAATGATGAACTGACCATGCGAAATCAGGCCCACCTGCTCATAAACACCGTGCTCGTTGTCCTGAGCGCTTACCTGCTCTGGCTGTCCGCCCGGCATATGCGCGGCGAAGACAAGCACGAAACCTACGATGTGTGGCGGAGAATTGCCCTGATCGCGGTAATAATCGCGACCCTGGCCGTAGTCAGCCTGGTTATCTGGCTCAGAAGCGGGCAATGACCCGACAGATGGCCGGATCAGACAGGGGAACAAGTAGTCAGGCGGGATGTAGAATGAGTGATAAGGGTAATTAATCATAGGGAGATGGGGTTATGAAAATCCGAGTATTTGTATCAATCTTTCTGATAGCCGCGCTGGTTCAGACGTCTGTGGCAGGGGAAAGCGAAGACCAATCGATTGGGCCGATTGTCGAAGGAAACAGCCGCTTTGCGGTAGATCTGTACCGGCAAATAGCGGATAATCCGGGCAACCTGTTCTTCTCACCTTACAGTATTTCCACCGCCCTGGCTATGACATACGCCGGTGCCCGCGGCGAAACCGAACAGGAAATGGCCGATGTTCTGTATTTCGGTGAAGATCAAAACATCCTCCATTCGTCACTATCTACAATCCAGAATGAACTGAATGACATTCAGACGCAGGGTCAGGTCGAACTGAGCGTTGCCAACCTGCTCTGGTGCGCCAAAGAGTATCCGTTTCTGGACAGCTATCTCGAATCCAACCGTAAGTTCTATGACGCCGATTTCAGAGTCGTCGATTTCGCCGGTGCTCCCGAGCAGGCTCGGCTGGCTATCAATGCCTGGGTCGAAGAGAAAACCAAACAAAAGATCAAGGACTTAATAGGACCGGGCGGTATCAACAGTCTTACCCGACTGGTTCTCTGCAACGCGATCTACTTCAAAGGAAACTGGCAGAGCATGTTCGATAAGGATGATACTCAGGATGATGATTTTCACGTGTCATCCGCAACTACCATCAAGGCCCCCATGATGAAGCAGAAATCGACCTGCAGATACTATGATTTTGGCGACCTTAGCGCTGTCGAGCTCCCCTATGAAGGTGAACGGCTTTCAATGATGATCTTTGTTCCCAAAGAGGTCGACGGTCTCGCGAATCTTGAAAGTACTCTCACATTCGATAACCTGAGCAGCTGGACAGGCACACTGGAGGCCCAGAGACCGGCCGAGGTTACCGTCATCATGCCTCGCTTCAGGACCACGCGTGGGCTTAAGCTCAAGAATATCCTCAGCGGCATGGGTATGCCCGGCGCCTTTCTGCCCAATGCGGCCGATTTCTCCGGCATGACCGGTACGAGGGATTTGTTCATCGGTGCCGTGGTTCACAAGGCCTTCGTTGATGTCAATGAGGAAGGCACCGAGGCAGCGGCTGCGACCGGCGTGATCGCGATGACCACATCGGTTACCCAGCCACCCAAGTTGATCTTTCGGGCCGATCATCCGTTTTTGTTCCTGATAAGAGAGAATCAAACCGGGAGTATCGTCTTCATGGGAAGAATCGTCAACCCCACTGAGGAATAAGATACGGATATCTCGTATCGGGCTGACCGGGGATCACTCATCGTATAGTCCCCCAACGACGGTAATTCATTATAATTGACCGGGGATTTTAGCATCGCTATTTTGACCGCGTGGACAGTCAGCAATGATCGCGCATCTCTGTGTCAAAAACCATCTCACCGGGAGAGTCAATTATGAGCCTGTTAAGCAATTTTCCGTCATATGATGCTGTCATTAAAGGTGCTGCCAGGACATTTGCCCGCTATCCGTTCGCGCTGCTGAGCGCCATATTTGCCACCATAGTAACGGTTATGCTGGTCGAGCAACCGCAACCGGAAAATCACCAGCTTTTGGAGCGGCTGCAGCTGACCGGCGCGCTGGGGATAGCTTTTTTTGTCGCTCTGGTTCACTTCGCCGAGAAAATGCGATGGCGAAAACAGGCTAATCTCGCGTTACAGTTCGGGGGACTGGTGCTTTTGCTCGTTTATTATCTCACCCTCCCGGAAGATGTCTTTGATGCCTATATAGACGTCGTTCGTTTTCTACTTCTGGCCATTGGGCTCCACTTCTTGGTCGCCGTACTGCCCTACGTTGCCGACAAGCAGGTTCAGGGATTCTGGCAGTATAATAAGTCACTGTTCCTCCGTTTTCTGACGGCAGCACTGTACTCGGGCGTGCTGTATGTCGGGCTCACCATCGCTCTGGCCGCCGCCGACCATCTGTTCAACATGGACGTTCCGTCCGAACGCTATTTCCAGATGTGGTTGATCACGGTTGGGATATTCAACACCTGGGTGTTTCTTGCCGGCGTTCCCGTAGACCTGCACAGACTGAGCGATGATTATGCTTACCCCAAAGGTCTGAAAGTTTTCACCCAGTACATTCTGTTGTCGCTGGTGGCGCTGTACTTTGTGATCCTGATAGCCTACGAAGCCAAGATTATTATCGAGTGGAACTGGCCGAAAGGATGGGTATCGCATCTCGTTCTGTGGTATTCGGTGGTGGGCATACTATCGGCACTTCTGCTGCATCCCCTCAAGGAACAGTCAGGCAATCGCTGGATACAGGCCTTCACGACCTGGTTCTATCGTCTCCTCATTCCACTGGTGATTCTGCTGTTCCTGGCTATCATGCGACGGATCAGTGACTACGGCATCACCGAGAACAGGTACTTTGTGCTGGCCATGGCTATCGGTCTGGGCATTGCCGTGCTCTATTTCATTATCAGTCGAAAAAAAGATATTCGTATTATTCCGGGCATCCTGTGTATTCTGGCGTTTCTGTCGGCCCTTGGACCCTGGAGCGCCTTTTCCATTTCGCTAAGTGACCAGCAGGGCAGGCTCGAGGGCATGATGATCAGGTACAATATCCTCGTGGATGGCACCATTCAGAAAACCCAAGAAAAAATTCCTCTAGAGGACAGGCGGCAGTTGAGCAGTATTGTAAGCTACCTGAATGACTGGCACGGCCCGGATTCATTTTCCGGATGGATTGAGGACAGTATTTTGACCTCGCTTGACACTATGACCGGTTTGACTCAGGATATTGAGATAACGCGCCTGATGGGTTTTGAATGGGTGGGGCGCTTCCGGGAACTTGAAACGGGAAGATACTTCTCCGCGAAGCGCCGTTCGAGCGAGGCCTTTGACATTACGGGTTACCAACAGCAGGTCGGGTTTTATATCGGCGACGCGGAGGAAGTTATCTCGGTGAGTGGCGTTCCCGGGGCGATGAAATTCGATCGGGAACAGCGCCTGCTAAGCATTCGCCTCGGCGTAGGTGAGAGCAGGGACAGTCTGGTGGAAATCTCTCTTTCCAAGGCTATTGACGAGTTCGTAGACTATGACGAGGTTACTCTTGAAGCAGCGCGGTTGACTTTCTCCGGGGAATGCGAGATTTTCGAAGCCCGGGTAGTGTGCTACCAGATCAGCGGGTGGCATAGAGACGGCGCGCTTTCAAGCGGCTACATTCAGGGCGACCTGCTTCTGCGGCTGAAGTGATGTCATTGACTAAGGAATAGAGCCTTGAAAGCGGGACGGTTCAACGATTGGGCGGATGACTACGACGAGAGTATTGCTCCCTTTCTCGACAAGTTTCCGTTCATAGGTTATCACGAAGTATTGGCGGCCATACGCGAACTGGTACTGCCCGTGTCGGGTTTGAAGGTCCTTGACGTGGGGATCGGCACCGGTCTTCTTTCCGCTGAACTCGCCGCGGCCGGTTGCAACATCTACGGAATAGACTTTTCCCCCGGGATGCTCGAGAAAGCGGCTCAGAAAATACCCGATGCCAAACTGGCGTGCGTCGATGTTACGGCGGAGCACTTAGGGCCGTTCAACGGTGAAAAGTTCGATCGCATAATCTCGAGCTATTTCTTTCACCATCTTGATTTGAAGCAGAAGGTAACTTTCTTATTCAGAGCCGCTTCCGAAAATCTGGACGGTGACGGCAAAATCATAATCGGTGATATCGGGTTTGAGAATTTCGACGCCCACGAATCGGCCCGCCGGAAATGGCAAGAGCAATGGGACTACGACGAATCTTACTGGTGCGCCGATGAACTCATCTCGGCTGTGAAACAAACCGGGTTGGATATTCAATACCGGCAAACTTCGGAATGCTCAGGAATTCTTATTTATGAAAAATAACTGCTACATGCAGTCCCCATATCGCTGCCGCCTGGAATGGGGCGCTGCCGGCGCCGAAAGAGCGGCCAGGCGAGGGGACATCGTCGTCGTTGTTGATGTCCTGAGTTTCTCGACCTCCGTAGCTCAGGCCGTCAGCAGAGGCGCGGTTATTTATCCATGCGGCGAGGATGAAGATACGCAGGAGCTGGCCGCGAATTCAAAAGCCGAAGTTGCGGTGAGACGCAAGCACGTTCCCGACAAAGGTCGGTATTCGCTATCACCTCTGACATATGCTGACATTGACGAAGGCACCAGAGTAGTCCTGCCATCATTGAACGGGGGAACATGCGTACGATGTTCAGAGTCAGCGTCTTCTCTCTTCTCGGGTGCTCTTGTCAATGCACGAGCGGTGGCTCAGGTTGTCACAGAAATCCTGCGCACTTTTTCTCTTAACGTAACCGTCATTGCCTGCGGCGAGCGCGAAAAGGAGCCGCCCCACGACCTGCGCCCGGCCATCGAGGATTACCTCGGAGCGGGAGCCATACTGGCCGGTATCCCGTTCGACAAATCTCCTGAAGCTCGCCTGTGTGAATCGGCTTATTTAGCCAGCGAAGGACAAATTGACAAACTGATCTTTGACAGCGTCAGCGGACGTGAACTCAGGGAAATCGGATTTGAAGAGGATGTCAAGTTTGCCGCTCGTACTGATATATTCGCTACGGTGGCTTACCTGCAGGGTGGTGCTTTCGCGAACTTTAGCAATGATCGCATGTAAAAAGAATATCGTCTCGATGATCGCTGTTGGATTAGAAAGATGACAGGGAAGATATTGGTAACGTATCTGGATGTCCAAGAGGAGTGATGCCTTGTGCCGAAACCGTGGCGTGTTCTCAGAAGCAATGTTTCTATACGAGACAGGTGGCTGACGGTTAGATCCGACACTTGCCAGATGGACTGTGGTCGGGTCATTGAGCCTTATTTCGTGCTCGAATATCCTTCCTGGGTTAACATGGTTGTTCTCACTCTGGATTGCCAAATCGTGCTGGTGCGTCAGTACCGCCACGGAGCTGGTGAGATTATAACAGAGATACCTTGTGGGGTGGTCGATTCCACCGATGCAATGCCGGCCGATGCAGCCGCCCGCGAACTGGCCGAAGAAACCGGCTACGTGGGCAGTCCGCCCCGTTTGATGGGATCATTCTACGCGAATCCGGCCAATCAGAATAACCGGGTCTTTTCGTTTTTTGTCGCTAAGGCGCAGCCGACCGGAACACAGCGGCTCGATCCGAGCGAAGAAATTGATATCGTCTTGGCGGATCCGATGGAATTCCTCAGGTCAGTGATGAGTGGTGATATAGAGCTTCAGGGGATGCACAACAGTGCACTGTTACTATCCCTGCCATATATTCTGCGCGAACTTTGCGGTGATGATTTCAATAAACGCAAGGGCTTGATTAGTGACGTTTTCTCGAGTTTACGTGAGCGCACGCCGTAAGGCGGAAATCGAATTCAGGAGTTTTATCTATGAGCTATAGAATTCCAACCATGCTATTACTGGGCTTGGCAATCGCGGCTAACGCTTGGGCCGATGATAACGTTGCAGCCGATGCTGACACCGGTATGGTACTGATTCCAGCGGGGAGCTATATAATGGGTGCCGAAGGAGAACTTGAATTCAGCCCGCCCCACGAAGTCTATGTCGACTCGTTCTACATGGACAAGTACGAAGTTACCAATGCCGAATACTTCAAGTTTTGCGAGGCCACGGGTCGTGAGCTTCCCGAGTTCTGGGGCATGGATATTTACCACTGCGGGTCGGACTATCCCGATTATCCGGTGGTGGGTATCAACTGGCGTGACGCCGACGCCTATGCCACTTGGGTCGGGAAAAGGCTTCCCACCGAGGCCGAGTGGGAGTACGCTGCCAGGGGCGGACTGGAAGGCAAGCAGTATCCTTACGGTGATGACATGGACTCAACCATGGCCAACTTCAAATCCGAAGGAACCGCTCCGGTGGGAAGTTACCTTCCCAACGGATTCGCCCTATACGACATGGCCGGCAACGTCAACGAATGGGTGGCCGATTATTTCGGCTTTGACTACTACAAAAACTCGCCGAGAGAAAATCCACAGGGACCTGAAATTGGGAAATTCAAGGTCTTTCGGGGGGGTGGATGGCACTCGGGGAAGTCCTGTAACCGGGTGTACTTTCGCAATGGCCTGCCGGTCAACTGGGTGGATTTCAATGTCGGTTTCAGATGCGCCTGGGACCGCAAATAGACACCGGCATAAGCCTGTATTCAGTCTCCGCGACCTTCCGAAAAGCTGTATACCTCACCGCCCGGGAACATAACATCCCAGCTTGTGCCGAACTTCTTGGCCCAGTGCGCACCGGGCTAAGGCGCCCTCGGCGAGCAATATATACGTAACGGCGACCCAACAGTACAATATTTCTCGTAGCCTAATTATGTAGCTAAAGGCGTTTTAACGGTATAGTTTGCGTTGATTGAACGTTTTGGCACCGCCAGTCGTATATATTATGATTGGGTGAATGAAGAATTATGCCTGCCGCAGCCGCCTGTAGGATTGACATCTGGCTGGCCCCTTCTCATATTAAGAAATCTGAACCTCGCAAGGGAGGATGAAACGATGCTCAAATTGATACCTTACCGGATATTGTCGGCGGGGCTGCTTCTTGTAGTCGTTTTGTTTATGGGCTGTGGTGATGACAGTGCCGGTCCCGGTCAACCGCAGATTGTAGGGACACTCAGTGCTCACAGTGACTGCGGCGGCTACGTTGCCGCGAAGACATTGGCCGATATTACGTCGGGCCAGTCAGCCGTTGCGTGGGCCTGGGATGGTCAGGGAACCCTGGATTTGCGCCATCTCAATGGTGCCTTTAACTGCTGCCCGCAAATGGACTGCAAGATAACAGTCAAAGACAATATCATCACCGTTACGGAAATGGACGAAGGATTGTGTGACTGCCTGTGCCTCACCGATGTTGACTACAGGATCACAGGGATTCCTGCGGGGACCTACTTTGTCAAGTTCGAGGAGATGAATCTTGTAGAGGGTGACGAAAAACTTGAATTTCCTGTTACCCTTGGCAGCCAGGCCGGAAACGACACAGTAGTCGTTCAACGTGACCACTACCCGTGGGTACCGGAGGATCCGTTGATCGGAGGTACGACTGAATTCAGCGAATGTGGCGGGTTCGAAACGGCTCGACTGCTTTCCGAACCGCCGGCGGATTCCGTTTGCATAGCCTGGGAATACGATGAATCGCACACGCTCAAACTACTCCACCAAAATGTCACCTTCAATTGCGGTATGTACGATATAGCTACTATGGTAGTGGTGGATACGGGAGCTATCTGGATCGAAGAACGGCCGCTGATCAATCCCATGCATTGCGACTGCCTCTTTGATGTCGAGATTGAAATTCCCAATCTCTCGCCCGACTTCTACATGGTAGTTATTATGGATTCCTACTGGGACGGGGAAAAATGGGTGCCCAGCGGTGACTCATTGCACTTCTCGATTGACCTTGTGCAGGATCCCTCGGGCTATCACTGCTACGAGGAGGCAGAACCCCAATAAGATTCTGATACCATAGTTCTGTGCGAATTACGGGCGCCCTGGATGACCATCATCCGCGGCGCCCGGTTTTTATTCGGACCGCTTGCCGGTGATGGTGTCAATTGATAGACGCCAGATGCGCGTGCTGACAAGTTCGTGAGGTTCAAAGGTCCAGCCATTGCCGGAATAGTGACGTACAATTTCGCTCAGGCCGATGTTCTTATCTTTCGGGTCGGTCAATTCCTCGAGCTTGCCGAAACCTATAACGCTTTCATATTTGAATGTCCACTTGCACGGGCCGGAATCGCTCGCTACCAGCCGAATGTTTCGCTCCATGGAGAAACAGACACGAGGATTGGCCGCTATACAGTCGATCTTTTTGCCCTCGGCGGCCGTATGGATATACAGGTACTCGCAGTCGTATCCATACGACACCGGCACCACGTAGGGTTCGTCACTGACCGCAAACCCAAGATGACAGACTTCACAGCCGTGGATAATTTGGTCGATTTCGGTTCGTTCGGTTATTTCTCTTTCGGAGCGATTCATTTCCCGGGTAGACCGTGTGTTAAGCGCTACCGCAGACCTCGCGGAATACGCGCATGAAATTGCCACCGAGAATCTTGCGTATGTCTTCTTCCGTATAACCCCGCGCCACCAGCTCTTTGGTTATATTGGGGACCATCGTGCAGTCATCCAGGCCAATCGGCATGACAAATACCCCGTCCCAGTCCGACCCCAGCCCAACATAATCAGCCCCGACCAGTTTCACGATGTAGTCAATGTGATCGACAACATCGCCGACCGTAACCTCGATAGTGTCAAGCTTGGCCTTGATATCGTCCCAGATAGGCTTGAGGGCCGCCCTCCGGAGACTGTCGTTGCCGTAGAAGTATTCATCGAGCGAGTCGATTTCCGCGCGACGCGTCTCGTAGAGTGAGTCCAGCACATGGTTCCATCGCGAGGAGATATAACCGTTAAAATAGTTGATGCCAATAACACCGCCTTTGGCGGCGATGGCCTTGATCTGGTGATCGCTCAGGTTGCGATCATGCGGGCACAGGGCGTGGACACAGGAATGGGAGGCAATCACCGGCGCCTTGCTGTACTTGAGTACCTGCTCCACAGCCGCCACCGAAGCATGGGAAACGTCAATAATCATCCCCAGCTCGTTCATTTTCCAGACTACGGCGCGGCCGAAATCCGTCAGCCCGTTGAACGCAGGGGCCGTGTCCGCCGACGAAATGCACCAGTCCGAGGACGCCGTGTGGGTAAGTGTCATATAGCGTATGCCGCGATCGTAATAATGCTCCAAATTGCCCAGGTCTTCGGCAATGGCCACGCCGTTTTCGATCCCCAGAAAGGCCGCTATCTGGCCCTGCCCTATAATGCTGTCAGCCTGGTCCGCTGTGAGGCATATAGCGATATCGTCCGGATTTTGTCTGACCATAGACTCAAGGGAATCAATCAGTTCATCGATCTTGGGCCGGCATTCTTCCGGCGGGGTGTCGGTTGCGACCCAGCAGGCGAACACCTGAAGGTCGGTGCCGCCTTCTTTGAGGCGAGGGATATCCATATGATCGTCACTGTTGCGAATTGAGTAATCGAGCCCCTTTTTGATTTTCAGCACGCCGTCGCAATGCATGTCCGCTACGACGGCTGACTGGTGAAGTTCAAGATATCGCGATTGTTCGCAGTTGCAGCTCAAGAGACCTCCCGTGATAGTGATGATAATAGCAAGTTGTCTTATCATGCGGTGAATATAGGCCCGGAAGCCGCCGCAGGGCAAGTTTGAATTTGGAACCAGGGTTCCGAAACATCTCCGTAGGAGTTGCAGCGCCGGAGCCGTCAATATCCCCAGCTTCGAGGGACTCGACTCCAGCCAATTCGGCTGACTCAGGCAGAAATGAATTGACCTGCCATGAACATATTGCTAAATTATACCGAATCAGGCAGGCTACTGTCCGGTCATCTACGATTTTTCAACGTGCTTTCCTCGCCTGCCAGGACATCAGGTGGACCGACCCATGAGCGACAAACAGAGTACCAGGACTCCCGAAAAACACAAAATCAATTACGCCTTTCGCGAGAAGCTTAACGCCGTCGCCGAAGGCTATCGGCACAATTTCTGTTACCAGTGCGGGGCCTGCGTGGCCGATTGCCCCACCGGCAATCACTCGGAGACATTTAACCCCCGCCTTATCATGTTGATGGCTATCCTGGGGTTCGAAGAAGAACTGATCAGTCCGGACTCCGAAATCTGGAACTGTACCAACTGCTATACCTGCTCGGAAAGGTGCCCTCAGGACGTACGCCCGGTCGATGTCATCATCGCTCTCAAAAACATCTGCTATGATGAAGGCAAAGCGCCCGAACTGATCGGCAAGGTGTCCGATACCGTCCTGACCGATGGCATCACGACCAAAATCACATCGTTGGCCGAGCGTCGCCGGGCCGAACTGGGTCTGGCACCGATCAAGCAGTACCCGGTCGAAGATATTCAGAAGATAATCAGGGGAAAGTGATATGAAGTATATCCCGTTTTTTGGCTGCATGATGACGATCAAGTACCCCTGGTTCGAAGCCGCGGTGCGCCGGACCCTGGCCAATGTCGGGCTCGAGATGGTTGATGTCGATGGGTTTACCTGTTGTCCCGACCCGATTTACTTCCAGGCCCGGGATAAAATTGAATGGTATACGGTGGCCGCCCGCAACCTCACTCTTGCCGAAGCAGCCGGGCATGATGTTATCACAACCTGTTCCGGTTGTACGGCGACGCTGTCCGAAGTCAACCTGGCCCTCAAAGAAGACCAAAAACTCAAACAGCAGATCAACGAGCGGCTGAAAGAAATCGGGCCCGAATTCAAAGGTACTATTAACGTGCGCCATGCCGTAACGGTGCTTCGCGACGATTTCGGAATCGATCAGGTCGCGAAAACCGTCAAGCGGCCCCTGGAAGGATTGAAGGTGGCCGTGCATTATGGGTGCCATTTGCTCAAACCATCGCGCATCATGCGTGTCGATGACCCCGACCGTCCGACGATTCTAAATAAACTCCTCGAGGCTATCGGTGCCGAGCCGATTCACCATGACCTGACCCTTCTGTGCTGCGGCCGGGCGTGCATGACCGATTCCATCCCTAACCAGATGGTGGCCGAAATACTCGACGCCGTCAAGGCGCAGCAGGCCGACTGTATGGGATTGATCTGTCCCTCGTGTTTCGACGAGTTCGATCTTGGCCAGATAACTCTGGGCCGAAAACTGGGTAAGAAGTTCGAGGTGCCGATTGTGTACTACTTCCAGCTGCTCGGGATCGCTCAGGGGATGAGCCTTGAGGAAGTCGGTCTGAATATGCACAAGGTCAAGGTGGATAAGATCTTCGACACCTCTCCCGCCAGAGCCTGACATCATCGCCAATTTCAGAGTTTTCCCACGAGTCTTTCGATCACTTTGCCGGCCTGATCGGTTCTATTCATGAATTGATCATATAGAACCTGGGCCGCTTTCTCGTCGTCGCCGTAACCCATGCTCTCGGCGACCGACGGAAGGTACTTGACCTCAATAACGTTGTGCGCGGCTACCTTCAGACGGTAGAGGTCTCTGAGGTTTTTGATGAAGTTGAGGTGGTCAACTATGCCCGCGAAATCCTCGGTGCTCTCAGGATGTAGCTCGCTGAGACGATGCAGGAATCTCCGCGACAGGCACTCACGCACCCGGTGCCTGGTCTCGTACATCAATAGCAGCATTTCGATATCTCTCAACCCGCCGCGGCATTCCTTGATATTGCTGCGCTGCTCGTCGTCTTCCCGGGCATGGCGGGCGGTCATCTCGGCTCGCATGAATTCGATATATCGCTCCCCCTTGCCGAATATGTGCGGATGGATGACCTGCTCGGACAATTTGCGCTCCAGTTTGGATGTTCCCACCAGCATCCGGGAGCAGAGCATCTGTGACTGGTCGACAAAAACATCCTCGTCATCACGGCACAGATGATCGGCCAGCAGATCGAAACTGACCACGTAGCTGCCGAAATGATCGGCGAAGCGATGGTGGGGGAGAACACCGCGCTTGACGATATGCTGGTTCATTTTGCCGACAATCTTATTGCAGTAATCGATCTCATCACTGTCGTCGGAGTCGAGCACCACTATCATATCGTAATCATCATCGAAACCCTGCTCGCGAGCGTGTCCGCCGGTGGCATAAAGGGCGAAAAGATCGTGGGTATGCATGGAGTATCCCAGGGTGAGATAAACATCCTGCTGGCACAGCTCGTGAAGCAGGTGAGTGTAGTTGTCACAGAATTCGATGAATTCGGCGTCAGTCTGTTCACTGTGGGTACCCGCCATCGCCAGCAGGCTCACGCGCACAAATTCCAGGTCATAGTAGTCACCCAGTCGTTCGATGCGTTCTCCCAGTGAGGGGATGGAGGTAAGGTCGCTGTAGGAACCGTCGGTGATCTCCTTGAGCCGGTCGTTATTGTGAAGATTTCGTATGAAGACCGGATACTTATTGAGGATCTTGTGAAAATGCTGCTTGAAAAAATGGCTGCTCTGGTAATGAACGTCGGTCAGGGCAGCGACCTGTTTCTGAACCGGCAGGAGTTCCGGCAAAGCCGGTTTGCGGTGGGCCAACTCCGTAAATTTGGCCAGAGACTCCCACTCGATCAGGGCCAGGAAGGAATTCAGGATGTCGGGACAATTATAAAGCATGTGTGACAGAGCCGAGGTAGCGTTGGCCAACTTGCCCAGTTTCTCAATAAAGAGACTGCCGATAAGCTCGAAAACATGTTTGGCCTGGTCGGTTTTGGCGTTTCTCCCGATAATAACCAGGAATCTGAGCACTGCCGACGGGTCATATTCGATACCGGCCACAAAACCCTCGGCCAGCTTATGTTGGACTTTCGGCGGCAACTGGTCGAAACTATCAATGAACTCCCCGAAGAAGGGATTGTCATCGCCCACCAGCTCTTGCTGAAAATCGTCCCAATAGGTAATCCCCTTGACGAATGTGGAGGCTCGGATAAAATCCACAGCCAGGTTGCCGCGGTAACCCGGCTTCCTGTGAATGTCTCCTGAGAATATCGGTTTGAAGATGGTAACGTCATGAAGGTGCCTCCGAAGGTCTTCGGTCAGGATATGAACGGCATCGATACTTCGGTCACGAAACTCATAGTAATTGACCAGCATGAAGTCCTTGGCGGACACCACCCCCTTTTTCTCAAAGCCGATCATACGGGCAATCTTGGCCACCTGCTCGGCGATACCGGGTTCTCCCAGGTCTATATCTTCGTCCTGAGCGACGGTGATCTGATAAAGATGGCGGAAAACTTCGAAAAAGCTGAGGGTTTCTTCCAGGTCGTCATACTGGGCCCTTCGCTTCGGATTCTTGGTCTTCAGTTCGTCGATTATGTTCCAGGCGTTGGTTTTCTCTACCCCGTGCAGCAGTTTCTGGGCAGATAGCAGGCTTTTTATGGGTCGCAACCCGTCGTCTTTGGGATTTATGGTCTCCGGGGGCCGGGGACTGGTCAAAAGTGACCGGATTTCGCCCAGAATGCCGCGCAAATAACCCTCGTGAAAACGATTCTCTTTCTTGGCAGGATCATAGTAGAACCGATTGGTAACCTGGGTCCTGAAGTCTTCAAACAGCGAATAACTTCCCAGGATAGTTGCGGCCCCGAGCATTTCGGTCACTATGACGAAATCGTAGAGCCCCTTATCGAGTATATCTTCGTATTCATCGATAGTTGCCGTCAGCCGGTGCTCTCCGACGTGCTCGGAGAGATGGAAATGTAACCGGGTTGATTTTTTGAACATTTCGCTGGAGAGGCGCCCGATGGCACGGTTGAGAGCCTCGGTGTCACCCGGCTCCCGGTGGATAATGCCCAGGTCGATATCATCCTGATCGGCCCGGGTACCCACCCCGAGCATGACATGCTCCGGGGGATTCTCGTCTTTGAGAAAAATGCCGAGCAATCTTTCCATGTATGATTTGGTCAAATAGCGAAACATCCGCCCGGCCTCCAGCATCAGCCGGCGGCTGGTCCGCCACCTCTCCGACTGCGTGGCCAGTTCGAGCTTTATTATATCTACCATTCGCAAATTCATCTGGAGAAACTGAAGGCCAAAGTAGCAACCGAGAAAGTCGAGTTTCTGGCTTTCGCTCTGGGCGGTTTCCAGGACGGTGTCCATCTCGCCCGGAACTTCCATTGAGTAAGACCAGAGGTGGACCTGCTCCCGTACACCTCTTTGCTCAAGAGCGCTGGTGAGCTCTTCAATGTTGGAAGAGATAACGTGAAGGTATTTGCGGTGATAATTACCGAGGGCGGCTGTTTTTTCAGTCAGGCGTACCAGCGGGTCTTTCATCGGGCGTCACCTGTTGTGCAGAGATTGTCGCGCACTCCAAGAGTGGGGCTCAGGGTGTGGCGGATATTGTTCACTTCGATTTATACTCCCTGGCCGCCTCGAGACCCATGTCGAAAGCCCTCATATAGGTCGGCTCAGACATCTTCGGCACCCTGGCTAACATGGCATTGCGGATGGATTTGCTGCCGATGGCGCCGTTTATTGCGGCGAAGAAACCCAGGGCGATGATATTGACCATTCCCGGGTTCTGAAATCTCTTCTCGGCGATTTCGGTGAACGCGACCTGGTAGATTTTTCGCCCGGATAACTCCTCGCCCGCTTTCACAACACGGTCAGCTACCACCACGCCTCCGGCACTGAGGTCCTTTACGGACCGATCATAGGCCTCCTGTGTAAGAACCATAAGCAGGTCAATCGAGTCGATTTTCGGATAATCTATGGCATCATCGGAGATTATAATGTCGGCCCGGCTGGCGTTACCTCGTGCCTCGGGCCCATAGGAGCAACTCTCGGCGGCGTTCTTGTTATCAAAGATGGCCGCGGCTTCGGCCAGGATGCGTGCCGCCTGTATCAGCCCCTGTCCGCCGGCGCCGCTGAACCGAATACTGTATTTTAAAGCCATTTTCTCCGCCCTCTCTGACCGGTCAAGATCAGCCAAACGACTGGATTGAACTTTATATTAATATAGCGGCATTCTCGGCCGTCGGCAACATTGAATAGTCTCGGACAAATCTTTACTTATTAGTATGCCCAGGCTGTATCGTGCCGTGAAATCTTCGCTTAACCAAGACTATCCGGGGATAATTTTGCGATTTCTTGTTGCAAAAATGTCGGGCCGTTTATTACATTACGGGACGTGTGAATCCGGTGCGATTTATCGGAATTGATCTTTACATCTTAATGCCGTCCTGACATCTGATAAACGAACACGGCACGTTTTAAGGAATCAGAAACTGTCATTTCATACTGTGCTGAGCATCAAGGTTTTTGGCAAAAACCATAAACGGCGCTTTTTCGACGCAGGTCGGGAGAGAGTCTATAACTGTCTACATATGATAAGGCCGCAAAAACGCAAGTTCAAATGTGGCCAACGCGGAGGCCTTATATGAAATTCTGGAGAACCCCCCTAGATATCGATAAATTGCAGATTCCAAGGGGTGAATTACACATTCTCAAGGAGCGTTGCAAAGGGTGTGGTTTCTGTGTAGAGTACTGTCCCAAAGGCGTTCTTGAGCTTTCCGATGAGTTCAACTCAAAAGGCTATCATCCTCCTAAAGCTGTCAAACCCGAGGAATGTGTGAATTGCGATCTCTGCGAGCTGTTATGCCCGGACTTCGCCATTTATTGTGTGCGAGCCGAGGCTGGGGAGAAGGAGGTATCCAATTGAAAGCAGACCCCAAAAACGTGTTGACCGGGGCCCATTATCTCGATGGGAACCATGCCTGTGCCGAGGGAGCAATCGCCGCCGGCTGCAAGTTCTTTGCCGGCTATCCCATCACACCATCGACAGAGATCGCTGAGAGAGTGTCGCGACGTTTTCCTCTTATTGGCGGCGTCTTCATTCAGATGGAAGATGAGTTGGCTAGCATGAATGCTATTCTGGGCGCCTCGTGGGGAGGAGTTAGATCAATGTCCTGTACCTCGGGTCCAGGATTCTCTCTGATGATGGAGAATTTCGGGCTGGGGCTGATGCTGGAAACTCCCTGCGTCCTGGTCAATGTCCAGCGCGGCGGGCCTTCAACCGGACTGCCGACTTTGCCCGGCCAGGCGGACATGATGCAGGCCCGATGGGGTTCACATGGCGATTACGAAGTTATCGCACTGGCCCCCGATTCACCCCAGGAATCCTTCGAGCTTGCCGTTCACGCTTTCAATCTTTCCGAAAAATATCGCATGCCGGTGCTGATTATGACCGACGAATGTGTTGGCCACATGACAGAGAAGGTCGTAATCCCGGATGCCGATCAGATCGAGCTAATCGAACGACGTTACACCGACAAGAAACCCGGCGAAGCCTGGCCTTTCGAGGAGACCGAGGATCTGGTTTCGCCTATGTTGCCGGTCGGTCAGGGTTACAAGTTCCACGTAACCGGGCTGACCCATGATTACCGCGGCTACCCCGTAATCAACGCCGAAGCTCAGCATAAGAACGTTTCTCGCCTTATGGATAAAGTCCGCAAACACGCCGACGACATAATCTGGCTGGAAGAGAAGGATGTCGACGGAGCCGATGTGGTGGTAGTCTCATACGGGATCTCGTCACGCGTGGTTCAGCCCGCGATCCAGCGGGCGGTTAAGGACGGTATCAAAGTGGGCCAGATCAAGATGGTGACGGTATGGCCGTTCCCGGAAAAGCGTATTGCCGAACTGGCCGGGAAGGTCAAGTCATTGATCATGGTCGAGATGAATTTCGGTCAGGTCTTTCTGGAGATGGACCGCTGCGCCAAAGGGAAGTGTGAAACTTACCTTGTGGGACACGCCGGCGGAACCGTTCATAAACCGGATGAAATATATAAAACCATAAAGGAAGCTGCGAAATGAGTGCAAAAGTAGAGGAACAAGTCAGGGAAGAGCATCCGCTGGAGAAGATTCTTCGAATGGATCGCATCCCGCACATCTGGTGTCCGACCTGCGGCCTCGGTACCACCGTCACGGCGCTGTCGTCGGCGTTGGAGCAGCTTCAGCTTGACACCAATAAAGTAGCCGTGGTGTCCGGGATAGGATGCACCGGTCGGGTGGCGGGATATATGAAGCTTGACTCTTTCCACACGACCCACGGCCGGGCCGTACCCTTTGCGGTCGGTCTGCATATCGCCCGCCCGGATTTGAAAACGATCGTTTTCTCCGGTGATGGTGATCTGATATCGATCGGCGGCAATCACTTCATTCACACGGCACGCCGCAACGTCGATATGACGATTATTTGCGTCAATAATTTCATTTACGCTATGACCGGCGGACAGGTCGCTCCGACCACGCCCCTGACGGCCAAGGCGGCAACAACTCCCTACGGCAACGCCGAACACCCCTTTAACCTGCCCCTTCTGGCCGCGTCATCGGGCGCGGTGTATGTCGCCCGCTGGACGGCTCTGCATGTGCGTCGACTCACCGTTGCTATCAAAGAAGCCATCCAGAAACCTGGATTCTCGTTTGTTGAGGTTATCGCACCGTGTTCCACGCTTTATGCCAGGATCAACAAACTGGGTACCGGGCTGGACCTGATGAAATTCTATCATGACAACAGCGTCATCAGGCACGGCGCCGACCTCAATGATGTGGACATTGATTTTCAATCCAAGATAGTGGTGGGCAAGTTCGTTGATATTGAAAAACCCACTTACATCGACTGTTTGAACGCCGGCAACAAACGGGCGTTCGGAGACAAGTATAAACCGTACGGAGGCGGCAATGGCGACAACTGAAATTAGAATCACCGGTTTCGGCGGGCAGGGGGTGATCCTGTGCGGTTATATCATTGGCAAGGCCGCGTCCATTTTCAACGGTCAGCACGCCACGCTCACCCAGAGTTTCGGGCCGGAGGCCAGAGGAAGCGCCTGTAGTTCCCAGGTGGTCGTGTCTGATACCCGCGTGCTGTACCCGTATGTCACGGCTCCACAGGTTCTGCTGGCCATGTCTCACGATGGCTATATGACGCACAAGGACAAAGTAGCCAAAGACTGTATTTACGTATACGAAAAAGACCTCGTACGATTGGAAAAGCACGGCCCCAAGACAAGTGCCTTCGGTGTTCCCGCCACGCGAATCGCCGAGGACCTGGGGCGGAAAATCGTGCTCAATATCGTCATGCTTGGTTTCTTTGCGGCTGTTACAGACGTTGTACCTCATGAAGCCCTGCGCAAAGCAGTTGAAACATCGGTACCCTCGGGTACCGAAGAGCTGAATCTGAAGGCCTTTGACAAGGGCTACGAGTACGGGATAGAACTGAAAGAAAAGGCCGAAGTGAAGGTTTGATGAAGACTTTCACCCGCGACTTTGCATCTGGAGGAAGACGAAATGGCCCAACGGCCGGGTAAGGCAAACGGGGTCCTGGTTCTTGGTGGCGGTATCACCGGCATCCAGGCGGCGCTCGATCTCGCCGCGTCTCAGGCAAAAGTCTATCTGGTGGAAAAGACTCCCTCGCTGGGAGGCCGAATGGCCCAGCTGGACAAAACTTTTCCCACCATGGACTGCGCTATATGAATACTGGGTCCCCGAATGATGGATGCCGGTCGGCATCCCAACATAGAAGTCCTGACGAACTCTGAACTGGTTCGCTTCGAAGGCAGAGCGGGCAATTTCAGGGCTACGGTTAAGAAGTATCCCCGCTATGTCGATGAGGCACTTTGCACCGGTTGTGGACAATGTGTCAACGATTGCCCGGTTATTGTTCCCAACGAGTTCGAAGTGGGCATGGGCGCGCGCAAGGCCATTTATTCGCCGTTTCCTCAGGCGGTTCCTAACACCTACATAATTGACCGAGTAAATTGTCTCAATGATCAATTCCTGGTGTGCACCAATTGCCAGAAAAGTTGCGACCGCGACGCTATCAGATATGATGATATCGGTGAGGAAATCGAGTTGCACGTCGGTGCGGTAGTGGTCGCCACTGGATTTGATGTATATGAGGCTTCGAGGATTCCCAGCTACGGATATGGCCTGTACCACAATGTTCTGACCAACATGGAACTGGAGCGGGTTCTCAACGCTTCCGGGCCGACCCGCGGCCACATTGTCCGGCCATCGGATCACAAAGTACCAAAAAAAATCGCTTTTATTCAGTGTGTCGGTTCACGTGGTGAGGGGAAAGAAGCCGGCTGTGAATACTGTTCGCGTTTCTGCTGCATGAACGCCGTGAAAGATTGTATGCTTGTT
Source organism: Candidatus Zixiibacteriota bacterium (assembly GCA_020351995.1). Taxonomy (GTDB): domain Bacteria; phylum Zixibacteria; class MSB-5A5; order GN15; family FEB-12. The sequence continues at coordinate 3,432,772 of CP070674.1, forward strand.
AAGCAACACGAGCCGGATATTGAAGAACTCCTTCTGTTTTACATAGATCTTCGCGCCGCGGGCAAGGGGTTCGAAGAGTTCTACCAGCGCTCTCTGGACATGCCGGAACTGAAGTATATCAGGGGACGACCTTCCAAGATTATGGAGGACCCCGAAACGAAAGATATCTTTGTCTACGTCGAGGATGTTGAGACCGGCAAGGTGGATAAAATCAGGGTTAGTATGGCCATCCTGTCAGCGGGAGCTGTGGCCGCGGCAGCAAATCCGGATCTGGCTAACGTGCTCGGGATAGAACTTGACGAGAACGGTTTCTTCGAAGTTGAGACGCGCTATGGCTCGCCGCTGCATACGGCCCGTCAGGGAGTTTATATTTGCGGGTGCGCGGCGGGAGTTAACGATGTATCCGATTCCGTCTCCCAGGGTTCGGGGGCCGCGGCCGAGGCCGAGAAGTTTATCGAAAAAATACCCGTCGAAACTGAACCGGTTGAGATAAAAGAATTGGATACCTCGGGGCCTCCGAAGGTTGGCGTATTTCTGTGCCATTGCGGCATCAATATCGCCGGTGTGCTTGACATCGACTCACTCAAGGAATACGCGGAATCGATTCCCGATGTCGCCTATGTCGAGAACAATCTCTTCCTCTGCTCCGACGAGGGGCAGCGCCTGATGCAAAACAAAGTTGTCGAACACGGCTTGAATCGTGTCGTGGCCGCAGCCTGCACCCCGCGCACGCACGAGCCGGTTTTTCAGGAGAGCTGTGAACAGATCGGGCTCAATCCGTATCTGTTCGAAATGGTCAACGTCCGCGACCAGTGCTCGTGGGTTCACACCGGCGTGCCGGAGATTGCGACCGAGAAGGCCAAGGAGATGATAAAGCTGGGCGTGGCCAAAGCCCGTCACCTCCAGCCGCTTTACAGGAAGTCTATTCCTGTTAATCAAAGTGCCCTCATCATCGGCGGTGGTGTCGCCGGGATGGCGGCCGCTCTGGAACTCGACGCCCAGGGAATGAAGGTTTACTTGATCGAGAAGGAAGGTCGTCTCGGCGGTCGCCTGAATAACCTTACCCGCGTGTACCCGGCCAACCTTTCAGCTTTTGAGCTTGCCCGGGTGATGGTCGAGAAGGTCAAGGCCAGCCGGGTGGAGGCCATGGCCGGTACCGAGGTAACCGGTATCACCGGATACGTGGGCAATTTCGACGTGGCGACCACTAACGGTAATTTCAAAGTTGGCACAATCGTGCTGGCGACCGGAGCTGGTATCTATGAGCCGAAAGACGAGTTCGGATACGGTAAGTTCGACAATGTAATTACGAATCAGGAACTTGAGGATATTCTGCACGATACCAAGGGTAAGATTCAAATTCATGGCGATACTCCGAAGAATGTGGTCTTTATCCAGTGTGTCGGTTCACGCGACGCCGAGACCAACCCGGGCTGCTCCCGGTACTGCTGCCCGACAACAATCAAGCAGGCCATCCGCCTCAGAGAAAGCGGCGTGAACGTAACCGTGCTCCACCGCGATATGCGCACGGTGGGAGCAAAAGCCGAGGAGCACTACCGTCGGGCTCGTGAGCTGGGAGTGAAGTTCTTGAGATACACCCCCCAGAGACTTCCCCTGGTTACCGGAAAAGACAACCGCGCAACCTCGGTCGAGATTCTGGAACTGGCCCTTGATAGAATCCTTGACGTGGACACCGATTACGTCGTTCTGGCGGCGGGAATGGTTCCCAATGAGGCCAGCACAGCCAAACTTCAGGATATTCTTAAAGTCCCGCGTGGAGCTGACGGCTTCTTTATGGAGCGTCATGCCAAGCTGGGCCCCGTGGAAACCACGAGTGAGGGTGTCTTCCTGGCCGGATGCGTGAGCGGGCCGAAGGATATTGCTGACTCGCTCGCCCAGGGTTCAGCGGCGGCCGCCAAGGTAGCCTCAATAATCTCCCGGGATACGGTGAATCTGGAGCCGACTACATGCATCATCGAACCGTCACTCTGCCGGGCTTGCTCGATGTGTGTTGACATGTGCGAATATCACGCCCCGTCGCTGGTTGACATCGCGCCGGGCCTGCGGGCGGCTCAGATCAATCAGGCACTGTGTAAAGGTTGCGGGACCTGTGCCAGCTGGTGCCCGACCGGAGCCATCGTGGCCCTGCACTTTACCGACCAGCAGATTAATTCGATGCTGGATGCGTTGCTTTTAGATAGGGTATAAATAATGGCCGTAAGAACTCAACAGGCGAAGAAGAAGACTAAGAAGGAATTCATTCCCAATATCGTTGTTTTTGCCTGCAACTGGTGCAGTTATGCTGGGGCCGACAATGCCGGAACGAACCGGATGCAGCATTCACCGCATTTCCGCGTTATACGCACTATGTGTTCCGGCCGGGTGACGCCCGGATTCGTCCTCAAAGCGTTCAAGCTCGGTGCCGACGGCGTTCTGGTTTCAGGCTGTCATTTCGGCGACTGCCACTACATTTTCGGCAACTATAAGGCAGTTGAGCAATTCGAGAAAACCAAAGGACTGGTAAAAACGCTGGGACTGGACCTCAAACGGGTTCGGCTGGAATGGGTATCCGCGGCCGAAGGGGTTCGCTGGGCCAATCTCATTGACGAGTTCGTGGGTCAGATAGCGGAATTGGGACCGAGCCCGTTAAACCATAAACCGAAATACGGATGATTCGCACCTATGAACACCGCCGTTGAACAACTCAAGAAAAATAGAGCTTTTCTGTGCCTTGAGTGCGGCAAGTGCACCGCCGTCTGCCCGATCTCGAAAGTGAATAACGCCTACTCACCCCGTCGTCTGTTGGCTCAGGGATTGTTCTATGGCGCGGAAGATATCGCCTCAGATCATCTCCTATGGTCCTGCCTGACGTGCCTGCTCTGTTCACAGCGCTGTCCGGTCGACGTGAAGTATTCCGATTACATGCGTGATGTGCGTGCGGTGGCCCACAATATGGGCCACGAGGGAAATGCTTCGCATGGAGGGGCCCTGCATTATATAATGGAAATGGCGGCTTCGCCGAAACTCAAACAGAATCGAACCGAGTGGGTCACAAAAGATCTGAAAGTGAAGCAGAAGGGCGACACTCTGTATTTCGCCGGCTGCCTTCCATACTATGAAGAGTTGTTCGCCAAAGATTTTTCGTTCTCGCCGGTGTCGATCGCCGTTGATACCGTAAAGATTCTCAATCATATCGGAATCGAGCCGGTGGTCCTCGATAATGAACGGTGCTGCGGTCATGATCTGTACTGGCTCGGGCGACTCGGGCAGTTCGATGAACTGGCTAAACTTAATCTGAAAGATTTTGAACAGGCCGGTGTCAAGAAGGTCATCACCTCGTGCCCGGAATGCGCGGTAGCCCTGCGCCAGCTTTACCCGGAGCGAGTCGGCACTGGCGGTCCAAAGGTGCAACATATAGCCGAGGTTCTGGCCGAGAATAAGGCCAGGTTGAAACTGGGTGAGGTAACGAGGGAAGTAGCCTTTCAGGATCCCTGCCGGTTGGGGCGTTTTATGGGCGTTTATGACCCACCGCGCGAAGTACTCTCGATGATTCCGGGCGTGACGGTGAGCGAGATGGCTCACAATAGAAAAGGCGCCATCTGCTGCGGAACGACTAACTGGATGAACTGCGACTCCTGCAGCAAACAGATCCAGAAAAGTCGATTCGATGAGGCCAGAGCGGCCGGTGCGGGAACACTGGTAACAGCCTGCCCGAAATGCCAGATTCATTTCCGTTGCGCCCAGTGTGGCGAGCCGGAGGAGAAGAATGGCCTGGAGCTTGCGGATTTTGTGAATATAGTCGCTTCGGCTCTCAAGAGCTAAGGCGAATTAGATATAAGCGATGGGAGAATTGATATGGCACTTGAACTGAAAAAGCCCGAGAAACTGCGCATCGGTGTCTTTGTTTGCGAGTGCGGACTGAATATCGCCGGTACCATCGACTGTAGCGCGGTCAGCGAGTATTCGAAAACACTGGAGGACGTGGTTTGCGTCGTTCAGAACAAATACACCTGCGCCGACCCGGGACAGAACGAAATCAAAAAGGCGATCGTCGAGCACAAGCTAAACCGCGTGGTAGTAGCCTCCTGTACGCCAAAGATACACGAGCCGACTTTCCGGCAGTGTGTGGCCGACGCCGGTCTGAACCCCTACCTGTTCGAGATGGTAAACCTTCGCGAACACTGTAGCTGGGTTCACCAGACCGAGAAGGAGAAAGCTACCGAGAAAGCCAAAGACCTTGTACGCAGCGGCGTGGCACGGGCGAGATTTTTGGAGCCCCAGATCGAAGCTGAAGTTCCGGTAACCAAAGCCGCCCTCGTAATTGGCGGCGGCGTGGCCGGCATTCAGGCCGCTCTGGATTTGGCCGATGGCGGGCATAAGGTCTTCCTTGTCGAGAAGGAACCGACGATTGGAGGTATCATGGCGGCTCTCGACAAGACCTACCCGACCATGGACTGCTCCATATGAATACTCGGCCCCAAAATGATGGATGTCGGTCGACATCCCAAGGTTGAACTCTTCACCAACAGTGAAGTCGAAAATGTGACCGGGTTCGTCGGTAACTTCAATGTTACCATTCGAAAGAAAGCCCGGTACGTGGACGCCAACGAGTGTACGGCCTGCGCCGAATGCGCCAAAGTATGCCCGGTGGCGGTTCCTGATGAATATCAGCAGGGTTTCTCGTCAAGAAAGGCCATTTATATGCCATTCCCGCAGGCGGTCCCGTCCGCTTATATCCTCAATATGGACAACTGTCTGGGGAACAATCCCATCGCTTGTGGCAAGTGCGCCGACGTCTGCGAGAAGCACTGTATCAATTACGACGACCAGGATGAACTGGTCAATATCGAAGTAGGTGTGGTAATTACCGCGACCGGTATGGATGTTTACGATCCCACCGAATACGACGAGTACGGTTACACCCGTTTTGACAACGTTATCACCAGTATGGAATTTGAAAGGCTTATCTGCGCCGGAGGCCCCACCGAGGGACATTTCATTCGCCCCAGCGATCGGAAAATCCCTCAGAAAATAGGATTTATCCAGTGCGTTGGCTCGCGGTCGCAGGATGGCCGGGGAAATCCTTACTGCAGCAATATCTGCTGCATGAATACTGTCAAAGACACCTTGCTTCTGTGCGACCACTATCCCGGCGTGGAAGCCAAGGTGTTCTATATGGATATGCGCGCTTTCGGTAAGGGCTTCGAGGACCTTTATATGCGCAGTAAGGAAGAAGGCGTTAAGTATGTCCGCGGAATTCCGGGTGACGTGGTTGAGGACCCCGAAACCCGCAATCTGCTCCTTACCGTTGAAAACACCACCACCGGCAAGTTGGAGAAGCACGAGCTGGAAATGCTGGTCCTGTCACAGGGAGTAATCCCCCGGCAGGATGGTGACAGCATTCGGAAACTGCTCACCCTTTCCCAAACCTCCGATGGTTTCATAATGGAATCCCATCCCAAGCTGAAACCGGTCGATGCTCCTACCAAAGGTATTTTCATCGCCGGTTGCGTGGAGTCGCCCAAAGACGTCAAGGACAGCGTTACCCAGGCGAGCGCGGCGGCGGCACGAGCCAGCATCCTGCTTAACGCCGGTAAGACTAAAATCGAGGCCATTACCTCGCAGGTCGATACCGAGCTGTGTAATTTCTGCGGTATCTGTGCCAAGGTTTGCCCCTATAACGCGATTAGCGCCTCCGACCGGAAGGCCGAAAAGCCACCCACAATTATTGCCGCGGCCTGTGCCGGTTGCGGTGCCTGCGCGGCCGAGTGTCCGCAGGACGCCATCTTGATGCGTCACTTCCGCGACGAGCAGATCATGGCCCAGGTCGAGGCGCTGGTCAAGGACGATCCGGAAAAGCATCTTCTTACCTTTGCCTGCAACTGGTGCAGCTATGCCGGCGGTGACAATGCCGGGACGGCCAGACTTCAGTACCCAACTTCGAGTCGTCTGATTAGAACGATGTGCTCCGGTCGTGTTGACGAGAAGTTCGTCATGCATGCGTTCAAGATGGGTGCCCCGATGGTACTGGTCAGTGGCTGTCACTTCGCCGACTGCCACTATATCAACGCCGTTCACTGGACCCAGAAGCGAATGGACCGGCTGTGGAACAAGCTCGACAAACTGGGAATTCGTGTTGATAGGCTGCAGCTGGAGTGGATTTCCGCGGCCGAGGGTCAGAAATTCGCAAAGGTTATGCGCGAACTGGAAGAGAGGGTCCAGACCGTGACGGACGAAGAAATTGAGCACACCAAGAAGGTACTGGCCGAAGAAGAAGCCAAGGCTGAGGCCAAGAAAAAGAAAAAGGCGAAAGCTGGAGCGGAGGTGAGCGCCTGATGGCACCTAAACAGGTTCGCTTCAAATGCCTGATGTGCGGGCACGAGTACGACGGAATGTATGATCACGAAAACGTGACCGAACGCAGTTGCCCGAAATGTCGCTCTAACAGCATTCGGCGGCTTCCAGACGCCAAGGTTGCCAAGAGCTGATTCGATATAGATTTACGCCATTGTGCGGATCCGCCGCGGCCCGCATTCTGGCCTTGTGGTTTGGCCCGCGGGCAGCTATATTCCGAGTGGACCCGACAACCCCCTTTGCAGAAATTCTATTATTACAGATAGAGAGGTGATTAATGCTCGTCAAGACAATGCTGGAAAAGAAACCCAGGGAAGTCATCACGGCCGCCACCGCGACAACTATCGACGAGGCTATGGACCTGCTGATCAAAAACCAGATAGGTTGCCTGCCGGTGCTTGACAGGGACAAAAAGTTAATCGGCATCATCAGCGACAAGGACATCTTTGAGAAAATCCACCAGACCAAAGGTCAGTACCAGAACCTCACGGTGGATGACCTGATGAAAACCGAGCTGATTGTAGGCCTGCCCGACGACGACATCGACTACATTGCGGGCCTGATGGAGAAAAATTATATCCGGCATGTGCCTATTGTTGACGGCGATCAAGTAGTTGGAATGATCTCGTTACGGGACATCCATAAGACTTTTGTGAAAAATAAAGAGATTGAAAACCGCTACCTGATGGACATGCTCGAGAAGCGCGACAAATCCGGCGATATTTAGCGAACAACCCGCCATAAAAAAACCTGACAACTCCACGGGAGCCGTCAGGCCGGTTAAACTGTTGGGATTTACTCATCAGTACCCCAACAAATAACTTGTCGAGGTAGCGATTAAGTAGCAGTCACCTCACGTGTGTCTATATTCAAAATTGGACCACCTCCTTTCCCGTGTATCATAAATAATATAACAGCCCTGTCTTTAATCAACAAAAAACTATTCAATTTTGCTCTCAATTTCGCAATTTCGAGCAATCACCAACCGGCCTCACGCCCCCTTGCCACGTCTACACTACCTGACTAGCTGATGTGCGGTAGCGCTTATCAGCTGTTCGGCCTCAAGCCAGTCGTCAACATCATGACCGCCTTGATGACCACGCCGCTCATAGATGTTGTAGGCCAGTTTCTCAACACATGTGTGGAGCCGACTCGAATCTGTCTCTGCGGCCAGCTCAATAGTGACTCTGGTTCCGTCCTTCGCCTCAACATACAGGCTCAGGTCTTTCTTCGTCTCATCGGTGTCCGAAATAATCTTCACCGGCTCCTTTATGGAAATGGTAGGGCGGGTGAGGCTTTCGGGGTCGGTCACGGTGGTGAACAGGTCGATACCATCGATGATGCGTCCTTTCTTGGAAAGGGCGATCCCCATCAGGGGGGTATCCGCGGTGATCTGTTCTTCGTTTTTCCCGTTCTTGATCCGAACCGAAATCGGCCGGTACTGGTTGGTGGAATTGAACCTCTTTAAGAACCTTGACCAATAGGTTCTTTTTACTTCCGTCTTCACTATTACCTCCTCGGATATGGCTCTCTAATTAACTGAAGTTAATTGGTCCAGAATACTCTCACTATATTTTATTTTGTCGGAGTTTGAGCCAAGTTAATAATCTATTCACGCCCGATTTATTCTTTTCCTCTTTTGCCGGCCTCTCAATAAAACTAGTCCAAAAACGCATAATGAAATTGCTCAGATATACGTAATTAGTAAGGGAACTTATTGGTAAGAAAGCAGTTTATAAAGATACGAATAGACTCTTTTCTAGTAATTAATATCAAGCGGCACAATTGATTAACGAGAATGCCCTTGAAAAAACTTCAGATATCTCTTTATGGGAGTAAGGCCATGAAAAAAAGCCTGGTGATCTTGTCGGTCCTGTTACTGGCCGTTTTTGCGGGGGCTCAGGCTGACACCGACAAGGAAATTACGCGAAAGGCAGAGTTCATTATCGGCCTCATTGACAACGTTCAGTGGTCAGATGACAGAAAGCCGGGCGATGAAGACGAAATATTGATTTACGTGGTGGGTGAAAGTCCTGTAACCCCTAAGTTGGAGGAATTGGCGGAAAAGGAGTCAGCCGAAGGTTCCACCATAACGGTGAAAGTAGTCTCCGAGGCCGATGACCTGACGGCCAGCCATATTCTGTTCCTACCTTCAGACGACGTGTCGCTTCTGGCGAAAGTGCTCAAGAAAGTCAAGAACTCGCCGACCGTGACGGTTGCCGACGCTAAGGACTTTGCACGTTATGGCGCTATGATTGCCTTCTTTAACAAAGAGGATGATTCGGATATCCACTACGAGATTAACCGGCTGGTAGTTGAGTCGGCCGGGTTAACAATCAGCTCCAAAATCATGGACAAAGCCGAACTGATTTAATCGGCCGTCCCTCATCCAGAAAAGCCAAATCGGCCGCTTCTCGATTATACCTCGGGAGGCGGCGCTCCGTATTCATCCCAGGCTTCCTTGGCCGGTCCGTATATGTTCGGCACTTTCAGGCCGGCTTGGCGCATCAGAACAGTCATCTGGCCGCGGTGATGGATCTCATGGGCAATCAGAATTTGCAGGGTCTTGCCACGCTTCCAGCGTTCGCCCCACAAATCGTCCTCCTGGTGCATGGTCGTATCATCCCATCCATCCTTTATAGTGCCCAGCAGGGTCTCGGAGACCTTCTTATAGGCCTGCCCTATATCTGCCGCGCTGTCAGGCACAGGTGCGTTGAGGTCAGGACCTTCCAGACTAAGGTCGAGCATAGTCGCCATCACCGGTATAGTCGTCACGATATGCCAGGCCATCTGTCCCAGAGTGCGATGATCGTCGGCTACGGCTTGGTCCAGCGATTCATCGGTCAGAGCATCAATGACATTCTGCGAGAATTTCATCTCCTGGGACCATATTTCCTCGAAGTGCTCAATCGTTGTGAACATAGGTTCTCCCTTAGAACGACCAATTACGAGGTCGGTTATCCAGAATATTTTCTATTTCGCGAAGAGTATCATCGGACAGCTTGGTCTGCGACGCCATCACATTATGTTCGAGCTGTTCAACTTTAGTGGCCCCGGTGATGGCGCAGCTTATTTCGGGCCGCCTCAGAATCCAGGCCAGGGCCAACTGCGACAACGAGATTCCGAGACCCTTGGCGATTTCACTTAATTTTCTAGCCTTGACGATGTTGGCTTCGTTCAGGTCGCCTTTCAGCCATTCGGTTGTTCCGCCCCGGCTGTCCTCGGGAATCCCCTCGTTGTACTTCCCGGTGAGGAAACCCTGCGCCAGAGGTGACCATACCGTGAGACCGATTCCGTGTTTGGCACAGCTCGGCATTATGTCCAGCTCGATATGACGGTCGAGCATATTATAGCGAGGTTGCTCGACTATAGGGCCGTAGCCCCTCAGGTCGCGGGCGATACCCACGGCACGTTCAATCAGAGCCGCTGTCCAGACCGATGTCCCCCAGTAAAGAATCTTTCCCATACGAACGAGATCGTCCATGGCCCGGACTGTTTCCTCGACCTCTGTTTCCGGATCGAGGCGGTGGCAGAAATAAATATCGAGATAATCTGTCCCCAGTCGCCGCAATGAACTATCGATCGATTCCATTATGTGTTTGCGGCTGAGCCCCCTGTCGTTGATGTTATCCGACATTGGCCAGAAGACCTTGCTGGAAATAACCAGGTCGGAGCGTTTCATATCCTTGATAGCCTTGCCGACAACCTCCTCGGCTTTCCCTTTGGTGTAAATGTCCGCCAGGTCGATGAAATTGATGCCGCTATCGACGGCGGCTGTGATAATGGCCGAGGTATCTTTGGCGGCAACCGTTCCGCCGTATGTCAACCAGGCTCCGATGGCTATTTCTGAGACCTTGAGACCCGATTTGCCTACTCTACGGTAATTCATTTGGATAATCCCTGGTTCGTACGAGTTAATGTACCGCATGGTAAGAAAAAGGAGTTGGCATGGCAAGGGCCGAGGCCAGCAGGCGCAGTGACAGTGTAAGCCGTTGGGTATCAAACAATACGAGGCTCGGATAGTCGCCCTTTACTTAGCAAAGACTTGTATCCGGCGGGCGATTAGTTATATTCGGATTCTGTAGTCCAGTGCTGAAACCCGGCGCCAGATGGAGTCCATGGCTTTTCATGGTGACAGTCACAAAGCAGTCTATGGCAAGTAATAGATCAAACTCGAGTGCCGGCGGGCCTTCGCGGAACGAAGTGTGGAAGATGTTTGACCGCATCGCCCATCGCTACGACCTGCTTAACCGCCTTCTGTCAATGGGCCGTGATGTAGCCTGGCGCAAGCAAGTGACTTCCTATTTGCCGAAGCGGGAGAACCTGTCTGTTCTCGATCTCGCCACCGGCACGGCGGACCTGCTGATTTCCGTTTATGAAAACAGCGGTCAGGCATCAACTGGAGTGGGTGTGGATATGGCCGGCAAGATGCTGACCCTGGCCCGGAAGAAGATTGCCGGGAAAAGGCTGAACAGTTCCCTTTCTGTTGTCAAGGCCGATGCCACCGTGCTCCCGTTTGCGGATCGCTCTTACGATGCCGTTACGATCGCGTTCGGTATAAGAAATTTCACCGATGTATCCGCGGGTCTCAAGGAAATGCACAGGGTGCTCAACCCCGGTGGGAAGGCACTCATTCTGGAGTTTTCACTCCCCCAAAACTGGCTCGTCCGGACGACCTACCTCCTGTATTTCAGATTTATCCTTCCGGTAATAGGAGCGCTCATTTCGGGCGACCGTTACGCCTATCGCTATCTTAATCGAACGGTCGAGACTTTTCCGTATGGTGCGCAGTTCTGTGAATTGCTCAAAGAGGCTGGCTTTGAAGATGTGCGCGCCAACCCGGTCACCTTCGGGATCGCGACTATTTACGAGGGGACGTGTCCGCAAGGTGGTTTCGGAAGGCCAACAGGCTCCACACCGGGCAAGGCAACAATCCCTAATGTCTCAGAATCGCAACGTTTGATGCATGATCGAGTCAAAGAGGTTCTCACCGGCACCCGGCGCGACGGGGTCACTAGGATTCAGGTGGAAATACCGCGCCGTGATCCGCTTATCTGGCTCAGCCAACAGCGTATACAGGAGATAACCTTCTGGCTCGACCGCGAAGGTGGCTTTGAGTCGGCAGGTGTGGGAATGGCGGATTGTTTTGATACGACGCGTGAACCCTCGCTTGCGAACACGCTGGCGGCGATCGACTCTATCTGCGCAGGAAGTGACGTCGACGTCCGCTATTATGGCGGCAGCCGGTTCGACGTAGCAGGTACTGCTCACTCGGAGTGGGAGGAATTTGGAAGGCATCGTTTTGTCCTGCCGCGGTGGGAAGTGGTGCGGACGAATGAAGGCTGGTTTCTGGCCTGCAATCTGTTGTCCGGTGAGGATGCCGACTGTAAGGAACAAATCCTGCTAGAACTAAGCTCATTGAATTTTGACGGCGTGGAAGAGAGCACTGACACGCCCTCGATTATATCGCGAGAGGAAACTCCATCTCGGGCACGGTGGCAGGAAATTGTCCGTTCGGCGCTCGACGCCATTGAACGAAGGGATTATCAGAAAATCGTGCTTGCCCGAAAGACCTCTTTGCAGCTAACGGAATCAGATGTGCCGTTGTCCATTATGCATAGCTGGCGCAAGCGGTCGAAAGGGTGTTATCTCTTTTGCTTCCGACCTCAGGCGTCCGTCGCGTTTATCGGAGCCACGCCGGAGCGTTTGTATTCTCGCAAGGGACGAGATTTGTATTGCGAGGCCTTAGCCGGGACACGACCACGCGGACCCAGCGATGATGAGGATAAAATGCTGGGAGAACAACTTACCGCGAGTGAAAAAGATATCAGAGAACATCGTCTTGTTGTACAAAGCATCGAGGAAAGCCTGTCGAGTCTTATTGAGTCACGGTTGGCGAGCGAGGGCCCGCCGGAGTCGCTGCTAAAACTTGAAACCGTGCAGCATTTAGTCTCGCGTATGAAAGCCTCGCTCAGTGCTTCCGCAAATGACACCAGTCTTCTGGCGTCGTTGCATCCCACGGCGGCCGTCGGCGGATACCCGAGAGATAATGTTATGGCTGAGATCGGCAAACTGGAGGGATTCGACCGTGGGTGGTACTCCGGTCCGGTCGGCTGGATCGGCCGCGGGGAAAGCGAGTTCGCGGTGGCCATACGATCGGCCTTGCTGGATAAAGACATGTTGAATGTCTACGCTGGGGCAGGGATTGTCGCCGGGTCTGATGCTGAATCAGAGTGGTATGAAATCGAGGCCAAGATTTCCGGATTTTTGAAGGTGTTGGCATGATGTTCAGTGCGAAGACGCCCAACATAAACCAGTTGTGGGCGAATCTAATCGTTGAGGAACTGATTCGCTGCGGAGTCCGGCAATTTGTACTGTCTCCCGGGTACCGGTGCACTCCCTTAACCGTGGCTGCCGCTAAAGCAGACATAGCTGAAGTTATCACTCATTTTGATGAACGCGGAGCTGCTTATTATGCACTGGGTCATGCTCGGGCTACCGGTAAACCGGCGGCGCTTGTTTGCACTTCGGGTACGGCCACGGCCAATTATTTTCCGGCTGTCGTCGAAGCCTCCATGGATATGGTACCGATGGTTCTGCTTACCGCCGACCGCCCGGTCGAGCTGCGCGATACCGGCGCCAATCAGACGATCGATCAGGTTGAATTGTACGGAAGGTACGTGAGGTATTCTTACGACCTGCCTGTTCCAGATGAGGAAATCTCTCCCGAGTCGGTCCTCGCCGTCATAAACGAAGCGGTGGACCTCGCACTGCATTCACCGCAGGGGCCGGTACACGTTAACTGTCAATATCGTGAACCGCTCGCCCCGACAAGCCCAAATGAGCAATTCGCCGGTTACCTGTCCAGGCTCGGCAAATGGCTAAACGATGATCAACCTTTCATAAAGCGTCAGGCCGTTCCCGCCGGGATCTCTGACAGTCTGGCGGAATCTGTGGCGACGGTGATAAACCGGGCAGCCTCCGGTCTGCTTGTCACCGGGCCATTCAAAGACAGCGATGATACGGTAGCCGTTAAGAAACTTGCCGAGCAATTGCAGTGGCCGGTGTTCGCCGACATAAGATCCGGCTTGAGACTCGGTGCGAACCTCAAGTGCGTTATCAGCCATTTTGATCAGCTCCTGTTGTCGGAAAAGTATTTCGCTATGAAGGCCAATGTTGTCTTGCACTTGGGCGGCGTGATGACGTCAAAACGCTACAACGAGTTCGTCCAGCATTGCCGCGGCGAGCATTATATTCAAGTGGCCGACCATTCACTCTGCCGTGACCCCAATAATGTTGTTACCGAAAGAGTGGTTGCGCGTGTGGCCGACTTCTGTGGGAAGTTGACCGAACTGCTAAATCCGGATTCTGCCGAAGGCAGGCTCGATGCGATGATGAGTGATAATGAATCCGTGGGGAACATGATACGCGACGAGGTGGAGTCTAACGCGGCGCTGACCGAGATTGCCGTCGCACGGCTGGTATCCAGACACGCCAGCGGCAACAGCGGACTGTTTCTGGGAAGCAGTATGCCTATCCGCGATATGAACAGTTATGCCGCTGGCGACGGACCGCCGATTGGAGCTACGGCTAATCGCGGGGCGAGCGGGATTGATGGAAGTATCGCTACAGCCGTCGGCTGGGCAGCTGGTCGCAAAACACCGGTTACTGCTGTAATAGGTGACCTGGCGTTTTTGCATGATGTCAATTCACTGATGCTGATGAAAAATAATGGGCAACCGGTGACCTTGATTGTGATTAATAACAACGGTGGAGGGATATTTTCGTTATTACCGATCCACGATTGTGGCGATGTTTTCGAGAAGTATTTTGGCACACCGCACAATCTCTCATTTGAGCGGATTACCGGTGCCTTCGACCTTGATTATTACAGACCCGAATCAACGGGGACTTTCGTCAGACTCTATGAACAAGCTCAAAAGAGCAAGCGACCTTCGGTGATCGAGATAGTCACAAATCGCGAGGAAAACCGGGAAGCGCACTTTACTCTGCAGAATAAAATTAAAGCACTTGTGGATACAGGTAAGAAGTGATGAAGAATCAGGTGGAATATTTCTACGACTTGACAGGAAACCAGGAAAGCCCGATGCTTGTTTTCCTGCACGGATTCATGGGCTGTCTGGCCGACTGGGAAACCGTAACTGCCGGGCTTTCCAAAAAGCGACGATGCATGGTAGTCGATCTGCCCGGTCACGGAAGAACCGTCGTCGGGCAGGAAAGTGACTACACCATGGAGTCGTGTGCGGCCGAGATCGTTAAGATTCTTGACCGCTTATCCGTACCGAAGGCCGGCGTGGTGGGCTACTCCATGGGCGGGCGACTGGCGCTGTTTCTGGCAGTGCATTATCCTGACAGGTTCAATAAGGTTGTACTGGAATCAGCCTCGCCCGGCTTAGCCACTGAACAGGAGCGGAAAGATCGAATAGCCCAGGATAAAAAGCTGGCCGGGCAGATCGGCTGCATGGCGATAGAAGAATTTGTCGAACAGTGGTATCGGATGCCGCTTTTTGCCGCTCTCGACAAGGACAGCGACGAGTTTCGGGCGATGTATTACCGCCGGTTGGAGAATGATCCGCACAACCTGGGACTCTCGCTAAGGATGATGGGCACGGGAGCCCAACCGTCGCTGTGGGAGCGTCTGGGCGCGATTGAAGCCGATGTGCTGTTGATAGTCGGCCAGCATGACATAAAATTCACCGGTATTGCAAGGCAGATCGCCGAGCGCTGTCGCTCTGCCCGGATAGTGATTGTTGACGGGACCGGACATAACGTTCACTTCGAAAATCCCGACGAATACGTCAAGCAGGTTAGCCTGTTTTTGGAATCATAAAGGAAAGGAAGGCAATGGCTACTATAGAATGGAAACAGTTTGGTGAATACACCGACATTAGATATCACAAGGCCGAAGGAATTGCCAGGATAACTATCAACCGGCCGGAGGTACGCAACGCTTTTCGCCCTCTGACAGTCAACGAGATGATAAAGGCGCTGGCCGATGCCCGCACCGATGACTCTATCGGTGTCGTCATTCTTACGGGCGAGGGCGACAAAGCCTTTTGTTCGGGGGGGGACCAGAGAATTCGCGGTGAGGCCGGATATATGGACGAGGCCGGGGGCGAGCATCTTAACGTGCTTGAGTTCCAGCGTCAGATTCGCACCTGCCCTAAACCCGTGATCGCGATGGTCGCGGGGTACGCCATAGGCGGAGGTCACGTACTGCATCTAACGTGCGACCTGACTATCGCGGCCGACAATGCCATCTTCGGTCAGACCGGTCCCCGTGTGGGTTCCTTCGACGGTGGTTATGGCTCAAGTTATCTGGCGCGGGTAGTCGGCCAGAAAAAAGCGCGCGAGATCTGGTTTCTGTGCCGCCAGTACAACGCCGAGCAGGCGCTGGCGATGGGCCTTGTCAACACCGTAGTACCGTTGGCAAAGCTTGAGGAAGAGACAGTGCAGTGGTGCCGGGAGATTTTGGCTAACTCGCCCATCGCGATTCGGTGTCTTAAAGCTGGACTTAACGCCGACTGCGACGGACAGGCGGGGCTTCAGGAACTCGCTGGAAACGCGACCATGCTCTTCTACATGACCGAGGAAGGACAGGAAGGTCGAAACGCCTATATCGAAAAGCGTAAGCCGGATTTTTCGAAGTTCCCGCGGCGACCGTAACTAAACCTGATTTCGTATGCCTGACTCTCGAATAAACGTGTGGATTCTGGCGGCGCGTCCCAAAACTCTCTGGGCCGCCGTATCTCCGGTGATAATCGGCATCGCCATGGCTGTTAAAAGCGATGCTTTTCATTTTCTGTCGGCCCTTGCCGCACTGTTCGGCGCGGTGATGATTCAAATTGGCACCAATTACACCAATGACTATTTCGATTTCAAAAAGGGAGCCGATACTGACAATCGCCTGGGACCCACCCGGGCCACCCAGGCAGGCCTGGTAAGCCCCGGCGCGATGAGAACGGCGACTCTTGTCGTGTTCGGTCTGGCGGTTGTTGCAGGTATTTACCTCGTATGGCGCGGGGGAATACCGATATTAGTAATCGGGCTGCTCTCAATTTTATTCGGTGTGTTGTATACAGCCGGAAGATATGCTCTGGGATACACAGGCCTGGCGGATTTGTTCGTGCTAATATTCTTCGGGCCGGTAGCGGTCGGCGGTACATATTTCGTGCAGACTCTTACAATAAACTGGACAGTAATTATAGCTGGTATCGCCCCCGGTCTATTCTCCGTGGCCATCCTGTCTGTTAACAATCTGCGAGATATAGACAACGACCGGGCGGCGGGGAAGAAAACACTACCCGTGCGCTTCGGTTCGGCGTTCGCGAAGTATGAGTATCTTCTGGCCATTATTGTAGCCTCGCTTATCCCGGTGCTCCTGTACTCACTCAACGGTGAGCAAGTCGCTACGGTAGCATGTGCTGTCGTTATTCCGTTCGCGGTTCCCGCTTTCAAAACGGCCTTCAGTTCTGAAGGAAAAATCCTGAACGACGTGCTCGCTACAACGGGGAAACTCCTTCTTATGTATGCCGTTATTTTTTCAATCGGATGGAATCTGTGAAAATATCGATTCTCAAGCTGTATCGCTATCATCTGCCGCTTACGAATGTTCTGCGGACAGTGAAGTCCGAGTCTGACCGGCGTGAGGGGCTCCTGGTCGAGCTCAAGGATGCCAATGGCAACATTGCCTATGGCGAGATAGCCCCGCTTGAAGGTTTCAGCAAAGAAAATATGCCGCAGGCGGTGGAAGAAGTTAGCAGCATCAGATCACGGATAATCGGCGACGAGTTACCGGCCGGGCTGGAGGGACTCAACGGCGGATTCGACCTGTGGTTCAACCGTTACTCGCTATCACCCTCGGTGCGTTTCGGCCTCGAGTCGGCGGTTATGGAGTTGATCGCGCGGGGGAAAGACCAATCGCTAGCCACACTTCTGGGCGTTGCCAGGTCTGCGGCCATTAAGGTGTGCGGATTATTAAGCGGTTCGACGGACGACATCCTGTCGAAAGCGCGGGCTGCTGCTGAGAGCGGCTTCTCTTGCGTCAAGCTTAAGGTAGGTCATTTATCGGTTAGCGAAGCGGCGAAAGTGGTCGGTGATGTGAGAAATCACCTGGGTAACAGTAGTGCTCTGAGAGTCGACGCCAACCGAGCCTTTGCGATTGACCACGCTCTGGAATTCATGAACCGAATCAAGGCATTCGACGTCGAATATGTTGAAGAACCCGCCCGCAACCTTAATCAGTTAAGAAAATTGTTGAGCGAGAAACCCGGGAGTGTGGGAGTAGCTCTGGACGAATCGCTGAGTGAAATCCGGCCGGAAGATCTATCTCTGGGATATCATGTTAAGGCGATTGTCATCAAACCGACCATGCTCGGGCTTGAACGAGCCTGTCGTTTCGCGCGAAGCGCCGCTGCGAACCGTATCGCGGCGGTGATCAGCTCGAGCTACGAGAGCTCAGTAGGGATGCGTGTACTGGCAGCTATGGCCGCAGCGTTCGCGCCTGATGTTCCCGCCGGGCTGGATACCGTTGACCTGTTTGCGGAGGATCTACTCGAACCACCTGTGCGAATTGCCGGCGGACAGATTGCGACCGAATGCTACGATGGTCCGCTGCACGGATTGAAACCCGACCTTGTTGAGGAAATAACCGATGGCTAAATACCGGGCTTTATCGGAAACACTACCACCCTCCATAAGTGAAGTGCCGGCTATTATAGATTCACGCCGTTCTATTTCTTATCAGGAATACCATCGATTAACTGCGGGCGCCGCCTCGTGGATGAAAGAAGCCGGCATAGAAAAATACGAACGAGTTGCCATTATCAGCGATAACTCGATAGAGTATGTAATTACGTTGATGGGTCTGCTCGAAATTGGGGCGGTCGCCTGCCCGGTCAGCACCAGAAATCCCGCAGGAGTGACCGAAAACTGCCTGCGAAGAATACAATGCGATAGAGTAATTGGCTCCGAGAGATGCAGACTCGAATCGCA
Organism: Candidatus Zixiibacteriota bacterium; assembly: GCA_020351995.1. Classification (GTDB taxonomy): domain Bacteria; phylum Zixibacteria; class MSB-5A5; order GN15; family FEB-12. The sequence continues at coordinate 3,451,141 of CP070674.1, forward strand.
ATCACTTCAGTGGATACCCATGCCCAATCTGAATTCACTGGGAGAGGCCAAAGGAAAGATTAGTGGTATTGACATGGATAAGGAAGCCACGATTCTATTCACCTCGGGCACAACCGCCGAACCGAAAGCTGTGATGCACACCTTCGGTAATCATTATTACAACGCTCTGGGATCCAACCTCAATATCGAGTTGGCGCCCGGGGATCGCTGGCTGTTATCATTGCCACTCTATCACGTCGGCGGTCTCGGGATTGTGTTTCGGTGCCTTCTCTCAGGTGCGTGCGTAGTCCTTCCCCAACTTGGTCAACCAGTCGGAGAATCAATCGATGAATTTGAAATCACACACCTTTCGCTGGTGCCAACACAGCTCAAAATGCTGCTTGAGGAACCTTCGGCGGAGGCATCCATGCGCCGGGTCAAGGTTTGTTTGGTGGGTGGTGGGTTCTTGCCGGAAAACCTGATTGAAGAGGCGAATAAAATTGGCTTGCCTCTTTTCACTACCTATGGCTTAACTGAGATGGCCTCTCAGGTGACGACTACTGCTCCGCAAGATGACCGCGATAAGCTCTGCACCTCGGGCAGGGTGCTGAAACATCGCGAGATTCGTATATCGAACGACGGAGAGATTCTTGTAAAAGGGAAAACTCTCTTTAAAGGATATGTCTCACAAACCGGCATCGAAACACCTTTTGATGGTGCCGGATGGTTCGCGACCGGCGATCTGGGCAGGATTGACGCCGATGACTATTTGGTAGTAACCGGGCGGAAGGATAACATGTTTGTTTCGGGTGGCGAGAATATCTACCCGGAAGAAATCGAAGAAGCGATTAGACAGCTAGCGGGTATTGACGATGCCATCGTTGTGCCTGTCGACGATGAGAAGTTCGGGCAGAGGCCGGTGGCATTCGTGAAGTATGTGCCCGGCAAAGAACGGTCACCGGAAATTCTGCTC
>CP070674.1:3452192-3454990 GCA_020351995.1 Candidatus Zixiibacteriota bacterium
GAACCAAGACCGTAGGCTTCGTAGCCCTGGCAGTAAACCAGGTTACGGTCGGCATCAAAACCGCCCCAGTTGGCCCAATCAACTTCTTGGGCGGTGTCCTCAACCGGGAAGTCGGTCTGGATATCCCAGTCGACTCCGTCACCAATCACCAGGCCGCCGTGCGCCGCGCCGTCGAACGACCACACCTTCGTGTACTGGAGAATGAAATTGCAGTCTCCGGATTTGGGGGCCAACCAGATACGCGACACGGCAACCGTGGAATCCTGGGTCGTGGCCGTACCCATATGATACACGTCGGCGTTAAGCCCCGGACAGAGCTTGGCCGGCAAGTCACCGCCCTGGGGACGCCAACCCTTATCGAGGTAAGTGGCACTCCAGATCGACTGCGCAAAGACTGTGTCGTCTCCGTCAATCCAACCGACAAGCGGCGTACCTTCATACAGGTAAACGGTAGCCGTGGTATCGCAGTCCTCGGGATAAAAATCCATATTGACCTTACCCCAGCCACCCCGGCCGCAATTGGCGTTGTTGCCGACGATCAGACCCAGGCAACTGGTCTTGACCGAATCATAGGACGGCTTGACGAGGGTATCGGCGATAATCAGCTCAATGGGTATATCGTACGGCAGACCATTGGGATCATTGCCTTCAAAATGCAGGCGTCCGTAGTAATTGCCAGTGGTCGTCATCAGACTCTGGTTGACATGAACCACCCCGCTCTCCTTTCCGGTCAGGCCGGAAGGAATGCTGCCGGAGAAACCGCTGGTACCCAGCCAGCCCGAACTACCGTCATCGTATTCGATGGTCAGGGTGTATATCAGCTCGGTGTTACCAATGTTCTCCAGCAAAAGCGTGGTATCCAGACTTTCACCCGGCTTGCAGTAGCTCGGATCACCGAAGGCTTGCCAGCTGGCGGCGAAAATTGGAACCGGAATGGGATCAACGCAGGGCAGACGGAACCACTTCACCGGGTTTTCCGTGGGGCTTCCATACTCTCTTACGTACGCTCCTGCATCGAGGTCGTTAAGATACTGAACGTCCAGATAATAGTCACCTGAATATGCGCCACCCGAGGGATCGACCGTAACGGCCCCGGTCCAGTCCTCGGACGGATCGGCGTACCGGCCCATGTAATTCATCGAGGGATAGTTATCGTGCTGGCAATCATATTCTTCCTTCGGATCACAGCGAGGGGTGTAGGTGTTGGTCAGGTTACGCTGGTAATCCCAGGTCATACCCCAGTCCTGTGACACCGAAAGCCAGACATCGGCGTTGGCGGCCTCCTCGCCACCAACATCATAACCCCATGCGGCACAGTCGTCGTGTATGCCCTGCCTGGGGTTGTTTGTCTGCGCCCAGATGCAGTAGAGTCTGCCATCACACTCGGCCAGTGACATCTTGGAAATGCGTACAGCCCAGTCGGTGACATAGCACGAGTCTTCATAGGTGGCATAGACCTGATCGGCAATGGGGCGAACATATGGAACATTCTCCGACCAGTGCATCAGACGAGCGTTGATCTGATACCAGTCCTCTGCCCAGCACCTTGTGTCACCGTCCCAGCATAGGTCAGCTGCCCAGGGTATGGCGTTCCAGGCGATATGCAGATTGCCCTCGGAATCGTAAAGAGTCGAGGCATCGCAGTAGGCCTTGTAGGCCTTGCCGCCAATCGGGCACTTGGTAATATTCACCCGCGGCAGCCAGCTGGCACCCTGGTCGTACGACTCCTGATAGTAAATGTCATTGTCTTTCTGAGCAATTAGCAAGGGGTAATAAATAGACGTATCCGCCGAACAGGTGTCACACCACGGCTCGTCATACGGCAACGCGGCGAACCAGGTCAGGCAGACCCGGTCACCATTACGCTGTCCCACAACATCCTGGGCAAGCACAGCAAAGGTGTCTATCAGGTACGGCGGATAATCCCACTCGGTATCGGACGAGCCCTCAAAACCGACTTTGCGAAAATATATTACCGCCTGAGGACCACGAAGGTTCCAGGTCGCTTCCGGAGCCGCCACGTGGAAAACCGTGTCGGTACCGAGCTGGAAAAACATACGCGGCCAGCACACCGAACTACCCTCAACAAGACCCCACACAGCCGTTGAATCCGGAATTCGCTCGAAGTTCGGGAAGGTTGCGAACGCCGGACCGCCGTCAAAGTAGAATTGAGGCAGGTAGTCAAAGTCAACGTCAATAATCTTAGAGTGACCGCCGACGATGGCCCGGTTGTCCGGAGTCACGTCAACGTTCACAAAACCCGCTTTGCTCGTCCCATCAGGACAATCGCTGGGAAGCCAGACCGGCGCGAGCTGACTGTGGTCCTCAGTTCTATAAGCCGCGTAAGCCATACTGCGCCAGGTCGTCTTCTTGTCCGGCGAGTACGTCCAGCCAAAGTGCACCACCGTCGGTCCGGTGTTGCCGCTGTGAGGGCCGAGGCCAACCATCCGGCCGATCGAGCCGTTATGCTGAAAATCAAACCAGGTGTTGCCTACCACCACGCCCGGTGACTCGCTGCCACCCGCCGTCGTCATGGTACCCAACGGTACGCTGCCAGAAGACGGTACCGCTTCACCGACATCGGCCTCGCCCCTGAAGTTATTGTCATCGATAAGCGCGTAGGTCGCTGCCCGTTTGGCAGCCATCTGACCGGTGATATGACGGCTCCCGGTTTTGTCTTTCTTCAGAGCGCCGAACGCCGGCATCGATAGGACGGCAACCATCAGTAAGGAGACAAGCAGGATTGTCGAAGTTCTCCTTATCATTCATCGCTCCTTTCGAGAGTGAATTAGTTCCCA
>CP070674.1:3455090-3512198 GCA_020351995.1 Candidatus Zixiibacteriota bacterium
AGTGCCGAACTCAAGAAGACGCGGCAAGGATTTGTTAATCAAGGCGGTGGCGGTAATCAATACGATTTCGGAGGCGGGTATGACTTCCTCGGCGGCCTCCGGAGGCAGTTCTCCGTTTTGCGGTTCCACCTCGAGAAAGTAGGCTTTCTTCGCGGCATGGGCGATCTGTTCGTTGAGTGGAAACCTGCCAACAACGGTGACGGTTTTTCCCGGCAGCATATCGACGACTTCGGTAAGGACATTTCCGCGCCTGCCTTCCGGCTTAATCAACGAGTTGAGCGCGGCGACACCGAGGCTGGCCTCAAGAGGCTCCCAACTTCTCATCCGCCGGGCCAGTTCAGAGGCGCTTATGCCGATCAGGTCGCCCGAAGATTCGATTTCCACTTTGCTTCCGGTCTTGTAGGTATGGGCCATGCCGGTGTAGCGACTTTCCACCACCGTCCAGTGAAGACCGACACAGACCCGTTTAACCGGGTAGTCAAGTTCGCGAACGCTGTTGAGGAGATCTTCGATAAGTTTCATTAGTATACCGGGTGACTAATTGCTCGCAACGAATTCGCGCCCGGAGTTAGATAACCGGTTGGAGCCAATCTACTCTACGAAATGCTGGTCCACCAGCCGGGACCATTCGCGTGTGAATTCCGGTTTTTCCAGGTCATTGAGCTTGCCAATGACGATTTTGTCGCAACTTCTTTTTTCTTCGTCGGAAAGTTTCTCGTAACGGGATCTCGCGATAGAGTTCTTCTTAAACCAGAGCAGGTAATCTTTTCCTTGCTTCAGCTTATTTCTTCGACCATAGCCAACCGGACACGGGGTGAGAATCTCAATAAAGGCGAAACCTTCCTTGTCAATGCCATCTTTTATAGCAAGCATCGTCTCGTGCGGATAGATGGTGGCCCACTTGGCTACATAGGGAGCACCGGCCCCGATAGCAAGAGCGGAGAGATCGAACGGGCTTTCAATATTGCCGTAGGGTGAAGTGGTCGCGACGCCACCAATGGGAGTGGTGGGTGAAAGCTGTGAGCCTGTCATGCCGTAATTGTAGTTGTTCACACAGATTACGGTCATATCGATGTTTCTTCTCGCGGCGTGGATGAAATGATTGCCACCAATACCGGCTAAGTCCCCGTCGCCTGTGAAGACAATAATTTTAAGTTCTGGTCGGGCAAGTTTGATGCCGGTAGCAAAGGTGATAGCGCGGCCGTGAGTGGTGTGCAGGCCGTCGGCGTTTATATATCCCGGCAGACGGGACGAGCAGCCGATACCGGAGACAAAGATGGTCTGGTCTATATCCAGTTTGGCTTTGTCTATGGCCCTCAGGGCACAGCTCAGGACGGTACCGATTCCGCAGGCCTGGCAGAAGATCGAGGGCCACATGTTTTCTTCGAGGTATTTTTCCCGGATATGTTTGGCTTTCCTGAACATTACTTAACCCCTCCCTTGACCAGTTCGACGATATCGTGAGGGACGTGCATTTCACCACCGGTTTTCCACAGGGGGATGACTTCGCTCCGGCCCGCCACGGCTTCCCTGACGCCATGGTAGACCTGGCCAAGATTGAGTTCGGGGACAACTATCCTATTGGCTCTTTCGGACAACTCGGCGACCTCTTTCTCAGGGAAGGGCCAGTTGGTGACCAGTCTGAGATGATCGATCTTGAGGCCATCCTGCCGGAGCATCTTAACGGCGCTGTTCACGGATCTGGAGGTGACACCATAGCTTACAATGCCAATGGTGTCTTTGTCGCCATCGGAGTAGTCGCGTTCGACCTGGACTATCCTGTCGCGGTTGTCCCTGATCTTATCGCATAGGCGCTGGACCAGCCGGTGGTGGTCGACCTGACTATCTGTTGCCGGGTAGCCGGTTTCACTGTGAGTCAGACCGGTGATGTAGGTGTGATAACCGGTGCCGAAGATGGCCATTTCCGGGATCTTGGTTGAGTCGACGAGAAACGGTTGGAATTCTTCTTTCGGTTTGGTTGGTTCCCTGCGCCAGGTTAGTTCTATTTCTTCAAACTCGGGAAGGACGACTTTCTCGCGCATGTGCCCGATGATTCCATCGGTAAGAAGTATGACCGGGATACCGTATGTTTCGGAAAGGTTGAAAGCCTCGATGGTAAGATCCAGACACTCCTGAACGGTGCTGGGCGAGAGGGCAATTAATTCGTAATCGCCATGACTTCCCCACTTGGCCTGCATGATATCTCCCTGGGCTCCCTCGGTGGGCTGACCGGTCGATGGTCCGGAGCGCTGAACGTCGACGATCACGCAGGGGGTTTCGGTCATGGCGGCATAGCCTATGTTTTCCTGCATAAGCGAGAACCCCGGACCGCTGGTGGCAGTCATAGATTTGACCCCGGCCCGGGACGCGCCAATGATAGCACCGACGGAGGCGATTTCATCCTCCATCTGAATGCACACACCGCCGACGCGCGGCATCAGTTGAGACAGGATTTCGCTGGTTTCAGTTGCCGGTGTTATCGGATAGCCGGCGAAGAAACGGCATCCAGCAAGCAGGGCGCCATAGGCGACGGCGGCATCTCCCTGAACGAAGAGGACTTTTCCGCCGAGGATGCGTCTGACCCGGCCGAATTCGTCAGCGTTGAAAGGTCTTGCCGGTTTGTACCTGGAATCCGTTGTTGGGCTGGTCCGGTGTTTCTTCATTTGTTACCCGCCGTTTTTCCACTCAGGGCTTCCTGGCCAATTCTGTATCCTTCGGAAAAGGCCTGGAGATTGAGTTCTGCGAATTTCGACGGCACGTTGGATTTGACCGCAGCTGCCAGATTTTCGCGGGTAACGACCCGGGTTATCGAGCAGACGCTGCCCAACACGACGACATTAGTGACGATGCTGTTGCCGAGCCGGTCGGCTGTTCTGGCGAATGGCAGGCTGTAAAACGCGCATCCTTCGGGCGGTTGACCGGCATCGACCAAATCCTGGTCGACGATAATTGTCCCACCGGGCTTTATTTCGTCGGCATACTTATCGTAGCCGGGTTGGGACAGGGCGACGAGGCAATCGGCCTGAACCACCATCGGGTAATCTATCTTTTCATTGGAGATTATCACCTCGGATTTGGCCGCACCCCCTCTCGACTCCGGGCCGTAGGACTGAGACTGAACAGCGTTTTTGCCATCGGCAATAGCCGCCTCACCCATCATGACCCCGGCAAGGACTATTCCCTGACCACCAAAGGCAACGAATCTCATTTCGGTCTTCATTTAGTGCTGTCCTGCTTTCTCGAACCGGGGCCTTAGCCCTTTCCCTCCCTGGCAAGTCTGATGCCCTCGCGCATAGCTTCCAGGTTCATCTTCTCGGTCCCCTTGGGAACACTCTCTGAGATAGCTTTTTCCAGCGCGCTTTCCGATACCGGGCTCAACAGGGTATTCATATAACCAAGGATTATCATGTTGGCGACGATTTTGCGGCCAAATTTCTTGAAGGCAATGTCGGTGGCAGGTATCGCGTGCTTCTTGATTTTTTTTGGTTCGAGCTTCTTATCGGTGACGACCAGATCACTATCGAGAATGAGGGTTCCCCCCGGTTTAAGTAAAGGGACGAAGGCCTCATAGGCCGGTTGAGTCATGGCGACGAGGACGTCGTAGTTGGTGGGTTCGAGTTCGTATATCTCTTCGTTAGCAATAACCACGTCGCCGCGACACTCCCCGCCCCTTGATTCACTTCCGTAAGCCTGATTTTGAATCGCTTTCTTGCCGTCAAGAACGGCCGATTTGCCTATGATGTAGCTGGAGACAACTATCCCCTGACCACCGAACCCGGCAAACCTGACAATCACGCCGCACCCCCCATTTCCTTTTTGAGCTTATCCACCTGTTCCCTGGTGATGCGATGCAGCTCTGAGACGTACTCCGGACGTTCCTTATCGCACAGCTTGCCGATCACTATTCTGTCTTTGAGTTCTTCCTCGGACATGCCGTTAGCTTTTTCAACGCGGAGGGCCTGTTCCTTAAACTGCTTGAGAAAATCAATGCCGGTTCTCAGACCGATCCGTCGGCCGTAATTTTCCGGACACTGAGACATGATTTCAATAAAACTGAATCCTTTTCTCTTGATGGCGTTTTGCATCGATTCCAGAAGTGGAAATACATGGTAGGTGGTCCAGCGGGCGACATAGCTAGCTCCGGCCGCGACCACGAGGTCGGCCACGCGGAAGGGCGGTTCGACGTTGCTATGCGGGGTGGTTGTAGTTACGACTCCGGCCGGCGTTGTTGGAGCCACCTGACCGCCGGTCATACCATAAATCATATTGTTCACCATAAAAACCGAAAGATCGATGTTGCGGCGGGCGGCATGGATAAGGTGATTACCGCCGATGCCAGCCACGTCGCCGTCGCCAGCAATGACTACCACGGTCAGGTCGGGCCGGAGGATCTTAACCCCGGTCGCGAAGGCGATCGGTCGTCCATGGGTGGTGTGAAGAGTATCGGCCCTGAAATACGGGCTGGGTATCCACGAGGAGCAGCCGATACCGGAGACGCAAACCATTTCGGCTGAATCCAGACCGAGGCCCTCAACGGCGTTGGTGAAGGCGTTCAAGACCGTTCCACAACCGCACCCAGAGCAAAAACGGTGAGGCATGATTTCTTCGCGAACGAAGTCCATCAGCCGATGTCTTGGTTCGCTCATGAGACCGCCTCCATAATCACCTGGTGTATCTCATCGACGGTATGCGGCACGCCGCCGATCTTGGGCACGGCGATGACCTTACAGTCGACGAATCTTTCGATTTCTCTCGACATCTGGCCCAGATTCATTTCCGGAACCAGGATGAGGTCGAGATCCCTGCTGAATTCCGCGACCTGCTTGCGTGCGAAGGGCCAGATCGATATCAGCCTCAGAAAGTCAATGTTTTTGCCTTCAGCTCGAGCCGCCTTGACGGCCCCGCGGGCAGGTCTCGCGGAGGCTCCGTATGAAATCACGCCCACCCGTGACTTTCCGTTGGCAACAGTATCTGTTTCGATCCTGACAATATCTTCGCGACCGCTGTCTATCTTTTTATATATGCGTCGTATCAGTTCATCGTGTACGTGGGGCGTGGTGACATCGCGCATACCATTTGCCAGATGAGTGGAGCCGGTCACGTGCACATTGCTACCTTCACCGTAATGAATCATGCCCGGTATCAGCTCTTGCCCGCCGAAAATCTCTTCGGCACGTTCGGCTCTTTTTCTCGATGTGTGCCGTACCGACGAGAGTTCCGGCATGACGACGCTCTCGCGGATGTGCCCGATCTCTCCATCCATGAGCAGAATCACAGGGGTACGATAGGTATCAGCGAGGTCGAAGCAATCCTGCATGAGATCAAAGCATTCCTGGGCGGAGTTCGGGGCCAGAGCTATAATATTGTGGTCGCCATGGGTACCCCATCGAGCCTGCAGCATATCCCCCTGGGCGGGTTTGGTGGCCTGGCCGGTAGAAGGCCCGGAGCGCTGGACGTTGACAATGACACAGGGCGTTTCGGTCATGATGGCGTATCCGATATTCTCCTGCATGAGTGAGAAGCCCGGGCCGCTGGTGGCGGTCATAGACCGGGCCCCGGTCCAGGCGGCACCGACGATAGCGGCCATACTGGCCAGTTCGTCTTCCATCTGGATACATATCCCTCCGGCTTTGGGTAATTCTTCGGCGATTAGCTCGGCCACTTCGCTGGCCGGGGTAATGGGATAGCCGGCGAAGAAATCGCAGCCGGCATAGATGGCGCCGTACGCGCAGGCTTCATCACCGAGCAGAAAATAGGTCTTTCCCCCATGGTGGTTGATGTAGCGTTTCTTGTTATCATCGAGAGCCATGCTTTAATCCCATCCGCGCCTTCTGAACCTTACTCATTAGTGATAATAATGGCAAACTCGGGACACAGGAGCTCACACAGGCGACATCCGACGCACAGATCCTCATCGGTTACGACCGGCAGGTAATATCCTTTCCGGTTGAGCTTATCGGATTTCTCAAAGACTTTCAAAGGGCAGAATTCGATACAGATTTCACAGCCCTTACAGAGATTTTCAGTAATTTCTATCAGTTTGCGGCCTCTTCGATGTCGTTCAAGCAAACTCGTATACACTTGGGAAACGCTACCATATTTTCAGTTGTACTGGATTATGCTTACCGGTCCAGACATTGAAAGCCGTTCTTCCGTGTATCGCAACGATGCTTAGAATATCGCATTTATTCAATAAATAGCGGACTAATTCGGCCGGGGGGAAGCCCTGACCCTGCCCATGTCCGTTTTGTCTAAGGCGTAAGTATAAGAAATTGGCCGGAAATATCCAAGCGACTTTTTTCTACGGCAAAAGAGGGTCGGTACACGCCGAAAACGGGACGGGAACGCTCGCACCGGAGATAGCGTTTGACTTTCAGAGACCAGAGTAGTATGCTTTCTCGTTGAGGAAGTTAGAAAGACGAATATTGTCCCCAGGAGGCACAATGGCTGATAATATGGCACAAAGGCAGCAACAGATTCGCGAAGAGGTAAGGGAATTCGCCGAACGGGAAATCCTGCCGATTTGCCGGGACCTGGACCGCCGAGATGAGGAATTTCCCTTTGAATATTACCGCAAATTAGCGGGAGCCGGCTACGCAGGTTACTCCATGCCCAAAGAATATGGCGGGGGTGGCTACTCCAATCTTGAGTTTATCACTCTGATTGAAGAGTTGACCTACTATGACCCTCCGACGGGACTGATGACCGCGATCCCGGAACTGGCCACCTATCCAATTTTTGCTTTCGGCACCGAGGAGCAGAAGAAGAAATACGTACCCGGGTGTGCCTCGGGCGAGATTATTCCATCGTTTGTCCTGACCGAACGCAACGCCGGCTCAGACGCGGCCAATCAGCAGACTCTGGCGATAATCGAAGACGATCACTTTGTTATTAATGGTGAGAAGATCTTCATAATGCACGGAGATGTGTGCGACCTGGCCGTGCTGTTCGGCCGCATCGGGAGCAAAGACGATAAGCGGCCACGGGTTTCGGCGATTATTGTCGAGACCGACACACCGGGCTGGAGCGCGCGTACGCTGAAAAACAAGATGGGTATGCGATTGGCCACCACCGGTATCATCACTCTGAAAGATGTCCGGGTACCCCTAGAAAACCAGCTGGGCGATACCGGCAAGGGATTCAGGATCGCCATGAACACGCTTGACGGTGCTCGTATTGGAGTAGCGGCACAGGCGGTTGGGATCTCGCGCCGGGCAATAGATGAATCGGTCAAGTTCTACAATTCACGTGTTGCCGCCGGCGAATCATCGGCGAAACTTCAGGAGATACAACACACCATCGGAGAGATGGCGACTCAAACGGAGGCCGCGCGGCTGATGGCTTACCGGGCCGCTCAACGACAGGACGGCGGGGAGTCGTACACGGTTGAAGCGGCACAGGCGAAGATGTTCACGACCGAAGTGGCCAAGTTCTGTGTGGATCGGGCAGTACGGATTCATTCCGGTCAAGGTGTCCTGGGGGAGTTCTCGGTAGTCGAGCAGTTGTACCGTGACCAGCGGATCACGGAAATCTACGAGGGGACAAACGAAGTTCAGCGGCTGGTTATCGCCAACAGTTTTCTGCGGTAGGGCCTGATTATTAGGTTGAGGAAGTTATGCCCGACCGATAGGCAAGTTTAACCCTCCCGTCTTCTGGCAATGCCCTGGCCCGGTGTCCTTTATGTGTCCAGCTTAAGCGGTAACGGCGCAGACAGCCAAAACCATTACTTATGAGAATTACTTTCTTAGGCACAGGCGCAGCGACTTCATACCCCTTAATATTTTGCCGATGCGAAGTCTGCGAGGAGGCCCGCAAAAACGGTGGAAAGGATTTCAGGAAAAGGTCGTCGCTGCTTATCAATCAGGATTTGCTGATCGATCTTGGTCCCGACATAATGTCGGCCTGCTTTATGCACGGGGTGTCCATGGCAGGTGTGAGATACTGTCTTCAGACTCATCCGCACTCGGACCATTTTGACGCATCCCATTTTGGCACCCGGATTCCGGAATACGCAGGCGAGAATATTCCCATACTCCAATTGTACGCCTCAAAGGCCACTCTCGATAAAATGACAGAGATGTTGAGGGTTGAAGGGTTCGTTGATGACATTCTTGATCCCAGGGAGCAAGAACGACTGAATCTTGCTGTTCATCCGGTAACAGCTCTCCAGTCATTCAGAGCAGGCCAATATCAAATATCTGCTTTCTCGACAAACCACGACAAGGATATTGGCTCCCTCCTATACGCTGTCACGGAAGCCGATCGCGCGATATTCTATGGGACAGACACGAATGTCATTCCAGAAGAGACATGGCAGGGCTTTCACGAAAAGAAACTGGCATTCGATATCGTGGTTCTTGATCATACCTATGGTCCTGATATTAATGGGAGCGGGCATTTGAACGCCAGCCAATTCGTCGAGCATGTTGAGAGAATGCGGAACGAAGATTTACTGAAAAAGAACGCCCGCATATTGGCGACACACATTTCACATGAAGGAAACCCGGCACATTCTGATCTAGAAAGTTACAGCAAGAAATTTGGCTATGAGATCGCATACGATGGTCTGGTAATAGAGCTGTAATCAGCACGTTGCGAAGCACCAGAGGAGGTGAGTTTGAAAAGAGAATTGACGCTGAATAAACTGCCGGCGAAGGTTCTGGCTCAGCTTGATCTTGAAACTGTGTTCATCGCGTCTCGCTGTGCTATCGCCGCGGAAAGACTCCAGGTTTTTCGAAAACTGGATGGAAAAGAGCTGTCCGCTGCCCAGATTGCCCAGCGCGCGGGGATTCATCGCAAACATTGTGAGCCGTTCCTCAACTATCTCGTCTTCTTAGGACTTTTGAAAAAGAGAGGTAACCTTTACCGTAATTCGCAGCTGGTTATCAAACATTTTCTGAAGGCGCGGTCGATCGACTGGACAAGATTATGGTCATACGAGTGTGTCCGTGACTTCGAGGCCCTGACAGTGATGGAGGAAGTCATATCGACCGGCCGAGGTTGGCGGAAGATCCTGGGCAAAGAGCGTAAGACCGATTATGAGCTTGTGCAGGAGGATCGTCAGTGGGCACGGGACTTTACCTACGCCCTTTATGATTATGACCGTCCAAACGCGGAAATTCTCGCAAGGAATCTGGAACTGTCAAACTATCGGAAGTTGCTAGACGTGGGTGGTGGCTCGGGCGTTATGTCTTTCGCACTGGTTCGGGCGAACCCCAAGCTGACGACGTGCATACTCGAATATCCACTGGTATGCGAAGTCGCAAATGAAATCATTCGAAAAGAGCGCCTGTCGCGGCGCGTAAAGACGCTCGCGGGAGATATGAACAAGGCCATTCCTCGTGGTTTCGATGTTATAATGTTCTGGAACATAGGCTTTATCACCACGCAAGTGATGAAGATGGCTTACCGGAGTCTGCCTGAGGGCGGAATGGTAGTGCGAAACTGCAGCCTGCCACTGAAACCGAAGACTCTACCACCATCGGCGTTTCTGCATGGATACCTATCGGTCAGGCCACAGGGTCAGTCGGGGCCCGATATCATAAAGTCACTCGAAGATGCCAGCTTTACCGCTGTCAAATGTCGGCAAATCAGCAAGAATCTTGGTGTGATCACGGCTCACAAAAGGAATATCCGCAAGCGACGAGTGCCGGAAAGATAGATTTGGAGTTCCGGCAAGAATCGTAGGCGGTTGTTGTCATATTTAGCGATAGCACAGGATAAACAATATGGATAATAAGCGAAGACTACTGAAGCATTTCCTGGCGGGGCTGGCGTACAGGACGCAGAAAGCGCTTCGTGGCGCACCACCGGAGTTCGCATACTTTCGAGCAGCACCTAAGACCAGAACGCCTCACGAGGTAATCCGCCATATGGATAGTGTGCTGGGATACGCCCGGACATATTTCATTGGAGGTACGTACCGTCCGCCGGAGTTCACTGATTTCAAAGATGCGGTCAATCACTTTCATGAAGTTTTGGCCGATATTGCCCGGCACCTTGAGCAGGGTACGGAGTTTCGAGGCATTACCGAGGAGAAGCTGTTACACGGGCCATTCTCGGATGTGATGACGCATGCCGGACAACTGGGAATACTTCGTCGGCTGGCAAGCAGTCCGGTTCCGCCGGAGGATTTTATCTATGCTGATATCAGTCCGGACAATCTCGGCCCCGACCAACCTCCCCCGGCCAAGCCCGATAAGGAATGGCCGGAGGCTCCTGACAGTGGTGAGTTCCTTGCCAGAAAAGAGAGCGTGAAGGCGGAGGAATCGTTGCCTCAGGTACTTTACGAACTCGAAGCACGCCTTTTGAAACCCGAGGTCCGACGCTCATCTATTGAGCTGGAGAAATTGCTCGCCGATGAGTTCGTGGAGTTTGGAAGTTCAGGGCAGGTCTTTGACAAGCGGGCGATAATTGAATCGCTTGGCAAAGAACCGCAGATTCAGATTTCCATAAGTAACTTCCAGTCGGAGCTCCTGGGACCCGAGATAGCGTTGGTTACATATCGGGCCATTTTTTCGGGCCAGAAGGGACAGCCAGATAGACACTCGCTACGCAGCTCAGTCTGGAAACGGACGGATGATACGTGGCGGATGGTCTTCCATCAAGGCACGCCAAGATCGTCTTCGTAAAAGCCCACAATATATAGAAATAAAGACGCGGGATTACTTCCTTCGACCGGGAAGCCGCCTTTGACCGGATTGACGTCTCCGATAAGCCCGGGCCTTATCCCGACTTCCACAGACCGCCATCGAGCACCAGCGGCCTGACTGGTTTTTTGAGTTATCGTAAAAGGCCCACTGGCAAACGGGATCATCGCAAGCTTTAAGACGAAACCAGGTTCCCTTATTAACAGCCTTAACGACCCGTGAGACTATCTGACCAAGAGCACCAGCCATTCCTTGAGCAGCCGGGACCAGCGACAGATCACCGTCGCGAGCGAAGGAAACTGCCAGAGGATACTGACACAGCAGGCTGTTGATGTGGCTGAGGGAAGCAGGCGACATCATTCCACCGTTATTAGCAAGAAGAAGTGAGCGCAGTGATTCCCGCAACGCGAGGGCGGCCTTAAGATCGGCCGACGATACCGTAGCGGTTGCCGACAGCAGGCCGTGGCGAACCAGCCAGGATTTGAGGGTCTGTCTGGTGCCGATGTCATCGGTATTTCCCTCGACATCAAGAGTATTGATAAACCCCTGTACCATAATGAGTTCACCCGGCGCAGGCTTGCTTCCAGTTTTGAATAGCTCGCGGTTCTTCATAGCTGAGTCCATTATAAGCAATGAAAAATCACGTGTCCAGCAAAATAACCGGCAACATAGCTTTACCGGTTACGTAACCAATAATATGACTTTAGTGGTGACGGCGGGTCATGGCGACAAAAATCATAAACTGGAGAATTTCGTATGGATAATCAGGATATAGCCGGGCGGCTTCAGTCGACTCTCTCGGAGCACGGTTTCAAATCGTCGATAGTATCGGCCAGTCATGCTTCGGAGTTGCGTGAGACTATTGCCGAGCATATGGAATCGGGTGTTATTGACCGACGCGGCTATCGCGGGTACGTGGCGTTCTTTGAAAAGATGTTATCGCAGCAGGTTCCCTGGGCACAGTCGATCGTTGCCATCGCGGTGCCGAGACCGGTGCTGGAAGTTATTTTTGCTGCGGATGGACAGAAGCGGTCGACTCTTATACCTCCAACTTACGAGCACAGCGTTGACGCCACCGTTAAGACTATAATAGAGGGGGTGCTGGCGCCTCACGGCTACCGTTTCGTGCGCGCCGAGTTGCCCAAGAAATTGTTGGCGGCTCGCAGTGGCCTGGCCCGGTACGGGAAAAACAATATTGCTTATGTGAAGGGCATGGGCAGTTATCTGCGCCTTCTCACTTTCTACACCGACCTTCCGACAGTCGCGGACCGCTGGCAAGACCCGCAGGTGCTTGACGAATGTGCCGGCTGTGCGGCGTGTATCAATAAGTGTCCGGCGGGAGCTATCGATCCGGATCGCTTTTATCTGCGCACCACGCGGTGTTTGACTTACCACAACGAATCGCCCGATCCATTTCCGTCATGGATAGACGAGTCATGGCACCACTGTTTGGTGGGATGTATGAAGTGCCAGCATTTCTGTCCGGCGAACAAGGACGTTCGGTCATGGAGAAGACATCTGGCGGAGTTCACCGAAGAGGAAACCGCGCTGCTGTTAAAAGGTTTGCCCGCATGTGACCTGCCTCCTACCCTGGTTGCGAAATTCGATGACCTTGGATTACTGGAGGAGCCCGTGGTACTGGCCAGAAATCTGAAGAGTGTGCTGACAGCGAAGGGCCGATTGGTCGCTGGCGGGGTGAGCACCGGCGAATAGCCTGGCAATCCTAAGAAAGACCCACGAATTGGCCCCAGTGGACATCACACGCCGGGGTTTCAAAATGAAACACGCCTCATCGGTTGGTTAGTGCCCACCGCCGCAAGTCACACATCAGGCTGGCTCGCATTCCTAATCACCATCAAGGCGAAAAGCGCTTAAACTAATAGCCTGACCTGTCGATAGTTGGAGATAGGGATAGTATTGGAAGGCCGCCCGGGGCGACCATCAGCGGTGAGCCGTGACGCGACCGGGGAGAAAAGAAACTGTGATCCCTGGGAAACATCAATGAAACGACTTCGGCTGTACTACATTGGTGCTGTCTTGCTAGCAGTCGCTGCCGGTGATTGTCTCGCGGAAATCAATCTGGTTCAAGATACGAGTGAAACCGCCCAAATCTCGAATTCGGTAAGCGCGACTTTCAGCCAGACGCCGACCGAGGGCAATCTCTTGATCGCCATCGCGGGTAATCGCATCGGTTCGACCGCTCCGTCGACTCCTTCCGGTTGGTCTTTGCTCATAGACGAGGCATCGGGGACACCGGGTCAGATTATTTATTACAAGATAGCGGGGGCATCGGAATCGGCCACTCTCACGGTGGGGCCCTACCCGATAAGTACCAGCAGGGGGCTGCATCTTTACGAATACTCCGGGATAGACACACTAAGTCCTATAGGGGATTCGGTATCCACGAGCGGTAGCGGTCTGAACGTTACATCGGGAGACGTAACCACCGACGATGAAGCGTTAATCCTGGCCGGTGTAACCATCAACGCCATTACATCATTTTCGAGCTGGTCCAATTCATTTGAAGAGATAAACGATTTCATTAACGCAGGTACGCCGGTCAACAAGACCGTTTATGCCAGCGCTCATCTGATGTCGTATGATGCCGGCACGTTTTCGACCACCGGCACCAGCGACTCAACCGGCCCGTGGCTGTGCCACCTCTTGACGATCAATGCGGAGGCTGACTGCGAGTGCACAGTGACCACTGTGGCGGATGCGGGCCCCGGTTCACTTCGGGAATGTCTTGAGTATGCCAACAATTGTTCACGGACTACCATATCATTCAACATCGCAGAGCCGTGCAATCAGAGCAAGGGTGGTGACAGCTGGTGGCGAATATCACCGACAAGCCAATTGCCGTACATAAATTCCCACCTGACCGCTATCGATGGCACGACACAGGCAATCAATCAAGGCGACAGCAACAGCCTGGGGCCGGAGATTGAGATCAATGGCGCACTGGCCGGTTCGGTGGACGGTTTTACCGTTTATAAGCCTGATAATCTCATAAGAGGTCTTGTCATCAACGGTTTCAGCGGCTCGACCAGGGGAGGTATTTTCTTCACGAGTTGGGAATGTACGGGAAACTCTGTGCATGGCTGCTATCTGGGCACCAGTGCTACCGGTGATTCAGCTATCGCCAATTATAATGGTGTGCGATTCATGACATGGGCGAGAAATAACCAGATTGGCGGTCCAGGCGCAGATGAGTGGAATCTGATATCGGGAAACACCAACTACGGTATATATCAAACCACCAACTGTAATAACAATGAATTCCTGGGCAATCATATCGGGACCAACGCCGCCGGGACAGCAGCGCTAGGAAACGGCATTTACGGGATTTATTCCTCAGCCAGTAGGGGGGTCATCATCGGGGGTACAGGTGCGGGAAAAGGTAATCTGGTTTCCGGTAACGGTAGCCACGGCATTTACCTATCCGGTTCCGACAGTGCCAGGGTTCAGGGCAACAATATTGGTACTGATTTGAGCGGTACGGCCAAGATTTCCAACGGAGGAGCCGGAATTTCCGTGTCCACTAGCGACACTGTCATGATCGGGGGAGCATCAAACGGGGCAGGCAATGTCACTTCAGGAAACGGGAGACAGGGTATTGTTGTCGCAGGTGGAAATCTGTGCTATATCTATGGCAACCATATTGGCACGGGTCAAACGGGAACTGAAACCGGGCTGGGCAATGACTCAAGCAGCGTGAAGTTATACAACAGCGAAAGCACCGACACGATGAAGGTTGGTGGTCTGAACGAAGGCGAAGGCAATATAATCGCCGGTGGCGCTTATGCCGGAGTCTACGTTGACAGGAATGGGGCCGAGATAGAGGTCGCAGGCAACACAGTTATAAACCATGACGGAAGCGGTGTTTTGTCAGACTCTCAGGGGCTCAGGATTGTTGGAAACCTCATATGGGGTAACGGCAGCCGAGGGATTTCCGTATACGGCACCAACAATAAGATATATCACAATACCATACACGGCAACGGTCATATCAACACGCGCAGCGGCATCTGGGTGAACGCCACGGGCACAATTATCAAGAACAACATAATCACTGGCAGCGCGGATTATGGAATACATGACAGTCTCGCCTACGCGACCGAAGAATACAACCTGATCACGGACGAGTTCACCAACGCCCCAAACGATTCGGGTCGGGCCAATATCAGTCTCGACGCCAGTGATATCAACGCCGATCCTCTATACGCTGATACATTAGCGGGTGATTTTACACTAACCGAGCCGACCAGTCCGGCAATAGACGCCGGTCTGCCACTGGGTGCCGACCAGCCGGATATGAACGGCGCCGAGCCGGGGAATTTTAACGGGACGGCACCTGATATGGGAGCTTTCGAGTCATCCGCTCCAGGAGTGTTAAGCGTTTTCGTGACCAACTCCACTTTCGGTTTCGGGGTCGTTCAAATAAACCAGTGGCTGCCGGCCGATTCGAGTCTTGTCATCAACAACGGGGCCGTGGCGGAGAACTTTCTGGGTCGCATAGGTACTCTTACGGACGGAAGCAATACCTGGGACATCAGCGACGTGACCAATGGCGCGGACAGTATTCGTGCTCAGTGGTCAACGGCGAGCGGCACGGGACCGTGGACCGACATCGCCGCTTATGCTTCCGATTTCAGTTTTGCCACCAATGTGGCCGTGAGTGATACCGTTATAATTTGGTTTCGTATTCAGACGCCTGTGTCGACGTCGTCCTACGGCCAGCACCAGTCACTATTCACAGTTACAGCCGAAGCTTTCTGAGCCAATCGGAAGCCTCAATTTGTGGGCGGGTCACGATACTCACGTTTCACCGTGAAACGCTGCCCTATTCGACGGGACACCTCCGTGTCAAGATCCCGTGGTTAACAATATTAACTTATGAATACCTGAATTCTCCTAATTATACATGGTCAAATGTACCTCGTTACTGCCGATAATTGACAGTATACAACTGGGTTTGCAAACAGATTATCACGGGGGTGATGAAGTGAGAATGATGGGAAAGCGGGGGATGGCATGTGGTCTTATAGCGCTGACGGTGCTCTTGTTGGCTTCGGCTATTCAAGCCGCCAATCCGGCCAACATTAATGTTACGGTAACAGTACAGAATCTCAGTGTCAGCGCCTCAGGGCCGATCGCCTTTGGTACGGTCACAGCGGGCAGCAGCACGGTAGCGAGCGATTCTTCCCACGTAGTAAACGACGGCAATATCGCAGAAACATATTCAATTAGCTTGACCAATCCGGGCGGCTGGACGGCAGTCCAGGCTGTGCCCGGCGACGAGGAGTACGCCCTGTCAGTGATGTTCAATTCTGACCTGCCACTGGTCGGCGACTTCGCTTATGCTGACCACGCCCTCACAACTTCATCCGTAGCGTCATCGGGCACCAAATTCGCCGGTGACCAGACTGGTTTATCGGTGGCAGCGAGTGGCATTCGCTACCTGTGGTTCAAGTTTGAATCTCCAGCGAGTACCGTGGTGACGGCAGAGCAGACGATAATTATCACCATCACGGCGGCAGCCAGCTAATTCGAAGACATCTCAGCGAGAGACAGCAATGTTTGATAACGTTCTCAATCGGACCGAAAATTGGCGGGGTATGACGCTGAAGTGGATCAGCGGCAGCATATTGTTGCTGCTCTTTTTTGCTTCGTCGGCCAGTACCGGCGGATTGCGCACACAATTGGGTGAGGTGGTGGTTGAGAATTTGCAGATCGGCCAGTCCTACAGTCTCAGGGACCTGGCCAACCTCAGCCTGAGGGTTATAAACACCAGCGATTATAGCGTGGAATTGCGGATGGACTTGCTTGCTCCGGGCGAGGCTGAACTGAAACATGAAGCGGAACCCATTCCGGATTTATCGTGGATATCTCTCAGCTGTGACTCGTTCTACCTGGAGAGTGGGAAGGAAGCGGTTTCGGAAATAGTCATGGCAATACCCGATGAGGAACGGTATTTGGGCAAGCGATATCAATTCATGATCTGGTCACATACTGTACCGGGATCGGAGGGCGGAATGTTCCTGGCTACCGGGCTAAAGAGTCGGATTATTTTCACCACTGATTCTGTCAGTTCAGACCGTTCCGCCGGTTTGGAGGTTCCGTCCGGAAGTGCGGCTTTTGCGGTCTTGCCCACCGAGCTTCATCTAGACCAGGTGCCGGGGGGAACAAGTTACGATATACACATGAACACGGGTACCGCGCTGCTGATAAAGAATCCCACCGACGACGAACTGACGCTTAAGCTTTACAGCAGGACAGTTGGCGGTTCACTTGCCTCCCTGGAGCCCGGATGGGAGGATACACCTGATGCGGGATATTTAACATTCGACGCGAACGAGGTCAGGATACCTCCCAGGGCAGTGCGAGCGGTAAATCCTTACCTGCGGGTACCTGAGGAGGCGGGGCTGCAAGGGAAGAAATTAATGTTTGTGATTCATGTCTGCGATGAAACACGACAGGTGATTACGGGGGTCTACGTGCGCGTATTTGCGGCTTTGAAATAATAACAATACCGGTGCTAGAGAGATGGTCATCTTTGAACATAACAACTTCCGCTGGAAACGGGCAATCAGACTTGTCGGTGTCGTTTTTGTCTTGCTGCTTTGTGCGAGTTCGCTACAAGCTAACAGCGCCGATGTCGCAGCAACAGTGACGGTAGCCCCCAGAGTCGAGGCGCTAACGGCCAGCGCCATCCCTCTTGGTTCATACGGCCTTTATCCGGGTGGGAAATCGGCCGCGATTCTGGCTCTTTCGGTACGCAACACGTACACAGAAGCCAAGGCACTCTCGACCATAACTATACACGATGCCTCGCGCGGCGCGGGTACACCCGCACAGCTTCTATCAAATGTCGACAGCTTATTTCTGTTCAAAGATCTCGATGGTGACAGTTTGTTATCGATCTCCGATTCTCTAATGGTATCCGACGCCTGGGACGCAGCAGATATGTTACTGCCGCTCGGCGCCTTGAATATCGGCAAAGATTCCGCGGCAATACTGTTACTGGCCGTTAAGGTCGCTTTGTTTCCCCGTGACGGGGACAGCGTCGACGTTTATCTAAGGCCGGCATCTGATATTGGTACGTCCGACGCTACCCCGGTGACAGGGGCTGACTCACTCAACTCACTGGGATACGGTGTCATCGACGGACTGGTGGCGGCTCAACTGAATACTCCCGCGACCGGACTGACCAGCATCGGCACCGGTGACACAGTCTACAATGTATTTACAGTGGATATTCCGCGCAACGGGTACGCATCCGACACCTTAAGATCTTTTACGATTCACAATGCCGGCACGGCTAATCAGAGTGATTTGGAGTTCGTAGTCCTATTTTCCGACAACGGAAACGGCGTATGGGGCGGGTTTTCCGAAGAAAACCTGATAGCGCCTTTGGAGTACACAGGGGCTCACTGGGCGGTCAGTAATCTCGATGTCCCACTTTCCACGCCGACCACCAGGTTTTACCTGGGGGCCAAGACTCTCCCCTACCCGGTTAACGGGGCCGACGTTATTCTCAGTATTCCGGAGTACGGCATTCTCGTGGCGTCACGCAATGACGGACCGCTCGACGCGGAAACGCAGCCAGTGGATACGATCGAGATTCAATCCGAGGAGGGGCTGCTCGTAACGTCTATACCGCTCAGTCCCGGGTCGCTTATTCCGGGAGAGATTAGCTCGCCGGTTTTTGCCTTTGAATTAAGAAACGGCAGCCGCGACGTGGTTCAGCTTGACAGCATAGATCTCGAGCTTGAACTAATTGATCCGACCGGAGAGGGTTCGGTGGCCGAGCTGGAGAGCCAACTCGACAGCCTGCTGCTATACGAAGACAAAGACGGTGACCCGACCAGCATCGGCCCCTCTGACCTGCTCGTGGGCGTGGCCCCGACCAGTATTGGCCCATGCCGATTCGCGACCGGCGGGATACAGATAGACGCCGGCGGCAGCGAAGTTGGCCTGAGTGTCGTCGTGGCATCGAACATAATTTTCGCCCGCAATGCCAATACCGTAGACATAAGTCTCGATTCCGAGGCAGATATTTTCATTTCCCCCAGCACTACCATCTTCGGAAGTTTTCCCGTGTCAGAGGCTTCGATCTTCACCATCGATGCCTTCCCGGCGGAGAAAGTTGCGGTCAACCATATAGCGGCCGAGAACCTTTACGGCGGCCAGACGAATATCCCGATACTCGACTTTGTGGCACCCGGTAACGGTTACGCCGAGGATACGCTTGAATCACTGATAGTTGAGAATATCGGCAGCGTTGATGACGGCGTAGCTCTTGAGGCGCTGAACTTGTGGCGCGATCTGTCAGGTGACGGTTTCACTCCGGGCGACGTTCAAGTAGCCGCCCTCACGCACGGGGCGATTTCATGGTCGGCGACCGGCTTCAGCCAGACAGTGGCCAACAGCGGCCAGCGCTTTATCCTTACGGTCGATATCTCCGATGGCCAGTTCGACGGCGGGACGCTGGGATTGTCAATACCCACAGCCGGGATGATTTATGCATCAGGGATGGTTGGCCCCGACGACTACCAGATCGCTGATGATAACACGCATCTGATAATTCCGCCGCAGAGGATCACGGTTGTATCGGTTCCGACCGTATCAACCACAGTCTACCCGGGCAGCACTAATAATACCATCCTCACCTTCGCGCTCTATAACGGCTATATCAACGAGTCCAAGACACTGCGGTCGATTCGTTTCAGCAATATAAGCAGGAGTATATCGGATGTCGGTTACGCGGATCATGAGATTGGCAGGATTCGCCTGTACTATGATGCTGATGCCAACCGGGTGCTGGATGGAGATCCGTTGATTGGCTCGGGATATTTCGATGACGGGGTGGTGACAATCGCAGGTCTGAGTTTGGGTCTGCCGTCAGAATCGCTGGCGTATTTCTTCGTTCAGTCAGATGTAGCGTCGGACGCCATAGATTCGGACAGCCTGGCCCTGAGCGTGAACGGCATCGCCGACTTTATCTTCCAAGAATCGGTCAGCATCAACGGCGATCTTCCATTGACAGGTGGTGGATGGCATATCATTGACGGTTCGGTGAAATGCCAGTACGAAGTATTGGCTTTAGCGTCGCAGTCGGTTAGTCCCGGTGAGGTTCTCGTTCCCGTGATGGCCTTTCGCCCGGCCTCCAACGGGAATCAAGATGACACTTTGATATCGCTTACGGTGTCTAACGCCGGAACCGCCGATACAACTGACTTCACAAACCTGAGGTTGTGGATAGACTCAAACGGCGACGATACCTGGCAAGTGACCGACGTGCTTGTAGGAAGTCTTAATTTCACGGGCGGCTGGTGGTCAGCAGGGGGGTTCGCCCTTGCCATACCTCCGACGCCGCCGACTGTTTTCATCACGGTCGATATCCAGCCCGGCGGTACAGACGGCCGGAGCATTAATTTGACGGTTCCAACGGGTGGCTGCTTGTATACCTCCGGCAATGATGGCCCGATCGATTCAACGATCCAATCAGGGGCGCAGTTCACCCTGACCGGCTCCAATCTTCGGGTGGCCCATCATCCTTCCCGCAGCACCTATTCGGTTGGGGAAACGATAGAGGTTGAGTTCTCCGCGACCAACCTTTCGGGGTCCACAATGGATAATGTGGTAGGTATATGCAGCCTGATCGGTGATCCGGCCACGGTGCGGCTGGACAGCGCTCAGCTTGGCCCGGTATCGCTTCCATCATCGGATTCGGCGGAGTTCGCAAGTTATTATACAGCAATGCAGCCGGGAACCATTTCCTGGTCCTTGCAGGCCGTCGAAACCGTAATCGACGATTCCTCTTCAGTATTGATAACCGACCCATGTCAAATTCAGGCAGTGCCGAGCGGTGTCGAGGTTGACTTTGCCAGTTCGATGCCCGCCACCGTCACACTGGGCCAGAAGAACATCATATCGATGAGTCTTGGTTTCTCACATGCTGACACCGAGGCGACGGCGGCGGCAGCGGTGCTTGACAGCCTCAGAGTGCAGGTTTTTGACAGCAATGGCAGCCCCGTCCCGGCAGATGAGGTGTTCTCTCGCCTTCGTGTTATCACCGATGAAATGTTTGTCATCGAACCGCCAGCCATTCCGTCGCTGCCGGAGGTGACCTTCATCTTTGGGCAACCGGTGGTAGTCGAGCCGGGGACAGCGCGCAATCTGAGTGTGATTGTAGACATCGACAGTCTGGCCACTGCGGCCGAATTTCGTCTGGCGGTATCGGATGTATCGTCGGTAATATTCCGCGATTGCAATTCAGGTGTGGAGGTACCCGTTTCCGCCGCAGCCGGTTTTCCATTAACGACGACGGTTAGCAGAATCGAACGTCCGCCCGATCAGTTACTCGTGGCGGCCCTCGATCAAGCCGACGAGAACATAAATCTCGGCCAAGAAGGGGCCAGGTTGTTTCGCCTGACTTTGCGACATCCAGGCGTCGCTGGAACGGCCCCGATTCAGTTTACCGAGTTATCGATGGCGGCGGAGAATGATTCATATGAGTCACTAAATTTCGCGGATATTTTCGATGTGGTCGAAGTGGTTCACCGCGGAAACGTTTCGGCGATGGTAACGGGTGCGAATCTGGACTCCGGACTTATAACGCTGGCGTTGAGTTCGCCGCCTATACTGGGTCCGGGCGACAGCGATACCCTCGATCTGCGTGCCGATCTGCGCTCTGACGCCCCATTGAACAAGTTTCGTATGATCGCCGACAGCAGCCGAATCATCGCGCGGAATTTTAGCACCGGCGAGGATGTACCAGTAAATCTGGATCCAACCGTGATGCCACCGGGAGCGGTTTTCCCGCTCCATTCAGGTTGGCTGCAAACGCGTGATCCGGCGCAGGTACCTTTCGCTTGTCTGAGCTCGACTCCCGGTCTGTCGGTTCTGGCCGGCGCCGACACGGTATCCCTGATGAGTCTGGTCTTGACTTATCCGGCCACGGACGATTACTCGTCGCTGATCATACGGGATATGAGTTTGATTGTGTTGGATTCGACCGATTTAGCTCTCGACCCCCGTCGATTGTTTGACCGGCTGGGTTACATCGTGAACGATTCGCCGGCACAGTTCCAGAGTTCTGTTGACCCGATCAGCGGTCAAACCGTATTTGAATTCGGCACGGAAGGTATCGTGCTCAGCCCGGCAGATACATTGACCGTCCAGCTCGTAGCCGACCTGGATGCCGGGGTTCCCTACGATCATTTTCTGCTTCGGTTAAGTTCGCTGGAGAACATTCGTCTAACGGATGCTACAGATTCGCTGCGGCATCCGGAGGCGGTGCTGGACGCTACGTGCGAAGTTACAGTCCCGTTTGTTGCCGGTCCGGTGAGTATACTCTGGCCAGCGGGTCGACCGACACTGAATCCCCAACCGCCACAGCTTGCTCTGGCATCTGCCGGCCAGCATAATGTGCGGGTCTTCGACGCTGAAGTTGAATATGTCAGTCAGGTGCCGCGCGGCGACCTGCTCCTCGACTCATTCGCAGGAAGTATCTACAGGCGTACGAAGGATGGCTTCGCACCCGTTTCCGGGTCGAGCGTATTCGAGTCGGTCAGGCTGAGGGTCAATGATGAAATCTGGGCATATGATTCGTTACTGGCGACCTCGACGACTCTGCTGTGGTCAAACAACGATTATCTTCTGGAGCAAAACAGTACGGCTCACCTCCAGCTTGAAGTTGATATAAAGACCGATGCCCGTCCGGGTAATTACGTATTCGGCTTTGGTGACTCAACTTTTATCAGCTTCATCGACGAGAATGTAGATACATCGCTCTACTCAATTCTGGTCACCGGTTCGTACCCGCTGACGTCCACCGAATTGAGTATCAGTGCGCCGGATCTGAAGGGCAGTTTCACCAACTACCCCAACCCGTTCGTCGCTTCAGGGGACGACGGTGTAACCACATTTGGATACGTTCTTTCAGAAGGCGCGCGCATTAGCATAAAGCTTTACACCTCCACCGGGCAGCTGACGGCGACGGTGGTCGATGACGTTTATAAGAGCGCCGATACTGAACACAAAGATACCTGGGACGGACGCAATAATCGCGGTTTGACAGTCGCTCCGGGAACGTATGTCTGCGTGGCCACGGCCGATTACGATTCAGGTCGGCACGAGAGTGTCAAAAGAAAGGTGACGGTAGTACGATGAAGATATGGCCAAAGATATATCTTGTCGCCGTTCTTTTGATGGCCAGTGGCGGCGCGATTGGTTCCGATGGAAGCGAATCACCGTTTAGTTTTGGCGCGGGCGCGAGGGAGCTGGCCCTGGGCGGGGCGGCGATAACCGGGGCAGACGACGCCACCGCGGTGTTCTGGAATCCATCCCGTCTGACGCTGGCCCAGAAGATATCGCTCACCGGTATGCACAGCGAACTTCTGATTGACGGGGCGGTCTACCAGTATTTTGGCATGGTCTTCCCGACCCTTGATCTGGGTGGTTTCGGTCTGGGTCTTTTCCGCCAGAGCATCCAGAATATAGAAAAAAGAGGTACCGACAATTCATACCTGGGAGAGTTCGACGATTCTCATCTCAGGTTATACCTTGGCTACGGTCGCAGCCTGGGTAAATTCAAGGTGGGGGCCAGTCTATCCCTGGATCATCAGTCGATTGATATTTACCGGGCGACGTCGTCACCGGGCCTGACTCTGGCCGTCACTCACCGACACGACCCGAAGCCAGCATGGTTATCCGACCTGACTGTGGCCGCGGTGGCGCGGAGTGTACTCAAGCCGGGTATCAAACTGGCCGAGGAAACGTACCGCTATCCCACCGTGCTCGAGTTGAGCGGTTCGGTCCGGGTGGTACAGAGTAACGGTACAGATCATTCCCTGGAGCCGTTCATTACGGTGCGTAAGGTTGAGTCCATCCCGGTGAACCTACACGCCGGGCTGGAGTACACGTACAAAGAGACATTGCAGCTAAGAACCGGCTTGAGACAGAAGAACTTCTCCTTCGGCGCAGGGCTTAAACTGGGAACGATATCATTTGACTATGCGCTCGTGGACCGTGACCTTGATTACGTTCATCTTTTCGCACTGACGGGCTCGTTCGGCCTCTCGGTGGAGGAGCGCAGGAAAAGTCGCGCGGACAAACAGGAGGCAGATTTCCGGCAGGCAATGAATCTTCAAATGCGGCAACGGAACCTGGCGTTGATTGATGAACTGCTGGCGGCCGGTCGCGACCAGTTAGCTTCGGATAAATTTGAAGAGGCGGTGGGCAGCTTTGATCGATTGGTTTTTCTCGCCCGAAGCACCGGGATTGATGACGCCGAGTACCAGAAGTTGCTGGACAGCGCGCTGGAGTTACGCACTACGGCCGAGGAAACGAATTTGCTGGAAGCGGCGGTCGATTCAGCGGCCAAAAGCTTCGAGGCGGACGATTTCCTGAGCGCGCGCTATCACGCCAGCCTGGCATTGCAAAGTGACTCCACCTGTGAGCGGGCGCGCGAGTTATTCGAGAAGGCCGACACAATACTCAAATCAAGAGCAGAGCGGAGTGAATTCCTTGCCGAACAGCTTGCCCGGATTGACTCGCTGTTAGATTCGAATCGCCTGGATCAGGCGGAGCTGGTGATTCGCTCCCTGACGGCGATAGCACCGGAAGATGATGCCGTCATGCGCAGGATAAACCGGTTAGAACTCGAACGGCTTCGCAAGAAGATCGCCGATATGGAAGCCCGGCGTCACGATAGTACCACGCAAATAGTCCGGTCGGCCGGTGATGATTCGGGGGCCGGGACAGACAAAACGGGCGTAACGGCAGGCGAAAGACCGGCGCAGGTCTTGTCCGAAGCCGAGCAGGATGAAATGCAGCGTCTATACCAGCAAGCCAAGCAGCTGTTTAACGACGGAGACATCAAAGCGGCCATCAGGCAGTGGGAAATCGTGGCCAGTCGAGCACCAGACTTTCAATCGGTCAGCGAATTCCTGGTAAAAGCATACAAGTTTCTGGGGTTAGAGCTTTACGGGCAGAAACAGAGAGCGGAAGCAATAGCGGTCTGGAAGAAAGCCCTGGCTCTCGATCCCGACAATACCGATATCGCCGAATACATAAAGCGCGCTGAAACACAGATGAAGAAACTGAAAGAACTCGCTCATGAGCAGCCGTAACAAGGATGGGGACAAACACGAGTGGCCACAGACGAAGGACTTCCGAAGGTCCATCCGGGTCGAACATACCGTCGTCATGGCTTGCATGATATTTACTTTGATGGCTATCGCCGGATACCTGGTCATAACGCGGCATGTTGAGACAGTCGCCAATCACGTTGTCCGAGAACTGGTGGTGCAGGCACGATCATTCTCACGTACAGCCGGTGAATTGTTGTTGTCGTCGGAGAACCCGGACCAGCTATTGCTCGGTGAAATCTGTGGCAATTTCGCAAACGACAATTCGGATGTATACTGGTGTGGTATCAGTGGTGTAGATAGTACTTTTATCGCCCATACCGACATCCGGCAGGTTATGAGACACCAGAAGTGGTGCCAGGTGGCCGGCGGCCGCAGGCACGATGTCTTGCGGGAAGGCGAAGTGCACGCCAGAAAAGCAGACACGCTTTACACGATTATACCGGTCGTCGAGGAGGGCCATGTTCTTGGATATCTTGTGGCAGCCTCATCGGATCGGGCCATCCGGGAGGCTCGACTCAGGGCGGTGACAACGATGGCAACGGGTACCGGAGCGGTTGTGATAATAGGCACGATACTAATGCTCCTTGCGCTGCATCGGCAATTAAGACCGATTTCCCAGATTGTCCAGGGCGTTCAGAGAATCGACCCGGTCCGACTGGCGATCGAGATTCCAAAGATGGCTCGCAACGAGCTTGGTTACCTGGCGGCAACGGTGAAAGTAATGGCCAATCGTCTTCGAGAGGCCCAGCAGGAATTGTTGGAGAAACAAAGGCTGGCGCAGGAACTACATATCGCGAATCAGATTCAGCACAATATTCTTCCGAAGGAGTTTCCGAAAGACAGGATGTTCGAGTGCGCCGGTATTTACCGCGGGGCTCGTGAGGTCAGTGGCGACTACTTCGATTTCATCCCGTTAAAGAGCGAACGTCTGGGCATTGTGGTTGCTGATGTCTCCGGGAAATCGTTGCCGGCCATGTTAATCGCACTTCACACGAGAGATATCGTGAGAAATGCGGCCTCGTGGTCAGGGGGCGAGCCGGCCGAAACGCTCATTCGGTCGAACGCGGAACTTGTGGAAGGTATTTCCGAGGGTATGTTCGTTACTCTTTTCTTCGGGCTTCTTGACGTCACCAGCGGCAGGTTCAAGTACGCGTCGGCGGGCCACACACCGGTCATCAAGACGAATATTCATAGCCAGGAGATGAGATTTCTCAAGCCGCCGGGTCCGCCCCTGGGTCTGTTTGACACTGATGAATTCGCGGAGATGCTTGAAGAAAAAGAGATTTTGCTACAGCGCGGCGACTGGCTGTTGTTTTATACGGATGGAGTGAACGAGGCTCAGAACAGCGCCGGTGATTTTTACGGTAAAATTCGGTTAGCCAGAATACTGGAGACGGCCAAACAAGCTGAAGCTCAGAAAGCCATTAACAGAATAGCCGATGACCTGACCGGCTTTGTCGGCGACCATCCTCAATCAGACGACATAACTTTGTTGGCTCTTCACTGGCAGGCGACATGTCTGCCCCAACCAATAGATGAAGGAAAGGGGACCACTAATGTCTGTACCCGGTGAACTCGCAGATACAACCATACGACTTTCCGAATCGGTGACCAGAGACAGTCAGAAGCAATTGGCTGATCTGGTCAGTGATTTGACAGACCGGGGAGGAAAGCGATTACACATTGACTGCAGTGATCTGTCACTGTTGACCCGTGAGCATATATGGCTTCTTTTGCAGGTCCAAACGCAATGTCAGATGCAGGGTATAACGGTAATTCTAAGTGCCCCTACCTTAACCCTATTCAATATAGAGACGCTGGGAAGCCTTATTGAGGCCTCGTCAAGTCTGACCAAGCGACCCACTCCGCAGGAGGAGCCGAAACCCGGTATCCCACCGGCGAAGGCACCGCTCCGGTTGGAGCAGAGATTTCGGGCTCGCGCGTCAGAGTTGGGCAATTCGACGCGCGAATTCGAGTCGTTCATGACGAGGTTAAAAATCGCGAAAGTCGATCGCTACGTGCTCCGTACGCTTTACACGGAAGCGGTTCAAAATATATACCGCCACGCCGGGTTGAAAGACAATCAGGAAATACAGGTTCAGGTGGAGCGTACGGGTAAGTGTCTTTCCCTGACGTTTGTGGACGAGGGTCAGGAATTCGATCCGACGGCCGAAAGCGTGCTGCAGGAGCACATTTCCGATCCGTCGGCAGTTGAGTTCCCCCATTTCGGAATAAAGATGCTGAAGCGACTGGCTGATGACATAACCTATCAGCGCAGTCAGTCCGGCAAAAATGTACTTCGAATAATCAAGGAGTTACAGATATGAAATTCACAGCAATTCCTTTGAATGAAGCGGGCAACGAGGCATACATTTGTGAATTCGAAGGTGCTGCCAATGTTGAGAACGATATTGTGGCGGCGTTGGGTTCGCAGCTCGACGTTATTCTCGAACAGGGTGTAAGATGGGCAATCGTGGATTTCTCCAATGTTCTGTTCATTTCGTCCGCCGGCGTTGGAACACTGCTCAGCCGCAGGAGGAAATTCAGGAAATCAAACGGTGATCTCATCCTGTGCAACGTTTCCGAGGAAATCATGTACGTTCTCAAGGAACTAAACCTGGTAGATCACATGCGCATCGTCCCGAATTGTTCCGAGGCGGTCAAGAGCATCAGTGCCGCCAGTGCCAGTCAGCAATCGGTTTGAGGTTTTATTGCCTTTCATTAGCAAATAAGGTGTAAGAGGCGCCGCAATCAAAACGGTGTCATTGGCATTCAGCCGGGAGCACCTTACATAAGATGAATGCAAAAGTAGTAGAATACGGTGAGTGGAATGGGTCGCTACCGGCTCGGAGTAGAAGCAGTGGAGCTTTGGCGGGCCCTATCAATTTCATCGCGAACAGCTTCGGCGAGTTTCTCAGCGGTGTAAGGCTTTTGAACGTATCTGCCGGCTCCGAGACGCTGGGCCCCCTTGACCCTCTCGGTTGCGGCTGAGCCACTGACGATTATCGCGCGCACATCCCCTTTGAGTTCTTTCATAGCCCGATAAGTGTCCAGGCCATCGAAGTCGTCTTCCATAATCATGTCGAGGAGAATCAGGTCGAAATCTTCTTTTCGCAAAATCTCTACGGCTTTTCGTCCACTGGCGGCCGTTACAACGGTGTAGCCGAACGATTCCAGACACTCTCTGGCCACATCTCGCTGCTGTTCGTCGTCATCAACGACCAGGAGTCGTTCTGAGCCGCAAAGGTTTTCGGCGGCGCCGGCCGGCACGGATTGGACGGTAGCGTTGGGTAAGTAGACTATGAATTCGGTCCCCCTGCCCGGCTCAGAAATGAGATCGTAGTAACCATGATGGTCTTTGATGATGCCGTATACGATAGCCAGTCCAAGGCCGGTCCCGCTTCGGCCCTTGAGCTTTTTCGTGGAATAATACGGTTCGAAGATTTTCTTGACATCCTCGGCAGCGATACCAACACCGGTGTCTTTCACGCTTACGAAAGCGTACGGGCCATCGGCGAGGTCGGTGTACCCGGTTGACAATTCGCTCAGGTCGCGAACCCCCGTTGTGACTGTAACGGTTCCGGAACCATTGATAGCGTCGAAGGCATTGACAACCAGATTCATTATGATCTTCTCTAACTGCGCGTTCGAGCCGAGAACAACCGGTTGAGTCTCTGATAAGCGAACGTTTACGGTAATGTCGGGAAACTCGACTTTGAGCTTCTCGAGCAGAGGCGACACGAAGAAGCTTTCGATAATCTGGTTCAGGTTTACCGGAAGTTGTTCATGCCGTCCCCGTCGCGCGAGTGTAAGAAGATCTTGAACCACGTTGGCGGCACTGCACGCCGAATCGCGCATTCTTTCTACCTGCTGGCGCAGCGGGTCCTCGGCGGGCAACTTTCGCAGGATCAGGTCGGGGTAGGCGACAAGCGGTCCGAGGATGTTGTTCAGATCATGAGCGACACCACCGGCGAGCAGACCTAAGGAGTGCATTTTCTCGCCGCGTATCAGCTGGTCGTGCAGTCTTCGGTGTTCCCGCTCGCGTTTTTTGGCCTCGGTCAGATCTCTGGCTATGACCGCAATAATGGGTTGCGAGGTCGGGGTCGGGCTGTTGAGAATGAAACCATGGGCGGCAACAGGAATGGACCTGCCGTCATTCATCCCGCGCAGAGTTAGCTCGCATCTCCATAGACCGTGTTCGCGCACCTTCTCACACAGCTCCACCAGAGTATCACCGTCGGCGGCAGGGTCGGTAATATCACTCACGGCTATCTGATTGGCCGCCTGAGTGGCTCCAACGAGGTTTAAGCCGGTCGGATTAAGGTATCGGAAATGACCGCTCATAGTTATCATACCTATAAGATCGGGACTGTGTTCGACGATTGATTCCAGTTTGAGGCGTTCGTGCTCGACTCGCTTCTGGTCGGTAACGTCTTCCACCTGCCATAGATGAAACACGGTTTTCCCTGAATCATCCGGAATCCGGGTTACTCCGACAAGACCCAGCACGAATCGTCCGTCCTTGCGGAGGAAACGTTTTTCGGTATGCGACACGGTAGTGGCGTCAATCGAGGCGGTTGTTTCGCTTGATTCCGCATCGAAGAGATCGGCAGGGTGTATTATGTCGGATGTGCTCATCTGAAGCAACTCGTCTTTTTCATAACCCAGGAAGTGACAGAACTGAGTATTCGCCATGAGGAATTCCCCTTTGGGGCCGACGAGCACGATTCCGACCGGTGTGTGGTGGAATATCGTCTTAAACAGAATCTCGCTATAAAGTAGCGGCTCAACTGACCGGACACGGTGAAGCCTGTCGCGCTGAAGTTGACCATAGATACGAGCCAGTTCGGCTATCAGGGCCTCAATACGTCGGGTCAGATAGCTGTCATCCAGCCTGAGTTTCCTTCCTTCCGGGAAACCTTTCCGGCATTCGCGCAGGATTCTTTCCAGTTCGTGTTGCTTCAGACATAATTGAATGGTACTGTTCAGTTCGCTTTCATCCGTGACCGGTTTGAGCAGGAAGATTTCATTCTCTTCAGCGGAAGGCTGCTGTAGAAACGGGGTTTCCGTTTCGAAGGTTGTGAAGACAACAGGACAGTCCCAGCGGTCCTTTATTTTCTGGGTAACTCCGGGATGGTCGCCGGCGAGTCGTTCCTCGATATCGAGAAGGACAAGATCGGGTGGGTCCTTCGAGTAGTCACTGAAGGCTTTTGCCAATGTTTCGAAGACACCTTCAACCTCGAAGCCCAGTATTACCAGATGTCTTTCAATATTCCGAGCTTCGGTTTCGCTGTGTTCAATAATGAGAATCTTAGTTGGCATTTCAGCGCTCTTAGTTCAAACCGACAGGTTTATCGGTTTGAGTTTCGGTGGCTTCAGGTGTTTCCGGGCTAACCTGTGGACATTCACCGGATTATCTCTATTATCGGCTGGTGCTCCGATCAGCTTGAGGGGTCTTTTCGAGTGCGATCCCGCCTAACAAACGTGTTGTCGGTTTCAGCTTATCGGCTAAGATTGGTCATTTGGGGACCGCTTACAGGGGCGGCGAAGTGAGAGTTTGCGGCTGCGAAAAGAATTTGTAATGCCGGAGTCGGCTTTGGCTCAGTTGATAAACACTCATACCGATTCATGCCGCTCTTGGAGGCACCTTCGGCCACTAATTTGACATCTTGACGTGAATGCTCAACGGGATTATCTTTTGCGGACGCTTGAGACCTAAAGGGTTCCAGCGAGGTATCATTAAAGGTAAAGTAACCGCATTATATAAGAGAAACACCGGTGATGAGACTCCGCATTCACTATTTAATAGTGTTACTGACCGTGGCCGCCGTACTCTTCGCCGGCTGTTCCGGCGGGGCAAATAATAACCGCAATAATCGTAACCGGCTAATCCCCGCCCTGGAGGCCGTGCAGGCAAGGCATGGCTCCTTACCGTTGAGTGAGCGGCTCAGCGGTGTGGTAAAGGCAAGAAATCAGGTTGAGATATTTCCCGAAATCAGTGCGATAGTCGAGGCCGTTCACGTGCAGAATGGTGACGAGGTGGAACGCGGACAGCCGTTGGTGAGTCTTCGGGATAAGGAGTTTCAGGAACGACTCAAGCAAGCCCGGGCGGCTCACCAGATAGCGGAGGCGCAGGCGCGGCAGGCCGAAGCGAAGCTGAAAGAGATCGAAGCCGAGCTAAAGCGAACCAGGGCTTTGTCGGACAAAGGGCTGGTTAGCGATGCCGAAATGGAGACGGCGGAGACCAAGGCACTTTCAGCCGAGGCGGACGCTGCACTGGCCCGGGCGCGGGTGGAACAGGCCCTGGCAACGGTAGCCGAACGGGAAGAAGCTCTCTCTCAGACGGTAATCCGCGCACCTGTTGACGGCTCGGTCGGCAATCGACGAGCCGAGATCGGGATGATGGTGAGTCCGGGCAGCCGCCTTTTCACACTTGGACAACTTGACAGCGTGCGGGTCGAGGTGGTATTGACCGATCGCATGCTGAACTATATAGAGGCCGGTCAGCGAGCCGGGATTCGAGCGGCCAACGTTCCTTCCGGAGAACTCACTGCTTCCCTGTCGCGAATATCACCATTTCTTCACCCCGTAACCCACAGCACGGATGGTGAAATCGATATGGCCAACCCGGGACATAGGTTGAAATCCGGCATGTTCGTCACCGTAGATATCTATCACGGTGAGAGCGAGAAGGCGACGCTGGTTCCGCTGAGTGCCCTGTATGATAATCCCCTGACCGGCGCAACCGGGGTCTATGTCAGTCGGGATACGCTAAACCGCATTCCGGTAGAACCGACCGATATAGGCCGAGCGAGCAGCCTGACCGAGCCGATTCCTTTTGAATTTGTTCCGGTAGAGGTTGTCGCCAAGGGTCGGATGAGCGCCGGGATTAGGGGCATTGAGCCGGGTAGTTGGGTGGTTACGCTCGGTCAGGATCTTTTGGGGGGTGAATCGGGCGACGCGAAAGTTCGTCCGGTTGACTGGAACTGGGTGGAGCATCTTCAAAACCTTCAGCGCGAAGACCTCCTGCAAGAAATAATACAAGATCAGACGGTATCCGGACCCGACAGTTCCGGAGCCGGCCTGTGACGTATCGCGATCAAGGGCAGAAGCCATGAATATCACGAGACTCGCCGTCAATCGCCCTATCGCTACCACGATGGTGTTTTTGATAATCATCATCCTGGGCATTATGGGATTCCGTTTTCTGCCGGTAGATCTACTTCCCCCGATCGAATATCCGCTGCTTAGTATAGTCACCAGCTACCCCAACGTGGGACCGGAAGAGATCGAGACGATCATTACCGACAGGATTGAAAACGCTATTGCCAGTGTTCCCAATGTCGAAGAGGTTCGGTCTGTATCACAGGAAGGACGTAGCCGGGTTACACTGGAATTCACGCAGGGTACGGAAATCGATGCCGCCGCGAACGATGTCAGGGCGGCGCTTGATCGCGTCCGGGATGATTTCCCACCCGAGGTTGAGGCGCCACGGCTTTGGAAGTTCGATCCCGACAATTGCCCGGTCGTCATTCTCGGTGCACAATCAGAGCGGAGTATGGAGGAATTGACGCGGCTTCTGGAGCGGGAGATTTCTCAGCGTTTCGAGCAGATACCCGGGGTAGGGTCGGTGGATGTCTGGGGCGGGGTTTATCGTGAGATCCAGGTTCGGCTTATGCGGGACCGGCTGGCCTCAAGCAGGCTGTCGGCAGCCGATGTTCAACAAGCCCTTCAGCGGGAAAACGTAACACTACCGGGTGGAGACATGCGGGAAGGAATCAGCGACCTGTATGTTCGTACCAAGGGGGAATTCCAGTCACTGGATCAGATCGCGGCCACAATCATCACTGTGGTTGATGGCAAACCGATCCGAGTCGGAGATGTGGCGGAGGTGGTCGACTGGTACGAGGATATCCACCGCGTGGTGCAGATCGACGGGCGCCCAATGGTCCGCCTGGGGGTTCGCAAACAGTCCGGGGCCAACACGGTGGCCGTGGCCGAAGCGGCCCGCGGGGTGATGGATCAGATTAATCGCGAGCGGGATGATATTGATCTGTTAATGGTAATCGATCAGAGCGAATTCATACAGAGTGCCATCGACAATGTCAAGCAGTCCGCACTCTGGGGCGGGCTGCTGGCGATACTGGTGCTGTATCTGTTTCTCAGGAACGGTTCTACGACATTCATTATCGCTTTATCGATTCCGATCTCAATTATCGCCACGTTCGGAGTATTGTATTTTAACGACATTTCCTTGAACCAGATGAGCTTCGGCGGTCTCGCACTTGGGATAGGACTAATCGTTGACAATTCTATTGTGGTTCTGGAGAATATTGTCCGGATAAGAGAACGCGGGACAACCCTCCACGACAGCTCGCTTACGGGAGCCAGACAGGTAACCGGAGCTATCATAGCATCCACCCTTACAACCTCAGTGATCTTTCTTCCAGTCGTATTCATGCAGACCATCTCGGGGATGTTGTTCAAAGAATTGGCCCTGGTTGTAGTCTTCGCGTTGCTGTGCTCGCTTCTGGTGGCGTTGAGCCTGGTCCCCATGCTGGGAAGCCGCTACCTGACGGTGAAGGTACGGAATGGGAACTCATCGAATGAACGTCCCCGCTTTACCCGATGGACGGAGCGACTCGAAGACATATATGTGCGGGTAATCGAACGGGCTATCGGTCATAAGAGAATCGTGTTCGGCGTGGTAGGGACAGCGTTAGTGGTGACTCTATTCTTATGGCGGCTTCTGCCGGTAGAACTGGCTCCGCAGACCGATGCCAATGAGATCAGCATCGATATGGAGATGGCCCAGGGGATGAACATCGCTATAGTTAACAACTATCTTACGGAGATGGAAGCGCTGGTTCGCGATATCATTCCAATGGATCAGGTTGAACATATCTCGGTGCAGATCCATCCGGGCGATGCAGAAGTAGAGATCGCGCTGCGCGACAGCGACGTGCGGACGGTCAATAGTTTCGAGCTGGCCGATCACATTCGGCGGAATGTGGCCGGCAAGATTCCAGGGACCAATGTTAGGGTGAGCGCTCAATCCGGCTTGTGGATGCTTCGGAGATTGTTCGGGTCCGGCGGAGCCGAGGCCGTGCAGATCGAGCTGCGCGGCTACGACCTAGCGCTTGCTGATCGCCTAGCCGAGGATATCACCAATATTATGGATCGAATTCCCGAGATAGCCGACGTGCGGGTGAGTCGTCGGGAGGGTCGTCCGGAGCAAAACCTGATTGTTGACAGGGAGAAAATCGCGGACCTAGGGCTGTCAGTAAGTCAAATTGCGAGAGTTATCCAGACTAATGTAGGAGGTGGGCGCGCCGGGGTCTTCCGCGAGGGTGGAGAGGAATATCCGATCATGGTACGCCTCCAGCCGGGGGATCGTCTGAGCACAAGTGATCTGAGTAATGTCTCTGTGCGTACGCCCGGCGGTTACATCTTGCCAGTTTCCGCCGTAGTGTCATCCGAGCGGCGGCG
This sequence comes from Candidatus Zixiibacteriota bacterium, assembly GCA_020351995.1. Lineage (GTDB taxonomy): Bacteria > Zixibacteria > MSB-5A5 > GN15 > FEB-12. The sequence goes on from CP070674.1 coordinate 3,489,388, forward strand.
CAGCCCAACCGAAATCGAGCGGGTTGACGGTCAACGCGTGACCTACCTCACAGCCAATCTCGAGAGCGGGGCGGCACTCGGGGATGTCGTCGGGAAATTGCAGGATCGACTGTACGATTTTCCCCTGCCGGAAGGCTTTTCTCTGATTTTCAGTGGTGAGTATGAAGAACAGCAGAAGGCCCAGACGGATTTCTTCCTGTCGGTGCTAATGGCCCTGATTCTGATATACATGGTTATGGCGGCACAGTTCGAGCGCTTTTTGGATCCACTTATTGTTATGGTTGCGGTTCCGATGGCGATTATCGGTGTCGTGCCTACGCTGCTGGTGACCGGAACCTCTCTGAATATGCAGAGCCTGATGGGCATAATCATGCTGATAGGAATCGTGGTTAATAACGCGATTGTGTTTGTTGATTACATAAATCTCATGCGCCGCGAGCACGACCTAGAGATAAGAGAGGCCGTTGTTCAATCGGGACGACTGCGTTTGCGGCCCATTTTGATGACGTCGGCCACAACTATTTTAGGCATGCTTCCATTGGCTTTCGGAGCCGGAACCGGCGGAGAGATACAGGCCGCCCTGGCCCGGTCGGTTATCGGCGGATTGCTGGTATCTACTTTTATAACCCTGATGCTTATCCCGGTCGCTTATATCAGCTTCTATAATCTGATGGCGAGGATCAGGGCTTGACCGCCGGATGCTCACAAACAATTTCATGATTTAGTGGTTCGCCCTTTGTAAGGTGTTATATACATGAAGAATACATCAGAAGTACATCAGCCGAAATATGCTAATCTTGGGCGCCGGTTCTGGGCGCTGGTGATTGATTTTCTAATACTGAGCATGATCTTCTTCCCCGTTACCAGAATTGTCAAAGGGGTGTGGATTATGAGCAGCGGCGATCATCTCTGGGGGTTTGGATGGTTGATAACCGATCCCCTGTGTTTGATATTCTTACTTGTCATTTTCCTGTATTTTGTTGTTCTGGAAGGTACGCTTGGCGCAACGATCGGCAAGAGATTATTGATACTGCGCGTAGTGCGTCTGGATGGAACGACACCAGGGCTTAAGCGCGCGTTGATCCGAAATCTGCTGCGTTTAGTCGACGGCCTTCCGGCTTTTAATATCCTGGGCGTGGTGCTGATCGTAAAGTCGCCTGAGCGGGCGCGGTTTGGCGACCGCGTCGCCGGGACCAGGGTGATAGTCAGATCTCAGTAATGCAGATCATACCCTTAGCAGTCGCGCCCGGGAATCTCGCGGTTTAAGTCAAAGTGTCTTTCTATTCTCAACCTCCTTGGTCGTGATAGTGGCGTTGGGGCGCACAGATGTATGGGGAAGTTCCCATAGTTGGCCCTTTTGGTCAACGCCACACCTCCCCAAGGACGATTGTATGTCCTTGTCGGACAGACCTTTAATAAATGGATGGCTGCCGGGCACTGAAATTGCGATTTCTTCCTGAGTCCGGCCGGAACAAAGATAGGTGCCGGGCCCAAGATGGAAGTACAATTATGTTTTCAGTTTAGTGTTTACAGTTCCTGTACGGCTCAGAATGAGTCTCTTCGTCTAATCCTGTTCTATGCGGAAGGAGTTTACAATCATGAAGAATCGACTCCACTCTGAAAGGGGAAGCGCTTTGTTGATCACTCTGGCGCTTCTGGCAATGCTGGCTCTAATCAGCTTAATGGCTGTGGACAGATCAAATACGGACGTTGTTCTTTCACATAACGTATCAAATATGGACGCGGCGTTTTATATTGCCCAGGCCGGGGCCAAGCGAGCCTTTGTCGACATAAATATAGCGAATGACTGGCGAGATGGATATGCCAGTGAGTCGTTTGGCGGAGGTGTATACACGGTGGTACTGACTGACTCGACCAGCAGGGTGGAACTCGATGATACCGTAATCATAAGATCGGAAGGTATGATCAGGGAAGCGGAAGCATGGATTGAGCTCTGGACAGCCCCTGAATACTACTACCCCTTCACGTGGGGAATGTTCGCCGGAAGTGGATTGAATTTCGACCAGTCGACCTGCACTGATTCATACAATTCGGATTCAGGCACGTATTTCGAGACACTGCTACCCGACGAAGCCACAATCGGAACCAACGGCACGATTACCACCTCGAAGCTGGTTACAATCGGCGGCGATGCTTACACCGCTACCGGCGGCAGTATTACGCTTGGCGAAGGGAGTGTCGTGCTAGGCGATACATCGACCGCCAAGGATTCGGTCTACCTTGACATTATCCCACAGGAAGAGTACGACTGGGCGAAGGCCAATAGCGATGCTTCTACCGGTATGTCGGGTTTTGACTATACTTATAACCCGGGGACCAGGACACTGACAACGGACGGCGGCGGGAATGTCCTTCTGCAAAGCGGGGTTTATTTCTTCTCGTCGATTACTCTTGCTCAAGACTCGGAGATAATTCTCGCGCCTGACGCTAAAGTAACTATCTATGTGATCGGAGATATAACCTTTGGCCAGTCTTCGACGGTCAATGACGGCGGTAGACCGGGCGCCCTGCAGGTCTATTCTCAACATGGTTCGCTGCAGTTCGACCAGTACAATACGTTTTACGGGGCTTTCTACGGCCCGGAAGCCGTTATACAGTATGACCAGACTACAAGTGTTTTCGGCTCGCTGATAGGCGATGTCATACAGCTTGACAAAGGCGCCTGCTTTCACTACGACCGCGACATGGCCAGGATTAAACACAATACAACCGGGAAGATGCTGGAAATCGCCTGGCGGGAAATATAGCCGCCGCGCAATCGGGCGAATGATATAAGAGAACCTCCCGCGGGGAGGTTCTTTTTTTGTTTATTATTTTTACCGATGTGTTATACTCCACTCCTAATTGAACGCGGCGCCGGACCGGCCAGACAAGTTGTTGGTCCGAGCTTAACAGTTAATGACAGGGAACTCCGCGCCGTATGATTGGACCCGCCGACACACAACCTCATTACCGGCGTGTTGACAGGCTCCAGGTTCATAACCGCTGATTGGACACCTCACGAAGAGACAAAATGCCGGGGAAACTTACTAAACGAAAAAGGCAAAAACATGCGGCGGCAGGCTTAGCTCTGGTGGGTCCCGGACTAGGCCATCTTTACAGCGGCTGGCTAACCGCGGCTTTCATCTGGGCTATCGTTTTCCTGATTGTCGCAAACGCCTTTGTTCTGCTCTTCGTGTCCAGTAGCGTCAGCCGTCTAAGTATTGCAGTGTTTCTCGCTTCAGGTCTTCTGATTCATTTGTTTCACATCTGTCATGCGTGGCGGATGGCGCGAAATCAATCCAACGACTTTTCTTTATGCCGGTATAACCGGTGGTATTATTATGCGATCTGGTGGTTAGTAGTAGTCTTCCTCGTACTGTTCACGGCACCACTGTGGGGGCACTACCGAAGTTTCAAAACGCCGTCTTCGTCGATGGAGCAGGCTTTGCTCTGGGACGAGCGATTCATCGCTGACATGGGTGCATACGACCGGGAGAATCCGAACCGCGGGGATGTAGTCATCTTTATTTGTCCATGTGACGGTACGACCCTGTATCTCAAGAGGTGCATGGGCCTGCCGGGCGATACCGTCGAGATAATTGACAAGAGACTGTATATTAATGGTGTCGTTGCTGCCGAACCTTCATCGGTACAGTATACCGATACGACCGCAGACGGGGAATTCAATATACATCAGCGGTTACCGGGCGCTTCCGATAGCCGCGACAACTACGGTCCATATGAAGTGCCCGTGGGTAAGTTCTTCGTCCTGGGTGATAGCCGCGACAATTCTTTTGATTCGCGATACTGGGGATTCGTGCCCAAAAATATGTTATTGGGCAAGGCGGTCCGCATTTACTATAGTCCAGACTTGAACCGTATCGGAACACGGATTCATTAGGCATGTCGCCTCAGAAACCGGTGTCACTTTATGGTTGCGGCTCGAGGTGACATTTGTTAGAATTGCCCGATTGTCGGGAATCAAAGAAGGGCCCTTAATATCAACAATGCGCGCTAAACTGAAAAGACTGGCAGAACTGCTCAAGAACGACCATATCCAGGCCTCCACTTGCAGTGGTGCATGTATCATTATTCTGGCGCTCGCCTTTAAGAAGGTTCTGCATCAGGAGGCCAGTATTCTGGAGAACGCTATCCCGGGCTACATTTTCACGCTATACGAGGCCGCAAGGGTAAAAGCGAAGAAACGGATAATATCAAGGCCCTTGCTGTGGAATATAGCCATGCTGCTGGCAACTGGTATCATAATCCTGAGACGAGCTCTGTGACCGTTCCCCCCGTGGCCAACTGTTTCCGGGTAAAGAGTCTATGACCCGACCGGTTGTCAAGGAGTTGACCAAGGTTATAGAAAGAAACTCCCGTTCGGGCGCATTCCCTCAGTATCGGCCGCAGTTGACACCTTTGTCTCAGCGGAATATATTGTAAGCAGATATGGAAACCGGAAACAGACAGAACGAGTCGCCTCGGAGCCCTCTAACCCAACCGTCAAACGTGCGGATGCTGACCAGCCGGATCCTGGAGTTTGCTGACAGCGGTGTTCCCCGAGCCCAGTTTCTCAAAGAGTTGTCACGGATAATGATCGAGTTCACCGGGTGTTATATATTAAGTCTGGTCATTCAATACCAGAGTCGGTGTTATCGATGTGAGTTGACGCGCGATGCCGGCAAGCCTTTTCGCTTTGATGTAGTGCCGGGAACTCCCGATGAAAAGGCCCGGGTGACCTGGAGTCTGGGCCGAAACGACGCGCTCGAACGTCTCTGCGATGACATCATCGGCCGGAGAACGAATGCTTCAGCACCCTGGTTTACGCGACATGGCAGCATGTGGACAGGAGACATGAGTTCTCTTCCTTTGAAGGGTCTGCAAGAGCCAGTCCGCGGCGGAGGTCTGGGGATTCGAATCGATGAGAACTGTGCCTCCTTTGCCCTGATTCCTATCGAGACGCGGCATGAGCGCATCGGTTTGTTGCAGCTGGTATCGGCCATGAAAAGCCGGTTTGGCGAGGCCGAGGTCGAGGTTTGTGAGCAACTGTCACAGACTCTCGGAGTGGCCCTGGCCCACCGGCGGCTACAACTGGCACTTCGAGAACGAGTAAAGGAACTTACCTGTCTTTACGGCATTGCACGTTTAGCAGCGCAACCGGGAATTTCGCTCGAGGATCTTTTGCGGAAAGCAGTCGGACTTCTGCCGCCCGGATGGTTATATCCCGACTCGGCGTGTGCCCGAATCGTACTGGGCGATCGCACCTTCGCCACCAGTAACTTCCGAAAACCGGTCCAGAGTCTGAGGGCTGATCTGATCGTTGACGGAAACAAGGCCGGTTTTGTCGAAGTGGGTTATAACTGGGAAAAGCCGCCGCTCGACGAAGGCCCGTTTCTGACCGAGGAACGCAATTTGATAGATACGGTAGCCCACGAGCTGTCGATAATCGTTGAGCAGAAGCAGGCGGACGCCGAGCGTTCGGTTCTGGAAGATCAACTCTTGCATGCTGATCGCCTAGCAACAATCGGGCAACTCGGAGCAGGACTGGCTCACGAGCTTAACGAGCCACTGGCGAACGTTCTCGGATTTGCGCAGTTGGCTGCCAAGGATGCGAGCCTGACAGATCAGACGAGGTTGGATATTGAAAAGATAGTCGGTGCCGCTTTGCACGCCCGCGAGGTAATTACCAAACTTCTGGTGTTCGCCAGGCAGACGCGGCCAGAAAAAACCCAGGTGAATCTCAACAGTATTGTAGGTGATGGGTTGTATTTCCTGCAGTCGCGGTGTACCAAGGCGGGAATAGAAATCATAAAGAAGCTCGCGGGCGACCTTCCGGAAATTGTCGCCGACCGCGCCCAGATCCTTCAGGTTCTCACCAACCTGGCCGTCAATTCCATACAAGCCATGCCCAAGGGCGGGGTGCTTACCATAAGCACGGATTTTGACCGCCGTTACGTAAAGTTGGTGGTGGAGGACACGGGTACAGGTATGAGCGATGAAATAATGAAGAACATATTCAACCCGTTCTTTACCACCAAAGACATTGACCAGGGTACAGGATTGGGTCTTTCCGTCGTGCACGGGATCGTGACGTCGCATGGTGGAACCGTTGAGGTTGAGAGCGCAGTGGATAAAGGGGCGAAGTTCACCGTCCAGTTGCCGGTGGATACAACCGCAAATGATAAGCGAGGTAACAGCCATGGCTGATAAGCAGGAGAAAATACTGGTGGTCGATGACGCTCCGGAAACGCTGGAGGTACTCAGGCGCAACCTGACCTCGCGCGGCTACCAGGTGTTAACGGCGCCAGGCGTTGACGATGCCCTTCGCGTACTGGATTCGGAGACGGTCGACCTGGTTATCACGGACTACAAGATGCCCCGGGTGAGCGGTCTGGATCTGGTTCGTCACGTCCGTGAGAATTACCAGGACACGGAAGTGATGATGATCACCGGGTATGCCTCGATCGGCGGCGCGGTAGAAGCGGTTAAATACGGGGCTGAAGATTATTTGGCCAAGCCGTTCACCGATGAAGAACTCTTCAGCGCTGTGGAGCATGCTCTCGACAAACTTCACACCCGTCGCGCCTCACGCCTCGGGGCACAAGAGCCGATCGATGAGACCTATGGTATCCTGGGCAAGTCGAAAGCGATCAAGAAAGTATTCGGTTTTGTTGACAAGGCAGCCGGAACACCGGCCACAGTTCTGATCACCGGCGAAAGCGGAACCGGCAAGGAACTGGTGGCCAGAGCGATTCACTATCGCAGCCCGAGGGCCTCGGCACCATTCGTACCAGTCAACTGCGGAAGTATCCCGGAAGGTCTGCTGGAAAGTGAGCTGTTTGGCCATGTCAAGGGGGCCTTTACGGGCGCCATTGAAACCCGGGCAGGGTTTTTCCAGACAGCCGACGGCGGGACGATTTTCCTCGATGAAATCAGTGAGACCAGCCTGGCCATGCAGGTCAAGCTTCTTCGTGTCCTGCAGGACAAAGAGGTGTGCATGGTAGGTGATACCCGAACACGAAAGGTTGATGTGCGGATTGTGGCGGCGACCAATAAGGACCTGCTCAACCATGTAAAGAAGGGGCTGTTCCGCGATGATCTGTTCTTCCGGCTGAGTGTAATAACGATTGCCGTGCCCCGTTTGGCCGAGAGGGGCGACGATGTATTGATTCTGGCCCAGCATTTCGCGGATAAGTTCGCAAGGGAAATGGACAAGAAGCCCCTGCGGTTTTCCGACGGAGCCCTGAAGGCCCTGAGGAATTATGACTGGCCTGGTAATGTTCGGGAACTGGAGAACGCCATACAGCGCCTGGTGGTCATGACCGATGGTGATGTTGTCAGCGCTACGGACTTGCCCTCACTGATGAGATTCTCGGCTCCGCGGCAGCGCGGACTCAAGCGGAGTCTTGCCGAGGTTGAGAAAACGCACATAAAAGCTGTACTCGAAAGTGTGAGCGGCAACAAAACGCGAGCGGCCGAGATTCTGGGTATTGATCGCAAGACTCTTCGAGAGAAACTCAAAGAAGACTGAGCCATTATCGACCGGCAAGTTTCGGCGGGGACTTTCTCCCCGGCGGTACAAAATTCCCCACTTTTCGAATCCTAAATGTTGAGTTCTCAGGGCTTTTTGTTGGCCTTTCCGGTGATCCATGCGATAGCAGCCGCTGCTCCTAAGTCTATATAAACATATATCTTAGCGTGCGGTGGCAGTACTGGCCGGCCAACTGCACAACACTCCAAAATCTGACTTTATTGCGCGGCATACGCCTTGCTTAGGCACCGGCTTGTGGGTGTGGATAGGCCGGAGCACTCGCACAAAACGAATTAGAAGGAAGGTCTATATGATGCGAATGGGCGCAACAGAACGGAACACCGTAGGAGGCCTCGTCATGAGTATGAAGGATTCTGGTGTGGGGCTGTGTCTGACCTGCAATAACGCGGCTGACTGTGTATACCGAAAGCGCCGCGGGGCTGACGCCACATACTGCGAGACGTTTGACGACTATGTGCCACATAATGGCAACGGCCGTAAGAAGGCCTCTTCGTTGGTTATGGTTACTGAAACAGCGGCGAAGCCAACGGAGGTCAATGGGCTTTGTCTGAACTGTGTACATCGCGATGGCTGCAAACTCTCCAAGCCTGAGACGGGAGTGTGGCACTGCGAAGAATATGAATAGCAATGGTGAATGAAAGGACGAAATGCCTGCTGACAAAGTTCCGGCATCGGTGAACAAGGGCAAAACCGGGATGGGCGAATTGATCTCCATTCTGGAGGAGATACAGGCCAAATACAGTTATCTCCCGGAGGATGTCCTTCGCCAAGTCGCTGAGGAAACCGGTCGCTCGCTGGTTGACATTTACGGCGTAGCGACATTTTACAGGGCTTTCAGCCTTGTACCACGGGGCAAGCATCTGATTTCGGTCTGTCTGGGAACCGCCTGTCATGTTCGAGGCGGCCCCGCTGTTGCCCGGGAAATTCAAAGTCAGTTAGGAATCAAACCCGGTCAGACGACGCCGGACCGGGAATTCACTCTTGAGACGGTGAACTGCCTGGGGGCTTGCGCTCTTGGTCCGGTGATTGTAGTTGATGGGCACTATTTCCCGGGGGTGAAGACCTCGATGGTCAAAGGGATATTGCAGCAAGCCCGGACCGGTCTGGATCGAGTCGAGGTCGAGACGGATCAGCGGATTTTTCCTCTGGAGGTAAGCTGCGCCCGCTGTAATCACAGCTTGATGGATGCCAGACATGTTATCGACGGTTATCCTCCGGTGCGAGTAACGGTTTCGTTCGGCAACAAGCACGGGTGGATGCTGCTGTCGAGTCTTTACGGTAGTCACGAGGTATCGATGGAGTATGAAATTCCGCCCGATACCATCGTTCACATGTTCTGTCCTCACTGCCACGCCGAGCTGATCGGCGGAGCGAAATGCGGTGAGTGCAGTGCGCCTATGGTACCGATGATTGTCCGTGGCGGCGGTGTGGTTCAGATTTGCTCGAGGCGGGGTTGTAAGGGTCATATGCTTGACCTGGGCGGCGTCACACTGGATTGACGGGCGGACCCGTCTTGCTGTTAACGAAGAGGTTAGTAGATGAGAAAGCTCTCAACGGTTGAAGAATTGCACGGTTTTCGCCTGCGAATCATGGGCGAAGGAAAAGCCCGACAGGACAAGCCGACACTGGTTATCAGCGCTGACACTGGGGCGCAAGCCAGCGGTGTCAACGATATCATAAGAGTAGCAAAGCGGTACATTCTGGAGAGAAGTCTTCAGGAAAGGGTTACGTTGAGGATTACCGGTTGTCACGGGTTCTGCGAGATGAACCCGTACATTCTAGTTGAACCGGGCGGTCATTTTTATCCCAAGCTTGAGATGGGGGATATTCCAAGAGTCGTCGAAGCCGCGGTGGGGGATTTCGTTGATGAAGGACTGATTTACAAGGACTCACGCGAACTAAAGAGTTATCACTACCGAGACGACATCCCGTTTTTCAAAAAGCAGATGCGCACCATACTGGGAATTAACCAGAAACTGGACCCCATAAGAATCCTCAACTATTTTGAGCAGGGCGGGTACGCAGCTACGGAGAAAGTGTTATCCGATCCGGACCCCGAGTGGATAATCAGCGAGATTTCCAAATCCGGTCTCAGAGGACGAGGCGGGGCGGGTTTTCCCACGGGCAAGAAGTGGGGTCTGGCCCGGGCCTCCGGAAATGACTGCGGGCAAAAGTATATCATCTGCAATGCAGACGAAGGCGATCCCGGGGCTTACATGGATCGCGGCGTTCTGGAGGGCAACCCCCATGCAATTATCGAGGGAATGATTATAGGCGGAATCGCTATCGGCGCGACCCAGGGTATAGTATACGTTCGAGGTGAGTATCCCCTTGCCATCAAGCACACCCTTATCGCTATTCGCCAAGCACGAGATCTCGGTCTCTTGGGAAAGAACATAATTAACACCGGTATCGATTTTGACATCTCGATCGTCCGCGGCGCGGGCGCATTTGTCTGCGGCGAAGAAACCGCGCTGATCAAATCCATCGAGGGCACCATGGGCGAACCACGTCAGCGGCCGCCGTATCCGATAGCAAAGGGCCTGTATGGTTGCCCGACCTGTATCAACAACGTGGAGTCCCTGGCCAATATACCGGTGATCATCGAGAAGGGCGCCGACGAATACGCCAAGGTGGGTGTTCCGGGCAACACGGGCACAAAGATCTTTTCTCTGGTGGGAAAGATCCGAAACACGGGTCTGGTCGAAGTGCCGCTGGGCATGAAGATGAGCGAGGTGGTGTACGATATCGGCGGGGGACCGGTTGGCGAAGCCAAGATCAAGGCCGTACAGACCGGAGGACCTTCGGGCGGATGCATCCCGGCCAGACTATTCGACATTCCGATAGATTATGACAGCCTTGCAAAGGCAGGATCCATTATGGGGTCGGGCGGCATGATCGTCATGGACGAAGACACCTGTATGGTTGATGTGGCCAAGTACTTCATGGGCTTTTTGAAAGACGAGTCCTGCGGCAAGTGTTTTACGTGCCGTAAGGGTACACAGCGAATGTATGAGATCCTTGATGACGTGACGAAGGGTACGGCTATGATGGAGCATCTCGATGTGCTGGAGGAACTGGCGCTGACGGTGAAAGACACGACCATGTGCGGACTGGGACAGTCGGCGCCGAACCCGGTCTTAAGCACCCTGCGTTATTTCCGTGAGGAATACGAGCGTCATATCATAGATAAGCGGTGTGATGCCTTTGTATGCAAGGACCTAGTGGGGGCTCCCTGTCAATCGGCCTGCCCGTTGGGGACGGAAGCCTGGCGCTACGCGGCTCATATCGCTCGCGGTGAGTACGAGGAGGCTTACCGGGTAATCAGGCAAGTTAATCCATTCCCATCGGTTTGCGGCCGGGTCTGTCATCATCCCTGTGAGAAACGTTGCCGGGCGGGAACCAGCGGCGGTGACCCGGTTGCCATTCGGGCTCTCAAGAGGTTCATCACCGACCGTATCGATCCGTCGGTGTACAAGGCCGAAAGGGTGGCCTGGTCCGACGGGGATGCACCGCGGGTAGCCATTGTGGGGGCCGGTCCCGCAGGCCTTACAGCCGCGCATTACCTTTCACTGCAAGGTTTCAAGGTTACGGTATATGAGGCGGAGTCCGAGCCCGGAGGCATGCTGTACTGCGCCATTCCATCCTATCGTCTACCCCGGGAAGTTATCAAGAGAGAGATCAAATCTCTGCTCGATGAAAATATAACTCTTAAGTGTGACACCATTCTGGGCCGGGACATAACCGTGGACAAGCTGTTTAAGGAGGGTCATAAAGCGGTGCTCCTGGCGATGGGAGCGCACAAGAGCAAGCCCCTTAAACTGGAAAACGAGGATATGAAAGGGGTATATCCTTCGATCGAGTTTTTGAAGGCATTCAACACGAAGAATCAGCAACTCGCCAGAGGGCGAGTTGGCGTGATCGGCGGGGGTAACTCCGCCATAGATGCCGCCCGGATGGCGCTTCGACAGAAGGATGTCGAAAGTGTAACAATCCTCTACCGTCGCACACGGGACGAGATGCCTGCCTTTACCGAGGAAATCAAGGCGGCCGACCAGGAAGGTATCGAGATCAAGACGCTGGTGTCACCCACGCGGGTGCTGGGCAGTAACGGTATTCTTTCCGGGCTGGAGTGCATCAACAACAAGCTTGGTGATACCGATTCCAGCGGCCGGCGCACACCTGTTCCCATTGAGGGTACAGAGCATATTATCGGGCTTGACACTCTGATTGTGGCCATAGGAGAAGATTCCGGTGTGGATGCTATTGAGCCTGCCCAGATGAAAGGCATTGAGACGACGCGTTCCAACACGGTGAAGGTCGATAGCTCGACACTTCTGACCAATCGGCCCGGTGTATTCGCCGCTGGTGACGTAGTCACGGGGCCAAACACGGTTGTCGATTCAATCGCGACCGGTAAGAGGGCAGCCATGATGATAGAACGGTACGTGCGCAATGAAACGCTGGAATGTCCCGAGGAGCCGAGGATACCGCGGGTTTACATCGAACCGCGGACATCGGAGGTGGATGGCGCGGAGACGCCCGGCCGGGTAGAAACGCCATGGGCGCCGGCGGCCTGGCGGGCGCGGAACTTCTCCGAGGTGGAGGTATCGCTTTCAGCCGATGAGGCAATTTGCGAAGCCGGTCGCTGTCTGCGCTGCGACTTAGAATTCACGCAGCCGAAAGAAGCGGAACAGGAAACCGAGCCGGAAACCGAGAAAATCACAACTGTAGGGAAATAGATTCATGATAACGCTTTTTATAAACAGCCTGAGGGTCTCGGTGGAGAAAGGTACAACGCTTTTGGAAGCGGCGCGGTTTCTTGGTTTTCCGATCCCGACCCTTTGCCACATGGATGGGCTTTCGCCCTATGGTGCGTGCCGTTTATGCGTGGTGGAGATCGGCGAGGGACCGGGGGCGCGCCTGGTGTCATCCTGTACCTATCCGGCCGAGGAAGGACTTAAGGTAAGGACAGCGTCGTCCCGAGTGGTCAAAGCCCGAAAGCTGATTCTGGAGCTACTACTTGCGTCCTGTCCGCAATCAAAAGTAATTCAGGATCTGGCTTCAGCTCACCAGGTGCGCCAGGTCCGTTTTCGCCAGGAGCACGAGGATTGTATTCTTTGCGGATTATGCGTGCGCATGTGCGAAGAGCAGATGATGGCCAAGGCCATAGGCTTTCACGGTCGGGGCGAAAAACGAGGGATCAACACGCCTTTTAACGCCAAGTCCGAGGTGTGTCGTCTTTGCGGCGGGTGTATTTATGTCTGCCCGGCGTGTTCGCTGAGATGCACCTATACCGAACCGGACAAAGCCATTTGCGGTGGATGCGCAAATCTCACTCCCCCCTGTGTGGATAAAGAAAAATTCGATGATATGATGTGCTACATGGAGCCCTGTGTGGCGTGTGAAATTAAGAAAGATTGAGGTTGGCAACGGAGGTAATTTTATGTCCATAACCCTATCAAGAATAAACTCGTCGGCCGCTACCTTGACGAAAAATCGCACGGAAGGTTCGGTTTCTCCAAACTCCGGAATGTGCGTAACCTGCGTGGACGGCTGCATCGGCATGTGCGAAATCGGAAAGTCCGCTTTCCGGGGCCATGAGGTCATCTATCCCCAGCCTTTCGGCGTTATCACGACCGCCGCAGAAAAGACTTACCCCGTGGATTATTCGCACTTCAACATCATGGGAACCGCTGTCGGCGCTCACGGTATGGAGGCGGACAGCGATAAGGCGATATTCCCGGCGGTCGATCTTGAGGTGAAATTCGGGCACGACAAGGGATTGAAGTTTCGGTACCCGTGGGTAATTCCCGGCATTGGTTCGACCGATATCGCGAAGAACAACTGGGAAGGGTTGGCGATCGGTTCCGCCCTGGCCGGTACAGGACTGACCATCGGGGAAAACGTTGTCGGCATGGACACGGAGTCGGTTATCAAGAAAGGTAAGGTAGTCGATACCGCGGATTTGAAGCGACGGGTAAAGCTGTTCATGGATAATCAGCGTGACGGCTACGGGGCGATAATTGTACAGGCAAACGTAGAGGATACCCGCCTGGGGACCCAGGAGTATGCCATCGAGAAACTGGGCGTGCAGGTGGTAGAGCTAAAGTGGGGCCAGGGAGCCAAGAATATCGGTGGCGAGGTAAAGATCAAGAACCTCGAGAAAGCCCAGATGCTTTTTGAGCGGGGTTATGTGGTTCTCCCGGATCCAACCGATCCCAACGTGATCAAGGCATTCGAGAACGGCGCCTTTAAGGAATTCGAGAGGCACTCCAGGCTTGGCATGGTTTCCGAGGATTCGTTCGCGCAGCGCGTTGAAGAACTTCGCAAAGCCGGCGCGAAATACGTCTTTCTCAAAACCGGGGCCTACACCCCGGCTGACCTGGCCAGAGCCGTCAAGTACGCCTCAAAATACAAGATTGATTTGCTGACGGTGGATGGTGCCGGCGGCGGCACGGGCATGAGCCCCTGGCGAATGATGAACGAATGGGGCGTGCCCCCGGTGGAGCTTCATTCGCTGCTTTATCGGTACGCCAAACAGCTTGCCGACAAGGGTGAGCATGTTCCAGCTCTTGCCGTTGCGGGCGGATTTACATTCGAGGATCAGATTTTCAAAGGTCTGGCTATGGGGGCTCCGTTCGTGAAGCTGGTTGGAATGGCTCGCAGCCCGATCGCGGCCGCCATGGTAGGAAAGACAATCGGTCTTACCATCGACGCCCACCAGGTACCGGTATACGTGGAGAGATTCGGGCAAACCCGTGATGAGATTTTTGTCACCTCCGGTGAATTACGCAAAGAACTCGGTGACCGCGAGTTCGAGGCTCTGCCTACGGGAGCTATTGGGCTTTACACCTACTATGAGCGTTTGGCCCAGGGGCTCCGCCAGTTGATGTGCGGCAGCCGTAAATTTGCGCTGGAGCATATCTCCCGCAATGATATCGCCGCTCTCACACATCAGGCTGCCGAGGTCAGCGGTATTGAATACATTATGGACTACGGCAAAGCGGAGGTTGAGCAAATACTCAATAGTTGATCGAGCGAAAGAGAACGTCACAATTTGTTCCTATGTTGGTAGGGACCGATCTTGACATCGTCGGTCCTGTGGAATTCCAACTGGGAAACTCCTCAAAGGGCCTCTTATGAGGCCCTTGCTATTTTCGGTCTCCGCGTCCGGCAGTCTTGTCCGTGACGGCTTCGAGGGTGAGCTGAGCCGGACATATTATTTGGAATAACCTTTGACGGGCATTATATTGCACAGCAACTATCGCATGAGTAAGAAGAAACCACAACATAATCGACACTGGTTCTACTTTTCCCTGTTTTCACTGGCCATTCTGTCAGTCATATTATTGACAAATGCATGGGTTGTCGATGATGCCTACATTACTTTCCGGACGGTGGACAATTTTGTCAATGGTTACGGTCTGACGTGGAACGTTGGCGAACGCGTTCAGGTTTACACTCATCCTCTCTGGATGATTCTGGTATCCATCGTCTATTTTATTACTTCGGAGTTATTCTATACGTCAATTGTACTGAATTTCGTGTTAACGATGGCCGCGATATGGATAGTGGCTACAATGGTAACTCGCCTTTTCGGCAGCTGGCCATGGAGACCGGCTCTGCTGGTGCTTACTATTCTGGCCTCAAAGGCCGTCGTGGACTATGCCTCGTCAGGGTTGGAGAATGCCTTATCATATCTGATAATCGGCATTTTCCTGGCGAAACTCCTGTCGGTGATTGACAGCGACTCGAGATCGTGGAGAGACCTGGGGATCCTACTCTTTTTGGCCTCGCTGGCTTTCGTTAACCGACCAGACACGCTGCTTTTGTATTTCCCGGCTGTGGCTTATCTGATCTATCTATATCGCACGGAGACGAAATCGCGGCTGATCGGGGTGATTATTGTCGCCACGCTACCGGCTATGCTATGGGTCTTGTTCTCGCTTGTGTATTATGGTTATCCATTTCCGAACACAGCTTACGCCAAGGTATTATCGACAGGGGCACCGTTATCATGGAAGGTCCAGAAAGGGTGGGACTATTTCACCAACAGTCTGCACTGGGATACAGCGAGCTGGTTCATTGTGGGGATAGCACTGTGGCTGTCAGTCCGGAGCCGTCGCGCAGAGGTTATTGCCCCGATGGTTGGTGTGCTGGTTTATGTTGTCTACACTGTGTTCTCAGCGGCGTCTGCCACACACATGAGTGGCCGGTTCTTTGCAGTTCCATTTTTCATATCGATAGTCATATTCATTTACAGTTTGCGAAATACCCGATTCGCCCAAATCATAGCGTTCGTACTGCTAGCCTACGTTATATGGAGTCCGGTGTCGGCGGTTAAGTACGGAACGAGTTTTTATAAACCGTATGCGCAAGACCGTAACTGCATCGACACCAAGTATTTTGTACTTCAAGAGGGCGCCGCATTACTCAACTGGGAATCGGGGAAACAGTTGCCTGACCATGACTGGCTTCATTATGGAGAAGCTTTCAGGTCACAGCCGCAAAAGGTTCATATCGGGGGAGCATTAAAAGGAGACGCCATTGGGTATTTTGGTTTTGCCGCCGGGCCGGACAAGTACATTCTGGACCGGGTTGCGCTGAGCTGTCCCCTCCTTTCAAGACTTCCGGCATTTTTACCGCCCGATACCCGCATGCTGAAATGCGGCCATTTGCAGCGCCTGATTCCCCAGGGCTACGCTGAGTCAATCGCCAGCGGGCGAAACGTGATTGTCGATGACAGCCTGAGGCAGTTTTACGATGTTATCAGAGTCATCACAAGGGGGCCAGTTTTCAACTTTGACAGATTCGGCAAGATATGGAACATGAATCTGGGCAAATATGACCATCTGTTCCAAAATTACGCGTCCCGTGTAAGGGCAATGGTTCCCCCTTCCCCGCGCCGCTGACTCTTTGCTCCGCATCAATGCCCAGATGGGAAGTATGCTTACCGGCTTGCAAATCGCTTGACAGAGCGAGCGGTATTTCGTTAGGTTAGGGCGGTTTGAGTCTGGGGAGCTAAGCTTCATAATAGATCTGTCATTTATCCAGACAATCTTCATCGGTATCGTCATTAGTACAGCCTTCAGAATCGTATAGCGGTTGCATCCGCTGTGTCGAAAAGACCGCGGCGTTGGACAGTACCCGTCGGAGTCGGCGGGTCACAGATGGGAACGCACATCTATGGTGGGGAGTTCGACAAGAACAGTTAACACGTGTCGTTAGGGCACAAGCAGAGGGAGAATATATGACGAATGTCAAGAAAGGCGATCGCAGGTCTAAGGGGGGCCCCGCGACCATAGAGAGATGGACAATAGAGCGGATCGATCCGGATGCCGGGATGGCTCGAGTTGAGTCAGTTCCAATGCTGGCCGATCGGGTAACCAAGGGATTACTGGAGTCGCTGCACAAATCCGGTGTGAGTGAGGAAGCAGATACACCTGATTTATGGGATTCCGGGAAGATCAAGATGAAAAACATGACAACAAAAAGCCTGATCCGGCAACTCATGCTTCGGAAAGATGAAGAAGAACTATTATCCGAGAACATGGTCTTCTGGATAATCAGGCCTGGCGGAAAGGCCCTGACCGATCGGGTTTATCACGCTACCCAGGCAGCCAGGTTTACTTCGAGGAACCTGTATAAGAAGGTAACACGTACCGAAGGAGAGGGGCCAAATGAGAAAGAATGATTCGCTCCGTATACACGTTATCAACGTTGGTCATGGTGACGCCATTCTGGTGGAATTTCCTGACGACGTTTCGAACGAACGACGCCCACGCTTCGGTCTGGTTGATGCCGGGGGTGAAGACAAGAAAACGGAATCAAAAACACGGGATTATATCAATACGTTTCTCGAGTACCGATTCGGGAAAAAGCCTTCAACGGATCCGAAGGCCCACGATTATACTTTCGAATTCATCTGCCTGACCCACCCTCACGGTGATCACCTTTACGGTATGATGGCAGTTCTCGAGCATTTCTGCGGCCCGGATATACCACCCGCAATGCGTCCAAAGCAGTTCTGGGATTGTGGATTCCGACACAACCAGCAGCGTTACCGGGATATTCTCAGCTTTCTCGTAGACCACCCTGAGGTGCGGTTCATGAGGGTGGCCTCCGGGACGGAATTTCATTATGATGATACGGAGGTTCTTGTTATAGCGCCATCAATCGACATGCGCAATCGCTACGACACATTCGGTGTCGATGTGAATGACGCCTCGATTGTATTGCGAATCACGCATGGTGACGGGGTGGTAATCCTTACCGGCGACGCGCACTTCGATACCTGGGGAAAAGTGTGCGAGGAGTTCCCCCGAAAATCGCACCTTACTTACCCGAAGACTTCCAAGGGCAAGTTAGATCCGAGAGACCGTAATCGTGACGGTATTGCCTTCCTCAGTCAGGAGAATCAACTCGACTGCCACCTTCTTAAGATCTCTCATCACGGATCGAAACGTGGCACAAGTTATGAATATATCGAGAAACTCTCCCCTACCTGGTTCGCAATTTCCTGCGACCAAGCCACCGAGTATTCGGGAAACTGGAAACACAAATTCCCCCATCCGATTACCCGTCTCATTATCGGTGAAGAATCAAAAGTATACAAAGCCAGCAATTCCAGGATCCCCAGTGTATGGGCGCTGAGAGATAGAACCGCAACGACGGCCAAGTTGGGAACTCTGGTGTACAAAGTCCCTTCGAGCGGTCGAGTGAAGTTAAAACATCTGGGCGACAAAAAGGATGAGGACGTGAGCGTGAGGGACTTTGCCCGCAACCTTTAATGGAAAGAGCGAACGGGTACCGGTTCATGAGCCTGAATTGGACCGGTACCTGCGATTTCGGAATGATAGCCGCGTCCCACACCGATGTCGTAGATTGATTTGCACCGTATCTATCCGCCGCTGGTCGCACAAAGGCACACAGTCAGTTATCTCGCCACCGTCGCATGCCCTTGAAACCGAAACCACACATTAAATCCTCTCAACGCTGAATATCACCAGTTTGTAGCGAGTATAGACAGTGGATACGAGATTGCCGCGATGGTCCGGCCGGTTATTTCGGATCGTAGATTCGCAGTCCTATAATTAGGGCTTGTTTAACATGAAGGCATAAGCTACCTTTGAGAATCAGGCAATCCTATTATCCCGGTAGATCTTAAGCGGAGTCGGAAGGGGCTCGAAATCCGCCCTTAAGAGTGGATAGCATCTAAACAGCGGAGGCAACATGACACCACAGATCGCCAAGCGTAAGCGCCGCACATGGGGAGCGGCGGTACTGGCCGTGCTGGGGGCCGGCCTGGGGCATCTTTATAGTGGAAAATTGGGATGGGCAGTAGTGTGGCTGGTAGTCTACCTCTTCTCCGCGCTCACCTTTTACCCAATTATGGTTAACTGGGACGCCAGACCTTTCAATGTTATCGTGCCTTTTGCCGGCCTGTTCTTGCTGTATCTGATTCAGGTTGTCCACGCCGGTTGGTCAGCGAGTCGCCAGCCTCAGGAATATGCTATGCGGCCCTATAACAGGTGGTACTATTATGTCTTGTGGTTCTTTATCGGGATCGTTCTGTTATGGCCTATCCAGTCCAGCTGGGAAAATTATCACACCTTCAACATACCTTCCCAGGGTATGGCAAGATGTCTTTACGCAGACGACTACTTGTTTGCTGACCTGTCGGCATACGACACGGAAGCACCGCAGCGGGGTGATGTAGTTATTTTTGTCTTTCCCCGGGATGGCGTCACACAGTATATCATGAGATGTGTGGCAGTTTCGGGCGATACGGTTGAAATTGTTGACAAGAAGCTGTTTATTAACGGAATCCCCGCCAGTGAACCGGCAACAGTACAGTTTATCGACACCACCGAAACCGGAGAGCCAAAAATCAGTGAGAGCAGTGGTGACGGCCAACATGGGCGCGATAATCTTGGCCCGATAGTTGTGCCCGTACGTCACTTCTTTATGATGGGTGACAATCGGGACAATTCTTATGATTCGCGTTTCTGGGGAACCGTTCCGAGGCATATGATTCGGGGTAAGGCGATACGGGTTTACATGAGTTTTGACTGGGATAGGATTGGACTGACGATTGAGTAAGCTTCACTGGGCAAACACCGCTGTATTCATTGTCCCAGAACCAATTACTTATAGCAAAGAAGGAGAAAGAAAGTGAGAAGGTTTATCGTCCTCGCTTGCGCTGTAGTTCTCATTCTGGGCCTGGAAAGTGGTTGCCGGCAGCAGCAGGAAGAAGGCGTGCCAACTGACCTGCAGACTGCGATTGACGCTTTTTACGCCGCTGTTGAGGCGGGCGATGTTGAGGCTCATATAGAGATGTTTACCGAAGACGCCAGAATGATGCCGAATCACTGGACCATGTATGAGGGTAAGGAGGCTATTGCGGCCATGATGCGGGCCGGGGAAGGTTGGGTCTTCAGGATTCGTGACCGGGAGGTAGTCGATATCGATGTTAGCGGTGACATAGCGTACACGGTGAATTCCTATTTTTATACCTGGCATTCGGAAGATGCCGAGCCCCAGTGGCACAAGACCAAGAACGTGCACATCTGGAAGAAAGATGACCAGGGGGAGTGGAAGCTTCATGTGGATATCTGGAACAGTGATGTACCGATGAGTGAGTTTGGCAACGAGTAAACAGAAACAGACCGGTTTCTCCTTGGAAATGAGCGGTCGGGGCCCGTTCTCTATTTGCAGACTGACATGCGTAATCGACTTCGATACATTATCACGATAATTAACGTCGCGGCTGTAATAACGCTCTTCTGTCTGACGGGGGTATGGCCGGGAGAGTTTAAGCAAGCACAGCTGGATTGCGCCCGGGTCAAGCAGGCATACAAGAACAAAGAAGAAGTGCTCAAGGGAAGATTTGAAGAGGCCGGTCTTGAATATCCACCCAGGCAGATTTTTATCCGGGTTTTCAAGCGAGAACGGGTGCTCGAATTGTGGGCTTGGTCGGAGAGTGACAGTCTTTTCAAGCTGGTGACTTCCTATAAGATCTGCGCTGTTTCCGGCACCCTGGGGCCGAAGCGGCGCGAAGGCGATCGTCAGATTCCGGAAGGCTTCTATTACATCAATAACTTCAATCCGTGGTCGGACTACCATCTCTCGTTACAGATCAACTATCCCAACGAGTCCGATCTCAAGCTGGGATACAAGAAGGACCCCGGCAGCCTGATTTTCATCCACGGCAATTGTGTGACAATCGGATGTATTCCGATAAGAGATAGATACATCGAGGAGCTATACATCGCCGCGGTGGAAGCTCGGGACAACGTTCAGAAGAAAATACCAGTTCATATATTCCCGTTTCGGATGCGTGCCGACTCGTACGAGGATCTCAAGGCAATCTATAATGACGCCAAAACGCTCAAATTCTGGGATAATCTGAAAGTCGGGTTCGATTATTTCGAAGAACAACACACATTACCCGAAGTGAGGGTTGATCGACATGGAGCATATGTATTCGAATAAAGCTCATATCAGCAGGCAAGTGGCGACCGCGTTACTGGCCGGGGTCAGTATTTTCATCATTGCGATATTGCTTCCCAGGTTTGTCATTTCCGGTACTGTTCCGAGACTGATGACGACCCATGGGCTGGAGCTTATCCTGTCGGTGCTGGCAATAGCGATACTTGGAAGAGGTCGGTTTGCCGAATATGGATTTTGCCTGCCCCGAGGCGGCCATCGGTGGCTGCTGGTTGCGGTGTGGGCCCCGCTTTTGGGAATAGTGGCTACAATTGGAGTCCTCGGTTTGGGGGGAGCGGGCAACCCGGTGGCTAAAAGCCTGAGTTTCCCCCAGATCATTTTGTTCATCTGGATATCCTCGAGCATCATCGAAGAAGTATTCACACGCGGCTTCCTTCAGGGGCATCTGTCGGGCCTGTCAGGCAAGTACGTGAAGCTCCTGTTTTGGCGCGTCGAATGGCCGGTTTTGATAAGCGCCGCATTCTTTGGCTGTATGCACCTGGTGCTTCTTGTCAGCGGAGCCGACGCCATCACCACGACTGTTACAGTGCTGTTCACGTTTTCCCTTGGCTTGATGGCAGGGTACATTCGGTCTCTAACCGGCAGTCTTGTACCGGCGATTGTGGTGCATTTTCTTGCCAATGTTGGTGGGTTGATCGGCGGCATCATCTATACGATAATCTGTATACTGACGGGCGGCAGTCCGCCGGGGATGTAGCGAACCTTAACTTAGCTTGAAATGAAGTTGTTTGGATTTGCCTTTCCTTTCGGAAACACCTATTTTGAGGGCACGTAGTACGCAGGAATTCCCGGACGCTTGAGATGAAAATCGCACTGGCCCAGATTAATCCGACTGTTGGTGACTTTGAGGGGAATCTAAATTTAATCTCGCGGAATATCCGGAAAGCCCTCGGTATGGGGGCCGATCTTTGTGTATTCCCGGAGATGTGCATCACCGGGTACCCTTCGCATGATCTTCTGGAGCGGGCAGCCTATATCGACAGGAACCTCGAAGCCGTCAGCGCCCTTGCCAGAGAAGTTCGCGACATTGCTGTTATCGTAGGTTTCGTCAGCCGAAATACAAACGGCGTCGGCAAGGAGCTTCACAACTCGGCGGCTCTGATCAGAGACGGCAAGATTGTCTCCACGCACTCGAAAATGCTGCTTCCGACATACGATGTATTCGATGAGCGGAGGTATTTCGAACCGGCCACGGAGGTTCACCCGGTTGAACTAAATGGTCGAAGGCTGGGCCTAACGATCTGCGAGGATATCTGGAATGACCCGGATTTTTGGCCGAAACGGCTTTATGACCGCGATCCTGTGGCTGAGTTACTCAACAAGGGTATTGATATTCTCATCAATATATCAGCCTCACCGTTCACTCTGGAAAAAAGAACGCTCCGATCAGAGATGATAAAATCTATCGCCAGCAGCAGTAAGATCCCGGTTTTTTCGGCAAATCAGGTTGGCGGTAACGATGATCTGGTCTTTGATGGTCACAGTCTGGCTTTCGGCCCGAAGGGGCAATTGTGGGCCCGCGGGGCGGAATTTGAAGAGGATTTAGTGGTAGTTGATATTGATTCCGGTTCAGGAGAGGTACGCGATCATGCTGAGTCGGACGAGGCTGCCGCGTTGAAGGCTCTGACTATGGGCACCAGAGATTATACACGGAAGTGCGGGTTCAATTCGGCGGTGCTTGGTTTGTCCGGCGGGATTGACTCGGCACTGGTCGCAGCTATCGGTGCCGGTGCGCTGGGACCGG
>CP070674.1:3512298-3598131 GCA_020351995.1 Candidatus Zixiibacteriota bacterium
AGTCGTCGTGTAATCGATGGTATCCGGAACTTCATTCAGATCGCCCCAGCGGCCGAACATGACGACCTTGCCGCCGATCGACAAGTAGTAGGCTATTGTGTCAAGGATGCCGTTTCGGTCAGGATCGACGCAGATTTCATCCCACTTGCCAGACTCCGCACCAATTACCAGCACGCCGTAGTCGATCATGTCCACCAGGTCGAGCTGCGGCAAGTCAAAAGGATACTTTGTGGCGGTGGTGTCGCAGTAGTAGGTGTAGTTGAAGCCCTCCATGGCCTCCAGCAGAAACACTTCCGTTTCGTAAGCGCTGACAAAGTCAATGGTGTGATTTCCCGAACGGTTTATGGCCAGTATGCTGTTGGCCTCGAGGGTGGCTGCTCGACTTTCGGAGGTATTTGATGGGGCCGATGACTTATCCTCGGTATCGACGGCGGTGACATAATAGGTGTGATAGTCAACTCCAAGAGAGGGGTCGAGGTCGGTATAAAAGGTATCGAAACTCATCGCGGCGTACTCACCGTCACGAAATATGTCGTAATGATGAAGGTCGAGTTCGGTATTATTCTTGTCCCAGGTCAGGTTTATGCCATCAAGAACCGGCATGGCCAGAAGGTTGGTGGGTGGAACCGGTATCGACAGGGGGGTTCTATACAGGCATCGAAAATACGGGACTGACCTGTAGCCGTCCTCGTCCTCGCCCACCACGAATAAGCCATACTCCTGACCTTCGATGAGTCCTTCGATGCGGATACAGGTGTCGGGAGCATGAACACAAGCGTATTGAACATCGTAAGATGACTCGGTCGGGAAGTACCCAACGTGGTATTTTTTGATGTTGGGCCAGTTAGCGGGATGCCAGTGAAGCAGGAGCGAGGTGCCGTCGCCGGGCTGCCACAGGGCGGCGGGAACAACCTCGCCGGGGGCGCGTCCGGCGGTATGGACGGTAGCGAGACAGGCCTTTACCATCCGGGTCATATAGTCGAAATTCATATGAGTGGTGCTGTCCGCCATCGTGTGGTAGACATCGGACCAAACATACTCTCTGGCGAAGCCCACATCGAAGCCGGCTAACTGAAAGGCATAGTGGTCGGACCGATTGGAGGTCCCGGCCAGTTGTCCATCAATACCCGAGTAGATTTGGGCCAACTGCCGCCAGAGTAAGACATAGGCGATTTCGGGCCCGTGATGGAGGTTGGCGTAAAGGTCGTTTCCGGATGCGGCGATCATATCCATATTCTGCACGAAGGATATATCGTCGCCACGAGCCACGGCTTCATCGACGTAGTGATAGGCCCCGATGAGACCTTTTTCTTCGGCATCAAAGGCGATGAATATTAGGGTAACGGGCAGGTCAACATCTTTGAGAATTCTGGCGATCTCCAGCATGCATGCCACGCCGGAGGCGTTGTCGTCGGCCCCGGGGGAATTGAGAACGGCGTCGTAATGACCTGTAATGAGAACCTGTCGGTCGGGGTAGGCAGTACCGGGCTTGTACGCGATAACATTAGCGCCGTAGGTAAAATAGCGGTAGAAATCATCCAGTTCGACGTCGGTGTATCCGAATTCCTCGAATTTGCGATAGATCCAGTTGCGGGCCCCCAGGTTATTCTCGGTGCCGGCATAGCGGTAAGGATAGGCCTGCAAGGAGCAAACGTAATTATAGAGCGAATCCAGGCTGACTTCTTTGACCAGGGCGTCAAGCGAAGGACAGGTGGTAACTGATATTTCGGTCAGCGGCCGAGTCTCATAATACTCGATTTCGAGCTGATGATTGAATATGGGAAAAAGTCCCTCGGGCACGCCTTCCGCAGCCAGAACCTCCGGCCCAACCCGAAGCAAACGAACACCTTGCTTTTCGAACAGTACCGGGTAGCGTTTGACATTTTTGTCATCAAAACGTCCGTCGAGCGCCAGTTCATTGCGAGATATGCCGCTGGTGATCAGCTTGATATCGATACCGGCCTGACGCAGTCTTTCGCCGGTGGCGGCATCAGTGAGTATCAGGTAATCACCGTCGACCCAGACGAGCGGCTCGGCTCCGGAAGCTTTCAGGGTGGAGGCCTCGGAGTGGCTCTTCAATCTGACTTGATAGAGCTCGTCAGCTCCAGCTATCCCGGTCAGAAAGGCTGTTAAACAGAGAATGGTAAGGATATATCGCATGAGATAGTTTTTTTTACAAAATTGCTGCGTAGCGACTTATCCATTAAATATACCCAATTCCCCCGATTTTCAAAGACATTATTGTCGCGTGCCCTCAACTCACCGGTTGGAGCCGGACAGAATGCTCATTTAATGAGCAGCATCTTCTTCGATTTGGTTTGATCACCGGCGCTCATTCTATACAGGTATAGACCTGTTGCAACAGGCTTGCCGGCGGCGTTGAGGCCATCCCACGTCACGGTGTAATTACCGGCCGGTTTTACCTCGTCAACGAGCGTTGCGACCTTCTGCCCGAGAACGTTGTAAATGTCGATTCTTACATGGGCCCTCCAGCATAAGTAGTAGTCGATTCGTGTCAGGGGGTTGAAGGGGTTGGGGTAGTTCTGGGACAACGTAAACGATTCGGGCACTTGATCCGGCGGCTGCTCACCACCGACGATAATTTCCTTGACGGCGTGTCGCAGAGCCGCTACGGCAGCGTCACGCTCAAAAAGAGAAAGTGGGATATCGAAAAACACATAGGAGTAGTCGGGGCCGAAGTACCGCCACGCTACCGGTTGTCCTTCCTGAGGATCGGCATCATCGCGCGAGTCATAGGTATAGATGATCTCTGCTTCTTGCGAATTTAGCTCGACGTAAGTGGCGCAGGGGATACCCGAAACGTCGGTAACTGGTGCCGCCTGCGCGTTGGCGTGGGCCACGGTGGCGACCGAATCCCACGGAAGGTCCGGATAGGCAGCTACCTCCGACCGGGCGCCAATCAGGTCGGCGGGGATGAAGGTGCTGACATTATCCCACGGTGTCGGTGTTTGAACCCGAGTATCTATGTGAAAGAAGTCGTGATATGCATCATCATAGGACGTTACTGAAGCATCGTAATTAAGAGTGAAAAATTCGCCCAGGTCACCCCACCGTCCGAATAGGATGGCCTTTCCGCCGATCGATAGATAGTACGCCAGAGAATCTAGAATGCCGTTCAGAGATGGACTTACGGCTAAATCTTCCCACTTACCGGTTTCAGCGCCAATGATGACCAGGCTGTAGTCTACCATGTCGAACAGGTTCAACCCGGCGCAGCTGCCACCGCAATTAACGGCGGCAGTATCCGAGAAGTAGTGGAAATCGTAGCCGTCAAGGGCTTCTCTCATGAAAGCTCCGGTTTCGATTTCATCGACGAAATCAATAGGGTAAGAATGGGTTCGGTTTACGGCAAGGATTCGGTTCGGCTGGAGAGAAGCGGCTTTGGTCCAGGATGGCTCGACGCCGGTGGTGTCGGAAGTAAAACCGTCGACATCGCTGGCCACGACGTAGTAGTAATGCATATCGCTGCCAAGGTCTGGGTCATTGTCTATATAAAATGTATCGACCGTTTCGGCTATGATTTCGCCGTCGCGCACCACGGAGCAATGACTGAAATCCAATTCCGTATTCGTATAAATCCATTCTATTTTCACAGCATTTTTCAGCGGCATAGCCACTACGTTATTGGGGCCAACGGGAATAGAATAGGGCGTTGCGTAAGCCCGGTCATAGGTCAGAGAGGTTTGGCCAAGGTAGTCGAAGGCCTGAATAGAGAAACCGTACTGCTCGCCCTCGGTCAGTCCCTCAACGGTGTAGCTCGACTGCGTGGAGGGAATCTCAACAGTTGTCAGATCAAGGGGATTTTCCGCCGGGTGGTATGAGAGAAGGAAGTGCTCGATGGCACCGGGATCGAGTGCCGACCAGTTGACCAACAGTGACTGACCGTCCCCGGGCTGCTGAATCGACGTAATTCTGCACGGAGGCGGATACATGTCAACACTGTACACTGTGGCCAGGGTGGCCTGCACCATGCGGGTCATATAGTCAAAGTTCAGATGGACGGAGCTATCCAGAGGTGTATGGTAGTAGCTACAGAACCAGTACTCATGGACAAAGACAACATCGAAGCCCGCGTTCTGGAAAGGGACGTGATCCGAACCGCCGGATGAGGATGGTGGACCGGCGTCAATCCCCGCGTAGGTGTTAGCGAGTTGATCCCACAGAAGAGCATAGATGGTCTCTACGCCGGTAAAAAGTTTGGCCAGGTTGGTGTTATCCTCGTCAGCGATCATGTCGGCGTTGACCATCAACACGATATCGTCATTACTCGCTAAGGCATTGTCGACGTAACGATGTGCGCCCACCAATCCGGATTCCTCGGCGTCAAAGGCCACAAAAACGATTGTCATCCGGGTGTCGATGTTGGCCAGAACCCTGGCGCATTCCATCACGGCGGCGGTACCGGAAGCATTGTCATCGGCACCGGGACAATCGGGGACGGCATCGTAGTGACCACCGATGACAATATGTTGGTCGGCGAAGACAGTGCCTACTTTATATGCTATGACGTTATGGGCTACGCACGGAACCGTGCCCGGAACGTCGAAAGGATCAATAACCACTGAATCATAACCGAACTCCATGAACTTGGCGGCAATATAGTCGCGCGCGGCGTAACTCGAATCAGTCCCGGCTACACGACGGTAAAAGGCCTCGAGACGCAGAACATATGATTCGACAGAATCCTGTTCAACGCCATCTATTAAATCCTGTATATCGTCAAGCGCTACCGCGGTGAATTCCGGCAAGGGGCGCGCGGAAGGTTCACGGTAAACAACTTTGATCTCTCTTTTAGGGAGGGCAAAGACCTGAACCGGTTTATCGGCCAGAGCTAGCTGATCTTTTCCGGCAAGAAGAAGCCGTAGCTGCCCTTCCTCAAAAAGGACCTCAAATCGTTCGGTGTTCTTGCGATCGAGCCTCCCGTCGATACCCAGCTGCTCGCGGTGAACACCGGAAGCAAGCAGTTCTACGTCAAGTCCCGACTGTCGCAGTGTTTCCGAGTGTGTATTGTCAGTCAGAACCAGGTAGCCATCACTTACCGCCATTACAATGTCGGCGTTGATGGAGCGAAGGGTGGTGGCATTCTGATGGCTGTGGAGCGTTACTTTGTACAGGTCATCAGCTTTTGCGGCGAAAGCCGCGCATACACAAATTATAAATACGACCGGGCATGCCTTCATTATTAACCCTCTTTGGCAGCCATCGGATGAGGCTCTTTTATAGTTACCGACTTATCTGACTAAGATCATCTTCTTCGATGCTGTGTATTCTCCCATTCTTACCTGATACAGATAGATTCCGGATGCTACCGCCTGTCCACGGGCGTCGGTACCGTTCCACCGCACCGTATGAACACCGGCCGGTTTTTCCTCGTCAACGAGCTTGGCCACGCGTTGTCCCAGGATATTGAAAATCGACAGTTCGACGTGACCGCGGCTGGGAAGGCTGTACCGAATCTCAGTATCAGGGTTAAACGGGTTAGGATAGTTCTGAGAAAGAGCGAAGGCGCCGGGTAGCTGCCCGTCGGCGTCGGTTACGTCGGTGGGACTGCCCGTCACTTCGTCTATCGCCTGGCACAGGGCCTGGGTGGCCGCCGAGCGGTCGAAACATGACAGGGGAATGTCAAAATAGACGTATCTGTAATCACTGCCCAGGTAACGCCAAGCCACCGGCTTGCCCTCGGAAACGGGGTCGTCGTCGCGGGAGTCGTAAGTGTATATTACGTCAACGAGCCCAGGGTCCGGTTGAATAAACGAGACACAGGGTACTCCGCCAACATCGGTTATCGTTGGGCTACCGTCATTAGCGTGGGCAAGTGTGGCTATTGAGTCCCAGGCAAGCTCCGGGTAAAAGGCGGCGGTAGTATGAGCGCCAATGAGGTCGCCGGTAAGAACGGTGCTGGCCACAGGCAACTCGCTTAAGGTCTTAACCCGGAAGTCGATATTGAAATAGTCGTAATAGGCGTTGTCATACCCGAAAAAGTTCGATGCATAGTCAACTGTATCCCAGCCATCAATGTCTCCCCATCGGCCGAAAATGACGGCCCTACCACCAATCGAGAGATAGTACGCGAGCGTGTCGAGCACGCCGCCGAAGAGGGGATTGATACCGATGTCGTCGTAGCGTCCGGATTCAGCTCCGATTACCACAAGGCCATAGTCTACCATGTCGAAAAGGCCGAGTCGCTCACAGGACGCGCCGCATATTGTGGCGGCCGTGTCCGAGTAGTAATCGAAATCGTACCCGGCGAGGGCCTCACGCATGAAAGCACCGGTTTCGACCTCGTCCACAAAATCCACGGCATGGATCGCACTTCGATTTACAGCCAGGATTCTATCGGGGTTGAGCACGGCGGCTTTTGACCAGGCCGGCTCGATGCCGACAGTGTCTGACGAGATGCCGTCGTCATCGGTGGCCATGACGTAGTAATAGTGCATATCACTTCCGAGCGACGGGTCATTATCTACGTAGACGGTGTCGGTAGTTCCATCGATTATATCGCCGTCTCGCACTACGCTGCAGTGGCTGAAATCTAACTCTTCATTTGTAGTTGTCCAGCTTATTGTGATAGCATTTTTCAACGGCATTGCGGCAATGCCCCATGGAGCTGCCGGGACAGAACTGGGTGTGGTGAAAACGCGATCGAACGCGAGCGATGTCTCGTCCAGAGCGTTGTATGCCTGAACGTAAAAGGCATATTCGACACCATCAGTTAGCCCCTCTACAGTGTAACTTGACTGGGTGGTCGGCAGGTCGACCGTTGTAACGTCTAACGGAGCCGAGGCCGGGTGATAGGAGAGCCGATAGTATGAAATGGATCCTGCGTCGACGGTCTGCCAGTTGATAATCTGCGACTGGCCGTCACCCGGTTCCTGAACTGAGGTGATCCTTATCGGCGGAGGGAACTGATCGACAGTATACAGGGTGGCCAGGGTGGCCTTTACCATCCTGGTCATGTACTCGAAATCAAGGTAGGTGGTACTATCAGTAGGCTTGTGGTATTCAGTTGAGAAGATCTTTTCCTGTACGAAAATAACGTCGTATCCAGCCTCCTCGAAAGGTAAGTGATCGGAGGCGATGGATGTGTTCAGGTCAGCATCGATACCGACATAGGTATTTGCGAGTTGATCCCACAGTTGAGCGTAGGCCATCTCGGGGCCGTGATAAATATCTGCTTTGGTGGAGTTCTGGTAGTGGGCGATCATGTCCGGGTTGATCATCAGGACGATATCATCATTTCGCTCGATAACTCCGTCAACATAGTGGTAAGACCCCCACAACCAGGATTCTTCGGAGTCGAACGCGATAAAGGTTATGCTCATGTTGTTGTCGATGTCTTTCAAAATACGGGCGCACTCCAGTACGGCAGCCGTGCCGGAAGCGTTGTCATCGGCTCCGGGACAATCCGGAGCGGAATCGAAATGACCTCCGATAACTATCTGCTGGTCGGGGAATACCGACCCCGGTTTGTAAGCAATCACATTATAGCTCTGGCAGGGAATGTAATTCCAAAGTTGCGAGCCGGTAAATGGGTCGATACCGATGGAGTCGTATCCGAATTCGGCAAACTTATCGGCGATCCAGTCGCGGGCGGCATAGTTCGAGTCGGTCCCGGTGAGCCTGTGGTAGAATGCTTCCAGTCGATACAGATAGGACTCGAGTGAGTCCTGTTCCACGTTGTCTATAAGGGCTTGTATATCTTCAAGGGCGGCCGAGGTGAGGTCGGGCCGAGGTTGAGAGGATGGAGCATGGTAACGGACTTCGATATCTCTTTCGGGAAGAGGCAAAACCTCCACCGGCTCGTCTTCGCGCGGAAGACGGTCATGTTCTATCAGCAGCAGCCGCACGCCACCTTCTTCGTAAAGCACCCGGAATCTGTCGGCATTCTTTCGGTCGCGGCGGCCGTCGATCCAAATATGCTCCCTTCCGATGCCGGATGCCAGCTCAACAACCTCCAGGCCTGTTTGAATAAGCGCATCGGATTGATCCCTTTCGCACAGGACCAGATAGGTATTTCCTGTGACCATAACCACTTCGGCATCTATAGCCTTAAGGGAGATCGCTTCTTTATTGCCGTACAAAGTCACTTTGTAGAGGTCATCGGCCGCAACACCGGCGGCTAGAACTAGCGTGGCAAGACAAAGAATTATCGATATTCTCATATACGATCCTCTCTATAATATAACGATGTTTGCCCGTTTCCTAAATGAATTACTTCAGCAAAATCATCTTCCTTGATTCAGTGTGATCGCCGGCTTTCACCTGATAGAAGTATATCCCGGTTGACACCTCTCGTCCACTATCGTCTATGCCATTCCACCGTACGGTATGGGTACCGGCCGGTTTGACGCCATCAACGATAGTGGCGACCCTCTGGCCAAGGATATTGAAAATGGACAAGCTCACGTGCGTCCGTGCAGCCAGAGAGTAACTTATCTCTGTGGCTGGATTAAACGGGTTGGGATAATTCTGCGAAAGTGAAATTGATCCCGGCAGCTCACTATCGTCTATGTCATCCACAGGCGTGGCGCTACCCATCATCTCATCTACGGCACGGCACAGGGCATCTATGGCCGAGGTGCGTTCGAAGCATGAAAGAGGAATATCGAAGTAGATGTACCTGTAATCGGGGCCGATATATCGCCAGGCCACCGGCTGACCCTCGGTCAGAGGATCGTCATCCCGGGAGTTGTAAGTATAAATGACGTCAACTTCCGGCGAATTGGGTTCGATGAACGAAACACAGGGTATTCCGCCCACCTCGGTGATGGTCGGGCTTCCGTCATTCGCGTGTGCCAGTGTTAGCAGCGAATCCCACACCAGCTCCGGATAGAAATCGGCGGCGGGATGGGCACCGATAAGGTCGCAATAAAGGACGGTGCTGAAGGTTGGCCATACGGTTTCCGGTTTTATGCGAAGATCGATATTGAAACCCGTGTAATAGACATTATCATAGCTATAGAAGTTACTGATATAGTCAAGCGTATCCCAGCCGTTCCAATCTCCCCATCGTCCGAAAATAATGGCTTTGCCGCCGATCGACAGATAGTATCCAAGAGTATCGAGTATACCGCCCCAGCGCGGGTCAATGCCGATATCGTCATACTTTCCGGCCTCGGCGCCAATGACAACCAGCTCATAATCGACCATGTCCATCAGACTGAGGCGGTCACAGACGGTTCCGCAAGTGATCGCTACAGTATCGGACATATAATCGAAATTGTATCCCGCCAGAGCCTCGCGCATGAACACGCTGGTTTCTATTTCGTCGGCGAAATCGACTGAGTGAATCGAGGTACGGTTAACAGCGAGAATCCGGTCCTGCTGCAGCGTCGCCGCTTTGGTCCAGGATGGTTCGACACCAACGGTATCAGACTCGTTGGCACCGATATCAACGGCCATGACATAGTAGTAGTGTAGATCGGTTCCCAGCGCCGGATCATCGTCTATATAGGTGGTCTCGTCGGTTTGTCCAACGATCGCGCCGTCGCGAACGACCGCAAAATAGTCAAAATCGAGCTCGGTATTGATGCTGTTCCAGGTGACTCTGACGGCATCGGGAATGGGCATGGCCAGTACGTTGAACGGACTGACTGGAATGGAACACGGTGTAGCGTAGTGTCGGTCATACGTCAGGGATGTCAGTCCGTCGGAATTAAAGGCTTCTACCCACAGGGCATACTCCTGACCCTCGATCAACCCCTCGATAGTGTGGCTCGACTGCGTCGCGGGCAGATCGATAGTGGTTAAATCACCGGGATACGCGGTTGGGCCAAAAGTGAGGCGATAGTAGGAAACATCAGGCGAATTGACTTCATGCCAGTTGATCAGCAGGGACATTCCATCGCCGGTCTGTAGAATCGACGCGATTCGCACCGGCGGGGGATATTCATTAACCGTCACAGCCGCGGCCAGGGAGGCCTGGACCATGCGAGTCATGTATTCGAAATTCATGTAGACGGTACTGTCTGTTACAAGGTGCCAATGGTCCGAAAACTGGTCTTCCTGCACGAATATGGCGTCGTAGCCCGCCTCCCAGAAGGCTCTCTGGTCGGAGGCACCGCCGGACAAGAAATCGGTGATAGTTATTCCACAGTATGTGTTGGCCATGTCACGCCATACCTCGGCATATGCCGGGTCACTGCCGTAGTAAACATTGGCCCTGGTGGAATTGGGCAAGTGGGCGATCATATCGAGATTGATCATCAATACAATGTCCTCATCCCGCTGCAGGGCTCCCTGCGCGTAGTGGTAAGCACCCTGAAGTCCTCCTTCCTCAGAATCGAGGGCGATGAAGACAAACGACATTGCTGTGGGAACATCTTTGAGCACCCGTGCTACCTCGAGTACGGCCGCCGTTCCGGAGGCGTTATCGTCAGCGCCCGGGGAGAGGGGGACGGCGTCAAAATGGCCGCCGACGACTATATATTGGTCGGGGTACAGCGTGCCGATTTTCCTGGCGATTACGTTATAGGCCGGCACGGGTGTATAGGACCAGCATTGAGCGCCCGTGAAGGGATCAATTTCAACCGGGTCATAGCCGAACTCGTCGAATTTCGCGGCAATCCAGTCCCGCGCGGCATAGCTCTCAGGGGTTCCCGCGAGCCTGACCATGTAGGACTGCAAGGCCAGGACATATGAAAGCAAAGAATCCTGTTTTATTTCGGCCAGTAGCAGTTCGATATCATCCGTAACCGCCGCCGAAAGGTCAGGCCGATGTCTCACGATGGGCGGATCATAGGCTACTTTTATGAATCGATCTGGTATCGGATGTACATCGATTGGTTCACCGGCGAGAGCGAGCCGGTCAGCGTTCGCCAGCAGCAGGCGTTGCGGACCGTCTTCGTATAAGACCTCGAAAATGTCGGCATTCTTGCCATCGAAGCGAGCGTCAAGCACGAGCTGACTGCGTTCGACGTTTGAAGCGAGCAATTCAAGGTCAAGGCCCCGCTGTTCCATCGCTTCAGATATAGCCTGCTCGGCCAGGACCAGGTAGCCATCGGTTACCTTCAGCAGAATCTCGGCATCGACCGCTCTTAGCGATTCGGCGTTTTTTTGACTGCGCAAAGTGACCTTATAAAGATCAGCGGCAAGAGATGTACTCAGCAAGCAGAGCACAAGTGCGGCGGAAACTACTACTTTTTTCAAGACAATCCTCCAGAAGTAATACAAAGACGACTAAACTAGGTTGTTGTCCAATATATGAGGCTCTCTGGTGCCCTATGCGACAATTATTACTTCAAGACACTCCGATCCCGGGGAACGGAGATTCAATCCCCTCACAGGCAAATAGTTACATTTCTTAGTGAGCCTTGGTCATGGTACGAAAATTCTGGGCCTAGGTTGCTTTTTGGGTCGGTAAACCCGCAACCTTTCTTGGGCTGTTGCTGTCTGATAAATAAGAACCAACGGAACGAAATAGGGAACCAGTCGTAAAGATAACTTAAGGGGCTAAATTACTTAAGGATAGCTTCACGACATGCAATTCTGCCAGATAGAAGATAATAACCGGAAATAAAAGAGTAATGATCATGAAAAAGCGCACTAAAAAAATCTTGTTAATTACCGCCGCCGCGGTGGTTGTAATTGTTATCGTAATCTCCAGCCTGGGCGGTTCCAACGGCGAAGGTACCCAGGTGCAGGCAGATCTGGCCTACATTGGCGACATATCCGAGATCGTCACGGCTTCCGGACGGGTTCAGCCACAGACCAAGGTTGACATCACAGCCGAAGTTTCCGCCGAAATTATCGCCATATATATTTCCGAGGGTCAGCGAGTAAGCAAAGGGGAGCGTTTGCTACTTCTTGATACCATCCAGACGAAATCGGATGTGGCGCAGGCACGTTTCTCGCTTGACGAGGTTACGGCCCGCACCCAGGCGGCTCGTTCGCAGTTCGAGCGCGATAAAAGAGAGTTCGAGCGACAGTCGAGTCTCCACGAGCAAAAGCTGAGTTCGGAAACGGAATACGCCAACGCTAAATTCACCTACGAAAATTCGAAAGCCAATTACGAAGCTATGCAGGCTCAGATGAAGACGGGCCAGGCATTTCTGGAAAAAGCCGAGGATAATCTGAGCAAAACCTTGATTCTGGCCCCGATGGATGGTGTCATCACCTACCTGAGTGCCGAAGTGGGTGAGATAGCTCAGGCCCAGACCAGTTTTACCCAGGGCAAAACCCTTCTCACGGTTGCCGACCTGTCGGTGTTTGAGGTCGAGGTTGACGTCGACGAGACTGAGATCGCTATGGTTAAGGATGGGCATTCGGCGGGTATCCGCGTAGATGCTTTTCCCGACAGTGTGTTCGAAGGTACGGTGGTCGAAGTCGGCAATTCCGCAAAAATTGCCAATGAGGGAAATGATAGCTACACCACGAGCTTCCGCGTAAAGGTGCGGTTCGATGAGACAGAGGCGGTTCTCCGTCCGGGGATGTCGGCCAGCGTGGACATAACAACATCCAAACAGGAAGAAGCCCTGCTGATACCGTATGCGTCGATTGTTGAACGGGAGTTCGATCCTGATTCGCTTAAGCTGGCCGCTGATTCAATGGAGCAGCAAGAGCCGGCGACGTCTTCGGGTGAGGTGTATGCCGCAGAAACCGATCAAGCTGGCCCGGCGGAAGAGAAAGCAGATTCGGCAGCCGACTCCAGGTACAGGAAGAAGGACAAAATAAAGAAGTCCGGAGTTTTTGTCGTCAAGAACGGTCTGGCCGAGTTTGTTGAAGTACCCACCGGTATTGCGGATGACCGCAACGTGGTGGCTCTCAGCGGTCTTAACCCCGGCGACACTGTTATTTCCGGCTCATTCCAGACCTTGCGCAAGCTGGCTGTCGGCGATGCCGTTGTTATCGATGAGGCTTCGCGCGAGAAGATGGAAGAAGAAGGATAACGTATAACGAAGCGACTGTTGCCGAAAATGGTGTTTATTTCACTTA
Source organism: Candidatus Zixiibacteriota bacterium (assembly GCA_020351995.1). Classification (GTDB taxonomy): domain Bacteria; phylum Zixibacteria; class MSB-5A5; order GN15; family FEB-12. The sequence goes on from CP070674.1 coordinate 3,525,253, forward strand.
TAAAAGAAGCTGTGGCGGCCCTGTGGGCCAATCGCCTGCGTTCGTTCTTGACCGTCCTGGGTATGATTATGGGTGTTACGTCCGTCATCGCGATTATCGCCACCGTCGAGGGCATGCAAGAGGATATCGAGCGGAGTTTTGATGCCTGGGGCGCGGATACGTTCATGGTCACCCGCTTCGGACTGGTGCTGTCATGGGACGACTATGCCAAGCGAATGAAGCGCAAGAAAATCACCCGTGAAATGATTCCTTTAATTGAGAATGGTTGTCCCGACTGTAAACTGGTTGGGGCCGAAACTTATACCGGTGACTGGATTAAATGGGGGGCCAAATCGCAGCATACCGAGATTCGGGGCGAAACACCGAACCTGCTGGAGATGCGAGATTTCGATGTCGAGATGGGCAGGTATTTCACCTGGGAGGATGAATACCGCAAAAAGAACGTAGCCTTTATCGGACATTACATCTATACCACGTTATTTGATAGTACGGATCCGGTTGGGCAGAAGATGCGGGTGGGTGGCCGTGAGTTTACGGTAATAGGCGTGGCTGAAAAGATGGACGGGACGATGGTGCAGGGCATGGACCGGTTTGTGGCAATGCCGCTGTCAACGCATCAGAAGATATACCAGGAGCCGGGGGATCCGGTGGTGCTGGTCGTCAAAGCATCGTCTCTGGAAAATCGCCCTAAAGCCGAGGACCAGGTCCGCGCCGTGATGCGCTCGGCGAGACGGATACCGTACGGCGATGATGATGATTTCGAGATACTGTCCACGGAATCCATAATGAGTTTTATCAACGACATTACTCGCGCTTTCAGAATCGTCATGGTATCGATCCCGCTTCTATCAATAGTTATCGGCGGAATCGTCATTATGAATATTATGATGATTTCCGTGACGGAACGCACCCGGGAGATTGGTATTCGTAAGTCAATCGGGGCCCGTAAACGAAATATCCTAACTCAGTTTTTGTACGAGTCGGTGATTCTTTCGCTGTTGGGCGGCGGAATAGGGGTTTTTACGGGAATCCTGGCGGGGCGATGGATGCTCGAGAGTTTGATGGATATACATGTAGCTCCGACCGGGCTGGCGATTACGATCGGTCTTGGCATATCAACCGGGGTCGGGCTGTTCTTCGGTATTTATCCGGCTATGAAAGCGGCCCGCTTTGATCCTATAAAGGCGCTGAGTTATGAGTAAGTGGTTCGCATCATACGCCGAGATACGCGAGGGTATTCGCCTGGCTCTCGAATCGATCCGGAGCAACAAATTTCGCAGCCTTATGACAATCATCGGCGTAATGATCGGGGTCGGGGCGGTTATACTTGTCAACACGATTATGGACGGTTTCAATGAGTACGCAGCATCCTCAATTGACAAGATCGGCAGCAATGTGATCTACGTTGTCAAGTACGGTGAGGAAACCGATCGGCACAATCTCACCGCCGAAGAACGCAGCCGCAAGAATATCACCATGAAGGAAGCTTATGCCATACAGGAGATGTGCCCACTTATTAGTTACGTGTCTCCGGAGAAGAGGGCATTCAACAACGTGGCGCGGTACAAGGACAAAGAGGTTCGTTCGCCCGATGATTTCCGGGGCTGCTGGCCCTCCCAGCCGATCGTGACCAACCGCGAGGTTGCCTACGGACGGTTTATTGACAACATCGATATGCGCCGTAAGGCTATGGTCTGTGTTATCGGCCCTGAGATTGCTGACGCCCTGTTTGTCGACCATGCCGAGGCCGTGGGTAAGGAAATTAAGATCAACGGATGGAAGTTCACCGTCATAGGGGTGCAGGAAAAAATCGAGGACTTGTTCAATATCAGCGAGAACGATTTCATCTATATACCGATGTCAACATTTGACAAACTTTATCCCAACACCGAGCGAGTGTATCTGCTGTGCAGCGCCGCCTCGCGCCGGGTGTTCGCCGAGGCGCTGGACCAGGTAACCAACGCTTTGCGCCGGGTGCGTAAGGTACGCCCGGAAGACCCCAACAATTTCGGATTTCTCACCCAGGAGAGATTCAAGAAAGAGGTGCTGGAAATCACGATGAAGGTGCAATTAGCCGCGACCGCGGTAGCGGCCGTGGGGCTGATGGTGGGGGTTATCGGCGTAATGAATATCATGCTGGTCGCTGTCACCCAGCGCACGCGCGAGATAGGGGTCCGCAAGGCTATCGGCGCCCGCAAAATAAATATCCTTTTTCAATTCTTAGTTGAGGCGGGTACGTTGACGGGACTCGGTGGTATCGTGGGAATTGTCTTCGGCGCTCTTATCGGACTTCTGGTGACCAGTGTTCTCGACTGGACCTATTATCTATCGCCTTTCTGGATTATCCTTGGTGTGACTGTTTCGGCCGGGACGGGGATAATCGCCGGTGTGTACCCGGCCTGGCGGGCCGCCCGCGTGGACCCGATCGTGGCTTTGCGGTACGAGTAAAACAAGCGTTGACCAATCATTCCAGTTGTCATAGTTTTCAGTAAATGCGGGAGGACTTTTTCTGTAGCGTTGATCTTGATGATAATCGCTGGCTGTGGAGGCACATTATGAAAAGGAATCTCACATGCGGCATGTTACTGCTGTCGCTCGTTCTGGCGGCAGCTACCTTCGGCGGTGACACGCCGGATGATGTCAGGCAAAAACTGCTTGAGTGGCGCAAGGGCGTGTGGGTGTCAGGTGGTGGTACTTATACTGTCTGGACGGCAAAGCACTACTTTGTTATTTCGTACACAGGCGACTCGACCAGGCCGAATGTGTATTTCGGTGCTTCGCAGGTGGAGTTTCACAGCAAAGGCATAGCCCGGCAGCAGGTCGTTCGCTATCGTAAACCACCTGCCGGCGATGTGGTTGCTTTCAGAGAAAGTAATATCCGCGAGAACCATACCGAGCAGCCAATGGCAACCGATACATCTTTATTTACACCCGGAACATGTAACATCAAAGACGGGATCATATACGACGCTGTCACCGAAGTGACCGACGAATATGTCCTGCTGGCGACCTGCAACGATGATAAGGTCAAGCTTTTTAGTAACGGCGTCGAGGTGTACATGCCCGCCGGCGGGGGAGCCTTTTACTCGTACCGGGTTGAGGAGTTATAGGGCCGTCACGTGAAGTCTCCATTGTCAGCTTCCTGGTCATTGCCTGCGCCGGGACGATTTTTGCCTTCCCAAACCGGATAAAATATGTTATATTAGCCGCGTGTCGATTTTGGTGGTCACGCCAACAGAATCTGTGTATAATAGCCAAACTGAAAAAGCGTTCTCCAGCCGCGAGTCGGCGTCCGAGAGCTGAAAACTAAATATACTAATCGATAGAATTCGCTAAACCGCTTATGAAAACACGCTACCTTCGCTATAGTTTATTCATAATTGTTCTAGGCCTCGTTACCTATGTGGCGCTCGGCTACGGCGACCGCCCTTTTGAGAATTACTGCCCGTTCGGCGGAATGGAAAGCCTGTGGGGATTGTTCACCGCGGGTGAATTCAGTTGTGCCCTGGGACCGCTGAATCTTTCGCTGCTGCTGGCCCTGTTCGGATTGACCCTGCTTTCGAAAAAATCGTTTTGTGGGTGGGCCTGTCCCATAGGTTTCCTCGGTGAACTGTGCGGCCGCGCGGGGAAAAAGGTCGCCAAAGAGAAAATTCGTCCCTCCGGCCGTCTCGACGGCATCCTGAAACTTTTGCGGTATGTGGTCCTGATCGTATTTCTAATTCTCACCTACAGAGCGGGCGAACTGATTCTTCGCGGGTATGACCCGTTCTATTTGATTTTCTCCGGGTTCGGCCATGGCACGCTGGGTCTGGTTTCCTATATCGTGCTGGGCGTGCTGGTTGTGGGCGCGCTAATCATACCGATGTTCTTCTGCCGGTACTTTTGCCCGCTGGGAGCGGTGTTCGATCCGTTCAGTCGGCTGGGCGTTATCAAGATTTCGCGTAACGAGGCCAGCTGCAACAATTGCGGCGATTGCCAGAAAGCCTGCCCGCACAATATCCCGGTGCAGACGTTGCGGTTGGTAAGGCACCGCGACTGCACGAACTGTTTTGAGTGTCTGGATGCCTGCCCCGAAGGTAACACCCTGAATATTCAGGCAAAATGGTGAGGTAGACAAATGAAGATACCGAAATATATCATTCCTATATTAGTCGTCGTGGCGCTCTTTGGTGGTTATGGCCTGCGGACAGCCTTCACCCAGCCCACAACCAATGTATCGCTGGGCGATGAGGGCGGGGCTAAACTCGACTGCATCGTTGACGGTGTGAGATGTAAAGGCACGGCCAATTTCTTCACCATGCTGTACAAGGATGTCCCCGGCATAAGCGGTATCGAAACATTCGCGACCGAGCGAAGAGCTATCTTCACTTACGACCCGACCGTCATTTCTCCGGATCAGATAAGAGCCATTATGGAGGCACCGATCCCGATGCGCGACGGCAGCATGGTACAGGTTTTCACCTGTCTGTCCATGGAAGAAAAGTAAAGCCCTTGTAATTCAAGGGCTTGCAGGCCACGACCAGAGAAGACCCTGGAAGTCCATATTCCCCTTGACATGATCCAGTTCGCTGTATATTCTTTAAATACAATTGGGGCTAACATCCTGCCTTAAGTAACAGCAGATTCTCCATCGTTTTATCATCTTGATTCGAGACCCTGGGAGGCGTCTTTCGTCCGGGCCAGAGGATCTGCAGGGTGAAATGCCAAAAGGAGGAGCTACTATCATGAAGCTGCTGAAGTACCTTGTGCCAATCGTATTGCTGGTAGCGGTCACGGGCTGCAATCAGACCGAGGATCCGGCTACGCTGCCCGCTATTAGCAATCCATCGGCTCTCGCCGCTTCCGTGACCGTGGTCGAAGTCGACATTATACCTCATAATCCCGCCAACCGTATCAACTGTGCCGGGAAAAACCGGCTAATCTCGGTGGCTATTATCACAACCGACGATTTTGACGCTATGGATGTCGATCATGCCACGGTTAACTTCGAAGGTGCCTACGAAGCTCACATCGATGATGAGACCGGGGAACCCGTCCGTCATACAATCGATGTGAATGGAGACGGTGACCTGGACCTGGTCTTGCACTTCTTGTATCGCAAGACTGACCTAAACTGTGATTCCAAGGAGGGATGCCTGACTGGTGAGATCTACCTCGGCGGGGATATTTACGGCTGCGATTTCATCAAGATGTTCCACAAGTGAAGGGCTGAACGAGGTTGAAGACGTTGAGGGAATCGGCAAAGGACTGCTGGACCCAGCGATGATGCGCTGGGGTCTCGAAAATCCCCTCTCTCAAAGAAACGGGAGAAGTCAAATAGGCTTCTCCCGTTCTCACAATCATGCTGGGCTATTCGCAGCGGCCAATTATGACGCAGCCGGGTTCTTCGTCGGGACCACCGCAGCAATACCAATAATAGGTCTTGCGACAAATCCATTCGCATTTGTAGTCGCTCTTAGCCTCGGCCGGGGTGACCACCGCGGCGGCCACAACCGACAGGACAAATATTACCAGCAATACGACACTCATAAGTTTCTTCATGCTTACACCTCCTCATTCAAATAGGTTGGGTATTCCCAATAACACGTGATGTATGTCCAAAACTGGCTGTTTTCGGAAAGTCCTACGGAACGATTGGTACTCAAAACAGTCAATCTGCTGCGCTATATATATTGTTATAAGATAAATCTCAGACTTCCGTTAGTCAAGGGGAAGGTCGGTAATCGCGGGGCTGGCAAATATTGCGCACGCCGGGACAGCGGTCTTGTTATGAATTCCGGCCCCGGCTTTACTCACCCTGTTAACTGTATCAGTGACCGCCGATCTTCACCGCGCAGATATCAAACGCTCCTGCGCCGGCGGAACTGGTATGCCCTACCAGCACGCATCCGCCGTCGGAAGTGATGCACATGGTGCCTGCCCAGTCGGCGCCATCACCGCCGATTTTCTCCTGTGAGACTATATTGCCATCCGGGTCCAGTCTGACCCAATAAAAGTCGTTGTTATTAAACAACTCCTTGGTGGTTCCACACACGTAAACGCCGCCATCGGGCGCCGGACAAACAGCGTTACCGTAATCATAAAAATCGTTGCCGAATGATTTGGCCCAGATCTGTCTACCGTCGGCATCAATCTTGATAACGTAGGCATTCATCAGGTCGTCGCAATCGCTGTATCCCACGGCGTAGCAGCTACCGTCGGTTCCGGCGCACAGGCCGTTGCCCCAATCGAAACCGTGACCGTGTTCACCGGTGGGATGATAAGCATTGCTCCATATTTCGTTTCCGGCGGCATCGGCCTTGATTACATAGAAGTCACTATTACCGCCGCCGAAACTGTTGGTGGTGGCGCCGATGAGTAAATTGCCCTCATTGTCAGCCAGCACTGAATTGCCCATATCGGTGTACTGGCCGCCGAATGTCTTCGACCAGAGTTCCTTACCTTCGGTGTCAGTCCTGAGTATGTATATGTCGGCCTCGCCGGCGCCCTTCGATTCCGTTAGCCCGCAGACGACATACCCATCGTCAACGCGGCAAACGGACGTGCCCATCTCGGCCTTCGAGCCGCCGTAGCTTTGCGACCAGATCTCGCGTCCGTCCGGGTCGATCTTCAGAAGGTACAACTGTTTATCGGTTAACCGGGGACAAGGCGACGTCGTGTACCCGGTGATGAGATACCCACCATCGACCTCGGTGCAGGCGTAGCCGTATTCAGTGCCATCACCTCCGTAGGTTCGGCACCAGAGAGAATCACCGGCAGCATCGGTTTTTATGACCAGAACATCGGCATTGTCAGAGCCATGCGAGAAAGTGTAACCAACCATCAGCAGGCCGCCATCGTCCGTGGCGCATACCGACCGAGCGCCATCGGACGAGACTCCGCCATAGGTTTTGGCCCAGGCGACATCGGCCGTGCGAAAAACAGCATCACCCACATTAATCGGTGCCTGATGGGAGCTGGTAGGGCTGTCATCGGCAGACTCCGCGCCCTCAATAACTGTTGATGCGGCGATGCCGTTGGGAACATTGTTGTACTGTCCCCGCGATGACGTTATCAGGTTGCCAAGAATCTGTGGAGCGGGATCCACACCGAGATAGGTTGCCCCGGCAGCCTCGAACTCATCCTGATATTTCTTGCTACCAGTGACACTCAGTCCGTTAATCACATCAAGAGCGGCCAGAATGCGCACCCCGGCACAGGTGGTGAAAACAGGGGTGTTTGCGCGAATTGCGGCTGAGATAAGATTCATAGTGTGTTCTGAACCCATGATATCGGCATAGGGATCATCACCGGAGAACTGGGTTGACGAAAGGATCATTACGGCATCATAGCCGGTCAGGTCGGTCATGTCTTTCAGCAGCGTATCCACCTTCATGGCCAACCCGCCCCGCGGTTGGGCAAACGGTCCGCAGACCTCCACGCTGTCAGTTATACCGGCATAGGTAACGTTCCAGCCGTTTTGATCGATGACATCCTGAAGCAAATAGTAATTTATGCCGAAGCCGTGCGGGAAAATCACGAGAATCTCTTTACCAGTAGCTTGCTGTTCCGGCTGCGAACCGGAGCACCCGCACAGGATTACAAGTACCGCGATTAATACCGGGGTTCTGAAAAGACTGGCCAGTGTTTTCATGGGGATTTATTCCTTTTCTGTTTCGTGCATTTTGAGGTATTATTATTGTTTAGACGCAGTAAGTAAAGTTTTGTTTTTGGAGAATAAATTGGCTTGTTATTTTCTTGCCGAGATTGACGTCCATGATGCTGAAGAATATCAAAGTTACCTTGATGGCTACGATACGGTTTTCGACAAATTCAAGGGCGAAGTCATAGCCGTTGACGAAGACCCCGTCTTGCTCGAAGGGGAATGGCCCTATACTCGCACGGTGCTGATAAAGTTTCCGGACGAGGCTGAAGCAAGAAGGTGGTATGACTCTCCGCAGTACCGGCAGCTGGTGAAGCATAGACATCGAGCATCGAACGCGAACGTCATTTTGATCAAGGGTCGCAAATGATGAAAGACATAGCGCCCGGTATATTCCGTCAGCGTCTTCTCATTGAGGGGTACTATTCCATCGATGTTGACAGGGAAGGAGTGGAGAGGTACCTCTTTGATGTCGCCGAGCACCTGGGTCTCAGGACCTATGGCGAGGCGGTCATATTCTCGCCATCGGGCCTGGGCAAAGAGGCCAATCAGGGATTTGACGCTTTTGTGCCGCTGGTCGATTCGGGCATATCCGCCTATATATGGGTTTCGCAACGATTCTTCTCGGTCGTGCTGTATTCCTGCAAGGAATTTGACGTGTCTTCGGCTCTGGAGTTTACCGCTGGATTCTTTGGGGTCGAACGAGAGCTGGTCCACGAGTCGTTTTGAGATCTGGCGTGCGCCCAGTTTTTGTGTCAGCGTGTGGTCAAATCGCACCATTTTTGTGCGCCGTGGGTGACACGCCGTCTCAATACGCTGGCTATCTTCAATAATATCAGACAGTTACGCATTTGGGCACACTGGCTGCTATATATGGCGGTGAGTGTAGTGACAAGCTTCCTCCGTTGATTGAGACAGAGGAGAAGGTATTAGCAAGTCACCGTATAAGGGGTGACATGGAGATTAGCTGATGAAACGATTAGTACGCTATTCGATGCTGATGGGCGTTGCGTTGATGGTGTTTTCATCCAGCGCCGAGGCAATTTCCAGACGAAGCTCAAAATTCTCGCTGAGACAGAGATCTCAGATCGAACTTCGTTTTGGGGTGCGCGAAGATACCTATATCGATAATGATTACTATTTTGATGGACTGGTATGGCGGCGCGCCAGTAACGGTCTGGTAGTCTCGCTGGGTTTCAATCATTGGACTGACGAGACTACGGCTATTAACCTCACCGTGAAAGCACTGGCTACTGACTTTGATGACGGCGTTTATGATTTTGGTATCTATGACCGAAGTTACAGTGTTGTACCGATCCTGGTGGGATTCAGAAAGTATCTGGGACCAGCCTCCGGGGTCCGGCCCTACCTGGCTGTCAGCGCCGGACCAGTGATAGGTACCGAAACCACATCCCTGGCCGGGATTGAGGTTCTCGACGAGACGCTTACACAGGCAGCCGCCGGGGCTTACTTTGGCGGTGGGATTGACTTCATTGTCGGACGGCATTTCATGTTGGGAATGAACGCCGGCTATAATCTACTCAGTGATTTCGATGTGCCGGTGGGCGGTCATGTCAACTACAGTGGAGCCGAGTTCGGGGTGGGCTTCGGTCTGGTATTTTAATTTGGCACCACGGCAGCGTGAGTTCCACCTTTGATTCTACGCAAAGCGCACGACCGGTCGAGCAGGCATTGAACGCCCGGTAAGAAGAAGGATACGCCATCTCAGCGTGTCCTTCTTTGCTGTCCGCCGAAGCGCTGCTATTTGAGATTATTATTGCCTCATTTATGACATTTCTCTATTTTGTCTCAAACGTTCATCATCGTTGTATTTCTTGTTTATTTCAAGCTTGAGCTAAAATATGGACAATGATCCAACGCGCAGTTTCTTAGCTTTATCCGCCGGCACGGAAGTTTCGCATTATCGGATAATCAACCGCATCGGCGCGGGAGGCATGGGAGAGGTGTACCTGGCCGAGGATACCGATCTTACCAGGAAGGCGGCCCTCAAATTCCTCGCTCCATCACTCTGTCACGACAGGGAATGCCGTTCCCGTTTTGTCAATGAAGCTCAGGCGGCGGCGAAGCTGAATCATCCAAATATCGTGACGGTCTACGAGGTCTCCGAGTATCGCGATCGCCCCTTCTTTGCCATGGAGTATGTCCACGGGCAGTCGTTGAAGGAGTATTTGTCGTCGGATGATAGGTCAGTCGAGGATATACTGTCTCTGGCATCGCAAGTTTGTGAGGGTCTGAAGGCGGCTCATGAGGCCGGTATCGTACACAGGGATATCAAGCCGTCCAACATATTGATCGACTCCAAAGGCCGTGCGAGGATAGTCGATTTTGGCCTCGCCCTCATGAGGGGGGCCGAAGGGTTTACCCGGGACGGCTCCACTGCGGGGACACCGGCATACATGTCGCCCGAACAGATTCGCGGCGAGAAGGTTGGAGCATTGTCCGATCTTTTTTCATTAGGTGTGGTTCTCTATCAGCTGCTCACCGGTCGGCTCCCGTTCACCGGCGACTACGAAGCGGCTCTGATCTATTCTATAGCCAATGATGATCCCCTGCCGCTGCATGAACATCGAGCGGATATCCCACAGGAGCTGGAGGACCTGGTATTCAGGCTATTGGAAAAAGACGGTACTCGTCGTTTTCAGAGCGCGGACCAGGTGCTAAAAGCGATTCAGGGCCTGCGACAGGAAAAGCCACGTCTTGAAACCAGTGGCAGGAAAGCAAATATCATCAGGGTAGGAATTCTGGCCCTGATTCTGGCGGCGGTGGTCGTGGCAGCACAGCTTGTCTTTAATCCATTCGGTCCTACCGAGCCCACCAGCAAGATGGTGGCAGTACTGCCTTTTGTAAACCTGGGATCTGCGGAAGACGAGTACTTCGCTGACGGTATCACCGATGCCATTACCACCCATCTTACGATGTTCGGTGACCTGGGAATAATCTCCCGGGCAAGCTGTATGCAGTACAAGGGAACTGACAAGGCTCTCCGGGATGTCGGCGCCGAGCTTGGCGCCACGTACCTGTTGACAGGTACTATCCTCTGGGAGAAAACGGAGACCTCCAATCAGGTTCGCATCAATACCGCCCTTGTGAAGGCTTCCGACGGCTCGCATGTCTGGGCCAACTCTTATCAACGGGTCGCGGATAAGATATTTGTGATGCAGTCGGACATAGCCGAGAACGTTACCAGAGCTTTGAATGTGGCAATAGGGGCGGAGAATCGCAAACTCCTTGGGAGGGTACCGACCGACCACCTGCAGGCCTATGACTACTTTCTGCGCGGTAACGAATCCTTTTACCGAAGCTGGGAGCAGCCCGATGTTCAGCCTGCTCTCGAGATGTATCAAAAAGCGGTAGACCTCGACCCGGATTTTGCCATTGCTCACGCTATGCTTTCGCGAACGCACTCCAGCATGTTCTTTGAATACTATGACCCGACTGATGAGCGCAGGCAACTTGCCTTTCAGGCCGCCGAGAAGTCTCTTGATCTGCAGCCCGACCTGGTCGAGGGGCACCTTGCTATGGGTTACTACTACTACCATTGCGAGCGTGACTATCTTGGTGCGCTGCGCGAGTTTGACCGTGGCCTTCAAATCCAGCCCAATAATGCCGATGTATACAACGCTATCGCCTGCATCTATCGCCGAACAGGCGATTTCGAGAGAGCGGCCGAGAACTTCGTGACAGCCCTTAAGCTGGATCCGCGCTCACATCTGAAAGCATGGGACGCCGGCCTTACCTTTAGTATGATGCGAATGTATGACGAGTCGGAAAAATATCTCCGCTTAACGACGTCGCTGAATCCTCAATTTGCCCTGGCACATATTTATCGCGCCTGGCAGAAGATTATCCGAGATGGAGACACCGACATGGCCCAGCGGATGCTGGCCGAGGCATCCGGTAAAGTTGACCTGAGACGCTCCAAATATTATTGGTGGTTGGCGCGCGTTCTGGAACGGGATTATCAGAGTATACTCGACTTCATCGAGCCCGGCTCCGACACCGCCGCTTACCACATAGAATGTGCTCAATTGAACCGCCTGTTAAATCATACCGACCGGATGCGGACCTGTGCGGACTCGGCCCGCGTTATCCTGGAGCGACGGTTGCAGGCCAAGCCGGATGATGCCGTCTTTACAAGCTCCCTTGGCCTGGCCTATGCCTACCTTGGACAGCCGCAGGAAGCTCAATCGTATGGTCAGTGGGCCGTGGAGCTGCTGCCCACGACGAGGGACGCTTTCGACGCAGTGTTTCTTCACGTCAACCTCGCCGAGATCTTTGTCGTCTGTGGCCAGTACGACGATGCCGCGGCTCAACTCGAGTATATGATGACAATACCGGGTTTCGTATCTGCTTCATACCTCAAACTCGACCCTCTGTGGCAACCGCTTCATGGACACCCCGACTTTGACAGCCTGGTGTCAGAATCGATCTGATAGTACACATTGAATTGCAGGGTCAAGCGAAAGGACGATAGCAGCGCTACCTGTTTTCGTCGGCGCTGATGCCGTACCGGGCCATCTTGTCCTTGAGGCCTTTGCGTGTCAGACCAAGGACTTTGGAAGTCTTGAGAATATTGCCGCGGTTCTCTATCAGGGTTGCGGAGATGACATCGCGTTCAACCTGTTCGGTAATGTCCCTGAGTTGTCCGCGGAAGCTTTTGAGCTCCGAGGTATCCGAGGAGCCTCGCAGTAATTCAGGTGAAAGGTCGGCTTTGTCTATGACACCTTCGGTGTCGCACACCACCGCGGCCCGTTCGATCTCGTTCTCTAACTGACGGACATTACCGGGCCATGGGCACCCGCAGAGAAAGTCCAGGGCGGCGGGAGCTATGGTGAGTGATTCATTGGCGAGTTTGATGCGCAGTTTCTTCAGAAAATGGTGAACCAGGAGCGGGATGTCATCGGGGCGCTGCGATAGCGACGGAACCTCGATGGTGAAAGTGTTGAGCCGGTAGTATAGATCCTGTCGGAAAAGGCCTTCCTTCATCAGTTTCGTCAAATCCTTGTTGGTGGCCGACATGATGCGGACATCGACATATTCGGTCTTGGAAGCTCCCACCGGTCTGATCTCACCGTTCTCCAGGACACGCAGGATTGCCGCCTGGGTTGACAACGGCGCATCGCCGATCTCATCGAGGAATATTGTGCCACCATCGGCTTCCTTGAACAGACCCGGTTTCGTTCGGTCGGCGCCGGTAAAAGCGCCCTTGACGTGGCCGAACAACTCTGATTCCAGCAGTGATTCTGTCTTAACGCCACAGTTCTTGATGACTAGGGCTTTGTCCCGCCGGGGGCTGTTGTAGTGGATGGCCCGAGCCACCAGTTCTTTACCGGTTCCGGTTTGACCCAGGATAAGTACCGGGGCCTCCTTGGTGCTGGCTTTCGACGCCAATGTGAGCACTTTCTTCATAAGCTCCGACTTGCCGATTATGTTCTCGAAGGCAAAAGCGTCGGAAATCTCGCTGCGAAGACGGAGGTTTTCTTCCTGCAGTTGCTGTTGAGACAGTCCCAGCAATTCGTTCTTGCGCGCCAGTTCTTCAAGCAAGAGGGCATTACTCAACATCTGGGCTGACTGTGACGCTATGATCCCGGCAAGCCGTGTTCGGTCATCGGTAAAAATCCCTTTCTCGCCGCTGCGCACGAGTGTCGTCAAGCCGATTATCTTGCCGCGTGCGATCATTGGACAGCACAGCAGCGAAGTGTATTTACCGGCTTCGGATGATAGCCCTGTGAAACGGTCATCACCGTCAAGATTATCGACTTTGAGCGTTCTTTTTTCACGCAACACCCAGCCGGTTATCTGGCTGTTGACCTTGAACGGGATTTTTTCCTCCGGACTTTGCTGCTTGCGTACCACCGTTTCGAGGCTCTCGTCGGTCGAATCCGAAACCAGGTTAATTACACCTTCATCGGCATCGGTCAGGCGGACCAACTCGTTTATGATCAGTGACATAATATGGTTGGTTTCCTGAACCTGGCATATACGTTCGAGGAGGCGATTTACACTCTGCAGTTCCTCGAAAGCCGCTCGAATCCGAGCAATTTCATCTTGTTCCGACATATGATTAATCATTCCAAAAGTGGTCTGTGCAGTCTAAAATATCGGCCTCCATACTCGAAGTCAATGGCTAATGCGTATCGCTGATGGTTAGATAATAATCATTGGTCCATCATAGAGATAAGATCTCCCGCCAGGATAAATGCTTGTCATTGAGGCAGCTAAGGCAAGCGCTCCTTACTTGGACAAAGTGGCATCGTTGTTGCTCATCGCTGTGACAGGATTAAGACTAGCAACTGATCAACTTTAGTGGCCGGAGAAGGAGGTGACGAACAGGCCCGGCGACTAACATCTCAAAGATGACAACATTCTAACCAGATAATAAGGAGAGGAAAATGAAGACAGCAACACTTACGGTGTTCATCACAGCGATGATTTGTGTGGCATGGATAGGGTGCAGCGAGACTATCAGCCCAACGGAGAGTTTCGGCGATAGCGATGTCGCGTTTTCGGCTATGGCAGCGTCCGATGTTCCGGCGGCCGAGTACCCGGCTCCGGGCGGGTTGGTATCGGTAGAGTTTTTGGGCCAGAATCTCACATTCTGGCCGCACACAGGTGTGGATTTCTCCAGTATTCCGCAGGATCCGATTAACCTGATCTTCTACGGTAAGGCCGACCCGCGCGATATTCGAGCGGCACTGCTGTCCCTGGACGGTGATCGAACCGCCTACGGATATTGGGACATTCCGCCGTTTAACGCTACCTGGGACGATGCTATCGGTGATGTCCAGACCGGTTATGGCGACGGTGAAGGTTGGACCGGAGGCGTGATTCAACTTGCCTGCGGTGATTATGGACCGGTGCGCTTTCACATCAGGTTGTTCAAGATTGGTCAGTGGACCGTGGGAAATGCCCACTTCGAAGTACTGGTAGATGGCACTGCCGATCATGAGGTGCTGAGCTGGGAAAGGGCTGAGGAGTTAGTCCTGGTCGACATGAATCGGGCCGGGCTGCTTGATGAGGCAGTGCCGATGGGCTACTCCCAATTCATCGACCAGGCCCCGTTTCGGGCTATTCCGTGGTATATCTACAACTTCCTGCCTCCAGAGGTCAGAGACTACATAGATGGACCGCCCGGAGACCTACCGGAGGGCGCGTTCCATCCGGTGCCAACGGACGGCATGATTCCGATATTCAACCTGGCTGACAAGGCCCCGAGGGTCCCGGAAGTCCGGTATCAGGATTTCGTAATTGAATACGGACAGTATGTTCCCAAGCCGTTCTGTTCCTCGGGACCGGCCGACCTTATTCGTGTGGACGGTCCGGTGCACTTGGTACAGACTGCCGAACTCACCGATGACGGCACTTACACAGTAACCTTCCGGGCCGACGGTGAGTTGTCCGTCACGCCGATTGATGCGCTGACATTCCAGGCTACCGGGGAGTGGCTAGTGGCCGTGGTCAAAGAGCATCACGACGGTCTGATGACAGATCATGTGGCTCAGGCTTCGGCAATGCTCCTGCAGAACATCACGCCGGCAGACGACCCCAATGCCGGTTCGTTTCTCAAGCACCTGAGAGTCAATTCGAATGGATTGGACGCTTTTCAAATACTGCTGAAGTGCCCTGAAAGTGATGATTATGTGGATGTTACCGATGCGGGCGATGGCCAGCCGGATCTGACTACGCCGGCCGAGAAGTAAAGTCGACGGGGGCGGGGTGTGGCGTTGCTGCATGGATATGCGGCAGCGCCTTTTTTTATGGAACCGCCGACAGCAAGAGACGGAAACGAAGGGGGGGCTGTTGAATTGGCATATCAGGGCCCGCTATTCATGGAGACGGAAACCTTCTCGGGAAACATTTGTTTCGATAACCAGGAAACTGTTGTCGGCCACTGCTTGCTGGGAAATAGTCCCTTAATTGAACGCCGGTACATTCAACCGGCAACTGGAGGAATGAAAAGTGAAATATAGATACCTGTCTGTGATATTGGCTTTGTCTCTTGTGTTATCGGGCTGTTCCAATGAGAACACCAGCGCCAATGCCGGTCCGGCTGACACCGACAATTCCGGTGACACGACTGCGGAATTGAGCGCGGTTGCGCTGGCAACCGGGTTTTCCCGGCCGGTCTTTGTTTGCTCAGCGCCTGGCGATGACTCGCGGCTGTTTGTTGTTGAGAAAGCCGGAAGGATCATGATTCTGCGCGATGGTGCTATTCAACAGCTGCCATATCTCGATATCACTGATCGTGTGGGCGACGCTGGTGGTGAACAGGGCCTTCTGGGTATGGCCTTCGATCCTGATTATAGCACCACTGGTTTTTTCTATGTCAACTACACCGACAATGCCGGTAGCACGGTGGTGGCGCGTTTCAAAGTGTCGGATCTCCCTGATCAGGCAGATGCCTCCAGCGAAGAACTGGTTTTGAAGGTCAATCAGCCGTTTTCGAACCACAATGCCGGCATGCTGGCCTTCAGCCCGGTGGACGGCTACCTCTACGTGGGCCTTGGTGACGGCGGCTCGGGCGGCGATCCGCAGGATAACGCCCAAGATCCAGCCACTGCCCTGGGCAAAATGCTGCGCATAGATGTCGGCCAGGGTCTGCCATACGCAGTACCTCCCGATAACCCGTTCCGGGGCAGCGTGGACACCCTCGATGAGATCTGGTCGTTTGGTCTGCGCAACCCGTGGCGTTACAGCTTCGACCGACTAACGGGGGACCTCTATATCGGGGATGTGGGCCAGAGTCGAATTGAGGAAGTCGATTTCAGTCCAGCCTCGAGTAAGGGCGGCGAAAATTACGGTTGGCGGCTCAAAGAAGGAAACGAGTGTTTCAATCCAGCTCAGGGATGTGAGTCCGGACGGCAACTTGTCGACCCTATATATCAGTATCGCCATTCTGATCCTTCCTCGCCGTGCTCCATTACCGGCGGATATGTTTATCGCGGTGTAGCATTTCCCGAATTGGTCGGGGCTTATTTCTTCGGGGACTTCTGCTCAGGGCAAGTCTGGTCCCTGCGCTACGAGAACGGTACGGTTGCCGATTTCGCCGACAGGACTGGGGAACTCGGTCTGGGGCAGGCTGCGGTGGCGTCTTTTGGAGAGGATAATTCGGGCGAACTTTATATTGTGGACTTTGGTGGTACTGTATATAAGGTGGTACCGAAAGCCCCTTAGATTGTGTTTGTTGTTGACAAATTACACTTTTTGTGTTTATTTAGGGTATAGAATATCCCGCCGCTTGATTTATAACCGCCATCCTCACCTGTTTTCTGACGAAGCAGGATAGTGTTTAATTGTGACGCCAGGAGAAACAGCAGCACGTTGAGGAGAGACTCCGGAATTCAACAAGCCCACCAGAATTCGCTGTCGTGTTCAGTGATGTTGCTTGTTTCTCATGTCTAAAGAGGAAGTAGCATGAAGCGCACATTTGTATCTGTATTCCTTGTCATCATTGTTCTTACAGGATTTGCCGGATCCGTTTTGGCCGGATCCGTATGGGTTTCGCTAACTGACCGGACATCTCAGCTGGGACCTAAAGCCACCGTACTTGCCTCCAACGGAGCAGAAACCACCGTTAAATTCACCGTCGACGGATTCTGGTCAAGTGAGACCGGCGAAAACGGCCAGATCTTCACGCGGCTGAAATTCCCGGGATATGGCTCAACACTCGATATCGGAAAACCGGAACTGCCCGTTATCTCCGAGTTGATCGGTGTTCCGGGCAATTCGCGTGTCCAGGTTGAGGTTGTAGATTTCAAAGAGGAGATCCTCACGGGATATAACGTTTTTCCGCTCCAGACACCGCTTAGAGAAACCGAGAGACGCGTGAAGTTTGACATTAACCCGGTCCAGTATTCCACTAATTCCTTTTTCCCCGAACAGATGGCCTCTGTCAGCGACCCGGCTATCTGGCGCGACGTGCGTGTGGTCACGCTCAAGGTCAATCCTGTCAGGTACAATCCCGTCACCGGCGAACTTAAAGTGTGTACGGAAATGACAGTGCGCCTGGATTATTCTGGCATCAGCGATATCAATGTCAAGACCGCTCCGACGAAACCCATCGCCCCCAACTATGCCCGAATGTACCGCAGCGCAGTTTTGAACTACAACTATTTGGGTCTGGAGGAGCGGCAGTCAGGACGCTTTAATGAAACTACCGATGGAGGCTATGATTATCTTATAATCGCCAAGGACGATTACGTTGACGACCTCGCACCGTTTACCACCTGGAAGAACACTCAGGGGCTGACCACGCAGGTGGTACCGATATCGCAGGTGGGCAACAAAGTTGACGATTTCAAAGCCTTTATCGCTGATGAATATTTCAGCAATGGCATCAGCTATCTTCTTTTGGTCGGCAACGAAATGGATATCCCTGCCGAAAAAATGCTGGGGATTTTTAGTGACTACATGTACACCTGCATTGAGGGCGATGACTATTACGCCGACATCGCTGCGGGGCGCTTTTGCGTGAACAACGAGACTCACGTGGACAACATGGTTAACAAGAGCGTGACTTTCGAATCCAACCCGCCGCCCGGAGAGTGGCTTGAAAAATCACTGCTGGTCGCGAACTGGGAAGAAGCACCGGAAAAATACCAGCAGTGCAAAGAAGAAATCAGAACCGCGGACCAGACCCCGTATGGCAGCTACAGCGTCTTGAACCCGGATTTCACTACCGCCTACGGGGCATCGTTTGAGAACGGGGGGGATGAGGCTTCGAACGCCGACGTTGTCGACTACTTCAACGAAGGCTTCCGCCTCGTGAATTACCGCGGGCACGGTAACAATGATATCTGGTGGTACTGGAACGTCCACGAGGAGCACTTTGGCCTTTCCGATGTAGCCGCTATTGACAACGGGCAGATGACACCGGTGGTCTTTAGTATCGCCTGCTATAACGCCAATTTACCTTATCTGGAAACTACGCTGGGTGAAGCTTTCACTCAGGGCGATGACGGTGCGGTAGCCCTTCTGGGCGCAACCGATGAATCCTACACCGATCCCAACCACGATTATGACAAACAGCTTTACAAGTGCGTGTTTGACGAAGGCATAAATGCCATTGGTGATGCCTCCAATGAAGCCTCCGTGAGGTTGCTCCAGTTGTGGGGAAATTACGGAATGCTTAATGCCAGAATGTATCTCTGGCTGGGCGACCCGTCGCTTCAACTTATTTACAATTCGACCCTGCCGCCGCCACCACCGGTGTTGGTTTATCCTGATGATGGGGCCGAGTTTGACGAACCGGCCCAACTGACACTGGACTGGGAGGATGTCTCGGGCGCCGTCTCATACCAGGTGCAGGTTGACGATGAGAATAGTTTTTCCGCTCCTGTGCTGTACGACGTGCAGGATATAATCCAATCGGAATGGTTAACGCCGGAGCTTGGATCAGGCATCTACTATTGGCGGGTGCGTGCAAGCGATGGCCGGATATTCGGAGGTTGGTCGGAGATCCGCTCATTTATGGTCGGGGTGCCTCCGCAGGAACCGATCCTCTATATGCCGGTTGATGGCTCGACCATAAAGACAGCCATGGTGCTGCTACAGTGGTATCAAATCGAGGGCGTGACGGAATATCTCGTCGAGGTCGATGACAATATGTATTTCCAGTCCCCTGAGAGAACGGCTCAGGTCGATATGTGCCCGGGAGGACTATGCGAGTGGGAAATATATCCCCCCCTGGTCGGTGGCCTTTATTACTGGCGGGTTCGGGCTAATCAGGCCGACTGGCCGTGGTCCGAAACGTGGTCGTTCCGCGTCAGGGGCAAAAATCCCCCCATCACAGCCGATGGCCCGACGATTCCTGACGACATTGAGTTGCTGCCAAACTATCCTAACCCGTTTAACCCGACTACCGAAGTAAGCTTTGGATTACCCCGACCCGGGCATGTAAAGATCGAGATCTTTAACATAACGGGACAGCGACACTGTAAACTTGTTGATGCCGAGCTGTCGGCAGGCTACCACACCTACACCTGGAACGGCAGCGATGCCGCCAGTGGTATTTATCTCTGCCGACTGTCGACTGAGGACAAAGTTATTACCCGTCGCATGCTGCTGCTTAAGTAAGACTGCGACGCATAGAGCTGAACGGCTCAAGAGGAAAAGCTCCGGGCAAAAGTGCCCGGAGCTTTTTTGTCTCCTGAATGCTCGAGCCGGGCTCGCATTTTCCTCT
Organism: Candidatus Zixiibacteriota bacterium; assembly: GCA_020351995.1. Classification (GTDB taxonomy): domain Bacteria; phylum Zixibacteria; class MSB-5A5; order GN15; family FEB-12. The sequence goes on from CP070674.1 coordinate 3,545,097, forward strand.
GTCAATCTTCAAATCATCGGGCACTCCGGTTTTGCTTGAATATGAGGATGATTCGTGGGTATCCTTCATAGGAAAGGACGGGTGAGTGGTATGTCAAAGTCAGTGCTGCTCATTATAATCGCCGTGATATTGCTCGGTCTGTTGCCTTTTGTGCCACGGATGATGGAATTCAGAACCAGGGTGCTTCGCTTCCTTCGTCTGCGCCGCCTGGCCGACTGGCACGAGAGAAACATTGCCGTGTTGACTGCCATTGTTCGGATCATCGTAGTGGTGATAGCGGTGGTCATTGCCGCTATCGGGATAGTGGGGCTGTGAGATCTCTTGCGACCGCGGGAACCTTGGCTTCAGGCTCTGGCATAATCTGTCGAATGTAGCAAAGTCATCAGAAACTGGCATTTAGCCGGAGTCCCTATCTGCTTATAGCTGTCTTCGAAACTCCACGGGGATCGATACTCTCATCAATCACATCCCGATACCGTTGAGATTGCCCACTGGCGATTTATGAAGGTACCTGAGTAAAATAGGTCGGCGCTCGAAGAAGGCAAGTTCTAGATTCCAGGCTAAATGGTAGGAAAACGGTGACAACCCTTTCGGGTTGTCACCGCGTATCCCTCGACTCTACTTCAACAGAATCATCTTTTTCGTTTCCGATATATTGTCCGTCTCCAGTCGATACAGGTAAACGCCTGAGGATAACCCGGCGGCATCAAATTCCACGGCGTGCTCACCGGCTCCGTAAACCTCATTTGCCAGAACAGCAACCTTCTGCCCCCGGATGTTATACACCGTCAGCTTCACGTGACTGGCGGTCTCCAGAGAGAACCGAACGGCAGTCCGCGGGTTAAAGGGATTGGGATAATTCTGGCTCAGCCCGCGTTTATCCGGCATTGACGATTGTGTTTCCGCCCAGGCACCCGGAGTACTCTTGTAGACCGGGCCGCTTTCGCAAGTCTTGGTAATGAAGTTGGCTTCCGGATCATAGATGAAGTCATCGTGTCTGACATCCGTAACCTCAAAACACCAGTCGTCAATTGTTGGATCCTTCGGTTTGGGAGATACGATCAGCACCCTTCCTTCGGCATCGCTGGAGCCCATACGCTTACCATCGGTAGGACCGGTTACAGCCAACACTACCCTTGCGTTGGCGACGGGTCGATTGTTGTTGTCGTAAATCCAGACTGCGGCTATTGCGCAGTCGTAGACACTGGGACCATATGTTTGCTGGAATGGGTACGCCAGCATAAATGCCACATGTGAGGTCGGAAGCGGGGGATTAAGGGTATTGATGTAGTCTGTTCTCACTATAACGTCGCTTCCCATATCGTTGCTGGCGGTCAGAGTGACCGTGTACAATCCCGGAGAGGCATAGGTGTGGATGGGGAAACGTTCGTGGGAAACGGGAGTATCATCGCCAAAATCCCAGATCCAGGACGTGGCCCCACCGGTACACTCATTTCTGAACGAAACCTCGAGAGGAGCATCACCGCTGCTCGGATAGGCAACGAAGTCGGCCACAGGAGCCACCGTACTCGGAGGCGAGATCGATTCCAGCGCCATTCTCGCGTTGACAATACCGACGCCGACGTCTTTCGTCGGGTTGTACGGTTTGACATTGGCCGGGTCACACAGGATGCTCCATATATCCTGCGCTGACAGGTCGGGATTGTATGACGCCAGCAAAGCGGCTACCCCCACTACATGAGGTGCCGCGGCCGAGGTACCCGAGTAGGCGAACAAGGCTTCCTCGTTATCGCCCACCATACCAAGCACGCCGGCTGAAGGTCCGGCAATATCGACCCAATCACCGTAGTTCGAACCTATCCACGGATCGCCGTTGAGTCCGGTAGCGCCCACGGCCATGCAATCGTCGCGGGTCGCCAGGTAGTCCGGTGTGCTGACGTTACTATTGCCTGCTGCAACTACGATCAGGACATCCTGACTGGCCAGGTAGTCTGCGGCCGCGGCCAACGCGGGTGTCTCAGCGGTGCCAAAGGAGCAATTGACCGCCACGACTTTTACGCCGCGAGCTTTCAGCTGGCCAAGGTACACCATTGCCTCGGCGGCATCGGCGATCACGATAATGCCCCCAATGTTCGACACATAGCCGGCTCGGCAGGGCACGATCTTGACACCGTTGGCATCGCTGCCTGGGGTCCCGTCGTTGTATCCGCCCGCTACACCCGAGAGTTCGTAACCGTTGTTGGTTATGGCCGCAATTTCGCCGGCGCAGAAAGTTCCGTGGCCACTGGCGCCCTTCGGATCGTTGTCGGGCCCATCACAATCCACATCTTCACAAGGATACTGGATTAAAGGGGTGGTGAAGTCATATCCGATCACGTCGTCAACATAGCCATTGTTGTCGTTATCGATATCATCACCGGGAATTTCCTGGTCATTGACCCAGATATTTCCGTTGGTGACATTATCATCCGGGCCCGGCGGATCGCTGCCGCCCAAGTCAGGGTTGGTATATTCAACACCGCCGTCGATAACGGCGATTACAACCTCGGGGTTACCGGCCTCGATGTCCCAGGCCTGATCGGCGTCAATGCCGTATACGTCCTGTAGCTGCCATAGGCTGCTGTAGTAGGTATCGTTGGGGGTGCCAAATACTCTGCACGCCGGGATCTTGTAGGCACTGGTGACTGCAGAGACCTGCTGGTAAGCCTCGATAATCGCGTCGATATTGGCGGGATCAACATAGACCTCGAAGAACCTTGTCAGGGCTCGTTCCTCCGGAGTCCGGGCCTGCTCTAAAGTTGTACCCCGAAATTTCTTTTCGATGCGCGGAATACCGAACCGCTCGGTAACCGCATCCAAATCCGGGTTGCCGCGAAAGGCGTTTTGCGACCGAAGGGCCTGTGGGTCCAGAGATGCCACTGCGTACTGATCAAGTTGTACAATGATCCTGTCCGAAGCGTAGCCAACAAAGGATTCCCCTCTCTCCGGTTCAAATGGACTGGAAGCAGCCATGAGGGGACCGGCTACCAGCGTCATTGCCAGTGCAAAGCACAAAATGCTTCTCATTCTACCTCCTTAGAATGCTGTTGAGATTTGCCCGCAATGAGTGACTATGAGTCAACCGGCGGGCAAGACTGGTTACAAGTTCTGCCTTGTGTATCGGATTAGCTTGTTATTCGAAGACAAGGTTGCAGCAGGGACCATCGAGTATGAGCTCGTGATCTCATCCTGCTATAACAATATACTCGATTCGCCCCCTGATGCAAGGCTATTCCGTCACTCCCCGCAGATCGACTCAACCCGCAGAGCGACATAAAGAAAATACTGATCGCTCTAACAGTATATTATGCTGGGTCTGGCTGCCGGCGTTACCGGTGCCCAAGGTTGACACAATTATCGTTCAGGCCGTCATCTGGTCGAAATCATGCCTTGGCTCAAACCCGTTGGTCCGCGGAAGTTCCTGAATCATCGGTTGACCGTGCCGTTTGATAATTGTCGCGGGAGTACCGACAACAGTACAATCGGATGGAATGTCCCGCATGACCACAAAGCTGTTGGCCCCGATGCGAACATTGTTGCCAACGGTAATCGGACCCAGCAGGATCGCTCCCGTGCCCACCAGGACGTTGTCGCCGAGAGTGGGGTGTCGTTTGCCGGGATGCTTTCCGGTCCCGCCCAGGGTTACATTGTGAAATAAAACGGCGTTGTCGCCGATGACCGACGTTTCGCCAATAACAACACCACTGCCGTGGTCACAGAAGAACCCTTTGCCGATTCTGGCTCCGGGATGAATCTCAAGACCGGTTAGAAAGCGCGCTATTTGAGAAAGCAGGCGCGGGATAAAGGGGATTCTCAAACGGTACAACAGGTGGCTGAAACGGTGTATCGTTATCGCATGAAAACCGGGGTATAGCAAAAACTCGATATTCTTCGCCGCCGGGTCATTGCGGTAGATCGCCTTGATATCTTCAATTATTGCCAGCATATTCTTTTTCCTTCCCATTTTGATTCTGTCCGTTAATCGTCTTTTCAAAAAGCGGAGTACTGATATATCGCTCTCCGGTATCGCAAATGAAAGTCACGACAAGTTTCCCTTCGCCAAGTTCTTTCGCTACCTCGAGGGCTGCCCAGACGATGGCCCCCGATGATACCCCTGCCAGTAGACCTTCTTCCGCGGCCAGTCGTCGAGCGGTGGCGAAAGCATCGGCTTCGTCAACGGTGATGACCCTGTCTACCACGGAGGGATCATAGTTATCCGGTACGAAACCAGCGCCGATCCCCTGGATTGGATGCGGGCCGCGTTCACCTCCGGAGAGGACCGGGGAGGCCTTCGGCTCGACGGCTACGACAAGGCAGCCGTATTGCTGTTTACAGAAACCGCCGGCTCCGCTGATGGTCCCGCCGGTGCCAACACCGGCGACAAAAGCGTCGAGATGATCTCCTTCGAGGTCGGCGGCGATTTCCGGGCCGGTCGTTCGGCGGTGGATCTCAGGATTGGCTGGATTGTCAAACTGAGAGGGCCCAAAAGTCCCGCTGCTCCGGGCCAGCTCGCCAGCTTTTTCAATAGCTCCGGTCATGCCTTTGTCACCCGGCGTCAGGACAATCTCCGCGCCGTACTGCTGAAGCAACGCCCGCCTTTCAAGCGACATAGTCTCCGGCATGGTGAAGATACATCGGTATCCTCGCGCCGCAGCCACCATGGCCAGCCCGATTCCGGTGTTTCCCGATGTCGGTTCGACAATGGTCATGCCGGGTTTCAAGTTACCGGTCTTTTCGGCGGCCAGGATCATTGAAGCTGCTATGCGGTCCTTAACGGATCCCCCGGGGTTGTAACTCTCCATCTTACAGAGGACTGTTGCCGCCCCACCGGGCACTATCCGATTCAGACGAATCAGTGGTGTTCGCCCGATTGCTTCAACAACACTTGGAAATTTCATGGTCATCTCCTTCCGCAAGCCGGCCAGTCTCCTGTTTCAGGACCGAAAGCAGGTGCAAAAGAAAGCGGAGCCTGCTTCGGTCTGAAGAGGCTCCGCGAGCTTGTCTATTATATTTCTTTACAACGTCTTACATATTTATTCGCGCATCCACCCAGACCGATTTTCAGCTACAACAACAACAGCAGAACACCCCGGTCGGGTTGCTGTCAACATTCGGACGGATGGTTGCAGTCAACTTCATATACTTATCTAACACGTTATCGGCGTATTAAAGTTTCAATATTAGTATACTCGATTATTCGATTCTGTCAAGGCGGTCTTTTTGGGTTGGTATGCAGCAAGCATCGGGCTGAGCGACCCCACCTCCACCGGTGGGGATTGAACTTGTCAGGCGCAGGCTTCTCGGTTCGCCAACTGATTCAATAACAAACAGTTAGGCCTATTGCGCGAAGTGTCCGTGGGGGAAGTGAGCCAATTCTGCCCATTCAACCCGGATTCTGTGCCGTAAGCGCTTTAAAGACATACTGATCTCGTCATCGCAGGAGCTAATCTACCTGCCGAATGTGCCGATAATACTGCATAACATTAATAGACAGCCGGTTAATCAGGAACATCGTGGGTAAAATTAAGTACATTCTCCTCGCCTTTTGCATGATTTTCACCGCCGGGCAGACGTACGCCGTTGAATTCTACGTTTCTCCAACTGGAAACAACAACAATCCGGGCACAAGTCCGGATCAGGCCTGGGCCTCGATAGAGCACGGTGATACGTCGGGACAGGTCGGTCCCGGCGACATAGTGAATATCCTGCCCGGAACCTACTTGCCTACTCAGACTATCACGCTAGACAGGTCGGGTACCGACTCAAGCTATATCATATACCGTAAGCTCGGTCCCCGGTCGGTGATTATAGACGGACAGAACCTTCTGGATTCGGTTCTGGTTGTCAATGGCGAGTACCTTGATATTTATGGTTTCGAACTGACCAATTCACTCCACGACTGTCTCAAAGCCAACAATCGATACGGAACGGTGGCATATTGCTATGTTCATCACACCGGAGGAACTGGAATTGTAGCCAACCAGCGCGAACAGCTCCTTTTTCGTAACCGGGCTGCCTATAACGCGGGAACCGGTATTTATGTCACCGGATTTTGTGACGAGGCCGAGGTGTACAACAATACTGTATTCGGCAATGGCGGTGCCGGTATAGAATTTCATTCCAGCGTTTCCACAGGGCGGGTCTTCAACAATATCGTTGCCCACAACCTGGGTGGTGGGATTATAGGCGATGAGGATATCATCTGCGGTTTCAACAACGCCTGCGGGAACGTCGGCGGAAACCTGCTTTTTGTCACTGATTCGGCTGGCGGATTTAGCGTCGAACCGGGCTTCGCGGATACCACCTCGGGGAAGTTCGCTCTCAGACATACCGCCGCTGAACTGGACGCCGGGTTAGCTTTTGACGACTACCCCTTCAACGGTGCCGCTCCTGATATGGGAGCCTCGGAGAAGTACAACGTTTATTACGTCAGCCCCATCGGGGCAGACACGGCCGAGGGCCGGACCCTGGCTACGTCGTGGAAATCGATAGACAACGGCAATTCCTGCATCTTTCCCGGTGATACTGTCTACGTGCAACCGGGAATGTATTCAGATTCTGTGGTAATCACCGACAGCGGACTTCCAGACGACACGATCTGGTATATAGGTGTCGGGGACGGATGCTCCGTTGATGGTTCCGGGTACAATACGGGCGTACAGATATCCGCCTCGTACCTCGTCTGGATCGGCATCGACATCAATGGAAGCTTTTCATCCAACATCAGTATGGCCGGCATCGGGCTAAGACTTTCCGGCTGCGAAATCAGCAACGCTCCCGTGGGACTATTCATCAATGGGCGGGAAAACGTTATCACCAATAACGTTTTCCGTAACAGTGAATACGCCGGGATCTTCTCGTGGACAACCACTGACGACCTGTACGCTAATAACACCTTTTACAACAACGGCCGCCGGGATATTTACCAGCCGATTTTCTACGATATAAACGTGTTCAACAATATCTTCGTCGCGCACGGAGCGGGGGATACAGCCATAGACGGTAGCGTAGGCAGTGTTATCTCACATTGTTTGTTTTACGGCTACGAGGAGATCTGCGGAAAAGAAGGAGAGCCGGGTGAAGGATGCCTTATTGGTCTTGATCCGGTATTTCTGAATCCTGACAGTGGTGACTTCCACCTTGACAGAACATCGCCGGCTATCGACGCTGGTTACGATCTTGGATTTCCCTTCCACGGATATGCCCCGGACATGGGTGCTATCGAGACAGCCCAGCCGGATTCTATGGAGATTGTAAGCTGCTGCGATACCCTCGTAGCGGACAGCACCTATCTGTTCGAGGCGCTTGCCTGGGACGCCGACGGCTTTCCGACCAGGCCGGGTGCCACAATGTGGTCACATACCTTTGTGTCCGGCAGTATCAGTTCCGGTGGGGTTTTTACTCCCGCACTGGTCGGTCAGGGAACAGTTACAGCCGAGGATGCCATTTACGGTTTGTCTGCCGAAAGCGCCCCATTGACAGTCGTACCGGGAACGCTCGACAGGATGACGGTAGAGCCGCAAAGGGTCAACCTTAGCGTTGACTCCACGCAACAATTTCTGCTATATGGTTGGGATATCCGCGATAACTCCGTTGACGTTTTTGGCGATGTTACCTGGGCGGCTTTCGGGAATATCGGCACTATCAGCCAGGCCGGCCTTTTCACGGCCACTGACCCCGGCTATGGTTTTGTCAGAGCAACGAGTAGCCTCGGACCTACGTGTATTTCCGATACGATTACGGTTACTGCCGGTGATCCAAAGATCTATGTTAGTTCACTTACCATGCCGATCAGGGAAATAATTCCGGGAACCAATACCGGCGCGATTCTGGCCCTTGAGTTTGTCAATGACGGTCCGACAGGAGTTCCGCTCGACTCTGTCAGGTTGGAGTTCACCGGCGATGATCCCTTTGGTGCCACCCGCGAGGAACTGGACAGTCAGATAGAAGGGGTTGCTCTTTATCTCGAAAAAGACAATCAGTACACAGATCTAACCGATCTCGATAGTCTCTTGTGTACGGGGACTTTATCCGACGGTTATGCTGTGCTACCTACTTCCGGGTTGTTAATCCCTCCCGGCGGCGCGAATATCAAACTGACCGTAGCGGCTCTACTCGATGCCTTGAACGCCAGGGACGGTAATGACATCAGCTTTCAAATCGCCGGCCTGTCGGATATTTACCTGGGTGAGGAAATTGCCGTAGTGGCCGACTTTCCACTCGATAATGATGCCCAATACATCGTCAATACTTTCCCTTCGGATCTTGCGCAAATCAACCCGGTCGAAGGGTCAACGCTTTTCCAGGGACAGACCGAGCGGCTCGTCCTTGATTTCAATCTGCCGCCCAATGGGTACGCGGAGGACTTTCTGAGCTCAGTTAAGGTAGTCAACGCCGGGACCTTCGACGACAACGGCGAAACGTTAGAAATTCGCCTGTGGGCGGATCAGAGCGGTGATGGCTTTACCGCTGACGATGCCGAGCTGGGCAGTTTCACTTATTCTTCCGGTTTCTGGCAAATCTCGGGTCTGTCGTATGCGCTGGCCCCCTACGGCCAGAGATTTTTTGTGACGGTTGATATCAAAAGCAGCGAGTTGGAAGGGGGCATTGTCGATTTGGTCATCCCTGTTAAGAGCGTTGAATATGCTTCCGGAGCCGACGGCCCTGATGACACCGTCTTGAGGAACCCGATGCCTTTTGTGGTAATGCCGATCGACCGCGTCACGGCAGTATCGGTACCATCACCGTCGAGCTATGTGAGCGCCGGAAGTGCCGACAGAACCATCCTCACTTTCGGCCTTTACAACGGTTACAGCGAAGCCAAGACCCTGCAGACGGTTCGTCTCGCTAACCACACGCGGACCGCATCGAGTTCGGCTTTCGCCGATGCTGAGCTGGGACAGGTGAGCCTCCATCTGGATGTCAACCATAACCGTATTTTTGACGGAGATCCAGCGATAGCATCCGGCTATTTCAGTGGCGGCCTGCTTAGTCTTTCACCGGCGGGTCTTTCTCTGGCAGCCGAATCTCTCTGTTACTTCTTCGTGGTGGTTGCTCTGCCGCATGAACAGGTCATCGACTCGGATAGCCTGAGCGTCACTATCGATCAGGAATCTGACATAGTGTTCGATGTTGTCGGCGGTGAATCTGTCAATATTAACGGTGACATGCCGCTCACGTCCGGGACCTACTTAATACTTGACGGCTCCGTGCGTTCGCAATACCAGGTTATCGAACAGGTCTCCAGTTCGGTAACCCCGGGCGACACTTCGATTACTCTGTTGTGTTTAACACCAGCCGTCAACGGTGATCAGTTCGATACTCTCACGTCGCTGATGGTCAGCAATGCCGGAACTGCGGATGATTCGGATTTCGATGTTCTTGAATTGTGGCTCGATTTGAATGGGGACCAGCAATGGCAGTCCGGTGACTCACTGGTTAAGCAGTTTTCGTACACGGGCAGCGATTGGCTAACCGGGTCGCTGAGCCTTGAGACCAGCCCGGCTCCCGTCTGTCTGTTCGTGACAGGTGATGTTTCTGGTGCGGCAACGCCGGGTGCTACCTTTCAACCGCAAATTCCGGTGGACGGCTGCCAATTCATTTCGGGAAACGATGGTCCATTTGACGCCGCCCTGATGAGTCAGGCCGATATCGTAGTCTCGGCTTCGGGGTTACGAATATCGGCTATGCCGCTGAGCGAATCCTATTCGATCGGGCAACAGATAACTGTCCCGGCACAGGTTACTAATCTTCTGGGGACGCCGTTGGACACGGTCTACTGCGAGTTTGTAGCGGTAAACAACGGTGTTGATAGTATTGTGCTGGGCCCGGTCTACCTTGGATCGGAGGAGACCACGCAATTTGACGGGTTGTTCACGGCCTCGGGTTCAGGCTCCGAGTCGTGGCGTATCCGCGCTTTCTCGGAAAACCCAATAGATTCCTCGGTAGCCGTATATACCGACGAAGTACGAATCGATGAGGTTCCCAGCGACGTAGCGCTGAGTCTGGTGAACTCGGCGCCTACGGCGGTGAGCCGCGGTCAGGCTAACGTATTCCCGTTAAGTATAAGGTTCGAACAGGTTGATACATCGTCAACGCGTACTGCGGTGAGACTTGATAGCATACAAATTTCCGTCGAGGACGACTCCGGTCAACCCCTGGCTGCCAACTCGGTATTCTCGCGAATGGTTGTGGCCACCGATAATATTAATCTGGTGGTTGAGAACTCCCCGCCCTCCACGCCGTCGGTCTGGCTGCGTTTTACCGAGCCGGTTGTCGTGCCGGCGGCTGAGGACCAGCTCTTATCGCTACTTGTCGATATCGACAGCTTTGCCACAGCTTCGAATTTCGTCCTGGCGCTCAGCAGTCCGGGTGACGTCAATATTGTTGACGATAACACATCCCAGACGGTCGCGTTTGACCCCGGGGTGGTTTTCCCTATGATGACGGTCTCCTGCCGTATAGATGATCCTTCCCAGCAATTGGCTGTGTCCGGTCAGTCGACAATGAATACATGTGTGAACTATGGCCAGGAAGGTGTCGATGCATTAGAACTGTCCATTCGCCATCCGGGGAATATAGGGACGTCTCAGATCCAGGTGACCAGTCTCTCCCTGGAGATCATCGACGATGCGCTGAACGCTGTTGATCCGTCCGATGTGGTTGAGGCGGTACGGGTTCTCAAGCGACAGATGATCATAGGCGAACTTGCTACGATAATCCCGGGCTCGACCAGTCTTACCGTTGATTTTGCCGCTCCACCTACGATTAGTCCCTCGGAAACGGAGCTATTGAACCTGCAAATCGATTTGAAACTCCAGTCACCGTACAGCACTTTCGCTGTTCGTATTGAAGATAGCACCGCCTTCACCGTTCGGGATCTTAGCTCAGGTTCCGTCGTTCTGGCGGTGTCCGATCAGGAACTGGCCACGGGAAATGTCTTCCCACTAATCAGCGGGTATGCCGGGTTCAAGAATCCTGCCGTCAGTCCGGAAATATGCCTGTCATCGGCGGTACCTGAGTATATCATCGGCGGCGCAGCTGCCGTCGAATTGCTCGAGATGACCGCAATCTACGAAGCCGCAGCAGACTACTCTTCGATCAGAGTTTCCGATGTCGTGGCTCGCATATACAATTCGGCGGGCGCGCTGGTTAATCCCAATGACCTCTTTGACCAGATAGGAATTTCTGTCGAAGGCGGCCCGGTAACATATGATCCGTTCATCGAGTTACAGGATGGTTTCGCTGTTTTCCATCTTGGGAATAATGGCGTTGTGGTGAATCCGGGTGACACGACCTCGATAATGCTGGTGGGCGACATAGAGAACGCCACACCGGTCGAAGATTTTCTGCTAACTCTGCAAAGCGAAGGTGCCCTGACACTGTGTGATGCCACCGATACCGCCAGCCACCCTGCTATTCTGGTGTCGCCGACCTGCCCTTTCAGCTTTCCATTTGAAACAGAATTGTCGCAGGTTTACCTGCAAGCGGGTCGACCGGTGGTATCGATCGATACTCCCCCGACTCAACTGGCCTTCCCGGGACAGAATGGTCTGCCCCTGCTTCAAATAGACCTCTCCTATGATAGCCCAACCCCGCAGGGTGATCTGCTGATGAACGCTATTGCTGCCACGGTGAGGTAACGAACCTCCAGGGGAGATCTAAGGCCTGTTTCTGAAACCGTGTTCGACTCTGTCTATCTTGTTCTGGGCACCGATACGATTGCGATTGACAGTTCTCTGAGTGAAACCGACGTGTCACTGACGATAGATTCGGGATTTACTATTCCGTACGGCAGCTCACATTCCCTGACCGTACTATGTGACATCAGTCCCGATGCTCCCCTCGGAAATTATGTACTGGGTCTGATGGATTCGATGTTTTGCGACCTCATCGATCAGAATCTCCTGACCACCGTATATCCTATTCTCAACGCCGCGGACTACCCGGTGTTGTCCGCGGAAGTATCGCTGGTGAAAGCTGACCTGGAGACTTCGTTTACCAATTATCCGAATCCTTTCAACCCGGATGGTGAGGGCCGGACCACAATCGGCTACGTGTTGACCTCTGACGCCCGCGTTGATATAGAACTGTTCACGATCACGGGTGAGTTGGTCAAACAGGTGGCCATCGGTGCTTTCAGGGGTGCCGGCGCCCATCAGGAAGACACCTGGGACGGGCGCAATGACAGGGGTGGTATGGTGCTGCCCGGAACCTATTTCTGCCGTTTGACGGCGAAATATGTTGGCGGCGGTTCGGAAACCATCAAAAGAAAGATTGCGGTGGTGAGATGAGAGCTACTGTCATCACACTTGCAGTTTTGTTGAGCCTGTTTCTGGGCGTATCGGCCTCGACGCCGGACGGCGGGCTTCAGTCACCGTTCAGCCTTGGCACGGGGGCCCGTGAATTGGCTCTGGGAGGAGCGGCGCTGCCGACCGTTGATGCCGCTATGGCACCGTACTGGAATGCCTCGCGCCTGGCCTCCGCGGAACATTACACGCTCGGCGCCTTTCATTGCCGTTTGTTTGATTCCGATGTTGCCTACCAGTATCTGGGAGTGGTTGTGCCCACCCTGGATTTCGGCGGGTTCGGCTTCGGTATATTTCGGCTGGGCATAGGCGGGATCGAGGAACGCGACGCTGACAACATCCTGTTAGGAGAGATCAATGACAACCGCCTCGGGTTCTACCTGGCTTACGGTCGTCAGCTTTCCGGTAACGATGTTGGTCTTACCCTTTCCATGGAAAGCCATTCCCTGGGTGATTACAGCGCGACGTCCACGCCCGGCCTGACATTGTCGCTGGGGCGTCGTATGCATCCGAATTTCGCCAACTTCTCAGAGGTGCGGTTAGTGGTGGTAGGACGTAATCTGATGGCTCCCTCGACGGAGCTGGCCGATGCCAGTATTGCCCAGCCTGCGGCAGCGGAGCTGGGTCTGACGGCGACAATGTTGCCGAATCGGCTCTGGGATCAGGCTGTGAACCTGTCAATGTCCCTGACGAAAGTCGAGTCGGTGAACGCCGAACTGGCCATGGGGCTCGAATACAACATTCAGGATTTGCTTTTCGTCAGAGGCGGCGTGCGGGATAGTAGACTCTCGTTCGGTATCGGGATATCCTACAGCCCGGTGGATTTCGACTATGCTCTGGTGGACCGCGATCTCGGGAATTTGCACATGTTCAGTATCACCACGGCCTTCGGTCGCTCGGTTTCCGAGCGGAGAGCGTTAAGAGCCGAGAAGCGGGAAATCCAGTTCGCGCAAATGATGGAAGAACGCATGCAACAACAGAACCGGAATACGGTGGCCGAACTGCGTTCGCGCGGCGAGCAACTGTTGGCCGGTGAGGAATTAACCGAGGCCGCGCAGTGTTTCGACCGGGCCCTGTTCCTGGCGCGAGCCTCCGGTGAAGACACCGCCGACATTGCCTCTCTGGCAGAGTCAGCCCGATATCGCCTTGACATGCTTTTACGGGAAACCAATTACGGGAAACATCTCGATTCCGCCAGAGCGGCCTTCGGAACGGGCCAGTATCTGGAAGCCCGTTACTTTGCCACCCGTGCACTTCAGTTCGCTGAGGATTCCAGCGAGGCATCGAAGTTGATAAAGCGTATCGACTACGCTGTCGAGCAAGTCGAAGGTAGAGAGGAAATGATCCGCGCTCAACTGTGGTCGGTCGATTCGCTGGTAAGTTACGGTGAAATCGACAGAGCTCTCCAGTTACTTGAGTCGCTTAATCAAATCGCGCCCGGGGACAAGAGTGTGCGCCAGGCAACCAGAAAGGTACTCTTTGAACATGAGTGTCGGAAGGCCACGGCATCCTACGAACGCGCTGATTTCGCAACGGCGCTAATCCATCTCGACTCCGCTCTGACGCTGTTGCCGGGACACCAGTGGTGTACCGAGATGCGGCAAAGAATCCAGACAGAGACGACGGAGATACATGTTGAGCGGGAAAAGATTCTCGGCCCGGCACCATCGAAAATGACCGATGCCGTGCTTGAAGAGGTAGGTCGACGCTACGAAACCGGGCAGAAACTGTTCTCGAACGGCGATCTGGTGGCGGCTGTTGGAGAGTGGGAAGCGGTCCTGGCCCTGGCGCCGAAGTATATGTCCGTGCGTGAATATCTCGTCAGGGCGTATAAGTTCATCGGTGTCGAGCATTACGGGCAGAATATGCTCGCCGAGGCCGTCGCCTACTGGAAGAAGGCGATTCGCCTCGATTCAGATAACACCGAGATTCTCGATTATATCCAGAGGGCGGAAAACGAAATCCGTAAGTTGAAAGAATTGACATATGAAACCGGCCAGTAGAAAAAACGCGATCATCCATGACTGGCCGAGGGCCGGCAACTTTCGAAGATCGATCAGGTTCGAATTCTCGCTCTACGTATCACTCGTGGTTCTGGCGTTGATGCTCGTTACCGGCTGGGTGATGACCGACATGTATGTGAGCAAGACCTCTGAACAAGTGATAAACGAGGCCCTCGTGCGTGTTCGCTCCTATTCGAATACGGCCGGGAAACTCATTATCTCCTCGGAGAATCCTGACGCGCTGCTGCTGAACAATCTGCTGAAAAGGCTTACGGAGGACTACCCCGACGCCTATTGGGCGGGTATCGCCGCAAAGGACGGCGTAATTTTGGCCCACACCGACATAAAGAAAGTCATCGCCTCCGAAAAGCTCACCCCGATTGAATCAGACAGGATCGTCGGACTACTGGCAGACGGTGAAGCTCTGAATGTCCGCGGTGACACCATCAATTTGATGGTGCCGGTTACCGAGAGCGGGATCCAGGTAGGAACTCTGGCTATGGCGTCGTCGACCCATCGCATCAAAATGGCCCGCTCCGAATCGATAAAAACCGTGGTCGGGATAACCTTGCTGATGATGCTTATCGGGATACCGGCTACAATGCTGGTGCTGAACCGAAAACTCCGCCCGGTCAGCGTTATCACCGATCATCTGAAGAAGGTCTCGGTAGACAATATCTCGCTCGAGATACCTGTCAAATCGCGTAATGAACTGGGCTATCTGGCCAAAACTCTCGGTGTGATGGGGCGCAGGCTTAATCAGGCCCAGAAGGATATGCTCGAGCGAGAACGGATGAATCGGGAACTGGAGATAGCCAGGGAAATTCAGGCCAACCTGCTCCCGAATCAAAATCCAACCGGAGATTCTTTTGAAATCGCCTGTTTCTACCGGAGCGCCCGGGAAGTTGGTGGTGACTATTACGATTTTATCGAGTTCGACGACGAGAACCTCGGTATTATTGTCGCCGATGTGTCCGGAAAGTCATTACCGGGGATGCTGGTGATGCTTCTGACCAGGGATATTATCAAGAGTGTAAGCCGTCATACGATTGAACCTGCCAGGCTATTGACCAGAGTGAACGCTGAGCTCGGAGAGAATGTCAGGAAAGGCATGTTCGTTACGATGTTCTATGGCGTGTTGAATCGAGCTACCGGTGAGCTGCAATTCGCGTCGGCCGGTCATAACCCGCTGGTCAGGTTCCATGCCGACAGGACCGGACATGAGTTGATAAAAACACGTGGATATCCTCTCGGAATGGTATCGTCCAAACAATTCGCTGATCGGATCGAACAGACCCGGATCAATCTGAGCGCGGGGGATTGGGTAATACAGTTTACCGACGGCGTGAATGAGGCCAAGAACGCCAATAGTGAAGAATTCGGTATGGATCGGTTCACAGGGATTCTTGAGTCAGGCCGAAATCTGTCTCCGAACGAGGTGACTGAGAAGGTTGTTACCGGCATCGACAATTTCGTTGAAGGAAGCTCTCAGTTCGACGACATCACCCTGCTGGCTCTGAAATGGTCCGGTCTCCTCGTCGGTAACAGTGATACAAAGCAAAGGGTGGCCACCAGTGTCGGTTAGTACTAAGAAGACGCGGGTCATAATGGTCCCGGGAGAGCTGTCGGAGATTTCTCTTGAGGAATTCCACAGCCACCTGGAAGAGGTAATTGCCGCCTCTCCGGGCTGTATTGATTTGGATTGCTCGGCCTTGAATCTGGTTTCGTCGAGTCACGTCAACGTTTTGTGGGTGACCCGTGAGAAATGTGAGTCGGCCGGCGTGGGTATGAGACTATCGCGGGTTTCGGACTGTCTGATCAGGATACTGAAGTTACTGGACTTATTCGAATTCTTCGATATTGATCAGGCTGAACAGGTGGAGACCGAGGCGGCATCGACCTCGCCGGCGCCGGGTCCGGAAAAGCACCGACTGCAACTTCGCATAAAGCCCGTCAGCGAAGAGATTCTAAACGTACTGGGTGACTTTCGCCAGTTTCTGCGCGAGATGCGAACCGAACCTTTTTGCGCCCTGGAGCTCGAGACCGTCTTCTATGAAATTCTCACCAACATTCGTCAGCATGGAAAAGCCGACAGGGTGGTCACGGTAGAGGTATGTGTAGAGGCCGATTCCGAAGCCATCGAACTTACTTTCACCGACAACGGTCCGCCTTTCAATCCCAGTGAGAATGTGCGCGACTTTGACGCTGAACACGCTGTCCGCACCGGGCAGAGACATGGTTTCGGCCTGACAATGATTTCAAGAATGACCGACTCCATGGACTATGAGAGAAAAAATAACGAGTTGAATGTACTCAAAGTTAAAAAATACTGGGAATGAAAAAATGAGTGAAAAAACGATTGTCTGTGATTCGATGAGCGGGGGGGCGGCCCTTCTTCAGCCTGGAAAAACGCTCGATAATGACAACGCGCATGAGATGGTCGAAGCCATAACCAATGCGCAGGCCGGTGGACACAAGTTCATCATCATCGACATGAGAGATCTCGAGTTCATTTCATCCTCCGGGGTGGGATCAATACTGGGTTCGGTTGAGGTAGCCCGCGAGAGCGGTGGTGACGTTATCCTGTGCAATGTCTCAGAAAGTATTCAGAACATTTTGAACGTTTTGGACCTGATGGATTACCTGACGGTGGCCGATGACAGAGAAGCGGCGCAAGAGAGGTGTGGCTTGAAAAAGGTATTATGACTACTGAAGTCAAAAAAGCTCCAAGCGCAGGCATATCAACGGACCCTGCCCGAAAACAGGAGGGACGGCAGATACTGGCCCTGGACACCTTGTCGAAGCTGGCACGCCAGTTTTCGAACCACCCGGATTTCGGACAGCTCAATGAACTAATGGTGTTGACTATCTCCGGGCAGTTCTCCGTTCCCAATACCTGCGCGTTGATAAGGCAGCCAGGTACCCAGAGCACGGTGCCGCTGTTATACGGCACGGGCAAGCTGCGCAACGACCGTCTCCTTCTCAGTCAGGAACTCACCGATGAACACTGCGAATACTTTCTGCTGAACAGGTCGCCGGCAAACGCTATTGAACTGACCGAACACGACTCTACCGCCAACCTCGGATATGTATTGTCAGAGTGCGGAGTAAAGCTGGTCGCGCCCCTGGTTCATAACGACAATGTGATCGGAATCCTCTGTCTCGGCGAGCGGGTGACCAAAAAACCGTTTACGGATTCCGACCATGAACTGCTCGCCACTCTCGTCAATACTATCACCCCGTTTCTGGCCAGTTCATTCTTGTTTCTCGAAATCGCCGGTTTGAATAAATGGTATCTGGCTATCCTCGATAGTGTGGGGCAGGGTGTTTTTGTCTTCAACTCGCAGGGCCAGCTGAAAAAGGTCAATAACACCGGTTTCAACATATTGAAGTCATTCAAGCCACACCTGGTACACATGTGCGCCATCCTCAAAGCGCCAATGGAACTGGTGTTCGATAATACCATATTCAGGGATTGGACGAAACGATTCAAGGGCGCCCTCAAGGATCCCCGGACCAGGTTGCTGGAAAACATGGTCGCTACTTCGGAGGACATCAAGAGAATATATAATGTCCATATCAGTCGAATGGATAGTCAATCAGTTCTGGAGTCCGACCTTATCATAACCATCGACGATATCACCGACCAGAAGCAGAGCGAACATCAAATCTTCGAACTCCAGAAGCTGGCCGATATGGGTGTTATGGCGTCTTCCATCTCGCATGAGCTCAACAATTTCCTTGGCCTCATCCTGGGCGGCGTGGAAATGACCGAAATAGCGCTCAAGAAAGATGATATGGAGAAAGTTGGCATCAATCTGGGCAAGCTTAAAAACAGCGTGGCCAAAATGGAACGCTTCACCAACGGGCTCATGGATTATGCCAAGCTCGAGACACAGAAAAAACCGGGCTCACTCAACAACGTTATCGCAGAAGTGATGACCTACGTTACGGCCCAGAAGAAATTCAACCGTATTCGGGTACTGTCGGAGCTGGATCCGAAGCTGCCCGAAGTTGACCTTGACGCTGGCCAGATCTCGCAGCTGCTGTTGAACCTGCTTAACAACGCCGCCGACGCTATTTACGAGGCGAGGCGAGACGTCGGCGAGATAGTGGTGAGAACTTTTACCGAGCACGCTTTGGCTGTCCTGTCAGTCTCTGACAACGGAACCGGCATCAAACCGGAGGTAAGCTCAAAATTGTTCAAGCAGGGATTCACCACCAAGGAGAAAGGCCATGGCCACGGTTTGGTCACCTGCGGCAAGATTATTCGAAATCATGACGCTGAAGTCTTAGTGGATTCCAAACCTGGCAGCGGCACTACCTTCGTCTTCCGCTTTCCATTAGAAATTCACAGTTGATCCCTCAGAGCCGCCGGCGCTGCGCCGGTAACTTGGCCGAAAGTGACGTGTCTGTCAATTTTGCTCGACATTTACTATCCAGTGTGTATATTAACTTACGGAATAGTCATCCTGACGACCTCACATCCGAGAGCATAATCTATTGATATCACACCACTTGCGCGGCGAGGGATAATCTGGTCATGGTGGCACACCATTTGTTACGCATTTTATTGGATACTAGCCCTAAAAAATAGGAAGGTAAGCGATGTTCAGGCGAATGATGAGTTCAGTGACGCTGGTCGCCTTTATGCTCTATACTGTGGGTCTGACTGGCTGTACCCAGATGGTCAGAATGCCCATGGAGGAACTCGACATGAAAAAGATGGAGCGGGGCGAGCAATCGATAAGAGGTTCCATAATATCGTTACAGAAGAAAGACGGCACGCGTCTGACGTTCGATAAGCGCCACGGCCGTATCGATCCAACCGCCAACGTGGTCGTTGGGCACTCCCCATCGAATGAATACCTCAGGGTTCCGGTGAGCGAGGTGGCCGTCCTTGAAGTATCCAGAGTGGACGGGGGGAAAGCAGGTTTGGTAGTCGGAGGGGTTGCCCTGGGATTTGCGCTGCTGTTACTGGCAGCCTCCAACACTGGACTTGGCGACTCGGACTAGCTATGGATAGCTGATTACTGGATACTGACAGAAGACAGGAGGATAAACAATGTTCAGGCAGATTGTGAGTTCGGTGACCCTGGCGGCCTTCCTGCTTTACAGTATGGGTCTTACTGGCTGCACCAAAGCGGTCAGGATACCAATGTCAAAAGTCGATGTGGCAAAGGTTGAGCGCGGTGTGTACCCGATAAAGGGCTCCATCAAGTCGCTGCGTAAAAAGGACGGCACGCATGTGTCGTTCGACGGGCGTCATGGCCGTGTCGATACGGCCACCAAAGCGGTCGTTGGCTACTCACCCGCGAATGAATACGTCAGTGTTCCACTAAGCGAGGTAGCTTACCTTGAGGTGTTGCGTGCTGATGAGGGGAAATCGTCATTGGCACTCTATGGGGTTCTGGCAGGGATTGGGCTGTTTCTCGTGGCCGTTGCCGAGATGGGCGATTTTGACTGGGACGCCGATTGAGCAAGCGAAAGAGTCGGGAGCAGAGTTTGGCATTAGGTGATATTGAGGCGATCCTCGCGCGAAATCAGCAGATCCTTGCCGTAAAGGGTTGACAAAAAGTCTATTTGCCGGTATAGTTATCAACATATACGACTCGCGCCTGCATCCAACGGGGCTAAGTAGCAGGTGCATCCACGATTTTCATTCCTGAGTAATTTCATTCTTAAGGTACCTGTGCAAGTCAAAACAACTTTATAGGGAGGCCTTTCATGAAAAGGGCAGTCATTACCGGAAAATCACTGGTGTTGCTTATCGTATTCGGCGTCTTGCTTCCGGCACCGGCGTTTTGTGGCGAGGCCGACTACGGCTCGTCGCCGATAGTTTTCACCGAAAACCAGGGCCAATGGGATGAGATGGTTCTGTTTCGTGCCAGTGTCCGCGGAGCTACCGTCTGGTACACTTCGGACGGTGTGTCCTATCAATTCACTCGAGAAGCTCGTAGTGGTGACGGCGAAGGACCAAATCAAATCGAGTCAATGATGATAAAAGCGTCTTTTGTAGATGCCAATTGCGCGCCGCGGGTGATCGGCGAAAGTGTGCCGGGAAGCTGGAGCAACTACTTCATCGGAGATGACCCAGGCCGATGGTGCGCCGGCATCCCGAATTTCAGCAGCATCCGGTACGAGGACATATACCCCGGTATTGATCTGAGGTACTATGGGAAGGATGGTGCGGTGGAGTATGATTTCATCATAGCCCCGGGTGCTGACCTGTCAAGAATCCGAATCCGGTACGAGGGGGTGCGGTCAGTCTCGATAAGCGATGACGGTGAACTGCTGGTGGCAACGAAATGGGGCAAACTGGTCGAGCGGCGACCTGTTGTTTATCAAACCCTGAACAATTCTCGCGTGATCGTAGACGGTCGGTACGAGCTATTTTCGGATAACACTTTCAGCTTCTCGATCACCGGTGATTATGATCCATCGGAGCCACTGGTGATTGATCCGGTGGTGCTGGCTTACAGCACGTATCTGGGAGGAAGCGATGATGATTACGGCCAGGGCATCGCGGTGGATGGCTCAGGAGCGATCTACGTTGCCGGAAGGACTGCTTCCACCGACTTTCCAACAGTTGATCCTTATCAAACAGACCAGACATGGACAGATGTTTTCGTCGCGAAGCTTAGCAGTGACGGCAGCAGCCTCATCTACAGCACATACCTGGGTGGCAATGCGAATGACCTGGGCTACGGCTTAGCTATCGACGCCACCGGGGCCGCGTATGTGACTGGTTACACGTATTCCACAGATTTTCCAACGCTTAACGCTTATCAGGCATCACACGGGGGTGGAGCAAGTGACGTTTTTGTTACCAAGCTCGATAACACCGGGGGTGCTCTATCGTACAGCACCTATCTCGGGGGAACCGGTTCCGATCAGGGACAGGCCATCGCAGTTGATGCATCCGGGGCAGCATACCTGACCGGGAGGACATTGTCCGCCGATTTTCCGACCCTCAATCCGTACCAGGGGACGATTTCCGCTATATGGGATGTCTTTGTGACCAAGCTGAGTAGTGCCGGAAATAGTCTGGCCTATAGCACCTATCTGGGAGGGAATTCGAATGAGAGAGGCGCCGGTATCGCCGTAAACGATATCGGGGCCGCTTATATCGCGGGTTATACCGAATCCACAGATTTTCCGACAGTAAGTGCTTATCAGGGTTCAATGGCGGGAGCCTGGGATGGGTTTATCACCAAGTTAGCCATTGCCGGTAACGATCTGACATACAGCACCTATCTGGGGGGTAGCAGTGGTGACGAGAATTCCGCCATCGCATTGGACGCATCCGGATCGGCCTATGTGACCGGATGGACAGCGTCGGCCGATTTCCCGACTGTGAATCCATACCAGGCGTCTCTGGCGGGAGAAACGGACGTCCACGTCACCAGGATGAACACGGCTGGAAGCGGCCCCGTATACGCCACCTATCTTGGCGGAGCCGGTCAGGATCAGGCCCGCGGAATCGCGGTGAACACTTCGGGGGAGGCCTGTGTCACGGGAAATACAAGTTCCGTCGATTTCCCGACAGTCAATGCGTACCAGACCAATCAGGCGCTTGGAGATATCTTCGTTACCAGGCTGGATGGTTCGGGCGATGTACTCGTTTTTAGCACGTACGTGGGCGGAAGTGGCGATGAATCATCGGCTGCTGTGGCCGTAGATGGTTCAGGGTCGGCCTACGTGACGGGGCAGACCAATTCCTCCGATTTTCCGACGGAGGCCCCGTACCAATCCGCGTCTGGTGGTGGCTGCGACGTTGTTATTTTGAAGCTCGATGTCGAGACCGGTGGTATCACCCCCGTGGAGTATGGATTGCCGACCGAGTATAGCCTGTGCCAAAACTATCCCAACCCTTTTAACCCGACCACGGAGATCAGCTTCAGTCTTCCTCGCGCCTCGCACGTGAAGTTGGAGATCGTCAACCTGATGGGGCGGAAGGTGTCGACTTTGATTGATGGACCGATAAAAGCCGGATACCACACGGTTTCATTCGACGGCAGTAAACTCGCCAGCGGAGTTTATCTCTATCGCCTCACGGCGGGCGAATTCGAACAGGCCAGAAAAATGATGCTGGTGAAATGAAGGGGGCGGCTTCTTTCTAAACAATAACAGGCTTCGGGATATCTTCCCGGAGCCTTGTTGGTATCCCGTGTATGGATGCTGGGGCTGCCGTCGAAACAAGGATTGTGTAAATATTCAACTTCCTCTATATTTTCCTTAGTAGAAGCGAGGGTTAACGTGGGGCGCTGGTGAAGGAGGAAGTGATGGGTTGGTCGAAGTTGTTCAAGGCGGTGACTCTGGTTGCTGTATTGGCTTTCATAACTTGCGGAAGTGAAGTCGGTGCGCAGGATAGCACCCTCATAACGGATATCGAGGCTCTGATTTCTATCGGTGAAGACGCTCATCCGGCCTTCATTCAATCACTGACAGAGCGCATTCAGCAGAACCGCGCGATGGTTACCGAGGCGCTGTTACCACGGCTTGAAGACCGCGACATTGATGAAAGGAACATATCGGTTTACGTCTGGGCGCTGGGGTTGACCGAAAACAGGCCTGCAATAGATGCCTTGATAGCTCTTTGCGGTGATTCGAAATCCAGGCTGGTGGTTGCCAATTGCCTGGGGGCGCTGGCGACAATTGAAGACGGTGGCTCAGGTGAGTACCTGATGGCCGCGCTTAATGAAATATCGGATGATTACCTGCGTTTCCTGGCCCTTGACCGCCTGGCCCAAATGAAATATGAGCCCGCTTTGCCGGAGACAGAAGAGTTTCTGAAGATGGACTACAAGACGTCACCCTGGGAAATCAAATTCATCTTCGGTAAATATGGTGATGCCGCTGTTCCGTTCCTGTTGCAAAAACTCCAGGATGGAAACAAGAACGTTCGGGGAAACACTATCTTTCTTCTGGGCAGATGGCTGATGGCCGCCGAAGCCGCGAGTGCCCTGACCGATCGTTACTGGGTAGAAAAGGAAGAAGAGTTTCGGGCGGGCATTTTGGGCTCGCTGGAGCTACTTATCTATGATAAAGGGAAATACGAAGCATTTTTCCGGGAGGTTATTGAGAAAGAAAAGAAAGAGATCGTGAAGGCATTCGCCGAGGCTTCACTGAACGGTCTCGATATGATCACTGAGATCGCGGATTCTTCCGGAAGCATGAAAGATATATCGCAAGAAGTATTTCAGACACAATATGACTTGCTTTACGAGTCGGCGGGTAAGGACGGGGATTACGAACTGCTGGCACAGGCCAGCGCCGTTACGGACGAACCCGAACTCAAGAAACTTCGCGAGCGAATATTACAGAGAAGTTCCGACGAATCCTTTTATGACTATGAGGCCGTCAACAGTATAATCTGGATCAATCGTTTTCTGGCATACAATCAGCAGTGAGCACCGACAGGGGAGACCGGCGCCGTATGTTCCGAAAAGCTCCCTCGGCTTGAGTGTCACGGGCACTCAAACGGGTATATCTCGCACACCGGCTGGCTGTACTTCACATCGCCGTTGGCCAACTCGATAACGTTTCGGCAACACCATTCCGACCAGCATCCATCTTCAGTGATGTAGGTGGTTATGATGCACTGTTGTAGTATCGTTGGTTTGTTCTTGGCGGCGGCGCCCAGCGCGAATGCCAGCGAAAGCACTATCACCAGGGTCAATACTGATAATTTCTTCACCGATTCTTACCTCCTGCGTTAGATTTATATGATCTATTTTCGAAATCTTGCGACACTCGCGACCCGGTCTGAGAAGATACTGCGGTAGCTCGCGATGCCTTTACTTGTTAGACACCGCGTTCTGCCGATAGAGCACGACCTTAATATAATAAATGAACATTTCCTATTTTGTCAAGCCGGCCGGCAGACAACCGAGCGCAAAAAACAGGCCCCCGAGAAGGGGCCTGGCTGACTTAGTACCGGTGATTGGAGAAATCAGGTGATGATTTAGAATTATCCCAACTTACCTTGTAATAGAGCAGTTGCAGAATTCACCAACCTCGACGCAGAGATCATAGGAACATGTCGCATCGGGCATGCCGTAGCGCTTCACGCCCTCAATTACCGTCCCGTTCTTAAGGACCTTGGTGCAGCATACATACAGTCTGGGGTAGCCGGCTTCGGAACTCGAATGAATTGTGGCTACAATCGACAACACAAACACCACAAGCAGGATGCTCGACAAAAGTGCTTTCGGTTTACTCCTCATCTGGATGCCTCCTTTCACGGCTAGTGTCAACTATCTCCCGCGTTCCGGTATCAAAGTCATTAGCCGGATACCCACGTCAAATTATGGGCTATCTAGGCTGAAAAATAGCGTTCGAGTGATGGAAAGCCCCGCTCCATTAACGATGCTGAGCGGCAGGTGAGGATGTCTCTCCCGTTTCCATAAATATAGCCTTGAGCCACTTCGGAGTCAACACTTTTGATGCGTCGGCGCGTAAAGACCTTGCCTTGAACCAGGACCGGATCGGACCGAGGCATAGTATCAGCCAGAGTCTGAGAGTATTGATCGGCACCAGGCTGTGTAACGGGTTGACAGAACGTCAAATAATGACTATAGTTAGGTAATTACACATCTCGCGCCCGCTTCAATCGGAGTAAGCAGCAGGTTCATTCAAGTCATTCATTCCAAGATCATGTCATCAGATGGTGCCTGCACAGGTCTTGTAAGTCATTTTAGAGAGGCTTATTATGAAAATGTCAATTATTCTGGCAGCCTCGTTTGTGCTGATACTGACGAGTGCCGCAATGGCCGCCGAACCACTTTTTAGTGACCCGGTCAATTATGCGGTGGGCTTTGGTCCGCGGTCAGTTTTCTTGGCCGATTTTGACTCCGATGGCGACCAGGACATGGCAGTAGCAAACTGTTCGTGGGACAACGTTTCAATTCTGTTCAACGACGGCGATGGGATCTTTCTCCACACGGCGGGATACTACTGGGTCGGCGATGGACCATGGTCCATTTTCGCGGCTGACCTTGATGGCGACAGTGATATCGATGTGGCGACCGCCAACGCGGCTTCCGACAATGTCTCGATACTGTTAAACGATGGTTCCGGGGTTTTCGGGACAGCAGTGCACTACCCCGTTGGCGACTTCCCACGGTCCGTGTGCGTTACCGACTGCAACGGTGATGGCAACAACGATCTGGCAGTGCTGAATCGCGCGACCGCTAATGTCTCAATTTTGTTCGGCAACGGTGATGGAACCTTTCAGCCGGCGGTAAACTATGCGGCGGGCACTGGTCCTACGTCTGTCTCTGCAAGCGACCTTGACGGGGACAACGATAACGACCTGATAGTGGTCAATTACAGCGGCGACAACATTGTGATTCTTATCAACGATGGCGCGGGCAGTTTTACAGCGGGTGCCATTTGCGCAGTGGGAGATGCCCCCGTCATCGCTACCGCAACTGACCTTGATGATGATGGCGACAATGACCTGGCGGTAGCAAATTCTGCGTCTAATGATGTTGCGATACTACTGAACAATGGGAACGCCACTTTCGCGCCGGCCACGTTTTACAGTGTCGGGACCGGACCACGCTCGGTATTTCCGGATGACTTCAACAACGACGGCCGCATAGACCTGGCCGTAGCGAACCGTTACAGTAACAATGTGTCGATACTGATTGGCAGCGGCGGGGCAAAATTCTTCCCTGGGATCGCTTACGGGGCAGACTACGGACCTCGCTCGGTTTTCGGCGCTGATCTTGACGGCGATGGCGATAAAGACCTCGCGGTCGCCAATTTCGATTCAAACAACGCTTCAGTACTGTTTAATCTGACAATAGTGCCGTGCTGTGTGACAGTTGGTGATGTCAACCGCGACGAAGATGTCAATATTCTTGATTTCCAATACCTGCGGGATTATTTGCACAAGGACGGCCCCAAACCGCCGTGTTTCCTTGAGGCTGATGTCAACGGAGATAAAATGATTACCAGGGAAGATATGTCATGTCTGGCCAGGTACCTGTTCTCTCAGGGCACCACCTGCGTGTTTGTTGAGTGTCCATAGTCACGCACGAATGACCGATAGAATACAAAAGCTCCGGCTTCTTGCCGGAGCTTTTGTACTTGGCCCTGTGCTATAATCTCAAAAATTAGTCAGTGCCGGATTTGTTCTGCTCGCCGGGTTTGGGACAGATCGGTTCCGGACCGCCCTTGTGCAGATAATCTATCAGGTACTTCACATCGTCGCGGTCAATCGTGCCGTCGCCGTTAGCGTCTCCCGCCTCAAGCGGGTAAGGGGCGGGACCATCCTTCTGCAAGTAAGCGATCAGGAACGATACATCAAGCTGGGTGATAATTCCGTCTCCGTCGGCGTCACCGCAGATATAGTCCACCACGGCCGGGTTATAAACATAGACGTACATCTGGTCGCCGACAATCGAGTCGACCCGAACATAGATTCCGGTCGGACCCGAATAGCCGTCGCTGTTGGGAGTAGTATTGGGTCCAAACTCGCTTTGTCCATCGACATCATCTGAGAACAGCGCCGCCCGGCGAGTCTCGTACGGATACCACCACTGGGCGCTGTCAGTAACTCGACCTTCCGGGTTGGTCGTGTAATCCCGCGCCGGATCATAACCGGCATCCATCACCGCCACGGTGTAGTGCTTGTACTCGGGAGTACCGTCGTTGACGTGAGTATCGCGTCTGAGGTCAACCACCGAATCATCTACGTGGCTGATGAGCAGACCGTGGTCCAGTGGATCGGCACCGAAGGTCAAATCGGGCCAGAAGTAACAGCTGAAATCCGAATCGAGCTTGTCAAACTTAGCCGCCGAATTAGGATTGCGGTACTCCAGCAGGAAATACTCGCCGGCGTCTTGACCACCGGGATGGGCCGTAATCGGCAGCTTGAAGAGAGCATTCTCGCTTGAGGTTTCGATGTTGTTGATAACCAGGTCTTTGTGCTCACCCACCAGTTCGATCGGCTCTATCCAACCCATCTTCATCTTGCTCCAGCCGCACAGATGCGACGGTAGCACCGAGCCTATCGACAGAAGACCATAGCCCCCGTAACCCATCACGCACCAGTCGACTACCGGGTGATCGTTATTGTCGTTGGGAGTATAGTAGCTCGAAGTAAGAAGCTTGTCATCATAATCGTACAAGTCCGGAGCTCCGAAGTTGTGGGACAGCTCGTGACAGAAGACTCTGATGCCGCAGAGATCACTTTCTCCGGAGAACTGGGTGGGGTTATCCGGATCGCGCAGAGGCTCGGTTTCGGGCGAGGTGTTCCAGTGCTTAACCAGCATGCCATCGAAAGGTCCCCAGCCAACGGGCCAGGAAATGGCGTACGACCAGATGTCATTGGGGTCACCGGAATCTTCTTCACCGTTGCCTGACCGGATAAAGCAGACAGCGTCAACATCCCCATCACCGTTGCCGTCGTACTGCGAGTAGTCGATGATCTCGTCGAGGTAATACATTATCGTGGCAAAGTCGTTGTAGCTGAAGTTCGGGCTGTAAGAACCACCGTTATACCAGTAGGGGGTGTACCAGTCGATTACATCGCCCGTTACGGCCACCTGCCCGTACGAAACCTCGTCGAAATAGTCGGCCACTGACCCCCCCGGCAGCTCATTCCTTGAAAACAGGAGTTTCTCAAGGTCCTCCCGTGAGTAGGTGCCCGGACGGTCAACCCATTCAACCGGGATGGCCAGAAGCTTCAGGGTATCACCTTCGAAATAACTCTCGGCCAGATCTGCCAGGTCTTCGGCGAGAAGCTCCTGCCCGGGTAAACGACCGTACTTTTCGATGATTTTCTCGCGCGGCATATCGCGGATTATCATCTTATCAAAATCGTCGGCTAGGGTTAGAGGGGAAAGGGTGAAACAGAAAATGAAAAGCGCACACAAAAACAAGGATTTCATCATACCTCCCGTGGTTGATGTTTAGTTCAGTCTTTGCGACCACACTGCGACGGCGGGTAGCCGGTGGTATTTTGAGGCCAACCCGGAGAAGTCTGAAGGTGCTGCTCTGACCAGCTTATGAAAGTCAATCGATTAAGAGCGATTACTCCCGTTGTGTCAAAACGTTATTGGATTCGGCAGCATATCAGCGCTCTGCGCCATCACGGTAAGAAAATCTTCTATTGTATACGTGACAATCTCTCAATTGGATGCGTGAAAAACCGCGCTGCGCGGAAGATGGTTGCGGGGCTCGCGAAATTTTTCTCATCGTCATGGGCAAGGAACCAGCGGCGCCCTGCTTCAACGCAGTAAATCGATAAGAATGGTTAGACTCTGCGCGTCCGCCTGGCCGCCGCCTTCGACGCGCCTATCCCTCGGCAACAGATCAGGGCAATTAAGGGCCGCGGGTAACGAATATTACAGTTGACGTGGCGGGTATTTTAGTTATATTAAGGCCTGACCTCACAATTACTTATCAAATTACACGAAACATAGTTGTGTAACATATTATTATCAGTAAGCCTCACGAATATTTCAGAGGAGGTGGTACCGGCAGCTACGTCAGCGCACGAATTCCAAAACGGAAACCAGCCCTTACTAATCTTTGGAGGATGTATGAACCGCACCTTTGTATCAGTAACGCTTCTGCTGACGCTGCTCGTATTCGGCTCTGTGACTATGGCTTACGGCGAAGCGAAGTGGGTTTCGCTTAAGGGAACATCGTCCCCGGAAAACCCTTCTTCCGTGGTGATCAGGTCGAATCAGCAGGAAACCGTAATCAAAGTCTTTATCAACGGATTCTTCTCGGAAGACATTACCAGTGGCGATGTCACGCGCCATTCGCTAAGCCTTCCCGGATGCCCTGGTACGCTTGAGGCCGGCAATCTGGAACTGCCGTTTATATCTGAGATGATAGGCATTCCGGGCAATGCCAACATTAAGGTCAGCGTCATAGACCGCAAAGAAGTTACTCTTTCTGGCTATGCCGTCGATCCTGAACGGGAGAGCTCTTTCTATCCCGAGAGGCAAGCTTCAGTCGACGAACCGGGAATCTGGCGCGATATCCGCGTAGTCAGCTTGAAGGTGAGCCCGATCCGCTATAATCCCGCGACCGGTCAGATTAAGGCCTGTACCGAGATGACCCTGAAACTGGATTACTCTGGTATCAGTGATGTCAACGTGCTGGAGGCGACCGGCCGACCGGTTAAACCCAACTATGACCGGATGTATCGCGACATGGTGCTCAACTACGACGCCTTAAGTCTGGAAGTTGAGAATCCGAGTGTTGCCAAGCCCAATCAAGAAGACGGTTATGACTATCTGATAATATGCGCCGACCAGTGGGTGGAGTACATGCAGCCGTTTATTGACTGGAAAGAGTCGCTGGGACTTCAGACCAAGATGTACTCGAAAACCGAGGTCATGATTGCCCGCGGGCTTGATCCAGAGGAAAACTGGCTGCCACATCACCAGATCTTGTTCTTTCTGGTGGACGAATACGCGGTCAGCCATTTCAGCTACCTGCTTATCGTGGGGCACCCCAAGGATATAGATCTTGGGTACTGGTCATTCACGGAAAAGAGTGATTACGAGTATTCACGTGTGGCCGGCATAGATAACTGGCCGGACATCGGGGTCGGTCGTTTCTCCGTGACCAGAGTCTCGGAACTGCAGAATATGATCAACAAAAGTATCGCCTTCCAGTCCAATCCGCCGCCCGGGGACTGGCTGGTGAAATCCCTGATGATAGCCGGCTACGATTATGCTACCCTGGATGCCTCTTTCCAGGATTGCTCGAATGACATAATCGAACCTACGTGGCGAATCGGTGCGCCGCGCAAAACATACAGCGTACTTCATCCCGATTTCATAACGGCTTATGGTGCCGCATATGAAGACGGTGGGGATGAGGCCACCAACGAGGATGTCATAAACTACATCAATCAAGGCTGTCGATTCGTGAATTACCGTGGACACGGCAGTGTCCTGGGCTGGGAGGAGTGGAGCATTGATCACGACAAGTTCTATATCGGGAGCTGTAATGGACTCGACAACGGCCAGAAAACGCCCGTCGTATTCGCTATTGCCAATGGGACTCTCTATTTCGACATGAACTCCGGTGAGCGGACCTTAGGCGAGGCATTCACTTCCTGCCGGGCCGACGGCGCCGCGGCTTATCTCGGAGCGACTAGTTATACCGAAGATTGGATAATGAACCCCCACGCGGGAAACTATTATAACCGGCACTTTTACAAGGCCGTTTTTCAAAAGGGGATCAACGCTGCCGGCGATGCATCAACCTATGCGGCCCTGGCAACCATAGAGTATTTTTACGATCACCTGTGTCGCCGCTTCTTCTGGTTAGGTGACCCTTCGTTGCAGCTTATCCACCAGGAAGATGCCGCGGCTTTGGCATCTGACGGAGAGAACACCAGCAAGGCCGTCCCCGATGATATGCCTGCTAAGGTTGAGCTGCAGGCCAACTATCCTAATCCATTCAACCCGACCACGGATATTCAGTTCACTCTGCCGTATGCTTCGCACGTGAAGCTGGAAGTGTTCAATATCATGGGGCAGAAAGTGTCGACGCTGGTAGACGAGTATATGTTGGCCGGCCCTCACGTTGTTACCTTCAACGGCGACAATCAAGCCAGCGGCATGTATCTTTATCGTCTGACGACCGGCCAATCGGTCATCGCGAAGAAGATGATACTGGTGAAGTGATCGGCCAAATCTGACGGCAGGAGTCGAGGCCCTCGCAGTTCGGGACGGGGACGGCTCCTGCCCTACTTCTCCGCACCTCCTAAAGGCCCGCTGTAGGGTTGACAGAAGGTGAAATTACGCTATATTGTGTATAACGTTAGGCAACTGAGTTTTCACTAGTCCCTCCGATCAACACTATTTCGTCACAAATGTTACTCCACCAATACTGTATCGGATAGGAGATTGATGCTATGAAAGCACATTATGCTCTCAGACTTGCTGTTTTGATTGTGCTGGTGCTGAGCGCAAGTACAATCGCTTATGGGGACGGGAGGAGCGCTTCATCACAGTTCGATGAGGATGTATGCGGCTTAATCGTCAAGGTAAAATCGGGAGTGAAGATTAGCGTCTCCGATGAGCCGGGATTTCGGAACATTACGAATGTACCCGAGCTGGATCGACTCAACGCCAAGTGGGGCGTTACAGGCGTACGAAAACTGATACTGACGGGTCAGGGCTGTGAAAGCCACCCTTTTGAGCGCTACTACGTTCTGGAGCGCATAGGTGGTTATGACTACGCTGGAATGAGAGAGGAATATGAGCAGCTGCCCTCGATTGAGGAAGCTCACTTCAACTTCAAGGTTTCTCTTTGTGGGGCACCGAATGATCCACTCTTCCCTTACCAATATAACCTCTACAACACCGGTCAGCTTCACCCCGCGATAGTGACAATAGAGGGAGACAACAACGATACCCTGGCATGGGTCAGTGGTCTTGCTGGTGCCGATATCAATGCCTATGAGGCCATCTCCAATCCGCCCGACGATTCGCGAACGGCGGTGGTGGCTGTTCTCGACACCGGTGTCGATCTGGATCACCCCGAGCTGGCCGGAAGGATCTGGACTAACGACCTTGAGATAGACGGTAATGGTATTGACGATGACAACAACGGATATATCGATGATGTCATTGGTTGGCATTTTATTCAGGAGCGAGGTAGTAAGCCGGGGGGCGACAATGACCCCACGGACTGGCTGGGTCATGGCACTATCTGTGCCGGAGTCGTAGCCAGTCTGACAAATAATGAACAGGGGATCGCCGGTATATGCCCTGATGTGAAGATCATGGCTCTGACGTCGGACCCTCTCGATGTGGGCTTCACTATTGCCATGATCCTCTATGCCACCGACAACGGAGCGGACGTTATTAGTATGAGCTTCGTTCTGGGCCGCAAGGCGGCGAATCCACCTCTGATTGCCGCGATTGAATATGCCATCTCTAAGGGGGTAGTACTCTTTGCTGGAGCCGGCAACTCGGGTATTGAAGAATACAATATACCCGCCAGTCATGATCTTGTCATAGCGGTTGGGGCCTCCAACGACCTGGATCAAGTGGCCGACTTTTCGACTTACGGTCAGCACCTGGATTTGGTAGCTCCGGGCGTTGATATATTGTCCTTACGAGCCGATGACCTGGATTTTTATGCCATAACGAACGAACCCGAAGTGCACATCATCGATGACTACTACTATGTGGCACGCGGTACAAGCATGTCTACCCCGACGGCAGCCGGTGTTGCAGCCACGCTAAGAGTTCTCTCACCGGGTCTGGATCCTGCAAAGACAAGGGAGATACTTACCAGCACGGCCCGCGATCTGATCGACCCGTACGGCGACGGATCTTATCTCCCCGGTTGGGATATGTACAGCGGCTGGGGTTGTGTGGATATGGGAGCGGCTCTGAACGCGGCACCCTCCGTCAGAGCCCATATCTCCTCTCCGGTTGCCAACGAGATGTTCTATACACCTTCGGTAGAAATAGTGGGGACTGCCGATGGCGACGACTTTCAGTCCTATGTGCTCGAGTACGGTGAAGGTTTCGAACCGGCTGAGTGGTTCCAGATTGCTTCATCTTCATCACCCGTAACGGACAATGTTCTCGGGGTCTGGTCAACAGGCTCCCTCGGGGGAATCTACACGATTCGTCTTCGCGTAGGCGAGTTCAACTTTGATGTTGTTACGGTGCAGCTCGACCCACAGGCCGCACCGGTTGCCACAAAAGCGAACGCTTCGAATGAGCCGGTATTGCATGCCAATTATCCCAATCCCTTCAACCCGTCCACGGACATTCGCTTCAATTTGCCGTATGCTTCGCACGTGAAGCTGGAAGTGTTCAATATCATGGGGCAGAAAGTGTCGACGCTGGTAGACGAGTATATGTTGGCCGGCCCTCACATTGTTACCTTCAACGGCGACAATCAAGCCAGCGGCATGTATCTTTATCGTCTAACGACCGACCAATCGGTCATCGCGAAAAAGATGATGCTGGTGAAGTAGCCAATCGAGATAGCTCCAAAATGGTAAGGCTCCGGGTTGTCACTCGGAGCCTTTTCATAATATCATTGACGGAGGAGATCTTAGCCGGACACAGGCTTGTTGAAATCCTTGCCATCAAGCCGATCTGACAATGGTCAAAGAGCCTCCCGGTAAAGAGGACATCCTGAAAATCCTCGGATTATTGCGGGACGAACGCAACAATGCGGGCACCTGCCCGTCTAATTAGAGGAAGCCCGTATGATCACGCACTACCTTAAGTCGTCACTCAGGACCTTGCTGAAAAGCAGGATGTTCACCCTCATCTCGGTGCTTGGGCTTGCCCTTGGCCTTGCCATGGGCCAGTTTTCGCTGGCCTATCTGGTCAGGGAGATGAGTTTTGATCAGTTCCACGAGAACAAGGACCATATATACCGCGTGGAAATGCGGTATCAACATGCCGATACTACATGGTCCAGCGCCCGTGTCATGGCTCCCCTCGGTCCCAAAATTGCCAACGATATCCCCGGTATCTCAAAGGTAGCCGTCTTTCGACACATCAGAAGGCCGACTTTGAAAATAGAGCAGAGGAAGTATGAGGGTGGCCATTTGATTTTCGCTTCCCCTGAGTTTTTCGAGGTCTTCACCATGCCGCTCAAAGTGGGTGACGCAGCGACAGCCCTCAGGGATCCCGCGACCGTATTGATAACCGACACGGTTGCCATGACCTACTTCCCTGACCGAAACCCCATCGGAGAGACAATTACACTCAGTGGTCAGAACGAGTTTACGATTATCGGCATCCTGGAGAACATACCCTCAACGACACAGCTCAAGTGTGACTATATAGCGTCGTATTCCACGTTGGCAACTATGGGAGAAGATTTGACCGCATGGACCGACAACCGCTCGGACCTGACCTACCTGCTAATGAATCCCGGAGCTTCACCGGATCTGGTTGAGGCGCAGGTCAACCGTTTGTTCGCCGGAAATGTAAGCCCGGATATTGCGCAGCGATATACTTTTAAGCTAAAGCCGCTAAGCGACATTTATTATGACACCTATTTCAGCGGGAACCGGGGTGAACTGCTGCCGGGCTGGGAACCTGATATGATTGTCTTCCTGGGGGCCATCGGTCTGTTTATTCTGATCCAGTCAATAGTGAATTTCATTAGCCTTTCGACCGCTTGGGGTTTGGACCGCATGAAGGAGATCGGTATCCGCAGGACTCTGGGGGCCGATCGCGGCAAACTTATCGGGCAGTTTCTGGGTGAATCTCTTATCCTCGCCGCGATAGCCATGGTGGCCGCCCAGTTCTTCTTCGAATTCATCAGAGTTGGTTACAACTCTGTGGGGCTGACAGCCTTTGAGAAGACTTATGAACTGGCGAACATGTATGGTAGCGCGAATAACATAGCACTCCTGGTGCTTATGACCGCTGTGGTTGGAATTCTGGCGGGCATTTTCCCCGCCGTCTATTTATCCCGGTTCAAGGCTATCTCTATCTTGAAGGATGGTTCTTCGGGTGTGCCTTCAAAGTCACGCTTGAGAAGGATCGTGGTGGTTTTTCAGTTCACACTGGCCGTTTTCTTTATCACGTGCGCGGCGGGTCTTCATCGGCAATTTGATTTCATCACCAATTATGACATGGGATTCGACCGGACCGACATGATGGTTCTGAAATTCGATGACGTCAATTCCACCGCCAGAGATTGCGCCATCGCCAAAAACGAAATTCTGGCGCGCAACGATGTTCTCGGAGCCGCCCGGACCAGCCATTGGTTGGGCAGCAGAATTTGGTCCTCGACCTTCTATACCAGCCCGGAACGCAATAAGACCGAAGTGAAGTACGCCAAACGGATCAAAGCTGATTTCGATTTTCTTTCGTTCTATGGAATCGAACTGGCCGAGGGGCGGGGGTTTTCCCGGGAGAATCCGGAAGACGCCAATCACGCCGTAATCATAAATGAGTCGATGCGAAACGAATTAGGCGCGGCGGGTGCCGTCGGTAGCAGGCTATATCTGGATTCGGCAGCGCTGGAAATAATAGGTGTTGCAAAGGATTTTCAGGGCTCTGCCATGGATTGGAGCTACAATGCCGCCATGATGGTAAGCTTAAACCCGGATTCCACCCGCATTCTCTGTGTTAAACTGAAACCGGACAATATCAAGGGATCGATCGCCGCTATTGAGGACACCTGGAAACGAATCTTCGATGACCGGGTATTCACTTACTCTTTCCTCGAGGATGACATTCGTGCTCGTTATGGCGAGCTGCATAGTCTGACGGTGCTGTTTACCGGCTTGTCCGTCATCTCAGTCGTGATATCCTGCCTGGGCATATTCGGACTGGTTTCATTCACTGTAAAACGCAAAACCAAAGAGATAGCTATTCGCAAAGTGCTGGGGGCGTCGGTGGCCGCTATCTTTGGGAGGCTCACCAAAGAATTTCTGGTTCTCATTATGATTGCCAACGCCATTGCCTTCCCCTTTGGCTTCTTGCTGGTCATCGCATCCCGTCAGGAATACACCTTTCAGGCAAGCATCAGCGTCCTTACCTATGTGCTCGGGGGTATGCTGGCGATTTTGCTGGCACTGATTACGTCTGCCTTTCAGGTTACGGCAGCGGCTCGCGCCAATCCGGTTGACGCTTTGAGGAACGAGTGAGGGACCTCCCCCAGGACCGCAAAACCCCCAGCGAGCCAGGCAACAAAAAGGTCACCACGACCCGTTAAGAACAGGACGACTCGGGGATCAACCAACCCCGAATCCATACTAAACAAACCCGTTATGTATTGTTTGTCTGAAAGGTAGTCTCGACTTTACTTTACGGATCCTCAAAACGGCAGCACATTAAAAATCGATTAATTACTACATGAGCGGGAACCTGAGCCGTATCCGAATAGTTAGTAACGTATCCAAACGGGATAGCACAAGGGGTTCTTGCCGGCAGAAAATCTGTATTACCGTGTATAGTTCGGGCAATACTGTACATATAAAAATCAGCATCGATTCAGCAACTCAGGAATAGCTGTTTTAAGTAGCGCTGCACCTGTGGGGCGTCAACTATCATTTCATCTGAGAGAGCACTCACACCGGTGAGAGCGTCGACTACACAAGAGGTATGATCTTGGGGTGGCCTGTCGGCCATGCATCCCGGTGCACTGCTGCTAACCGGAATTTCTTCCATAAGGAGGTCTTTGTTATGCCAAGAGTTCTGCTTGTAAGCGCGGCCATGGCACTCCTGGCACTCGCGGCGGCCTGGGCGGCATTGGTGCCTACCACCATTGTCGATGTCTTTCTTCCCGGATCACAACCGCTGCAGAGCGGCGGGCTTCAGACACCGTTCGGCTGCTCCAACTGCCACGGCGGTTATGACGTTAACGTCGAGCCGACATTCAACTGGCGCGGCTCCATGATGTCTCAAGCCCAGCGCGACCCTTTGTACGAAGCCTGTCTGGCCATAACCAACCAGGATGCTCCCGAGGCGGGTGATCTGTGTATTCGGTGTCATTCTCCCAACGGATGGCTGGGCGGCCGCTCGAGCCCGACCGATGGTTCCGCCCTGGTTGGGATCGACTACGAGGGAGTACACTGCGACTTCTGCCACCGCTTTGTCAAACCATCTCCGTTAGGGGTGAATCCCTTCCCCGATGACCCCGACTACACCGCCGGCACCTATGCCGCCGACCAGTTGTATCTGGCGAGACTGGACCCCATTCCGCCCAACTCGTCGAACGCCATGTTCATTGTCGACTGGGATAACACCAAACGGGGACCGTATAACGACGCCACCGCGAGGCACGCCACCTTTTACTCGCCGTTTCATAGCGAGTCCCATTTGTGTGGCACCTGCCATGATGTCAGTAATCCGGTCTACTGGAGAGAGCCCGGCGACAACTACGTGCCCAATGAATTCAACGCGCCCGCGCCGAGCTTCGATCAATATACGATGTTCCCCGTAGAGCGCACCTACAGTGAATGGCTGATGAGCGAGTATAACACGCCCACCGGTGTGTTCGCTCCCCAGTTCGGCGGCAACAAGGACTATGTCTCCACCTGTCAGGATTGCCACATGCGGGACGTTACCGGTCGCGGCGCCAAAGATAGACGAACGCCGGTGCGCACTGATTTACCCCTTCACGACCTGACCGGCGGCAATGCCTTTATTCCCGCACTCGTAGCCAGTCTGTATCCTGACGACATTGACCTGGCCGCTCTCGATGCCGGGCACCAGCGCGCTATCGATATGCTGCAGCTGGCGGCCACGGTAAATGTAACGGTGACTTCGATCACCAACGGTTACCTGGCGTCGGTTGAGGTAATCAACGAGACGGGGCACAAATTGCCCTCCGGTTATCCCGAAGGCAGGCGCATGTGGATCAACGTGCAAGCCAACGACAACAAAGGCGTTCTGGTTTTCGAATCGGCCGCCTACGATCCGGCCACGGGTGTTCTGGACAAGTACGACCCGACCGCGAAGATTTATGAAATCAAGCCGGGCATATCAAACCAGCTGGCCGAGATAATCGCGTTGGAGGCGGGTCCCTCCTTCCATTTTGTCATCAACGATACGCTTTACAAAGACAACCGCATCCCGCCGCGAGGATTCACCAATGCCAACTTTGACCAGATCCAGTCGCCGGTGGTAAATTACGCGTACGCCGATGGCCAGCACTGGGATGTAACCGAGTATGTCCTTCCCAAAGCGGCCAAGGAAGTGGTGACAACGCTTTATTACCAGACCACCAGCAAAGAATACGTGGAATTCCTTCGCGACGAGAACGTCACCAACGACTGGGGTAATATCCTGTATGATCTCTGGGTTATCAACGGCAAGTCGGCGCCGGTCGCAATGAACACGGTTGTCACTAAGATAACCGGTCCAGCTACGGCAAGCGTTGACGACCAACCTCATACCGGTCTGCCTGATGAATTCATGCTTGGTCAGAACTACCCTAACCCGTTCAACCCGAGCACCGATATCAGTTTCACCTTGCCCAACGCCTGTTACGTGACTCTGGAGGTATTCAATATTAAGGGGCAGAGGGTGGCAACACTAGTTGATCGCCATATGGAGGCCGGTCACCATACTGTTAGCTTTGATGCAAACAATGTGGCCAGCGGAGTGTATCCCTACCGCCTGCAGGCTGGAGACTTCGTTGAATCTAAGAAGATGACGGTCGTGAAGTAGGTCGAACGCTACAATCTCTAAATACAAGGCTCCGGGCTTCGGTCCGGAGCTTTTTTGTAATCTTTCTCCACCCCTCCGGTAACCTCAGACCGACATCAGTCGCTGAGAAGATTCATAAAATCTCTGTAACCCGTTACGATGCAATAAAAAGCTCCCCCGGTCCTGCTAAGAGCGGGACGACCCGCTGATGGAGCCAGAGGTCGAAAATTTGGCTGAGCAGTTGGGCGAGGTGGTCGTGGCGTAGGAGTGGCCCCGGCCAAAGTCAAGAAGTACCAAGACCGTTTTTGTCCGATCAGTTGACATTTCAGTAAATTAAATTGGGTGCGGGCTTGACATGTAGTAAATATTGTCATATCGGTACGTAGTTTTAACGCAGCAGATTTTTGAGCTCCGTGACCTAGGCTGTTCTAAACGCAGAGGCGCGGGGGCCCCTCG
The DNA here is from genome assembly GCA_020351995.1 of Candidatus Zixiibacteriota bacterium. Lineage (GTDB taxonomy): Bacteria > Zixibacteria > MSB-5A5 > GN15 > FEB-12. Next base: position 3,583,995 of record CP070674.1, read on the forward strand.
AACAAACTCGCGTCAGATGCGCTTGCGGGCACATCTCTTCTGTTAGCGGAACAGAACAGTTCCTATCATCGTAGATCCTGCAACCTGATGAGTGTCACCAGCGGAAGTTGAGAATAAATCGCTAGTCGTACCGTTGTCAACGTGTGCGCAGACAGGTTAACCAAACATCAGAAAAGTGAGTGAGACAATGAACACTGTTGTCAGAGTAGTGTGCTTTGTGTTCTTAGTGGCACTGTTATTGCCACAAGGAACTTCAGCCACGGGGAGCAGCATTGTGACGGAGGAAGAATCCATTAACTTCCACGCAGAAAGAGGATTGTTCTTGTCAGCTGAAATAATGAATCCTGGCACCGAAAAACAAATCCTTAAGGTTGTTCTGCCCGATAGCTCAATTCTATATCAGGATTTGACCACCAAGCAGGCATGGAAGGAACAGAAAGAAAATGGGCAGATGGTGAGATCCAACGTATTAACAGAGGAGGAACTGAGCCTGCTCAATGCGTTCCAACTGGATACGGGCTGGATTCCAGCCGGTTCTCCCGTCCAGATCAGAATCTTCTTTAGTGTCAGCGCAGGGAAGATTGTTGTAGATATGCCCGGCGATATACAACTTTCCTACGACGATGCCGACGTACGGGTGGGGCAAGACCTGAGTACGTGGCTCAGCTGGGTTGGTGAGCAAGGTGGTGGAAATTTCCATATGGAAGGCGGTATAGAATTCGGCGCCATGTATAGGATATATGTCCCTATGCCCTATCCCATTCCGGATATCGATGTGGAAGATTTCTTCCCATATGTTCCGCATCTGGATTTGGGCATCTTTCAGGACTGCGGTTTTACGCCGTTCTTATTGGGCAACACGCTACACTGTGCCGATCAGCTTTATCCCCAGTGGCTGGGCCTCCCGGCCATCAATTTGGGAGTGGCCAGGCTAGAAATAGGTGCCGAATTCAGTGGCGAGGCGGAAGCAGTTCTGTCAGGGCAGTCAATTTGCGCAGACAACAGTGCTTGTGTTTATGACGAAGGCGCTTCGCAGAGTTATTCGGTCTTTATCCCCGATTGTCAGACAAATGTTCCAGTAACGAGCGAGTATAATTCAGATTGCCATTTGGAATGGAAATTGAACATTTCGCCGGGCGGTTGCCTTGTCATTTTTCTTCTTCCGGATATTTGCCTCACCCCCGTAGCGATACCAATCACCATTTTCAGTCAGGATTTAGCACTTGATTTCAACGAACCGACGGTGTCGTTTGATATAGAAGCGGATGTCCCCTTTGCGCTCGACATTACTCCCGGGACCTGCCCTAATCCTCTCAGACTAAACCCCAACTCAGATGGCATCCTGCAGGCGGCGCTTCTGGGTACAGCAGAACTCGACGTGTACGACATCGATGTTTCGACTATTGAGCTGGAAGGGGTGCCGGTTTACATGTCAAGCTACCGCGATGCCGCCACTCCCATGCCCGAGGGTGCGGAAGTCTGCGAATGCAATACCGACGAACCGGATGGATTTACCGATTTGATCGTGAAGTTCGAGCGGCCCAAGATTGCCGAGGCTCTGGGAGAAGTTCATGAAGGCGACGAGGTAGAACTGACTATTACCGGGCAACTGCTGGATGGGACATGTTTTGAGGAGACCGATTGCATGCTGATTTTTGAAACCGGACCTCCGGTGGCCGCGCTTAACGCGTCTGATGAAAGCTCACAGCCGAACAGCTTCTCGATCAGCAACTACCCCAACCCGTTCAACCCAACGACCGCGATCAGCCTCAGCCTCCCGCACGCCTGTTATGTGAATCTGGAGATCTTCAACATCAAGGGGCAGAGGATAGAGACCTTGGTTGATGGTGAGATGACAGCCGGTTCTCACACGGTCACGTGGGACGGCAGCAGGGTTGCCAGTGGTATCTATCTGTATCGCCTACAGGCCGGTGACTTTGTTGAATCGAAGAAGATGATGCTTATCAAATAAGAGCACACGAATAGTGGCAGGAGTCTAAGAAGGCTCCTGCCCTACCAATTTGTCCCCACCCTCCGGTAACCTCAAGCTCGTTATCGATTACTACGTTTCTACTGGAAATCTCTATAACCTGTTAGTATGCAATAAAGAAGCTCCCCCGGCCCCGCTCTTAGCGGGGCGCCCCGCTGACTAACTACGCCAAAGGGGGAATCTGGTTGGCCTCCCTTGTGTTTTGAGGCCGGATTGAAACGTGCAACTGTAAAACGTGGTATAAGCATTATAGGTTGAATGCAAGGCTCGCCTCAACGCCAGACAATCACCCACCAGGGATGAAAAGAATGAAAAAGAAACATCGTGAGTTTGTGTTATTGACCGTGCTGCTCTGTGTTACTCGACTGAGCGATATATATACAACTTTTGTAGTGACCCCGGATCTCGTGAGGGAAACCAACCCTATCGTATCAATGTTCGGGCAGGGGTGGACGTGGCTAATAGGTGTGCAGATTGTTCTCGTTTCGTCAATCGTATTGCTCAACTATCTCAGTATTTTCAAATCGCGACCGGACCATCCTTCGCAGTCAGGATTATCACTTAGGAAATTTGCGACAAGGTATTATCTTGGTCGCGAGCAGCATTGGGTGAATCTTGTTTTTCGTTTACCGTACCGATGGAATGTATTTGTCAGGGCATTCGGCTATACTCTGCCTCGGGTCCTTATTGTGGTCGGTCTGATGGTTAGTGTGTCGTCGTTATTGCTATCTGTCAGCCAAACCTACGCGAATTATTATCCGCCTCTGCCCGCCTTTTATGCTGTCATTGCTGCCATTGCTTTACTCGTCTATTACCGGTTCTTCCAGCTCGAATACAACGCTTATCGGAAATAGAGTCGGCATTGAAAGAGTGCGTGGCAGAAAACGAGTTATCGATTCTCAGTGGTGGCCATCCCTCCGGTAACCTCAACACCGTTATAACTCCAAGCAACCTGCCCGGAACTCTGTAACCGGTTACGATGCAATAAAAAAGTTCCCCCGGCCCCGCTCTTAGCGGGGCGACCCGCTGATTAATCACGACGGGAATCATCGCTGCCGGCTTTTCGTATAAGAACTGTAACATTCCACCCTTTCCGGGACTCTTTTGTTGCAGATGGACAGCGATAAGAACCTGTTCTGGAAGCTCGTTGAGAGTGAGCACCTCAAGACGCGGGCCCTTTGCCGCAAGCTGGCGGGCAGCCGCGAAGACGGTGACGACCTCTATCACGATGCCCTGCTGGCGGCACGAAAGGGATTCAGCGGTCTGCGAGATCCTAAGGCGTTTCGACCCTGGTTTTACCGGATCGTCGTCAATGTCTTCAAACGCCGCTTGAGACGACCGTGGTACCGACTCCTGCTTCCAATCACTTCCGAAGTGGCAGAGGCTGCCGGCAGTCAAGACCCGGGGGCGAGTTATGTCGCCCGTCGCCACCTCGAGCGCGCTTTCAGGGCAATATCGCCCGAGGACCAGGCCGTTGTGATCATGTTCGAGCTGGACGGCCGGTCAACCTCCGAGATCGCGCGCATACTGGGTAAGTCGGAGGGGTCCATCAGAGTCCGGTTACACCGGGCGCGCGGAAGAATGAGAGAAGCTCTGGCCAGGTTTCAATCGACTTCCAAAAAGGAATCAGTAACAGAACCTGCATTGACAAAGGAGAGCCTATGCGCTGTCACAAAGCCAAACAAAGACTGACGCAGTTGGTGTCGGCCCGGTCAGTGATGGACGTCGATGACGAACTCAGAGAGCATCTGAAGACCTGCAGTCTCTGCGCTGGTCAGTACCGGGCGGCGCTTGACCTGCGGTCCTCCCTAGAGCGGGCCTCGGGGTCCGATGATACCGAAACGGTATCGCTGGCGGCGCTCAGGACCCATATCGAGGCGCAGGTAGAGTCGGCTTCAAAAGAAGCGGAAAGGATGAGTGTTATGGCTAGAGTTGTCGATCAGATGAAGCGCCCCAGATACAGCCTTCCGGCCGCGGCCGTAGCCGCCGCGGTACTGCTGGCCGTTATATTGCCTCTAAGGTTTGGCAATCTGGTCGAATACGAAGTAGCCTTCGCCAATGTCGACCCGGCGCTGGCGCAGGATGGTACCACACTTCGAATGATTCTCGTTGAGATGGAAATCCCCGATGTCGACATTACCATCGGTCCCTGCGACGAAGAGTGCGACCTGGTGATATCGAGCATCAAGACGGAGGAGGAGCTCGGCAAGCTCATTGCCGTCTTTGAGGAGGGTGCTAAGGCGACCGTCGTATCGGCGAACAAGGTGGAGATCAATGAAGGCTACCGTACGGTCTCCAGCATGACCGAGGATCAGCTGGAACATATGCGGAAGTACAATATCCGGATCATGGAGATGGTCCGGGTAGTGATGCTGGTCGCTATCGAAGCTTCCCGGCAGGCCGAGGGAGAATTTAAGGGAGAGGCGGTGGTAATTCTCGAGAAATCTGATGGTGTGTACCGCGTGAAATCCTACGAACCGGGAGACAATTCCCTTTGGATAAAGATCGTCATGCCGGGCGGGGGTAACGCCCACCGCTTCAGAAACGATGATGGCAGCGCCGAGAAATTTCTGGAAGGCTACGGGATTGACCCGTCGTTTCTGCGCGATGAGGGCGCCGCCGAAGCAATTGCCAAAGGGACCGATGGCTTGCCTGCGGAATTCTCACTCGGGCAGAACTATCCCAACCCCTTCAACCCGACCACAGATATCAGCTTCAGTCTGCCGCAGGCCACGCACGTGAAGCTGGAAGTATTCAACATCATGGGACAGAGAGTATCGACCCTTGTTGATCGCCAGATGGCGGCTGGCACGCATACTGTCACCTTTGATGGCGGTCAGGTTGCCAGCGGCACCTATTTGTATCGCCTGCAGGCCGGCGACAAAGTGGAAACGAAGAAGATGTCCTTGGTTAAATAGCCACACCGGCAGAATAGGACCGCAATCGGGCTCCGGGCTTTTGTCCGGAGCCTTTTCTCTGTCAGCCACTTCACCCCTCCGGTAACCTCAACCTGATCTCAATCGCTAAGACCGCACGTTGGGCTTGTGTAACCTATTACAATGCAATAAAAAAGCTCCCCCGGTCTGCCACCGGCGGGCGAACCGCTGATTAACAGAACCCGAATAAATACAAAGTACATCGGTTAAGTGTTGGTTCTCTCCCGCTTCTCTGTGACCTAACGTGGCGTAAAAAGTTTACTATGATATCACGTCGAATTTACTCCACGAACGGGAACCGGGCCGGAAGTTGGTCGTTATTAACGTATACAAAGAGGGTTAGGACGCAGGGATTCAGCAGCACAAAATTAAGTGTCACGGTGATGGCTTAGCCACACAGGGAAACGCGGATGTTTTCGCGGGGCTCAAAGGCGGCGTCGGACTTGTCCTTAAGCAAAAGCTCGTACATATAGGATGCGGCTCACAGTTGGCGGAAGCGCCCCTTCGACATTTTGAGTAGAGTGCTTTCCGCTCATTGACGTGGGCATGTCGCCAATCATTGATTCCCCCATTCTGTCTGCAAATAGATAAGGCTTTGCTCATCGCCAGTGACTTCAGAAGAAAGGAGGTATGGGTAAGGCGTTACCTACCCTTGAAACCGGCTGGAACTACAGCTGTTTCCAGCTGGTCGGTTCTATTACCTATTCTAATTCTTTGCGAAAGGATCAAGTAATGAAGCACTATTTAGTGTCGTGTTGCGTGATGACATTCGCGATCATGGGGTTGGCAGTAGCAACAGCCGCAGATGATTCAGGTAGTGGGACGAGTTGGCAGTTGAAGCTGGAACGACTGGGTGAGTTGATTTACTTCGATGAGAGACTTTCTGAGCCCAATGGCCAGTCGTGTGCCAGTTGCCACCTGCCGGAGGCCGGGTTCGACGATCCCGACAATAATCTGCCGGTTTCGGAGGGCGTTATACCAGGCCGGTTCGGCAATCGCAACAGTCCCATCACGGCATATGCCATGTTTAGTCCCGACTTTCATTACGACGAAGTTGAGGGCCTCTACGTGGGTGGGCAGTTCTGGGACGGTCGAGCAGTCGACCTCGTTGAGCAAGCTAAAGGGCCGTTTCTCAACCCGCTCGAAATGAACAACAGCGACAAAAGTGAGGTAATCAGAGACATACTCTGCGGCGATTATGCCGATCTGTTCCTTCGCTGCTATTACCACTTTGTGGGCCCTCCCTACGGTGCGCCTGCGTTGGTGCACAATCCCAACAAAGCGTACGATTTTGTAGCGGAGGCCATTGCCGCCTTTGAACGAACGGAGTTGTTCGGACAATTTTCGTCGAAGTATGACTGTTACCTGGCAGGGCGCGACGTATTGACCGAGCAGGAGTTGCGGGGCCTTGAGCTCTATGAAGGAAAGGCGCAATGCAATCTCTGTCATCCCAATCGCCCGGGCGACGATGGGTCGCCAGCGCTGTTTACGGACTTCACGTACGACAATCTTGGCGTTCCCAAAAACTGGGATAATCCATTTCTTTACCTGCCCCCGGAGTTCAATCCGGACGGTGTAAACTTCATCGATTACGGGCTCGGGGGTGTACTGGGTCTTCCCGAGGAAATGGGAAAACACAAGGTGATGACACTGCGGAATATCGCTGTCAGCGATCCGTATCTGCACAACGGTTATTACAAAACCTTGCGTGAGGTCGTCTGGTTTTACAACGCCCGTGATGTTGACGATACGATTCCTGATCCCGAGGTTCCGGAAAATGTCAACGACACCGAACTCGGCAATCTGGGTTTGACCGATGATGAAGTCGATGACGTGGTTGCGTTCCTGCAGACGTTAACGGATGGATACAAGCATGGACCGAGCGCGAAGCTGGCCCAGGACCAGCTTCCCAACACCTCCGTCCTGAGGCAAAACTATCCTAATCCGTTTAACCCGACCACGGAAATCGCATTCACTCTTCCAAGGGCCGCTCATGTGAAGCTGGAAGTATTCAATATCATGGGTCAGAGAGTCGAGACTCTGATTAACCGCTACATGGAAGCAGGTGAACATACCGCCAGCTTTGATGCCAGCGGAATGGCCACTGGAATGTACGTCTACCGCTTACAGGCCGGTGGCATCGTCGAGTCAAAGAAGATGCTGATGGTTAAGTAGGATCAGCTATCCAACACGAGCAGAAGAAGGCTCCGGACTGTTATCCGGAGCCTTTCTCATATCTGTTGCCCTGTCCCTCCGGTAACCTTAACCGTAGATACGTCTACAGAAGCCCGTTATTAATTCGTGTAACCTATTACAATGCCATAAAAAAGCTCCCCCGGCCCGCCATCGGCGGACGCCCCGCTGATTAATAAAGTCCTGGGAAGACTCTACATTCTGTGTCAAAGGAAATGCATCGCGGTCAGATCTGAAGAATGGGTGGTGCGTCCTGTCGGATTTCGTTCAGGTCCATGAATCTCCCAATTCTCCAACGGCGGACAATGCCACCGATACGATATCACGAGGAATCGAGAAGTACTTCTCTATGGCCGCGGGGAGCTCATCCAGCCCCGAAAGCTCATCTATGGAATAGTCTGTTCCCACCGATTTGATTATCGACAGATTGTGAATCATCGTGGAACGATTCGGATAGTAGCGAACCAGAAGAACCGAGTTCATGAATGTCTGGCCATCACGAAATGAATTCCGAATAGTCTTCTCGAAGTATTGGATATGACGAGGGGTCGGCTTGACGGTGTAACCGTGCCTGAGTTGTCCTTCTCTAAACATCTGCATACAGGAGTTCCCGTTTTCGTCTCTGGGACGGAGTCTGTACGAATCGCGACCCAGTTCAATAACGAAGTCCTCATTCAAGTCGAGTGGCATTGGCACCAGGAATGGCGCGGCATAACCAACATCTATCAAATATTCCTTACCATCCAGTCTAACGATATTGGTCAGGTGGACATCGGGGTTATTCATGTCGGCGCCGCACAACTTGGCGTCGTACCCCAGGTGAGTGAGCAGCCGATGCAGATAGTAATTGTTCGAGTAGCAGGTACCTCCGAAGTGGTACTGTTCGATACCGCCGACGTAGGTCTCCAGATCCGGTATGAAACGCAGACCGTCGCGCCGCAGGTAATAAAGCTTAGAGATGTTTTCGAATGGCACCCGGGTTACGAAAGCCATGACCAATTGCTCCAGGGTTCCAAGGGTCGGTGTCGGGTGCTCCAGGCCGAGCAGACGCATCAGGCGATTGAGGGTAGAGGCCACTTCGGGATCGTTTGACATATTCGTGCTAATATGGCTCTGTAACCCGTTAGTATGCAATAAAAAAGCTTCCCGGGGTCCGACATCGGCGGGACGACTCGCTGATTAACAGTTGTTTCATCATATACGCATTGGGGAGGCATTACGCCTCCCCAATCCACTTAACAGGATAGTGATATAACCATTTCCCAGTCGTCTGGTTGTTCGGTCATGTCGGCAATGCGATTTGTGCTATGCGCCCCGCACTTATCACACTTATGAACGATCTGGTAACCCTTGCGAGCATGGTGAATGATCTTTAGAGGTTTCATTAGTCCTCCGCAATCACTTGACCTGTCTCCAGGGTGGGTGTCCACGTGAAGAGAGTACAGGCATTTTGGGCAGTGGTTTCTATAACTGCCGTTTGTGCATTTGACGACATTCAAACCGCAGTTAAGGCACACAAATCCTGTGTTTTCTTTTTTCTGAGACATTACCTACCTCCTTGAAAGTTGTTGGTTCACTTTCGAAGAAGGCAGGGTTCCGTATGTTCTTCCCCGGGTGGGGTATCCGGCTCGAATTGCCTATTTACCGATTCACCGCCGTTCCTTTAGGGTCAGCGATTACTTTCCGTTCCAGCTTCATCAGGGCCTGTTTCATCCCCGAATCCGGACCTCGACCGGTTTTGTTACTTTTTGCCGGCCACTGTAATGCGGGATTTACCCACATTCCACGGATAGGTTTAGTGCAATCTCACGGACGTTGGCGTCGTCCCCTGTCAGGAATGTCTCTTGAATACATGTGGTATTTTCACAGTATTCTCCTACGAGTTAAGAGACAAATAGGTTAACAGAAATATGCACCGACGCTGGTGCGAGATAGCGAAACAGATTTTTGAAGGGCTCATTTCATGGGGAAGCAGTATACACAATTCGGTTTGAATTGTCAAGGGGGGCGATTGAGCCGGAATAACCCACGGACAATCTTTGCAGCCCGTTACAATTCAATAAAAAAGCTCCCGATATTGGACGAAATATGCAACTCGCTTCTGAAGCCGGAGATTGAGACTCTGGCTAAGCAGCTAAGGGAATTAATGATAGCGTGAGGCATTGACAAAAAGCGGAATTGTAGTATATAGAAATATATACACATCTCGCGTCGGCATTGGATAGCGTCAGTAGCAGGTCTATTCAAGTTAATCATCACCAAGTCATATCATCAGATTGGTACCTGCAAAGGCGTTGAAACTCACTCCTGGGAGGCTTATCATGAAAAGGTCAATTACACTTGCGGCATTGTTGACGCTGTTTCTGGCGACCTCGGGGGAACCGGCGGAGCCGCTTTTCAGCGACCCGGAGAATTACGCAGTGGGAGATGGTCCCGAATCGGTCATCGCTGCTGATCTTGACGGCGACGGCGACGCTGATCTGGCCGTGGTCAATGGCAACTCCGGCTATGTCTCCGTCCTGGAAAACAACGGCGACGGAGCGTTTGCTACTGCTCTGACTTATGAGGTTGGGGGTATGCCTCGGTCTATCTGTTCGTCCGACCTTGACGGCGACGGCGACATTGACTTGGCCGTGGCCAATCAATTTTCCGGCGATGTCTCCATCCTGAAAAACAACGGTGACGGTACCTTTGTCGACGCGGTCAATTACGCAGGCGGAGGATCAGTTGTCTCTATCTCTGCCGCTGACCTTGATGGGGACGGTGACACGGATCTGGCCGCAGCCAATTATTACTCCTCCAATGTCTCCATCCTGAAGAATAACGGCGACGGGACGTTTGCCGCCGTTCTGACTTATGGGACGGGGTATCGCCCGTTTTCGGTCGGTTCATCAGATTTTGACGGTGACGGCGATGTCGATCTGGCCGTGGCCAATGAATTTTCCGGCGATGTCTCCATCCTGAAAAACAACGGTGACGGTACCTTTGTCGACGCGGTCAATTACGCAATCGGGCCGGTAGCTCTTGCTGTTTGTGCCTCCGACTTTGATGCGGATGGTGATGCGGACCTGGCCGTGACCGATGGTTTTCTCAACAGCGTCTCCGTCCTTAGAAACAACGGTGACGGGACCTTTGTCTCTTCCCTGAATTACCCGGTTGGCAGTATTCCTCGTTCCGTCTTTGCCTCCGACCTTGATGGCGACGCGGATGCCGATCTCGCCGTGGCCAATCTTGGTTCCGACAATGTTTCTGTCTTATTAAACAACGGCGACGGGACGTTTCTTCCAGCCATGAACTATGCAGCAGGAGATGCTCCAAAAGCTGTATTTGCGTCTGACCTTGACGGCGACGGCGACAATGATTTGGCCGTGGCCAATTATGATGCCAACACCGTTTCTGTACTGACTAATCTGACTCCCTCTTTACAGTCTCCATACCGGTGCCGGGTACGTGGCGATGTCAACCGCAATCACAGCGTAGACATTCTTGACATCGATTACTTCATAGAATGGCTACACCGTGGGGGACCCGCTCCGGTTTGTCTTGAAGAAGCCGACGTGGATGGTAACCGTCAGCAGGATATTCTGGATATCGATTACATGGTCGACTGGCTGTTCCGCGGTGGGCCGGAGTTGGTGCCGTGCCCAAAGACCTGATCAAACCCGGACCATATGAGGTCGGTTATCTGGAAATGCGGGTCGATCTTGACTCCTCCATCATACTTTTGAATGAGGATTTCAGAACCGTCACGGTGGCAGTATGGTATCCCGACGTCAAGAAAAGCAGGAACCTGATCAAGAAAGAGGTTCCCGCGCGGTTCCCAGTTATAGTGCTATGTCCCGGTGCCGAGGCCGGGCTCGATGTTTATATGATTCTGACCGGATATCTGTCGAGTTACGGGTTTATCGTAGCGACCTTCCCGTCTTCCGCCGATCAGTATACTTACGGACGGGAGATCTACCTCTGGGAATTCAGGCAATTGCAGCAGGAGTATCTGAAAATTGCCGCGACCAGGGCGGGCAACATGAATATCGCCGATCCCGATCGGATGGCAGTCATGGGCCACAGCTACGGTGGTCCGGCGGCCATTTTGTTCGCCCTGTCGGATGAGAAAGTTGATGCCGTGGTCAGCCTGGACGGCACCGATATCTGCCGCGGTTATACGGCCAAGATGGCCGAGCAGTTCCCGGCCTATAACCCTGCAAATCTTCGCGATCCCTTTTTGCTTATTCTCGCCGATGCCAGTTACTGCATCGGTGAGAAACGCAGCCTCGACTTTTTCGAAGGCATTACCGGGACCGATGCCTGTATCGTGGAGCTATTCAAATTCGGACATGAACATTTCGGCTACACGCCTTCTTTCAACGCCGATCCTGAGGTCAAACAAAGCTTCGAAATAGCCTGTTTGTACCTGCTTAACTTTTTCAAGGCCCACCTCTATGGTGATGTCGCGGCCAATGACTGGCTGCTGAAATCGCCCGAAGAACTCGGTCTACCGAAGGAATTGTTTGCGCTGAAGCGAAAGATGAACGAATAAGCCGGTGACAGTTGAAGTAGGTCGGGTTCCGATTCCATGAAAATACGATTGTGAGAAACCCGACATCCTTCCTGCTCCTGCCCTACAATTCTACCCCGCCCCTTCGGTAACCTCAACCACAGCTAACACCACAGAAACCCACCACCAATTCTTGTAACCTGTTACAATGCAATAAAAAAGCTCCCCCGGTCCCGCTGGAAGCGGGACGACCCGCTGATTAACAGTCAAAGGGGAAGATCAGACTTTTCTGCAAGAGGCTGGCTTCAGGGCAGAAGATCAATCACGACGCCACGATCGTTGACCAGTAACCTGCCGCTATGACCCGTGTTGATTTCGAAATTAGTGCCAACAAGTTGCAGGTTGTTGAACTGACAGTCCACGCCTTCGGCGAGCGACTCCGGTTTTCCGTCAACAGCGCACACGGTTATTTCGGGACAGTAGAAGACGACTGTTTTTTCTCGCGTTGACCAATCGTTAAGTTCGAGAAGCCCTGCCTCTTTCAAAGAGAAAAAGAGATTATCGTCACCGGCACTCTCAAGCACATAAACGTCGAAGTGATTACGAAGCTCCTTTGAGCCGCCATCTACCAGCCACTTCTTCGCCGAAGAATTGCGTGACCTCCTCAGATTGCGTCCGCTCAGACACACTTCAACGCGAAGGCCGGGCTGCGAGTCAAAGGCGGCGGAATCCCGCTCAAATCCCTCTCGATATTCAGCGATCAACCTCTCCGACGTCTGCAAAACTGCCCCATAATCATACCGCACCTTCGCGGCGTCAACTATCGAGTCAACCTCGGCACTATCTACGCTCAATGCCGCGCCAAGAAGTTCGGCGAAGGTGGATGTCAACTCCGCTTGTTGGATGCGTCGTTTCCAGTCGACGCCCAAATAATCCAGGAGCAATCCCTGGGCAGCCCCCACCGGGTAGATTCGATTTCGCGGCATGTTCTCCGGCTTTACGGAACCGGCGCTGACCATTTGACTCAGACTTTCCGTTATGCGCCCTACCGCCGTAATGGATTCTCGTCTGTCTGCCATTGAGTTTGCCGCTGATAACGGACCAGTTTTGATATTCAACGATGCAATAAGACCAAGAGCCTTCGCTTCCACATACCTCGCCGTGCCCTCGTGAATCTCTTTGCCTCGCTCATAATTCTGCACGAACTCGTCAGCCTGTTGCCATCGATGGAGTCGCGTCGCTACGAACTGTGCCGTCAGACTGCGTACCGAGTCTTTGTCGTCCTGGCCTAAGAAGCGCAGAGCGTCGTTCAACGATAGAATTTCCATACAGGTCAGCGATGTATTCATCACGTCTTCGATTGGATACAGTTCCTCTCGTGCCCATGGGATGTCACCGAACTCCGCGTATTGAAACTGATGAAAATTCTCGTGTACGATATACCCTAGAAAACTCTCATAATCCTGCTTAAGGAAACCAACCGCTGCGCAAACGGTACTGTCGATGCGTATGTTGAAAGCCAATTGACCGGTTAGCTGTCGCAACTTTCCCTCGTGAAAGAGCGCGGGCGTACCTAATGCCGGCCAGTTGTTCGGATAACCGGTAAATTCGCCCGCTGAACCTGAGGTATTGACAAGCAACGCCCACTGATCCGGAACATAAACGATGAAAGGCATTTCATCGAGGTTGTATGCCGGCCACAGCGAATCAGGAAACTGCTGCCCCACTTGAACGGCGCTGGCGACCGATCCCAGGACTGTGAGGTCATCGGGGCTGAGCTGTGGGTCTGTCTGGGCCCGTGGTGTGGTGCTCTGAAGAATAAACAGTGTTAAAATAGATAACAGAATTCTTTGAAATTGAATGATCACACGAATACCTCCTGGCTGAGTATTGGTTTTACTACGAGTAGCAACCGCCATGTGTTTCGCGTCGTTAAAGGTGGAGCAACAACTCGGACCCCAACCCTCCGGTAACCTCACCCCGCTCAACTAACGAAACAGCCTGTTACCGATCTCTGTAACCTGTTAGTATGCAATAAAAAAGCTCCCCCGGCTGGACTCGAACCAGCGACCCGCTGATTAACACAGTAGAGATAACAGTGAAGAGCACCAACGTGCTAACACGAAGGCAACTAACAGAATAGGCGAACCATCTTAGGCGGTCGAATCCACCTCAAATAACACAATCTCCTTTGTTACTAATTCTCTTCGCCACGGTCGTGCGACACCGCCGTTCCGGTCACTGACATTATCGTTGCGGTCTGCCGCCGTCCGTAACCCAGCATCCGGCCGAAGTCCTCAAATTTCTGAAACAACCTATCGTCAACCCTCGTCCTGCAAAGTGTCAATTGATACACTCTACTGACGCACTACACCGCACGGCACTGGTAATTAGAGGATTGAAGCTTGAGAATTATCAGTTGGGTAATACTGCTGGCGCGTACTGCGGTCCAACTAACCGCTGCCGCGGATGAACACAAAAGTCAGCTCAAAGGAACCATTGACGGGATTATAACCGACCAGA
>CP070674.1:3598231-3608951 GCA_020351995.1 Candidatus Zixiibacteriota bacterium
TACCGGCTTAAAACCGTCAAGGAAAAACATCTCGAGAAACTGGCTGCCGCTGATTCCATCATCCGCGCCATGGGGGAGGCCATTGACATCACCCAGCGACCGAACGCGTCAGCCATTCTAAAACTGCTCCTGGCTGTCTATGACGAAAAGCTGTCCGAGCGTTACAGCAATCTTGATCTGGGGCGGTTTTACCTTCGAGTGGCCTGGGTGTTCCGTGGAATGGAGAAAGGTGAAAATCCCGGCCTTAGTTTCCTGAAGGGTCTGATGCTGGAGATCGAGCGCCAGTTCATAAGTCTGAAGGATGCGCTTGCCAAAGGCAAGGACGAACTTGATACCTTCACTCGCCACCTGTCATCGCATTTTGAGAGCGACCGGCTTTCGGCTGAAATCAAGTCGCGCATCCTGCCCTTCCGCGAGAAGTTCACCCCGGAGATCGATGCCCTGAGAAACAGTATGGCCGACAATGACAGCAGGATAGCCGCCTTTGGCGCATTGATGGATGAATACCAGTCAGCTGCGCTGGGAACGGAAGGGGTCGGGGATGGTGTTACTTTCGGACAATACCGCTCCTTTACGGAATTTCTCCTATACCTTAAACGAGGCTGGGACGGCATAGTCACCAACGAACGCGAAGCCATCGAGAAAGCCACTCATTATTACAAAGAAGCCTTCGCTGGCGGACGGGATATATCCCCCGGCAACCAGCAGATCCAGGCTTCTTATCTGATCGCGGAATTGTCGCGGCGAATCGGCGCTTACGATGAAGCCCGCCAGTATTTCAACAGCACTATTAAACATGGCCAGAAATACATCTACGAAAACCGCAAAGATCCGTCGCGCACCGCTCTGGCCAGAAAAATAATGGAACTAGCCATTGAGCAAGGTCGAGCCAACATGAAGGCCCTCAAGGCAACGCAGGAAAGTTGATAAGATATGGAATTGGCCCTGGCACAAATATCCGAACCGCTCAAACTCTGGGAAAAGATCGAGATAATCTTCGCCGAAGGTGAGGAGCAGGGTTTGTACCTGGCCAGGATTGAGGATTTTATCACCGACGGTATTGTCATCAGCAATCCGGAGTTCAAAGAAGGTCAAACACTGCTGAGAGATAACTCCCAGGTAGTTGTGCTGGTCATCAAGGAAGACGCCGTATATCAGTTTTATTCCCTGCTGAACAAACAGGAAGTTGATGGGCAAATGCTATTTGTTCTCACCCTGCCACGTGATATTCAGCGGGTGCAGCGACGCCAGTTCGTGCGTATTGATCAAATACACGAACTATCCTTCGCCAATCTGGGGGCTCAGGAAGTTGAAAAAAAGACCGTCTGGCACGATACCGTGTCGATAAACATCAGTGGCGGTGGCATGGCTATAAAGACCCCTGAGGATGTTGACCCGCCCAACATCCTGCTGATTAAAACCGACCTTTTCGCCCGTCTGAAAATCAGCCAGCCTGTTGCCGCGATTTGCCGCCGGTCCTTTTACGTGGACAAACAGCACTATACCGGTGTCGAGTTCATCAGGGCCGACAACCTGTCGCACCATTTCTACAAGAGTGAACTTTCCCGTCTGCCAAAATCGGCGGCCCAGTTTGACCACAACGCTCAAAACAGGCTGGTAATGTACATTTTCCAGCAACAGATAGATTTGCGAAAGAAGGGGTTAATTTAGCAATGACGGATTTGCACAGTTCCGCGCCAGCGAACGATGAACTATCGATGAGCATGGATCAGGTTGACCTCTCGTCACTGGTCGGGCACGAAGTCACACTGTACAGCGAACAATACCGCGGTAAGCCGCTCACTACCAAGGTCGTGCTCGTCACCAACGGCATCCTGGCCGTGGACCGCAGCGGAAGTGGCGGGATGATCGACAGTCTGATAAATAATCAGAAAATTGTGGTCCAGTTCGTTTACAAGGGCCAGCGCATATCGGTCGACGCCACCCTCAAGAGAACGGCCGGTGGAAAATGCAGCCTCGTCCTGGGAGAGAAACTGACCCCGCTCTCTCGCCGCAGGTACCGGCGTTACGAAATCAACCGGCCTGTCAAATGCGCCGTTGTTTCTCCCGCCGACCTCGATGCCCGTCGCATAGCCCGACTCAGGTGGATTGAAACCGACTCCATCAACTTTTCCAGCGGGGGAGTCCTGCTATGTCTGCCCAGGAACATCGGCAACCATACTTACCTGTTGCTTAATATCGATATGCACGACTTCGACTTTCCGGCCCTGGTTATCGGCCAGGTCCGTTATTCGTATGCGATCGATAGTTTCCGGTTCAACGTGGGTATAGAGTTCATCGTCAGCGATCTCAAGGAAAGGCACTTCAATTCTTCGACTCTGAAAAGATTGCCCCCGGTTGTCTTCGAGTATGACGCTTCGCGCCGCGCCGAGCTAAACAAGGAACTGTCAGTACATATGCTTAAGAACACAAAACAGGAGCAGTAATATGAAGAACGTAGACAAGGTGAAATTTGTCTCCGAAATCGATATCGGAGACGGAAAGGTTGAGGTCAGAAAACCTTTTAAGATGGATCGCGACCAGCAGCGTCGTTTCATCCGGCTGGAGATATCAGCTCCGGTGTGGATGAAGTCAGTCAAGGACTCTCTGAAGAACTTCACTGCCGAGGAAGACTACCATTTCCACGGAACGGTATTGAACATCTCGGCCGGCGGAGTCCTCGTCGACCTTGAGGAAACCATCCATGAAAAAGACATCGTACTGATGCGATTCATCCTTCAGGATGTCGAAAAACTGGATAACGTTCTTGGTGTCGTAAAGCGCGTGGAAAAGGATGGCGAAGGCTTTCTGGCCGGCATCGAGTTCATAAACCGCGAGAACCTCAAGGATATGTTATCCCAGGCCGAAATTGACCTGTTAAGCGAAAATGTGAACGGATTTGAGGAAAGGGTTCACGAAGTTCTCAGTCGATACCTGTACCGGGACGAGCCGAACACTTATGAGGAGTAAAACCATGCGACCGATCGCCGTTATCCTCATACTGGTACTGCTGGTAGCCGCTGTGGCTGTAAATTCGGCCTCCACGGGCCGAAAGCTGATGTTGAACGTGATATCGCCGCCATTGGCTCACAGCGACTCAAATGTAGACCATAAGCTCGTGCGTTACCTGACCGGCGAGTCCGATCTGCGTGTGACCATCGTAACGGATTCGACTGACGGCCAGCCCGCCTTCCCCGACAATTACCATGATATCGATAGTCTGATGGAATGGGGACGCGAGGTGGGAGCCCGCTTCGTCATGGTCGTCGAGGTTACCGCTGAAAGGCTCGAAAAACGTAAGTCCTTTCATGTACCACTGGTCTTTCATAAGTATGAGACGGTCGGGGTTATCGAGGGTGAGTTCCGTCTGGTGGACCTCTCCCGGGACAAACTGTTGACCGCCGAACCTTTCAAACTGGAGAGCAAGGCAGCACGCATTTTTCAAGCCACCATGGATGATGACATCAACGATCCGGATCTGCACCTTACTGCTCCTAACAAAGTCATTTTCTTTGATGGGCTGGAAGACGACCTGTGCCAGCATCTCGCCAGGCGTGTGCGCCAGTTGGCAGGACGCCGCTGAAGTTTGGACCATGAACAAAGGCAAGCGACAAAAAGGCAGAAGCGCCAAAAAGGGCGCCCTGTCGACAATAAACAAAATTGTCGATCTCTGCCGACGGGGTGAGCCATCCGATGTTACGTTTCTGAAGGCTCTCGAAGCATTGAAAAAACTGGTCGCCTTCGATGCTGCTACTATTTATCTCTGCGATCCCGGCAGCGGTCAGTTGAGACAGGTGGCTTCGATAGAAGGACCGGTCGAAATTCTCGAGTTTCTCAGTATCGAACAGGGTGAGGGCATTACCGGGTGGACGGCTGACGCTGGCAAACCGGTTCTGCTGGCCGACCGATCCCGGCACCACGATTTCGACCCCGATACAGACTATGCCTCATTTATGTCGGTTCCCCTGATGAGCGCCGGCAAGACTGTCGGCGTGCTGAATCTGGGCAGTAAAACTCCCGAAGCTTTCTCGAATGACGAAGTCGAGCTCGTGACACTGGTTGCGGCTCAGGTCGCTATGTCCTTCGAGAACGTGCTCTACGAAAAACGGCTGACCGAACTTAAAGCTGACTTGGATCGTATGCAGAAACAACTTCGGGCGTCCGATACCAGGCCGCCCGCCGGTATTCTTGTATCCGAAATAAAAGATCTCGTGGCCCGGATCAATCACGATATCAACAATTCCCTCGCTATCCTGATCGGTAACCTCCAGTGCATGCTCATGGAGAAAACTGTCGCGGACCAAAAGACCCTCTCGCGGCTGAGACGAATGGAACGCGCCCTTATGAAAGTTAATGACGCCAATCACCGGCTTCTTGAGTTGATCAGAATGACATCGCAGGATGGTGCTGCTGAAACCGGCGCCGCCTCCTCGGATGGAAAGGTATTGACGAAGAATGTATAGCGCGCTCGAATTGCAGAATCCCGCTTACAGCGAACCACTGTGGTCCGGCCTCGATGCCATTGGCATCGGCCTGTTTATGCTCGACAGTGAAGGCAATCTTGTGCGCCTGAACACCACTGCCGCTAAGATATTCGGCGTTGACCCCAACACCGACACGGGCGTTAAACATATCTCGAGTATCGACGCTGTCATGTCACTTGGCCTGCAGGAGAAACTGCAGAGTATTCTTGGCGGAACGGAAAAATATTGTCGCCACGGCATAAGCTGCACCAACACCAGCGGCATGTACAAGGAACTCGATATTTGCTGTGCCGCCTCAGAAGGGTTCAACGGGAATGCCGCCGTAATAGGCATTGTCAGGGATGTTAAGGACGCGGTCCCGCAACCCGCCGTAAGCGCTAACTTGTTTGAGGAACTGCAGATTCTGTCCACGGTGGCGGCCTCGCTCTCGTCCTCGTGGGAACTCGAACAGATACTCGAAGTCATCCTGACCGGGGCCACAGCTTCACAGGGGCTGGGCTTCAACCGGGCCTTCCTGTTCTTTTATAACCCGGCCGAGAACTGTCTGAACGGACATCTGGCGGTCGGACCGGCTTCGGCCGAGGAAGCCGGCTACATATGGCAAGACCTCGAAGCGAAAAACCTGTCCTTGGATGAACTGCTGGACATCCCGAAACGTGATGCGTCGATCCAGTCGAGTTCTATAAACAGTCTCATCAAAGGTCTGTCGATCAGTCTCGATGGTGACTCTCTTATAAGTACTGCCTGTAAACGTGGCGTGTGGATAAACCTGGAAACCGTGGAAGACATCGACAGTGTTACCGCCGCTCTGCTCGACCGACTCGGGGTAAGGAAAATGGCCCTTGTTCCTATGATCAGCAAGGGTAACCTGATCGGGCTGCTCGCCGCCGACAGCAAAATCACCGGTCGCCCCATCTCCAATGAATCAGTACAGTTGCTGCAAATTCTCGCCAATCAGGCGGCGGTAGCGATGGAGCGTGCCCGCCTTTACGAGGAACAGATCAGCCGGGCCTCGCAACTGGAGGAAATGAATCGCCTTCTCGGCGAATCACAGGACCACATCATAAAGATAGAGAAAATGTCCATCATCGGCGAACTAACCGCCGCCATTGCCCACGAGCTGCGCAATCCCCTCGCGGTCATCGGCGGCTTCGCTAACATGATGCTCAAGTCGCAAATTACCGACGAACAGCGCGAATACCTGAATATAATATCGAGCGAAACCACCCGGAGTGAATCGGTTCTGTCCCAGGTTCTGGATTTCCATGAGGCCAGCAAGAGCGATCGCCGCCACCTCGATTTCTCGGAACTGATTGTGAAAAATCTGCAACTGGTCAGGGGCCGGCTGCGGCCGCGGGATACTCACATCGGAATCTCCCTGTCACCGCAGACTATGAAGATATATGGCAATTTCGACCAGCTCTCACACGCTTTCTACCAGTTCTTCAAGCTGGTTGTGGAGGATCTTATCCCGCCAGGTAGCGCCGAAGTAAGATCGGAGCAAAGAGATGATCACGCCGTAATGATAATTAAGATAGACGCTACCGGCCAGGATCGTGACCGCGTTGTCAAAGCCATGCAACGAATCTTCTCCGATAACAAAGCGTCGCAACGCCTGACCGTTCTCGTCGCCGGGGAAACCATAAGATATCACGGTGGCAATTTCGGTATCTGGTGCGATGAAAACACCATGCCGTCGCTTTTTGTCGAACTTCCGCTATTGAAGGAGAGTCAAGATGGCTGACCGGATTCTGGTTATCGATGATGAAGACTCCCTGCGGGTATTGTATGCCAGCGAGCTTCGAAGAGAAGGTTACGAGGTAGTGGTAGCTGCCGACGCCGACCAGGCGCTCGCCCTGTTCTCCAAAGGACAATTCGCCTTGGCGGTAGTCGATATCGAGTTGCCTGGTATGGATGGCCTCGAATTGATCGGGAAATTGAAAAGAAGCCGGCCTGCGACGCCGCTGGTGATTAACTCTGCGTACGGCACGTACAAAGCGGATTTTAAATCGTGGCTGGCCGACGGTTATGTGATCAAGTCGTCTGATCTTGAACCACTCAAAGCCAAAATCAAGGAATTGCTGACTAAAAGTGACAAAGAAGAATGATCGTGACACAGACCTGGAGATGCTCGACCAGGTCGATCAACTTAACGAGCAGGTGAAGGCCCTCGCGCTCAACCTGGCCCTGTATCTGGCCAGGGTCAAGGGCCGCTCCGATGAACTCAGCCGGCTGGAGCCCGAATTCATGCGGCTTATAAATGGCTCCGTTAAGGTCGTACAGGAGGTGGCCCTGATTATCAGCGCCGCCCGCAATAGCGAGATAATGGCTTTCGACGTTCCCTCCGGGATCAGTCGAAGCGACCGAATCGAAATAAAGCTCAACTCTATTCTGCAACAGTGCCAGGAAATAATGCGAACCCTGGCAAAAGAAACCGATATCACTATCTGAGGTACATGGAAGACCCCGGAGATTGATGGCGACACATGTGGAGTGGACACCGAGCGTTGACGATAATACAGAAACGAAAGGCTTTAAACAGAAGCATCGCTCATTTCTGAACAACCTAAAGGGATTTTGGTATGGCAATGGACAATATTGAGAAACTCAATCAGATGGCAAAAGAGCGGGGCAATCCTTTCCGCGTGTTGATTGTTGATGATGAAAAATGGGTACAGGACGTATTCAAGGACTTCTGCGCACTGACTGATGCCTTCACGGTCGATATGGCCGACAACGGCGCCGATGCTGTCGAAAAAGCGCGCACCAACAAGTACGATCTGATCACCCTCGATCTCATCATGCCGGAGATGTCGGGACTCGAGGTGCTGGAGGCCATCCAGGAAGTCTCGCCCCACGTACCGGTCATGATCATCACCGGCAACGCCACGGAAAAAGTTATTAACAAGGCCGGCATCATGGGGGCCTGCAGCATTATGTATAAACCTATTATGCTGGAGAATTTTATCGCCGAGGTAATGGCAACCCTTTCAAAATGATTGAAAACAACATTGACTAACAAACCACGAAAATTGGCTGTTAAGTTGGGGGCAAGAACTATGAAAAGCTCGATTGCGATCCTCGTGGTCGATGACGAAGAAATGATGCGCACTCTTCTGAGCAAGATTCTGTCGCGCGAAGGTTACAAAATTCTAACCGCCGAAGACGGCGTTCGAGCGCTGGAGTTGCTGCGCAAAGAAAAGATAGATCTCGTTATTTCCGATATGAAAATGCCCCGGATGAACGGGTTTGAGCTTCTCAAACACATAAAGGAAGAACATCCGGGTACCGGGGTGATTATCATGACCGCCTACGGCGACACTTATACTGTCAAAGATGCCCTGCTTCTGGGGGCCGATGAGTATATCACCAAGCCATTCAAGAGCTACGAGATATCATTGGTGGTGGAACGCGCCTACTGGCGGCTTCTTTCCTCGATGGGCAAAACCGCGCCGCAAGCCGATTAGCGGCAATTACTTGCCGGACAACATCAAAAGTCTTGATATTACCGGCCGAATTCCTATATTTGCTTTCAGCTTAATCAGTTTTCGACGGAGAGGTGGCCGAGTTGGCCGAAGGCGGCGGATTGCTAATCCGTTATAGGGCGAAAGTTCTATCCTGGGTTCGAATCCCAGCCTCTCCGCCATATTAGGGGAGATCTACCGTTTAACTAATCTGAATAACATGGAGTAAATTATGCCCCCGCGAACCTGTATAACTTTCGTCTTTCTGACCTTATTCGTCCTGGCCTCTACAGCCGGCCAGGCTGAAACCCTCAAGACACCGGTCGAGAACAGCCCTGACGTAATCGCTTTGATTGATCACGGCATCAGTCTTCACGATGCCGGCAAATACAAGGAAGCTATCGAGAAATACAAGGAGGCGGTGAAACTCAACCCGGACAATCCAACGGCTTACTATGAGATCGCCATGTCTTACTTTGCCTTGCAGGACTACAAAGCCGCCCACAAATACGCAGAGAAGGCAGCCGAGTTCCATCAAGGTTCGGCGATTTTCGTGTATGTCTTGCTGGGAAATACAGCTGATATGATAGGCAAACCTGAGGACGCCATAGAAGCGTACGACAGAGGACTGCGTCTGCAGCCCAACAACTACCTGCTTCTCTATAATAAGGGTTACCTTTATACTCGACAGAGTGAGTCAGGGAAGGCTATCGAATGCTACAAGAAAGCCGTGTCCGTCAATCCGAATCACCCCTCCAGCCACGCTGCACTGGCGCAGGAATACGAACGTCAAAATTACCATATCCCATGTATCCTGGCATACTGCCGATTCTTCGCTCTGGAACCAAACACGCGCCGGGCTGCACAACTATTGCCTGCATTTCAGCGGCTCCTGACTCTGGGCGTGGAGAAACAATCGGATAGCGTCATTAACGTAGATGTCTCGATGTCCGCGCCCGATTTTGATGGCGACTTCACGGGTGTAAACCTTTTGCTGGCGCTGAGCGCCGCCTCACGGCACATCGATGATAACAAAGACAAACCCCCGGTGGAACTGATTTACGAAGACCTCAATAGTATCTTCAGTATGATGGATGTAGATGACTCCACGAAGGAACACACGGGTTTTGTTTGGGAATACTATGCGCCCTATTTCGGCGAGATGTATCGCCGAGAGTATGTACGTGCTTTCGTTTACCACATGTTCCAGTTATCGGAGGACCGGGCTATTCAATCGTGGCTGACCGAAAACGAAGAGCAAGTGAATGACTTTCTCATCTGGTCAACCGAGTATGAGTTCAAGAGCGGGGATTAGAGGGCAGTGCCGTAGGCAAAATCCGGCAGTGGTTCTGCCGCACGGATATTGCCGTAGAAGCTGTCGCGGCCAAATCCTGATGAGCGTTGGTGGTTTTGGGGTCGTGACGAGTTTTATTCTACGCGTAAAGGGCCTATAGTTACCTTCACACTTGTCAACCGTACGGCAAGCCTCGTAGGTCGAAACCCCTGCTCGGTAGAGTCCGTCGAAGACGGAGGTTTCGACACGGAGATGCCCGGGTGACCCACCGTCCTGTCCCGCGCCGCGCGGGATTGCGGTGGGGAAAGATTCTGCCGTTTAGGCAAGAAAGTCACAGGAGAAGCTTTAGTCGGCGTCAGCTTAAGCCCCAAAAAAACAGCTTGCCCCGGCCTTCCGACCCGCTTCATATTATAGTGACTGCAGGGAAGGGAGACAACTACCGGGGAGACAGCATCACATCATTCGAAATCGTAACGTGGATTCCGAAATCAGCGGGCGCGCGATTACCGGCGCAATACCTTTCCTGCTTGCGCGCCGCAAACAAGCTTGAATATACCATAACGCTCGGGTAGCGAAGAGTTCGTAAACCTTTAGCTCGAAACTCAACTCATAGGGGGATGTATCATGTCAGATTCAGTAGCCAGGTTTGACAAGGCACTGGCAAAAGAGATTGTCAAGCAGGCTTTGAAGAAGGTGGCGGATTTCAGGGGCGATAACATTGAGCACTTCACGTTCTCTCGCTTCGAGGACTTCCATAAGATGCTGTTTTTGTCGGCGCTGAAGGCAGGTGTACAATCCGTACGCTACGATGACACCACTCACTACGATATCATCCTGGATCACGACTCGATGGACAAATGGAAGACCGTGGGAGACTGCATCAACTGGGTGAACGGAAAGTGTGGGCTGATCGGTACTTCGAACACGAAAAAACTGTCACGGGCAGAGCTGGAGGGGTGAGATGCGAACGTTAGGCATAACTCTGTGTGCGGTTGCCATTGTGGTGGCCTGCTCGGCTGGTGCACGCGACGTTGAAGTTACTGACTTCGAGGTTCGCGTCAATACAATAAACACGGCGGTAATCCATCTCACATTCACTTTTTCGGCGAAGGTAAATGATACCTTGTCTCGCTTGCGGGAAAAAGACAACCCGGTTTCATTCAGGTTAAGGCGCGTTAATGACGATGTGATAGTCAGTGAATGCACCGGCGGTTGTATTTTTTGGGCGCGCGACAGTACGATCTCGTTCAAAGTTGCGAATCCGACCCAGCAGTTGGCGGCAGATATACACTCTGGCGATGAGCCCGTTTATCTTGAACTACTGGATGATGTCGAAGTTGTTATGGCCGATGGAAGTGTTTACAAGCTTACACGCGAAGCTGTAAAACGCCACTCACTAACAGCCCTCAAGCTGACAGACCGCCAGTTTGAAATGTTGATGCGGGCCCGGGCCGGTGATCATACGGTTTACGAAAAGA